>OZ240207.1:0-3128949 GCA_965197415.1 Dehalococcoidia bacterium | reverse complement strand
GGTCGTCGGTCTTCCCGGCTTCTTCCAGGTCCAACTCAGCTTCCAGGTCCACCTGAAACCGCTGGCCCGATGCCTTCTCTTCCGGGTTGACTCCGTGGTGCGCGTAGAACTGCATCCCCTGGAGCAGGATACGGTCCATCTATTCCTCGACCACCACCGCCGTGCCGTAGGCCAGGATTTCCGCGGCTCCGCTGGCCACCATGGAGGTCGTGAACCTGACCGCAATGATGGCGTTGGCTCCCATTCGTTCCGCATCATCCGTCATCCTCTGGATTGCTTCCGACCTGGCGTCCTCCATCAATCGCGAGTACCCCTTGACCTCTCCGCCAACCAGGCTCTTCAGGGCGCCCATAATGTCGGCGCCCACGTGGCGCACACGCACCACGCTTCCTTGCGCGGAGCCAAGGGTCTTAACCACTCGCCGTCCCGGAACGTCGTTGGTGGTTACTATAAGCATGTTCTCTCCCAATCTATGCTTTTGACATCCTGTCGGCAAGAGCGAGGATATTTTGCGCCCGTTTCACTATGGGCACGTCGACCATCTTGCCGTCCAGAGACGTGGAGCCACGGCCCGCAGCTTCCGCCTCCTTCCACACTTCGAGCACCCTGCGGGCATACTCTATATCGTCGAGGCTAGGACTGAACGTCTCGGTGATTATGTTAATCTGGGACGGGTGGATGGCGAACTTGCCCTTGAACCCCAGTTTCAACGCAGTGGCCGCATCCGCCTTGAGCCCATCGGAGTCCCGGAAGTTGACGTACGGACTGTCCAGCGCCAGGACTTCGGCGGCCTTGGCCGCTGTGCCGACGTATGCTCTTGGGAAATAAACCTCGTCTCCCTGGTCAGTCCGCTGAATCTCCATGTCATCGGCGAAGTCCTCGGCACCAAAGGCCACGCCGACGACTCTTGGTGACGCCGCGGCAATTTCGTAAGCCCTGATCACGGCCTTGGCGTTCTCGATCCATGGGATTAGCCTTAGCGTTCCCGCCGTCATGCCCGCCCGTGTTTCAGCCTGGGACATGAGCCGGTCATACTCCCGGACATCCCACGGGGACTCCACCTTGCCAGCGCTGATCCCGTAAAGGTGCGGCCCCACGACTTCATTCAATTCATCCCGGCTCAACCCCGTATCCAGCGAGTTGATGCGCACCATAATTCGTTGCCCCTTGGCGCCCAGGGACGGAGTCATCTCGCTCACAACTTGGCGGGCGTTCTCCTTCTCGTTGGGAGGCACCGAGTCCTCTAAGTCGGCGATGATTATGTCGGCGTCGAAGTCCCTGGCCTTGGTGAGCATGTCGCTGCGGTTTCCAGGGACAAATATCAGGCACCGGATGATTTCCAACGCGGTCCTCCCGGATATGCTCGGATTTGCGGTCAAGTATAGCACAGCCATGTCGCCGTCCTGCGATGGAGGAAGCGGCTCCCGGCCTTCGGAGCCGGTCATTAAAGGCGGCCCTGATTTCAGCTTTTTAATGTAGGCTTTTTAATATATAATGGGGCGCGTCATTATAACCCCATATTTGACAGGCCCATATTAGATAGGATGGTGGATATGGCGGTCACCAAAGACGAATTCCGAAGTTGCATGGGAGCCTATCCCACGGGTGTGACCGTGGTGACAACTTTGGACGAGGAAGGCAATGTCCACGGCATGAGCGCCAATTCGTTCACCTCCGTATGCCTGGAGCCCCCTCTAATTCTCGTTTGCGTGGCCCACAACACCAACACCTACGGTTTCATAGAGAAAGCCGGGAAGTTCGGAGTGAACGTCCTACGCCAGAACCAAGAAGCTGTAGGACGCTATTTCGCTCGGAAACCTGAGGACAGGACTGGGGACGTCCCTTACGAAGTGTCCATCAGTCCGGGTCTGGGTCTTCCGTCCATAGGTGAAGCGCTGGTCTTCTTCAGCTGCGAAGTGGTCGGCTCGCACCTCTACGGGGACCACACCATCTATATAGCAGAGGTCAAAGAACTGGAACGAGGCGACCCGGGAGCGCCGGTGCTCTTCTACGAGAGCCGCTGGTACGCCGATGTGGAGATGTCCTAGGGCCTGCCCGCCTTAAAGCCGGGCGCCGAAACCTCTAGCGAGTGGTTCCGAGTACTCCTACCACGTCACTCCTAACGCCTAACCTAACATCTACAGGAATGACAGGTGCGGTGGCGCGGCGTTAGGAGCGACAGGTGCGGTGGCGCGGCGTTAGGAATGACAGGTGCGGTGGCGCGGCGTTAGGAGCGACGAGTGCGGTGGCGCGGCGTTAGGAGCGACGAGTGCGGTGGCGCGGCGTTAGGAGCGACGAGTGCGGCAGTGCTGCGCTGCGTTCGGTATGACATTGGGCGGGACGAACGTCTTCCCAACGAACCCGTTCAGCTTTCTATGACTACATCTACCAGGGAGGGTTGACCAGAGGCCAGGGCATCCTCGATGGCCGCGCGCAGAGTCGCAGGGTCTTCGACTCGCCGGGAGTTGACGCCGAACCCTTCGGCTATGGAGGCCAGGTTCAGATTCGGGTCGAAGTCCATCCCGATGTACTGGCTTTGGCGTGATTCGTCCTTAATCATGTCCTTCAGGTAGATGTCCATGTTGACCTTCAGGACCTTGTACGCCCTGTTGTTGCATATCACCCAGACCACGGGCAGCTTGTAACGCACCGCAGTCCACAGCGCTTGGATTGAGTAGAGTGACGCTCCGTCGCCCACGACCGCCACCACGGGACGGTCAGGCTGGGCCAGCTTGATGCCAACGGCTCCGGGCATCGCCCAACCCAAGGCGCCTCCGGAAATTCCGTGGAGGCTCCCCACCTCGTCAAAGTCCATCGCTCCGTTGAGCGCCCCCCTTGAAGTGACTGACTCGTCGGCGATAATCGTGTTCTTGGGCAAAGCGCTTGCCAGCTCGACCATCATTCGCTCGACGCTCATGGGAGACCTGTCCCACCTGTCCTGAGTGCGTTTCTGAAAGGCCTCAAGGGACTTCTGCTTTTCTTGCGCAACGTTTAAGGCCCTCGAACGAGCCGATTCCTGGGCCGAACCGGGCATCTCAGCCTGGAGGGCGTCGGCAAGGTCAGCCAGACCGGTTCCGGGGTCGCAAAGCATCCCCACTTCTGTTGGGTACACTTTGCCGATCTCGCGGCCACTGCTGTCAATATGGATAACCCGCGTGGCACTCCCGACGAAAGGCTCAGGGTTGTACAGGAAGGAGGAGAAGACAGGGGCGCCTACGGCTAGAAGAACGTCGGCCTCGGCAATCCTCCGAGCCGCCGCCGGATTGTTCAAGTTCAGCGCCCCGAGGAACTGAGGGTGGCTCGTCGGAAAGTTCACTTCGGCCGTGGAAGAGGCGAACACTTTGGCACCTGTCAGCTCAGCAACCTGGACCACTTGGGCCAAGGCGTTGGACTGGGCCACCCGGTCTCCGACGACCATGATGGGATTCTCTGCTTGGGACAGGACTTCAACCGCTTTCGACACTGCCGCCGGGTCGGGCCTGGTCCTGTGGTATCCAGGAAATGAGGCTGCTGTGTCCACGTCAGCTTCGTCGTCAAGGGAGTCCCAAGGGAAACTTACAAAGACCGGGCCTGTAGGAGGAGTGGTCGCCTCTTTGAAGGCTCTCCGAACAGCGACTGGGACGTCGGCGCCGTGGATGATCTCGTGGCTCCACTTGCTGTACTGCCTCGTCATGCCCACCAAGTCCCCGGAGAGAACAGGATCTGCCAGGAACATGCGCGTGTCTGAGTTCCCCGCTGTGAGCACAAGAGGAGTTCCTCCCCGGAAGGAGTTGTAGAGCATGCTTATGGCGTTGGCCAGGCCACCGGCGATGTGCACGTTGGCAAAGGCGGGTTTGCCGCTGGCTCTCGCATAGCCGTCAGCTATCCCCACCGCGGAGGCTTCTTGCAGAGCGGTGATGTATTTCAGTTCAGGAAAGTCCTGCAGCGCGTCCATCAGAGGGGTCTCGCTAGTGCCCGGGTTCCCGAACACGTACTCGACACCTTCGGCCATAAGCATTTGTGCCAGGGCTTGTTTGCCGGTCATTCTGGGCATGCTTCCCTCCAACTCAACGCAGTCACGACTGCCTGCTGATCAGCAGGAGAACCGTAACACTGGTCAGGCATTGCGTCAAACCTGCGGCCGCTGTGGAATCACAGACCAGCGCCCATTTGACGGAGGTCATTTTACAGCCTATCTTTGGAGCAGCCGGGGCCAAGTTCGACTAAGGAGGATAGCGATGGATCTGGAATCCATGGCGGCCGCCGTGGCCGCCCTGTTAAAGGAAAAAGGCCACACTGTGTCCGTGTCTGAGTCGTCTGCGGGAGGCCTGATATCCGCGTCTTTGGTTTCGGTCCCTGGCGCTTCGGCCTACTATCTGGGCGGAGCCGTAGTGTATACACATAAGTCTAGACAGGGTCTGCTGGGTCTAGGAGACGCCGACATGGTTGGCATTCGAGCCTCCAGCGAACCTTACGCCATGCTGAAAGCCCGCACCGTGAGACATCTTATGGAGACTACATGGGGTCTTAGCGAGACGGGCGCCTCCGGCCCAACGGGCAACCGGTACGGCGACGCCGCAGGACACGCATGCATCGCCGTATCAGGTCCTGTGGAGAAGGTCATTACTCTGGAGACCGGAGACGGCGCCAGGGAGGCCAACATGTGGACGTTCACCAAGGCAGCCCTCGACCTGCTGGAGTCCTGCATCCGAGAATCTGGGTGACCCACATAAAGGTTTCCCTAACCTCTTCTAACACCCGTTATAAAGTGGACTTTGACTATTGGCTACACGGCGCTTGCCAGAATGGGGTGGTTGTGTGTTAATATGTCCTTGGTGGTAATGTCCTGTGTCTCGTACGGTCACTCCTTTCACCTATCCGCAGATTACTCCGGACTGTTCCTGAGCGGGCTCGTGGGTCTATACAAGACGCGTCACGTGTTTTCGACCTTGGTGACCAGAACCTTTGCCAACTATTCGATGGAAGGAGGTCACCGATGAACTACGTGGACAAGACCCTTGCTTGCGTGGAATGTGGCCAGAGCTTCATATTCAGCGCCGACGATCAGCAGTACCATGCTGAAAAAGGCTATGAGAATGAGCCCAAGCGATGCCATTCGTGCCGTCAGCAGCGACGCGACCGCAGAGGCACAGACGGCTTTGGCGGCGGCGGCTACGGTTTCGACCGCGGCCCGCGTGAGATGTTCCCTGTCGTCTGCGCCGAGTGCGGAGTAGACACTACAGTCCCGTTTCGTCCTCGGGGCGACCGTCCGGTCTACTGCAGCGATTGCTTCAGTCGCCAGGGCGGAAGGACGACCGGATCTGGACGCTTCTAGGCTGTAAAATAGCGCCAGAACATAGGGAGAGGCGGGTTTCACCGCCTCTCCCTTTTGATATGCTTGACGTCGGGCCTGGGAATCTATGGCCCAGGAACGACCCAACCAGACAATACGTGGGAGCGAGGAAGAAGATGAGGACCAATATTGAATTCAACCCAAGCTACTCTTTGCTTACTGTGGAGCTTTCGCCTGGAGAGTCCATCAAAGCGGAACCCGGAGCGATGGTGGCCCAACAAGACGTTGACATGTCAACAGGCATGAGAGGCGGAATGTTCGGAGGGTTCAAGAGGATGCTGGGTGGAGAGTCCTTCTTCCTGAACACTTTCACAGCCCAACAGGGACCCGGATGGGTAAGCCTCGCTCCGTCTTCCCCCGGAGACATTCACTCTCACGAGCTTGACCCCGGCAGGAATCTGTTCATACAGTCATCCTCCTTCCTTGCCTGCACCGAGAGCGTGGAGACGGACGTGAAGTTCCAGGGAGTCAAGGGTTTCTTCAGTGGAGAAAGCGCCTTCTTTATCCGCACATATTCGGACAGGTCCGGGGAAACCGTCTTCTTCAACTCCTACGGCGCCATCAAGCAGGTTCCCATAGAGCCGGGACGTGAGTTGGTGGTGGACACCGGACACGTGGTGGCTTTTTCCGACGACGTGGAATACTCCATAGGCAAAGTGGGCGGCATAGGCTCTCTGATTGCCGGCGGTGAAGGCCTTGTCCTAAAGTTCAGGGGCAGCGGACACGTTTGGGTCCAGAGCCGGAACCTTGCTTCCCTTGCCGACAAGCTCATCCCCTTCCTGCCAACACGGAAGGGAGGAAACTAAGAGCCTCCGACAATGCACCGCTTCGTCGAGAGGGAATCCTATGGCGTACGATGAGGTCTTGGCGGAACGTGTCAGGGCCGTTCTGAAAGACAAGGTCAGCCCGCCAACTGAAACAGTCGAAAAGAAAATGTTCGGCGGACTCTGTTTCATGGTGGGCGGGCACATGTGCTGCGGAATCAGCAGCGGAGACCTGCTGGTCAGGGTGGGCGCCGACAGGCATGAGTCGGCCCTTTCCCAACCCCATGCAAGGCCCATGGACTTCACGGGCAGGCCCATGAAAGGTATAGTCTACGTGGGCAGCGACGGCCTCGCCTCCGACGAACAGTTGGGACAGTGGCTGGACATGGGACTGGAGTTCGTACAAGGCCTGCCGCCCAAGCAAGCAAAAGCGAAAAAACCGAACCGGAGGAAAAACCTATGAAGATTGGGCTCCAGCTCAACTCATACACATGGCCCGGAGGAGCAGCCAGAATTGGTGAGCACCTGGCCAACATGTCGCGCACCGCCGACGACGCCGGATTCGACAGTATGTGGGTGTTCGACCACTTCTTCCAGATTCCGCGAAACGGCGTCCCCGACGAAGACGTTCTCGAAGCCTATAACGTGCTGGGTTTCTTGGCAGGCCACACCAAGAAGATGCGCCTGGGCACCATGGCCACCGGCAACACTTACAGACACCCCGGCATGTTGGTCAAGACCCTCACGGGACTGGACGTCGTGTCCGGGGGCAGGGCCATCGTGTGCATCGGAGCCGGCTGGTACGAACTGGAGGCAAGGAGTCTGGGGCTTCCCTTCCCTCCTCTCAGTGACCGTTTCGAGATGTTGGAAGAGACCCTTCAGCTGATGAAGCAGATGTGGTCCGGCGACAGGTCACCCTTCCAGGGCAAGCACTACCAGCTGGACGAACCCATTTGTGAACCCCAACCGCTGTCAGACCCGCACCCTCCCATCTGGGTCGGCGGAGGCGGACTGAAGAAGACGCTCAGGCTAGCGGCCACGTACGGGAACGCCAGCAACCTGGTGGCGCATCACGGTCTGGAAGACATGGCCATGAGGCTGGAGGCCCTGAAGCGTCACTGCGACAACATCGGGCGTCCCTATGAAGACATCGAGAAGACCTGCATCGGCACCCTCCACATCGGCCCCAACGGCATGACTGTGAAAGAGGGCATCGAGTTCTGCCGCAACATCGCAAACCTGGGGATAACCAACGGCGTATTCAACATGCCCAACGACCATGAACTGCGCCCCATAGACATCATAGGCAAGGAAATCATCCCGGAGGTGGCAGGCTTTTAGCAGGCAGCGCTGAGGGCAGGCGACTTTCAGCATAGACAACAGCTGCCTCGTCCATCGGCATCGTAAATTGGTCAGTTACGATTGCAATGCAATCGCGATATAATATAGCGAAGTAATCTACAGAGGAGCCCCATGGCCAGCATTACGGTGCGCAATCTTGACGAAGGACTCAAGAGACGACTGCGCATAAGAGCGGCGGAGAATGGCCGCTCTATGGAGCAGGAGGCTCGCGATATCCTGCGTACAGCGTTGGATGAGGATGCCGCGCCGCCCAAAAGTCTGGGAACGGCTCTCCGCGAATTGTTCAAGCCGCTTGGCGGTGTAGAGCTTGAGCTTCCTCCAAGAGAACCGATGCGCGAGCCCCCGCAGTTCGATTGAGTTCTATAGATGTTCGTCTTAGACACGAACGTTGTCTCCGAGTTGATGCGGGACGATCCCCACTTAAGAGTTCTCGAATGGCTGGACGCTCAATCAACTAGTGAATTGTTCGTCACCGCCATAACCGAGGCGGAGATCCGGACCGGGATTGCCATCCTGCCTGAGGGGGAACGACAACGCAGGCTGATGGCCGCAACTGAACGAGCCTTTGGCGTGCTGTTCTCAGAGCGTATTTTGCCGTTCGATAGCTCCTCGGCGGCGGCTTACGCAATTATTGCGGCCAGTCGACGCGCCTCCGGCAATCCCATAAGTCAAGCCGACTGCCAGATTGCGGCCATCGCCCGATCTAAAGGAGCGGCGGTTGTAACTAGAGACGTAGGCGGCTTCATGGGATGCGGCATAGAAATGATAAATCCCTGGTCTAGCGGATGACCATAGTCCGGCGGCTTATGAGAGCATTATGAGGAAAGGCCTCACACCTTTGTGTCCCAATGATGCAAAGGCTCTTGTGACTGCCAATCCAAATATTCACCCAGCACCGAGCGCCGCCGATTCATCCGCCGAATTTCCATAGAGTCGCGGCGGTCTTTCCGAAGACCCACTCTTTGTCTTCTTCGCTGGCGAACTGCACGTGTTCCAGAGGAAGCCGTAGGGCGTTCCTATACCCCTCACGATAAGCCGACGGGGGGAAGTCGCTCCCCCACATAAGCCGGTTCGCTCCAAAGGCTTCTAACGCCATTTCGATGAGGGACGGCACATCCGGAAACGGGTTGGGCTGGACCAGCGGGATGGGCCTGGGACAAAACTCGCCAAATCCCGGGATCTTCATGTACGCGTTGGGGTATTGGGCCAGAGCCAGGACCTTGCGGTAGGTGTCATAGGGAATCTCCTTGTCCTCCCGCCCCGGTCCGAAGTAAGCGCCCACTCCTCCCAGGTGCTCCAGCACGAGCTTGAGGCCCGGCATGCCCCTAACAATTGTCTCAAATTCGGGGGCGGCGAAGTCCTCCAGCGTCCCGATGAGGGACACCGGGACTTTCAGCTCCTCGGCTTTCTTCCAGATGGCTAGAGAGTCGTCACCGGGAGAACGGGTAGCCGGAGTAAGCCGCACGCCCTCGGCTCCCTCGTTCACCCACTCCTCCAGCCGGTCCGGGGCGTCGGCGCTGGCGGTGTCGACTAGAGCGACAACCGAGAAACGCCCGGGATGACGGCTCAGGCATTCGATGATGTAGGAGTTGTCGAAGGCTCCCATGAACTGGACCAACAGGGCCTTGTCAACTTCGTTGGCGTCCATCTGGTGCAGAAGCAGTTCGACAGGCTCCATCCAGTAGGGCGAAGCATGGGTGTGAGTGTCGATGATAAGCAAGCAAGTCTCCTTTCGTGCGCCCCGTTTCCGAGGCCGCCCGAATTGATGCCGTATTCTAACGCGCGCTTCAATCAGGGCACCAGCCCGCTTATTGGAGCGCCAAGACCGGGCGTCCCACTTGCCGACGCCCATGAACGGCTAGTATCATCCCTTTGTTCCACACCCAAAGCCCAGACATGGAGGTTTTCTTATGAAGTATGACGTGATAGTCGTTGGAGCAGGTTCGGCAGGAAACACGTTGGCGGCCAGGCTGTCGGAAGACCCGGACAGGTCAGTGCTGCTCCTGGAAGCGGGACCTGACTTCCCGAATTTCGAGCATCTGCCCGACGACCTGAAGTTGGGGAACAACGTATTCCTCTCCGCTTACGGCCCTCACACCTGGGGCTACACGGCCAAAATGACGCCTGAGCTCCAGGACTTCCCCATTCCCAGGGGCAAGGCCACCGGAGGCTCCAGCGCCGTTAACGGCCAGGTGCTGTACCGTGGAATCCCGGACGACTACAACCGCTGGGCGTCATGGGGCAACGACGAGTGGGAATACACAAAGGTGCTGCCCTACTTCAGGAAGATGGAGAACGACCACGACTTTCGGGGAGACTTCCACGGCACCGAAGGCCCCATACCCGTAAAGCGGTCCACTAAGGACCAGTGGCTGCCCCACTCTGCGGCATTCCACGAGGCGTGTCTGGCCGAGGGTTTCCGAGACGACCCCGACCAGAACCATCCCGAATCCACAGGAGTCTCGCCCAGGGCGCGGAACACCATCGACGGCGTCCGCATCAGCACCGCGCTGGCGTACCTGGACCCTGCCCGTCACAGGCTGAACCTCACCGTCAAGGCCGACGTGCTGGCGCGCCGCGTTCTATTCGAGGGCAAGCGGGCAGTGGGCATGGAAGTGGAAAGCGGCGGCGAGACATTCAACGTCTACGGCGACCAGGTGATTCTATCCAGCGGCGCCATAGGGTCTCCCCAAATACTGCTGCTCTCCGGCGTTGGCCCCGCGTCCCACTTGGCGGAAGTCGGAGTGCCACTGGTCCATGACCTGCCCGGCGTGGGGCAAAACCTTCGCGACCATCCATCGGCCTCGGTGCTCTACAAGGCCATTGGAGACCGGCCCGATGTCCAAGCGCCTCTGATACAGGTGGGGCTGAGGTACACCGTTGAAGGCTCGTACCTCGAAAACGACATGCAGGTCACCCCGATCCTGATGACCAGCGAACACCGGCCAGCCCAGGTGCCTATAAGCGACGAGGAAAACTACTTCGGACTCAACGCCAGTCTTCAACTGGCCCTGGGCATGGGCGAACTCAAGTTGACGTCCACCGACCCCCGGGTCCAGCCCTTCCTCGACTATAACTACCTTACCGACCCCTTCGACCGGGAGCGTATGAGGAAGGCCGTCAGGCTTTGCGCCAAGCTGGGAGACAGCGGCCCCTTCCAGGAGATGGTCATCGAGCGAGTGACACCCACGGACGACGAGTTGGCTTCCGACGAGGCTCTGGACGCCTGGCTCATGAAGAACACAGGCACGTCTCACCATATCTCATGTACGTGCAAGATCGGTCCCTCGTCGGACCCGATGGCCGTGGTGGACCAGTACGGCAAGGTGCATGGCATGGAGGCGCTAAGGGTTGCCGATGCGTCGGTGATGCCCGACTGCATCCGCGCCAACACCAACGCCACCACCATAATGATTGCGGAGAAAATCGCTGACTGGATAAGGGAGGGCAAGTAGGGCTGCCATAGGCAATTGCGACTCCCATCGATTTGCAGCGCGAACCTGGGAACCGAGCACCGGACCTAAAGCGCCTATGGCCAGAAGGCTCAAACTGTCAATCCGGTCCGCAAAACTGTCATTCCGAACGCAGTGAGGAATCTACCGATGTTATTGGCAGTCCTGACCCAGTTTAAGCAACACGGCTTCGGATGACAGGCCCAATGCTCATCAACGACCTAGTCAGTTGACATCGATTCTAGATTCCTCGCTCCGCTCGGAATGACACCCCTAGGTGTGGGAATAATGGCGGAGGGAAAAGCCAGGTCGGTTTGCTCAGGCGTTTGAGGGGCCTTTCCATAGGCGGACGCTCACCGTGGCCGTGAGTACGACGAACAACGTGTCTATAAACACCCAGAAAATCCGGCGCGTCTGGCTCTGCCCATCCTCGCCCACAGTGAGGTCATCGAACCAGTTCCAGAAGAATAGAATGGCCAGGACCGCAGCCGCGTGGAATGTCAAGTTGAACCAGAGGCGCATGTAGGAGTCGTCTCGAACGCTTTTCTTGTGGACATAGGCCACTGCCACCGTAGCAACAACGGCAAAGGCCATGAACCAGTTGATTACGTGCCAAATCGAATCAACGTCGACCAAATCCTCGTAGAAAGGATTGAACACGAAGTGGAGCAGCACGCCGATGGCGACAACGCCAAGAACCAGAGCAAGAGGTTTCTTGACCGTCTCCATATCAACTCCTTCCCAGGGAGCCTAGCTGGGAACAAAAGCCTCCGTGGGCAGAATATACATAGCACAGGCCCTAGGTCACGTCAATCGTTGCCGCCCATTCCATTGACCGGGCGCCGGAGTGTCGGGTTGTTCGGTTGGCTCATAGCTGTGGCTGCGCTTGTGTTGGGGACCGTCGCCTGTGCCGGTGACGATGAGGCAAGCGATCCGGGAGTTGTAGAAGTCGCTGCTGGAGAAGACATACAGATACGTTCGTTGGCAGTGCTCACCGGACTGGGAGACCTGGGGACCCCCAGCCAGCGGGGCGTTGCGCTGGCGTTGGAGGACTATGGCCCCATCAAAGGCCACAATGTTTCGATGGGCGCTGGACTCGACTCGCTCTGCACGGCGGAAGGCGGGCGCGCCGCCGCCGAAACAGTGGTTGGCGACCCACGGGTTGTCGGAGTCATCGGAACGTCCTGCTCTGTCGCAGCCGCCGCCGCTTCTCCTATTCTCAGCGAGGCTGGCTTAGTTATGGTGGCGCCCTCAACCACCTCCCCATCGCTCACCTCTGACCTAAGCGGAACGGCCGGCTCCAACTACCGCCCCGGCTACTACCGGGTGGCCAACAACGACCTCTACCAGGCCCGCGCCGTAGCCCAGTTTGCGTATGAAGACCTGGGTATACGCAACATGGCAGCCATCAACGACGGCGACCCGTACACCACCGGGTTGACCGGCGCTTTCACCGACGCCTTCGAGGAGCTTGGCGGGTCGGTGACCGTTGCCGCCGTCAGCCGTGGCGACACGGACATGGTCGCCGTTCTGACACAGTTGGCGGAAGCAAATCCCGACGGCCTCTTCTTCCCCCTCTTCCAGGACGAAGGCTTGCACATCATCAAGCAAATCGGACAGGTCTCCGGGTTTGAGGACGCAGCGTTGATTGGAGGAGCCGCCCTGCTGGTGGCCGAGTTCCTATCGGCGCCGGAGTCGGAGGGAGTCTACTTCCCAGGTCCTGAGCTGAACTTCGCCGCCAACACAAACCAGGCAACAGGCAGGAACGGCGCCGAGGTCGACGCCGCCTACCAGGAACGGTATGCCGAGGAGCCTACGTCCGCCTATATGCACCACGCCTACGATGCGGCCACTCTGCTCCTGTGGGCCATCGAAAACACTGCAGTTGCAGAAGGGGACGAGCTCCGAATCGACCGGAGCAAGCTGCGTGATACGCTTACTGGGATCAGCGGCTTTAACGGTATAATCGGCGCTATATCATGTGACGAGTTCGGAGACTGCGGCACCGGCCGTGTCCACATCTCCCACCACACCGACTCCAGCGTCACGGCCCCTGAGGAACTGCCTGTGGTATACAAGTTTGCTCCATGAGAGTGGAAACTGAGACAAGAGAAGCTTAGCCCCGCTCACGCCGCCCTGGTCGGAAAACTGTCCTAATTGCCCGGCGCAGACTGCCAACACTCCGCCTGGACCCTATGGCCAGGAGGGGACTTCCCATCAGCGCCACGACAACAAGGTCAACAGGCGATGACCCGATGTCTGCCGGGGCCCCGCACCCTGAGGAGGTGCGCCTTGGCTCTTCCGCAGCCGGGGCCTCTGTCGGCTCTGGGGTTGCGGGCGACAATATAGGCTGGTCTGCAGGTTCGTCCGTGGACTCGTCGTCGGCGGGGCCAATCTCCTCTTGACCGGAGGCGTCGCCGGGAGCGGGGGGGTCCGCGCCTCCGGACTCTATCATCGCCTCCAATTCTTCAGGGGACGGGAGCGGGTCGAGGCCGATGGCGAGTCGCCACTCCGAGTCTAGCCCGTACTGGTCGAAGCCGTAGACGGTCATGAGGGCCTCATCGGCCGTATCCCCTTGCCTGAACCGACCCATCAGCTCAGCCATCTTCTCTTCACCGAAACGGGCAATCAAATAGCTGACCACCGACTTGCCGTGGCCGTATCCGATGAGGATGTCTTCCGGCTCTCCACCAAGGGACTGGAGGTGCCACAGCGGCTTCAGCCTACGAGTGTATACGGCATAGGCCAAGGCTCTGTCATACTCCGGCGTCTGGTCTACGTTGCCGTACTCGGCCAGCCCCTCGTTTAGCCACGCTGGGACAGCGTTGCCGAACTGACCGGCGGCTTCACCCACCAAAATATGCACGAACTCGTGGGATGCGATTCCCGTAACCGTTTCGGTGGCGCTGAGCAGCACCACGACCCGCTCGTCAGACCACGCCTGCCCTTGGGTCTGTAAGTCTTGACTGACGGCTTGGGAGCGGAAGGGAAGCGCCCTGACCATGTCACGGTAATTGCTGTAAGACACGATGCGAATGGGCTCGGTGGGTTGAATGCCAAGGATCGGCCCCATGTTGTCCAGAGTTTCCTGGGCAGCGTCCAGCACGGTCTGGGCCCGCCTCTCCACAAACTCGCCGTAGTAGTAGATGGTGAGAATCCCGTTGGTTATGGACTTCCAGTCCAGGCTGTCGTCCAAGTAGAGGTGTTCCCGCTCATTGGACGTGAAGGTGCGTCCTGCCTCGTCTCGGATTTCATAGTGGTACTTGATGACCGTTCCAGGAGGGCGGTACCCGGCGGAGCCCAGGTCCATGACGTATTCGCCATCGACCAACTGGCCAGGGTCCAGGTCTAGGTATCCGTAGGCGCTTCTGCCCGTCGCCTTGGTCTTGAGAAAGACGCGAATCTCGTCAATGGGGTCGGGGCTGGATGCGCTGAGCTTGAATACGACCTTGTCGGGAAAGTCGGTCGTGACCTCTTCGGAGACGAGTTCGATGCCCTGCTCCTGGGCAAATGCCCCGGAGACCGAGAACATGGAGACTGCCAACAGAGACAGGGCCAACAGCAGCAGAGCTATTCGAGTCATCATTGCAAAAGGCTCCATAACCCCCTATGCGATTTTATCCTGTCAGGGCTTAGGTGTCCAAATTCATCCAATCATACATTGCTACGCCCACGGCGCTGACATGGATTGAATAGTGGGCCAGGGCCTGGTCTTGGCCAGTCCATGCGGTGGATTTGGGAGATTCGGTGTAATACACTAGGCGGGCATAGCATGTGCGGCATCATTGGCTATATAGGAAGCAGAGAAGCCTGGCCTATCGTGTACTCGGGTCTCCAACAACTGGAGTACCGGGGTTACGACAGCGCCGGAATCGCTCTCGTCAACCCGGACGGCATAGAGGTGCACAAGTCCGCGGGCAAGGTGCGCGACCTGGCGCCCGAAGGGGGGCGCATCTGGCCCCAAGGCAGGCTGGGCATCGGCCACACACGCTGGGCGACTCATGGCAAGCCGTCTCACAGCAACGCCCATCCCCATACGGACTGCAACGGCGCCGTGGCGGTGGTCCATAACGGCATCGTGGAGAACTACCTGGACCTGAAGAACGATCTGATCGCCAAAGGCCACGTATTCAGTTCGGAAACCGACAGCGAGGTCATCCCTCACTTGATTGAGGAGGGCATGAAGTCGGACCTGTCGTTCCTGGACGCTTTTCTATGGGCAGGCTCTCAACTGGAGGGTTCCCAGGCCATCGTTTCCGCCTGCAACAACGGGCCGGACAGAAAGCTGCTGGCGCTGCGTCTGGGCAACGCCGGCGGGATCACCGTCGGACATCGCGCGGGCGAGGCCATGGTGAGCAGCGACCTCCAGGGAATGGTCTCCTTCACCGACCGGGTCAGCTTTCTGGAAGACGGTGAAACCGCCATAGTGACCGAGGATACGGTCAGGTTCCTGGACAAAGCTGGACAGCCTGTGGACAAGACCTCTCTATTAATTGCCCCGGCCTCCGGCCTGGTCGATAAAGCAGGCTACCGCCACTATATGCTCAAGGAAATTATGGAACAGCCGAGGGCGGCGGCAAGCGCCATGCGTGAAAGGATAGACTTCACCAACAACCGAGTGATCCTGCCTGGTTTTCATCTGACCGACGACGAAGTCAAAGCTCTTAATCGAGTCGTGCTGTTGGGATGCGGCACCAGCCTCCACGCAGGCATGGTAGGGCGGTCTCAAATTGAGGAGTTGACGGGCCTGCCGGCTGAGGTGGACAGCTCGTCGGAATTTCGCTACCGGAACTTCCACATGGACGACCGCACACTCGTGGTCGCCATCACCCAGTCGGGGGAGACCGCCGACACCCTTGCCGCCATGTCAGAAGTCAGAGAAAGGGGCGGCCGATTGGTCGCGTTGTCCAACATAGAGGGCAGTCAGGCCACTCGAACAGCCGAATCGACCCTGTACCTGGGTTGCGGGACCGAAATAGGAGTGGCCAGCACCAAGACCTTCATGTCATCCCTTGTTACGCTCACACTGCTTTCCTTGTATCTGGGACAGGTGCGTGGGCATCTTGCTCCATCTGATTTAGAAGATGCAATTAAAGCCCTGGCACGAATTCCCAACCTTATCGGCCGCATTGTCGGAGAGCAGGATGTTTACGAGAGGCTGGCCCGCAAACTCTACCAGAAAGACCACTTCCTCTATCTTGGTCGGGGCATCACCTATCCCATAGCCTTGGAGGGCGCGCTGAAGCTCAAGGAAATCAGCTACATACACGCCGAGGGATACGCAGCCGGTGAATTGAAACACGGCCCCATCGCTCTTATTGACCAGAACATGCCCGTGGTAGCCATAGCGCCACAGGGGTCTACATATTCAAAGATGGCGGGAAATATCAAGGAGGCCAGGGCCAGAGACGGTCAAGTCATAGCAATAGCCACCGAGGGGGATGAGGACTTGTCCTCGGAAGTGGACGAAGTCCTGTACATACCGAAATGCCCGGAGACGCTGACACCCATCCTTGCTGCGGCTCCGCTGCAACTCCTCGCTTATCACATCGCTATCAAACGGGGCTGCGACGTGGACCAGCCTCGCAATCTAGCCAAGTCGGTGACTGTAGAGTAACCGTTGCTTCCCCAGTCCGGTAGGGCGTATTATTGCCCCACTCTCCACCCATTCCTCAATGGAGGCTCCATTGTCCACTTCCCACAACGGCGATCCCCTCAAGGTCATAGTCTGGTACGACTACGTCTGACCCTGGTGCTACATCGGCCTGGAGCGGGTCGACAAGATGGCCTCGGAATACGACATAGCCGTGGAAGGAAGGGCCTACCTGTTGCGCCCGGACACGCCCTTGGAGGGCATCCCGCGCCAGCCAAGCCCGGAAGGTTCGGACAACCTGCTGTCCGAACCCCTTAGGAGCCAGGCCGAATCTGCCGGGCTGGTGATGAGGAGGGCTCCGAAAACGTCCTATACTCTATATGCTCTGGAAGCGACCGAACACGCTCAACAGCAGGGCCTGTTCGACCCGTTCCACAGGGCCGCCTATAAGGCGTACTGGGAGCATGGCAAAGACCTGGGGGACATGGATGTGATACGGGACCTGGCGCTCGAATGCAACATGGACTGGGACGACCTCTCAGGCAAGCTGGAATCAGGATATTACCGAGACACCGTGCTAAGTCAGTACCGGGAGGCCATGGACCTGGGGATCAGAGGAATACCCGCGTTCATAGTGGGAAACCAGTTGTTCACTGGCGCCCAGCCTTACGAGATTTTCAAGCTGGCGGTGGCCAGGGCGCGGGAAACCATGGGCGGATGACCTGACCCAAGGGAGAAAGGCCTCGACCGATTCCCTTGGCGGCCTACTCCTCTTCTTCTTGGGACATAGCCTTTACGGAGCGCCTTGAGAAGGGCGCCTCCGACGGCTCGCCCTCTTCGGAGCCTTCCAACGAATCGGAATACGGTTCCCGCCACTCCACAGTGTATTCGTCGTCCTCGTCCATGTCCACGTTGCCGTCATACCGCATCAGCGAATCGACCCAATATGCTTTGCGGCCGTCCTTGCCTCCGGTGGGGAAGGAGCATACTCCTTGAAGGCTGGGGTGCCGGTAGACTTCCCGTATAATGATGGAGAGTTCCTGGCGGCTCACTCTGATGACTGCGGCGTCGTATCTATTGCCGCCGTCAATCAGCCGAATCAGCCTTTTGCTTAGCTTGGGTTCAATCCTTCCCAGATATTCGCCTTGGCCGTTTTCAACGATGATGGCATGGTCTCTGGTCACCAGCTTGACCGGATCGCCGGAGGCCAGCTTTGCCAGCACGGCGGCGGGCGCAGGGCGATTCGCTGTAGTGACCCCTGCCTTCCCGCTTTCCTCTATGAACATGTATGGCATGAAGGCTTTGCCCGCTTTCCGAGCCTGGGCACCTGCACCTGGAGACGGGGCAGTCTCTCTCAGATGGGAGATCCGCTCCAGGTTCTTTTTTGAGATGGCGTTGTACGGCGCCAGATGGGACGCCCTTTCGAAGGCGTCCCGGGCCTCGTCGTAACTCCCCAGTTCCAGGAAGGCCTTGCCCAGCCGGTTCCAGGCTTCCACGTCCTCGGGAAAGACCTCCAGAATTACTCGGTTTACGTCGACAGCCAGCTCCCATTGACCTTTCAAAGCAAGGTCCACCGCTTCTTTGCTTTTGTCCCTGCGGAGCTTGTTCCGCTCCGAGGGTCCCAGTTTCACCGTCGCTTGATTGGGCGTTTCCACTACTCGCCATCCCAGATTTATTGTGTGTTCCGAGACTGCACAAGCCTCCGCCGTCGGACTATATGGAGGACCTAAGGCCGATTGATAGAAGCCCTCTCCATCCGACCTCGCATCGCCGTCTGCCCAACTTAGAAGCGGCAAGGCGAGGTTGTTAATAATGAATATAATAAATGCGCTTTAGAGGTCGAGGGATAATTGCCCGTGATTTCGAAACTTGCAAGCTGATTTTTGCCCCTTCGCTCACAGCGGCGGTCACTCTCCCCAGCCAGGTGCGTCCCCAACAGAACGAGACGGTACTATGAATAGACGCCCCGAAAGCTCCACCACCGGACCAACAACACGTCCCGCGCCATCAACAGAGAGTCCAACAGCGGGCGGACCTTGCTCTCCGTCCGGTAATGCCAGTCAATGGGGACCTCCACCACCCTCATGCGTCGCTTGCGGGCCAGGAACAGCGCCTCCACGTCGAACGCAAAACCGTTGAGCCTCACTTGAGAAAAGAGTTCCTGCGCCGCCTCACCTGTGAAGCATTTGAACCCACATTGAGTGTCTTCCACTCCCGGCACCGCCAGGAAGCGGACCAGTATATTGAAGAAACGGCCCATGCGGTGACGCCCTTGGGGTTCTTGAAAGCGACGGGATCCCTCGGCCTCGCGGGACCCGATAGCCACGTCGAACCCTGTAAGATTGGGAGGCAGAAACCGGGCGATCTGCTCTATGGGCATGGATAAGTCGGCGTCGCACAAGAACCTGTACTGACCCTTGACGGCTGTCATGCCGCTCTTTACCGCCCATCCCTTGCCCCCGTGGGGCGCCTCTATCAACCGAAAGCCTTGGTTGAGATCAGTGAATTCTCGGACCAGGGCCGCGGTGTCGTCGCTGGATCCGTCGTCCACGACAGCCACTTCCCAGGTATAGGACTGGGAAGCCATGCAGTCCCGCACCAGCTCGAGGGTGGACACTATTCGGCTGGCTTCGTTATAAGCCGGGACTACTATGGACAGAAAGGGTTCCCGGTCATTGGATGGACCATCTGCGCTGAGAGTCATGCTACACCGGAGGATGCGGCATCAGACGGATGCGGGACTATGGCTCCTCAAGGTCGAATGCCGTATGAAGGGCCCGGACCGCATCGTCTACCTTCTCTTCGGACACTATGCAGGTGATGCGTATCTCGGACGTGGTGATCATCTCGATATTGATGTTCGCGCTAGCCAGGGCACGGAACATTCGTGAGGCGTAACCAGGCGTGTTCTGCATCCCTGCGCCTACGATGCTCACTTTAGCCAGAGAATCGTCGGTATGGAACGTGGGAGCTCCCTTTTCAGCCGCCACAGGACCCACTACGTCCACGGCCTTCTGCAGGTCGGTGCGGGCCACGGTGAAGCTCAGGTCCGTCAGATTTTCCTGGCTGGCGTTCTGGACTATGGTGTCAACCGAGATTCCCTCGTCGGTGAGAGGCTCGAAAAAGGCGGCGGCGATGCCTGGACTGTCTGGGACGCCCCTTAAGGTTATCTTGGCTACGTTTCTATCGGCGGCCACGCCGGTCACTTTGATTCGCTCTTCCATTTCGGTCTTCGCACCTCTGTGAATAAGGGTGCCCGGTCCTTCAGTAAAGCTTGACGCCACCAGTATGGGGATGTCGTATGCGGCGCCCAACTCTATGGACCTTGGGTGCATCTTAGCGCCGTAGGTGGCCAACTCCAGCATCTCTTCATAGCTTATTTCGGGAATCCTCCTCGCCTCAGGGACGATGCGGGGGTCGGCAGTGTAAATCCCCTCCACGTCGGTATAGACCTCGCACCGCTCGGCTTCCAAGGCGGCTGCCAGGGCCACCGCCGTCGTGTCGGAGCCTCCCCTCCCCAAAGTGGTGACGTCCATGTCCTCGGTGAACCCCTGAAATCCGGCCACGATGAGAAGGTTTCCGGCGTCCAACTCTCGTCTCATTCGGGAGGGGTCTATCTGTGCGATTCGCGCACGTCCATAGGCCGTATTTGTCTTTATCCCCGCCTGGAAGCCGCTGAGGCTTAGCGCCTGGTAGCCCAGGGCTCGTATAGCCATAGCCATCAGTGTGCATGAGACCAGCTCTCCAGTCGAGAGGAGCAAGTCCAACTCCCTGGGGTCTGGAGCGGTTCCCGACACACTATAAGCGAGGTCGATAAGCTCGTCGGTGGTGTCTCCCATTGCTGACACGACGGCAACTACGTCATTGCCGCGGTCCTTGGACGCCACGATTCGCTGGGCCACCCGCCCTATCTTCTCGGCGTCGGCCACCGAGCTGCCACCGTACTTTTGCACCACTAAAGCCACGTAGCTGCCCTACCCTACGCCTGATGAACGCCCATCAGGGACGGCCTTGTTATCTTCACTTCGCCCTCGGCCCCGCATTGTCGAGCAGCCTCGGCCATCTCGTAGGCCACGGTCATCTCCCTGCCTTGGGTCAAAGCCAGAATAGTGGAGCCGCTGCCCGACAGGAACACGCCCAGAGCCCCTCCCTTCATAGCCGCCTCGAATATGACCTTCATCGGCCGGAACAGGGACTGACGGTAGGGCTGGTGAATACGGTCTTGAGTAGCATAGACCAAGTCCTGCATCCTCCCTGTCGTCATGGCGTTGACCAGGAGACCCGTGCGCCCCGCGTTGTAGACCGCGTCCGCCCGGCTGTAGGAATCGGGCAGCACAGCCCTGGCGTCTTCCGTGGATATGCGCTCCACTGGAATGAAAACGACGGTATGCAAGTCATCGGGAAAGGGGACCGGCACACACACCAGTTTGCTCGCCTCCTGGGCCACTAATCTAAGCCCGCCGTACACTGAAGCCGCTACGTTGTCTGGGTGTCCTTCCAACTCTACGGCCAGACTCAACAGCCGCTCCTTGGACATCTGCGAGCCCCCGGACAGCAAGTCTCCGGCGAACAGGCCTCCCACGATGGCGGCTCCGCTGCTTCCCAGCCCTCGCTTCAACGGAATGCCATTGTTGCAGCGGAGCTTGAAGTTGGGAGCTTCAGCGTTCTTAGCCTTGTAAGCCCTCAGGCACGCCTCGTACACCAAGTTCGACTCGTCGGCGGCAAGCTCGTCCGATCCGAAGCCGAGTATCTCCACGTCCGGGGCCGGGGCAGCCTCTACGGTGACCTCACTCCACAAGTCCAGGGCCATGCCCAAACAGTCGAACCCGGGCCCCAGGTTCGCCGTCGTCGCGGGAACTCTAACGGTGACTTTGCTTCCGCTGGTCATCTTTTGCCGCCTTGGACCTATTCCTCCAGGAGCTTCAGCCCCAGGTCCCTCAGCTGTCCCTGATCTACCTCGGAGGGCGCCCCGAACAGCAGATCGGCGCCGCTCTGAGTTTTGGGGAAAGCAATGACATCCCGTATGGACTGGGCGTCGGATAGGATGGCCACCAGCCTGTCTATACCTGGCGCTATTCCTCCGTGGGGAGGCGCGCCGTATTCGAAGGCTTCCAACAGGTGGCCGAACCTGGCCTGCACTTCCGCATCGGAATAACCCAGGACTCGGAATATCTGCTCCTGAAGCTCTCGACGGTGGACACGGATGCTTCCGCTGGCCAGTTCGCTGCCGTTGCATACCAGGTCATAAGCTTTGGACTTGAGGCTTCCCAACTCGCCGTTCTGGGACTCGGATGGAGACAACGCCGTGGCTTTGAGAGCTTCCAAGTCGTGGTCCTTGGGCGCCGTGAATGGGTGATGGGAGGAGTCCCATCTGCCCGCTTGAGGGTTCCACTCGAAGAGGGGAAAGTCCACAACGAACGCAAAGGAAAGGGTATCCGGGTCCGCCAACTCCAGCCGGTCTGCGATTTCGGACCGAAGGGCGCTCAACGGAGGGTCTATCTCTCTGGTCGGGCCAGCGAGAAGAAGAAAGAGGTCTCCAGGTCCTCCACCCATGCGCTCGACCAACGCCCTAACCAGGTCGGGACCCATCCGCAAACCCTGGCTGAATTGCAAGTCTTCTTCGGTGAGGTCATCCGGCGAACGCCCGCTGACCCGAACGTGACTCAACCCCTTGGCCCCTCTGTCTCGAACCAAGTTCTCCAACTCCTTGAGCATGGAGTTGCTGTAGTGCGCCAGACCTGGAGCGACAAAGCCCTTGACTGCTCCGCCGTCCTCGGCCACCCTGTGGAAGACCCGGAAGTCCGTCTTCAGTGCGATGTCAGTAACATCGGACATTTCCAGGCCAAACCGGAGGTCCGGCTTGTCCGACGCATATTTGGACACGGCCTCCTCGTAGGTGAGCCTGGGAAAAGGCTTTACCAGCCGCTTGTCCGGCGCCAAGGCTTCGATCATAGAGGTATAGAGTTCCTCCACCAGGGTGAGCACGTCCTCCTCGTCCACAAAGCTCATCTCCAAGTCGAGCTGTGTGAATTCCGGTTGGCGGTCCGCTCTCAGGTCCTCATCCCTGAAGCAGCGGGCAATCTGGAAGTAGCGCTCGAATCCGGCAACCATGAGCAGCTGTTTCAACTGCTGCGGCGATTGGGGCAAGGCGTAGAAACTGCCAGGCTGCAGACGGCTTGGAACGAGAAAGTCCCGTGCCCCTTCCGGCGTGCTCTTGATGAGAATAGGCGTCTCAATCTCCAGGAACTCCCGTTCGTCCAAGAAATCTCTGATATATTTCACGATTTTGTGTCTGAGGACGAGGGTCTTTTGCATCGTCTCCCGGCGGAGGTCCAGATACCTGTACCGCAACCTAAGACTCTCGTCCACGTCAGAGTCTTCGTTGATGAGGAAAGGAGGCGTAAGGGAGCTGTTCAGGACCTCCACCTCTTCCGCCATGACTTCAACAGCGCCGGTGGGAAGATTGGGGTTCAACGCCTCCGGTGGCCTTGGAGCAACGGTCCCTGTGACGGATAGGACCCACTCCGGCCTTGCCTGGTCAGCCGCTTTATACGGTTCTGGATTCAATTCAGTATTGAAGACCACCTGCACCAAGCCTGACCTATCTCTCAAGTCTATGAAAATTACTCCGCCGTGGTCCCTGCGTCTGTGGACCCAACCGGCAAGAGAAACCTGAGCGCCCGCATTGGCGTCTCGGAGAGTTCCGCAACCGGTGTCTTTGTACAACCCTTGTCTCCCGTCAGTCCTCAAGCCGTTTGAATATGCTGTCAACCTGCAACGCCGAGGGCCTCATGAACTCCTCCAAGGCCTCTTTGAGGCCGCCGGGAGCGTCCACAGGGGGAAGGCACATGGCCCCGATGCAGACATAGGCCCTGGCTGACTCCCCTGCCATGTAACCAAGTTCCGATAACGTCGCCTCGTCAGCTGAGTCAACGACCGTGATGTGGACACTGCCGTATTCCAACGACTCCGCAGCGTCGGTCAGGGCCGCCGTGTCTTTTCCGTGCGGGTCTCCCACAATGGTTATGTCAAGAGCAGGCGCCTCCAACGAGACGCCGCCCGCGTCCCCGCCGTCAACTGGATGAGAATCGGGAGAGCCGCCCATACCCACTGCTCCGAGACCCGCTATGCAGAGGTCAGAAAAATGGCCCCGCCACGAACGGGGCTTCGGAAAAAGCGTAGCATAGGCGCCAAGCCTTTTCAAGAAAACTGAGGCTAATCCAAAGACGCGGAAAGCTCCCCGGCCGCGACCCCGTTCAGTATGACCTTGATGATCCGGCCGCCCTCTTCCCTCAGGACTTCCTTGTCCAACGAGAACATGTACATGGGCGCCAGCAGATAAGGCCGCTCACGGCCTTGTGGGTCCTCTTCCAGCAGCATGTCCACATGCACCACGCCCTCGTCTACAAACACCTTCTCAACAGACAAAGGATCGCCTTTCAAGGGACGCCAGAGATAGTAGGCGGCAACAATCAGAGTTTGAGTGAAATCGGCGTCGCCAAGGACGTCGGTGTTCCCACGTAACCTCAGAAGGTCCACTCCCTTCAGGAAGTCCCGCATTTGCTCTTCCGACTGGATCAGCCTGACTTCGAGACGCTCGACAAAGGGGTCGGCCTCCTGATCAATGGGATTCACCCAACCGCCCAGAAGGAACCGGAAGGAAATCTCGCCGTCTTGGGAGATTTCCTCCGACGGAGTTGCATCGCGACTCTCCGCTTCACAGGCCGCCGCGGCCAGAGCCATTAGAAGCAGAAGCGCCGTTAATAACCGCGTTGTGAGTGACATGACCTTTTAGATTATATTGCAGCGCCGTTGCTTTTACCCAGTCCCAGTGTTGCCACGAAGCCGAAATCGCAGATAGACTTGGCAGGAGGATTAAGCTGAATCCAAGAATATGAGTCAAGGGGTGAGTCTATGTCCGAAATAGCCTTCATCAAGCAGTTCCTGTCCGAGTCCCATAAGTCCTGGGGGGAAGCGGTGGAGGGACTCACTTCTGAGCAAGCCCACTGGCGACCTTATCACAGCGGCAACCATATTGCCTTCAACCTATGGCATTATACCCGGACAGTCGACAACATTATCCTGTTCCTCTTTCAGAGGAAGCCGACCGTATGGATGGCAGGCAAATGGGACGAGAAGTTCGGTATGGATTCGAAAGACCAGGGGACGGGGATGGAGACTGAGACCGCCGCGAATCTCAGGATAGACGACTTTCCAGCCTTTATTTCCTACGCCCGGGAAGTCTGGGCGGAGGTCGATTCTTTCATGGACAGCGCAACACCTGAAGACATGGAACGAATCATCCGAATGAGGCCGTTTGGCGAGCTCCAGATGCGGGAAATCCTAGGGCGGAGCATCCTCACCCACGGCTGCCAGCATCTGGGCGAAGTTTGGAGCCTGAAGGGCCTCCAGGGGTTGCCGGGAAACCCTCTGTAGGATGTCCGACACCCCGACGGCCCCCGGGCGCCCTAGTTGAACAGGCCCCGCTCCCCGTGGCTGAACCTGGCCATAATATCGAGCTGCCTTCCCTTTGTGGCAGCAGTCCAGGTGATGCTCGTCCCCTTGTTAGTGGCCATCAGCGAGGAGTTCGACACTTCCATCGCAGTGGCGGGGCAGGTGGCTACGGCCACCTTCGTGACCTGGTCCATCGCAGCGCCCATAGGGGGGCCGTTCGCCGACGCCTATGGCCGCCGGTTCGTAATCCTGCTGGGCATGGGCATCGCGATGGTAGGGACGGTGGGCTCCGGGCTGGCCTGGCACTTCTGGTCTCTGGTGGGCTTCAGGCTCATCACCGGCATAGGCGCCGCCATCATTCCGGCCAGTGTGTTCGCCGCGGCCGCCGACCTGTTTCCTCCTCAGAGAAGAGCCAGCGCTCTGGGCGTGTCCCAGGCCGCCGGAAGCGTCGGCCAGATAGTGACTGCGCTTCTGGTGCCTATCATCGCTGGCGTGGGCGGATGGCGCTGGACTTTCTACGCGGTTGGAGCTTTCGGCTTGCTGACCTGGGCCGTCCTATTCTTCCAGCTGCCCAGAGACCGGCGCAGTCCGGACGCCAAGCTGGACTTCAAAGGGCGAGTTGGCGAACTGAGCAAGAACGTGGCGTTCTGGCACCTCATTGCCGTCAACTGGGTCCACAAGACGGCCACCTTCGGGGCCGTTGGATACCTGGCGGCCTACCTGATAAAGGAGTACGGACTGGAGGAACAGGACACCTCCGCCCCTCTCACGGCGTTGTACACCGCCATGACCATAGCGCTTCTCATCGGCGGGTTTCTGACAGCCCAGGGAAAGCAGAACATGATGCTGATCGTCACTATGACGATAGGCGCCGGGTTGGCGGCGCCCCTCTTTATCGTTGACTCAGGCGTATGGGTCACTACATCGTTGGCCATCGCCTTCACAGTCAGCATGATACTAGGCCTTCCCTACATGGCCACGCTGGCAATGCAAGTGTCGGGCCGCTCGAGGGCTACCGCCGCCGGGTTGTTCGGATCGGCGATCCAGATGGGTTTCGCCACCGGGTCCGCTTTCGGCGGCATTGCCCTGGGCTTCGGCGGATTCGAGGCCGCTGGGTATCTGTTCACGGGACTGGGCCTGCTGTCCATAGTCGTGTTGCTGATGAGAATCGAGACAACACGCGGCTAAGCTGGCCGGTCACACCGTCCGTACCGCTTCCATTCGCCCAGCTCCAATACGACCCCGGTCTGGCCCAACGGAGTAATTAGTAGCCAAAAGCGGGGTTTTCACTGCTATGCAATGCTATAAAGTTTCAATCAAACGGCGTTAACCTTTCAATGAGACATACCATAACATTGCAATTAGACGTATATTAATCTTTCAATTGGACGCACTATAACCTTGTAATTGGACGTCACTTAGTTTACAATTGGACGATGGACGACAACAAACTTCATCCTCGTTTTATAGAATCCCGGTTCGCAGAGGCGCTGGAGGACTCTCCAGTCGTATTAATTCAGGGTCCGCGACAGTGTGGGAAGACCACGTTTGCGCAGATGGTGTGCGCGCCCGAGTTCCTTCCGGGCCACTCATGGGACAGCAACGCCGCAAACCCCGGTTATGGCTATCTCAGCCTCGACGACGACGTGGTGCGGGCGGGCGCAGAGATGGACCCCATGGGGTTCATAGACGAACTCCCTGACCGCGTCGTGCTGGATGAGGTGCAGAGAGCGCCGGGGATCTTCACAGCCTTGAAGCTGGCAGTCGACCGGCGGCGTACACCCGGCCGGTTCGTCCTCACCGGCTCCTTCAACTTGCTGGCTGTCCCGACTGTGCAGGACTCTCTTG
The DNA here is from genome assembly GCA_965197415.1 of Dehalococcoidia bacterium. Classification (GTDB taxonomy): domain Bacteria; phylum Chloroflexota; class Dehalococcoidia; order Lucifugimonadales; family JAGWBF01; genus DAOUJI01. The sequence goes on along the minus strand of OZ240207.1, from coordinate 3,102,144 downwards.
CCGGGCGCCTGGAGACGGTCCGATTACACCCACTGTCCCAATGTGAGTTGTACGCAAGCCGCCCTGCCGACGCCGGCTTCATCGCTGCTTTGTTCGAAGATGACTTCCCGATTCGGCAGACCGACCGGTTGGGAGCAGAGCTGGCTGAACGGATTGCGTCAGGCGGGTACCCGCCAGCCCTTGCGCGCCCCAGCGGACGCAGGCGCACCAACTGGTACAGAAACTACATTGACGCCCAGGTGCAACGGGACATTGGAGACCTCTCCCGTATCAGGGGACTGGACGCCCTGCCCAGGCTTCTCAGCATGACCGCGACTCAAACCGCCCAACTGCTCAACCTGAGCAGCCTTGCGGCGCCTTTCCAGCTTAGCCGCCCAACCATTGGCGATTACATCGCTCTGTTGGAGAGGGTGTACCTGTTGGAACGGCTTCCGTCGTGGCACAACAACCGTGGGAAACGTCTCGTCAAAACTCACAAGCTCCACGTCGGCGACACCGGTCTGGCTTGTGCGCTTTTGGGGGCCTCAGCCTCGACACTGCTGGCGGACCGCACGCTGCTGGGCCAGCTTCTGGAAACGTTCGTATTCCAGGAATTGCGTCGACAGGCCGCCTGGCACATAAGGCCGGTGGAATTCTTCCATTACCGCGACAAGGACAAGGTCGAGGTGGACATCGTGATGGAATCCGGAACCCTGGTAGCCGGAGTTGAGGTCAAGGCGGGCGCCACAGTCACTCAGTCGGACTTCCGTGGTCTACGGAGGCTCAAGGACGCTTGCGGCGACCGCTTTGCCGCCGGGGTCGTGCTCTACGACGGGCGAACCAGCGTCAGTTTCGGCGACGGCTTGCACGCAGTGCCCATCCGCCGGCTTTGGGAAACGCCTTGAGCGGCGTATTCCGGCCCGCACGGCCCCGGAAGCCCTTCTCGCCGGCTTTATCCGGCGGCGATCACTGCGCTGCCGAGAGTTGAGAGGCGTCGACGCCCGTGAGGACCGAGACGACTTCCTGCAGCAGGCCTTCCGCCCTGCTTCGCACCGCGTCCCTGGGCAGGCCACCCAAGGGATGTTCTGTGTAGATGACCGGGTACTCCCGCGCGCCCCACATGGCGGCCATTGCCGTGGCCGTTCGCCGGAAGGGCTCTGTGCATATCGTAGCCGATGGGATGCCTGCTTTCTCAACGTGGATGCCGTCGTGCACACTGCACGCACTGCAGGACCCTCAATCGCCGATTGCGACAATTACGTAGTCGCACTCCTTGCCCATCTGGTCTATCACCTCTGGATCCGCAGGTTTGGAAGCCGAGGGCTTTCTGTGGTATACCACGTCCGCCACACCGAAACGGGTCTTTAGCAGCTCGGCCATCTCTTCCAGAATCTCTTTGCCGTTGGGCTTGCTGTCGTCGATGAGGCCGATGCGCTTGTCCTTGAGGTCCAACAGCCGGGGCGCTCCGGAGAAGGCCGGTATGATGGGCTGGGTTGTTGGGTCAACCAGGGTATGCAGATTGCGTCCTTGCTCAGTCATGGTCTCCTCCGTCAGTCCAGTCTTTCCTGTAAGCGCATCCATTGGCTCGGAGGCGCCCTCACCCCAACCCTCTCCCAGAGGGAGAGGGGGATCTTGTAAAAATCTCTATATCGGCCACCTAATGGGCTTGGTCACCGCCGTAGATGAAACCTTGGGTCCCCAGCTGGGCATCACCCCGCACGTGGGGCCTTCAGGGCCTCCCGCAAAGATAATCAGGATGTCGTCGGGTTCGGGAACCAGGGAGATGTAGCTGTCCTCATCCCCCGGCTCTACGTCTCCCTCCATCACCAGCGCTCTCTTCAAGTCCGCAGCCGAACGCCTTATCCTGGGGAAAAGGTACTGACGCACGTCCTCCTTGGTCCAGCCCTCCCAAATGTCGCTGGTCCCGGCGACCACCACTCCCACCTGCCCTTGGCGGACTACCGTTGAGGTGTCTCCAACGGAGCCTGCGTTGGCCATGGAGCTTCCCAGGATTGAAGCCACGTCGGCCACGCCCGTCAGGATAATCTCAGGCTTGGAAGCCATGCGGACCTGCCTCGGCGAATCGCAGGCAAAGACAGTCACGGCGCTTTGCTCGGCAGAGAAGCCGCGTTCCACGTGGAGCGGGTTCCAGTGAGTCTCTTCTTCGTTCTCGCCAATGCAGAAACTGAACTTTCCTGGATTCCCCAGGATGCTCCGGTCGAATAAGCCCGGAATGGACGCGCAGGCGTTCATTAGTATCAACCTAACGGATCTGCCTATAGTGGAGTTGGCGCGGTTGCCCGGTCCGAACAGGTTATTACGCCGGTTGATGTCCAGGTCTCTAAGCACGGGCCCGTTGATGACCACCAGGATTCCCGCGCCTCCCAGGCTGGATGAGGGTCCGATGAGGTTGAAGGTCGGGTCCAGCATGGCTTCCGAGGCCGCCAGCACTACGGGAAAGTAGTCGGGCAGGCATCCCGCCATCACGGCATTGGCGGCGGCCTTGCCCACCGTCACTTCACGCCTGCGCTCCGAGATGGTTCCCAGGACTTCGTCAGCAGGCCGTTCCACCCTTGCCAGGAACTGTTCCACCCTCTCCACTGTGGGAGGCACGACGGGCAGACCATCGGTCCAGCCCAGCTCATAGCACTTTTCAATGGCCTGGACGGCATCGTCCCATTCGGCTTGAACCAAGTCTCCCAGTCCAGAGACCATATTGAACCTCCACAACGTTGTTGGCGGACCGGAATTGGACTAAAGCTAGCACAGGCGTCTATGGGGGTCAAGGAAGACCCTGCCCACACCCTCGCTTTACCGGTAGACTTAAGGAGGCGCTGCTGTATAATTCCCACACGATGGGAAACCGGGACATCCAAGAAGCGCTGGACTACCACGAGAAGACCAAGCATTCCCTGTGGAGTCTCCAGATGGACTCCTTCAGCCTGGACTTCAGCAATCAGCCCCTCCCCTTCAAGATATACACCGACCTGGAGTCCATTCCACTGCCCCACGAGTCCCCGGCGTCGGACATGCCAGCCCTGGACGCCATAGCGTCAACGGGCGTTTCCCCCGACGCCGAGGGAGCCACCGGGACTCCCGATCTAGCTACACTGGCCGGGATTCTGTTCCACACGGCTGGCATAACCAAACGTGGTGTGCACCCCGGGGGAGACACTCTGTTCCGTGCCGCCCCCTGCACCGGCGCTCTCTACCACATCGAACTGTACCTTGTGTGCGGCGACCTGCCTGACCTGGACGCGGGGGTATACCATTTCGGGCCCAGGGACTTTGCTCTCCACCTCCTCAGGCGTGGTGACTTTCGACGGGTTCTAGCGGAAGCGTCGGGAGGCGAGGCGAGCTTGGAGGAAGCTCCCGCCGCCCTGGTCTTCACCAGCACCTTCTGGAGAAACGCCTGGAAGTATCGCTCCAGGGCATACCGTCACTGCTACTGGGACAGCGGAGTTCTTCTGGCCAATCTGCTGGCCGAGGCTTCAAGCCACAACTTACCGGCGAAAGTGGTCCTAGGGTTTGCCGACAACCCTGTCAACCACCTGCTGGGATTGCACGCTGACAAAGAAGTTTCCCTGGGGATGGTCTCCCTGGGTTCGGGAAGCGGAGCGGCGCCGATCCCTCCTGATATTCCCGTCATATCCTACGAGACTGTGCCGTTGAGCGCCCACGAGGTGGAATATCCGGACATGGGAAGAATTCACCGTTCGTCTTCGATGGGGAGCGGGGATGAGGCCCGGTCATGGAGAGTCCCATTGCCTTCTGTGGAGCTTCCCAACAGTCAGGGAACGCTGTTCCCACTGGACTTGAGCGGCGCGTTAGACGAAGGGGATGAAGGGTCAGTCCAGGACGTTCCCCAGGACTCCATAGACCGCACCATCCGTCGGCGCGGCTCCAGCCGCCAGTTCGTTCATAGGCCCATGACTTTCAGACAGCTGTCATTGATGCTGGACCGGTCCACGCGGGGAATTCCGGCGGACTTTCTTGGCGCCGAGGGAGCTTCACTCAACCAACTCCACATCATAGCCAGCGCAGTAGATGGCCTGCCGGCGGGGAGCTACCTCTACAGACGGGACGTCCAGGCTCTCGAACAGCTTCAGCAAGGTGATTTCCGTCAAATGGCGGGCTATCTTGGCCTCCGACAGGCCCTCCCGGCGGACGCCGCGGTGAACATATACATGATCGCCGACCTGGACATGGCATTAGAGCGTTACGGGAACAGGGGCTACAGGGCGGCCCAACTGGAAGGCGGCATCATCGGCGGCAAACTGTACCTGTCAGCCTATGCCCAGCGGCTGGGCGCCACGGGGCTCACCTTCTTCGACGACGACGTAACGACCTTCTTTTCTCCCCCCGCCGAAGGGAAAGGCGTCATGTTTTTGGTGGCTGTAGGAACACCTCTCCGCCGGAGGGTTCGCAGGCCCGCGTCGCCCGCTTAGCCGCCCACTTTGGGATGCTATCTCCCATGTCGCCTTAGAAGACGGTGTCAACCAGAAGCAGGACTACACGTTGGCCCCCAACACTGACCACAGGATTCTTGCTCCTGCCTATAACTGGTCAGCATAGCTTGGCAGGCGCCTCGGTTACGCGGGTCTGAAGGCCAACCCCGGCGTCTCGGGGTCCATGTCTTCCAGGTCCAACATCACGTCGGAGCCGGTCTTAATGGAGCCGGGGTTGGAGGCGTCCACACCTCTGATCACACCGCCGATGCGAGGCCCCTCCTCCAGAGTCACGATCCCGGAGCAGTAAGGGTTGTCCCGCCCGTAGCCTTTGTCGATCATGCGGTTCGGCGCCACCGAGATGCAGGTGAAGGTGCTTAGCTTCCCCTTGCCCGAAAACTCAGCCCACTCGACGTCCCTGGACTTGCACCCTCTGCAAATGCTCCTGGGCTCGACCGACAGGAGGCCGCAACTCTTGCAGCGGACTCCCATCAGCTTCCCCTCTTCTTTCAGGTATGCGTAAAAGGAATCTCCTGTGAATGGACGCTCTGCCATGTCTACTCTTCCCTGCCGAGGATGTTCACGACGCAGGTGCCGCCGGTGCCGCCCACATTGTGGGTCAGGCCAAGCCTCAGGTTGGGGATTCGCAGCTGCCGGTCTCCAGCCTCTTCCCGCAACTGGTGGAAGACCTCGATGACCTGGCCGACTCCAGACGCTCCGACCGGATGCCCCTTGGCCTTAAGTCCTCCGGAAGTGTTAATGGGTTTATCTCCAGTGCGCGCTGTCCGTCCTTCATCCACCGCCCTGGCCCCCTCGCCGGGGTTGAAGAAACCCAGGTCCTCGGTGGCAACAATTTCGGCAATGGTGAAGCAGTCGTGGACCTCTGCGAACTGGATGTCTCTGCCGGTCACCCCAGCCATCTCGTAAGCCCGTGCCGACGCGGACTTGGCGGAGGACAGGGAGGTGAGCTCGTCGGAATCGTGGAGCGCCCGTCCGGTCGCCTGGCCGACGCCCAGAACTCGTATCGGTTTGTCGGTGAAGTTGTGGGCCAGGTCCGACGCCGTCAACAGCACACACGTGCCCCCGTCGGTTATGGGGGCGCAGTCATAGAGGCGCAGCGGCCAGGCTATCCATGGATTGGCCCTGGGGTCGTTCAGGAAGTCCATGCCGGTCTTCCACGGCGGCACGGGGTCTCCCCTTTGCTCTGCCCTGGCTATGCGCCGGGCCATCACGTCGTCGATGGTCTGGTTAAACTGGGCTTTGGGGTTCAGGGCGCCGTTGTTGTGGTTCTTGATGCAGACCTTGAGCAGATGGTCCAGGTTGGTCTCGTAACGGTCCATGTGGGCTTTGGCTAAGGCTCCATAGATTCCCGGGAAGGTGACTCCCGCCGGGACCTCGTACTGGGCGTCCGCGGCAGTGGCCAGCACGTCGGTGACGCCCTCGGTGGGCAGGTCGGTCATTTTCTCCACGCCGCCTACCAGCACGATGTCATAGAGGCCTGAGGCTATGGCCATGATGCCTTCTCGGAACGCGCTGCCGCTGGACGCGCAGGCGTTCTCTATACGGGTCACGGGCGTGGGAGTCAGCCCCAGCCAGTCGGCCAGGATTGGGGCTGTGTGGCCCTGCCCCTCGAACAGGTCGGAGGAGTAGTTCCCAACGTAAGCGGTCTCGATATCCTCGGTGTCTATGCCCTGGTCGAGACTTTCCAGCATGTCCTGAAAGGCCTCGGTAAAGAGGTCGCGGCTGTTCTTGTCTTTGTAGGCGCCAAAGTGGGACATTCCGGCCCCCACTATGGATACCGACCGTCCCAGTTGACGTTTCCTTTGGGATGTCATCTACGTTCCTCCTGAAGGGGCCAGATAAGGTCCAATCCTATCCTGGGCAACCGCTGCAATTATCCCCAGCCCCGCCTACGGCGTCAACTTTCAGGGCAGCTGCCGCTTACCACCAGTGGGTTTCGTCGAGGTCCCTGTCGCCATCCAGGGCTGCACCCCAGGGCCGAGAGGGAAGGTACTTCCAGGCTCCGTCCGAGAACATGGCTACGATGTTGCCCGTTTCGCCTTGGGCGGTCATTCTGCGGGCGATTCTCTGGGCTACGTGGAGGGTTGCGCCCGACGACACGCCAGCCATGATTCCCTCGGCTTCGATGACCGACTTAGCCGCCGCTATGGCCGTGGCGCTATCCACCAGGAACCTTCCCGACAGCATCTTCAGGTCGAGAAGGGGAGGGACGTAACCTTCCGACAGGCTTCTGAGCCCCTGGAGGGACTGGCCCATGCGCGGCTCTACCCCAATGATTTTGACCTTTGGGTTTGCTTCCTTGAGGCGTCTGCCCACTCCCATGATGGTGCCAGCAGTGCCGATTCCGGCGACGAACACGTCCACCGGGTCCAAGGCCTCCACGATTTCCCTGCCCGTTGCGGTATAGTGGGTCTCCATGTTGGTGCGGTCGTCGAACTGCCCCAGGTATTGCCATCCGTTCGCCTTAGCGAGAGCTTGCGCGTGATCGATGGCGCCTTTCATGCCCAGGCCTGGCTCGCACCATACCACCTCAGCGCCAAGGAGCCTAAGTATGTCCGCTATGCTGGGCACGACCTCCGGGGGTATGACCACCTTCACGTTGTACCCGCGCTGCTTGCCCACCATGCACGACGCAATGGCCGTATTGCCGCTGGAGGCTTCGATGATGGTGTCGCCCGGTTTGAGGCGTCCCTGGGCCTCGGCCCGCTCCACCATCGCCTTTACTATCCGGTCCTTTATGCTGCCGCTGGGGTTCTGACCTTCCAGCTTGGCAAATATGCGGACGCCGTCCGTGTCGGGGGATGCCAATTTGGACAGCTCCACTAAGGGCGTGTTCCCTATGAGGTCCAACAGCGAAGATACGGTCATGGTCTCTAAGCCGTGGCGGAAATGGAGCGGTCCTTGTGGGCCGACTGGAGCAGGGCCCTGGCGCGGGCCATGGTCAACGGGTCCGAGTTCGTGCGGACGACAGCATGCCCGTTTTCGGATGAAATGATGGGCATTCCGTTGTTGAACACGATTCTGTTGCCCAGGTTCGCCGGGACCCGGTCTCCTGGGGTGAGGATTCCCACCAGGTTCAGCGGGTCGCAGGCTGAAACCACGGCCCAGCCTCCGTCAGACTTCCTGGCCTCCCGCAGCGCCTCCACGGCCTCGGGCAGCGCGAACTGTTCACCTATGGTCCCAGCCACAAACCTGCCGCCTCGTATCTCTCCGCGGGCCTCCATTCTCCTTAGAGTTTTGACCAGGTCTCTCCACCGGGGAACCAGAGGTTCGCGGCCAATCAGCTCGGCGCACAGAACTCCGTAGCGGCTGAGAAGCTGGTTGGCGACGGCATCTATCGTCTCGTCTAGCGGCTCCACGGGGTCCAGAGCCGACCATCGGCCAAAGCTGCGCCGCCTTTGGGTTCGCCGAAACAGGCCTGCGCGCCTTCCCTTTCCATTTTGTCCTTTAACACGCTGTCGCAGAATCTCAACACTGTCGGATGTGACCTTGCCAGCCGCCGCCAGAGTCCACAAAGTTTCCTCCACGTCCGACGGGAGGCGATGTACATACACCACAAGGTCCGACACGAAAGAGGCTCCCCGCTTGTTCAGGGCTTCCAGGACCTCCTTGGGCCCGCCGTCTGGCAACTCATCGTTTTCAGCGCCTGCGGCCAACCAGTCCAGACATTCTCTCAACGCGAATGTGATGGGCGTGTTGCGATTGAAGTTGATTCTGCCCGAAGGAGGCGGCTCGCCTTCCCGCTTCCGGGAGAGACGTCCCCAGACTATCTCACCTCCTAAGCTGAGAGAATCCAGCTGCGTGGGCTGGAGGTCGGACACGCGGGCGGCAAGAATTTCGTTCTCCCAGGCTCCGGCGGCGGCCTCGAATCCCTGAAGCTGGTCGATAACGTCCAACAGGCCGCCCTCACCTGTGAGCTGCTTGCCAACCTCCACGTGCTGCCACCTGAGCAGGAACTTGATGAAGTCAGCCGCCGGGACCGGCTCGATTTCTTTCCTGAGTCGGGAGATCGTGGACGCGTGAATCCGGGCCAGGATACGCCGGTCGCACAGCTCTTCCTCGTCCAGACCTTCACGGTAACGGCCCCGGATGACCATTCCCTCAGCTTCCAATCGGGCCACCGCCGTTTTCACTCGGCCCTCGCCGATTTTCAGCAGCGCAGCCATTTCGGCGACGGTGAAGGGACCCGAGGATTCGGCCCAGCCCCGCACCATAGACAGAGTCGCCTCGTCTTCAGTGACCTCAGTTCCGGAAGACGCCGACGGAGGTGCGGGATGGATGCGGGCCGAAGGGTACGCCGCTCGTACCGTCGCCAGAGACTCAGCCGCGACAAAGGCCGACAGACCGTCGTCCGTCTCAACCAAATATGCGCGTGACGCATCTCTCAGCTCGCTGAAATAGGCATACAGAGCGTCGACGCTCAGACCCGTTCGCCGTGCGCCTTCCTCTTGGGGCAGACACACCAGCGTCAGCAACGCGTCGTGGAGCTCATCGGCGTCCCTGATGCGGGGCCAGGCATTGGCCGATTCAGTGGCTATAGCTTCCGGGTCCAGCCTTCCCAGATCACGGCTGTCCTCGGGCAAAGCGCGCCTCAGGGTTACCGCCCGGGCCCGCCTTTCTTCCAGGGGTGCGTCGTCGAGGAATGCGTAGGGCATGGCGTTGAGAATCTGGTGGGAGAAGGCCGACGGCTGCACTGTGTCTCTGGCGTAGACCTGAATGTCCCCGGATTCTATCGACTTGAGGAGCCGTTCCAGGCCTTCCACGTCGGAGGCATCGGTCAAACAGTCTCTCATGGTCTCGAAGACCAACGGGTGGTCGGGCAACTCCACATAGCCCATCTGGTTGTTGTCCTGGCAGGCGACCTGGGCAGGGAACACCGCCGCCAGCAGGTCGTCCGAGCGCATTCTTTGGAGGGGCGCCGGGACCTTGGAACCGCCGGTGTGCCTGAGAATCGCCAACGCCCTGGTGACGTTCCAACGCCACCTTGTCGCAAATAGGGGCGCCTGCAGCATGGCCTGTTCTAGGACGTCCCTGGCATCGGCGGACTTGAGCAGGGAAAAGGTGTCCGATACGGGAAATGAGAGTTGTGGGTCAAGGGAGAAATTAAGGCCGTCATCGGTTGCCGACGCCTGCAACTCGAAGTCGAAGGTGCGGCAGATATTCTTCCTAAGGGCCATCCCCCAGGCCCGGTTAATGCGTGAGCCTATGGGGGAGTGGATGACCAGCTGCATCCCGCCGCTTTCGTCGAAAAACCGCTCGGCGACGATTCGGTTGCCGGTGGGAACCATGCCAAGGACGCGTTTCCCTTCTTCTATGTAGGCTACCATCTGTCCGGCGGCTTCCTCGGAAACTCCGGCGGCATTCATCAGCCATGCACGAGCTTCACTCGGATTGTCGAGCCGCCGGTCGATGCCGTCGCGGATGGCAGACACCTCATCGGAAAGCTCCCAAGTGCGGCCCGGTGCCTCGCCAAGCCAGAAGGGAATGGTGGGCGCCTGGCCTTGTGCATCTTCCACCCTCACCCGGCCCTGCTCAACTCTCCTGATTTTCCAGGGGGTGTTTCCCAGGAGAAACACGTCGCCAGCCATGCTCTCGATGGCAAAGTCCTCGTTGACTGTACCCACGAAAGCGCCTTCCGGGTCCAGCACCACGTCATAGTCGGCGTTGTCCGGGATAGCTCCTCCGCTGGTCATGGCTGCCAGCCCCGCTCCGCGCCTACCCTTGAGCTTGTCGTTGACGCCGTCCCGATGGAGATAGGCCCCTCTCCTCCCCAGGCGGTTCGAATATCCTCTGGACAACGTCTCCACCAGACTGTCGAACCTCTCCCTGGGAAGGTCTTTGTAGGGGTAGGCCCGCGTGAACATCTCGTACAAGCCTTGTTCTTCCCACTCCTCCACGGAACAGGCGGCGACCATCTGCTGGGCCAGGACATCCAGCGGCCAGGGGGGAATCGAAAGGGCGTCCAGGTTCCGGTCCGAGATTGCCTTCATAAGCGCCGCGCACTCGATAAGCTCGTCCCTAGTCAGGGGGAACAGCCGTCCTTTCGGTGTCCCGCCAACCGTATGGCCCGACCTGCCGACCCTTTGGAGAAGAAGCCCAATGGACCGTGGAGAGCCTATCTGGCACACCAGGTCCACTACACCCACGTCTATGCCAAGCTCCAGGGAAGCCGTGGCCACGCATACCTTTATGCTCCCGGACTTGAGCTTTTCTTCCGCGTCCAGGCGGGTGCTCCTGGAAAGGCTGCCGTGGTGGGCGGCCACAGCATCCTCACCCAGCCTCAGGGACAGTTGGTGGGCCACACGCTCCACCAACCGCCGGGTGTTTACGAACACTAGCGTCGTGCCATGCTCACGGACCAAGCCAGCTATGTCGTCCAGGGTTTCAGCCCAAAGCTCGTGGGTGGCAATGGGGCCCAACTCCATGTCCTTGGGGAGGGCCAGATCGATGTCCATCTGTCGACTGTGTCCGGTGTCGACTATTGTGCACTCAGGGTCGCCCGCGTCGGACATATTGGATGCGCCCACCAAAAGCCGGGCCACGTCTTCGATCGGCTTCTGTGTGGCGGAGAGTCCGATTCTGGTGATGGGGCCGTCGGCCAGCGCGCACAACCTTTCCACCGACAAGGCCAGGTGGGATCCTCTTTTGTCGTCGGCTACTGCGTGTATCTCGTCCAGTATGAGGGTTTTCACTCCCTTGAGTCCCCTGCGCCCGCTTTTCGAGGTCAGCAGGATATAGAGGGATTCCGGCGTGGTTATGAGAATGTGAGGCGGGTTCTTGGCCATCTTCTGACGCTGGGACGCGGGAGTGTCTCCAGTCCGAACCTCGGCGCGAATCTCAGGCAGCGTCATACCCCGCGTTTCGGCCAGTTCGGAAATCTCCTGAAGCGGCACGGACAGGTTCTTATGGATGTCGTTGGAGAGGGCCTTCAGGGGTGAGACGTACACGACTTGTGTGGTTTCCGGCAGGCCCTCTTCTACCCCAGTCCGCACCAGCTGGTCGACACAGTTGAGAAAGGCGGCCAGGGTCTTGCCGGAGCCAGTAGGGGCCGCTATGAGCGTATGGCGGCCCTGGGCAATGGCTTCCCACCCCTCGGCCTGGGCCTGGGTGGGGGCCTGGAACCTATCCAGGAACCAGTCTCTTACGATGGGGTGAAAGTCGTCCATTAGTCGATGGCTAATCGCTTTCGAACGGATTTTGCAACTCCACACCAAAATCAGCGAAATCTCGCTGATTTCTGGTAACCACAGTCAACCTGTGCACTTTGGCTGTTGCCGCGATCATGGCGTCCATTGCTAGGACGTTTGACTTTCCGTACATGAGGCGCGCCCATTCTCGGAAAATAGGGGCGTCCATCGACAAGACGCTGTACGAGGTTAGAACTTTATCGAGCCATTCCTCCAACTCTGCTGACTTTGTTCTGTCCCGACCGCGAGTGTTCTCGATTCCTGACTGTATCTCTCCCACGGTCACTGCGGATATGAAGAGCTCATACGCCGGCACGTCAGCCATCCATGCCAAGACGGCCCGATGTGGGTGTTGACGTCTCATTTCCGAAACTACATTGGTGTCGAGGAGGTACATAGACCTACTCGAACTCTGGAGCGGTCCGGAGGTGAAGTGTCCGACGCGGAGGAGTAAGCTCTTCAGTCCGCGCTTCCGGCGCAAGAAGCAGTTCTTTTAGGTTCGGCCTCGTCATCTCCTCCAGTCTCCGCCAATGTTCGATGGGAAGGAGTACGGCCGTTTCGACCCCGCGCTTGGTCACTATCTGGGGGCCATCCGACAAGCTGGCTTCAAGGAACTCGCTGAACCTCGCCTTAGCGTCTTGCACCTGCCATGTCCTACTCATGCTTCCTCCAGCGATAACTACCCTGACTAGATAGAAGACTAGTCTACAACACTTGAACTGTCAATGCAGGTCAATGGGCGACGCCTGTTAAGGCCAGCATGCACACGCAACTACAAGTCGTACTTGTAGGCGTAGACTACGTAGTCGGGCCTGGGATGGTGGTCGAACTGAGGGACCCTTTCAAAACCCATACGCTCGTACATGCCCCTGGCGGTGGCCATGACTTGCGTCGTGTGGAGGCCGACGACGGGGATTCCCCTGGCGCGGCACATTTCCAGACACTCGTTCATCATCGCCTTGGCTATCCCCAGACCTCGGGCGTCGGGATGGACTGACACCAACCTGATGCCCGCCCAGCCCTCGGGCCAAGAGCCTTCGCCGCCCCTGTAGCCGTCCAGGTAGAGGGTGATTGAGCCAATGATGCGACCGTCCAGCTCTGCCACGACCAGCTCGGACTCATGGGCCCGGCTCTGCACGTCGGCCTGGCTCTGCTCGTACCGCTCCCACCATTCCGCCGGGTAATCGGGTTTATATTCTCTGTAGGCAGCCTGGATCACCCTACCGACGGCGTCATATTCGTCGGCGGAGGCAGTTCTTATATTCAATGTCCTGTTTCCCGCCATCAGTTTGTCTCTCCGAAACTCCGTCACTCCAACGGAGGAGCTCTCACAGGTATGATTATCGACACTGACGAAAAATTATGCAAAGGTCATACGCCACACGTTTAGATTAACACCCTATCAGTATTGTCGAAACAGTTCAGGTGGACATGAAAGAGGGGTAGAGCAACCAGGTCTATAACAGGCCCTCCAAGCCCAAACCGGCTAGATTCGGCCGTCCTGACGCAGTTGCTCTACGACCATCCCTATCGTTCCGGCGTACTCAACACCTCGTTCTGTGAAAGACGCGATGAAGGCCTGCCGGTAAGAAACCGGAAACGCCAGCAAGTCCGCGATGACCCTCCGCGATTGCTCAAAACGAAAGTACCGTACATCCAGCTTATTCAACCCTAAATCATTTATCGTATGCAAAGCTTTTTGGCGGTTGACACCGGTGAGGCCCTTTTTCGGGATCAGTTCCCCTGTTTCGAAGTCATACTCGAAATACCTTTCCGGGCGTTCCGCGATATCGGAAACGGAGGGGTCAACATACCCTGAATCCGGCCATCTATCCTGCTTGTTCTCGCCGTTGCACCGTTGGCAACTGAAAACCCAATTGGACCACTCATAGGCCAACTGTGAAAATCGGCTGAGAGGTCGGAAGTGGTCAACCGTAGGGGCACGCCCTCCCTGCTCGGCGTAGGTGTCACATCGCCGCTCACAATACCAGCAGATACCGTCGGTTCGGCTGCCCAACGTTAGCCGGAATTCTCGCCAATAAGAGTCAGCAGGCCGCCTACCAACCCTATTTTGAAAATAGTCAATCCAGCCCTGTGTGAACTGCCGCGCGTATTCGGCAACCCCGCCGGGTTCAGGCCCCCGGTCAACCCACCGCAACCTCGGTTATTCTCCGTCTTGACTCAACTCGGATTGCCTGGAAAGAAGGAAGCTCTGCATCAAGTCTGCATAACGGTCCCGCTGGACCTCCAACGGGCCGCCCTTGGCCAACAAGTCCTCATTTACCTGTCGTCGCAGCCAATTCATTTCGGATTCTTCCTCAGTCGTCAATGTTTCCTTTTCCCGAAGGTGCCGCAGTCGGTTAGCACGATCGACCGTAAGTTGGTCGGTAGGCTCCTCCACGCCCATCATGGTTCTAAGGATTTCATCCGCAGTCCAGCCGATAACGTCCCGCTCGTTAGTAGTCACCGTAACCACTCCGTTTTGGTCACGATTCAGCAGATGCACCTGACCGGCTTTCAAGCCGGCCACAACAAAGGGTGAATGGGTAGTGGCGAAAATCTGCAACCCTGTGAAGTGCTTCAGCAACGCTGGTATAGCCCTACGCTGCCAGGTCGGATGCAAGTGGTTTTCTATCTCGTCAATCAGGAGGATGGCCGGTTTTTTCTCCCAACCCTCTTGCCAGTCATAGTGGTAGGCCATTTTGAGGGCCAACGCCCAGACCCACAAAAGAGTGCCTTGGGTTCCTGAGCTTAATACGCCTGCGTACAACGGTTCGCCCGTAATATTGTCATTGGTTCCTATCCCCATGGCGTAGTGATTGATCTGTTCCATGTCTCTGAAACCATGTATATCAGCGATATCCTGAAAGGCAGAGTCGTCTATTTCTACGTCTCTTACTTCAACGAATGTGTGCGGGGCATCATCATATATCACTTCAGCGCAAATGGACTTGGCACAGGAATAACCGACCGCCAAAGCTCTTCTGAGTTGATACTGTTGGCTCCGATTTCCAACCATTTTCTTCCGAAGCCAATCTATAGCTAGTTCTACGCCCTGGCTGTAGAAGCTGCCGTGATGAGCTTCTAATAGGCCATCTAGCGAATAATCTCCGCTACCGTCATCCTTTTCGATGGGTCCGTGATCCGTCACGTTAATGCGGATGGCTGGTATGTACAACAACGGAGCAGTATCCCATGTGGTCGCGTTGGAGCCAGATGTATCTTCTACAACAATAAATTTTTCGTCCCAGTCCACATGGGTTGAACAGTAAATGTGCCTACGTTCGAGGATGGAGTCACGGGACTTGGAGAAATAGAGGTTTGCGAAACGTACCGCGAGTTCGTTTAGTTGGTCCAGGTGGTCGGCTTGCTGTTGGACCAATTCGGTGAATAGCGGTGGCGATTCCCGCATTCGTTCCAATTCGTTGGCTTGTTTCTGGATATTGAAACAGCGTTTGACTTCTTCCAATAATTCCCCTTCCTGGTTGAAATACAACACCCGGTCCCGTCCCATAGAGTAAAAACGTTTCATCTCTCGCAAGATGGTGCTTTTACCAGACGCATTTGGACCGATGAACAGGTTCACCTGATCATCACAGGAGATTAGAAAATCTCCCAGCGGCGGCTGGGAACCAGGGTCTATGAACTTTAATGGCACAGCAGTAAAACCTCTAGCTGCCCTGTTCCTCGGTCAAGTTAGTGGTGCCTAAACACCTCACCACCAGGGAACTGAGCCTGGGGTGACAGTGAACAGGGGGTATGTGTCACTAGTAACCTCCCATTCTTGTCGGGAAGCAGTCATCCAGCTTCCAATGCAGGAGCGAGATCAATGTCAAGTAGTCCGCTGCATCGTCTTCGCCCTCCCAGAGTATCTTCGGTTCGTGGGCGAGTGGATTCCTGATCGCTTCGAAGCAACCCCTTAGGAGATTAGCAAATCCTCGATACTCACTTTTTTCCGTCTTGGTTTCCAGGAAGTTGAAGGCGAGCACAGGCTTATCTTCAGAAAAGACCCGGTTCACGAGGTCCACTCCATCCCCGGCAACTCCTGACATTTCGCGAATGCGTTGGGCGAGTCCTTTGGCTGCCTCGAATACGGCATGAAAGTAGTTTTCTTGCATCAGTTCAGCGCGACAATACTTCAGCGCCTGGGAGTGGACCCGACGTTTGACGAGCTTTGCACGGAGAGTTCCTACTCGCTGCTCGGCGTCGGAGATAGTCTGTACAGCTTGGCGTTTACAGAACTTCCCATCGGACCCATATTCAAGTCCCGCGAACGCCAATACCATGTTCAGCTCTCGACGATGGCTCTCGAATTCCTCGTTCTTGTCACGGAATCTGACTGGTCCTAAGAAGGTCTGGATGAAGTTTATCACCCCATCTGCACATCTATTCTGACGTTGACTTTCCAGGAACGCCCAATTAAGGCGTTTCCATTTCGTGGAATCACCTGAGTTGTCTTTAAGCCCACAAGTGTTTAGCACACGTGTGATTTCCGAGCCAGTGCCAGAATCACCAAGTACCTTAGCGAGCGACTCGACCTGCGTATCAGAGAACGATTGCACCATGCTCATTTGCGTACTGAACCCATGGCCCCACTAATCAACCACTCAGTCTCCCGCCCAAAATCCATCATAACATACACCAGTTATCATCCCACATTTGTTCCACAGGGCACACACTTCAGCTGGCGGACCTGGAAGTGAAGGGAGAAAGGCGCATACTGGCATCGCTGCAAGCCCCGCGGTGTTGGGGTCTATCGCCAAGGTGTATAATGGCACGAAGAGGCCCCGCTTTATCCACTATGGACTACGTGAACATTCATGAACAGCCCGACGGCAAAGCCCGCCATCTGATCACCAGCTTCAAAGGCTGGCCCGACGCGGGAGAGGGCGCCAGCAGCGCCCTGCGGTATCTCATTCGCAAGCTGCCGGCGCGGAAGTTCGCCGAACTCGATTCAGAGGACTTCTACGACTTCACCCAGACACGCCCGCAGACCAGCATCAACAGCCAGGGTGTGAGGGTGGTGCGGTGGCCCGCCAACGAGCTGTTCATGCAGCCTTCGGTTGACGGTTCCGAGGGCGTCATGGTCTTTCTGGGTGTGGAACCCAACCTGAAATGGCGGACCTTTGCACGGTCCGTTCTCGACGTAGCGGAAATCTCAGGGGTCGATTCGGTGATTCACGTCGGCTCCCTTCTGGACGCCGTTCCCCACACCAGGGCAGTGCAGCTAACCGGATCATCCAACGGTGCGGACCTCAAGAAGTCACTGGAAGGGAACCGCATCGGGACATCCAGCTACCAGGGCCCCACCGGAATCACTTCGGCCTTCATGGAGGGCTGTTCCCAGAGGGGAATGGGCTTCGCCAGTCTCTGGGGCCACATTCCCCACTACCTTCAAGCGGCCCCCAACTACCGCGTGGGCTACGCCCTGGTGGACGTATTGACCAAGCTGCTGGGGGTCTCGATACCTCTGGACGAACTGGGTTCGGCTGCCGCTACCTTCGACGACGAGGTGGAAAAGGCGGTTTCCAAGGACAGCCAGATAAGCTCCTACGTGGGAAAGCTGGAACAGCAGTACGACGAGGCCAGGTCTCTCATTCACGGAGACACGCTACAGCCGGACGAAGTCGTGAAAGACCTGGAAGAATTCCTGAAGGAGCAGCGTTCAGGCGGAGAAGGCTTTTATTGATGATTCAGGGGCACGCCCGTTTCACCTAAGCGCTTTCCCAGCTTAGCTCGAACAACTGGTCGAACGCCAGAGCCCAAGGGGGCCTCAAATATCCCAGGGCGTGAACGTCCTGCCGCCATGCTCCCAGCGGCGAATGCCAGGTGTAGGCTGTCCCGCCGCTGATTTTGCACAACCGGTCCAACACCGACTCCGCCAACCTGGCTATACTCTCCTTGGCTATCAGAGCGGTGTGACGGGTCTGTGAGCCGTTTTCGGCGGCTTGCATGGCGCCTTCGAAGGCCTGGTTGATCAGCCAGGCGTCCTGCTCGGCATAGCTCCATTCCACTTTCTGGAATGCTCTCAGCCCGCTATCGCTGGAAAGAGCGCCCTCCATCCGCTGCCGGGCGTACTCCATAGCGGCGTCCACAACTCCGACGACCGAGGACAGGAACGCTCCCGCCCCCAGTCCGCCGTTGTCCGGGGCGGCTTTCTCCCGGTCGTAGGCGGGCCAGGCGCAGCGTGTGGCCGGGAAGTCGGTGAAGTGGAAGGCGTGGCTGTTGGTGGACATCATTCCGTGCCCGGCCCAGGGCGCCGTCAGCTTCATTCCCGTAGAACCATCCCAGGGGACTCCCCGGACTTCCAGGAAGAAGTTGTCCATGCCATCCTCGTCCGCGGGCCGGGCACGGGTGGTCATAAAGGACGTGACCCCGGACCCGCTGCCGAAGTGCTTGGCGCCGTTCAACCGGTAACGGTGAGGTTCTCCCGTGGGAGAAGCCGTCGCGCGGGTCTTTGCCGTGTCGCCTCCGCTGCCCGGCTCGGACACGATGGTGCCCCACCAGGCGCCTTCGTGGACTGTATCGAAGACTTCCCTGCGTTGCCGGCTGAAGTCGTCGGTGAAGGGTTCGGGAGCGTTCTGGGGACGCCACGCGGCCAGCACCAGGTGGTGCATTGCACTCGCCAACGCCACCGACGGGTCGCCCTTGGCGATGGTCCTGATTACCGTGCATATCGGGCGGGCCGACTGGGAATAGCTTTCCCAAGCGCCTCCGAGGTCTTTCGGCGCCGCCATCAAGTGGTAGCCTATCTCTCGCAGTCGCTGGAAGTCTTCGGGGTTGGCCTCGGTCCGCCGTTGGCGTTCGTCGCGGGTCGCGGCGAAGTCGCGCGCCACGTCGTGAGCCTTGTCCACGATGCTCTGTATGTCCATGAGCTACCCTTCCTGTGCCGGCGGCGGGAAGAGAATCGGTGTCATGCTCTGGTACGCGGCGTCGTTTGCTATGCCCATGACCACTCCGGCCCGGGCGTCGCGGAAGTAACGTTCGAAGGGAAGCCTGCCTGCGAACGCGGTGCCTCCGAACATGGTCATAAGGTCCTGGGTGACCCTGGTGGCCGCCTCCGCGCAGACCACCTTGGCCTGGAAGTATGGCAGGGCCGACGGGGAGCGGTCCTGGTCAAAGGCAGACGCCGCCGACAGAAGCAGGGCCCGTGCAGCCTCCATCTGGGCGCTCATCTCCCCCATGCGGCGCTGGTTCAGGGCGTTATCGATGCGCCGTGCGCCGCTGGGATGGACTCGTTCCGCTTCTTCGACTCCCAGCTCGAAAGCGCCTGAGGCGATTCCTAGATAAGCTGCGGCGTAAGTGAGGGCCAACACAGGGCGGAAGAACCCGGTTGTCTCATCCTGCACCTTGTGCTCGGAGCCCAACCTGTATTCCTCAGGCACGAACCCCGAGAAACGCACCGGGGAACTGTTGTTGCCCCTCATGCCCAGTCCGGTCCAGGGTTCGACGACTTCTACGTCCATTTCGTCGGCGGCCACGAAGAGAAGAGTCCCGTCGGTCTGTGGAGTGTCGGCGCCGACTCTGCACCTGAACATATAGTGGGTGGCCTTGCCGGCGGAGGTTACGAAGGACTTGCGAACATTGTCGACCTGGTAGCCTCCAGGAGCTCTCTCCACAGAGGAACTGTCGCTGGCCGGGGTCCAGTCGTCTCCCTGACCGGAGGACTCGCCTCCGGCGACTGTCGTGAACACCTCGCCCCTGGCCATTGGCTGGACGAACTTGTCCACCTGAAACGGCGTCGGGATGCGGGCTACTATCTCCGCCGCTTCCAGGTGCATTTTGTAGCACATCGCGGTGGACGGGCATTTCTTGGAAAGCTCCTCCACGACCAGGCACGTGGTGACGAGATCCTCTTCCAAGCCCCCGTGCTCCTTGGACACCCGTAAGGCCCAAAGCCCCTCCCGTCTAAGAGCGTTGAGCGACTCCTCCGGATATTGGGCGTTGCGGTCCACTTCCGCCGCTCGCGTCCCAAGCTCCTTCTGGGCTATGTCGGCGGCGCGCTCTTTCCACTCGTGCTGATGCGACGTCAGGGGGAAGTAGCTCATACACATTCCTTGCTCTTCGAGTTTTCAATCGGCTATCTTCGACCGGTCTAATTCGCTAACCCGTTATCCGGGCTATGGTTCTTTCGGCAGGTCGTCCTCCCAATGAGGTGTGAGCAGCTTGGACGTGGCAGGCAGTATCAGGATGGAAAGACCGCCTATCATGCTCAGTATGAACGAAAGCGCGACGGTCCAATAGTAGCTGCCGGAGAGGTCCCAAGCCAACCCGCCCAGTCCCGCTCCCGCCGCCATACCGACTCCCGCCCCGAACATTTGCCATCCATAGGTAACTCCTATGGGCGCCGTGAGTCCGTAGTACTGGCGGTTGATGATGGGGAATGCGCTCATCTCGCCGCCGAAACCTATGCCAAACAGCACTGCGAACAAGTAGAACTGCCAGGCATCCTGAGCCACAAACAATATCAACACGGGCAGAGCCTGGAGGAAGAAGCATGCCGCCATTACCCCCTTGCTGCCTATGCGGTCGGCGGTGACGGGTACGATGAACCGGGTGGCAGTGCTTGCCAACGACATTACCATGAAGGTGCCGGCGGCGACCCCTTTGGACAAACCCTGCTCCTCGGCTATGGCGATCATGAACACCAGGACGATTGCGTGTCCCGCGCAACCCCAAAAGTGGATGCCGATAAGGTTCCAGAAAGCGCCCGTACTTCGAGCGTGGCGCAGGAAAGTACTCACCTGCACCTTGGATTCCTTGCCTTTCTTTCTGATGCGTTGGACCGGTTCGTCGGGTTCAGCGCCCAAAGGCTTCATGTTGACGTCGGCAGGTTCGCTATGGAACAGCCTGACCATTAGCAGCAGAAGTATCCCGCCTGCGATTCCCGGACCCCAGAAAGCCCATTGGAGGCCGAAGTCATTTAGCAACCACAGTATCAGAGGCACGCTGACGAAGGGACCGACGCCCTGGGAAGCCTGCAATGCCCCCATGCCTACTCCCAGCCTCTTCTTGAACCAGAGGCTCACTCCCACCATCAACGGCACTCCGAAAACCGCCATTGCGGCGGAGAGAAGTACCCCGAAATAGAGGTAGAACTCCCACAGCTCCGTCATGGTGCCGGTGAGCATCATGGCGACGATGAACAGCAGGGCGCCCACGGCCATAGTGGGGCGCGCCCCAAAGCGGTCGCCCAGCCAACCCGCCGGAGGGCCGAAAATACCGGAAAATATCCACTGTAGGCTGAATGCGGCGCCGATGGCGCCGTAGCTCCAGCCCAAGCCGTCGGAGTCGGCAAGGACAGGCACCAGAACGCTGGACGCGGAGCGGGTAGCCGAGCTGGTCAATCTCATCCCCACGGCCACGGCGACCATTATCCAGGCGTAATGCACTCCGAACGCCATGGGGGACTTTGGCTGGGTCTGGTTGACGACGCTCAATAAACGAACCTCTGAAAGTCAATCGAATTGTACAGTAGCTGCGTTGGCATGTCCAAGAAACGTCGTATCGCGCCTCGCTGCGTGGTCAAACCAGGGCCGCCATGATACAATCGGTATGGAACATGGACTCAGGGAGGCAAGTATGGCCGAATCTGCGATCACGACCGATGAAGTCACCGAAGCCCTGAAGGGTGTGTACGACCCGGAAATCCCGGTCAATGTTGTGGACTTGGGCCTGATATACGACGTCGAGGTCGCTGAGGGCAACGTCTTCGTCACCATGACTTTGACGGCTCCCGGTTGCGGAATGGGTCCTTTCATCGCCCAGCAGGCCGAGTGGGCCATCGCCGAGTTGGAAGGCGTAGAAGACGTGCAGGTTGAGATGACCTTCGAGCCGCCCTGGAGTCCTGAGCTCATCTCCGAAGACGGCAAGAAGCTGCTGGGGCTGGACTAGCCCGTATGACGACTCCTACCCCTCAAGAACAGGCCCGCCTGGAAGCCATCAAGAAGTCCTGGCAACAGAAGCGCCAGATAAACCAGCGGCTTGGCCAGATAAAGACCAAGTTGGCTGTGTACAGCGGCAAGGGCGGAGTGGGCAAGACGACCGTGGCGGTGAATCTGGCTACGGCTCTGGCCAGCCAGGGCAAGAAGGTCGGGCTGCTGGACGTGGACATCGATTGCCCCAACGTCACCAAGGCCCTTGGCATCAAGGACAAACCCGAATACGTGAACGGGGAGATCAATCCTGCTCAAGTTCACGGGGTCAAAGTGGTGTCTATGGCCTTCTTCCAGGAAAACGAGGAAGAGGCCATCATCTGGCGCGGGCCGATGATCCACAACGCCATAAACCAATTCCTTCAGATGACCAACTGGGGAGACGTGGAATACCTGGTGGTGGACCTCCCGCCGGGCACTTCAGACGCTCCCCTTACCGTAATGCAGGCTCTGCCCCTGGACGGCTTTATTGTGGTCACCACTCCCCAACACCTGGCCAACCTGGACGCCAAACGCTGCATCAACATGATTCGCAAGCTGAAGGTCAACGTCCTGGGAGTCGTGGAAAACTACACCGGGGAGATGTTCGGGGAGGGGTCAGGCAAGGAACTGGCCACGGAGATGGAACTGCCCTTCCTGGGTTCCATTGCCATGAGGTCAGACTACAGAGACACTTCCAAGCCCACGGCGCTCCGCAACAAAGACGTCATGGCGGAGTACGAAGGGGTCTTGAAGAACGTGAAGGCCAGCCTGGAACAGTTGGGCCTACAGGCCGCGTAAGTTAATCGGCGGCGACCTGCTCTTTCGCCCGCTTCCTGCCCTTTTTCGACCTTCCGCCGGTTTCCTTCTCTACGATGTGCTGAAGCAGCGAGACCTCTCTCCGCCTAGCCGCCTCGTAGTAAGCCGAGCTTTCCCCCATCTTGCGGAACTTCCGGTAGCGGTTCTTGAGCAGCTTCTTCATGCTGGTCTTGCCCAGTAAGGCCAGATTCCGGGTGATGGCTTCCGCCAGTTCGCTGGCAGCGGCGGACTTGTCGGTATGGGCGCCCTCGTCGGGTTCAGTCACCACCTCGTCGATAAGGCCCAACTCCTTGCAGTCATAGGCCGTTAGGACCAACTCTTCCGGCTCCGTCTGGTTCCTGACAAGCCCTTTGTGGAGTCGGCTGGGCGTCGGGGCCGTGGGAGCGGGAGTGAACACTGCATACCGCTGCATCAATATGGAATCGGCGATGCCCAGGGCCAGCGCCGCCTCGCTGCCGCCTTCGCCTACGATTGCCGAGACGATGGGAGTCGGAGCCTCGGCCATGAGCGACAACGTGGTCGCCACTGCGTTCCCCACGCCTTGCTCTTCCGATTCCAGCCCCGGATGGGCGCCCTGGGTGTCTACTAAGGTCACCACAGGCAGTTGGAACCTGGAGGCTAGGTCCACCAATCTCCGGGCCTTTCTGAACCCTTCGGGATAGGTATGGTACTTGTTGCTGCGTCCTCCCCGCGTCCTGTCCTGGCCTATTACCACCACAGGCTCCCCGTTGAGGTGGCCAAGTCCGCCCACCATGGTGGTGTCGTCTCCGCTTACGCGATCACCCTTCAGCTCGAAGAAGTCGTCCATCATCTCCTGTATGTAAGAGCGGGCAGTGGGCCTACGAGGGTGTCGGGCCATCTTCAGGGAGCGCGCCGGGTCGGCGGCGCCGTTGGACGGCTGGTCTTGCTTCTTCTTCCGCTTCTGGGAACCGTTGCTCTGCCGGTCGGTCCCCAATATTTCCAAGATGGTCTTGAGGCGATCCCTCAGGGCGTCCCGCGGGACTATGTTGTCTATGAGGCCACCCTTCATGTGGGCCTCGGCGGTGTGAGCGTCGGGCGGAACCGGCTTGCGGGACTCTTCTTTCAGAGTTCTCATCGGCGCCAAGCCTATCAGGGAGCCGGGTTCGGCAAGGATTACATCGGCCAGGTTGGCAAAGCTGGCGTACGCCTGCCCCGTCGAGGGATTGGACAGCACCACTATGAAGGGGATCTGCTTGTCCCTAAGCCTGTTGGCGGCGGCCACAGTCTTCGCCATTTGAAGCAGAGAAAGCACCCCTTCCTGCATACGGGCGCCCCCTCCGTTTACCAGCGCCACAAAGGGCGTCCCGTTCTTGGCTGCGGTCTCAAAAGCTTGGGCGACCTTCTCCCCGACCACGCTGCCCATGCTTCCACCCATGAACCCGAAGTCCAGCACGGCAATGTATGTCTTGACTTCACCAATGGTGCAACGGCCGGTTATGCACGCTTCGGTCAGCCCTGTGCGTGTCTGGTCCTGTGAGAGAAGGGTAGGATAGGCCGTCTTGCGTGACAAAGACTCTGGGCCGACGGACGACATGGCCCGGTTTGCCTCTTTGAAACTGCCGTCGTCCACCAACAGCGCGATGCGTTCTCTGGCGGTCAATGCGTAGTGGAAGCGGCAGTGGGGGCATATCCGGTAGGTCAGGTACACCGAAGACTCGCCGATGGCCTCATCGCAGGCAAGGCAGTGGTCCCTGACTATGGACAGGTATGACCTGTTTAGGGTTTTGCCCCGACGGAGCAGGCGCACCAACGAGTTGGAAAGGTTTCTCACAGGACTTCCGTTCTCGGATTCGGCTTCCGGGGAATGGAAAGCCTTGTTTCTTATGTTACATGGTGTCTCTGAATAAAGAAATGGAAAACGACTCTAATGTTACGAATTTCTCCGTTATGTCATCCTTAGCTATCCGTCCGAGGAAGCTCCGACCTGGCTCATGGCCGGGCTTTGCGACCCGGAGATGAGGCCCTCTTCGTTCAGCAGGTTCACCAGTTCCACCGCACGGGTGTACCCGATGCGCAGCCTGCGTTGCAGAAGTGACGGGGTGACCGTCCCAGACCTCTCGGCTATCTCGCGGGCCTGTTCCAATAAGTCATAATCGTCCACGTCGGGTTCCGGCGCCTGCACGTCGCTCTCGGACATGGAAATCTCCGGCAGCGGAGGACCGGTTTGCCCTTTCCAGAAGTCCACAACGGCTTCTATCTCAGCGTCGGACACGTAGGCGCCCTGCACCCTGACTGGCTTCGGAGAGTCGGAGGTCAGCAGAAGGGCGTCTCCCTTGCCCAGCAGTTTCTCGGCGCCCACCGCATCCAGTATTACCCTGGAGTCCACCTGGGATGCCACCGCAAAGGCCACTCTTGCAGGAATGTTGGCCTTCAGCAGCCCGGTAACCACGTTCACCGAGGGCCGCTGGGTGGCAAGAATTAGGTGAATGCCCGTGGCCCGTCCCAGTTGGGCAAGGCGTACAAGAGCCTGCTCCACCTCATACGCCGCCGACATCATCAGATCGGCAAGCTCGTCGATGATAATCACAAAGAAGGGCATGTGCTCTGAGGCTTTGCGGTTGTAGGCTTCCAAATTACGGGCGCCTACCTCCTCCAGCTTCTTGTAGCGGCGCAGCATCTCGTTTTGGGCCGCCTTCAATACGGCCAACACGTCATCCGTGTCGACGATAACGGGAGTCACCAAATGGGGAATCCCGTTAAAGGGGGTCAGCTCTACCCTCTTCGGGTCCACCATCACCATTCTCAGCTTGTCGGGCGGGCAGGTCATCAACAGGGAAGCCACGATGGTGTTGATGCACACGCTTTTCCCGCTTCCGGTGGCTCCGGCGATGAGCAGATGCGGCAGGGAGCTCAGGTCGGAGGCGACAGGCTCACCAGCCGTGTCTTCGCCCAGGGCAATAGGCAGGGAGTCCTTGGCGGCTATCTTCCGGAAGCGGTCACTCTCCGCTACTGACCTAAGGGCGACGGTGCGCGGGTGGGGATTGGGGACCTCCAGGCCCACCAGCGCCTCTCCTGGCACCGGAGCTTCGATTCGCAGATGGGGAGTCTTCAACGCCAGGGCCAGGTCCTTCTCGCGCACCAGAATACTCTGCACCTTGACCCGGCTCATCTCTGAGAGTTCGCCGGTGTCTTTGCCGACTCGCTTGCTGTCCCTGTGCTTCTTGACCCAGCCGGGCACCAGACCAAATCTTATGACCCGTGGACCGGTCCGGACGTCGTCCACGGCCACGTCCACGCGGTGTTCAGATAAAGTCTCCTCGATGTGGCGGGACATCTGCTCCAAGACGGCATCATGAACTGGACGGTCCTCTCCGGCAGCGAGCATATCCATAGGAGGAAGGCTCCAGCCGAATTTCTTCGACGCCGACCCAGTTTTCTCCCTGGGAGTGGACGCCACGGCAGTCTGGCTTTCATCATGTCCGTTGGCAGACATAGGCCCTGGCCCGTCGTATTCCGCGTGGGTCGCTCGAGACCCTGTAAGGTCAGCGGCGGTCCCGTCGCGGCGAAACGTCTTGTTGGCTGCCGACGCCGTTGCTGCGGCGGCTCGGCGCGACAAGCGAGACACCTGGACCCATGCCCACTGGCCAACCCGTTTGTAGACCGGCCCCGCCCATTTGGGATGCACCAGAAGCGGAGCGGCCAACACAACGGCGGCAATCTTCAGGGCGGCCAGGGCGAGGGGCCGTCCACCCAGGTATTGGCTCCAATCACCTCCGAGTGACGCGGTCTCCATAACGCCACTGGAGCCGTTTATGATCGAGAGCGCCTGCAGGCTGACGATCACGGCTAATGCCGATGCAATCCACAGCCTCCAACCTGAGGCAATATAGCTTGTCCTCCATCGCGCGACAAAGAAGAAAAATGTGGCCCATAGGATGACCGGAATCCATCCATATCCAAGAGCCCGCAGTTCCCAGTCCTGAGCTTTGGGCCATAGGACCAGGGTCAAGACCATAGCCAGGGGCAGAAGCAGAGCGGGCAGGTAACCTTTGTTGTACCAGAGGAACCAACGGACCCCGGACCGCTCCTTGAGCTTCGACCGTTGTCGGTTGTTCCTGTTGGATGCTCTTGAGGAAACCGTGTTAGAAGTAGCCAATCTACACCTCCAGGGCAACTGGAGTTACAATGGGAGAACGTCCAGTCTCCTTCACCAATAGCCTGGTGACGATTTCCCGGACGCGCTCATCTATACCGTCCCAGTCGGCGGGACCTGACCCGTTGCTCAACGATTCGGCCAGTGACGCGGAGACCCTGCTGAAGACCTCCTCCATCTCCTCGCCTTCCATGAACCCCTTAGCGACGATCTCCGGCGGTCTGACGGGCATGAGGGTGTGCTTGTCCAAGGCCAGCGCTACGACGACCACACCGTCTCTGGAAAGCGCCTTGCGGTCTCGGATGACCCTGCTGCCCTCAGCCAGCCTGTTGCGCCCATCCACGTAGACGTGTCCTGCCGGCGTCGAACCAACGATTTCGCCCTTGTCTCCGTCTATGTCCAGCACGTCGCCGTCTTCCAGGATGAAGATGTTTGACTCCTCAACGCCCATGGACTTGGCCAGGGCCGCGTGGGCCACCAGGTGATGAAACTCCCCGTGCACGGGCACGAAGAACTTGGGCTTCACCAGGTTGAGCATGGTCTTCAGTTCTTCCTGGGCGGCGTGGCCGT
Organism: Dehalococcoidia bacterium; assembly: GCA_965197415.1. Taxonomy (GTDB): domain Bacteria; phylum Chloroflexota; class Dehalococcoidia; order Lucifugimonadales; family JAGWBF01; genus DAOUJI01. The sequence goes on along the minus strand of OZ240207.1, from coordinate 3,075,092 downwards.
GGACGTGCACCAGGGCAACTCTGTCGTACAACACCCGCGCTCCCTGTCGGAACAGGTTGTCGATGGTCCTGGTGACTACCGTCTCGTTGCCCGGTATGGGCGTGGCGGAGATTATCACCGTGTCGCCGCGTTTTATCCGGATGTCTCTGTGGTCTCTATTGGCGATGCGAACCAGGGCCGAGGTGGGCTCGCCCTGGCTTCCGGTGGTGATGAGTACCAACTCTTCCGCCGGCAGGTTCCTGGTCTCCCCTAAAGGCAATAGGACTCCCGGTGGAGCGTTCAGATATCCCATCTGAACGCTCATCTTGACGTTCTCAACCATGCTGCGGCCGACCACGCAGACCTTGCGGCCATGATTGTAGGCTGCGTCTATCACCTGCTGAATCCTGGAAATGAGGGAAGCGAAGGTGGCTACCAGCACCCTGCCCGGCGCCTCTCCGATGGCCCTGTCCAGCGCGTCGCCCACCACCTGCTCCGACGGCGTGTAGCCAGGCACCTCGGCGTATGTTGAGTCGGACAGAAGCAGCAGGACGCCCTTTTCGGCGTAGGATGCAATCTGAGCCAGGTCGGTCGGCAGCCCGTCGACAGGCGTGTGGTCTATTTTGAAGTCCCCCGTGTGGATGACCATGCCCTGGGGTGTGGAGATGGCCAGACCCATGGCGTCGGGTATGGAGTGGCAGACCCTGAAGAACTCCACTGAGAACTTGCCCAATTTGACGGGTTTTCCTGGTTCCGCCAGTACAATCTTGGCATCCCTGTTCCCCGCCCGCTCCCGGAGCTTTACGGATATAAGCCCGTGGGCCAGACGCGGGGCATAAACGGGAACGTCCAAGCTGGGCAGCAGAAAGGGGAGGGCGCCAGTGTGGTCCTCGTGGCCGTGGGTAATGAGGATGCCCCGGACCCTGTCCTTTCTTTCCAAAAGGTAGGTGATGTCGGGGAGGACCAAGTCGACCCCGGGCATGTCTTCTTCCGGGAAGAGGATCCCGCAGTCCACTACTATGATGTCCCTGTCGTATTCCAGGGCCATCATGTTCTTCCCGACCTCACCCAGTCCGCCCAAGGGAACTATTCGCAGGGGATTTCTGGCCATGTCAGACCGTGGGCGCCGCCGTGCGGGCGCCTTTCTGTTGTAGATGGCTAGAAAAGGGAGAGTTGCTCGGGTTCCGTCTCAGTTTCTTCTTGAATTGGCTCTGCATCTTCTCGTTCCAGCAACCCTGGTATGGCCAGGAAGTCGCTCTCTATAGTTTTCCTCAACTCCTGACGGTGAAGGGCCGCCGCTGGGTGCATGACGGGATAAACGTTGAGTCCGCTTATCTTCCTCAGCTTGCCCCGGGCACGGCTGATGGTCTCGTTCTGAATGAACTTGGCCATCGAGAACCGTCCAAGGGTGACTACCAACTCCGGGGCCAGAAGCTCTATCTGACGGTCCAGATATTTGCCGCACTCGGCCACCTCAGCCGGAAGTGGGTCCCTGTTGTTGGGAGGTCGGCATTTAATCATGTTGGCTATGAAGACGTCCTGTCGCTTCAGGCCAATGGACGCCAGCAACTCCTCCAGGAACGACCCCGCTGCCCCTACGAAGGGCCGCCCCAGCCTGTCCTCGTGGTGGCCCGGCCCCTCTCCTATGAACATGATCCGGGCGTCGGACGGACCTTCTCCCGGAACTGCATTAGTGCGCCCCTGGGACAGGGGACAATCATGGCAATTGCGGACCTGAGAGGCGACCTCTTCAAGGCTGTTCATCTCCGACATCCCGACACCCCCCAGCCGTAAAGGAATAAAGTTATCAGGCGCTTAAGCGCGACGAGTCGCGGGGAACGTCAACCCGCCGCAGCGGCTCAAACGGACCGCCGCCCCCGGCTCTCTGGAAACGGTTATTCGTCTGCCACCCCGTTTGCCTTAAGGTAGTCTATGGCGTTTTGAATTGTGGCAATCTGCCCGGCGTCCTCGTCGGATATCTCGATGGCATTGTCGTCGGTGGAAAACTCTTCCTCGAAAGCCATTATCAACTCGGCCAAGTCAAGGGAGTCCGCGTTCAAATTGTCGACGAAGGACGCGGAGGGAACCACACTCTCTTCATCGACGTCTAGCTTATCGATGACGATAGACTTTACTCGCTCATAAACGGTTGCCATGATATTTTTCCATCCTCATTCGGTCCTTGCCCGAATCCTTCCTTCAATATGATGTTTTAGCGCGCCTCCCGGAATCTGGCTGAGGTCTCTCATAGGGCCTCATCAAGACCCTTGACCCCTCACCTTTCATTTTCCATCTGGTCCATGGCAGAACCCAAGACTCCGTTGACGAACTTTGGAGAGGTTTCCGCTCCGAACACCTTTGCCAACTCCACCGCTTCGTTTATAGCGACCTTGCGGGGAGTGTCCGATCTGTAGTGCATCTCGTAGAGGGCCAAACGCAAAATGTTGCGTTCCACCGCCGGAAGTTGGCCGACCGGCCAAGCCGGAGCAAACCGTTGGATGTGTTTATCTATTTCACTTCTCCGCTCCCGGACGCCTTCCGTCAGCTCCATTGCGTAGTTTGAGGACTCCTCAGTCAGCCCCGCTTCTTCCCCAAGCCAACGCAATGAGGACTCGGCCGGGTGCGCTACCAAGTCGGCTTCGAACAGGGCTTGCAGGGCGGCGACCCGGGCCTTGCTCCTGGGGTTGACGGGCGCGGGGGCCCGACGTGATGTCGTCTGGTTAGCGAAAGCCCAATCCCTCTCAACCGCTACGCCAAGGCGGACGCCGTGGCGACTTGCCTGGCTGTTTCCAGGTCGGCCACGTTCATGATATCAAGAGACCGGTCTTTGTAAATCGAGTCTGAGCTGATTCGCTTGATAAGGCCGCCCAGTACGCGCCCCGGGCCGAACTCGATAAAGCCGGACACTCCCTCATCTATCATACGGCCCACCGACTGCTTCCACCGTACGCAACTGCACAGCTGGGTCCTGAGCTCTGCCCTTACCATTTCAGCGGTGGTCAAGGGGTCGGACGTGGCGTTGGCAATGATGGGTATATCAGGATCTCTGATGGTGATTTCGTCGATGGCGGCGCTAAGACCTTCCTGCGCCGGGGACATCAGGGTGGAGTGGAAAGCCCCGCTGACGGGAAGGGGAATGGCCCTCTTGGCGCCCCGTATGGATGCCATGTCCAAGGCCCTTGCCACGCAGAGCTTGTCGCCGCTGATGACGATTTGGCCGCCCCCGTTGATGTTGGCTATCTGCGCCCCAGTTTCCATACAGACTTCGGCCAGCGTCGTCTCATCGAGACCCAGAATGGCAGCCATGCTTCCGGGCCGCTGGTCGCAAGCCTCTTGCATCAGGCGCCCACGTTCTCGCACTAACCTGAAACCGTCTTCAAGGTCCACTGCGCCGGACACCACCAACGAGGTGTATTCTCCCAGGCTGTGTCCAGCCACTGCAGCCGGCACGTACTGGACCTGGCCATGCATTTCCTCCATGGCCCGGAGGCACGCCAAGCTCGTCGCCATTATGGCGGGCTGTGAATTGACGGTCTTCTCCAGCTCTTCCTGGGGGCCCTCGAATATGATTTCCGTGAGATGGGCGCCAAGGATTTCATCAACTTGGTCGAAAACTTCTCTGGCCGCTTTGGAACTCGCATAGAGTTCCGAACCCATCCCTACGAACTGCGATCCCTGGCCTGGGAATACGTATGCAATTTTAAGTGACTCGTCGGTTCCCTCAGTAGCCGCCATTTTGCATCAACCCTCTACATCGACTAAGTTCGATTGACATAAGAAAATACATGAAATAAACCCGTTGTGCAACCCTAGAACACCGGTGTATGCGCCTCGTTCCACCTCCTGCCCATGAAAGCCCCCTCCCAATGCGCCAATATTCTGGCTGCGAGTGGCCTATACTTCTCCTGTGTCCAGGACCCGGCGCCCCTTATAGGAACCGCAGCTTGGGCACGCCCGGTGGGCCAGCTTGGCGCTCCTGCACTGGGGACACCGCCCCGGATGCACGGCCTTTAGCTTGTAGTGGGCCAATCTCTTGCCCTGCCTGGATTTGGTCAGTTTTTTTACTGGAAGCGCACCCATGTCTTCAACTCTTTCTGCTTGAAATTTCAGGCCTATGCTGGCCTGGGTTCGGATGTTTGCCCAAGAAGCCCTTGCAGCGGCCCCCACCGAGAGTCCACACCACTGTCTTCACACTGACATTCGTCCACGTTCTTATCCACTCCACACATTTGGCAAATGCCCATGCAAAGGGAGTCACAGAGTGGCTTCATAGGTTCGGCGGCAATCAGCCCCTGCCTTAGACCTTCGCTCAAATCGAGGATATGGCGGTGTGTGATAGTGAACGACGATGGATCGGCCCCGTCGGGGAGATGCACACGGCCGCCGGTGGCGACGTCGACGGTGGGATAATACTCTTCCCTGATCGAAAGACGCTGGCGGCTTTCGAAGGTCTTAAGGCACCGGCAACAAACTGCTGGGATACGCACGTCTACTCCGGCGTCCACCCAGATGCCTTTGTCCGTTCGCATCATTACGACTTTGCCGCTACAGCGGACCGGAGGTTCCCCTTCGCTGCTGTCAAACTCGGCATCCACTTCAAAGGTGCGGGTTGAGCCCACCCGCTCCTTCATAAGTTGTGACACATTATATTCCAACGTATGTCAGGCCCCATCCTAGATAGGACAGGTGTAATTATATGGGCCGTCTACGTAAGGGTGTCAATCCCTTGTAACACTAGGTGACTTCGCTTTATCACAACGGGCGTGTTCGCACCTGTTCCGAAAGAAGTCAGGGCATGGACTCTCGAATGAAGTCTATTATGTCCTGGGTTGAGGTGCCTGGTCCGAATATTCCCTTGATTCCCATGTCTTCCAAGACGGGGCGGTCCACCTCTGGAATGATGCCGCCGGCCAGCACTGTGACGTCGCCCATCTCCTTTTCTTTCAGTCCTTCCATGATTGCCGGAAAAATCTCCATATGGGCGCCCGAAAGGATGCTGAGTCCGATGACGTTCACGTCCTCCTGAGAGGCCGCCTCCACTATCATCCTGGGGGTCTGGCGGATACCAGTGTAGATCACTTCCATGCCGGCGTCTCTGAGGGCTCTGGCTATGACCTTGGCGCCACGGTCATGGCCGTCCAGACCCGGTTTGGCCACCAGCACGCGAATAGTCTTGTTCTGGGTCATCTTGTCCTCTGATGGAGTCGTCTAGGGAGTCTGGACCAACTCGGTGAGTATACCATGCACCGACCGGGGGTGTATGAAGGCGATGATGCCGGACAGTCCCTCTCTGGGTTCCTTGTCCACCAACTCCACGCCGTCCGCAGCTAGGTCCTTCAGGGAGTCTCCCACGTTGTCCACGTGGAGGGCCAGGTGGTGGAGTCCCTCGCCCCTGCGTTCGATGAAGCGTCCTACTGCGGACTCCGGCGTCAGGGGTTCAAGCAGCTCGATGCGCGTCTCGCCAATGGGCAGCAGAGTCGCCTTGACTCCCTGGTCTTCCAGTGTCTCGATCTCGCCGGGCGGGACCTGAAAGAGGTCTTGAAACCGCTTCATGGCCGCTTCTATGTCTTTTACGGCCACGCCGATATGGTCTACGTAACGGGCTGCGCAACTTCCGCTCAAGTCTTCCTCCTAGAGTCGCCTGTGAATCGCCAAACTTATACAGGATACTGGGACATAAGCTGCCTGGCAATGATGAGTCTTTGCACCTCCGACGTGCCCTCGTATATCGTCGTCACCCGGGCGTCGCGGAAGTAACGCTCCACAGGAGAGTCCTTGAAATAGCCATAGCCTCCGTGCACCTGGAGAGCCTGAGAGGTCACCTTCACGGCAGTTTCGGAGGCCATCAGCTTGGCCATGGACGCCTCATCTATGAAGGGCAGCCCCTCGTCCTTCAGTGTAGCGGCGTGCATTGTGGCCACGCGTGACGCAAAGACCTCGGTGGCCATGTCCGCCAGCATGAACTGTATGGCCTGGTGCCCCGCCAGCGGTTTGCCAAAGGTCTCCCGCTGCTGAGCATATTTGACGGAAGCCTCCAAGGCTGCCTGGGCCATACCCACGCACTGGGCGGCTATTATGATGCGGCTGGAGTCCAGAATTTCCATGGCGTACCGGAAACCCCGTCCCTCCTCGCCCAGCCTGTTGGCCTCGGGGACTTTCACGTTCTCGAAAACCAGCTCGCTGGTGCTGGAACCGCGTATGCCCATCTTCCCGTGTTGCTTGTGAATGTGAAATCCCGGAGCACCTTTTTCTACGGCAAAGGCGGTGACGCCCCGGGAACCCTGGCTGCGGTCCAGGTTGGCGAACACGACAACCACGTCGGCGATGTCGGCGTTAGTGATAAAGGTCTTGGAGCCGTTGAGCACGTAGGCGCCGTTGGCCCGTGCGGCTGTGGTCTCCATTCCAGCAGCGTCGGAACCTCCTCTGGGTTCGGTGAGCGCCCAGGCCGCAATCTGGTCTCCCTTTGCCAGGGGAGGCACCAGCCGGAGCTTCTGCTCTTCGCTCCCGAACTTATACAGGGTGGTCACTCCCAGGGATATGTGGGCCACCAGACATACGCTGGCCGACGCGTCGCCGCGCGCTATCTCTTCTTCGACGATGGACATCTGGCGATAGCCGCCCCCGGAGCCGCCGTACTTTGGGTCGATGCCCATTCCGGTAAGGCCGAGGACCGCCATTCCCTTCCAGTTCTCCCAGGAAAACTGCTCCTTTTCGTCTATCTCTTTGGAACGGGGCATCAGCTCCCGTTCGGCAAAGTCGCGGACGGTGTTCTGGAGCATCCTCTCTTCTTCTGTAAGCAGCAAGTTCGCCATTTTATCCCCCTGGTTTGACCGCCTGCCTAGAGTTGTCTCCACCCTTTAATGTCATTCCGAAACGGAGTGAGGAATCTAGGATCCCTGCCCACCGACATGTCCTTTAAGGACCTCAACTCTCCCGACCAGAGGCTTGTCAATCGACTTGCGTCAAGACTCCGAACAACATCTGTAGATTCCTCGCTGCGCTCGGAATGACATGATCGGAGGTTTCGGCATCTGAACTGAATGTTAACAACCTGTCAGAAAGCCACGAACTCCTCCTGTTCACCGAAGACCTCCCGAAGGACATCGCATATTTCTCCGATGGTGCAGTAACTTTCCACGCATTCCAGAATGGCCGGGAGAGTGTTGTCCGTTCCTCTAGCAATTTCTTCCAGGCGCTTCAGGGCCAACGTCGCGGCCTCGTTGTCCCGCTCCCGCTTGAGAGTCTGTAGCCGTTCCACCTGTTGGCGGGACCCGGCCTCGTCAACTTTGAGCAATCCCTCGATAGGAGGGCTATCGGTGACGAACCTGTTGACTCCCACAATAATCTGTTCGCTCTGTTCAACCTGCTGCTGGTGAATGAAGGCGGCGTCCTGGATTTCCCTAATCTGGTAGCCGTTTTCCAAAGCCGAAACGGCGCCGCCCTGGGCGTCAATTTTCTCGATGTATTCGAAAGCTTGCTTTTCCAACTGGGAGGTCAGGCTCTCGACGTAGTACGAGCCTCCCAGGGGATCGACCACGTCGCCCACACCGTTTTCATAGGCCAGCACCTGCTGCGTTCGCAGCGACAGCTGGACAGACTCCTCGCTGGGCAGCGCCAGGGCCTCGTCCCGGGAATTGACGTGGAGGGACTGGGTGCCCCCTAGTATGGCAGCGAGCGCCTGCACAGTGGACCGGAGAAGGTTGTTGTCGGGCTGCTGGGCGGTCAGGGTGACGCCGGCCGTCTGCGTGTGGAAGCGCAGCATCCACGACCGGGGGTTTTTGGCTCCGAACCGCTCCTTCATTATCTTGGCCCACATCCGCCGGGCGGCCCGGAACTTGGCCACTTCTTCGAACAGGTTGTTCTGGGCAACGAAGAAGAAGGAGAGACGGCCAGCAAACCGGTCCACGTCCAACCCGGCGTCGACCGCCGCCTGGACGTAGGCTATTGCGTTGGAGAAGGTGAAGGCCAACTCCTGGGCGGCGGTGGCCCCGGCTTCCCGCATGTGGTAGCCGCTGATGGAGATGGTGTTCCAGCGAGGGACCTCTTCGGCACAATAGCTGAACACGTCCACGATGAGGCGCATCGAGGGCTTTGGCGGGTAGATGTAGGTGCCTCGGGCTATGTATTCCTTGAGGACGTCGTTCTGGAGGGTTCCGTTGAGCTCCGTGGCGGGGACTCCCTGCTTCTTGGCCACGGCAATGTAGAAAGCCAGAAGGACGGGGGCCGTCGCGTTGATGGTCATGGAGGTGGAGACCTTGTCCAAGGGGATGCCGTCGAGCAGCGTCTCCATGTCCTGGAGGCTGCTTATGGGCACGCCAACCTTGCCTACTTCTCCCTTAGCAAGTTCGTGGTCCGAGTCGTAGCCGATTTGCGTCGGCAGGTCGAATGCCACCGACAGACCCGTCTGGCCCTGCTCCAACAGGTACTTATAGCGGCGGTTGGACTCTTCCGCCGTCGCAAACCCGGAGTATTGCCGCATGGTCCAGATGCGGCCCCGGTACATGTTGGGCTGCACTCCACGGGTGAAGGGATACTCCCCAGGGTAGCCAAGCCCGTCCTGGTAGTCGCTGTCCTGGACGTCTTCGGGAGTGTAGATGGCGTCCTGGACGATGCCTGAAGACGTAACGAAACTTTCTTTACGTTCTGGGAACCGACTGACGGCAGGGCCCAGGGTTTCCTCCTGCCAGTCCTTCTTGGCGCGGCCGGTCATCGGGACCTCCTTACGATATTAGGGAAAGATGCGTGTATCCGCAGCCGGAGAAGGACTAAACTCCCTCTCTCTTGACGGGAGCGGGTTGGGGTGAGGGTGGTCCGAACATCGATCCCTCGACGCGGCATAAAAATCACGTCTTCCCCCTCATTCTAGCCTTCTCCCCCCAGGGGAGAAGGGACATTTGCGTTCACCGTTCGGCTGCTCACTTGGAGAGGTGGCCTACGAGCTCGAGGGTCCTTTGCACGGTGGCTGCTTTGTCGGGGCCCGCTGCCACGGGGGATACCAGGACTTCCGTGGCCCCCATGTCCAGCACACCTTGCAGTTTGGACGCCACCTGGTCTTCGTTCCCCCAGAATACCGTTCCGTCTATCATGGCGTCGCTCCACTGGCCCGACGAGGCCTCAGGGTAGCCGGAAGCGATAAACATCCTCTGGTAGAAGGGGAGGCGGGTGTTCATGATTTGCTCCCGCACTGTTTTCCTGACCTCGTCGGTGTCTTCGCTGACACAAACCGGCGCATGGGCGATCAGGGGAGGCGTAGGGCGGCCCGCCTTCTGGGCCCCGGCTTCCATGGCGGGAAGGGCCACGTCCCTCAGGTACGGCGGGGGGCAGACCCAGCTTATGGCCCCATCGGCGATCTCGCCACACAGCTCGAAGGAGCCTTTTTGCAGCGCCGACGCCATGACGGGCATGTCCATGGGCTCGGGTATGGTGCCCTCAGCCTTGTAGTAGTCTCCGTCGAACTCCACCGAACCGGTCTGGATGAGAGCTTTCAGGATAAGGAGGTATTCCCGGAGATGCCCCAGGGGCGAGTTGAACTTGAACCCCATGCCCACCATGCTGGGCCGGTGGCTGGGGCCCACGCCGAGGCGGAACCGGCCGGGAGCCAACTGCCCCAAAGCCTGGACCTGCTGCACCATAACCAGCGGATGCCTTGGGTAGGTGGGCACGATGGACGTGCCGTACAACGCCTTCCCCGGCCTGGACGCGGCCACGGCCAGAACGGTCAGACTGTCCAACCTTACCGCTCCGGTGGTCATCCACGCCGCGGGGATTCCCAGCTCCTCCACACGGTCTATCTCTGCCAGGACCTCCTGGACCTTCGACCCTGCTATTGCTACTCCGATTAGCTTGTCAGTCATGGCGCCCCCTTGAAAAAGCTAGCGCAAAATGGCATTGGGAGACGTTTGCGAGTTTAGCAATCGGACGGGTAGGCGTCAACGACACGAATTGACACCCCGAAAGGCCTTCCTTACACTACTCGAAACCCGATTCATCCATCTGGAAGGTCCCCATTTGACCGATAAGAAGCGCGTCTCCGTAGCCCCGTCCCGCTTCAGGCTCACCGGAGAGGACGGCGCCGACGGCTCCCTGATAGGCACAGCCTGCAACCAATGCAGCGGCCACTTCTTCGGCAGCCTGGTCTTCTGCCAGAGTTGCTCTTCCAGCGACGTGCGTTCAGTGGAGCTGAGCCGAACGGGGAGCCTCTACAGCTACACCATAGTCCGGGCGCCTCCGGCGGGCTGGCAGGGAGACGTTCCCTATGCCCTTGGGCAAGTCCAGACCCAGGAAGGACCCCACGTGATTTCAGAGATAGTGGACACTCCTTTCGACGAAATCCGCGTGGGGATGGAACTGGAATTGACCGCGGCGGTGGGAGGCCAGGACTCCAAGGGCAACGACCTGGTGGTCTACAAGTGGAAACGTACGGGCGTCGCGGCCCGCACTGTTGAAGGAGGGTGAATATGGCCCTTGCTCCTGGAAGAGAAGTCGTAGTGCTGGGCGTCGGGCTCCATCCCTTTGGACGGTTCTCGGAAAAGGACCTGGCTGGGCTGGCCCGCGACGCCGTGGTGGAAGCTCTGGGTGACGCTGGTGTCCGATGGACGGACGTGCAGGTAGCCTACTTCGGCCACGTCTACTACCAGGGCATGTCCATGGGCGAGGTGACGCTGAAGGACCTGGGTCTGACGGGAATCCCCATAATCAACGTGGAGAACGCATGCTCCAGCGGCTCCACGGCCTTCTGGCAAGCCTACTGGGGCATAACCACCGGCTTATACGACATGGCGCTGGCCTTTGGCGCCGAGAAGGTCCCAAGGGGGCCGGTGACCGTCACCGCCGAGGACAGCCCGGAACGCCTCATAGGAGCCGACCACATGATGGCCGCCTACGCTCTACGGGCGCGACGGTACATGGAGGAGTACGGGGTCCCCATAGAAGCCCTGGGGGAAGTGGCGGTTAAGGCCCACGAGAACGCGGCCCTCAACCCCTACGCCCACTACAACAAGCTCTTCACTCTGGACCAGGTGCTGGAATCCCGGGCCATAGCCGACCCGTTGACCCTGTACCAGTGCTGCCCCACCAGCGAAGGCGGCTCGGCGGCGATACTGTGTGCCAGAGAAGCCGTAGACCGCTACGCTCCCGGCAACTCCCGCGCTATCTCAGTAGCCGGAGCCGTCCTGACCACCGGCACCTACACAGGCCGCGGCGCGGACAATCCCGCCATGAATCCCTACCGTGGCGAGGAGGGAGCGAGACAGGCTTACGAGATGGCGGGCATCGGACCCGAGGACGTGGACATAGTCCAGGTCCACGACGCCGCGACCATCGGAGAGCTCCAGCAGCTTGAAACCCTGGAACTGCTGCCAAAGGGTGAGGCCTGGATTGCCTCACGCGAGGGCCGCACTCAACTCAGCGGCGACCTACCCACCAACACCGACGGCGGGCTGCTGGCCATGGGGCACCCCTTCGGAGCAACGGGCATCCGCCAGATTCACGAGACGGTGCTGCAGCTGCGCGGCGAGGCCGGGAAGCGTCAGGTAGCCGACCCCAAGGTGGGCATAGCCCAGTGCTCAGGCGCCGGCGACATCACCACGGTCCACATCCTGAAGAAATAGGCTAGCCTCAGACCCCTTAAATAAGTGGGCCGAAGTGTACTGTACAGCGAACTTTGATTCAGTATTTCCTGATAAGGTAGGAGGCCAATCATGAGCACTATCGCAAAAGGCAATGTGGTGCAAGTAGTCCATGGCACTCAGGACCCAAGTACCACAACCCAAACCCGGGGTATGATCAGAAGGCCCGGCATCGACGCCAACACCGTTGGCGCCGGCAAGATCTGGCTAGGCCACGTGACTTGTTCACCTAATACCTTGGGACCTCCACACCACCACGGCGAGGCAGAGACCGCGGCCTTCGTGTTGAGCGGCCATGTCCGGGTCTACTTCGGAGAGAATTTCGAAGAATACGTGGACGCCGGTCCAGGGGACTTTATTTTCGTGCCAGCGCATATGCCCCATATTGAAGGGAACGTAACCGACGAACCTGCTGAGGCTGTGCTCTCGAGGGGTCCAGACAACATAGTGATTAATCTGGGGGAGTGAACGCGCCCGGGGTTGCTGTGGCAGGTCCACTAGGTGAAGGTCGCTTACACCGACTCCGAAGCTAATAGGCCAAACTGGGCTGCAACGTTCCCGAAGACCTCCGATGGATCCTCTAGCACCCGGTCTTCCACGCAGCAAGAAATGCGGAAACTGCCTGGGGCGCCGAACCCCCTGCCGGGTACAGTCGACACATTCCGTTGCCGCAGCTTCGCGGCGAAGCGGGCAAGCGTCAGGTAGCCGACCCCAAAGTGGGCATAGCCCAGTGCTCAGGCGCTGGCGACATCACCACGGTCCACATCCTGAAGAAGTAGGCCCACCGCATACCCCTTACGTCAGTGAACCTAAACATGCTGGACCACGAACTCTTCGGTGGGAAGTCCCGCTGTAGGCTTGACAGCGGTAGGCCACGGCTCATCCCTCGAAAAGGATCTCTGCCTATTCCAGCACTGTCAGTTCCACCTGCTCCGCTTCTTCTGGCCTGGCATCGGTCGTTCCGGGGTATGGCAGTCATAGGGTCGTTCTGACGATGTTTCTCACTTCGGTAACAAAGTCGATGATGTGGTCTGGGGGTTGGAGATCTGCCGGATACTGCCGACCTCGCCGAATCCAGGCCGCCTTCATCCCGAAACGCTTAGCTCCGTCTATGTCGGCCAAAGGGTTGTCCCCGACGAACATGACCTGATCGGGAGTCGTGAGTCCGGTCGCCTTCAGGGCATCGCGAAATATCCTAGTGTCTGGTTTGGCATAGCCAACCTCGTCAGAAACGATGATGAACGAAGCGAGCCTGTCCAAGCCTGCCGCTCTGCATTTGCCATGCTGGCTCGTCCTGCCATTGGTGACAATACCCCATGGCACTTGTAGGTCGTTCAGTTGGGCGAGGAATTCATTGACCTCGTAATCCGGCTCCACTCGTCGCTCCATCGCCGAGAGGAACCACTCCATTAGCGCGTCCAGGCTCATGCCGATGCCTGGCCACTCGTTGAGCCATTCTTTGAGCATCCCTTCACGGCTCGCATAGCCGTCACCGTCCCATCGGACCATCATCGTGACCGCATCGTTCCTTGTCGCGGACACTACGGCGCGAAGGCACTCGTCGTAGAAGTCCTCGGCAACCGAAATGAAGGCGGCCTCCCTATCAAGTAGAGTGTTATCCAAGTCGAACGCCAAGCCGTGGACGAGGGTGCTGTCCAATCTCTTTCTCCGATCCAGTGAGTATGACATCGACAATCCCATGACCGAGGTTAATCTCAATTAAAGTCCGTCAGTTGGTCTCGGCTTGGATATCGAGGTACGCCTTACGTGATCATCAAGTTGGTTGTAAGGTGAGCCTGCTAAGTAAAGTAGCATGAGTTCTTGGCCAAGCAACTACCAGCGCACTGGACGAAACATCGGGTGTCCAGTTGATGTTATTCCCAGTCTCATCGGTAACACGAATACCCAACTCCCTCGCAATCACGGCTCCGGCGGCGGTATGGACATTTACTTCGCGACCCACGTAGCCGTGAAGTCGGCCTAGCAGAATTTGGGCCAATGGATATGCGGCTGACGCGAATGTGTATTGCCTACCGGCCGCGTGATCGAGCGCACGCTGCGAGTTAGTAAAATTGCGTCTGTCGCCTTCGAATGCCAGAAGGACATCAGGCAGGTTCCCGGGAGGCTCCTGAGAATCCAATTTCTTGCCATTAATGTAGGCGCCATGGCCACGGGCGGCACTTAGAACTTCACCGGTTGCTGGAAGTGTGATCACTCCGAGCTCTAGCTGAGAGCGGACACTAAGGGAAATATTTACTCCCCACTGAGTAAGGCCAGTGCTGAATGGAAGTGTTCCGCACAAGGGGTCTATAAGCCAAGTTAGCTGGCTGTCGCCTTTGCGAGAGCTACTCTCCTCTGAGAGTATGTCTCCTGTACTCCCACGTGCCTTCAATATACCTGCGATGGCTCGATCGGCTGCTAAGTCCGCGTCAGTAACTAAGTCGCCGGAGCCTTTGTAGTGAAGCTCCAGGGAAGCACCTGCCGGTGGGCGAAATCGGGCCAGCAAGACCCTCGCAGCGGCCTCAGCCGCCTCTAAAGCTAGACTCAAGGACTCTTTCCAATTGAATGAATCGTTGCTTTTCGGTTTCTCTGTTCCTCCCGTCATGCAACACCCCTTCTAGGGATTAGGAGATCTCGGCGGGTTATATGATGCTTGGGTGCCTTAAGCTAGGGGAGGCGAAGGGACTCAAACCCCCACACCCGTTCACATGCTTGCGTCCGCTACGGCCAAACTATCACTTCGATGGATAGGGAAGCAAGTACGACTGGCATACCACTAGGTCACCAACTGATGAACCGTCCAAGCGTTGGGAGGACAACCCCTCCACACAGGATTCAATGTCAGCCAACTTGGCCTCCATGGCGTCGCCGTTCTTCCGGGGCACGACGTTTGTCTCTAAAATAGGCGGCTAGGCCCGGCGGAGCGCGACGACGGGGATCTGACGGTGGGCACTGGTGCGGTAATTAGCAAAGCGTGAATTGGCCGCAACCACTTTGTCGAACAGCGCAGTGCGTTCTTCGCCTCGGGTTACACGGGCCTCGGCGGCGAAGCGTTCGCCCGTAGTTTCGACGAGAACGTTCGGATCGGCGGCGATGTTTAAGTACCACGCTGGATGACGGTCCTGGCCGTAGTTCGAAGCGACGACGATGATGTCGCCGGACTCTTCGAATTGAAAATACATCAAGGGAACCGACCGCAGCTTACCGCTCTTGCGTCCCTTGGTCACGAGGAGAAGGACTCCCTGGCCTTCCAAGCGGCCTAGAAGCCTGCCGCCCGAGATGCGGAACAAGAGCCGGTGCATCGGGACGAAAAACCACGCGATGATGAGGCGTCTATAGGTCGGCATGGCGGGCTTCTTCATGGAATATGTTCGTTCCCGGCGCTGGCGGAAACGAAGGAACGCGAACCCTCACGCTCTTTCGAGCACTTGCTTCTTCTACGACCTAGCTTTCGCTTGGACGTACAGGCAAGCGAACATGGCTGCCATTCCGCCACTTCTCCGGTTAGGGTGACGGACGACGAGGCTTGCCGAAAACTGCGCCGTTGAGGCGCCTACCGCTCGATGGGGGCCCGGACTATGCTGCCGTACTCGGTCCAGGAACCGTCGTAGTTGCGCACGTTGTCGTAGCCCAGAAGCCGGCTCAGCACAAACCAGGTGTGGGAGGAGCGCTCGCCGATCCGGCAGTAGGCGATGGTCTCTTTGCCTCCGTCCACACCCTTGCCGCCGTATATGGCCGCCAGCTCATCGGCTGACTTGAACGTCCCGTCCTCCGCCACGGCGGTAGCCCAGGGAACGTTGGCCGCCCCAGGGATGTGGCCGCCCCTTTGTGAACCCTCTTGGGGAAGGTGTTCAGGAGCAAGAAGCTCTCCGCTGAACTCCGCTGGAGAACGCACGTCGACCAGGGCGATGTTCCCCGACTGGACGGCGTTCAAGACCTGCTCCCTGTAGGCGCGGATGGACTCGTCGGGGGCGCCAGCCGAGTAGCTCTTGGCCGCATGGCTGGACGCGTCGGTGGTCAGCGGCCTGTCCTCGGCCACCCACTTGGCGCGCCCTCCGTTCATGAGCCGCACGTCGTTGTGGCCGTAGTACTTCATCTGCCAGAAGGCCCACGAGGCAAACCAGTTGTTGTTGTCGCCGTAGAGAATCACGGTGGTGTCATTGTCGATGCTCGACTGGCCCAGAAGCTCTTCCATCTCGCTCTGGCTGACGATGTCGCGGCTCACGTTGTCCTGAAGCTGGCTCTTCCAGTTCCAGGCGACGGCGCCGGCTATGTGGCCTTGCTCGTAGGCCATGGTGTCCACGTCCACCTCTACCAATCGGACGTTGTCGTCGCTTCCGTGGTCAGCCACCCACTGGGTGTCAACCAGGGACTCAGGATGCGCGTAGTCGGCCATAGCCACACCTCCGGATTGTGTTGCAGGGTTGTTGAAACTTGCGCTAGAGCAATCGAGTCGATATTAAGACGCCACGTTATAACTGTCAAATTGGCGAATTGACTCGACGCCTGCCCCAGATTACAATGCGAATCGCCGAGCGGCGAGGTTTCCCGCGCAGTTGCGCTGCCGAATTCATCCCCACACTCGTTACGAGGAGCAACCATGTCCTACCAGACCATTATCGTTGAAAACTCCGAAGGAGTGGCCACCATCACGCTCAACAGGCCCGAGGTGCTGAACGCCATGAACCACGTTCTGGTGGGAGAGCTTGACCAGGCCATGTCTGAAGCTGAGGAAGACGACTCCATCGCGGCCATCATTCTCACCGGCGCAGGAGACAGGGCTTTCTCAGCGGGCGCCGACATCCACGAGCAACGGGAAGACGCCACGAAACGGGAGAGCGGCGAACTGACCGAGGACGAAGACCGTCATAACAGGGCGGTACGGTCCCAGGCCAGCTGGCACGTAGGTTCCTCTTCAAAGCCGGTCATCGGCGCTCTCAACGGACTGTCCTACGGCGGCGGCAGCGTACTGGCATCCTCCCTGGACATCCGGGTTGGATGCGAGCGTTCCAGGTTTCGGTTCCTGGCAGCCGCGTACGGCCGTCTCAACTGCACCTGGACCCTTCCGCAGCAGGTGGGTTGGCCCATAGCCAAGGAGCTTCTCTTCACGGGCCGGGTTGTGGAACCCGACGAGGCCCACCGCATTGGGCTGCTGAACCACCTGGTTTCCCACGACCGGGTGATGGAAAAGGCCCGGGAGATTGCGGTAACCATCGCCGGGAACAATCAGAACTCGGTGCGTGGCCTGAAGAAGCTGCTGATGGAAGACGTGGGGTCCGGATTCCAGGACATGTGGGAACGGGAGCGAAACTTCCTGAGGGACGACTTCGTGGCTCCCCACGTAGAGGACTCCTTCAAGGAGTTCATAGAGCGCAAGGGCCGATAGGCGGGGGCCTCACCAAACAGGGATTGTAGGCCCCCGGCTCACCCCATCTCAATCTTCTCTCTCAATATGGGCGAGATTTTGTGAAGGCTTTGTTACAGCTGATTCGTCAGCTTCGTCATAAGCTGATTCACCTGGTGAAGGTGCAGCGTAATGGTGGGTCTGTCCAACCAACCCTCATAGAAATTGATGTGTAAGTTTGCTGCACTGCCGAATTGGAGCCTGAGGTCATCATCTTCGGCTTCTTGCGCAAGCTTAGAAACAGCGTCATGCAGGTCATGGTGGCTCTTGTGGTCCCACCGACGTTTTTCAGCAACGGCCTTGACCATTTGCGAGGCCGCGCCCCAACCCTTTTCCGAGGCTTGCCGCAGGTCGTCCTTCTCTAGCTCTTCCTGGGCCTGCCGCCAGTATTCCGCCGATTGCTCAGCATAAGTTTTTCTCGCCGTTGTCATGTATTGAGCCTTCCCCCACCTATAGGATACATGGTACACCCTCGCGTTGGACTGTCAAGGAAGACAGGAAATGAAGGGCCTGCGAGCCCCAGGCGTCTACTGGATGATTTCCTTGTCCAGCATCTCCTGTATCTGGGTGTCGCTGTAGCCCATCCCTGACAGGACCTCTTTGGTATGCTGGCCTACGGTGGGGCCGAGGTTCCTGAATCCCGGCGGTGTGTCCGACATGTGGAGCGACGACGCCGGCTGGATAATCTTCTCCCCTTCGGGCCCTTCCAACTCCAGGACCATGCCCCGTTCGACCAGGTGAGGGTCTTGCATGGCCTCGTCGATGGAGTAGACCTTTCCGACGCATATGTCTTTGTCCTTTAGCTCCTCGAACCATTCGTCCATAGTCTTGGTCTTGAACGTGTCCGTGAGAAGCTGAAAAACCTCCTGCCGTTTCTCGCCCTCGGTATGCTGGTGGGGGACAAGGTCGGGCCGTTCCAGGTAGTTGCAGAGGTTCTCCCAAAACCAGGGTTCAAGCGCCGCGACGGAAATGTACTCCCCGTCCTTGGTCTCGTAAACGTTGTAATGGGGATAGCCGCCGTTGAGCCTGTTGCGCCCTCGTACGGGAATCTCCCCATAGGTCTGGTGGCGGGCGATCAGAGCAGCCATCAGGTAGAAGGCGCCCTCGGCCATTCCTATGTCAATGTATTGGCCCCTCCCCGTCTTCTCGCGGGCGATGATGGCGGCCAGAATAGCGACGGCGCTGCAGAGGCTGCCTCCGGCATAGTCCGCTATGTAGTTCATAGGGATGGCTGGTTTGTCGTTGGGATCGTACCCCACGAAGTCCAGGGCTCCCGCCAGGGAGATATAGTTAATGTCGTGGCCCGCCATTAGCTTATAGGGGCCGTCCTGACCATAGCCTGACAGGGACAAATAGACGATTCGCGGATTAATCTCATTGATGGTCTCGTATCCTACACCCAAGCGGTCCACCACGCCGGGGCGAAAGCCCTCGATGACGACGTCCGCGTCCTTGGCCAAGCTGTAGAAGATGTCCTGAGCCTCTTTGTGCTTCAGGTTCAAAGCGATGCTCCGTTTGTTGCGGTGCATGGCGCTGTACTGCAAGTCTCGGTCGATCTTGCCCCAGGTGTCGGCCCCGGTGGAACTTTGCTCGAAAGCGGTCCGCACACTGTCCATAGGTCGCTCGACCTTGAGCACGTCGGCGCCCAGGTCGCCCAGCATCATCGTGCAAAACTCACCCGGAGTGTTGCGGGTCAGGTCCAGAATCTTGATTCCGTCTAGGGCGAACATCCTTCGTCTCCTGAACTAGCTGAGGCTTCCCATGAACTTGCGCCACACGTCCACGCACTTGTCGGGATCGGTGTGCTGCACGAAGCCCGACGTTCCCTTTATGACCTCCAGCCTTGCGCCTGGAATCAGGCTTACTATGCCGTCGGCCCTTCCGGGCTCCCGGTTGTACTCCCCCTCGGAGATGAGGACCAGGGTCGGCGTGGTGATTTCGGGCAATATGGCAGTGAGGTCTACGGTGGACAGGTACGTCAGGGTTTCCACCACGACATGCTGCGCGGTAGGTATCATCAGCTGGGCGTACCATTCCCTGTATCCGCTGTCGTTGTCTCCCGGCGGCGCCCTGCGGTCCATCTCCTGCCGCACCCAGGGTTCGACTCCCTGTGCCGCCACCAGGTCCCGGTTCTCCACGTAGGAGGACGCTCCAACGAACTTATAGGGTGAGCTGCACACGGTCAGGCTCTTGAGACGGTCGGGATACATATGGGCGAACCTCATGGAGATGGTTCCGCCCACCGTCTCCCCCACAAGATGGACTTTGTCCAGCCCCATTGCGTCCAAGAAGTTCCTTATGTCATCCGCGAACCCTTCCAGGGACCAGTCGTAGCCAGGAGCGGGAACCGACGAGTTCCCGTAGCCTCTGGCGTCTATGCGCAACGTCCTGTACTGGCGGGCCAACTCCGGGACCCATCCGTACCATAGCTTGTGGTTCTTGGCTTGGCCGTGGTGCATCACCACAGCGTCGGGAGTGCGCCATGGGTCCGTATAGTCGTTGTCCTCGTAGAACATCTCAAGGGAGCCAGGCAAGCTCACGGTGGGCATACTCCACCCCCATTACGGTCGAAAATCCAGGGGGATTATAGCATGGCGGCTTCCCGCGCCGTCGCTCCGGCCTCGGCCGGAGCCGACAGCGCCTCACAAGTAAACACTACGCGTTAACGACATCGGCTCCTACGCAAGGCGGGCGTCAGTGGGGTAAAATAACCCCCATGCCCCGCCACACCGAACCAAGCTCCAACAACGACCTGCGCGGCCTGCTCCAGGAAGTCATGCCCGGCTGTGAAGTGCGCTCAGAGAACACCCAGGTCATCGTGGGCCGTCCCGGCCTTCGCCCCGATATACTGGTTGCGGCGCCGGACCGCTCCCCGGTGGCAATCGAGGCGGAGTACATGCCCGCGTTGACGGCGGAGGAAGAGGCCCGGGGACGCATGGGCCTCAACGTAACCGTTCACCCCCACCCCATCGAAGCCGCTATTGCTTTGCGCTACCCGGAGGATGTCGGCGACTCCGACGATCTCCGGGCTGCCCTCAACGACGCCCGACTGTCCTACTGCGTGTTCACGGTGGAGAAGTATAGGCAGACCCCGTCCCGAGAAATCCAAAGCATTGTCCGCTTCCCCGAGTCGGGCTGGCTGGAAGGCTCCTACGTCGACCTTGCCGATCTGGTCCGTTTGGTGTCCGTGCCGCAAAAAGAAGTGGATCAAGCTGCGGATACACTCCAAAGCGGCATCGAAATAGCTGCCAGTGTGCTAAATCAGATGACCGAAACCAGGCCGGACATCAGCCCGTCCATCGCCAGCCGCCTGAATATGACCGACGCTCCTCAAATGCGGCGCATGGCCTGCGCCATCATCGCCAACGCCATGCTCTTCCACGAACGCCTCGCCGGACGGCACAGCGTCAAATCGTTGCAGCAAATCTGTGGCTTCGGCGCACGTAATCCGCAAGCCGACCTACTGGAGGCTTGGTACAGCATTCTGGCGTTCAACTATCTGGATATATTCGACATCGCGAAAGCCATCGTAGAAGAACTTCCGGCGCGGGAAGGTTCACAAATCCTGAACATAATCAGCCAGCAGGTACTGCAAATCGCGGCCAGTGGAGTCAACAACGACCACGACCTGACTGGCCAGGTCTTCCAGCGGCTCATTGCTGACCGCAAGTATCTAGCCACCTTCTACACCTTGCCCGCTTCCGCGGCGCTGCTGGCCCGGTTGGCCGTGGCGAAGATGGAAGGCATGGACTGGTCCGACGTAGACATGATTGGCACGGTCCGCATCGCTGATTTCGCCTGCGGCACCGGCGCCCTGCTTGCGGCTGTGTATGAGCAGATAGCCGCCCGCCACGAACGCGCCATCGGAGAACTGGACAAACTGCACCCCGTGATGATGGAAGACACCCTCTATGGATGCGACGTAATGCCCTCGGCCATCCACATAACGGGGTCCACCCTGGCTGGGCTGCGACCCAGCGTAGAGTTTCAGAAATCCAACCTGCTGACTATGCCATATGGTCGTCAAAGCGAAGACTCGGTGGCTATAGGGTCCCTGGAACTATTGGACGCCAATTCGGAACATTCGAAGGCCATGCCAGACGATAGTTTCGACCTGGTGATAATGAATCCGCCCTTTACTCGGGCAGGCTCCGATTGGGAGGGCAGCGACAGAGCAGGAGACTATATCAAACAGTTCAGAGGGTTGGGCACCGAGCTGGAGACGCAAGAGCAAATGTCGAAACGGCTGAAAGATTATTCCAAAGGCAGTTGCTATCACGGTTACGCAGGCATAGCGTCGGCGTTCGCCGCGCTGGCGGATAAGAAGCTGAAGCCCGGTGGAGTGTTGGCTCTCGTGTTGCCGCTGTCGGCCGCATCAGGAATTTCGTGGCGGGATTTCCGGCACATGGTGGCTTCCCGTTACACGGACTTAATCGTAGTCAGTATCGCGGCTTCCGACAATGACGACATCTCATTCTCAGCAGACACAGGTCTGGGGGAATGTCTGGTAATAGCGAAAAAGCTAGAGGTGGCCGAGAACCCGTCCGAGCGAATACATTTCATATCGTTGACCCAGAGACCGGAAGGGTTCGCCCATTCCGATGCAATCGCCCGGACAATTACAGCGACCGATTACACCAGGCGAATCGAAGGGGGACCGTACGGCGGTACTCCTCTCATTGTCGGGGATGAGCTAATAGGAGAGATGTTGACCGCCCCGTCCTATACGGACGGAGATGACTGGTCAGAAGTGCGGTTAGCAGATTACTCCTTGGCCCAGACTGCTTATAGTCTGGCCCATTCACAGCTATGTCTGCCGGGGTCCAGCGTGTCCCTTGATTTGCAAATAGTTCCCCTGACCCAGATCGGCACACGTGGCTATTACCACATGAATATTGCCGGCAACAATCGGTCCGGCCCCTTTTCTAAAGGGCCTCCCAGTCCAACGGCCACCTACCCCTGCCTTTGGAACCACAATGCTCAACAGGAAACGCGCTTGGTGTGCGCCCCGGACTCCCAGTTGCGGGTTAGACCGGGAATGGAAGCAAAAGCCGCCGCGGTGAGGGCTACATCCAGCCGCTCCCACCAGAATCTTGACTTCCGTTTCAATTCCCAGCCATTGGCCGTCGCGTTTACGAACGAAGTGAGCGTCGGGGGCCGGGCTTGGCCGAACATCGGTTTTCAAGACCCCAGATTTGATTACGTGTTCAGCCTATGGGGAAACAGTACTTTAGGTTTGCTAGTTTTCTGGTGGCACTCGAATCGTCAAGTCGCCGGAAGGGGTGCTATTACCATCAGCAAAGTCGAATCACTGCCCGTCCTGGACTTCCGCACCTTGAGCGACGATCAGTTGACCACCGCTCAGGAGATATTCGAGGAGTTCCGGGACAGGGAGCTAATGCCCGCCTACTTAGCCGATGCCGATCCCAACCGTGCGCTGCTCGACCGGCGCGTTGTCTGCGATCTGCTGGGATTCGACGAAAGCGTCTATGAAGGTGTCCGGCGTCTTGCCGCCAAGTGGTGCGCTGAGCCTTCGGTGCACGGCGGTAAGGCCCGACCCAAAGATGCCGTGTTCGAGATGTAACGGCATCTCCCATCCGCATCTACCGCCCCCGTGACGCAGCCAAACACGGCAACCTGGTCACCGCAGGAAGAGCCCAGCCTCCAGACAGCGCCGTTTCCATCGGCGGAATCAAGTCTGTTATCATGGGTCTATCGCAATCTGAACGTCTGCGGAACGTTGCGGAAGAGGGGCTGAGAGTTGCAGCAAGACATCAAAGTGTCTGTGGGGGTGGGGGAGGAACCCCAAAGGCAGGACGACAGGCCGGTCAAGCTCCGCACTCAAGGTCTCAAGGCTTGGTACGGACAGGCGCTTGCCCTGCGGGACGTGGACCTAGCTATACCGTCCGAGCGGGTGACGGCCATAATAGGGCCTTCGGGCTGCGGCAAGAGCACGCTGCTTCGCTGCTTTAACCGCATGAACGACCTCATACCCGACGCACGGATAGAAGGACAGATACTCTTCAACGACGTGGACATCTACTCCCCGGAAGTGGATGCAACGGAGATACGCTACCGCATCGGAATGGTCTTCCAGAAGCCCAATCCCTTCCCCAAATCCATCTACGACAACGTAGCCTTCGGGCTGCGCATCAACGGCTACAAGGGCAACATAGGGGAGATGGTCGAGCGCACGCTGAAACAGGCCGCACTCTGGGATGAGGTGAAAGACCGGCTGAAGAAAAGCGCCTTGACCCTCTCTGGGGGACAGCAGCAGCGGCTGTGCATCGCCAGGGCTCTGGCCGTGGAACCCGACGTAATCCTGATGGACGAACCATGCTCAGCGTTGGACCCCATCGCAACTCTTGCCATAGAAGACTTGGTGCGTTCGCTTTCCTCGCAGTATACGATTATAATAGTCACCCACAACATGCAGCAGGCGGCCCGGGTGTCCGACCGAACTGCTTTCCTCTCGGTCGGCCCAGACAGCGCCGGCCACCTTGTTGAGTACGGGAACACTCGCCAGCTCTTCACCAATCCCACTGACGAGAGAACCGAAGCCTACATTACAGGACGATTCGGATGACGGAAGAGCGAATAGGAATCACCAGGGAAGGACCCATGCGGGTACGGTCCGGACTGGACCGGCAGCTCCGCTTCCTCCAGGACGAAGTGCTGACCCTCGGGAGCATGGTGGAGAAGTCCATCGCCAGGGCCGTGGACGCCCTGGACCGGCGGGACCTGGAAGCCTCTCAGCAGGTCATCATCGAAGACGACCTGGTGGACAGCAAACGCTTCGAAATCGAGGAGAGGTGCATCGACCTTATAGCCACCCAGCAGCCTATGGCCGGGGACCTGCGCATCCTGGTGTCCATGCTGCACATTGCGGTGGAACTGGAACGAATGGGAGACTACGCCGAGGGAATCGCCAAAATCAACATCATGATGGGGGACGAGCCTCTAATAAAACCCCTCATCGACGTCCCCCTAATGACCGAAAAGGCGACCCGGATGCTTCGCCGCAGCCTGGAGGCTTTGGTGAACCGCGACACGGTGACGGCGCGCCAAGTATGCAACGACGACGATGAAGTGGACGCACTGTACCAGACGGTCTACCGGGACCTGCTGGACATCATGATTAAGGACCCCACCACCATTCAACGAGCCACATACCTGTTGTGGGTGGCCCACGACCTGGAGCGAATCGCAGACAGGGCGACCAACGTAGCCGAGCGAGTGGTCTATCTGGTTACGGGCAAGATGGAGGAGATAAACGTCTCCAAGTACTAGCCCTTCTTGTGGAACATATGGAGCAGGTTGCGCTGATGGGCCCAGTTATGGGCCCTTTTCAGTAGAGGCTCCGGTATCTCCCGCCCCTGAAGCGTTACCCTGATGGTCTCATATTTTCCGCCCATCGGAGTGGGCGCGTCGGGCAGGTGAACAGCCTCGCACCCCCCGGCTTCCAGAGCCGCTTTCAGAGAGTCGTAGCCCTTTAGCTTGGCGTTGGGGCTGCGGTACACGCGGAATTCCACCGAACCAAGCATCTCATGGAAGTGGTCAGCCGCCTCTTCGAGGTTGTTGCCGCCACCCTGGCGCAGTTCCCTCCTGGTGATACGTCGAGTGTTCATCGAGTCACAAGCATGCCGAGCTTACGCACGCCGTCGACGCGGCGGAGAGCCTACGGCTCCCTGGCATACTCCTGAAGCTCGATGCGTACGTTGTCGGGAGCCTTTACGTAGCAGATCGTGCCGTTGCGGCCTTCGCGGATGGGTTCGAGGACCTCGACGCCCGCCGCCTCCATCCTGGCAACCAACTCCTCCATCCCGTACACCCTCAAGCCGAAGTGGTCTATGCCCATCTGCGGAGCAGGGCTGGCCGGGGCCATGTCCTCGCCTTCCGGCACGTCCATGACGGTGATGCGCACGCCTCCCATGTCCAAAGCCCTGTGGGTCTGACCTGACGCTGCAGTAAAAGTGTCAACGTGGTCGGCGTCGAGGAAGTCCACGTACCACTTGACGGCTGCTTCGGGGTCCGTGGACCTCAAGTGAAGATGTGTAACTGATACATTGGGCATAGTTCACCTCCGAGTTACAAGTTGCGCTTGGGAATCAGGGTTCGGCATAGACTAACATGAAAGCACTTTTGTGAGAAGAATCGTTCGACTCAATGCATCGACATCAACCACTCTCGGTTGCGCGAGATCACGGTTTCCCGGTACCGAATCTTTTGAGCCGGACGGCCGGAAGCCTTTTAAGGGTCTGGTTGAGCGGGTCAACTTCGATGCCCGCTGACTCCAAGGCGATCGATCCCAACAAAGGTTTGCTCCTCGTCTCACCCATAACAATCGTGCCACCAACGATTTCTCCCATAAACTCGATCTCCGCTGTCGTTGCGCTCATTCGGATTTCACTGCCGTCTGCGAGGGAGTATACACGCTGCCCTTTGGGTGCAAGACCGATGGATTCCAAATATGGCCTGGGCACGAGGGTGTCAGTCGCGCCAGTGTCGACCAGGAACAACCCCTCCCAAACCCTGTCGGGTTCAGCGGGGTTTCGTATGGCAACGGTCACATGTGTTGCTCCCATCTCAGATCCTCTCTCGCTCACCAAAGATCGACTCAATACTAACATACCCCGCCAGGTCTCCATGCCAGCATCAAGCTCTACACTGGGCCGGAGCGCTCCAAGGGGTCCGACAAGAAGTCCAATCCATGTTTATTTAAAAAGTCATCAGCCTTGACACTAATCTCGGTCAAGGGGTAGCATCCAGGCACTACTAGACACGGAGGTTCGGATGGCAACAGGAAAAATCAGCATCCTGGACCCCACGGCGCAGTCCAACACCCAAGATTCTGGCTTGGCCCCCAGGGTCGGCGGACTAGGGGGAGGCACGCTGGGCCTGATCACCAACAGCTGGCGGAGCTTCGACATGGTGTCGGGCCACATCGAGCAGATGGCCAAGGACCGGTACGAGGTCCGTGAGGTGATGCGGACCATCAACCCCGACGTTTCCAGCCCCACTCCCAAAGACACGCTGAACATTCTCATCGACAAGTCCGACGCCGCCATCGTCGGCATGGGGCATTGAGGGTCCTGCACGACGTGGAGTGTCCACGACGCAGTTTCACTGGATGAGAACGGAGTCCCCTCAGTCGTTATAGTCACCGAGCAGTTCAGTCGACTGGCTTCCACGATAGCCAAGTCCCGGGGCAGGCCGGGCCTGCCTATCCTTGTCCTGCCGGCCAACATTGAAGACCTGTCCGACAATGAGTTGGAGGACTTGGCCCATAAGACCCTGGACCAGGCTGCGGAGAAGCTGACAGAGGTCTAAAACAACCTGTGGCTGATCCTTCACTAAAATCCGAACGTTCCGAAGTCGAGGACTCGCCAGAGGCAGTCCTCGATTTCGTATTGAATCAGGGTTGGGGAGACGGCTTGCCCGTGATTCCCCCCACTGAAGAACGAGTACGGGCCATGGTGGAAGGCTCCGGCCTGCCCGCACACCATCTCATCGGCAGCGTGGGGCCCGCCAAAGGCGAGGCCACCATCGAGAAGATCGCCGTGAACGCCGTCATGGCCGGATGCAAGCCAGAGTACATGCCGGTTCTGACAGCCGCGATGGAAGCGGTATGCGAGTCCCAGTTCAACATCGACGGGGTGCAGAGCACGACCAATCCCTGCGGCGTCGGCATCGTGGTAAACGGCCCCATACGCAACGCGCTGGACATCAACTGCTCCCGCAACTGCATGGGACCAGGATGGCAGGCCAACGCCACCATAGGCCGGGCCATGTCGTTGATGTGGCTGAACATCGGAGGGGCCAAACCAGGCGAGGTGGACAAGGCATCGCACGGCTACCCCGGCAAGTACACCTTATGTTTCGGGGAGGACGAGGAGCACACGCCCTGGGAGCCGCTCCACGTCGAGCGAGGGTTCAAAGCCGAGGAGAACACGGTGACGATTAACTCCTTCAACGGCACCCTCAACATCATCGGGGCCACATACACTGAGATAGACAGCATGCTCCACGTCATCGCCCATGATTTTAGCCAAATGGGAAGCAACAATCTGCACCTTGGCAAGGGCAATCCGGGGTTGGTCCTGACAGCGGGCCATGCACGCTGGGCGCACGAGGCCGGGATGTCCAAGTCCGACGTGAAGGAGTTCGTATACCGGAACAGCGGCTTCCCGGTCGAGAAACTAAGGCCCATGATCCGGCGGAACCGGATTGACGCGGTGATACAAGACGGAGTCGTCCGGCAGGTGCGTAAGCCGGACGACATCATGATCGTCGTTGCGGGTGGCGTAGAACCCTACCACGCCGTGCTTATGCCGACCTTTGGCGATTCCTGGGCCGTCACCAAGCCCATCCGCGTTCCCTGATCAGAGCTATTTGACGGGCTTGGCCCACTCGGGTATTTGCTTGGTGGGCAACTGGACTGTCGCCGTACCCTTGGTGGTCATTTCCTTGCGCTGGTTCTCCCCGATGAGCTCTATATCCACCAGCCGGTCCTCACCCTCAACACGTTTGTCAGTGACTTTCCCGCGCAGCCAGGTCGTGTCCCCCACCATGTTGAAGCGGCGGAGTTCTACGTACATCTTCTTCAAAAAGCCGTCGTCTCCCATCCAATTGGTGAAGAGATTCCCCACCCAGGAGCAGCGCTGGCACCCGTAGTCGTAGGCTCCGGGAAGGCCGGCGCTGGTGGCCGCCTCCTCGATGTCATGGACGCGCACGATGGCTTCCTGGGCGCCGGTGTTGGGGTCACGAAAGCCCCATGAAGGATGACGCCGAACTTCCTTTAGTTGCAGACCGTGGGCCAGTCCGCCGATGCAGCCTGCCACGAATGCGGTGATGTCCCCGTGGCTGAGGGGGCCTTTGACCACCGGCCCCACCTCGTCGCCCACGTTCACGTCGTCCCACCACCTGGGGTTGGCGCCCCTGATTTCCTCGTTGAGGACTGCATCCTCTATCTCATCGATTTCGTCCCTTGTGTATGCGTAGGGCTGGAAGTCGTACTTCCTGTTCTCCCGGGCGGCGGTGCGTTCGGCCCTAAAGTTCCAACCGCGGGTGCGGGCAATGACTTCGCCGCGCTGGTTATAGTAATGGCAGGTGGAGGACTGCTTAATAGTCTTTCCGGCAAACCTGCTGGGCATCTCCTCCAGGTCGGAGAACTGCTCCTTGACGGAAATCCGGTCGTCCATGTGTATGGGGCGGAACCACTCCCAATCAGAGCCAGAGTGGAAGGCATGGACTCCCGGAAGCCCTCCCGTCCGGCCTGAGCACCAGTAGACGCTGTACAGGAAGCAGGGAGGAGCGATGATGGTCCCGAACTTTGTCTGGCGGGCGTAGGACTCGTCCTGGTAGAGGGGATTAGGGTCCCCGATGCCCTGGCAGAAGTGGCGAATGGCGTCGCGAGACGCGAATTCATTGAAGAGTCCCACGCCGTATTGCCGGGGCCTGTTGAAGGACCCCATCCTGTCTCTCAGGCGTTGCAGTCCCTCTTCCGTTATCTTTCCAGCTTCCAGAACCATGAAACAAAACCTCCTGGGTTAATGGGGACCTTTACACGGGAGCTAGGTCCGGCGAACCCTATGGTAACGGTTCCCGGCCAACTTAGACAACCTCAGTGGACAGCCCCGCTCTCCACAAGCAGCTTCAAACTGGTAGCTGGTACGCCCAGGAGTTCCCCGAAAACGTACTCGTTGTGTTCTCCGAGCAACGGAGCCGGACGCCGCACTTTTGCTTCGGCGCCGCTCATCACCCAGGGTTGCCCGTAGAGCCATTCGGCACCGATGTGGGGATGCTCAGTTTCCAGAAACGCATTTCGTTGGTGGAAGTGCTCCTCCTGGAACTGGTCGCCTATGTGCATGACGGTCATAGCCGCCACTCCGGCGCCTTGCAGAAGTTCGGTCACTTCCTCAGGACTTTTCTGAGAGGTCCAAGCCGCCACGTGTTTGTCCAACTCCGCTCGGTTAACGTGACGCAAGTAACGGTCTCCGAACCGGGAGTCCTTGGTCCAGTCCGGGAAGCCCAAGGCTGCGCAGAAGGCCAGCCACTCCTCCTGTGTCCGCACGGCTATGGACACCCACCTGTCGTCGCCCGCGCAGGGGTAGTTGTTGTGGGGGCCAAACTCAGGGTCAACGTTGCCCATGGGTTCCGAGACCTTTCCGTTCATCGAAAAACCCAGCAGGCTCTCGCCCATCATGGCCGTGGACGCCTCAAGCTGGGCCACCTCCACGTATTGGCCTTGGCCGGTGCGGTTCCGGTGACGCAGGGCGGCCGCGGCAGCCAGCGCCGCGTGCAGCGACGCCACCGCATCGCACCACGCCGACTGGATTTCCCCTACCAGAGGCTCGTCGGGATACCCCACCAGGCTCATCATGCCAGAGAGGGCTTGGACGATCGGGGCGTATGCCAGAATGTCCCTTTCGGGACCCGTCTCCCCCGCCGCGGGCATGGAGACGACGATGATGTCGGGCCGCAAGGCCTTAAGCGCCTCGTATCCAAGCCCAAGCCGGTCCATGACTCCGGGCGAGAAGTTGTGCATCACCACGTCGCTCTGAGCGATCAGGTCCTTGACCAAGACCAGGCCGTCGGGTTCCTTCAGGTTGACCGTGACGCACATTTTATTGCGGTTGAGGCTGTGGTACAGAGGCTGAAGCTCCGGCCAAAGTCCCCGGTCTCCCCCGGCAAAGTCCTCACCCACCAAGGGTCTGCCCAGGCGAAGCCCGTCCATTCGGACGCGGCTCTCCACCTTTATGACCTCGGCGCCCATGTCTCCCAGCAATTGAGCGCCCATAGGCCCCGCCCATGCGGTGCCGAAGTCCACTACCCTGTATCGTTCGAGGGGCAGAGCCATCGCTATATGATTCCCGTCCTTCTCATCAGCGTCAGGTCTTCCGGACTATGCCCCAACTGGCCGCATATAATCTCCCGGTTGTGCTGCCCGAGGGTGGGGGCGGGTCTGACCAGCTTCCAGGGAGTTTCCTGAAAGCGGA
Organism: Dehalococcoidia bacterium; assembly: GCA_965197415.1. Classification (GTDB taxonomy): domain Bacteria; phylum Chloroflexota; class Dehalococcoidia; order Lucifugimonadales; family JAGWBF01; genus DAOUJI01. The sequence continues at coordinate 3,045,084 of OZ240207.1, read as the reverse complement.
TTGGAGCGCCGGGGTACTTCAACGCGCCGGCCTTAGGGTGGTCCAACTCATGGAAGAACTCCCTCTCGTTCATGTGCTCGCTGTTCATCACGTCGTCTATGGTGCGGACAGGCACACAGGGCACCCGGTTCTCCATGCACATCTCCATGATTTCCGCCTTGGTGTGCTCCATGAACCAGGGCGTAATCAAGGCTTCAGCCTCCTCCGGGTACTCCTCCGTCATGGCTCGCCGGTTACGAAATTTGGGGTCCTCTGTCCATTCCGGGTCGCCGATCATGTGGAGAAAGCGCTGGTACTGCTCCATCTGTGGACAGTCGATGCAGACGTAGCCGTCCTTGCAGGGGAGCACACAGTTGGGGAAAAGGCCCAGCCTCATGCGGTTCCCCGAGCGCCATCCGGCTATCCCCCGGTATATGTATGTGGGCAAATGGTAGCCGGTGAGTATCACGGCAATCACCTGGGACTCGGACACGTCGACAAGTTGGCCCTCACCGCTGATGTCTCGTCCTACAAGTGCGATAGTGGTGGCCAAGGCCGCGGTTACGCCCGCCATGAAGCTGGCCTGGTAGGCGGGGGTGGTCAGAGGCTCTCTATGGGGATGGCCATTCCCAAAGCTGAAGCCTCCCGCCGCGTTGGCGGTCAGGTCGAATCCCTTGTAGTCCTTGTAGGGGCCGGTCCGGCCATAGGGGGTAATGGAGGTGACTATCAGCCGGGGGACCTCTTGCTTAAGGGTCTCGTATTCCAGACCCAACTCCCGGGTTTCGCTGACGGGCCGGTTCTCCACAAATACGTCAGCCCATCTAAGGAGCTCCAGAAGAATTCCCCTGCCGGCTGGATTTCCAGGGTCGAGACTTATCCCACGCTTGTTGGAATTCAAGAACAGGAACAGTCCGCTCCGTTCACGATCGGGAACGTCTCCGGGGAAGGGGCCGTGAATCCTGGCCTCGTCGCCGTAGAACGGCGGCTCCACCTTGATCACGTCCGCCCCCATGTCGGCCATCATCTTGGAGCAGTACGGCCCTGAAATGGAGCTGCCGTACTCTACAACCCGTACCCCGTCCAGCGGACCTGATGGACCGGTCTTGTCGCCCACCACTTTCCTAACCTTCCGCAGCTACGCCGCTTAGGTTGGGAATGACCTCCCGGCCGAAGAGCTCGATGCACTTCACACTGTCCTCCGGGTCCATGCCCAGGTAGTAGACCCTGAAGAACATGTACTCAGCGCCGAACTCGTCTCTATACTGCTGGATTTGCTCCGTCACGTCGTCCGGGTCTCCGACGATGATGCGCTCTCCCTTGAGCTGTTCGAAGTCCAGGTCATAGCTCTCTCCGGGCTGGCCCGCTTTGTGGTAGACCTGATAGAGTCTCTCAAAGGAATCGCGTATGGTCCGCTCGGCGGCCTCACGGCTGTCGCTGACGAACATTTCTCTAAAGAATACTGGTGGGGGCGCTGGAAGCCCCAACCCTTCCCTACACGTCTTATACGCCTCCAGCGCCTCCCGTAAGAAGACCTTGGAGTGTCTTGGACTGGTGAGCCACGCGTCCCCCGCCTCAGCCGCCCGCCGGACTCCCCGCAAGGTGTCTCCGCCAACCCAGATCGGCGGTCCCGGCTGCTGCAACGGTTTCGGAGCAATGCTCACGTCTTTTATCCGAAAGAACTCTCCATCCCAAGTGACCCGGTCCTGGGACCACAGCTTCCTAATGACCCGTATGGACTCCTCCAGGCGCATTCCACGGCACGCCTTGGGGATTCCAAAGGAGTCGAACTCCTCGTCTCTGTAACCCTGGCCGACTCCGAACACGAATCGGCCCCCAGTGATGACATCCAGATTCGCCGCCAGCTCTGCGGCTTCAACCGGGTTGTGTAGGCTCAGCAGGTACACTGCCGTGCCCATCGTCATTCCCTCGGCTTCGGCGGCCAGCCTCGCCAGTAAAGGGATCGGTTGGAACATGCCTTCGTCCGGCCCCATCGCGTAGTGGTGGGAGGCGAATATGCCGTCAAATCCCGATTCCCGCGCAGCCCTCGTCTGCTTTATTGCATACCTGAAGGCTTCACTGCCCCCCATGTCGGCGGGGTAATGGGGGTAGAGGTCTATGCCGAATTTCAAGCAAACCTCATAGGTCGGCGACCCGTTCGAAAGCCCGTCTAATCTACCTTAGCAGCAGCCGTTAGTCAACGGAAATTTCGGCTCATGCTAAAATGTCACAAAACCTTCATATAACCATTTTTGCTTAGGAGGAAAGTCATGACTCAACAGGAAACTTACGACCTGTTAATTAAGGGCGGAACACTCATGGACCCGGCCCAGGGCGTCAACGACCGACGTGACATCGCCGTCAAGGACGGCAGGGTGGCCCAGGTTGCCGAAAGGATTGACCCCACAACCGCAACCGACGTCCTGGACGTAGCGGGTAAGGTCGTAACTCCAGGCCTGATAGACCTGCACGGCCATTTTTACCACGGCGGCAATCCTACGGCCTGCGACGCCAACTATTGCGCCCTGGAGGCCGGATGCACCACCGGCGTGGACGCCGGCTCGGCGGGTTGGGCCAACTACCGGGCCATGAAGGACTACATATTCCCCACGAAGGACGTCCGCCTGCTCGCCTTCATCCACATAGGGGCCACCGGCATTCTTCTGAACGGCGTCGTTGGAGGCGAGCTCCAGGACATCCGCCATGCCAACGTAGACCGCACCGTAGACGCCATAAAAGTGGAACCTGATTTCTTCCTGGGAGTAAAAGTGAGGATGCAACGAGACGCCGTGGCGCACTGGGACGCCCGCACGGCGCTCCACCGGGCCAGGGAAGCCGCCGACAAGGCCGGAGTGAAACTGATGGTGCACGTCAGCGGCACACCAATACCATTGCCTGAAATCCTGGACGTGTTGGGGTCGGGCGACATAGCCACGCACGCCTACAACGGCAATCCTGAAAACATGTTGGACAAGAACGACCGGGTGCGCCGGGAAGTGAGAGCAGCGGCCGAGCGCGGAGTCGTAATGGACGTAGGCCATGCGGGAGTGCATTGCGACGTGGAGATAAGCAAGGCCGCCATCGCCGAGGGCTTTTACCCCACCTCCATCAGCACTGACATACACAACCCTCCGCCGGAACGGGTGGTCTACGGAATGAGCGACCTAGTCAGCAAGTTCCACGCCATGGGTCAACCCTTGGGAGACGCTGTCGCCGCCAGCACCTCCCGTCCCGCCAAAGTCCTGGGCATGGACACGGAAATCGGGACCCTGGCCGAGGGAGCAATAGCGGACATAGCCATATTCGACCAGCAGGAAGGAAACCACGTCTGGCAGGACATGGCGGGCCATACTGTGTCCGGGAACCTGAGGCTGGCAACTTTCGCCACTCTCAAGGACGGCGCAGTGGTGTGGCGGGAAGGGAATTATCTAGGCCGTTCCTAGGACAACGGCTGGTCCAAGAGACGCCGGCGCATCTCCTCCGGAACCTCCCTGAAGCGGCGCCACGGCGGAGCGTCCGTTCTGGCGCCCACAGACCTGGCCGCCTCGACAGCCATAAGGACTCCGCCGACAAAGTCGTCGATGTGGATATGCTCCGCCTGAACTGAGCCGTCTGGGGCGGCATTGTGGTAGTTCCCCAACGGGAACGCTATGCCCGTTGACCTGTAGCCATAGAACCTGAAGCCGCTGGCCTCACAGGTGCCGCCGCTCATAAGCTGCCGCTGGGCCTTGAATCCCGAATCTCTTTGGGACAGTTCCTCCCTGGCCTTGAGCAAAACACTCTCGGCCTCGGCGTCGAACGTAAAGCTGGCGTCCCCCACCCTGATTACCGGCCCCTCACCGATGGCGGCCCCCGGCAATGTCCGGCTGGCTTCCAGCGAGACTACGAGAGTTTCCCTGGGTAATACGCCATCCTCGGCCAGGAGCCTGGCTCCCACCAGACCCACCTCCTCCGCGCGAGTGAAGACCCCGTAGACCTCTCCGCCGGCGCCCACGTCTTTCATCTGCTCCAAAGCGACCAGAATGGCGGCGCATCCCGCAAGGTCGTCCAACGCCCTCATGTGCACGAGTTCACCGTCAAAGTCGAAGTCAGTGAGGTCGAACACTATGGGCAGCGGACAACGCACTTCGGCGCCGCTTTCCAGGTCTACGTTAATGCGGCGGTCGTCATCGGACCCGTGCTTTCCGGCCGTGACTCCCTTGAACCTCGTGCCGTCCTGGAGGACTGCCTGCACTGGCACCCGGTCAGTCAGGGAAACGGCGGGGACGCCCCCAAGGGGCGCGGCCACGATCGTGCCGCCGTCAACCTCCAGCGCCTCGAAACCCGGATGGTCCATGTGGGCCATGAAAGCTATGGGAGGCTCCTCCGACGGGACTCCCAGACGGACAATCAAGTTCCCATGCCGGTCAGCCTCTATGCCAAGGCCCATGCCCTCCACGGTCTTGCGAATGAAGGAAGCGACCAGTCCCTCCTGGTACGCGACGGCGGGACAGGCTCCCAGACCGGCCAACACCTCCAGAGACCTGCTTCGGATTCCATCTGCGTCATTGCGCCATTGCGCCATTGCGTTTCCTCTTTCCCACTCGCCCCGATCGGGTTATAATCCTCGAACATTGTAACCCAGCCGGGCTAACCCATGTCGGGCGTATAAGGAGGCAGCCAATGGCAGACAGAGGCAGAGTCATCGTACACGTTGAGCATGGCAAACCCTTCGAGATTCGGGAGTACGAACTCCCGGACCCCGAACCCGGAGCAATCATCGTCAAGATCGAACAGGCCGGCATCTGCGGCTCCGATCTGCATACATGGAGGGGCGACCAGGTAAACATTCCCATCCCGCCCGGGGGCCGCGTCATGGGCCACGAGGGTACGGGCGTCGTCTACAAGATGGGCGCCGGGGTCACCACCGACAGCGGCGGAACTCCCATCAAGGAAGGCGATCGGCTGATGCACGTCCACGTCTTCCCATGCTACAGCTGCCACATGTGCAACAGGGGCGCGACCAACTGGTGCGTGAACCGCCAGTACCCAGAAGGCGGGATATGGCCCTACTTCACGGGCACATACTGCGACTGGATTTACCTGCCGCCCCGACATCCGGCTTTCAAGGTGCCGGACGAGCTTCCCGACGACATCCTGGGTTATGTCAACTGCGCTATGGGCACCGTCACCGAAGGGCTGATGCGGGCCTCCGCCCATGAAGGAGACTCGGTGGTCATAATGGGCGCAGGCGGCCTGGGCCTCAACGCAATAGCAATGGCCAGGGACATGGGCGCCGACAGAATCATTGCCCTGGACAGGCTGGAGAATCGCCTCAAGCTGGCTGAAGACTTCGGGGCCGACTACACCATCAACATCGAGGAGTACAACACGCCGGAGACACGGGTGCAGCGTGTCTGGGAGTTGACCCGGAACCGTGGCGCCGACATCGTCATGGAGCTGGTGGGCAGGGCCGAACTGCTGGTTGAGGGAATCGACATGCTCAGCAACGGCGGCACATTCGTCGAAATCGGGGACATCGTCCCCGGACCCACGGCGGCCATCGACCCATCCAAGATGCTGAGGGGCAAGAACATCGTGGGATCGTCCATGTACCGGCCGGACACCCTGGCCAGGCTGCTGGACTACCTGGTGAAGAACCGGGACAAGATTCCCTTCCACAAAATCGTGTCCCACAAGTTCAGCTTCGACGAAATTAACGACGCCTTCCCGAAAGCCGAGTGGCAGCAGCGCCAGACGGACATCTCTCGGGCCATGTTGGTCCCCTAGGCAACCTTTGCGTAACCCCCTCTCCCTCTCCCTCTGGGAGAGGGTTGGGGTGAGGGCCGCTTTGCGTCTTCCCCATTGAGGGGGAAGATTGAGATGGGGGTGAACGGGAGCCGCGCCTTGGCTCAGGGCTGACCTAGCTCAAGGCTGCCCCGGCTCAAAGCGGCCTGGCTCAACGCTGGTAGATAAACGCGTCGGGCCTGAAGGAGGCCCACGAAAACCACAGCACGCTGGGGTAGTGGGGAAGGGGAGCCAGCCGGGCGCCCTCCAAAGGTCCTGACGTAGCCAGTCCCAGCAGGTTCCAAGAGCTGCCAGTCTCTTCGTCGACGAACACGCCGTCCTCGCCTTCCATGCTGCGGGAAAAGCTCAACCGGTCTCCTTCGACTATGGGGGAGAAGACACCTACCGACCCTACCTCCCGTCCGAGGGCGATCACCTCGTTGTCCAGGGCTGAGGCCGTGTGCGGCTCGTAGAACACCACCACCGGCTCTCCTCCGACAATGGCTTCAACAACTGGCTGCTCTCGCAGGACCGAATAGGGTGCGGCAAAGGACTCTCCGTTCAATTCGATGCCCGCCACTCGCTGCATCCTCGAAAGGGTAACTTCGTTGGAGCCGGACGTGATGCCCAGTTGGTTGTAGGTGTCGTACCCCGCGTAGGCTGACATGCCATAAGGAATGCTCGTGTCGGGCTTCGAAAGGACTTTGCCGTCAGGGAAACTATCCTTGAAGTCCGACCAGGAGACCATCGCCATAGGCAGCTGCTCCAGCTTAACCCCGGCGTACACCCCGACGATGCCCTCTCCGCCGAACTCCTGCCACCAGGACTCGGTCTGCCGGTCGTACATTATCAGGTTGAGACGACGCAGCTTGCCGGAAACGCCGAAGTCCAGAAGCTCCCCGTCCAACGTCCGCCTGTACACGAAGGCGGTGTTGCAAAGGGGTCAATAGGTGACCACAACAGGCTCACCCCCCACCACGTCGTTGACCAGCTCGTGGAACATCATTATCTGAACAGGGTAGGCCCTGTGGTCTCCGTCGATGCTGACGGTTTGCACTGGCTCCCAGTCGGCCAACCACTGGCCCGCCGATTCCACGGGCTCGAACTGGGGTGCGTCGATGGACTGGATTCCGTCCTTGGGAGGACCGCCGCCCCGGATTCCAAGAAAATCGACGGTCTTGAACCTGAAGTCCGTTTTGGGCCACTCGGAGGTGTTTATCAAAGCTTCGGTCAACTCCCGGCGAGCGTCCGACCGGTTTATGGCTCGCACTCCCCCTTTGGAATACTCGACGGCTTCGGGCGTCGACGTAGGGCGCGGGGAAGCCGTGGGGTCGGGTTGAGGCGTAGGAACGGATGTAGCTGTTGGCGGAGCGGTGAGACTGGGAGCCTCCGTGGGGCTGGGCTGAGTAGTCGGGTCCTCTTGCGGAGCTGAGGTCGGAGGCATAGACCTGTCGGAAGCTCCGCCGCATGCCGAAGCAACTACAGCCATCGTCACTGCGGCTGTCAGCCATAGCGCCAAGACCACGAGCTTGGAACGGAAGAAACGCCTCAGGAGAAATTGGCCTTTTTGTCCGGTTTCCAAAGAGGTCCTATATTCCCTTCTCGTGGACGAATCGGTCTACTGGAGCAGGTTTGACAACCTTCAATGCCTAAGTCTACATTACCCTAGCTGTCCTTCTCACGTCAAAGAAGGGGAGCGGGGTGAATCCGCTGTTTCCTTCTACCTGAAGCAGGCTCGAACTCTTCCATTGTGAACCTAGACGCCAGTACCACACTGTGCCCCAACTGCAGCCGCAGAAAACTAAGCGGCGGACTGACTTTTGCCGTAAAGACCGGGGAAACCGAGACCCTGCGCTGCTGGCTGTGCGCCCTAAGGAACCCGGCTATGCTCCGCCGTTCGTTCTTCACCGCCATTGTCGTGGGAACCGGCCTTACTCTCCTGAACCAGGGCGATACAATCTTTTCCGGCGCATGGCCGGGCGCCCTTTACTGGAAGGTCCCCCTCACCTTCGGAGTCCCTTTTTGTGTTGCCACCTGGGGAGCGCTTTCCAACGCGCGGCGTCAGTAGACCTGCGCCCACGAATACCGGGTTTTATTTCGATACATTTCTTCTTGCATCGGCTTTTGAGCATGTATAACATGAACCACAGAATCTTATGTATAGCACAGAGTATCCCGCAATGGCGCTAGAATAGGGCTAACTGATCAAACACTCTGTTAGGAGGAAGCGTGATCAAGCGACGTAACATGGCGATGCAGGTCTTGCTGATGATTGTCACCTTGGGTATCTACGGCATCTACTGGTTCTATGTCACCTCTAAAGAGATGGTCGAGTACAAACAACTGGATGGCAACCCTGCTCTATGGACCCTACTTTCGCTCATACCTTTTGCCAATCTGTATGCCGAGTACAAGCAAGGTGAGGCAGTAGAGGCTCTCACGGACAGTGGCGTCAACAGGTGGATCATATTCATCCTATGGCTCATCTTCTCCCCTGCTGTCTGGTTTATTGTTCAGACGGAGTTGAACAAGCGAGCGTCTGAACCGGCGTAGGGGGGATATCACCTAACGTAGCCATGCTTCCATGATGGAATGGCCGCGCCCTCACCCCCGAAAACAGTAGCGATGCCCAGGACGCCATAGAGGGCTGGCGGCAGACCAACATCCAGGCTAGGCCCCACAGCTCCCTGAGATGCAGGGCCACCTAAACAGTTCGCTGACTATATGGCAGGGCTCTACTAGCCAGTGATACCAACTTCGGGGTAAGGTCAGTTGCCCGTGGTATTTGATGTTGAGTATCCGGAGTCGTTGTCGCGGCTCCACCTGCTTCTTAAGACCTTTCTCGGCTGGATCTACGCCGGGATTCCCCACATACTTATTCTGACGCTCTTCGGAATCCTGCTGTTTGTGGCAGGCATCTTTGTTTGGTTTGCGATCCTATTCACCGGGCGCTGCCCACGAGGACTTTTTGACCTGGCCGTCGGATACAACCGGTGGGCAACCAGGCTGAGCGCATACCTGAATTTTATGCGGGACGAGTACCCTCCCTTCAGCACCCGCCCATAGTCCTCTGGACCTCACGCGACACGTCAACGAGGGGCTCTCTCCTACGACCGAGCCCCTCTTCAATTCAACGCTTCTGTCGTAGCTTTCGGGCTACTCACCCCGGAGCTTACTATCGCACTGTCATTCTGAACGCAGCGGAGCGGAATGAAGAATCTACAATCCTTGAATTACGACCTTGTATGCCTAACAGAGAGAAGAGTTGAAGACGCGAATTTTAGATTCTTCGTCGCTACGCTCCTCAGAATGACAAGACGCCGGCGAACGCCTTCTAGATCAGCCGCCCGGCAAATCAATGCCGTGGCCGGCAGCCTTGTGGACCTGGGCGTTGTGAATGTAGTTTTCGGTGACGTTTTCCAGCCTGAGACGGTTGGCGTCGGACAGGGGACGCACCTGGCCCGGCACCCCCACCACCAGCGAGTTGTCGGGTATGACGGCTTTGTCCCTCACTATCGCTCCAGCCCCTATTAGCACGAAGTTGCCTACTTCCGCGTCCTCCAAGAGGGCTGCGTTAATTCCGATGAGCACGTTGTTCCCCACTTTGTGGCAGTGGAGAACTGCGCCGTGGGTCACCAGCACGTTGTCACCGATGTCGAGGTAGTCGTCAGCGTGGACGACGCAGGTGTCCTGTATGACTGAGTTGCGCCCTATGGTAATGCGGCCGAAGTCGCCACGTATGACAGCTCCCGGCCATACACTGGACCCCTCGCCAATCGACACATCACCCACGATGTACGCCGCATCGCTTATGAAGACTGAAGGGTGGATTTTAGGAGTCTTGCCGTTCAGGCTGCGAATCATGATGCCTCCTGGCTAAGCGGTTGGTCGGAATATTCTAACATCAGCCGGACTCAAACGGGCCGCTCCCAGCTGTCGTACCTTAGCCTAACGTGGGGCGCCCAGTGTTATACTCCCCGTCAGCGCTCATGTGGATACTCTTCGCCATACTCTTCCCGACTTTTACCGGCGCCGCCAACATCCTGGACAAGGCAATCGTCGACCGCTGCCGCAGCGTCCCCCACTACTCCTACTGGATAGGAATATTCGAGCTGGCGCTGGGCCTCATCACGTTTGGAATCGTGACGGGCCTGGACGGAGTGGAGGCCCGGACTGTCGGTTTGGCCTTGGGCACCGGAGTGCTGGCAGCCGGCAGCTTGATACTCTTCCTCAGTGCACTCAAGACCGGGCAGGTGGCGCGGGTTGTGCCCATATGGCACCTCTATCCCTTGATAGTGGCCCCTTTGGCGGCGGGATTTCTCGGCGAGAAGTTGTCCTCGCTCGCTGTCGGGGCCATATTCCTATCGGTCATCGGCGCGGCGTTGGTGTCATGGGAGAAGACGCGAGGCGGAAGGCTAACAGGAGACGTCAGGGTGATTCTGCTGAGCCTGGGAGCCGCGGCGCTTCTGGCGTTCTCATTCGTCGTGGCCAAGGTCGCCCTGGACGACGGCGACTTTTGGCAGTTCTTCGGCTCGTACCGAGTCGGGTTCGCTCCTATCATGTTCGCGCTGGCCTTCTCGTCGGCGGAAGCCAGGACAGGCGCTCCGGCGCTCCTCCACGACCGGCCTTTCATGGCGATGATGTTCGGGGTTGAGGTCCTGATTACGGTGGCTCTGCTCACCCGGTTTGCGGCCATCAACTTAGGGGATGTGGCTCTGGTAGCCGCCGTGGGGGCTATCCAACCCCTGTTGGTCTTCCTCTACTCTCTGGGGCTGGCCTCATGGCGTCCGGCGGCCTTCGGTCACTGGATCACCCGGGGAACACTGGCGCCGCAGGCTTTGGGGATTGCCTCGATAACCGCAGCGGTGGTGATTATTTCGTTGCAATAGGCGGAAATGTAGGGGCAGGTCTTGTACCTGCCCTATACCCACGAATAGGAGCAGGGCACACATAGGGCGACGCCGGTTTCATGATCTCCTCGTGGGGATTGTTGCCGTGGGGAAGGGCGCCCACAAGGGGACGCCCCTACAAGGGTGGAGACGGCAAGACGGCTAACGCTTGGTGTACTGAGGCGCGCGCCTGGCCCTCTTGAGCCCGTACTTCTTGCTCTCCTTTATGCGGGAGTCCCTGGTCAGGAACCCGTGCTGTCGGAGAACGGGCTTAAACGACTCGTCATAGAGGGCGAGGGCTCGTGAGATGCCGTGGCGCACTGCGTGGCTCCAGGCGGATATGCCTCCGCCTCGAACAGAGGCGACTATGGTGAAACGGTCCAGGGAGTCAGTGACCTTCAGAGGCTCTTTGACAGCCTCCTGCCAGGGGAACCAGGAGAAGACTTCCTCCAACGGACGCCCGTTGACCCTGACGTGGCCGGGGGCGCCTATGTCCGAGGAACCAGCCGCCAGATATAAGCGCACCTTGGCTATGGCCAGCTTCCGTTTTCCCGTTCCGTAGTAGTACTGCTGTGTAGACTCCTGGACCAAGTTTATCTCCTTAATGACCTACTCTTATTCGGCTCCCGCCGCCGCCGGGGCCCCCAGCTGCGCCTGGTGGGGATGGCTGTCCCCACGGTAGACCTTGAGCCGCTTGAACATGTCCCTGCCCCTTTTGGTCCGGGGCAGCATTCCCTTGACCGCCATTTCAAGCACCCGCTCCGGGTTTTTCTCCATGATGTCTTTCATGACGAAGGTCTTGAGGTTCCCCACGTACCCGCTGTGGCGATAGTAGAGCTTCTGGTTCAGCTTCCGTCCGGTGACCCTCACTTTTTCAGCGTTCACCACCACGACGAAGTCGCCTGTAAGCACGTTCGGCGTATAGATCGGCTTGTCCTTGCCTTGAAGAGCCCTGGATATCCGAGTGGCCAGCCTGCCCAGAGTCTGCCCGGAGGCGTCTACCAGGCGCCACTCGGGAGTGACTTCCGACTGCTTCGCGTGATATGTCTTATCTCGTTTCATCTTCGTTCAACCCAGCCTTGAGCGTATCCGACGAAAATCCAGGATAGTTCACCTTTATCAAGCACAGCCCCCTGGCCGGAAGAGAGGGGCAACTATCCATTTTTTGAACGGACCGGTCAATTATATTTCGAATTGCGTCTACGGGCAACTTGCCCAGGCCCACTCTGACCAGCAGAGCGTTAGTCCTCCTGATCTGGTGAGGCAGGAAGCTGTCGCCTTCCGCCTCCATGATCACCCTTTCGTCCTCTCTCCACACATCCCATCGCCTGACCGTACGCACCGGGTTGCGGCCCGGCGGCAGTGACGACGCGATGGTGGAGAAGTCGTGAGCGCCCAGCAACGATTCGGAGGCTTCCCGCATTGCCGTCAGGTCCAGCCTGTCCCTGACCCAGTAGGAGAAGTTCCTCCACAGCGCCGTCGGGCGGACATGGTTCCAGGCGGTGTACCGGTAGACCCGGCTGACCGCCGAGAATCTGGCGCTGAAGTCCCGGGACATCTCCACAGCTCCCCGAACCCTGATGTCCGGCGGCAGGAAGGAGTTGAGCGCTCGGCAGAATATATCGGTTGGATAAGGAGCTTGGGTCAGGAAGTCCGCCACCTGACCAGCGGCGTGGGCCCCTGAGTCGGTGCGGGACGCCCCGCGGATGCGAATGACTTCTCCGGTGAAGCTCTTTAGGGCATCCTCCACTGTGCCTTGGACTGAAGGAGCATTGGCCTGAAACTGGAACCCATTGTACGCGGTGCCTTCATATTCCAAGACCAATGCAATTCGTCGTTCTTCTGCTTGCCCTTGGTCTTGAGCGTCGTCAGCCCCGGCCATCTTGTGGCCTCGGCGCTTAGACGAACTCGATGAGGGACATGGGCGCTGCGTCGCCCTTGCGAGGTCCCAGCTTCACTATTCTAGTGTATCCCCCTGCACGGCTGGCGTATCGCGGCGCCAACTCGTCGAAGACCTTGGAAATCACCTCCTCGTTTGGGACGCGTGACAGGGCCAGCCTCCTGTGGTGGAGACCTCCCTTCTTGCCGTGAGTAATAAGCCGTTCGACCTCTCTACGGGCCTCCACAGCTTTGGGGTGGGTGGTAACCACCTTTTCATGCCGGACAATCTCGGACGCTAGATTGCGCAGCAACGCTATTCTTTGGTCCTTAGGTCTGCCGAGCTTCTTTCCTTTAATGCGATGGGCCACCATGAGCCTAGCTCTCCTCGTCCTCGTCGTATTCCGGCTCTTCGTTCTCATTGTCATCGCCGAGGTCTTTGTCATTATCCTGAGGGAACTCGTACTCCACAGTAGAAGGCTCTGACGGTCCGGCTTCTTCCATCGCCAAGGCTGCGGCATCATCCAGACTCGCAAGAGTGGTTTCACCGTCTATTGAGCGTTCGTTTTCCCCGATTACTCCCTCTCGCCTCAGCCGGTCCATGAGCTCTTCCAGGGACTTTTCCCCGAAGTTTCGTATCTTCAAGAGCTCTTCGTTGGTCATCTCCAACACCTGACCAACCTTGGTGATGTGGGCCCGCTTGAGGCAATTTAGAGTCCTGGACGACAGTTCCAGTTTCTCAATGGGAGTCTGGTACACCTCAGGGGACACCATCAACGAGGTGCGTTCCGTCCCCGCCTTCACTTCCGAACCCAGGTTGTTGAACAGGAAGAAGTGGCTTACCAGCACCTCGGATGAGGCCTTCACTGCTTCCACCGGAGTGATGGCGCCGTCGGTCCATACTTCCAACACGAGCCTCTCGTAGTCGGTGAAGTACCCGACACGGGTCCTCTCCACGTTGTAGTTGACCTTCCTGACAGGGTTGAAAATAGCGTCCACCGGAAGGGCGCCCATCAGAGAGCCTGCGGAACCGTCGCCCTGGGTGGGGACGGGCTGGTAGCCCTTGCCGTTGTCCACGTTAAACTCCACCGACAAGGTGGCGTCGTCGGAGTCCAGGGTGGCCAGGTGGTGCTCAGGGTTCACGATCTCGAAGTCTGCGGATGTGGCCACGTCGCCGGCGCATACACGACCTTCTCCCTTGATTTCAAGACGCATCTTGCCCGGGCGGCCCGTCACCGAACGGATTCGAATCCCCTTAACGTTCAGAAGAAAGTCCATGACCTCTTCCTTCATGTGGGGGATGGAGGAGTACTCATGAAGCACTCCGTCTATCTTCACCCATGTAATGGCCGCTCCTTCAACGGAGCCGAGGAGCATCCTGCGCATGGGGTTTCCAAGGGTTATTCCATACCCTCTTTCGAGAGGTTCTATCGCGAACTTGCCGTAGGTGTCCGTCAGCTCCAGCGTCTTGATCTCCGGAACGATTGGTTCCGGTGTGCGCTGGGCCGCGGTTCGCGTCAGGATTGCGGTTTCCAATACCATTGCTTTACCTCGAGTAGAACTCCACTATGAGACGGGTGTCTATCGCGGACTCCAGATCTTCCTCCGTGGGCAGGTTGTTCACGGTGCCTGCCATGTTTTCCAGGTCAAGGTTAATCCACTGGGGTATAGGCCTCTTGGGAATGTCCTGAGTCAACGCCGTATAGAAGTCCTTGGACTTTCGGGACTCCTGCCATGATATGACATCTCCGGCCTTTACCATAAAGGAAGGGATGGTCGTCTTTTTGCCGTTTACGTTGAAGTGTCCGTGCAGGACAAGCTGCCTCGCCTGGTTCCTCGAGTCTGCGAACCCCAGCCTAAATATGACGTTGTCCATTCGCCGCTCGAGAATCTCCATCAGGTATTGGCCGGTGGCGCCCGGCTTCTTGAAGGCCTCGTCCATATAGCGGCGGAACTGCTTCTCCATGACACCGTAGATTTGCCTGGCCTTCTGCTTTTCCCTGAGCTGGATGCCATGGTCCGAGGTGCGCCGTCTGCGAGGAGATTGGTTTCCTGGTGGAGTTCGTCGCCGTTCGATGGCGCAGCGCGGCGTGTAGCAACGCTCTCCCTTGAGCATGAGCTTTTCCCCCGCCCTGCGGCACAGCCTGCAAACCGGTCCGGTATATCGCGCCATACTATCTACACCCTTCTTCTCTTGGGAGGCCTGCACCCATTGTGGGGTATGGGAGTAACGTCCCGAATGCTGTTTATCATTAGCCCGGCGGCCTGTAGGGACCGAATGGCAGCCTCCCTGCCAGCTCCGGGACCCTTGATGAATACATCGATAAAGCGCATACCGTGGTCCATGCCCCTACGAGCGGCCTGTTCCGCCGCCCTTTGGGCTGCAAAAGCCGTGCCTTTTCTCGACCCCTTGAATCCGGACGTTCCAGCGCTGGACGAGACAATTACCGCGCCCTGCGGGTCGGTCAGAGTAACCAAAGTGTTGTTGAAAGTCGAGTGGATATATGCCTTGCCCCGGGGAACCGACTTTCTTTCTCTTCTGCGTGTTCGCGGTCTGGCCATGAGGCCTCCTCTACTTCTTGCCGCCGGTCCGGCGTCCGCGTCCGGCGACGGTCCTTCTGGGTCCCTTGCGAGTGCGTGCGTTTGTGCGAGTCCTCTGTCCTCTGACGGGCAGTCCCCGCCGGTGGCGCAGACCCCGCGTGGAGCCGATTTCTATGAGCCTCCGGACGTTCATGGTCACTTCACGCCGGAGATCGCCTTCCACCTTGTATTCCTTGTCGATGATTTCCCGCAGCCGGTCGATTTCCGCTTCCGACAGCTCGGTGATTTTGGGCTTGGGTTCACCTTCTATGTCCGCCCGCGCCAGTATCTCCTTAGCCATCACCGGGCCTATGCCGTAGATGCGGCGCAAGGCCACGTCCACTCTCTTTCCGTCTGGTATGTCCACTCCGGCCACACGGACCATATCATCCTCCTAGTTGGCGCCGGTCAACATTGTAGAAGCCGTCCCGCGGGCTACCCCTGCCGTTGGACGTGCTTCACGTTGACGCATATCACCCGGATAATCCCTTTGCGCTTGATTATCCTGCACTTGTTGCAGCGCGGTTTTACCGATGCTCGTACTCTCATGCTATTTGAACCTGTAAGTTATGCGTCCCCTGGCTAAATCGTAAGGGGAGAGCTCGACCAGCACTCTGTCCCCCGGCAGCACGCGTATGAAGTGGAGACGTATCTTCCCCGATACGTGGGCCAACACCTTATGCTCGTTGGGAAGCTTCACCCTGAACATTCCATTGGGCAGGGCTTCCTCAACGGTGGCCTCCACCTCTATTCCTTCTTTCTTTGGCATAAGTCTATAGCGCCCGTTGCCTCTCTTTGGTCAGTACCTCTATGCCATCTTCCGTGATGGCTATAGTGTGCTCATAGTGGGCGGAGAGTTCTCCGTCTGCCGTGACCACCGTCCAATGGTCGTCCAGCACACGAGTCTTCCAACCGCCCATATTCAACATGGGTTCGATGGCGATGGTCATTCCCTTTCTCAGGACCGCGCCTCTGCCCCCTGGGCCATAGTTGGGCACCTGGGGGTCCTCGTGGAGGAAACGGCCGATGCCGTGGCCCACGTACTCCCGGACGACGCTGTACCCTCTGGCTTCTGCATACTCCTGGACAGCGTTTCCTACGTCGCCCACGCGGCCTCCGTCATGAACGGCTTTTATCCCTTCCCAGAGGGATTCCCTAGTGGCTTCTATCAGGTCCTCCGCCTCTTTGGTAATGTTTCCGACTCCCACCGTGATGGCGGCGTCTCCTATGAAGCCCTCCACCACGGCGCCCACATCCATCTTTATTAGGTCGCCTTCGTGAAGCGTCCTGTCGCCGGGAATTCCGTGAACGATTTCTTCGTTCAGAGAAGTGCAAATGGTGGCGGGAAAGCCCCTGTACCCCTTGAAGGCGGGCTTTGCTCCGAGTTTCTTGATCTCCTTGCTTGCAATGGCGTCCAAGTCCCTGGTCCGCATCCCTGGCTTAACCGACTCACGAAGAGTGGACAGGGTTGCTCCGACCACTGCGCCTGCCTTGCGCATGGATTCCAACTCCCTAGCGGACTTGATGGTTATGCCTCCACTGTATGGGGAGCTGGAGTTGGACGCTGTTTCGATTTTTCTGATATTCATTCTACCACTTACCCTGGGCCCTTGCTACAAGACCGGACTATATCTTGAGCGCCTCCATAAGACGAACTCTCACTTCTTCCACAGGACCTATTCCGTCCACGTCCACGATATTACCCTGTTGCCGATAATAGTCGACCAGAGGCTGGGTCTCGTCCTCGTAGACCTGGATTCGAACCATTATCGCTTCTGGCTTGTCGTCGTCCCTTTGATACACCTCGCCTCCACAGGAGTCGCAGACACCCTCAGCCTTAGGCGGAGCATTGTCCCGGTGGTACGGCACCTGGCACTGCCTGCATATCATACGCCCTCCCAGGCGCTTAACGAGCTCCTCCACGGGGACCATCATGTGGACTACACGGTCAATCCCGATGGACTCACTGTTGAGAGCGTCGTCGAGAGACCGGGCCTGGTTGAGGTTCCTCGGGAACCCGTCCAGGAGAAACCCGTCATGGCTTTCGGGAGGCAGCGTCTGTTTCAGCACCATAGCGATCGTGACCTCATCAGGAACAAGGGCGCCCTGACTCATATATTCGGCCGCCTTCTCGCCAAGCTCCGTCCCTTCCCGTTGGTGTCGGCGGAAAAGGTCGCCCGTCGAGATGTGGCTGACACCTGGGATGGCGTCCAGTATCTGCTTCGCCTGGGTGCCTTTACCGGCGCCCGGCGGCCCCAACAGCACGACTCTCCTGGCCAGACTTATCTCCGACGTCGCCACGGCTAGTTACCTTAAGAACCCTTCGTAGTTTCTCATCAACAGCTGGGCTTCAAGCTGCCTTAGAGTGTCCAAGCCCACGCCCACCATAATGAGCAGGCTAATGCTGGGCAGCTGGATCGCCTGCACATCCGTGAGGAGAGCCGCAAAATAGGGCACTATGAACACGAACCCCAAGAACAGTGCGCCTCCCCACGTCAAACGCAGTATGACCCGGTTGAGGTACTCCTGGGTGGGCCTGCCTGGGCGGATGCCCGGCACGAAGCCTCCGTTCTTCTGGAGGTTGTCGGCCAAATTCTGCTGCTGGAAGACCACCAGAGTATAGAAGAAGGTGAACAGCACCACCAGTATGAAGGCCAGCACCCAATAGACGAACCTGGAAGGGTCGAACCAGTCGGCCAGGGAGTTGGCTATGTTCCCCACCCAGTCACCCCGCACGCCCAGGAAGCTTGCCATTGTGGCGGGCAGAATGGCCACCGACGAGGCGAATATGACGGGGATCATTCCCGCGGAGTTTATCCGCAGTGGCAGATACGTCGAGCCGGTCTGCCGGTACATTCTGCCCCCCCGGAAGATGCTCCGGCCATACTGGACGGGTATCCGCCGGTGGGCCTCGGTAAAAACTACGATTAACGCGACGATCAGCAGTCCGATGATGGCCAGCCAGATGATTCCGAGGGCGTTGGTCTGGTCCGAAGCCTGGGATATGAGGCCAGGAAACCCAGCCACGATTCCAGCGAAGATTATCAGCGATATTCCGTTTCCTATTCCCCGCTCGGTAATTAGCTCTCCAAGCCATACAAGGAACATGGTGCCTGCGGTGAGGGATGCCAGCATTGCCACAGTGGCCACCAGATTGCCGTCGCCGGGGCCTGACCAGACGCCGCTGATTACACCGGCCGACTGCACCAGCTGAAGTTGACCGTACCCCTGGGCCAGGGCTATGGGAACGGTGGCGAAGTGGACAATTCTGTTTATCTTCTGGCGTCCGGATTCCCCGTCTCTGGATATGCGCTGCAGAGCAGGAACAACAGGAACCAGCAACTGCATGACGATCGATGAAGTGATGTAGGGGAACACTCCCAGGGCGGCCACGCTCATATTCTCCAGAGCTCCGCCGCTGAAGAGATTTAGAAAGCCCAGAAGCTGACTGCTTTCGAACAGGGCGTCCAGGCTGTCACGGTTGATGCCGGGTATGGGGACCTGAGCCATGAACCGGAATACGCCCAGCATGGCCAGGGTGAAGAGAATCTTCGCTCTTAGGTCGGGTACCCGGAAGGCGTCTATGGCGGCTTGAAGTAACTTAGGACGGCCTTCCGCCTCCTGGGCCATCATGGTTTATAGGACCTCCACACTTCCGCCCGCCGCCTCGATCTTCTCCCTCGCCGCCTTGGTGAACTTGTGCGCCGAAACCTTCAGCGCCACGCCCAAGTCGCCGTTGCCCAGAACTTTGACTTGATGTTTTATCTTCCTGAGAAAACCCATTCCCACCAGGGTCTCGGGAGTGATCACCGTGTCTTGGGGCAACCCACCCAACTCTTCCAGCTTGACTAGGTGGTATTCCGTCTTGAAAATGTTGGTGAAGCCCCTCCTCATGGGAAGCCCTTTGATCAAAGGCATCTGACCGCCCTCGAACCCTGGCCTGACGCCTCCGCCCGAGCGGGACTTCTGCCCTTTCATGCCTCGGCCAGCGTAGGTGCCGTGGCCGCTGGCGTCGCCTCTCCCAATCCGCTTTCGCTTACGGCGGGAACCCGGCGCCGGGGTTGCCTCATGCTCCATCATTTCTTGGACTGCCTGCCTTTCGTGCTCGTCTTGCCTATATTGACCTGGCTCCCCAAGCCTCGGACGTTCCCTTCACGTCTTCCCACGTAGGAACTTCCTCTAGTCGGACGGGGTCTCGGGATTGATCTCCTCAACTTCCACCAGATGTTGAACGACGTTCACCATCCCCCTGATGGTGGGAGTGTCGTGCCGCACGACCGAATGGGAAAGCCTCTTAAGCCCCAACGCCTCTATTACTCGCCTCTGGTTTTTCTTGCGGCCGATGCAGCTTCTCTTCCAAGTTATCTTTATTTCAGCCATGTGTCCAAATCCTTCGCCTTAGGCCGCTTCCCTGTTAGTTCCTCTGCGCTTGGCCATCTCTTCGACCGGGTCCTTTATCTTCTGGAGCGCGTCCAACGTGGCGTACACTACGTTTATGGGATTTCTAGAACCCAGGGACTTAGCCACAGCGTCTTTCACCCCCGCCAAGTCCAAAACGGCCCGGACAACTCCGGCGGCGATTATCCCCGTACCAGCCGGGGCGGGCTTGATCAAGACTTTGGAGGCGCCCACCTTGGAGTAGGTCTCCTGGGGTATGGTGCTTCCCTTCAGCGGGACCCTGATGAGGGTCTTTCTCGCCAAGGCGTTTCCTTTTCTGACAGCATCGGGAATCGCCTGGGCCTTCCCCAGACCAGCTCCCACAACTCCTTCACCATCGCCCACGACCACCAGGCCGTTGAACCTTAGGTGACGGCCGCCCTTGACCACCTTCGCGATTCGTCTCGTAAACACCAGGCGGTCTGTCAGCTCGAGGCCAGTGGGGTCCACTTTGTTTACCGGGATCTTAAAACCCATTTAGAAAACGAGACCTTCCTCTCTGGCAGCGTCCGCCAAAGCTTTTACCCTTCCGTGGTACAAGTATCCTCCCCGGTCAAACACCACCGTTGAAGCTCCCGTCGACTTGGTGCGCTGGGCTATGGTCTTGCCCACCAGCTTGGACACTTCAGTCTTGGACAGCCCCGATCCCGAGGCTTTGATTTCCGGTTCCAGGCTTGACGCCGCGGCGACGGTATGCCCCTCGGCGTCGTTGACCACCTGTGCATAGATGCCCTTCAGACTTCGAAATACGCACAGACGGGGCCTTTCGGGAGTCCCGTGCACCTTCTTGCGGACCCTCTTATGGCGGGCAAGCCGCAGGTCCCTTGGATTCTTTTCTCTTGGCATGCAGGTTTGCCTCTATCTTATTGCTAGCTCTTCCTTGCGGCGGCCTTCCCTGGTTTTAGCCGAAGGGCTTCTCCGGCGTATTTTATGCCTTTTTCTTTGTAGGCGTTGGGAGGCCGCACCCGTCGAATAGTGGACGCCACCTCACCCACCTTCTGCTTGTCGATGCCGTCAACGTGCACCCTATTGTTGCCCTCGACGGTCAGCGTGACGCCCTCCAGCGGCTGGACTTCCACCGGGTGGCTGTATCCGACGTTGAGGGTGATGCTCTCTCCGGTCTGCTGGACCCTGTACCCGACACCCATCAACTCCAGCGTCTTCCGGTAGCCGTCGGTGACTCCGGTTACTGCGTTGGCAATCAGGCTGCGGGTCAGGCCGTGGAGCGACCTGTGAAACTTCCTGGCCGATACCCTTTCCACGGTAATCTCGCCGTCTTCCATCCTTACAACCACGTCCGAGTGGAGGGGTTGGGTAAGGGAGCCTTTGGGCCCTTGGACGATGATCTGGTCGTCGCTCAGGTCCACCCGGACTCCCTGGGGGACCTTGATCGCTTTTCTGCCTACCCGCGAGAGAGTCTTGTCGTTGCGGCCTTCGTTACCAGACATAGCAGAGCAGCTCCCCTCCAAGGCCCTGACGCCATGCCTGCCGGCCCGTCATCACTCCTTGGGACGTGGACATGACTGCGACGCCCAGGCCTCCATATATCCGGGGGATCTCCCCTTTGCCGACGTAGACCCTCAGGCCGGGCTTACTTACCCGCTTCAGGCCTCCGATCGCGGGTTCCCGGTTTTCCCTGTAGGTCAGATGGATTCTGAGGACCGGCTGGGGCTGGCCTCTCAGAACATCGTAGTCTCGAATAAATCCTTCTTCCTTCAGAACCCTGGCTATGGCCACCTTGATTTTGGACACAGGCATCGTGACCGACTCATGCCTCACCGGCTGAGCGTTCCTTATCCTGGTTAACATATCGGCTATGGGATCGGTTACCGGCATAACTCTCCAGTCTACCAGCTGGCCTTGCGCACGCCAGGCAGTTCACCGACCAGCGCCAACTGCCTCATGCAAATGCGGCACAGTCCGAAATAGCGTATGAACGCTCTCGGACGACCACAGCGGTGGCACCGGTTGTATTTCCGCACCGGAAACTTCGGTGTGCGCTTCCACTTTTCGATTAGCGATTTCTTAGCCAAAAGTCTCCTCTAGTTCTGACGCGCAAACGGCATTCCCATCAGGGAAAGCAACATCGACCCCTCGGCGTCGGTCTTGGCCGTCGTGGTTATAGTAACTTGGAAGCCCCTGATGCGTTCTATCCGATTGTACTCGATTTCCGGGAAGATGATTTGCTCGCGTATTCCCATGGAATAGTTGCCCCGACCGTCAAAGCTGGCGGACGACACACCTCGGAAGTCTCTAATTCGGGGCAGCGCCGTGTTCACAAGCCGGTCGAAGAAGTAGTACATCCGGTCCCCCCGCAGGGTTACGGTGATTCCGACGGCGTTACCCTCCCTCAGCTTGAACCCGGCTATGGACTTGCGTGCCCGGGTGACGACCGGTTTCTGTCCCGATATGGTCGTCAGGTCGTTGGTGGCGCTTTCGATGGCTCGTCCGTTGGTGAGGGCCTCTCCAAGCCCCACGTTCAGCGCTATCTTGTGGATGCGGGGCGCCTGCATGACGTTCTTGTAACCCATCTCCCGCACCATCGTGGGGACCACTTCATCACGCCACAGCTCCTTGAGCCTGGGCGTGGGAAGACCAACAGGAGCAGCCTCTTCCGCTTCCACGGCGGACTGCTCTGGCGTCGCTTCCCGCGCAGACGCCCGCCGACGGCCTCCTCTGGCTCCAGTCCCGCCTCCGGCAGCTCCGCTCCGGGTCGACTGGCGCCTCTGGCGGGGTTTGGGTTCCTCCGCCGTAGAAGCCTCAGACGCGGCGGCCTGGGGCTGTTCCTCTGGGGAAGCGTCCTGGCGCTCCTCTATGTTATCGTCTCCCCGCACCGTTGACATACTCGGACCTTTCTTCCGTTTTCAAGGACGCCATGCCGCACCCGCGTGGCGCGGTTGCAGCCTGAGCAAATCAGCATTACGTTGGATACATGGAGAGGCGATTCCTGTTGGACTCGCCCCGCCTGCCGGACTCCGGGGGTCGGGCGCACGTGGCGCACCACCATGTTGACCCCTTCGACAACGACTCGCTTCTTGTCAACCAGCACCCTTTCCACTCGCCCTTGACGCCCCTTCTCTTTACCGGCGACGACCAGGACCGTATCTCCTCGGCGAATCTTCATCTTAGACCACCTCTGGCGCCAGGGAGATGATGCGCATGAAACCCCGTTCCCTTAGCTCTCTGGCTACGGGTCCAAAGATGCGGCTGCCCCTGGGATTGTCCTGACGCTCGCCCAGGATTACGGCGGCGTTGTCGTCGAACCTGACGTAGGTGCCGTCCCGGCGGCGCTGGGACTTGGCGGTCCTGACGATGACAGCCCGGACCACCTCGCCCTTTTTGACCTGACCCATGGGGATGGCCTCTTTCACCGTCGCCACGATGACGTCGCCGATGGCAGCGTACCGTCTGCGGCTGCTGCCTGGGATGTTAATGCACATGATTTCTTTGGCGCCGCTGTTGTCGGCTACCTTCAGGCGAGAAAAGGTCTGAATCATTCTTCTTTCTCCTCTTCCTCGGCCTCTTCTCCCGGCTCTTCCTCTTCGTCAGTCATCGTTTCGTCGTCATCGGCTTGACTTTCGTCGTCGCCCGATTCCGGCTCATCCAAGTCGTCATCGTCCAGGTCTTCATCGTCGGAGGAGTCGTCCTCCAGGTCTTCATCAGACATCTCTTCCAGTTCATCAACCAGTTTGCCGTAGTCCAAGCCCGCTTCATCCTGGATGTCAGCCTCGGCCTCTTCCGTCAGGATGCCCTCATCCAGCTCCACTGGCTTGACCTCGGCCACTTCCCGTCGTTCAACGATTTCGAGCAATCGCCATCGTTTTGTGCGGGAAAGAGGACGGGTCTCTTCAATCCGTACCATGTCTCCCAAGCGGCACTGGTTTTCATTGTCGTGGGCGTACAGCTTGGTGATGCGCCTTCGGGGTTTCTTGTATACCAAGTTGCGTTGCTGCCACCGCACGGCCACCACGACGGTCTTGTCCATCTTGGCGCTGATCACTTCTCCTACACGAACTTTCCTGGCGCCAGGCATCACTGTACCCCCAACCGGCGTTCCGTCAGGACCGTATTGAGGCGGGCGATCTTTTTCCTTACCCGACCTATCTCAGAGGTGTTGCTAAGCTGCTTCGTGGCGACACGAATTCGCAGGTTCAGGAGCTCCTTTTGGGAGCCCTCCAACTCATCCCGGATGCCCTGGTCCGTCAGTTCTCGTATTTCCTGGGCTTTCACTAAACCCTACTCCGTTTCCGGCCCGGCGGGCTGGCCTACGCCGCCAGGGCGCCTTCTCTACTTACAGATTTGGTAGGTATCGGGAGCTTCTGGGCCGCCCTTTTGAGGGCTTCCACAGCCAGCTCTTCCCTGATGCCGCCAATCTCGAAAAGGATGTGGCCCGGCTTTACAACAGCCACCCAATGGTCCACGGCGGCTTTGCCGCCGCCCATGCGTGTCTCGGCCGGCTTCTTGGACACGGCCTTGTCGGAGAAGGCCCTCACCCACACGTTTCCTCCTCGGCTAAGGTGGTGGGTGATGGCAATACGGGCCGCTTCTATCTGCCTGGCAGTTATCCACCCCGGGGCCATGGCCTTCAGCCCAAATTCACCAAAGTTCAACTCGTTGCCGGATGTGGCCTTGCCGGTCATGCGGCCTCGGTGCATCTTCCGAAATTTAACCCTCTTCGGCTGAAGCATCCTCGGCCTCCTTTGCAGCGTCCTCAGGGTCTTCGGAAGGAATGGTGACCTCGATGGTCTCCAACTCTTCCTGCGCCTCCTCGGGAGGCGCAGGAAGTATGTCCCCGTTGTAAATCCACACCTTGATTCCTATTCGGCCCATTAGCGTGTGGGCCTCGGCGATGGCGTAGTCGATGTCAGCCCGGAGAGTGTGGAGGGGAACTCGACCCTCCATGAACTTCTCCTGACGGGCGATTTCTGCCCCGGTTATCCGCCCCTTTACGATTATCTTTATGCCTTGGGCGCCGGCTTGCATCGCCCGCTGGGCCGATTGCCTGATGGCCCGGCGGTAAGACACCCTCCGCTGGAGCTGGTCGGCTATGTTTCGAGCCACCAGATAGGCGTTGAGTTCCGGCTGGGATATCTCCACTACATTCAATTGGATGCGCTTGCTGGTCACATTCTCGAGACGCCCCCGCATCCGCTTGACCCTTTCGCCGTCTCTGCCAATGAGTATTCCGGGACGTGCGGAGTGGATGTTGACCACAACGTCCTGGGTGCCTCGGTCTATTTCAACCCTGGCGATGCCTGCGTTGGAGAATCCCTGGTACTCGTCGCCGATTTCGCTTCGGATCTTCAAGTCTTCGCGGACCAGTTCCCGGTAATCGCTTGCCTTGGGAGCATACCAATGGGTCTGCCAATCTTTGACTATTCCCAATCGGAAACCGATGGGATGGGTCTTATGGCCCATTAGGACTCCTCCTCATCCACTACGACTGTGACATGGCTCGACCTCTTGGTGATTCGACCGATTCGCCCACGGGCGCGAGGCCGGAACCTCTTGATAGGCGTCGCCTGGTCAGCGACTATTTTCACGATTTTTAGTCCGTCCGGGTCCAACAGCAGGTTGTTCTCGGCGTTTGCGGCCGCCGAACGCACGACTTTGGCCACAACCTTGGCCCACGGCGACTGGAGAAGGTTCAGAGTGTCGATGGCGTTGCTCACGGGCATCCCTCTCACCAAGTCGATGATGGGCTTCAGCCTCTTGGGAGACGCCCCGACTCCTCTTGCGGTTGCTCTCGCTTCCGGCACTGGTCCTTCTCTCCCTCTCTACCGACGTCTGGCCTGGCTGCTGCTGGTGCGTTCAGACCTGGCGACGTGGCCTCTGAAAGTCCTCGTCGGTGCGAACTCGCCGAGCTTGTGCCCCACGGTGTTCTCGGTGATGTACACGGGCACGTGGCGACGTCCGTCGTGGACTCCTATGGTCAAACCGACCATGTCCGGCAGGATCGTGGACGCTCTCGACCACGTTCTGATTACCGTGTTGAGTCCCGCGCCCTGAACGGCGAGGACTTTCTTAATCAGTTTAGGGTGTACGTAGGGGCCTTTCTTAGTGGACCGGGACACTAGCGCCTCCTCCTCTGGATTAGCCCGCTGCTCGACTTCTTCTTCCGGCGAGTCTTGAATCCCAAGGCGGGTTTGCCCCAGGGAGTTTTGGGTCCGGGCAAGCCCACGGGGGAACGGCCTTCTCCTCCGCCGTGGGGATGGTCTCTGGGGGTCATCGCCACGCCTCGCACCTGCGGCCTGCGGCCTCGGTGCCGGGTCTTTCCAGCCTTACCCAGCTTGATGTTCTTGTGGTCGGTGTTGCCGACCTGGCCCACGGTGGCCTGACATTCCACCAGCACACGCCTTACCTCGCCTGACGGGAGCCTGATGAGCACGTACTTGTCTTCACGGGAAAGCACCTGAGCCGCCACGCCGGCGCTGCGCACCAGCTGGCCTCCACGTCCGGGAGTCACCTCCAGGTTGTGAACCATGGTGCCGGCCGGTATGTGCCGAAGAGGCAGGGTGTTTCCGGGCTTGATGTCGGCGTTGGGGCCAGACTCGATGCGGTCTCCCATCCTCAGCCCGACTGGAGCCAGGATGTAGCGCTTCTCTCCGTCGGCGTAGTTGATCAGCGCAATGCGAGCCGAACGATTAGGGTCGTACTCAACCGATACCACTTTGCCGGGGACACCCACTTTGTTGCGCTTAAAGTCGATGACCCGGTACATCCTCTTGGAACCGCCGCCCCGCCGCCGCATCGTGATTCTGCCGCTGCGGTTGCGGCCTGCGGCGTTCTTCTTGGGACTGAGCAGGGACTTCTCGGGTTTCTTGGTAGTCAGCTCCTCGAAAGAGGGAAGAGCCGCGTTTCGCGTGCCGGGAGTCTTGGGGTTGGGAATCCTAAGCGGCATTCTCTTTAGACCCCCTCAATCAGCTGTATTCGGTCACCTGGTCGCAGCGAAACGATCGCTTTCTTGGTGTCGGGAAGCTTCTTGTACTTAGGCCCGTACCGCTTGCGTTTCCCTCGGACCATGGAAACCTTCACGTCTATGACTTTGACGCCAAACGCTTCTTCTACGGCCCTCTTGATCTCACCCTTGGGCGCCGACCGGACCACCTTGAAGACGTACTTTCCTTCTTCCTGAAGAAGGGTGCTCTTCTCGGTGATTAGAGGTTGAATCAAGACCTGCACGGCGGCCATTACTCCTCAACCTCCTCATCCTGAACGCCGGACACTGGCTCTCCAGACTCGACAGCCGCTTCAGGCTCTACGACCTCTACAGCCTCGTCAAGCTCAACGGACTCTTCCGGCTCTGGACTCTCGTCCAGAGCTGGCGGCGCCTCCAGCGTCCCTTTCTTAGGGCGCCTTACAGAGGGGGACGCCCACAACTGTTCAGCCTTGCGCATGGCGTCTAGAGTCATGACGAGCGTGTCCCTCTTGAGAAGCTGCTCGGCGGTGAGCTGGTCCACCGGCAAGGTCCACACCCTGGGCAGATTTCTGGCGGATCTGACCATCGACTCGGCAGGACTTTCGGTGACGATTAGCGTAGAACGTCCCACTTCCAGATTCGAAAGCAGGTCGGCCATGGACTTTGTGCTGAATCCAACGGTAATGTCATCCACCAGCGCCAGCTTGCCGCTGCGGAACTTGTCCGACAACACGCACCTCAAGGCCCCTTGACGCATCTTCTTGGGCATGTCTAGACGATGGGACCTGGGATGCGGACCGAAGGTCACGCCTCCATGCCGCCACTGGGGAGACCTGATGCTGCCATGCCGCGCACGACCTGTGTGCTTCTGGGGCCAAGGCTTGCGCCCTCCACCGGAGACTTGCGCCTTGGTCTTGGTCGAGTGGGTCCCTTGTCTCCGATTGGCCTGGTACATCACCATCGCCTGGTGGACCAGCGTACTGTTCATGGGGACGTTGAAGAGCCGCTCGTCGAGTTCGACGGTGTCCACCACCCTGCCTTCTGAGTTCTTCACCGTCGCCTGCATTGTATCTACCGCCCGGCCTTTTTGATCAAAAGCAGACCGTTATGGGCTCCGGGGATGCCGCCTCTGAGCAAGAGGAGGTTCCTCTCGGGGTCCACCTTTACGACTTCCAGGTTCTTGACAGTGATGCGCCGGTCCCCCATGTGGCCGGCCATTTTCTTTCCCTTAAGCACCTTGCCCGGAGTGGTCCCGGCGCCGATGGAACCCGGCGCCCTTGCCCGGTCCGATTGGCCGTGGGTGCGGGGACCTCCGCTAAAACCCCAGCGTTTCATGACGCCCTGGAACCCTCGTCCCTTGGACCGACCTATCACGTCAACCTTTTCACCTTCTTCAAAGAGGTCGACGTTGATCTGTTGTCCCACTTCCAAGTCGTCGACGCCGTCGACTGGGACTTCCCGCAGCCGCTTAAAGAAACCCGTCTTTTCCAGGTGGCCCCGTTCCGGCCTGTTCAGCTTCTTGGCCGTCTGAAAGCCGAGTTGGGCCGCCTGGTATCCGTCCCGTTCGACGGTCCTGACCTGGGTGATGGTGCAGGGGCCGCCCTCGATGACCGTCACCGGCTCCACCTGGCCCGACTCCCTGAACACCTGGGTCATTCCTATTTTTCGTCCGATGATTCCGCGAATCATACCTCGTCCTATAGCTTGATTGAGATGTCCACACCCGCCGGAAGATTGAGGCGGGTGAGGGCGTCGATGGTCTTTGAAGTGGGGTCCACTATGTCTATGAGCCGCTTGTGCGTCCTGATTTCGAAGTGCTCCCGGGAGTCCTTGTCCACGTGGGGAGACCTTATAACGCAGAAACGCCGGATGTGGGTGGGCATCGGCACCGGCCCCACAACTTGGGCGCCGGTCCGCTCGGCGGTTTCCACGATTTGCACCGCCGACAAGTCCAGGGACTTGTGGTCGAAGGCCCTCAAAACGATTCTTACCTTCTGTCCTGTCGTAGTCATTTCTTCAGCTAACGGCCCCTTATCACCTGCTTGAGAATGTCCTCGGACACGGGTTCATAGAAGCGGAACTCCATGGTGTAGCTCGCCCTGCCCTGGGTTACCGACCGGAGAATGGTGGTGTACTCGAAGGTCTCTGCCAAAGGCATCATGGCGCGCACCACCTGTATGCCTTCCAGCCCCTCGATGTTCTTTATTTGAGCTCGCCGTGAGCTCAGGTCGCCCAGAACATCCCCCAGAAACTCGCCGGGGGTTACGACTTCCAATTCCATGATGGGTTCGAGTAGGATGGGTTTCGCCTTGGCGACACCCTCTCGCAACGCAATGGAACCGGCTGTCCTGAAGGCCATTTCGGACGAGTCCACGGTATGGAAGCTGCCGTCCACCAGGGTCACTTTCATGTCGATGATGGGGTATCCGGCCTTGGGGCCGTTCTGGATTGCGTCCCTGACTCCTTGCTCCACCGGGCGTATGTACTCCCTGGGTATGACGCCTCCCTGAATCTTGTCCTCGAATATAAAGCCCTGGCCTCGCTCCAGCGGCTCCAATTCCAGCCAAACGTGACCATACTGGCCACGGCCGCCCGTCTGACGTACGAACCGCCCCTCGATTCTGGTGGGGGCGGTTATGGTTTCTCTGTAAGCAACCCGCGGCTTGCCTACGTTGGCGGCGACGTTGAACTCGCGTCGAATGCGGTCCACCAGCACTTCTAGGTGCAGCTCTCCCATGCCGGAGATAAGTGTCTGGCCCGTTTCCTCGTTGTACCTGACCTCGAAGGTCGGGTCCTCTTCCGCCAGCTTTCCAAGAGCTTCGGACAGTTTGTCCTGGTCGGCTCTGGTCATGGGTTCTATAGCCACGGACAGAACGGGAGACGGGAACGTGGGCGGCTCCAGAATCACCGGAGAGTCCCTATGGGTAATTGTGTCTCCTGTGAAGGTGTTCTTCAGCCCCACGGCGGCCAGGATGTTCCCCGCGTCGGACTCAGGCACCTCTTCCCGCCGGTTGGCATGCATCTGAAGCACCCGGCCCATCCGTTCGTTCCGGTCCCTGGTCACGTTGTATACCGTCTCCCCCGACTTGACCGTGCCCGAGTAGACTCGCAAATAGACCAGCCGGCCGACGAACGGGTCGGCGGCGACTTTGAAAGCCAAGGCGGACAGGGGGGCGTCCGGGCGAGGTTCCTGCACCACTTGTTCATCCGTCTTGGGGTGGACTCCCACCATGGGCGGAATGTCCAGCGGAGCGGGCAAGTAGTCTATTATGCCGTCTAGAAGCGAATGGATGCCCTTGCCGCTGATGGCGGCGCCGCAAAGCACAGGCACCAAACTACCGGCTATGGTGGCTTTCCTCAAAGCGTTCTTCAGGTCCTGGGAAGGGATGTCCTCACCTTCCAGGTACCGTATCATCAGCGACTCGTCGGTCTCCACGATCTTTTCGATCATGGCCTCACGGTACTGCTCATACTTGTCCAGGTACTCTTCAGGAATGGGGCCTTCCGGCGGGGCCAGGTCCACGTCGTCATCATAGACCAGGGCAGTCCCTTCCATGAGGTCCACGACGCCGTCGAATGCTTCGTAGGTCCTCAGGGGAAGCTGAACGGGGACGGGATTCGCCTTCAGCCTGTGGCGTATCGAGTCCACTGTGAACTCGAAGTTGGCCCCTATCCGGTCCATCTTGTTGACGAAACATATCCGGGGCACTTCGTACCTGTCGGCCTGCCGCCACACCGTCTCCGACTGGGGTTGGACTCCGGCTACGGCGTCGAGGACGACTATCCCGCCGTCCAATACCCTGAGACTGCGCTCGACTTCAGCGGTGAAGTCCACGTGACCGGGCGTGTCTATGATGTTTACTTTGTAGCCTTTCCATTGGCAGGTAGTCGCGGCGGCGGTGATGGTGATTCCCCGTTCTTTCTCCTGGGGCATCCAGTCCATGACCGTGGTGCCTTCGTCCACTCCGCCCACTCTGTGAATCCGGCCGGCAAGATACAGCGCCCTCTCCGTGACGCTTGTCTTACCCGCGTCGATGTGGGCGATGAATCCTATATTGCGAATTCTGTCTATGGCAGATGCGACGGACATGGTTTCAACCTGATTTGAATCAAGACCTCACTGACGACTAGAGCTTACCGGGCTGGTTGCGCTACCATCTGTAGTGAACGAAGGCCCGGTTGGCTTCAGCCATGCGGTGAAGCTCTTCTCGACGCCTGACGGCGGAACCCTCGCCTCTGGATGCCTCCAAGAGTTCCAGGGCCAGCTTCCGCCTCATGGGCATTCCCTTGCGGGCCCTGGCTCCGCGTATTATCCAGCGGATGGCCAGCGCCTCGCTGCGGGCGGCTCGCAACTCAGTGGGAACTTGGTATGTTGCCCCTCCCACCCTTCTGGGACGCACTTCCAGGAGTGGGGTGGCGTTCTTCAGGGCCTGGTCAAAGACCTCCAGTGGCGGCCTCTTTGCGTCCTGTTCTACGAGGTCCAGGGCGGCGTACACTATTCGCTGCGCAACCGTCTTCTTGCCCTTCATCATTATCTTGTTGATGAAGCGGGCAAGCTCCACGCTGCTATAGCGGGCGTCCGCCGACACAGGGCGTCGTTCTGCTCTTCTTCTTCTGGACATCGTTAAGGACCGATCCTGGCAAGTCTGGGGGAACAATCCGGAGCGGGCTAGCGCCGGCGGCGGCTGGCCCCGTACTTGCTCCGGCCGCGGCCACGGTCCTGGACGCCCTCGCAGTCGAGAGCCCCCCTGACTACGTGGTAGCGTACGCCGGGCAGGTCCTTGACCCTTCCGCCTCGTATTAGCACCACCGAGTGTTCCTGGAGGTTGTGTCCTTCTCCTCCGATGTACGCCGTGACTTCGAAACCGTTGGTTAGCCTGACACGGGCTATTTTCCTCAGGGCTGAGTTGGGCTTCTTGGGCGTCATAGTCCGCACTTGGACGCAAACGCCCCTGCGCTGAGGCGCCCCAGGCCCCCAGACCGTTCGGTTCTTGAGAGAGTTCTGCAGCCAGTGCATCGCGGGCGCTTTGGTCTTCTTAATGACCTTCTTGCGCCCCTTCCGAACCAACTGATTTACTGTAGGCATAAAAATCCCTCCCGGCGTCTCGGGCGACAATTGGATACTCTACCAACAAACCCAGGCGGTGTCAACAAAATTTAGAAGCTTTTCGAAGGATGCTCCGCAGGTCCGCCGCCTGTTCACTTAGACAGCTTAATGGCGTTCAGCGCAACCCGTTCGCCCAGGGCCGAGGCTTGCGCCAAGTCCGCCTCTGTGACCTGGCCGGTCGCGGTAGCCCCATAGTAGGAACCCGACTGCTTCATGTCCTCGGACCAGGGCAGGCCCGCCACAATCATTCCGCCGGCCAGCATCCAGTGAATGAGACCCAGCAAAGTGAACTCCAGTCCTGAGTGGAGGCCCCTGCCAGTGGTGAACGCCGCCCCGACTTTCCCCCTCAGGGACCCGTCCTCCCAGAAATCTCCCTGGTCGTCCAGCCAGCGCTTCAGGTCGCCGGTGATCCCGCTCCAGTTGGGAGAGCCCAGGACGAGGCCGTCGGCTTCCAGCAAGTCATCCTTCTTTGCATCGGCCAACGTCCTTAGTCTGCACTCGGCTCCCGCCACCCGGGAGACACCAAGGGAGATCGCCTCGGCCAACGGCCCAATCAGGGGTCCGCGTGCGTCGTAAAGCGTCAGTATTGTGACAACATCTTTGGACATGGGAGGGCCTGACATCCTGTGCTTGAATCTGTCCCGCGAACGACTGCCCGAGCGAAAGCCGTCCCGTTTAGGCAGCCTGGACTAGTTGGACCCCAGGAGAGTCTTTACTATGCGGCGTTCCAGGAGCCTTCCCAGCTCTCTCACCTGGTCCCGGCGCTCCACGTCCCCAGCGGTCACCAGGTACGCCACGCCAAGAAGCCGCCCGACGCGGAAGTCCACGACAGTTGAAGAGACTAAGCCAAAATCGCTGGTCTGGAGAGTATGCAGCCCCGCGGACTTGTCCGCAAAGCCGTCGAAGTCCAGTTCATCGGCCCTAATCAGTTGCTGACCCCTGCCCAAGTCGCGGCCCACGTGGGCCTTGAACTCACCAAGGAACTTGTTGGTCATCCAGCGGTCCACTTCCTCCATGTCGTTGAACAGGTGTACAACCGTGGCAGCCACCAAGTCATGTCCCTCTTCAGGAGGAGACAAGAGCCCGCGGTCATCGGTGTTGACGAATTCGGAGAGGTATCCAGAGATGCGACCAGTTGCCCGGATTTCCTCGGTTGTGCTCCCAGGGAAACTGTGGTCGGCCATCGTCTCGTTGTCCAATTCGCCGTCACGGGCCAGCTCGAAAGGGTTCATTTCCCCAGGAAGGTCTTCCTTGGCCAAGACCATTCGGGACAGGTCGTCCGCCTGCATGTTCAGGCTGACTCTGTAAAATAAATCCGACAAAGCCGCTCCTACTGGAAAACGCTGAATCCAAAAACCGATAACCCGGCGGGGTCCGTTAGAACCCCACCCCGCTGGACGCCTGGCCGGGGTTGGTAAGTCCGTATACGGCAGTCAACGCCGCCACAATGAACCTACACATTATTATCCTCAAGCTCCATAGGCGTCAAACGCACACTTGGGGCCCGCCTGCCAGAGCTTCAAGTTTTTCCAAAGAATAAGAAATAGATTAAAAACTCACCAAAAAAGACCCACAATAGTCCTTGTACTTCATTTGTCCATGCTGCTAGCCTCAATATGATTTATTCGTGGGGTAGGGAGGGGGCAGCATTCTCCCCTCCGTTTCCGCAGGCTCCATGTTTGGAGTGTTCGCACGGTTGGGAAACGGGGGGTCTTCTCTGAATAAGCCCAACACTCAATGGTGCGACAAACCCATAGATTGGCAATTGCGAGGACAAAGTCGATTAGCGGGCCTTTCATCCGTGACGAATTCGTAAATGAGACGACAGCAATTGGTTAGACTAACCGGCGCCAATCCGGCGTTGTCTACGGCCCCGGGCCCGATGGGAGAAGCCGTGGTGGACAAAGCTTTCTCACACGAGCCTGCGCTTCTCCAAGAGACGGTGCGTCTTCTGGCGGTGAGGTCGGGAGGTGTGTACATAGACGCGACCGTCGGAGAAGGGGGCCACGCATCCGCCGTCCTCCAGGCCGCAATGCCCGGAGGACGGCTCTTAGGAATCGATAAGGACCCCGAGGTCGTCCAAGCGGCCAGGGTCCGTCTGCGGCCCTACGACGGCGCCTTCCGGCTGGTCCAGGGAAGCTACGCGCAAATTCACGACATCGCTTTTGCGCTGGGCTTTGAAGACGCCGACGGAATACTGCTGGACCTCGGGTTCTCTTCCTACCATATCGAGCGCTCAGAACGCGGCTTTTCCTTCGCCAAGGACGAGCCGCTGGACATGCGCTTCGACCCGGAGGGTCTCCTGACCGCCGCCCATATAGTAAATGAGTACTCTCGGGACGATTTGGCCGACATACTGCACCGGTTTGGAGAGGAACGCAGGTCGAGGGCCATAGCCAGGGCCGTTGTGGCGGCTCGGCCCGTGGAAGGAACCCTACACCTTTCACAGATAGTCTCCAAGGTGCTGCGGGTCCTGCCCGGAAAGATCCATCCCGCCACACGCACCTTCCAGGCTCTGCGAATCGCAGTCAATTCGGAGCTTGACGCTCTGGAATCGAGCCTGGAACAGGCTGTCACGACCCTCAACCCCGGCGGCAGGCTGGCCGTAATCAGCTACCACAGCCTGGAAGACAGGGTGGTGAAATCGACCTTTGCCAGAGAATCCAAAGACTGCATATGCCCTCCCAGGATTCCAATGTGCATCTGCGGCCACACTGCTTCAATACGGCTTGTGAACAAACGGGTGATTGTTCCTTCTAAAACCGAAATCCAAGCCAATCCCCGCAGCAGAAGCGCCCGGCTCAGAGTGGCCGAGCGCATAGAGAACCCCCCATCTTCTTAGAAGAGGACTGACACTATGGCCAAGGACATTTTCTACACAGCTATAGACTTGGGAACGACGAAAGTTTGCTCCATCATCGCCCGGATAGGGCCTGAGGGTGAACTCAAAGTACTGGGCGTAGGGACAGTTCCCTCCCAAGGCATGCTCAAGGGGAAGGTAAGCGACCAGGAAGAGGCCCAGCAGGCCGTCAGGGCGTCTCTCGAAGAGGCACAGAGATACATGGGACGGGGCGTGTCCTGGGCGTACCTCAGCGTCAGCGGCGACCACATCACCAGTTTGAACACCACAAGCTCCCTCAACGGAGACCGGGGCGAGACGCCCATCTCCGAACAGGACCTGATGTCCCTCGTCCAGGCCAGCCGCCCAATGCAGGCCGACGGCAAGGAAGTCCTCCATGTCGTGCCAATAAGCTACACCGTCGACGGTCTCACCAGCGTACGCAACCCGGCGGGACTCCATGCTGAAAACGTGGACGTGGAGTCTCATGTCGTCATGGGCGAATCGTCCGTCCTGAGAAACCTGGTTCAGTCCGTAGAAGCAGCAAAGATAACCGTAAGAAGCATGGTGGTCCAGCCTCTGGCGGCGGCCGAAGCCATCCTGACCGAAGGCGAACGGGAGATGGGCGCCGTTCTGGTGGACATCGGCGGCGGCACCACCGACGTGGTGGTGTTCCGGACCGGGAGCCCTTGGTTCACGACTGTCATACCCGTAGGCGGCAACCAGGTGACCAGGGACCTATCCGTGGCGCTCGGCGTTCCCTTCTACGTGGCCGAGGAGCTGAAGATCAAGCACTCCCACGCCAACCCAGAAGCCGTAGAAGCCACCGAGGACGTCCACTTGCCCGGCTTTAAGGGACATCCAGTCCGGATGATCAAACGACGGGCCATGTGCCAGCCCATACAAGAGCGGATCGTCGAGACGTTGAAGCTGGTAATGATGAGGCTGCGCAACGCCGGCATGAGGCAGATGCCTCCGGCGGGCATGGTGTTGACGGGCGGGACGGCGGATATGCCGGGTCTCCGGGAGGTCGCGGAAAGAACGACGGGCGCGCCTGTCCGCATAGGCTTCCCCACCGGAATCCTGGGTCTTCCCCAAGAACTGCGGAAAACAGCCTATTCGGCCAGCGTTGGAACCCTGCTCTGGGGAATTAAACACCATGGTGAGGAGCGGCCCTACACCGAATTCAAAAAGCCCATTCTGGACCGCGTCAACTTCAGCAAACGGTTATTCAGGAAATCGGAGAAAGTCTCTGCCTAAACGGGCGCCTAAGCGTCTGGTAAGGGCAAAACCATACATTAAGGAGGCGCCGATGACTTACGAGGAACGACCAGAGGACAACATGCCCAACGTGCAGGGGGAACTTACGCAACCGGCCTTCAAAACTCCTGAAAGCCGTCCGCCGGGACTTCCGGTCATCAAGGTGTTCGGAGTGGGAGGCGGCGGCTGCAACGCCATAGGACGAATGCCCAAGGACCGGCTTCAGCTGGTCGAATACTACGGAATCAATACAGACGCCCAGCACCTCGCCAGATGCGACGTCAACCACCGCGTCGTAATTGGTGAAGACCTTACCCGGGGCTTGGGCTCAGGCGCGAACCCTGACCTCGGCCGTCAAGCCGCCGAGGAGAGCCGCGAAGGTCTGGAAAACGCTCTGGACGGCGCCGACATGGTGTTCCTCGCCGCAGGAATGGGCGGAGGCACGGGCACCGGAGCGACACCCTTCGTGGCCAGGTTGGCCAAAGAGTCTGGGGCTCTCACCGTAGCCGTAGTCAGCAGGCCTTTCGGATTTGAAGCCGCCGTCCGGAGAAAGAACGCGGAAGACGGCATCGAGAAACTCAGAGAGCACGTGGACACGCTCATTGTGATTCCCAACGACTGCCTGCTCACCATGAACAAACAGAGGGAAAACAACTACAGCTGGGACGATGCCCTGCGCATGGCCGACTCGGTCCTGCAACAAGGCATCCAAGCCATAGCCGAAGTCGTTACAACCCCCGGCGAAATCAACGTGGACTTCGCAGATGTCAAGACTATCCTTTCCAACGCCGGTCAGGCATGGCTGGCCATCGGAAGGGGCAAGGGTGAGACCAGGGCCAAGGACGCCGCCAAGCAAGCCACAAAGAGCCCGCTGCTGGACATAGAGCTGGAAGGCGCCAAGCGGCTTCTCTTCGTGGTCACCGGCGGCACGAGCCTCTCCCTGCGAGAGGTGCAGGACGCCGCGTCGGTGGTCCAGGACATGGTGGACCCCAACGCCAACGTAATATTCGGCACCTCCAAGGACCCCAAGATGGAGGACGAGGTCAAGGTGACCATGGTGGCAGCATCGTTCCCCGTGTTGGACGAGGATTTGATACACAGAGACGAAGACCTGCGGAAGCTTCTCAAAGACGCCATACCTGAAGACTCCGAGGACTTGGACATCCCTGCCTTCCTTCGCCACCAGTCGTCCAACCGGAGCAGGGGGTTCTTCCGCTAGGCTCCCCGAACCATGAGGAATATTCTCGGCGGCCTGAGGAATACTCATTGATCCAAACAATTTCTTATAGAGAATAGGCTCCCGAGAACCACATTCGAGGCCGTCCGCCAATGGCGGGCGGCCTCTTGATTTGCCCGAGACACCATACGCGCCGGACCCGAATCCCCCTTGTACGTTCCCCAGTTGCCTCTGACCGCCAATAAAAAAACTCGAAAAAACTGCGAATTGCGCTGTCGTATAATCCTTGACACTGACTTTCAAGCGGGTCTACAATGCCAGCCTTGAATTTACAATATCTTGTATGTGGTTACATAACATATACAAGATGCTGAGATTCTGAGAATTTTCTTAGTTTTTTCTAAGAACTGGTAAATCTTATGCGCTGCCCTTATTGCGATTACGAGGACTCGAAGGTCACCGACTCCCGTACGGTGGAGAGCGGAGTCCGGCGCCGCAGGGAATGCACGAAATGCGGCCTCCGGTTCACCACGTACGAGCGCGTCCAGACCGCAGTCCTTATGGTGGCAAAGGGAGACGGGCGGCGCGAGGAATTCAATCGAGATAAATTGACCGCCGGCGTCCTTAAGGCCTGCACCAAAAGGCCTGTTCCCTACAGGGAAGTGGAAAAGCTGGTGGAAGACGTGGAGTCGGAGCTGCAACGCCTCGGCCAAGCAGAAGTCCACTCGAGCATCATCGGAGACATGGTCATGGAGCGGCTTAGGAAACTGGACAGAGTTGCCTATATTCGCTTCGCCAGCATTTACCGGGACTTCCAGGACATCGAGAGCTTCGAAGAGGCCGTCAAGGACCTCAAGGAAAACCCGGAACAATTGTCGCTTTTGGAAGGCGTACCCCTGCCGCGGAGAGGGCGTGGGAATCGGGGGAGGAGACGGGGAACCGCCATTACTACTACGCCCCGATACTTGACACGGGACGGCTCTTCAGGAGGTACTGCCGATGAGCAGCCCCAAGAACCAGACCCGCTGGGAGACCCTCAGCCAGGAAGCCCACGCAATGGAAAAAGCCATGAGTAGCTTTACTCTATTGGGCGTCATGGACCGCGAAGACAACCATCTGGCTTCCATGCAGGACGAGATCGACTCCAAGGTCAGGCACGCCCTCGTGACCTACTGGTTGACCCTCGAACAGCGCAATTCCGAACAAGATATGGTATAAGCGCCCCTGGACATCGCCAATATCTTGTAATATAATGCGTGTCCGCCCACTGCGGACAGCGGGGTGAAACTGGCCGCAGGGCCCCAAGCGGAGGGGGCGTCAAGGGCGTCAGGTCTCGATAAGGGGAGGGGAGGTGTGAGGAGGAGTAATCGAGAGGGGCTCTTCATGTCTCTGCTGTAGAGTTCTGCGTGGTTTCTTTACAGTCTTCGGAATTTCTCCCAGTGGTTTTCATTTCCGTCCTTCACCAAGTCTTGGCCCAAGAACTCCGAACATCGTTGCAATCATTTCTATAATTTTTTATCAGGCTGTCGGCCCCATTTCGACGGCCATAACAGGGAGGGGAGTTGACCAGCGCCGCTAATAGGCCGGAAACGGCCACCGCCGACATCAGAATCCGAGTCATGGACGCCCTCAACAACGCGGGCCTCGTACAAAAGCTCACACAGCCAAACCCCGGCCTGACCGACAACGCCCTTGCAGTCCTCCATCGCCGTTATCAAGCCAAGGACCGGGAAGGCAACGTCGTCGAAGAACCGGACCAGATGTTCCGCCGGGTGTCCCAAAACCTTGCCCAGGCTGACCGCCGGTATGGAGCAGACGACCAGGAGGTCGCCAGGACCGAGGCCGAGTTCTACCGCGTCATGGTGGACCTGGACTACATGCCCAACTCCCCCACCCTTATGAACGCCGGCCGCGAGCTCCAGATGCTTTCCGCCTGCTTCGTGTTGCCTGTAGAGGACTCCATGGAGGCCATCTTCGAGACCGTCAAGGAGGCCACTCTGGTGCAGAAGAGCGGCGGAGGCACGGGTTTCGCCTTCAGCCGCCTGCGCCCTGAGGGTGACATTGTGGGCTCCACGGGCGGCGTCGCCTCCGGCCCGGTCAGCTTCATGCGCGCCTTCGACGGGGCCACGGAAGCCGTCAAGCAAGGTTCAACTCGCCGCGGCGCCAACATGGGAATACTCCACGTCACACACCCCGACATCATGAAGTTCATCACCTCCAAGGAGGACGGCAAAAGCATCGCCAACTTCAACATCTCCGTGGCGGTCACCGAGGACTTCATGGAGAAGGTCAAGCACGAAGAAGAATACGACCTGCTCAACCCGCGCACAGGGAAAGTCCAGGGCAGGCTCAACGCCAAGGAAGTCTTCGATTTGCTGGCGGATATGGCCTGGAAGACCGGAGACCCGGGCATCGTCTTCCTGGACCGCATCAACTGGGACAACCCCAATCCCCAGCTGGGAGAAATCGAGAGCACCAACCCCTGCGGAGAGCAGCCCCTGCTTCCCTATGAGTCCTGCAACCTGGGGTCCATAAACCTGGCTAGAATGGTGAGGTTCACCCGCGAGGGCGCCGAGGTGGACAAGGAGAAGCTGGCCTCCGTAATTTCCACGGCCGTTCACATGCTGGACAACGTCATCGACATGAACGACTACCCCATACGTGAGATTGAAGACATGTCCCACGCCACCCGGCGCATAGGCCTGGGCGTGATGGGGTTCTCCGACCTGCTTGTGCAACTGGGCATCCCCTACAACTCCAACGAAGCGCTAAGGGTCGCCGAGGACGTGATGAGCTTCATCCAGCGTCAGACCAACGAAGCCTCGGCCAAGCTGGCCGAGGACCGGGGCGTATTCCCCGCCTGGGAAGGCAGCGTCTACAACAACCCGGACCTGGGGCCTATACGCAACTCCGCCCCCACAACCATAGCTCCCACCGGCACGATTTCCATCATCTCCGGCTGCTCCAGCGGAATCGAGCCCCTGTTCGCCTTGAGCTACGTACGGAATGTCATGGACAACACCAGGTTGGTGGAAGGCAACCCCTTCTTCGAGGCCGTAGCCAAGAAAGAAGGCTTCTACTCCCAGCAGCTTATGGAGGAGGTGTCCGAAACGGGCAGCCTCGCTCACGTCCAGGCTGAGGTGCCTCAGTGGGTCAAAGACGTATTCGTCACCTCCCACGACATCAGCCCTGAGTGGCACGTGAAGATGCAGGCAGCCTTCCAGCGTTACACCGACAACGCAGTATCCAAGACCATCAACTTCCCCAACTCGGCCAGCGTGGAGGACATCGCGGGAGCGTATATGCTGGCCTATGAACTTGGCTGCAAGGGAATCACCACCTACCGGGACGGCTCCAAGGAAAACCAGGTGCTAAGCGCCGGCGAGTCGGACAAGAGCGGCGAATCCATCCCTGACGCTGAAGCCAGCGTCCCGGAGCCAGCCAGCCTGACCCTGACGCCCAAGGCTCGCCCACAGGAGATGCGCGGCATCACAGAGCGGATCAGGACCGGCCACGGCACCATGTACATCACCATCAACTTCGACGAGGACAAGCCTTTCGAGGTCTTCACCACGTTGGGCAAGGCGGGAGGCTGCGACTCCGCCCAGCTGGAGGCAATATCCAGGCTCGTCTCTTTGGCCCTCCGCTCCGGCATAGACATGAGGGAGATCGTAGAGCAACTAAGGGGAATCACCTGCTGCCCCGCGTGGGACAACGGGACACTGGTCCGTTCGGCGCCCGACGCCGTAGCTTTGGCCCTGGCTGGTCACGCCAACTCCGAGTCCAGGCCCGAAGAGATGCACGAGGGGTCCCAACTCAAGCTGCTCCCCGAATCAAAGGAACGCCCCAAGTGGGACCTGGAGGGGGCCAACCCCAAAAGCCGCTGCCCCGACTGTACGTCGCTGCTGATATACCAGGAGGGCTGCCTAATGTGCGCCGGATGCGGCTGGAACAAGTGTGGCTAATTAAACTCACTAATTTCTGCGTAACAATTGAACTCGCTCCTCCACAAGTTTGCTATCCTCACACTCGGCTGTATTCAAGGAGGGCTGACCGACCTACGATGTCGACGATGCGGACCAGTGCCTCCCGGCCGTCGTCATCGGTGACACGCAGTTCTTCTCCAAACGTGAAATGGACGGGCTGAGGCTTTCCTTGATTGATGGCAATGTTGGACCCATATAGATACGCTCTGTCAAGATGGTCCCGGATCGGGTTTAGTCGCCCTGACAAAGCTGGCACGTGACCGGTGCCTTCCCTAAAGACGACGGAGCCACCTTGAGGCCTGGCGTCTAGGTCAAGAACTAGAAATCTTTCCTCAGGGATCCAGTCTTGCTCTAGACCTGCGGAAAACCCTTCAGCTGCCGCGAACACCGTCATCGGCAGATGGGTCGAGTGCAAGTCCACCCATGCCTCTCCGTTAACATCAGTGACCGCGTGTTTCCACGTCTTGTTCGGGAACAGAGCCAGCACATCCACATCGGCCAACGCCTCGTCGCCAGAGCGCACCGATATAAGGGTGTTCGCCGGCGTCGATTCCAATCGGGCCGCCGGAATGGTGACGCATAGTTCCGATTCGTCTATGAGCAGGAAGGAGGGAAGGGCACCACACAGGTCTTTGGTCTTTCGTCGAATTATTGGCACGCCGTCGCCCCGTCTCTCCATAAAAAATTGCCGCCTGCTGGTTCCCTTGATGTCGCCGACGTTCATCCTGCTCAGGACGGAGGTCAGTGCCTCGTTGCGAGTGGACTGACGGTCTCCCATGCTCTCCACAGTCAAGTTGTTGGGCAAAGCTCCTGGCGAGCATAACTCGAGCCTGTCCTCAAACATCGCAAGTCTTATCATGCTGCCCCGGATAGAGTAGTCGCGGTGCACCACAGCATTGACTATGGCCTCAAACAGGGCATTTGTGCTGTACTGGGGCTGGTCCTCTCTAGCCGGGTTCTTGAGAGCAGCGACCCGCATGTTGCGGACGGCGAAGGCCAAAGCCTGTGTGACTTGCCTATTGAGTGGTCCAACAATGGTCTGCGAATCCAGCTGCCCGGATGCCCTGTCGATGCCCCGATACCGAGTCGCACTAATACAGGCATTTGGAAGCCATTCCTCAGGTGTACTACAGCACAGTAACACACCTGCAACGGTGGCCCGCACTGTGCCGTTCTCGTCCAGCGCCAGTAGTCCCATCTTTTCCAGCCCTTGGTCGGGTCTAGCCGCACCTTCGGCACTAAGCAGGGGCTTCCACAACGTTTCGTCAAGGGTACCGAACCCCGTCCCAGGCACAGTCTGCTTGTCGAACCACAAGAAGCGCGCCTGGCCCCGCCTCTGAGCCAGACGCAGGCGTTCGTCAGCGGTCAATAGACGCTTCGTGCTGCCAACCCTAATGAAGGCGCCTCCTGGGCTGTCGTGTTGAGCATAACCTTCGGGTATTTCGACAATCAGGAACGGTTCACCGTCTGATATATCCTTGCGATAGATGTTGACCCTGATCGGAGGACGTATGGAGTCCGTACATATTTCCACGATCAGACGTTCCAACTCGTCCATCTGTTCGCGGGACATAGCTTGAACGTTGCCGTCATCGGTAACTCCGCACAGCAGCACACCCCCATTTGCATTAGCGAAAGCGGCGATTTCGTCGCCCCAGTCATCACGACGTGGGCTTATCGGCCGTATGCCAGCGAAGTCCACCGCCTTGAACTCCCAGGCACTATCTTCACCTAATCTAAGTTGGCGCCTGATTTCCCCGTCACTGTACGTCATTAGCTGCCTCCAATCGTTGTGAGAGCAGTCAGCGATTTTCCGTCCGCCAGCCCATCTACGGAACCAAGGCTACGTAGCCGCGTTCTATCTCACTGTGGAAGCTTTCCGGCAGCCTCGCCCAATCGTGGACCTGGACTAGGATTGGTATATTCGACCGCTCCAAAGCCTCCGTGAGATCAGACAGCAATGGTACGGGGATCGGTTCCAGACTTGAGCTGCGCAATACGAGGTCGAGATCGCTGCCCTCGTGGCTCCCGCCGCTGACACGGCTGCCGTAGGCCCACGCCTCAACGCCGGGCGCGTGTTCACGCAGGAGGGCCTCTATCTGTTCCCGGAAGCGGGCCGGAATGTCCAGTCGGTCAGTCATCATTGTCCTCTGAAACGACCGCAACCAACTCGCTGGCATCGGCGATGAAGCCCGGAAGCAGCTTGAGCGTAGTTTCAGCAAAGCCTTCACCGTAATCGTGAGCGGTGTCGTTTCGGTTGTCCCGGTACTCGAACCAGCGCTCGCAGGCCTCTACAGAAATGAGGTCATGCTTTACGGCATACCGGAAACAGTCCTTGAAGGTGAGTCGGTCCGCTTGACGGTTTGAAGCGAAGAAGGGTCGCAATCGTTTCTTCAACAGGTTTCCGCACTGCTCCAGGATAATTTCAAATTCTTTGACACATGCCGCGCGGAAGATGTCGTCGCTGACATCGTCCGGTTGCTTCCCCTGCAACTGCTCGAATGCCGTC
The DNA here is from genome assembly GCA_965197415.1 of Dehalococcoidia bacterium. Lineage (GTDB taxonomy): Bacteria > Chloroflexota > Dehalococcoidia > Lucifugimonadales > JAGWBF01 > DAOUJI01. The sequence continues at coordinate 3,001,761 of OZ240207.1, read as the reverse complement.
TCCAAAGTATGGATGCAGCGTGTTAGGAAGTCGGTATTGATGCTCACGTTTTTGTCTTTCTCGATTAGGCCCAGATGAGGGCCTAAGTACGATTCTATCATGCACTAGGCGCCAAGTATGGATTTCACTAGGGTGCATACGCTCATTGTTTACAGGCGGGAGAACGTGTAAACTAGGGCCGCCTGAATTTTGGCTGATTAACAACTTCGGGGGAGCGCATGACCGAGGACAAGACCTACAAAATCTTCATGACTCATCGCTTTAAGCTGGACCCTGACTACAAAGAGTTGGAGAACATGCTCAGGTCCATATCCGGCTTCAAGTTCGAGCTTGTCAGCCACCCTAGTTCCGATCCCTCGATAGACCCCGCCACTGACGACGGAATTCGCGAGCTGCTGGCGATCGCCCACGAACAGATAGAGCCCGCCGACTGCATGGTCGTCATATACGCTGACCCTCCCGAATCCAGGATGTGGATTCAGGAGGAGATGGAGATGGCAGAGCACGCCCACAAGCCCATTTTAGGAACACTCCCCCCGCACCACAGCGTTCGTCCCCAATACCCCCAATTCTGGGAAATGGAAATGTTGCCCTGGGACGGCTTGGTTATCGCGGAAGCCATACGTTCGTCGGTGGACGAGCAGGCCCATGCAGTCTAACGGCAAGCCTATTATCGCCCTGACCATGGGCGACCCGTGCGGCATCGGACCTGAAATCATCGTCAAGACCCTCCTCTCCGGTGAGGTCCATGCGATCTGCCGCCCGGTGGTGGTGGGAAACGCCTGGTCTATGGAGCAGGCAGTCAATCTTGTCGGAGGGTCTCTGTCGGTCAGAGAGGTGGAGTCACCGGTGGAAGCCGGACTGTCTGCCGAGACACTAGACGTTTTGGACCTCCACAACCTCACCCCGTCGGAAATCACAGTGGGCCGAATTTCCCCCGCGTGCGGCAGGGCGGCTATGGAGTGGGTCACTCGCGCCGGAGAGTTGGCCCTAGAGGGACAGGTGGCGGCGCTCGCCACTGCGCCTGTCAACAAAGAGGCGGCCAGCCTGGCCGGCTATAAGGCCATAGGCCACATGGAGCTTCTCCAGGAGCTTTGCGACGCCCCGGACGTAGCCACCATACTGACAGTCGGACCCCTCAGGATAGTCCACCTGACTACCCACAAGTCTTTGAGGCAAGCCTGCGATTTCGTAACCAAAGACGGAATCCTGGCCAAGCTCGAGCTGACCCACAACAGCTTCACCGCTTGGGGTTTCGGCACTCCCAGAATAGGCGTGGCCGCCCTGAACCCCCACGGAAGCGACGGCGGGCTGCTGGGACACGAAGAGGCGGAAGAGATAGCTCCCGCCGTGGAAGAAGCCCGGGCCAGGGGCATCAATGCCAGCGGGCCCGTGTCCGCCGACGTGGTCTTCCATCAAGCCGTCCAGGGCCGTTATGACGCAGTCCTCGCTCTTTACCACGACCAGGGCCACATCGCCGCAAAAGTCTACAGTTTCGATGAGGGCATCACCGCAACCCTGGGCCTACCCTTTGTTCGCACGTCGGTAGACCACGGTACGGCCTTTGATATCGCCGGCCAGGGCATTGCCCAGCACACAGCCATGTCTGAGTGCGTCAAGGCCGCAGTCTCGCTTTCCACCGGAAAGGGTCTAGGCTGACCTTTTTCTGCAACCCCGTCCATAGGCCCCAGTGATATAATATCCGCCATCGGGTGTCCCATCCTGGGTACGCTATTGCTATGCGCCCCTCCAAGGATACCCGTTGGGAGTCAATAAATCATGAAACTCACTTTCATCGGCGGCGGAGCTATGGCCGAGGCCATCATCAAGAGCGTTACCGCCAAAGGAATAGTCGTAGGCACGGACATCTCAGTGGGCGAACCTGTGACGGCCCGCGCGGATGTCCTACGCCAGAGCTACGGAGTGTTCGTCACCGACAACAACGCCGAGGCTGGCGGCAGGGGAGAAATTCTCGTTCTCGCCATAAAGCCCCAGGACCTCCCGACTGCCGCGTCTCAGATACAACCCATCTTGAACAGCAACCAAACCGTAATGTCCATAGTAGCCGGGGCCAAGTTGGACTCCCTCTCCCGTTTCTTGAAACACGACAAAGTCATCCGGGTCATGCCCAACACACCGGCCCAGATCGGCCAGGGCATGAGCGTATGGACCTGCTCTCCTCAGACCGACGACGACGCCAGGGAGCGCACACGGTCGATTCTGGCGGCGATGGGCGAGGAGATAATGGTCTCCGACGAGAAGTACCTGGACATGGCGACTGCTTTGAGCGCCTCCGGCCCAGCCTACGTCTTCATGTTCATAGAATCCCTGATCGACGCCGGAGTATATCTGGGGCTGCCCAGACCAATGGCACGCACCCTGGCGCTCCAGACGGTCTTGGGAAGCGCCTCTCTGGTGCGGGAAACCGGCCGCCATCCCGCCGACCTCAAAGACCTGGTGTCGTCGCCGGGCGGCACCACCGTAGAAGCCCTGATGGTCCTGGAGGACGCGGGATTCAGGGCCGCCGTGTTAAATGCAGTGGTCGCCGCCCACGAAAAATCGTTGGCCTTGGGCGAATAGTGCAGGACTGGTTCTTCACATTCCTACGCATACTGGTCTGGGCCCTCATCGCCGGGGTCTTTGCCAGAATCATATTGTCCTGGTTCCCCATTGGGGGTGACAGGATCAATCCCATCGTTGCCATAATCTACCAAATCACGGAACCCATACTGGCGCCCATACGGCGGCTCAACCTGCGAGTCGGCATCTTCGACTTGACGCCGACAGTGGCCCTGTTCATCCTGTTCGCCATCTTATGGGCGGTGGACGGGCTGGACGGCTGATATTGGCTTGCCGCCCGTCTTGACTGGCGCCGCCAGCCCAACATAGAATCTCCCTAAGCTCCCCCCGGAGAGTGTCAACCATGTACCACAAAGAGCTTCTCAAAGGAAACACCGAAACACTCCTCTTATCGCTTCTGGCGAGTGAGGTCATGTACGGTTACCAGATCGTCAAGGAGATACAGAGGAGGAGCAGCGGGTACTTCCAGTTCAAGGAGGGGACCCTCTACCCTGCCCTGCACCGTCTTGCAGAAAGCGGCCTCATTGAAGGACGCTGGGGCGAGGCGGACCCCGGAGTCCCCCGCCGCTACTACCACATAACTTCCAAGGGCAAAAAGGTCCTGGAAGAACGCCAGAGCGAATGGAGACGTTTCTCCAACGCGATCGATTCCGTAATGTTGCCCCAGGTACAGTAGAACTGTCGCAGGGGAACTTTCATGGACACGTCCCGCTACTTTCAGATTCTCATTAGAAAGCTAAGGCTCGACCCAGGTGTGAACCAAGAAATCGTCTTGGAACTCCAAAGCCACCTCGACGACAAGGTGCGTGACCTCCAGGAGGAGGGTCTGACCTACGAAGAAGCCAGAGAGCGGTCCCTGCGGGACTTGGGTCAGCCCGAGGCCATCGCACGAGGGATGTACTCCGTCCACAGCAAGGCCTCCTGGCGTGACATCATCATCGCCACCTTGCCCCACCTTCTGCTGGCCTCACTGTTTGCTCTGCATCTCTGGACCAAGTACATACTCCTGGCGGTGGTGTTGGCCGGAATCAGCTTTATTGCTCTTAAGGCATGGCGGTCTGGAAGGCCCAAGTGGACCTATACCTGGCTCGGCTACTCCATGGCGGCGCCGATTCTGTCGTGGATGTTGGCCCTTACAGCCGTCGGATATGGCGCATGGGTATTCGTGACCACCGGTTCGCTGCCCTTCAGCTTCCCCATATATATTCTGCTCGTAGCCTACGTGCCCTTTTCTTTATGGATAATGCACCGCGTCATCGCGCGAGTGGTGCGGCAAGACTGGCTGTTGGCGTCGTTGACGGCGCTCCCCTTCCCCTTCCTTACATCCTGGCTCCTGTTCCTCAACTGGCAGGGGGGACTCTGGTCCACCGACAACCCACAAGTCCATGAGACCGACACAGACCGTGCGCTGGTTTTCCTCGCCCTCGCCGTCACCACGGGCGTGTTTATGAAGGTGGGGCACAGGTTAATAAAGATTGGCCTGCTCACACTCGCCACCGCCCTGATAGTGACCTTCACCGTCTCCGCCATTCCCGTCAGCATCGGCGCCTTCTCTATGATTCTCATCATCATCGCCTCCATTGCCTTCCTCTTCACCCCCGCCTACCTGGAGTCAAGACTCAAGCGACGGGACGCCCTAAGCGAGGCAAACGCCAACCCTGCCAGAGGCAGCGAAAGCGGGGAGGCGGTGACTCATTGGTTCAGCAACACACAGTAGCTGTTGTCGTCGACAGTTGCAGCTGCATCCCCAGCGAGTTGGTTGACAACCTGCCCCTTTTTGTAGCGCCTCACGAGCTCGCCGTCGACGGCCACTCATTCCTGGACGGGGTGGACATCAATCCCGATGAGTTCTACCGGCTGGTTAAGACCAGCCCAACCCCTCCCACCACGGCTGCCCCAAGGCCAGCGGTCTTCTTAGAGGCTTTCAGGAAAGCCTCTAAGAAGGCACAGGACGTACTGTGCCTAACCCTGGCCATGAACTTCAGCGCTGCTTATGACTCCGCACGGTCTGCCGCCCGTATCGCCCGCTCCGAGATGCCCGAGGTCAACATCCGGGTCATGGACAGCAGGACCGCCGCAGGGGCGGAAGGTTTCATAGCCCTCGCCGCAGCCAGAGCCGCCCATCAGGGCGCCGACATCCGGCAAGTGATCGCGGGTGTGGAAGAACTTATTCCCAAGGTGAACCTCCTCGCCGTCCTCGATACTCTCTATTACCTGGGCCGCAGCGGGCGTGTGCCGGGAGTGGCGGCTTGGGCCGGCTCCATTCTGGGGTTCAAACCCCTAACGGAACTGAGGTTGGGAGAAGCAAGGCTATTGGATAGACCCCGGAGTCACCGCAGGGCAATGGACCGCATGGTGGCCGTCATGGGTGCAAGAGTTGGGTCAAAGCCCGTCCACGTCAACGTCATGCACGCCCATTCTGCACAGCACGCCTCGATGCTTTTGGAAAGAATAGACCGGGAATTCGACTGCCTCGAGCTGTTCACTAGCGAGTTCACACCCGTCATGGGGGCCCACCTGGGACCAGGTCTGATGGGGATTGCGTTCTATACCGATGAGACCTAAGCCTAGACCTGAAGTCCGGTTCATTCTATAATCTCACCAATCACTCCATTGGAAAGCCTCACCCTCCTATGCCCAACTACGCTAACCACGTCGTTGCACCTCCATCACGGGAAACGGACGTGGAGCGTCTCAGACGGAACATTCTTCCTCTTCCGCCCTCACGCCCCGTAGACAAGCCGTGCATGGCGGTCCTGTCCGGGCTGCCAGGGTCAGGTAAAACGACCTTCGCCCACAAGCTCGCGGCGCGGGTCCCCCTGGCGACGCTGGAGAGCGACGCGCTACGAAAAGCGCTGTTCACCCAGCCCTCCTATTCCGCCAAAGAGAGCCGCAGACTTTTCGGCGCGATTCATGAGCTGGTCTATGAATTGCTGCTGGATGGGATTTCGGTTTTGGTAGACGCCACCAACCTCAGAGAATCCAACCGTGTTGAGCTGTACGGCTTGGCGGAAAGAGCAGACGCTCGACTGTTCCTGGTGTGCGTCGAGGCGCCGCCGGAGGTCATACGGGAACGCCTGGAGAGCCGTGCGTTACACCCGGACCCTCAGGAAGCCTCTACGGCCGATTGGCGGGTCTACAGACGAATGGCCGCTACGGCTGAGCCAATATTGCGGCCTCACCTGACGGTCGACACGTCCGAGGACGTTGGATGGGCATTAGATAAGTTAGCCCTCGACATGGCTTTCCCTCACAAGACCGCAACGGACCCGTTCCATTCACCATAGAGGCAGCAGTCCCGGAGCTGCGGCGTAAAAATTTTACCGGCCTAGCCGGCGGAGGAGACAAAATGAAAATCAGAGTAGTCCGCAACGACGTAGCCAGCATCAAGACTCCGGCCCTAGTGGTGAATCTGTTCGACGGAGTAAAGAAACCCGGAGGCGCCACCGGAGCCGTGGACAAGGCCCTCGACGGCGCCATCAGCCAGTTCATTAAAGACGGCGAAATCAAAGGCAAGAAGGGCGAGACGACCCTGATTCACACCTTTGGAAAAATTCCCGCGTCCAGGGTCATCGTTCTGGGTCTGGGCAAGCGGGAGTCCTTTACCACCAACACGTTACGGGAAGTGACAGCCGCCTCGTCACGTTACTTGCGCAGGCTGGGAGTCACCAAGGCGGCAACCATCGCCCACGGCGCCGGAATAGGAGGGCTGGACCCGCTCGAATGTGGCCAAGCCATCGGAGAAGGAGCAATTCTTGGTTTGTACAGGTTCAAGACCTACCTCACGAAAGGCGAGGATGACCAGTCCGAGCTCACAGAGTTGCAAATAGTTGAGAAGACCGCCAAGAACGCATCTCTGCTAAGGAAGGGAATAGAGAAAGGCCGAATCCTGGCCGAGGCAGTCCTCTTGGCAAGGGATATGGTGAACGAACCACCCAACGTAATGACTCCCACCCGCATGGCCGAAATCGCCTCCCAGATGGCCGAGGAGCAAGGCCTGGAGGTGAAAGTCCTGGAGAAGGACCAGATGGAAGAGCTAGGGATGGGCGCCCTGCTGGGCGTGGCCAGGGGAAGTGTCCAACCGCCCAAGCTCATCATGCTCAGCTACAAGGGCGCTCCGGACAGCGAGGAAAACCTGGGCATAGTGGGCAAAGGCATCACCTTCGACACCGGAGGAATCTCCCTCAAGCCCCCGGCAGGCATGGAAGACATGAAGGGCGACATGGCAGGCGGAGCTTCAGTCATCGCATCCATGAAGGCCATCGCACAGCTAAAACCCCGAATCAACGTCACCGGCATCATAGGCGCCACAGAGAACATGCCCGGTGGGAATGCACAGCGGCCGGGCGACGTAGTGAGGAGCATGAGCGGCAAGACCATCGAGATAATCAACACCGACGCCGAAGGAAGGCTGGTGCTGGCCGACGCCCTCTACTACGCCCGCCAGCAGGGAGTCACTCGCATCGTCGACATCGCCACTCTCACCGGGGCAATGGTAGTGGCGCTGGGCCACGCAGCCAGCGGACTGATGGGCAACAACCAGGAGTTCGCAGACCAGGTCATCTCTGTTGGAAACGACTCCGGCGAACGCATGTGGCAGCTTCCCATGTACGACGATTACAAAGAAGAGATCAAGAGCAATGTGGCCGACGTCAAGAACTCAGGCGGCAGACCAGCCGGGTCCATATCAGCGGCCCAGTTCCTTTCCGAGTTTGTGGATGACACTCCCTGGGCGCATCTTGACATAGCAGGCACCTACCTCTCTAAGAGCGAGAAAGGCTACCTGGTCAGGGGTGGAACAGGAGTGCCCACCAGGACTCTGGTAAACCTGGCAATGAGCCTGGCCGACAACGACTAGTTGTTGACTAGGCTCTCCCTATTCCTTAGACTGTCTTGGTTGTGCATGGTGAGCGTAGCCAAGAGGCCTAAGGCGCCTGACTGTGGCTCAGGAGATCGTGGGTTCGAATCCCATCGCTCACCCCAACTTGGATGACCACGCCTTACTGCGCCTGTAGCTCAATGGATAGAGCGCTGGGCTTCGGACCCAGAGGTTGCGGGTTCGAGTCCTGCCGGGCGCGCCATACTCCCAAAAACTCTCAAGTTCTTGGGATTCCACTTGCCCCACTTTGCTTCTAAATAGCAAAGGGGGCGATTCAGAATCGCCCCCGCTTTTCCTCAATTAGTTGCTCAGCGCCTGTGTCGTCAAGAGACGGTTATAGCCCGGAAATGTCCCTTCGTCTGCGAATTATGTAAATCGTTCCACCGCCTACTATCAAGAGTCCCCCGACGACAGCGAGGACTATGAACGGCCACAGCGGCAACCCGGAATCCTCTTCTTCCTCCGGTTCAGGAGGAGGCACTCGAGACGGCGTGCGAGCCGCGGTCGGGGTCGGCTCTGGGGTGGGCGCAGCAGTAGGCTCAGGAGTGGCCGTGGGCGCCGTCGTAGCTGTAGGAGCAGGTTTCGGAGGCGCCGTGGGCGCTGGTTCGGGTGTGGCCGTTGGGACAGATGTCGGAGCGGGCGTTGGTGTGGGAATGGGCGAGCGTACCGTGGCCGTAGGCTGAGGTGTTGGAGTAGGGACCTCAGTGGGAGTGGGTACCGGTGTCGCCGTCGGCGCAGGGGTGGGCTCCGGTGTAGGTTCAGACGTGGGTTCCGGCGTTGGTTCAGGAGTGGGCTCCGGCGTAGCCGTGGGAGCAATCGTAGGCTGCGGGGTCGGTGTGGGGGTTGGCGCAGGGGGCGCGGGTCCCACCGGGTACGAAGGGTCTCCCTCCGCTATTCCACCGCCGGCGTTGTCGATGTAGATTGCGTTGGCCCGCAACAGAATCCCCAAGTCTTCCGGCTTCGGGACGTAGGCCGAGGAGGTCGCTCCATTGATGTCGGTCCACTTAACCTCGTCGCTGGACCGCTGCCACTGCCAACGTGCAGACACAACGCCTCCGTCGGGATCGAACACGATGGCTGTCAGTAGAACTCCAACCCTGGCCACACCATCGTCCGACAACAGCACCGTTGGGGCCTCGTTGATGTCGCCAATGTCTATCGACACTTCTATCTGTGCCGTGGCCCCTTTGGCGTTAGTAACCTCCACCACGACCAAATAGGGATTGCGCTCCGACTCATGGTCGAGCGCCCCGTTGACTCCCACACTTATCTGACCCGTGAATGGGTTTATATGGAACTGGTCGGCGTCCAGACCAGACAGTGAATACGTCAGAAGGCCGCCGTCGGGGTCGGGGTCCGTGGCCGTCACCGGATCGCCGACCAATATACCTTCCGGGCTGTTCTCGTCTATATATCGAGAGGTAGATGCGCCCTCGTCGAATGCGGGAGGGCCGATCGTCCCCTGTGCAAATACGCTGTTCCCTCGGCCCCAGAAAGCCCCGGCTATCAGCAATCCCAATACGGCGCCAACGGCGAGAACCAAAAACAGGACGCGTTGGCTGTAGCTGGCAGTGTTTGTCAATTCGTCAACCCCGGCTCATCATCCTAAGGTTTCGGGCCGGGCACATCACACCCACCCCGCCTTCCAATACTGTAAGACACCAAAATGCTAGCGAGAGGGCGTCGTTGATGTCAACGCGAATCGGTTACGGGTATAGACGAATTATTTACGTCATACCAAGGGCCTTCCGTCAGAGAGGTAGACCAGGAGCCGGTCCTGACAGTGGCAAACTCCCAGCTAATATGCAACCATTACGGCGAAGCACCTGGAAAGGAGAGCGCCAATGGCCTACCAACTGCGCACGTACACCATCAACAGGGGAATGATGGACTCCTGGATAGACCTGTTCAACGGACACATCCGAGCCATCCACGACAAAATCGGCGTTCCGGTGGTGGCTACTTGGGTAAACGCAGACCGCACCGAGTTCATCTGGGTGCGGCGATTCAACAGCGTCGACGATATTCCCGCCAAGGAGCAGGAATACTTCGCGACGGACGAACGCAAAACTCTTGGCGATCTGCCCACCAGCCACATCGCCAAGATGGAAGTGAAAGTAATCGACGAAGTAGCTGCCGCCTGAGCCGCCTTCCAAGGCGCGGCTACATAAACACCGCCCGGTCCGCTCCGCCGCCGACGGCGAATATTTCACCAGTGATGCACTCGGCCTTGGGCGAGCAGAGGAACGCCACCACGTATCCAACTTCCCTGGCGTCGACAATTCGTCGAATTGCTATGTCCGACGCGACCCGGGAGGTCACCTCGTCAACCGTGACCCCTTCTCTCCGGGCCTGCTCCTCATACATGGGACCGCTGCGTTCCGTCCACGTTGCTCCGGGGTGAATCAAGTTCACGGTGATGCCGTATTGCCCCAGGTCGTCAGACAGAGATTTGGCCATATGGGCGACTGCGGCGTTTCGGAGCCCGCTGATGACGTGGGAGCGGCGTCCCGACAAACCACCGACGTTGATGATGCGCCCCCAATTGCGTTGCTTCATATAGGGCGCCGCCGCCTTGGCACACCGAAAGTACCCCATCACCTTGGTGTTGATGTCCTCTAGCAGCGGACCTTCATCAGCCGCTTCCAGCGAACCTCGCACCAGCCCGCCTGGGAAGGCGGCGTTGTTCACCAGTATGTCGATGCGGCCAAAGGCGTCGTGGGCAGCTTTGGCCAGATTCTCCACCGATGCCTGATCGGTCACGTCGGCCTGGACGCCTATGACTCGGCGGCCCGTCTCGTTGGCGATTTCTTCGGCAGCTGCGTCCAATCGTTCCTGGCCCCGGGCGCATATTGCCACGTCAACGCCCTCCCGTGCCAACTCCAAAGCGACCGCTTTCCCGATGCCCACGCTGCCGCCTGTGACTATGGCGGCTCTCCCGGTAAGTTCCAAGTCCATGCCACTACTCCTCGATGATCAGCTGGGTCTTGCCTATGGGAAAGTCTCCCCGCACCTCGACGCCCGCCCTCTCTTCCTGAAGCAGGTGTATCTTGCCCGACGGGGCGTCGCCCCATCCCCGCTCCATCGCGACCATCAACTCCTGCTCGGCGACGTTGGAGAGAGGCATAGGCACGTTGTACTCCCGGCCAAGCTCGGTGGCCAGCCCAACGTCCTTACGGGAAAGCCCGATGGCGAAGTACCCCTTTTCCAGGTCCGGCTCGAATTCTCCGGAGAACCAACTCTCCGGAAGTTGGTGGATGCGGTTGGCATGGCCGAACGAGCCGCGCCGTATGGTCTCCCACAGGGGCTTGAGATCCACACCCGCCTTTATTCCCAGCGTGAAGACCTCGCTTAACAGCTGCGTGGTGGTGATGGAAACGCAGTTGTGCATCAGCTTGCATATCGAGCCGGAGCCAATGGCGCCGCAGTAGACCACGTTGTCGCCTATAGCGTCCAATACGGGCTTTACCCGGTTATAGACTTCCTCGTCTCCTCCGGTCATCACGGCAAGCCTGCCTGAACGGGCGCCCTTGACTCCTCCGCTGACCGGAGCGTCCAGCATGTCGACTCCTGCCTCGGCGAACATCTGGCATATGCGTCGCACTACAGTGGGCGAGTTGGAGGTCATGTCGATGAACACACTGCCGGGTTTGGCACCTTCCAGAATGCCGTCCTCTCCCAGGGTGACCGCTTCCATCTCCCTGGGGCCGGGAAGAGACGTGAAGGTTACGTCGCTGGCCTCAGCGACCTGCTTTGGGTTGTCCGCCCAATCGGCCCCAGCTTCCAACAGCGGAATGGCCCTTTCTCTGGCGATGTCATGGACTGTCAGCTTATACCCGGCCTTGAGCACGTTGTTGGCCATTCCGAATCCCATGTTTCCGGTGCCAATAAAACCTATGTTCATAAAGACCCCTCCTGTGGATTGGACTGTGTTGACGTGAACAGGTTACGGTTGGGGACTATTCTAGATTGGGCTGGGTGGGGCGGCAAGGACTGACCGAGAGTCTAGCCTCGGTCCAGGCTCAGCGCGTCCAGAATCTTGCGCGTGGAATAGCTGCGGTTCAGTGTGTAGATGTGGACGCCGGATACTCCATGCCCCCATAGCTCTTCAATCTGACCGACGGCGTATTCGATGCCCAGCTGCCTGGCCGACGCGTCGTCGTCCTTGAACCTCTCCAGGTCCTCGTCCAACTTCGCCGGAATCTTGGCGCCACAAAAGGACACAAACCTGCGTATCTGGGGTGTGCTCAAGACGGGTATGACACCCGCCACCACCGGGGCGTCGATTCCGGCCCGCTGGCATCTGTCCATGAACCTGAAGAAGTCTTCGTTGTCGAAGAAGAGTTGAGTCACCAGAAATTGGGCTCCGGCGTCGACTTTCTTAGCCAGGAAAGCGGCATCCGTGTCCAAGTCGGTGGAGTCGGGGTGCCCCTCTGGGAAACACGCGCCCCCTACACCGAAGGAGTAGTTTTCCCGGATGTAGCTGATGAGGTCTGCCGCTTGGTGGAAGCCGTTCTCTGTTGGAGTAAAGGTCGTCTCGCCTCCAGGAGGGTCCCCGCGAAGGCCTAGGACGTTCTCGATGTCGTTGGCTTCCAGGCTGTCCAGGACAGACTTTACCTCGTCTTTGGTCTGGGAGACGCAGGTCACGTGGGCCATGACCTCGATTCCCGTGTCTCTTTTGATCTGGCAGGCCGTCTCCACAGTCATGTCGCGGGTGCTGCCGCCGGCTCCGTAGGTCATGGAAGCATAGTCGGGCTTGTACGGCACGAGGGCTTTAACGGCGTTGGACAACGACTGGGCCGCCTCCGGAGTCTTGGGAGGGAAGAACTCGAAGGACAGAGAGCGGCGTCCTGAATTGAATATGTCGGGTATTTTCATAGGCAACGACCAGCGTGCGGCCACGAGAAGGATAGCATCACTCAAAGGGACTGGCAAACTCTGAAGGCTAAGTTGCAGCGACACCGTCTCTGCACTGGGCCAAGTCCCATACCGTCCCGTCATTCCAGCGCAGGCTGGAATCCAGAGGCGCCACTCCCCTAATAAAACTGCCTGGACTCCGGCCTCCGCCGGAGAGACGATTGAGTTGTGGCCTGTTGAGGCAACCCGCGCCAGATGTATGGTGTCGCTCAGCCCCGTGGACAGGGCCGGAGACGATTTTTCTCACCACAGGAACCAGCTCCCGCCCCATTCTCCAGGCCCTTCCCCAAAGGGGCCGGCTATTGCCATGAGCCTTCCAACGGGCTATTCTTGGTTCCAGCAGCCCTATTTGGAGGCGGTTGTTGGACAGTGGAAACACCGTTCCCCCAGGCCCCCTGTCAGACTTGAAGGTCATGGACCTGACGGGTCCTATAGGGGTCTTTTGCGGCAAGCTGCTGGCCGACATGGGGGCCGACGTAATCAAGATAGAGCCGCCCGGCGGCGACCCCATGCGTCAGCGGGGGCCCTTCTACGATGATGATCCAGCGCCGGAAAAGAGCCTCTACTGGTGGCAGTTCAACACCTCCAAGCGAGGCGTCACACTGAACCTCGATCACCCTCGCGGCCGGGAGATGTTCCTCGGTTTGGTTAAAGGGACAGACATCGTGCTGGAAAGCTTCGAGCCAGGGTACTTGGACAGCCTTGGCCTTGGCTTCAACGACCTAAAGCAAACCAATCCCCGCGTAATTTTGGCTTCAATCACGCCTTTCGGACAGGAAGGTCCCTACAGCCGTTTGAAGGCCACCGACATCGTGGGCCAGGCTATGGGCGGCATCACCCAGCTTGTCGGGTTACCCCACTTTCCCCCCTATCAGATCAACAACGAAGTCGGATATTGGACCGCGTCGATGCACACGGCCAACGCACTGATGATGGCGACGATCCAGAGGGACCGTGACGGGGAGGGACAGCACATCGACACCTCCATGCAGGCCGCGATGGCCGTGGGTACGGCGGGGATGATGCCAACCTACGACATCATGGGGCAGGTCCTCCGCCGGGGAGAGGTTGCCCGTGGGCGCAGCGCCGTGCGGAACATCTATCCCTGCAAGGACGGGCAGGTATATTTCTTAGCGGCGGCGCCCGGCACCAGCCTACAGGCCGTGTGGGACTTGTTGCGTGAGCACGGGCTGGGCGACGAATTTGACGAACGGTGGCTTGACGCAGAACTGGTCAGGGAGGACCTCAAGGAACGGCAGGCGTTCCAGGAGTTGATGCTCAGGTTCTTCGCCGACAAGACCAAGGTGGAGCTCCTGGATCTCAGCTTCAACCGGGACAGGCAGGTGTTCACGGTGCCGACGGCCACCCCTGAGGATGTGGTAAAGTCTCCCCATCTGCAGGACAGGGGTTTTTTCCAGGACGTGGAGCACCCCGAGTTGGGCGTCTCCGTAAAGTATCCGGGGCCGCCCGTGCGTCTGCCTGAAAGCCCCTGGGCCATATCCCGGAGACCGCCCCTGATAGGGGAGCACAACGAAGAGGTGTACGGAGAAGCGTTGAGCATCCAACCACGAGAGTTGGAGGAGCTACGGCGGGAGGGCGTAATATGAGCGGAAACGGGTCAGACATGCCCCTTGCGGGGGTCAGAGTGCTGGACTTCGGTTGGAGGGCTGTCGCCCCCATATCAGTCCGCACGCTGGCCTGGGCCGGGGCAGAGGTGATTCGAATAGAGTCCACAACCCGCCACGACGGCGCCAGGCAGATGGACCCCGTCCCGCCGGAGGGACGGTCCAGCTTCAACATGAGCGGCTGGTTCAACAACTACAACGCCAACAAGCTGTCCATCTCGTTGAACCTGCGCCACCCCAAGGGCAAGGACCTGGCTCTGCGTCTTGTGCCCGACTCCGACGTGGTGGTGGAGAACTTCAGCGCCGGCACCATGGACCGCATGGGCCTGGGCTACGAGGTGATGAAGAGCCTGAGACAAGACATCATCATGTGCAGCCACTCGCTTGCGGGGCTGACGGGCTGTTGGAAGAACGTCAAGGGGCATGGACCAATGGGGGCGGCCATGGCCGGACTGCACTACCTGGCGGGATACGAATACTCAGACCCCATCTCGCCGGGCCACGCCTTCACCGACTACGCCGTAAACCCCCACATGTCCTCGTTCGCTCTCTTGGCCGCCCTCCACCACAGGGAGAAGACCGGCAAGGGGCAGTACATAGACCTTTCCCAGTACGAATCCATCATATCGACCACTGGAACGGCTGTATTGGAATACTCCACCTTGGGGCGGGTGCAACCCAGGATGGGCAACCACTCCTATCACGCGGCGCCCCAGGGCGTCTATCCCTGCGCGTCCATATTCTTGGACGACCGAGATGAGGACCGTTGGTGCGTCATTTCGGTCACGGATGTTGACGAGTGGAGCAGCCTGTGCGGGGTTATTGGCCGCCCGGAACTGGCGTCGGACGAAAGGTACGCCACCTTCGAGGCCAGGAAGGCCAACGAGGACGAGCTTGACGAGATCGTCTCGGCCTGGACGTCCGACAAACCTGCGGAGCAGGTGTTCAAGGCCATGCAGGACGCTGGAGTCCCAGCGGGAGTGGTGCAGAACGGCAAGGAGCTTTTGGCGGACCCGCAGCTCACCGCAAGAGGCCATTACCGCAAGGTTGTTCACGAGGAGGCGGGCGAGACCACCTACGACGGCCCCCCCTACATCATGTCGGGAGTGGACTTCGAGATAAAGCCCGCTCCACTGCTGGGCGAGCACAACGACTACGTGCTCAAGACCGTGTTGAACCTTTCCGAGGACGAGATAAACGAGGGATACGTGGAGGGGTTCATAGCTTAAGGACCTCCATCTACCCCAATCGCGGCCTTCCCACAGTGGAAGGAATCACCCCAAGTCCAATTCATGGACTGGGGTTTGCCAAAAGGCACCAGAAGAGGAGGAATCATGGCACAGCTAAAAGGCGGAGAGATTCTCATCAAGCAGCTCAAAAACGAGGGCATAGACTTGGTCTTCAACCTGCCCGGAGACCCTATGGGCACCATCAACGGAGCGGCCAAGAACGAAGGCCTGTCCATATACTCGTTCCGCCACGAGCAGGCCACCGCCATGGCGGCCCAGGCCTACAACTACGTCACCAAGAAACCGGGTGTAGCGCTGGTTCCCAGCGGGCCAGGGATGACCAACGCCATTACGGGCCTGGCCACGGCGTGGGCCAACTGCTGGCCGATGCTGCTTATAGGGGGAGCCGTCGAGTCCAGCCGCAAACACCGGGGAGACTTCCAGGAGACGCCCCAGATGGAGACGGCCTCTCCCGTCTGCAAGTGGTCGGTGGCCATTGACGACCCGCGCCAGGTCCCTTACTACGTCAACGCGGCCATCCGCAAGATGATGAACGGACGCCCCGGTCCGGTGTACCTGGACATACCCTCCAGCGTCATTGATGGAATGGCCGACGAAGAGGACTTCCGTTACTTCCCAGCCAACCCGGCTCCCGCTGCTCCGCTGGCCGACCCTCAGCAGGTGAAGAAGGCAGTGGAACTTCTGTCCAAGGCCGAGCGGCCCCTGTTGCTACTGGGCAAGGGCTTGGCCTGGGCAGACGCATCAGAAGAGGTGCGCCAGTTCGTAGACAGGCTGCAGGTCCCCTTCATCCCGTCGCCTATGGGCAAGGGCGTAGTGTCCGACGACCACCCACTGAACGCCTCCGGCGCCCGCACTCACGCCCTACAGAATGCAGACGTAGTGCTGCTGGCCGGGGCCAGGTTCAACTGGATGTTCCACTTCGGAGTGGCCCCCCGGTTCTCACAGGATGTGAAGGTCATTCAGCTGGACATCGACGCCGAGGAGATCGGCAACGGCGTTCCCGCAGAAGTCGGGCTGGTCGGTGACGGCAAGGCGGTATTCACCCAGCTTCTAGAGGAACTGGGCAACGTGAACCGCTCCATCGAGACCCCCTGGCTCCAGGCCCTGGAAAGCCAGCGCATTAAGAACGCAGAGGCCATCGAACCCATGATCAACTCCGACGACGCTCCAGTGAACATGTACCGCATGTACCGGGACATCATGGACACCCTGGACAGCGATGCAACGGTTACGGTGGACGGCGAAAACACGATGGCGGTCTCCAGAGTCATGGTCCCCAGCTACCACCCCCGCCACAGGCTGGACGCCGGCACCAGCGGCTGCATGGGTGTGGCCGTGCCCTACGCCATCGGAGCTCAGATAGCCCGACCCGGCAAGCAGGTTGTGTCGTTCAATGGAGACTACGCTTTCGGCTGGAACGGCTTCGAGGTGGAGACGGCCCTGCGCTACGACCTTCCCATAACCTTCGTGGTGGCCAACAACGTCTCGGTCGGCGGCTCCGAGAAAATCAACCTTGGGGACAGGGGAGACGGAGAAACCCAGCCGGACGGAGTCCGCTACGACCGGGTTATGGAGGCCTTCGGCGGGCACGGCGAGCACGTGGAAACCCCTGACCAGCTCGTACCCGCAATGGAGAGGGCCCTGGCGTCGGGGAAACCTTCCCTGTTAAACGTGGTAATCGACAAGTACGCACGCCGCAAACAGCAGAGCCACGACTGGATGAGCAGCCGCGCTACCCGCATGAATTACTAAGCTGTCAGAAGTCGCGGAACGAGGAGGACTCCATGGGCAGGCTGGACGGCAAAGTGGCCTTGATCAGCGGTGGCGCCCGTGGCCAGGGGGCCGAAGAAGCTCGGCTTCTCAGCCGGGAAGGCGCCAAGGTCGTGTTTGGGGACATCCTCGACGAGGAAGGGCAGAAAGTCGAGGCCGAGATTGCCGAAGCGGGAGGCGACGCTCTCTACGTCCACTTGGACGTCACCTCCGAGTCCGACTGGCAGGCTGCTGTTCAGACAGCGGTCGATAAGTATGGTAAGCTGGACGTCCTCGTGAACAATGCCGGCATCATCATCCAGAAGAGCATCGAGGAGACAACAGAGGAGGACTGGGACCGAACATTGGACGTTAACCTCAAGGGCGTGTTCCTGGGCGTCAAGGCGGCCATACCGGCTATGCGCCAGGCAGGCGGCGGTTCCATCGTAAACATCTCCTCCAACGTGGGTTTGGTGGGTTCGACCAGGGCTTCCAGCTCATACATCGCCTCCAAGGGAGGAGTCCGCCTCTTCACAAAAGCCGCGGCCATTCAACACGCCAAGGACGGCATCCGCTGCAACTCCATCCACCCGGGGGCCATCGAAACGGACATGTACAGGCAGAGCGGAGTCACCAGAGACCCCGACTATATGGGCCGCATACCCTTGGGCCGCATCGGAGACACCATCGACATAGCCAACGCCGTCCTCTTCCTGGCCTCGGACGAGTCCTCCTACATGACGGGGTCCGAGATGGTCATAGACGGAGGGGTGACGGCCCAATAGCTCCATCTAAAGGAGGACCCCATGAAATCCGTTCCGTGGGACGACGTGCCGGTGGACAGGCTTAAGCAGGGCATACGGCGGCGCATCGTGACCGGAGAGCAGGTTATGCTGGGCAGGCTGACTTTCCCCAAAGGCTCCTCCGTGCCCGCCCACACCCATCCCAACGAGCAGATTACCCACGTCCTGACCGGGTCCCTCAAGTTCGTGATCGACGGCGCCGACGTCATCGTCCAGGCTGGAGAGACCCTCCACATACCTGCTGACGTAGAACACTCCGCCGAAGCCCTTGAGGACACGGACGAAATCGACGCCTTCAGCCCGATCCGCACCGACTGGCTGGACGGCTCCGACGCCTACCTGCGCGAGGAAGAATAAGTCCTCGCACACATACGCCGGCGTTGACACCCGCACCGCCGAACGATAATCTGAGCGCAAACCGTTAGTCTAGGAGACTCCAATGGCTGACATTCCCTTCAGCGACACCAGCGTTTACGAGGCCGTCTACAACCGCAGAATGGCCTGGAAATACAAGGACGAGCCGGTCTCCAGAGAGACCATCCAACGAATGTTGGACGCCGCAGTCTGGGCGCCCAACCACCGCCTGACCGAGCCGTGGCGTTTCTTCGTCATGGACAAGGACAGCAAGACCCGCGAGAAAGTCGCCGAAATAACCCACGAGTTCTCAATTGGACGGGGCGACGCGCCCGAGAGGGCAGCCATCGTCACCTCCAAGGTCACCGACCCGCCCTGGGTGGTGTTCGCCTATTCCGTTCCGGGCCGCCACGACGAGGAGACAGAGGAAAACTACGCTTCCACCGTCTGCGCCTGCTACATCATGTCGCTGGTCGGTCAGGCAGAAGGACTCACCGTAACGTGGGAGACCGGCGGACCTACCCGCCCGGGCAACCTGGCCGAGACTCTGGGAGCGGACCCCGACTGGAAGCTGGTGTCGTTGCTGTGCATCGGAGCCCCCGACGAGTCCGTGGGGTCCAAGCGCACTCCGGCAGGCGAGTTCACCAGCTGGCTCGACTAGACAGGAGCGGCGTTGGGAGTAATCGGCTACTTCATACGTAATTCACCCGCCAAGGCGTTCAGAAAGGAACATGAGCCCATGACCAAGATAGCAATCGTAGGGCCCGGCGCCGCCGGAAGCTACATAGGAGCGTTCCTGACCCGCGCTGGCCACGACATTACTCTGTTCGACCAGTGGCCGGAGCATGTAGAAACCATGCGCTCCCAGGGGCTGCGGGCCAGCGGGAGCCAGGGAGACTTCACCGTTCCAGTGAAGGCCATGCACCTCCACGGTCTCCAAAGCGTAGACGAGCAGTTCGACATCGTTTTCCTGTCCGTCAAGTCCTACGACACCGAGTGGGCCACCCACTTCATCAAACCTTATGTCAAGCCCACCGGATTCATCATATCAGCGCAGAACTGTATGAACGACGAGCTCATCGCCTCCATTGTTGGGTTCAACCGGCAGGTGCCGCTGGTCATGTCCAGCATCGAGGTCGCCCTCTGGGAGCCGGGCCACGTCACCCGCGGCGGAGAGCCGGGGACGGCCCGGGGATACGACGTATTCCGGTCAGGTGAGACCAACGGCACGGTGTCCAAGCGAATCGAAGACCTCATGGACATGATGAGGGCTATAGACAACTCCAAGGCCACCACCAACATCTGGGGCGAGCGCTGGTGCAAGCTGGCCACCAACTGCATGGGCAACCCCATAGGCGGCATATCGGGACTGGGTTCCGTGGGCCAGAGGGACAATGCCAACGCTCGGAAGCTGGCCATCAACCTGGCCAAGGAAACAGTGCAGGTGGGACGCGCTTTGGGATTCAACGTAGAACCTGTACGCGGATTGGACGCCGAAACCTGGAACCGGGCCGACGACGGCGAGGTCTTCGAGGAAATCGACGCCAAGATGCTGGGACGCAAAGCCGAGGTGGACTGGCGCTCATCCATGGCCCAGGACGTGTACAAGCGCCGCCGCTCTGAGATAGATTATATGAACGGCTACGTGGTGCGAAAGGGCAGGGAAGCGAATGTCCCGACGCCTGCCAGCGCAGCCGTCGTCGAGGGCATGCACAAGATCGACTCAGGGGCTTGGCAACAGGACCCTGCCAACATCGACAAGGTTCTAGGAGACGCCGGGCTTCTGTAAGACGAGCTGGGGAGGGTCTTATGCGCATCAAAGTGGAACCCAAAGACTTCTTCATGTACTCGGTTTTCCTGGCTTTTGACAAGGAAACCCCCGACTGGGAAGATCCGGCCGTCTACAAGTACCTGGAGGACAACGAGCTGGTCCCCAAGGCTCTCTTCAACGACAAGATAGAAGGCGCCGAGCACGAGGTCATGTACTTCGGCGGGTGCTACATAGGCCGCCACCTCAATATCGTCGAGGGCATCCAGCGGGACGCGGTGCGCCAGGAGATGCTGGGTGAGAAGATAGCCGGGACCGTCCGAAAGGGCGACGACCCCGACGTCCGAAAGCTGGCCGACGGCATCCCCGAACCGGAACTGCTGGAGATCATGAACGAGATGGTCAACGGCTACAACGACGACTCCTCGTTCACCGCCAGCGAAGAGGGCTACCTGGTGGTGACCATCGAGCCCAAGGACATTGCCAAGAAGTTCGTGGAACTCGCCGGCTCCCGGTCCCAGTAGGCCCGCTAGGTCATCGACTTAGGGCCTGTTAACAAAGCTTGGCGCTAAAAACTCCAGACCTGTCATTCCGAACGGAGTGAGGAATCTAAGAACGTCGTTCGGAATCGTGGTGCAACTCGAATGACAGGTCCTTCCCTTGAGCCGCTGCTTTTCCAGCGACCTTAGTTTGAGCGCCAGGATTTTAGATTTCTCACTACGCTGCGCTACGTTCGAAATGACATTTGCGCAGGTTGCTATGATCGGGGTGAGGCGGGATGGTGTACATTCTAGAATGAACGGTCCCTAGTCGGATCTCGTCCACTGGTCCGCTCCGCATAAGAGATTAGACCGGCACCCCGTAGCGGCAGGTTATCAGCCACAACAGGAACAGGATGCCAAGGATGACTCCGCCTATTAGGCATCCCCATCTGAGCTCCACGCGCCGCCTACCTGATCTCTAGCGACGAGGCCTTATTCACTAGGCCCCGGGTATGATGGGAAGAGTGATGCGGGAGGGATGGGCCGCGTCGTGCAAGATGGTCTGGACCGCCGGCCGCATCTCCGTCTCTTCGGAAGGCTCCCGGCCAGTGTTGGGGTTGCGGTCGAACCGTGGGAAGTTGCTGCTGGAAACCTCCAGTCTGATGGAGTGACCCTTCTTGAAAACGTTGCTGGTGGCCACCAGGTCGATGGTGTACTCATAGACTTGTCCCGGCTCCAGAAGCTTGGCTTCCGCCAAGGACTCCCTGTAGCGCGCCCTGATGATTCCGTCCGTAAGGCTCCGCGTGCATCCACACTCGCACACGTCCACCAGCTTGGCCGTGAAGTCGGTGTCCGGCCCCGACGTTGCCGCAAACAGCGTGACGCTGATGGGGCCGGTGACCTCCAGGTCCCTATCCATGGGTCTTGAGGTATAGACCAGCACGTCTGAGCGGACCTCCACCTCGCGTTGGTCGAAGGCGCCTCCGGGGACCCACTGAGAACTGCAGCAAAGCCCTCCTCCCTTGGTCGGCACTGGAGAGCGAGGGTCGTAGAGGAACACGTCCGGCGGCTGGTCGCCCGGCCTGTCAAAAGAAAGGATGCCGTCGCCGTTTAGGGTGTTGGCCTTACCGCCGCTGTGAACGTAGCAGTCGGTGTATTGAGTCCGTACCAGGGGCCACTCGTGCTCCTCCCTCCAGACGTTCTCACCCATAACGAAGATTCGCGCCGGCGGCTCGTCCAACATTCCCGTGTCGATCCCCTTGAGCCAGTGGTCGTACCACCGAAGGTGGATTCCCGGCAGGTCGATGGCTGCCTCGTCAGCTCTGACCCCGAAATAGCTGTCGCCGGATATGCCCGGCCCCAACGACGCACCGTGGTGCCACGGTCCTACTATCAACCGGCTGCTTTTGGCCGCGTCGTTGGGCCCCTTGCCCCTCATGCCGGAGAAGTTGCGCAGGGTCCCTTTGAGGAATATGTCGTGCCAGCCCCCTGAGTTGAGAGACGGGACTTGTATCCTGTCGTGAAAGTCCTCGATTTTCCAGGGAGCCCAATAGTCGTCCGCCTTGGGGTGGGCAATCCAGTCGTAGAAATAGGGGGCCAGTTCCTTGATATGGGGGTAGTCTTTGGTCGGGGTAAACAGGAGGTTGTGGTCCATACGGTCAGACTCATCGATGAGCCTGGACGCAGTCCCTTCAGGAACGTTGTAGTAGCGGGAAATGGTGTTCAGGTTGGCTGTGACCAGCCTGTCCATTCCCCAGGACACCGCGAAGCCCCATGCTAAGGCGCCCCCCTGGTAAGTCCAGCCCTCGTGATAGTCGGAAGCGGTGATGCCGGGGGCGATGCAGGCCAACGACGGAGGGGCGGTCACGGCGGCCAGCCATTGGGTGGCTCCCACGTATGAACGGCCGTACGTGCCAACCTTCCCGGTGCTCCAGGGCTGGGCAGCAAACGCCTCCACTGAGTCGTAGCCGTCCTCCAGCTCCTGCCGGAAGGTGTAGAACTCCCCCTCGGAGCTGAAACGGCCCCGGACGTCCTGTATGACGACGGCATAGCCGTGGGAGGCAGCCCGGACTGCGTCCATCATGCCTGTACGTGCCTGGGCGACGGCCTTGTTGTAGGGTGTGCGCTGCAGCAGTACGGGGACTTTTTCCGACGTGTCGGGCCGGTATACGTCGGCGTACAGGGTCACGCCGTCGCGCATCATTACCGGAACGTCCAACTCGATATTGAGAGAGGAGCTTTCGCCCATAAAGCCTGGCATAGAACCGCCTCCTGCCTTGCCGAGTTGCCGCGGCCAGGATAGGCCAGCGTTATGATAGCCCGTGGGCAGACGCTGCACAAGGCAGCCCTATGCGTTGACACGACTTCCCGTACAACCCTAATATTAAACTAGCGTCATGTCCCAGTAGCTCAGTTGGATAGAGCGGGCGCCTTCTAAGCGCTAGGTCGCGGGTTCGAATCCTGCCTGGGACGCCATTTTCATTAGATACCGCGCAACGCGGCTTTACCCTCACGCACAACATCGCCCCCACCGTCTATTGGCTTGTTTCGCGGGTTAGGAAAGCGCCGTTGACGGGCTCCATTGACTCAGGAGGCCAACGTTGAAAAGCACGGCGGCTACTGTGGAGGAGTACCTGGACGAGTTAAGCCCGGAGCGGCGTGAGGCCGTCTCAACGGTCCGACAGACCGTGCTGTCCAACCTCCCGGACGGGTACGAGGAAATCATGGACTTCGGCATGATTGCCTACGTCGTGCCTCTGGAGCGGGTCCCCAAGACGTACAACGGCCACCCCCTGATGTACGCGGCCATATCGTCGGAGAAGAACTACGTGTCGGTGCATCTCATGAACGTATACGCCGACCCTGAGACCACCCAGTGGTTTGTGGAAAGCTACAAAGCCACTGGCAAGAAGCTGGACATGGGCAAGTCGTGCGTTCGGTTCAGGAAGCTGGACGACCTGCCCCTGGACCTGATAGGTGAGGCCGTGGGCCGAACGCCGATGGAAGGGTGGATAGCCGTCTACGAAACTTCACGTCCGGCAAAGAAGCCCGCTAGGTCTAAGCGGACTTAGCCAGCCTTGGCGCCTGAGTGACAGCGCTGCGGCTAATTCAAAATCGGACTTTGAATTAGCCGCCATCCGACGCCTAGACAACGCCGTAAGTTTCAATCACCACCTACAGACCCTGATGATTCCCCTTACTCCCGCCGGGCGCCCGCCTTTGTCCCGGGGGTGGTTGTGCTGGGGCGGCTTACGTGCTAAATATAGAGAATCCAAAACCACTATCCGATTCTGCCTGCATCGAGGAGGTTGACTATGGCCCACCAGTACACAACGGACCAGATAGAAGGTATGACAGCCGGGACCGTCACGGTCCAGGGAAACAACGGCGATTCCATCGGGGCCTATGTGGCCAAGCCTGACGGCGACGGGCCATTCCCAGGTGTCGTGTTGATCCACCACATACCCGGATGGGACGAGCTATACCGTGAGTTCACCCGGAAGTTCGCTCACCACGGCTACGCAGCCATATCCCCCAACCTGTACCACCGCAATGGCCACGGAGTCCCCGAGGACGTGGCCGCCAAAGTGCGGGCCGAAGGCGGGGCGCCCGACGCCCAGGTGGTCGGAGACGTGGTGGGGGCCAGGGACTGGC
Organism: Dehalococcoidia bacterium; assembly: GCA_965197415.1. GTDB lineage: Bacteria > Chloroflexota > Dehalococcoidia > Lucifugimonadales > JAGWBF01 > DAOUJI01. The sequence continues at coordinate 2,977,700 of OZ240207.1, read as the reverse complement.
TCAAAGCCCAGTCCTACTCCAACGGCAAGGTCGGCGTGATTGGCAGCTGCTCCGGCGGACGCCAGACGGTGCTAGTGGCATCCCGGTCTACGGGATGGGACGCCGCCGTGGACCTGTGGGGAGGCCGGGTGGTTATGCCGACAGAAGACCTCAACGATAGGACTCCCGTTGCGCCCATCGACTACACCGTAGACCTATGCTGCCCTCTCCTCGGTCTCTTCGGCGAAGAGGACCAGAGTCCCACCATCGCTCAGGTGGACCAACATGAGGCCGCACTGAAGGCTAACGGCAAGGACTACGAGTTCCACATGTACCCCAACGCCGGCCACGGCTTTTTCTACTACGACCGCGCCATGTACCGCCAGGAAGCCGCCGTCGACGGCTGGCAGAAGACTTTCGCCTTCTTCGACAAGCACCTGAGATAGGCGCAACTAACTCGTTGTTTAAGGAGTCGCCATGTGCACCATGATCGTCGAGAAGGCTGAGATTGCCGGAGCGGGAAGGGGCCAACAGGGCTGGTTCCGCTTGAGCCAGGCCAACGTAGCCTTCGACCACCCCGACCATATGGACGGCGCCCACGCCGTGAACATTGACTTCGTCAACCCCAACAAGGGGATTAGCGCCAGGATTGCCGTCGAACTGAGCCCGGAGTCGGCCCGCAAGCTGGCCGAGACCATCCTGACAACCCTGGACCGGGGGCACGCCTCCATAGGGCCTTTGTAGAATCTCAAGGACATTACACAGGAGGGCCTGAATTGTTCAGGCCCTCTTTGTCATGTCTGCCGTAGCCGGTTGACCGACAAGCTGACTGCAAGCTAAACTCCCCGAAAGGCGGACTCCGGAGGTGAGCAGTGACCGCAACAGGACATCCCCATGCCCACGCAGTGCACCAGATGGCAGAAGCCGCGTCCAACTGGCTCGCCAGCCTGGACACCCAGCAGAAAGCCAAAGCCACTTATCCGTTCCTCGACGGTGAGCGCATCTTCTGGTACTTCGCCCCGTTGAACCGCCACGGACTTCCCCTCAGGGACATGGACATGGTGCAGCGCGGCCTTGCCATGGAGATAGTCGACGCCATGTTGGATGAGACCGCCGCTCAGAAGGTCAGGGACATCATCAAACTGGAACCCATCCTGGGCGCCATCGAGAAGGGGCGCGGAGTCATCACCTGGGAGCGGGACCCCGACCTCTATTTCTGGACCATCTTTGGCGAGCCCGGTGACGAGAACCCCTGGGGCATCAGGATCGAGGGGCACCATGCCTGTCTGAACTTTTCCATCTGGAAGGACGAAGTTCTGTCTATGACGCCCTTTTTCTTCGGCTCCAACCCAGCAGAGGTCCCTAACGGCCCGAAACAGGGACAGAGGGTGCTGCACCGGCGAGAAGACCTGGGCCTTGAGCTGGTGAACTCCCTGGACTCCGGCCAGAAGTCCAGGGCCATCATCTACGACGACGCCCCCTGGGACCTGCTGACCTACACCAGCCCCAAGGCGTCTCTCCCCAGAGAAGAGGGGCTTCCCGCCTCCAAACTCAACGCCACTCAGCAGCAGGTGTTGCTGGCTTTGGTTTCAGACTACGTGAAACAGGTTCGGCCCGACGTGGCCGAGAAGAAGCTGGAGTCCGTGCTCGACGCCGGAATCGACGCCATACACTTCGCCTGGGCAGGCGGGCTTGAGAGGGGCAAGGCCTTCTATTACAGGCTCCACGGCAACGACTTCATCGCTGAATTCGACAACCGCCAGAACAACGCCAACCACATCCATTCGGTGTGGCGGGACTTCGCCAACGACTTCGCAGAGGACGTACTGCGAAAGCACCACCTCCTCTTCCACATCCTATAGGCGGGCACCCGTCTCCGAGCGCGTTATCCGCTGCCCGAGGCAGTCGGCCACGGGGCCGGCGAGCCATCACGGGGCGAAGATATCGTTCACGTCGATGCTGAGACCTGGGAGGGTGGGCGATTTCAAGGTTTCACCTGTACCCAAAGTCTCGACGACCTGGTAACGGTGGTCCAACAGAAGCAGTATGGCGACGGTGTCCAGGTCTGTATCTATCATCCAGTATTCTTTCACTCCATGCCGAGCGTACAGCTCTCGTTTGTATCCCTTGTCTCGCTCCGAAGTTGCGGGTGAGAGTATTTCCACCACCAAGTCGGGAGCGCCCTGTATGTTTGCAGGGGTGACAATATCCAGCCGCCCGGTGGCGACGAACAGCAGGTCAGGCTGCACGACGTCGGTGTCCGACAGTACAACGTCGGTAGGGGCGAAATAAACCTTCCCGAAACCCATCGATTCTAGAAATTGGACCAACCGCACTCCCAGGTTGACCTGAATTCTCTGGTGACGGGTGCCCGGGGCAGGCGGCATAATCAACTCTCCGTCCAGAAGCTCCCAGCGTTCATCATCGGACGTTGCCATGTAGTCCTCGACAGTGAGCTTTGTCTTAGGTTTCTGATGGACCATGTCAATCCTCCTAGCCGACGGGGTTGGGTAACGTCCTTATGGAGGGCATTTCCAATTCTATATGGAATTCAAAGCTGGCGAAAGCTCAACCTGACACACCATGAGTCAGTGCCAATACCGCCCGTCCCCGTTTCTGACTATAACGCAACCCAGGCGACACCGATTCCTAGACCCCGCCGCCGCTCCAGGCGTAGAATCTAGGCATGGACGAGACCAGTGGGCGCTACATCATACATGCCGACCTGGACGCCTTCTACGCGGCGGTGGAGCAGCTGGACAACCCCGACCTCGCGGGCAAGCCCGTCATAGTCGGCGGGAGCCCCGAAAACCGGGGCGTAGTTGCCACAGCGTCATACGAAGCCAGGAAGTTCGGCGTCCATTCGGCCATGCCTATGAGCCGCGCAGTCCGTCTCTGTCCCGAGGGGGTCCGAGTCTCTCCCAGGTTCCAACGGTACAAGGAGATTTCCGACCAGGTAATGGGCATGTTCCAGGAAGTCACCGACCTCGTGGAACCCATGTCCATGGATGAAGCCTACCTGGACATCACAGGGGCCGTAGAGGAGAGGAGACCTCCCCTGGCCATCGCCATAGACCTTAAGTCCAGGGTCCACGACGAAACGGGCCTGACGGTGTCAATTGGAGTAGCCACCGGAAAATCGGTGGCCAAGATCGCCTCTGACCTCCAGAAACCCGATGGTCTGGTGGTAGTGCATCCCGGGGAAGAGGCCGCATTTCTGTCGCCCCTGGCAGTGGGGAAGCTCCCCGGCGTCGGCCCCAAGACCGCCGAACGTCTGCGCCAGGAGGGGGTGGAGACCATCGGGCAGCTGGCTGAGATGCCCCTTGACTGGCACCAGAGGCGTTTCGGCAAACGAGGCGAGTGGGTGATGCACCGGTCCCGGGGCATAGACCACGACCGGGTGAACACGGACCGGGAGACCAAGTCTGTGAGCGCTGAAACCACGTTTGCGAACGACATAAGCGACCCCGTCGAGCTTAGAGAAGTCCTGGCCAGACTCACTGAGCGAGTTGCTAAACAACTGGAACGTAAAGCCCTTCCGGGACGCACCGTTTCAGTTAAGTTGCGCCTGGCCGATTTCACCACCTTCACGCGCCAAGCAACCCTCCTCGTGCCGACCCACGAGGAGTCGGATATTCTCGAGCAAGGATGGAGGCTGCTCTCCAACGAACTGACACCGGGCAGGTCTTTCCGCCTTCTCGGCGTGGGCGTGTCGGGTTTCGGGTCGATTCAGCAGCTTCCTCTGCCTCTGGCAATGACCGAGGCCGGAAGCGACTGAGCAGCAGAAGCCCCACCACCCCACTCCGGTCCGCCATCGCTTGATTCGACCGCGTACGTGCGATTTCGACTACTTACGCGCCCCTATGGTTAGTTGATTCTTACGTAAGTCTATGCTAACATATTCGTGATGGACGTCCCATTGAGAGCGCTCGCAGAACCCCGACGGAGGGAGATACTCCACCTCATCCGCAGTTCGGAGATGTCAGCCGGGGAAATCGCCTCCCGGTTCGATGTAACCCGACCCGCAATTTCGCAACATTTGAGGGTCTTGATGGACGCCGGTCTGGTCTCCATGAGGACATCGGGCACAAGACGCATGTACCGGGCTAGACCCGAAGGGCTTAACGAGCTAGTGGAATACCTGAGCCGTTTTTGGGAAGACCGCCTTACAAGACTATCCAGAGAGGCCGAAGCAGAGGAGGAGGTCAAGAGAAACATGGAGGGTCAGGCATGACATCCACTGGCGCAGGCGGAATTGACGGACAGGCCGTCGAGAAGGAAGTGAGAATAGCCGCGAGACCTGAAACGGTCTACGCTTTTTTCACGGACCCTGAGAAAATGGCCCGTTGGATGGGGATAGAGATAACTCTTGACCCAGTCCCAGGAGGAATCTTCCGAGTGGACATTACTGGCCAGAACAAGGCGAACGGCCACTATGTCGAACTGACGCCCCATTCGAGGATTGTCTTCACCTGGGGCTGGGAAGGAGACGCCGCCGTACCGCCCGGCTCGACCACTGTCGAGGTCAGTCTGATTCCCGACGAGGACGGCACGGTCCTCCGACTGGTGCACAGCGACCTCCCCACTCCGGAGAGTCGTGAACGACATTCGGAAGGCTGGGACCACTACACGACGAGGCTGGCGACTGCGGCCGAAGAGGGAGACCCGGGGCCAGACCCTTGGGTTTCGCGATAGCGTACAAGCCACGGCGAGCGCGGCCTACCCGGAGTTGGGCAGCCGCCCTCAAAATCAACACCGAGGCAATTCAAGGAGGTTCGCATGCCCAACCCCGTGGTTCACTTCGAGATACAGTCGAAACAGGCCGACGCCCTCAAGAGCTTTTACGGAGACCTTTTCGGTTGGCACATCGACTCGTCCAATCCCATGAATTACGGAATAGTCAACGCCCCTAGCGAGGGTCCGGGCATAGGCGGCGGCATAGGCGACGCAGCAGACGGCGTCAACAGGGTCACCTTCTACGTCCAGGTGGACGACCTGCAAGCCCACTTGGACCGGGCCGAGGCTATGGGTGGAACGACCACGCTCCCTGTAACTGCCGTAATGCCCGACGTGACCATCGCCCATTTTAGTGACCCTGAAGGCAACATCATTGGGCTGGTCAAAGGCATGTAGCCGTAGACGGGCGGCCGATTCCCCAGAATTCCATGAGGAGAGCAGAGATGCCCAAGTTCATAGACTATCACGCAAAGATGCCTGAGATGCCCCCCGCGGCTATTTCACAGATGAAGGAAACCATCACGGCTGCAAAGGCCGACCAATTCGGCTCCATCCCCCTAAATGTCTTCATGGGCGCTAACGGCGACGCTTATTGCCTTTCTGAGGCTCCCTCCGTCGAAGCCGTGTGCCAGTCCCACATAGCCAACGGTGTGGAAATTTCCCCGAGCGACGTGTACGAGGTCAGCTCCCTGGTGTAGAAAACGCAAGGCCCTCCGTGTCTCGGTCCCTTTATCTTTGTAGGCGGACGCCGATGGTATACTAATGGGGCTGTCTTTATTAGGCGTCCCCATGCTCATCGCAACCGCCGGACCGAGGGAGGGTCATCATGGCCGAGACCAGATATTGGCTGTTCAAGTCCGAACCCAACGCCTATTCCTTCTCTGACCTGATGTCTGAGGAAGGGCAGACCGCTGAATGGGACGGCGTGAGGAACTACCAGGCCCGCAACTTCATGAAGGACGACATGAAAGTGGGTGACAGGGTACTCTTCTACCACAGCTCCACGGGCGAACCGTCGGTGGTGGGCATGGCAACTATCGTCCGGGAGGGCTATCCCGACAACTCCTCGTGGGACTCCAACAGCCGTTACTATGACGCCAAGTCCAGCCCGGACAACCCCATCTGGTTCATGGTGGACATCAAGGGCGACGCTCCGCTCCCCAGGGAGATCACTCTGAAGGAAGTCAAGGCCAACCCCAAGCTGGAAAAGATGCCTCTGGTGAGAAGGGGGATGCGCCTCTCTATCCAGCCCGTCACCAACGACGAATGGGACGAAATCCTGGCCATGGCCGGGGCCTAATCGTCATACCGTCTCTTCTACAACAGCTTTGTCCGGCCCAGGCGGGAGTTGAACCAGTCCAGCGCCCGTTTCAGGTACTCCTCTCGGAGGCGGGGGTGGCCGGAGCGGTTAAGACTGTGGGAGCTGTCGGGGAACCTGACTAGTTCCACCTCTTTCCCGAGGCGTTTCAGGGCTGTGAAATACTGTTCGCTCTGATTGATGGGGCAGCGGAAGTCCGCTTCTCCATGCATTAGCAGGACCGGGGTCTCTACGTTGCGGGCATAGGTCAACGGAGACCTTTCCCGCATGGCCTCGGAGTTGTCCATAGCAGTCCCACCCAGGTGGAGCTCACCGAAGCTGACGCCTATGTCCGACGTGTAGTAGAGACTGGGAAGGTCGATGCACGGAGCACCGGCCACTGCGGCTCCAAACCGATGGTCATGCCCCACAATCCAAGTGGTCATGTAGCCTCCGTAGCTGAAGCCGTGGACACCCAACCTGGCGGAGTCCACGTAGGGCCTGCCGCATACATCATCGACTGCCGCCATGATATCCAGGAAGTCCTCTCCTCCCCAGTCATCCAAAACGGCCTTCGTAAAATCCACCCCGTAGGATGACGACCCCCTGGGGTTTACGCACAGCACCAAATACCCCGACGTGGCCAGGACTTGTTGCATCGAGTTGAAGCCGTCGGTGAAAACTCCGTTGGGGCCGCCGTGGATGTCCAAAACCAGGGAGTATTTGCTGGACGGGTTGAATCCGGGCGGCAGCCACAGTCGGCATTGTATCTCCAGGTCCGCACGGGTGATGGAGAACTTCTCCAGAGAGGCTGGAGAGTGAGCGGCAAAATAATCATGATTGTAATCAGTAATTTGACTCGACTCCCCGCTGGACAGGTCCAGAAGATGAAGGTCACCCGGAGACGACGGCGACGCAACCGACGCCACGACACAGCGGGCTTGCGCGTCCATCGTCAGCCCTGTCATCGCTACCCCTCCCCCGGTCAGCTTTTTGATCGAGCCACCTGATGCGGACGCGTCAATGAGATACGTCTCTCCGCGGGAGTCGGCTAAGAAACGGATGCTCCCCTCATCGGTCCAGAAAATGCTGGGCGATGGGAGGGTCGGGGCCCAAGTCGCTGCAGGGTTCAGGGAGCCGTCCGTAAGCCGGACGGGAGCTTGGCCTAATCTGAGAACGAATAACCAGCTCTGCCATCCAGCGTTCGCCTGGGGGTCATCGGAGCCAAGGACGGCCAACGCCAACGAGTCCGGCGACCATCCCAACCCTCCCACCGAATAAAGGCCTTCCGACCATAGCTCGGCTTCTCCGCCAGCTGCGTCGACCACGTAGGCCTCGTTGTAGTCCACGAAGTCCCTGTCCTCCCGGCGCGACGACATGAAGGCAATACGTTGGCCGTCAGGTGACCAGACCGGCGCGCGGTCGTCCCAGTCCCCGTCGGTGACCTGCAAGGACTCGCCCCCGTCCACACCAACCACGTATATGTGGCTGTGGGCGTCTCCCCTCCAGCCCAGGGTGTCGTACCGGTGCTTGATTCTCCGGACCACCTTGACCTGCGGGTCACGTTTGGGGTCATGCCCATCCGGGGGCCTGTCGGGATCCACGTCCGACACCACAGCCAGCCTTTTCGAATCAGGCGACCAGGCGTATTCGCCTACGCCGCCTGGCATGTCGGTGACCTGCCGCACTTCGCCGCCTACTATGGGGGTCACCCAGACCTCGCGTTTGTCCTTTTCGTCGGGCCTGATGAAAGCAATCGACGACCCGTCGGGAGCGAACTTGGGCAGGGAGTCTTTCTTGGCGTTCTCCACGCCAAGGGGCGCCAGTTCACCGTCGGGCAGATCCATGACCATTATCCGGGACCTGCTCTCCATAGCGTCCGATTCAATCCATGACTGGGTGAAGGCCAGCCAGGAGCCGTCCCTGGAGACGTTCGCGTCACCCACGGAGACTAGCTGGTATACGTGGTCGGGGCCGATGGGAGAGGTCATACCTGGCCTCCTATTGGGATTGGGGACAACATAGCCTTGGCCTCCTTGGGTGTCAACCAGGCGTCTCGTTTGACCGGGCTTTTCCCTGAGTCGTACAATCCAACAAACCTACAGGGAGGCCGGACTATGAGATACGGGTTCTCCATCCCCAACCGCGGCCCGCTCGCCCGCCCCGAGGAAATAACCGCCATTGCCCAGCGGGGCGACCAACTCGGCTATTACTCGATGGCGTCGGGAGACCACATCCTGGTGCCCAACGCCATCGACTCACGTTATCCGTACACCGAAAGCGGCGAGTTCCCTGGGTCTCCCTCCGGCGAGTCCATGGAAATGATCACCCTGCTGGCCTATCTGGCGGGCAGGACTGAGAACATACGGCTGGTATGCGGGGTCCTCATCGTTCCCCACAGGAACCCGCTGGTGGCGGCCAAGGCCCTGGCCACGCTGGACGTGGTGTCCAATGGCCGGCTGATTATCGGCATAGGAGTGGGCTGGATGGAGGAGGAGTTCGAAGCGCTTGGACTCCCTCCGTTCAAGGAACGTGGCGCCGTCACTGACGAATACATTCTAGCCATGAAGGAGCTGTGGACCAGCGACAGTCCCAGCTTTGCGGGCAAATATTGCAGCTTCTCCAACATTTCCTTCCTACCCAAACCAGTGCAGAAGCCCCATCCACCGATTTGGGTGGGCGGAGAGAGCACACCAGCCCTCAGAAGGACAGGGCGCACGGCCAACGCCTGGCATCCCCTGGGCACCAACCCCGATTTCCCGATGGGAACTCTGGAACAGCTTAAGGAGGCTATGTGCCGCATTGCCGGCTATGCCGAACAAGCGGGCAGGGACCCTTATGAAATCGAGGTGATTTACAGGCCTCCAACCATCGACATCAAGGACTCACCCATAGACGGAGACCGGGCGCTGTTCACCGGATCGCCCGAGCAGATTGCGGGCGATGTGCGAGCTTATCAAGACATTGGCGTGGCGCAGTTGACCTTCGACATGGTCAGGTGGGCGACAAGCGTCGGCGAGGCCACGGACAAGATGGAGGCACTGGCAACCAGAGTCTGGCCCCTGGTCTAGCTCCCCTAGTCGGTCGGATTCGCCTGATAGTTGCCTCTCCCATTCAGAGGCATTCACGTACGCTCCCTCTCCCTCTGGGAGAGGGTTGGGGTGAGGGACAACCCTAACTAAAGAACCGCCGCGGCCATCCTTTCCAGTTCCCTGATGGACTCCTCGCCACGGTTCTCGTTTAGCCTGACGATCGCCCGAACGGCTCCCGTGTCCTCGAACTCCTTGATCCGCTCGGGCTCGTCCGCCGTTAGACCGAAGACTGTGATCTCGATGGATTTGGGGTCCCGTCCGGCTGCCTCAGCCAACTCGTCAATCGTAGCCCGGCCCCGTCGGATGTCGTCGGGCGTCACCCTGGTCGGCATCCACCCGTCACCGTAGTCCACCACCCGTTTGAAGACGTTCTTGGCAAATCCGCCCAGTATCACCGGAGGGTGGGGCTTGGACGCGGGTTTGGGGTTGCACCGCACCGGAGGGAAGTTGTAGTACTTGCCGTGGTACTCCGCTTCATCCTTGGTCCAAAGCTCCTTCATAGCCAAAATGGCGTCCTTGGTCTGGGTCCAGCGGTGGTCGAAGTCACCGCCCATAATTTCCGTTTCTTCGCGGAGCCAACCGGAACCGATTCCGAACAGGAACCTGCCGCCGGAAAAGTGATCAAGGGTGGCTATCTCCTTGGCCAGCAGCACCGGGTTGTGCTCCGGCACCAGTAGGACCCCTGTGCCCAGCTTTATCTCGCTGGTCACAGCCGAGGCCCTGGACAGGGCCACCAGAGGGTCGGCCATGTAAGTCATGTAATCGGGTATCGAGCCGTCGTCTGACCCGTGGTACCGGGTGTTGACGTTCACCGGCATGATGGTGTGTTCGGGGAGAAAGAAGGACTCGAATCCCAATTCCTCAGCACGTTTGGCCAGGGCCGCCACGTCATAGGAGTCCGAATTGACGCTGGTGTTCACTCCGATTTTCATGTCCAACTCCCCTCGGTAGGCTTCAGCAGCCAGGTTGCGCAAATCATAGCACGGGCACCCCTAGGCGTCGAGCAGCGGCATAGCTTTCGCTGCGTGACGCCGTATGCTGCGAACCTGTAGGGGCGACCGGCCGGTCCCCTCTACCCAACCTGTATCCATTCGCCCCGAGACAGTCAAAAGGCCCCCTGGCCAAGCTCCTTCGCTTGACAGGGCAAGGGGGCTATGCTACAAGTTGGAATGCCCCACGCATGACTTAGTCTTGCGTCGGGCATTGCGTCACGCCGGGCGTCCTCTATGAGACAACCGTCCCGGCGGCAAACCCTAAGAGGAGTCCATAATGGCAACTGCCGCCCCCACATACTCGGAAGACGTATACGATTTAGCCGGGTCGAAAGTTCAGGTAATAAAGGGAGGGTCTGGCGACCCTCTGGTTATCTTTCACGACGAGCTGGGCCACCCGGGTTGGCTCAAATACCACCAGGAGCTGGCCAAGAACAACACCGTCTACACTCCCCTAAACCCCGGCTGCGGCGATTCCGATCCCCAGGAGTGGATACGGAACATCCGCGACCTGGCCACCTTCCAGCACCAGGCGCTGGACGACCTGGGCTTGGGCAAAGTCAACGCTATAGGATTCTCATTCGGCGGATGGCTTGCGGCTCAGATGGCCTCGATGGACCCCGGCCGCTTCAACAAACTGGCCTTGGTGGGGCCCATGGGAATTTTGCCTCCCACCGGCGAGATATACGACATGTTCATGGTGGTGGCAAAGGTGTTTATCACTGACGGCATCCTCAACCCTGACCAGACTCCTGAGTTTGATGTCATCTGTCCGGAGGAGCCGACCACTGAACAGAACGAGCTTTGGGACATGGCGCGAGAGACCTCCTGCCGAATCGGCTGGAAGCCCTACATGTACGACCACTCCACGCCGAATCTGCTCATGCGCCTCAAGGCCGTGCCCACGCTGGTGGTCTGGGGCGACCAGGACCGGATCGTCCCCATCAGCGCCGGCCACGTCTTCCACGACTCCATACCCGGCTCGACCCTCAAAGTCATCGAAAACTGCGGCCACCGCCCAGAGGTGGAGAAGACCGACGAGTTCTTGTCGGCGGTCCAGGGTTTTCTGGCTTCTTAGCCCTCACACACCCTCACCCCAGCCCTCTCCCAGGGGGAGAGGGAGACTTATGACGGTCGCTCGGCGGTACAGGGCTTTCAGAGGCAGTCCTCTAGACGGCTGTATGCTATAATGTCGCCAATCTTCAAGCTGAGCGCTTCAGCCATTGTGCAGGACAGAGTCGCTGGAGCCTGAGCTTCTCCAACCGCTTAGAGCGGATGCGATTATCTGTCGACAGGTAAACCTAACCTCGGCAATTCCCTGAACGGGAGGACTCGATGCTAATAGGCTACTTCACTGAACAGCCCTGGCAGGACCATGACACTGGCTTAATGGGGGCGAGCAGCGCCGACCTCGGCATCAGCAATCAGTTGTACAACCCCCAAGTCGGCGCCTCGCTGTACAACCGCTACCTTGACGAGAAGGTGTACGCCGAAGAGGTGGGATTCGACGCCATCATGCTCAATGAACACCACTCGACGCCCTTCTGCATGCAGGGCGTCACCAACGTGGGCGCCGCTGTACTGGCCCGACAGACCAAGAAGGCCAAGCTGATACTCCTGGGCAACATCCTGCCGATCTGGGACGACCCCCTGTGGCTAGCCGAGCAGTTGGCCATGATTGATATGATCTCCTATGGCCGGCTCGTCTCCGGATTCGTGCGCGGCGGAGGCCGGGAGAGCATATCCCACAACGCTCCGCCCCATTACAACCGGGAGCGTTTCGAGGAGGCCCACGACTTCCTGATCAAGGCGTGGAGCGATCCCGGTCCCTTCCGATGGGAGGGCAAGCACTACCAGTACCGCTACGTAAACCCTTGGGCACGGCCCTACCAGAAGCCCCACCCGCCGATATGGATTCCCTCCACCGTCAGCGTGGAAACGGTTACCTGGACGGCCAGGCACCGCTATCCGCTATGCCTGCTGTCCACTCAGCTGGAACCCACCAAAGAGGCATTCCAGCTCTATTTCGACACGGCGGAGGAAGAGGGCTACGAGGCCGGGACCCAGCACGTGGCATACCTGGGCAAGGTGCACGTCGACGAGACGGAAGAGCTGGCAGAGGAGACCTCCCGCAAGTTCCTTACCGGAGTGAGCAACCCGTTCCTGGCCGGAAACGAGGGAACGGTCAACTCCGCCATCGTCAACCTGCCCGGCCACACGTCCAAGAGGACCCGGCGATTGGCAGCAGCGGCCCACGGCCCATCGGGCAGACAGCATGGACTGGGCGGCGCCGGACGACAGTACCAGGCCTCCTACTCGCGCCCCTACGAGGAGCAAGTCGCCGACCACACCATCATCACCGGAACCCCGGACACGGTCATCGAGAAAATACGCTACGTTCTGGAATACCTGAGGCCCGGTTCCATCATCCTGTGGGACGGCGACGGCGCCATGGACCACGACGACGCCATGCGCAGCCTGCGCCTGTTCGGTCAGGAAGTGCTCCCAGCCGTCAAGGAAATCGGCAAGGAACTGGAACTCTACAGCCCTTACGAACGGGACACCCAGACCGGCAAGACCGTGGAGGCAATGGCGGCTGCGGACTAGACACCCGCCGTCCGAGGGACTCGGTATTCATGGACATTGAGAGGTGTAATACATGCTGGTAGGTTACTTCACTGAGCAGCCCTGGCAGGACCCCAAGTCGGGGCTGATGGGTCACGCATCCACCGACCTCAGCATAAGCAACGAGCTATACGACCCCAAGGTGGGCGCGCAGCTGTACAACCGCTATCTGGACGAGAAGATATACGCCGAGGAGATGGGATTCGGAGCCATCATGCTCAACGAACACCACTCCACCCCCTTCTGTATGCAGGGCGTCACCAACGTAGGCGCCGCCGTATTGGCCCGGCAAACCAAGAAGGCCAAGATCATCCTCCTGGGGAACATCCTCCCTATATGGGACGACCCCCTGTGGCTGGCCGAGCAACTGGCCATGATCGACCTGATCTCCTACGGCCGCCTGGTTTCAGGATTCGTCCGCGGCGGAGGCCGGGAGAGCGTAGCCCATAACGCACCTCCGTTTTATAACCGGGAGAGGTTCCAAGAGGCCCACGACTTCCTGATCAAAGCATGGAGCGAGCCCGGCCCGTTCCGGTGGGAGGGCCAACACTACCAGTACCGATACGTTAACCCCTGGATGCGGCCATTCCAGAAACCTCACCCGCCCATCTGGATTCCGTCCTCCATCAGCGTCAACACCGTGATTTGGTCAGCCCAGATGCAATACCCGCTCTGCCTACTTGCCACTGAACTGGGCCCCACCAAAGAGGCTTTCGAGCTGTACCGCAAAACGGCTGAAGAGTCGGGCTACGAATCGGGCACCCAGCACGTGGCATATCTTGGGAAAGTCCACGTAGACGAGACGGAAGAACTGGCCGAGAAGACCGCCAGGAAGTACCTGTCAGGTGTCAGCAACCCCTTCCTGGCCGGCAACGAGGGCGAGGTGAACCCGGCAGTCGCCAATCTGCCCGGGTTGACTCCCCGAGGGTCCAAGCAGCTCTCCACCGCCGCCCGCGCACCTCTAGGCCGTCAGACTGGCGGCGACCCGACGTCAACCTGGCGCACCGGAGGACGCGCTACTACTTCCTACACCCGCCCTTACGAAGAACAGGTCTCCGACTACAGCATCATCACCGGAACTCCCGACACGGTCATCAAGAAGATGCGCTACGTGCTCGAGTTTCTGAGGCCCGGCAGTTTCGTAATATGGGACGGCGACGGCGCCATGGACCACGACGACACTATGCGCAGCCTGCGCCTCTTTGGGAGTGAGGTGTTGCCCGCCCTCAACGAGATAGGCAAGGAATTGGAACTATACAGTCCGTGGGAACGGGACACACACACCGGCGCCACCGTCCAGGCCGCTGCGGCGGCCGACTAGACAGCCTCCCGGCGCATCATCGCCGCGAAAAGGAGTCTGAAATGCTTATAGGCCATTTCACGGAACAGCCCTGGCAGGACAATACAACCGGACTCATGGGCACCCAGCAGACCGACATGGCCATAAGCAACCAGCTCTATGACCCCAACGTCGGCGCCAATCTGTACAACCGCTATATCGACGAAAAGATATACGCAGAAGAGATGGGCTTCGACGCCCTGATGCTCAACGAGCACCACTCCACTCCCTTCTGCATGCAGGGCGTCACCAACGTGGGCGCTTCCATCCTGGCCAGGGTAACCAACAAGGTCAAGATAATCATCCTGGGCAACATCCTGCCTATATGGGACGACCCTCTGTGGCTGGCCGAGCAGCTGGCCATGATTGACATGATTTCTTACGGCAGGCTCGTCTCAGGGTTCGTCCGCGGCGGAGGCCGGGAGAGCATCTCCCACAACGCGCCGCCCCACTACAACCGGGAGCGTTTCGAGGAAGCCCACGACTTCCTTATCAAGGCCTGGAGCGAGCCCGGCCCCTTCCGCTGGGAGGGCAAGCACTACCAGTACCGTTACGTAAACCCTTGGGCACGGCCCTATCAGCAACCCCACCCGCCCATCTGGATACCGTCCACTGTGAGCGTGGAAACGGTCACCTGGTCCGCCCAGCACGCCTATCCATTGGTCCTGCTGGCCACCAAGCTGGAACCCACAAAAGATGCATTCCAGCTTTACCACGACACCGCCGCCGAGGCGGGCTACGAATCGGGCACTCAGAACGTGGCCTATCTGTGGAAGGTCCACGTGGACGAGACGGAGGAGAAGGCTGACGAGGTGGGGCGCAAGTACCTGTCCGGAGTCAGCAATCCATTCCTGTCGGGCAACGAGGGCGCCGTGAACCCCGCTATCATGAACCTGCCCGGCCACACCTCGCGCAGGTCCAAGAGGTTGGAGGCTTCCACCTTCGGGCCGGTGGGCCGCTTTGGCACCAACCGACGGGACTTCGAGGACCAGATCGGGGACTACACCATAATCACAGGCACCCCGAAGACCATTCTGCCCAAGATACGCCACGTCCTGGAGTTCCTGCGTCCCGGCAGCGTCTTCTTCTGGGACGGCGACGGGGCCATGACCCACGAGGACCAGATGCGCTCCCTACGGCTCATGGGAGAAGAGGTCATTCCGGCTGTCCGGGAAATGGGCGATGAGTTGGGCCTGTCAAGCCCCTTCGAGGTGGACCCCGCCACCAACCAACCCATAACGGCGGGCGCGGACTAAAGCGGCTTCGTGCAATGCCCGCCGGTGATGCAGAGCGAATTCGCCATTGGCTGTGCCAGAAGACTGAGGACGCCCGGAAGACTGACAACACGATAGTGACTTTTCGGGCCGGGAACGGTCATAATGCCCTGGGGCTGAAAAACGACCATCCTAACGTGTGCCAGGTACTCGTAGGACGTAAGTTTCAGACACAGGCAGGCGCGACGCTTCTGGACAGAAAGGGTCCTTCCCTAGGTTCGACGACGACCTTCCGATTCAGTATCGTCTGACGCCAAGTGAGGAGTTCCTACGAGCATTAAACATAAGACAGGCTCTAAGGTCCGCGGCAACGGAATCGCGGTTCCCATAAGCATGGACGGCCTTCTCGGGGTTGAAACAGAGGTCACCTTAGACGCGGTCCCCTCACTGTCGGATAGTATCGTAAACGTCTCCTCCGTGCCTCAGCGGAGCCCTCTCCGTTATCCGGGAGGCAAAACCTGGCTTGTACCCCAGATTCGAAGATGGTTGGCGAGTTTCGATCCTCGCCCCGAATTGTTTGTGGAGCCCTTCGCTGGCGGCGCCATTGCGTCTCTGACGGCTGTTATGGAAGGGCTGGCGGACCGTGCGGTGCTATGCGAAAAAGACACGGATATCGGATGCCTGTGGAACTGCATCCTAGACCATCCCGAACAATTGGCGCAGCGAGTCGAAACGTTTCGACCGACCCGAGAAAATGTACAGGCTGCGCTCGTCGAATCCACTGAAAACAACGTAGACGCCGCGTTCAACACGTTGGTTCGAAACCGGATCAGTCGCGGGGGCATTCTGGCCAAAGGGGCCTCGATAATGAAAGAGGGAGAGAATGGGGCCGGAATCGCATCTCGCTGGTACGCCAAGACACTGGCCGCCCGCATCCGTGCCATCGGCGCCTACGCAGACCGATTCGATTTCTTCCAAGGCGACGGCATGACTCTCATCGACCTGAGCAAGAACAATCGAAAAGCCGCTTTCTTCATAGACCCTCCGTACACAGCTGCCGGAAAGCGCGCCGGAAGACGTCTCTACAACCATTACGAAGTCAACCACGAAGACCTATTCGAGCGCATTGCCACGGCCAAAGCACCCTTCATGATGACGTACGACGAGAGCGCTGAAATCATCCACATGGCGCGGAGACACGGGTTCCGTCTAGCAAAGGTCCCCATGAAGAACACGCACCACGACCTGTTGTATGAACTCCTGATCACGTCAAGCGAGTTATCGGCGTGAACCGAACTCGCCGTTTCGGAATAGGAGAATGGTACGGATACTCTTATCTTGGACTGAAATCTGATGAGAGGCTTGCATATTCCGAAACGGCAGGTCCTCAACCTTGTCCCTTCAGAATGAATGGAGGCTCCTGCACCAAGAAGGGCGGTGTTTGCTCGTTTCGGCTGTACGAAGATAATGGTGGTGTTGCTGTCCCCGCGTCGGGTGGAGACGACGGGCTAAGGACGCTCTGCCCTCGCCGGTTTGAAGAGGAGATGACGATATTTCAGTGGGTCGGTCAGACCATTCTGGGGACTCCAACACCTGACACCGCAACCGAGATCGGCTTCCTTAAAGCTGAAAACGGCGGCGCCCATGTGGGGCGGATAGACATGGTGCTGGCGCATCAGGAAAATCCCTCTGCGCCGTTGGATTGGTGCGCTCTGGAGATTCAAGCGGTTTATTTTTCGGGCAGGGGCATGGATGCCGAGTTTCGCAACATCAGAGCATTTGAAGGCGACGGACCTCCATTCCCAGACCAGATACGCAGGCCGGACTATAGGAGCAGTGGGCCAAAGAGATTGATGCCTCAGTTGCAGACAAAGGTGCCCACGCTTCGGCGATGGGGAAAGAAGATGGCAGTTGTGATCGATAAGCGCTTCTTCGCATCATTAGGGAAAATGGAAGAAGTCGATGATCTTTCTAGTGGCGACATAGCTTGGTTTACCGTCGATTTTGAAGAGGCTGACCGTGGCAGACGCTTTCGATTGGTTCGAGACAAGGTCCACGTTACAACGTTGGAACGGGCAACGGAGGAACTAACCGGCGGTTACCCCGTGACACTGACCGAGTTCGAGGACGGCATACGGTCTAAGCTGAGTGCCACGAGGTAGAGCCATCCAATGCCCCCTCCGTCCCCGGACGTAATCGTTGTTGGCGGCGGCCCTGCAGGCAGTTCAGCCGCCACGATGCTCACCCGCCAAGGCGTTCGCGTTCTGCTGTTGGAGCGCGCCAGGTTCCCCAGAGACCACGTGGGCGAATCCCTGCTTCCCGCCTCTATTCCCGTGTTGGAAGAGCTGGGGGTGATGCCTGCCATCGAACGGGAAGGGTTCCTGCCAAAGTGGGGCGCCACGATGGTCTGGGGCTCCCAGACAACACCCTGGACATGGCGCTTTAAGGAGACCAACACCAGACATCCCCACTCCTACCAGGTATGGAGACCCCGGTTCGACCAAATTCTTTTGGAGAACTGCCGGGAATGGGGCGTCGACGTGCGTGAGGGCCACCAGGTTACCGACTTGATTTTCGACGGCGACAAGGTCGTCGGGGTCCGATTCACTTCGGAAGACTCGTCCCAGCAGGAGGCGCGGGCCGAGTACGTCATCGACGCCACCGGGCAGGCGGGCCTCGTCGGGCGCCGACTTGGTCTGCGACGCTGGGACGACTTCTTCAAGAACCTGGCCGTATACGCCTACTTCAGGGGCGCCCAGGCCCTTCCTTCCCCCGACGAAAACAACATCTTCATCGAGTCCTATGACCAGGGATGGCTCTGGTCCATACCGCTGCACAACGGACTGACCAGCGTGGGAGCAGTGGTGGACAGCGCCATCGGACAGACGGGAATCACTGGCCTTGGTGCATTGGACTTCCTGAACGAACAGATTCGGCGCTCCCAATACACAGCTCGTATGCTGCAAGGCGCAGCCATGGCCGCAGGGCCTTCCGTCGTGCGTGACTGGTCATACGACTCAGAACGGCTAGTGGGCGACGGGTTCGTCCTAGCCGGAGATGCAGGATGTTTCGTGGACCCCCTCTTCTCTTCGGGGGTGCACCTCGCATTGATGTCCGGAGTGCTGGGCGCCGCCTACGTCACCACGGCCCTCAAGGGCGGCGACATAGTCGCTCCCGCCGCCCTGGCCTACGAGGAGACCTACCACAACGAGTACGTGCAGTTCCGGGAGCTGGCCCGCCTCTTCTACTCCAGCAACCGCTCCGCGGACTCCTATTTCTGGGAAGCCCGACGCATCTCCCGGTACAAGGACTCCAGTCCCAGGGAGTCGTTCATAAGAACAGTGGCCGGACAGTCGCCCAGGGGATATGAACGGGCGGTCATCAACAGCGGCCAGGCTCCTCCAGACTTCCTGGAAGGAGTGAACAATCTGGAGGTGGACTTGGCCCGGAGAAAAGGCCTGGCCGACGCCGTGCCGGAGCGTTTTCTGTGGGAGTCCAGGCCGGCCAGGTCACAGGGCACGCAGGCGCTTAGGAAGCCGGTCATCGGCCAGGGCGAATACGTCTGGGGCCACGTGCTGACCACGCCAGCGAGAACGGAAGGCGTCCCGGTCAGCGGATTCGTGGCACTGCTGGTGTCCAGGCTTGAGGGAAAAGCGACCTTTGCCGAGACCGTGGCCAGCCTGGGTCCACAAGCCCAGTCGCCCGAAATCAGGTCGGCATCCCTCGCAACCCTCAAGACCCTGTACACGGAAGGGGCTATCTATATCCCCGGTCTGTAGGGCGGGGTCTTTATGTGTCATTCTGAGGAGCGCAGCGAAGAAGAATCTAAACTCCTTGCCTACAACCATCCTCCGGAATCCATAGAAGGTTCTAATAAAGGCTCCTAGATTCTTCACTCCGCTCCGCTGCGTTCAGAATGACAGGAGAACGAAACGCCTTCGGCCTGTAAGGGACCGAGTTTGACCCTTGGAGTCGCCGTTGCTAATATTGCAGCCACCACGGTTCCCCGTTGGAAATCAACCTATCTAGCATGTAAGGAGGCCGAAATGAAGGGAGTAATGCTCCGAGAGCCGTATATACCCGTGACCGTCGAACAGGTGGACGTGGACGAACCCAGAGCCGACGAGGTGCTGTTGAAGACAATGGCCACCGGCGTGTGCCACAGCGACTTCCACTTTGTGGAGGGTCTATGGACCATGCCCATGCCCTGTGTGCTGGGCCACGAAGGCGCAGGCATAGTCGAGAAAGTCGGCCCTGGAGTCGATTACGTGAAGCCGGGAGACCACGTGATCGCCTGTCTCTCCGCCTTCTGCGGCAAATGCGACTACTGCATGGGCGGACGCCCCAATCTCTGCCACAGGACGCACGCTGCCCGGTCTGACGACCAGCCGCCCCGCTTGAGCCAGAACGGGGGGCTGATTCATCAGTACACGAATCTGTCCACATTTGCCGAGCAGATGCTTGTGCATGAGAGTTCTCTAGTCAAAGTCGAGGACAAGAGCGTGCCCTTTGAGCCTATGGCGCTCATAGGCTGCGGCACAACCACCGGACTGGGGGCCGCCCTGCGGACCGCCAGGGTGGAGCCCGGTTCAACGGTGGCCATCCTGGGTTGCGGCGGCGTGGGGCTGTCCTGTATGCAGGGCGCTCTTATCGCAGGCGCCGGCCGCATCATCGCCATCGACACGGTGGAGGAGAAGCTCGCGTTGGCCAGGGAACTTGGCGCCACCGACGTGGTGGACGCTTCCACGGGCGACACGGTGGAAAAGGTCCTGGCGCTGACCGGAGAGGGCGTAGACTACTCCTTCGAGGCCATCGGGACCAAGCGCACCGCCGAACAAGCTTATGAAATGCTCAAACCCGGCGCCGTCGCCACCGTTATGGGCATGATACCTCAGGGTCAGAAAGTGGAGTTGGACGGCCCATCGTTGCTGAGGGAGCGGAGGATTCAGGGCAGCAGCATGGGTTCCAACCGGTTCCGGATTGACATGCCCAGGTACATCGAGTTCTACAAGCAGGGGCGTCTGAAGCTGGACGAGATGGTGACCCAGCGGCTGCCCATCGAGGACATCAACAAAGCCTTCGACGACATGAAGAACGGGCGCGTCGCCCGAAGCGTCATAATGTTCGACTAGCGAAGCGGCACCCGACCCGGACCATCCCCATCTCAATCTTCCCCCTTTTCAGGGGGAAGATGTTTTGAAAGGGTCTAGCGGCGCTGCTGACCTACTGCGCCAGCGGTAGGGGAACCCCTCCGGCGATCAGGAGATAATCAGCCCTTCTTGGGGTTGGGTCCAGGGCACTGAGGGCAGATGGGCTTGCAGCTTGGCGCGGGGCATGTCCAAGTGTCCAATGGGCACGTCGATTATTACCGGCGCCTGGCGTTCGAGGGCCATCGGAAGCAGCGTCGCCAAGTCGGCGGGGTCGTCTGCCCTTACCCCGACGGCGCCGAAAGACTCGGCAAACTTCACCAGGTCCGGGTTGAGCAAGTCGGTCCCGTAGGCTCCTGCGAAGGACTCGTCCAGGTCACGGGCTACGTTCCCATAGGCGTCATCCCTGAAGACGACGGTCGTGACGTGTATCCCGTATTTCACCGCCGTTGAAAGCTCAGTGGCGTTGAACATGAACCCGCCGTCTCCGGTGACGCACACCACGGGCCGATCAGGCTCAGCCACCTTCGCGCCCAGCGCCGTGGGGAACGAATAGCCTAAGTTGAATGAATAGCCCGAATCTATGTATGTCTTCGGATGATTCACCGGGTAGTGGGTGCGGGAATAGTAGCCAAACTGCGTGACGTCCCAGACTGTGAAGGTCTCTTCCGGTATGCTGCTTTTGATCGTCTCCAGGATCGGATATTGGGGCTCCTGGAGCCTGATGTCGTAGTAAGCGATCAGGCGGCGGGCCCCAGCGACAGCCTCGGCGGGCGAGGAGCGTTCTCCTGCCTTCGCCTCGATCAGGTAGGGAAGCAGGGCCTCGATGGTCGCCTTGGCGTCGCCATGAAGCGGATTGGTGTTGGCCTGGATTCTGGTGAGTTCGCTGTCGTCTATGTTGATATTCACCAACGTACACGACTCGCCAGCCGGGTTGCCCATCGAGAAACGCGATCCGACTCCAATTACAACGTCGGCGGACTGCATCACTTCGAAAAGCTGGTTCATCTCGTGCCGCTCTCCCGCGGGGCTGACACACGAACCATAGCAGAGCGGGTGAGTGTCCGGAATAGCTCCCTTGCCGCCGCCGGACGTAACAACTGGTATGTTTGTTGCCTTGGCCATTTTCACGATGGCTTGTTCGGCGCCCGACGACGCCACTCCACCCCCTGCAAATATCAGGGGAAGCCTAGACTGGGCAATGACGCGGGCAACATCCCGGAGTTGTTCCGGTCTCGGCACAATTCGCGATACAGGAGCCGGGTCCCTCAATTGGACTTCTTCCTGCTCCACCCCTGTCTCGGGAGGAATCTCGAGTAGAACTGGGCGGGGACGTCCTGTGCGCATCTGCCTAAACGCTTCAGACACGCCATTACGAATTTCCCTGGGCGTGAGGGCCTGACGACGCCACTTGGTCACTGGGCGCAGCACTTCAGCCTGGTCCACAACTTCATGAATGGCGCCGAGGTCCTTGCCGATCTGGCCTCGAGGGATCTGGCCGGCGATGAGAAACACAGGCGAGGACCTGGCAAATGCAGTGGCGACGCCGGCGGCGGCATTGTAGACGCCCGTGCCGGGAACAACCAGGGCTACTCCCGGTTTTCCCGACGCGCGGGCATAACCGTCGGCCATGTGCGCCGCCCCTTGTTCGTGGCGGGTCGTGACCAGGCGAATGCTCGGATCATCACGCATGGCGACGACAATACCGGACATATGTATGCCCGGAATCCCGAATACGACCTCGACGCCTTCCCTGACAAGCGACTTCACCAGGGCTTCGCCCCGGTCATTTTGACCATAGCTCACCTACTCAGTTTGATGCGAGGTTTGGGGTTGTAGAGGAGACGGAGTCACTCATTGAGCGCCGACAGAGCTTCCGGCTGAGTGGCGTAGGTAGGAACGATGGTGTCGAAGCCGCTGACCCGGAACACGTCGGCGACCGAATCCGAGAGAGAGCACACCGCAAACTTTCCAGTGCTTTCCTGCAGGTCCCTGGCGGCAACCAGGATAACTCTGAGACCGGCGCTGCTGATGTAGGAAAGATGCTCCAAGTCCAAGATAAGTGCGGTGATGTTCCTTTCCAAGACGCTTGTCAAGGCATCCTGGAACTTAAGGGAGTTGACTCCGTCGATGCGGCCAGAGGTCTTTGCCACCACAGTCCCGGCTTCTAGCCGGCATTCCAGCGTCAGGTCTCCGATATCGGCAATCGTCCAGGTCGTGACCCCTTCAACTTCCTGCTCGTTAGTTCCCATAGCGACTCTCTCCGTAATATGGCTATCTCTGATTCTTCATCTCGCCAGGGGTTAGCGCACGGCATCAGGCTATACCATGAAGACGGGGGTGTCGTCGGTGACGATGCGGGGTTCTTGAGCGATGCCCTTGCGGAGGTGTTTGGGGAGGGAGAAGATGCGCCGGTGGGCCGTACCATCATAGGCCAGGAGTTCACCACCCAACCTCTCTTCAATTAGTTTATCGACATCCTCAGGGAGCATGTCCGCGGGCGGAACGGCGGGCACAGCGCCCTCGGTAAAGGCCAGAGTGAAGCCCCAAAGGGTGGTGAAGGCCGGTACGAACACCGTGTAGGCGGCCACTGACGGGAACACCTGGCCAAGGGTTTTGACGATGGGAGTAAAACATTCCTGGTAGTTGATAAGCGCCGTCGGCCCGGACTGGGTCACCAACATCCCGCCGGGGTTCAGGGCCGCCTGTGCGATTTCGTAGAACTCCCGGGTGTACAGCAAATATGCCGGCCCTTCTTCAATGGGGTCCACCAGGTCAAGCACTAGAACGTCGAACTTCTTGTCGCAGGTCCGAAGGTATTCCCGGGCGTCCTCATGCCGCAACTCCAACCGGAGATCGTCGAAGCTGCCTTGATGATGGTTCGGCAGGTGGTCCCGGCATATGCGAACGGCTTCCGCATCCAAATCGACCATCACGACCCGCTCCACTGATGGGTGGCGCAAGACTTCTCGGAGAGTGGCGCCCTCTCCTCCTCCGCCTATGAAGACGGACTTGGGGCCGGGGTGGAGAAGCATGACCGGATGCACCAGCGATTCGTGGTAGATGTGCTCATCCACTTCAGTGGACTGGGTCTTGTCATCCAACACCAGGCAGCGGCCAAAGGCAGGGGTGTCGAGTACGTCTACGGATTGGTATTGGGTCCGGCCTGTGTGGATAACGTCATGGACCCGGTACACCGCCAAAACGTCGGCGGTCACCAGCTCAAAATGCCATCTTCCTGTTAACTGCATCTGGTGGATTGGCGTTTGGGCAGTTGGGCGGCCATTAGCTAGAACTGGCTAGAACCTGCGGGACTTTGCCTCTAATGACCTTCTCAAAAGAGAAGTCCTTGCACTCAAGCCTGTCTGCCAGGAATCTTGCGGCCCGCTCGGGGTCGAGGGACGTGCCACAGGTGAACAGGTCCGCCGCCGCGTATCCATACTCCGGCCAGGTGTGTATGCAGAAATGCGACTCGGAAATAGCGAGAATTCCTGTGACGCCTTGTGGTTGGAACTGATGGAACGACTCTCCGATAACGTGGACGCCTACCTGGTCGGCCGCCGCTTTCATCGAGCCTTTTATGTAATGGAGATCGTTAAGCAGTGCGGGGTTGCACTGCCTGAGCTCAAGCAACAGATGCGTACCTACGACATTCAATCACCTTCCCCCCTGTTCGGATTGGATTTTTGCGTACAAAACTAGATTCTACCTTCACAGACGGTTCTTGCCAATACCCCAGCCCGAATTGGCCCCAATAACCCTTACACTCCCAACATGCTCTGCATCTCGTCCAGGATGGACTGCACCAGTTCAGGACTATTGGCCTCGCAGTATATCCTGAGAAGAGGTTCGGTGCCGGAAAACCTCACCAGGACCCAGGCGTTGTCCTCCAAGTGGAACCGCTTGCCGTCCTCGGCGTCGGCGCCCACCACGGGCACGCCCGCGATCCTGGCCGGAGCCGCCGACTCCAGCGCCTTGAGCACGGCCTCCCTCTTGCTAGCGTCATAGGTAATGTCCCTCCGGTCAAAGTAAAGGCAACCCACGGCTTCATAGAGGCGGTCCAACAATTCCGACGGCCGTTTCCCAGTCTTGGCCATATACTCCAGCACCAGAAGTCCACTGAGTATGCCGTCCCTTTCGGGGATATGGCCCCGTACGCTGTATCCACCGCTCTCCTCACCCCCGATGAGAGCGTTCTCCCTTAGCATTATGGGACACACATACTTGAAACCCACCGGCGTCTCGAACACAGGCGACTGGAACATCTCGCCCAGCCGGTCAATCATCCTGGTTGAAGTGAGAGACTTGACCAGAGCGCCCCGCTCCCCCTTCACGTCCAGCAGGTAGTGGGCTATAACGGCGAAGGTCTGGTGTGTGGTGAAGAAGGCCCCCTTCTCATCCACTATGCCCACCCTGTCGGCGTCGCCGTCAAAGGCAATGCCCACGTCCGCGTGGCTGTCCTGCACCAGCCCGGCCAGCTGGCCCAAGTTGTGGGCTATCGGTTCCGGCCTTTCCATACCTGGGAACGCAGGGTTCCGCTCCCCGTGTATCTGTGCCAAGTCCAAGCCTCCCCGATCAGCCAAAAGCTCCGGGAGATAGCCCGACCCGGCGCCGTACATGGCGTCCACCGCCACCTTGACTCCTGAGCCGCGGATGGCCTCCAGGTCCACCATGCGACCCACGTGCTCCATGTAGGGGGCCGCCGGGTCCAGGTCCGATACGAGACCTTCCGCCTTTGCCGTAGCGATGGGCATGGAAACCACGCCGGTCTTCTCCGACGACTCGATGTAGGCTTCCAGCCGTTCGGTGATTTCTGGAGTGGCGCTCCCGCCGTATTCAGGCTTGTACTTGAAGCCGTTCCACAGCGGAGGGTTATGGCTGGCGGTGATAATGACGCCGCCTCCGGCCTTCTTGTCCAGGATGTTGTAGCTGATGACCGGCGTAGGTGAAGGCTTGGTCGATAGCCATACCGAAATGCCGTTCCCCGCCATGACCTCCGCAACGCGAGCCGCGAACTCCTCTGACGCGAAACGGGTGTCGTAGCCCAGCACGAGGCCGCGGTCCGCCAGTCCCTCGCTTTTGAGGTATGCGGCGACTCCCTGCGCGCACAGGGCCACGTTGTCGTAGGTGAAGTCGTCCGCTATGACTCCTCGCCAGCCATCGGTGCCAAAGCGGATCACAGACATAGCTAAGACTTCCCTAATCTCGACGGGACGCTACAGCCCTGCGTCAGAGCGTAGCGCATCGGCCTTGTCAATCCTTTCCCAGGGAAGGTCCAGATCGTCGCGGCCGAAGTGCCCGTAGGCGGCGGTCCCCTTGTAGATGGGCCGCCTCAGTCCCAAGCCCTGGATGATGGCCGCCGGACGTAGGTCGAAATGCTTGCTGGTCAGTTCGTTGATGACCGAGTCTTCCACGTGGTTGGTGCCAAAGGTCTCGACGCTTACTGAGGTGGGCTGTGCCCTGCCGATGGCGTAGGAGACCTGAATCTCGGCCCGGTCACACAGGCCCGCGGCTACCAGGTTCTTGGCCACGTAGCGTGCAGCGTAGGCAGCCGAGCGGTCCACCTTGGTCGGGTCCTTCCCGGAGAAAGCCCCTCCGCCATGCCGGGCCAGGCCACCGTAGGTGTCCACGAGAATCTTGCGCCCGGTCAGACCGGTGTCGGCCATCGGCCCGCCTATGGCGAACCTGCCGCTGGGGTTCACGAAGAACTTGGTCTCTTCGTCTATGAGGTTCTCCGGCACCACGGACCTTATCACATGGTCCACCATGTCTCTTTCTATAACGTCGTTCGGAGCATCCGGTGCGTGCTGAGTCGAGATAATCACTGTGTCGACCCGCTCCGGGACGCCGTACTTGTACTCCACTGTGACCTGAGACTTTCCGTCGGGCCTGAGGTAGTCGAATTGACCGTTCTTTCTGACTTGGCTCAGTCTATGGCACAGTCTATGGGACAGGCTGATGGGCAGCGGCATGAGCTCTTCCGTCTCGTTGCAGGCGAAGCCCACCATCATCCCCTGGTCACCGGCGCCTATCAGGTCCAGGTCCTCTTCGCTTACGGTGGATTCGTCAGAGGTCCTTACCTCCAGAGAGCGGGAGACTCCGCCGCTGATGTCCCTGGACTGCTCCTGGATAGAGACCATGACCCCACAGCTCTTGTAGTCGATGCCATACTCGGCGTCGGTGTACCCCACTTCTTTCAGGGTTTCCCTGACGATACTGGGAACGTCTACATAGCTGTTGGTGGTGATTTCGCCCATCACCACGACAAGTCCGTTGGTTACGGCCGTCTCACAGGCTACTCGACCCTCCGGGTCTTGAGACAAGATGGAGTCCAGGACCGCGTCCGATATCTGATCACACAGCTTGTCCGGGTGTCCTTCGGTCACCGATTCCGAGGTGAACACGTATTTCGGAGATTGCATGAAGCTGTAAGCCATAGCTTATCCTCCTAGTCTAATAAACGGTCCGGACTCGCTGCCCGCCCGTTGTAATCTTGCTGCCGCAAGGGCCTATGTGCCCTCTTCCCAGCTTTCCAGGTATTTCTGCTGCTCGGGCGAAAGAGTGTCTATCTCCACTCCCATCGCCTTGAGCTTCAACCGTCCGACTTCCTTGTCGAGATACTTGGGCACAGGATACACGCCGGGGGAAAGGTCCCTGTTGTTCACCAGGTATTCGACGCTGAGGGCCTGGTTGGCAAAGCTCATGTCCATGACGCTGGACGGGTGGCCCTCGGCGGCGGAGAGGTTCACGAGCCGTCCGTCGGCCAGCAGGTATATGCGCCGGCCATCTTTCATCTTGTACTCGTCCACAAAGGGGCGAACGAGTTCCTTGCTGACGGACATGGCCTCCAGTGACGGGATGTCAATCTCCACGTTGAAGTGGCCGCTGTTGCATATAATGGCCCCGTCGGGCAAGTTCTCGATATGGGCCTTGCCGACTGCGTGCAGTCCGCCCGTGACGGTTATGACTACGTCGGCGGTCTTGGCGGCTTCCAAGCTGGGCTTCACTTCGAAGCCGTCCATGATGGCTTCCAGCGCCTTCACCGGCTCGATCTCTATTACCGTCACGTGGGCTCCCAGTCCCCTGGCCCGGTTTGCCACGCCCCTGCCGCACCATCCGTAGCCGTAAACGACGACACGGCGGCCCGACCACAGGATGTTGGTGGCCCTGGTGATGCCGTCCAACGTGCTCTGGCCCGTGCCGTAACGGTTGTCGAAGAAGTGCTTTGTGTCCGCTTCGTTAACCGCGATGATGGGGTATTTCAGTTGTCCGTCCTGGGCCATTGCTTCCAGTCGGATAACTCCGGTGGTGGTCTCTTCAGCACCGCCTATGATGTCGGCCAACTGGGAGGTGCGTTCTTTGTGCAGCACCGTAACCAGGTCCGCCCCGTCGTCCATGGTTATCTGGGGTTTGTGGTCCAGTACGGCGTTGATGTGGCCGTAATAGGTCTGGTCGTCCTCGCCTTTGATGGCGAAGGTGGGGATGCCGTACTCCTCAACCAGAGCGGCTGCCACCTCGTCCTGGGTGCTCAACGGATTGCTGGCGCACAGCGCTATATCCGCGCCTCCGTCTTTCAACGCCAGCACCAAGTTGGCCGTCTCGGTTGTCACATGCAGGCAGGCCGACATCCGCAGTCCTTGGAAGGGTTGTTCCTCCTTGAACCGCTCCCTTATCTGGTTGATGACCTGCATCTCCCTGGCCGCCCAACGGATGCGTTTGACTCCGTCGCCCGCTAGCGATCGATCTTTAATGTCTCCCTGTGTACTCAAATGTTCCTCCTAGAACCGCCCTATCCGGCCAAATATTCCGACTGTCACCGGAGGGGCAATGCGTCGTGTCCGTTAAAACTTCCGAGGTCAGAAATGGCCCGGAACCTCTCTGCGATGTCTTTGGGGCCCAGCGAGCGCAGCTTGTCCACGCTGAAGCTTTGCACTGCAAAGGAACCCATCACCGAGCCCACCGCGGCCGCCCTTTTGAACTGCTCTGAGCTGACCTCTCCCACGGAGGCAAGATAGCCCATGAAACCACCGGCAAAAGAATCTCCGGCTCCCGTGGGGTCCACCACGTCGTCCAAGGGAAAGGCTGGAGCCGAGAACACTGAGTCCTCGGTGAACTGTATGACGCCGTGGTCGCCCCTCTTTATGACCGCGAGCTTTGGACCAAGGCTGAGCATATATTCAGCCGCCTTGACGATGTTGAGAGTCTTTATGTGGGGGGCGGCAAACATCCGAGTCTCCCCCTCGTCCATAAACACCACGTCAACCCGCTTTATCACCTCGGTCAGGGATTCCCGGGTATCCCCGTCAATCCAGAAGTTCATAGTGTCCACGCCTATGAGCCGAGGCCTTTCCTCCATCTGGTCCAAAACGTTCAACTGAAGTTCAGGCTGTATGTTGCCCAGAAACAGGAAAGGCGCCTTCCGATGCTTCGGGCCCAACTGAGGCGAAAAGTCAGCGAAGACGTTGAGCTGGGTGTCCAGGGTCCAGCGTGTGTTTACGTCTTCTACGTCGTACTCCCCAGCCCAACGGAAGGTCTTGCCCTTGGCTATCTCCAGACCCGACACGTCCACTTCGTGGCTTTTGAGGACGTCGATGTCAGACTGGGCGAAGTCCTCCCCAACCACACCTACCATCTGTACTGAGTCGAAATAGCTGGCGGCGATGGAGAAGTAAGTGGCGGAACCTCCGAGGGAGTCCTCCCGGCTGCCGTGGGAGGTTTTGACGGAATCGTAGGCGACGGACCCAACGACGACGACTGACATTTCTCTATAGGTCCTCGCCGTAGGATGTGGGCAGGTTGGCGCTTATCCAGGCCGGGGTGCCGTCGTCGATGTTGTAAAGGTCTTCGGGATTCATCCCCATGGCGGCCGCCATTTCACAGGCCAGACCGCTGCGCACTCCGGCAGCGCAGATAAACAGCAGCTTCGTGTCCGAGGGCAACTCGTCCATCCGGCCCATGATGTCGTCCACCGGAATGTGGATTGCGCCTGTTGCGTGGCCTACAACCCATTCATCGTCACGCCTTACGTCTACGATAGCCGTTCCCTCAGGGTCCTCTATGACCATCTTATGGGCCTCAAGGGAATCGACTCTGAAATATGGCTCTCCGGGTTCTCGCCTCGGCATGAACTCTTCTCCTCAGTTCAAGTATTTCCCAATAAGGGGCCTTAGACGTTCTTTGACTTCCGTGGGGACTCGCTCAGGCGACGTGATTATCGAGTCCTTAAGGGCATCCGAACAAAGACAGTGCCTACGGTCCGGGATCTGTGACAATATGGACCTGAGGATGTCTTTGGAGGTGGCGACATTCTTGGAGAGGTTGGCCACAACCATCTCCACAGTCACGTCCTCTTCAGATTCGTGCCAGCAGTCGTAGTCGGTGATACAAGCAAGGGTAGCATAACAAATCTCGGCTTCGCGGGCCAGTTTTGCCTCCGGGAGGGCCGTCATCCCGATGATGTCGGCTCCCCAAGACCTGTACATGAAGGACTCGGCCCGGGTCGAAAAGGCCGGCCCTTCCATAACCACGCAGGCTCCTCCCCTGTGGACTGTGGCGCCGACGGCCTGGGCGCTCCGGTGCAGGACTTCGCTCAAGACTGGACAGAACGGGTCTGCAAAACCCACGTGGGCTACTATCCCGTCACCGAAGAAGGTGGACGAGCGTTGCCGCGTGCGATCGATCAGCTGGTCAGGAATGACGATGTCCAGCGGTTTCAGCTCTTCCTTAAGGCTGCCCACCGCGCTTACGGAGATGATCATCTCCACTCCAAGGGACTTCAATGCGTAGATGTTCGCTTGTGCCGGCATGTGTGTTGGCATGATCCTGTGGCCTTTGCCATGACGGGGGAGAAAGGCTACGTTCACACCTTCCAGGCTTCCCACAATCACCGAGTCGCTGGGACTGCCGAAAGGGGTGTCCAACTCCAATTCCCGGGCGTCCGTCAGGCCGTCCATCTGGTAGAGCCCACTTCCGCCGATAATTCCTACCGTGGCTTCAGCCGCCATTCTCAAGCCTGTCTTTCAGCATGAGGAGAAGAGCTTCTGTATAGGGGTCGCGAACTATCCCCTTCTCAGTAACGATGGCTGACACGTACTTGTGGGGAGTCACGTCGAAGGCCGGGTTCCTCACTCCGATTCCCTCGGGCGCCGTTCGCACCCCCGCCAGAGTGGTCACCTCTTCGGGATTCCGCTCCTCGATGGGTATCTCGGCGCCGGATGCAATGCTCATGTCCACCGTGGAGGTTGGCGCCGCTACGTAGAAGGGTATTCCATGCTCCCTGGCCAAGACGGCGAGGGAGTAGGTGCCTATCTTGTTGGCCACGTCGCCGTTGGCCGCGATGCGGTCGGCGCCGACGATAACGCAGTCCACCTCGCCCTGACGCATCAGAAGCCCCGCGGAAGAGTCCACTATGAGTGTTGCGGGGATGCCCAACTGCACCAGCTCCCATGCGGTGAGACGGGCGCCTTGAAGGAAAGGCCGGGTTTCAGTGGCGATGACTCCGTATCTCTTCCCATCTTCCCACCCGGCCCTGATGACTCCCAGCGCCGTACCGAACCCGGCGGTGGCCAGGGCGCCGGTGTTGCAGTGAGTCAGCACTGTGCCTCCGTCCGGCATCAACTCTATCCCATGCATACC
The DNA here is from genome assembly GCA_965197415.1 of Dehalococcoidia bacterium. Classification (GTDB taxonomy): domain Bacteria; phylum Chloroflexota; class Dehalococcoidia; order Lucifugimonadales; family JAGWBF01; genus DAOUJI01. The sequence continues at coordinate 2,946,643 of OZ240207.1, read as the reverse complement.
AATGCGCCGGTTGGTCTCCTCGTCCTCTTTCTGCATTAGCAGGGCCTCTTGCAGGAGGCTCTTCTTGGTTTCTTCCACGCTGTTTCCCGGACGGGCAAGACGCATCATGCGCTCAACTGCCCATGCCAGGTTCACAGCCGTCGGACGGGCATCGGCTATCCGCCGAGCTTCGACCTCCAAGCCCTGAACGAACGACGGCATATCCGTAGCCTGCATGTCCCTGGCGGCCATTGCGACGGCGTAGGCGGCCACGACTCCAATGGCGGGCGCGCCGCGGACTCGCATCTCTTTGATGCTGTCTATGGCATCCTGGTGATTGTTCAGGTCAAGGACGACGTACTCGTTGGGAAGCCGCGTCTGGTCCAGCAGCTTGAGCTTGCCTTCCGACCACTCAATAGCTCTGTAGTCCGACATTTTTCTCGTCCGGCAACGCCTGTTTTCAGGCAAACAAAAAGCCTCTCTTAAGGGAGAAGCTCTTGCCCCATACTAACTTCAGGGGCTCTAGGTGTCAAGGAAACCTGCCTGGGGGCGGGTGTCCCTCGACCCTGCCAGTGACACTAGGGGAATGTGATTCCCGAGGGTTAGGAAAGAGCATCCACCTTCCGCAACAACTCTTCCACCCTGGAAAGATAGGCTTCCACGGTCTCTCGCGGGAGCCAGCCTTCGTAGAAATTGGTGTGGAGAGCGCTGGCCAACCCGAACAAGCTCCGTATTCCCTCATCTCCCGTTTCATCCACAAGAGAGTTGACTGCCCTCCAAAGCTCTCGATGACCGCTATGAGGCCAGCCCCTCGCTTCGGCAACGCTTTTGACCTTATGGGCAGCCGCCCCCCATCCCTTCTCCGACGCTTGTAGGAGGTCGTCCTGGGTCAAGTAGGTCCGGGCTTTCGTCAAGAAGTCCCGGCTGATTGAGTTATAGTATTCCACCTGGGAGGTCATGCAGAATCACCGCTTTGGAGTACGGGGAGACTCTCCAGCTTTCGGAGCAATTCCGTTACCTGGCTAAGCCCCTCTTCCACCATTTCCCTGGGCATCCATCCCTGGTAGAAATTCGTGTGCAGGGCGCTGGCTGCGTTAAAAAGAATTCGCAACTCCCTGTCATTGACTTCAGTCGCCAGTCGATTGAGCGCCTGATAGAGCTCCCGATGACCTCCGTGAGGCCAGCCCCTGGCCTCGGCAACGCTTTTGATCTTATGCGCCGCCGCCGCCCATCCCTTCTCCGACGCTTGGAGCAGGTCGTCTTGATTCAAATAGATCCGGGCCTTCGTCAAGAAGTCCCGGCTGATGGAATCGTAGTGTTCCACTTGGGAGGTCATGCAGAATCTCCACTTGAGGGTCTGTCGAGGCAGCCCGGCTTGCGGAGCACCTTCCCCTCCAGACCATGTGTGTCATTATACCACCCTACTAACCTGGTCTATTCAGCAGAATCCGAACCGGAGTTCGTCGCGACCCTGAGCGATAGCTTCAGGATGAGTGCGCCTACAACAATTTTCAATCCCTTCGTTCCTCATCTCATTAAGCTATAATCTCAGCGTCTATTGTGTACAGGGAGCGGAGACCCGAATGACCGTGAACGATACAGTGGTCGGCATAGACGTAGGCGGCACCTTCACCGACTTTGTCGTGCTGAAGGACGGCCAGATAACGGTGCATAAGGCGCCCTCCACTCCGGCGGACCCGTCGTTGGCGATTCTTAACGGCATACGTCGCCTGGGAGTAGACGGAGCGGCCTTCGTACACGGCTCAACGGTGGCCACCAACGCCATATTGGAACGGAAGGGAGCGCGCACGTCGCTAATAACGACCGAAGGGTTCGAGGACGTGCTGGAAATCGGACGCCAGAACCGGAAGGACATTTACGACCTGATGATGGACAGGCCTGAACCTCTGGTCCCAGCAGACCTCCGGTACGGCCTTCACGAGCGGATTGACTACACCGGCGCTGTCCTGGTCTCCCCCACCGATGAGGACTTGGCGGGGATCGTAGACGCGGTGCGTAAATCGGGAGCAGAGGCCGTGGCTGTGTCGCTTCTCTTCTCCTTCCTCAACCCACTGCACGAGAACATGGTCCTGGAAGCTCTTGCCGCCCTGGATTCCAATCCTTTTCTCTCGGTCTCCAGCCAGGTGTTGCCTGAGTTCCGAGAATACGAGCGCACCAGCGCCGTGACTGTCAACGCATACGTCGGGCCAGCCATGTCCGGATACCTGGGCAATCTGGAGGCGTCCCTGGGGAGCAGCCTCAGAATCATGCAGTCCTCCGGCGGCAGCATCACCAGTGCCCTGGCTTCTCACCAGCCCGTGCGGACCATCCTCAGCGGACCGGCGGGGGGAGTCGTCGGCGCCTTTCACGTCGGGTCTCAGGCAGGATACAAGGATTTGATAACCATCGACATGGGCGGAACGTCCACAGACGTGTCCCTGTGCCCTGGCAGAATCAAGGAGACCACCACATCCGAAGTGGCGGGCTGCCCCGTCAGCGTCCCGATGATTGAGATACACACCGTCGGCGCAGGAGGAGGCTCCATAGCCCGGTTGGACGCCGGGGGCGCCCTCACGGTGGGGCCCGAGTCAGCGGGCGCCGACCCTGGGCCCGCCTGCTATGGGAAGGGACACCACATCACGGTTACTGACGCCAATTTGGTCCTTGGCCGTCTCCAGCCGGACCATTTTTTGGACGGAAGTCTGCCCCTGGACCGCAGCCGCTCTCTATCCCTGATGGAAGACTTGGCCCGCGCCATGTCCACCACCGCAGAGGCCGCCGCTCTGGGAATCATCCGTGTGGTGAACTCCAGCATGGAGCGGGCCATACGCACCATATCGATGGAGCGAGGTTACGATCCCAGACGCTTCACCCTTCTCGCTTTCGGCGGGGCTGGCCCCATGCACTGCTGTGAGCTGGCCCAGGAGTTGGGCATTCCGCGGGTGTTGGTCCCTCTCAATCCAGGCGTGCTCTCGGCCCTGGGAGCCGGCATAGCGGACATTGTGAAAGACTATTCCCGGACGGTCATGCTTCGAGGCCCGCATCTTACACCGGAACGCATGGAAGAGGGGTTCAAGCAACTGCTGGAAGCCGCCTACGACGACATGTCAAGCGAGGGGCTGGACCTGGATAGAGCCATCCCCAGACGTTCCCTGGATGTCCGGTACGTGGGCCAGTCCTACGAGTTAAACGTGGACTTCCCCAAAAGCAGGACCGGCGTGGCCAAGGCAATAGCATCGGCTTTTCACAGGGCCCACAGGCAACGATTTGGCTATTCCGACTCCAACGAACCTGTGGAGGTGGTCAATCTGAGGCTGAAAATGGCGTTGCCCGTTTACGCCCCGGAAGCCGCTCCCCGCGCCGAGTCCGGGGAATCCGCAGCCAGGGCCAAGGTGACGGATGTAGACGCAGTGTTCGCCGAAGGTGCCGCCGCCACAAGCGTATATCAGCGGGAACTGCTGGAGCCCGGCAACCTGATAAAAGGACCAGCTTTGGTGGTCCAGCTGGACTGCACCACCGTGATACCGCCGGGCTGGTCGGCGCGAGTGGACCCCTGGGGCAACCTGATTCTGACGCCCGATGGTGAGCCTTGGTAGACCCAATCAGCTTGGAAGTGTTCAAAAATCTGTTCACATCGGTGTGCGAGGAGATGGGCGTGACCCTGCAACGCACCGCCTATTCTCCCAACATCAAGGAACGGCTTGACTTCTCGTGCGCCCTGTTCGACCCCGCCGGACAAATGGCGGCCCAAGCGTCGCACATCCCGGTGCACCTGGGCGCAATGCCTGCGTCGGTGCGGGCCGCCCTGGACGTGTTCCCAGGCCGCCTAGGCCCCGGTGACATCGTAGTACTCAACGACCCTTACCTGGGCGGCTCCCACCTTCCCGACATCACAATGGTGGCTCCCGTGTTCAGCGGACGCCTCCCCCAGCGGGAACTAATCGGTTTCGTTTCCAATCGTGGGCACCACGCCGACGTGGGAGGCATGACCCCCGGCTCTCTGCCACTTTCCACCGAGCTATACCAGGAGGGGACCATAATCCCGCCTATCAAGCTGGCCCGGTCGGGCAGGGTCAACCGGGAAGTGGTGGACCTGATTTGCCGGAACTCCCGGACCCCCGACGAACGCAGGGGAGACCTGGCGGCCCAGATAGCCTCCATCAAAGTGGGCGAACGGCGCGTCAAAGAAATTGTCGAGCGGTACGATTTCTCCACCGTCCTGGAGCACATGGACGCCCTGCTCGCCTACTCCGAGCGGCTTACCAGGGCCGGCATTTCCGAAGTCCCGGATGGGATCTACGAAGCCAGCGACTACATGGACGACGACGGTCAGTCCAACCAGCCCGTGCCCATTCGGGTTGCAATCCGGGTGACCGGAGACATCCTCACTGTGGACTTCACTGGCACATCGCCTCAGAGACCTGGGTGCATCAACGCCCCATTCGCAGTGACATCGTCAGCCGTGCTCTATATTGTCCACAGCCTTGTGGGCGGCGGCGCTCCCCCCAACCAGGGCTGCATGAGACCCGTGAAGGTCGAGGCGCCCAAAGGTTCCCTTGTAAACCCCGACCCCCAACACGGAGTGGCAGGCGGAAATGTGGAAACCTCCCAGAGGATCACCGACGTGCTGCTGGCAGCCATGGCCCAGGCTATCCCTGAGAGAGTACCCGCAGCCAGCCAGGGCACCATGAACAACGTGCTCATCGGAGGGCACGACCCGGTTAGAGACAAGCCCTTCGTATACTACGAGACCATCGCAGGCGGAATGGGGGCCCGGCCTACGAAGGACGGGATTTCTGGGATTCACACCCATATGACGAACACCATGAATACTCCCATCGAGGCCCTGGAGTTCGTATACCCATTCAGGGTGCGCAGGTACGCCATCCGCCGGGGCACAGGCGGCGGCGGCCGGCACAAGGGCGGCGACGGCGTCGTCCGGGACACCGAGTTCCTGGCTCCGGCAAGGGTTACTGTTCTGTCCGAAAGGCGACGGTTCGCCCCCTACGGACTCCACGGCGGCCACCACGCCGAGCCGGGGGAGAACATTCTGTACAAAGGCGGCTATGAGGAGGTCAAGCTGTCGGGGAAAGAGGTGCTGGACGTGGAGCCGGGCGACGTGCTCAGCGTCAGGACACCCGGCGGCGGAGGCTGGGGAGAGCCGCCTGAACAAGAGTAGACCATGCGGTTAACAGACCGCCGCACAAATACTAAAGGAGTCGCATGGACACAGTCAGAGTCGAGAGCTTCAAGAACATGCAGCACGTCATCACCACGCCCAGCCAGGCTATCGTAGCAGACGAACCTCCGGGCGAGGGAGACGGCTTGGGCCCTAACCCATATGAGCTTCTCCTGGCCTCCCTGGGCACGTGAACCTCCATGACCCTCCTCCTCTACGCAAGGAGGAAGGAATGGCCCCTGGAAGGGGTCACCGTAGAGCTTAGCCACGAACGGGTCCACGCGAAAGACTGCGAGGAATGCGAGGAGGACGACAACTCCATCATCAACGTGATACGACGTTACATCGTGCTCAAAGGGGACCTGGACGAGGAACAAAGAAACCGGCTAGCCGTCATCGCCACCCGGTGCCCGGTCCACAGGACGCTCACCGAGGGCCCACGAATCTTCGACGAGGTGGACGTAGTGGCGTGACGGGTCGCTTTCCTTGACTCCGGTTTCCGGTCAACCCTACAATTTCCGAAACTTCCGCCCAGACCAGCCGCCATGAGGTCTTCGTTATGGTACGTGCCCTTTTCATGGGCCAGACGGGAATAGACAAGAAACGCCACGTTGAGACCCTGCGGGAGTACGCCGCGTCCAAAGGCAAGTCCATCGACGGCCTCTACAACGTCGGGGACATCATGTACGAGGAGAGCCGGAAGGCGGGGAAGTCCATCACAGAAGGCAAAATCCTCGACCTGCCCCTAACCGAGCTTGCCGTTCTCAGGCGCTCCGCCTTCAACAAAATCGACCAGGCGACCGGCCAACAGGACTCAACGACCACAGTGGTGGGTTCCCACGCCGTCTTCCGCTGGAACAACCAGCTCTTCCGAGCCTTCGAGCTGTCCGACTTCGAGTCCTTCAGGCCGGACCTGATAGTTACGCTGGTGGACGATGTCGACGCCGTGAAGCTGAATTTGGACGGCCTCCGGGACGCCGGACGTCTTCCAGCGGACACCACATACGGAATGAAGGACCTATTGGTGTGGCGCGAGGAGGAGATACTGGCGTCGGAGATACTGGCGTCCTTCCTGGGTGTGCCCCATTACGTGCTTGGGGTGTCGCTGGAGCCTGAGGTCACCGACTATCCTCTGGAGGTTGCGCACTCCCTGCTGTTCGAGCCATGGAAGAAACGGTCCTATGTGAGTTTCCCTATCAGCGACGCCCAGTCCAAGCCTGAAATCTGGGACAAGGTCCAGGACTTCCGCCGGAGGGTCCGCAACCGGCTTTGCTGCTTCGATCCCATGATGATTGACGAGAAGCGTCTCTACGGAGTCCTAAGGCAGTTCCGCCAGGAAAACCCCGACGCCTCTCATCTACTATGCGACGTCCGGGGGGAACAAGCCCAATTCAGCGTCCAGGAGATAGAGGGCATCATTCCCGACATAGACGGCCAGATCGTTTCCAGGGACTACAAACTGATAGACCAGTCAGAGATGATTGTGGCCTACATCCCCCTCGACACCGACGGCAGCCCGTTGATAGCCGGAGGAGTGCAGTCGGAGCTTGAATACGCCTCCGCTTCAACCAAAGAGGTGTTGGTGGTGTGGGAAGCGAGCAAGGAGCCAACGCCTTTCATCCACCAGAGGGCCGACAAGGTGTTCTCCAGCGTGGCGGAGTTGGAAAGCCATCTGGAGCAGCAGTTCCAGCAGACCGGCCAGCTCGAGTTCCCCCTGTAGTGTCCATACTCCGGTCTAGGGTGTGTTCACATTAAGCCGAACGTAAGCGCCGAAACCCCCAAGCCTGCCATTCCGAACGCAGTGAGGAATCTAGAGATGTTGTTCGGAGTCATGCAGCGATTCGACTGACGGCCTCTTCCCATGGGACGTCGCATTTCTGAGCGCCCAGGTTCGAGGACAAGGACTTGAGATTCCTCACTGCGCTGCGCTCCGTTTCGGAATGACAGTCGAGGGGGCGGAAAGACGCAGGTTCTAGCGTGAACAGGCCCTAATCCGGCGGGGTTTCCAGCCGCTCCTTGAGGGCCAGGTTCATCATCACGAACCCCACCCTTTGGCTCCTGAAAGCCCGCAGCGCTTGCATAACCGGAGTCAGGAAGCCGGTGAACCGCTCCCCTTGGATGAGCCGGGTCACGCCGTCACCACAGTCTTCAAGAATAAAGTAGTGCTCGCCGTCGACAATCCCTGGGGCCAGCACATGCTCAATCCACGTTAGACGGCGACCAGGCGCCGCCTCAACCACCTTGGGTTTGATCGTCTTTCCTATGGCTCCGGGCGGCTTGACCAGCAGGTTCAGCTTGCCGCCGACAGCGATTGTCCCTTCCCCTTTCTTGATGAAGGGGTTCCACTCTGCATAGGCATCCAGGTCCGTAAGCGCACCCCAGACTTTCTCCGGAGACGCGCATATCTCCACCTCTGTCCTGATTTCCCGCAAAGGCTTACTCCAGGTAGCTGGTGGAGGGACTGTCGGTGGGCATCACAGTGTACATCCTGGCGTCGGCTCCCGAATGGTTCTCCAGCTTGTGAGGAATGTTGGGAGGCGCCAGCAGAGTGTGGCCTTCTGGGACCGTCCGCACCTCATCCCCCACAGTCATCTCGATGGAACCCTCCAGCAGAATGATTGCCTCGTCGTGGGGATGGGTGTGGAGCTTGAGGGCAGAGCCGTTGTGCATCACCAACTCGCCCACGGTCAGGCTGGCGGCGCCTGCGGCCTTGTTGATGAATCTACGGGACTGTCGCCCCTCACCGGGCTCAAAGGGAGGGTCTGTGCGCTGGTCAATGATCGGCATGGCCTTCTCCTGAAGTTTTATTCCCAAGTGGATTTCCCCTGCATTCTATGGCCGGACACCGGCAGGAGCAAGGCGCTAAGACTTGACGCCCCAGTGGATGGCCACGGCTCCGAAGCCCAGCTTCTTGTAGCCCACGCCGGTAAGGCCGGCGTCTGTGAATGTTCGGGCCATCTCGTCGGCGGTTTGGAACCGGCCCACGGACTTGGGGAGATAAGTGTAGGCTTCCCGGTTCTTGGCTACTATCTGGCCCATCAGCGGGACTACGCGGTTGAAGAAGACTCTGAAGGGCGGCCCCATAAGCCTGCTTTCGGTGGGCGTAGACTCCAGGGAGACCACACGCCCTCCGGGCTTTACCACACGGACCGCCTCTGCTAAAGCACCCGGAAGATCGGGCATGTTCCTGAATCCCCAGCCCGACACGGCGCAGGCGAAAACGCCGTCGGGAAAGGGAAGGGCCATTCCATCCCCCACGGTGAAATGGGTCACTCGCTCCAGCCCTTTGGCCTCGGCTTTCTCGGTGGCCCGGACCACCATTCCGGGCGTCAGGTCCAGCCCCACGACGCTCACGATGCCAGGAATGGGCGCCAAAGCCATCGCAAAGTCACCAGTCCCTGAAGCCAGGTCGAAGGCTATGCCTTCCAGGTCTTTGGCGGCGATTTCGGCGGCGATGCGCCGCCAGCGGTGGTGAAGCCCACCGGTCATGAGGGTGTTCATCAGGTCGTAAGTGGGGGCGATTGTGGCGAAGAGATTCGCCACGTACCGGCGTTTGGCCTCCCCCCGTAGCTCGGCCATGTGCCCTAGACGCCAGGGCCGGAGTATTGGTAGCGGTCTTCGAGCTGCTCGTCTACACCCAATGCCACCAGAATGCGGCCCACCATGTACCCCACGACGTCGGCCACGGTCTGAGGCTTCAAGTAGAAGGGAGGATGGGGAGGCAGGGTCACCACGCCCATGCGGGCCAGCGTGGTCATATTCTCAAGATGGACCGCGTGCAGGGGAGTCTCCCGGGGCACTATGACCAGGCGGCGACGTTCCTTGAGGCACACGTCCGCGGACCTGAGCAGCAGGTTGTTGGCCATACCGTGGGCCAACGCCGCCACACTCGCCATGCTGCATGGAACAATCGCCATGCCCCGGGTGGGATAGGAACCGCTGGCGATGGGCGCAGCCATTTCACCGATGCCGTAGTCGGTGAAATGAGGGTGCTCCCTCCAACGGGCCAGCACGTCGTTCCAGGACTCGTCCATCTCCTGATGCCAGACCATCCTCGCCTCGGCGCTGGCCACCAGCGCCAAGGGCAACTCCCGACGGAGCATCTCCTCGACAAGATCATGGGCCATAACGACTCCGCTGGCCCCCGACACACCTATGACGTAAGGCCGTTTATCAAGGCCGTCGGTCACAGCAACACCACGTCCAACGCCGTGAAGAGGAGCAGGGTCACAGCGATATAGGAATTGAGGTTGAAGAAAGCCAGCATGAGCTTGGAAAGGTCTTTCGGGCTGACCAGGCTGTGCTCGTATATGAGCAGCGCCGAGGCTACAGCCCATCCCACGTAGTATAAGGGCCCCAGCCCCATCCATATCCCAAGGGCCAGAAGGGAAGCTGAGGTTGCGACGTGCATGCCACGATACCACCAGAAAGCGCCTTCTATGCCGAAACGGCGGGGTATGGAGTGAATGCCGTACTGCTTGTCGAAAGCGACGTCCTGGCAAGCGTAGATGATGTCGAAGCCGCCTATCCACATGGCCACAGCAAAGGACAGCAGCACCGCCTCCGGCCCCAGGCTCCCTGTCACCGCTATCCAACCTCCGGCGGCGGCGATAGCGTCAACCCATCCCAACACGAAATGGGTGGTCCATGAGAAATACTTTATGTAGGAGTATGCGACCACCGCCACTGCAGCGACCGGCGCCAGGACAAGGGTCAGGGTGTTGAGCTGCGACGCGGCGAAGAAGAAGACTCCTATGGAGACCAGGACCATCAACCCCATCTCATAGGGTTTCAGAAGACCTTTGGGCAAATGGCGGTTCGCCGTGCGGGGGTTGGCAGTGTCCTCCTTCAGGTGAATCAGGCGGTTGGAGGACATGGCCAGTGTCCGGGCGGCGGCCATAGCGACCGTAATCCAGATGAACTCGGACCATCCCGGCAGCCCGTCGGCAGCCAGCAACATACCGATGTAGGCAAAGGGTAAGGCGAAGACGGTGTGCTCGAACTTGATTGCGTCAAGGAACAAGCGGGCCTTGGCGCCTGTTCTCCTAACGGGCGTTAGAATCGTAGCTGCCATGACGTTCAGTTGGATTCCATCTAAGTCGTACTTGGCATTGCCCCTGCCAAGAACACGCTAGATTCCATACTGGTCCCACTTGGAGTCGACAAGCGCTTTCACTTCGTCGCTCATCACTATGTCCGGGGGCCACTCCCTTGGGTTGCCCTCGCCCGGCCCCTTGGCGGTGGCGTCGATGCCAACCTTGCTGCCGAACTTGGGTGTGGGAGAGGCGTGGTCCAGGTCGTCCACAGGCCCCTGCACTGTGATGATGTCCCTGGCCGCGTCGATGTTGTTGGTTACCCGCCAAGTGACTTCCGACAAGTTGTGCACGTCCACGTAGTGGTCGACCACTATGATGGCTTTGGCCAGAGACATCAGTCCAAGCCCCCAGAGTCCGTACATCACCTTCTGGGCGTGGCCTGGGAACTCCTTCTTTATCGAGACCAGCACCAGGTTGTGGAACACCCCCTCCGCAGGCATGTTGATGTCAACGATTTCCGGGAGGACGGTCTGCATGATGGGCAGGAAGACCCGTTCGGTGACCTTGCCCATGAAGTAGTCCTCCATAGGAGGACGTCCCACTATTATGGTGGGGTATATTGGCTCCCGACGGTGCGTGATCGCCGTTACGTGGAATACCGGATAGGTGTCGGCGAGGGAATAGTAGCCGGTGTGGTCTCCAAAGGGCCCTTCCAGCGCTTCGTCTCCAGGAGTGACGTAGCCCTCTATGATCATTTCAGCGTGGGCCGGGACCTCCAGGTCCACGGTCTTGGCCTTGACCAGCTCCACCCCTTCTTCGCGGATGAACCCGGCTATCATCATCTCGTCCATGTCGGGTGGCAACGGAGCAGACCCCGTCCAAATCGTGGCCGGGTCCCCTCCAAGGGCCACAGCCACTTCCACACGGTCCCTCCCCTCCTCGCGGCTGACCCGATAGTGGCGCGCCCCCACCTTGTGGGTCTGCCAGTGCATTCCGCAGGTGTTCTTGTTAAACACCTGTATGCGGTACATGCCGAAATTCCGCACGCCTGTATCCGGGTCCTTGGTGATTACGAGGGGCAGGGTGATATAACGGCCTCCGTCCATGGGCCAGCATTTCAAGATTGGGTACTTGAACAAGTCCACGTCATCGCCGGTGTGGACCACCTCCTGGCAGGGGCCGGAGCGCACGATTTTCGACTGGAAAGAGGCCAGTTCTCTAAGCCGTCCCAACATACGCAGCTTGTCCATAATTCCCTTGGGAGCTCCGCCTTGCATAAGCCCGAGAATGCCCTGGACCCGTTGGACCAGGTCATCCAGCTTTTCGACCCCCAGAGCCCATGCCATCCGCTGTTCGGAGCCATACATATTGATGAGCACCGGTATGTCGTATCCCTCGACGTTCTCGAACAGCAGCGCCGGTCCACCCTGTTTTACCGTCCGGTCGCATATTTCGGTGATTTCAAGCTCCGGGTTGACCGGAGTCGTAATACGCCGCAAGTCGCCCTTGCTTTCGAGGAAGGAGATGAAATCACGCAGGTCTTTGAAGTTCATGTCAAAAGGGGCGTGGATTGCAGTAGATCAACGTCGGTCTGGCAAGGGTTTCCCATGAGGACGCCGGGAGCGGCGCTCATCTTCCTACGGCGCCCGTCCGTATACGGCAAAATCAAAGCGACGGCCTGTTGTCGGCCGTGTGGAGATTTCGGTGGAGGGCTGGGAGAGGACTTGGTCAACCTGACCATCGGGCAGGCTAGAATTGGGAAGAGGAATAACGCTGCTTGCTGAAGCAGTCGTTGCAATAGACCGGGCGGTCTCCCCTGGGCCTGAACGGCACCATTGCCTCGTTGCCGCACTCAGCGCAAACGACCGGAAATTGCTCTCGTTCGCCGCTCTGTACGAATCCCCTCTGCTGGGCCCGTCGGCTGGCCCTGCAAGACGGGCAGCGCTTGGGCTCGTTGGTATAACCCCTGGAGTCGAAGAATTCCTGTTCGCCCACCGTGAATACAAAAGTCGCCCCACACTCCACACACGCTAGGTCTTTGTCGGCCATTGTCACTGGATGGCCTCCTTCGGGCTAGAGTCTGGTAAGTTGAGGTCATCCAGACGCGGGGACCGGTTCTCCCAACTCGTGCCAACCTAAGATTATACACAGGGGTAAAGGAATTGCAACGGGGACGGGCCATGCGTGGAAGCCGCCCGACGGCGCCGTTTTCTGGCTCTAACCCGCAAACATTTCTAACCTGGAGCCTGTGTGGGCCTGTGATAGCATGGCTTCACGGGGCGCCCGAATAAATAAGCAGAATGGAGGATTTTCACCGCTGTGAGAGACGCTGTTGAATCATATCTCAATCACCTGGTGGTTGAGAAAGGCTTTTCCAGCAATACGCTGGATGCATACAAAAACGACCTGGGTCAATTCATCGAGTTCACCAAAATCCGATGGAACGGGGCCACTGAGACCAACGAAGGTTGGCAGAAGGTGGACCTGGAACTTCTCACCGACTATATTTCGGACCTAAGAGCCAAGAAGAGCTACCGTGAAACCACAACCGCCAGAAAGGTGGCCGCCCTAAAGTCATTCTTCAACTTCCTGGTGGAAGAGGAGATTGTGGAAAGCGACCCCACCGAGTTCCTGGCGGCTCCCCGAATCGGGCGCGCCCTGCCCAAGTTCCTATCCGAAGACGAGGTTAGGACCATACTCGATCAAGCCGCAAAGGAAGAGACTCCCGAGGGCCTGCGGGATCGCACCATGTTGGAACTGCTGTACGCCACCGGCCTCCGGGTGACAGAACTCATCAACCTGGACATGGAGGATGTCAATCTCCAGGAGGGGTACGTCCGCTGCAAAGGGAAAGGCTCTAAAGAACGCATAGCCTATCTCTACCCCCGGGCGGTGGACGTGCTGAAGGAATACGTGGAATACGACCGTCCAAAGCTCCTCGGAACAGGCAAGGGACATGGAGAAAACGGGGCCGGGAAGAACGGCTCTAACGGCAAGGCCAAAGCCAGCGAAGTCAAGGCCTTGTTCGTCAACCAGCGCAAAGACCGGTTGACCCGCCAGTGGGTCTGGACCGTTCTCAAGAACTGCGCCAAGACGGCCGGCCTGAGCAAGCCGATAACACCCCACGTTCTCCGGCACAGCTTCGCCACACACATGCTCCAAGGCGGGGCGTCCCTCAGGCACGTACAGGAACTCCTGGGCCACTCCTCAATCACCACGACCCAGGTGTATACTCACGTGACCAACGACCACATCCGCCAGGAGTTCGACAGGGCTCACCCCAGGTCCTGACCCTAAGGACCCCTGCCGGGGTGTTCAGGGAGGACGACATGAAGTTCGCCGTAGGCAGCGACGAGCGGACCGACCTCACCGACTGGGTCGTGAGGGAGCTCATGGACCGCGGCCACGACGTGGAGCTTCACGGAGCGCTGAAGGAGGGGGCCGATCCCCAATGGCCCGGCGTCGCCCAAAGCGTGGCTCAGGATGTGGCGCAAGGGCGAAGCGACGAGGGAGTCCTCTTCTGCTGGACAGGCACAGGTGTGAGCATTGCCGCCAACAAGGAGCCCGGCGTCAGAGCAGCCTTGTGCATCGACGCCGAAACGGCCAAGGGCGCACGTCTCTGGAACGAGGCCAACGTCCTCTGCATGAGCCTGCGGCTCACTTCCCAGCCAGCGGCCTCGGGAATCATAGACGCATGGACTTCCACTCTGGGGATAGACGAAACGGAACGTGATAACATAGAATCAGTTAAACGCATGGACCAAGAACGAGCAGGCAAAGAAGCCGCCTGACGAAGAAAGGCAAGGGCCCGGATGCCCCAAAGAGGGAAAGCCAAGCGCGTAGCCTCGACCCAGGGAAAGTTGAGCCAGCGCAAGAGACGCCAGCCCCGCACAAGAGACGAGGCGTCCGTCATTGCGGCGCCCGAACCGCAGGTCCAGCCAGCAGGCCCGTCGAGCGCCGACGGCACCCCAGTTGAAGCGCGACCCGCTACGGCGGCACAACCTGCGCCAAGCCCGGCTCCAGCTATAAGGCGCGGCCCGACAAGACAGGAACCACCTCGACCGTCGGTCTACCGACACATCCAACCTGAGATTAAGCGCATCCTCGCCCTGACCAGCGTCATGGCCGTCGCCCTGATTGTTCTGGCGGTCTTCCTGAGGTAAACCGCTCTGGGTTGACCCGCCGGGGAGGCCAAATGGACCGGGAATCGCTGCTGCACAGGCTCAGGCTCACACCTGGCAAGCCGGGCGTATACATCCTAAAGGACGCCGCAGGCAAGCCCATCTACGTCGGCAAGGCCGCCAATCTCCAGAATCGGCTGCGGAACTACTTTGGTTCGTCCCAGGGGTTGGGGCCCAAGATCAGCCGCATGGTCACCCGCATCGGGGACTTCGATTACATCGTCACCGACACCGAGGGCGAAGCGCTGATCCTGGAATGCACCTTCATCAAGAAGCACAAGCCCTACTACAACGCCCGCCTCAAAGACGATAAGAGCTACCCCTTCATCAAAATCGACCTGACCGAAGACTTCCCACAGGTATACGTCACCCGGCGCCTAACCACGGACGGCGCCCGCTATTTCGGCCCTTTCGCCACGGCCCACAGTGTGCGTAAGACTCTGGACCTCTTGAAGAAGCTCTTCCCATACAGGTCTTGCACCAAGGTCATCACAGGCACGGACCCCAGGCCATGCCTGGAATACTACATCAACAGGTGCGTAGCCCCCTGCATTGGCGCCGTGGACAAGCAAGAGTACAACAAGGTGGTCCAGCAGGTCGTCATGTTCATGGAGGGGAAGAGCGACGCAATCGTGGACGACCTGAAGTCCAAGATGGAACAGGCGTCGGAGACCTTGGAGTTCGAGAGAGCGGCCAGGCTCAGGGACCAAATCAAGGCCATCCGGCAGACCATAGACGAACTTCAAATCAAGGTCTCGTCCAGCGCCGACTACGACCTGGACGCTATCGCCCTCGCGCAGGGCGCGGATGAGACTTGGGTCGAAGTATTCATGGTCAGGAACGGCAAGCTCATAGGCCGCGACCACTTCATCATGGAAGGGACTGACGAGGACTCGCCCAGTCACGTGCTTTCCCAGTTCCTCAAGCAGTTCTACCAGTCGGCGTCATACATAGCGCCCACCGTGCTGGTGCAGCACCCCGTGGAAGAAGAGGAGCTAATCCGGGCTTGGCTGCGCGAAAAGCGCGGCGGGAAAGTGGACTTGACCCAGCCGGTGAGGGGCGAGAAGCGGAAGCTGGTGAAGATGGTGGCCGAGAACGCGGCCCAGGGCCTCACTCAGAGGCGGGCAAAATGGCTGTCCAACACCGGGCTCGTCAACAACGCCTTGAACGAGCTGCAGGAAGAGCTAAACCTGCCGGGCATCCCACGACGAATGGAATGCTATGACATTTCCAACATCCAGGGATCAAACCCAGTAGCGAGCATGGTCACATTCGTGGACGGAAGGCCAAGGCCGGCGGAGTACCGGCGGTTCCGCATAAAGGCCGTCGATGGAATCAACGACTACGCCATGATGCAGGAAGTCCTCAGGCGCAGATTCAAACGACTTGCCGAAAACGTGGGCAAGGGCAACTCCACCGGGGCGGACCAACCGGATATACAGGACAAGGACACCTGGGGCGCCGTGCCAGACCTGGTCCTGATAGACGGGGGCAAGGGCCACCTGTCGGCGGCGCTGGAGGTGTTCCTCGAACTGGGCGTAGATTTCATTCCTCTGGCGTCCTTAGCCAAGGAAAACGAGTGGCTCTACGTTCCTCACACCCCGGAACCCATCATTCTGCCCAGAGACTCCCAGGGCTTGTACCTGGTGCAAAGAATGAGAGACGAGGCCCACCGTTTCGCCATAACGTACCACCGCAGACTGCGCAGCAAGTCCAGTGTCTCCTCATCCATGGACCTGGTAAAGGGCATAGGACCCAAGCGCAAGCGAATGCTTCTTCGCAAGTTCGGGTCGGTGAAAGGCATCAAAGAGGCCTCCCTGGAAGAGATCACCCAGGTCCCCGGAATGACCCGCGAGCTTGCCGCCAGGCTCAAACTGGCCCTTTGAGCATGGGCGCATCCTTGAATTCCTGCCTACGACTGTCGTAACCTAGCGTAAGACGCTGTTCTCAGGTGTGGACGAGGGGGCATGGCATTTAAGGTATCCATCAATCTTCCAAACGACACCCATGTTGTCGTGGAGTCCGACGAAGCTCAGCTAATCAGGGACATTGTTGCCTTTGTTCTTAGGAACTCCCACCAGACCGCCGACAAAAACCCGATCCCCGGCTTGTTCGAGGAGGAGAAAGCGCCCAACGGACAGGTCGCCTCCCAAAGGCCCTCAGGGCTTGACGTGACGGACCATCTGGAAGTCACGCGCCAGCCGTCCTCCAACGGCGGGGACGGGGCGAATCACGTGGTTGAAAGCCAAACCGAACGGGAGGCGAAGTACGTACAGTTCGCCCAGTCGCTGGCCCCGGTGGGAGACATGAGGCGGGTCGTCGTCGCCGCAGAGGGAGCGAGGGCATTCCTTGAGTTCGACGCGGTCTCGGAAGACGAACTCGTCTACCTCTTCGACCTGGCCGGCTGGCGCCGCCCCAACGACTTCCTGCAGACCCTCCGCAACTCGGCCAGAAGCACGTTCCGCTGGCTGGAACGTACTCCCGGACGCCCCGGCTACTATTCAGTCACGTCAGTTGGCAAAGCCGCCGTGATACACCGGCCCACCGCCATGAACAATATAGCGGCGGACGTATAGAGGGCGCGGCTAGACTCCCAGCTTTTCGGCGAGCTGTCTGTTGGAAGGCTCCACCAGGACCGAGCCGTCGGGGAACAGTATCGTGGGCACGATTTGCTTGCCGCCGTTGACCTCGACGACGTAATTCCGCTTCTCCTCATCCTCGTCGACATCGAACCACTCAAAAGGAACGTTCTTGTCGGTGAGGAACTTCTTGGACCTGGTGCAGTCGGGACACCATGATGTGCCGTAGACTTCGATTATGCTGTCAGCCATCTTTCTGTTCCTCCTAACCGGTTGCCGAATCTCAGCTGTATGCAGAGTATCGTGTGAGGCAGTCTCCTCGACTCCATAATGAACCTTAACTGGAGCATCAAGCCTCGGGGAAGCCGGACCCCACCCAGGAAACCACCTTATCAGGTTCTATTTTTATCACCGGAGCGTACTCCAAGTCCATATCTCTGTACTGGGCGTACTTCTCCCGCAGCATGGCCACCGCCTCCGACTGCTCCTTTCCAGGCTCCAGGAGCGTCGCAGATCCCGTGACCAGGATGTACCATAGTCGCGACCAGTCCTCTTCATAGCTGTCAATCACCAGCGCCACCTTGGGGTTCTCCAAGATGTTGCGGACTCTGCGCAGGCGGTTTACGGAAGTGCGTTTGGGTTTCTGATCAAGAACGGAGTAGAAGGCGGCGCCGTCGTAGACGAAGCAGATGGGGATCAGATGCGGGGCGCCAGATGAGTCGGCCGTTGCGAACCGGGCCACACGGGCGTTTTGTACGAGGACTGTCTCCCGCTCGTCCAACTAGAACCCGTAGTTAAAGCCCAGCGGCTCTTCCATTGCTTTCAGGTTTTCGAGAGCCGTCCGTGCAGCGTCTTCCAAGACTGAGTCCTCGCCTTCAATGCACACGAACAACGCCCGCATGGCAATCTGGCCCCCGATTTCGCCCAAGGCGTTTATGGCGGCCAACTGCACTTGCAGGTCGTCGTCATGGAGCAACGGCAACAGGTGGGGAGCCGCTTCTTCGTCGTCCAGCTGCCCACAGGCGTTGGCGGCTTCATACCGAATGGGTGGATCGGGGTTCTGAAGTTCTCGGAATATCAGAGGGAGCCATTGGGACTCGCCCGTGCGACCCATGGCATAGATGGAGCTGCACTTCAGGTCCACGTCGTCACTGTCGTAGGCTTTGTGTATGTGCTTGTAAATCTCCGGGGTGTTGAAGGGCGCCGCCGATTCCAAAGCCCTGCGGGTGACCTCCAGCCACTCGCCGTCCTTCCTCAGTGTGCGCATCAGAGATTCTCGTACAAGGTCGCCGTCCTTGGACAGCACCTTGCGGTCCTCGGCCAGAGAGGCAAACTTGCCCAGTCCCATCGCCGCCTCAGCCCTCACCTCACCGGAGGAGTCATACAGCAGAAGGTCCACCAACGACTGAATCAGCGAACGGTCCTCAAACTCCCAAAGCCCGTGAACCGCAGTTCTCCTGACCTCGTCGTCCGAGTCTTTGAGGCAGACCTTGTAGATGGAGAAGAAGTCCAACTCCGGATTCTCTTCCCCCAACTCCACCATCCGTTCTACGACGGCCACCCTGCGCGGAACTGAGAGCTTGAACCAAGCCCTGGCGAATATTCCGAGGTCAGACGACGTCAGATCGGACAACTCAATCAAGACCTGGTAACCCAGATCAGCTTGTTCGTCTTGCAGGGAACCGATGCAACTTTCCAGAGACAAGGAAACCGCTCCAAGTCGAGGAATGTCAGGACTGCTCTTTGGTGGCCACAGACACTTCACCCAGGCACAAGGCGGGTGTTTTCACTGACCCTCCCACCCAGTGGCTCTCGTTCTCGATGCCGACGATGTTGTTGAGTGACAAGTATACATTACCAGAGATTACCGTGTTTTTGACACGCCCGACGACGCTGCCTTTTTCTATCTTGTAGCCCAAAAGCACGTTTGCGTTAAAATCGCCGCCGAGGATATTGCTCTGCCCTGCGCCCAGCAGCCTCTCCACCATAAGTCCCTCGTCCACGTCCTTAATCATGTCGGAGTAGGACCGCTCACCCTCTGAGACGACTATCACGCTGGCGCCAGGAGACGGCAGGCTGCTCAGGCCCCTCTGGGCGCTGGCGGTGCTCTCCACTCCAGCGAGGGCAGCGGTCTGCAGGTCGTAGAGGAAGTTGGCGATGGTCCCTGCGTCCACAAGTGGCATGTCGCCCGTCGGCATTCCTTCGTCATCGCACATTCGGCTGCCCACGGCGTAGGGCAGCGTCGGCCTGTCCCAGACACTGAATCCGTCGCCCACCATCTTCTCCCCCAGCTTGTCCACCAGCGGCGACGTACCCTGGAACACCGTGCGCCCGTTGAAGCCGGAAAGGAGCGGGGACAGCAATGCGCCGGCCACTCCCTTGGGGGTGAAGATGACGGGCAGGCTCCCCGTGGGGGCGGGCACAAGCTCCCGGGAATATTCCAGCTGTAGCTTCACCGACTCCACCAACTCGGAGATGTCCGAGAAGGGACGGCAGGAACTCCGACCGTCGGACACGAACAGCATGTCGGTGCCCTGGATTTTGGTGCCGTGGTAGAAAGCGGAGAAGGTAGTCTTGGAGTAGGAGGCGCTGCCTCCCTTGGAGTTCAATATAGTGATGACGTTCTTGCTTTTGGACACTGTGGCGTCGCAGACCAGCTCCCCGTCGGACTCCCTCAGCAGGTCGATGCCCTCCTGCCCCATGCGTATCATGTCCTCCATTGGGAAGGTCTCGGCTGCCTCGTCGTATACGTCAACCTCGGTGAAGGTGGAGTGTGACGGGAGGTCGAGCTTGGCTTCGGGTCCGAATGTGACCATCTCCAGGGCGTTGTTAACCAGTGAGTCCAAGTCCTGGAAATTGGACGTGGAAGCCAGCCCTATCCTGCCGTCCTTGATGAGCCTGACCGCCACGCCGGAGCTTTCCCTGGCTTCCACCAGCTTCAGCCGGTTGGATTCGAACATCACTGGCTCGTCCTTATGGTCCAGGTGGAAGACCTCGGCCTGATCCGAAACTTTGGAGGCCTTCTCAAGAAGCTGTTGGAGGTCGATTCCAGCCGCCATTAGGAGGTCCCTCCGATCAGGCACTTCTGGATGCGTATATGGGGGCTGCCGTTGGACACGGGCAGGGGCGACTGGCCGCCCTTACCGCACCCGCCCCCCTGGTTCATGTCCAGGTCATTGGCCACGGCGTCCAGGTTCTCCAGAGTCGTGAACAGGTTGCCCGACAGCAACACGGGCCTCATCAACTCTTCGATGCGGCCGTTTCTTATGGCGTAGGTCTCTCCGGCGGAGAAGGTGAACTGTTCCATAGAGGTCATGCCCCCGTACCAGTTGCTCACGTAAAGTCCGTCCTTCACGTCAGCGAGAAGGTCCTCAAGAGTATTCTCGCCTGGCTCGATGAAGGTGTTGGTCATGCGCACGATGGGCGGGAAAGAGGACGAGATGGCCCTGGCGTTGCCCGTGGGGGTTTCGCCCAAAGTCGCCGCCGTCTCCCGAGAATGGAGCCGTCCCACCAGCACTCCTTCTTTGAGGAGGTACGACCTCGTGGACCGTACCCCTTCGTCGTCGTACTTGTAGCTTCCACGCAGCCCCTCTACAGCCGCTCCATCGACTACGTTAAGGTGGGGGCCTCCGAAACGCTTGCCCATGACCATGATTTCTCTCATGCGCTCGTTTTCATACACATGGTCGGCCTCCGACAGGTGGCCGAAGGCCTCATGCACGAACACCCCGGCCAGCACCGGCTCCAATACCACGGTGTACTCGCCGCCCTTGACTTGGGGAGCGCTTAGAAGAGCGACCGCCCGGTCCGAGATTTCCCTGGCGGTGTCATGGAGGGTCTCGACGAACCCGTAGTCTCCGTTGGACCCCAGGCTCACGCCCGACTGCTGGACCTCGCCTCCGTCCCTGGCCATGGCGTTGAGCCTCAGACTGACGTCCAACTTCTGCTGCTGTATGTAAGAGCCGTCGGAAGTGGCGAAAATGCGGGAGCGGCCCCCGTCGGAGTAGGCTACGGTGCCGCTGGTGATCTTAGGGTTGGAGTTCACGATCTCGACGTACTCGTCCATCAGGGCTTTCTTGTCAGCCAGCGAAACGCCGCGTGGGTCCTTCTTTACAACAGGCGGGACAATGTCGACGACAGGCTCCACCGGTGCGATTTCTATTCCAGTGTCGCTGACAAATTGGGCGTTCCTCACGGCGGTGGCGACTTTTTCACGGAGGCCTTCCAGATTGTTGAAGCTCACGAACCCCCACCCGCCGGCCAGAGCGCGAATGCATCCACCCACACTGGATGTACGGCCTATTTCGTCCAGCTCCTTGCCGCGGTAACGGACGTGGCTGCTCTCGCCCTCCTCGACTCTGATTTCTATGTACCGGGCGTCACGGCCTTTCAGGGCGTCTTCGATCCGGTCTCGAATATTTTCACTGTTGATGGTCATCAGGACTCTGCTTTCTTATATACGGTTCGGATCGCCGGTCGGCCCGCTCAGGCCTGCTCGAAGCGCCTCCATTAAGGCGGGCCGACCCTACTATATCACAGGCCGACGATGGATATGGGCCGCCGCAAAAGATGATAAAATTCCGTGTTATGGACACACTGGCTAAACCGGGTCCCGCCAAGAGTAGGCGCAAAGGCGCGGGCACTAGACCAAGGCGGAATAGAGTCCCCGCCCCAAAGGTGTTGGAGACCCTAACGGCTGAGTACGGCCCGTTCGACCACACTCCTCGTTACGACCCCATAGCCGAGGTGGTTTTCACCATTTTGTCCCAACACACCTCGGACCTGAACTCCGAGCGGGCGTTCACCAACCTCATGGACCATTTCGGGACCTTCGACGAAGTGGCGCGAGCGGACGTGCCCGTCATCGCCCAAAAAGTCTCCATTGGGGGGTTGGCGAGGGTCAAGGCGCCCCGCATCAAAGAGGTCTTGAACCTGATCCTGGAGAAACGGGGCAGCCTGGACTTGAACTTCCTGAAAGACATGCCCCTGGACGAGGCCAAGGAGTGGCTGAGAAGCCTGCCGGGGATAGGACCCAAGACCGCCGCGGTGATCCTCTGCTTCTCCCTGGGGATGCCGGCCATGGCAGTGGACACCCACGTATACCGTGTGGCCAAGCGGCTTGGGCTGATAGGGGAGAAGGCCGACTTCGACCAAGCCCATGACATCCTGGAACGCACCGTAAGGCCGGACGAGGTCTTCGACTTCCACATGGGCCTAATCACCCACGGGCGTCGGGTATGCAAGGCCCAACGGCCCCTGTGCGAAGTCTGCCCCCTGGCCGACGGGTGTCCTTCAGCAGGAAGCTTCACCAAGAAGCCGAAAGCGGCCAGAAAAGCGCCCGATCCATCCCGGTCTGGGCGAGTCCCTCATACTCCGCCCATACCGCCTATCAACTAACTGCACCGCCAAGGTGTATAATTGAGTTTCCACACATTCACAGGAGAACCAAGGTGAAAGTCGGCATTATCAACGTAACAGGTTACTCAGGCTCAGAGCTTGCGAGGCTTCTGCATAGGCGCCCCGACGTGGAGATAGCGTCGGTGACGGGCCGAAGTTCGGCGGGCCAACAGCTGGGTGAGGTCTTTCCTCACCTGTGGGACCTGGACCTGGAGATCGAGCCTGAGCTGAGCGGTAGCCTGGACCTGGTCTTTTCGGCGCTGCCCCATAAGGCCAGCGCCGAAGCGTGCATTCCCCTCTTGGAGGACGGCGTCAAAGTCGTGGACATCTCCGCCGACTTCCGCTTGAAGAGCGTTTCCGAATATGAGTCCTGGTACCAGACAACCCACCCCGGCCCTCAATACCTGGAGGAAGCCGCCTACGGCTTAACGGAGCTCAACCGGGAAGAAGTCTCCCAGGCCAACTTGGTGGCGAACCCTGGCTGCTATCCTACCAGCGCCATCCTTGCTCTGGCCCCGGCAGTGGAGGAGGGCATCATAGAGCCGGGCGTCGTGGTGGACAGCAAGTCGGGAATTTCCGGCGGAGGCCGCAGCCTAGCGCTGTCCAACCACTACTCCGAGGTCAACGAGAACGTTTTCGCCTACTCGTTGGACGGTCACCGCCACCTGCCTGAAATAACCCAAGAGCTTGGCAGACTTTCGGGAAACGGTCTTAACCTGACTTTCCTGACGCACCTGATACCCATGACACGCGGAATCCTGAGTTCTTGCTACGCGCAGCTGCGTCCAGGGACCTTCTCCTCGTGGGAGGAAGCCAAGGCGTCGGTCCGGGAACTCTACCAGGACTTCTACTCTGGGGAGCCGTTCGTGAAGGTCACAACAGCGCCTCCTCAGACCAAGCAGACCCTGGGCAACAACATGTGCCTGGTCTATCCGACGGTGGATGTCCGCACGGGCAAGCTGATCGTAATCAGCTGCCTGGACAACCTTGTGAAGGGCGCCGCGGGCCAGGCCATCCAGAACATGAACCTGATGTTCGGCTGGCCGGAGACGACGTCGTTGGAAGCTGTGGCGGTCTACCCGTAGCTGCTGTATAATTCGACTCCGTGCCCCCGTCGTCTAGCCTGGCCAAGGACGCCACCCTTTCAAGGTGGAGATCATGGGATCGAAGCCCATCGGGGGCACCAACAAGAGGCCCAAGCAAGCGGCTTACAGATAGAATAAGAGCCGGGCGGGACTCCTTGCAGGAATCACATCTGGCTCTTTGATTTCCCCCTGGTTGCCTCGAGAGTAACCCAACGTACCCGCCATTAGCCCCGCCTCCCTTCTTGCCGGAGACCTTGCGGCTGTGCGCCATTGACGGCGGCGCCATGTTGGGCCATAGTAACCTTTCGCACATCTCGTACAATGCCGCTTTCCACAATCTTCTCTTCCAACTACAAGTGGTGGGTCTTTGGCGCCATTGCCTTGGGGACATTCGTCTCCGTGATAAGCGCGGCCAGCGTGCCGCTGGCGCTGTCCACCATCGGGAAACACTTCGACGCAGACCTTTCCACCGTCCAATGGGTGACCATCGGCGAGACCCTGTTCATATCGGTCTTCCTCCTGCCGGCCGGACGCATAGCCGACATCATAGGCCGTAAGAAAGTCTACGTAATAGGCCTCATCATATTCGCCCTGACCTCCGTCATGGCGGGGTCGGCCACGTTCCTGGGAATGCTGATAGCCGCCAAGGCACTGCAGGGCGTGGGGTCGGCCATGATTCAAGCCAACGGCATGGCCATGATAGTCTCAGTGTTCCCCAGCGAGGAGAGGGGCAAAGCCTTGGGTCTCCATCTGGGAGTTGTCGGCACAGGCGCCATCCTGGGCCCCGTGATAAGCGGAGTATTGATCGACGCTTTCGGCTGGGAAGCCGTTTTCCTCATCAACGTGCCTACGGCCGTGATAGCCATAGCGGCCTCCGTCCTAATATTGAACAACAAGCGGATATCCCAGGACGCAGCCGCTGGTCGGGCGCCGGCGTTCGACTGGGGAGGCGCCGTATTGTCCGCGGTGGCGCTGTTAGTGTTCCTATTAACCATCACCAACGGCAACCGGCTGGGTTGGGACTCGGTCTTGTGCGCAACTGGACTGGCGCTGTCGGTCGGGTCGGGACTGGCGTTCGTCTGGTGGGAGCTGCGAGTTCCCAACCCCATGTTGGACCTCCGGCTTTTCAAGAGGCCTGTATTCGCCAGGGGGGTAGCGGCGGGCTGGCTCTCCTTCCTGGGGGTGGTGTCGGCCATGTTCCTCATGCCCATCTACCTTCAGGACGTGTTGAAATACAGTCCCAGGGAATCGGGGCTGATTTTGATCTCCGGCGCCGTGGCCATGACCCTCGTCGGGCCTATAGCGGGCGGCATCTCCGATAAAGTGGGCTGGAGAAAACTGACCGTCGCAGGCATGGTCCTGTCGTCGGCCAGCCTGTTTGCTCTGGCGGCGACCCTGGACGAAAACACTTCACTTCCGGTCGTCATAGTATTGGTTACGGGACAAATGACGGGCCTCGGACTGTTCATCTCCCCCAACACCAGCTCCATACTCAGTGCGGTTGAGCGCCACAGGTATGGAGTGGTCTCGGCATTGACTCAACTGACTAGAAACACGGCCTCTGTGGTTGGCATCGCAGCGCTGACAGCCATAGTTGTCGCGACGATGGCCTCTATGGGCGTCGAGTCCACGCTGGACGCAGTCGCCGAAGAACCTCGCGCGTTCGTAATCGGAGTGCAGCGCGCCCTCTGGGCCATGGGCGGCTTAATGGTGATAGGCTTGGTCATTTCAGCTTTCACGAGCGAGAGACGCCGTGAAGTCGCGGAGCCAGCCGCTCCACAACCGGTGAGCGAACCCGCCTCCGACTAGACCTATATCTCAGGGGCGAAATAGTTTTCGTCCAGCTTCTTGACCTCGTAGATACGTTCAGTAATCACTCCAACACCGTGATCAATCATCAGACGGGCCAGTTCGCCACCGTCGATTAGACGTATGATCTTACTGCCAGCCGAAATGATCTGGGCCGTCCGCTTGGCCGCTTCGCTGAACCGGGACGTAGTGACGAACACACCCTTGCTAGCGCCGCGTGCGTCAAGGCTACCTGAGAAGTTACGTATCTCTGGTTCACCCACCTGGTTATTCCATCGTTTGGCCTGGATATAGACCTTCTCCAATCCTAATGCATCCTGATTGATAATGCCGTCAATGCCGCCGTCGCCGCTTCTCCCTACGGTATCGCCCTTACCGTACCCCATCTTCTCCAGCAAACTGACAACCAGACGCTCGAAATTATCTGGCGATACTTCTGACAGACTTCTCAGCAGGTCATCAGCCAGACTGTCGCGTAATGCTTTGTAACTGTCCGCCATCTTTTCATCAGGCGTCGTGTCATCATAGACGTCGATATAAGAAACTTTCCAAGCCGTCTCTTCGTCTAGCTCAACTTTTTCTCGTTGTTGCGCCATACTATTCAGCATGCCGACAGTGAACTCACCGTCGTGCTTCTCAAGAAGTGAACGACCTTTGTCGTTAATCCGGTTATGACCCCGAGATGGTCTATCCAGCAGACCCGCTCTTGTCAGAAGGGACAACGCGAAAGCTGAATTTGTGTACATTCTCACTGCTCCGGAAGACGACCTCTCATTCAAATCTTCCGGTGTCAATGACAACCGATTAGTTATCTTTTCTATGAATTGTTTAGTTGACAGGATTCCACCGGTCTCGACTGCTGCTTCCAATAGCAACCGGTGCATCTTGGTCTGCGGAGGTACAGCCATTTTGCTCCCCGTTCCAGAATCCACTATCCCTTTTCGTAATCATAGAGATTTGTCTGCGTTAAGGCAAAGAATTGGATTATCTGTCTGTCTATGGCGGTCGGGGGAGACTACGTAGGGTCCTCGGTCTTGAACAGTCGAATATTTACCATTCGCAAATCCTGGTCTATAATACGTATCATCGAATAGGGTTCCCCTCATCGCAACCGTGAAAACGACGGGATAAAGGAGGTTAGACATGGAAATGGGAGAGACTCAGATAGAAGCCGGGCCAGTCAAGATCGCTATGCAGTACCGGAAGGAAATCATGGACGACCAGGGACTCTGCGTCCAAGTCATCAGTGAGATAGACGGAGAAGACGTGGAGATTCTCAGGTTCGACTGTTTCGACCAGGCGCCCCACTACCACTACGGACCTAAGAACAAGAACGAGCGCCTGTTCATGGACAAGACCACAGCCGGAAACCCCCTCGGCTGGACGCTGGACCAGTTGCGCACCCGCTTGCCCGAGATGGTGGAGCGGGCCGGGTACGACAACCTGGCCGGACAAATCCGAAGCAACCCCTCGGCAGTCACCGACAAGCTGGGCGAGGTGGAGTGCACCGCCCGTGAGATGGCAGTGTCCGAGCGTCGCTACGTAGTCCACAACCGGGGCGAGCCCGTCATCGAGGTCGGGAACGTCAGGTTCGGGCTGGAGTTCCGCGAGTTGGAGCGGGCGAACGACCGCGGGCTTGCCGTCCACCTGCTCAGCGACGTGTCCGGCCAGGAGATCGAGCTGATGGCCTTCGACTGTTTCGAGCGGGCTCCTCACTTCCACTACGGCCCCAGAAACAAGGACATACGCATCTACTGGGACACTACGTTGGTGCCGGACACGCTGGACTGGACCCTGGACCAGTTCGAAAAGGGCAACTTGCCCAGCATGCTCGAACGGTCCGGCTACCCTGGCATCGCCGCCGAGATGGACAACGACCTTGTCCGCAAGACGGTGCGGGAAGTGATACGCCCCACGGCCATGGGAATAAGGGCGGACAACGCCAAGTAGCCCCTGGCGTACACATAATCGAGGACGACCAAGCAAAGGGCGGGCCCATCGCGCCCGTCCTTTTGCTTGCCATGCAGGGCGCGTGGCTTCCGTCCCCTGGCCTATCCTGGACGGACGGCTGATTGAGCTTGACCCCTCACCTATGCGCCGCTAACATGGACACGCTTTGAGTCTGGCTTCCTGACTAAGATTTCCGAGGTGAACGCTATGCCCGGCGGGTGGACCGAAGAGTTCGTGGAAGTGGCTGGGGCCAACATCCAATACTACAAGGGCGGATCAGGTCCACCACTGGTGGCGCTCCATGGTCTGGCCGGCAACCCCGGTTGGCTTCTCCACCACCAGAAGCTGGCCGAACGGTACACCGTGTATGCTCCGTCTCATCCCGGCTACGAAAAGTCCCAACGTCCGGAGTGGGTGGAATCCGCCCAGGACCTGGCGCTTTTCTACACCTGGTTAATAGAAAAACTGGGTTTGGAGGGAGCAAACGGCGTGGGTCTGTCCATCGGTGGATGGGTCGCCGCAGAAATGGCAGTGATATGCCCCCACGTTTTCGGAAAGCTGGTCCTCGCTGACGCACCGGGGATCAGGCCGGAGTCCGGCGAGATAACGGACGTATTTCTCATGTCCGAGAAGCAGGTCAACGAGCTGATATTCCACGACACCGCCCAAGCACCGGAGTTCCAGGAGCTTTTCGGAGTGGAGCCCAGTTTCGAGGACCAGGACAGGCTGCTTCAAAACCGGGAGACCCTGGCCAGGCTCACATGGAAACCCTACATGCATGACCCGCGGTTTCCAGCCCTGCTGGAAAGGGTCAAGGCGCCCTGCTTGATTGTTTGGGGAAAGCAAGACCCCATACTGCCGTTGGAATGCGCCGAACGCTACCAACAGGCCATCCAAGGCTCATCGCTGAAGGTTCTGGACAACTGCGGCCACTACCCCCACGTCGAGAAGCCGGAAGAGTTCTCCAACGCGGTCATAGAGTTTCTGGGCTAGGGTGTTGAACGACTTGGGGGCTGGGCTCGCTGAACCTGTCTAACCCTGGTCCTTGAGGCAACTACTCAGGCGCCGTCAGGCCCTTTCAAAGACCCGGCATCCCCGCGACTGTCGTTGTCCTCTCCCGCCGCATCACTCGTCGTCGCGGCCTGCGGGCCTGCTGCGCCGCCCAGCGCCGGAGGCAGCATCCCTTTCCTGACTGCCCAGAACAGGAGAATGCCTCCAATGACCAATATGTCTCCGACAATCGCGATGGTTATGCTTCCGGCGATGGCGCCCACGATTATCAGGGTTACACCCACCACGAGAATCAGGAAGTTAGCGGCTTTTACTATCATGAAACGGGCGGCCTTTTGTCCAGCCAAGGCCGGGCCTCTTCAAATGCGGCGGAAGCCCGCAACACTGTAGCCTCGTCTCCTTTGCGGCCGATGATATGTAGGCCGATGGGCATCCCCTCCGAGGAGAACCCGCACGGAATGCTCGCCGCAGTCTGCCCCGACATGTTTATCAGGCTGGTAAATGGCGTATAGGACCAGGCCGGATTCACCTGCCTGCCCCCTATCACCGACGGAAACTGCTCTATGCGAAAAGCGGTCACGGCCATAGTCGGAGTCAATAGCAGATCAAACTCGTCAAGCTTGTCCTCCATGAACCTCTTCAGCCTCTGACGCTCCACCAACGCTCTGGAATACTCGGGAATCGTGATTGCCTTCCCGTATTCCATGCTAAGCCGCCCATAGCTCGAGAAGTCTTCGGGCCGCTCTTCGAATATCTCGCCGTAGGCCGAATATCCCTGGACCCTGAAAAGGTCCCAGAATACCAGGAAAGGATCCTCCAGGCGGATGCCGGCGTCCTCAACACTGCAACCCAACTCTTGTTGGAATGCTTCTGCTGCCTTCCGAGTAGCGTCCTCAACCTCCGGGTCCACCGCCGCGAAACCCAGGTCAGGACTCCAACCCACTTTCAGGCCCTTGACGCCATCGTGAAGCCCCTCCAACCAGTCCGGGGGCGTCTCTGTCATACAGCCGGCGTCCCGGTCGTCCCGACCGGCCAGGACCTGGAGCAGCGCCGCGCTGTCAGCAACGGTTCTTGTCATAGGCCCCGACTGGGACAGGAAGTTGAAGGCGGGCCTGCCCACGCCTCCGAATCGGGGGACACGCCCCTGGCTGGGCTTTATTCCGTAGACGCCGCAGAAGCTGGAGGGCATCCTGATGGAGCCGCCCCCATCGCTGCCGGTCGCCAGGGTGCTCAGGCCGGAGACAATGGCCACACCTGCGCCTCCGCTGGAACCGCCGGAGGTCCGTTCAAGGTTCCATGGATTGCGGCAAGGCTCCCCAAGGCGGTTCTCCGTCGTGCCCCGAAACCCGTGTTCGGGGGTGTTGGTCTTTCCGAGAATTACCGCTCCGGCGGCCTTGACCCGTTCCACGACGACGGAGTCCCTGTCCGGCACGTGGTCCTTGAAGGGAAGGCTCCCGAAAGTGGTCCTGACTCCCTTGGTGGACTCCAGGTCCTTGATGGATATGGGTATCCCTTGCAGGGCGCCCGGCGACTCTCCCCGGGCTGTGGCCTCGTCGGCCATCCTGGCCTGGTCCATAGCCAAGTCGGGCGTGACCGTGAGGTATGCGTTGAGCTTGGGGTCCAGGCGCTTGATTCGCCTGAGGAAAAGCTCTGTGAGTTCTACAGATGAGATTTGTCGGGAGTCCAGCATCCGCCGGACCTCTGCGGCAGAGGCGAAAGCCAGTTCGTCGTCGGGCATCAGTCGCTGACGCTGCTCTTGGCGCCGTTAAGCGCCCTCTTGAGATAGAAGCCAGTGGCCGACTTCTTCACCTTCATAACATCTTCAGGAGCGCCTACGGCCATCAGACGGCCACCGCTGTCGCCCGCGCCAGGGCCTAGGTCTATGACCCAGTCTGCGTTCTTTATCATGTCCAGGTGGTGCTCTATAAGCACCACCGAGTTGCCCGCGTCCACCAGCCTGTGGAGCACGGACAGAAGCGCCGCGCAGTCCTGGAAGGAGAGCCCGGTGGTAGGCTCGTCGAGGATGTAGAGAGTCTTCCCAGTGGCTCTGCGGGACAGCTCGGTGGCCAGTTTCACTCGCTGGGCCTCTCCACCTGAAAGGGTAGTAGCGGGCTGCCCAAGCCTTATGTATCCCAGACCGACGTCTTTGAGGGTCTCCATCTTGTTCCGTATCCGGGGGATGGCCGAGAAGAAGTCCAGTGCCTGCTCCACTGTCATAGAGAGCACGTCGGCGATGCTCTTCTCCTTGAACAGCACTTCCAGGGCCTCACGGTTGTACCGGCGCCCGTGGCATATGTCGCAGGGAACTTCTACGTCGGGCAGGAACTGCATCTCTATCTGGATGTACCCCCCGCCCTGACAGGCCTCGCAGCGTCCGCCCTTAACGTTGAAGGAGAACCGTCCTGGCCCATATCCTCGGACTTTAGCCTCAGGCATGGATGCGAACAGTTCCCGGATAGGGGTGAAGGCGCCTGTGTAGGTGGCCGGGTTGCTTCGAGGCGTCCTCCCAATGGGCGACTGGTCGATGTTGACCACCTTGTCGATGTGCTCCAGTCCTTCCAGCGATTCATGCTTGCCGGGACGGTCTTTGCTCCGGTAGAGCTGCTGGGCCAGCCGCTTGTATAGGATCTCGTAAATCAGGGTGCTCTTGCCTGAGCCGGACACTCCGGTCACGCACACCAGCACGCCCAGCGGAATGTCGATGTTAAGACCCTTCAGGTTGTTTTCCTTGGCTCCTCGGATCGATAGATGCTTCTCGTTAACGTGCCGCCGCGTCTCCGGCACGCTGATTCTCCTCCGCCCGCTCAGGTAGTCGGCGGTTATGGACTCGCTGGACTCCAGGACCTCGTCCAAAGTACCGGCTGCCACCACCCACCCCCCGTGTTCACCGGCCCCGGGGCCCAAGTCGAGCAGGTAGTCGGCGGCCCTCATCACGGCCTCGTCATGCTCCACCACCACCACCGTGTTGCCCAACTCCTGTAACCGCCTGAGCGTGTCCACCAAACGGCTGTCGTCGGCGGGATGCAGGCCAATGGTCGGCTCGTCACAGACGTAGAGCACTCCGGTCAACCCCGAACCAATCTGGGTGGCTAGGCGAATGCGCTGCGCCTCCCCTCCCGAGAGAGTCTGGGCCGTCCGACCGAGGGTCAGGTAGTCCAGACCGATGTCCACCAGAAACTGAAGCCGCGAGTCTATCTCCTTGAGAATCTGGCGGGCGATGGTCTTGTCGCGGGCATTCAACTCCGGGGGCGCCTTGCCTTTGATGGTGGTTGCTTCTCCGCCTATCGCCCTAATCCACTGGGAAGAATTGCTGATGGTTTGGGAGCAGAGCTCCATAATCCCGAGGCCCGACACCTTGACAGCCAGGGCTTCGGGCCGCAGGCGGCGGCCTTTGCAGGATGTGCAGGGCCGAGCAGCCATGTATCGCTCTATCTCAGTGCGCGTGTGGTCCGACTCCGTCTCTTTGTAGCGGCGCTCCAGGTTCCGTACCACGCCTTCGAAGGACGTCTCCCAGGCGTATTCATGACCGGAGTGAGTGGTGTGCCGCATGGTCAGCGGTTCGCCGTCATTGCCATATAGAATCAGGTCGAGAGACTCTTGGGGCAGGTCCCGCACCGGGACTTTGTTGGAGAAGCCGTACGTCCGGGCCACCGAGGCAATCAGGCTGCGATACCATGCTCCGGAAGCCGCAGAGCGGGCCCAGGGTGTTATGGCGCCCTCAGCCAGGGTCAAGGACTTGTTGGGAATCAACAAGTCTACGTCCACTTCCAGCTTGTAACCCAGTCCGGTGCAGGCGGAACAAGCGCCGTGGGGGCTGTTGAAGCTGAACGTCCGGGGTTCAATTTCGGGCAGGCTGATGCTGCACCTAACGCAGGCGAACTGCTCGGAAAAGACCAGCTCTTCGCCGTTCTCAACCCATACCTGCACTACGCCCTCTCCCTGGCGTAGGCCCGTCTCAACGGAGTCGGATACACGGTTCAACTCCAAGTCATCGCTGACTACGAGGCGGTCGACCACGACTTCGATGTAGTGCCACTTCTGCTTGTCCAGGCCCAGGTCGCCCATGTCGTCCAGCTCGTGGACCTCTCCGTTGACCCTGACTCGAACGAACCCCGCCTTGCGGGCGTCCTCGAAGACCTCCCGGTGTTCACCCTTGCGGCGCCTGACCTTGGGGGCCAGCACCATAATCCGGGAGCCGGCCGGCAGCTTCATTACGGCGTCGACTATCTGCTGCACCGTCTGCTTTTCTACTGGGCGGCCGCACTTGGGGCAGTGGGGGATTCCAACCCTGGCATACAGCAGGCGCAGGTAGTCATAGACCTCGGTGACCGTGCCCACAGTGGACCTGGGGTTGTGGGACACGCCCTTCTGGTCTATGGAGATGGCAGGGGAAAGCCCCTCGATGTATTCTACGTCGGGCTTGTCCATGCGCCCAAGGAACTGACGGGCATAGGCCGAGAGGGACTCCACGTACCTGCGGCGTCCTTCGGCGTAGATAGTGTCGAAGGCCAGCGAGCTCTTGCCTGAACCGGACACTCCGGTGATGACCACCAGCTTGTCTCTTGGGATGGTTACGTCGATGTTCTTTAAGTTGTGTTCCCGAGCTCCCTTGACGTGAATGTATTCCTGAGGCATAGGTCTCCCTAAATCACTGAACGACGGTCTCCCGACCAGTCTGAAACAACCCTCATTGTAACATCATTATGTCCGATAAGGGCTTGCGACAGGGCGGCCTAAACTCGTCGGGAAGGCGGTTTCTTGTCGGAAATCGAGACAGACCGCTATGATAGTATTGTTGTCAAACACCAAAGCTCAGGACGTATATGCGGCAATTCTTAAAGAGCGCTTTTGGGAGGGACGAGGAGCCTGCTTCGACGGGAGACCGCTCGGTGCGCGGTCTCCCGCTTATGGCCGGTGAGCAGGTCCAGGAACGTTTCGCCTCAAATCACGGCCTCGTCAGCGGCGCTCCTAAGAAGGGCCCGCTGCTGCTTATCACAAATCTCCGGGTCATCTCATTCCTGAGAGGCGAGGACGTCAAAGAGACCTACCTAGCCCCAATCGACGAGTTGAAGACGGTGTTCGTTAAGGGCAAGTCGCGTGGAGTAAGAAACCTGATACAGGGAATTCTTTTCGTTCTGGCGGGAATCCTCGCCTACTTCATCATTGGCTACATCAGAGAATCTACCTGGTCGGAGATCAGCATCGCTTCCGTCGTGGGGCTGATAGTGGTTGTGTTCGGAGCGTCCTATCTGACCAGGCATCTACTTTGGGAACCGGAGGGAGAGATTGTCTTCCAGGGAGGGACGTGGGAGAAACCGTCGGCGAACAACCGGGGCCCCGTCGAGTCTTACCAATGGCAGATGTCCTTCCCCTATCGAAGCGATAAGGCCAACGATGAGGTCTATACCCTGGTCAACCGCTTCTTCGAGATACGGAGCCTCGACGGCCACGCCGTCGACGGTCAACTGATGTCGGACACCCAAGCCATTGCCTCGGGCGGCTTGGAGGACAGGACCGCAGGTCTCCCACCATCAGACGACAGAGCAACGCTAGTATCCCAGGAAACGGAGATATGGCGCCTGTACGTCCACGGGTCGCCCACCGGCTCCACGGAGAAAGCGGCGCCTGACACCGCCGAGGCTACGTAAACCTCCCCGCCCTGGCGCCGTTACACCTACGGAACGAGTTAGAGTCATTTACTCTCGACCGTCATGGAGCATTGTCACCCGGGACCGCTGCCCCTTCTCAATGCCCGGCCAGCCTCAATTCAATATTGAGAATCAGGCTCAACCCACAGTATAATCTAGCCAGACCATCTAGCCGGAGACTATCATGTCAGAGTGGCCTCTACAGGATGCAAAGAACAAGTTCAGCGCTCTGGTCAATGCTGCGCTAACCGGTGAACCTCAGCGAGTAACTCGGCGTGGGCAGCCCGCCGTGGTCGTGCTGGCTGCGGAGGAGTACGAGCGACTTTGCCGCTTGGAGAAGGCTGACGCTCCGACTCTGGGTGAACTGCTTCTTCAAATCCCGCAGGACGACCAGGAATTCCAGCGGTTGTCTCTTGGCGCCCGGCCCCTAGATTTGTAATGTTTCTCCTAGACACCGACATCTTGTCGGCCCTCCGCAGGCGTGACCGCAATCCAGAGGCTATTCGCTGGGTGGAGGCGCAGCGGACGTCAGACTTATATTTGAGCGTTGTTACCGTGGGGGAGATAGAGCGAGGCATCGTCCAACAACGGAAGCACGATCCATCGTTCGCTAAGGAACTGTCCCTCTGGTTGGACCGGGTTCTGGCCTGGTATAGCGACCGCATTCTTCTCGTAGATGTCGCCACGGCTCGGCGATGGGGACAGTTGTCTGCGACCTTGGACCACGACGGCGCAGACCTGCTTATCGCCGCCACCGCGTTAGAGCACGGTCTGACCGTCGTAACCCGCAACGTCCGCGACTTCGAGCCGACAGGAGTCCCTACAGTAAATCCTCTCGAGTAAGACTCCCATCCCTTCCATCTGAACTAATTTCCTCTGACCTATCCGACAAGGACTCGTCAGCAATCTCACGCATTGAAAGTCCTAATCCCTGTTATTTCATGGCCGCCGATGTACTGGGGGTTCTCACAGAATATCTGTGCCGTCAACCGTGATACACAGGTCTAGAGCATGGCGGGCCGGATTAGGTCGGCTCAAACAATCTGACTACATACCCAGGCTTAGCCCTGGGTCCACGTCCAAGTCCATCGACCCATGACGCCCCGCCTGGTGCAGAAAGTACCCGCACGCGGCGATCATTGCACCATTGTCGGTGCACAGGACGGGCGGAGGGAGCAGCGTGGGCAGAGCCGATTCTGAGGCCATTCGTTCACGCAGCAAGGCGTTGGCGGTTACGCCGCCTCCCAGAACGATTCCGCAGGCATTGTGGACCTCCGCCGCCTCCAGGGTCTTGCGGACCATCACGTCCACCACCGAGTCCTGGAAGGCCGCCCCCAAATCTGCCACCTGGCCAGAGTCAGGGCCGCCCTCTTCCGGCGGAGGATACACACCCTGTTCCTGCGCCCTGTGAAGCAGAGCGGTCTTTACGCCGCTGAAGCTGAAGTCGTGGCTCCCTCTGAGCCAGGCCCTTGGGAACGATTGGGTCGGGTTCACTCCCATTGCCGCCTTTTGAATATAAGGGCCTCCGGGAAAGCCCAAGCCCAATATTCGCGCCGCCTTGTCGAACGCCTCTCCTGCCGCGTCGTCCCTGGTTCGGCCCAGCAGACGATAGCTCCCGTGGTCTTCCATCAGAGCCAAGTCGGTGTGGCCTCCTGACGCAATCAGGCAGAGAAGCGGAAACCCCGGCTCTTTCGCCGGGTCGGGGATGTCCTCCATGAGCCAGGCTGAGTAGATGTGCCCCTCAAGGTGGTTGACCCCCAGCATTGGGATTCCCAGAGAATAGCTGAAGGACTTGGCGACGTTGAGGCCCACGAGAAGGGACCCGGCCAGACCTGGGCCGTAGGTTACGGCCACCGCGTCCAGGTCAGCCATGCTCACTTCCGCCTCGTCAAGGGCCATCTCGACAACAGGCGCAATGTGAATCATGTGCTGGCGGGAGGCCACCTCGGGGACCACGCCACCATATTGGGAGTGGATGTCCACCTGGGAAGCGATGACGTTGGACTTCAGAATCCGGCCGTCACGCACGACGGCGACGGCGGTCTCGTCGCATGAGGTCTCAATGCCAAGTATGGTTACGGCCATAAGCGGATGTTACGGGCCTACGGGGCGCTGGTCAAGGAGTTGGAGCCTCTGGAGAACGGCTGTAGATGTGTGGAAAGGCGGATAGACAGGGAAAGGAAGTGTATATTCGGGGCGGGACGCCAGCTAGCCGGAGACGAAGCGGCAGAAGCGGCGCAGCGTAGACGTGGCCAGTCCGAACAGGCCATGATCCCTTTTGTGCCTATACGACGACGATCGACCTCTAGCCCTCCCAGAAGCCCATGTGTCAACGTAGACTATTGAGGAGTCGTTAAGAAGAGGGCTTCGGGTCACGTATACAGCGTGGCGACGGGCGTCATAGTCGGCTCTGAGAGCGGGACTAGAGAGTGTTGCGTACGCCCGGTTGACGGCGCTCATCTCAGAGGTCGACTCAGGGACATTGGTGTTGACGTCGGGGTGACATCTCCAGGCCTTCTCAATGTAGGCCCTGCGAATGCCGTTTTGGTTGGTGTGCTCCGGCACACCAAGGATCGTATAGAAGTCAGTTGTTGAATCCACAGTCAATGCGCCTTACGACTACCGATTCTACACCATATGTCAACCATGGATTTCACATGGTTCCAGCGGAGCAGCGCGCTTGTTTTTGCAACAGGAGCCCGTAGCGTAGTCATGTCGATGAATCTCCTGGTCTCCCAAGAGCCGAAAGCGGGAGGCCTAGCCGGTGAAGCTCTTGCGAAACCTGTACAGGGTCATTTCCGGCTCGATGGGGGAAACGGGCATGTAGCCGACTTCCTCCACCTTGGCGACAATGAACCAGGGGCCAGGAGTCTCCAGCGCGGTCCTCAGCGCAAGCTCCAAGTCCTCGACGGCGCGCACCGTAGTCGTCTGGGTGATGCCGCAGGATTGGGCCACCTGTTCCAGGTCCGTCCTGACGGCGGTGTGGCTGGGTTGGTGTCCCGTTTGGCCCCACTCCTGGTTGTCCCAAACTATGATGATCAGGTTGGCCGGGTACTCGCGGCCAACGGTGGCCACTCCGCCCAAGTTCATCAGCATGGAGCCGTCGCCGTCCAGGGATATGACCTTTTCGGTGGTGGACAGCGCGACTCCAAGGGCAATGGACGAGCAAAGGCCCATGGCGCCATAGGTGTAGAAGTTGCGGTCTCGATGTCCGGCGTGCCACAGCTCGTCGGTGGTCGGTCCCAGGTTGCTCACGATGGGACTGTCTCCCACAAGACTCAACACCAGCTTGGTTGCTTCGAATCTATGCAATCTTGCCCCCGTGGAGAAGGGGAGTCAGGCATAGGGCCACCGGCTGTCGCGAGGCATAGCAAAGCTGCATTGCGCCTTTGACGGTCCGGTCGAGGCCTTCCTCCTCGGTGATTGTGTAGTGGGGCAGGCCGAAAAGGTCCAGGATTGGCCGAGTCGCCTTCCCCATCGGGACCTGGGCGATATTGAACTCTCCCAAGTCTCCTCTCATGTTGATGAAGAAGGGAATGGGTGTGCGGAAGGGCACGCAGAGGCTGGCCACTGCATTGATGCTGTTGCCGAAACCGCTGGACTGCATGAAAACCGCCGACTTCCGTCCCGCGGCGTAAGCTCCCACGGCGATGCCCACAGCCTCCTCTTCCCTGGCGGCGTAGACCACGTGGAAGTAGGGGTCCTCCTCCATCAGAGGAATGATCTGCCCAATGTTGACGTCGGGCACGAAGGTGATGAAGGATATGTCCGATTCTTTCAGGCAGTCAACGATCGTCTGGGCCCACTGAGCCATGGTTCTCCTTGGGAATTGAACTTAGAGGCATTGAAGCCAAGGGGGAATATATCAGCAGGCTATTCTCATGTCAAAGCGGCGGGCCGTCGACAGGCTCAGGCCGAACGGGGTAGAGGGAGGCCCAGGTGCAAAAGGGCTGACAGACACCCAGAATAAACTGTAGAAGGAACGTCGGTCAGTCCTGGGCGTTGAGGGCGTAGAGGCGGGCATAGAGGCCCTTCTGCTCCAGGAGCTGTTGGTGACTGCCCTGCTCGACGACGCTTCCCTGGTCCATCACAACCACACGGTCCGCCCTGCGGATGGTCGAAAAGCGGTGGGCGATGATGATGGAAGTCCTTCCCTCCAGGACTCGTTCCAGCGCGTTCTGGACCATCAGCTCCGTCTTTGAGTCCACGGAGGCCGTGGCCTCATCCAGCACTACAATCTTCGGCTTGGCCACCAGGGCCCTGGCCAGGGATATCAACTGTCGCTGGCCCGGGCTGAAGTTGATCCCCCGCTCCTCGACCTGAGCGTCGTAGCCCGCTTCCAGCTGTTGTATGAACCCGTGGGCGCCGACCGCCCGGGACGCCTGGATGACCTCTTCATCGGAAGCGTCAGGGTTGGCGAACCGGATGTTGTCCATGATCGTGCCCGAAAACAGAAACGGCTCCTGGCTCACTACGCTGACCTGGTGGTTCAGGCTGGTCCTCGCTACGTCGCGTACGTCATGGCCGTCGACTAGCACACGACCGTCGGTTACGTCATACAAGCGGGAAATAAGAGAGGCCAACGTAGTTTTGCCCGCCCCTGTCGGCCCAGCCAGCGCAACCCTCTCTCCCGGTCGGATGACGAGGTCAACGTCCTTGAGCACAGGCATTCCGGGGATGTAGTGAAAGCTGACCCCTTCATAGCGCACTTCTCCCATGAGAGGCGGCATAGGAGGCGCTCCAGGCCTGTCCTGTATCAACGGCTCCGTGTCGAGAATCTCGAAGATGTGCCGGCCAGAAGCCACGGCCCTTTGGAGTTGACCGTACTGCATGGTGAGGGAGCGTATGGGGTCGAAGAAACGTTGGATGTACAGGGCGAACGCCACCAGCACTCCCACGACCTCGATGTTCCCGTCCAACACCATGAGTCCGCCGAAGATTATCACCAAAGCGGTGGACACCGCCGAAACAAGCTCCACCGACGGGTTCAGAGCCGCGGACAGCCGCGTGGCGTTCATGCTGGTGTCCACGTAGCGCCGGTTGGCGTCGTCGAACTGACTGAGGTTCTCGTCCTGCCGGTCCAGACTCTGAATCACCCGAATTCCCGAAATGTTCTCCTGAAGCTCCGAGTTGACGTGGGCCACTTCACGACGGACTCGCATGAAGATCCGCAGGGCATATCGCTGCCATAAGACCATCATGACCAGCAGAACAGGCACTACCGAGAAGGTGATCAAGGCCAGTTCCGCATTCATCAGGAGCATAGCCACTACGATTCCCACCAAGACGACCAGATCGCTCAACGCCAGGACGAATATGGAAAGGAACTCCTGGAGCTGCTGGACGTCGTTCTGGACCCGCGACATGATGCCGCCCACCTCAGCACGGTCGTAGTAAGACATGGACAGCCGCTGGAGATGGTCGAAGGTGGCCCTTCGAAGCCTAAGCAGCAGGTTTTGCCCGACCCTGGACATGGTGGCCAGGTGGATGAAGTTGCTGAAGTATCCGACCACGGCGTTGACGGCCAGGAGAATGGCGGCCATGCGGAGGCCGTTGGCGTCCCGGTGGGCAACGACGCTGTCGATGGCCCTCTCGATGAGCCAGGGAGCCGCCACCACCGTGCCGGAAAAGATGAACATGGCTGCCACGGAGACGACGACCTTGCCCTTGTCGGGCTTGACGAAGGCCATCATGCGGAACACCAGCCGGTAGTCGTAGCCTTGCCGGTTTTCCGCCGCCTCGGCCGCGGCGCCCATTCGTCGATGGATTGCCCTGCTGCCGCCCCTCATAGCGCACGACCCTGACCGTCAGCTCCGTCCCCAGCCCAGGTCCCGTCCGCCAGGTCCCCTTCCATCTCCAGCTGAATCCTGTATATCTCCCGGTAGAGGCCGTTCAGGGCCATCAGCTCGTCGTGTGTGCCCCTCTCCACGATGCGGCCGCCCTCCATGACAAGGACGAGGTCGGCTTTTCTGACGGCGCTTATCCTGTGGGTGATTGCGATGGTGGTGCGGCCCTTCATCACCTCTTCCAGGGCCCGCTGTATCAGGGCCTCCGTGTCCACGTCGACGCTGGAGGTGGAGTCGTCCAGCAAGAGGACGGGAGGGTCCATCAGCAGCGTGCGGGCAAGGGCGACCCGCTGGCGTTGGCCGCCGGACAGGGTGATTCCCCGCTCGCCCACCAGGGTCTCGTACTTGTCCGGGAGGCTGTCTATGAATTCGTGTATCTGGGCGGACCTGGCCGCCTCTATCACATCCTCCAGAGGGGCGTTTGGCACTCCGTAGGCGATGTTCTCCCTGATTGTGGCGGCGAACAGGAACACGTCCTGGGGGACGATGGCCACGTTCCTTCGCAGGCTGCGCAGGTTCAGGTCTCGAACGTCCACGTTGTCCAGGGTGATTCGCCCGGATGTTACGTCGTAGAACCGGGGAATAAGGGACACCATGGCGCTCTTGCCGCTTCCGGGCGCGCCCAGGACCGCCACTCGTTGACCGGGTTCTATGGTCAGGTTTATGTTCCGGAGGACTTCGGGGTGGGACTCCCTCACCCCGGCCCTCTCCCGGGGGGAGAGGGGGTCTGCGGTCTGAGAGTCTGATTCCCCCTCACCC
The DNA here is from genome assembly GCA_965197415.1 of Dehalococcoidia bacterium. Taxonomy (GTDB): domain Bacteria; phylum Chloroflexota; class Dehalococcoidia; order Lucifugimonadales; family JAGWBF01; genus DAOUJI01. The sequence goes on along the minus strand of OZ240207.1, from coordinate 2,906,184 downwards.
TGACCCTCTCCCGCGAGGGGAGAGGGGATGGATTCCTTCTCCCTCACCCCGGCCCTCTCCCGGGGGGAGAGGGGGTCTGGGGTTTGAGAGTCTGGTTCCCCCTCACCCTGGCCCTCTCCCGCCAGGGGAGAGGGGATGGATTCCTCGTCCCTCACCCCGGCCCTCTCCCGGGGGGAGAGGGGGTCTGGGGTTTGACCTCCGTGGGGCTGGGGTTCTGATGCCCCCTCACCCTGGCCCTCTCCCGCGGGGGGAGAGGGGAGTGGGGGGCCGTAGTGGAAGCGCACGGCTTCGAAGGAGACTCGGCCTTCGGCTCGCTCCAGGTGCTGGGCGTTTTCTTTCTCCTGGACGGGGGATTGGGCGTCGATGACGTAGAAGATGCGCGTTCCGGCGGCTATGGCCCTGGCGAAGTTGTTGACCACCCACCCGGACATGCGTATGGGGAAGACCAGAAGTCCCATGTAGAGGACGAACTGGGTAAGCTCGCCGGGAGTCAGTCCCAGGAACAGGCCGGCGGCGGCATCGTAGCCATTGATGATCTTGGTGCCGCCGTACCAGACCACCAGGGCGGTCACCAAGGTAAAGAGCATGTTCAGCAGGGACGAGTTTGCCGCGTGAAGGCGGCTGACGGCGAAGGTCTTTTCGGAGACGACGGTCGCGGCCTGGCCGAACTTCTCCATCTGCCGTTCCTCCGCGCCGAAAGTCTTGACGACTCTCATCCCGGACAGGTTTTCCTGGAGGACCGTCGACATGCGCCCGGTGTCTTCCTGCACCTCCCGCCACATCCGCCTGAACCTGCGGGTCATGGCGACGGCGATGTTCACGGCCACTGGAACGGCCGCCAAGCCGAGCAGGCCCAGGTCCCAGGATATGGTGATGAGCAAGACCGACACGGCCACAAGCAGCGTGATTATGTGGACGGAGTATATGAGACCGAAAGACACGAACCAGCGGATGCTCTCCACGTCGGCGGCGGCCCTGGACATCAGGTCTCCGGTCTTGTGCCGATCGTGGAAGGCGTAGCTGAGGGCTTGGAGGCGGGCCAGGAAGTTGTGGCGAAGCCGGTAGGCCACGTGCTGGGAGATGTACTCGGACAAGTAGGTCTGCCCGTAGTGGAAAGCTCCGGCGGCCAGGCTTATGACCAGCACTGTTGCGGCCAGCCATATCAGCACACCGGAATCGCCGCTCTCCAGGACTTTGTCAATTGCGGTGCCGAGCAGACGAGGAATCGCCAGAGAAAGGAGGGTGGAGCCTATGAGGCAGACGTATGCCAGGACGAGGCGGAAGGGAGAGATGCGCAGGGCGTATCCTGCCAGTCGGAGGAGAATGGGCATCGGTGCATTATAGCGCCCCCAGGCGGCGTGCGGACGCCGCCCCCGGCCACCCGTTCCTTACGAATGCGCCAGCCACCTTTAGGGTCGCCCCGGAAGGGCGGCACGGCAACGCTCCTTCCTTAAAGAGCCGTGCCGCCCGTTAGGGGCCTTCAACCTGTCCCTTTCGGTAGAAGGGGACACAAAAGAAAGGGACTTATATACAATGCTGGAGAATACGTGAAGGGCATGGCTACGACAAACGGGATTGAGAGTTTCTGGGCGATGCTGAATCGTGGGATAACTGGAACGTATCACCACATTAGTCACAAGCATGTAGGGCGGTACGCCTCCGAATTTGCCGGAAGGCACAATGAACGGCCCAAGGACACTGTGGAACAGATACGGGGTATGATTCAGGGATGGAAGGGAAGCGACTTAGATACAGGGAACTTACGGGTTAGTAAGTGGTGCGTCCTTGGACATGCTCCAACACTTGATTGAGGGTTGCTTCCATCCTGTCCATGCGCTTATCAATGGCTTCGGCATGAGCAATAAACCGTCCAGTTAGGTCCAGCACCCTTGTTAGAGGGTCTGTAAGAGAAGCTGTACTTTTCTCCAGAACCTCTACACGAGTCTCAATAGCTTGTATGCGTTCTAGAGTAACCATTAGCCTTTCCCCTTAACCGGCTTCACCAGGGCCTTAATCACGTTCTCGAACGTGTCGGGGATGCGCCAGAGCGTAGGCGGTCTCCCGCCTTGGTTCTTTGTCTGACATGCTGCCTCCTTTGCGTTGTCAAACAGGCCCGACAGTTGCCTATACCACTGTAATACTGTAATACAATTGTATCGCATGTTGCGCCTTTGCGGGAGTGATGCCAAGAGTTTTCGTTATACGGTACGGGTAGCATTGTATATAAGTCACAAAAGAAAAGGGGCCGTGATGCCGGATGGCATGACGGCCCCCACCTTAATATGAGGCGGTTGTCGGGCAGTGGTCACAAGGCGAAGGAACGGATTAGGAAACCGAGTATGACGGAAAGGACGAATGCTTGGATGTGTTCTTGCATGTCCTTCCCAACGCGGCCCCCGGCGCCCCGTTCCTTTTCAACAGAAGTGGGGGGGCCGGGCTTTATTTGGCGAAAGACCGCTATGCCCCGGAGGCGTTAAGAAGGACTACGATGTTGTTCCTGTCGTAGTGGACCTCGTCGATGAGCATGGTCTCCGTCAGGTCCCTGAAGGAGCCTGGTTGGCCGTTCACGGTTACGATACCCGGCTTGTTGGGGATGAGCAGCCTTATGGTCGCCCCTACCTGCGTAGTCACCGAAATGACGCCGTTCTCTTTGTCCAGGAACGCTATGGCGCCGCTGGCCGATCTCGTTCGCGGCGGGTCCAACAGCAGCTTGGACAAACCTCCTGTGAAGGGTTCGTATCGGGCGTACACCACCCTGGAACCTTCTTCCAGGTCGTCGAAGGCGGCTTCCTCGTCGCCCTGGTCGCCCCTGACAAGCAGCATGGTGTAGTCGAGCAACTTGAAGCTGACGAGCTTCAGAGAGTCGGTGGACAGGGTCAGAGTCCTATTGCCGGGCTGGCTTTCCGACTTCCCTCGAACGGTCCCGCTGAGTTCGGGAGACCTGACCGAGAGCTTGATCAAGTTCCTCGTGGCCGGGTCATAGCTGCTGGTGGGGCGCACCAGGTCTCCCAACTTGGGAGCGCCTATGTTGAGCACGACGCTGTCCCGTTCCACGATCGTCCCTTCCGTTATCTTGAGGACAACGCGCTCCCCCTGAGGGGTGATGACTATCAAGTTTCCTTCTTCGCTGGCGCCCGGAATGACGAGCCCCACCCGGAACTTAGGCACGATGGCCTCCACCACGCCGCTTATGAAGGTCTGGTTGGCTATGACAGCGTCTATGGCCACGACAGCGCCCAGGTCATCATCGTAGAGGACCTTGACATTTGCCCCGACCTGAAGGGCGTCCAGACCGGCGGGAAGCCCGAATACACTGACTACAACGTCGTCTGAGAGCGGGAACGTCACCTGCTCTCCGGTGTCCAACCTCAACGCCACCGAACCGGCGACAGGTGGGGACGCCAGGACGCCTTGCAATTCTCCCGCCATAGCCTGGCCTCGCAGCGCTTCCGCCGCCGCCGCGGGGAGCCGAGGGAACAGCACGTCCAAGCTGGAAACGGATGTGTCGGATGGGTCGTATAGGAAAACCGTTCTCTGACCGGGCTCCAAGTCATCGACCACCGCAGGCTCTCCAAAGATGGTCAGTTCAGTGTCGCCGGGGAGATTCAAGATGAATTCTGGACCAATCTCTGGAGCAACTACGACTGAGTCTCCAGCGGCTGAAGTCCCCTGAATGACCCCTCCGCCTCTCACGAGCGCAGGGCCGAGACCCAGGTCTGCCAGAGTCTGAGACAACGCGGTCAGGAGTGTGTTGAAGGACTGCTGGAATATGAACCGAACGTTGGGGTCGACTCTGGATATAAGCTCCATAGAGGTAGTCAGGGACCCGGTGGCAGCCTGCCGCATCCTGTGTCCCAACCGAGTCTCGTTGTCTGTAGCTCCCCGTTTTGCAGCCTCTTCCAAAGCAGTCTTGAGCCTGCCCATGCTGTGGCTGGAAATCTCGGCTCCGCTAAGGGCCAGCACACCTGTCTTCAGGTCCTGGCTGAGCACAGCCGTTACTATGCCGGCGGGTTGGAGTGCGGCGCCAACCGTAGGTGAGACCGCCACTGTCACCAGGTTCCCCTGGGCGTCCATCAGTTGGGCATCTCCGGTTTGTGAAACCCCCACCAGGGCCGCTACGATGTGGGCATGGGAGACGGGAGACGACGGCTTAACCATTATGAGCTCTGCAGAGGCAACTCCGGCGTCGACGGAGTCGGTGGCAACTATAGAATCTCCTATGCGGATGTCGCCAATCACGGCGGAGGCGCTTCCCGGAATCAGCACACCGGTAAAAAGAGTGGCTTGGACCGCAATGCTGCTTCCGTCCGGTGAGTCCACGACAATCCTCGTGAGTCCTTGCCCGACAGCGTCTATCCGGCTTACGACGCCGAAGACAGCGTCGCCCCCGGTGACCGCCACAGCCAGAGTCTCGTATGCGACGGCCCCAGAGAGGTCCGACGCTATGATTTCCAGCAGGTTGGGGCCTTCATCGAGCGGAATGTTTTCGATTGAGAAATTTCCCTCGTCATCGACGTCAGCAATCAAACCGTTGACGCTCACTACAGCATTGGGGGAAGTTAGACCGGTCACCGACACCGTCCCTTGAGACAGCGTCAAATCCCCCATCGGTGAAGTCAACTGGATCTCAAGTCCCTCGCTGTGGGCGCGCTGTGGCGGCAGCGCCGGCGTCGGGGTTGGCGTCGGAGCCAGTGTTGGTGTTGGAGGCGGCGTTGACGTTGGGGGCGGTGGCAGCGTTGGCGTAGGGGGAGGCGGAGTGGGCGCTATAGTAGGGGTGGCGGTGGGCGTCCTGGGAGCCACGGTCGGCGTAGACGTGGGAACCGGAGTGTTCGTGGGTCGGGGCGTGGATGTAGCTCTAGGAGTAGGCTGGACGGTGGGCGCTTCGTCGGTTGGTTCAGGGGTAGCGGTGGACCTGGCATCGCCGTTGCAGGCCGCGACCAACAGCAAGCTTACCACCAACAGAGCAAGCAGCGACAACATAAGGCGTGTAGGGCGCACCTGAAATGCGCTCCACAGACCACTAGAGAGCAGTCTCCCCAACAACGTCTACTCCACAATATTCCCGGCACGCGGGGAAGTAACCGGCCCAGTCACAGGACGCAGAGACGGGACGGCGCCGAAGCGCACATCCCCTAAATTGACGATACTTTCCGAGCGTCTATAAATTCAAGGGGGAAACCAGGGTTCTTGGCGCGAAACCTGAATCTGTACAGAACTAATAGGTCTGTCCATCCCTGGGGTCGGTGATAAGACACTTGGCTTCTTCCCGCAGTCCCAAAGCGTCCCGGCAACCTATCATTGCGCCGAGGGCCTGGTCCGGCGTTTCGAACCCCTCAGCAAGCATGACGTCCACCAACTCACGGCCTTTAGCGGCGATTTCGGGGCACCGCCCGTCGTAAACCACCTCCAGCCGCAGCCACATGGGCTCCGTCAAAAGGAACTGAAGCTCGCAGAATCGCATCGCCCAAGTCACCCACCACAGGCCGCCCTGTGTAGGAATAGGAGCATTTTCCAGTCCGCTCCGGGCGCCCTCGAAGAGCTTCTGCTGAATGTGGGACTTGTCGAAGGGAAGGGGCTCCAGTAGCCGTTCCATACCTGGATGGCCCACCATCTCCTCCAGGTCACCGCCGACCCTGGCTTCGTGGGAATTCGGAGCGTATTGCGGCCCCCTGTTGGTCATAGGGAATCCACGTTTCCTCATGAGTACGTGCGTAAGCTCATGGGCCACGTGGAAGCTTAGGGCAAAACCGGGCAACTCCATCCAAGGCGGCAGTTGACCTGAGGCGGGGCTGTAGGCCTGGTCTCCAAAGATGGTCCAGTGGCCGTTCTCCGCAAGCTCCCAGGGAATTCCGATTTCAGGCTCGGCCCACCTCCAGAAATCATCGAAGGGGGCCTCCAGTTCTCTCCCCAGCACTCTCATAGAACGGCGGCTATGCGGGCGTCAGCGGCGGAACTTCCCAGACGGAGCCCTTGTCGGGGTCAAAGTGGAGTCTGGTGACGCCTCTCGTGCTCTTGCCCATGAGGAGCACTTCCCATGAAGGCTCGTCGCCGAGGGCTTGCTGCCTGTGGATGTCCCCGGGATACTCCAGCCAGTAGACGGCGTCCCCTCGCTCCAGCACAGCGTCCACCAGCAGCTCCAACTCGGCCTTGCCCGGCTCTGCGCCGTCGTCCACCCTACGCCAGCCCTCGTACTTGTCCCGGCCCTGGTATCCGCATATCACGCCCCAAGTGCCGTGGGTGTGGACGGGAGTGGGCTTCTCCTGGGAGAAGCGGGACACCGACAGCACCAGCGTGTCGTCCGGCTCGGAGTGGAGGCGATAGGATCCGATGGTGTTCCCTCCGGGAGTGGGGTCGCGCCAGACGCCTAGGTCGCAGAGGTCGTCCCGGCGGCTGAGTTCCTGCGTCATCGACGCGATGGCTGACAGAGCTTCATCGGTGACGCCCTTCTCCGAAATTTGCCCTTTGACCTTGTCAATGAAGTCCGCTATCACGGTGTCTTCCGCCATTGACGCCTCCCTATTGCCAGGTGAGCACTATCTTGCCAAAGTTGTCCCTGTTAATCATCGAGTGATGGGCGTCCTGAACCTCCTCGAAGGGAAAGACCTTGTGGACCACCGGCTTCATACGCCCGGCTTCCATCAGCCTGAGGGACTCGTGCATGTAGCTGTTGCTGCCCATGAAGGACCAGCCGACGGATATTTTCCTGTCCCTCAGCGTGGCCATATCGATGGACATGGGCGTGGTGTCGGTGAAACCGCAGTTGACCACCCGCCCTCCGGGGGCCATGCCCTTTATCAGCTCTTCGATGGTCCTGCCTCCCACACTGTCAGCCGCCACGTTTACCCCGCGCCCGTCCGTGATTTCGAGGAGCTGCTGGTGCCAGTCAGGCTGCGTGTAGTCGATGGCTGCGTCGGCTCCCAGGTCCAGGCCCTTCTGACGCTTCTCCTCGGTTGAGGCGGTGGTGATGACCTTTGCACCGGTGGATTTGGCGATTTGGATGGCGGCGATGCCCACTCCGCTGCCGGCCGCCGTAACCAACACCCACTCTCCCGGTTCGACCCTGGCCCGCTCGTGGAGCATCCTCCAGGCTGTAATGAAAACAAGCGGCACGGAAGCGGCCTCTTCCAGGCTGAGGTTGGCGGGAAGGGGAGCCAGGTTCGCTGCGGGAACGGTCATGAGCTCCGAATATCCTCCGTCCCTGCCCACTCCTAATAGGTGGTACTGAGGACAGTCGGCGTGCCGCCCACGCAAACACTGGAAGCAATGCTGGCAGCTGATGCCCGGCGACACCACCACCGAGTCTCCGACGGAATATCCCGTCACCCCGGGTCCCAGCTCTTCGACTACACCTGAAACGTCGCTGCCCATGATCCGCGGGCCTCCGAAGCGACGGTTCTTCGGATTCTTGGTCGCCCAAACGTCCAGGTGGTTCATGGCGCAGCCCTTGACCCTGAGCAGGACCTCGCCGGCGGCGGGCTTTGGGTCCGGCAATTCGGTGATGGCCAGCGCCTCAACGCCGCCCGACTCGTAAACTATGCCTCTCATGCTCTCCTCCGGTCTTCAAACATTGCCGGAACACCGCACTACGGTGCTTCCGGAGGTCTACCTTACTTCCAACTCCTTAAGGTCCGGTGCGATTACCAACTCGGCGCCTGTGGCCTCTTGGACCTCCTCGGGCGTGTAGCCCGGGGCAATTTCCTTCAATACGAACCCCTGGGGCGACACCTCGAACAGGCCCAGGTTGGTGACCACCAGGGTCACCACTCCTACCGCGGTCACGGGCAGATCACAACGCTTAAGAAGCCTGGGCTCCCCGTCCCTGGTGGTGTGCTCGAGAGCTATGTACACCCTCTTGGCGCCCACCGCCAGGTCCATGGCTCCGCCGATGCCTCCGCCCTTCCGGCCTGCGATTCTCCAGTTGGCGAAGTCTCCGTTCTCCGCCACCTCGTAGGCGCCCATTACGGTCACGTCCACGTAGCCTCCCCGGATAAGGCCGAAGGAGTCGGCATGGTGGACTATGGCCGCGCCCTTGTGGATGGTGGTGTATTGGCCTCCGGCGTTCACCAGATGCAGGTCTTCCTCACCTTCCTTGGCTATGGGGCCGTAACCTATAACCCCATTCTCAGAGTGGAAGATGATGTCTACGTCTTTGAAGTCATAGTTGGAGCATAGCGTGGGCATCCCCACACCCAGATTGACCACCCATCCATCCTGGAATTCCATGGCCAAACGGCTGCACATGGTCTGTCGGTCCAAAGATTTCTTCTCCATCCGTCTGCCTCCGACTTAGGAAATGCTTGAAATGGGAGCTACCGCCCTGGGGGTTTTTCGAAGATCCCCTCGGGAGGCGGGGGAATCTTTACTATGCGGTCTACGCATAGGCCGGGGGTGTGCACACAGTCGGGGTCCAGTTCGCCCAACTCCACGATCTCGTGCTCCACCTCTACTATGGTGATTCTAGCTGCCTGGGCCATCACTGGGTTGAAGTTGCGCTGGGAGAGTCGGTACTGGAGGTTTCCAAAGGTGTCCGACCTCCAGGCCCTGATGAAAGCGTAGTCGGCGTGGAGCGGATATTCCAGGACGTACTCCCGACCGTCTATGGTCCGGTGTTCTTTACCCTCGGCCAACTCGGTGCCCACCGACGTAGGGGTGTAAAACGCCCCGATCCCGGCTCCGGCGGCTCGCATCCGCTCGGCCAGTGTCCCCTGGGGGACCAGTTCGGCCTCGATTTCGCCCGCCTGGTACATGTCCGACCAAGCGGAGGTGCGGGAAGGGTGGGGTTCGGCTGAGAAGGCAAGGACCATCTTCCTCATGCGCCCAGCTTCGATGAGGTTCAGCACGTCCATGGAGTCCTCGGGGCGCCCAAACCTGTTGGAAATTCCGGTGAGGTCCTTTGCCCCCTGCTTGAGCAGGGCGGCTATGAGGTTACGGGGCATGCCTGTGGGTCCGAACCCTGGGAACATGACGGTGGAGCCGTCGGGTATGTCCGCAACAGCCTCATCGATGCTGCCAACGACTTTATTCTTCATCGGGTATCAGCTTCTCCTTCAAATGTCCCTTAAACAGCCTAGCCAAGATGTCATTAGGACTGCGCGGAGCCGTCTTTAATCGGCCCGCTGCGAGTCCCATAGCGCCTTGGCGCCCAGAAAGTCCTCGTAGTTCGCGTCGGGAAGTTGCGTCATGGACCCTCTCAGGTCACGTAGCGAAGGCTTTCCCTCGGCGGCAGATTGCAGGGGAATGAGTTTCCCGCATGGCTTTCCGCGTCGGGTGATGATCACCTCTTCGCCGTCATTGAGGTTTCTGAGTATTTCGCTGACTTTGGCCTTGAACTCTCTTATGCTATACGTAGTCATGTGGTGCAACCTACATGATCTATATGGTCGCTACATCATATCACGAGCCCGAAAGTCTCGTGACATAGTCCCGCACCTTGGACTTGAGGCGGGCCCAATGGTCGCCTATGGAATCCAGGTCCGCTTCCGGGCCGTCAAGGGCGGCGGCGTAGGTCTTGCCCAGCTCTGGAAGGAACCACAACGAGAAGAACCAGAACCCGGGTATTCGGTGAGCGTCGTCGGGCGCTTCCAGAATGTATCCGGCAGGACCTTCCATCAGCCAGGAAACGGTGGGCAGCCCGCCTCCCGCCAAGGCTACTGATTCGACCCATACACCTTTGCGGTCCTCTTCGCTGTAGGGCTCCATTAGCTCAAGCAGCCGGCGTATGCGGGCATCGTCGTCAGCGTCCTCGCCAGCAAAGCGACGGGTGTGTAAGCTCAACCAGTTATCGCCCAACGCTGGTATTACCAAGCCGCCGTCGCTTGCCAGGGCCGGTAAGCCAGCCGCTTGGGACCAAGCGTCGGCTTTGAGACGAGCGTTTTCCTCGTGGGTCGCCCCCGCTTCCTCGATGTCCAACCCCGACAAACCCAGGGACGACGGGCCCACGGTCTCAATAGGAAGACCCTCAAGCAGCCACCGCAAGCGTTCCAGCTTGGCGGGGTTGGTTGTGCCCAGCAGCGCCTTCCGGCCCTCACCCCAGCCCTCTCCCAGGGGGAGAGGGGGAAAGGGAACGCGTCCCATCAGTCGGGGAAGGTCAGAGCGGCCTTAAGGTCCTGGAAGGACTTCATGCGTTCCATCGCCTCGTTGATGCCCGCCAGAGGCGTATGGCTGGTAATCATGTCCTCGAACGTGAAGTTCTCGGCGTTGTCCTGGAGGAACTGCAACGCCTTCCAGTAGTGAGCCACGCTAGCCGACTGGGTGGAAACGATGCGCATGTGCTTGCGAACGATGTCCGCGGGCCTGAAAGTGACCTCGTGAGGGCCGATTTGCCCGATGATCAGGTAGCGGCCAGTCCCCCGGACCATCTGCAGACCCTCGGGGAAGGCTGTCTTGGCGCCCGACACCTCGACCACCACGTCCGGCCCTTGTCCACCCGTGATGTCCATGATGCGTTCGTGCCGTTCCTGGGCGTTGAGTTCACCCACGTCCAGCGTATAGTCGGCGCCCCACTTCCTGGCTATCTCCAGCCTGCCCGGCGGGCCTCCAATGACAATGACCTTCCTGGCTCCGGCCGTCAGCGCCTGGGTCAAGGAGAAGAGGCCCAGAGGGCCGCTGCCCTGGATTGCGACGGTGTGCCGGTTCTCGATGCGCCCCAGGCGGTCAAACCCGTGGACCACCGTCCGCAGGGCGCAGGCCGCGGCGGACGCCAAGTCATCGGACACACTGTCTGGGACCTTGAGCCTGCCGGAAGTGGGGTATACGTAGCAGTATTCGGCGAATCCACCGACCAAATACGGATATTCGGTGCATAACGGTGACATGTAACCTCGCCGGTTGGTGCAAAGCGTGTACTGGTTTTCCACGGTGCAGTAATGGCACTGGCCGCAGAACCCGTGGGTCCATATGATGCGGTCGCCTTCGCTCAGGGGCTGGCCCACCGAGTCGTGGGTTACGCCCGGGCCCATCCTGGCTATATGCCCGGTCATCTCGTGTCCCAGTATGCGCGGGAACTCTTTCGGAGCGGTGGTGGACTCACCCTCCCAGTAGTGGACGTCGCTCCCGCAGATGGTGGCGGAGGCGGTCTTGACGATAATCGACCCGTACTCCATCTCTTTGGGAATCGGGACTTCCATGATCTCCATGGGTTGATGTACGCCCACGAGGGCGGCCACTTTGCAAGTGTCAGGCAACGCAACCATGTCTCCTCCTGAGATTGTTCTACTTTTAGCCCTCTTGTTCCCACATGGTTTCCAGTATGGCCCCGGGGCTCATGGGAAGCCGGTTCATTCTGACGCCTATCGCGTCGTGTATTGCGTTGGCCACGGCAGCCATAGGCGGCACCAGCGACACTTCGCCCACTCCCCTGACGCCAAAGGGATGGCCAGGGTTGGGCACCTCGATTATCACCGTGTCTATCATGGGCAGGTCCAGTGAAGTGGGCATCCTGTAGTCCAGGAAGCTGGAGTTCAGCATCTGACCGTCGCCACTCATGTAATACTCTTCATTGAGAGCCCAGCCGATGCCTTGGACGGCTCCGCCCTGCATCTGCCCCTCTACATAGGAGGGGTGTATGGCCGTTCCTGCATCCTGGAAGGTGGTGTAGCGCAGTATATCCACCTTTCCCGTCTCCGGGTCCACCTCCACGTCCACCATGTGAACGGCGAAAGCGTTCCCCACCCGCGACGGATTGACGGCAGCCTTTCCAACAATGGGGCCGCCAGTGGCGTTCAACCTGGCCGCAAGCTCCGCGAAAGTCATTCGCAGTTCCGGGTCGGACTTGTGGGACAGCGAACCCCGGTCACTGTACTCGATGTCCTCAGGGTCAGCGTCCCAAATCGTTGCCGCCCGGGCAATCATCTGGCGTTTAACGTCCTGGGCCGCCTCGTAGACGGCGGTGCCGGTCTTGAAGGTCACACCGGAACCGCCAGCCCCGCTGCTATAGCCTATCGCCGCGGTGTCGCCGATGGCCGGCTTAACGTCCTCGGCGCCGATGCCCAGGACCTCGGCCACGTGCATGGCGGCAACGGCCCTGCTGCCCCCGATGTCGGGGGAGCCCTCAAGAAGGCTTACGGTGCCGTCGGCGTGCACGGAGGCCACAGCGCTGGCAGGCCCTGTGCCGTTCATCCATGCGCCGCTGGCTACCCCGCGCCCACGCTTCTTTCCGTCGGGACCGTCCGGCGAAACCGGCGTCTTGTTGTGGTCGTGATCCCTGGCGGCTTGGAGGACCTCCACGTTGCCGATGCGCTGGAACACCGGCCCGACCACCTGCCGTGTCCCCTCCTTGGAAGCGTTGAGCAAGCGCATCTCGATGGGGTCCATGCCGAGCTTTTCGCAAAGCTCGTCGATGACTGTCTCAGCTGCAAAGGAGGCTATGGGAGAGCCGGGCGCCCGGTAAGCGGCGACCTTCTGAGTGTTCACCACCACATCCATCGCTTCCAGGTAGGCGTTCTGTAGGTCGTAAGGGCCGAAAATAGTCCGCGTTCCCGACGCTACTGGCGACCCGGGGAAGGCGCCCGCCTCGAAGACCAGACGTGCATCAGCGGCAACCATCTTGCCGTCGTTCCTGGCGCCAATCTTGATTTTGATATGGCCTGCCGACGTCGGGCCGGTGCCCAGAAACACGTCCGTCCTGGTCATGCTCAACTTCACGGGGTGTCCCGTCTTTCGGGAAAGGACCGCAGCCACCGGCTCCAGGTAGCAGCCGCCCTGCCCCTTGCCTCCGAATCCGCCTCCGATTTCCATCGGGATGATTTTCACCTGGGACACCGGCAACTCAAGCATGCTGGAGGTATGGTCTCTCAGGGCGAAGTGGCCCTGGGAACTGGTCCATATCGTCACCAACCCATCGGTCCCCCAGTACGCGGTGGCGGAGTGTGGTTCGATGTATCCCTGGTGCACTGGCCGGGTGTGGTACTCCCGTTCCACAACCACGTCGGCCTCAGCAAACCCCTGCTCAGGCTCGCCCAGCTTGAACTCGAAATGGTTGGCTACGTTGGAGGGCCGTTCCACGTCGTCATCGGCGTAGCCGCCGCCTCTGAAGGCTGCGTCGGCCATTGTCACCAGCCGCTCATGAAGTATGGGTGCATCGTCCTTCATGGCTTCCTCGGCGGTGAACACCGGCTCCAAGACCTCGTAGTCCACCTCGATCAAGGCCAGCGCCTCTTCTGCGACGTGGGCGCTGGTTGCCGCTACCGCCGCCACGGTATGGCCTTTGTACAACGCCTTCTCCCTAGCCATGACGTTGCGGCTGTAGAAGCCGTAGTTGACGGCGGCTCCTTCCTCTATTTCCGACAGCTTCGCCGAGACCTCCGGCATGTCGGCAGCCGTGACCACTGCCTTCACCCCTGGAAGGGCCAGGGCTTTGGAGGCGTCTATAGACTTGATGCGCGCGTGGGCGTGAGGACTGCGAAGCGCCCTCGCATGCAGAAGCGCGGGGCCTGGAATGTCGGCAAAGGACGTGTCGGCGGCATAACGCGCCCGGCCCGTCACCTTGTCCGGTCCGTCGTGTCGCACAGGCCTGCTGCCCACTACGTTGTAATCGGGAACTTCAGGGCTTTTTATTATCTGTCCCGTGGTCATCAACGCCCCCCTTTCATTATTCGTCCGCCCCCCATCCTAGCGTTTCCCGTTGGGGGAAGGAACATACCCCCTCTCCCGCTGGGAGAGGGTTGGGGTGAGGGTTAAAAAGATCGCTGAGGGAAGATACGGCGGTACACGCCCGGCGAGCCGGGAGCGTGGTCGTAGTCGCCCCCAATGTAGTCGTTCATGGTGTCAGTCTTACGCCACTCGTTCCATGCTATGGTCTGCGAGACGTTCTCGTGCTCGAACTCGTAGAGGGTCAGATACTTGGGCCCACCCCCCTCTATGCAATGGAACCGCCTGGCGTACAGGCAGCCGGGAAGGGCGGTGTTCTGGGGCAGACGTATGTTGTCGTAGTAGTGGTTGTACTTTTCCTCGATTTCCGCGGGAACTTCCATACGCCCCACCTGGACCGCCGCAGGCATGGGTCGGCCCAGTGCTTCCGGCTCTTCTGTTTCAGGGTAGATTCGGGTGTAGACGTTGCGGATGGTGAGACGCGCTCCCCCTCGCTCCTGGATGCTCCGGGTCCACTCCGGAGGATTGTCGCGGTAGGCGTTTCGCTCCTGCGTGGAGAACACGCCGAAATCCTCATGTTCATAGATGGCCAGATACCTGGGTGAGCCTCTTACAGCTTCATACCGGGCGGCGTCCAGGTATCCGGGCATCTTAAGCAGGTCGGGTATGTGCTCCTCGTTGTACCACCGGTTCCATTCATCGTCCATTTCCGGGTCAACGTCGGCGAAAACCACCGATATGACTGATCCCTTTCGTCTGGTCATTGGTGTCCTCCTGTTTCTGGAGTTGACTCTAGCGCTAACTCGACCTACATGGCTGTCCGGCCGCCGTCGATGACGACTTCAGAGCCGGTCATGTAGGACGACTCGTCGGAGGCAAGGAAAAGGACTCCATAAGCTATCTCCGAGGACTCGCCCATGCGACCCAAGGGCACCCGGTCCATGCGGGCCGCCATCTCATCGGGCCTGGCCATGCGGGTCTCTTGTACCATGGGTGTGTCTATGGGGCCGGGGTGGACGGAGTTGCAGCGAATGTTGTCCTTGGCGTGTTGGATAGCCGTTGCCTTGGTGAAAAGCCGCACCCCGCCCTTGCTGGCGGCGTAGGCGGAGGACGAAGGAGAGGCCGGGGCAATGCCCGCCCCAGAGGAGATGTTGATTATGGAGCCTCCTCCAGCTCTTATCATGGCCGGTATGGAGTGCTTGGTGCCCAGAAACACGCCGCGCATGTTGACGGCCATAACCAGGTCCCATTCCTCAACGGGCATTTCATCGATGGCGGACCAGGTCACGATGCCAGCATTGTTTACCAGAACGTTCAGCCCACCGTACTTTGACTCGGCAAACTCCACAGCCCTGCGCCAATCGTCCTCCTGGGTCACGTCAAGGTGCACGTAGTCTGCGGCCCCGCCAAGCTCTCGGATTTCCGCCTCCACTTGGACGCCCAGTTCATCTCTGATGTCTCCGATGACTACACTGGCGCCCTCGGACGCGAAAAGGCGGGCCTCTTCAGCTCCCTGCCCCCTGGCTCCACCGGATATGATGGCCGTTTTGCCGTCGAGACGTCCCATGAAACCCCGCCTTGGACATATTGCGCACCGGGCGCCGCCCGCACACCGTTAAGCAGAGAATACTTGGGCATGGGATGGGTGTCAAACCGCAACGCCGTAGGAACCTGCTGAGGATCGGGCGCCGGTTCTCTAGTGCACCGAACGGCCCGCCGGCATCGTGTGCCGAAGGAACGAGACTGTACCGCCCATGGAGATGCCATGTATCTTGGGTTAGGCGCTAATTCGTGGCGAGCCAGAGCGCCTGCCTAGTAGATCGATGACGCTCTACCTCGCTGGAAACAGGATGTAGTATATTAAAAGCTCATGGCAAACCAAGTCGCCGGGCGAGTTCCCCGTGATTCGTTCCGTCGATTGCTGTGGCGTTTCGAGCGCCAGAGGAATCGTGTAAGCTAGGACTCGGTTAAGACGGACTGTATTGTTGACCTGGTAAAGCTCGTCGTTGTCGAGTCGCTGGAAACTAACAATAGGAGAGATGAGATATGGTAAAGCAGGGTGTGGCGCCCGATGAGCTGACCAAACCCTTCTGGGACGCCGCCAACGAGGGGCGGTTGGTGATCCAGAACTGTAAAGCCTGCGACAGGCTTCAGCACCCCCCGGTCCCGGCGTGCGACCAGTGCGGCTCAGGGGACAATCTGGAGTGGAAGCAGATGAGCGGCCGCGGCAAGATATACAACTACGGAGTGGTCTACGACTGCCCCATCAGACTGCTTCAGGACGACCAACCCTTCAACGTCGCGGTAATTATGCTGGACGACGACCCGAGCATCCAGATGTATTCTCACCTCCCCGGAACTCCGGTGGACGAGGTCCCGTTGGGGGCCAGTGTGGAGGTCCTGTTCGAGGCCACAGCCAACGGCCAAAAGGTCCCCGAGTGGCGGGTAGTTAGCTAGACACTCACATCCTTGTGGACTAAGGCTCTCAGAAAGGAATCACCAATGACCACTCAACATGCTCCAATTTCGATGTACCGGACAGAAGAGGGTACGGGGTTATGGGAACACCGAGGGAAGGTGGCGGCCGTCGGTGTTGGGCACTCTCCCACTGCCCGGCGCTGGGACTGGAAACCCGAAACCAGCGTAGGCGCAAACAGCATCCTGGCCCTCAGGAGAGCTATAGAGGACGCAGGCGTCTCGCCGGACCAGGTCGACGGTTTGATCCTTGACCCTGGGACCGCTACCGGGGCTCACTGGCCGGAAGGCCAACCCTTACCCACGGAAGTGATCAACGCTTTTGAGACCACCAGCGACCCCTTGGACGGCATCGCCAAGCTGAGCGCCGAGTGGCTGTTGAAGAACATGCCGGAGTTGGTGAACGTCAAATTCACCATGTACTGTCGGGTGCCGCCCTACGGTTGTATGTCCCAAGCCGTTGTCCTAGGCGCCCAGGCTGTAGGCGCTGGTCTCGCGCAGACCTGCCTGGTGCTCAAGGGCTGGCACAACATGGAAGGCCGGTACTACCAGGGAGGGGCCAACGCTGGGGACGACGTACCCGGGACTGTCGGGGTTAGCCGTCTCTGGGGTACCCCGGCGTCCTTCGGCACCGCCCTGCAGTTTGCCGAGTACTGCCGAAAGTATGGCAAGACCCACGACATGATGGCTCCCTTTATGGTGAATTCAAGAAGGAACGGACTGTTGTTCCCGGAAGGCTATTGGGCCCAGCATCGGCCTGAACAATTGACGGAGGAGGACTATCTGGCCGCCCGGTGGATAGCCAAGCCGGCTAACCTCTTCGATAACGACATACCGGTCATGGCGAGCGCCGCCTACCTCTTCACAACCGCTGAACGGGCCAAGGACATGAAGCAGAAGCCCGTCTACATCCTGAACCATGCGTCGAGCCGGATCAAGCCCAGGAGCCTCACTCCAACACTGGACGAGGTCGAAGCCGAAACCGCCAGATCGGCCCGGAAGATCTATGAGGGCGCCGGGATTACCGCAGCCGATCTCTCCTTCGAGAACATGTATGACGGCTTCTCCCTGTTCCACCAGTTCCACATTGAAGGCCTGGGCTACCGTGGCATCAAGTTTGGAGAGGCGTTGGACTTCTACCAGACGGACATCAGCATCGAAGGGCCGAACCCCGTTTCCCCCAGCGGCGGCAACATCGGGAGCGGCCGCAGCCGTTTCTGGATGCACACGGACTGCATTCAGCAGTTGCAGGGACGAGCGGGTGCGCGACAGGTCACGGGGGTAAAGCCGGAGGTCGCCATCTCCGGCGGTCCCATGCCCTTGGACGGCGACTTCACCGTGTGGAGCGCCACCCCTGGCTAGGGACCGTAGAGGCAGCGAACCCCGGACATCCCTTCGGAGCCCGAGGAATGGGAGACGTGACGCTGGCGCCTCCCACGGCTGATGTGGCCAACGCCATATACAGGGCCGTGGGTGTCAAATTGAAGCAGCTCTCACTGTCTCCAGTGGGTATCTTGGACAACCTCTGGAACGGCAACCAATAGAAGTCTAAACGACCTTGGACTCCGCGAGGAGCGCCAGCTCCACCGGCTGAAGCCCCAGCTCTCCGCAGTAGACCTCTTGGTTGTCTTCTCCGATCAGTGGCGCCCGGCGGCGGATCCTCCAGGGAGAGCCGTTGTATATGCCTGCAGGCCCGGGATACTTGAAGCTGCGCCCCAGCTCCGGATGCTCCACCTCGACCCAGAAGCCCCGGTCCTCCAGGTGGCCGTCCTCTAGCAGGTCTTCGGGAGTCCGGACCAATCCCCAACCGAAACCCCTCTCCTGGCCCCCGTAGGCCAACTCCTCTGCGGTGAGGTTGGCGGCAAACCTCGCCACGAGGTCACCGATGTGGGAGACCTTCTCCCGGACTACCTTGGCATCCTGGTAGCTGGGGTCTTGCAGATCTCCAGCCAGGCCATAGGTGTCCATCCACTCAGCCAGCGCGCCTATTTGCCGAGGGCCAAGCTGGCCGACGGAGGCGTGCATATATCTGCCATCCTGACAGAGGAACTGAGACTGGGGACGGGGCGTGGCAGAGGCGTGACGTCCTGTCTGCCGGAGGGGGAACGCGCCGGTGTATATGTAGTTGGCTACGTGGAACTCGGTGGTGAGGGCGCAGGCGTCATGAATGGAGGCATCAATGTACTGCCCTCGCCCCGATTCGTTGCGATGCATCAGAGCTGCCACGATGGCCATGTTGGCATAGTGGCATCCTATGTGCCAGGCCTGCCCGCCACCTCCAGCTATCGGAGGGGCGCCCGGCAGGTCCTCCTCGTCGTAACCGCAGCACCCCATCTGGCCTCCGACAGCCAGGTGGAGCAGGTCGCTGGTGACGTAGTCCCGCCATGGCCCCGTCTGGCCGAAGGGAGTCAGGGAGCAAAAGATCAACCGGGGGTTCAGTTCCTTCAGATCCTGATATCCCAGTCCAAGGGATGGCAGGCGCCCCGGTCTCGAAGTCTCCAGGATAACGTCTGCGTTGGAGGCGAGGCGTCGGAAGAGGCTTCTCCCGTCCGATGTTTCCAGATTGAGGGTGATGCCTCGCTTGGAGGTGTTGTAGTGCCAGAAGGAGATGCTTTGCTCTCTGTGAGGAACGTCATCGAGGAAAGGTCCCAGGGTCCGGCTGGTGCCTCCGCCGGGAGGCTCGATTTTGATAACGTCAGCCCCCAGGTCCGCCATCAGCTTGCCGCAGAACTCTCCCTTCTCGTCAGCCAGCTCCAGTACCCTGAGGCCCGACAGAGGGCCGCTTGCGTTGTGCCCAGAAGTCTCCGACGCGGTTCCCTCCGGCGCTCTTGATCCCCTATTTTGGCGAGACAGCCTGCGCCCTTCTCCAGCGGGAAGCGGGCCTCCCTGCAGCATCTCCTCAATATAGGGGTAGCGCTCCCTGGTCTTGGGCCAAAAGGCGCCGTCCTCGTATCCTTCCAGCAACTCTTCATGGCTCAGCTCCAGGAGACCCTCGAAGACCTCCCTGTTGTGCTGGCCGATCAACGGGCTCGCCAGATAGTGGAACGCTGGGGTCTCGGAGAGCTTGAAGGGTGCGTTCTGGAACTTGCGAGGTCCCAGCGCCGGATGGTCCAGCTCCGTGTACATCTCCCTGTGGCGAAGCTGGGGATCGTGCTCCACCCGGTCTTCGACGCTCTGGACAGGCATAGCGCCCACCCCGGCTGCCTGGCAGCGCTCCATCAACTCGTACTTCTCCAGCGTCAGGGTCCATTCCTGAATGTGCCGGTCCAGTTCCTCCTGGCGCTGGAGTCGACTTTCGAGGCTGGTGAATCGGCCATCAGTGGCCCAGGCAGGACTGCCCATCGCACGGACCAGGTTTTGCCATTCCTCGTCGGAAAAACAGGCGATGGCACACCAGTCGTTGTAGCCGTCCCCCTTGGTGCGGTAGGCGTTGTGGGGAGCGGCGGTGCGGCCGCGGTAGTTGTTCGCAAAGGCGATCCCCGGCCAAACAGAGCGGTTCCCCGGGGGATACCCCTCGCGGCGAGATGGTCTGCCGTTCACAGTGGCGTCCAGCAGCGCGGGTCCGTTCAGGGTTATCCCAGCGATCATCTGAGAAAGGTCCACGTGCTGCCCCTGGCCGGTCATGTCGCGGTGGTACAGGGCAGTCATGGTGGCCATGGCCATATACATGCCGCCGGTGTCGTCCAGGTAGGACCAGCCCCATCCTGCAGGAGGCTTTCCGGGCAGCCCAGACTGGTAGGTCAGCCCCGAAAAGGCCTGTGCGATAGGGCCGAACGTGGTGTAGTGGCGATGACGTCCAGTATGGCCAAACCCTGCCTGGGATACATAGACGATGTCGGGTTTCAGCGTAAGCATCTCATCGTAACCCAATCCCCAACTCCCCAATGCCCTGGCGCTGAAGTTCTCGATGACCACGTCCGAGATGGAGATGAGACGCTTTATCAGGTCGAGGCCCTTTGGGCTGCGTAGGTTCAGAGTTACACCCAACTTGTTACAGTTGGTGTCGTTGAAGTTCCCCGATGTGTTCAGGCTGGTCTCCACTCCCGGGGGGGTGCCTATTCCTTCGCCCCTGCCCCTCTCGCTGTCCGGCCACTCGACCTTGATCACCTCGGCGCCTAAAGCTCCCAGCCAGCGGGTGGCCCATGGGCCTGCCCTCACCCAAGTGAAATCAACAATACGCACTCCCGCAAGAGCTTGTGGCAATTCTCCCGTTTCTCGAGGGGACAGGGACATCAATACCTCCTATTGTAACGGCGCCTGTACGTAGGTGGCCCTTAGCCCTTGGCTTTCGGGAGCGTGGGAACCGTCTCCAGCCCTGAGTCACGTCAAGGTGCACATAGTCTGCGGCGCCGCCAAGCTCGCGGATTTCCTCCTCCACCTGTGCACCAAGTTCGTCCCGGATGTCGCCGATTAACGCATTGGCGCCCTCGGACGCGAAGAGACGGGCCTCTTCAGCTTCCTGACCTCTGGCTCCACCCGATATTATCGCCGTTTTACAGTCGAGACGACCCATGAAACCCCGCCTTCGACATATTGGGCGCCGGGCACCGTCCGGACAGCGTTAAGCTGAGAATACTTGGGCGCGTGATGGGTGTCAAACCGAAACGCTCCATACGTCCTTGACAAGAATGTCGGCGCATAATAGGTTGAGCAATCATCCTTGGCCGGAAGCGAATCATGGCAAGGAGACGCATGGCAATACAGACCATCGATGACGACATATTCTCCCCGGAAGTGATGACGGACCCTTATCCCTATTTCGCGCGGCTCCGGGATGAGGATCCCATCCACTGGAACGAGAAGTACGACATCTGGATTATCACCCGCTACGACCACCTGGTGTGGATTGCCCGCCACCATGAACTATTCTCCTCAGTCCAGCACAAGCTGGACCCACGTCCGCCCTATCCACCCATACAGGAAGAGGACATGGGCCTGTACCACTACGTGACCGACTTCTTCTCCGACTGGTTCGCGTTGCGGGACCGTCCCACTCACACCGACATGCGGCGGGTGGTTCACCACTACTTCACACCCAAGGAGACGGAGAGGTGGCGTCCTCTGGTGCGCTCGGCCATCAAGTACCTGCTCGACGAGGTGGAGGAAGAAGGCCGCATGGACATGATGCGGGACTTCGCAACCCCTCTGCCCGTGCTGGTGATTGCCCAGATGCTGGGGCTCCCGACTGAGGACAGGCTCTTCATACGCGATCTGGCCGAGAAGCTGACATTCATCGGACGGGGCGAGAGCAGCAGGATGAAACCCCTGGCTGAAGGGATCAAGGGGCTTATCGGGTACGTGGAGCCTCTGATGGAAGAGAGGGTGGACTCCCCCAAGGACGACCTGATGTCCATCCTGGCCGGAGGGGTCAAGACGGGCGCCTACAGCAGAGAAGAAGCGCTGGCCAACTCCTTACTGCTGCTGATGGCCGGACATGAGACGACCATCAACCTGATTTGCAACGGCGCCCTGTCGTTCATGCGGCACCCCGACCAGTGGGAGCTGCTCAGGTCAGACCCGGCCGGCATGACCGTAAGAGCCACGGAGGAATGTCTCCGCTATGACCCGCCGGTCAAGTCCATAGGGCGCATCGCCAGCGAAGAGGTTGAGCTGGGAGAACGGACGGTGGGCAAACACGACCGGATGCGGTGGTACATCGCTTCTGCCAACCGGGACCCCGACATATTCGACCAGCCGGACCGCTTCGACATCACCCGCCACCCCAACAGGCACGTGGCTTTCGGTTCAGGAATCCACCATTGCCTTGGAGCCACATTGGCCCGCCTGGAGGGTCAGGAGGCGTTCATGGCTCTGGCCGAGAGGTTCCCTGATATGCGCCTGGAGTCGGAGGAGTTGGAGTACCATCCCACGAACAGCTTTCGCTCCCTGAAGTCGCTGCCGGTCTCCTGGTCATAGGCCAAAGCCCGACTAGGCACAAGCTCCCCCTCTCCCTCTGGGAGAGTGTTGGGGTGAGGGCTGCCCCAGCTTTACTGTAGACCCTGGATTCCGGCGAAGGCCGGAATGACGGAGACTATCCTATCGCCTCGTAGAAGAAGGGACGTCTGGCTCTCAATGCTCGCAGACTACCCCGTCAGCGTCGCCGTCACGCGCGCTCGGGACCACTGACTTGGGGAATCCTTTGCCCGACCCTACAGACCCTTGAATCCGTTGCACTCCGGCATCGTCAGCCTCGTCGCATGATGAAAAGACGGCCCCTTGTCCTGGCGCAGCAGGCTTGGGACCGGTAGGCACCGCAGCGGGTTCCACCGTCGAGGGAGCCAATTCCGTGGGGCTATCACAGGTTGCCAACAACTCCTGCAGCGCACTTGTCTCAGCAGGAGTCGCGGTCAGTTCCCAGGTCTGCTTGACCTTGATCCAATCAAGAGCGTATTGGCAAGAGTATGCCTCGTTGGAAGGGCGCCACTCTTCGGGGCCTTTGGCTCCCTTTGACCGGTTGGCTCCGGACGTAACGGCTATCAAATGCCCGGGGTCGTCAAGACTGTTGGCATAGCTCCGCTTACGCTCGGATGACCAGGACCAGCCGCCCGACTTGTGAGCATTTGCCAGCGGGACGAAGTGGTCGATGTCCAACTTGGCCGGGTCTGTGACCACCACGCCGGTGTACGCCCCGTACCACTCTCCTGCCTTCACTTTGCACTGCTCGCCGGTCTTGTACACAACGTCAGTGCGGCTTTCCTCGATAAGGACCTCGTGGCGGGTGTTCTGGCAGTCCCTGTCCTCATCGGTCCAGTGGCGCCAGTCGTCGCGGTCATAGGGAGGCAGATCGTCTGGAACGGGAGCCACAGCGATGTCCAGCAACACGGCTGGCGGCTGGGTCGGCAAAACAGGGGACTGAGTCAGAGCCAGGGTCGGAGTTGCTGTAGGAGTCGGAACTCCAGTCGGTTCAGGAGTGGGCTCCGATGTGAACTGGCAAGCGAGGGACCCCACAACAATGAGGCAGATTATAACGATGCGCACCAGTGTTCCCACCCATATATGCAAGGCGGCCGCTGTAAGCGGCCGCCTGTGATTCTTCCTTGTTGTCACCAGTACAGGGGGCTAGGGTTTGATGGGATATGCCCTGAGGGAGTTGTCCCTGAGGATTCTCCGCTTGCTCTCAAGGGAGATGTTGGGCATGTTCATCATGTCCTGCTTGGCCCGGTAGTACATGCGCCCCTCGGGGTGGCCGAAGTCGGTGGCGCCGAGGATGACGTGGTCTCCGATGGCGTCTATCAGGTCTTCCAAACCAGGGTCGTCCTGGTCAGCGGCAACGAAACACTGGCGTTCGAAGTATTCCTGCGGCGAGTGGTTGAGGCCTTCAATCTTGAGCTTGCGGGTTCCGCCCTGAATGCCGGCTTCCAGGCGGTCAGGCCAGAATGCGGCCCATCCGCAGCCCGACTCCAGGAACACGAGCTTAAGCTTGGGGTGCCTCTCCAGGACTCCGCCCATAATGAAGGCGGTGCAGGCCAACATGCTTCCCATGACAAATGAGACGGCGGAGGCGCAGTTTCTCAGACCGTCGATGTAAGTAAGGAACCCCTGGTCGAAGGGATGGCTGGTGCTGGGATGCAGCCCTATGGGCACCCCAAGCTCGGCGCATGTCTCCCACAACACGTCGCACTCTTCGTGGTAGACGCGGATGTCGGGGTGGGGAGCAGGGTTCATGTGCACGGCCTTGAAGTCGTACTCCTTCACACAGCGGCGGACCTCCTCTGCGGCGGCCACCGGGTCCCGCAGGTCGATGGAAGCGGCTCCGCAGCCTCCGGGACCAATCTCCGCACAGAAGTCGCCAAGCCAGCGGTTGTACGCGCGGCGCAGGGCGTTGGCGGTGACCCCGTCCATCTCCTGCACGCCTGTGAGCCAGAACCCGGCGGTGGGGTACAGAATCATGTGGCTGATGTCGCAGGTGTCCATGACCTCACGGTACGCGCTGGCCGGGAAGTTCATGTCGGCCCACTTACCGTAGGCCCGGTCCAGGTCATCCAGGTCCCTTCCCTCAAAACCCTTGGCGGCATTGACAAAGCCTTCGGCCCCGAAGGGCATCTGCCTGCCCATGACCTTCAGGTTCATTTCAAAGCAAAGCGGGTCGGCGGTGTCGTATTCCATTGGGGCGGCCCGCCTTTCCCCCAGGTTGGAAGTCCTGCACCACCTGACGCTGGCCTCGTCAATGAGATGCCGGTACTTCTTTTCGAGATAGTTGTCGAATATGTTGTCATGCTCCAGTATGTGAGCGTCGCCGTCGATCAACTTGAAATCGTCCATTCCTTACCCCTCGCGTCGACTGAAATTGCCTTTCGCCCTCAAGATACTGTGGTATAGTCGTAACGTCAACCCTCACCGCAGGTACACAGAGCAGCTTTAGATTAGGCGTTCAAATGAGAGCAACGGGAGGCGCTTAATGAAGTTTGGAGTTTCCACGGGCAACCTGGGATCGATAGGCAACGAGCCGGGACCCGGCGCCTGCCTCGACATCGCCAGGCACGCCGAGGACCTGGGATATGACTCAATCTGGGTTCATGACCATGTGGTGCTTCCGGAGGTCTTTAAGTCCGCCTACCCATACAACGCCAGTGGGGACTTCCCTTTCGCCTGGAACTGCGACATCTACGACCCGCTAGTAATGATGAACGCCCTTGCCGCAGTCACCAGCCGGGTCAGCATAATCTCCAGCGTACTGGTCATTCCATACCGCCACCCCGCGCTCACCGCCAAGATGCTTGCCAACGCAGACCTCCTCTCCAACGGGCGAATCATCCTGGGAGCCGGAGCCGGATGGCTGGAGGACGAGTTCGACGCATTGGGCCTGCCCCCGGAACATTTCCGGCGGCGGGGGACCGTAACGTCCGAGTACATCCGGGCCATCAAAGAGATGTGGACCAATACCGGCCCCTCCAACTTTGTGGGGCGCTACGTGGGGTTCATCGACGCCGGCACGTTTCCCAAACCCTACCGTAAGCCTCACCCGCCAATATACCTCGGAGGCAAAGGCCGCAACGCAGCTCTGCGCGCGGTCAGATTGGGGGACGGGTTCATATGCATAAACGTGACCCCGTCCCAGCTGGCCGAGGAGGTCTCCCTGCTCCGGGAGCTGTGCCGTCGGGACAAGAGGGACCCGTCAGAGATTGAAATATGCACGAGCGGCAGGACGGTCCTTACCGATGCGCCCGTCGACGGGGACGACCGCCCGCCCCTCACCGGGTCCCCAGACCAGGTCATCAACGACCTCAGGGAGTACGCCAAGGTGGGACTACAGCATATCCAATGCACACCGTCCATCGCGGGAGAATCTGACCCACGCAAGGCGCTGGACGAGGGCATGGAGCTTTTCGCCAGCGAGATTCTTCCCCTGTTTAAGCAGTAAACCCTATGAAATTGATAATCGATTACGACAAGGAAACCGACATTTTATGGCTTAGTAATGGGAAGCCTACGCCCGACGGAGAAGACATCGCCGAGCACGTCACAGCGTTCTTCGACAACGAGGGCAAACCTAATGGAGTGATGATTGAACACGCGGCTGAATTATTGGGACCAATGCTAGCCGCAGCCTTGTTCGACAGAGCTGGTGCAAGGGAATCCTAGGCGCTGGCCAGAGCGGCCTCATATTTGGGCATCAATCGCGCGGGAAAGTCAGGAGGAGCCTGTATGAAGCTGGGCATATCTATACGCAACTTTGGATGGTTCGAAAAGAGGGGAGGAGCCGAAGACCAGGTGCACATCGCGGAGAGAGCCGAGCAGCTGGGGTTCGACGCCGTTTGGGCCCACGATCATCTGGTGATGCCGGCGAGGCACCACGCCCGCTACCCGGAATCCAGCTTCGGCGCCCGACAGGACATCTACGACCCCATAGCGATGCTGGCAGGCATAGCGGCCAGGACCTCGCGGATAAAGCTGGGCTTCTGTGTCCTGGTGATTCCTTACCGGAACCCCTTGGTGCTGGCAAAGATGCTGGCTACGCTGGACTGCCTATCCGACGGACGTGTCATCCTCGGAGCGGGAGCAGGTTGGATGCAGGACGAGTTCGAAACCTTGGAGATGGGGGAGCGGTTCCGCATCCGGTGGACCGTCACTGACGAGTGGCTGAGGATTTGCGTGGAGCTTTGGACGGGCGACGGCGCGTCCAGCTACCAGGGGCGTTTCCACTCCTTCGAATCTATAGGGGGGTTCCCCAAAACCGTTCAGAAGCCCCACATACCAATATGGCTGGGGAGCTACGGCGGTCCCAGGGCCGCGCAGAGGGCGGCCCAATACGCCTCCGGCTACTACACTCTCAGGGTCACCGCAGAGGAGTTGGCGGCGGAGTTGGACAATCTGCGCAGAGAGCTGGACAGCCGGGGCAGGAACCTGGACGAAATGGACATAGCCATGTACGGAGGGATTCGAATCGGAGACCCCCATCCCGGGGACGTGGCTGTCATCGCCTCGGGCAGCAAGGACAAAATCATAGACAACTTGATGGCCTACCAGCGGGCAGGACTGAAACACCTGGCCGCCGTCCCCACCAGCGGAGACCCGACCAAAGAAAGCCCCCAGAGGCTTCTGGACGACATGCAGTATGTGGCCGAGGAGATCATGCCGGCGGTGTCCGGGTAGCTGATACCCCCATCCCAACCTTCCCCCTGAGGGGGAAGGAGCAGTCGCAGTTTATTTTCGTCGCGTTGCCTGCGCCAACGAGCGAGAAAGCATATCCCCTCCCCCTTCGAGGGGGAGGGTTAGGGTGGGGGTAGGCAGGAGTCGGCTGCTCCCCCTAAAGGTTGAACTGGGCCTCTAGCCAGTCCTTTTCTTTGACGTAGACCTGCATCCGACTGCGCAGCGACTCCAGGATGATAATGCGCCCCTGTCTGTCCACCTTGACCGCCGTGGGCCGGGCCAGTGTCCGCTCCATAGTAAGGTCGGTGCGGCGTCGAGCCTTGGCCACGTCGGGGTTGGCGTCCACCTGGGCCTGGTGGGACGGGGAGAGCCTATCGGCGTCTCCGTAGAAGGACGTGATGAACCCGCCGTCCGGATTGTAGACGTTGACCCGGTTGTTGCCCCAGTCCGTAACGTATACATCCCCTTCATCGTCAACCGCAACGCTGGTCGGGCGGACTATCTCTCCATCGGCCGAACCCGTGCAGCCGAAGGTGACCAGGTGTTGACCGTCCGGGGAGAACTTCTGCACCCGATCGTTTCCCCAGTCTGCCACATAGATGTTCCTGTCGGCGTCAACCGCGATGCCCCACGGGAGGTTTAGTTGGCCTTCTTCCGATCCGTGGCTGCCGAACTTCCGGAGGAACTGGCCGTCTTTGGCGAACACTTGAATTCGGTGGTTGTGGCTGTCCGCAACGTACAGGTTGTCGTCGCAGTCGAAAGCCAGGCCCGACGGGCCGTTGAACTGGCCATCTTCGTTGAGGCCTCCGTTCAGCTTGGCCAGATACAGGTTGAAATCCAAGTCTGACGCCGAGTATGGCTCCTGTTCCACGGGTTCCCTATCGGGCCAGAAGCCCTGACCGTTCCCATCCTTGTCGTACACGAAAATCTTGTTCATGTAGTCGTCGGACACGTAAACGTTCTCTTCGCTGTCAAGAGCGACCGAAGTGGGAAAGGGCAGCCCCGCCCCATAGCTGAAGTCCCGGTCCTCCCACAGGAACTCGTGGTCGATGGTGCACTTGGTCAAGCCGGTGCTTGGCTGGTACTCATGTCCCTTGTTGAGCACGTAAAGCGAACCGTCCTGGCTTACGGCGAAGTCGGCCCCGGCGCTGAACGCCCTGCCGCCGCCGATTCCTTTGCCCAGGCACTGATCAAAATTGTAGACTCTTCCCTGTGCGTACTTAGTTAGCATGACGCCTCCCTTCTGAGGGTCTTTTCATCATCGGGCAACGGCACTGGTCAACAGAACTGGAACTCCCTGGACGACGCTATGAGGGCCAGAAGGTCGGCCACTCGCCGCTGGGAAGTCGCAACCTGCTCGTCGGTGTCCCAAGCCAGGTCACCCCCCTGCTGAGCCAGGACCATCAACTCTTCCCGCGTCGCGTCGGTGACCTCCACAGGACCCATGAAGTCCAGGGCGGCGGCGATCATCTCCGACGGCGTCAGGGTCCCCATAGACTGGACACGGCCAATGATGGAGCGCACCCCGGGCATTCGCAGGTCGGAAAGACGGTCGGCGGAAAAGTTGATGCGCCTCACCAGCGATCCGCTGTCAATCCACTCTGGCCCATAGTGCCAGCCCTCGACGCTGGGCGGGTCGAGCAAGGCTTGGCCCTGGTAGTTGGTCTCCTCCACCAGAGCTTGCAAGCCGGGCCTGGGAAAGCCTCGGAAATCTCCCACCAGCCTGCAAATGCCGCTCACCACCTCCGCAGGACTCTTGACCCTCTGGTAGCGGGCCTCTTTGAAGAAGTCGGAATTGAAGATAGTCCTCAACGTTTCCTTTAGCTCGTAGCCGGAGTTGGTGAAAGCGTCGGCGATAATGTTGATGGCCACCGCATCCCTTGGAGGAGTGTGCAGCCACGCCGGGACCTGCACCTCGTCGGCAACGAAGAAGTTGTAGAGGTGCCGGGCTATGAAGCGGGACGTCGCGGGCTGCCGGACGATGATGTCTATCACGTCCTCGCCGTTGAAACGACCGGTGTGGCCCAGGAACTGCTTCTCGCCGTCGTCGTGGTCTTCGGCGTTGTACTGGAACCGCCACAAGACGTGGCGGCCCATGGGGAACCTGGGAGGCTTGTGAGCCATGGTCCAACCGGTGAAGGCCCTGGCGCACTCGAAGACGTCCTGCTCCGTGTAGTTGCCTTGGCCCATGGAGAACAGCTCCAGAAGCTCCCTGCCCCAGTTCTCGTTGGGCAGGTCCTTGTGGTTGTAGTTGTTGTCCAGCCAGAAAATCATCGCCGGGTCTTTGGCCAGTTCCACCAGCAGGTCCCGGAAGTTGCCGAGGCCATTGACCCGGAAGGTCTCTATTTGCCGCAACTCGTCGGGAGTGCTGTCCACCTTGGCGTAGCCGGTCGCGAAGATGGTGTGCCACAGCAGGGTCATCTTCTCTTCCAGCTGCCGTGGGCTGTTTATGAAGTGGTAGACGAGGTGAGACCTTCCCTGAGGGATGGGGTTGGAGCTCTCCAGGGTGGGGTAATACCTGAAGAAGTAGTCGATGCTCATCTTGGGTATCCCGTGACCGTCCGGGTCAACCAGCTCATCGACCACGTTTTCGTAGCCCTTTTCCACCAGAGCTTCCAGTTCGTCCCGGGTCGCGCCGAATCCCGCTCGACGCATAAGATGGGCCATCAGAGCAATGTTTTCGTCGCCCATATCGCCCTCCCTGCCTTGATTTTTCCCGATGCCATTAGTTTAGTGGGTGTCCTTGCCAAAGTCCATACGGAAAACAGCGCAACTGGTTTTCAGGGCATCCTTTCCGGCTCGAATTGATTGAAACCAATTGGAAAGTCGACGCGATGCCAACACAGAGGCTCTGTTAGCGGAGATTCATCGTGCCAGGCCGCTAACGCTCCCAGCCGCCGCGTTCAATAGAGCTTCGGGTCCCCGGACAACGCCGATCTCGTGCAGTCTTGCAATCTCGTGGGCTCCGTAGCCCAGCCCTGCAAGAGTCTCGTCGGTGTGCTCCCCCAGCAGCGGGACGGGCCTGCACGGCCTTTCCTCTAAAGAGTGAGACGACAAACTGAATGGGGGCGTAACCATCTTGACCTTTCCCACGTGTGGATGGTCCTGCTCCCAGAACATTCCGTTGGCCAGAGCCTGAACGTCCTGGAGCGTTTGGTCCCTGGTCACGACAGCCTCAACGGGAACCCCCGCTTGCTTGAGCTTGGGGAGCCACTCGTCGAGAGGGCGCGTTCCAAATACACCGCCTATAAGCTCGCCGAGGTCAGCGGCGTTGTCGATTCTGGAGTGAAACGTGCCGAACCTGAGATCCGTGGCCGCCTCGGGAAGGTCCAAGACTTGGCATAACGCCTGGTATTGGCGTTCTTCCTGGATGACTATGGCCAGATGGCCGCCGTCGGAGCAGCGGTAGCTGCCCGACATGGCCGAAGGGGAGGCGCCGGCCATGGGCGATTCGTCATTCTCTACCCACACTAGCTGCTGCATCTGCATTGCCAAGCCCTGGTGCAGCAGGGAGGCGTCTATCTTCTGGCCTTTGCCGGTGCGTTCACGCTCCCACAAAGCGACCATTATAGCGTAGGAGAGGGTCATGCAGCCGGATATGTCGGCGTACATGACCACGTAGGGTATGGGAGTGCCATCGGGCAGCTTGTTGGTGGACATCACGCCTGAACGGGCCTGTATGACAATGTCGTAAGCCGGGAGTCGGGCCTCCGGGCCCTCATGGCCGAACCCGCTGATGGAAGCGTATACGAGCCGGGGATTTATCCGGCTGAGAGTTTCGTAGTCCAGCCCTAAACGGGCCTCAGTCCCCGGCCTCATATTC
The DNA here is from genome assembly GCA_965197415.1 of Dehalococcoidia bacterium. GTDB lineage: Bacteria > Chloroflexota > Dehalococcoidia > Lucifugimonadales > JAGWBF01 > DAOUJI01. The sequence goes on along the minus strand of OZ240207.1, from coordinate 2,875,709 downwards.
ATGATGTAAACGTCAGACCATTCCACCAGCCGGTGGACTATCTCCCGCCCGCCATCGGCGGAAGCGTCAACGGAAATGCTCCGCTTGTTCCGGTTCAGCCCCAGGAAGCACTTGCCGAGGCCCCATTTGCGCAGGAAGGGCGAGGCATACTTGTACCTCATCCCGTCCCCGCCGAGGGGTTCGACCTTTATGACGTCTGCTCCTTGGTCGCCCAGGAACATGGCTGCCCCAGGCCCAAAGAAGACCTGGGACATGTCGACGACCTTTAGTCCCTCAAGAGGCGATGTCATAACAGACTTTCTCGGAGGCTTCGCGCCTGCGCCTCAACCTAGGGGACCAGCATGGCCCTGGATATGGCAGTCTGACGCTGGTTCCATTCGGCCTGGGGGAACGCCTCGTTGATGTCGGCTAGGGGGAACTTGTGGGACACGATTTTGTGGAAGGGCACCTTGTCCCGGTTCTTGACCATGTAGTCCAGGATGGCGGCCAGCGTGCTCGGCCTGTACATCAGCGAACCCATGATGTTCTTGCCCCTGAGGAGCTTCGACGGGTCGATGGCCGCCGTGGGGCCGGGAATGATGTCGCCTATCTCGACGAAAGTGCCGCCGTTGCTGAGCATGTCGATGCCCTCGACGATGAGGTCCGGGCGGCCCACCAGCTCCATGACGATGTCGGCTCCGCGGCCTCTGGTCAACTCGAACACACGCTGCACTCTGGTCTCCGCCGTGTTGTACTCCTCGATGTTGATGGTCTCGTCGGCGCCGAAGTCCTCCGCCAGCTGAAGGCGATTTTCCAGCCGGTCAAGCACGATGATGCGGTCGGCTCCCATGTCCCGAGCCATAGCAACGGCGTTGAGCCCGAGTCCGCCCGCCCCCATGATGACCACCTGGTCGCCCTCGTGGGCCCGGGCTCGAATCAGGCCCTGGGTGACCGTGCCCATCGCGCAGTTGACGAAACCAAGAATGTCATCGCTCAACTCGTCGGGCACGCGGAACGCCGGGTGCCTGGGAGGCAGGTAAATGTAGTCGCCGTAGGTTCCCGTGAAGTAGGGCCACACGTCTCCTTCCGGATACTCCCGGTTGACGCACCAGTTGGTGTCGCCCTTGTTGCACATGTGACAGTGGTAGCAGGGGAAGACATGGACGTGCATGAGACGGTCGCCCTCTTTGATGGGGTCTCCGTTGCTGTCGGTGGTCACTCCGGCACCCATCTTATAGATGACGCCCGTGCCCTCGTGGCCCATGACCCGTCCTCCGGGAGGGACGGGGATGTTTATCTGGTCTCCCCTCCAGGTGTGGAGGTCGGAGCCGCAGATGCCCGCCTGGGTAATCTTCAAGATGATGGCGCCCGGTTCAGGGTCAGGAAGGTCGTATTCCCGTATCTCGAAGGGCTCATTGTGCGCGGTGTGAACGACAACCCGTCCTCTATCGGCCATTGCTTACCTCCTAACCAATCGCTTGATTCGTGCGGTACAGCATTCTACCACGGAGCGGAAGCGGATAGCACAGTGCGCCTTGAGGACTCAGAGCAACGGCGCCAGCCTTAGGAACGCTATATCGTTGCCCACTAGACGCAGCGTCTTGGGCGAGTATACTTACGGTATTAAATTGCCGCCCCTTGGACCGGCTATCCTAGAGCGGAGGTGAGTCATGGCAGCAAACAATCCACGCCAAGCAGCGGTTGTTGGCTTGGGCTTGACGAAGATGACCCGGAGGTACTCCAAACCCGTAACGTCCCTGGCGGTGGAGGCGGTGCAGTTGGCCCTGGAGGACGCGGGACTGCAGAAGGAGGACCTGGACGGGATGCTCACCCACGGAGGCGTGGGGCCCGAGGGATGGCCCGACGCATCCGGCGGAGGCGGCCTGCACAACATGATGGGACTGAAAAACCTGCGCTTGTACAGCCAGTGGATTAACCGGGGGTCTGCAGCTGGTCAGAACATGGTGCTGTCAGCCCATGCCGTCCAGTCGGGAATGGCCGACACAGTGTGCTACGTCTTCGCCGACGCCCCCTTGACTCCCGCCAGCTCGTCTGGCGGAGCGGCCTACGGTGGGCTGCGTTCCTTGTCCGGACTCCGGGGCTTGCCCGGGGGTTACGGGTTCTTTGGAGCCAACACCGCCTATGCCCTGGCAGCGAGACGCCACATGGCGCTCTACGGCACGACCCAGGACCATCTAGGAGCGGTGGCCGTGTCCAACCGCAAGTGGGCCGGAATGAACCCGGATGCAATCTTCAGGGACCCCATGACACTCGACGACTATCACAACTCCCGGTGGGTTGTGGAACCCTTCCACCTGTTCGACTGCTGCATGGTCAACAACGGCGCCATTGCCTTCATCACCACCACCGCCGAGAGGGCCAAAGACCTTAAGCAGCCCCCCGCCTACATCCTGGGGATGGGAGAGGGCTATCCCGGCAACCCGAGGCGGAGGGGTTACGAGAACGAGGTGCACACCGGCGCCGCAATAGCCAAGGAGAGGGCCTTTCCCATGGCCGGCATTACGGTGGACGACATCGACGTGGTCCAGACCTATGACAACTACACCTACACCAGCATCGTAACCCTGGAGGACTACGGCTTTTGCGCCAAGGGCGAGGGCGGCCCGTTTGTGGCAGACGGCAAGCTGGAGCCGGGCGGCTCTCTACCAACCAACACGAGCGGCGGCGAGCTTTCAGCCCACTATCTGTGGGGCGCCACTCCCATTTCCGAGGGCGTATTGCAGGCCCGCGGAACCGCAGGCGAGCGGCAAGTAGCCAAACATGACGTGGTCATGGCCCTTAGTCAGGGAGGCACGCTGGACTTCCACTACTGCCTGATAATGAGCCCCCACTCGTCCGCGCACTAAGGTACAGCGGCGATCCTCTAGGAGGTCCGGTGGTACAGCTAGTGTTCCTCCACGGCCCAGGCGCCGGGGGAACGTCCAGATCGTTTGCCCGCCAACTGGAGCGTTTTCCCGGCAGCTTGGCCCCGACCTTTCCGGGCCACCCCGACGGTGAGTCCTGTCCCAGCGTGGAGCGAAGCGCGGAATGGTTGAGGGGTTGGCTGTGGGCACAGGGCCATCGCCAAAATTTAGTGCTGGCGGGATACACCCTTGGGGCCTGCACAGCCCTCCAGTATGCCCTGGACTACCCCGATGAAGTGAAGGGACTGGTGCTAATGACTATGGCCCTTCGCCTGAAGCAACGAAACCCGGCCTCCCTCGAACTCAGGCTGCGTGCTGCACAAGACCCGGTCGCGTTCGAGGAGTGGATCGAAATGATGCGGGGCATCTTGAAGTTCGTCGAACCGGATTTTAGAGAGAAGCTTTTAGATGACCACCGTCTGGTTGGGCCTATGTCCCAGTATCGTGACCTCCAAATCATAGACGGCTTCGATGCCACTGACCGCATAGGTTCCCTCGACAAGCCTCTATTGCTGATTCGAGGGATGGACGACCCGCTGGACCCACCGGAATATGAGCTGGAAATCCATCAGGCCATCCCAGGGTCCCGGTACCTGAAGCTGCACGACGCGGGCCACTTCCCCATGGCGGAACGCCCTGACGACGTAAACCAGGCCATCCAGGAGTTCCTGGACTCCCTGCAATGATCGAAAGCGGGACCTCGCGCCCTAGTCTGCTAGAGTTCAACGTCACGACTTAGAGACGTACACACTTCATCAAGGTCGGCCAGAACTGTTGGTCTCATTACACCCGCCCCATATCTACCGCACCGCTACAACAGGTTGACACTCCAATTTGGCCGATGATAGAATCCCGATGGCGGCATCGGCGGCTGGTTGGCGGACCAGAGGCTCGATTGGCCGTGTTCTGTTTTAATGGCCCCAACTGTTTTCCTTCCGGTACGAAGGAAACCGACGGACGCCAAGCCTTGCGTCAGCGTTAACCCCGGGCGGTGCGCCCATGGAGGAGATGCCATGGTACAGCCGAAAGCACAAATCCACCGTGGACTGAAGGATGTATACCTGGACACCAGCGAGGCCAGCTTCATAGACGGTGAAGTGGGCAAGCTGTTGTACCGGGGTTACGACATCCACGACCTGGCCGAAAAGTCTACCTTCGAAGAGGTCATGCACCTCCTGCTCATCGGGAAACTTCCCACGTCAGCCGAATTGAGGGACTTCGACGCCCAACTCAGGCTTAACAGGGAGATCCCAGAGGGGGTGTACACGGTTCTGGACATCGTTAAAGACAGTCACCCCATGGACGCCCTCCGGACGGGAGTCTCCGCCCTGGCAGCGTTCGACCCGGAAGTTGGAGACAATTCACCGGAGGCCACGCTGCGGAAAGGGATTCGAGTCACCGCCCAGGGACCCACCATCGTAGCGGCCCACCACAGGATCAGGCAGGGATTGGACCCGGTGGCCCCAAACCCCAACTTGACCCACGCCGCAAACTTCCTCTACATGCTCATGGGCGAGGAGCCTGACGACGAGACGACAAAGCTCATGGACGTGGACTTCATACTCCACGCCGAGCACAGCGCCAACGCATCGGCCTTCGCCGCCAGAGTCACCGCGTCCACTCTTTCCGACCTCCACTCGGCCATCGTCACCGGTATAGGCGTCCTCAAGGGACCCTGGCACGGCGGGGCGGCGGAAGAGGTCATGAAGATGGCCATGGACATCGGCGACGCCAGCAACGCTGAGGCTTGGGCCCGTAACCTTCTGGACGGCGGCGGCAAGATCATGGGGTTCGGCCACCGCGTATACAAGGCAGAAGACCCTAGGGCACGTCACCTGAGAGACCGCTCCAAGACCCTCGGGGAAAAGCTGGGCAAGCCCCACTGGTTCCAGATACTGCGCCACCTGGAAGAAGAAGTGATGGTCCCTTACAGGGCAAAGGGCATCTATGTCAACGTCGACTTCTTCGCCGGCTCCATCTACAACCTTCTCGGAATCCCCGAGGACTTGTTCATTTCCATCTTCGCCCTGGGCCGCATTCCCGGCTGGACGCTTCAGTGCCTGGAACAGTACTCCGACAACATTCTCATCCGACCGCTGCTGGACTACACGGGCCCAATGGACGTTGAATACGTGCCCATAGAACAGCGGGCATAGAGAACACCGCCAACGAGCTTGACATCGAGGGGGCTTTCAGCCCCCTCAAATTTGTTTTAGCCGCTACAAGGGTCCAGTTCGCATGAGTGCAGAAGCCGAGATAATTCGGCGCATTAGAGAGCGGGGCAGGATCACCTTCGCCGAGTATATGGAGACGGCCCTGTACTGGCCTGACGGCGGCTACTACACCACCACCGAGCCGGGAGCCGAAGGCGACTTCTACACATCTCCACAAGCCCATCCCGCCTTTGGGAGCCTTATTGCCTTACAACTGTTCCAGATGTGGGACATCTTAGACCGCCCCAGACCGTTCCGTGTGGTTGAGATGGGAGCGGGAAACGGAAGGCTCTGCCACGACATTATGTCATTCTCTCCCCAACTCCTTGGCGATTTTAGCCGCGCCCTCCATTACATCTGCATCGACCGCGCCGCGAGACAAGGATTGGAAGGAGACCTGCCGTCTGACTTAAGAGATAATGTGGACCGCTTGGTCTCCCATACGGTCCCGTTGAAGAACGTCGTTGGCTGCTTCCTGTCCAACGAACTGCCCGACGCCTTCCCCGTCCACAGGGTCACTATGGAGGGTGGAGAACTGAGGGAGATTTTCGTAACGGAAGGCCCGGACGGCACGCTGGTCGAAGAAACGGGTGAGCCCTCCACAGTCGCCCTGACCCAACATCTGGAAGCCCTTGGCGTCAGACTGGAAGAAGGGCAGAGAGCAGAGATTAACCTGGAGCTAGGCCCCTGGATGAAGGCCGTATCGGACGCACTCCGCCAGGGTTACATCATCACTATCGACTATGGCGGCTTGGCGCCGGAACTGTACGCCGGAGGCCGAAGACAGGGAACGCTGTCGAGTCACTTTAAACACACTGCCGTTCCGAACCCATACCAACGTTCGGGCCGGCAGGACCTCACTTCTCACGTGGACTTTTCGACCGTCGTACGCCAAGGCCGGACACACGGGCTTACGCCCATTGGAATCACTACGCAGCAGCGATTCTTAAATAACCTGGGACTTGACCAGTTCGTCAGGAAACTGAGGGCGCTCGGGCTGAGTCAGGGAGAGCTAGACGCCAATCGCATGGGGATGTTGGACTTGGCAAGGCCCGGGGAAATGGGGGACTTCAGGGTCCTGGTCCAGGGCAAGGACGTCGAACAGCGAAGTCTATGGGGACTGGGTGGGGACGAACAGGCAACTGAACTGGCAGAAAAAGCGGGACCGCCGATGCTCACGCCAACCCACGTTGAAGTCCTATCGGGACGCTACCCTCATCTGGCCAGCTCGCTGCCAGCCGGAACGTGGGCTGACTTGCTGAGGGACGACGGCTAGAACTTGAGGATGTTTTTACGCTTGGCCTTGGGCGTAATCATGTGGAGACCAATCACAGCGGTGTAAATTCCGCCCGCTATGATTCCGATGATGGTAAGGAAGGGACCGCCATAGATCATGGCGGCGCCTATGACAACGGACCCGCCGATGAGATTGCCGAACTGTCCCGTCTGTTTCTTCCTCATGCTTTTCTCCTGGAAGACTAAGCCCGCAATATTATATACGACGGCCCCTCAATTGCAATGCGGTGTAACGGTCCCGTCCACATGAGACGGGGAAGGAAGAGACCAACTGCTTCGTAGAGGTCAGTCCGTTTTACTCCGGCGAAAGCCAGCCGATTAGTCAGCCGCCAGTTTGCCTTCCTCCGCGGTCGGTCCATCGAGAACGTACCGGGATGTCCTTGGGTCCTCGTCAATAGCCGTAATTTCGGGGAAGTCATCCTCATTGCCTGTCACTAACTCCGCAAAACGTCTTCCTTGGGGGGCTACGGACTGGTCAAAGGAACCGATTGACCTATTGAATGCAGTGACGGCGCTTCCCAATTCGGAGCCCACCTTCTGGTAGTGGCCGATGAAGGTCATCATCCGATTGTGCATCTGGTCTCCCACCGTTTTTATCTCTTGTGCATTACGGGCCAACCGCTCCTGTTGCCAGCCGCTGTGTACGGTCCACAGGAGAGAAATCAACGATACGGGCGTCGCGATGGCGATTCGCTTTTGCATTCCGTAATCGATGAGGTAGGGATTAGCTCTGAGGGCGGCCGCTAGGAACTGGTCTCCAGGAACGAACATCACTACGAAGTCGAGAGCGCCGTCAACTTTGGCGCCGTAATTCTTCTTAGCCAAGTCGTCAACCTGCCTTTTCAGCGCATTCGCGTGCTTAGTCAACGCTGCGCTGGCCGAGTCTTCGTCAGCGGCTTCGTGCGATTCCATGAATGCAGCCGTTGACGCCTTGGCGTCGACCACTACGGCCCGTTTGTTGGGCAGGTTGATGACCATATCAGGGATGCTTCCCGTCCCTTCGATTGTTGACTGCTCAGCAAAATCGCAGTACTCAACCATTCCTGCGAGCTCCACAACTCGGTGCAATTGCACTTCTCCCCAATTTCCGACTTGGCGATTGTCTGTAAGCGCTCCCTTCAACTCTGTAGTTGCTTTGGTAACAGACTCTACCCTTGTGGTCAGGGATTCGATCTGGGGGTTGAGCTTACCGTAGTTTTCGGACAAGGGTTTCACCAACTCCTGAAATTCCCTGTGTCTTCGGTCAAGTTCCCCCTTAGCAGTCTCCAAAGTCTTCCCCAAGTTTTCGTTGGCGAGGGTAAGAAAGGCTTGATTATTGTTTTGCAATGCACTGCTGGCCGTGGACTTGAAGGCTTCGCTTAACTGCTCCTTGGCGGCGTCGAGAATTGCCTGGGCCTCATCTGATTGCTCCAATTTGGCCTGCAGTCCAGCTACCGCTACACGATGCTCAGCTTGCAGGGACGCTGCCTCGCCCTTGGCACGTGCGCTTCGAACCAGCCAAGCCGCCGCTGCGCCCACTATCAGGCCTACGATGATTCCCACTATCCATTCCATCGTGGATTGACTCCTTCGGCTATGGGCCGGCGTTTTGCGTAACAATCATTTTACACCCATGAAACAGACGAGTAACAAAACGGCAACAGGCCCGTAACATCTCTCGAATGAAATGGAGTCGCCAATATCGGTTTGTAGGAGGGGAGCCCATGTTGAAACATGTATCATTGAGGAGAACGCTGGTGCTGATGATGGCCGGGTTGTTGGCCGTCGGCATCATCGGCGGCTACAACGTGGCGTTCGCACAGGTCGACGACGAGACCCAGGAAGCCATCAACGTAGTGGACGGCAATCTGGGCGCTTTCATCACCCTGGCAGCCGCCTTCCTGGTGTTCTTCATGCAAGCGGGTTTCGCCTTCCTTGGAGCCGGCTTGATACGCACCAAGAACACCACCAACTATATGACCAAGTCCTTCATGGACTTTGCCATCGCGTCCCTGTCCTTCTGGGCCTTCGGTTTTGCCTTCATGACCGGCGCCTCGGCGGCCGGAATCATCGGAACGTCCAACTTCTTCCTTGTGGATGACAACTGGGTGGACTGGATGTTCCAAATGGTGTTCGCAGCCACCGCCGCCACCATCGTGGCCGGGGCCATAGCCGAGCGGACCAAAATCCAGACCTACATGGCTTACAGCTTCATAGTGACCGCCCTCATATACCCTCTGTACGCTCACTGGGTGTGGGGCGGCGGATGGTTGGGCGACCTTTCAGCCATCAACCTGCCTGGCGCGGTTGACTATGCCGGATCGGGCGTAGTCCACGCCGTCGGAGGATTTCTGGCGCTGGCAGCCTGCATGGTAGTGGGTCCCCGTATCGGCAAATTCAACGCCGACGGGTCCGCCAACATCCTATCCGGCCACAGCACGCCCTTCGTGATAATCGGGACCTTCATACTCTTCTTCGGGTGGTTCGGGTTCAACATCGGCGGCAGCGACACCATCGGTTTGAACGCTGTCAACACTCTCCTCGCCGGAGCCACCGGAGCGGTCGTAGCTCTTTACATCAAACTGGTGCAGACCGGCAAGGCCGACATCCTTATGGCCTGCAACGGGGCCCTGGCGGGATTGGTGGGCATAACGGCGCCCTGCGCCTACGTGGACACCTGGGCCGCCGTGGTCATCGGAGGAATAGCGGCGCCCATCATGATGCTCTCGCTCCAGTTCCTGGAAAAGGTCCTCAAGGTGGACGACCCGATTGGGGCCATCGCAGTCCACGGATTCTCTGGACTTTGGGGGCTCCTGGCGGTGGGGATATTCGCCGCGGGCCACAATGGCGTGAGCGGCCTCGTGGACGGGAACGCTGAGCAAATCGTCTCCCAGCTTATAAGCATGGCCGTGGTCGTGGCCTGGTCGCTAGTCACCGGTTTCGCCCTGTTCTTCGGCCTCAAGGCGACCATCGGTGTGCGGGCGAGCAGGGAAGAGGAGCTCGAAGGCTTGGACAAGTCCGAGCATGGGCTTGAAACCTACGTCACGGACGCGCCGCCTTCCTCAACGTTCTAAGCAAGCGGAAACAAGACCAAGGCAATGTGTTTCGGATGTAACAAAGATTTAACATCGATGCAAAATGTCCGAAACACATTGCCCTCAGAATGCATATCAAGACGACAGCGGAGAGATGGAGGAAAGATGTTGCCAGCAATTCTAGCGGGAGCCGTGTTCGTAGGACTCTTCGCGTTGTGGGTTGTGCTTCCGAGAAAGTTTGCCCAGAAGAACTAACACCCAAACCAAGATAAGTCCAACGTTGACCCAGTCCATGCCCCTGCGGGTATGGACTGGGTTGCTTGTCGGAGAAAAACATTAAGGGGAACACGGAAAGGAGGGTTAGGCTGTCATGATTGACTCAGGAGATACAGCATGGGTCCTAACGTCATCGGCTCTGGTGCTTCTTATGACGCCCGGGCTGGCATTCTTCTACGGCGGCTTGTCGCGCCAAAAGAATGTCCTGTCCACCATAATGTACAGCTTCATGACCATCGGCATCGTGGGCGTAGTCTGGGTGCTGTGGGGATACAGCCTGGCCTTCGGCAATGACATTGGCGGTTTTATCGGAAACCTGAAATTGTTCGGACTCAACGGAGTCAGCGCCGAAGAAGGCGGAAACATACCCGACCAGGCGTTCATGATTTTCCAAGCCATGTTCGCCATAATCACGCCCGCCCTGATAACCGGCGCATTCGCCGAGCGTATGAAATTCAGCGCCTTCGTGATCTTCACCATACTGTGGGTGACCATCGTATACGCTCCTGTGGCCCACTGGGTATGGCACGGCGACGGATGGCTCTTCCAGCTTGGAGCCCTAGACTTTGCGGGCGGCACCGTCGTCCACATCAACGCTGGCGTGGCAGCCCTGGTGGCGGCGTTCGTCATTGGGCCGCGCATCGGGTTCGGCCAACGGCCGATGACTCCCCACAACGTTCCGATGATAGTGCTAGGAGCCGCTTTGCTCTGGTTCGGGTGGTTCGGGTTCAACGCCGGGAGCGCCCTGGCCGCCAACGGCACGGCGGTCAACGCATTCGTGGCCACCAACACCGCCACGGCTATGGCGATGTGCGCGTGGGTGGGCATGTCCTGGATATTCGGAAAGAAGCCCAGCCTGGTGGGAGCGGCTTCCGGGGCCGTCGCCGGGCTGGTAGCCATCACGCCCGCCGCAGGTTTCGTCGGACCCATGCCCGCCATAATCATCGGCCTGGGCGCGGGGGTCATCTGTTATGGCGCCGTCGAGCTTTTGCTGAAACTCAAGGTTGACGATGCTCTGGCCGTCTGGGGCGTCCACGGAATGGGAGGCACTTGGGGCGCCTTGGCAACCGGCCTATTCGTAGGAATAGGGTTTGGAGGACTGGCGGAAGGCGTCACCCGAGGGGAGCAGGTCCTGTACCAGTTGGCTGGAATAGGCGCCACCTGGGGATGGGCGCTGGTCACCACCGCCGTGATACTCGTCGCCATCAAGTACACCCTCGGCATCAGGGCCGATGAGTCCCAAGAGGAAGAGGGGTTGGACCTGTCTCAGCATGGAGAGGAAGCCTACGTCCCCATCGACGAGTCCATAGTGGGCATCGCCGGAGGGTCGGGGGATGAAGAGGAATAGACGCCCCTGGGGACGGTCCTGTTCCAAAATGCCCTATATCGGAAAGCAAATCCAACAGGAGGGAACCTTCAATGACCCCGGAAGAAGTTGTTAGACACGCCAAAGACAACAAGATAGGGATCATCGACCTGAAGTTCACGGACCTGCCGGGCACCTTCCAGCACGTCTCCATTCCCTTGAGCGAGCTTAGCGAGGACAACCTGGCTGAGGGTTACGGGTTCGACGGGTCCAGCATTCGCGGCTTCAAGTCCATCGACGAGAGCGACATGCTTCTCATCCCCGACACGACCACCGCCAACATGGACCCCTTCTTCAAGGCGCCGACCTTGACCATGATTTGCGACATCCTGGACCCGGTGACGCGGGACACCTTCACCCGGGACCCGCGCAACGTCGCCCACAAGGCGGAGGAGTACCTCAAGAGTTCCGGCATTGCCGACGTAAGCTACTGGGGGCCGGAACCGGAGTTCTTCATCTTCGACTCGGCCAGGTTCAACCAGACCAGCAATGAAGGCTACTACTTCATCGATTCGGATGAAGGGATATGGAACTCAGGCCAGCCCGGTACAGTGGACGGTGGCCGCAACCTGGCCTACAGGCCTCGCCACAAGGAAGGCTACTTCCCGACGCCCCCGTTCGACACCTTCCAGGACATACGCACGGAGGCCGTTCAGGAAATAGAGCGGTTCGGCATCATCGTCGAGAAACACCACCACGAGGTCGCTACGGCGGGACAGGCTGAGATCGACGTCCGCTTCGACAGCCTGACCAAAATGGCGGACACCGTCACGATACTCAAGTACGTGGTCAAGAACGTTGCACACAGGTACGGCAAGGTGGCGACCTTCATGCCCAAACCCCTGTTCGGCGACAACGGCACAGGAATGCACACCCACCAGAGTCTTTGGAGGGAAGGGCAGAACCTCTTCTACGACGCCAACGGCTACGCTATGCTCAGCGCCACCTGCCGCCATTACATCGGCGGCCTGCTCCAGCACGCCCCGGCTCTACTGGCCTTCATAGCCCCGACCACCAACAGCTACAAGCGGCTGGTGCCAGGTTTCGAGGCTCCCGTGAACCTGGTCTACTCCGTGCGGAACCGCTCGGCGTGCATCCGCATCCCGACCTACTCTGCCAGTCCGGCAGCCCGAAGGCTGGAGTTCCGCGCACCCGACCCCGCCTGCAACCCATATGTAGCGTTCTCGGCTATGCTGATGGCGGGGATCGACGGAGTCATAAACGAAATAGAGCCGCCCGACCCCGTGGACCAGAACTTGTATGAGTTGCCGCCCGAAGAGCTTGCCAAGATACGGCAGGTGCCCGGCTCTTTGGACGAGGCCCTGGCATCGCTGGAGAACGACTACGAGTTCCTGTTGCGGGGCGGCGTGTTCACCGAGGACCTGATTGAAACCTGGTTGGACTACAAGAAGGGCGACCTGGACAACATCAGGCTACGGCCCCACCCGTATGAGTTCTTCATGTACTTCGACGCCTAGCCCGACTCGGCGTCCAAATTGACACGACCTGCGCCAGTCAATAGAATCGTTGCGGCAGGCCCTACGGGGTCCTAATCCCAAGCCTGCCGCACTTTATCCCTGGCGACGGCCAATCCTCGATACGTAACCCAATATTCCCCAATCGGAGACCTCTACCGGAGAATCGGTTATGACTTGGGCCGAAGATGAAGCGAAAGAGTTTGTCCTCAGGACTGCGCGGGAGAACGACGTAAAGTTCATCCGGCTCTGGTTCTGCGACATCCTGGGCGCCCTTAAGGGTTTCGCCATCACCGTGGAGGAGCTTGAGGATGCCCTGGAGCAAGGGGTTGCGTTTGATGGCTCGTCCATCGAGGGTTTCGTTCGCATAGACGAAAGCGACATGGTGGCCCGACCCGACCCAACCACGTTCCGCATACTCAGTTGGCGGCCTCGTCAGAACTCGGTGGCGAGGATGTTCTGCGACATACACAAGCCCACTGGCGATCCGTTCGAGGGAGACCCAAGATTCGTCCTTAAGAGGAACGTGAGGAAGGCATCCAACCTCGGGTTCACTTACTACGTTGGCCCGGAGTTCGAATACTTCTATCTCACGGGAACCGAAGACCCCAAGGCCATCGACAAAGGCGGCTATTTCGACCAATTGTCGATGGAACTGGGAACTGACCTGCGGCGCGAGACGGTCCTGACATTGGCCGAAATGGGAATTCCGGTCAAGTATTCCCACCATGAAGCGGCGCCGGGACAGCATGAAATCGACCTTCAGTACACCGATGCCATCACTATGGCGGACAACGTCACCACCAGCAAGCTGGTCATAAAAGAGGTGGCCTCCCAGAACAACGTCTACGCCACCTTCATGCCGAAGCCGCTGCCAGGGGTCAACGGTTCGGGAATGCACGTACACCAGTCCCTTTTCCAGGGGGACTCCAACTCCTTCTTTGACCGGAACAACCCAGGGGAGTTGTCCCAAATCGGCCGGCTCTACACAGCTGGCCTGCTGCGCCACGCACCGGAGATCACTTTGGTGACCAACCAATGGGTGAACTCTTACAAAAGGTTGACGCCAGGCCACGAAGCGCCGATGTACATATCGTGGGCGATGAAGAACCGTTCCGACCTGATACGCGTCCCCTCCTACAGACCTGGACGCCAGGACTCGGTGCACATCGAGTACCGTGCGCCCGACCCGGCGTGCAACCCCTACCTTGCCTTCAGCGTGATGCTGGCGGCCGGTCTCAAGGGAATCGAGAACGAATACGAAGTTCCCCCGCCCACCGAGGAGAACGTATTCGACATGTCCGAGGAGACCAGAGCCGCCAGGGGGATAGCCGCTCTGCCGGGCAGCCTGCATGAGGCCATCAAGCTAGCCGAGAACAGCGAACTGCTCCAGGAGACTCTCGGAGACCACGTATTCAGGGTGTTCCTGGAGAACAAAAAGCTTGAGTGGAACGAGTTCCGCACTCAAATCACCGACTACGAGATCAAGCGGTACCTCCCTCAGCTTTAACTCAGGGGATTCCGGTCTAAGGTCCTCCTAATCTCACATGCTATCTGTTGCGCTGTCTGACAGTCCTAGGTTCCCCCTCATCCTTTCGGCAAGCTCAGGGCCGGCCCAACCTTCTCCCGCCAGAGGCGAACGGGACGTTTCGGCATATTTCCACGGGAAAGACAGTTTGGAAAATTCCGAATGAAAAGGAAACTTGCGCATTGCAACTAAGCTGTGCTGTAATGCGCACGCACGCCGCAAAGCGGTGTGGCCTTTAGGCCAGTGTCAGTGCAGGCAGGCGCCTGCAGGATATTACGTGGTCAAGGAGGCTACGCATGTCTGGAATCAATCCGCTGGTATGGAGAGGTCTCGGAGCCCTTGGAGGACTGCTCGCTCTGATAGGGGCGTTGGTCGCGTGGGCCACCGTCGCTGCGTACGACGAATCGGCCACGGGGATGGACTTTGCAGAGGGAGAGGTCGTTCTTGCCTTCGCCATATTATCCTTAGTGGTGATTGGGTGGCGTCACCTTATCGGCGAGACTCAAGAGACGGCCCCCTGGCTGGACAAGGCTGCATCGTATCTGGGCATCGCCTCTACTAGCCGAGGATCCCCCCACTGGGCATGGGTTGACAGAGCTGTTTCGTTGGCGGGAATCGCCATATTGATCGCTGTTATCCTGAAATGGGTCGACTTGAACGGATTAGCCGACGAGTCCGGCGGTGCATTATCCATAGGAGCGGGGATTTACCTTGGTCTAGTCGGGTCCCTAATGTTGATTGCGTCCGCCGTTCCTAGCATTGTTGAACTCGTCAACACGGCTAGAGGTTCTACCGACGAAGCCAAAACTTCCGCTGCGGCCTCGACACCTGAAGCAAGCCAACCTGGGTCCGCAGCCGACGAGATAGACAAGCTGGCTGGCCTCCTGGAGAGAGGCGTACTCACACAGGAAGAGTTCGATGCCAAGAAGAAAGAGTTGCTTGGTCTCTAACGACGGACGCACTGGACCGGTGTAAACAGGGTCTAGGATCGGTAGAGAGGGAAGATTCGGAATAGTGAGTGGCCTCGGCTTACGCCCGCCCGTCTGCCGGGCTGGAGCCGTCGCCGTAGTCCACGACCTGGCCGTCCCGCATTCGGATGATGCGGTCGGTGCAGCTTCCGACGTAGTCGTCGTGGGTGACTACAACAAAGGTCTGGCCGTTCTGCCGGTTCAGGTCGCGCATCAGTTGAATTATCTCTTCGGCAGTCTCGCTGTCCAGGTCTCCTGTGGGCTCGTCGGCCCAGATTATGGTCGGCTGGTTCACCAGGGCCCTGCTATGTGGTTAAGGAGGCGTCGTATGAGAGAAGACCATCAAGCAACGGCAATAGGCGTCGTGGCGGCGGCACTGGCGGTGCTTGGATCATTGCTTCCCTGGGTTGTAGCCTTTAACGAATCACCCCAACCAGTCGGTCTCATCGGAACCTGGGCAAGTGAGGGGAAGGCCGTTTTTGCTGCGGGCCTGGCAGCCTTGCTGGCGCTCGGCTGGCGTTTTTATGGCAGCTCCGAGCTGGTGCGCCCCATGTGGATAGCCATAGCGATTTTATTGCTAGGCGCTGCCACAACCATCGCTGCGCTGGTCTTTATGGCTCGGACCGATGTCCCCGGCTATATAGGAGCGGGCGCCTACATCACACTCATCGGCGGCCTAGGCCTGATCGGGTCCGGGGTTCTCAGCTTGGTGCAGCTCAAGAGGGAAGAGGCCGGCGCAGACGACTCCGGATAGGCTACGCCCGCCCGTCTGCCGGGCCGGAGCCGTCGCCGTAGTCCACGACCTGGCCGTCCCGCATTCGGATGATGCGGTCGGTGCAGCTTCCGACGTAGTCGTCGTGGGTGACTACAACAAAGGTCTGGCCGTTCTGCCGGTTCAGGTCGCGCATCAGTTGAATTATCTCTTCGGCAGTCTCGCTGTCCAGGTCTCCTGTGGGCTCGTCGGCCCAGATTATGGTCGGCTGGTTCACCAGGGCCCTGGCAATGGTCACGCGTTGACGCTGGCCCCCTGACAACTCTCCGGGCAGGTGGTGGGCCCTGTCCGAGAGGCCCACGACGTCCAGGATTTCCATGCTGCGGCTCCGCGCCTCGCCAGGCTTGGTCCCTGACACCAACAGGGGCATCTCGACATTTTCCACTGCGCTCAACACGGGAAGCAGGTTGTACAGCTGAAACACGAATCCCATCCTGCGGGCGCGGTAGTCGCTCCGCTCGTCATCGGGCAGGCTATGCAGTTCCGTGTTCTCGACCCGTATCTCCCCGGAGTCCACCTCGTCCAGTCCTGAGAGGCAGTTGAGCAGAGTAGTCTTGCCGCATCCGCTGGGACCCATCACAGCCACCATCTCGCCCTGACGGACGTCCAGGTCAACGCCTCTAAGGGCGTGCACCTGGACTGCGCCTGTGCTGTACGTCTTGTTGACCCCGCGGGCCCAAATCATGAGGTTGTTCAAATCTAACCGCCTGTTAAGTCTGAATTCATAGGTTGTAGGCTAAGCGTCGCTGTCCACGTTTGTGCTTTGTGGCACCAGGGCTTCGGGCTCCAGGCTGTCAGCCAGGATTTCCAGGAGGTCCTTGGCCTCCTTTTCACCTTCATGGCCCTTGGCCTGGATGCCTTCAGTCATCATCTGGAGGCAGAAGGGGCAGGACACCCCGACTGTCTTGGCTCCCGTGCCGAGGAAGTGGTCCGTACGCATGTGGTTGATGCGCTCTCCCTGGCTCTCCTCCACCCACATGTGGCCGCCTCCGGCGCCGCAGCAGAAGCCCTGCTCCCGGCGCCTGTCCATCTCCACCAGTGTGACCCCCGGGATGGCCTTGGCGATGTTCCTGGGTTGGTCGTAGATGCCGTTGTGGCGTCCCAGGAAGCAGGAGTCGTGATAGGCGACGGTGGTATCTATCATGCGTATGGGCTTGATGCGCCCCTGGGAAATCAGCTCGTCGACAAACTGGCTGTAATGCTGGACCTCGAATTCGCCGCCCAACTGGGGGTACTCGTTCTTGATGCTGTTGAAGCAGTGGGGGCAGATGGTGACGATTTTCTTGACGTTGTAAGTGTTGAAAGTCTCGATGTTCTGCTGTGCCGTGATTTGGAAGAGGTACTCGTTGCCCATGCGCCTAGCCGGGTCGCCGGTGCACCGTTCTTCCTCGCCGAGGATGGCAAAGTCCACCTTGGCCGCCTTGAGGGCCTTGACCATCGACCGCGCCACGGCCTGGCTTCTTTGCTCCAGGGCCGCGGTGCATCCGACCCAGAACAGGACCTCCGCGTCGGGCTTGTCGGCCAGAGTCGGCACGTCCAGCCCCTGCGCCCAATCGGTGCGGGAGAACTGGGTCCCCCTCCAAGGGTGGCCGCGTTGTTCAATGCTCAAGAGGGCGTTCATGGCTGTCTCGGGCATCTTGGATTCTTCCAGCACCAGGTTGCGCCGCATGTCCATGATGGTTGGCACGTGTTCGACGGCCACGGGGCATTCCTCCATGCAGGCCCCGCAGTTGACGCAGTCCCAGACTGCCTCCTCGGTGAGCCGCAGGTGCCCTATCATCGCGATTTCTGGGTCATTCCCGGCTTTGATGGCCGGAGCCGCCTCGATCAGGTAGTCCTTGATGTCCTCTACAATGTGCATTGGGGATAGGGTTTTGCCGGTCAGGTGGGCGGGGCAGTTGTTGGTGCAACGGCCGCAGACGGCGCAAGCGTAGCCGTCCAGCAGCTGCTTCCAGGTGAAGTCCTGGACCCGTCCCGCGCCGAACCGCTCGGCGTTTTCCAGGTCGATGGCCTCAAGGATGCCCCTGGGCTTCAGGGAGTTGAACAGGGCGTTCAGGGGCGCCGCAACCATGTGCATGTGTTTCGAGAAGGGTATGTATATCGAAAATCCCAGGATGATGAGCAGGTGGAGCCACCAGGCGAACCCCTGGGCGAAATCGGCGACTCCGACCCCCATGCCGGCGTTGTGGAAGGCTTGGCCGACGGCCTTGCCGACGATGGCTTCGGCGTGGGCGCCCCCGTCGATGCCCTTGGCTTCGACCTCAGCCACGTAGAAGGCCTCGGTGAGAATGGTTAGGGTCATGAGCGTGGAAATAAGGGTCACTATGATGACTGCGTCAGGAGCGCGGGTCAGGTCGAAGCTGAGGCGGTGGGGTTTGGCCACCCACCGGCGGAACACGGCCCACAACAACGAGCTGACGATAATCAATGCGAATATGTCCAGGTAGCTGGCGTACACCATGACGCCGGTTTCGGTGAGCAGCGTCTCGGAGAACGGACGCCAAGCAGCGTCGCCGAATATGAAGATGACGTAGCTGAGCAGGAAGGAGAGGAACCCCCAGAAGACGAATACGTGGCCCAACCCGGCCTTGTCCCGGATGGAGACGCGCTGGAGGACCTTGCTCTGCGCCATGACGATGCCAAGGAACCGGATTATCCGGCGGACGGGCTGATCGAACCTGTTGGCGGACTTGCCCAGCATTATCAGGCTGATGACCCGGTGGTAGAAGATGGCGTTGGACACGGCCAGGGCGGCCCCCAGCGCCAGGAAGACCCCGATGCGGATGTCCAGCGAGCCGAATATATTCTCAGGAGGGACCACGCGACACTCCTTGCCCGCCGCCTTTGGTTGATAGTCGGCGGCCGCCCCAATCTGGGCGCCCTATATTCTACACCCTGGAGCAAACCCCGCATAAGCGGCCTGCGAAAAGCCTCCTACGCTGCCCTTTCCTCGGTGGCACAGTGCAATCCCTGAATCCTGATTCGGACAATCCGAAGAGGGGTCCCTTGAGGTCCTATTTCAGACCGGAATCACGCGAAGGAAGGGGCGCGCTGTCTCTGTTGCCAGCCTTGCCAGTCCGGCGTCGAAGGTGGCGAGCTGTCCGTCGCGTTGCATTGCGGCAGCTAGCAAGACAGCGTCAGTAATCTGACGGTATCCCTGGATGCGGCCGGCAATCTCTTCCGGCAGTTCAACCATGGACAGGTCGAGGGGCCAGAACGAGTGCGCCCCCAGACGCCTGAGGTTTACAAGCAGTGCGATGGCGTCCCGAGGGGTTACTGTGTGCCGAACCACCGACGGATTGCAAGATACACGGACGAATCCCCCTTCCGTCAAAGGACAGGTCGCCCAACCTTCATCCTGCTGCTCCATGAACCATGACCGGGCCGCGTTGTGGTGCACGTGATTGGGCCATGCGAGAGCTATGAGTACGTTAACGTCCAGGAGCGCAGTCACGGCCACTCGCTGAGGCCCCGAAATACGTCCTCGCTGGTGATGGGCTCGGCGTCGGCGGTTACCGGGAAAACAGTTGCTCCGTCATCCCGGGTCGCGGTTGTTCCTTTGAAACCGCGTCTCGCAAGCTCAGACAAAGCGGATCCCAGGCTGACACCGTTCCGCTCAGCCAGCGCCCGAGCAACCGCCAACACGTCGTCGTCAATTGTCACAGTTGTTCGCATAATAGCATCATCACATCACAGCGCCGCTTTGTCAACTCGTCGCCAGCCACAGACGTAAGGGTCCCACGATTTATTGATAACGGACTAGGCCCATCGTATAATTGGGTTGTTAACGGAACAGGGAGGTCTAGAGCCAGATGCAAGAGACGGGGACTTGGAAAGTCAAGGCTGGGCTGGCCCAGATGCTCAAGGGCGGGGTCATCATGGACGTGGTCAACGCCGAGCAGGCGGTGATTGCGGCGGAAGCCGGGGCTTGCGCCGTCATGGCCTTGGAGCGCGTCCCCGCAGACATACGAGCAGCTGGCGGCGTGGCCCGCATGGCCGACCCTACCAAGATTAAAGAAATAATGGCTGCAGTCAGCGTCCCCGTAATGGCCAAATGCCGGATCGGTCACTTCGTCGAGGCCCAAGTCCTGGAAGCCATGGGCGTGGACTACATCGACGAATCGGAAGTCCTCACGGTGGCCGACGAGGACAACCATGTGTGGAAGGCCGATTTCAAGGTGCCCTTCGTATGCGGCTGCCGCAACCTGGGTGAAGCCCTCCGCCGGATAAAAGAGGGCGCCGCCATGATTCGGACCAAGGGTGAGGCCGGAACCGGAGACGTTGTGGAAGCTGTCCGCCACATGCGTGCGGTGATGGGAACCATACGCCGCATACAGAACCTGCCAGACGACGAATTGCCCACCGAGGCCAAGAACATGGGCGTGGACTTGGACCTGCTAAAAGAAACCAAGGAGCAGGGAAGGCTGCCGGTGGTAAACTTTGCCGCTGGCGGAGTTGCCACCCCGGCCGACGCCGCTCTCATGATGCAGTTGGGAGCCGACGGGGTATTCGTCGGATCAGGGATATTCAAGTCCAGCGACCCTGAGAAGCGGGCCAGGGCCGTAGTGCAGGCGGTCACTCATTACAACAACCCGCATATCATCGCGGAGGTTTCCCAAGACCTCGGTGAGCCTATGGTCGGCATCGGCGCCCGTACGCTGAAGGAGGAAGACCTTCTTGCTCCGCGGGGGAACCTATAGGGCCGCGATGTACCGCCCGAACCATACGAGGCGCCAAGAAAGAAGTTGAGAGTAGGCGTCCTGGCTGTACAAGGAGATTTCGCCGAGCACGTGGCAGCCATAAGGGGTTTGAGCCATGACGCTGTGGAGGTGCGGCTTCCCGACGACCTCCAGGAGTTGGACGGCCTCATAATGCCCGGAGGCGAGAGCACAACCTTCAGCCGTCTGATGGACTTGTACCAGCTCAAGGCGCCGATCGCGAATCTGGCCAGTGACGGAATGCGCCTGTGGGGAACGTGCGCGGGCATGATTATGATGGCCAGAGAGCTCACCGAGCCCGACCCGGTTCCCATGGGATTGATGGACATCGGACTGACCCGCAACGGCTACGGACGCCAGGTCGACAGCTTCGAAGAGGACCTGGACGTTCCGGTACTAGGAGCGGAAACTTTCCATGCCATATTCATCCGCGCTCCCGTAATATCGACCGTGGGCTACGGCGTGGACGTATTGGCACGCCTGTCCGACGGGAGTCCGGTGGCGGTGCGTCAGGGCTCCATGTTCGGGACCGCTTTTCATCCCGAACTCACCGGAGACCGCAGGTTTCACGAGTATTTTCTAAGCGATGATTTTCGCTCTTGAGGTGAAGTGACTGTAGCAGACCGCTGGATACAGGACGAACTTAAGACCCTGCAAGACATGTTGCCGCCCAGGGTTCGCACCCCTCTGGAGGCTAGAGAGGACAGGGTAGAGCTTCTGGAGGTGATTCTCGATCTGGGCAGACCCCCGGAAGCCAGGTTCTTTGACGAAGAGGCGCTCCTGGACTCCCGGGAAGTCGACCAGGAGGACTTGGACTACGTCGTTTCCCGTGTCGGTGAATTCGGAGGAGACAACCGGGCTGGCATTCCTCGAACTCTCCACCGCATCTCCGCCATGCGGAACCGCAAGGGCGACATCGTGGGCATCACCTGCCGCGTGGGCCGCGCCGTCCTGGGGGCCGTCAAGATCATCGAGGACCTCGTTCTCCAGGGAAGAAGCGTGCTTCTGCTGGGACGCCCCGGAGTGGGCAAAACGACCATGCTGCGAGAGGTGGCCCGGGTCCTGGCCGACGACGCCCGCAAGCGGGTCATTATCGTGGACACCTCAAACGAGATTGCAGGGGACGGCGACATTCCCCACCCTGCCATAGGCCACTCGCGGCGCATGCAGGTGGCGCACCCGGAGCTTCAACACAACGTGATGATCGAGGCCGTGGAGAACCACATGCCCGAGGTCATAATCATCGACGAAATGGGCACCGAGTTGGAAGCCATAGCAGCCCGCACCATAGCCGAACGGGGTGTCCAACTAATCGCCACAGCCCACGGCAACACCCTGGACAACTTAGTGATGAATCCCACGCTGTCCGACTTGGTGGGAGGGATTCAGTCGGTGACCCTCGGCGATGATGAGGCCCGGCGGCGCGGGACCCAAAAGACGACGTTGGAACGTAAAGCTCCTCCCACTTTTGACGTCGTGGTCGAGATACAGAGCTGGGAAAAGGTGGCCGTCCACGAGGACGTGTCTACCGTCGTGGACACATGGCTACGGGGCTATCCCATTGTCCCGGAAACCCGCCGGTTGAGCGAGGCAGGTGAGGTGCTCAAGACCCGTGAAGTGGGCGGCGTTTATGTTCCGGCCGCTCCTGTCGTCAACGGCCCCGGGCGGAATGGACCGGAGGACGCCTACGGCTATGAACCTCCCAGCGTTCTCGACAGAAGCTCCCGACAGACTGTGAAAGTGTTCTTATTCGGCGTGGGCAGGGACAAAGTCGAGGACGCGGGCCGAAGCCTGGGAATCCCTACGAGAGTGGTGAACGACCTGCGGGCGGCCGATGTGGTCCTGACCACCAAGAGCCTATACCGGCGCGGCTCCCAGCTGGTAAGAATCGCAGAACGGGCCGGCAAGCCGATATACGTGCTTCGGAAAAACTCAGGACCCCAGATACAGCAGCTGCTCCGGTCCGTATCGGGCGGCGGCGAGGAAGACGACGATACGGTGGACGGCGCTTTGAAAGAGGCCGAGAAGGCTGCCGAGCGGGTGAGGAACGGAGCGACCTCTGTCGAGTTGGCCCCGCAGCGGGCGTACATTCGGCGCCTCCAACATATATTGGCCGAGAAATACGACGTAGCCTCCACCAGCAGCGGCCAGGAACCCAACAGGTACGTAACCCTCTTCAAGGGCTAGGCCCATGACTGCCTTCATTGTGTTCGAGGGCGGCGACGGCTCCGGAAAGACCACCCATTCCAGACGGCTGGCGTCGGCCCTGAGCAGGGCGGGTTACAGCGTCGTGTCCACCAGAGAACCCGGCGGTGGACCTCTGGGGGAGGCAGTTCGACGCTGGGTCAAGGGTCGTCGAGACCTGTCTGCGAACGCCGAATTGCTGCTGTTCATGGCCGCCAGGGCCCAACACGTCACTGACGTGATTCGCCCGTCTCTCGAAGCAGGCAAGGTAGTGTTGTGTGACAGGTTCACCGCCTCCAGCGTAGCCTACCAAGGCTACGGCAGAGGGATCGATCTGGATACGGTGCGTCGCCTCAACGGTCTGGCCTGCGGAGACGTATCGCCCGACCTGACCGTGCTCCTGGACCTCCCTCCGGAGGTCGGTCTCTCCCGTCGGGCGGACCAACCCGACACGTTCGAGTCTGAGGCGCTGGACTTTCACCGACGCGTCAGAGACGGCTACCTGGAGCAGGCCGCCAACGACCCTGTGGGCTGGCTGGCGGTCGATGCGTCGGCCTCCAAGGAAGTCGTGGCGGAAGAAGTGTGGGGGAAAGTTCAGGCCCTGCTTCGAAGCAGGGCCTGAAGGGTGTTCGGTGTATCGGGTTGAGGCTAGTCTGCGGCTACGGGAACTGCGTCCAGCTTCTCCTGAATTACAGCCCGTAGTTCCCTGACCCTGGTAAGGTCGGGGTACTTGCCGTCCTCTTCCTTGCGGTCGAAGATCTTCTCCCCGTCGAGGTAGACCTCAAGCCGGCCGTTTGCGCCGGGCGTCAGGGAAATGGCCGCATCCTTACCGAAGTGCCTGAAAAACTCCATCGCCAACCACGTGGCGGTTGCATGGTACTGTCAAGGAACGCAGTAAACGATGTCGATGTTGATCTTCCACATGACCCAACCTCCTTAGCTCCGTTGGACATGACCGACGGGCGATAGTTTGGCCCGTCTGATGATGACACTATTTTAACGGTTATTGACGATGTGTCAAGCTATAGACGCTCGTTTATATTGGGCATAGCCGCAGGTGATTCGCCCAATCTGCTTGACAGCGGGATTGCCAGCCGATACCATCGTGGCCGTGCCTGAGCAGTCCATCCCCCAGCAGGAATCATATTCCCCGATTGACCCGCGTGATTGGCCCGCCCGATTTCGTGAGATGTCGGAGTTCGTCGGTCTCACCGACGAAGACCTCGACCTAATCAGAGCGAGCGGCCCCTTGGTCCAAGCCAAGCTGCAGAGCTTCGTAGACCACATTTACGACCATTTCCTGGAATACCCGGAATCGCGCAAGTTCTTCGTCCACGACAACGGCTCCCCCGACCGGAAGCGCATTGACGACAACAAGCTGACCATGATCCGTTGGATGATGAACAACTGTCTTGCCCACATCAACGACGGCTTTTCCCGATATGTTGCGGCCATCGGAACAATGCACTACAGCGTAGCGGTGCACCGTCCCCCGTTGCCTCCCGTGCCCTACAAGTACCTCATCGGCGTCATATCCATGTACCAGACCAAGCTGGCAGCCCTCTTCGACGCAGAAATGGACAACGAGGAGCTGGCGGCCAGGACAAGTCTTGCCTGGAATAAGCTGTTGATGGTTGAGTTAGACCTCATATTGGCGGCATACGTTACGGAACCCAGCGCCTGACAGCCTGCCTGACGTTGACAAGGCTAACCCGTAGCCTTAGAATCGCTAAGTTAACTTTATCTGACCGAGGTCCAGGCTTCATGTTGCGAATCCGACTTAGGCGAGTGGGGAAAAAGGGGCGTCCTTCCTACCGTATCGTTGTTGCAGACCGCAGGGCCCCCAGAGACGGCGCCTATGTTGAGTGGATAGGCCACTATGACCCTCTCATCGACCCGCCTAAAGTGACGTTGGACGAGGAAAAGGCGGTGGGCTGGCTGCAAAAGGGAGCCCAACCGTCGGAAGCAGTTGAACGCATCTTCAAGTGGAACGGGATTTACGAGAAGGCACAGGCGCAATGAAGGAGCTCATCGAGTATATCGCCAAGAGCCTAGCCAGTAAGCCCGAAGAAGTGGTCGTTCATGAAGAGGTGGAAGACGACCGGGTGGTGTTGAGGCTAGAGGTGGCCGACGAGGACAAAGGGAAGATAATCGGCCGCCAAGGGCGGGTTGCTCAAGCCATGCGGGTGCTCCTTCGCGTGGCTGCGGTGAAAAACGGCGCCCGCGCTGTGCTCGAAATAGTCTAACGGTCCAATAGCCGGTCCCGCGATGGGAAGGGAACAAGACGACGGGCCGGTTGTGGTGGGAAAAGTAATAGCGGTCAGAGGACTGGCCGGACAATTGAAGATAGAACCCTTAAGCGATTTCCCCGGGAGGTTTTCCCCCGGGGGACATTTATTTCTGGACGGAACGCCTCGTCTCCTTCAGAGGTCCGCCAAGCTCCCGGACGGCTCCCTTGCGATAAAGCTGGAGGGAATCGATTCCCGGGAAGAAGCCCAGAATTTGCTGGGACTGGAACTGACGGTCCCAAGAGACATGGTCCCCCCTCCGCCTGACGGCAGCTACTACCACTTCCAGCTCATCGACATGGAGGTCTACACCGTCTCCGGGGAGCTACTGGGAGCTGTGACAGAAATCCTCGATGTGGGCCCCAATGATGTGTACGTGGTGACCAACGATGGGCGGGAGGTCCTTGTGCCCGCTCTGGAAGGAGTGGTCCTGGACGTGGACGTCGAGTCCGCCCGCATGACCGTCGACCTCCCCCAAGGGCTCCGTTAGAGGCGGGGTCCCGGCGAAGGCCGCATCGTATCTCAGCTAGGCCCAAGATCGGTTACAACGACCGGAGCCACCCACTGAGGCACACTATCCGTTCCTAAAGGAAGGACCTTTGTCGTGGTTGCGGGAGAACATCTCCCCTACAGATATATTCCTCGATTAGGAGTTTCGACCATGGGTCGAATTTATTTCGCATCTCTGTGAGCTTGGACGTGTCCAGAAAAGCACCTTTATATTTCGACCGCATCGCGAATTCTTCCGACGCTATCGGAAAGACGTGCTGAGATGTCATCTCGTGCAGGAACGCGACATGACGGGAGGCTTCGATAGAAGAATAGTCGATGATGACACCGACAGGACGGGGACTTTCCTCGGGAATCATGCCAATCTCCTCATCTAGCTCTCGCATAAGATTTAAAGACATGGATGTCTGAAACGAACCGTGGTCGCTGGTTTCATCAATGTGGCCTCCCACAACCAGGCTCAACTTTTTGTTGAGGTCGGCTCGGTAGTTCTGTACACGCCTCAGAACGCAATACTTGCCCTCGTAGTCCCGAATGAAAACGCACGGAATTGCCTGAACCCAATCGTTGGACCGCTCGGCATCCGGTCTATCCAGCCATGAAAAGGTGTTTTCAATCTTTTCAATCTGCTCTTGAATCGAGTCCCACGGCAGAAGCGAAAAGACATCGCCGAAAACAGCACGCGGAAAAACGAGGATACGGTTGGCTTGCATTGTGGTCACCTTGCTTTAGTCCGGATGTGCTCGATAATCTTTTCAGCGACCTCATAGGCTGTCGACTGGGGCGTAGAGCCGTGACTGTCGTCAGTGTCCACAACGTGGAGTCGGTTGAACTGTGAAGCGTATTTGGAACTGATGGCTTGGTAAGCCTTGTTCAGGTCTTCAAGAGCAGCCGTGTTCATGGCTCGGCCCGGTTCGTCTATTAGTTTGTTATTGTTTTCACGCTTTAGCGATGTGGGCGGGTCCGTCTTGAACAAGAAAACCATATCGATTAGCTCTCGCCAATGGTCGACCATCAAGAAGCTCTGGACAATGGAACATTCTTCATTTGTAACATCACCCTTATCCTTCAGAAGCTCGAACCACGCCAGTGCGTCGAAGAGACCCCGATCCATTATAACCAAATTATATTGGTCCGATCCGTGTCGGCCCTCTAAAATGTGGGTCAACGCATAGACTGCAGACCAAGTGTTAAATGCGACGAAATTATCTTTGAGATAATAAGGGGTTCGCTTGGAAGCGCCTTCAGTAGGCGCGAGCACCTTGTAACCCAGTCTCCGAAAGAAGTGGTTCACAGTGTCAATGCACGTGCTCTTTCCGCTCTTGGGAGTGCCTGCGAATTCCACAAATACTGGACGTTCCTGGGATAACGAACTCAGCAGACATTGCGCTTTGTTTCGTAGTTCTTGTAATTTCTCATCTTCTATTTTCATGTGCAGCATCTTAACAAATTGACGTACGTAAGGCGACTACAAGCTGTCAGAAGGTCTCGTTGTTTCGGCCACCGCCCCGAATTACTTGGCCTACACGGAGCCTTCATGACGCCACAGCTCGGGTTACCCGTGGAACTCCAGGACGTCTCCATCGGCCAGGACGTAGTCTCTGCCCACCCTTTGGGCGTCGAACTTTCCCGATCCCCAGAGTAGGGCATACTTGAGTCTCTGCTTCCAGTCCCTGTGCAGCGACTGGGCCGCGTCCTCCACGTTGCTGCCCATGGTGAGAATGATGGGCGAATCGTAGTTCGGTTCCTCGCCGGGCGCTCTGGTATAGACGCGGACCTTGCCCAGTGCCGCGAATGCGTTTTCCCGAAGCTGGTCCAATCCTACGTCTTCTGTTGCTGAAGTCATGACCAGCCAGTGGAGGTCGCCCACCACTTCTTCGATTCTGAGGTACTGATCGAGGGCCCCGTCCATGTCGGCCTTGTTGGCGATGATGACGCACTTCTTGTTGGTGCGGTAGTCTTCCGGGTCGGGGTCCTCATGCCGATCCAGCAGGCGGAACCCCCAACGGCCAAGCTCGGACGTGATTTCGTCAAACTGTTCCACCGGGTCGGTTGACAGGTCAAGGACTGGAAGAAGAAGGTCGGCGTTTCTGAGGAGGCTGAAGAGCCTGGTCTGCATGTCCTGATCGTTGAGGGCGGGCGTGTCTATCAGTTGAGTAAGGACGTTCTGGTGCTTCAACATGCCGGGCTGTGGGACCTGGGTGGAGAAGGGATAAGGGGCCACTTTGACCGAGGCCCCGGTGAGAACGGCGAGCAATTGCGACTTGCCTGAGTTCGGCAGACCTATGAGTGCAGCCTGTCCGGCTCCCTCCTTCCGGATAGAGAAGGGTTGTGGGCCTCCTCCGGCTGTAGCCCTTGGCTTTTCGAGGTCGGCCATTAACCGGGCCAGGCGAGACCTCTGGTCGGCTCTCAGATGGTCCGTCCCCTTGTGCTTGGGGGTAGCGGACATCATCTCCTGGAGGGCGGCCACCTTTTCAGGGATGCTTTTCGCTGCCCTGAACCGCTTTTCCGCTTCGTAGTATGCGGGAGGCAGGTTGGCCGGCATAACGGCCCTCCCTCGACGCAGGTGGGGTGGGAAACGCTATATCAACAGCCTAAAAAGCCGTGCTCCCACCGCCGTATCATGATAGCACGTGGCAATGGGTGAGCAAGCGCTATATCGACAGCCCCAAAAGCCGTCAACCTCAGCCAAAGACCTATTGAACATTATAGAACGTCTGTTCTATAATGTTTTCTAACCAATCGTGAGGTGTAGTTATGCTTCGACAGGCTGCGGTTGCTTCAGTAGACATGTTGCCCGAAAGGTTCCCCTACAGAGACGACGGATGCGACATATACCCTTCGTGCCTCAGGTGCCCTCTACCCCAATGCAAATACGACGACCCTGGCTGGCTTCAACGCGAGAAGCGACGAGAGCGGGACCAGAACATCATAGAAGCCGTCAAGCGGGATGGCGTCTCCATCTCCGAGGTGGCCTCACAGTTCTCCATCAGCCAGAGGACCATCTTCAGGATAATCCGCAAGTCGGCTGAAGAAAGGGAGCTCGCTCCTCTGGCCGCCTAGACCCTGCCGAGCAGCTTTATGCTCTAGAGACGGGGCCGAGGAACGGCGAGCAACTGAGAGCGTGCGCCCGAAAGGCCCGCCGAGAGTCCCCCATACTGTCATTCCGAAGAGCAGCGAGGAATCTAAGCAGGACCTCCACAGACGCGGCTACGTCCCAGTGACGGGTCGTTGCTTCTTTGGCGTTTTCTAGTCGAGCGGTCCTAGTGTGCAAGGATTTTAGATTCCTCACACCGCTTCGCGGCGTTTGAAATGACAGTGTTGGGGTGATCGGAACGCCCGCTTGACACGCCCTAGCCGGATGGTATGATTTAGTTGCCATCCACCCGGTGAGGGGGTGAGCCATAAGCGGGACAATCGTGGCCGCCGGAACCCCAGAAGGCCCGGACGGTCGAAATAGCCGAAAGACCTTTGTGCCTTTCCCCTTGAACAGGGGGGAAGGCATTTTATTGTTTTCATCATGACCGTCCGAGGAATCGTCGAAACTCCAGGCATTCAAGTCGGCCACTGCACCAATCTGGACGGGGCGACAGGGTGCACCGTCATCCTGGCGATGGACGGAGCCGTAGCCGGTGTGGACGTGCGGGGCGGGGCTCCAGGAACGAGAGAGACGGACCTGCTTAGGCCGGGAAACCTGGTGGAAAAAGTACATGCGGTCCTGCTCAGCGGAGGCTCCGCGTTTGGTCTAGACGCCGCGGCAGGCGTCGTGAAGTATTTGGAAGAGAAGGGTGTGGGATTTGAGGCTGGAGCCGTGAAAGTCCCCATAGTGTCGGCTGCAGTCCTCTACGACCTGGGGCTCGTGACACATACGGCAAGGCCTGAGGCCGACGACGGATACAGGGCCTGCCTGTCGGCGACTGACCGTGCAGTGGAAGAGGGATCGGTGGGGGCAGGCACTGGCGCCACGGTGGGCAAAGCCCTGGGAATGGAACGGGCCGTCAAGGGGGGCATCGGCACCGCCGCAGTCCGCACCGGCGATGGTCTGACCGCGGGCGCCATAGTTGCCGTCAATGCTTTCGGCGGAGTGGCGGACCCAAAGACTGGGTGCATTCTGGCAGGGCCGCGCGAAGCATCGACGGGAGAATTCCTGGACTCCGTAGAGGTCTTGCTCTCTCAGAATTCCAGTGCAGCGGCGCCCATCGGGGTCAACACCACCATTGGAGTTGTGGCCACCGACGCAAAACTCACCAAGGAGCAGGTCCACCATCTGGCAAGAGTCAGCCACGACGGCCTTGCGATGGCCATAAGGCCTTGCCACACCATCCGGGACGGAGACTCCATGTTTGCCCTCGCCACAGGCAGCTCGCCGGTGGAGGCTGACCTGACCGCCTTGGGAGCGGCCGTCGTGGAGGCGGTGAGCTTGTCTATAGTGCGGGCCGTGACGCTGGCCACGGGCTTGGGCGGCGTGCCCTCGGCCTCCGAATGGAAAGAGTCTCTTGAATAACGGAGCCATAGGATTCATTGGCGCCGGCGCGGTGGGAACAGGCCTTGCCCTGGCGCTGCACAACGCCGGATACGGGGTCGTCTGTGTTTCCAGCCGCACCCATGAATCGGCTCGTAATCTGGCGAGGCTGATTCCGGGGTGCGAGGCCGCATCGGTTGAAGATCTGGCCGCGGGCTGCGAGACAGTGTTCATTACGGCGCCCGACGACTCCATCGGGGAGATTGCGTCCACGGCGCCGTGGCGCAAAGGGCAGCTGGCCGTGCATTGCAGCGGAGCTTTGTCGTTGGAACCCCTGGAACCCGTCAAGCTGGCGGAGGGCCTCAGAGGAGCCTTCCATCCCTTCCAGACCTTTGCGGGGATAAGGTCCGCAGACGAGGCAGCGGAGAGGGTGCGGGGAGCGACCTTTGCCGTTGACGGAGACGGTCCGGCCCTCGAAACCCTCACACAGATGGCCCAGTCCCTGGGGGGCAAGGCCATATCCCTGGAAGCCGACGACCGCCCGATGTACCACGCGTCGGCGGTCATGAGCTGCGGATACCTGGGAGTCCTGGTGCAAGCCGCCGTGGACGTTTGGAGGGAGATGGGGTTTTCGGACGACCAAGCCCTCTCCGCCATATTGCCCATTGCCAGGACAACCCTGGACAACATTTCGCGCTCAGGCGTAGCCCCAAGCGTCACGGGGCCTTTGATGCGGGGGGATAAAGCCACAGTGGCGTCCCACATAAGCTCCCTGGGGCAGAGACTGCCTCACCTCATACCCATGTATCGGGACATGGCGCGGGGGACTTACAAGATGGCCTTGGCCAACGGTGTAGACGAGGAGTCGATAGACGAAATCGAGGAGTTAGTGGAATCGGCGTCGGGGGATTGCGCGACACGACGCTCAAAATTCTGATAAGAGGACTCGACGAATGAATCGAAGGGTCACCGTTAGAGAGATTGCCGACCTCAAGGCTCGGGGCGAGAAAATCCCCATGGTCACAGCCTACGATTACCCCACGGCAAAGCTGGCGGACGAGGCCGAGATTCCGTTGATTCTGGTAGGCGACAGCCTGGGCATGGTGATGCTCGGCCACGAGTCCACGATACCCGTTACCATGGAGGACATCATCCACCACACCAAGGCCGTCGTTCGGGGCGTCAAGAGGTCCATGGTGGTCGCCGACCTCCCCTTTATGACCTACCAGATAGACGCGGGCGAGGCCATGCGGAACGCTGGTCGGCTGTTGCAGGAAGGCGGCGCCCATTCGGTGAAGCTCGAAGGGGGCGTAAGAGTCGCGGAGACCGTCTCCCGAATCGTGGAGAGCGGCGTACCTGTCATGGGCCACATTGGGCTGACTCCCCAATCGGTGAATGGCTTTGGCGGCTATAGGGTCAGGGGAAAGGACATAGAAGAAGCGGCCCAGCTAATCAGGGACGCCGTAGCTCTGGAAGACGCGGGCGCTTATGCCGTCGTGCTGGAGCTGCTGCCCACTTCTCTGGCTGGCGCCATCAGTCGCAGACTGACCATACCGACCATCGGAATCGGAGCAGGGCCCCATTGCGATGGGCAGGTGCAGGTGCTCCACGATATGCTCGGACTCTTCACCGACTTCGCTCCAAAGCACGCCCGGCAATACACCAAGCTGGCGACGACCATTTCAGACGCTCTGCGCCGTTACGCTTCGGATGTCCAGGAAGGAACGTTCCCTGGCGAAAAGGAGAGTTTCGGCATGGACGACGGGGTGATGAAGGAAGTTGAGGAGATCGTCGACCAGTCCTTGTACAAGCCGTAGGAAGCCCGGAAGTTTCGCTATGGATGTTCTGGACACCGTTAGAGGCTTCAGGGAGGCCAGAGGCAGAGTCGCCGGGTCGGTGGGCCTCGTACCCACCATGGGCAGCCTCCATGAAGGGCACTTGACTCTGGTGCGCAAGGCCCGGAGTGAGAACGACGTTGCCGTAGTGTCCATATTCGTCAATCCCTCCCAGTTCGCTCAAGGAGAGGACCTGGCCTCTTACCCCAGGGACATGGACAGAGACCTGGCACTCTTGAGGGACGAAGGAGTGGACTTGGTTTTTGCCCCAACTCCCGAAGAGATGTACCCTCCAGGGTTCGACGCATGGATTGAGGTGGAAAAGACCTCGGAAGTCCTCGAAGGAGCGTCCCGCCCCGGCCACTTCCGGGGCGTGGCCACCGTGGTCGCCAAGCTGTTCAATATCGTGAGGCCCGACCGCGCCTACTTTGGCCGGAAGGACGGCCAGCAGCTGGCGGTGATCAGCCGCATGGTGAAGGACCTGGACATGGACGTGGAAATCGTGGATGTGCCGACGGTGCGGGAAGAAGACGGCCTGGCCATGAGCAGCCGGAACGTGTACCTGACCCCTGACGAGAGGCGTGCCGCTCCGGTGATTTACAACGCGCTCACTAGAGCTGTGGACCTATGGCGGCAGGGTGAGACCAGGTGTGACGCGCTCCGCGCGGAGATGAAAGCCGTGTTGGACTCTGAACCCCTGGTTTCAAGCATCGACTACGTAAGCGTGGCGGACTCGGTGACCCTCGAGGAGCTGGCAGAGGCGGCGCCTCAGGCTATGGTTTCCACCGCCGTTCGCATCGGGAAGGCCCGGCTCATAGACAATGTCCTGCTCGAATAGGGCGGCTAGCCCTCTCAGATCTAGCCGCCTCCGGGAAGCTCCAACGCCAGCAGCATAGGCGGGTTCCCAAAGCCGACGGGCATCAGCAGCATGGGTCCGACTATTGCCGGCCAGGCGTTGATTCCACCCGGAGCCTGGTGGCTCCATACCAGTTCGCCGGTCTCCCGCTTATAGGCGAGAATCCGGCCCGACAACACGGAAGTGAACACCAGGTCGTTGACCACAGTCGCACCTCCGAAAGAGTCCCCCGGAAGCTGCACGTCCCATATAATCTCGCCGGTGGCGGCGTCGATTGCCACCAGTTGGCTGTTGAACGAACCCAAACGGGCGCCCGCGCCTGGACTGGACTCCTCGGGGCTGGAGTAGGTTATGGGGGCGTTGACTACTGAGAGGTAGACAGCGCCGTCCGCGGCGGCGATGGGAGTCACCACTCCGCCAGCCGCTCCCGGCAGCACCTCGATCGATCCCTCGAACGAGGTCAGGTGGTCGTTCTTGTGCCTGCCGACGGGAATGTCCCACAACACGTTTCCGCCGACGTCCAATCCTATGACCCGGCCCATCTTTCCTGTGCTGATGACGACTTCGCGTCCGTCGTCTAGTTCAACGAGGGCGGTGATCACGGCGTCGCGGTCGAATATGTCGTGGGGGACCGCCTGGTGGCCCCACCGCAGTTCGCCCGAGTCGAGGTCGATGGCGAGAATGGAGTCTGTCCACTTGTTGTCTCCTGGCCGGCTGGAACCGTTGGGGAAGCCTGCGGCACCTGGGAAAGGATACGGGTTGGAGATGCCCCAGTAGGACACTCGCCGGTCCAGGTCGATAGACGGCGGATACCATGCGCCGCCTCCGCTGTTGATGTCGGGGCGGCCCCAAACGTCATCCGATTCGATGGTGTTGAAGGACCACAGGATGTCCCCCGTTTGCTGGTCCAGGGCGTAAAGAGTGCCCCTGGCGCCCGGCTGTGACAGGGATGACGTGGCGGCCATCACTTTGCCGTCGACCACGGTCGGCTGGATGTTGACGGCGCCCCCGTTCACTAAGATTGAAGTGGCCCAGAGTTCCTTTCCGGTCTCTGCGTCGTAGGCGGCTATACCCCATCCGCCCTTGTTGGCGAACACCTTTCCGTCATCGACGGCGACCCCGCTGGGCCCGAAGACAGGTGCGTCCGAAGGAGCCAGCCACCTGCGCTCGCCGGTGACCAGGTCTATAGCGTGGACGTTGGTGTTCAGGTCGCCCAAATAGACCGTTCCGTCGACCACTATAGGTGTGGTGGCCGCGGCGCCGGAGCCAGGGCTTAAGGGCAACGGGTAGCGCCAAGCTTCGGTGAGTTGATGGACGTTGCTCGAATTTATGCTGGACTCGGTGGTGGCCCTGGAGCTGGAGTTGTCGTAGTTGGGCGCTGGCCACTCGGCCGTAATCTCCAACCCCGGCGGGGCTGCTCGGGGCGTGTGTACTAACGTCCCTACGCCGGTTTTCCCTCCGTTGGCTCGTAGGAACGTGGTGATTCGCCGCCTGGCCTCGAAGTCCGCATCAGGAGAGACGACCACGCTGTCGATGGCGGTGTACCCGTTGTTGTCCAGGGTGTTCACATCGGCGCCGGCCTCGACCAGTAGCTCCACCATATCGCTGTCCCCTACGTAAGCGGCCCACTGCAACGGCGTTCCCCCGGAGCTGTCCTTGGCCCTGAGTTCGATATCGGCCCCGTTATCCAATAGCAGCAAGACGATTGTTTGGTTGCGCGTGACGGCCGCCATGTGCAACGGAAAGGCCCCATAGCCGGGCCCCTGGGTTTCCAGGAACACTCCGTTGATGTCCGTCCCGGCCTCGACATGCCCCTTGACCGCCTCGATGTTCCCAGACGCCACGGCGTCAATAATCGGAATGTCGGGCGGGGTGGGGTGCGATTCGGGTGTCGATGTAGGGGGCACTGCGGTGGCGGTGGCGGTCAAGGTGGGCGGCGTTGCGGTTGTCGGAGTTGGCGTCAGCTTGGCGGCCGTCGGAGTAGGTTGCGGTGTGGCTGTGGGGTCGGCAGGAGCGTCGCCGCCACAGGCGGCGGTGGCCACCAGCAGGGCCGCCGACAGCGTCAGAATCCAGGCTAAGGCGGGTTTGGTCCTAACCTGCTTCATTGTGGGGCCTTTCAGACAGGGTTTCCGACTACGCAACGGCGCCGAGGCAAGGCAGGTGATTATATCATCACGTTATGAGGAGTGGCTTCGACGCTAGGCGTCCAGGTTGACCCTCTCCTGACGCCTGGATATAATGATAGTCCGAAAATCGCTTTATTCAGAGGTAGACCCCAAGTGGCGAACGAGACGGGGAAACGTTACATCTGCGGCCAGTGCGGCTCGGAGTTTATAGTGACCAAGGCGGGCGACGGCTCCATCATGTGCTGCGGCCAGCCTATGGACCTGAAGTAGTAGAGCTTTAGAGGTTGAACGGAGCATCCGATGGCGAATCAGCTAGGTAAGCGTTACGTCTGTGAGACCTGCGGGACCATGATCCTGTGCACCAAGACCGGTGAGGGTGTAGTCCAGTGCTGCGAGTTGGAGATGGAGCTTCAGCAGCCTAAGAAGCTCCCGTCGTCCGACTAGCCTTTAGACCAGCGCCCGTATAACCCCAACTACCCTCCCCTGCACCTCTACGTTTTCCGCTTGGCAGTAGATGGGCTCCATCTGGCTGTTGGCAGGCTGAAGGCGCACTTTGTCTCCTTCTACGTATAGCCGCTTCAGGGTGGTCTCATTCTCCATCTTGAGCCGGGCCACCACCATGTCCCCGTTGTTGGCTTGCGTCATCGGCTCGATGAGAACAATGTCCCCGTCGTCCACCAAGGCGTCTATCATAGAGGTTCCTCGGACTCGGAGAGCGTAGACCTGCCCTTTAACGCGGAGGATGTCCTGGGTCAGCTCCAGAGTTTCCTGGGAGTCCGAGTCTGTCCAGGCGTCAGCTTCCATGACAGGAGCGGGCTGGCCGGCTGTGATGAAGCCAAGCACCGGCGCTCGTATGAGTTCGGGAGCGGTCCGCACATTGGCATGGTAGTCGGGAAGCTCGATACCCCGGGCAATGTCCGGTTTGCGCGTCAGGTGGCCGTCCCGTTCCAGCAGTCGCAGGTTGTAGTCCACGACGGAAGTGGAGCTGATGTCGCAGGCCTTCTGGATATCCCGCACCGTGGGGGGCCTTCCATTCTCGTCAAAGAAGCTGCGAATGAATTCCAACATGCGTTGCTGCCGGGGAGACGGGTCCTTTTTTCTCAGCATGGCCGTGCCTTTCGATAGTCGAGGCTGGAAACAGGTGTTCTAATAGACCCTAGCAGACGTGCCAGCGAGTGTCAATGTGCCGAATGTCAGCGTTCGTAGTGGATTAGGGAACAAAGCACCGTTGTTTTCATGCTATATTCATGATATGGCCAATCTACAAGTAAGAAACATACCCGACGACCTACATGAGCGCCTCCGACTCCACGCGCGTGAAAACAACTGCACCGTGAGCGCAGCAGTTCTGGTCGCCGTTGAACGAGAGTTGGAGAGATGGGAATGGCGGAAGCGTCTGGCTCGGTGCCCCAGCACCGAGCTCGGCGTAGAAGCGGCAACGCTGCTTGCGGAGGAACGTCGGCTGCGCGACGTGGAGACAGAGTGAGCCGATATGTCGTCGGGGCGTCCGTCGCTGTCGAGTATCTGTTGACGGTTCCCGTTCCCCTGAGAGGGGCCTATAGCCGGAGGATGCGGCGCAGGTTGGATGAAGTGACCCGGGCTATTTCCTCGACGGGGACGTCTTTGATTTCAGACAGCTTCTCGGCCACGTCCTTGACGTGCCTGGGTTCCGTCCAGTTGTAGCGGTGTTTCTTGAAAGGTTGAGGGGCCGAGTCAGACTCCAGGACCATGCTTTCCAGCGGCAGGTTCTTGACGGCTTCCTGAAGCTCCGGCAGGCGCGTCAACGGCCGGGCCAGCGATATGTAGAAACCTGAATCTATGGCTTCCCTGCCCGTTCCCTCGTCGGCCTGGAAATAGTGCATGATCACCCCAAGGCCAGCGGCGCCCTCCTCCCGCAGTATGCGCAGAGCGTCGGGGTGGGATTCCCTGGAATGGAAGATGATGGGCAGGTCGAGCTCTTTGGCCAATCGTATCTGGGCCCTGAAGGCCTGCTTTTGGGTTTCTATGTCGGGAGATGTGGGCTGATAGTCCAGCCCTATCTCGCTGATGCACACTACCTTGTCGTTGCCTGTGGCCATATTCTTGAGAGTCTGGTACGTGGCGTCGTCAACGTGGCCTTGCAGATTCATCGGATGTATGCCTACACCCGCGTAGAACGAGCGGTGGGTTTCGGCAAGACTGATGCAGGCCGAGGACGATTCCACCGTGACCCCTGCGCATACGACGAGGTCCACGCCCGCCTCCGAGGCCCGCTCCAGTATCTCGGGGACCTCCGTGGTTGGGTACTCATCGAGGTGCGTATGAGAGTCGCAAAGCATGTCAAACCGCCTATGGGCGTATTGGTAGAGTTACTTTATACTAATGCCGACTCCAGGTACAAGGCTAGGCTCCATGCTTGTGGATTCCGCTGTACGGCTAGGCGTCCAGGTTAAGCGGCTGGTGTGGGAGACGCCCGCCAGGATAGTCATTGGCGTCGGGGTAAGCGTCGGCTTGGGATGGCTTTCTGTCAAAGGCATGGACTGGGGTCTGGCCGCGGACCAGTTCGGGAGCTTTCCTACCGTCTGGGCACTCATATCTCTGTTAATCTTCATGGCCGCCTCCTTGATCCGGGCTTACAGGTGGCACGTGCTTTTCCCGGAACGAGAGGTCTCGTTCCAGCGGCTGCTCCTGGTCCAGAACGCGGGGATAGGGCTGAACAACCTGGCTCCGGTGCGGTGGGTCAGCGAGGGAGCACAATTGGCCCTGCTCACCCTGCGCTATAAGGTCAACGGCGGTGTGGCACTGGCAACTCTCGCTATGGAGCGGGTGTTGGACATGGTCATCACCTCATCGATTTTGATGGCAGGGCTTGTCCTGCTTCCCGGCGCATGGCAGTTCGCCCTTTACGTGATAGGCGCTTTCGTGTTTGCCATGGGCGTCGTGCTGGTCATACCCCTGGCTGTGTGGCTGGGTCGGGCCAATGCGGTGGACAAGGTCCCACTTCTACGGACCACGGTCAATGCGGTGGAGGCATTGGTAAAGTCAAAGAGGACTCTGGTTTTGTCCTCCCTGCTGACTGCGGGCCATTGGGTTGTACTGGGCCTGTCGGCATGGGCGCTAGCCTACGGCATGGGTTTGGGAATTTCGATGTTTGTTGCCACCGTCGCGATACTGGGCACCCTATACTTCTCCACGGCCCTGCCGGGCCTTCCCGCAGCCGCCGGCACATTCGAGTTCGCGGTGGTGTACGTGCTACGGGCTTTCGATGTGCCCCAGGAGCAAGCGTTCAGCTACGCTATCGTTCTCCATGCCGTTGTTTTTCTGCCTCCCATAGTGGTGGCAGTGCCCTTCTTTTCGAAAATGTGGCTCAGTCCCGCCCGGAGGCGTTCGGCCGGCGATAACCGCCAACCGACCCCGTCCCTGGGAGGGACTGGGAGCTAACTTAAGAGTGGCGTCTTATTCGACCGCATCCTTGTGCGCATTGTTGGTCTTGCTGACGTTGTCGCAGGCGTGCTCATCTGCACCGACTCCAACCTCGGCCCCCACCCATACTCCTATCCCCTTAGCTACCGAGACTCCAACGTCTCCGCCAACTCCGACACTCACTCCTACCCCGGCACCCACACCTACCGTTGCCAGCACATCGCCTCCGCCAACGGCCGCTCCAACCCGAACTCCTGTGGTTTCTACGCCGCCTCCCAGAAAGCAGGGCGGCAGCCTTACGAGCCTGGCTTTAGCGGACTTTCCCCACCTGGACGTGCAACAGGAGAACCAGGAGACGTTGACCTCACTGGGGCCGGGTATCGCCTACAGCCGTCTGCTGAGACTCCGAAGCGGCCCGCCGGACCTGGTCCCCCAGCCGCACCAACTCCTAGAATGTGACCTCTGCCAGGGTTGGGAGGTAGTGGACGACAATCCCCTTCAGTACCGGTTTACCCTGCGAGACGGTGTCCGGTGGCACGATATCCACCCGGTCGGCGGGCGCGAAGTAGCGGCGCAAGATATCGTTTTTAGCTACGAACGACAGCAAACGGAAGGCTTCTCAAACGCCTCCATTCTGAGAAACCTGGATTCGGTTGTAGCGGAAGATGACCGGACTTTATTGATCAGCGTAAATCCCGGTTTCCCCGACGCGGATTTTCTGGCCGCCCTTGCCGACGGCCACAGCAAGATAGTGGCCCCCGAGGCAGTCGAACTGAACGGGGATCTGATAACTGGCCCAGTCATCGGGACAGGCCCCTGGATCTGGGACGAGGAGGGTTCGGTCGCTGGTGTGGCCTCGGTCTTCAAGAGAAACCCACACTATTTTGAAGAAGAACTGCCCTTCCTGGATAGGTTGACCTTTCTTGTAGTAAAGGGCGGAGTGGACGTTCAGTTGGCGGCCTTTGTCACCGGGCAGGTCCATCTGCTACGAATCTCCGCTCAAGGCTGGGACCGGTTGGCGGTGTCGGGGGTGGAGTTCGGCCAGACCGTTTCCCGCCAGTCAGGAGCAGGGTTGATCCTGGCCATGAACCAGTCCAGGCCGCCGTTCGACGACGAAATAGTGAGGAAGGCCGTTCTCAAGGCCGTGGACCCCTGGAAGTACGTGGACGAAATCTGGAAGGGCCAAGGCATTGTCACCATGGGGGTCCCCGTTATCGAATCCGATTGGCTGCTGGACCAGGAAGAGATGCGGGAATGCTGTTTCGCGGATCCCTCAGGAGCCGAGGCCCTTCTGACTTCCCTGGGAGTCTCCCTGCCCGTCCGGTTCGATCTGACCGTAGCAGACTTCGGTGGCATATACATCCAGCAGGCTGAGCGACTGGAGCAGGACCTGAAACGGGTAGGCCTGGAGCCGTCCACTCAGGTCGTCAACGCGGTGGCATTCAGCCAGAAGGTCTTCAGAGAGCGGGACTATCAGATGGCTTTGGGAGTCATTCCACCCGTAACAACTCCCAACAGTTTCCTGTTCCCATTGCTGTTCGGCGCACCCACCCGCACCAACCTGCTGGCCCATGCAGACCATGACCTGGATGGCATGATTATCGACCAAGCTGTCGAGCCGGACCCGGTCTGGATGGTCAGTCGGGAAGAAACGATCCGGGCCATCCAAAGGCGCCTGCTGGACCGGGCCTACATGTTCAGCCCGGTCACAGGAAGCATAGGCGCGGGCGAGACATGGGTCTTCCATCCCAGCGTCCATGGGTTCCATCCCAACACCGCCCTGTCGGAGTACTCCTTCTGGGCCGCCACATGGCTCGAACCCTAGGGGCCTGTGAGGCACCTCTTGGACTATGCTTCAACCGACTTCAGCCGCTTCCCGGGCCTTCGCTGGCGCAACCCGCTGTGATTAGGGGGCTTACTCTCCGTTTGGGACCACAGCTGACATATTTAGCGAGGGCCGGAACAGTAACGGCTAATCAGCGGTCATGGGATTTCCATTTTCCTCTCTGTAGCAAACCAAGGGGAGGTATACGAGTGCCGCAGGGGTTATTCCGTTCTCCCGCATTGTGAGGTCTCCAGTGTGTCTGTTGTCAGTCGCTGCGGGACCTGAGCAGGACATAGATTGCGAACGCGCGTTGATCCACACGAGGAACGCGTTTGAAGACAGCGATGGTTCTCTCGGTTTCTTCTATGAGTCTCGTGACTTCAAAGCGGGAAAATCTTGCGTCCGGGTCGTAATCAGCGGAGTGGCGTTGGATTTGCATGAGGATGAACAGTTGACCGAAGTTACGTATCTCAGACGGAAAACGGCTCATGGTCGACGGACTGTTGCACTGATTCTTCGCGTGGTTGTGCTCGAGGGCACGATAGACCTGACGCCATGCGGGTTGGCTGCGATTGGTCCGTGTGGAACCCGCCAACAAATTGGCGCAGGATAATGCGAGCGCATGGAACATGGCATAATAGGTGGCGCTTACCGCCCGGCGCAACTCAGCTTGACGGGGCCTGCCTTGTCGCCCACCAACTGATCCGGAAGCTAGGCGTCGGGCGATTCTAATCAGGTCGTCGGGATCCACCTATGTTCCGGTTCACGAAGATAGTCTTCCCACTCTGATCTTTCTATGAACGATTTGAGCGGGACGTTAGGCACTTCTTCTTCCGTCACCTGCTTGAGGATAATGTCAACTAGACCAAGTGTCCAACCGGGGTCCAGACGTTTGAGGTCTCCGTCAACCACTATGTAGACGTGCAGCCGTTCGTCGCCCCAGGGGTCGATTGTGGGTGTTACAATAATCGGGTCGAACACGAGACCGTCCCCGAACTGTTCTTCCAGGGCATTCCTAACTATTCCTTCGACTTTCTGAAGAGTTTCTTTTGGCGTCTTCGTGTTCATTGTCCCCTTCCGGGCCAGTGAAGTGTTCTATAGAGTTAGTCTCATGGGTGCCGTGGACATGGTCTAAGCTTATCAAGGCGTGCAACAATTTGTCCATTTGCCGAATTCCGAGAGACAACTGTGAAGACCGCCACTCTAAGCCCTCGCCTCCAACCCCAACTCCAGGGCCTTCCAGGCCAGGAGGGCGCACTTGATGCGCACCGGGAACCGGCGCACGGCGCTGAGGGAGTGGACGTCTCCTCGGCCTTGTAGATCACTGGCGGCGGCCTCGTCTCCGTCCATCATATGCTCGAACGTCTCCCAGAGCCGGCGGGCCTCCGCAGGGGTCAGCCCGGTCAGAAGCTCTGTCATCATAGAGGCCGACGCCTGGGTGATTGAGCATCCCTCGCCGGTGAAAGCGGCCTCGGCTATGCGTCCCTCGTTGATGGACAAGTCCAGGACGACCCGGTCGCCGCATATAGGGTTGTATTCGTCGCTGGTTATGTCGGGAGATTCCAGGCGGCCGTTGTTGCGGGGACTCCTGTAGTGATCCAGGATGACGTCCCTGTAAAGGTCGTCCACCTCTTCAAAAGGAAATTTCTGCAACGGGAATCCCTCACCCTAACCCTCTCCCAGTGGGAGAGGGGATTTCGAGGAGCGGGTTTCGCAAATGTCTTAACCGGGGATGTTGAAATTTTGGGACGCCCCTACGGGTCAAACGCGGTTATTCCGTCGAGACTGTGTCGCCTGACCCATTCAGGGCGTTGTTGAGAGTGTGCCACGCCAAGGTTGCGCACTTCACACGGGCCGGGTACTCAGACACTCCAGCCAGCATCTCCAGGTCGCCCACTTCATCGGGATCGAAGTCGGCGCCGGGTTCCCTGGTCACCATGTTGCGAAAGGCGTTGAAGAGCCGGGAGGCCTCATCGGCGCTCATGCCCTTGACGCTCTCCGTCATCATGGAGGCGGAGGCCCGGGATATGGCGCAACCGGAACCCACGAACCCCACGTCGACGATGTTCTTCTCCGTGGAGCCGTCTATCTTCAGGTAGAGGGTGAGCCGGTCCCCGCAAAGGGGATTGTAGCCGTCGGCGACGCGGTCCGCCCCGTCCAGCGCCCCGTAGTTGCGGGGACGATTGTTGTGGTCTATGACCATATCCTGGTAGAGGTCTTGAAGGTCCGACACTATCCGAAAACCTCTATCACTTTGTCTATCCCCCGCACCAGGAGATCTATCTCCTCTTCCGTGTTGTAAAAAGCCAGCGAGGCCCGTGCGGTGGCGGGGATGCCGAACCGCTCCATCAACGGCTGGGTGCAGTGGTGCCCCGCCCTGATGGCTATACCCTCCGAGTCCAGTATGGTGCCGATGTCGTGGGGGTGGACCCCGTCCATCACGAAGGAGAGGATGCTCGCCTTGTTGGCGGCGGTCCCTATGAGCCTGACCCGGCTGATGTTGGACAGCCGCTCCGTGCCATACTCCAGCAGGCTGTCTTCATGGGCCCTGGTGATGTCCATGCCCAGGCCGGTGAGATAGTCAATGGCGGCGCCCAGACCGATTACGCCAGCTATGTTGGGGGTGCCCGCCTCGAATTTGTAGGGCAGGTCGTTATAGGAGGTCTTCTCAAAGCTCACCGACTTTATCATGTCTCCGCCGCCCTGGTAGGGGGGCATCGACTCCAGGAGGTCCATCTTCCCGTACAAAGCTCCTATTCCGGTGGGGCCGTAGACCTTGTGGCCGGAGAAGACGAAGAAGTCGCAGTCCAGCTTCTGCACGTCGATGGGCATGTGGGGCGCCGATTGTGCGCCGTCCACCAGCACGGGCACGCCCCGCGCGTGGGCCATGTCTATTATCTGCTCCACCGGGTTTATGGTGCCCAGAGAGTTGGATATGTGGACCACCGACACCAGCTTGGTCCGGGGGCTGAGCAGCTTCTCGTACTCGTCCAGAAGCAGTTCTCCGTCGTCGTTGATTGGTATGACCTTCAGCGAGGCGCCCTTCTCCTGGCATAGAATCTGCCACGGAACGATGTTGGAGTGGTGCTCCATAGCGGTGACTATCACTTCGTCCCCGGCGCCAACGTTCTGCCGTCCGTAGGAGCCGGCCACCAGGTTGATTCCTTCGGTGGCGCCCCGGACGAAAATTATCTGCTTGTCGTCGGGCGCGTTCAGGAAGCTGCGCACCTTGGCACGGGCATCTTCGTAGTCTTTGGTCGCTACCTGGCTCAGGTAATGGACTCCCCGGTGTATGTTGGAGTTCTCCTCGGTGTAGTAGCGGTTCAGGGTGTCTAGGACAGCCTGGGGCTTTTGGGATGTCGCAGCGTTGTCCAGGTACACCAGCGGTTTTCCGTTGACCATAGTCTTGAGGATGGGGAAGTCCTCCCGGATACGCGCCACGTCCAGTTTGGCGGTCCCTTGCTGTGTCATCACACTGCCTCCAGACGTGAGTTTGCCAGGGCCCGCATAAAGGTGAAGTCCAGGAACTCCCTGACCGGTTCGACGGTCGCCGTGTCGATGATTTCCCTGGCAAAGCCGTGTATGAGCAGCCGGCTGGCCTCGTCCAGGTCCAGTCCTCGGCTGCGCATGTAATGGACGGTGTCCTTGTCTATGTTCCCGGCTGTGGCCCCGTGGGCGCACGACACATCGTCGGCGTATATCAGCAGAGCGGGTTTGGAGTCCACTTCCGCCTCC
Organism: Dehalococcoidia bacterium; assembly: GCA_965197415.1. Lineage (GTDB taxonomy): Bacteria > Chloroflexota > Dehalococcoidia > Lucifugimonadales > JAGWBF01 > DAOUJI01. The sequence goes on along the minus strand of OZ240207.1, from coordinate 2,831,957 downwards.
GGGGAGAGCAACAGGTTCTTATCGGACTGCTGGGCGTCGGACTTCTGGGCGTCCTCACGCACTAGGACCGTGCCTCCGAACACCGCCCTGGAACGACCGTCCAGGATGCCCTTGTAGTAGAGGCGGCTGGTGGTGTGGGGCTTGGCGTGGTCTATGTTAACGTAGTGGTCCACATGCTCCCCGTCGTTGGTCAAGTATAACCCCTTCAGGTCGCAATAGGTTCCGGGCCCGTCCAGCAGGACCGTCAGGTTCTGCCTGTTCAGGGCGGAACCCCTGGAGAAAGATCTGGACTCGAAGTTGCTGTCCCTGGCCATGTCCACGTGGGTCGAGCCCACGTGAAACGGGTCCGTTCCCTCCGTCACCATTCGGGAGTGCGCTATGCGGGCGCCGTCCTGTAGGACGACCTCCGTGACGGAGTTGGTGAAATGTTTTCCGGCGCTGCGGCTCACGTAGCTCTCCAGAAGGCTCAGGGAGCTGTTCCTTCCGGCGACCGCCAGAGTCCTAGGGTAGGAGACTATGGGCTGCCCGGCATCCGTGATGTGGACGACGTGCACAGGATTTTCCGGGCGGGCGTTGGGCACCGTGTATATGAAGGCTCCGTCCTGGACGAAAGCTGTGTTCAGGGCTGTGAAGGCGTCGTCACCAGGCGACGCATACCTCGCCAGATGCTCTCTGGCCAAAGCGACTTCTTTTCCGGCCCCTCGAACGGCGTCCGCCAGGTTCATGGCCGTCAACCCGTCGTCGGACATTGGGCTGGACAGGGACGGAGCGAAGCGACCGTTGACGAACACCAAGTTGGTCCACTCGTCTCTCCAGGGAACCGATGCTCTTACCTGTTCCGGGCTGATGGCTGGCGGGACCTGGTCAGCGGAATAGCTGAATGTTCCGTTGGCGATGGAGGCCACGTTGGTGTACTTCCACTTCTCGTTGCCCCTACGAGCCGTGGGAAAGCCGACGTCACGAAACCGCTCCCATGCGGCGTTGCGCAGGTCCCGCAGCCATTGTGGTTCGGCAGCTTGCCCAAGGGCCTGGAAGTCCGCTTCGTATTGGTCGTATGTTGTCAGCGTCTGAGTCATCGATCGGCCAGTCTGGCAGCCATCGGCTGAAATCTTAGGTTTATCCTATACAGTGGGCGCACTCGTGAACGTCACGGGACGTTGCCCTGTGAGCGTCCTCTTTAGATTCGAACTTTTTCCACTTAGGTTCCTGCGCCCAGTATTTGGCGAAACTACAATCTACGGTATGAAGCGTGACCCTGGTGTTGTCAAAGTTTCGCCAGTAACCCAAGTTGCAACCTCATGGTACGGACAGTAATTGTTGCAGTCAATGCAATACCGGGATACGCCGACGACTAGGACTGGCCACTAGCCGCTAACCGCCTCTTCCGTAATCCAGTCGTAGCCCTTGTCCTCCAACTCCAGCGCTAGCTCCTTGCCGCCGGAGCGGGCGATGCGGCCGTCCATCAGAACGTGTACCCTGTCCGGGGTGATGTAGTTGAGCAGACGTTGGTAGTGGGTGACCAGAAGCGTCGCCTTGTCCGGAGAGTGCAGCTGGTTGACGCCGGACGCTACTATCCTGAGGGCGTCGATGTCCAGGCCCGAGTCGGTCTCGTCCAGCACGGCCAGCTTCGGCTCCAACAGAGCCATTTGCAGTATCTCGTTTCGCTTCTTCTCTCCGCCGGAGAAGCCCTCGTTGACCGAGCGCCGTGTCAACTCAGGATCGATTTCCACAAGGTCCATCTTGTCCTTGAGCATTCTGTCGAATTCTCGGATGGAGAGTTGGGGTTCTCCACGATGTTCTCTGACCGCGTCCACAGCAGACTTAAGGAACTGCCAGGACCGCACTCCGGGGAGCTCGACCGGGTACTGGAAGGCCAGGAAAACTCCCTCCCGGGCCCGCAATTCGGGCTCCATAGAGAGCAAGTTGGCGGACTGGAAACGTACTTCCCCTTGAGTCACTTTGAATCCTGGTCGGCCGGCCAAGGTGTTGGCAAGGGTGCTTTTCCCTGAGCCGTTGGGTCCCATTATGGCATGGACCTCGCCTTCATTGATGCTCAGGTCCAAGCCCTTTAGGATCTCGGCGCCGTTGACGGACACGTGCAGGTCTTTGATTTCAAGGACAGGGACGGGATTTTTGCTCATTGCCTCTTTGTTCCGTCGCTCTCACCGTCCGTCATTTGACTGGACGGGTGAGGGTTATGGTCGGTTAGCCTACAGCCCCCTCCAGGCTTACTCGGAGGAGTTGGGAAGCCTCGGCGGCGAATTCGAAGGGCAGTTCCTTGAAAATGCCCCGGCAGAAGCCGTTGACGATCATGTAGTTAGCCGCCTCGAGGTCGATGCCCCTCTGTTGGACGTAGAAGAGCTGGTCCTCGCTGACTCTGGACGTGGTGGCTTCGTGGGCTATGTTGGCCGTGGGGTTTTTCACCTCTATGTACGGCACGGTGTGGGCGCCGCATTTGTCGCCTATCAGAAGTGAGTCGCATTGGGTGAAATTGCGGGCGTCTCTCGCCGTCGGAGCGATGCGGACAAGACCCCGGTAGGTGCTCTGGGCCTTGCCTGCAGATATCCCCTTGGCCACTATGGTCGACTTGGTGTTTTTGCCCAGGTGAATCATCTTGGTGCCCGTGTCGGCCTGTTGGTAGTTGTTCACCAAGGCCACCGAGTAGAATTCGCCCACTGAGTTGTCGCCCTGCAGGATCACGCTGGGGTACTTCCACGTAATGGCCGAACCCGTCTCCACCTGAGTCCAGGAAATCTTGGAGTTGGCCTCGGCGCACTTGCCGCGCTTGGTGACGAAGTTGTAGACGCCGCCCTTGCCCTCTTTGTCCCCTGGGAACCAGTTCTGGAGGGTGGAGTATTTTATCTCAGCGCCTTCCAGGGCCACCAGCTCTACCACTGCGGCGTGCAACTGGTGAGTCTTGCGGCTTGGAGCAGTGCATCCTTCCAGGTAGCTTACGTAGCTGCCCTTGTCCGCCACTATGAGCGTCCGCTCGAACTGGCCTGAATCGGCCTGGTTAATTCGGAAATAGGTCATCAGCTCCAGCGGACAGCGCACTCCCGGCGGAATGTACGCAAAGGAGCCGTCGCTGAACACAGCCGAGTTCAGGGTCGCGAAGAAGTTGTCGCTGTATGGGACCACCGAGCCCAGGTATTTCCTGACCAGTTCGGGGTGCTTCTGTATGGCCTCGGTGAACGAGCAGAAAATCACTCCGTGCTTCTCAAGGGTCTCCTTGAAGGTTGTGGCCACCGACACGCTGTCCAGGACGGCGTCCACGGCCACCCCAGCCAGCTTCTTCTGCTCCTCCAGGGGTATCCCTAGCTTGTTGAAAGCCTCCACCAGTTCGGGGTCCACCTCGTCCATGCTCGCAAGGGAGTCGCCCTTGGATACGGGCGCCGCGTAGTAATGGATATCCTGGTAGTCGATGGGCTTATAGGAGATGTTGGCCCACGTGGGCTCGCCCATGTCCTGCTTCATCCAGTGGCGGTACGACCGGAGCCGCCACTCCAGCATCCATTCGGGTTCGTTCTTCTTGGCAGAGATGAACCGGACTGTGTCTTCACTGAGGCCCTTGGGGGCCACGTCCGACTCGATGTCGATGGTGAAGCCCCATTTATAGTCCGACTCCTCGATGCCTTGTTCTCTGGAGATGACCCTTTGTGTGACCATACAGCCTTAACATCCTGACCTAGGCGGGTGAAGTCTGATTATCGAGTCTACATTGTATCACTAGAATCATGCTACCCGTCAACGTAGGGGTTCTCCAGGCAGTGCATCAGTTCGACTCGGATTTACTTGACTACCTTTCCTGTCTTGGGCTATTTTCGATTCGGTGCAAGATAGTTGAGTTGAATTGACCACACGCGACCCACATTCGGACCACGATCACGAGGCCCCCGCTGGGCATGACCACGAGGCCCCCGCCGGGCATGATGACCACTCCGGTCACGGCCACCGTGACCATGCCCACAACTTACGGGGCGCCAGTCGACGCGGCCTGATTCTTGCCCTGGCGCTTATTTCCGCCTATATAGTGGCCGAAGTGGTGGGCGGCGTCTTGTCGGGCAGCCTGGCCCTATTGGCCGACGCCGGGCATATGCTCACCGACGCCGCGGCGATAGGCATGGCGCTGGTAGCCATGTGGATTGCCCAGAAAGAGGCCTCGGTCGAGCGCACTTTCGGGTATCACCGCACCGAGGTGCTGGCGGCGCTGGCCAACACCTCGGTCCTATGGCTCATCGCCGGCTGGATTGGCTTTGAAGCCTACCACCGAGCTTTCAAGGAAGATGTTGAAGTTGTTGGATTGCCGGTCCTGCTGGTGGGCATCGGCGGGTTCCTCATTAACCTGGCCGCCGCATGGATACTGCACCGGTCTTCGGGGAAAAGCCTGAATGTGGAAGGCGCCTTCCAGCACGTCCTGGCCGACCTGCTGGGGTCCGTCGGCGTCATCATTTCCGCGGCGCTGATTATGGGCTTCGGGTGGCACATCGCCGACCCGATTCTCAGCGTCGTCATCGCGTTGCTTATCGTGTACAACACCCGTAAGTTGACAGTCAGAATCTTGAACGTGCTGCTGGAAGGGACCCCTGAGCATATTGACGTGTACAAGCTTTGCAGCGACATCGAGGAAATGGAAGGCGTGACCGTCATCCACGACATGCACGTCTGGACCATAACCTCGGGGAATGAGGCCTTCACAGCTCACGTCCTGTTGGACCCCGCTTACGATGGAGACTTGGGCCGGTTGACTGCCAGGATTCAGGACTTGGTGTATGAAAACTATGGCATCAACCACGTCACCGTACAATTGGAGCGGACGGCGGAGGGCTGCACCGAGAACCACCACGTCGGCCACCAACTCGCCAAAGCCCGTTAGATGCACTGAAAAGGGCCGGGCCGGGCCGGCCCGGTTGCGTCTTCCCGCAAACAGAAAGCCCCCCGCGATCCTTGAAGGTCCGGGGGATTCTTAATTCGGGTTCGGATGTGGGCTAGTGAGCGTGACCCGCGTGGTGTTCGTTGGTGTCGCACTCGTGTCTAAACCAATGGGCGCAAGATGTCGGGAGGGTGTTCTCGTTAGGAGCGTCCCGCACAGGTTGCCACTTGGTTCAAGGATGCGCCGGGACTCTGAAACATGGGAAGCCGCTGCTGTAAAATAGGCTCTATCAGGACAAGCCCCAACATGCAGGAAGTTCAACGGGCTTCCTAAGGAGGCGGAGACATGACACGCCCCAAGGTATTCGTCACCAGGCACATAGGACAGAAGGCCCTCGACGCCATCTCAGCGGAGACGGACATGGAGGTTTGGCCCCTGGAGAACCCGCCTCCGCCCGATGAACTCAAGCAGCGGGCGGCCGGCGTCCAAGGGCTGGTCACCACAATCATGGACCGGGTCGACCGGGACTTGTTGGACGAGTGTCGCCAGCTCAAGATCGTCAGTCAGATGGCCGTCGGCGTGGACAACATTGACGTGGCCGCTCTGACAGCGCGGGGAATACCCCTGGGCTACACGCCGGGAGTATTGGCGAGAGCGACTGCGGATCTCGCGTTCGCCCTTTTGCTGGCTGCGGCCAGGCGGGTCGCGGAGACGGACCGGTGGGTCAGGCAGGGCAATTGGAAGCTGGCTTTCCACCCCATGTGGTGGCTTGGCGCTGACGTAGGCGGGGCGACGATGGGAATCGTCGGGCTAGGCCAGATTGGTCTTGAGATGGCTAAAAGGGCTAGAGGATTTGACATGAGAGTGTTGTACACCGCTCGTTCCCGGAAACCGGACCTGGAACGTGAACACGGGCTGGAGCATGTCGACATGTCAACACTGCTACGGGAGTCGGACTTCATCTCGTTGCATGTGCCTCTGACCCCTGAGACTCGTGGGCTGATTGGAGAGAAAGAACTTGCGGTCATGAAGTCCACCGCGATCCTGGTCAACACGGCCCGTGGCCCTGTGGTTGACTCCAAAGCGTTGTATGAAGCGCTGATGCAGGGCCAAATTGCGGGCGCTGGCTTGGATGTCACCGACCCGGAGCCCATTCCGTCCGACGACCTGCTGCTGAGCCTGGACAACGTAGTCATCACTCCCCACATAGGCAGTTCTTCAACCGGCGCCAGACAGGCTATGGGAATGCTGGCCGCCCGCAACCTGCTGGCCGGGCTGAACGACCGTCCCCTGGTCCACTGTTTCAACCCCGAGGCCTACGAGGGGAAATGACCGTAGCACCAGGAGGTCGTTAGAGGCGGTATGAACTGAGGCCGCCAACGTTCATCGGGCGGCGCCTAGACTAGATACAACCTGGCTGGTGTAAGCTTTCCGTTGACCGGATCGGCGGCCAGCCCGAAGCCCTCCAACGTGTATGCACCCAAAAGAGGTGTGGAACCCTGCTCTCCGAAGATGCATATTGTGGTCCGAGACTCTCCATTGATGCTGACCTGCAATTCTGCCAGTCGATACTCGGATCGGCTGCCGTCAGCCAACTCGAAAACGCTGGTCCACTCCGGAGTGACGCCCAAGGCTTCGAGCGTCAGCGCTGGAATCATCGTATACGTGCTGCCCGTGTCCACAAGCGCATCCAAATCGAGACGTTGTGAACCGTCTTTAGGGCCGACGGAAATTACGTGGTGGAAAGTCCCCATGTTATGCCTTCGACCCCATTCTATCATCCCCAACGCCAGAAATGGCTCAGGGGGCCGTGCCCCTGCCCCACCTGCCCCATTAAGTCGGCGTGGCGGATGGCCTCCGTCACGTACTCCTTGGCGTCGGCTATGGCCTCCGTAAGGGACTTTTCCTTGGCCAGCCCGGCCGCTATGGCCGAGGCAAAGGTGCAACCCGTGCCATGGGTGTTACGTGTTTCGATGCGCTCTCCTGAAAACTCCGTGAAGTCGCGCCCGTCGTAGAGCAGGTCAACCGGCGGGCCAGCCAGATGCCCGCCCTTGACCACGACCGACATGGCACCCATGCCGACAACCTTCCGTGCCGCTTCACGGGCATCCTCCTCGGTGTTGATTTCCATGCCTGCGACAGTCTCAGCCTCTGGTATGTTGGGGGTGACCACAGCAGCCAATGGGATGAGTTTAGTCCGTAAGGCGCTTACCGCGTCCTGCCGAAGCAGGCGGTCGCCGCTTTTGGCGACCATGACCGGGTCCACGACGAGGCGTTCGACCTTTCGTCGCGCCATCTCTTCAGAGACGACCTCAATAGCTTGAGTCGATGAGAGCATCCCTGTCTTCACCGCGTCGGCGCCAATGTCGTCCAGGACTGAGTGAATCTGCGCCACGATCAGGTCAACGGGAATCTCGTGTACTCCCGTGACTCCTACGGTGTTCTGAGCTGTGATGGCGGAGACTACCGATGTGCCGTATACACCGAAAGCGGCGAAGGTCTTGAGGTCGGCTTGGATGCCTGCTCCGCCCCCCGAATCGGACCCGGCGATGGTCATGGCCTTGGGTATGGACGAAGAGCCTACGCCGGCCACGTCTCGCCCCTATACGCCATCTCCCAGAACATGTACTCGTAACGCATGGCGCTGAGGAACAAAGACTTGAGCCTGGCTGGATGTCCCACTGTGGAGCCATCCAACACTTCGCGCATCCAGGACACGAAATCGTCCAGCTCCTTCGCGGCGTGGAGGTCAATCCACGTCTGGTAGTAATTGTTGCCCGGCTTTGCTCCCTGGGATTCCAGACGCTTGCCCCACTCCAGGTATGGCCATTCGATGCCCAGGAGCACGGTAACTATGTCGTGGAAGGAACCTTCGTACGCTATTCGCCTCAGAAAGCCGCCGTAGGCCATGGTTGTGGGCAACGGCCTTAGATACCTGACCTGCTCCTCGGAGAGGCCGCGCTCCCTGAAGTAGTCTTGGAACAGGCCCTCCTCACCCCCAAGTGCCAGGTGGATAAACGATGCCAATGGGCGGGAGTGGGGAAAGTCGGGGGCTTTCATGACTCCGGCGGCCATTAGGGCGACCCAGTCCTTGAGAAAGATGTGGTCCTGCTTGAAGTAGACGTCGAAGACCTCTTCCGGCAGGCTGCCGTCCCCCAACTCATCGACGAAGGGATGGTTGACCGTTTTGTCCCAAAGGTCGCCGACGCTCTCTTTTAGCTCACTGCTAAGGCTCATCTGAACCCCCTGACGTTACCGGTTCTCGACGAACTCGTTGGTGTGGGCCTTTCCGGCATCGAGGGGTTGTTCGAGCAGGCCGTTCTCCAGCATCCACGTCGCGAAGTCCTGCCATTTCTCCTGGGTCTGCCAGCCCACGGGATCAGCGCCCTTCCAAAGGGGGGCTATCACCTTTATGCCGGGCCGCTCGATGGCCTCGTCCACCTCGTCGCCCGTGGATTCCAGAAGCAAGTTCACCGCTGCTTCAGGATCGGTGGCAGCCTCGTCGTAGCCCTTGACCATAGCCCGAACGAACCTTTGCACTAAGTCGGACTTGTCAGCTAGCGTCTCTTCGCTGACTACCACAACGAGTTCGTAGTAGTCGGGAACTCCCCACTCGTTCATCTTGAGCACCGTGACGGGGAAGCCTTGGTTCTCCATGAGGATGGACTCGTGGCTGAAGTAGCAGCCTACGCATGCGTCCACGTTTCCGGCGATAAGGGCCTCTGCCAGGTTGAAGCCCACGTTGACCAACTCCACCTCATCGAGTCCGCCTTCCACTCCGTCATGTTTGAGCATGGTGTCCAGCAGGGGCTCGTTGGTGGGGATGCCGGGATACCCGATCTTCCTGCCCTTCAAGTCCCGGGGACGGGTGATTCCTGAAGCTGTGAGGACCTGCACAGAGTTCAAGGGATGCTGCACTAGCCCAATTACCGAAACCACGGGAACACCCTGGGCGCGGGCCAACAACACGTCGGGCTGGTAGTTGATCCCGAAGTCGTCGGCGCCGGCGGCAACCGTTTGGTTGACGGTAGAGGGGTCTGAGGGGGTGTACATGTCCACCTCAAGGCCCTCGTCGGCGAAGTAACCCTTTTCCTGGGCGATGTACAACCCGGCGTGATTGGCATTGGGGTACCAGTCCAAAGCTAGCCGTACCTTGTCCGGTTCATCTTCTCCACAGGCTGCAATCAGGACCGTGAGTATAGAAAGAGCCGCAAGCAACGAAAAAATGGTTCGGAATCTCATCAAGCGCACTGTTCGTCTCCTTATGTCTTCATTGTGGATCCGGCGGAGTCTCACCTGTTTCTGTCATAACGCCACGGCAGCGCCAGCCGTTCTACGACCCTGGCCAGCAGGAAAAGCCCTATTCCCATGGCGCTCAGCAGGAAAATGGATGCGTAGACCCTGTCGCTGAGGAACTGGGACTTGGACCGTAGGGCCAGGTAGCCCAGACCCTCGCTGGAGCCTACCCACTCGCCCACAACAGCCCCGATAACCGCCACCGTCACTCCTATGCGGACGCCGGTGAAGACCGAGGGCATGCTGCCCGGCGCCTGCACTTTCCTGAATATCTGCCAGCGGCTGGCGCCCATGGACCGCAGCAAGTACACCATCCCAGGGTTGGCCGATCCCAGCCCGTCAACCGTGTTCACCACTATGGGGAAGAAGGAGATGAGGGCCACCACGATTACTTTGTGTTGCATCCCATAGCCCACCCAGATAAGGAGCAGCGGAGCCACGACTATCCACGGGATGGTGGCCGACGCGACCACTGGAGGATACAGGACTAGCCGGAGGGTCTTGGACCAGGATATCAGTGACGCGGTGAACACCCCGGCGCCGAAAGCGATTCCAAAGCCCGCCAGCACCTCCTTGAAGGTTATCCATGTGTGGCCAGCCAGAAGTCCTCGGCTCTCCCACAGCTCCTGCCCGATCCCAGACGGGGCCGGGGCCTTCCATCCGGGGATGTCCCTCAACGAAATCGCCGCCTCCCACGCGCCCAATACAGCCCCAATGACCAGAGCCGCCGCCGCCCATCTGATGAGGTCCGGGCTGACCGCAGGTTTCCTGCGACTGGCAGCCTCCCGGCGGTCGCCGACGGAGGGCATACTGTCGTCTGTCAGCGCCATGCTGCATCTCCGGTGGACGGCGCCGTTGCCTCGTTCTCTTGGTGAAGGTCAGCGATGATCCTCTGCCTCAGGGCGATAAACCGCTCGCCGGTTATCATGTCGTACTGACGGGGCCTGGGCAGGTCCACGTCAACCACGGTCTTCACCTGTGCCGGCCGCGAGGTAAGCACGTATATGCGGTCGGAGAGGAGCAGGGCTTCCTCTATGTCGTGGGTCACCAGCAGGATGGTCTTGTTTAGGGAGTCCCACAGCTCCATCAGCCATTGCTGCATCTGGGACCTGGTGAGGGCGTCCAGCGCTCCGAAGGGTTCGTCCAACAGAATTATGTCCCGGTCCATTAGCACGGTCCTCAGAAGGGAGGCCCTTTGCCGCATCCCGCCGGACAGGGCATGGGGCCACTGCTTCTCATATCCGGTAAGACCGAAGGCGTCGAAATGGCTCAGGGCCCGGGTCCTGGCCTCCTTCCGGGGAACCCCCTGCACTTCCAGGCCGAGAATCGTGTTGTCCAGGACCGTCCGCCAGGGCATGAGGAGATCTTCCTGGTGCATGTACCCGGCTATACCCAGTCGGCGGTCCGTAGGAACCCCGTCTACGAATATGGCGCCGGCATCCGGATCCTGAAGTCCGGTGATGACGTTAAGCAGGGTGCTTTTGCCGCACCCAGAGGGCCCGATGACGCTGACAAGTTCGCCTTCCGAGACGTGGAGGTCGATTCCGTCCAGAACGGGCGTGGGGGCACCGTCCGTCAAGAACGAATGACGTATTCCCCTGAGGCGGAGTTTGATTGCATCGGTGGTTGTGCTCAAAAGAATCAGGCCACCTTCTTTAAGGAACGGCGGCCTGACAATACCTGGAAAAGCGGTGCGCCAATTCCCTACGCTGGCATTACCCAGATCAGGTTCGCAAGGGTCGGCGGCATTCTCGGTCGCCCTCTCAGCCTGGCAATTCCAAGCTCCCCTACGGCCTAGGTCGATTCGATTTGACGCCGATTATATATGGGCCAAATAGTTGCTGTCAACGCGGGTTGCGGCGGGCGTCGTGACCAATAGTGCTATAATTTGGCGGTAATCACTATGGGAAGGCCATGATAGACGCCGAATGGGAGAGTCGGTTTTGCTAGTGGTAACATGCGACCGACTAGAGATAGAGATCAGCGAGGATCGACGGTTACTCAGTCGGTCTTATGGTTCTGTGCCCTAACCTTATCAACAGTCCCGAAGGACAACACCTGATGACGCTAATCTCAACCAACCTAACAAGGATTGAATCCGTACATATTCGCGGTTTCCGGTCTCTGGCGGACTTCAAGGTGTCCGGGTTGCCGGGCGCAACTGTGTTGATCGGACCCAATGGCTCCGGGAAGTCTAATTTTATACGGTTCTTCGAGATGTTGAGTTGGATGATACGGTCTCGAAGGCTTGGTGAGTTCGTCGAAAGGCACGGAGGAGCTGATGATCAGCTTTTTGGCGGCAACAGTCGCACGCCTCGTATCAATGCCGAGATTTCTCTGCGCACCGATAGGGGCCTGAACGATTACCATTTCGCACTCTCCCACGCCTATCCTGACCGGTTCTTCTTCAGTGAGGAGAGTTTCCGATTCAATAGCTCTGGTTTCCCGACGGCAGCCAGTTGGCAATACTTGGGTAGTGGGCACAGAGAGGCCATGATAGTAGAGGCAGCCCAATCGGGAGGATTGCCGGACGTTAACCCAACCACCGCTTCGGTGATTGTCAACTTGCTTCGCAGCTGCTCCGTGTATCAATTTCATGACACATCCGCCGGTTCGAGCTTCAAGACAAGTTGGGATGTATTGGAGAACGGTCAGCTACGCTCCCACGGGGGCAATCTAGCGGCCGTGCTCTATCGGTTGGAACGAGAGGACATAAGAAGATTCGACCTAATCTGCCGCCACATCGGTCGTATATTGCCAGTGTTTGACCGTTTCACTATTGAGGAGAGCTACGGTAAAGTCTTATTACGATGGAAGCCCAAGGACTCGGACAAGACCATTGGTGGACACCTCACGTCCGACGGGTCATTGAGGTTCTTCGCCTTGGTGACATTGCTAAACCTCCCTTCCGAGATGCTTCCCCACGTGCTCCTGTTGGATGAGCCCGAGCTCGGGCTGCATCCGGCGGCCATTGGTCTCGTTGGAGGCATGATAAAGTCTCTAGCTGCGGAAAGGCAGATAATCGTCGCGACACAGTCGCCGCTTCTAGTAGACGCTTTCAGCCTTGATGAGATCTTTGTGTTGGACTTGAGGGACGGCATGACCCAGGTTCGCCGTCTCGACGAAGACAACTACCGGGAATGGCTCGACGAATATTCGACAGGCGAAATGTGGCAAAAAAACCTTCTGGGCGGTCGCCCCTGATCCGCCTTGCAATATCAGTCGAAGGTAGGACGGAGGAGGAGTTCGTTAAATCTGTCCTCCTGGACCACCTCCGGTCGATGGAAATCGAGCCGATTCCCATCCTAATCGGGAGTGCCCGCACGGGCGTTGGTGGGGGCGACGTGAGTGTGAAGCGTGTCGTAGAGGACATGGTCCATTTGTACAATTCTTTTGATGCCGTTACTTCCCTGGTGGATTTCTATGGATTCAGAGGTAAGGGGGACAGCACGGTTGAGGAGTTGGAGGGACATCTAAATCAGGAAATCGAATCGAGAATCCATCGTAACTGGGATCCAGGGAAAGTGATTCCTTATGTCCAAAAGCACGAATTCGAGGGCCTGCTGTTTTCGAACGTAAACGTTTTCGAGAACTTGATTGACGCATCGCACCGCTCAGTAGCGTTGTTGCAGCAGATTCGTGACGAGTTTCCGACTCCAGAGGATATCAATGACAGCAGCAATACTGCACCGAGCAAACGAATCAAAGAAATGTTCCCAAAGTACCAAAAGCCTGTCGACGGGCCGTTGCTGACCGTGGAAATCGGCTTGGCGAATATTCGCAGTGAATGCCCAAGATTCGACGCGTGGGTTACGCGGCTAGAGTCCCTTACGTAGTCGTCCTAAATTCTTCGGTGCTCGCCACCCTAAGCCGCTGCGGGACATGTATCCCGGAGGAAGCATTTGGGGCGAGGCCGGGGCATCCGGTCCCCATAATGTCGTTCCGCTGGCTACCCCAACGCCAAACTAGCCGCTGGCGTTCAACCCCAGCTCCGGCGCCACGGGTTTGAGGGCGTCTGTCACAAACGATATGTGTTCGTCCAGGTCAACACCAAGCTCTTCGGCCCCCATCAGGATGTCGTCCCGGTTCACGTCCCGGGCGAAAGCCTTGTCCTTCATCTTCTTGCGCACCGACTTTGGCGTGACGTCGTCCAGGCTCTTGCTGGGCCTGACCAGGGCTACAGCCCGGATAAAGCCGGACAATTCGTCGACTGCGAACACGGCGTGTTCCATAAGAGACTCACGCTTGACTCCTGTATGGTCGCCGTGGGAGAGGACGGCCCGGATTATGTCGTCCGGGTATCCTCTCTCCTCCAGGATGCGGGCGCCGTAGGACGGGTGCTCTTCCGGGGTGGGGACCGACTCCCAATCGAAATCGTGGAGCAGCCCCGCAAGGCCCCACCGGTCCTCATTCTCTCCATACTTCCTTGCATAGGCTTTCATTGCAGCTTCCACGCCCAGCAAGTGCTTCATTAGAGTATCCGTCTTTACAAACTCTTCCAGCAGTCCAAGGGTCTGCTCTCGACTGATGTCGGTCATGTCTATTCCTCCTCTCCAGTGCCGGCCGTTTCGGCGTCGACGGCGGCTGGGCGGGTCTGCTTTAGAGAACACAGGCGGGCGGTGGTGATGAAGCCGGAGTGGGCCACCATTCGATGGGCCGGCCTGACACTGCGGCCTGACACGTTCCACGGCCTCATCAAGGTCTCCACAGTCTCCACCAGTTGGAACCGGGCGTCGTTGGCTAGCTCCTCACAGAGGCGATGCACCTGGAGAACGGTGGGCAGGAAACACAACAGGATTCCGCCCGCCGCCAGAGCGGACGCGGCGTTGGCCACAGCACGCCACGGTTCGGGCACGTCCAGGACCACCCTGTCCACTCCCGTCTCCTTGATGCCCTCGTAAATGTCTCCCATTTTCAACGTGTGCCGTGACGGGTTCGGCGCCATCAACTGAACGTTCTTTAGGGCCCCCTTTACCATGTCTTCCCGGACTTCGTAGGTGACCACCCGGCCCCTGGGGCCGACTGCCCTCAGCATGGCTGAAGTCAGGGCACCGGAGCCAATGCCCGCCTCCACGACCACGGCGCCGGGGAAGATGTCGGCCATCATCAGAATGATCCCCTGGTCTTTGGGATATATCACCTGGCTGCCCCTGGGCATGTGCATCGTCTGGTCAGACAGTGTGGGTTTTACGGCCAGCAGCGTATGGCCCATGCTGGTCCGAAGCCATATCCCCTGCTCTTTGCCGATGATGTCCCTGTGTTCAAGGATACCCGCATGGCTATGGAAAGCGCCGTTGTGGTCAAGCGTCAGCAGGTACCGTCTGTCCTTGCGATCAATAAGCAGGGCCTGGTCGCCCTTCCTGAACTTGCCTCTGGCGCTCATAACCTCCCAATTGTAGCTTAGGGCTTATCCAGTCACAATCGGCCTCCCGCCACACCAATGCGGTGCGGCCGTCGGAGAGGTTTTGACTTGGGCAGTCCCACGTTTAATAATAAGACCATAGATGTCCAGGCAGGTGAAGAGATAATGCCCACTATTGAAGAATCGCTTCGCACGACCAAACTCTTCAGCGGCGTGTCAGCCCCCGATATGAAGGACCTGTTGGAACTGTGCGTTCGGAAGGAACTGGAACCCGACTCATTCGTACTCACCGAAGGCAAGCCTGTGGAGCGCCTCTGTGTCCTGGAATCGGGCCGAGTCGGGCTGCAGATGGACCTGGAGAGGCCCGACGGGAGCAGCACCGGTCCCACTACGGTCCACAGCGTGGAAGTCGGGGAAGCATTCGGTTGGTCGGCGCTGGTCCCGCCTTACCTGAGCACTTTGACCGCCATAGCCGTGGAACCGTCGACAGTCATCGCCATTGACGCCGGGCAACTCAGGGCGGCGCTGGACTCCCACCATTCCATGGGCTACCAGGTGATGTCCAACATCGCCGTCATAATCGCCGAACGCCTGCATGACACCAGGGAAGCCCTGGCTTACCATCGCAGTTGGGTAGAATACATGGAGCGGCAGTCCGACTGACCAGACTGCCGCCGTCAACGTTTCTTAGTTCGCGGCCCTATCCCGCCAGCGTTTCCACTTCCGCCAGGATGTCCCTGGGGTCGGGAAGGGTCCCCGCCTCGTATTCCTGGAAGAACCGGACGATTCCTTCTTTGTCAACGATGATGACAGCGCGCTGCGGGGCGCCCCTCTCACCGTTCCAAAGCCCGTAGGACTTGCACATCTCCCCGTGAGGGTGGAAGTCTGACAGCAGGGGATAGGTGATGTTCCCCAGACTGGAAGAGAAGGCCCGGTGGGCCGGAAGACTGTCGCAGCTAATGCCCAGCACCTGGGCATCTTTCTCCTCGAACAGGGGATTCGCCATCCTGAACGAGGAGACCTGGTTGGTTCAACCGCCTGTGAAGTCGAAAACGTGGAAGGAGAGGACCACCAGCTTGCTTCCCTTGTAGTCGCTCAGCTTGATGGTGTCCCCTGTGTGGGCCGGAAGGCTGAAGTCCGGCGCTGCCTGGCCTACCTCGACCGCCATGCTGGCCTCCGTAACATTGGACTTGACTTAGAGATTGCTGACCGCCTGCCTGACCTCGTCGTAGTCGGGCTCGTTGGCGGGAGAGTCTCCAACCCATGTGTACTGGACCACTCCATTCCCGTCGATGACGAAAACGGCCCTCTTACACGCAACGTATCCTTCCAGACCTGCCAGGTTCGGAAGGGGTACGTCGTAGGCGTTGGCCGCTTCCCTGTTGAAGTCGCTGAGCAGGGGGAAGTTGAGGTTGTTCTGGTCGGCGAACACCTTTTGCGAAAAGGGCGGGTCTACGCTGACGCCCAGCACCTGGGCATTGAGGGAGTTGAACTGCTCCAGGCGGTCTCTGAAGGTGCACATCTCAGTGGTGCAAACACCGGTGAAGGCGCCTGGGAAAAACGCCAGAACCACGTTTTGGCCTTTGAAATCACCCAGGTCCCTGGCCTGGCGGTCCTGGTCATACAGCTTGAAATGGGGAGCCGGCTGGCCGACTTCTACGCTCATGGTTACGCTCCTACTCAAAGCGCCTCTCCGCTGGACAGGCGCCGGGATGGGGCCGCCGAACATTATAGACCAATAACCGCTCCCGTTCTATAGAAGCAGGCCGGTGTGGGCCATAGGAGACGGGTACAGCACTGGGTTGGAAGCTAGAAATCCCGCTTGTGGCTGGCCTCTTCTTCCATCCTGGCCAGGAGGTCGTCCAGGGACATCGCGCCCAGGTTCTCTTCGCTTCTCAAGCGCACGGAGGCGGAGTCGTTCTCTACTTCCCTATCTCCCACCACCAGCATGTAGGGGACTTTCTGGGTCTGGGCGTTGCGAATCTTTAGGTTCATGCGTTCGCTGCGGGCGTCTACGTTGACCCTGAACCCTCTTTCGTCAAGCCTTTCCTTAACCTGGTTGGCGTACTCAACATGCCGGTCGGCGATGGGTATGACCACGGCTTGCACCGGAGCCAGCCACAGGGGGAAGGCGCCGCTGTAGTGCTCGATGAGGACGCCCAGAAATCGGTCTATCGAGCCGAGCATCGCCCGGTGCAACACGACTGGCCGCTGCTGAGAGCCGTCCTCTGCGACATACTCAAGGTCGAACCGCTCCGGCAGGGAGAAATCCAGTTGAATGGTGCCCAGCTGCCATTCGCGGCCGATGGCGTCGGGGACGAAGAAATCTATCTTAGGGCCGTAGAAGGCGCCCTCGCCGGGCTTCGGCTCGAAGTCGAGGCCGCTCTGGCGCAGAACGTCCTCCAAGGCAGCCTCGGCCCTGGTCCACATCTCATCGGACCCCACGCGCTTCTCGGGCCGCAACGACATTGCCACCTTGGGCTCGGCAAACCCAAAGGTGCGGTACGACTCCATGAGCATCGCGATGAACGCCTGCACTTCCATCAGTATCTGGTCCGGAGTGCAGAAGATATGGGCGTCGTCCTGGGCGAACGTGCGGACGCGGGTGAGTCCGTGGGTCGCGCCGGACATCTCAAAGCGGTGCAGCCGTCCAAAGTCGGCCAGGCGCAACGGCAGGTCGCGGTAGGAATGCAACTGGATGGAGTACATGAGCGCGTGCGCAGGGCAATTCATCGGCTTTACGCCGTATTCCCGCTCTCCGGCTTGTATGAGGAACATGTTCTCCAGATAATGGTCATAGTGTCCGGAACGCTTCCATAGTTCGGTGGAGTAGATCTCCGGGGTAATGACCTCTTGGTAGCCGTAGCGCTGGTAGAGCCCACGGACGTAGTTGACCAACTGGGTGTAGACAATTGTACCTTTGGGCAGGAAGAACGGGCTGGCTGGCGCGATGGGGTCAAAGAGAAAGAGGTCCAGCTCCCGTCCCAAGCGGCGGTGGTCGCGCCGTTCCGCCTCCTCCAGCATCGTGAGGTAGCTGTCCAGCGCCTCCTGTGACTCCCAGGACGTGCCGTAGATGCGCTGCAGCATAGGCCGGTGTTCGTCACCCCTCCAATATGCGCCGGCCACCGAGAGGAGCTTGAAGGCGGATATTTGCCCGGTGGACTCTACGTGCGGCCCCTGGCACAGGTCGGTGAAGCTCCCGTGGCGGTACACGGACAGCTCCTCATCGGATGGTATTTCGTCTATGAGCTCCAGTTTGAAGGGTTGGTCCGAGGAGACGTCCCTGGCTTCCTCACGGCTCAGGGCCTGGCGCAAGAATGGGTAGTCCGCTTCTATGCGTTGCCGCATTATGGCCTCAATGCGCTCCAGGTCCTCGGGAGTGAAGGGGCGGTCCACCTGGAAGTCGTAGTAGAACCCGTCGTCGGTGGGAGGGCCGATGCCCACCTTGGCTTCCGGGAACAGTTCCAGAACGGCGTCGGCCATGACGTGAGCAGCCGAGTGGCGCATGCGGTATCTGAGGTCGCCCAATTCCTCTTCCGTGTGGTGGTGGCTGTGTATTTCAGGCATGTCTCGATTCGGCGTTTCTTCAGGAATTTCAGGCGAGGGCGCAGCCCTGCCAGGGGTTCAAGTATAGCATAGGGGCGGGGCAGTTAGACGCGCGGAACCTGCCGCCGCCTTTCGTTGCGGAGCGGGTTCAGGGGATGGCGGAGAGGGACCTGGGCCATCCAGGGGCGTCTGCGACGGTGCATTCTCCGGCCTGTTTGTCTTCCCGCAGGGCCTTGAATATGGGGTAGCCCAGAATTCCGTCTTCGGTGAACTCCCCGTACTCCACCTGGCAGACCTGTTCGGGGCGGCACCAGAAGATGAACTTGGGGATTGCTGGCATGGAGCGGAAGGGGCAGTCCTCTATGTGGGAGGCCTGGAGCGTTGACGAAAGCTCTTTGGCTGCCTGCTTAGGAACTCCCTCGGACACCTGGCCGACGTAACGAAAGCTCCCGTCCTCATCATAGAGGCCCAGTAGGAGTGACACGAAAGGCTGGTCCTTGCGTACACCGCCTGCAGAGGCCCCTCCGCCGAACGTGTACCCTCCGATTACGAACTCGGACTCTCTTACACGTTTCACCTTGAGCCAGTCTAGGCTGCGCCTTCCCGGAAGGTATAGGCTGGACTTCTCCTTGGCCAGAATGCCCTCGAGGCCTAGCTCGCAGGTGGCGTGGAAGAAGGACTTGCCGTCGTTCTCGATGTAGTCGGACTGCTGGGCGATCTCGTTGGGCGCCAACAGGTCGTTTAACAAGTCTTTGCGCCTAATCAGCGGCAGACCCATGACGGGTTGAAAGCCGGTGTAAAGGAGGTCAAAGGCGATGAAGTGGACGGGGTTGCTGCGGCTCCCTCTGCCGGTCGGCAGTCCCAAGCGACGCTCGATGCTCAGGTAGTTGGGGCGTCCGCGGTCATCGAGGCACACCAACTCACCGTCCAGGATTACGCCGTCCCCTTTGATTTGTCGGGGGAGCTTGGAAAGCTCAGAGAACTGTTGAGTGATGTCGCGGGAGTTGCGGTCCAGCAGCTTCAGGGCGCCATTGTGGACAAGAGCCAACGCCCGGATGCCGTCCCACTTGAGTTCAAAGAGATGATCGGAAGAGTCGAAAGGGCTATGGGCAAGACGGGCCAACATGGGCCTCAGGGTCTGTGGGAGGGTCCCAGAGACTGCTTGCTGAAGCGACATGCCCAAAGAGTATACATAACGAAAGGTTCACGTCAACCTAGTCTCGCTTCCGGGTCGACAGCGCTGACATCTGTTCGTTGACTATAGAACATTTGTGCGATACGATGGGATTATGTCATATCCGGAGCAATATGGATGAGACGAATGGGCTTAGAGTCAACAGCACCCCACATCGGAACGTCCCGCACTGGGCCTCCCGGCGGCAGAGCGAACATAGCCTGTATGATCATAACCCACCTCCCCGTCAAGGAGGAGTTGAGGCGGCGTCCCGACCTGCGCCGCAAGCCCGTCATAGTGACTGCACGCTCCGAGAGAGGCCCCGTGGTCCTGGACAGGTCCCCGGAAGCGGTGGGAGTCCTTGCTGGGATGCCTCTGTCCGAAGCGCTGTCCCGCTGCGAGGGCGCCGCCCTCATAGAGGCCGACGAGGCGCATTACCGGGACGTCTTTGACGGCGTGGTGACGGGATTGCTCCAAAGAAGCCCCCTGGTGGAAAGGTCCGACCCCGACTGCGCCTACGTGGACATCCAGGGCTTGGAGACCGTTTACGGCGATGAGGCCGGGACCATCTCGGCCTTGCTGAGAGCGGCCCCTGATGAGCTGCACCCCCGGATTGGATTGGCTGAGTCCAAGTTCACCGCCTACGTGGCGGCTGTCATGAGCCAGCCGGGCGGGGCTACAAAAGCGCCTGAAGACGCAGCGGAGTTCCTGAAGGACCTGCCGGTGGACTTTCTGCCGATGAGCTGGGAAAACAAGTCAAGGCTCCGCCGCTTCGGTCTCCTGACCATGGGTCAGGTGGCGGCCCTGTCCGTGGGGTCTCTCCAGGCCCAGTTCGGTCTTGAGGGCAAGACGGCGTGGGAGCTCTCCAACGGAATCGACTCCAGTTGGCTGACACCTGTAGGACAAGAAGAGGAGGTCAGCGAATATGCGGCCTTCCCGTCGCCAACGGTCACTCTGCGCACTATAGTTCCCGTGGTGGACATGCTGCTGGGAAGGACCTTAGCCCATCCGGCGGTGCGGGGCAGGTATGTGCGAGGCGTCACTATGGAGTCCAAGGTGCTCCACAAACCCACCTGGACGAGAAACTTTACATTCAAGAGCCCTGTCAACAACCGGGGCAGGGCCCTGGCGGTCCTCAAGTCGGGCCTGGAAGCGTCCGACATACCGGGGCCTCTGGAGGACATGAGGCTGACCCTTTCCGGAGTGACCGGGGAGTCGGGCGTGCAGGCGAGCCTATTTGCAGGAATCAGAAAGCAAGAGCAGCTCCGTGAGATGATGCGTCACCTGGAGATTCGGCTGAGGCGCCAGCCTCCCATCTACAAGGTAATGGAGTTGGAGCCGTGGTCAAGAATTCCAGAACGAAGAAGCGCCCTGGTCAGATTCGAGCCCTGAATCTGCCGGACAGGGTGGAGGTGGAAGAGGATGATGAGGGCGTTCCTATAGCGGTGGGCCTGGGTCCCAGGAGGCGTAAAGTGGCCTCCATCGAGGACGTGTGGGAGGTGGAGGACGAGTGGTGGCGGCCCAGGCCCATATCCCGCAGGTACTTCCAGGCGCTCCTGGAAGAAGGCCCTCAAGTGACTCTCTTCCGGGACAAGGTGGACGGCCTCTGGTATAAGCAGAGAGCCTGACTTTCCTTAATTCTACGTTCATTTGGGCGCCCGTGTTCAACCGGGCGCTCGTTATGTTAAACGGCGTATTACGTCGTATGGGTGGCTGGCGGGCCTTGGGTGAAGTAGAATGCGGCCCGTGGACGCCAAGCAGGAAATAAGAATCCGCGTGTGGGACCGGCTCAAAGCGGAGGGCGCATCGGCGTTTCCCGGGGCCCGGGGCCGCATTCCCAACTTCGTAGGTGCCGCCGCGGCTGCCGAGACGCTGGCCGGGCTGGACGTATGGCAGAAAGCCCGGACGCTCAAGTGCAACCCCGACATGCCCCAGAGACCCGTCCGCAAGCGAGCCCTGGAAGAGGGCAAGGTGCTCTACATGCCCGTCCCGCGCCTGACCAGCGAAGAGTGTTTCCTGGAGTTGGACCCCGCCCGGATAGAGGACATCTCCTTCGCAAGCTCCATCAAAGGAGCGTTCAAGCTGGGGCGTCCAGTGCATCCAAGGGACATGGCCAGGATAGACCTCATAGTATGTGGGGCTGTCGCCGCTCGGCCCGACGGGTCTCGTTTGGGGAAGGGAGGCGGCTACTCGGACCTGGAATACGCCCTGGCCCTTTCTCTGGGGCTGATTTCGCACGAGACTCCGGTGGCGACCACCGTTCATCCCATCCAGGTGGTGGACGCGCCGATCCCCATGACTCGCCACGACTTGTCGTTGGACTACGTGGTGACTCCAGAGGAATCGATTCGGTGCACACTATCCCATCCCCGTCCCTTGGGGATTTATCCCGAAGAGCTGGGGGATAAACGGGATGAGATACCTATCCTGAGGACTTTGACAGACTGAACTTCCCAGGCAAGGGGGACGCTCGATGTATTTCTCGTCACGCCGCACAACAGCCCACGCCCTTCACGGCATGGTGGCCACAAGCGAGCCCCTGGCCGCCATGGCTGGCCTCCGCATTCTCATGGACGGCGGAAACGCCGTTGACGGCGCCGTCGCTGCTGCGGCGACTCTGGCAGTGGTCGAACCCTTTTCCACAGGCGTGGGAGGCGACCTTTTCGCCCTGGTCTGGATGGACAGGGAAAAGCAAGTGCGGGCCCTGAACGCCAGTGGAAGAGCGCCTGCCGCCGCTTCCCTTGATCAGTTAAGTCAGCAGGGGATTGGTTCCATCGGCTCAGAAAGCCCCTATTCCATCACCGTGCCGGGCACGGTGGACGGCTGGCACGCGCTCCTATCCGGCTACGGAAATATGGGCCTGACGGAAGTCCTCCGACCCGCCATCCGCTACGCGGAAGAAGGTTATCCCGCTGCTGAGACCATTTCCAGTCTTTGGGCAGGGAACATGTCCAAGCTCCAACAATATCCCTCCGGCTACGAGTTGACTGTCAACGGCCATGCACCGGGGCCTGGGGAGACAGTGCGTCTGCCTGAACTGGCAGGGACCTTGAGGGCCATAGCTGAGGGAGGGCGTGACGCATTCTACAAGGGAGCTTTGGCGGAAAAAGCGGCGGCCTACGTCCAGGAGAAGGGAGGGTGGCTGACCGCCGAGGACATGGTGGCCCACTACTCCACGTGGGAGGAACCTCTTTCCGTCGACTACCGCGGCGTCACCCTGTGGGAATGCCGCCCCAACACCCACGGAATCGCAGCCCAGATGGCCCTCAACATAGCTGAAGGGTACGACCTGGCGGATATGGGATTCCAGTCGGCGGACGCCTACCACCACCTCATTGAGGCCATGCGCCTCTCCTATGCCGACGCATTCAGGTACATAGCCGATCCAGCCAAGGTCCATGTTCCCATGGACGGGATGTTGTCTAAAGACTACGCCGCCCAACGGCGCGGGCTCATCAAGCCGGACCGGGCGATGTCGGAGGCGCTTCCGGGTCATCCGTCGGGCGATACGGTCTACGTCGCCTGTGTCGACGGACAAGGCAACGCCTGTTCCCTGATAAACAGCCTGTTTCACGGTTTTGGGACGGGACTCGTCGTCCCCGGCACAGGAGTGGCGCTCCACAACAGAGGGTCCCTTTTCTCATTGCAGCCAGGCCACCCCAACAGCCTGGAACCAGGGAAGAGGCCCTACCACACCATAATGCCGGGTCTGACCACACAGGGAGGAGAGCTGGACCTGTGTTTTGGCGTTATGGGGGGATTCCAACAGCCCCAGGGGCACCTGCAAGTCATGGTCAACATGGTGGACTTCGGGTTGGAACCGCAGGAGGCCTTGGACGCCCTCCGGTTCAGCGTCCAGCCCGGCGCCGGAGTGGCCTTGGAGGAGGGGCTGGACCCGGCGGTGGTTTCCGAGCTAATGCGTCGAGGGCATCAGGCTTTCGTCCTAGAAGGTCTAGACCGGATAGCAATGGGTGGGGGCCAGATTATCCGGCGCAATCCGGCAACCTCCGTCCTCAGTGGAGGATCAGAGCCGCGGAAGGACGGGATTGCCGTGGGCTGGTGAGACTATCAGCTACGGCAGTGTCGCTTTATCGCTCGTTGCCTCCAAACACCCTATCGCACCACTCCAATCACTGCATCTTTCGGAAACAATCCGTGCGAGGCAACGGTACCATCTTTTGTAACAGTTATTGTGAGTCAATTCACGCTATTGACAACCTTAAGAGGCGGAATGTAATATCCGCCTATTCCCACGCCTGTTCGGACGGTCCAGAATGACCGTTCGTTAGCGATAGTCCCCCGTGAGCCTTTCCAAAAACGAGCCGCCCTTGGGCGCATAGCGGCTTGACCTTACAGTCGATAGATAGGCGTCATGGGAACCAGTCTGAGACCGGGGGCGGCGTGACACAAACCAACCTGCAAACGGCCTCCGACTTGGGGGCATCCATCGTGGCCAACGTGGAGAAAGTCATCGTTGGCAAGACAGATGTGGTGAAGCTCGGGGTGGCGGCTCTCTTTTCCCAGGGGCACGTGCTGATCGAGGGCGTCCCCGGAGTTGGCAAGACCATGCTGGCCAGAGCCCTGGCCAAGTCCATGGGCGTCACCTTCCGCCGCATCCAATGCACTGCGGACCTCCTGCCCAGCGACGTTACCGGAGTGTACATCTTCGACCAGCGGGAACGGGAGTTCACTTTTCGTCCTGGGCCGGTGTTGTCCAACATCGTCCTGGTCGACGAAATCAACAGGGCCTCCCCCAAGACCCAGTCGGCGCTGCTGGAGTGCATGGAGGAGCGGCAACTCACCATCGACGGCGTCACCCACCCCATGCCCGCGCCTTTTCTGATACTGGCCACCCGCAATCCCACCGAACACGGGGGCACCTTCCCCCTGCCGGAGACGGAGTTGGACAGGTTTCTGATACGTCTGAGACTTGACTACCCCACCCCGGAGGAAGAGGTGTCCATACTGGACAACCAGATTCCCGTCCACCCCATCAACAGCGTCGAGCCCGTGGCCACCGCCGACGAGATTGCCCTGGCACAGGAGGCCTCCCGGCACGTCTTCGCCGACAGGGCCATCAAAGAATACGTGGTCAGCATCGTAAACTCGACCAGGGTTCACCAGTCCGTTTACCTGGGAGCGTCTCCCAGGGCTTCTCTGGGTATATTGAGCCTGTCCCAGTCTCTAGCCCTACTGGAAGGGCGAGACTACGTCCTGCCCGACGACGTGAAAACCGTCGCCGTCGCTGTGCTGGGACATCGTATAGTCCTGTCGGCTGACGGGCGCTCGGACTTGACGGAGGACGACGCCATCCGGAGTATCTTGGAGTCCGTTCCAGTGGCCGGAGCGGCTCCGGTCCAGGGGTTCCCCTTTGCTCCACTCCGCAGAACCGCCAGCTAACGCCGGCCGCCTCCATTCGTCGGGGCCTTATGTAAAGCCCTTCCTACGCCTTTGCATTGGCTTGGGAGCCGTGCTTCTAGCGGCCATGCTGACTGGGTTTCAACCTCTCTACTGGATTGTCTATTTGGTCCTTGGGGGCGCCGTCATAGCCTACGGCTTCACATGGCTACAAAGCCGCGGGCTGGATGTGACGGTGGAAGAAGTGTCGGCGCATCCTCAGGTGGGCGGCAGGATGGTCCTCACCGTAGAGGTGAAGGAAAAGTTCGGGTTTCCCAGAGTCGCGCTCCGCTCCGGGCTAACAGGTGAAGCCCTGGACGCGGAGGAGGTAAATTTCAACCTGAGCCCTCATGGGTCCGTACGGTGGACGGTGTCCGGTTTCTGCCGAAAGCGCGGACTGAATTCCGTCGGCGCCTTGTCCATGCGCACCAAAGACCCCACCGGGCTTTTCAGCATGGAGAACCGCATCGGTGAGCCACGGAGCTTATTGGTGTACCCAGCCACCATGGACTTGACCCAAGCCCTGGTGCCAGGACAGGTCAGCGGGGGAGAGATCGGCGAGGCAGGTCAACGGTTGGGTCACAGTCCGGCGGCGTCTCTGGTGAGAGAATATGAGCCAGGCGACAGCCTCACTCACATCCACTGGCCGTCGACCGCCCGCAGGGACCAGTTGATGACCAAAGAGTTCGACGGCGCAGGTGTCAACGAGATATGGATTTTCCTGGACATGGATCAGCAGGTGCAGGCAGGAGAAGGCGCAGACGGCACCGAGGAGTATATGGTCACGGTGTCGGCGTCTCTGGTAAAAGGGTTGATGGACCGAGGCCATGCCGTGGGTTTGGCCGCCCAGGGAGACGAACTGCGCCGCTTCTCCCCGGCTAAGGATGCGAACCACCTGTGGACGATGATGGGAAGTTTGGCCACCATCGAGGCCAGAGGACGGACCCCCTTCATCGACGTGGTCTCCTCACTTAGCGCGGAGCTCCAACCCGGCTCTGTGGTGATTGCCGTGACGCCTGAGCCTACGGAGCCCCTGGGCTATCTGATGCAGTTCCTGACACGCAGAAGAATCCTTGCAGCAGCCATCTTTCTGGACAAAGCCACTTTCGACCCAGCAATCTCCACTCCCTCGGCTGGTCGCTCTGGGCAGTGGGGGGAACGGAGCGAGTGGGCTTTCATTCTAAGGCGAGGCGACGACATGGCATCCGCGTTGGGCGACTTGATGAACCGCATTTCCGTTTACTAGACAGTCATGACCTTTTCCATGCAAAGCAAGTCCGAAAGTGCGCCGGGGCAGGGCAGAGTCCCGTCGTTGAATGAGATCCTCTTTGTTCTGATTTTGGGCCTGCCGCTGGCGGCCGCCGCCGCAGCCGTCAGCGACGCAAACTGGGTGGATGGGCTTCCACCGCTCATTGCTCTGGCTCTAGCGCCTCTGCCTTTCTGGGCGTTGATGGCCAGGTCGAGGATTTCCTGGACGTGGGGCCATCCCCTGGGCGCCCTCATTTCGGTCCTAGGAGCAATCATAATAGGAGCCTTTACTATCTCGGAGGCGGGCAGCCTGACCGACCTGTTCTCGGAGATCGGTGGATGGTTTGGGGCAATAGGCAGCACGGCCGGGGATAGGGGAGAAGTCACCACAGGCACGTTCCTCATCGGAGTTGTCCTCTTCTGCGGACACTTGACGACTTGGGCGGCGTACAGGGCGAAAGCCCCAGTGGTTCATATACTCCCAGGGTTGGCGGCTTTGCTGGTGGTCCTGACATTTTTGCCGTCGAGCTTCTACTGGTACTTTTTCCTGTACGCACTGGTCTCCGCTCCCGGTATAGCTCTAAAACACATGCGGTCACTGAAGGAGGTGACGGGCCTCCAGACCGCCGGGGTGGTTGTGGTCTCAGCAGCCGTCATGGGAGTCGCATTGATTCCTGCGTGGCAGGCGCCGGCGCCTGAGGGAATAGTCATTCCCGCCACCCAGCAGTTCCAGGAGCCGCTGTACAAGTTCCAATCAGGCTGGGCGAGTCTCTTCTACGGAGTGCCTGATAGAAAGAACTACGTTTTCTACTCTCCACCGTTGGACTTGGACCAGATTGGGCCCTTCGCTCCTAGAACCGACTTGCCCTTCAAGGAGGCTAAGGAGCTAAGTGAGCAGGAGATATTCCTGGTAGAGTCGCAGCAGGCCTACCACTGGCGCATGAGAACGTACGAAACATACACCAGTGAAGGCTGGACCAGCTCCGACAATCTGCTGGCAGTCCAGCAAAGCGACATTCAGCTAGAGGATAACACTGAGGGTCTGCTGGACACCAAGCAGGTGGACATCACCGTACGCATCTTCTCGAAGAGCAATACGCTGGTGACCGTGGGCGAGCCCATCGGGTCCAACATCCCCACGGATGTTGAGATGACCGGACAGGACCCATTCAAGCTTTTCATAACGAGCCCTCAGACATCTTATTTGCCCGATGACGTGACGGCCTATCGCAATGAACTGGTGAGTTGGATCGACTCTCGAATCGACGGAACGTCCCAGATGTTGAGGGCTTCAGACGCCCAAGCGCTGCCGGAAGACGAAACATTGTCCAATCCGGGGCTCGTCTATGCAGAGGTTGAGGATGACTTCCCATCGGGGGATTTCATAGGAGTGCAGAGGCAAGAGCCGGACCCTCATCAACCCATGGCGCTCCTCAGCGGCAGAGGAGTGCTGAACCCGCCAGTCCGGTACTCGACCAGCGGAATGGTCTCGACCGCTTCTTCCACCGCCCTGCGGGGCGCCGGCGCTGATTATCCTGTATGGGTAACGGACAGGTACCTTCAACTGCCGGATACCCTGCCGGACCGGGTGAAGCGGCTGGCGGAGACTATGACCGAGTCCGCAGACAATCCCTATGACAAGGCCCAGTCGATACAGTCCTATCTGCATAGAATTCCATACACCCTGGACGTGGCCCTCCCACCCGAAGGCCAGGACTTTGTGGACTTCTTCCTGTTCGAGTTGGGCCGCGGATTCTGCCAGAACTACGCCTCGTCCATGGCGACAATGCTCCGCTCCCTAGGCATACCGGCGCGGTTAGTGGTCGGGTTCGGTCCGGGCGAATACGACGAGGACCGGGGAGGCTGGGTGGTCAGGGCCAGGCACTACCACGCCTGGACGGAAGTCTACTTCCCAGAGTACGGGTGGGTGGAGTTCGAGCCAACCCCCGCCGACGTTCAGGACTCACTGGTCAGCTTGGGGTTCACACCAGGCGCCGGAAGACTGGCCACTGGAGGCGTCGCCGCCGACGCCTGCGAGGAATTCATACCTGGGATATGCGAAGAGGACGGCCTGGGTACCGGTGACGAGTTGTTCGAGGAGTTGGATGACCTCGGGACGCTCAACGATCGCCCATCCGACGGCCAGGGACAAACCGGAGGCGGGGTTTCTGCGCTAACAGCGTTTATCGCGACCGTCGTGGCGCTGGCGGTGGTCTTGCCAGTCGGAGGAATGGTCTACGCTAGGTGGAACTTGTCCCGAATGCCTTATGTCACGTCGGTATATGCGTCTACGAGGATTCTGGCCAGCATGGCTGGGCTCGGACCGAAACCCCAGGAGACCCCTTGGGAGTACAACAGACGACTGGCCCAGGCCATTCCTGAGCATACAGCCGACCTGTCGTACATCACCGCCAGGTACGTCAAGGACGTTTACGGCGACCCCGACGGCGTCGATCGCCTCACGGGCCAGGACATGCACCCGGTGAAACAATCGTGGAAGTCTGTGCGCAACGGGCTCATTAAATGCATCGCCCTGAGATTGGTTCCCGAGCGTTTCCGCGGAGACCCTGATTTGTCGTGAACACACACTAGGCGTTTCGAGAGGGGAGTTATGTCCGAACATCTTTCTTCCAATAGCGATCAAGCCCAAGACGGCGGACGTTTGTCCCAGGGTCCGACTCGGGAGAGGAGCTATCGCAGCACAGTCCTCGAATGTGACGCTGAAACCCTGGGAACAATGCTCAAACGGGCCGACTTCAGCATCGCGGGCAAGGACTTTTCGATATTTTGCGACGAGCCGGAGACAATAGGAGGAGACAACTCAGCTCCGCCGCCCATGGCCTACCTAGCGGCGGCCATCCTCTTTTGAGAGATGACCCAGATTGGGAGGTACTCCCATCAAATGAAGGTCGCCATCCACAAGGTCAAAGCCCATGTTTCCCTTCACCTGGAACTCAGCGGATCGGTGTTGGAGGGATCTGTCCAAGCGCGTGTTCCAAGGGTGGAGACCCACTTTGAGGTTGAGTCCGACGAAGACCCAGACAAGGTCGCTGCAGTCTTGCGCAACGCCAGGGCGGGGTGCTACATGCGGGCCGCCTTGACGGCTCCGGTGGTCTTTCAAGACACGACCAAGCTGAACGGGGCAGACCTCAGTTAGCGCCAGCCTGGGTGAACGGGCGACATAAGCAGACGCCCAAAAAGCAATCGTCGAAACGAGGAGGAACTCTCATGGCAGATTTCAGGCTAAACCACCTGCACTTCAAGACTGCGGACCCCAAAGCCACAGCCGACTGGTACGTGAACAACCTGGGAGCAACGGTTGTGCAGGAAATCGGAGACATAGGCTACAAGCTGGACCTGCATGGCATCCCCATGAATGTGACGACGTTGGTGGAGGGCCAACCGATCGAGCAGTTCTACGGGCTGGAGCACGTAGCGATAGACACCAATGACCTGCCCGGCACGGTGGCCCAGTTGGAAGGGTCAGGGGCCAAGATACTCGCCCAGTTCCAGGTGGGAAGCGGGCGCAACGTGTGCTTCTTCGAGGGCCCTGACGGAGTCAGGCTGGAAGTCCTGGAAACGCCGGGGTAGGGCGCCCCTATACCGTCAGTCCTCTATGGGCTGTGCAAATTCCTCGCGGAGCACCCGTTTCAGCACCTTGCCCAAGGGGTTGCGGGGCAGCTCGTCGACGAACACCACGTCCTCCGGGCGCTTGAAGCTGGACAGGTGTTCGTGGCAATGCTCAATCAGCTCTTCCGGCGACGCTGTCCGCTCCTCCTTGAGTACGATGACGGCTCGGACTCGTTCGCCCCATTCCACGTCGGGCACGCCGATTATAGCCGCGTCGTCCACGGCAGAGTGAGAACGCAGGACGCTTTCCACTTCTTCGGGGGACACCATCTCGCCGCCCCGTTTGATGAAGTCCCTTGCCCTACCGGACAGGAAGATATAGCCGTCGTCGTCCTGGTATCCCAGATCGCCTGTGTAGACCCATCCGCCTCGGATTGCGTTCTGGGTGGCGTCTTCCTGGTTCCAGTATCCCTTCATCATCCGTGACCCTGCGGCGACTATCTCGCCGATTTCGCCAGTTTCAATCTCCTCCCCATCCTCGTTGACTATCCGCACCTCCACGTCGTCGAGGGGCTTTCCGATGGAGGTGAGCCGCTTCAGCTTCTTCTCGACTTCCTCGGGAGTTCCCTCCAGCACATGGTCGTCAGGCGGAAGCATGGTGATCGTGGACGCCGTCTCCGTCTGGCCGAAAGCGTTGATGAACCGTGCTCCTGGGAATTCCTCGATTGCGCGACTGATTACCTCCAGGGGCATGGGGGCCGCGCCGTAGGTAATGACTTCGAGGCTGGACAGGTCGTAGTTGGAGAACTCAGGGTGGTCCATGAGCCGCTTAATCATCGTCGGGACCAGCATCGCTCTGTTAGCCCGCTCCTGTTGGACCAGTTCCAACCACTCGACGGGTTCGAACTGGCGCATCACCACCAGAGACCTGCCTCCGTAGACGGCGGCCATCATCCCCTGAATGCCCGCGATGTGATACAGGGGCACCGTGAGGAGGTTCTTCTCCTCTTCTTCATCGGGGTCCGGTGGAGTGACGTTGGTCAGCAGGTACGAGGTGAAGCTTTGCTGGGTCAGCATCACCGCTTTAGGGTGGCCGGTCGTGCCGGCGGTGAACATCAGGATGGTAGTGTCGTCGTCGTCGGCTTCTGGAAAGTGGAGTTGGTCTGGCGGCGCCGAAGCGAGCAGACCCTCGTATGAAAGCCAATGGCCCTCAGTGTCTCCTCCGACCGGAGCTTCACCGTCAAGAGCTATCAGGTTGGAGGGCAGCATTCCAGGGTTAATCGAGTCGACCAGGCTCAGGTACCGGCCCCCTACGAGAAACACCGAAGGGTCGGCGTCGCTCAGCATGTAGGCGATTTCCTCGGCCCTCGCCCTGAAGTTGAAGGGCACGTAGATGGCGTCCAAGGCGGCGGCGGCGAAATAGGTTTCAATCACCTGGTTGGTGTTCACCTGCATGGACGCCACACGGTCTCCGGGCCCCACGCCCAAGTCGGACAGGGCATTGGCCAGTCTGGACACCCGCTCTTGCAGGTCTTCGTAAGTGTACCGGTGTTCCTCGAACACAACAGCCGTGCGATCTGGCACAATTGCATTAGCGATAGTCAGAAACTCCGTGGTGTTCATTCAGCATCCTCCAGGAATGGGCAGGCCAGCGTCATGGAGTCGTATTGCCGGCGCCAACTCGGTATTGTATCAGAGGGCGCCAGTCTCTCCCAGAGTCTTGAGCGCCAGGCGGGTATCCAGCTCCAACGCTCGCTCCAGAGGCAGGTCCATCCCCCGTCGCGCCGCCTGCTTGACCGCCGCCGCAACAACAGGATCGAGGGACTCCAGATTGTGGGCAACGTCCCTAACCATGTCATCAAGCGCGTCTCTAGGCGCCACGCGGGTGACAAGTCCAAGAGTTCGAGCTTCAGCCGCGGCGATTCTTCTGCGTGTCAGAAGCAGGTCCAGGGCGGCTCCCGGGCCGACGGTCCTGGGTAGTGTCACGACTCCCCCGGCCGCGGGAATCAATCCGAGAGAGGCTTCGGGAAGGCCGAAGACGGCGTCTTCCGACGCTATCCGAATATCGCATAGGAGGGCCATTTCCACTCCTGAGCCGAGACAATATCCGTGTATGGCCGCGACCATAGGCTTGGATACGCTGAGAAACAGGCCCCATATGTCCCTCAGCCACCGCACCTGTCGGGCGACGGCAAGAGAAGGAGCGGTCCCAAATTCGGACAGGTCGGCTCCAGCGCAAAAAGCTGGACCTTCTCCCGACAAGACCATCGCCCGGACCTCCGGGTCATCTCTGACAGCGGAGAGAGCTTGGTAGAGGTCGTCGCGCATTGTGGTGTTGTACGCATTGCGAACATGGGGCCGGTTCAGAGAAATCCGTGCCACGGCCCCCGTCTTGCTGTAGAGGAGCGTCTCAAAAGCAATCATAGCGTCGAACAGGATTTGGATAAACGCATCGGCTTTGGTACGGTAATCATGCGCCTCGAAACTCGGGGTCCCGTTTTTCAAAGAACGACCTCAGGCCCTCGGCGCGGTCCTGTGTGCTCTGGAGGATGACGCTGAGATCGGCCTCCAGCCCCAGTCCCTGGGCAACGGTCATGTCCATCCCCGACATGATCGCCTCTTTGATGTACCTGGAGGCAATGGGGGCCGCCGAGGCGACGAGACCGGCAAGGTCCAGCGCCGCTTCCAGGGCGCCGCCCGGCTCGCTAACCCGGTTGACCAGCCCGGCAGCCATAGCTTCCTGCGCGTCTATCAGCCGGGAAGTCAGAAGCATGTCCAGCGCCAGTGTCGGGCCTGCAAGACGGGTCAGGCGTTGAGTCCCTCCGTCCCAGGGCATCCTCCCCGACGAGACATCTATGAACCCCATGAGCGCCGCAGGGTCGGCGACCCTTAGGTCACAGGCCAGGGCTAATTCCAGGCCGTGGTCGGTTGCATCGCCGTTCAAGGCCGCTATGACAGGGACCTCCAACCCGGCGATGGCTGATGCCGCCTGATGGAGCGCCAACCACTGCTCTCGGGCCAGCCCGTGTTTCTGTGCGCCCGAGGCTGTCAGCTTTTCTCTGCCGCATGAAAAACTGGCTCCCAGTCCGGTGACCACCACGGCTCTAAGCCCCTCAGTCTCCTCTGTCAGGAGTCCGCAGGACTCCCGGATGTCTCCAGCCATGTCTAGGTTCACTCGATTGCGGGACCGAGGCCTATTGAGGGTGATAGTCGCCACTGTCCCACCAAGAGACAGCCTAAGGGTTTTTAGTTTTAGTGTTCTTTGACCGGATTCCGTCATGAGGATAAGCAACTCCGTGGGCGTGGAGACAGTCGATTCTTGACAAGGATATTGTCCTGGGCTAGGATTATCAATTGTGTTAGCGCTCTGAAGAGTCGAGTGCTAATATTATAGCTGAATAGCTGA
The DNA here is from genome assembly GCA_965197415.1 of Dehalococcoidia bacterium. GTDB lineage: Bacteria > Chloroflexota > Dehalococcoidia > Lucifugimonadales > JAGWBF01 > DAOUJI01. Next base: position 2,799,088 of record OZ240207.1, on the reverse strand, counting down.
AATTCGCGTTAAGGAGGAAGCTGTGGTTGATTTTGCTCCCCTTGGAGACAGGGTAGTGGTAAAGCCGCTGGAGCAGGAAGAGAAGACAAGTTCAGGCATATATCTGCCTGACACGGCTAAGGAGAGGCCCCAGACCGGAGAAGTGGTGGCTGCCGGTCCCGGCCGCTCCACCGATGACGGCAAGGGGCGAATTCCCATGGAACTCTCGGTAGGAGACAAGGTGGTCTATTCCAAGTACGCCGGCACCGAGTACAAGGACGGAGAGGACGACTACCTGATTCTGAGAGAGAGCGACATTCTGGCCAGGATCGGCTAGAGGGCGCCCCGCTTAAGAAAGACTGAAAACAACAAAGAGAAAGGAACAAGCCATGCCTGGCAAACAGCTGACCTACGCAGAGGATGCACGCAAGCACCTTAAGACCGGGATAGACGTATTGGCGGACACGGTGAAAATCACCCTGGGCCCCAAGGGACGGAACGTGATACTGGACAAGAAATTCGGCCCGCCCCAGGTGTGCAGCGACGGCGTGACCATCGCCAAGGAAATCGAGCTGTCCGAGCCGTTCGAGAACATGGGCGCCCAACTCCTGAAGGAGACGGCGAGCAAGACCAACGACGCAGCCGGAGACGGCACCACCACATCGGTGGTCCTGGCCCAGGCCCTGATTAACGAGGGTTTCCGGAACGTGGCGGCGGGAGCCGACCCTATGGCGCTGAAGCGCGGCATAGACAACGCCGTGGGCGCCGTGGTGGGAGAGTTGAAGGACATGGCCACCTCCGTGGAGAGCCGGGACCAGATAGCCCAGGTGGCTGCGCTTTCGGCCCACGAGGACGCCATAGGCCAGACCATCGCCGACGCCATGGAGAAAGTGGGCAAGGACGGCGTCATCACGGTCGAGGAGTCCAAGAGCATGGTGGACGAGACGGAGTACGTGGAGGGGATGCAGTTCGACCGCGGGTACATCTCCCCCTACTTCATCACCAACCCCGACCGGATGGAAGCGGGCCTGGATGATCCCTACATCATCATCACCGACAAGAAAGTCTCCGCAGTGTCGGACATCGTGCCGGTGCTGGAGAAGCTGCTGCAGATAGGGAAGAAGGAAGTTGTCCTGATTGCCGAGGACGTGGAAGGCGAGGCGCTGGCCACCCTGGTGGTCAACAAGCTGCGCGGCACCCTCAACTGCCTGGCCGTCAAGGCCCCTGGGTTCGGCGACAGGCGCAAGCACATGCTTGAGGATATCGCCATCCTGACCGGCGGCACAGTGATAAGCGAAGAGGCTGGCCGGAAGCTGGACGCCACCACGATTGAGGACATGGGTCAGGCACGCCGAGTCTCCTCCAACAAAGATGAGACCACCATCGTGGAGGGCAAGGGCTCCGAAGGCGGCATTAAGGGAAGAATCGACCAGATCAAGGTGCAGATTGAAGAGACCACCTCCGAATACGACAGGGAGAAGCTCCAGGAGCGGATGGCCAAGCTGTCGGGCGGCGTTGCGGTCATCAAGGTGGGAGCCGCGACCGAGGTGGAACTCAAAGAGCGGAAGGCCCGTGTCGAGGACGCCCTCTCAGCCACCAGGGCCGCAGTGGAAGAAGGCATAGTCGCCGGAGGCGGAGTTGCCCTAGTGCGCGCACAGAGGGCGTTGGACTCCCTGAACCTGTCTGGAGACCAGGCAGTGGGCGCCAACATAGTGCGAAGAGCTATGGAGGTGCCTCTGAGGCTCATCGTTCAGAACGCCGGGAGCGAGGGCGCCGTGGTGCTGGACGCCGTGAGACAGCACGCCGACGACTACGGCTACGACGCCGATGTTGGAGAATACGCCCAGATGCTCCAACAGGGTATCGTCGACCCCGTAAAGGTGACCCGGTCGGCTCTCCAGAACGCTGCATCCGTGGCGTCCATGGTGTTGACCACGGAATCAATGATCACCGATGCCCCCGAAGACCCGAAGGCCGGACCGCCCATGCCTCCCATGGAGTACTAGACCGGCCCGTCAAAACCGAGAGAACCCCAAAGAGGCCCCGGAGTTAAACTCCGGGGCCTCTTCTTTTTTGCCATCGGTAAGGATTGCGTCGGCGCTGTCCTATAGCAAAGGTGCGGAGCAGGACGGTGTCAGGCCCACCCGCAGGCGTACACCCAATAGCAGCCTAAGCGCTGGGTTGCGGGGGAGGCTGGGCCGGGGCCGGATTTATCAGCTCCACCCCCAGGGTCTGAGGGAAGAGCCTTATTATCTCCTCCACGTCCCAACGGCCCTCTTTGTGGATGGTCTTGACGGGTTCCGGCTCGTTCATCAGACCGACCATTCCACCAGCCACGTGGAAGACGTGGCCGTTTACGTGGCCCGCCTCATCGGAGGCCAGCCAGGTCACGAAGGGCGCTATGTCTTCGGGGTCTCTCCGCATTTCCGAGCGCACCCCTGCTCCGGCGATTCCTCGCTGGGCCCTGATGGCCCGGGACTCCTCGGAGACGGTGCCCGTCATTCTGGTGTCGGCGGCGGGCGATATGGCATTCGCCGTGACGCCGTAGCGTCCCAGGTCACGAGCGACGACCCTTGTGAATCCGGCGATGCCGTCCTTGGCAGCCCCGTAGTTGGCTTGCCCGGAGTTGCCTATCAGCCCTGAGGTGGAGCTGAAGGTGATAATCCTTCCCGAACGCTGCTGGCGAAACAGAATCGAGGCATGTTTCACTACCGTGAAGGTTCCCTTCATGTGGACTGCGATCACGTCGTCCCATTCCTGCTCGGTCATGTTGAAGACCATCCGGTCGCGCAGTATGCCCGCGGGAGTTACGACGATGTCCAGCTTGCCGAAGTTGTCTATGGCCGACTGGACAATCCGCTCTCCGCCCTCCATCAGCGCCACGTTCTCGTAGCAAGCGACCGCCGTCCCTCCGGTGTCCTGGATTTCCCGCACCACCTGGGCGGCGGGGGAGTCGTCCTGGCCGGAGCCGTCGACGTTGACGCCGAGGTCGGCCACCACGACTTTGGCGCCTTCTTCGGCCATCAGCTTGGCGACGCCTCGTCCGATGCCCCTGCCTGCGCCTGTTATGACGGCTACTTTGTCTTTAAGCAAGTCTCCCATTGCGTCTCCTCCTGAATCCGGGATTACTGCTGGGGCATGGCCGGGGCTGGGTTGGAGATGTCCTTGGTAAGCCAGTCACGGGCCAATGGAGCCAACTCTTCCAGGGTCCACCTGCCGTCCTTGTAGATGGTGTTGATGGGCCTGGGAGCAGACATCAACGACACGTTTCCTCCGGCCACTACGAACACCTGGCCATTGACGTTGGATGCGTGATCGCTGGCGAGGAACACCACAAAGGGCGCCACGTCGTCAGCGTTCCGGCTGCTGACAGCCGGTCCGGTCGCGCCGGCTTGGGCTATCCCCCTCTGGGCCCTGATGGCCCGGGACTCGTCGGAGACGGTGCCCGTCATCCGCGTTTCGGCGCTGGGGGATATGCAGTTGGCAGTGACTCCGTACCTGCCCAAGTCCCTGGCGACAACCTTGGTGAATCCGGCTATGCCCGACTTGGCCGCCCCGTAGTTGGCCTGACCGGACGTGCCCACCAGACCGGAGCGAGACGAAAAGGTGATAATCCTGCCCGAACGTTGCTGCCGGAAGATGATGGAAGCGGGTTTGACCACGGTGAAGGTGCCTTTCAGGTGCACTCTCACCACGTCATCCCACTCCTCCTCGGTCATATTGAAGATCATCCGGTCCCTGAGAATTCCCGCAGGGGTGACGACGATGTCCAGCCTGCCAAAGGAGTCGAGGGCGGTCTGGACAATGTTCTCGCCGCCTTCCATGGTGGCCACCGACTCGTAGCAGGCCACGGCGGTCCCTCCCGCGTCGGTGATCTCCTTGACCACTTGGTCGGCCGGGCCGTTGTCCGTTCCGGTGCCGTCTACGTTTCCACCGGGGTCGACGACAACGACCTTGGCTCCCTCCTGGGCCATAAGCATGGCGACGCCTCGGCCAATGCCCCGCCCGGAGCCTGTGATTATAGCAACCTTATCCTGTAAAACATCTGACGCCATGACGCCTCCGTCTTGGGCGTCCGCCTTAGCGGTACGCCGGGTTTCTGGGCCGTGGGCCCTATCCGCCTCTCGAGGGGAGGGACACCGTTGACGTTCCCGGTGTCGTCCTCTCTCCTTTGCCGTTCTCCAGCCAGATTTCGCAGTCCACCAAGTGTTTGCCCTGGTCCATGTATTTCCGAACGACGGTCCCCTTGCAGGTGAGCTTGTCTCCGGGCACGTCCATGCCTCGATACTGGACTTTTATTTTCTTAAGGCTTCCTTCGAAGCCAATCCAGTTGGTCATGAGTTGGGCGAGCCATGCGCCCTTTAACGCTCCGTGGACGATGATGCCGGGAAGGTTGTTGCCTATGGCGAAGTCCTTGTCATAGTGTATCTGATAGAAGTCCAGGGAGGCCCCTGCGTACTTGACCAGTTGAAGACTGTCGGGCTCCTTCATCAACGGGGGAACTTCCGACCCTTCGTCTACGTCTTCCCAATACACCTGTTCAGCCATTGCCAACCTAGTACCTTATCGATGTCCCGCGTTGAGTCGCCACCACCTCATCAAGCTGGTTTTTGTAGGTGGTGAGGTAAATAGTGAACAGCATGGTCCCCAATCGTCCTGGACGTTCCAAGATGTCCTCGATTTCGATTTGGGCCGTGATGAAGTCGCCGATTCGGACCGGACCAAAGAACTCCCACTCGCTGCCGCCGTCCAGGCTCCTGCCGTAGGGAATGGAGAAGGGCAAGGCCGGCCTCTCCACGCGCAGGGTCCGCAGGAAAGTGGGCGGGGCTATGAGGCCGCCGTACCGGGACTTCCGGGCCTCCTTCTCGTCGATGAAGAGGGGGTTGTTGTCGCCTATGGCTTCAGCGAACCGCTGGACATGGCCCTTCTCGATGTCCATGCTCAGGGGCTCTCCCTTGATGCCTATGGCGCTTGAACGCAGTTCGTCGGTGAGTATGCCGTCTTCGGGGGCCAACGTCTCTCTCGAAGGTGGACTAAAAAGCTCACCGGGGTCGCATCCCCGGCTCTTGGGTCTAGGCCGCCAAGATTGTACAAGCGGCCCCACACAGTGTCAATAAGAGGCAGCCCTTGCACGTGACGGGGCGTGATAGTAGTCTATGGCGACACTTTACGGGTTGGGCGGAGCCGGATTATCGGAGGCTGAAATGCAGAATGGAATCACCACGGGCAAGACCGCCGTCGGCATAATCGCGGCGGGCAGCCACAATGGAATCGGCGCTATCGCATTGGGCATCCTGAACGCAATGGGGATTGTTGCCATCAGCGCTTTGAACGCACTAGGCCTTGTTTCTTTTGGCATCGCCAACTCCATCGGCCTCGTTGCGGTGGGAGGCGTGAACGCTATAGGCTTTGTCGCTGTAGGCGGCGTAAACGCCATAGGAGTGGTTGCCGTTGGGGGCCTCAACGCTACGGGCATTATCGCCGTCAGCGGGCGGAACAGCAGAAGCCTTCTCTAGATGTGCCGAACGGCGGACCGTAGGACCCGGTTTTGTTGAGGCCAAGGGCGGGGCCCTTTTGGGGGATGGCGCGCATCGCGTCGACCTGAAGTATAATGGGGGCCACCATGAAAATCTTCAGCGCTGTGCCTTTTCCACCGTCTGGAGAAGGTTGGGATGGAGGAGGAGCCAAGGACGCTCTACCCTCGTCTTTCCGGCGAAGGCCGGAACCCGGAAGGCGCCAATTCCTCTTACAAGGTTTCCTGGACTCCAGCCTCCGCCGGAGTGACGATGCGGGGTACGCCCCGTTTTCAACTCGCTGATATGGCCTCCCCAAGGCTATGACGATTCCGAGGCCCGCTTTTTGAATACACACCTTCGCATTAGACTGCCCCGCATACAGATATTCGACTCCTGGATAGCCTACAGGGACTACCGCTTCCTGTGGGTCGCCAACTTTTGCGGAAACACCGCCCAATGGCTGCAACTGCTCTCGGCCGGTTGGCTGGTCCGGGAGCTGGCCCAGGACACGTCCCTGATTATATTCAAGGTCATCCTCGTAGGCGGCCTGGCCAACGTGCCTGTGCTCTTCGTAGGGCCTCTTACGGGAGTCCTGGCCGACCGGGTGGACAGGCGCAAGCTGATCATAGCCAACCAGTCGGTTATGGTGGTGGCCGCAGGGTCTTTTTCCGCCTTGGTGGCAGCGGACGTGGTCACCCAGTTCTGGCACGTCTACATCTACGTTTTCCTGTGCGGCATCTGCCGGACTATATCCATGCCCATGCAGCAGGTGCTCATCGCCAACACGGTGCCACGGGAATCGGTGAGCAACGCCTTTGCAGCCAACGTCCTCACTATTCCGGGAACCCGCATGATAGGCCCCTTGTTCGGTGGGGTAATGATAGTCACGCTAGGGTTCGCCTGGAACTTCGCACTGGAGGCTGCGCTGTACGCGGGAGCTGTGCTGGCGCTGTTGCCCATGAGAACGCCCTTTGGGAACCTCGCGGCTGCTGCGTCCAAGTCTTTCTTCGCCAGCCTCAAAGAGGGCGTCTCCTACATCTACTCGAAAGACCGGGTGATATTCAACCTGACCATCCTTTCGTTCTTGCCCAACGTTCTCCTCCAGCCTCTCTTGTTCCTGCTGCCCATATTCACGGTCCAGGTTTTCGCCAAGGAAGCGGACGTTGGGGGCTACCTGCTGGCCACTACTGGGCTGGGCGGGTTCATATCCGCCGTCATCATCGCGTCGGTGGGCTGGTTCTACCGCAAAGGGTGGGTCTGCCTGGCGGCAACATTCACCAGCGCGGCCTGTGCAATCCTCTTCGCCCAGTCGGAGATCCTGGCCGCCTCCTTTGTCATCATCGGGTTTTTCTCTTTCTCCCAAGCCTATTTCAGGACGACCAACGGGACGCTCATCCAGATTCTCGCGCCCGACCACCTGAGGGGCCGGATAACCAGCCTGCAGAACTACGGCCAGGGGGTTGTGGTCTTCTCAAGCCTGCTCATCGGTGTGTTTGCCGAACAGACCTCGGCCAAATTCGCCTTTACTGTAGTGGGGTTGGTCGGCCTGGTCCTGTCATTGGCGGCGATCCTGACCATGCACCGCCTGCGGCGCCAGGAGTAGGCGTCGCTTATGGCGGGGCGGGTGTAGGCCGTAGTAGAATGGCCTTAAAACATGGGGGTCAAAGACATGCCCGGAGACATGATTACGGTGCTGCAGCTTTGCGCCCACTGCGGAGCCGAGGCAGGCAGGTTCGAGGTCAAGTGGGAGAACATGATGCTCTCGTCCAAGGACGAGGTGTGGTGCCCCAGTTGCAACGCAAACCGGCCCGAGAAGCGGGACGTCGCAGGCCGCCTGGAGTCCATCGAACGGGAGGTGGCCAGCCTGCCACTGCCCACCACGCCCTACGAGACCCCCGAATAAACGCCCGACAGATGTCGGGACTAGGCGACGGCCTGGAGGAACTCGTCGGCGGTCATCACCGTGGCCTGGCGCGGGTAGACCTTTTCGGTGAGAACCCTGTGGACCTCCGGGTCCCTGTCCGAGCAAGCGTCGGACACCACCACTAGCTTGTAGTTGATGTCGGCCGCCCATCGCACCGTGGACAGCACGCAGCCGCTGGTGGCCACACCCATTATCACCAGCGTGTCCAGACCCATCTCTCTTAGCTGGACGTCCAGACCCGTGGTGGAGAAGGGGCTGGTTCGGGTCTTGGTGACTATCGTCTCTCCTTCTTTCGGGGCCACGCCTGCGTGGATTCCGAGGTCGGTGGAGTCGGCTCTGAAGTCGCCTCCCCTGTGGACCACGTAAATTACTGGGATTCCGGCCTGGCGGGCGCCCTCGAGGGTCCTGGAGGCCTGCCGAACCACTTCGCCCGGGTCCGTGGCCACGTTGTTCACGATGCGGTCCTGGAAGTCCATTATCAAGACGGCCGATTTGCTCTTGTCCAATGCTGTCGACTGGGTCATGTGTCACTCCATGTTCTGTTGTAGATAACGGTCGGCGCCTAGTTTAGTCGTAGGGTTGCAGTTGTATTTCGTGGAGGGCTGGAATGACCTCCCCGGCCAGCAACTCGATGGAGCGCATCACGTCGTCGTGGGGCATGGCTCCCTCGTTGCCATATATGTGCAGGTAGCCGGGGTTCAGCCTGTCAATCACGTTGCTCAGCCTTCTGATGACCTCGTCGGGCGTGCCCACGATGATGTTGTCCGCCTCTTGAAGCTCCTCGTAGCTCATCTTCTTGCCGAAAGAGGAGGCTCCAGGGAGGGTCTTCTGGAGGCTGAAGGCCTGCCGGGACTGGTACCCCGGAGGGTCGTTGTGTTCCCTGGGACCTTTCTGGCGGTGGTCGTCGGTCCACATGAACTGTCGACCCACCTCTTCGGCTTTCTCCTTAGTGTCTGCGACGAAAACCTTGAGAAGGTATCCGAAGTGTTCGGGCTGCGCCTGGAAACCGGCTTCACGGGCGGTGTCGATGTAGACCTGGCGTAGGAACTGGGTGTGGTGCAGCAGCGAGCCCAGGTTCATGTAGGGAATCTTGTGGCTGGCGGCCCATACGACGCTCTCCGGGCTGGAGAACCCGGGGAACCAGACCTCCGGATGGGGCTTTTGCACGGGCAGCACCCAGGGGTTCACGGTGCGGTAGTGGAAGTATTTTCCCTCGTACCTGAAGGGTCCGGGGCGGGTCCAGCACTGGAGAATCAGGTCGTGGGCTTCCTCGAACCGCTCACGGTTTTCGGTGGGGTCGATACCGCCCTGCAAGCTCTCCACAGCCGTCCCCCGGACGAACCCCGATATGATGCGCCCGTTGGAATAGCAGTCCAACATCGCTATCTCTTCCGCCATCTTGATGGGGTCGTTGATGGCGATTACGTTCCCCAGGATGGCGATGCGGCCCCGCTTGGTGATCTTGGTGATAACCGCGGCGTCAAGGTTGACCGACGGTTTCATGCACCAGTATGAAGAGTGGTGCTCGTTGGACATGATTCCGTCGAAGCCCATCTCGTCGGCGTGGGCGTACTGCTCGTGGTACTGGTTGTAGAGGACCACAGCTTTCTGGGGGTCGAAATGAGTGTTGGGGAATCCCAGGCGGCCTGAATCGTATTTCTTCAGGTCCTCCTCGGTTACGTGCCCGTAGGGTTGCTCAGAGAACCAGAAGACCTCAATCTTGTCCTTCATCGACCCCTCCTTAGGCTGCGAATCGGTTGGGTAGGGAACCCGCGACATCTTAGGTCTACATTTACCGATTGAATATTACTCGTGATTGCCCACCATTACAATCCAACCGCCAGGCGCCGGACAGTCACTCCGAGCAGGCGTCCGTACGAACCTTGACTATGTGGAGGGTTATCGGCTACATTCTGGGCAACATACCCAGGTTGAAGGGAAACTGTCATGCCAATTTATGAGTATGCGTGCCCAACGTGTGAATACAAGTTCGACAAGCTGCAACCCATGAGTGAAACCGGGGCCGATTGCCCCCGGTGCAGCCAACCGGCCAAGAGGGCCATCTCCCTGTTCGCGTCGGTGGTGGCGGGATCAGGGCCGGGGGACTTCGACTCATGCGGGGCGATGGGCGGCATGGATATGGGCGCTGGCGGGTGCGGAAGCGCCTGCGGCTGCGCCCACTAGGACACAGTTGACTCCAAACCAGAGTTCTTTGTCTTTCAATCAACATAAAAAAGTGCGGTTCTCATGGGCAGTTGATTTGGATGCAGCTGGGGTTGAATAGGTGTCAACAGGCCGCGGATGTTACAGACCTCCGATCCGTCGCGGGATCAAAGCACGGGTCTGCCGACGACCTCACGGGCTCAAGCCTTCTCAGGTGGCTGCGGAGGCAACTGTCCAAACAAGGACAAGGCCATGATAGCGCGCAGGAAGACGACCGGCTCATGAACACTGACGGCGCCAGTATCTGTCGACTACTGATTCAGCGGGTCTGGCCATCGAACAAACGCCACTGAGCCACCTAATCGCTGATAGTCGGCGGCTGTGAGGTCCGACCGATACGACAAGGCTCTCTCAATAGCCTCCGGCTTTCCTGCGTACCGGTCAACGACTTCCTCAGCGTTAGTCTGGGCATCGCCGTACTGCAACACGACCACATAGCTATTGTAGTGGCCTGTATCTTGATCTCGCAGGTTATCCTGTCTTGCATACCACGACCCGATGTCGATAAGGCGAATCACCTGGTCTCGTGTCTCGTCGTGTGTTGTGCGTTCGCTAACTTTAGATTGATACTTGGCCTCCACAAGCACTACCCCTAGTTGCCCCAGTCTGATGAGGACATCCGGCTCGGAAGCCCCTTCTTTTTGTGGTCGGCTCGGTGGCGGGGAGAGCTTTGGCCAGAAAATGAGTTCGGCGGACGGAATTGCGTGCAGAACTTGAGGAGAAACTGCTTCAGGGAACGATTGACGGATTAGTCTTTCTAGGACTTGGTTCTTCCTCGCGTCATCACGGAGCAGCGGACTGAAATAACTCCAGGTGCGGGCATCTTCGGAATTCTCGCTGAGAATTCTTGGCAAGCCTTTGACTTTCCCTCTTGAGTAGGTCTCGGCCAACTTGTCGAGGAACGACGGATGCGTCGTGTCGGTATGTCGGAGCAGGGGATGAGTCTCCGGTGTCTTCCAAACCTTGACTCCGGAGTCGCTGACCATATAGTCTCCCATCTTGGTGTTACCGCCTTGGTCTCGCGCTAGGTCTGCGATGGTTATCTTCGCACCTAACACTTCGGATTCAACCAGGACCGAGACCAACCTCGCTGATTCGGGTAGTTCGAAGACCACCCATCCCCGCACTATCTGGCCCGCTGCTAGCTCACCCGAGCGAAATGATGGTCCGACATCCGCGTCTGCAAAGCCCGGGACGTACACGTACCCATCCGTGTCCTGGACTGCAAAGTAGAGCGGGTTGTAGGGGTCGCCGTCGTCGCTGATCCCCACTTGCGTGATGTCCAAGGCTACCAGCCTCTTGCCCGCAGCCACTCCGAATACACCCGCAGGCGCCGGATCCTTGACCTCGTTGAGGGTGTACGAGCTTCCTCCGGCTTCGACCGTCGTCCCAATCTCCACGGGCGACGAAGGTGGTGAGGGTACAGGGGGAGGGGTGTGGCTTACGATGTTACCGCCTTGGTCTCGCGCTAGGTCTGCGATGGTTATCTTCGCACCGAACACTTCGGCTTCAACCAGGACCGAGACCAACCTCGCTGATTCGGGTAGCTCGAAGACCACCCATCCCCGCACTATCTGGCCCGCTGCAAGCTCACCCGAGCGAAATGATGGTCCGACATCCGCGTCTGCAAAGCCCGGGACGTACACGTACCCATCCGTGTCCTGGACTGCAAAGTAGAGCGGGTTGTAGGGGTCGCCGTCGTCGCTGATCCCCACCTGCGTGATGTCCAAGGCTACCAGTCTCTTACCCGCATCCACTCCGAATACACCCGCAGGCGCCGGATCCTTGACCTCGTTGAGGGTGTACGAGCTTCCCTCGGCTTCGACCGTCGTCCCAATCTCCACGGGCGACGAAGGTGGTGAGGGTACAGGGGGAGGGGTGTGGCTTACGATGTTACCGCCTTGGTCTCGCGCTAGGTCTGCGATGGTTATCTTCGCACCGAACACTTCGGCTTCAACCAGGACCGAGACCAACCTCGCTGATTCGGGTAGCTCGAAGACCACCCATCCCCGCACTATCTGGCCCGCTGCAAGCTCACCCGAGCGAAATGATGGTCCGACATCCGCGTCTGCAAAGCCCGGGACGTACACGTACCCATCCGTGTCCTGGACTGCAAAGTAGAGCGGGTTGTAGGGGTCGCCGTCGTCGCTGATCCCCACCTGCGTGATGTCCAAGGCTACCAGTCTCTTACCCGCATCCACTCCGAATACACCCGCAGGCGCCGGATCCTTGACCTCGTTGAGGGTGTACGAGCTTCCTCCGGCTTCGACCGTCGTCCCAATCTCCACGGGCGACGGTTCGGGTGTTGGCGTGGCCGTGGGAGCCTGGGTTGGTGTGGGTTCGGGTGTTGGCGTGGCCGTGGGAGCCTGAGTTGGTGTGGGTTCGGGTGTTGGCGTGGCCGTGGGAGCCTGGGTTGGTGTGGGTTCGGGTGTTGGCGTGGCCGTGGGAGCCTGGGTTGGTGTGGGTTCGGATGTTGGCGTGGCCGTGGGAGCCTGAGTTGGTGTGGGTTCGGGTGTTGGCACCGGTAATGTTGCAGTAGGTTCAGGGGTCACTTTTGGAACGGGCGTGGCTGCCGGTGTGTCGGATGGAGGCTGAGTAGGGATTTTGCTTGGAGCCGGTGTGTTGGTCGGCAGATCCGTAGGGGCAGGTGATAACCCGTCGTCACATGCCGACAGCATTGCAACGGCTAGCAAGCTCACCAGCCCTATCCATACTATCCGCCGAACCGACAATCGCACTGCGTACCCTGTCCGTAAGACGAACGCCAACGGTTTACCTCCTTGGTTAGCCCGGTGCTGCCGATCCCACGCCGGGCGCGTTTGGCAAGCGCGAAGAACCTGCAACACCAACCTGAACCTCAACAGGAAGGTTATCGATTTGGGCCAGTTTGGTGAGGCGGACTAGGCGTCGGAGTCGCCGTTGCTCCAGAGAGCTTCCAGCACCTTGCCGGGAGACATGGGAAGGGACCTCAGGCGAACTCCCACGGCGTCGTATATGGCGTTGGAAAGGGCGGCCATGGGCGGCACTATGGGCACCTCGCCCACACCTCTCACCCCGTAGGGGTGTCCGTCGTTGGGCACTTCCACGATGACCGTGTCAATCATTGGCAGGTCCAGGCTGGTGGGCATGCGGTAGTCCAGGAAGCTGGAGTTCATCAGCTCGCCCTTGTCGCTCATGTAATACTCTTCGTTGAGCGCCCAGCCGATGCCCTGGACTGCTCCTCCCTGCATTTGGCCCTCTACGTAGGAGGGGTGGATAGCCTTACCAGCGTCCTGCAACGCCGTGTAGCGGAGTATGTCCACCTTGCCGGTGTCCGGGTCCACCTCCACGTCGACTATGTGGAGGGCGAAAGCGTTTCCGACCCTGCGCGGTGACACGTTGGCCCGTCCGACGATGGGACCTCCCGTGGCATTTAGCCGGGCCGACAACTGGCTGAAGGTAAGCTTGAGTTCCGAGTCCGACTTGTGGGAAATGAGCCCGTCGGAGTCCGAGTACTCCACGTCGTCTGTGGACACGTCCCAGATTTTGGCTGCACGCTCTATCATCTGGCGTTTCACGTCCATGGCGGCCTCATAGCAGGCCCAGCCGGTCTTGAAAGCGACGCCGCTGCCTCCGGTGGTGGATGTAAACCCGACAGTGTCGGTGTCCCCAACCTGGGGCTTTACCTCTTCCGCACTGATTCCCAGGACTTCTGCCACGTGCATGGCGGCCACAGCTCGGCTGCCGCCGATGTCCGGGGACCCCTCTACCAGGCTGACGGTGCCGTCGGCGTTGACGCTGGCGGTAGCGCTGGACGGGCCGGTCCCGTTGAACCAGAACCCGGTGGCTACTCCCCGGCCCCGGTTGGGGCCTTCCAGCTTGGACTTGTAGTGGTCATGCTCCTTGGCGGCTTCCACCATCTCCAGGAACCCGATTCTTCCGAATTGGGGGCCGGTCACCCAGCGGGTGCCTTGCTTGGAGCCGTTGAGTGTCCTGAACTCCAGCTTGTCCATGCCGAGCTGCTCACATATCTCGTCAACCACTGACTCCATGGCGAAGGCCGCCGCCGGAGAGCCGGGAGCGCGGTACGCGGCGGTCTTGGGCTTGTTCAGCAACACGTCCGCCCCGTGGACCTTGGCGTTGGGGATGTCGTACATGGCGTAGATGCACATCGCCCCTATTCCCACCGGCGAGCCGGGAAACGCGCCTGCTTCATAGGCCAGGTAGGAGTCGGCTGCTGTGATTTTGCCCTCTTTGGTGACGCCCAGCTTGACCTTCATGTACCCGCCGGAGGTTGGGCCGGTGGCCTCGAACACTTCCGTCCGGTTCATGGTTATCTTGACCGGGTGGCCCGTCTTTTTGGAGAGGGTCGCCGCGACAGGCTCTAGGTAGACCAGGGTCTTACCTCCGAACCCTCCTCCGATTTCCATGGGGATGACCTTGACTTTGGACACGGGAATGTCCAACAACTGTGCAGTCTGCTCTCGCACTGCGAAGTGTCCCTGGGTTGAACACCAGACAGTCAGGTTGTCGTCAGCGCCCCAGTGAACTGTGGTGGTCTGCGGCTCGATGTATCCCTGGTGCACCGAGGCGGTGTCGAACTCCCTTTCCACCACAATGTCGGCTTCATTGAAGCCCTGCTCTACGTCGCCAATTTCGTATTCGAAATCGTTGGCCACGTTGGTGGCTGCGGAGCCGTCGTCGTCACGATACCCGCCCATGCGCATGGCCGGGTTGTTCAGGTTGGCCAGCTTCTCGTGGAGGATGGGCGCCCCTTCGGCCATTGCGCTCTTAACGTCCACCACAGATGGCAATACCTCGTACTCCACCTGGATGGCAGCCAAAGCTTCCTCGGCTTCATGGGCGCTGGTTGCCGCGACGGCTGCCACAGCGTGTCCTTTGTACAACACTTTTTCGGTGGCCAGACAGTTGTTGCTCAGGAACAGGGGATTGTGCATGGCGCCTTCTCCCAGGTCCACTACCTTGCCCGAAGGCTGGGGAAGGTCCTTTGAGGTCACCACCGCCCGTACGCCGGGCATCGCGAGGGCCTTGGAATAGTCTATGGACTTGATGCGGGCGTGAGCGTGGGGGCTCCTGAGCACCTTGGCGTGGAGCAGGTCGGGGAGGCTGATGTCCGCCCCATATCTGGCTCTGCCGGTAACCTTGTCGGTCCCGTCATGGCGAATGGGCCTGCTGCCCACCACTCTGTACTCGGTGTTTGAGAGCACAATGTTAGAAGTCATTACCGCCTCACTTTCCTGTCTTTCCGGCGGATGCCGGAATCCAGATTCCCTACTATGACAGAGGAGGCCTGTCTGAACCGACAGGCCTCCCATATCCTATCGCTAATGTCATCCCGTCGATGAAACTTACTCACTCGCCTTTGCCCTCACTGGCCCAGTCCATCCCCATCTCAATCTTCCCCGTCAATGGGAAGGAGGTTTGGCTGACGGCAGGCTAGCTTCCAGCTTTGATCTTGTCGCGCGCGTCCATCACCGCACGGATTATCTTGTCATAGCCCGTGCAGCGGCAAAGGTTTCCGGCCAGCCAGTAGCGTATCCGCCCCTCGTCCGGGTCCGGCTCGGAGTCCAGCAGCGCCTTTGACGCTACGATGAAGCCAGGTGTGCAGATGCCACATTGGAGCGCGGCGTTTTCCAGGAAGGCGGTCTGCACGGGGTGCAGGCCGTCCACGCTGGCTATTCCTTCAATGGTGGTGATGTCCTTGCCCTGGGCTTCAACGGCCAGAACAAGGCACGAAGTCACGATGCGACCGTCCCACATGACAGTGCAGGCGCCACAGTTGCCGTCGTTGCACCCTTCTTTGGTGCCGGTCATGCCAAGAACATCGCGCAGGACCTCTAGGAGGCTTTGCCGGGCCTCGCAGAGGAAGTCTACGTCTTCGCCGTTTATCCTGGTCTGAATGTGTATCTTTCCGGCCATCCTAAGCCTCCTTAGCTCGGTCTACGGCGCCCCGGAGGGTGCGTCGGGTCAACACTCCCACGAGGTGCTTGCGTTGTTTGATGGTGCCCCGCATGTCGTTGATGGGCTTGGCGGCTTCCATGGCGGCCTCGGCGGCGGCCTCAAAACTGTCGTCGCTCGCTTCCTTGCCCACCAGTGCGTCGCCGGCCTCCTTCACAAAGAGGGGCGTGGGGGCCACTGACGCCAGGGCGACCCTGGCTGACGTTATCGTCTTCTTGTCCGAGTCCAACACGACCGACGATCCCACTCCGGCTATGGCGATGTCCATTTCGTTCCGGGGTATGAACCGCAGGTAGTGGGCGCCTGCGTTGCCGGCGGGAGTCGGTATCTTGATGGACACCAGTATCTCGCCATCACTAAGCGTGTTCTGGCCTGGCGCCGTGCAGAAGTCTTCCACGGCTATTTCCCGTGTGCCATTGGGTCCGGCGACCACGGCCACGGCTCCCAGCACAATCAGGGGCGGAATGCCGTCGGCGCTGGGCGCTGCGTTGCACAGGTTGCCGCCGATGCTGGCCCGACCCTGAATCTGGATGCCTCCAATCATAGCGGCGGCGTCGATCAGGCCCGGGTACACCCTGTTCACCGTGTCATCCTGGTATATGCGGTAGCAGGGAGTGGCGGCGCCTACGGTAAGACCGCTCTCCGGGTTATAGTCCAATGCGTTCGCATCGGGTATGTCTTTGACATCCACTACAAGCTCGGCGCTTCTGCGCCCGACACGCAACTGGACCAACAAGTCGGTCCCTCCGGCCAGAGCGCGGGCTTGGCCGCCCTTCTCTGCCATCAAAGCTACAGCTTCGTCCACAGTTCTTGCGGATTTGAACTCGAAGTCTCGCAAGGGTTCACCTCCTCTTTGCGGGCGTGGGCATTCTCCGGTAAGGACATCCGATCGAGGGACGCCGCCCGGAACCGGTGCGGCCCTTGCATCATAATTACCTGTCCCTGACGTGTCAATTTGCACCGCACGTCCAAGGTTTGCAAGAAGCCGCAGAGAGTATACCAAAAATCCGGCCCTTGGAAAACGTGGTGTCTCGGTTGAGAGCCAAGATGCCCACGAACGCACTACAAGCAGAACACTCTTGGCAACGGCGCCTGTGCTGTCGGCGTTCGCCGCCGAGCTATCGCCATTCGATACCGTCTCCCGTTTGCTGAGTGGCCCAGTCTCAGGCGGCTCACCGATCGCGAATCGGTTCCTCGATGGTCGAGCTTCCGCGGAGGCTAGGCGCTGCCGGGCAAGTGCTCGTTCATGATTTGCACGAAGCGGCCCACAAAATCACCTTTGTACAGCCGGGCCAATTCGGCCATAACCGCCTCCCAAGTAACCGGCGCCGCCCCAGCCTGGACCATCCGCTGCATAGCGCGCTCATGAGCGTCCACGCTTGTCCCACCGGAAGCATCGGAGACCGCATACACTTCGTACCCGTCCATCAGAAGGTCCAGAGCCGGGAACACTAGGCAGACTTCGGTCCACAACGCGGCAATGATCAGCTTCCTGCGGCCGGTGGCCTCAACGGCAGAGCGGAACGCCTCTTCTTCCCAGGCGTTGACTGCCTTACGGTCGATGGCTATAACGTCCGGCAGCAGCTTCCGGAGCTCCTCAACGGTGTCTCCCTGATAACCCGCGCCGACACCTATCGTAGAAAGGACGATCGGCAAGTCGAACATTGTCGCCGCTTTGGTGAGGGCGGCCACGTTATTTAGCAGGACCCGGCGGTCGATGGACCTGGTTCCATCGATCAGGGACGGCTGAAAGTCGATCAGAATGAGGGCAGCGTTCTCCGGGGTTAGCAAATGATCGGTAGCTGGGTCTCGCTTGGTTTGGTTCGTCATCTTCAGCGCTCCTATCTGAATTGGCTGTTGTCGGTGTTGTATTCGTGCCTTGGGCCAAGGACTCGGACGGTCATCCGCATTCACTGGCAGTCAGTTTCTTCCTCCCTGTGTACGGCGGTTTGGGCGTTTCTCAGCATTCGCTCTACCATTAGAATCATGACCTCTTGCTCTTCCTCTGAGATGCCAGCCAGAAATTTGGCGTTGTTGGCCTGTACACACTTGGCCAACTCCGGCACCAGACTCCTCCCCGCTTCCGTCAAGTCCAACCTCACTAAGCGGCGGTCCCGAGACTGGCGCCGTCTTCGGATGAGTCCTTTCGCCACCAATTTGGCCACCTGCCGACTTATGGCTGCGGCATCAATCGGGATGACCCGTGACAGACCGGTTAGAGTGTTCGCTTCTCCCCTGTAGCACATCTCGAGGATAGCCCACTGGACAGGGCTAACGTCGAACGGCGCCAGCTCCTGCCCCAGCCCCTTTCGCATCGACGATGCCAGGCTGCCTACCCAATAACCGAGTCCACCGTGTACTTGTTCTTCGGATTCGGGGGCCATGTTGGATATTTTACTTGCCATATCATTCTTTGTCAAATCAACTATTAAGTTATCAAACAACGTCCAAGCCAAATTGGACTCTCGTTAACCGTCAGCGACGGGGCCTCGGCAGCCCTGCGATAACGGAATGCGTCATCCTCACACCTAGTGTGGGAGGCGGGCTGCGAGATTGAGAGCCACGAGGCGATGCCGATTCCGAACCCTTTACGACCACGCCCGACGGGTGCGTGAGAGCCAAAGTTAGGGCTATCAGGCCAGAGGAACGATTATTGGGGGTCTGCATACCAGCGGAGGCCGGTTGTAACGATGTCGCCCCGAATCTTGACCTTGTCCCTCAGACTGCCGATTAGGTCAGCCTCTGCTTGGGGATAGGGAACGACCCTGGCGATAGGCTTACCGTCCTTGGTGATAATCAGCCCATCGGCGTCTAGATTCTCCAACAGAGCCAAGCATTGTTCCTGAAATGTTTCGGCTTCAATCGTATTCATGGTGCCAACCCGGTTTACCTGCCCCCATTATACGCCGTCCCGCGCCCGGTTCCGAGTTCCGATGCTTAAACTCGATGCTGACGACTGCTAGACAGCTGCCCGCAGGTGAGTGGCTTAGACCCGCTAGCGGATTCCCTTGGCGTATAGGCGTGGGAGCGCTAGAATAGGTCAGAATCAGGCCGAAAACTGCCCGTCCAAGCAACCAGAGGTCGAAATGCCGCCCACCATCGAACTATACGACACCACCTTAAGGGACGGCGCCCAGTACGAGGGCATCTCCCTGTCCGTTGACGACAAGCTGGGCATAGCTCACAAGCTTGACCAGTTGGGAATCCATTACATCGAAGGGGGCTGGCCGGGTTCCAACCCCAAGGACGCCGAGTTTTTCGAGCAGGCCAGAAACCTGAATCTGAAGAACGCGATTCTCACCGCCTTCGGCGCCACCCGGAAGGCCAACATTACAGCCGAGCAGGATGACAACCTACAGGCGCTGTTGGCCGCCGACACATTGGTGGTGACTCTGGTGGGGAAGTCGTGGGACCTGCACGTCCACGAGATAATTAACACTTCCCTAGAGGAAAACCTTGCGATGGTGCGCGACTCCATATCCTACCTGGCGGGTAAGGGCAAGCGGGTCTTCTTCGATGCCGAGCACTTCTTCGACGGCTACAAAGCCAACGAGCCCTACGCAATGGCGGTGGTGAACTCCGCAGTGGAGGCCGGAGCCGAGTCAGTGGTGCTGTGCGACACCAACGGAGGGACGCTCCCCAGCGAGATCGTACGCATCGTCGGCAGGGTGAGGGAATCGACCCGTTCGACAGGCTCAGGGCAGGCCCCGGTGGTCCTGGGCATACACACCCACAACGACTCGGACACGGCCGTGGCGGGAGCTTTGGCCGCGATTGAGGCGGGGGTGACCCAGGTCCAGGGAACCATCAACGGGTACGGCGAACGGTGCGGCAACGCCAACCTGCTGTCCATTGTCGCCAACCTGAAAGCCAAGCTGGGTTTCGATTGCGTCACCGATGAACAGTTGGAGTCTCTCACTGAAGTCAGCAAGTACGTAGCCGAGGTGGCCAACATGCCCCACCATTCGGCCCACCCCTACGTCGGCGCCAGCGCCTTCGCCCACAAGGGAGGCCTCCACGCTCAAGCAGTGGCCAAGGTGGACCACAGCTATCAGCACATCGACCCACACACGGTGGGCAACGCGAAGCGGGTCCTGGTCTCGGAACTGTCCGGCAGAAGCAACATCCTGTATAAGATCAAAGAGCTGGGCATGGGCGTCGAGGTTGACCAGCAAACGGCCCGGCGGCTACTAGATGAGGTCAAGCTGCTGGAGAGCAAGGGCTTCCAGTACGAGGGGGCGGAGGCCTCCTTCGAGTTGCTGGTCAGGAAGATGTCTCCGGACTTCACGCCTCCTTTCCAACTGGTGGACTTCATGACCATGATCGAAGGCCGCGGCAACGCCAACAGCCACGGCGATATAAAGGCCCAGGTCATGCTGAAGGTGAAGGTGGGCGACGAAGTGATGCACACCGCCGCCGACGGAGTCGGGCCGGTCAACGCCCTTGACCACGCCTTGAGGAAGGCGCTGCTCCGGTTCTATCCCAACCTGGAGGCGGTGCGACTAATTGACTACAAAGTGCGGGTCGTAGAGCAGGAGCAAGGGACCGAGGGAGTGGTAAGGGCCTTAATCGACTCCACCGACGGTCACCGGCATTGGAGCACGGTGGGCGCCTCAGAGAACATCATAGAGGCGAGTTGGATGGCCCTTTCCGACAGTTTCGAATACTGGCTCGTGCGGAATGGCCAAGCTCCTGCCAAGCCTGCCTAGCGTCTCGGGACGGTTATTCATGGAATTCGACTCCTGGTTTCAATGCAGTTTCGGATGTCCCGGACGTTACCGGCTGACCGAAATCGTCTACCGTTGTCCCCATTGTCAGGGCCTGCTGGAAGTCGCCCACGACCTCGACAAGCTCCGGCAGCGCAGTCCCCAAGAGTGGAAGACCCTCTTCGACGACCGTTACATGAGGACCAAGTTCCCTTACGGCAGCGGCGTGTGGGGCAAGAAGGAGTGGGTCTACCCGGGCATTGACGACGAAAACGTAGTCTCCATATACGAGGGAGGCACCAACCTCTTCTGGGCCGAGCGATTTGGCCGCCACCTGGGCCTAGAGGACCTGTGGGTCAAGCAGTGTGGAAGCTCCCACTCAGGCTCGTTCAAGGACTTGGGAGTGACGGTCCTGGTGTCGGCGGTAAAGGAACTCATCAGCCGTGGGGCGGACGTGGAGGCGGTGATTTGCGCCTCCACCGGAGACACCTCGTCGTCAGTGTCCGCCTATTGCGCCGCCGCCGGGATTCCGGCGGTGGTCATCCTTCCCAGGGACAAGGTCTCCCCCGCCCAGCTTATCCAACCCATCGCCAACGGAGCCATCACGCTGGCCCTGGACACCGACTTCGACGGCTGCATGGCCATCGTGCAGAAGCTCAGCGAGGACCGTAGGTTCTACCTGGCCAACTCCATGAACTCGCTGCGCATCGAAGGGCAGAAGACCATCTCAGTGGAGATGGTGCAGCAGTTCGATTGGGAGGTCCCTGACTGGGTAATCATACCCGGCGGCAACCTGGGGAACACAGCGGCGATAGGCATGGGGTTCCTTATGTTGCGGGACTTGGGGCTGATAAACAAGCTGCCCCGTATAGTTTGCGCGCAAGCGGCCAACGCCAATCCTCTATACCTGAGTTACCTCACGGGGTTCGAGGAGTTTACCCCCGTTGTGGCCCAGCCCACTGCAGCCAACGCCATCCAAATCGGCAACCCGGTGAACGTGTCTAAGGCTATACGGATTCTGAAGCAGTTCGACGGCGTAGTGGAGCAGGCCACCGAGGACGAGCTGGCCCACGCCTCGGCGCTGGCGGACACCACCGGACTCTTCACCTGTCCCCACACGGGAGTGGCCCTGGCGGCGCTCATAAAGTTGGCGGAGCGGGGCGAGATCGGTCCCAACGAGCGGACCATCGTGGTGTCCACAGCGACCGGTCTGAAGTTCGTGGACTTCAAGACGGGCTACCATGACGGCCTGTTGGCCGGAGTGGACCCCAAGCTGGCGTTTAAGCCTATCGAGTTGCCCAACGACTACGATGCCGTGGTCAACGCCGTCTCTCGCGCCGCCGAGACCTCGAGACGTTAGGACAGATCTGATTTCTCGTGGCTCCATAAGGGAGACGAGAAACGTAAAGACGCAGGGCCGCAATGACGCAAAGGCTGTCCCATAAGACGCCTATTCTCGCGGCACGTTGGACGTGACGCCCTCGGCATCCATTGCCTCAAGCTCATCGGACGACAATCCCAGCAACTCCCTGAACACGTAGTCGTTGTGCTGCCCCAGCAGAGGAGCGGGGCTGGATACGCCGCCGGGGGTCTTGCTGAGTTCCCAGAACCGGCCCAGCATGGGGAAGGTCCCGGCCTCTGGATGGGTCACGTCCACCAGGAATCCGCGGGCTTTCAGCTGGGGGTCGTTGCCCAATTCCGCCACCGATGCGACCTGACCCGCCGGGACTCTGGCTTCCTGGAGCTGTTTGGCGACGTCGACGTGGTCCTGGTCTTTAGTCCAGTCGGCTATCAGCGGGTCCAGCTCAGCCTGGTTCTTCCAGCGGCTAAGAGAGTCGGCGAAACGCGGGTCTGCGGCCCACTCTTCATGGCCCGCCACCCGGCAGAGGGCTTTCCACTGGTCGTCGTTCCCCACGGCTATCGCCACCCACTTATCCTCGCCGAGGCAGGGGTAGCAGTTGTGGGGCGCTCGGAAGACATGTTTGTTGCCCTTCTGAGACTGGACCCGCCCATTCATCGAGTAGTCCATCACCGTTTCGCCAAAGAACCTTATGGCTGCTTCCTGCTGCGCCAAGTCGACGTACTGACCCTTGCCGGTGCGCCTGCGGTGGTGGAGGGCCGCCAGAACTGCGCCGAGGCCGCTCAGACCGCCCACAGGGTCGGTGTAGGCGCCTATGTACTGGGGACCCCGGTCCTCGTACCCTGAAATCCCCACCAGGCCCGACATCGGAGAGAGATTCGATCCCTGGCCCAGGTAGCCCTTGTGGGGGCCCGTGGCGCCGAACGCGGGCAGGGAGAGCATGATGATGTCGTCCTTGACCTCCCTGAGACTATGGTAGCCCAGCCCCAGGCCCGGCATGACCCTGGCCGAGAAGTTCTCGATTACAACGTCCCCTATGGCTACAAGCCGCTTGAAGACGTTCTTTCCCTGCTCCGTAGTCAGGTCCAGAGTCACGCCCATCTTGGAGCGGTTGCGCGAGTTGAATGCGCCGCGCCGGTTGTAGGGGCGTTCTCCCCGTTCTCCTCCGGGCAGGGAGCCATAGCGGCGAGTGTTGTCCACGCGACGGGCCGACTCGACCTTTATCACCTGGGCGCCCATGTCGCCCATTGCCTTGGTCGCGAAGGGTCCAGCCCATATCTGGGAGCAGTCGATGACCCGTATGCCTTCCAGCGGCTTTGCCGGCATTGGTTCCCCGTCCTTGTCCTAGATGACCCCTGAGTTTCTCAGCTTGACCAAGTCCTCTTTCGAGTACCCCAGCAGATCGCAGTAGACCTCAACGTTGTGCTCACCCAACAGTGGCGCCCTGCCGGGCTGCCAGGGAGTCTCGCTCATGATGTAGGGAGCGCCGGGATAGGTGAGAGGCCCGGCCTCGGGATGGTCGGCCTCCACCCAGTATCCCCGCTCCTTGAGGTGGACTGAGGCGGCCAGGTCGGCTGCCGTGGCGTTGAAGCCGAATGGGAGGCGGTTCTGCTGGGCTTCGTCGTAGGCTTCAGCTTTCGTGCGAGCCGAGGTCCAACGGCTGAAGAGGGTCCGTATCTCCTGCTCGTGGGCCACTCTGCCCTCGGGAGTCGCAAAGCGCGGGTCTTCCAGCTCGGGGTCCTGCATGAGGCCCAGAAGCCTGTTCCACGAAGTCAGGTTGGCGATGGGCAGAGCCACGTTGATGGAGCCGTCCTTGGTTGGGAACGACCCGAAATCGCCGATGTACCAGCCGTGGCCTGAACGGTTGGCCCTGGCCGGAAGAGTCCCATCGTAGAGGTAGTTGGAGAAGCCCACTTCCGTCAGCGATGCGAGACATTCCTGCACTGATACGTCTACGTGCTGCCCTTCTCCCGAAACGTCTCTGTAGGCCAGCGCCACCATAGACGCCACAAAGGTCTGGCAGCCGGTGTGGTAGCGGCTCATCCAGCCTCCTGTCTTCACAGGCTCCCTGTCCGCGTCCCCCAGGTGGTGGATGTTGGCCGCCGTGGCCAGGCCTATCAGGTCTGTGTCCAGCCAGTCCCTCTGAGGCCCTGTCTGGCCGTAGGGAGTCAGGGAAGTCATGACCAGGGCCGGGTTCAACTCCGCAAGCTCCTCATAGCCGAGTCCCCAAGCCTCCATCGTGCCGGAGGCGAAGGTCTCTATGAGAAAGTCGGCTTGCTTGACCAGCTCCCGGAGGATTTTCTGGCCAGTGGCCGTGCTGAGGTCCAGAGTGACGCCTTTCTTGCCCATGTTGAGGTACAGAAAGGCCCCGCTCTTTTCGGGGTGAGGCTCGTCGTTGGGAAAGGGCCCCAGCGACCGGGTGCAGTCGCCATGGCCCGGAGGTTCCACCTTGATTACCTCGGCGCCCAGCCCCGCGAAGAAGGCTGTTGCGTAGGGGCCGCCGAATCCCTGGGTCAGGTCGATTACGACCAGGTCCTGGAGGGCCTGCTCGGGCATCAGCGGCCCTTCCAGACGGGAGGCCGCTTTTCCACGAAGGCTCTTGCGCCTTCCGCCCGGTCCTCGCTGGCATAAACGTCAGGGCCGACGTTTAGAAGCATGGCGTCACGTATGGTTAGACCTGCACCCTTGTAGGAGTTCTCCTTGATTCTCCGTACCGAAAGGGGGGCGCACTTCATGATGCGTTGCGCCATCTCGACAGCAGCTTCCATCAACTGCTCTCTTGGCACTATCTGGTTAATTAGCCCGTATCGCTTCAGCTGATGCAGATCATAGGGCTCGGCGGTGAAGAGCATCTCGTTGGCAATGGCGTTGGGAAGCCGACGGGACAGCATGACCGAACTCAGGCGGGCGCCCAGCCCCCGGCTGGCCTCCGGGAAAGCGTAGCGGGTGTTGTCGGCGGCGATGCGGATGTCGCAGCACAGGGCCACCTCTGCTCCGCTGCCCAGGCAGTGGCCGTGGACGGCTGCGATGATGGGCTTGAAGGTCTCCAGCATGGTCTCGTAGAGGAGGGGAGCGTTGGTCTTGTGGACCGCGCCAGGGTTGGCTTTGTCCATCTCCGCCGAGTCCTTCAGGTCGTGGCCTGCGCTGAACGCCCGGTCTCCGGCTCCCGTGACGATGGCCACCCACGAGTCGTCGTCCTCGCGGTATCGGAGAAAGGCGTCGGTAAGCTCGCCTGCGACGGCGTTGCCAAGAGCGTTCAGCCTATCGGGCCTGTTTATCGTGATGAAGGCGATGCGGTCCCGCGTCTCGTACTGGACGAACTGGTAGCTGCTCACAGCGTATCCGTCCTAGGCGGGCTCGAACAGGGGCAGGGAGACCTCTCCCTCGCCCTGGTCTTCCCACTTCACCTTGACCCTCATGCCGCACTGGATGTCCTTGGTGGGGTCTTCTACGCCCACGATGTTGGACATGATGCGGAACCCCTCGTCCAGGTCCACGTAGGCTATCGCATAAGCGCCCAGGTCCTTGAAGGCAGGGTGGCGGCTCTGCATTACGACGGAGAAGGTGTATACCTGGCCCTCACCCCTGGAGACGTTCCATTTCAGGTCCGTGGAGCCGCACTTGGTGCAGTGAGACCGGGGATAGAATACGATCTCGCTGCACTGATTGCAGTCCTGGTAAGCGAGCTCGTGTCGCTTGGTGGCTTCCCAGAAGGGTTCCGTGTCCGGCTCGGGGAAACGGGGTTGTGGTCTAAGTGGAGGCATTTCGAATCTCTCCTTGCGTGGGTCTATGCTTAATCGGCGGCTAAGATAGTGACTCCCGTGGCGTGGCGGGAGCCCAGTTGACCGCCGTTGCCCACGGCGCACGCCAGCTTGGGGTCTTGAATCTGGGACGTTGACTCGCCCCGGAGCTGCCGCACCGCCTCGATGAGCAGGAAGATTCCTCTCTGGCCCGGGTGGTTGGAGGACAAACCGCCGCCGTCGGTGTTGATGGCGGGTTTCCGGGGGTCGTCGAAGTTGAGGCGTCCGTCGCTGACGAACGCTCCACCCTCTCCCTTCGTGCAGAAGCCCAGGTCCTCGATCATGCACATGACGGTTATGCTGAAGGAGTCATAGGCCATGAGGATGTCAATCTCGGAGGGAGAAACTCCCGCGTCGGCAAAAGCCATCGGTCCAGACTGCCCCCCGGCGCTCACCGTAATGTCTCCGCCGTTCTCCCGATACTTGGTAGCCTCGCCGGTCCCGATAATCCAGGCGGGCTTCTTGCGGGTGTTGGCTGCGGCCTCCTTGGAGGCGATCACGACTGCGCCTCCCCCGTCCGACACCATGCAGCATTCCAGCAGGTGTAGGGGGTAGGCGATGAGCCGGGAGTCTATCACGTCCTGGATCGTAATCTCGTCGATGCCTACAAAGGCCAGATCGGTCATTGCCTTGACGGCCTCCGGGTTGCGCATGGCGTGACGGCGAGTAGCCACGGAGATGTTGGCGAACTGCTCCTCAGTGGTGCCGTACTGGTGCATGTGGCGGGCCTTGACCATCGCGTAGTTGGCGATGAGTGTCAGCCCCCAGGGATCTTCCATATTGTTGAACGGGGTCGGCTCTCCCACGCCGGTAGCCCCAGCGGTGCCGATGGCCCGGCGGTTGGAGTGGGCGGTGGAGCCGT
Organism: Dehalococcoidia bacterium; assembly: GCA_965197415.1. Classification (GTDB taxonomy): domain Bacteria; phylum Chloroflexota; class Dehalococcoidia; order Lucifugimonadales; family JAGWBF01; genus DAOUJI01. Next base: position 2,772,760 of record OZ240207.1, on the reverse strand, counting down.
AGGTAATGAGGGCGACGTTGGCTTTCCCCGCAGCAATGCTCAGGGCTGCGTGGTTGGCCAGGAATTCGAAGGAACTCCCACCGACATAGGTGGTGTCGATGACCCTGGGCTTCATACCAAAGTATTCGGAAATGCCAAGGCCGCCGATGGACTGGTCTCCGCCGGTGTCGTATACGGCGTCCACGTCTCCCCAGTAAAGCCCGGCATCCTCCAGGGCCTTGGCCGCGGAGTGGGCTTTTATCTGGAGCGAGCTGACGTCGGGGGCTACTCGGAGCGGATACTCGTTGATGCCTACGACGGCGGCCTCTCTACGCTGAGGCATAGCGTCTCCTTTCGGTAGGCGAGATGGAACGGACACAAGTTAGCATAGGAGCCTTGAGGCGTCAATTTATGCCGTTGGTACCGAATGCAGTGACGTAGGGAAAAGAGACATCCGTTCCTTTACTAGCGTCTGCGACAACACTATACTGGCCTGGATATTCGCATATTCATTCTCGAATGACGACCACCGAACACCTTATTGAATGGGACCTTCACCGGCTGTTGTCCGGCGACCTCTCATTTAAGACTCCGTACTCTAAGAACCAACTCCACGGCCTCCACACGTACGCCGCAAGATTCCCCGGGGGACTGCCCCGATACTTTATTGAAGGTTTGTCGGACGTTGGAGAAACCGTCCTCGACCCTATGTCAGGTTCTGGGGCCACTCTTGTCGAAGGATGGCTCTTGGGACGCAACGTCGTTGGCGTTGACCTCGACCCATTAGCGGTAAGGCAGTCGTTGGCTAAGACCACCGCCGTTGATTCAGATACCTTAAGTCGGGTCGGAGTCAATGTGTTGGCTCATGCGCATGAGCTATGCGCCGGGTATCGGGCTTTTGACAGTGTTGCGGAGACCTGGGACCAGGAAACCCGAAAGTTCGTAGACTACTGGTTCCTTCCACAGACCCAACATGAACTGGCTGCGCTTGTTCTGGCCATAAGAGCCGTGACGTCTCTGGAAATGCGGCGTCTTTTGGAAGTCCTGTTCTCGTCAGTCATCGTCACCAAGTCCGGGGGTGTGTCTCTAGCGCGCGACTTGGCCCACTCCCGGCCCCACAAAGTAAGCGCGAAAGAACCCAAGAACGCGATAAAGAGGTTTCAAGCTGTTCTAACAACCGCGATAAAGACTTTTGACAGCATTAAAGGCGTTCAGAAAGGCCAGTCACGGGTAATCCATGCGGACTCCAGAGCGGTCCCATTGTCAAACGACAGCGTTGACCTTATCGTCACGTCTCCTCCATACGCCAATGCACTGGACTACGTTCGCGCTCACAAGTTTTCCCTTGTATGGCTAGGGGAGTCGATTCCTGCGCTGAAGAGTCTACGAAGCCAGTATGTTGGGGCTGAGCGTCTTCCCGATAGAGGCATTTCCTTGCCGTACTCGGTATACGCGGCGGTGAGTACCATTGGCGTCTCAGACTTGCACAAAAGCAGGGTGGTCGAGAAATACTTCTCGGATATGCGTCTGGTCCTAGGGGAGATGCTGAGAGTTCTGAAGCCCGGCAAGGCGGGCGTGGTTGTAGTTGGCCCATCAACCATACGAGGCGCCGCGCTCGAAACGCATACGCACCTAGCGACATTGGCCTCCCACGAAGGATTCAAGGTCGTCGGCGTGGAGAAGCGGGAACTGGATAGAGACCGGCGCATGATGCCTGCGCGATTCAACCACGACAACTCCGGCATTGAACGAAGGATCCATGAAGAATATGTCATCGGCCTGCTCAAAGATTGATTCATGAGCTCCTCGTCGGACTCATTACTGATGCAACTTCGGCTGGGGTACCATCAGGCGCTTCAAAACAGAGTATGGGGTTGGGACGGCGCCTATGCGTCCAATGCCGACAAGGGAAGTAAAGTAAGCGGCATCATAGCTTCGGCGATGCTGGCTAATGCCCTGAATGCGACAAACACACCAGCCAAAAGCCAGTCGGCAGGAGTTGCATTCACAGAACTCACCATGGCGTTCGTCGAAAAGGCATTCTCCCGTCTCTCACATCTTCGTCCGGGAGAATGGCGGTACAGTACCGCACAGGCCAAAACCGGGATCATGGCGTTCCAGCAATATGAACATCTGGCTACAGTTCGAGAAATGCTTGAAGAACACCGAGAGAACCGTGAGTTTCGCGCGGCATTCGCTTTAGACTATCTGATCGTTCCTGACATCGTGATTGGGAGAGAACCTGTATCCGATGTCGCCATCAATGCAAACGAACGATATATTGCTGACAACGAAGAAGCAGGCAGCTTATCACCGCTACGGGCACGCAACTCGGAAACCACAACGATGCTGCACGCGAGCATTTCATGTAAATGGACTATCCGCAGCGACCGAGCGCAGAACACACGCACAGAAGCCCTGAATCTGATTAGGAATAGGAAAGGCAACACTCCTCATATCGTTGTTGTGACTGGCGAACCAATGCCAACCAGGCTGGCCTCCCTTGCTTTAGGTTCAGGAGACTTGGATTGTGTGTATCACATGGCAATGTACGAACTACGAGAGGCTGTCGGCTCGCTGGAAGACGAGTCACAATCCGATATGTTCGAAACCTTGGTTGCAGGGAGACGGTTAAGGGACATCAGTGACCTTCCATTGGACCTAGCCATTTGATCGCAAACCTAGGTTGGCAAACGACAAGACCTGATGCCTCCCAACTCATTGACTTGCCCATCTGTCGCCTGTAGGCTGGACGGAATGCGCATCGGGGTTATTACGGACACGCACCTGCCGGCTCTGGCCAGAACTCTCGACGCTCTGGGGCCGGCCCCTGCCGAGTTCCTGTCCGGAGTGGACCTGATTCTCCACAGCGGCGACCTGACGGGCAACAGTGTGCTGGACTGGTGCGAGCAGTTCGCTCCCGTCCTCTGTTCCACGGGCAACAATGACCCCATCCCCGACCACCGTCACAAAGAGATTCAGATTCTTGACGTAGAGGGCTGGCGCATCGGGATGATTCACGACTTAACTCCTGAAGAGCGGCCCGTGGAACTGCTGCAGAAAACGTTTCGGACACCCGTCGACATCATGATCAGCGGCCACACTCACTACGAGCGGCTCGAACTCCGCGAAGAAAATGTGATGCTGATGAACAGCGGCAGCCCCAGCTTTCCTCGGCAGAAGGAACTGAGGTTGGGCACGGTGGGGTTGCTGGAAATCACAAAGGACTCCGTTCACGCGGAGATAATCATGCTGGGTGAGACGGAGGGGAGACCCAACCCTGGTCAAGCCATGAGTCTGGATATGTTCCGGGACCGCCCTACCGGTTAGGCCAAGCGCGCGCCTAGACTCCCGGATCGTATTCGGTCCCAATGTGCCCCTGACGCACGAAGTCTGCGTACTCCTCTTCCGAGTACCCCATCACCGTCCGGTAGACGTATTCGTTGTCCTCGCCGAGACGGACCGGCCCGCGTCTGATGGACGTGTCGGTGTTTGAGAACCGGAAGGGAGCGCCCGGATATTTGTGGATGCCGCAGTCTTCTTGGTAGATTTCCTCGAAAAAGCCGCGCTCGTTGGCATGAGGGTCGTTGACCGCGTCCCTCTGGTCCATCACTGGCCCGGCTGGGACCCCGGCTTCCTGGAGAAGCCGAGCGGCTTCCATGTTGTCCATTCCCAGACTCCACTCAGCTATATACGGGTCCAGGTCGTCCTGGTTCCGGCGGCGCTCGACAACTCCTGAGTACTTATCGTCCTTTGCCCACGGCGGGTCTCCCAGAGCGTTGCAAAAGGCTTCCCACTCCCTGTCGTTGAAGATGGTGATGTTCAACCACCGGTCCTCGCCTTTGCATGGATAGCAGCCTTGCACAGCATAGGGATGCCGGTTGCCCAAACGCTCCGGGTTGCGGTTGTTCATGAAGTAGTCCATAAACATCTCCCCAAAGTACGGGAGGGCGCTTTCTGTCAACGACAACTCCGCCAGCTGACCTTTACCCGTCCGCCGTCTGTAGTTGAGAGCGGCCAGGACAGCGAAGGCGCCCTGGGCTCCACCTGCGGCGTCCGCCACGTACACTGCAGTATTGGAGGAGGGGTCCATGTCGGTGTAACCCCGCATCACGCTGTGGCCTATGACACCCTCAATGTGGACGCCAAAAGCCCGGTAGTTGCTGTAGGGGCCCGTGCTTCCGTAGGCGGGCATGCGCAGCATGATGAAGTCGTTCTTCTGCTCTTTGAGCATCTCATAAGAGATGCCCAGCTTCCCCATAGTCTCGGTCACATTGTTCTCGACCAGCACGTCGGACTTGCTTACAAGCCGCTTGAATATCTCCAGACCTCTCGGCGTCTTGAGATTCACGGTCATGCTTAATTTGTTGCTGGAATGGGCATTGAAAATAGGGTAGCGGTTCCAGGGACGCTGACCCGGCTCCCGGTCGGGCAGCCCTCCCTGAAACAGCATCAACCTCTCAAGCTGGTGTCTGGCCGGGCGAGCCATGATGCCGCGGGTCAGAGGGACGAAGAAATTGGTAGTCTCAACGCGGATGACCTCAGCGCCCAAGGCGGACAGCAAAGCAGTGCAATATGGCCCCGCCCAGACCACCGTCATGTCCATCACCCGTATTCCTTCAAGGGGCAGCATCGTTTCTACACAACCCCCTGTCGTCGTAGAGTCACAATGTCATCAGCGTTGTAGCCCAGGCCGCTCAGGACCTCGGCGGTGTGCTGGCCCAGCAGCGGAGGAGGGGTGCGCACCGACCAAGGGGTTTCCGGCAATATGAAGGGCCTGGCGGCGTATTTCAGGGCGCCTGCCTGGGGGTGGTCCACGTCCTGGAAAGCGCCCCGCTCGTTGAGCGTCGGGTCCTGAGAGGCGTCACCGATGGAGTTGAGGGGCGCGGTGAGCACCTTGTGGGCCTGGGTGGTCTGCCAGGCCTCCATTTTGGTGCGCTGCAAACACCAGTCCAGGAACTGCTCCTCGGCCTCGATTTGCAGTTCCGGGTTGCCGTATGTATCTGGGTTGTCCCACTTCGACTCCTGGAAGTAACCCAGGGGCCGGAGCATTCCGATAACCCGTTGCACGTAGCCCCTGGCCACGGTGGCCTCCAGGTATCCGTCGGCGCAGGGATAAGCCTGAGACGTGGTGCCAGAGGTTCCCATGGAGGTCCTGAGAGCGACTTCCCCGGTGTAGACATGCCCCACCAGGTTGCTCGTGCGACGGTCTATGGAACCCAATTGCGTCTCGAATATGGAGATGTCGACGTGTTCTCCCATACCCTGCAGACGAGCGCCGAACAGCGCCGCCATAGTTGCGTAAGCGGCGACGGCCCCAGCCTGGTACATTCCCACAAAGCCGCCCAGCTTGATAGGCTCTTTTTCGGCCACGCCCGTGGAGTACATGTCGCCGCCCATTCCGTACATCACAGCCTCGGAAGCCTTCCAGTCTCGGTACGGCCCAGTCTGTCCGAAGTTGGACACCGACGTGAACACAAGGTCCGGCTTGACGGCCTTGAGGGCGCCGTAACCCAGCCCGAAACGCTCCATAGCGCCAGGCTTGAAGCTTTCTACGACTATATCCACCTGCTCTGCCAGTTTCAGTGCGATGGCGGTCCCGGCGTCGGTCTTGAGGTCCAGGGTGACGCTGCGTTTGTTGGTGTTCAGATGCAGGAACAGGCCGCTCTTTTCTTGGTGGGGAATGTCGTCAGGGAAGGGACCCAGGCTGCGGCTGCGGTCTCCGCTTCCCGGACGTTCCACTTTAATGACGTCTGCGCCGTAATCGGCCAGGAGCTTCGTGCAATAGGGGCCGGCTATGTAGTGAGAGAAGTCCAGGACTTTAATATCGGACAGCGCTGACTCTTGCATGACTGTTAGGCTAGGCCGCCAGGACCTTGGAGACGCTGCGCTTGACCAGCGGGACTACCTCGGAGGCCACGCGGCGGCACTCCTCTACGTGGGGGAAACCCGACAGGATGAACTCGTCAATGCCCAGTTCCCAATACTTGACCAGCTCTTTAGCCGCTTGGTCAGGGTCGCCTACGATGGCGGTTCCACAGTTTACGCGCACCTCGGAAAGCCCGTTCCACAGGTGGGCGGCTACCCGGTGGTTGGGGGCAGCCTGGGCTTGGGCTTTCTGGCCAACCATAGGAGTGCCGGCGATAGCGGCTCGGCGCTGGGCTTTGACCTCCGGGGCGGCATGCGATATGAGATCGTCAGCGGTGTCCCAAGCGTCGGCTTCAGTGTCCCGGACTACCAGGTGGGTGCGCAGTCCGAAGGATGGGGTTCGCCCATGCCGTTGGAAGCTGTCGCGGCTATCCGAGATCCGTTTGGCCGTGGCCTCCACGGGCTCTATCCAACCCAGGTGGACGTCGGCTTGCCGCCCGGCCAGTTCCAAAGCCGACCCCGAGACGCCGCCCAGGTAGAACTTGGGCTGCTCTCCCTCGGGCCTGGGTTCGCAGTAAGCGTCCTCCAGCTTGTAGAAGTTGCCTTGGAAGCTTACCGGACCTGGTTCTGACCACAGCAGCCGGCAGGCGGCGATGAACTCCTCGGCCCGGTCGTACTTGGCGTCGTGGTCCGACTCTTCACCCAGCCGTTCCATGTCGTTCTGAATTCCCCCTGGGACAATGTTTATGTCCAGTCGTCCTCCGGATATCTGGTGGAAAGCCGCCGCCATCTGGGCAAAGAGGCCCACCGATATGAAGCCGGGACGTACGGCTACGAGAAAGCGAATTCGGCTGGTCACTGCGGACAGCGCGGTCGCAGTGGTCCAGGTCTCGGCAAGGGGCGCGGACTCGTGGAAGAGTCCGTTGGCGAACCTTGTGGGAATCAGGAGCGAGTAGAACCCCTCTTCTTCAGCCGTAAGCACTACCTTCTTCAGGTAGTCGAAAGTCGGGGGCCGTTCGGCTCTGAGAGCGCCCAGCCGTGTGCCGTCTCCATCTATGGGAATGAACCAGCTGAAACGGGGTTCGGGGCGTGAAAGACGTTCCATGTAGAAAGCTTCTCTCGTAGACCGGCGGCTTCTCTGCGTCGAAACGCGGAGTCGAGTATAGGAGCGGCTTTAAGAAGGTGTCAATCCCAGGCGTTCTGTAGCCCAGCCTTGAAGTGGATTCTTGAAACCATAAGGCGCCTCGATGCCAGGACCAGACGGCAATGCCCCATGTTTACATGCCATTAGCCTGTTGTATAAATTAATATTATATAGTAATATTAGTATATCAAGTTAAATTAGTAGGGAGTATAACACATGGTAAACACAGGATTCAGGAACCCTTTCAGGCCCGGCGCTGGCCACATGCCTCCATATCTGGCAGGCCGCGAAACGGAGAAGGCCGACTTCCACAGACTCCTGGAACAGGACACGATCCTAGAAAACCTGGTCCTGACGGGGCTCAGGGGCGTAGGCAAGACCGTTTTGTTGGAGACCTTGAAGCCGATAGCCATCGAGTCTGGTTGGGTCTGGCTCGGGACCGATCTGTCAGAGTCAACAAGCGTATCCGAGGAAACCCTGGCCATACGACTGCTCGCCGACCTCTCCTCTGTAACTTCAACGTTAGTAGCCGCTACGGAGAACATTAAAGAGGCTGGTTTTACAGGGGCTACAGAGGAGGTTACTCGTTCTCTGGGTTTTGATGAACTCCAACTTCTGTGGGATAGGACACCCGGATTGTCGTCAGATAAGCTCAAGGTTGTCCTAGAGACTGTGTGGGACTGCCTTGAACCGCTGGGCAAACGCGGCATGATATTTGCCTACGACGAAGCTCAGAACCTTGCCGACCACGCTGACAGAAACGAATTCCCCCTGTCGCTGTTGCTGGACGTATTCCAATCACTGCAAAGAAAAGACCTGCCCTTAATGTTGGTCTTGACCGGTTTGCCGACCCTGTTCCCGAAACTGGTCGAAGCAAGAACTTTCGCTGAGCGGATGTTCCATATAGTTACGTTGTATCGGTTGGATCGAAAAGACAGTGAGGAGGCAATATCTCGACCAATTGAAGATTCTGCGTGTCCAGTGAAATTCACCGGCGAGTCTGTTGAGACCATCTACACTGTGACTCTTGGCTATCCATATTTTATTCAGTACGTGTGTAGAGAAGTTTACGATGTGTGGGTGATGAAGGGAGAAGCGGGTGAGCAGATGACTCCCATCCCCGTAGAAAACATTATGCGGAAGCTGGACACAGACTTCTTCGCTGGTAGATGGGCGAGGGCGACAGACAGGCAACGGGACCTTTTGAAGGTCATCGCTCAGCTGGACACCGCCTCCTCAGAATTCACTGTTCAAGAAATCGCGGAGATGTCGCGGACAGTCTTGGAACGTTCCTTCGGAGGCAGCCAGATCAGCCAGATGCTGGCATCGCTAAGCGACGCCGGGCTGGTTTACAAGAACAGATGGGGGAAATATTCCCTGGCAGTCCCTCTTTTGGACCAGTTCATCCTGAGGCAATCTATACGTTAGTCACGATCCAGTAGCGATTAACGCAATAATTCTACACCTTGCGGGGAGAAGGCGTCCTTATTCGACAGAAGCGCCCGTCTTAACATTTCCTTTAAGGTCGGTGAGATACAATGTTAAGGGAACATCTCGATGTTTCTTACGGTTTTGGCGAGGAGATGACGATGCCCGGCAATCAACGCCATATCCTGGTGGTGGAGGACGACCACAAGACCGCTGACTTGGTCCGTATCTACTTGGAACGGGACGGCCACCGGGTTTCGTTAGCCCACGACGGTGTTGCGGGATTGGACCTCGCCCGCGAAGAAGACCCGGACCTTGTGGTGCTGGACCTCATGTTGCCCGAAATCAACGGTCTGGACGTATGCCGTGTCATCCGCAAGGAAATGGACGTGCCTATCATCATGCTCACGGCCATGTCCACGGAACAGGATAAGCTGGAGGGATTGGACCTGGGCGCAGACGATTACGTCACCAAGCCCTTCAGTCCCAGGGAATTGGCGGCGCGGGTGAAAGCGGTCCTCCGCAGGACCACCGACGACGGTCTTTTCACTGGACCTTCCCATCTAAGCTTCGACGGGCTGAGTATTGACCTTCAACGCCACAGCGTCATGGCCAAGGAGGAGGAAGTCCATCTTACGCCCACCGAGTTCAGAATTCTGGCCCTGATGGCTAGAGAGCCGGGCAGGCTGTTCACGCGCACCACCTTGGTGGACCGTGCCCTGGGTTACGATTACGAGGGTATGGAACGAACTGTGGACGTGCACATCCTCAACATCCGACGCAAAATCGAACCACTAGTCAACAAGCCCCGGTACATCAAGACCGTCTACGGCATGGGTTATAAGTTCGAGGGCTGACCCTTGCTGCACAGCATCCGGTGGCGTCTTCTTATCAGCTTCTTCCTAGTCAGTGGAGTCAGCCTCGGCATGGCTGCCTTGGTGGTCAGCCGCGCCGCCACCGCCGAGATTAAAGCCCATGAGACGCGGGCTGAGGATCAGCGTTCCGAGCAGCTCCAGGCAATGCTGGCCCAGGAATACTCCCGGAGCAGAGGCTGGAGCGGCGTAAACGGGATGCTCCAACAGGTGGGGCAGCTCTATTCCCAGAGAGTAATCGTGGTGGACTTTCGAGGAATCATCGTGGCCGACTCCGCGTTGACCAACTCAACCTTGGGGCGTTTTATGGACTCTCCGGTGGAAAGCGAACGCAGCCTGGTGGTCAGGGGTCCGTCGGGCCAGGTGGGAACCATGCTCATAAACCCGTTTACGCTGCCTGGCGACCCGGCTGCCGCCGTCGAGGAGAGCAGCCTGCCTTCCATCAACCGATTCCTTGTTTGGAGCGGAATCCTGGCCGGAGCTGCAGGCATCATACTCACCTTCTTTCTGTCCCGGCGCATCCTGGCTCCCGTGGAGTCTCTATCCAGGGCGGCCCGAGACCTGGCCAGGGGCGACTTCTCCCAAAGGGTGGACGTAAAGTCAAAGGATGAGGTAGGAGAACTGGCTGGCGCCTTCAACTCCATGGCCCAGGAGTTGGCCGCCGCCGAGACAGTCCGCCGGAATATGGTAGCCGACGTGGCCCACGAACTGCGCACCCCACTGTCCAACCTCAGAGGATACATGGAGGCCATCAAAGACGGACTAGTGGAACCCGACGCAACGACCATCGACACCATGCACGAAGAGGTCGGGGTTCTTACCAGGCTTATCGAGGACCTTCAAGAGCTGGCCCTGGCGGAGTCTGGGCAACTTGCCCTGGACTTCCAACCCTGCGATCTGGCGGACCTAAGCCGGAGGGAAGTCGCGGCTCACCTGCCCACGGCTGAGGAAGCGGGCGTGGCCATCGCATTGGACCTGGCCGAGTCAGCCCCTCTGTATGGAGACCCGGGGCGGCTGGGTCAGGCAATACGGAACTTGCTGACCAACGCCGTCAACTATACTCCCTCAGGAGGTACGGTGACTGTCAGCGTGTCAACGTCGGGAGACGACGTTGAAGTGCGAGTAACGGACACCGGTCCTGGAATCCCTGACGACCAGATTCCCCAGGTGTTCGAGAGGTTCTATCGAGTGGACAGGTCCCGCTCCAGAGCCACCGGCGGCACCGGCTTGGGCCTGACCATCGCCCGCCGTCTGGTGGAGGCCCACGGGGGTCGCATTACACTGGACAGCCGGGTAGGGGAGGGGGCCTCGTTTAGCATAACCCTCCCCAAATCAGGACCGAATTCCGGCCTTGACGTCGCCTGACACCTCTTGACCCCATTCCGGCCAGGCGCAACAATGACCCAACCATCCTGAAGGCTCGGCTTGCTCCGGGTCCACACTAACCGGCTTGGAGAGACCAATGACCAACCCCGACATACACTTTGGCGCGACTTTGGGCCTTGGCATAGAATCCGCCGTGGCGGAGGCCACCCTTCTGGAGTCTCTGGGTTACGAGTATGTTGGCGCCGGAGAGCATTTCATGCGCGGGAACCCGCCCGGCCCCTCCAGCGCCAATCTGCCCCTTCTGGCCGTGGCAGCAGGCGCCACGTCCAGCATAAAAATCGTGCCATCCGTGCTGCTGATACCCTTCTACCACCCGACCATGTTGGCCAAATTCACCAACACTCTGGATATAGCTTCGGGGGGCAGGCTCATACTGGGCGTAGGAGTGGGCGGCGAATACCCCGTGGAGTTCGAAGCGGCGGGGATAAAAGCCAATCAGCGCGGCAGGCGCGCCGACGAGTGCCTGGAGTCACTGCGGAGGTTGTGGACCGAAGAGCACGTTAGCTATGAGGGACGCTACTACAATCTGAACGACGTGACTATCGTGCCCGGTCCGGCCCAGGAGCCCCATCCTCCCATCTGGGTGGCGGGGAGGCGAGACGCGGCCATGAAGAGGGCCGTCAAATACGCCGAAGGCTGGTTCCCGTACCTGTACAGCCCCGAACGCTACCGCGACAGCGTGGAAAAGATACACGCATTTGCGGAAGAGGCAGGCAGGGACCTGACAGAATTCCAGTGGACCAACTTCCAGTTTATCTGCATCGGCGACAGCAAGGAGGAGGCGGCGGTGGAGGCAGCGAGGACCTTGTCTGCCGGTTACACCTATTCCGGCGACTTCCTGAACATCGTCGGCTCATACTGCGTGTTGGGAACGGTGGAGCAGTGCATAGAGCGGATACAGGAATACGTAGACGCCGGAGCAAGGCATTTCCTGTTCAGCTGGGCTTCAAGACATGCCGACCGGCCCCGTCAGATGGAGATAGCGGCGACCGAAATCATCCCCCACTTCAAGCGTTAAACGGCTTTCAGACGCTGCGCCTGACGGCCCGCTGGGCTTCCCTGTCTCTGTCTCGGTCGATGATGGCGCGCCGCTTATCGTACTGACGCTTTCCCCGGGCCAGTCCTAATTCCACCTTCGCCACGTGGTTCCTGATATAGAGGCGCAGTGGGACTATTGTGTGCCCCTTCTGAGACACCGCCGCCGCCCACTCTCTTACCTGCTCCTTGTGAAGAAGCAGTTTCCGCAGCCTGAGGGGGTCGTGGTTATTGACGTTCGCGTCCTGGTACTGGGCTACGTGGCAGTTGACCAGCCATAACTCACCCCTCTCCGGCTTAACAAATGCGCCCCCGATGTTCACCCGTCCGGCCCTGATAGACTTAATCTCAGTGCCGGTCAGAACCACTCCGGCCTCCACACGTTCCAGGATGTTGTAGTCGTGGAACGCTTTCCGGTTCTGGGTTATCGTGCGGTGGTTATCAACCTTCTTGCTATTCAACGGCCTGTACCAGAATCTCCAACTCTTCGATGGCCCGGTCCAACTGGAGGTCGTCGTCGCTGTCCTCCGGCTGCTCGACCACGATGTCAGGCTCAAGGCCGTCGCCCTCGATGAGAGTCCCGGAGGGAGTATGCCAATGGGCGATGGTGAAGAATATGCCCGACCCGTCGGACAGCTTGCGGAGGGTGTTGACGCTGCCCTTGCCGAAGGTGACTACTCCTATAATCGGAGCCCGGTCGTTGTCTCTAATGGCCCCGGCCAGGACCTCGCTTCCGCTGGCGCTGTACTCGTTTACCAGCACCACCATGGGAATGTCCCGGGCAAGCCCTCCCTTCTTTAATGGCCAGTCGTTCCTCGTTCCTTGACCGTCCACCTCGTAGAGGGCGATCCCTTCGTCGACGAACTGGCTGGTAACGTCCACGACGGTCCTGAGAAACCCGCCGGGGTTGTTTCGAAGGTCCAATATAATTCCACTCGCGCCGAGCCTGTGCAGGGTTTCGATGGCCTCGACCGTCTCCTGGTTGGTGATGTCTGTGAAGGAGGTTATCCGGAGATGGGCTATCCGCCCCACCAGCATCCTCAAGCTCACGCTGTCCACCAGGATTACGTCCCTGACGATGGTCACCGTGAGAGGCTCGCCCCTGGACGGGCGGAAGACGCCCAGTTCCACGGCTTCCCCTTTAGGTCCTCGAATCCGCCCTACGGCCTCCATGATGGACAGCCCCTCGGCGCTTTCGCCGTTTATGGAAGTCAGGATGTCGCCTGGCTTGAGTCCCGCTTTGTCGGCGGGAGTGTCGGCGATGGGGGCTATGATGGTGATGCGCCCGTCTCTCATGCCGACGTGGGCGCCTATTCCCTCGAACTCGCCCCTAAGGTCCTGCGACTCCTGTTGTTGCTGCTCCGGGGTCAGGTAGGCAGCATGGGGATCGTCCAGCGCCTCGATAATCCCGCGGGCGGCCCCTTGGCTCAACAGTTCTGCGTCCAGTTCTCGGCCCCGTAGGTGTTCTTCTTGCAGATGGGCCCAGACCTCGGCAAGTATGTCGAACTCCGACGGCAGCCCCTCGATTCCCGCGCTGGCGCCGGCTTCGGGGGTCGGGGCCGTTCCGTCGTCGGACTTGCCGAATCGGACCGACACGCAACCTGCGACAATCACTAGGGCCGCGACGACTGCCAACAGGAGTATGGACCAACCGTTTCTGAACTTGGAAAACAAGGGACCGGCGACCTCCTCAGGAATGGCCGTGACCTGTTTTCAATATATCACATCGATTCTGAAGAAACGGTTAAGCAGGGACAATGCCAGAATATGTTGTAGTTGGGCGCCGCACGGCGGTTGGGGGAAGTCCTACGAGGCAGGACCTAGGACCGAACTACTGCACCCGGATTGTTCGGGCTAGCAGAGAACCGTCGGCGTCTATTTCGTAGCCGATGAGCACAGTCAGACCCGTCTGGTCGGCCCCTAACTGCACATCGGCGTTTTCGTCCACTATGACTCGACCCGCAGTTCCCCGAACAGTCCATTCTTGCACGATGGACGTGGGGATTCCGACGATTCTGGTAGGCTCGCCTTGGGAAGTCGACTCGGCCGGTGCGATTCTGATGGCCCTGAAGCTGTCGTCGGGCAACCTCTCCACCGACGCCACCACCAGGGTTCCCACACCGGAAGCCCCGGAGCGTATATCGGTGGCGGGACCAATGGCAACGTCCGTGCCCCCAATGGTCCAGAGGTTGTCGGTGGCGCCGTCGACGGCGCCTGCGAGACCTTCGGTGATGAGGGCGGCGGTCAACGCGCCCCCTTCAGACACTCCCTCAACGTAGACCGTGGCTATGACCCTGGGCTTGGCCCTGACGTCCGTATGTTCATTTACAACAACTCGCTGCTGGTTCACGATCAGACTGGACAGCGAAATGTCATCCACGATTCCCTTGGACCCGACAAGCACGCCCGAGGCCACCAATCCGCCTGCCTCGTCGGAATTGCCTTCAACGAACACGGACAGCCCTACTTCCGGTCTCACGTCGGAGCTGATGGTAGTGGAGCCTGCAAGGGTGACTTCCACACCGCCCACAGTCCACAGATTGCCCTGGAGCCTTTCTATGACGTCCACGACTGACACAGGCAGTTCAACGGGGATGAAGTCGGTGTCCTGCAAGAACTCAAACAGCTCGGAGTCGGACCCGAGAATAACCGTCGCGTTGGTGGACAGGAACTCTTTATAGGCTTCCAGGCTGCGCTGGAACGCGTAGAATTCAGGGTTTTCTTGAAGGGCGCCCGCGAATATCTCGATGGCCTTTGCCTCGCCTTCACCGCGAGTCAGGTTGGCCGACCGTTCGGCCTCGGCCAGGATGATTGTCCTGTCGCGTTCGGCGGCGGCTGTAATCTTCGCCGCATCTTCCGCTCCTTCCGCCCTGAGCCCGGCCGAGATCAGTTCACGCTCTGTCTCCATCCTGGTGAAGATATTCTCGATTGTGGCGTCCGGAAAGTCTGCCCGCTTCATGCGGACATCCACTATCTCTATGCCAAGGTCATTTTCGTCATCTCCCTCAACCCCGGGAGATGTGGCCTGGACGGCGGCTTTCACCACTGCGTCCAATATCTCCTGACGTGTCTCGGTGGCGACGACCTCCTGCTGGCCGTCCTCGCCAATCTGGATTCTTCCACCTATGATTTCCTGCCGCTGACGTTTGGCCACCTCTTCACGGAGCGCCGACACCACGATCCGCTCGATGCGTTCCTCGGCGATTTGGAGGTTGCCACCGCGGGTCTTCTCGAAGAACTTGATGGCGTCCGCTTCCGTCCTGCGTACCTTGTATCTGACGTAGGCGTCGATGACCAGGAATTGAAGCTCCACGTCGGGAAGGGTCGCTTCGGGTATGTCCACTCTGAGAAGTCTCTTGTCCATCTTGGTCACTGAGTCAATGAACGGAGCCTTGACCTGAATGCCGGGGTTGAGATTCACGGCCTTAATGTCTCCGAAACGTCTGACGACGGTTATCTGGGTCTCGTCCACTGTGTAGAGGGTCTGAGGCCCAAAGATGCCCAGCAGTATCACGACAACTAGTGCAATAATTGCTGTCTTCATGACTATGGCGCCGCCGTCGGCTGGGGCTGAATCTGCGGCACGGGCACTATGGAGCTTCCGCCGGGGGTAACCACGTTTCCACCGGCGTTCAGAATGATGGCTCCTTCAGCACCCGGGTCCACGATGAACTTAGTGATGCCCGGCAAGATTTCTTCCATTGCTTCCAGATACAGGCGCTGACGTGTGACATCCTGCGCCTTTTCGTATTCGGCTAGAATGGACAGGAACCGTCCCGCTTGACCTTCGGCGGCGGCGATTCGCTCCCGCTTGAAAGCCTCTGCGCCCTGCAGAATCCTCTCTGCGTTTCCACGGGCTCGGGGAAGGATGTCCCGCTCCACGGCTGTGGCCTGGTTGATAGCCGTCTCCTTGTCCTGGCGGGCGCGCAGCACGTCGTCAAAGGCGTCCCTCACTTCTTCCGGAGGCTTGACTTCCTGGAGCCTGACTCCTATGACTTGGATTCCCGTCTCATAGATGTCCAGGATCCGCTGGAGACGTTCTTCCGTTTCCGCCTGCACTACTTCTCTGTTTTCGGTGAGCACGTCATCGATGGGGCGTTGCCCTACAACGAGACGGAGGGCGGCTTCCGTGGCATCCTTGAGAGTGCGGCCCTCGGGACGTCCTGGCTCAATGTCGACCTCCCTGTTAGGCGCTCCCTCTCCTGGGTCGGCTACATTGAACAGGAACGCGGTCAGGTCCCGGATGCGGTACTGGACCACCAGCTGCACGTCGACGATGTTCAAGTCTCCAGCGATCATCTGGGCTTCTTCAATGACGGAGCGTGTGATGTCGTCTCTCTGCGAAAAGCCCAACTCCATGGAGCGTGTCTGCTCGATGGAGTCGACGTTTCTCGTTCCTATGGGGGCAGGCCAGTGCCAATGCAGACCCGGGGTTGTGGTGCTGGTGACCTGACCAAAGGTGCGAAGGACTCCCTGCTCGCCCGCGTCGACTTGGTAGATGCCGGTGGCCAGCCAGAGAATGAGAGCGATCCCCAGGATGACGAAGGTGATTATCGTGATGGCCCGGTCGCCGTCCCTGGCCCCTCGTCCGCCCCCTCCAAAGCGGCCTCCAAGCCCTTTGAAAAAGTCGTTGATACGGCCCAGAATCTGTTCCAGGTCTATCTCAGGCTCGCCTCTTCTAGGTGGTTGCTGCATTTCTATCTCGGCGGTTCTAGTCCCACAACGCCGGGGCCGAAACCGCAAACAGGATTCTAACATGAGAAGGTTCAAGTTGGATATGCAGCGGGTACGGGAATTCGTCAATTGTACGAACCTGCGTCCGGCGGGAGCGCCTCCGGTGGTCGAGTGGGCTATAATGTATCGATTAGAGCAAGCGCCTCCGGGAGGAAAACGTGTCCGACTACGGGTTAATTGCGAAGACGGGCGAAGGGATGAGCCGGGTGCAGATGAGTTGCATGCACCAAAGCGGGCTGCTGTACGTGGTCCCCTCCGAAAAGAGCTGGGTATGCTCTCAGGACCTGATGCCCGCCCATGCCCTTGCCGGTTGTCTGAGGGAGATCGTGGGGTTGGAAGACACCCGAGTCAAGGAAATCATGCAGCGGTGGGGCGTGTACTTCAGGCAGCTTCCCATCGAGTCCGATGAGGAGGAAAGGGCCGAGGAGTAGTCCGGTTGTCTGCCGCTTAGCCTATGCGGAGGGGTCGTTCAGGTCAGCGGGGTTGGCTTCCTGCTGGCTGGGCATGGTGGGGTTGGGCAGCGGCGAACCCGGCAGCGGGATGGTCCGGGCGGTTGGAGGGATGATGGGCGCCGGCTGGAACTCCGGCGCCGCAGGCCTGGCGTCGAGACCGTCGAACAGCCGCTTCAGGGAGTCCCCCTCTACCGATTCGTGCTCAATCAGGTAGGCGGCCACCTCGCTCAGCTTTTCCGTGTTGTTGACCAGTATGCCCTTGGCCGTGTCGTAGGCCTGCTGTATCAGCCGCTGGACCTCCTGGTCGATTTCCTCGGCAACCTTGTCGCTGTAGTCACGCTCTTCGTGAATCTCCCGCCCCAGGAAGACCAACTCTTCCCTGCGGCCGAAGGTCCTGGGCCCCAGGCTGGGGCTCATGCCGTACTGTTTGACCATCCGTAGGGATATCTTGGTGGCGTTCTCCAAGTCGTTGCTTGCGCCAGTGGTCACTTCGTCGAAGGTGAGTTCCTCGGCGATTCGGCCTCCGAGGGCTGTGGCCAGCATGTCTTCGAACTGGTTCCTGGTCCAGAGGAACCGGTCCTCTTCGGGGACCAACCTAGTGTAGCCTCCCATGCTCCCTCGAGCGACAATGGATATCTTGTGCACCGGGTCTGCGTGAGGCAACTTCCACGCGACAAGGGCGTGGCCCGCTTCATGGAAGGCTGTCATCTCCCGCTCGCGGTCACTGATGAGGCGGCTTCTTCTCTCCGGTCCGGCTACCACCCGGTCGATGGCCTCCCCGAACTCCGACATGCCGATGAGCTTCTTGTTTCGCCGGGCAGTCAGCAGGGCCGCTTCATTGACCAGGTTCGCCAAGTCGGCGCCGCTGAAGCCGGGAGTCTGTTTGCCCAGTGTTTCGAGGCTGAGGTCCAGCGCCAGCGGTTTGCCGCCGCTGTGCACCTTGAGAATGGCAACCCGCCCATTCAAGTCTGGAAGGTCCAGCACCACGCGCCTGTCAAACCGCCCGGGGCGGAGGAGAGCCGGGTCCAGAATGTCTGGCCGGTTGGTGGCCGCGACTATGATGATGTTAGTGTTGGTGTCGAAGCCGTCCATCTCCACCAAAATCTGGTTGAGCGTTTGCTCACGTTCGTCGTGGCCTCCGCCGAGACCTGCTCCCCGGTGCCGGCCCACGGCGTCTATCTCGTCCACGAAGACGATGCACGGCGCGTTGCGCTTGGCCTGGTCAAACAGGTCCCTAACCCTGGCGGCGCCGACCCCTACGAACATCTCTACGAACTCGGACCCGCTGATGGAGAAGAAGGGGACTCCCGCCTCTCCCGCAACGGCCCTGGCAAGCAGGGTCTTGCCTGTGCCAGGCTGTCCGACGAGAAGAACGCCCTTGGGTATCCGGGCCCCAAGAGCAAGGAACCTCTCGGGGAACTTGAGGAACTCCACCACCTCTTGAAGCTCGGCCTTGGCTTCCTCGACCCCCGCGACGTCGGCGAAAGTCACCGTGGGGCGGTTCACCATGAACATGCGCGCCCGACTGCGGCCGAAGCTCATGGTCTGGTTGTTGGAGCCCTGGGCCTGGCGCATCATGAAGATGATCAGGGCGCCAAAGAATATGAGGGGCAGGAAATTGAGAAATATGCCAAAGACGTTCCCAAGGCCTCCGCCGCTCTTGAACTTGATTTCAACTCCGCCTGGCCCGGTCTTCACACCTTCGCTACGAAGCACTTCCAGAATATCTGTGTTCTTGCCTATGCGGCTGTTGAACTTCTCTGTGCCTTGAGTGACGGTGAGCTTCTCACCGTCCACTTCTATCTTCTGTATCTTTTCCTGCTTGGCCAGTTCCAACACCTGCGAGAAGTCCATCTCGGGAGTGCCGCCGAATCCTCCCAGCATGGTGAAGAATATCGCAATGACAGCGATGATAATGAGCAGATATATGAAGCTGTTTCTCATTTTTCGTCGACTCAGCAGACAAACGGGCCCGTTGCCCTTAGGCCCGATGGTTCTATTCTAAGGCGGGCGGCCTGTAAAGTAAAGGCGGCGAGCCGGTACAGTAGATATAAAACGGTCGTAGGGAGGCCTAAGGTTCCGGGTGCGCATTTTCGATATACACGGCAGCGTCGGCCCGTCTGCGAACTGATGCGGTGGGACCATGTTGTAGAACCGTTTCCACGCCCCGTAGCCCTCGATTTCTCCACCCAACGGCCGAGGCAGTCTCCTATTTCAATTTGTGCGGTCGTCCTGTATTGTTCCGCCCGCCTGCGGGGCACGTCTCTTTGAGAAAACATTGGGGGCAGGCGGGGCGGGTTTTGCATAGCTCCTTGGCGTGTCGGTCGAACAATGCATGATACTCGTTGTAGAGGCGGGCGTCGCGGGGCAGGTTGTCATGGAAAATGCGTTGATAGGCATCGTACGTCGGTTTGTCAGGATGTACACCCCACCGCTCCAGGACGCGTCTGGTATAAGAGTCGATGACGAAATAGGGCTGTTCCGCTGCGTAGAGCATGATGTCATCGGCAGTCTCGGGGCCGATTCCGTGGACCGAAAGGAGCTCTTGGCGGAGAGCTTCCGGTTCCTGGGACAGCATGGCGTCGAGATTTCCGTCGTGGACATCCCAGAGACGGTCCACGAACGCCTTCAGCCGCCGGGCCTTCTGGTTGAAAGCCCCCGACGGCTTTATCAGCAAGGCCAACTCGTCCGTGGGAATGTCCCGCAGGGCATGTGCGGACATGGCGCCAGCGCTTTTCAGGTTGTCCAGAGCCTGCTCCACGTTCCGCCAGGAAGTGAACTGGGTCAGGACGGCACCGACGATAGTCTCCAACGGGCCGTCGCCGGGCCACCAGCCTTGGGGGCCGTAGTGGTCATACAGCTTCACGTAATACGCCATCAGCGTGTCGCCGATGGGCATGGAGGCCATCTGGTCAACCATAGAGCGAGTCTCCCGTCGTAGTCTCCCGTTCCATTAGGAGCCTTGGCTTGAGCGACGGTCGTAACCACTTAATGTCTTTACAATACCTTAACGGGTTTCGGTATATACTTTCTAGGCATATCCGATAGACCAAATTCATCGGCGCCTCCGATGCACCTTTCCAGGAATAAGACGGAGACAACCTCTGAAGTTTACTCCAAACAAGCGCTGTCCAGTGGGTAGAATGCTCCTCCCTTCGTGGGGGCGTACGACCCGAAATCTCGCACTGTCGGTGGCTGCTGTCGCTGCGATTTTCCTGGTCGGCTGCGAATCCGGCAGGACTCTAACCGCAGCGCCGACTCCAACCCCCGAGTCCGCTGGACCAACTCCTACTGTAGCGGACACTCCGACACTGGCGCCAACCGATGGGCCGACGCCCACGGCGTCGCTGCCTCCGACCGCCGCGCCGTCGATTGCTCCGGAGCGCACCCCGGAACCGACCTTGGCGGCGCCGTCAACCGCCTCCTTCCCCATTCCACCTGAACGCGATCTGTACGAGCTGGCTCGGTCTTTGTTCAAGATCGACAGCGAGATTCCCAGGGTGGTCAACCCGGAGCCCGTAAGCTTGGAGCAGGGAAGGGTGGACTCCTTCTGGGTCACGGACGCTATTTCAAAAGACGTCTTCAGCATAGACGCCACCCTGAGGCTGGTGTCCGACCACGCCTACTGGTACGTGGAGAACCGTCTGGGAGTGTCGGATGAAGACTTGGAGCGGGCGGCGAGGGAGTTCGAAGAGTCAACCTACCCGAAAATCACTTCGGCATTCGGTACCGAGTGGGTCCCGGGAGTGGACAACGACCCCAGGATGACCATACTCACCGCCAACATCCCCGGACTCGGCGGTTACTACAGCTCTATGGATGAGTACCCCACGTTCGTCCACCAGTTCAGCAACCAGAGGGAAATGGTCTATATATCCGGCTCCATCCCAGTAGGTTCCAGGGGACACTCGGGTGTACTAGCCCACGAGCTGCACCACGCTGTCCTGTGGAACGCCGACCCGTCGGAGGAGACGTGGGTCGCTGAGGGGTTGGCGGAGTACGCTGCTCAGGAAGCGGGCTTCCGTACGGGACATCAACCTGCTCGTCTGGGCAACCCCACGGCCTCGCTGGTCAACTGGCCGGTGTCTGGAGGTCGAACGGTATACTACGCCGCCGGGTTCCTCTTCTTCCGGTACTTTGTTTCCCACTATTCCCAGGGAGACTTGCGGCCCTTGATGACGCAACCCCTGGACGGAATCGACGGCATCAACGCTTATCTCACGGACCTGGGATATGCGGAGACCTTCGACGAGATATTCGGCGATTGGACCGTCGCGAATTACCTGGACCTGGCCGATGGGAAGTACGGCTATCCGCAAGACGACTTCGAGCCTCACAGGCCACGGAGAATCAACGAGTACGAAGGGTTCGAGTCGAGCCTGCCCCAATACGCCGCCGAGTATTTTGAAGTGGACATAACCCGCGGAGATGTGACCATAGACTTTGATGGAGAACAACACGCTTCCCTTCTGGCCGTCAATGACCCTGAGGTCAGCTGCTGGTGGAGCAACCGGGGCGATTCCATAAGTTCCACCCTGACTCGGAGCCTCGACCTCTCCGGTGTGGATGAGGCGACGCTAGAATATCGTGTGTGGTTCGGGATAGAGGAAGGCTGGGACTACGGGTACCTCCAGGTCTCAACTGACGACGGCAAGACCTGGGACATCATCGAGGCGCCCGGTACCTCTCCCGCCAATCCTGTGGGGAACAGTTTTGGACCCGGGTACACCGGCTTCAGCGGCCGGTGGCTCGACGAAACCGTGGACCTAGGGGCCTATGCCGGAAAACAAGTCCTTCTCCGGTTCCACTACGTCACCGACGCTGCGCTGAACGGCATCGGGTTATGCGTCGATGATGTGGCCGTGCCTCAGATTGGGTTCTACGATGACGGAAATCAGGGACACAACGGTTGGGAGACCCAGGGGTTTGCATTGACGGACAACCGTGTCCCGCAAAGCTTTGCGGTCTATGCGATTGAGACAGGAGCCGAGACTAAAGTCACCAAGATGGACCTGGACGATGCCAACCGGGGAAGTCTGGACGTGTCCCGCTTGGAAGACCTGGACGAGCTTGTCATTGTAGTGGCGGCTATGGCTCCCGCCGCCATCGAGCGGGCCCACTACAGCCTTGCAGTTAGACAGGCCTCATAGAGCGCCGGGGCCACCGGGGCCACGTCCCTTCCCCTTTGTTAACCTTTGTAACACTTCTTGTCTTAGAAACGAGAGGATTGAGATAGGCGTAAACTAGGCTAGGGCGTTTCGACATTCAGGAGGGTTTCCACCTTGTCGACGAACCGCCGAACCTCGTCTAGGTCCCTACAGACTTCCCAGTCGTCCAGCCAGTTCTCGTAGAAGTTGATATGCTGGTTGTGGGCTACACTGAACAACACATACAGCTCCTCGTCGCCCGTTTCGACGCGCAGGGTCCTCACCGCCTCGAATAGCAACGCGTGATGGTCGTGCCTCCACCCTCGGTCCGCGCATAGGGCTTTGACTATTTGGGCCGCGGAACCCCAGCCCTTTTCAGACGCCTGACGCAAGTCCCGGGCGGCGTACTCTGCTTCTGCCTGGGCCTGCAGATGGCGGCTAGCGTCGCGATATGTCACCGTTGTGGTCATTATCCAGCCTTGCACACATTGTAACACGACCCCGCCTGTCCTTTCATTCTGACGGAAGGGCCTGGGTTCCAAAGAGAGGCTCATGCTGGCCTTCCTCCAGAAGGGGAAGGGGTAGTTAGACAGCCGTTTTTCGTGGTGATGGCATGGCAACAACTATGGTGTGTTGGGCTGCGTTCAGGACTACAGGAAAATCAGCAAGCTCTAAGCATGGAATGGATTCAAATCATGCATACGCCGCCTTGTGCTAAAATCGGGCAGCACAATACGGTTTAGGAGCGTAGCCCATGTCTTGCGGTCCCCTTCATGGCGTGAAGGTCATAGAGGTCGCCCACATGCTTTCCACACCCCTTTGCACCCAGTTGCTGGGTGACCTGGGCGCCGACGTGGTTAAGGTGGAGGCCATAGGCAAGGGAGACCGGTCGAGGGAAGGAGCTCCTTTCTCCAAGGTGGGGAACGTGTCGTATACGTTCCTGTCCAGGAACCGGAGCAAGCGGAGCATGTGCCTAGACCTGGCCAAGGAAGAGGGAAAGGGCGTGATGTACAAGCTGGTGGAGGCTTCCGACGTGTTCCTCCACAACTTGCGCCGCAATACCATGGCCAGCCTGGCCCTGGACTACAGCGACCTGAAGAAGGTCAACCCGATGCTGATATACGGGGCCATCACCGGATTCGGCGACAAGGGCCCCTATAAAGACCTGCCCGGCCAGGACATGCAGGTGCAGGCCATGAGCGGAATTCTCAGCCTCAGCGGGTATCCCGACCGGGCCAACACGCCCATCGGCACGATGCTGGGAGACTCGGCGGCCGGGATGCTCATGGCGTTCGGAGTGGTCAGCGCCCTCTACAACCGGGACCGCACGGGAGAGGGACAGGAGTTGAGCACTTCATTGCTGGCCGGTTCACTGGCCCTTCAACCTGCCACTATCGGCCACTACCTGGGCACCTACGACCTCCCCGTGAAGCGGGGCATGAGGTCGTACCTTCCGCCGCCCTACGGCCTGTGGACGTGCAGAGACGGCAAGGAAATCGCCATCTCCAACTACCGGGACAGGGACTGGACGGGCTTCTGCGCGGCTGTAGAACGTCCGGACCTGCTCACCGATCCAAGGTTCGATAACCAGCATCGCAGGAGAGAGAACCGTGAAGAACTGACCTCGCTCCTTGAAGACATATTCATAACGAGAGACCAGGATGAATGGGTCGAGATACTGAGAGAGAACGGCCAATGGGTCGTGCCGGTGAGGGACTACGCCGACATGTTCGACGACGTGGACGTGTGGGAGAACGACCTGATAGCCGAGGTGCAGCACCCGGCGGCCGGCACGGTGAAGAGCTTTGGAGCGCCTGTCAAATTCTTCGGGACTCCCGCAACGCCCGAACGCCAGTATCATCCCCTCCTGGGAGAGCACACGCGGGACATTCTAGGGGAGCTTGGCTACTCGGATGAGGAGACGGAAACTCTATTCCAGAGCAAAGCCGTCGGGTGATGGGCCCCTATAGACCCACTTTTCCCGGCCTAACTTAGACTGAAGCGCGCGGGACTTCCGGAGTGCTCCATCTTACGTCCCGCTGGCCCGATGCACACACCCTTCTGCCACAGCATGCTATCCGCCGTGAGAGGCGGTCACCGTAGGGGCACCTTGAGGGCGCGTTCCAGGTTCGAGAGATGCTTAGTGTACTCGCGGCGACCGTCAGGAGTGGCCTGCACCCATGTGCGCGGCTTGGCGTTGACAAACTCCTTGGTGGTGGCCACGTATCCAGCCTCTTCAAGCTTGCGTAAGTGAACCGTGAGGTTGCCGCCAGTCAAGCCCAACGCCCTCTGGATGAAGCCATACGCCACCCGGTCCGACCCGGACTGGGACGCTAGGAGCGTCATTATGCGCAGCCGCGTCGACTGGTGGATGGTCTCGTTGAAGACGATGGGGTCGTCGCTCACGCCACACCACTCTTGCGGATCCAGCTCCATGCGACGGCAACGACGGCCAGGATGAGGAGCGCAGACACCACGGGAGCGACGTCACCTGCGAAGTAGGAGGGGATGTAGAACGCCGCGGCGATGCCCAGTCCCACGAGAGCAATCGCCACATGGTGCATAATGCCGAAGAGGATGTACCCCAGCGCCACAACGCCGACTGCAACTCCACCGATGGCCCGGCCGTCAGCCTCTGCTGTCCACATCCCCGAGGCCGTGGGAATCACGAAAGCGGCTGCCACCACTGACATCCAGAAAAAGAATACCCGCAGCCCTGCGATGGTGGCGGCGGCGCCCGTGGCGTTTTGGCGGCTGGCACGATACCCAATAAGGGAACTTGCTGCCATGCCTACGACTCCCAGTGCGCCCCAGAGGGGTCCGGGAAACCACGGGTAGTCCTCGGCGAACGCGGGCGCCAGCAACCCCACGGCGTACTGCGAAAGGTACCCCACGGCCACGATTGAGCCCCACATCAACATGATTGACTGCCATCCCGCTACGTACATCGAGCTTCTGGATCTGTCCAGAGTCGCATGTATGGACTCCCATCCTTCTTCAGGTGTAATCCTGTGCCCCTCGCCTTCCTGGCCATGCATGTCACCCTCCTTGTTCTGTGTCGCCAACTAGTTTGTAAAATAAACTAGACATGACGACATGTCAAGCGCCCACAAAAGCGTAATGGGACTAGGGTTTCTACGGGAGTGTGAGCGTCGTAAGGCCCAAGAGCCCCCGGCCTGTTGGGAATGGAGGCCCGTCTGTGCTAAGAACCCGCCAACCAACGCCCTGTCGACGGAATCGCCAGCAGTCGACTGCTGGCAGGACTATGTCGTGGATTACAGCCAGTCCACAGACCCTGAAGCCTCCGGGGTTGTTTGATCAGCCCGGCCCTATATCGCCACTGCCAACTCGACCGTGGTTCTGCTTACCGTCAAATCAGACCCAGCTTTTCGGCCAGCAGTTCTCTGATCTCCTTGACCGACTCTCTCTGCCACACTGGGAACCTCTCCTGGTTCCGAGGCCTTGCCGCCGCTCGCTGCTGAACTTCCGTGGCGTCGGGCATCTCTTCCTTGATCTGGCGGTTTGTCTCTGCCATCTCCTTGTCGGCCAGTTCTGGGCGTTCAATCCAGTGGCAGATGTAGTCGTGGCCGCTGGTGTAGAAGACCACCGCGGGGATGGACTCATAGAGGCCGTCCTTGAGGAACTCGGCCATGATGTCCTTGTGGGAGTCTCTTGGGAAGATGCGCATGTCCATGCCGCCGGCCTCGGCGATGCGGGCTACGGTGGGCATGCCCCTGTATACGTCGGGGCACCAGTCCTCGCCTATGACCATCATCTTGGCCGGGCCGTCGGGTCTGGCCGAGACTTCTTTGAAGAAACTGGCGTCGTCCGGGTCTATTTGGAAGTCGTCGTAAAGCTGCGTGAACCAGTCTTTGTTTACTTTGACCGCCTGGTCCACGTACTCCTCATAGTTGTAGCCGCTGTCAAACCTCTCGGTGGTCACGACGCTAGTGCGGTCTGTCATTGAACTACCCTCCTATACAACCGGCAGGCAGCCGGAAGTGTGTCCCATCAAGCGCCGGGCGGTCACGCCGCCCTACGCAAGGGCTCAACCCGCCTCACCTTCGAACCCGATTTCGATGCGTCCATCAGGATAGACGATGGTGGGGGAGACGTCGGAGAACTCAAGCAGCTCGTCCAGCCACTTCTGTTCCAAGTCCACACGACGCTCCTCGTACACGATTCCCTGGCGAGCCCACGACTCGCGCAGCTTATCGCTGACGCTTCAACCCTCAATGGAATAGACGATGGGAACGCTTGGGGCTGTCACCAGTCCTCCGTGTTGACTATATCGGTCGATGCCAGCGGTTTGACGTTAGGGTTCTGTGCCGTCGGATGTCAAGGAATGGGAAATGATGGAACACCCGTCAGGTCGGAATGGTAGCACGGGGCTATAGGCCTGGCAAGGTCAGGCGCGGGCGCCCTCCCATTGTACCTAGAGCGAGTTCAGGAGCTCCATTTCCTGGGCGATGAGGCGGGGCATCAGGTTGTTGTCCCGGACGAACTTGTGGGCGTTGGCGCCGATTCGCCTGGCTTCTTGGGGGTTTTCCAGCAGGTATAGGACTTTCTCAGCACACTGTTCCGTACTGTCCACCAGGTAGCCCGACTCCCCGTCTTCCATTTGAAGCGGGATTCCTCCGGCCCTTCCGGCCACCACGGGGCTGCCCTTCCACATGGCTTCGGAGACCACCAGTCCGAAACCTTCCCTCAGCGACTTCTGGATAATGACGTCGGAGAAAGACTGGAAGGCGTTGACCTCGATGCTGCTGGCCGCGGTGTAGTTGGTGAAGAGGTGGACGTTTGGATCTCCCTCGACCTCGGCTTGCACTTGGCCGAAAATCTCCCAGCCCTGTGGGTCGTCCATGGCCAGGTGGCCCAGCATGGCCAACTGCAAGCCGGGAACCCGGCGTCGCAGCGAACGGTACACCTCCACCACTCCCATGGGGTCCTTCCACGGGTCGAACCGTGACACCTGGGTGATGAGCGGGCGCGTAGTGTCCACTCCGACCCAGCCGACGATGCGCTTGCAGAAGTCCGTGGACAGGCTGATGTTCTTGGGACTGAGGGGGTCGATGGCTGGGGGCATCAGCCTGACCTTGGAGCGGTCCAGTCCCGGCTCGACGTACTGGTCCATAGTGAAGACCATCGCGTCGTACTGCTCTACGTAGGGTTGCAGGAAGTTCCATACGCCCGCATGGGGGTCGGAGGTGTCTATGTGGCAGCGCCAGACCCACTTGGAGCCGTTCCCACCGTGTATGGCGCGGACGGCCGCCGGTTGAGGGTCATGGACAATTATGTAGTCGTAGTCACCGTCTATGAGGTCGGCGTTCCTGGCGTTGGTGGACAGATAGGTATCCTTGACTGATTCGGTCAAGTCGTAGTCCGCGCCTTGAAGGGCATTGTGAAACGACTTGGTGACCTGGTAGAAGGGGGCCTCGCCGTGTATCACTTTCCAGTCTGTCTGGATGCCCAGGCTTCTCATAAGGGGCGTCTGGGACCTGAGAAGTTCGGCCACTCCTCCACCATAGGGAGTCGCGTTAATCTGGAGAACTCGGGCCCCTTTCAAGGGTTCCGCCAATCTCCTGAGCTCCTCCATCCGCTCTTCGCCAATTATGGGGCCATATGCGTCGATGGACTGGGCGCCGACGCTGACCGCGCGGAGCGTCTCTTTGGCACCGACGCTCGACTCCACTATCTCATGTAAGGCAGTCCCGTTGGATGAAATCTGGAACTCGGACGCCGGCGCATGTCTCTCTATGGTGGTTTCCGAATCGGACACTTACCCCTCCCCTTTTATTCTAAAATTCCAGCATGATGACTGTAAGCTGGCGGACTATAACATACACCAACGCAGTAACCAACCCACAAAGAGGACTTTTTTCAAATTTTA
This sequence comes from Dehalococcoidia bacterium, assembly GCA_965197415.1. Lineage (GTDB taxonomy): Bacteria > Chloroflexota > Dehalococcoidia > Lucifugimonadales > JAGWBF01 > DAOUJI01. The sequence continues at coordinate 2,744,825 of OZ240207.1, read as the reverse complement.
ACCAATTTGTAACATAACGGCGACGGTCGGAATCCAGAGATTGCTTCAGAGACCAAGACGGTAGTGCCAAGGTCTCCTAGGGCGAGACTGCCTTCACGGTAAAGAATTCAATAAGCCGGTCAGGAACGAACTTGGCCGCCAGCACTCCGAGGCGGGCGTCGGGCCCCACGGCGTAGCGGGGAGCGGGCCACCGGGACGTGATGGCCTTGTGTATCACGCGGGCCACTTTGAACGGGTCGCCTCCCCATCGAATCTGCTTACGGGGGTTTTTCTGGGGGCCTGTTGCATAAGCTCTGTAGGGGGAATCCGGGTCCATCGACTTAGCTGCCGTGACCTGGTTGCCGCTGAAACTGGAGCGGAAGAGTCCCGGCTCGACTAACACGACCTTGACGCCGAACTTCGCCGTCTCCATTCTCATTGCGGCGTTCATGGCTTTCAGGGCATGTTTGGACGCCGAGTAAGCTCCCATGTCGGGCGCTACAAGCTGTCCCAGCACGGACCCAACGTCTACAATTCTTCCGGAGCCCGCTTTCCTCATGCCTGGAAGCACCGCCTGGCTCATTCTCAAAGCGCCGAACAGATTGGTCTCAAACTGGTCCCGGAGTTCCTGGATGCTCAAGTCCTCCATGCAGCCCCGCAGCCCGTACCCTGCGTTGTTGACCAGGCCGAAGATTGTCCCGTGCTCCTCTTCCATGCGGGCCACAGCGTCGTTCACCGAGTCGGAGTCGTTGGGGTCCAACTCGTATGGTGTTATGGGCAAGTCTTCCGAGGCGGCGATCTCCACCAACGGGTCGAGGCGTTGCAGACTCCGGCTGGCGGCCAACGTGGGAAACCCTTTGCGCGCAAGATGGATTGCGGTGGCCATTCCGATGCCTGAAGAAGCTCCTGTGATAATAACGGGCCGCCCTCGTCCTGTACCCGACATGACCTCCTCCTTATGCCCGGCCCTTCGAACGCCTCAGGCCAACCAGAACGGTTGGTGGGATGTTACTACAGGGAGTTGGGCTTTCGACAGACTCAGGGCCAACTGAACCCATGTGGGTGGAGGGACAGACGCCGGAGGCTCTTGTTTTATGGGTGGAAGGGCCGTGCTATAATGGGCGCATCTTTCCGGGCAGACTATTAAACGCCGCTCAAGTAGGCCTCCAATCACTGACCTGAAACAGCTTAAAACTGGGGCCGCTGGGGTTCTCTTCAGGGCCGCCGTACCATTGTTTTCGTTGCACAGACCCCGCGTAGCCCATGCGGCCAGCGCCTTGCCCTTTCGCACGACCACAGACGGCCAAGATACGGCCGAAGGACTGCCGGGCCGTCCCTTCAAGACGCTCGCAGTCACCACCGTCGCCACAACATTTGGATTGGTGGTCTTGGGCGGAGTCGTGAGGCTCACCGACTCGGGCCTTGGGTGTCCCGACTGGCCCTTGTGCCACGGGCAACTCATACCCCCAGCGGATAAAGCCACCCTCATAGAATATTCCCACCGGCTGCTGGCCAGTGTCGTCGGAGTCCTGGCGGTGGCCACTTCCGTCATAGTATGGGTGAAGTGGAGGCATGTCCGGTGGATGTCCGTTCCCGCCGCTTTGGGGGTCGTGCTGCTGGTAGGGCAAGGAGTGCTGGGCGGATTCACCGTGCTGCGGGAACTGCCTGGCGAACTTGTGCTGGCCCACCTGGCGACCGCAGAGGCTTTGATAGCGTGCTATCTCATAGTGGCGCTCGTAGCCCTGGGGGGGACGCAGCCCGGCGGGGCGTCCCGAGGCATAGTAGGCGGCAAGTTCGTACTGGCGGTTTTGGCAACGGCGCTGCTGAACTACGGCCTGATCCTCAGCGGTTCCTACGTTACTGTTTCCGGAGCGGCGACGGCTTGCGGGGAGTCATGGCCTCTCTGCAACGGGCTTCCCCATGGCCTCTTGCCTTCCATACACATGGGACATCGTTTTGTCGCCCTTATAGCCGGTCTGGCAATAGTCGGAGTGGTTGCGGCGGCATGGAACCGGCGGTCCGAAAACCCGGCGCTGGGCTATGGCGCTGCGTTCACCGCAGGGGCTTTCTTCGTGCAGATAGTCCTGGGAGCAGGGATTGTATGGGAAGGCTTCCCGTTAAGTTTGCGGCTGACCCATTTAGCCATCGCTACTCTCATGTGGTTGGGCATGGTGGCGATGGCCTACGGCGCCATTGCGGGACTGCGAGATGAGGCCCAGAGGACTGCCGATGCTTAAGGCCAGCTTCATACTGCGCCCCGTCGCGGGACAGTCCACTATTTGGACAGCGATTTGGGCTACCGTGTCGGACTACGTCGCCCTGACAAAACCGCCCATTGTTCTACTGCTTCTCGTAACGGCGGTGTCGGCCATGTTCCTGGCTGCGGGGGGCCCGCCGCCTTTGGACGTAGCCCTTTTTCTGGTAGTGGCTGGGGCGGCGGCTGCAGGAGGCGCCGGAGCCATTAACCAGTACATGGACCGGGACATCGACTACATCATGAACCGCACCCGGCAGAGGCCCATCCCCGGCCACCGGATCAGCCCAACCTCCGCCCTGGTTTTCGGGGTGGCTCTTAACGTATTCGCCTTCATCCTTCTGGCCGTGGGGGTCAACCTTCTAAGCGCCACGCTGACCCTTGCCGGAGCTCTGTTCTACGTGTTCGTCTACACCTGGTGGCTGAAGCGCACCACTCCCCAGAACATCGTCATCGGCGGGGCCGCCGGAGCCGTGCCGCCCCTGGCCGGTTGGGCGGCGGTGACCGGCGGACTCGATGCCCCAGCGGCTTTCCTGTTCGGCATCATCTTTCTATGGACGCCCCCCCACTTCTGGGCGCTGGCCCTTCTGATGAAAGAGGATTACGGAAAAGCTGGAATCCCCATGCTGCCAGTGGTCAAGGGAACGCCAGCAACTCAGAGGGGAATCCTGTTGTACACCCTGGCTACCGTGGCCCTCAGCCTGGGGTTCTACTTCGCCACGGACGCCCTTGGATGGGTATACCTGAGCGGCGCGGCAGTATCTGGCGCGGTGTTCCTATTGCTGGCTGCAAAGATGGCCCTCACGAAACCTGAGGCTGACGGACGGGCGCCGGGTTCCAAGCGGCTATATCTCTATTCCCTCCTCTACCTCGCCCTGGTTTTCGTATTTGTAACGGTTGACAGCATGGTGAATGTGTGAGAAATTTCACTAGCCCATTTTGCGGTCGGGTCGGCGGTGCAATGCCTCTTGAATGTCGGAAGCGCCTTTTGATATAGTGCTCCAGCGTCGTTACATGGAAACGTTCAAGCATAGCCTCCAGCGCTCCTTGGGACTGCTCAGAAAAGGACTGGGGTCCCGGCCCAAAACGGCATTCGGGCTGGTTCTGGTCCTTGGGACTCTAGCCCTTATAGCCTGCACCCCTGACAACGCCCAGTCCACTTTCGACCCCAAGGGTCCTGTCGCCCAACAGCAGGCTGACCTCTTCTACCTCATCTTCTGGGCTGCCGTGGCCGTCTTCGTGGTAGTGGTCGGCGCCCTTCTTTATGCCATGTTCCGCTACCGGAGCAGGCCTGGACAGACAGAGATGCCGAAACAGACCCACGGCAACACCCCATTGGAAATCACTTGGACCATCTTCCCGGTCATCGTGCTGGCGATAATCGCCGTGCCAACTGTGATAGTCCTCTTCGACATCTCCGCAGACCCAAAGCCGGAAGAAAACGCCCTGGAGGTCAACGTTATCGGCCACCAGTGGTGGTTCGAGTTCGAGTACCCCGAGCAGGGCGTAGTCACCGCCAACCAGTTGCATATACCGGTTGACCGGAAAGTCCAGTTCAACCTCATTTCGGGCGACGTCATCCACAGCTTCTGGATCCCCAAGCTGGGCGGGAAGATAGATATCGTCCCCAACAACGATAACGGCCTTTGGCTTCAAGCCGATTCGTCGACCTTCGACGAGCCTTTCCCCCAGACGTTGTATGGCCAATGCGCCGAATTTTGCGGTGTGGCCCATGCGCACATGAAGTTCAGGGTCATAGTGGACACCCAGGAGGGGTTCGATGCCTGGGTGGAACAATATCACGCTCTTGCCGACGGGCCCGAACAGTCCTCGGACCTGGCCGACAAAGGGAAAGCGCTTTTCGCCGACAAGGGATGTCTGCTTTGCCATGACATTGCAGGGGCCGGAGTCGCAGCAGTCCGTCAGGCTCGTCAGACCAGCTTCGAAAATGGAGCCGCCCAGTTCCCAGGCCCGAACCTGACCAACCTGGGCGCCAGACAGATTCTGGCGGCTGGCGCGCTTAACCTGAACCGTGAAAACCTGATTCGTTGGCTTACCGACCCCAACGAAGTCAAACCTGGAAACCGGATGGGCGAACTGGCGGACGTCTACAACAACCCAGACCTGGAGATGCAGCCCAACGAAGTGCTGGCTCTGGCAGAGTACCTGCTTAACCAGCGGTGATTCGATACGATAAAATGATGACGATTACGACCCGGTGCGACAATTAGAGGTGTGCTATGGTGACCCTGACTGAAACCATAAGCGGCGCTCTAAAGAGACCCACCTCCTACGAGGGAGTATGGGGCTGGATAACCACTGTTGACCACAAGAGGATAGGAATCCTCTACGGGGTGACGGCCTTCATATTCTTCCTGCTGGCCGGTATCGAAGCCCTGATCATGCGAGTCCAATTGTCCGGGCCGGAGCAGGACCTTGTCAGCCCGGAGATTTTCAGCCAGCTGTTCACAATGCACGCGCTGAGCATGATATTCCTGGCCATCATGCCGATGGGCGCAGCCTTCTTCAACTACATGATACCCCTGATGATCGGGGCCAGGGACGTAGCGTTTCCAAGGATGAACGCGTTGTCCTACTGGTTGTTCCTTGGCGGCGGCATCGTTCTGAATTCAGGCTGGCTTGCGGGCGGCATTTCGCCGGACACCGGATGGTTCGCTTACGCCAACCTCACCGAGGAGCCGTACACCCTGGGCGACAGCATGGACTTCTACACCGTGGGGCTTGGAACGCTTGGAACCGCCTCGATGATAGCGGCGTTCAACTTTATAGTGACCATCGTAAACATGCGGGCGCCCGGAATGAGCCTGATGCGCATGCCCGTGTTCGTGTGGATGACCCTGGTTACCTCTCTGCTCATCATGCTGGCCATGCCGGTCATCACCGTGGGGCTGATAGAGCTCTACATGGACCGCAACTTCGGGTTCAACTTCTTCGATCCCGTGGCCAACGGAGACCCGATCCTCTGGCAGCATATTTTCTGGGTGTTCGGACATCCTGAGGTCTATATACTCATCCTGCCCGCTATGGGGATAGTGACGGAAATCATCCCAACGTTCTCCCGTAAGCCCCTCTTCGGCTATCCCGTGGTGGTGCTTTCGGGCGTGATCATCGGATTCCTGGGATGGGGCGTCTGGAGCCACCACATGTTCACGGTGGGGCTGGGGCCTTACGCCTCCGCCGCCTTTGCTATTAGCACCATGATCATCGCCATTCCCACAGGCGTGAAAATCTTCAACTGGATTGCCACCATGTGGGGAGGCCAAATCAAGTTCACCACGCCCATGCTATTCGCTATAGGGTTCATTATTCTGTTCATCGTGGGCGGACTGAGCGGCATCATGCACTCCTCCGCTCCATCGGACAATCAGCAGCAGGACACCTACTTCGTAGTGGCCCACATCCACTACGTGCTCTTTGGCGGCGCCATTTGGGCCCTGTTCGGCGGAATCTACTATTGGTGGCCCAAGTTCACGGGCACGATGCTTAGCGAAGGTCTGGGCAAGCTCCATTTCTGGGTGATGCTCCTGGGAATGAACGTGACCTTCTTCCCAATGCACAATCTGGGGTTGGACGGAATGCCACGGCGCATATACACCTACGCCGAGGGCATGGGATGGGACAACCTGAACCTGCTGGCCACCGTCGGCGCATTTCTGATGGCGTCCTCCACCTTAATCTTCATTCACAACGCGTTCCGCAGCTTGAGGAAGGGCGAGAAGGCGCCCAACGACCCCTGGGATGCCAGGACCCTGGAATGGTCCATATCCTCGCCGCCGCCCCACTACAACTTCGCAGAGATTCCCACGGTGCATTCCCGCGACGCCTTCTGGGAAGAAAAGTACGGGTCCGGAGAACACCGGGAAGGTCCCGAGCCTGTGGCGGGAGGTTCCTCCGAGGCGGACGACCACGACCATCATTCCGAAGGACACGGTGACGCACACGGTGGAGGCCACGGGATTCACATGCCGGGCCTCTCCTACTGGCCTTTCATGGTAGCCGGAGGCATGACCGTCGCGGCCTACGGCGCCATCTTTCAAGAGGCTACAACCTGGGCCTTGGGCGCGATTGGTATGTTCATGGCCATGGTGGCCGTGTACGCCTGGTCTTTCGAACCGGCATCGGAGCCGGAAGAACCCGACGAGTAGAGGTGAATAGTCGGATGGGGAGCGCATAGTTGCAGGAACAGCACGGACACCACGCGGTGGTGGAAGACACTACCACCGGGCTAAACCACAGGAAGATGCTCATGTGGCTCTTCCTGGGCTCCGACTGCTTGTTCTTCGGCAGCCTGATAGCCACCTATCTGATATACAGGGGCCAGAGCATAGTGGGGCCTTACCCCATAGACGTGTTCGACATACCCACCACTTCTGTGAGCACCTTCGTCCTGCTGATGTCCAGCATGTCCATGGTGCTGGCCTACGCCTCCATCAACCGGGGCGACATGAGGGCCTTCCGGGTTTGGCTCCTTTCGACCGCTCTGTTGGGAGCGACTTTCCTTGCCTTCCAGACCTTCGAGTTCTACGAATTCGCCAACCACCATCAGGTCGTCGAGTGCCCCGTGCAGACCGACAAGATTCCTGTGCACCCGGATGAGGCCTGCATGCACGGGGAGGCAGAATACGAGGCGCAATACGGACTGACCCCAAAGACCAACCTGTTCGGCACGACCTTCTTCACATTGACCGGGTTCCACGGGGCCCACGTGACGGTTGGCGTGATATGGCTACTGTCGATCTTGGGATACTCCCTGTGGGGAGGGAAGAAAGCCCAGCGGGAACTGACCGACAGGCAGGCGCTGAGTGTGGACCTGGCAGCCCTGTACTGGCACTTTGTTGACATCGTCTGGATTGTCATCTTCGCGGTGGTCTATCTAATCGGAGTCGGGGTAACTTAGTACGGCATGAGGGACCGGCATGGCTCACAATCCTAACGCGAATCAGCAGGCAGGGCACGGGGAGCACCCCACACCTGCCACCTATATCAAGATCGCCTTTCTTCTGGCGGTGCTCACCGGCATCGAGGTCGGTGTGTTTTACATCGACGTGCTGGAACCTGCCTTCCTGCCCATATTCCTCATCCTGTCTATAGCCAAGTTCGCCCTCGTGATACTGTTCTACATGCACCTTAAGTTCGACCATCGCCTCTTCTCGACCGTCTTCATCGGCGGTGCGCTGCTCGCTTTGGTCATCACCGTAGCGTTGCTGGCCTTATTCCAGGTGCTTTCGTCCAAAGCCAATCCGCCGGATGCAGGAGGAGGCCACGGTTCCATCATCAGAGAAGAGCCGAATGGCCTTGCTTCCGCCTCCATTGACCTGGGCGACCTACGTTGGACCGGCCCCTTCTCCACCCGCACCTAGGCTGCCCTGAGTCTCCGGCGCGGCCGCAGTCCGATTCATTAGCCGGAAGCTGTTAAGGGGACGTCGTTGCCCGCTGAGGTCCAATTCTCCTGGACGGAATGGCACGCCCATCCCAGCGTTGTCATAGGCCTCCTGACATTCACGGCTCTCTACCTTCTGGGCGTGGGACCGCTTAGGAAACGCTTTCAAGGGTCCGAAGCCCTCGGCTCGGGGGAAGTGGCCCTGTTTCTCACTGGGGTCCTGGTCCTCTTCGTGGCCCTGCTGTCGCCTATCCACGAGCTGGGAGACAAGTACCTCTTCTCGGCACACATGGTCCAGCACCTGCTGTTGACCCTGGTTTCGCCGCCGTTCTTGCTGGCCGGCGCCCCGCCTTGGCTGATCCGCCCGCTGGTCAATGGTCGGAGGGTACTGCCAGCGCTGCGGTTCATCACAAGGCCGATTCCCGCCTTCCTCATCTTCAATTTCATATTTGTCCTGTGGCACGTACCCGCTCTGTACGACGGGGCTCTGAGGGACAGAGGAATACACATACTGGAGCATATCCTATTTATAGGAGGAGGCATCCTTCTCTGGTGGCCCATCATGAGCCGGATGAGGGAGCTTCCCCGGCCTTCTTACCTGGTCCAGATGGTCTACCTAGTAGCCCAGCCCACGATTCCTACCATCCTTGGAGCGCTGATTACTTTCAGCGATGCCGGGATATACGAATGGTACGCCGAGGCTCCAAGGATATGGGGCACTTCGGTGGTGTCTGACCAGCAGATAGGCGGCATCATCATGTGGGTGCCCGGCGGCCTCTTCTTTGTTGGCGCCCTCGCCGTTATTTTCCTGATATGGGCCAACCAGGAGAACGCCTCCAACCGCCCCACCGTCACGGGTTCAGACCGATAATCCACTGTCCACTAGTGATGGGCTATCGTCCCAAGTTGTAACTGGTAGAATGGAGAGTAGGCCAGGTCAACGAGTGACCCTCTAAGTTGTTGGATAGGCGCCGGTACCGTGTGGAAGAATCCCGCACACACTCCGTCCATCAAGACGCTTGGCTGCCGTAGTTGGCGTGGGGGTGAGGTTGATGTCCGGCAACATGCTCAAGAGGTGGAAGAATGACCAATCGCGTCCTTTACCTATTCCCTGATACTAACTTGTTTATTCAATGCCGACCGTTAGAGGAAATTGATTGGTCAGATTGCGGAGATTTCGAGGAAATCCATTTAATCGTATGTCGTCCAGTTCAAAGGGAGATAGACAATCAGAAATCCAGGGGAAACGACCGAGTAGGGCGACGCGCACGTAAGGCTAATTCTATTTTTCAGAGTATCGTTTCCAGTAACGAGGGATATCATCTTGTTCGAGAATCAGCGCCGCACGTACGACTCTACATTGATCCGACTAATCTGCCCAGTCAAGATTTGAAGGACCGTCTTGATTACAGCAAGCTAGATGATGAAATCGCGGGATGCTGTTACAGATATAGAGAAGAACAAGAGAGTTCGTCTGTACAGCTACTCACCCATGATACTGGCCTTATGATGACGGCGAAGAGCATCAGTCTCTCGTTTACTCCTGTCAAAGATGAATGGCTGCTACCACCTGAAAGCACCACGAAAGAACGAGAGGTTGCGCGCCTTCAAAACGAGCTTGAGCGGCTTAAGAAAGCTGACCCTCTATTCCAGATCAGGTGTATCGACGAACAAGGTAAGGAAATAGAATCGATCGAGGTCGAGTGCGGAGTTTATAGCCCATTGACCGATGATGAAGTCAGAGAACTCCTTCGAAAGTTAAGGGATGGGTTCCCACCGATCGATGAAGTGGACGCAGCAAAACTTCATGTCAAGCACAACAATCAACCACCCTGGAGAAAAGAAGAGCGTGTACCTCCATCCCGCGGGGATATTGATGAATACAATCGTCACTTAGTGGATTGGAGAAGAGATTGCCAAGCGAAGTTGTCAGGTTTGCATCTAGCTTTGCAACAGTCAAGTAGACCCTTCCTCCGGTTTGCAATTGCTAACGAAGGAACTCGCCCAGGAAGCGGCACGTTGGTGGACATCTCGGGGAAAGGAGGATTCAGGGTTTACCCCCAGTCAGAGGACGACCAGGAAGGTAATTTACTCCTTCCTAGGCCTCCACTCAGACCACGTGGGAGACAGAAGTCGAGTCTCATAGGTTTCAACGAAGGTATATCCCGTTCCCCTATTCTGACTCCTCGTTCAGCTGATATTGTTCCGCCTACAACCCATCGGCGCGACCCTAACGGCTTCTACTACAAACCGACTCGACCGACTGGGCCGGTCGAGTCGTATAGCCTGGAATGCGAACAGTGGCGGCATGGAACGGGCGACCATTTTTTTGATGTTGAAATTTGTGTTGACGGTCGTGGGGATGAGGTTTCGGGAGCAATTGCGTGTGTCGTTCACGCCGAAAACCTCACCACACCGTGCAAAAAGCTTGTTCAGGTAAATATCAAAGTCAAAAGAGAGAATAGTAAGGACTACGCGTCTGCCCTTGTCTTGAATCTGCTACAGCCTCAGGCTTCTGCGGGACGATGATCGACATCTATGACGTACTCCCGCAGACTAGTTCCTCCGTCGTCTTCCTGATATGGGCCAACCAGGAGAACGCCTCCAACCGCCCCACCGTCACCGGTGGGGGGCCATGAACACAGGCGCTGTTTCCTAGCTGGCGCTGTGGAAACATAATGCCGTATGTGGTATCTTTTGGACGCCGAATTCATAGCTTAGAAACCCGTAGGGGAGTGTAGAAGAGAGCAATGCAACGAACGCCGTTGGCAATGGCCCTGCCTCTGTTGGCAGCTATAGTCGTAATCATATGGGGAGGCGGCATAGGGGTCATATTCATAGTCTTGAATGAGACCGGAGCCGGGGTCTGGGGAGCCATCATTGTCGGCATGGCCCTGGTTGTGGGAATCCCATTGCTGGCGGCGATCCACCGACCAATTCTGGATATACTCCTTCCCCCGTTCGAAGCTGTGCAAAGACAGATGTCGGAAATCGCCGACCTCCTGTCGCCCGCTCTAAAACGGCCGTCTCTAGCAATGGTCCTACCCATATTGGCCGCTTTAGTCATAATCGGGTGGGGAGGCGGCATAGGGATCATATTCATAGTGTTGAATGAGACAGGAGCCGGGGTCTGGGGAGCCATCATCATAGGAATGGGCCTCGTCCTGGGAATCCCGTCCGTGGCGGCCCTTTTGGCGGTTTCCAGACGCTAGCCTAACCACCATGGATTTCGGCGCCTTATTTAGAGCCGTAGCGCTTACGGCTCTGGTTTTCTTGGCTGCAGGAGCCTGCTCCGGCGCTTCCTCATCAGCGTTCCTGGGAACAGAACTCAACCCGGAACAGGCGCCAGAGTTCACGCTGATAGACCACACCGGAGAGTCCGTGTCTCTATTGGACTTCCGGGGCGAGGTGGTCCTGCTGACATTCCTCTATACCAACTGCCCTGACGTTTGTCCCCTGGTCACGGCCAACCTCCAGCAGGCCCATATGATGCTCGCTCCCGAAGAGGTCGATAGGGTCAACTTCCTGACCATATCGGTAGACCCCAGGGGTGACACCATGGAGCAAGTGCGAGAATACACCCGATACATGGGCATGGAAGGGCGGTGGCAATACTTGATAGGCGCCGAGGAGGAGCTGAGCCCCATCTGGAGCCAGTACTGGCTGGCTCCGGTGGTTACGGAGGTCGACTCCGACCCAGGCAAGAACACGGACGGGGATACAGTCTACCGGTACGGCCCTCATGAGCACCCAGAAGGGTACCAACATACGCTGGACGAGAAGACGGTGGACGCGTCGGACTCAGGTTATCTGGTGGGCCATACCGCGCCCATTTTCCTGATAGACGCTTGGGGCGTCAGGCGTGTGTTGTTTAACAACCTCTTCCTCGACCCAGCCGACGTGGTCAACGACCTGCGCATCCTGATGGAAGAGGCGTCGTAAGAAAAAGCCCCCTTGTGTAGGGGGCCTTTAAGCATTGGCGATATTGAGCTCGGCTAGATATTGGCCTTGGCAACTACAACCAAGTCGTCGAAAGCCTTGGGATCCCTGACGGCCAGATCGGCCAACATCTTCCGGTTGATCTCCATGTTGGCTACACGCAGTCCGTGCATGAACTGGTGATAGGTGATTCCGGCTTGTCGTGCGGCGGCGTTTATTCTAAGAATCCAGAGCCGCCGGAAGTCGCCCTTCCGTTCTCTGCGGTGACGGTAGGCGTGGCTCCATGCGTGTATGACGGCTTCTTTGGCCCATTTGTAGTTGCGGCTAGAGGAGCCGCGGTAGCCGCGGGCCAGGGCCAGGATTTTCTTGTGGCGGCGTCGTTTGGTGACTCCGCGTTTGACTCTTGCCACGGTGTACTCCTGCGGGCGCGTCTAGCCGCTGTAGGGCAGAAGCTTCTGGATTCGAGGGGCGTCGACCTTGTCCAGGGGCAGCTTTCCTGCGAACTGTCGGCGGACTTTCTTAGGTTTCTTTCTGCGAAGGTGGCTGCTCATCCGCTTCCGGCGCATCAGCTTACCGGAGCCGGTTACGTAGAAGCGGGCGCTAGCTCCCTTGTGTGTTTTCTGCTTGGGCATCAGTCCCGTTGGTCGTCTCTTTCTTGATTTTTTTGGCCCCCGGGGCCAGGACTACGGACAGAAACCTTCCTTCGAGAGATGGCGGCCCTTCAACCCTGGCCACCTCCTCCACGTCGTCGGCCACCCTTTTCAGCAGGGCCACTCCCAGGTCCCGGTGAGTGACTTCCCTGCCGCGAAAGACGACGGCCACTTTCACCTTCGAGCCATCGTCGATGAACTCCTTGACCTTGCGCAGCTTCGATTGGAAGTCATGGTTCCCGATCCGGGTCCTGAACCTGACTTCTTTGAAGGGCGTATTTTTGTGGGCTTTCTTGGCTTCCCGTTCTTTTTTGGAGGAGAGGTATCGGAGCCTCCCGTAGTCCAGAATCCGGCACACAGGGGGGTCTCCGTTGGGCTGCACTTCCACCAGGTCCAACCCACGCCCTCTTGCCAGAGTCAGGGCTTGAGGGACGGTCATTACCCCGACTTGCTCGCCGTCATCGGCGATCACCATGACTTCCGGCGCTCGGATTCTTTCGTTTACTCTATAGTCGCGGGCTATTCGCTCTATCCTCCAAAAAGAATAACGGCGGAACGCAAGATTCCGCGGTCAAAAATATAGCATAGCCGTGAAAACGTGTCAACCAAGCCCATTTGTAGGCAGAGAGTTTCAGTTTGAAGGAGAATCTGGAGGACCGGCGACTACAAAAACCGTCGATTTGGACTTCCCGTCCACGTCGGGTTTGGCCTCATTGTGCATCTTGTTAGGCGGCCTCGATGTCGGTAAGCTCGAAGTCGCCGCCTTTGAACAGAAGCGGCTCGCCGGAAACTTCCGCCAGGGCGTAGGCAAAGCAATCGCCGAAGTTCAGCCCCGCCGGGTGGTTGCCCTTGCCAAACCGCCTCCAAGCTCGGCGAGCAGCCCGCACATGGTCAAGTGTGACTGGCTCCAACTCAATCCCCGCTTCATCCAGGAAGGCATCAAGCTCATTTCCGGCCGCGCCGCCGCTGCGGCTTTCGACGACGATGGCGGTCTCCAGGAGGTTCGCCATCGACATACCGCAACGTGAAGCTTCTGCTATCGCTGTGTCATAACGCTCGGCGTCCGACTCTCTAAACAGGACTGCCAGGACGGCTGACGTGTCGACAATCACTTGGGAAGACCACGCTCGTCATAGAGGAAGTCACCATGCTCGACAGCAGACGGGCCGTCCCGTAACGACTTGGCGACTCGCTCTGAGATGGCCCGCATCTTTTGGAGACGAGTCTCGACGCTGCGCTCACGTTTCTCGCGCTCCAGACGCTCCTTGAGCGCGACCGTGATAGCGCCTGTCATAGTCTCGCCGGTAAGTTGAGCCAACTCGCTGGCCAGCCGGCACGTCTCTTCGTTCTTGATGTTGAGGCTCACTTGGTCTCCTTGAGGGTAGAAGTACAATAGCCGTTTCTACCATATCAACTTCCCGTCGTCTTGTCCAACTTAATCCGAGCGATGGCGCCTGTTTTGGTGGACTAGACGTTCAAAGGGCAAGTCGCTTGTGGTTGACCTTGTCCAGAGGGTCATCTTCCTCATGGCTGCCCGTCAGTGGCAACGGTTCGAGCCGGAGCCGGTGGCAAATTATGCCTGCTTGGTCTATGATGTCCCTGCTTCTACCATTCGCCGCGCATCTTTAGTCCAGGGAGGTTCAGTCATGGCAAGAGACTATTCCATACTCATTGGGACCGTGGGCCAGGGACTCGGAGTCAGTTCCGATTGTGGAGAGACCTGGGCCAAAATCAGGCAGCCCATTCCGACGGAAGGCATAGTAAGGACTATAGGAGTCTACCCAGACAACCCCCATCGTGCCCTGGCCGGCTCTGACGTGGGCATCTTCCGGAGCGAGGACAACGGCGTCACCTGGGACAAACTGGAATCGCCCATGGACAGCCTTCAGATATGGTCGGTGGCCGTAGACCCCGTAGACCCCAACACTATTTTCGCCGGCACCAGGCCCGAGGGATTCAGGTCTACGGACGACGGGAAGACGTGGACCAAGATGAACATGGGCGTCAACATGGACTGCCCCATCGGGACCCCACGCACCACCAACATTATCGTCGACCCGCGAGACAACCGCACTGTCTGGGCCGGGATTGAAGTGGACGGGGTATACAAGAGCTTGGACCACGGCGATTCCTGGTTGCACTTGCCCGATCTGGGACCCGATCCCTTTCACGGAGACGTTCACGGCATGGCCCTGAGGGCCGGTCCGGAATCCGCAGTTTACGCCACCAGCCCCTTTGGCATCGCCACCAGCAAGGACGAGGGCGAGAGTTGGGACTACCACTACTTCCCCAAGTTCAACGAAGCCGACGCCCGCTCCTACTGCCGCGGCGTACTTGTCAAGCGGGACAACCCTGACGTGATGTTCGTAGGCAACGGCGACTTCATCCCCGGCGTGACCGGTGCAGTCCAGCGGAGCAAAGACGGCGGTCAAAGTTGGGAAGCGGCTCCGCTGCCGGTGGAACCCAACTCGGTCATTTACTGGCTGGGCAGCCACGCCGAGGTCCCCGACGTTATTGTGGCCGTCAGCCTCTTCGGATACGTGTACGTGAGTGAGGACGGGGGAGACTCCTGGCGTAAACTGAAGAAGGAATTTGGAGAGATCCGCTCGGTGGCGGTTCTTCCCAACTAGTCCTAACTTTCCGGCCTAGGCTGTTTAGTTAGGAGCGTCGTTGCCGACGGGATTGCCATCGGAGTCCTCGACTGACAGGCCGCGCCCCACGACATAGAGGCGCTGCAGAAGAGTCAGGAAGGACACCGCGGCCACGATGATGAGTATGACCTCCAGGCCCCTCAGGCCGAGAATCAGCCCCAGGGAATAGAGGACCACCCGCTCGGGGCGGGTCATCAGCCCAGCTTTGGTGAAAATGCCCAGTCCCTCGCCCCGGGCGCGGAGATAACTGACCATCTGGGAGGTTATGAGGGCTGACATCACCGCTGTCATGAGGAAGAGGGTACGGCCCTCTCCCAGGTCCTCCAGCAGACCGTAGACGGCGATACCCACGAAGAGGGCCGCCTCACCCAGCCGGTCGAAAACCGAGTCCAGGAGGGCGCCGAATCGGGACTCTTTCTGCGTGTAACGGGCCAGGGCTCCGTCCATAAGGTCCAGTAGCGCCCCCGCCAGGAAGACCAGCCCCCCAATCCACAGAAACCCTGCTCCCACCAATGCCGCCGCTCCAAGGGCAACGAGAAACCCACTCAGCGTGATGGTGTTGGGGGTGAGACCCAGCCGGTCCAGCGCTCTGGCTCCGGGGGTCTCCACGTAACGGAGAACTGCGGACCTAAATTGCTCTCGGCCTGGAAAGGCCATAGGCCCTTTCCATCACCTGGTCGTAGTATCCCATGATCTGCCTGGACACCAGGTCCCACGAGTATTGGACCGCTTTCTCCCGTCCGGAGGCTCCCATCTGTTCCCTGAGCTTGGGGTCGTTGATGAGGAATCCCAAAGCCTCGGCCAGTTTGCCTGAGTCCTTGGGAGGCGCCAGAAGCCCTTGACGACCATGCTCAACCACTGCAGCGTAGCCCTTAATGTTGGTAGCGACCACGGGTTTGCCTGAGGCCATGGCCTCCAGGAGGACTATGCCGAAGCTCTCCCTGCCCGTGGCCGGGGCGCAGCAGATATGGGCGCTCTGGTAGTAGCGGGGCAAGTCTTCGTACGAGACTGTGCCTGCGAAAACCACGTCCTGCAAGTTCCGTTCGCTCATTATGCGGTAGCAGTCCCTATCCGGGCTGCCCGGCCCCACAACCACCAGCCTGATGTTCGGATTTTCCCACTTGAGCTTCCCGTAGGCCTCCAACAGGTATCTGAACCCCTTGCGCTTCTCCATGCGGCCGACGAAGAGGATGTTGGTCTTCCCGTCGTTCAGACTTGGTATGGGTTCCTTAGGAGTGGAAAAGTTCTCCACGTCTATTCCGTTGGGGATGATTTCGTAGTCGGCCCGGAAGAACCTCTCGACGTACTCCCTGGCGGCAGGGGAGACGGCGATACAACCGTCCAAACGCTTGAACCAGCGCCTCAGTATAGGATAGGACCAGCCGTAGTTGCGGAACTTGCCGTGCACCGCGTGAAACGTCCCTATGTTGACGGCGTTGGAGTGCCTCAGCACAGTGAGGGACAGTACGGGCATGAGCGGTTCGTGTATATGCACCAGGTCGAAAGCCTCTCGGCTCAAGACGTCTTTCACCTTGTGGTCCAACCACAGGGAAAGGGAGAGCCGGGCTACGGAGCCTCCGGCGGGCACGGGAACGGACCTTCCCAGTGGAATCACTTCGCACCCAACAGGCAGTTCCCTGGAGGGAGAGTGCGGGGCCAGGATTTTTACTTCGTGGCCCTCGGCCTCCAGCCGGTCGGCAAGCCTGGATATATGGACGGTGACTCCACCCGGCCATGTGATGTCGTAAGGGGATGCCAGACCGATTTTCATACACTGACGTCCATGTGATGGAATCAGTTGACCGGCCCGCCAGGGCGGGCCTTTCTAGGCCTCCCGGCCCTCGATAAAGGCCTCCACCATCTCCCGGGCCTTATCGTCGGTGTACTGCACAGGAGGAGACTTCATGAAGTAGGAGGAAGGAGCTATGACGGCGCCGCTCATGCCTCTGTCCATGGCCAGCTTGACGCAGCGGACCGCGTCCACAACCACTCCGGCGGAGTTGGGGCTGTCCCACACCTCAAGCTTGAGCTCGATGTTCAAGGGAGCGCCGCCGAAGTTCTCTCCCTCCATGCGGATATAGCACCATTTCCTGTCGCCCAGCCAGGGCACGTGGTCGCTGGGGCCGATGTGGATGTTGTCCGGCTCAATGTCGTAGTCCAGCTGGGAGGCGACGGAGTTGGTCTTCGATATTTTCTTGGACACCAGACGTTCCCGTTCCAGCATGTTCAGGAAGTCAGTGTTCCCGCCGAAGTTGAGCTGGTAGGTCCTGCTCAGCTTCACACCCCGGTCCTCGAACAACCGAGTCAACACACGGTGGGTGATCGTGGCGCCCAGTTGGGATTTCACGTCGTCGCCCACAACGGGAAGACCCGCGTCCTTGAAACGTTTTTGCCAGTAGGACTCTCGGGCGATAAAGACCGGAATGCAGTTGACCAGCCCGCATCCGGCGGCCAAAACCTGCTCTACATACCACTTGGTCGCCATTTCGCTGCCCACCGGCAGAAAGTTGATGACGACGTCGCACTCCCGTTCCCGAAGAATGTTGACGATGTCTGACGTGGCGCCTGGGCTCTTCTGAACCAGGTGTTCTACGTACTTCCCGATACCGTCATGGGTCATGCCTCTCTCGACGGTGACGCCGATGTGGGGCACGTCGTGGAACTTTATCGTGTTGTTGGGTTCCGTAAAGATAGCCTCGGAGAGGTCCTTGCCAACCTTGTTCACGTCCACGTCGAAGGCGGCAACGAATTCCAGGTCGTCAATGGCGTAGCCGCCAACGTCGGCGTGCATTATCCCCGGGACATCCCCGTTATCGGAGAGGTTGCGGTACTTGTGCACCCCCTGCACAAGGGAGGAAGCGCAGTTGCCCACTCCGATAATCGCCGTTCTGATCTTGCCCAAGGCTGAATCTCCTTTACCGTGTCCCGGCCGTCAATGTCATGTCTGAAAGAAGGGTGAGCGGGGGCATTTTACCAGCATCACGCGCGCCAAAGCAAGGAGCTTTACCAGTTCATAGAAACGAGCCGCCCATGCCATTGCTCGGCCAAATCCTTCGTTGTATAGTCGTAACCAGCTCGGCAGCCCAAACAAGGATATCGTTTGGCTAAGACGCCTCACGACGAGACAACCCCAAGCAGCGCAGACGTCGATTCGGTCGCGGTCCAGCTGAAGTCGCCCAGCGACGCCTGCCCCAAGAACCCTGTACGGTTTGCCCATCCCAGCGAGGCCGAGTTCGCCCGCATCCTGGACTTCTACGGCGTACGTTGGGACTACGAGCCCCGCTCCTTCGCCCTCAAGTGGGAAGGGGACCGGATGCAGGAAATGTTCACCCCTGACTTCTACCTGCCCGACTTGGACCTGTACGTCGAGTTGACCACGTTGCGTCAGAAGCTGGTCACCGAGAAGAACCGCAAGCTCCGCACCCTGAGGGAGTTATACCCGGAGGTCAACGTCAAGCTCCTCTACAAGCGCGACTACCACCGTATCCTGGCCAAGTTTGGCTACGGCCCGCTGGCACAGGAGGAGCTCCAGGCAATAGACCGGGCGCTTTTCGACGCCGAGCAGGTCCAGAAGCGGGTACGGGAGCTGGGGCGTCAAATCTCCCGGGACTACGCCGACTCTCAACCCGTGCTGGTGGGGGTCCTTAAGGGCGTCATGTGTTTCATGGCCGACTTGATGCGCTGCATATCCCTGCCTTTGTCCGTGGAGACTATGTCCATTTCCAGATTCGGGGTCAATGAAGAAGGCGTCAAAATCACCAAAGACCTGGACGGAGACATCAAGGGCAAGCACGTCCTCATGGTGGAAGACATAGTCGACACCGGCATGACCTTGAACTACCTGCTGAACTACATAAAGACTCGGGAGCCTGCCTCGATCAAAGTGTGCACCCTCCTGGACAAGAAAGTCCGGCGGTTGGTTGACGTCCCCTTGGAGTACGTGGGGTTTGAAATCCCCGACGAGTTCGTTGTGGGGTACGGGCTGGACTACCTGGAGCGGTACAGGAACCTTCCCTTCATCGGAGTCTTGACGCCAACGGAATAGACTGCCTCTCCCTGAACTCCGGCACGAGTCCTCCGGGAATTCACCATGCTTGAATCCAAGTCTAGACGGGTATTTTGCCTTCTGATATAGTGAAATCATCGAGCGAGCGGGCGTCGTCTCCGTTTACACCCGCCGTGCAACAAGCGTAACCATACGCAGGGATTCGACCCACTGGGACACGGCGTGACAGCAGTCCAGAAGACATCTCGGGGGAGCATCATTCGGGAGATCTGATGTCCAGCAAGTTCGAAAGGGAGATTGAGGAAATCCTCAAGCAGGCCGAGGAGGTCTCGCCCAAGGACCGGTCCTCAAGGCAAGAGCCAAAGGCCGCTGAAAGCGTCCATCCAGGTCCTATCCACAAGCTGACGGGTGGACGGGGACTTAAGATATCGGCCGGGAAGCTGATGCTGGTCAGCTTTGCGTTGCTCGTCGTAGCGATGATACTGGGAGCAACAGGAATCGGCTACGTGCTCCAGTTGGTGATCGCCGGGCTGGTCCTGTTCGTAATAGCCTACGCACTCTTCTTCGTAAGGCCCGGGGCGCCGCGGTATCAGAAGAAATGGCGAGGCCGCACTGTTGATGAACAAGACACCCTCCTGGAACGCCTCCGTCGATGGCTTAGAAGCTAGCCGCCCAGATAGGCGGTAAACGCTTTAGATGGCGTCGCTTCCCGAACCTCTCTGCATCGACGCCTCCTCCAGCAACCTTTCCAGTATTGCGTGGGACTCGGCTTTCCTCATGTCCAAGCATGAGATCGAGACGGCCCTCCACAGGACTCCCGTAGAGACCCGCGCGTCCACTGACTCTCCCAGGCGCGGCACTCCCACCCCTAAGGCTTCAGCCATGCAACGAGCCGCGGCCATGCCGGTGCGGGTGAGGTGACAACGGGTCAGGGCACGGCCCTCGTGGAGAAGAGTGACTCCCTGTTTCGTCTGTCGCAGAGTTACACGAACGTGGGCCTTGGGCACGGCGATGATTTCGTCGGCGTACTCCAGGGCCTTCTTTCTACTCGTTCCCATGGGAAGCTAGACGGCGCACTCCCCTTCACCCCGTTCAAGCTTGTAAAGCTCCTCCTTTTTCCAGTCCATGTAGATGTCCTGGGTGTCCGGTCCCAGCGGCCCCACTTCCCGGTAAGGAGCGGCAATCGCAGCAAAGGGCTCCAAGCCCACCCGGTCCACGAAATCTATAAATTCCTCGCCGTCGTTGCGGTTGCCTTTGTAGTAGGACACCAAGTCCTTCACCAGTTCCGGCGCCTTCTTGGAGGGCACCTTGACGCCCGGGAGCCTCTGGCCGATGCGGGCCTCTTCCACGGTCTTCTCCCCGTAGTAACCTCCCAGGAACAGCTCATAAGCCGGAAGCTGGACTCCGCCCGGCCCTTTCAAAGCCGCGCCGTGGAAGCCGATGTGAGCTATGTGGTGGAGGCCGCACCCGTTGGGACAACCGCTCATCTTGATGTGCATCTTCTTCACCAGCGGGTCGTCCAGATGGCCGTTCAGCGACTCCAACTCCGTGCGTATGGCCTCCCCAAGGCCCATAGACGACGTGATGCCCAGCTTGCAGCTGTCAGTGCCGGGGCAGGAGACCACGTCGGTGATGGTGTTGGCTTCTGCGCCCGCCAGTCCAATTTCTTTGAGTTCCTTCCACACGTCGTACAGGTGCGCCTCCGGCACCCAGCGGAACGCCAGGTTCTGCTCCTGGGTCGTCCTGGCTCTGCCCCCGGTGTGCTTGCGAGTGATGTCGGCCAGAGCCTTGAACTGATTGACGTATATGTCACCCAGCGGCAGCTTCACGTAGGCTATGTAGTAACCTTCCTGCTTCTGGCCTGTCGTGTTGGTGTTCTTCCAGAACAGGAACTCGGGAGGATACTCCTGTTCGTCGCCGTTACGCGACGAAGCCGTTGCCGGCGGGACCTCGTTGTGTATCTCGTCCAGATTCATGAGGGGCTTGGGGTCAATGGGCCCGATGCCCTTCAGTTCCTCCTCCACCATCTCTTTGAAGGCGTCGAAGCCGATGCGGTCTATGAGCACCTTGATACGGGCCATCATCCGGTTCTTGCGGAGCATGTCGGACCTGTCGAATATCCTCCATAGCGCCTCCGCCACCCTCAGATAGTCCTCTTCGGGCACAAACTCGTACAGTATGTGGCCGAGCCTGGGCATGATTGAGGTGCCACCTCCCACCATCACCTTGAAGCCCCGCTTGGAAACCCCGTCCTCTTCACGCTCCTGGGCTATGAACGACAGATCGTGGATGGCGCCTGCCACCGCGTCATGGTCGGCGCATCCAGTGAATGAAGTCTTGAACTTCCTGGGGAAGTTCTGGGTCACGGGATGTCTGACGGCGTACCTCACGTAGGCCGCCAGGTGAGGTGTCGGGTCGAACACCTCGTCGGGGCATACTCCGGCCAACGGGTCGCCGACCACGTTCCGGACGGTGTTCCCGCAGGCTTCACGTGTGCTGAGGCCCGCCATTCCAATAAGGCGGATAGCGTCGGGGGTGCGTTCCAGGGGTATGTGATGGAACTGGAAGTTCTCCCGTGTGGTCACATGGCCCTTTGCCAGAGGAGCATACTCTTCGGCCAGCTGGCCCAGGACATCCATAGCCTCAGGCGTCAGTATTCCACCGGGGATTTTCACCCTGAGCATCTGGGCCTCCGGCTGACGCTGCCCGTAAACACCCTGCCTGAGCCTGAAGGGCATGAACTGGGTGACCTCACGCTCCCCGGCGCGGAACGCCTTGATTTCTTCTTCCAGGTTGACCGCCTCCTGCTCGATGTAGGGAATGATTCCGACGGACTTCCCTGCCAGCTCCATGCTGCTTTTGTGAATCTCTTGCTGTGATGCTACGTTGGGGCCTCTGACTCCACTGCTCACGTTATCCTCCTGTCGGAAAAGGGGAAAAGGCGTTTACTCCAGTTTGACGCAGGCGAATGCCTCCATTGCTGCGGCGCACCCGCTCTTAAAAGGGGCACGTACAGAGGCGGAAAAGGTCATCTTCCAGGCGCATTGCAGACAGTCTAGACTTGGCGTATGGGCTTGTCAAGAAATGGGACTGGGATTGATACCCAGTATTAAGAGCTTGAGACTATCTTGACACTATATTGAGGCCTCGCTAATATGTGCTACAAGGGGTAGCAGAGTGCCTCTTGTCACACAATGCCTGGTGCGGAAAGGAAAAGGTGAACTGAATTGAACCCATTCAAGTTCCTTACCGACCTGGTGGGCGCTGGAAGCCGAGTAAAGCTAGCTGCGGAGGAGGCTGAAAAAGTCCTCGGAGAGGCAGAGGAGCAGAAGAGACAGATGCTCCTGGACGCCCGCGAGGAGTCCGTGAAGATCCGCTCGACTGCTGAAAACGAACTGCGTGACCGACGCAAGGAGATTCAGCGCCAGGAACGCCGCCACAGTCAGCGGGAAGAGAACCTGGAGAAGAAGGCCCAATCCCTGGACGAACGGGAAAACGGACTGGCCAAGACACAATCGGACCTGGAAAGCTCGAAGGAAGAGATAAATGGGTTAAAGGCCCAGCAACTTAAGCAGCTTGAAGATATCGCCCGACTCTCCTTTGCCGACGCCAAGGAGATGCTTCTGAGGAAGACCGAAGACGAGATGAAGCATGAGTTGGCTAAGAAGTATTGGGAGTTGGACCGCGAAAGGAAAGAAGATTCGGACCAAACAGCCCGCAAGGTCGTGACGTTGGCCATACACAGGTTGGCGTCCGATGTGGTGTCAACCCACACAACGTCCGTGGTGCCCCTGCCCAGCGACGACATGAAGGGCAGGCTCATAGGACGAGAGGGCCGCAACATCAAAATGTTGGAGTCCCTCACCGGCGTGGACGTGATCATCGACGACACGCCGGAAATCGTGACCATATCCTGCTTCGACCCCATTCGAAGGGAGACTGCCCGCATCGCCCTCACCAACCTGGTGCAGGACGGCCGGATTCAGCCCGCCCGCATCGAAGACATGGTCGGCAGGGCTCAAAAGGAAATCGAGGAGACCATCCAGAGAGAGGGAGAGAAGGCCACACTAGACTCTGCAGTTGCTGGCCTGAACCCCGAACTCGTAAAGCTGTTGGGAAGGTTGAAATTCCGCTACAGCTATGGTGAGAACGTCCTGCTCCATTCCGTCGAGGTGTCCCACATCGCCGGAATGCTGGCGGGAGAGATAGGCGCGAACATCGAAGTCGCCAAGGCCGGAGGGCTCCTCCACGACATCGGCAAGGCGCTCACCCACGAGGTGTCCGGACCCCACGCCGAAATTGGAGCGGAAATCGCCCGCAAGTTCGGCATACACCCGGAGGTCTACCGGGCCATCATGGAGCACCACGACGAAGAGCGCGGCTCCGTGGAGGCGTTCCTGGTGGCCTCCGCCGACGCAGTCAGCGCCGCTCGCCCAGGGGCCCGTAAGGAAAGCGCTGAACACTACGTCAAGCGGCTTGCCGAACTGGAAGAGGCTGCCACCAGCTTCAGCGGCGTGGAAAAGGCCTACGCCATCCAGGCGGGCCGCGAGGTCAGGGTCATGGTCAAGCCCGAGCACATGGACGACTACGCAGCCACCATGCTGGCACGGGACGTAGCCAATAAAATAACCAACGACCTGATTTTCCCAGGTCAGATAAAAGTGACTGTGATCAGGGAAACCCGTTCCATAGAATATGCCCGCTAGTGCGGGAAGAATACGGTGAGACCATATCGGGCCTGGCGTCAATGACGGGCGCCAGGCCCGATGTTATATTGGCAATCAGGCCCTGGACGTCTCGAAACGTCTCCCTTCACGAGAACCTGGTTGTTCCAGTTGGCGAGGGGCGGCGCCGAGTGTTAATCTAAATCACTGGAAGGACAAGACCTTGCGGATATTGATGATAGGCGATGTGGTTGGCAAACCGGGCCGGAAAGCGGTCCAGAGCGTCCTGCCCGGTCTACGGCAAGAATACGACGTCGACATGGTGGTCGCCAACGGGGAGAACAGCGCCGGCGGATTCGGAGTAACGCCAGAGACGGCCCACGACCTGCTGGCGGCGGGAGTCGACGTAATTACATCCGGAAACCACATCTGGAAGCAAAAAGAAGTGGTCCCCTACATAGATGAAGAACCTGCGCTCATCAGGCCGGCCAACTACCCGCCCGGCGTGCCGGGCCGGGGATACGTCAAGCTGGGCAACACGGCGGTGGTGAACCTGATGGGCCGTGTTTTCATGAGTCCTCTGGACTGCCCGTTTCGCACCGCCGACCAAGTTCTGCGGGAAATCGGCTCCAACGGCGACGAGATGGCGATCCTCGTGGACTTTCACGCGGAGGCAACTTCAGAGAAGCAAGCCATGGCCTGGTACTTGGACGGCAGGGTCAGCGCAGTTTTTGGCACCCATACCCACGTGCCCACCGCAGACCCGCGCATATTCCCCCAAGGCACGGCGTACATCTCGGACGTAGGGATGGTCGGGCCTCAGAACTCCGTCATCGGGACCGACGTGCAGGCGGTGTTGGAGGGATTCCTGACCCAGATGCCCAAACGCTTTAGCGTTCCCCAGGGCCCGGTACAGTTCAACTCGGTACTGGTGGACCTTGACGCCGACGGACGGGCCACAGACATTCAGCGCATTGACCGGGTCCTGCCCTAAACATGGCTCTTGTAGACCTTCACCTCCACACCACGGCCTCCGACGGGCGCCTTACGCCCACTGAACTGGTGGACCTGGCCGCCGGGCAAGGTCTCAAGGTCATCGCAATCACCGACCACGACTCCACCGAGGGACTCCCGGAAGCCTTCGAGGCCGCCCGGAAGCATCCTGACTTGACGGTCATACCCGGCATCGAACTGAGCGCTGACGTCCCGGGCAACGAGATACACATCCTGGGATACTACATTCCTCACGAGGACCCGAAGGTGCAGGAGACCCTGACACAGTTCCGCCGGGGCAGGCAGGACCGGGGCCGCAGAATGGTTGAAAGGCTCCGGGAGATGGGAATGGGAATCACCTGGGAAAGGGTGCAAGAGTTGGCGGGAGAGGCAGCAATAGGACGCCCTCACGTCGCACAGGCCCTGGTGGAGGGCGGCTGGGTAAGGGACACCGATGATGCATTCGAAAGGTACATCGGGCGCAACTCTCCGGCATACACCGAAAGGGCAAAACTCAGTCCAAACGACGCCATAGACCTGATCAAGTCCTGGGGTGGCGTCCCTGTAATGGCCCATCCCATATACGTGGACGACTACCTGAACTATGTCGCAGACTTGAAGGACGCCGGGCTGGTTGGGATCGAAGTCCACTACGCCAAGTTCTCCAGCGAGCAAGTCGAGGAGCTGGCCAGGGTGGCTGACCGGTTCGGCCTGGTCCCCTGCGGAGGCACCGACTACCACGCCATACCCGACCGCACCGAGTACCTGCCCGGCGCCAGCGGGCCGCCGCCGGAAACGGTGGAACAGCTCAAGAGACACGCCCGGAAGGGCTAGAGGACCCTCGTGGAACTGGCGGCCCTTTACGTCTACGCTCTTCTCATAGGTTCCGTTCCCACCGCCTACGTCATTGCCCGTGTTGTAAAAGGCATCGACATCCGCGGCTTTGGCAGCGGCAACGTCGGCGGCTCCAACCTCTTCGAGAGCGTGGGCGGACGCTGGTTGATTCCCCTGGGCCTCTTCGAGCTGTTCGCGAAGGGCGGCTCTCCCCTATGGATTGGGATGTACGTTCTCGACTTGGACCGTTCGTCCATTCTGTTGACCGGGCTGCCCCTGGCCGCCATAGCAGGCAATAATTGGTCCCTTTACCTGAAATTCACCGGGGGAAGAGGCATAGCCGTGGCATTGGGGGCGTTGTTCGTCCTGGGGCTCAACGAATGGTGTCAGTTGCTGATTCTCTTCTCGGGAATCGGACTGGGCGGATGGTTCATAACCAGGAGCTCGGGGGTATGGGTATACATATCCCTGCTGTTGTTGCCTGTGTGGAGCGTTTTGTTGGGGGAGCCACTTGCAGTTACTTGGTTCTGTGTGGGACTATTGGGGTTAGTGACGTTGAAGCGCCTGACCTCCAACTGGAACCCTCCGACCAGGGGAGTGCCTCTGCGTGAGGTCTATTTCAACAGGTTGTTCAGGGACAGGGACGTGGCCCGGCGAGAGGACTGGCTGGAGCGCGGCCCGTCAGATCGGAGACAGGAGCAACCTTGACCGACTATCAGCCCGACGAACCCTTCCGGCGTGAGCACGAAGCCGGCGACGCCGCCGGACTGGCCCGATGCGCCCGCCATCCCACCATTGAAACCGGGCTTGCCTGCGGGCGGTGTTCGACCTCTATCTGCCCCCGATGCATGATACCCACCCCCGTGGGGGCTCGCTGTCCCGACTGCGCCAGAGTCACCACTCTCCCCACCTACGACGTGCAACCCTCTTACGCCGGGAAGGCCCTATTGGCAGGGCTTATTTCCGGCGTAGTCACGGGGTTCCTCTGGTGGTTCATTCTGGACAACCTGGCGGTGCCCTTTCTCCCCTGGCTGGTGTCCTTCGCAGCAGGCTACGTGATAGGTGAGGCGGTCAGCCGCTCCACGAACCGAAAGCGCGGCCAGACCTTGGCGATGATAGCCGGCGCCGGCACGGCGGCGGCCATCATCGTAGTCATCGTGATGTCCAAGCCCGACTCGGTCAGCGACTGGCTTTTCCTGCTGATATTCGGCGGCTTGGCGGGATATGTAGCCGTAAACCGCGTTCGCTAGCCTGCAACCCCCTAGAGCTTCGCGGCTCCATTCAGCTTCGGCTCGCCGACCGTCACAGGTTCGAGGTCCAAGGGTTTGTCGTCCCCACGGACCAGAGCTTCTATCCGAGCGGCCACCTCAGGGTTCTGCTCAAGAAACTCTTTGGAGTTCTCGCGACCCTGACCCAGTTTTACTTCGCCAAAGGAGTAGAAGGCGCCCGCCTTCTTGACGATGTCTTTGGTCACTCCCAGGTCCAGCAGGTCGCCCATTTTGCTGATGCCGTGGTTGAACATGATGTCGAACTCGACGGTCCTGAAGGGCGGAGCAACCTTGTTCTTCACGATGCGGGCGCGCACCCTGCTGCCCACCACCTCTGTGCCCTGCTTGATGGACTCGGCCCGCCTCAGGTCTATGCGCACGGAGCTGTAGAACTTCAACGCCCTGCCCCCTGGAGTCACCTCGGGGCTGCCGTAAATCACTCCCACCTTCTCCCGAAGCTGGTTGATGAACACCACCGCCGTCTTGGAGTGGTGTATAGCGGCGGTCAGTTTTCGCAGCGCCTGGGACATGAGCCTGGCCTGCAGACCCACGTGGGTGTCTCCCATGTCCCCTTCCAGCTCCGACTTGGGCACCAGAGCCGCCACGCTGTCCACGATGACCGTGTCCACGGCGCCGCTCCGCACCAGGTACTCCGTTATCTCCAAGGCCTGCTCGGCGCTGTCGGGCTGGGCAATTAGGAGGTCTTCAATCTTGACGCCGCAGTTGGCCGCATAGGACGGGTCCAAGGCGTGCTCCACGTCGATGTAGGCGGCAGTCCCGCCCGTTGCCTGGGTTGACGCCATGATGTGCAGCGCGAGGGTGGACTTGCCCGCCGACTCAGTCCCGAATATCTCTGAGACCCTGCCCTTGGGAATTCCGCCCACTCCCAACGCCATGTCCAGGGACAGGCAGCCCGTGGAAATCACCTCGGTGGCCAGCTTGTCGGCCCCCGCGCCCAGACGCATGATGGCGCCTTTGCCGTACTGGCGCTCGATTTGCGCTATGGCGATGTCCAGGGACTTCTCTCGCTCCGTTGTCATCGTTCCTCCCGCCTTTCCACACTGTTCGGGCCTATTATATAGAACATTAACGGCCCTTCCGCCACCCCTTGATGTCAGTGATCGACCTTCTCTCTCATTTTCCTACACAAGATCCACCGGCGACCCCCTGGACGCTGATTCGTAAGCGGCAAGGACCACTCTCAAGTCGAGGGCCGCATCCTCAACGGAAAAGCCGGGTTCCCTATCTTCCTGGATGCAGCCGACGAACTCGGTGAACATGTCCCGCCAGCCCATGTCAGTCGCGTCGAACTGGAACTCGGTTGCGCCTGTCGAGTCCTCCAACGTGACCCTCCCCTGGAGTATGTTGACGCTGATCCGGCCCTGGACGCCCGTAATGACGATCTCCGCCTTTCTGGAACTGACCGTGTTGCCGGTGGAAAAGTTAATCAAGCCTGTCGCTCCATCCCCGAAGTCAACAATGACTGCCATACCGTCTTCCCCATCCATTTCAGGGGATACGCTGGGAAGAATTCTGGCGTAGACCCTGGACGGCATTCCTCCCATGTGGACCAGGTTGTCCACAACATGAATGCCTCCGTCGATTAGGACGCCGCCGCCGTTCATTTCCAGGCTGTTCCGCCAGTCGTCGGCCAGCTGGTCCTCCTCTGCTTGCGCCTGGATGATTCTCGGCCGGCCGATGGCCCCGCTGTTCAACAGTTCCTTGCACTTCCTCACCGACGGAATGAACCGCGCATTCTCCGCCACCATAAACTTCAAGCCGGCATCTGTGGCGGCGGCGCGCATGGCTTCCGCTTCCTCCAGCGTCCGGGCGATAGGCTTCTCCATCAGGATATGCTTGGAGCGGCTTACGGCCAGCAGGGCGTGGTCCTTGTGCAAATGATGGGGAGTCACAAAGTACATGGCCTCCACTCTCGGGTCCGCCGCCGCATCCTCGTAGCTGGCAAAGAAACCCTTTCCCCGGAAACGGTCGCAATAGTAACGCGCCCGTTCCAGGTCGCGTGATGCGTAAAACAAGTCCAACTCTTCCATTCCCTGAATGGCCCTTGAGACGGTATATGCGTACTTGCCGCATCCCGCGATGCACAGCCCAAGTCCCATGAAACTCCTTCCGGCCACAATCGAGAACCCTACTTTTCGCGTGGTCGTTCGGGGCCCTTGCATAAATATAGTAATATGGTGTATTATATAAACATAGGTTAGCAGACGTAACAAAAGCAAGATACGATATATTTCGAACCAATTGGGAACCGGAAGGGCCCACCGGAGCTGGCCCGCGTCTTCTCGCCTTGACAACAGTTTCGGTCAATGTTCATTGGTTGCGGTGAGTTTATGACGAATCCCAACTTTGAACAAACACTAAATCACATAGGAGGCATTGACATGACCGCACAGCAAGACACCCAACGGACGGTAGACTCGGCAAACTCGGCGCCCGTGATGAGCGAACTGACGGTCCGAGACCTCGAAATGCTCCCCAGGATGGAAGAGATCAGCAAAATCACCTCCATTCCCGTGGAAGGTTCGACCAACATTTACGACGAGGTGATTGCGGCAGTGGCAAGCGTTGCCGCGAAGGAAGTCGACGGCGTGGCCGACGTGGGCACCAGCTCCATAGGGCGGGTGTTGTCCGAACGGTTCTCCGGAGCCAACAGGCAAGCCAGAGGCGTCACCGTGGAGGCCGGAAAGAGGGAAGCGATTCTCGACCTCACCATACGGGTCTACTACGGCGTCAGCATCCCCCACGTAGTGACCAATCTCAGGCAGAACGTGGCCGACAGGGTTTTGAAGATATGCGGCCTGATAGCCAAGGAAATCAACGTGCGGGTGGCCGCCCTGGAGTTCAGCGACTCCATGCCGGGCCGGGTACGGTAAGCCCGGCCCCTAAGCCCAGCCCAACAGATTCACAACCAAGGAGCAATCATCATGTTACAGAATGTTATAGACCGGGAGATGGAGACCAAGCTCGCCGAACTGGAGACAGTGTCCGAGATAACGGTCAACGGCGAGACCTCCATCGATGATGAAGTAATCGCGGCCATTGCCGGGGTTGCTTGCAGGGAAGTCGACGGCATCACCTCTCTGGGGACCACGTCGATACGAAAAAATGTCGGCGAACTGCTCGGCATGGCCAACCAACGCGCCAGGGGCGTGACGGTGGAGGCCGGGAGGCGTGAGGCCATACTGGACATAGAAATCCACGTCCTCTACGGCCACTCCATACCCTCAGTAGTGGTCCAGGCCAGGCAGAACGTGGCCCGCCGCTTGCTGGAGTTCTGCGGCCTGGTGGCCAAGGAAATCAACGTGCAGGTCGTGGGCATGGGGTTCCCGGACCGGATGCCGGGACGGGTCGAATAGACCGCTGCAGCGCATCCCGCAAGACAAACGGCGCCGGTGTTCGCACCGGCGCCGTTCTCTATGTCCCAATTCGACAAGTTGACACCTAAAAGGCAGGTTTCTACAATTGGGCAAAAGCGCCGACCCCACACTCTTTTGTAGGAGCCGCCCCATGATAAGCAAGTTCGACAGCCTATACGCCGGCCACGTGGACATGGACAACATCGGATACGCTGGCACGGCGGTGAACGACCGTCGGTTCACCAACGACCACCTCCTGACTGTTTTCGACAAGGCCGAAGCCATAGCCAAGACCCTGGACAGCAACGGCTTTCACACCTTCTGGATGGCCGAACACCATTTCCAACCCGAGGGATACGAGTGCATCCCTAACTTGCTCATGCTGGCCGTTCACTTAGCCCACGTAACTGACCACATCCGCATCGGGTGCGGCTTCAACATCGCCCCCATGTGGCACCCCTTGAGGCTGGCCGAGGACTTTGCCACCGCAGACTACTTGACGGGCGGCAGGGTCACGTTTGGTGTAGGCCGTGGCTACCACACCAGAGAGGTGGAAACCTTCGACGCCCCCCTCCGGGACCAACCCGGCAACAGGGACCTCTTCGAGGAGCAGGTGGAAATCATCTTCAAAGCCTTCAACGAAGAGTCCTTCTCCCACAGGGGCAAGTATTACGAGATACCCCCGCCCGTTACCCCCTACCGCGGGTACACCCTGGAAAAGATAACCCTGGTCCCCAGGCCCAAGACCTTGCCCGTCGAGACGTGGCAGCCGATACAGGGCGCCAGCCTGCGCGCCCTGGACTTCATGGCCAAGCATGGCATCAAGGGCATCATCGGCGGCGGAGTGGCCGAGGGCGGAGCCGTCAGCCAGGTTGTGGAGTCATGGAGGGACGCCTTGGTGCGCGCTGGACGCACCGACGCCAAGCTGGGCGAGGACCTGGCCATCGGCTACCAGTTCTACATGGACGACTCCAGGGAAAAGGCTATGGAAGAGGGCCGCAAGCTGTACCAGGAGAACCTCAAGATGTTCGGCCCGCTGCGCCTGGTCAGAAGCCTGTCCGACGAGCAGGTCGAAATCATGTCGGACCCTAAACGCGCCCCCATGGCGGGCCTGCCGGACATCGAAGGCGCCGTCAAGGGCGGCGGGTTCCTGGCAGGGACCCCTGAAGACATCGTTGAGTCGTTGAAAACCATCGAAGCCGCCTACCCGGGCCTTGAAACGGTGATGGCGGGCTTACCCGTCGGCGCCAAGCAGCAGGTCATCGTCGAGCAAATAGAGAGGTTCGCAGCCCAGGTGATGCCCAAGTTCGCCGGCAGCGTAACCGCCCCCGCCGCGGCAGACTAAGCGCCGACTACGTAACCATACCAAGATCAGCCCAGGCCCTTGAACACGGGCCTGGGCTCTTTTCGTTACAACGTATTGTGGATATTCAATATCGTTATTATAATATAGATATCTGGAGCCGACAGCTGGGCGATATTCTTCGGAGGAGGCCGACATGTACGTTCGCATGATTTGGGGAAGGCTCAAGCGCGGCGCTTGGGGAGAATATGTTTCCCACTACAACGAAGCCGCCGATCGCATCACCAAAGACGTCGAGGGCTTCAAGGGCCGCCAACTGCTGCTCAGCACTGAGAACCCTGACGAGGGAATGTCCATCACGGTGTGGGACAATCTGGACGCCCTGCGGGAATACGACAGAAGTGAACCCCGGACCGAGGCGTCCAGGTCTGTGGACCATCTCCACACCGGCGAGTACTGGGTCAAGATCTTCGAGATTGAGTCATCCACCCTGTAACGACACCCCAAGACCTGCCAGCCATTCCGCACTAGCCGTTCGCGGTGAGCTTGTCGAACCGCCCCCCAGGTCCCGTAGAAACCGCACCACGACTTGGGCGCCTTGGGCAGATTGCCATTTTATGTTATTTTTGTCGGTGCAACCGATAGATTGGAGGCTAACCCCACATTGACCACTTCCGATGAACGTTTCCAAAAGGGCAAAGAGACCCGTTCACTTCTGGCGGGAGGGGGCGGCCGGTCTTTCGAGGGTTCCGTTCCTTCCGCCTACGAGTTGGCCCCCGACATGTACAAGATAACCACCGAGTTTCTATACGGAACTGTGTGGACCCGGGAGGGCTTGGACACAAAATACAGAGCTATGATCACTCTGTCGGCTATGGCCGCCCAACGCACCGACACCCAGGTCAGGTCCGCCATACGAGTCTGCCTTGACGTCGGCGTCGCCGCCGACGAAATCGTGGAAGTGTTGATGATGGCCTCGTTCAACGCGGGCATCCCCGCCGGTCACCGGGGCCTGGCCATCGCCAAAGAGGTATTCGAAGAGCGTGGGATACAATACAAGGCCACCGAGGTGTATGACAGCAGCGTCTCGTTGGAGGAACGGTATCTCCAGGGGTTTCGACGCCACGAAGAACTGATGCCCGACGTGTTCGGATACCATACCTCCGAGCCGACTCCTGAGGAAAAGGAGTTGGACGACCTGATGACCGAATACTACTGGGGATCAATTTGGACGCGCCCGGGGCTGGACACCAAGAGCAGGGCCATTTGTACCCTGGCGTCCACGGTCGCCCAGGGTCGATACGACAACGTAATCCGCCGGACTATCGAGGGTTCCATCAGAGTGGGTGTCACAAAGACCGAACTCATGGAAATGTTCATCCACCTGTCGCTTTATGTCGGCGTCATGCCAGCCAGAGCAGCCATGAACATCGCCACCTCTGTTTTCCGTGCGCCTGAGTTCACTTAGCGCTGACCAAATTGCGGTTTGCAGCCTTACGTGAAACCCAGCGAGTTGACTCGCAGGCCCATAGAGCGAGTATAATCAGACTAACGGCCCGCGGAGGATCAGGAGGCGGCAATGACATCGGTTGCAGAAGACGGCACCCTTACCATCGGGATAACCGACAAAGCGTCCAAGATGCTGACGCGCTTCGCCCAGAAAGAAGGGCTTGAAGACGACTTCTACGTCAAGGTGGGAGTCAA
The DNA here is from genome assembly GCA_965197415.1 of Dehalococcoidia bacterium. Taxonomy (GTDB): domain Bacteria; phylum Chloroflexota; class Dehalococcoidia; order Lucifugimonadales; family JAGWBF01; genus DAOUJI01. The sequence continues at coordinate 2,711,802 of OZ240207.1, read as the reverse complement.
AGGCGGCGGCTGCTCAGGCCTGTTGTACACGCTGAGCATCGAGAAAGACCCCGACCCGGAAGTCAAGGTGGTGGACAACAACGGCGTCAGAGTCTTCATAGACAAGAAGAGCTACATCTATATCGCCGGGACCACCCTGGACTTCTCCGACGGTCTGAACGGCAAGGGTTTCGTTTTCGAAAACCCCAACGCGGCCAAAAGCTGCGGCTGCGGCAACTCCTTCGGCGTATAGGGGGAGCCGCCCCCATCCCAACCTTCCCCCAGAGGGGGAAGGAGTATACTGGCTGCATAACTCACGACCGTCATTCCGGCGAAGGCCGGAATCCAGAAACCAACATTTCCTTATCCCCCTCTCCCGGGGGGAGAGGGTTGGGGTGAGGGCAACCAAGCCACCATGACAACCACCGCAACCAAGACCCCACTGCACCAAGCCACACTTACCTCTGGGGCCCATTACGCAGTTGAGTCAGGTTGGGAGCTTCCGGCGTCCTTCGGAGACGTAGAGGCCGAGCTAACCGCTCTGACCCAGGGAACCGGCCTACTCGACATGTCCCATGTTGGACGCATCATGGCAACTGGCCCCGACGTGCTGGACCTTCTCAACCGCATCTCCACTAACGAAGTGGAGAACCTGGCTTCCGGCAAAGGTGCCCACACGGTCCTCACCACCGACAAGGGCCGGATTCTCGACCTTATCTGGGTCTACAACACCGGCGACGGATTCCTGATTCTCACCAGCCCTCAGACCTCGCAGCGGGTCATAGAGTGGATTGACAAGTACACCATCATCGAAGACATCGAGTTGGACGACGTGACCCACTCCACCGGGATGGCCTCACTTATAGGCCCCCAACTCCCCGACTTCCTGGCCAAGGCATTTCCTGGCAGCGCTATCGAAGCAGACTCGATAGCTAGCGTCGTCCTTGGGAACGCTTCCGTACAGGTCGTTCGCCGGACCCTGGGCCGACTCCCCCGGGCCGACGTCGTATTCCAAGCCGAGGACGCCACTGAAGTCTGGAGCAGTTTGCTGTCTCTGGGCGCCAGACCCACCGGACAGGAAGCCTACCACGCCGCTAGAGTCCAAGCCGGAGCGCCTGAGGGCGGGGTGGACATGAGCGAGAGCTACAACCCCCTGGAAACGGGACTGTGGGGCTCCATCAGCTTCACCAAGGGCTGCTACATCGGGCAGGAAGTCATCGCCCGGCTGGACACCTACCAGAAGGTGCAGAAGAGCTTCGTCTCGCTGCGGTTCCCGCCGGGCGCCGATGTCGACTTCGGCTCCAAGCTCATGGCCAATGGCCGGCAGGTCGGCCTCGTGACTTCCCTGGTCCCTCTGTCAGACGGAAGCGGAGCCGTCGGCTTAGGCTACGTCCGGCCTGAACTCGCCGAGCCTGGGACCAAGGTCAGCCTGGAAGGCGACGACGACGCTCACGCAGAGGTCACAGCCAAGCTGGAACCTCTCGGCCCTCACCGGGGCTATCGCTAGCCCCACCTCTCTCTACGAAGACCTGCGCGCAACTTTCGTCATACCGGCGAAGGCCGGTATCCAGGAACTCCTCCAAAGTGGCGGACAGCCCTCACCCCAACCCTCTCCCAGAGGGAGAGGGGGTAGGCAGGGGTTTCCCGACAGAGTAGGGTCCACACGTGGTAACAAGGCTCTTAGGCCGGATCGTCCATCTGGGCCAGCCCTTCTAGGACCAAGCCGTATCCCAGCAGGTCCTGCATCTGCTTCTTGATGATTTGCGCCACCGCCACTCGTGTGTAGTTCACCAGCAGCCTTGGCCGGGCCGCCAGCGTCTCCGCCAGCTCCCACGCCCTGGGCAACACTTGGTCCTTGGGCAGCACCTCGTTGACCAGCCCCAACTCCTTGGCCTCGTTGGCGTCCAGGGTCTGACCGGTGAAAAGGAAATAGCGGCCCCGGTTCATCCCCATAAGCATGGGCATGACCACGTGCATGCCGTCTCCCGGCACCAGGTTGCCGCCGAAATGCCCCGAATCCTGGAACTGCGCCGTCTCCGAGGCCAGGACCATGTCGCACAGCAGAGGCATCTCGCCGTGGCGCCACGCCGGACCGTTGATGGCTGAGATGGTGGGCACGGATATGTCCAGCAGGTTCATCAACAGCCGCTTGCCATCGTTGTATATGACGTCGAAGTCCTGGTTGGACCAACGCCGGTGGGCGCTGTTCACTTCCCTGGGGCCGGAGAAGTTCTCACCTGTCCCCGTCATAATCACGACCCGGTTGTCCGGGTCCATGGCAATGTCGGCGTAGGCCTTCGGGAAGTCTCCGTGGGGACCCTCTCCCCACATCAGGCTGTCGCCGTTGGTGTGGAAAGCTATCTGGAGAATCCCCGATTCGCTTCGCTCCATGCGTATGTTAGGATACTTTTCGGCATAATCTTCAAAGTGCGACAAGCTCTGCCTCCGACTAGTATTTATGATTTCGTCCGAGTCCGTTACGTATGGGTCCCCATGAGGGCACGCTGCTTACTCAGGAACCGTTGAATTGCCACCAACGTCCAGACGGCTTCGATGGCCATGATAGGATATGCTTCGATAAGCCCACTATAAAGGGCGGTGGCGGCTGAACCGCCGGCGAAACAGAGGGTGTACCAGCGGGACCGGGGCTCAAGCCAGTAGAACACCAGCATTCCTGCTACGGCAACAGAACCAAATACGGTCAGCACTCGGTCGTCTCCATCTCAAACTGCCCCCGGAAGAATTATGCCCTCCTGGGTCTGGGTTGACCTCCCCTCGGCCAGCCGGTCCGGTCCCTCTGCGTGAAAACCTTCTCAGGTATAAGGTCGCCGCTACTTCTTGAACTCAGGCAGGACGTACTTGCCGAACATCCTGATGGACTCCATGACGTCCTCGTGGGGAATTGTCTCCGACTGGATCAATATCATAAGCTGGTCGGCGCCGGCCTCCTCGTGCTTCTTGATGGCGGCGATGCAGCTGTCCGGGTCGCCGCCAATGACCACGCCTCTGTCACACAGGGTGTCGGCGTCCAGCTGGTTCCACAACGCGTGGGCCACCGAGGTGCCGCCGGAGAGGTCCGCGCCGGTGGATTCGACCTGGCTGTCGTCGACCTTTATGAACCGGTCGAAGTTGAGTTTCAGGTGATCGGGGATTCCGCCCCAGTTCTCCAGCAGCTTGGAGTAGACGTCCACTTGGTCCTGGACGTAAGGCCTGCCGGGGCCAAAGAAGGTCTTGATGGAGTTTACCGCCGTCTCCCGTGCCACCTTGTTGTCCTCTCCGCAGAAGCCGAGAGTGGCGTTGCACCATTCGTTGGTCACCTGTCCGCCCACCGGATTGGCTTTCTTGATGTCTTCTTTGTACTTTTCTATGTGGGGTTGCAGCACGTCGGGAGCGGAGCCGCCGAAAGCCAGCACTCCGATGCCCTTCTGGGCGGCCAACTCGTAGGTGGAGGGCTGCAAAGCGGCGACCCAGATGGGTGGATGAGGCTGCTGGAAGGGCTTGGGTAGCACCTCTCGCGGGGGAACGTTCCAGTAGCGGCCTTCCCACTCGAACAGCTCCGAGTCCCATATCTTGGGAATCATCTCTAGAGACTCTTCCCACATATCTCGGGACTGCCGCGGGTCGATTCCCATCCCCGTTTGCTCGTAGGGAGCCGAACGGCCTGTCCCGAAGTCCACTCTGCCTCCGGACATGTGGTCAAGGAAGGCCACCCGCTCGGCCACGCGTACGGGGTGGTGGTAAGGGAGTATGACCACTCCGAGGCCAAGCCGGATGCGCTTGGTCAGGCGGGCCAGGGCGCCGTAGAGTATTTCTGGGCAGGGTGACATGGAGAAGGTGGTCAGGAAGTGGTGCTCGACGAACCACAGGTAGTCAAAGCCCACCTCGTCGGCGAGAACGCACTGCTCTATAGTTTCCTCCACCAGCTTATTCTGTTCGAGGACCGGTCTCTGCATCTCATACTGCAAGCCTAGCTTCATTTCATCGCCTCCCTTTATGGTCTGGATTCTGGATTCCGGCCTCCGCCGGAATGACGGTCTAAGGGCCGCCTCCCAAATGAGTTCTGGACGCCATCCGATACTTGAGCTGATGGTGTGGACTAAAAACGAATTATACATGAACACAGGGGCCGCTTTCCTGCGGAGTCCAGAAGGCGGCATCCCTCTTGCAAGGTTTCCTGGACTCCGGCTTTCGCCGGAGAGGGGGTATTACCAAGGTTTCCCAACGTGGCACGGCGGCCCCGTACCTCCGTTGTTGACAACGTGATTTTACTGAACCCATAATCTCCACAACGTCGAGGGTTTTACGCCCGGATAGGCGCCGAAAGAGAGGGCACCATGGCCGACTATCGGATCATTTCATCGGACAACCACGTATTCGAACCGGGGGACCTGTGGACCAACAGGGTGTCCGCCAAGTACAAGGACCTGGCGCCGCGGGTCATCAGCCTGGGAGACGATGACGGGGACGTTTGGGTTGTGGGAGAGCAGCGCATCTTGAATCCGGCGGCGGGCGCCGAAACGGGTGAGAGGTTCGAACAGCCGGAGATAACCGGCCGGGCCCACAAGATGGAGGACCTGCGGCCCGGAGGGTACATTCCCGAAGAGCACGTCAAGGACATGGACATCGACGGCGTGGACATCAGCATCGTCTACCCCACTTTCGGTCTCCTGGTCTATTGCAGGCCCCTGGCTTCAGACCTGTTGGACGAGATATTCCGGGCTTACAACGACTGGATTGCCGAGTTCTGCCAAGCCTATCCCTCCAGGTTGAAGGGCATTGCCAACATCAATGTGGATGACCCCAAGCTTGGCGCAAAGGAGTTGGAGCGGGCCGCCAACATGGGCCTTATCGGAGCCTTGATTCCGGTGCACCTGGGCGAGAAAAGACGCTACAGCGACGAAGACTTTGAATACCTGTGGGCGGCGGGACAGGACCTGCAGATGCCCCTGGGCCTCCACAGCGCAACCAACCGTCCCGGTCCCTTGTCCGAGTGGACCACTGCCTCCGAGACCGGGCTGTCCGCCGCCTTCTTTACCCAGCTTGACTTCTGGGTGCGCATGTCCATATCGGACATCATCTTCAGCGGCGTATTCGAGCGTTACCCCAATCTGTGGGTTGGCGCCGTGGAGCATGAGCTTGGCTGGATTCCCCACTTCGTCGAGCGCATGGACTACACCTACACACAGCGGCCTTTCGGCGCCCTGGGCTGGCACAGATTCAAGGACGCATCCCTTCCCAGCGACTTCTTCCGCAACAACATCTTCGCGGGGTTCCAGGAAGACGCCCTGGGGATAGAACTTAGGGAAAAGATAGGCGTGGACAACCTTATGTGGGGGTCCGACTATCCCCACATAGAGTCCACCTTCCCCCGCAGCAGGCAAATCCTGGAAGAAATTCTTGCCGACTGCTCTCTGGAGGAGAAGGAGAAAATCGCCGGCAAGAACGCCGCCCGCATATACCGGCTAGACTAAGAAACTATCTCAAAACCTGTGTTTGCTTTCTCGTCGGGGTCTTAACATTACCTTTTCACCCCCACCCTAGCCCTCCCCTGAGGTGGAGGGTATTCTCCCGCGGGAACCGGGGGACCGATGGAGTGGTGGAAGAGGTTTAATGCTGGCGGTCCATCCAGGTCCGGTATTTTTCCGGTACGGTGGCTCCTGCGTAAATTTCATCGAGGGCCCGGAACACCTTTGGGAACCGTTCCTTTAGCTCATCACGGTCGCTGATCTCACCCAGTTCGTCCGTTACCGCGAAGTACCAAGTGGCCATCACCGCGAAGTACTCATTAACGTCAACCATCATGTGGCTGCCCGGGTACAGCTCCGCCTGCACTCCTTCTTCGTAGAACCTGTTCCACTGCTCGTGGTCCCCCTGAGTGAAGCAGAGGTTCTGAATGCCATGGGCGAACTCATGCACCGCCACAAGACCGCGGAATGGGTAATAGGGGTGGTGAGGCTCCAGGTTTCCCAGGAGCTGCTCTTCGGCTGCCGAGGAGACGGGCAGCCCAGGAACTCCACCCACCCCCCGGATGTCGAAGTTGTCGCGCCTCCTACCCGTGAAGTCTGTGGTCCCCTCCAGGTGTTGATATTCCGGCAACGAAGTCAGCGTCTGGTCCCTTGGGACGATGACAAGGTCTCCCCTGCGCCGGGCCATGCACTGGGCAATATCCGGTCTTCCCGACAACATGACGTCCACTATTTCAGTGCCCGCCTCGACTGCGGCAGGGTCAACGGTCTCGTCCGCCTTTATGGTCACCCCTTTTACTGACATGAACTGTTTGTAGTACTCGGCCGGCTTGGTTGAGATCTGGAAATTTTCCAATATCTGTTCCCTCATCTGCCCGTGATTGGCGACGTCGTGCTCGCACATCCAAGCTCTTATTCGGAATCCCTGGGGGTTACCTGGCAGAAGCTGCACTACCACTACGGACTCTTCCACGTCGAGGACACAATACTGCGGTGACTCCTGCACCCGGTAGCGGATGCGCCTTGTCGGCTGGCTGTCCGTCTGACCCTCCTCTACGGAATTGATTTCAAACAGCGAGGCGGTGGGCCACCAGTCCTTTTGGAGGTCATCCAGCACGAACTGGCTGAACTGGTCTAAGGTATTTCCGTCGGGGAGGATCTGGGACGAGATCGTGAGCCAGGCCCATGGAGAGTCGCTACTATAACTGCCTTCTCTGTGCTGGTTCCAGCCGTCCGGCAACACTATGGTGTAGTTATACTCCAAATCCCGCATCAAAACGGGCGAGGGAGTAGGAGGGGCGGCAGGGGTGTGGGTTGGCTCAGGGGCTGGAGTGGCAGTGGGTGTCGGCGTCGCGGCATGGGTAAGGGACGGCATGGAAGTTGGCAAGGCAGTAGGCGCCGGCGTAGGCGTTGGTTCTAGGATTTCACTGGATCTCGGCGTCCTTGTAAGCTCCGGTGTTAAACGTGAGGTTGGAGCCGTGATGGGAGTTGGGGCGTCCGTGGGCGCCGGAATCGAGGTCGACGTTGGTTCCGTCGCCTCCGTGGGTTTCGCAGGCACGGGGGTTGCCGCCGGTGGCGCCGTCGCCTGTTCTTCGCCACAGGCTGCCAGGACGATAAAGACCGCAAGGCATAGCAGGATAACCAACGCCTTCGGGCCAATTCCACAGAGTCCGGCAGGGCACATGTTGATGAACGCCATTCTCTAGTTCCTGCGCATGGATGTCAATTTGGAAAGGGTCTTGTATGACCACCATGACCAATCGACTGGAGGCTGAGTTTCATGCGGCTATGGTCAACCTTTATCACGCTGCCGCTGAACTAGGCTATCGCCCGACCTATTTTCTTCGAATGGTCAATGAACACGGCGGATTGGCGACGGCCAAACGGCCGCTACGCTCCAATGAAAGCTAAGAGGGATTGACCAACCTCTGGGAACTCGGACGCCTAGACATCTCAGTGGAAGTTCTCGTTCTACCCAACCGATGGGAAATCCCCTTCAGCGATGATGAGCAACATAAGGCGCGGGAGCGGTTGGAAGCGTATGGGTATCATAGGAGCACCTGACTCGTAGGGAGAGAGCCACCGGACCTTTTCGATTCCTCGTCGAATCATTTGTCCCAACGGTTCATGTTGGGGCACGTGTAGATAGCCTACCATTTACGCGAAGACGTAAGCAGTTCTCGTGTCGTCAAGTTCGTTTAGCTTTGATCAGCATTCATGGTAGTTGACGCTATTAGCGTATAGCACTATTATAAGGATGTGATCAGGAGCTACTGGGACCGGGACACTCAGTCCATTGCTGAACGACGACGTGTCAGCAAGATGCCTGAGGACATCCAGCGTAGGGCACGGCGCAAACTGATGATTCTGAACAATTCCACGGACCTGATTGACCTAAGGATTCCTACAGGCAACAGACTGGAAGCTCTCTCCGACGACCGAGAAGGGTAATACAATATTCGCATCAACCGGCGATGGCGCATCTGCTTCGTTTGGATCGAGGGAAACGCTTACCAGGTAGAGGTCGTGGACTATCATTAAGGGAGAGGGCAAGACGAGGGACTGCTATGACCAAGACGACGGCTAAAAGCAATGACAGGCTGCCGCCAATTCATCCGGGAGAAGTCCTTAACGAGGAGTTTCTCATCCCGATGAACATCACTCAATACAGACTGGCCAAGTCCATCGGTGTCGACCCACGCCGCATTCACGCTATCGTTCACGGGCAGCGGTCGATTACGGCGGAGACTGCGCTGCTGTTTTCTCGCTTTTTTCGAAATTCAGCCGAGTTCTGGATCGGACTTCAAAGCCAATACGACTTGGAGACTGTGGGAGACCGACTTTCCCAGAGGCTGGATTCGGTAGCGGCCCACTCGCCGGAGTAACGGAGGGTCGTATCCCACCGTAACCCTCGGATCAGTCCCACCCTAGCCCGAACCCTTGGTGCGGATTTCGGTTGATGACAGGTCTGCCCTACGGCTATTGACTCTTGACGTACATCGTCAAGAGTCGTGATAATGGCATTAGATGATTCTCGGGTATCGGGACAAGAGGACAGAGCGGTTTGCGAGCGGAGAATTTGTGGCGGCATTCCAAGGATTCGAACGTCAGGCGGCAAAGCGGCTTTCAATCCTTAACGCGGCTCCGTCGCTGGCTACGCTGAGGGCATTGCCTAGCAATCGGCTGGAAGCCATGACAGGCTCCAGAGACGGCCAGTGGTCCATTCGCATCAATCGGCAGTGGCGTATCTGCTTCCCGTGGTGGCCGGACAGCTCTGGGCCAACCGACGTGGAGATTGTGGACTACCATTAGAAGGGGAAAGCTGATGAACTTGTTCAAGCGGGTCGCACACCCGGGCGAGGTGCTAAAGGACGAGCTGGACGAATTTGGCGTGACCCCGACGTCCTTCGCCCGTCAGATAGAAGTCCCGCCCAATCGCATCAGCCAGATTATCTCCGGCAAGAGAGCAGTGACCGGCGACACAGCCTTGAGGCTCGGCCACTGGTTCGGAGTGGAACCCCAATTCTGGTTGAACCTCCAGACTCAATTCGACCTGGCTACGGCTGACGAGAAGGTGGGCGCCGCAGTGCGGGCATTGCCCACAGCCGGCGGGAACTCGTAAACCCCCAGTCCACGTACCTGGACGCCCGTCGAACCTACTATTGCATCGACGGGCCTACGGTGTTAGGCCGCCTTCCCGTTACAACAGCCTAGCCCGAACCCCCAGCTCGGATTTCGCTTGACGACAGGTCTGCCCTGAAGAGGGATTCCGGGATTTCACGGAACAGGTGGGCCGCCTCGGACGGAGCTTCCAGATCCGCCAGTGTCCTGAAGGACTCCCCATGCTTCCTTCCAGCCACGAGGAAACTGCATCCCAGGTCAGCCATCTCCTCCAGCGCCCGGCGTATTTCGCTTTCGTCGTTGTCGTAGTACACGGGGTCCACCAACCTGATGGCCGTGTCCCAGCCCACTATGAACGTGCATCCGGGGAACAGGCGGGCCTTCATCCTGAAGCGGGGAGCCTTGGTCAGAGCAATTGGCCACTTGCGCCTGAACTGGGTCAGACGCCGGTAAATCTCCGGCTCCTCCAGGGGCGGCTTATCCACGTTTATGACCGAAAGCTCGAAAGTCACCGGGCCGCCCAGCATGACGGAGGCCGCCGCGGCCATTTTTTTATGACCGTCGTGGAGAGGGTTGAACGCTCCTGGGAAAACGACTCCCGTGACCTTTTCTGTCGATGTCACGCTCCCATCGGTCTTCAGGAGAAGTCGGTCCACCTCCGGTTCGTGGGCAAGCAGTGGCGCCAAGGGACTCCGCTCCCTGGACTGCTCCAATCGCTCGCTGTCCAGGAGGCCCAGATCAACTCCATGAGGCAGTCCACAAACTGCCGCCAGAGCATGGAGCAGCAACCGACTGACCACTTCCTCTTCGGCGTCCCTGTCCCGGGCTCCCTTCACCAACGTCAGTCCGTACGCCGAGAAGCCTGATGCGTCCCTGGTTGCTACCCAGCACCGGTGCTCTCCTCGTTTGGTCCGATCAGTGGCGATGGTGGCAGTGCAGCCTAGCCCAAACAGACGTTTGTTGTCCGGTTCCATTCCCAAAGCTCTAAAGTAAGCAGCCTCGGCCATGTCCAACGCCGTGCCCTTGGACACAGCCTGGGAAGGCAACCGTCCTATGAAGCTTTCCATAGACGGGGCTGAATAGGGTATGGAACCTTCCAGCACCGTGCGGGAGGCGCCCGCCACCCCGAACAACCAAGCCAACGCCTTGGTCCCGGCCCCCGTAGCCGCCAACACGCCTGAGTACGGCGAGTCGTGGACCTGTTGGACCGTCGCCTGTATATCCGAGTCCATGTTCAATGTCCAGCGCTCCTCCAAGGAGTCATGGATATCTTATCCATCCGGTCTCTGGAGATGGCGATCTCGCCCTTGATTTTCCGGTCCCACTCCTCCATCCATTCGTGGGGGATGACCTTCCTGACCCTGTACCACCACATAGGTTGCCCAGGGTTCAGTATTCCTCCATCCACCACGTCGGCCAGGAAGCAGGTAAGATCACCGCCGTCCATGGCGTTCACCACCCTGCAGTCCAGGAATCCCCAGCAGTCCTCTATTATCGGGCTTCCCGATTCGCCGTGATAATAAGCAACGCCATCCATCTTGTCCGCGTCCCTGCCGGACACCAGTCCATAGTCCTTGATCACACCGAACTGCCGGCTTTCGGGGAAGTTGAGGGCCATCGCTCCGCTTCCGTACACCATGCTGTGGCTAAAGTTGGTCTTGTGTATCTGGACTACTACCCGCGGCTTGTCGGGGACTATGGACGCGCCTCCGATGGAGACGCATATCTGTCCGTTGTCCTTGCCCTGCCATGACGAAGTGACCACCGCTATTGGAGACCACAGCTGGCTCATCATTGGAGCGATTTTCGAGTAGTCCATAGCACAATTAGTCTAGCATACCCGCTTGGTTGGTTGGTAAGAGCTTCAGTTTGATATAGTGGGGTCAATAGGGAGAATGCAGCATGTGGGAAGTTGGAGACAGGGTTTACGTCGGATGGCCCGACCACCAGCGCAGACCGGTGCCGTATGAAGTCGTCGAGGTAGACCGATCAGGCCCCGTGGTCCGAGTGAGGGTCCGGGACGAGTCGGGACGCCAGGGAGGATTCTTGGTAGCCTTGGGAGTTCCCGACGAAAAGCTGGATTCGCTGGCTGAAGAAGCCACTCGCCGTCTCGGCTTTCAGGTGACGGCGCCGGACCTGAGGTGCAGCCTCGACGGAAAGACGCTGCGCAGCTTCGACTACGAGTGGTGGCCGACCCTCGAATACAAAGACAGGCCCAGGAAGATCGTTGAAACCCTGGCGAGGGTCCTGGAGGAGATGGGAGGCAGTGAGGAGGAGGCAAGCCCGGAAGAACCGTGATATACCGACTGACGCTGTTTTAGTGTCCTGCGTATCGGGCTTACTCGAACCCGGTAAGGGGTTTGGCGTGCTCCTCAAGCCACAACCGCAGTTGCGAGAATCGGAACGAATTCGTCTCGAACAGATGCATGAAAAAATCGTATGCTTCACGGTTGTCACAGTCGATGAATCGGTTGTTCAGCCGCAAGAACCCATCTGTGGCAAAGAAAGCGACTCGTTTGTTGCCGTCGACGAAGGGGTGGTTCATAGCCAGGCTCTCCATAAGAGCGGCCGCTTCCTCTAATATGCCGTCATAATATCCTAGCTGGGGCCGCATGAGGGCGGACACCAGCGCTCCTTCGTCGCGGAGGCCCAAAGCGCCGCCGAACTGGGCAATTTGGTCGGCATGTATTGTGAACAATTCCTCTATAGTTAGGAAACGACGGTTCACTGGGACAGCAGTTCAGCCAGGAGGCGATTCCTCTCTACGCTGGCCCTGTAGTGAGCCATGACCTCTGGCCGGACGTTTTCCTGGGTTTTGCTCGCAATGTAGTCCCTCATGGCGTCTTCCAACACAGCCTGGAATTGGCGGCCATCATTGCGGGCTATCTCGCGCATTCCCTGCAGCAACTCCGGGGAGGCCTGACTGGAGAATTTCTCTCTTCGTGCAACCACCGGCTTACTCCTCTTTAGAGTCGTTCCATTGTGGACCTACGGAATCAGTGTGTCAAGAACTGTCAAGATGAAGATGGGCCAGTGGTGCTCTGTCGAACCGTTCAAGCTGAGGGACGTCGCCCCCGGCCTAGACTGAAAGCGCACTGATAAAGCGGTCCGCATACGGTGACGCGTTCCGCACCTTCTCCGGGTCCAGCTTCTCCAGTATAGCGAAACTGTTGGATCCCTTCTTGTAAAGACCCTTGCCAGTGTCGCGTGTGGCTTGGGCAAGCCCGTCGAGTACGTCCTGTTTGGGTACCTGTTCGATGTTCGGATTGGCTGGCAGGGTTTGAGACCGAAAACCTTGGCCGTAGAATGACGAGAGGGCATCCTTGTCAGCGAGGAACCAAGACTCCATGGCTTGCACCATCAAATGGCATTGGTCGTCCGAGGCCCCTGGAGGCTGGTCCCACCTGTCTCTGTTTTTCAAGTGCTCCCACGGTTTCGGTTTCGACTGAGTTACTGGCTCCTCCGCATCCACCAGAAGCATCGCCTCTGAACCGGTGGTGGCTTGCGCAGTCTTGAAACGGTCGTAGGTGTTATCGCGACCTCCGCATGCGACGATACTGGGCATGTTTCCGGTCAAACCGGCCCTCTCGATGAATTTTCTGAAGCCTCTACGGCAGGCGATTCTCAAATCTTTGCCCTGGCCACCGCCTTCTACGTAAAGCGTGACGCTCACCAGCGATTGCCGCCCAATTCTCCGGACGTCCAAAGCTCTCCCAGCCTGTAATTCTCAAGCCACGGCTTCAGGGTCTCCGCATCGAGGCGGCTCAGTTGGGTGGCCCCGGCGACTTTTTCGCAGACGACTACCGCCTCAGGAGTATCCGTCAAGGCGTCCACCAGGATGTCGGAGTGGGTCGTGACGAATATCTGGCTGCGTGACGACGCCTCGACTAAGAGTTTCGCCACTTCGGGGATCACGTCGGGGTGCAAGCCTAACTCAGGTTCCTCTATGCAGACGACTCCCGGCGGGTTTGGATGGCACAGCACGGCCAGTAGACAAAGATAGCGCAGACTCCCGTCAGACAGCCTCGTGGCGGGCACCGTATGCCGCAATTCTTCTTCCTCGAAGAATAGTTGCACCATGCCCCCGAGTACGGTTGTATTGACATTCTTTACTGACGGGTAGAAGTCTCTCATTCGTTCCAGTATTCGATCCCGTGTGGGCAGATGGTTCAACAGGTCGCTCAGGACCAGGCTGAGATTCGAGCCGTCCTCCAGTAGGCGGTCCTGCTGTAGGTCTGCTTGTTGCGGACGGCGGGACGGCGTGTCACGTCCAAGGTTCCATTCCCGATAGAAGCTTATCTCCTCGAATCGGCGAGCTAAGAACGTCAGCTCGGGGTAAGAATCCGGGTCTCGTCGTTGAGACAGAATGGACCGGTCGAGGCTTACATCTTCATGCCTTAGAGATCTCTCAATCCTGTTGTCTTCCGTTGTAGTGAGAACATTGATCACCGGTCTGCCTTCTTCGAAACGGTAGTAGTAATACGGTCGCGCTTCACCAGGTGTCATTGGTCTTTCACTCTCGATGGCTTCATCTACAAGGCGAAAGCGCCCTGATGACTCCGTGAAGGACAACCGGTACCTTAGAGCGATGCCGCTGTAAGGTCTTCCGGGCGGTCGGAGAGTCACATCTACGGTCGCGGTAGGCATAGTGGGAGATCCCTTCCAGAGCCAGTCACGAATACCACCACCCATACGAATCGGCGCCTGAAGGTCCATGGGAGCGGCTGCTAGAAGCGACAACGCCTCAATCAGGTTCGATTTGCCGGAAGCGTTTGGCCCAATGAGAACGTTCAATGGTTCCAAGGGAAACGGCTCGTTTCCCAGGCCATAGGACAATATGTTTTCCAGACGAATCGTCTCAATGAATTTTCGGCCTTCCACAACCAACTCCCCCTTAGACCACGCCTTCGCGGCGGAGGGCGTCCAGTTCGTCGCGGCTTAGGCCGAGTTCGCCGACCAGCACGTCCTCGGTGTCCTCTCCCAGCAGGGGAGCCCTGCGGCGGACGGACCACTTGGCGTCGGAGAAGGAATAGGGAGCGCCGGGATACCTGTAGGTCCCGCCCACCTCGGGGTGCTCCACGTTTACGACAAACCCTCGGGCCTTGAAGTGGGCGTCCTCTATCATTTCTTCCGGGGAGTAGATGATGCCCCATTGCAGGCCAATGGACTGGGCCTTCTGGAACAGGTCGTACCCGTTCGTGTTCTGGGCCAGCTTGGCTACGGCGTTAGCGAAGAACTCCCGGTGCTGCCTGGCCTTGGGGGCGCCGGAAGTGACTTCCTCCCGCGTGGGAGGGACCAAGTAGGGTTCGATGTCCTCCACCACGCCTTCATCTTGGAGCCAAGCCGCCAGCTGTATCCACTGCTCCTCGGAGCGGGCCATGTTGCCTGTGTTCACGTAGGTCCCATCCTGGCACTTGACCTGGGCCTGTGGGGTGGGGGTCACCGAAGAATGGCGTCCCGTCTGCCTCTGCACAGTGCCCTGGTTGACAAGCCAGTTGTAGGAGCCGCCTTCGGTCATCACGTTCATTGCGGCGTGCATGTTCACGTCGATGAGCTGGCCCTCACCGGTCTGTTGGCGTTGCAGGAGAGCCATCAGTATTGCCATCGCAGCCCAGTTGCCTCCGGTGTGGGCCCACTGGTTGCCTCCGCCCCGCACAGGCGGAATGGAATGATCGTCGTAGCCCGTACTCCAGACCGGGCCACCGAAGGCCAGGCCCGTCATGTCGGTCATAACGTATTCGTTGTAGGGGCCTCTCTGGCCGAAGGGGGTTATTGAAGCCATTATCAGATCGGGGTTGGACTTGCTTAGCTCACCGTACCCGACGCCCAGATTGTCCAAAGTTTCGGCCGGAAGAGCATCCACCAGAACGTCGGCCTTCTCCACGAGCGCTTTGAATATGTCCTTACCCCTGTCCGACTCGATGTCGAGGGTTACGGACTTTTTGTTGGTGTTGTAGTACCAGTAAAAGAGGCTCTTATCCCCGGCAACTTCACCCTTGTGGAATGGAGGATACGTGCGGGTGCGGTCTCCCTCCAGAGACTCCAGCTTGGTCACCTCGGCCCCCATATCTCCCAGCAGCTTGGCGCACCAAGCGCCCAACTCGTGGCCGACTTCAACGACCTTTAGTCCGGTCATGGGTCCTAGGGGAGTTGCCACTAGATGGCTCCCATGTCTTCCAGGGACTTCACGCCGTCGGGACCGGCGCCCAGTATCTCTCCCACCACCAGCTTGTTGTGCTGGCCCAGCACGGGAGCGCCGTGCTCGAAATTGGTCGGGGCCTTGGACATCTTGACCGGTATGCCGTCAACCCTGACCTCCCCCATCTGGAGATGGGTCACCGTGGGCCACAGGCCCCAGGCCGCGGTATTGGCGTCCTTGTCGATGCGTTCCTCTGGCCATTGCACTGCGGCGGCGGGCACTCCTGCCGCTTGGAGGATGTCCATTGCTTCTCTGGGGGTCTTGGAGACGGTCCAGCCATCCACCATGTCGTCCAATTCGTCCTGAAGTTCCATCCGGGAGCCCAGGGTTGAGAACCGAGGGTCCGCCAGCCACTCAGGATGCCCCACGGCGTCACACATAGCGGCCCAGTCCAAGTCGGACCTCACCGAAATAGCCACCCAGCGGTCGTCGCCAGCGCACTTGTATATGCCGTGGGGGGCCATTGGAGGGAACTCGTTCCGATTGCTGTTGGGCTGTCCGGGCCGACGCATGGGCCGCTCGTTGACCGTGTAGTCCAACAGACCCGGCCCGTTCATGGCCGCAGCCGCGTCGGTGCATGACATGTCCACCCGTTGACCCTCGCCGGTTGCGTTCCGGTGGTAGAGGGCCATGAGTATGGCGATGCACATGGCGTAGGCGCCGCCGTGGTCCATATACGAGTAGCCCCAACCTGCAGGGGGCATGTCTGGCAGGGCCGATTGGAATGTCAGGCCGGACAGCGCCTGCACCACTGGACCGAAAGTCTTGTAGGTGCGGTAGGGGCCCTCGTGGCCGCAGCCGCTATTGGAGACGTATATGATGTCGGGCTTTATCGCCCGCATCTCGTCGTAGGTGAGGCCCCAGCGCTCCATGACTCCAGCGCTGAAGTTCTCCGCTACCACGTCGCTTACTGAGATGAGCTGCCGGGCGAGCTCCCTGCCCTCTGGAAGGCGCATGTTGATGGTGACGCCCAGCTTTTCTACGTTGTGGTTGTTGAAGGCCCCGCCCAGCTCTATGCCTCTGCGCTCGTCAGGATAGGGCGGGCCTCCCCTGAGCACGTCCCACGTGCCCTGGCCTACCCGGTCCTCGATGCGTATGACCTGGGCGCCAAATATAGCCATGATGCGGGTGGCGCCGGCGCCGGCCAACTGGCCCGTAAAGTCGCAAACTCGTATGTGGGACAGGGCTGAGGGTTGGGACATATCGGCTCCTGAAGTAAGGCAGCCATTAGGCTACTATCAGCCCCAATGGGTGTCAAGCCGACGGGCGTTCGTCGTGGGTTGGCTTGGTGTGGCCAATAGACCGGACTATAATGACTAGAAGGCTTTGGCTGGCAAGTTCCCAGTTTTGACACGTTCGCACTTCCATCGCACACTCATGCTGGGTGAGGCCAAGGTGGCACTGCTCGGACTTTGGTGGCTAGCAGGGTTGGAGGGACCGCAGGACAATTAGAAATACTCCGTTCACTTACGAAGACGAAGAAGGAGCGGAAATGAGCAAAGTTCCAGGATTCTCGGTGCGGATCTTCATACCGAATGGAGAACCGGAGGGTCTCCGCATTGTCGAGAAATCGAATTGGACAGGACAGGGCCTCATCTTTCCAAGGTCCCTCTATTCAGAAGCGCGAGATAGAGACGAACTCACACGCACTGGCGTCTACGTCCTCTGGGGCCAGGATGAGTCGGATCAACTTCCGACTGCCTACGTAGGTGAAGGGGATGGGTTGAAACACAGATTAGACCAGCACCAGACAAATAAAGATTTCTGGACCCACGCTATAGCTTTCACCAGTAAAGACAAGAATCTCAACAAGGCCCATGTCCAATATCTGGAAGCCCGTTTGGTGGAGCGAGCAACCGAGGCCAATCTTTGTAATCTGGACAACAAAAATGTACCGCAGCGTCCTTCACTGTCGGAGGCAGATATCGCAGACGCTGAGTTATATTTCAACGACATGCTGTTATGCCTTCCGGTCGTGGGCGTGAGTTTCTTTGAGACATCTCATGCTCGTGAAAGTGGCAACACGGACCTGATCTTGATCGGCAAGAATATAACCGCGCATGGCTATGAAGTTGCAGCGGGTTTCGTGGTGCGGTCCAAGTCACAAGCAGTCAAGACAGAGGTCCCATCGATCCACGGCTACGTGTCCGACCTGCGAACCGAGCTTAAGTCAAAAGGCGTCCTTCAAGAAAAGGGCGATATATTTCAGTTCTCCCAAGACTACCTATTCAAGTCACCGTCCACCGCATCTAGCGTCATTCTCGGAAGGTCGAGCAATGGCCGTACAGAGTGGAAAGACAACAAGGAACGGACCTTGAAGGAAATCCAGGATGCAGCCGTGGACTCGCCATGATCCCCATCTCCACCTCAGACTCACGCCGGGTGTCAAGCCGACGGGCGGCGGGGTATAATAACGGTCTAAGCCCTCTATCCTGGCGGACAGGAGATTCATGACCGAGCTTAAGCTCACGTCCCTGGCCCACTGCGCGGGTTGAGCGGCCAAGTTCAGCCCATCAGACCTGGTCCAGGTTCTGCAACAACTGCCCGTAATGGCCGACCCCAACCTGCTGGTGGGGACGGAGACAGGGGACGACGCGGGAGTCTACCGCATCACGGACGACAAAGCCCTGGCGCTTACGGTGGACTTTTTCCCGCCCATAGTCGACGATCCTTTCAGT
This sequence comes from Dehalococcoidia bacterium, assembly GCA_965197415.1. GTDB lineage: Bacteria > Chloroflexota > Dehalococcoidia > Lucifugimonadales > JAGWBF01 > DAOUJI01. Next base: position 2,693,860 of record OZ240207.1, on the reverse strand, counting down.
TATGGGGCCATAGCCGTCGCCAACTCCCTCAGCGACGTTTACGCCATGGGCGGCAGGCCTATATTGGGACTTAACATCGTCGGCTTTCCAGTTGACCAGCCCAAGGAAATCCTGGGCGATATCCTCAAGGGCGGGTACACCAAGGCCCAGGAGGCGGGCTGCCTCATCGTGGGCGGCCATACCGTGGACGACGCCGAACCCAAGTACGGCCTTGCTGTAGTAGGGTTGGTCGAGCCGGGCAGCCAAATCACGAACGCCGGGGCCAAGCCCGGAGATGCCCTCGTGTTGACCAAACCCATCGGCACCGGCATCATCACGACAGCGGGGAAGCAGGGAGTGGCCAACGAGCAGACCGTCGCCAGGGCGATAGCCGTGATGAGCGCCCTAAACCGGGCTGCGTCGGAAACGATGGTCAAGGTGGGAGTGAACGCCTGCACTGACGTCACCGGATTCGGGTTGATAGGCCACATGGAGTCCATGATGAGGGGCAGCGGAGCAACGGCAGTGTTGGAGCCGTCTACAGTCCCAGTCATCCCAGGAACTCGAGAGCTTCTGGAACAGGGGATAGCGCCCGGCGGCACTCACCGCAACCTAGACAGCATGGAAGGCAAGGTTGGTTGGGACGATTCCCTTACCGACAATGACAAGCTGCTCTTCTGCGACGCTCAGACATCTGGGGGTCTGCTGATATCCCTTCCCGCCGCCAAGGCGGACCAACTCTTGCAGGAGCTAAACGCCGCCGGAGTCAGCGACGCCGCTGTCATAGGTCGTGTGACAGCCAAAGGCCCCGGCCCCGAAACAGTCCATGTGGGTCCCTAGAGCCGCTATCGGTTTCAAAGCCTGATCGTTTGTTCAGAAAGCATTTACGCCGGAAGTGATATCGACCTGAGGCTGCCGGTACGTGTCACCGAATAGATGAATGGACGTTCCGTATCTCTGGCTGCATCCAAGATTCGGTCATACGCTCTAGCGAAGCAACGCATGATCTCCCACTTGGGCGCCTCTGCTCCCCAAAGATAAAAGCAACCTACCCCGTACTGCTTTAGGGCGTATAGCTCTTGATCTTTCTTATGGATCGACGAGTCCTGGGTGATGACAAACCATCCTTGATTTCCGATGATACTAAGCCAAAGGTCATCACCGCCTTCTCGGTGTCTGTCGCTGAGGGGGAAATGGTCGAGATATACCTCAATGCCGAGGACGGCACCGTCAACCCGTGGAGCGAGTAGTTTGAGAGCCTGAGGGATGGTTCTGGGTACGTTCTTGTCCCAGAAAAATATCATACGAATTCTTCGATTCGAACTCCTTCGAATCTCAGCCCTTCAATCACCAGTTCTCTTGGAAGATCGAAATCATTGACGATCTCATCAACTCCTTCACCAGCAAGATACCGACCTTTTAGTGTCCAGGTTGGAAGTCCTTGTACTGTGGGCGCACCGAAAGCCACTCTTGGGTCCAAGACCACTGGGGAGTTGCGGCCTGCCGGATGCCAACGTAACGCTAGCTCATTCTCGTAGTCGAACTCAGCGAACTTCTCCCCCAATAAGTCTGTCCATGCCAACTGTCCGTTAGAATCCGCTACTATCACCTTGTTGAAATCTTGGGCAGGATAGAACTGCTGATAGTCCATGAGAACATGGAACCCCTCGGTCTTGAACTCCAACTGTACGAAGGGATATTCCGCACGGAATGTTTGTGCTATATATTCCTTGGCGGAGCGGATCCTGGGCATGGGCACCCCGATCCTCCTGAAAAAAGCCACGAACGCGACTTCAACAAGCTGCATATAAGACAGAGGAGTTCGATGCTTCCGGAATTCCACAACAGGACTGGTTCCTCTGCACCAGGAAGCTACTGTGTTTGGGTGGGCTCCTGAATACCTTGCTGCATCGGATAGCTGATAGGCTGGCAGGAACAGTCGGCGGAACCAGGGTTCACTCTTTCTTTCATAGGTCTCTAACGCCATTTTTCGTAGCTCTTCTCCATTGCCTCGAATTGTGTCCCGATCCGTTTCATCGGCTATCGGAGTCAGTTCTTTCCAGTGCGGCGAGCTTCTGCTCCAAGTCTCGCTGCCTCAGGGCCATGGTGAGGTCACCCCTGGTTCGTTCGAGGATTGCCCGCATTGCGTCTGTGGTGCGGCGGAGGCCGCCGGTGACCCCTTCGGGGAAGTCCACGGTTACAAGCAGGTTGTATATCTCGTCCATTGTCTGGAGCAGTTCTTCGCACCGCGACGTATCGTTCTTGCGCAGCGAGTCCAGGATGAACCGCCGCAACTCCCCAATCACCTCACCCATCCCGTTCAGGTAAGGGGCCATTTCCACGCCGAGAGATTCAGGGGTGGGCACAGGCCGTCCGGCTATGAGCGACACGGTTATGTTAGCCTCGGTGAACTCCTTGCGGGCGTCGGACAGGAACCCGGCATGATATATCTCCGGCCATTCGTCCAGGATGCTCTTGGATGCTTGGTGACGCTGTTCAGCCTGGGCCAGGAGCTCCAGGGCTTGATCGAAGTCCAGCCGGTGGGTCGCCCTGATGGAATTGGCGGAGAGACGAATCACCTCACGGGAAATCCGCAGACCGTTCTCTCTGGCCTGGTGCTTGGCGGTGAACTCCTGGAGCGCCGCATCTCTGACGGGTCCCAGACGATCGTCGTATGAGGAATCGGTCATGCCCTTCCTCCCGCACTCCGGATAACGTCGACCAGCCGTCGTGCGGCCTCCTCGGGGTCCGGGGCCAGCCCTACCGCACTGGCGACGCATATAGCGTCGGCGCCCGCCTCCACCACCGGCCCAATGTTGTCCGAGTTGATTCCCCCAATTGCCACCACAGGCGCTTTCACAGTGGACTTGAGAGTGGCTATGACGCCGGTTCCAGTGGGCGCCCGTCGTCTGATGCTGGCTTTCGTCTCGGTGGGGTAAACGTTGCCCAATGCCACGTGGTCGGCGCCCATGCGTTCCGACTCCACCGATTCCTCCACGGTGTGGTTGGAACGTCCGATGATCTGGTGGGGCCTCAGGACAGTCCGGGCGTCGGCGAGTGACATGTCTCCCTGACCCACATGCACCCCGTCGGCCTCCGATACCACGACCACGTCGGGGTGGTCGTTGATGATGAGCAGGGCTTCATGCCTCACGCACAGTTCCTTGAGCTGGCGGGCCAGGGACACTATGGCGCCCTTCTCTCGCGCTTTGTCCCGGAGCTGTATGATGCGCGTTCCGCCTTTCAGAGCGGCTTCCGCCACCTCCGCAGCGTCCCGGCCTCCGGTCACCTCCGGGTCGATAATGACGTATAGGCCGTACAGCCTGGCGCTGAGTTCGGCCCGCATCGCCTCTCCCTCGTTGGCTCCCGGCAAAGTCACAGGTCGACTCCCTCAGGAAGTTGCCCGTCGCGGGCCGCGTCGATGGTCTCTCTCACGCTGTCGGGCATATCTACTCCGTACCTTTCGAAGGATTCCTCCACGCCCCGTCCAATGTTGCGCGGGTCACTGTAGTAGTCCAGGCCAGGGTCTCCCCGACCGGGAGGGCCTCCGGAGCGTTCGTGTACATCGGCCATGGACCTGTGATGGGCCACTCTGGATATGGTCCTCGACATTCGAGAGCTTTGGCAATGCTCACAAACTGCGTTCACTTCCGAGTTCACGGAGCGCACGAAGAACGAGGATTTCTTGCTGCAGTCCTGGCACCGGTACTCATAGATAGGCATCGCGCTACTCGTCGTGGCTGTGGGAATGACCCGCTTCCCGCTCGACGGCGCCCAGAGTCTCGTTGAAATCGGGGGACACTCTGCCGCCCATCTCGCCTTTCATGTCCCGCAGCCACTCGGCTCCTGCTCCGGGGTCTCCAGCGGCGGGGTCGTCAGGAGGTCCCGAACCGGGCATCCAGTTCAGGCTGTCACCCCAGGAACGCTTGAAAGAGAATTTGGAAATGAGTCTGGACAGGTTGTCGCCGCCGCAGTGAGAACATGACGGCTCCGATGGATTGGCTATGCTTCGAACAAGTATGGTAGACCTGCGTGAGCAGTCGTCACAGCGGTATTCATAAAGGGGCATGGGGTTGTATTCGCTCCTATGGGCTGAGTTCCATTCTAGCACAGGCCACCTTGAGCATAATACAACCACCCTTGGGTCGGTCAAGGCCAAAGTGGTATCTGGCGTGACCCCACGGTCATTGTGATAAAATCTAGTTCCAAGTATACGTGGAGACTAGGGCCTGTTAACACTATTAGTCGAATTATGATACAATTCTGGCATGGAAATAACCGAAGTCCAGTTTCAACGCATCGCGCCCCATCTCCCGGTGCAGCGGGGCAATGTCAGCCTTTCGAACCTGCGAGTGCTCAACGCAATCTTGTACGTCGCCGAGCATGGCTGCAAATGGCGGGGGTTGCCGGCCCGGTTTGGCAACTGGCATACCATCTACACCCGCATGAACCGCTGGTCCAAGAGCGGCGTACTGGACCGGATATTCGAACACCTCCAGAAGGAACAGATAGTGCGCATCAAGCTGGAGGCGGTTTCGATGGACAGCACTACCGTCAAGGTCCATCCCGACGGCACGGGTGCGTTAAAAAAAACGGACCCCAGTCCATCGGCAAATCCCGCGGAGGTTGGACTACCAAGATTCATATGGTTGCCGCGGATGCTCGGACAGCTATAACCGTTTCCCTCTCTCCCGGACAGGCCCACGACGCACCGGAGGGGCGCAAGCTGCTGCACCATCTGGGGCCTCAGCATGGGAGCCCGTCTCTGCTGATGGACAGGGCATACGAGGGAAACGAGACCCGCCAGTTGGCGTTGGCGCTGGGGTTCACGCCCGTCGTTCCGCCGCTGAAGAGCCGGATTGACCCTTGGGAATACGACCGGGAGATATACAAGAAGCGCAACGAAATCGAGCGGCTGTTCCGTCGGCTGAAGGGATTTCGCCGCATCTTCTCTCGCTTTGACAAGCTCGACGTACTCTTCCTGGGGTTCATCCTATTCGGGTTCATCATCGATGCACTACGTTAGTGTTAACAGACCCTAGTAATGGCTGAATCAGAAATAACCTTCCAAGTGAGGGAATCCCCCGAGGGCGGTTACGAAGCCCGTGCCCTGGGCCACAGCATCTTTACCGAGGGGAACGACTGGGAGCATCTGAAGTCCATGCTGCGAGATGCCGTATTGTGCCACTTCGACGAAGGGGATACGCCCCAGCTGATACACATCCATTTAGTCAGGGATGAGGTCATTGCAGTGTGAGGTTGCCGCCATCCCCGTCGTCTCTCCGGCGAAAGCCGGAGTCCAAGCCCCCTCGCCCTCTGGGAGAGGGTTGGGGTGAGGGAGATACACGGTAGCCGCACGATTCCGGCCGCCGCCGGAATGACGGGTTAGAATGGGCGATCAGTCCAGCTCCACAGCATGGATGACGTGCTCGACCTGGGGAGGCTCGCCACGAGTCAGAACCACAGCTATCAGGTCAATCCTCCATCCGGCGGGCGGCTGGTCAAGCTCCTGGATGTAGGTTTCCGCCGTGGCCTGTAGCCGTTCCTTTTTCTTGTGGGTGACGGACTCTTTCGGCCCGCCGAACTTATCATCGCTTTGGCGGGTCCTTACCTCCACGAACACCAGTTGGTCGCCCTCCCGGGCAACGATGTCCACCTCGCCCCACTTGGACCTGTAGTTGGTTTCCAGGATATGCCACCCCAGCCCCAGCAGGTGCCTCCGGGCGATGTCCTCGCCCCTGTTCCCCAGCCTAGTCCTGGGCGTGGGCACTGGACGTCTCTCCGTCGGGAATCAGCCTCAGGGGAGCGAACGTACGGCGGTGGATGGGGCATGGTCCCAGTTCCGAAAGCCTGCGCCGGTGCTCCGCCGTCCCATAGCCTTTGTGGGACGCAAAGCCGTATTCGGGGTATATGGCGTCCGCCTCCGACATCATCCTGTCCCGGGTAACCTTGGCCAATATGGACGCCGCGGCGATGGAGTAGCTGACTCTGTCGCCGTGGGGCAGGGAATAGAAAGGTATGCCCGGGGCCGTAAGCTGGACGTGGTCGATGAGAAGATGAGACGGAGCGATCTTCAAGCTGTCCAGCGCTCTCTGCATAGCCTTCTTTGTCGCGGGAACTATCCCATAGGCGTCTATCTCCTGGGCAGTGGCCAGACCGACGCCCAAGGCAAGGGCATGTTTGCGTATATGCTCCAGGGCCGCCAACCTTTGGCGATGGCTCAGGACCTTTGAGTCGTCCACCATGCCCAGCCAGGAATGGTCATGTTGACCGTTGTGGAGAGATGAGGAAAAGAGACTTCCTGGGAATATAACGGCTCCGGCCACTACGGGGCCGGCCAACGGCCCTCGGCCCGCTTCATCGACTCCCGCCACCAGGGAAAAACCCTGGGCGTAGAACTTGCTCTCCAGCTCAAACGAGGGCGCCACCGCCTCCCCTCCGCACGGTTTATCCGGTGTGATTGAAGCAGTCTCTACGGGCCTATTAGCCGGGAGCCCCGACGGGAATCCGGGCGGACTCGATGCGCCCCCCGCCCAAGACCTCATCTCCCTGGTAAATCACCATCGCCTGTCCGGGTGTGACAGCCCGCTGTGGACTCTCGAACTCCACCGTGGCCCTGTCGCCGTCCGGGTAGAGAATCGCCGTCGCTTCCGGCGACTTGTATCGTATCTTCACGGTCACCTCGGAGGCCGCCTCCGACGGGCGTCCTGATACGTAGTTAACGTCCGAGGCGACAAGGGTACGGCTGTAGAGCTGCTCCTCCGGACCGACCACCACGTCACCGGACTCGGTGTCGATGGCTACCACGTACTGGGGAGTCTTGGTGGAGATGCCCAGCCCGCGCCTCTGGCCCACGGTGAAGAACTCCACCCCCTCGTGATGCCCCAGAATCGCGCCTCCGGCGTCCACGATGGCCCCGGGCCGTGGAGTTATTCGTTCCTTCAAGAACTGCCTGTAATCGCCCGACGGAATAAAGCAGATATCCTGGCTGTCGGGCTTCTCGGCGTTGGGAAAGCCAGCCTCCAGCGCGGCGTTTCTGATTTCATCTTTGGCGTAACCGCCCACCGGCATCAGGGTGTGTCCCAACTCCTTTTGCCCCATGCCATACAAAACGTACGACTGGTCCTTCGAGCGGTCAAGACCCCGCAGCAGACGGAAGCCCTCCGGCCCGGGTTCGATGCGCGCGTAATGGCCGGTGGCAACGTAGTCCGCCCCAAGAACGCGGGCCCGGTCGTATAGGAAGCTGAACTTGATGCGGTCGTTGCAGGCAATGCACGGATGAGGGGTCATGCCCCGCTGGTACTCCCGGCAGAAGTAGTCGATGACAAAGGCTTGAAACTCCCGTTGGAGGTTGAAAACGTAGTGGGCCGCCCCAAGCCTGGCGCAGACCCGGCGGGCGTCCTCCACGTCGTCGATGGTGCAGCAGCCCTTGTAGTAGTCGGGAAGGCTGTCCAAGTCCACGTCGTAGAGCTTCATCGTGACGCCCACGATGTCATAGCCCTGCTCCTTGAGGAGCAGGGCTGCAACTGATGAGTCAACGCCGCCGCTCATAGCGACGACCACTTTGCCCTTGGCTGGGCCATTCATGGCTGTGAAGGCATCCTTGCCTGGCCCCTTCCCCCTTAGAGACTTTCAAATCACTCCCTCTCCCCGTGGGAGAGGGTCGGGGTGAGGGCCGTTCCTACGACTTATTCCAGGGTCTCGGTCTGGCTGTCCTTGGCAGTGACGGTAATGTGGGCCATGGCAGACTCGGCCCTGGCGCCGTGCCAGTGCTTCTCTCCGGCGGGTATGTGAATCACGTCCCCAAGCCTGACTTCAACCTGCTCGTCGTCAGTGGCCACTATGCCGATGCCTGAGGTGATGATCAGCACCTGGTCGCCGCTGTGGGCGTGGAACTTGTTCCTGGCCCCTTTGGAGAAGTTGACGATGGCACAGTTGAAGCTCTGCACGTCGGGCGTGATGGCCTGTCGTGTGACGTTGCCGCCTATCATCAGAGGGCTGTTGCCGTCGGACTCGGGCACTTCAGGGATTCTGGACACTTTCATAATCGCCTCCTGCCTTGGACGTGTTGTGGGTTCGGAAGACCACCGCCTATCATCATAATACAGGGCCAATGGGCCGTCTACCCGCGCCCAATACCGCAGAGGATAAAGGAGTTTCTCAGCCGGTTTGGTTTTAGATGCACTGGCCTTAGGACCGGAGCCTTTTCCTGTTATTCTGAATGCGGCAGATTATTTCTTGTTCCTGTCATTCTGAACGCAGTGGAGCGGAGTGAAGAATCTATAGTCCTCCGGTAAGGACCTAGTGCTCTATGGGTGGGATGGTTGGTGGCAAGGATTTTAGATTCTTCGTCGCTGCGCTCCTCAGAATGACAGTACTAGGGGGCCGTCTACCCGCGCCTGTGCTCAGGTTGTCCCCTCACAGGGGGCGTGATACCATACGCCCGTGACTGGCCCGGTGCACCACCGCCATTCACGACGTGCGCAATCGACCCGATTTCAGGAGGTCCTTCATGCCCGCTTTCGTCTACGACCACATCCATTTGAGGAGCCCCGACCCCCATGCCGCCGCCGAATGGTACAAGGACAAGTTCGACGCCAAGGTCATACGCACGCCACAACCCGACAACCAGCCCGACCGCGTGGACATCGACATGGACGGACTGATGATATTCGTGGCGGGTAAGCTCCCCGACGGCCGGGAAATCGAAGAGCCCCGTGACCCCCATTACGGACTGGACCACTTCGGACTCAGGGTCGAAGACCTGGACGCCACACTGGCCCAGATGACTTCCAGAGGCGTGGAGATAACCGAAGGACCACGCATGGCGCCCAGCGGAGCCAAGATCGCCTTTGTGAGAGGCCCGGACAACGTGCGCATAGAGCTGCTCCAACGCTACTAACGGAGCCATACGACGGCATGAGATTCGGAATATTCGTCTTTGACTCGGCCCGCAACATGGACCCGGCGACTCTGGCCAAGAGGGCTGAAGAGTTGGGTTTCAGTTCCTTTTGGATTCCGGAGCACACCGTCCTGCCCGTGAACCCATCCAAAGGACCCAGTGGCTCGACCACAGCCGAATTCCCAGAGTCCTTCTACCACATCTCCGACCCCGTGATTTCCCTGGCCCGGGCGTCGGGAGCCACGTCCACCATCAAGCTGGGCACCGGCATACTGCTGGCCGCCGAGCGGAACCCGTTGCTTACGTCCAAAAGCCTGGCCACCCTGGACCGGCTTTCAGGCGGGCGGCTGCTGGTGGGCATAGGCACGGGCTGGTCCCCTGAGGAGTACGCAGCCATGGGCGGGGACTTCCACAACCGCTACGCCCAACTTACGGAGCACGTCCAGGCGCTGAAAACTATCTGGAGTGAAGACGAGCCGGAGTTTCACGGCCGCTTCTACAACTTCCCGCCCGTGAAGGTCTATCCCAAGCCCGTCCAGACGCCTCACCCGCCCATATTCATCGGCGGCGGTCTAGGTAGGTTGGCAGACCGGGTTTTCAAGCGCATCGTCAATTGGGCCAATGGCTGGGTGCCGGTGGTGTATGAGATCGAGCAGGTGCGACGGGGGAGGGAGTCTCTGACCCGGCTGGCCGAGGAGGCTGGCCGAGACCCAGCCTCCATACCCGTCTATGCCATGACCCGAGGCCGGGCTTTCAGGACCAGGGACGAGGTCGCGCAGCTGGAAGAAGCAGGGGCAGACGAGGTGGTCTTCTGGCTCCAGAGCCCCTACGACGGCGACGACGCGCTGGTCGAGCTAGAGAATATAGCCCAAGCAGTGATGTAGAATCCAAATTCGCCTGGCCGCCTGGAGGTGAACGATGGCAATCCCCGTAGGCGTATTCGTACTGGACACAGCGGCATCCATGGACGTGGCCGTGTTGGCCAAGCGGGCCGAAGAGTTGGGGTTCGCCTCTTTCTGGGTGCCTGAACATCCTGTGATTCCCGTGACGACGTCCACCCCCTACCCAGGCGACCGCAGCGGAGTAATCCCTGAAGGGTACTACTGGATGGCGGACCCCTGGAACACCCTGGCGCGGGCTTCCGGAACAACCAGCAGCATCCTCCTGGGGACGGCGATTTGCATCCTCCCGGAACACAACCCTCTGCTCATGAGCAAGCAGGTGGCCACGCTGGACAATCTGTCGGGAGGCCGCGTCATAGTCGGACTGGGAGTTGGCTGGCTCAAAGAAGAGCTGGAGCTTCTGGGCGGAAACTATGAACGCAAGGGGCCGCAGTCGGTGGACAACATCAGGGCTCTCAAGGAAATCTGGACCAAAGACGAATCCGAATACCACGGAGAGTTCTACGACTTCCCGGCGGTGAAGGTCTTCCCAAAACCCACACAGAAGCCCCATCCTCCCATCGTGTTCGGGGGAGGTCTCACGCCCTCCAATTCCGAAATCATATTCCGTCGCATCGTCCGGGTCGGCGACGGCTGGCTTCCGGTCTTGACCAACCCCGGGCCAATCGAGGACGGCAGGCGCCGCCTGGATGAAAAGGCCAAAGAGGCGGGCCGCGACCCATCGTCCATCAAGATATACGCGATGGGGCGGCCAGGCGCGTTTGGGACGAGGGACGACATCAAGGCTCTGGAGAACGCCGGAGCCGACCACGTGGTGCTTTGGATGGACAACACCAAGGGAGACGCCGCCCTGGCCGAGCTTGAAGAGCGGGCACGAATCGCGCTTTAGCTCCCCATCTTCCACAACAGTGAGACTTTAGATTGGCCGCAAAGGTCTACTACGACGCCGACTGCCGCCTGTGCTCAGGCGGAGTCAACCTGGTTTCGCGGGCGGGTGTGCTGGGAGAAGTTGGCTGGGTTCCGATACAGTCAGGGCGCCAGCCCGCAGGCGTTTCCAGCGACGACCTGGAGCGGGCAATGCATTTGGAAACGCCGTCGGGGGTGTATAGCGGATTCGATGCCGTCAGACGCATAGCCTTGAGGACGCCTGTATTGTGGCCTCTCGCCCTGGTATTATGGCTGCCGTGTATGGGAACGCTCGGCTCCAGGGCCTACGCCGTTGTCGCCCGCAACCGGCGGCGGCTTGCCTAGAGATGGGCGGCTTCCCCATATAGACAACCTCCCGGCTCTCTGGCTAAGAATGCAGTTCTCTGTAGTTGCGGTTTCCTGTATCTATTCCCATTGACTGTCATGTATAATTCAACAGATAGCATGGGCGAAATCCGGCTGCCGAGCCAGATGCAATCTAGCGGGTAGCCAACGTCAGGACAATAATTTAGTGAAAGTCGCTAGGTGGAGACAAGATGAAGTCTAAGTTCAAAAGAGTGGTTCTTGTCCAACCCAGCTCACAGGGCGGCAATTTCGAGTTCGTGGCCATCCCACGGCAGGGCATGCTCTTTCTCTCCGCCGCGTTAAAGCAATGGAAGGGCCCCTTCCTGTACGACACAGAGATATGGTTCGAGGACCGCAGCGGCCCCATGGACCCGGACAAGGACCTGGACGGCGTTGACATCCTCATGATTACCGCCCTGATTAACGAGGCGCCCCGCGGCTATGAAATCGGCAGACTTGCCAAGCAGTTCCACCCCGAGTTGGTGACCATAGGGGGCGGCCCCCAGATGAGCCCTCTCCCTGAGGAAGCCATCCGGGAGGGGCGCTTTGACATCATCGTCAATCGCGAGGGGGAAGACATCATCGGCGCCCTTTGCGACATGCTCCTGGAGCACAAGGGCCCCGTGCCCATCACCAGTTTGAGGAAAATACCCGGCATATCCTTTGTCCGGGACGGACAGGTCATACAGACTCCCCGAAAGGGGGTCATAGAGCCGGACTTCATATCGCTGCCCGACTTCAGGGCCATAAGAGACCTCACCCCCCAGATGCCCATGGCGGGCGGGGTGCTGGAGACCGTCCGGGGATGCACCGAAAAATGCACCTATTGCCAAGTGATACAACAGTTCCTGGGATACCGCCTGATCAACCGGGAGACTGAGATCAAGCGGCTGCGCCAACTCAGGCAGCTGGCCTCCGACGGCCTTATCCACACCGCCAGGGACGGAAGGTTCAGCGTCTTCATCTCCGACGACCTCCACCCGCCTCCCCTCAGGGCTGTGAAGTACCGGGACGAACGGCTGGCCCGGCTGGAGAACTGGAAGGGCCACACCGACGACATGTACATGATTTGCCAGACACGGGCCGAGATAGGCCAGGACCCCGAGCTGGCCGACGCCATGTACGAAGCCGGCATCCGAATGCTCTACGTGGGTGTGGAGTCCGACAACGCCGAGAACTTGAAGCTGGTGCGAAAGCGCCAAGAACCTGGCCAGGTGCACAAGGACCTGGTGCAGCTGAACAAGATGGGCTTCACGCTGGTGGCGATGACCATTATCGGGCTTCCCTACGACACCGAACAGGGAATCATGGACATGGCCGACTGGATCACGAAGGTGAGCAGGTACCAGACGGCCAATCTACTGACCCCGCTGCCCGCCACGTCCAACTGGGACTCGCTGGTGCCCTTGGACGCCAAGGGGAACCCGCTGCCCACCGATGAGCGCGGCAACGTGCCCGCAGAGTACGGCATGAGGCCCTACGAGCTCTACACCGGACGTCAGTTCGTCCACCAAGACGAACGATGGTCCCTGGAAGAGTCCAGAGACCTCTTCAATCGGTACCACTCAAAGCTGAATCCGATAGACAAGCTGTACGAGAGGATATTCCGGCTTATCAAGTCCCCCAAGTCCAAGCGCCAGTCGGCCGGACGCGAGTTGAGCGGAATCGTTTCACTCCGCATTGGGGAATTCAGTGAAGCCCTTCGTACACTCTCGGACTCCTCCAAGGAACTGCCGGAGGCCATATCCTCCAGGATGAACGAAGTAAGCGAGACTCTTGCCAAATACCGCATCCAACTGTCGGAAACGGGCCGGGACCTACCCGACGTGATTTCTCAGCGCATCAACGAGGCCAGCGACGCCCTGGGCAGATACAGAATCCAAATCGCCCAGACGGGGCGGGAAATAAGCGACAACATCTCGGTTCGCATCAACGAAGTGAGCGAAGCCATGATGAAGTTATCCGAACTCAAGCGGGAGACCGCATAGGCCCGACTGTCTTTACGACGACTGAAAGGTGTGTGGTTGGCGACTAGAGTATTCGTAACCGGCATCGGAGTCATCTCTCCCCTCGGCCTGAACCTAACCACCTCTTGGGAAAACCTTGTCGGCGGCGTGTCGGGCGTGGACTCCATAACAGCCTTCGACCCGGAGGGTTTCGAGACCCGGTTCGCCGCTGAGGTGAAGGGGTTCGAGCCAACCGACTATCTGGAGAAGAAAGAGGCGCGCCGGATGGACCGGTTCGCCCAGCTCGCAGCCGTCGCCTCCGCCCAGGCTATGGCCCAGGCCCGGCTCAAGCCCGACGAGATGGACCCCTATCGCCTCTCCTCAATCGTAGGCAGTGGGATTGGCGGCGTCATCACCCTGTCCCAGCAAGTGGAAACGCTTAAGGAAAAAGGCCCCCGCAGGGTGTCTCCCTTTCTGGTGCCCATGATGCTGGCCGACATGGGGTCGGCCCAGGTTTCCATGCTGTCCGGGGCCATGGGCCACAACTTCTGTGCCGTGTCCTCATGCTCCAGTGGCGCCGACGGGATTGGGCAGGCGTGGGAGATGATACGCCGGGGAGACTCCGACGTGGTCCTTGCGGGCGGAGCCGAAGCTCCGATATGCCCCATCGCAGTCGCAGGGTTCAACTCGCTTCACGCCCTGTCGAAGCGGAACGAGGAGCCTCAGAAGGCCAGCCGCCCCTTCGACACGGCGCGGGACGGCTTCGTAATGGGAGAGGGCGCAGCCATCCTGGTCCTCGAGAGCGAAGAGAATATGCAAAAGCGAGGCGCGGAGCCGCTGGCGGAACTGGTCAGCTACGCCGCCACCTCCGACGCCTTCCACCTGACTGAACCCCATCCCGACGGCGTAAGCGCCGCCAAGGCCATGAAGACCGCCATCGAGAGGGCAGGACTAGCGCCTGAAGAGATAGGCTATATCAACGCCCACGGCACATCCACTCCTCTGAACGACAAGCAGGAAACCCTCGCTATCAAGCTGGCGTTGGGCGAGGACGCCCACCGGACTCCCATAAGCTCCACCAAGTCCATGACCGGCCATCTGCTGGGCGCCGGGGGCGCCCTGGAAGCCGCGGCATCCATCATGGCCATCCGCGACGGAGTCATACCTCCCACCATCAACCTGGACGACCAGGACCCCAGCTGCGACCTGGACTACACGGCCAACAAGGCCCGTGAAGCGCGAATTCGCTACGCGATGAGCAACTCCTTCGGCTTTGGGGGCCACAATTCGGTCCTCATATTCGGAGCGGCGGACCGGAGCTAGAGCGGCTTCAGCCGGATGAACGCCAACGGGGGTGGACGCAGGGTGTGGAGGGTGCGGCCTCCCGTATCCGAATCACACAACGGCCTCTCCCACCTGCCCCGTCTCGTAGTGCAACTCCTCGCCAATCGGGGCATCCACTCCGAGGAATCCCTGGGCGACTACATGAACCCAGCCTTCCATGATCCGGCTCTTCTACCCGGCATGGGAGCCGCCGTCGCCAGACTCCGCAAAGCCCTGACATCCGGTGAGTCCATCGGCGTTTTCGGAGATTTCGACGTGGACGGAGTCACCGGGACGGCCGTCGCCGCCCAAGGGTTGGAGGAGCTCGGGGCAACGGTGGCGCCCTACATCCCCCACCGGGAGGACGAGGGCCACGGCCTGAACGCGGAAGCCGTCATGGCCCTGAAACAGGCGGGCGTGTCCCTTATCATCACAGTCGACTGCGGAGTCACTTCCCTGGATGAGATAGTCCTGGCGGGCGAACTCGGAATGGACGTGATTGTCACGGACCACCATCTGCCGCCCGATAGAATTCCGCCTGCTGTCGCCATTATCGATCCCAAGCTGGAGGACTCGGAGTATCCCTTCACGGAGCTTTCCGGGGCAGGCCTGGCCTTCAAGCTCATGGAGGCCCTGTACAACGACTTGGGCCGCGATTGGAACCGCAACCTTCTCGAACTGGTGGCGTTGAGCACCGTTGCAGACCTGGTGCCTCTGGTCGGTGAGAACAGGCGTTTCGTGAAAGAGGGCCTGAAACGCCTTCAATCAACTCAGAGGCCCGGCCTTCAGGCGCTTTATAAGCAGGCCAGAATCAACCCCAACGGGCTGGACGCCGAGGGCATCGCCTTTATGATAGCTCCACGGCTAAACGCAGCCGGGCGACTGGACCACGCCTCCGTGGCCTACAAGCTTCTCATGACGGGGTCAGAGGATGAAGCGGCCAGCCTGGCTTCCCACCTAGAGAAACTGAACCGGGAACGACAACAGATGACCCTGGACTCCTATGCCAGGGCCAAAGAACAGACTCTAAGCAGGCCGGACCTGCCCCCGGTGATATTGGCCGGCGGGGAGTGGGTAGCGCCTGGCATAGCCGGGCTGGTGGCAAGCAGGCTTGTGGACGAGTTCTCCCGACCCGCCATAGTCGTCTCCCAGATAGGGGACGTGGTACGGGCCAGCGCCAGAAGCGTCGCTGGATACCATATTCTCAACGAGGCGGTGAAGCCCTGCGCAGACCTGTTCACCCGGTACGGAGGCCACGGGCAGGCCGCCGGATTCGTGATGCCGTCCTTCAACATGGCCCAACTTGAGTTCAGGCTGGGCCTTGTCGCCGACGGAGCCTCCGGACGGATTGACGAAGCGGCGCCTCTGTACATAGACGCCGAGGCGCCGGTGTCCAGCATTCCCGGCGCCGCCTTCCAATGGGTTCAGGACCTGGGACCCTTCGGAGTGGACAATCCGGCGCCTACGTTTTTGACCCGTAACCTGGAAGCCGCCCGCGTACGCACTATGGGCGCCCAGGGCCAGCACATGAAGCTCAGGCTAAAGGAGGGCAGGGTAGTTTGGGACGCCCTGGCCTTCCGCCAAGCCGATAAGTGGGAGCCTGAAACGTCCACGGTGGACGTGGTCTATACCGTCGGCGCAGGACGGGTCGGGAACACTCCCATCATGGAGCTAATGGTAGTGGACTTCCAGCCCTCTGAGGCCATCTGAGGCTTGGCTCCGTGAGCAGCGAAAGCCAGTCCGCCCCCGACCTCGACAGTCGGCCTGCACCCGTTCCCTGGCGTGTTCTGAGCAGCCAGCCTGGGCCGGAGATGCCCCTGTTTCAAGTCCGCTTCGACCATGTGGTTAACCCACGAAACTCGGTGGAGCGGCGCGCCGTTGTGCTGGAGAGTCCCCACTGGTGCAGCGTAGTGGCCGTGACACCCAACGAGGAACTGGTGTTGGTGCGACAGTACAGGTTTGGGACGGGCGAAGTGACGTTGGAGATACCCGGCGGGTCGGTGATGGAGGGCGAGGACCAACGGCAAGCGGCCCGACGAGAGCTTCTGGAGGAGACGGGATACACGTCCTCCGATTGGGTGTACCTGGGCGCACACGAGCCTAACCCAGCAATCCACAACAATCTGGTCCACCACTGGCTGGCCCGAGGATGTACACAGACGCACGCGCCCGACCCCAGCCTGGGGGAGGACATCCGAATCGAGACTCTGCCCTTGGTCCGCGTCAAGGAGGCGGTCCTGGAAGGAGATATCAGGAGCGCGTTGGTCGTTGCCGCTCTATCCAGGGTCGTAGACCTGCGTATGGACCTCTAGAGCTGGCGCTATAATTGCCGCATGGAACTGCGCACCCTCCATTCATGGGACGTCACACCCGCCGAAGCGCGCGAGATACAAAAGCGGCTGGCCCCGCAGGTTTCCGCCTTGGGCCGCCCGCTCCCGGAGGACGTGCGATATGTGGGCGGTCTGGACATGTCGGCTCCCGACCGGGATGGCGTTGTCACCGGCGCCGCCGTGGCACTGACGTTCCCTGACCTGGAGCCGGTGGACGTCTCAGTGGCAAGGACGGTTCCCGCCATGCCCTACACTCCCGGACTGCTCTCCTTTAGAGAAACGCCAGCCCTGGCAATGGCTTTGGAGAATCTGAGCGTCCGACCTGACCTGATAATCGTGGACGGTCACGGGACGGCCCATCCCAGGCGGTTCGGCATAGCCTGCCATATCGGCCTGGCCGCCCAGACCCCCACCATTGGCTGCGCCAAGTCCATACTGGTCGGCGAATACGGCGATCTAGGCCAGGAACGGGGTTCCAGGACACCTCTGCTGCACAAGGGAGAAATCATAGGGATGGCTGTGAGGACCAGGACAGGGGTGAGCCCGGTATTCGTGTCCGTTGGACATATGATAGAGTTGGACTCTGCCGTTGACTGGACGCTGGCCGCCTGCAAAGGCTTTCGGCTGCCGGAAACAACGAGGAACGCACATAACGCCGCTGCGGGCAGGGCGCCTAAGCTGGCTGCGCGGACATAAGGAGTTAGGGATGCAGGACCTGAGGTCTGAGCTAATCGAGATGGCCCAGCGCATAGCGGGAGCCTTGGACCGTCTTTGACGTCCCTGCCAAAGAGATAGAAATAGACCGGCTCGAGAAAGAGGCCGGAGACGCCTCATTTTGGGACTCGCCCCAAGAGGCCCAAAGAGCAATGCAGCGTCTGGCCAGGATGAAAGACACCGTCGAAACCTGGCGTGGACTGGAGAAGAGCGCTGGTTCGTTGCTGGAACTGGTGGAGTTGGCCATCCAAGAGGGCGACGACACCCTGGAGGAACAGCTGCGCAGGGAATGCTCGGAACTCTCAGGGGAGTTGGAGCGTCAGGAGTTCCTGCTCACCTTGTCCGGCCCCTACGACGACCGCCCGGCCATAGTCACCGTCCACTCAGGGGCGGGCGGCACCGAGTCCCAGGACTGGGCGGAAATGCTGCTGCGCATGTATCTACGCTGGGCTGAAAACCAGGGACGGGAAGCTCAAGTCCTGGACACGTCCTACGGCGAGGGCGCCGGCGTAAAGAGCGCCACGCTGGAGGTTGGAGGCAAGTACGCATACGGCTACCTCAAGGCGGAGAAGGGCGTGCACAGGCTGGTGCGTCTCTCTCCCTTTGATGCGAACCACCTGCGGCATACTTCCTTTGCCCAGGTGGAAACGATGCCCGTCGCCGACGACGAGCAGGAAGTGGAGATAAAACCCGATGACCTCAAGATGGACTTCTTCAGGTCCAGCGGGCCGGGGGGCCAGAACGTTCAGAAGGTGGCCTCGGCCGTTCGCCTGACCCATCTCCCGTCCGGCATTGTGGTGGCGTGCCAGAACGAGCGCTCCCAGCACCAGAACCGGGAGTTCGCTATGCGAATTCTGATGGCCCGGCTTCTGGAGAAGAGGATGAAGGAGCGGGCACAGGAACTGGCTCTGCTGAGGGGAGAGCGTCTGGCCACCGAGTGGGGAAGCCAGATACGGAGCTACGTCCTCCACCCCTACAAGCTGGTCAAAGACCACCGGACGGACCATCAGACCACCAACGCGGACGCGGCGCTGGACGGAGACATCGACGGCTTCATCCAGGCGTATCTGCGCTCGACAATGGGCAAGAACGACGGGGGCTAGGAGCGACGGCATAACCGTCTGGCGGTTTCAGCAGTGCCAGAGGGTGTGGCCCAGCTTGTTCCGTTTCGTCTGCTTGTAGTGGCGGTTTTCCTCGTTGACCTCGGTCTCGATGGCCCTCTGTTCGACGATGTCGAAGTCGTAGCCCAAGAGGCCGACGATCTTACGGGGATTGTTGGTCAGCAGCCGGATTTTCTTCACGTTCAGGTCGGACAGTATCTGGGCGGCGATTCCGTAGTGGCGGTGGTCTGACTCGAAGCCCAGCATTTCGTTGGCTTCCACCGTGTCCATGCCGTTGTCCTGGAGGTGATAGGCCTTGATTTTGTTGTGGAGGCCGATTCCCCGCCCTTCTTGACGCATGTAGAGGAAGACGCCCTTGCCCTCCTGGCCTATTATCTCCAGGGCCAGCTTTCTCTGGTCTCCGCAGTCGCAGCGGATGCTTCCGAATACGTCGCCCGTGAGACACTCACTGTGGATGCGGACTGAAATGGGCTCGTCTGGCCCCCATTCACCCAGCACCAAGGCGACATGCTCTCCGTTGTCTATGCGGCTGGTGTAGGACTGGACCTCGAACTCGCCGTAGTCGGTGGGCAGGCGGGCCTCGGCTATCTTATCGATCAGCCTTTCGTGCCTGCGCCGGTAGGCGATGATTTGTGCGATGGTGATTATCTTGATGCCGTGAAGTTCGGAGAATTTCTCTAGTTCCGACATGCGGGACATGGTGCCGTCGGGGTTCATGATTTCGCACACCACTCCGGACGGATACATGCCGGCGATGCGGGTCAGGTCCACTATGGACTCAGTGTGGCCGGGGCGCACCAGCACCCCGCCATTGTGGTAGCGGAGGGGGAAGATGTGGCCCGGTCGGGCAAAGTCCTCGGGCTTGGCGTCCGGGTCTATCATGGCCAGGATGGTCTTGGCGCGGTCGGAGGCGGAGATGCCGGTGGTGGTGCCCAGGTTGTAGTCCACGGATACGGTGAAGGCCGTTCCATGCCTGGCGCTGTTGTGGCCGTCAACCATCAGGGGCATGTTGAGCTGGTCCAGCCTCTCGCCCAGGACGGGCATGCACAGCAGACCCCGGGCCTCGGTGACCATGAAGTTGACGGCGTCGGGAGTGACGGTTTCGGCGGCCATAACGAGGTCGCCCTCGTTCTCCCGCTTCTCGTCGTCTACGACTATGAGGAACTTGCCCTGACGTATGTCATCCAGGGCCTCTTCAATGCTGGACAAAGCCATTACACGTTATCTCCCGGAGATTTGGGTTGGATCAACGGTCTCCGTTCTTGAGCAGGCTTTCGACGTACTTTGCCAGTATGTCTACCTCCAGGTTGACCTGATCGCCTACTCGCTTCTCCCTCAATGCCGTATTGTCCAAGGTGAAAGGGATAAGAGATACACTAAAGTAAGTGGCCCCCCTTTTTACCACGGTAAGGCTTATACCGTCAACCGCGATAAATCCCTTCTCCACCAGATAAGGGCTGAGGCGCTTGGGAACTCGGAACCGCATGAGGATGCAGTCCCCCTCCGGCTTGATGGAACTTACCCGTCCCCGGTCGTCCACGTGGCCCTGGACCACGTGTCCTCCCAGCCTGTCCGAGAAGGAGAGCGCCCTCTCCAGGTTTAGCCCCATGCCCTCGTCCAGTGAACCGAGGTTAGTGCGCCGCAGGGTTTCGGGCGCCAGGTCCACGCTGAAGCCGTCGGGCGTAATGTCCACCGCCGTCAGACAGGCCCCGTTGACGGATACGCTGTCCCCCAGGCGGAGTCCGTCCAGGACCTTAGCGGCGCCCACCGTCAGGCGGAAGCTTCCATCCTGGACCTGGGCGTCGGTCAGCGATATGACCTTGCCCACCTCTTCAACAATTCCGGTAAACATGCAGCGTTCCCTAGTCTTTCTTGCCGGACCTGTCGGGATACCCTACCACCAGCACGTCGTCGTCGATAGTTTCCACAGTGACGTCCCGGAGCCTCAGGGCCTCGTACATGGTTTCCGCTCCCCTGCCTCCCACGGGAGTCTGGGCGCCTTCTCCTCCCACTATAACGGGGGCTATGAAAGCGTACACCTTGTCCAGCAATCCCTCGTCAAGCAGGGACCCCATCAGCGTTCCTCCACCCTCCACCATGAGGCTAACCACCCCGATGGAGCCCAGATGGGCCATGAGGGACGGGAGGTCCACCCTTCCTGTTTGGTCGTTGGGGAAACAGACCGTTTCGGCGCCGGCAGACTCCAGGGCCCGCGCCGTTTCCGAGTCCAGCCTGCCGGCGGCTATCAGGGTCCTGCCTGGTTCCTTCAGGAGAGCCGAGCCTGTGGGCGTTCGCCCTGAGCTGTCCACCACAACCCTGAGGGGTTGCTGTTCCAGTGGATGTCCTGTGCCGTCTCTGGCCGTCAGCTTGGGATCGTCCTTGACGACGGTGTTCACTCCCACCATCACCGCGTCTGAGACGCGTCGAATCTCTTGCACACGCTCCCGGGACTTTGGGCCCGTGACCCATTTCGAGTGGCCGGTGCGGCTGGCAATCTTGCCGTCCAGGCTCATGGCGAATTTGGCGGTGACGTAAGGAAGCCCGGTGTTGATGTGCTTCTTGAAGGCCTCGTAGAGACGTTCCGCCGTTTTGGCTTCCTCCCCGGTCTCCACACTTACCCCGGCGGATTCGAGAAGGGAAATTCCCTGTCCATTGACCCTGGGATTGGGGTCCTTGGAAGCCACGTGAACCTTGGATATCCCTGCGTTTATCACCGCGTCGGTGCAGGGGGGAGTCCTTCCATGAATCGAACAGGGCTCCATCGTGACGTACAGTGCGGCTCCGGCTGCGTGGGGGCCCGCTTCCCGGAGCGCCACCACTTCGGCGTGGGCCTGGCCGGGGGGCTGCGTGTGCCCCTCTCCGATGACGCGTCCGTCTTTGACCACTACGGCGCCTACCGCTGGATTGGGGCTGGTCTTGCCGAGGGACTCCCGCGCCAGCTCTAAAGCACGCTTCATGTAATGGTTGGACACGGTCATGTCAAGGAAGGGAATTCAAACCGGACGTTATTCATCGGAAGCTGGACCGTCGTCTATTCGACGTGCGGGTTCGAGTGGGGAGGGAAGGCGTGACGGGTCTTGATTTGTCCCGTTCATTCAAGGGTTGGCTCCGTCCGGGTAGCCGCCCTGCTCGCTGGGGCCTATTTCAATTGTCGACCCTTGTTTTGTCCAATGTCAAGGGATATAGCCGGATGAACAATATCAGACTAGCGATAATTAACCGTCCCGCAAGTCCCGCCCGGCACGGTAGTTGCGAAAGTATTGACTCGGCACGGGTTCTCCCTGGTCCTGGTATTTGCTGTCCAACGCTCCGGTGCCGTAGGGTTTTTCGGCGGGCGTGGACAGCTCCATAAAGGAGATTTGGGAGACTCTCATGCCCGCGTACAGGGTTATGGGCGACCCCGACACGTTGCTGAGCTCCAGGGTCAAGTTGCCCCTCCATCCGGGGTCCACCCAGCCTGCGGTGGAGTGGACCAGCAGGCCCAGCCTGCCCAGGGAACTCTTGCCGTCCAGCCTGGCGGCGATATCATCGGGGAGACAGATGCGCTCTGCTATCACACCAAGGGCGAACTCATGGGGATGGAGGTAGAAGGGGGTGTCCTCGTGTATCTCCACCTCTTCGGTCAGTTCCGGCAATTCCTGCTTCACGTCTATGTAGGGGACCCTGGAGTTGCGGAAGACCCGCATCTTGGAGCCGAGGCGGAGATCGACGCTGGCGGGTTGAAGCAGGCTTTCATCCCAGGGGTCTATGATGATTCGCCCGGACTCGATTGCTTCCCGGATGCTCCGGTCACTCAGCAACACTTCCCACCCTCACTTGCCTTACTTGCCCGTTTTCACCGTTTCTTCTCCGGCCTCGCGGTACCCGTTTTTCCTGATGGGGCACGGGCGATTCGCAGTCTTCTGCCATAAAGTCCGTGCCTATCGACAAACACACGTTTGAGGGGATCGATATCTCATGGGAAAGGAACCACATACGTGAACTTCTTCTGGTCGTTAAATGTTTCGCCCCACTCCACAGTGACCCATAGCTTCGACGCTTCTGGGGGAACTTCGAAGCAATTAAACCTACTATACGTCCAGTTCTCCGGGATTGGAGTCCCGGGGGCGGGTGTAAAGGAGCCAACCATTCTTTCTGCGTCTCCCGCGTCGGTTTCCACTCTGAACTGAGGGGTAATACTCCGGTAAGGCCCTTGGCCCGTGGGTTCTGTAGTGTAGTATAAACAAGTCACCCAGCGCTCTAATACCCTACTGTACCTTGGTCCGGCCCCCATCAAGGTAAAGACCCCGTTCCCCGCTGTGACGGAATCCCCCAGAGATAATTCCTTGGCGCTATCTTCAGACAATGGCAATTTGTCGCAACCTGTCCCTAGTACAACTAGGAGAATCAGCACGAATATGCCTACACCTGCGGAAATGAATCTAGTTGGAAAGCCCATACTTAGCCCTTTTGGGATGTGCAATGCGGACCTACTGATAACTCAGCCAGACCGAAGAGCATCTGCAAAACCTGCGCAGATTGAGGGGTTCCATCAGCAGTCGACTTCTTCGCTGGGTGATCGGTCGCTTGATTGCGGTTTGCTCATCAAGGTAAGAATTGGTATCGATACTGTTGCCACCGCGGCGAGACCCAAGAGTACCAATAACACAACCGGCAAGTCTAGGTCGCGTGCGTGAACGCCCGCTTCGTCTGCCATCCAGAAGTATGCGCTGACCATACTGCCAATACCAATGCAGATGCCCGGTATCGGACGGATAGGTAACCCTCTGACTTGCATAGCTTGTGTAAGAAGCATGGCCGCCACGCACAATGCGACTACTGGAGCAAACAACCCTACGTCCGCAGTGGGGTTGTCTTCTGTGGGCGGCGTCAGTAGTGGCGTCAAGAAAGCGGCTATAGCGATCATTACCGCGATTCCCTGTATCCAGTTTGCGATTGCTTTGCTCCAGTTCATGTTTCCTGCATTCCCTCTCCACGTAACCTGAGCGCAGGTCTTGACCCTACAGGGCATCTTCAACGTCTCAACTGATATTCTGGTACGGAATTTACACTCCGTAAAACTGCCCGCTAGTGCTATTCGGTCTCCTTAACCCCGAAAGTCTGTTGTGTTGAACGTGAGGAGCGTACACTCTCCACCAGCCAACATGGTGGCCACGATGTTGGTTCGTGAATCTGCCACTCTCCGACGGAAACCCAGCGGCACAGGGCTACAGACGCTGGCGGGTTGAAGCAGGCTTTCGTCCCAGGGGTCTATGATGATTCGCCCGGACTTGATTGCTTCCCGGATGCTCCGGTCACTCAGCAGCACTTCCCACCCTCACTTGCCTTACTTTGCACCGCTCGCCCCACCGTTTGTAAAGGTGGGGCGAGTTTTGCATAGCCTTCCGGTCTAGTCAAGCTGGCCCGGCGCAGAGGGTTCTCGCGGCGCCGGGCCATCAATCTGCAGCCTATTTCACAAGGCCCTACTCCATGTCGAAAACGCCCTGCACCGTTATGGTCACGCCGAGCTCACCGCCGCTGATGGGCGTGTCCGCCGCATCGAACGCCATGCTTCTTGCCAACGCGGCGCTCTCCGCCACGTTGAAGGTTCTAGGCGAGGCTCCGAAGGACTCGCTGATGTAGACCAGGTCACCGATGCTGACTCCAGCGTTTTCGGCCAGCTCCGTGGCCTTGGCGGTCATGTCCTCGACAGCAAGCTTCCGAGCTTCCATTTCCAAAGACTTGGTGTCGTCCAGCCCGAAACGAATTCCGTTGAAGCGGGCCAGGTCGCCTCCCGCCTCCACCATGTCGTCGATGACCGCGCCCAACTGATCCAGGTCCCTGATTGTCACCGCGATTTGGTTGTTGACCCGGTAGCCGACAAGCTCACTCTTGTCTTTTTCCCGGTCGTATTGGTATTCGGGGTAGATGTTAAAGCTGGTAGTCTGGATGTCCCGGTCTTCCACTCCCAGGGAGGCCAACGCTTCCATCATGGCGTCCATGGCTTCGGCTGCCTTGGTGCGGGCTTCGGCGACGGTCTCGGCCACTGCCTCGACGCCTCCGTTCAGCGTGGCGATGTCGGGCGCCGATGTGACCTGGCCCATCCCAGTCACCCAGATGCCGGACTGAGCGTTGCCGGAAGTCTTGGTGGAACCTTCCAACATGCTGAGGGCTTGGTCCACCCGGTCTTCGATGCGTGTGATCTGAGCCGAGTTGTCCTGGGGAGGCGGAGTGTCCGTGTCTGCGGAGTTGCATGCGGTAGCCACAAGAGACAACGCCAACATTCCAGCCAGCGCCGTTATGAGGATGTTCCTGGTTATGTAAGTCCACAGTCTGTTCATTGTTCACCTCCTTAGTGGTTCAGAAGTTAAGACGTAACCGCCATACGATTTGTTCCCGTCGGCGCCGCCTTTAGGAAACTCTCCCACGACGTGCGCGCAGTTTAAGAGCTAGGAGGACGACCAACCCGAGGGCCAATGCAGCCAGCACCCCCTCTACAATCCACCATACTGAGATGCCCTGGTCTGTTCCCAGGGACTCCCGCATACGTGCAACCTCTTCGGTGGTGATGTCGGCCGATTCTCTGGCTGCCCCAGGGTCCAACGCACTGTGCGGAGCCGCCGTGGGCGCCGGGATTGATGTGGGCAAAGGCATCGGCGTCGATGTAGGCGATGGTGTGGGAGTCGGCCTTGGCGCCGGAGTAGCTGTGGGAAGCGAGGTGGCGACCGACTTGGGCGCTGGCACGGCTGTGGGCCGCGGAGCGGAAGTCGGCTTGGGCGCTCGTACGGCTGTGGGCCTATAGGTAAGAGCGTCGGCCCGTGTCTCAGCGACATCGCCCGGCGGAGCCGCTGAGGTCGGGGCATCGGTAAGTTGGGCCTTGGCGCCGGACGTGGGTTCCACGGCGCGACTCATCACCATATCCGGCTCCGAGTCTTCCCTCTCTGCTTCGACCATAGAGAAAGCAGCGGGCTGGGGAGTCTGTGTCGATGTCGTCGTCGGCTCTATCATCGCCATCTCTGCCATCGGAGTCGGCGCCAACGTTGACGTAGGAGCGACCGGCATCGCGGTGACACCTGGCGGCTCTTGTTGAGGCGCAGGAGTCGTTGTAGGCGGCATCGAAACGCCTGTGGGCGAGTCTTCTGGATCGGCCAGAATTGTTGAGAAGGAATCACCGCGTTCCTCGGAGAACAGCCCAATCCCTCCACTGTCATCCGGGCTGCGGGTCACGTCAATGGACAGGGTAACGGCGAAGGCAACCACCGCCACTGAAGCGGCAGCTCCGTAGGCCCAGACTGGGACGCGGAAACCCGGGAACCCGACGGAGGCAACCGGCGCGTGCGGCTCCGGAACTGACTCCGGCGCTTCCGCGAAGGTGAAGTCCCTCGCTGTAGGCAACACGGGCGTCTGGCGCAGCAGCCCAACGGTGTCTCTCAAAGAGTCCAACTCTACAGTGCAGGACTCACACGCCCGTAGATGGCCCTCAATCTTCCGAATGTCGGCGTCGCTCAGGCCGCCGTCCAGAAATTCGGACAAGCTCTCCAGGGAAATATGCTTAGGTCTCTTTTTGAATAACCACATGGCTCTCTAATTATCCTGACGGAACCTGTCCGGTAAAAGTTCCGGGTCTTGCCGGAGACGGTCTCGGATTCCCGCTCTGGCCCTCGCCAGCCGCGATTTCACTGTCCCGACGTTGACATTGGTGATGCGGGCCGCTTCTTCGTAGCTGTAACCCTGTATGTCGATGAGAACGGCTGTCAGCCTGCGTTCTTCAGGCAAGCTCATCAGGGCCGATTCTATGGCCCTGCTTAGCTCTTCCCTGACGGCATAGTCGTCCGGTGACTCTCCGCCTGAGGGCAGTTCGGGAGGAGGCAGGTCAGGGTCGGCGTTGGTAAGCGGCGCATCCACGGACACTGTGGGGCGGGCGCGTCTGGACCTGAGCATGTCCTTGCACGCGTTGGAGACGATGCGCATCAACCACGCCGTGAGGTTCTCCCCACGGAACTTGTCGAAAGCCCTGTACCCAGACATGAAAGCTTCCTGCACCGCGTCTTCGGCGGCCGCCCAGTCTCCCAGCATCCGGTAGGCCAGGTTTTGGGCCCTGGTCTGGTGGTCTACGATGACGCAGTTGTAGCAATGCCCGGCGCCGGACCTGTCGGATACGGCAACGGGGGCATGCTCTTGAGGCCGCAAACACGCGTCCGTTCTCACGGGCAACCCTAACAAACAACTTCCAGTCCCTCCCGAACAGCATTTGGGAGGGACTGGAGACAGGCCCAATATTATTTTAGGCGTTTGTCAGGGTCAAGGCGACTCGCAGGCCGGAGGCTGCGATCTTCTCCTTTCCGCAATCGGCTTCTAGGACTATCCGCGCTGCCACAAGGCCGACGCCTGTTCAACCAGCCCCACCAGCTCAACCACGTCGGCGTCTTCGGGGAAAAGCTGCCGGACGTCCTCGGCGGTCTGAGTCAGGGTCTCCAGGCTTCCGTCCTGGGCCCAGTAGCTCTCCCGGAGAATCTCGGCGAGCTCGGCGGCCACTGCGGCCAATCGGAAAGTCGGGGCGGACTGCTCAAAACTGTCGGCAAGTTGGTCGGTGTTGAAGGCGCGGCTCAGTTCTGTGACATTCCTGCTGTCGGGGTCCTCGTACCTGATGAAAACCTTGGCCATCTCTCCCTGGGCATCCTCACGGAGCTTCACCTCGTACAAGGCCGTGACGCTGTGGCCCGCGCCCACCTCTCCTGCGTCCACCTGGTCGTTGCGGAAGTCTTTGTCATCCACTCGCCGGTTTTCGTACCCAAGGAGACGGTACCGGCTCACCACGTCGGGATTGAAATCCACCTGCACCTTGGAGTCCAGCGCTATGACCTGAAGAGTTCCGGTCAGGTTCTCAACGAAGATTCTCTGGGCTTCTTTCAAGGTGTCAACGTAGGCGTAGGCGCCGTTGCCATCGTTGGCCAACTGCTCCATGAGTATGTCGTTGTAGTTGCCCATGCCGAACCCGACCGTCGAAAGGGTGACGCCTTCTTCCACCTGGTTCTTGATCAGTTTCAGGATAGAGTCCGGGCCGGTGTCGCCCACGTTGGCCACGCCGTCGGACAACAGCATCACACGGGTTATCCTGTCGGGGTGGAGTTCACCCTCGGCCATGCGGTATCCCAACTCCAGCCCCTCGGCGGCGTTGGTTGAGCCTTCGGACCGCAACGCGTTGATGGCGCCCATTATCGTCTCGGTGTTCGAGCC
The DNA here is from genome assembly GCA_965197415.1 of Dehalococcoidia bacterium. Lineage (GTDB taxonomy): Bacteria > Chloroflexota > Dehalococcoidia > Lucifugimonadales > JAGWBF01 > DAOUJI01. Next base: position 2,666,155 of record OZ240207.1, on the reverse strand, counting down.
TGCAGTGGGTTCCAGCAAGACATGGCCCCGGGAACCGTATATTACGATTCCGACCTTGTCTTGGGGACGGAGCTGCCCCACCAGCAGTTCAAGGGAGCGTTTGACGAGGCCCAGACGGTCCCCGCGGTTCATGGACCCGGACACGTCGATAACAAATATCAGACTGGCGTCTTTGCGCTCGTCAGCGGGGATAATCTTGCCCTTGAGACCCACCCGCATCAGCAAATGGTTGGGACCTCCGAAGGGAGAGGGCGACCCTTCAATGTGTATTGCGAATGCCTCCTCCTCCGGGGATTCGTAGCCGTGGTCGAAGTAGTTGACGAACTCCTCGACCCGCACCGCCTCGGGTTCGGGCAGATAGCCATCCATGATGAAGCGTCGAGCGACAGCGTAGGAGGCCGTGTCAACGTCCATGGCGAAGGTAGAGAGGCGGTCGTCCTCCGTATCGATGAAAGGGTTGACCCCATAGTGCTTGAAGAAGACCAGATCATAGGCAGCGTCGTTGACGGTGTCCGTACCACCGGCTCCCAGAGGGTACGTGCCTTGGGGATCAGGGTCAGACAATTGAACTCGCATCAGGGCAGTTGAGGGCGCAGGGATACCTGTCGGCCTAGCCTCCTCAGCTGAGGCGCCCCGATATTCCAAAGCCGCAGGCGCTGGAGTGGCAGTGGATACAGGAGTGGCGCCTCTGAGCTGCAAGGGCCTCGTTGTAGGGATAGGAGCGGCTGTGGGCGGAATCTGCCGGACCTGGACTGAACCTCTGGTCTGGACAGGCGTGGGATTGGAATGGGACTCCGTAGTCGGGACGGCCCTATCGTTCACTGTGTCCCCGCCTGCCGATTCTTTTGTGGACGACTCGCCCGGAGGGGGCTGCGTTGCGGGTCCTTCGTACTGTCCGCAGCCCACTGACAGCAGCCCAACGGCTCCCAGGAGCAGCGCCCCAAGAAACAGGATTTTAAGAGGCGCCTTCCATGCGTTGTTCTGGACTATGCCGGTTATGATTCCCATATCGTCCTCCTGGTTACGCGTAATGCCAACCTAGACGGACGCGGAGGATAATTTGTTCCCGGCGCCCGGCGGACAACTCACTGGGCCACAGGTGTTTACCTTGACACCTTAGGGGCTTCACCCTAAAATCCCACTTGAAAGCATGTGTCCGTTTGGCCTCTCGCATGGCTGGAAACAGCCTTACTAGCGGCCTCGCCAGCCCGGTTCCAATCCTTCGATAGAGAGGGTTTTAAGAAAGCAGCGTGAAGGTAGTCGAAGGGATAGCTTTCCAGGACGCGTCTTTAGTCCCGATATGGGAGAAGACTCTGGCTGGGCAACGCCTGTCTATGGAAGACGGTGTGCGCCTGTTCGAAACAACGGACCTGCCGGCTGTGGGAAGAATGGCCGACCACGTCAAGAGCCGGCTGGAAGGCGACCGCGTCTACTTCGTCCTCAACAGGCATCTGAACCCCACCAACATCTGCGTCCTTAGCTGCAAGTTCTGCGACTTCGCCAAGAAGAAGGGTGACCCCGACGCCTACGAGATGTCCATGGAGGAAATCCTGGACCACGTGGACGAGGACACGCGAGAAGTCCACATGGTAGGCGGCCACCACCCCGACTGGCCTTTCGAGAAGTACGTGGAGATAGTCTCCTCCATCCACCAGCAGCACCCCCACGTCCAGATAAAGGCCTTCACTGCAGCCGAAATCGAGTATTTCAGGAGGCGCTGGAAGGTGGACCCCGAGGAGTCGCTGGCCCGGCTCAAAGAGGCAGGACTAAGCTCCATGCCCGGCGGCGGCGCCGAAGTGTTTTCGTCGAGAGTGGGAAGGGTTCTCTACCCCGGCAAGAACCACCCGGACCGCTGGATAGAGATTCACCGGGTGGCCCACAGCATGGGCATACGTTCCAACGCCACCCTTCTGTATGGCCATATCGAGACCTACGAAGAGCGGGTCGACCACTTCATGCGTCTCCGGGAGCTACAGGACGACACGGGCGGCTTCCTGGCCTTCATTCCCTTGGAATACCAGGTGGGCGACACCAACCTGGTGGCACGGCAAGCCTCGGCCATAGAAGACCTTAAAACCATCGCAGCCGCCAGGCTGATGCTGGACAACTTCCCCCACATAAAGTCTTACTGGGTCATGATCACCGAGCAGACAGCGTCGGTGGGGCTGCATTTCGGCGCCAGCGACATGGACGGGACCATAGGCAAGGAGCGCATAGCCCATGCGGCCAAGGCCGAAAGTCCCGGCGGGTTAGCGAGAGACAGGGTGGTCCAACTCATCCGGGAAGCGGGAAAGACGCCGGTGGAGCGGGACGCACTCTACAATGTGGTGCAGGTGTATGGACGTAATTAAAGTCGGCAGAATCCCCTATCTAAACTCGGAGCCCTTCTACTACCAGATGATCCGGAACGACATAGAGCTCCATAGTTTCGTTCCCAGCGAGCTGACCAAGGCCGCAGAACGGGGCGACATCGACGCGGGCCCCATGCCCCTGGTGGACTACTTCCGCTTGGAGGACCAGTTCAACAGGCTGGGACAGTTCTGTATAGCCACCCTGGACAAGTCCCGCAGCATTCTCTTTTACTCCAAAGTCCCCATAGAGGAATTGAGCGGCGCCGCCATCGGCGTCATACCGGACACATCCACGTCGATTAAGCTCCTTCAAGCCTTGTTCAAGGAACGGTTCAACGTAAAGCCCGACAAGTACGTGGGGCTGAAGGACGAGAACGACGCTTTTCTCCTGATAGGGGACGAGGCCCTGAGACGCCGCTACGGCGTGCCAGGCTACCCGTACCGCTACGACCTGGGCGAGGAGTGGTTCAAGTGGCACAGGATGCCCTTCGTGTTCGCCGTGTGGGTCGTCTCCAAGGAAATGCCGGAAAAGAGGGCCAACTACCTGGAGAACGTGCTCTACACCTGCGTGGACGAGGGCCTTGAGCACATGTACGTCATCGCCCAGACGCGGGAAGACGTGCGCATGAGCAACAAGGAGATAGTCGACTACTACCAGGGCATCCGCTACTGGGCCGGAGTGGGCGAGCAGAAGGCCATCCGGCTATTCCGGGAGATCGTGGACAACCTGGACTAGCAATGGCCTCGGACGTTCTGGACACTGCTAGGGCCAAAGTCGAGGCTGCGGACCGCATCACCAACGACGAGGCTCTCTTCCTGATGCGGGAGGCCAATATCCTCGACCTGGCCCCCTTGGCCCAGACCGTAAGGAGACGCCACAACCCCCAAGACGACGTCACCTTCGTCGTGGACACCAACCTCAACTACACCAACGTCTGCGACGCCTACTGCACCTTCTGCGCTTTCTACCGCACCGAGCGGGACGACGACGCCTACACTCACTCTGTGGACGAGGTCATGGAGATGCTGGGGCAGGCCCGGGACCAGGGCGTAACCACCGTGCTGATGCAGGGCGGTCTGAACCCCAAGCTGCCCTTCCAATACTACTTGGACCTGGTCAGCGAGTCCCGCCGAAGATACCCGGACATCCATCCCCACTTCTTCTCGGCCCCGGAAATCATGAAAATGTCCGAGGTTTCGAGCCTGTCAGTCCACGACGTTCTGGCCCAGCTTAAAGACGCCGGGCTCCAGACCATACCCGGAGGCGGCTCTGAGATTCTGTCCAACCGCGTGAAGCACAAAATCAGCCGCCTCTTCCCCAAGGGCAAGGTGGATGACTGGACCCTGGTCCACAGCGAGGCACACAAGCTGGGCTATAAGACCACTGCCACGATGATGTACGGCCACCTGGAGGATGACGAGGACGTGGTCGAGCACTTGGACCACATACGTGAGGTGCAGGACGAGAACGGCGGCTTCACGGCTTTCATTCCCTGGAGCTACAAGAAGGACAACACCGCCCTGGGCAAACGGGTGAAGCAGGAAGCGGGCCCCAACGCCTATCTCCGGATCATGGCAGTTTCCCGCATCTACCTGGACAACTTCCCCCACATTCAGGCGTCATGGTTCTCAGAGGGCAAGAAGACCGGGCAGGTCGCTCTTCACTTCGGAGGAGACGACTTCGGCGGCACCCTATTTGACGAGAACGTGATGCAAGAGGCGGGCTTCTACAACCGCACAACGGTGGACGAGGTCTGCCACATCATCCGAGACGCCGGCTTCACCCCCGTCCAACGCAACACCCTCTACGACATCGTCAAACGCTGGTAGCCCGCCGCTTCGGAGGCTCCCGACGCTAGAGGAGAACGGGCCCCTGCTTCTGTCATTCCGAGAGGAGCGAGGAATCTTGTGTGATGAAGACGTGATAGGGTGTGGGAGTCAGGGTGCGGCAGGCCGCAGGAATCATGGTCCTTTAAAGACCGAACTTTAGCGTCAGCCGCCGCACCATGCTCATTAAAGCCCGAACAGTTGTCAGGGTCAACGAGCCCGAACCTGCAAGAAGGGGATGTGATGAGCGCAGACGCGGCGAGGGGGGTGGACGCAACATGAGCGCAGACGTGGTGATGGGAGTGGACGTAAGCGGCAAGCGCCTGGATGTTCACATATTGCCCCAAGAGCGGGCAGGGAGATTCGCCAACGACCCTGTCGGGATCGGTGAGTTGATCGACTTGGCCAAGGAGTTGGATGTGGGCCTCATCGTGATGGAGGCCACAGGCGGCCTTGAGACGGCCCTGACAATGGAGTGCGGCCTCCGCGGGATGCCGGCGGCGGTGATGAATCCCAGACAGATAAGGGACTTCGCCCGCTCCACAGGCAGACTTGCCAAGACCGACGCCCTGGACGCCCAGGTCATAGCCCGGTTCGCCGCCGCCGTGAGGCCTGAGGTCCGTCCTCTCCCGGACGCCGAGGCGGCCCGTCTCAAGGCTCTTGTGGCGCGCAGGCAGCAGATCGTAGAGATGAGAACCGCTGAGTCCAATCGCCTCAAGCGTGCGTCCAAGGCTGTTCATCGCCGCATTGAGAGGCACATCCAGTATCTCACCCAGGAGCTGAAGGACCTGGATCGGGAGATGGAAGGCTTCATCAAGGAGAACGCCGCTTGGACGGGGAAAGCGAAGGCGCTCAAAGACGTTCCGGGCATAGGGAGCGTGTCGTGCATAACCCTTCTGGCGTCCCTTCCCGAATTGGGCAGCCTCAATCGAAGGGAGATAGCCGCCCTGGTGGGAGTGGCCCCGTTGAACCGGGACAGTGGGGTCCATAGGGGGAAACGGAGCGTCTGGGGAGGCCGCGCCAACGTCAGAAGGACGCTGTACATGGCGGGCATGAGCGCCAGAGTCCACAATCCCCTGATAAAGACATTCTATGAACGGTTGGTGAGGAACGGGAAGCCCTCCAAGGTGGCTATGGTGGCCTGCATGCGTAAGCTGTTGACCATCATCAACGCCATGTTGAGGGACGGAACAACCTGGAATCAGCTCAACCACACCAGCAACCCTTCCCTCGTCCAACACAGTTGCTAAGATCCTTGTCCGCAGACCCTGTCATAGGGATCGCAGGTCTATAAGCACCTTCGTTAGACGGTCCGACAGCAAGTCAATATTCCGCTCTGCGTCGTCGTATCCAACCACGTACGCTTTGACTCCCTTACTCGAACCATCTTCAGTAAAGTCGTCGCCAGAGAACTGGCCTACCCACTCTTCAAGGAGAGTCCGGAGGCCTGCTGCGGGTGGCGGGTCGTAGTCGAATATGGCCACTCCAAAAGTGAATCCTTTGGTTGCCATCCATCCCGTAGTCATCTTTGACGGCGGATAAAGCCAAGCAATGGTGACTGGTTGCCGCCAAGCGAGCACCGCCCCCGGACACTGACAGCGCTAGATCCCCATTCGAGGGCAGCTCCGGATTCCTGGGCCACGTTAAGGAGATGTTCCGCGGCCCGCCGCTGTGAATCAATAGTGAAGTCGGCCAAGAATGTTTCGCGGGTGAGCCTAGGTCCGCGACTGGCGGTGGTGCGGCCCGGTGTTGCTGCGGTCCTCCCAATCACACGAGGCACAAGGGTCTGCATGGATTCGCCACGGAACTGCTTCACCTCAACCGCGAGCACTTCGATGTTCTGCATCTGCTCGTTCAGGAACTCCACTACACGCGTAAGTTCGTCCGGTATATTGTCTGCGACGAACAGAAGGCGAATGCGTCTGGCATCAAGGTTAGTGGCGACTTTCTCCCAGAAACCGTCAACATCAGGGGTGTCATCTGCCTGCAACAATTTCGTAAGCTCTTCCTCCGGGTCTGCCCCACTTTCAGTCGCGGCATTCTCGAACGTCCTACGCAGTTCGTCTACTTTCCAAGTCTCGGGAGCGTGGGCTGCATAGTCCAACATCTGGCCTACAATGGTGCGCCGGACCTCTGGATTGGAGCCTCGTTTCACCTCTACCAGGGTCGGTGTTGCGTCCTGATCAATGATCAGGTGGTCAAGTGCCCATCGGAAGGGAGAGTCGGCGGTTTCTGCTATGCCTTGTTCGCGGGTGATAAGAATCCACCGCCGCGGGTCGCCGGGCCGCATCTGCTCACCGTCGAGCAATTCGGGGTGTTCAGCAATAAGCGCCTGGAGCTCGTCTTCCAGAGCGAACGGCTCCTCCTCTAGCGGCTCAAGCCGTCCCTGTCGGTCCCTGGTGTATATGCGTTCAGCCATGTCTACCGCTTGGCCGTTCCAGGCAGTGTCCCCTTAGTCCACGTAGGAGTCCACATCCACGGCTTGGCCGGTTTCGGCGGCGCGGTAGATGGCCAAAGCTGTCTGGACCGTCTTCTTGGCGAAATGGGCTTCCAGGTCAGGCTGTGTACCCGCCAGGATGGAGTTGACGAAGTGTTTGGCCGACCTGTCGAATCCTTCTGACCAGATGTGGGGCACGTCGTAAGGGATGGTCTCAGTACCGGTCACCAGAAGCACCGGCGGCAGGTCCATGATTTCCCCTGTGCACCGTGTGACGTGTATCACACCCTTGGAGCCGTGAATCTCGAAATAGTTGTCGGACCGTCCGAAGGTGCTGCGTATGGGCATCTCGTAGCCGAAGGTCTCGTCCAGGACGCCCAGGCACTCCCGGTCTTTGTACTTCCAGATCGCGGCGATAGGCGCCTCCATGTGCCAGTCCCGTGCAGCACCGCCTTCCGTAGGCCGGCGGACGATTCCCTGGACCGTCTCAATCTCGCCAATCCACTTCATGGCCGTGGCGAGTTTGTGGACACCGTCATCGAACAACATGCCGCCCGCCGCCAGGGATGGGTCCCTCTTCCAGGCTAGGGGATTGTCGTCTGGGGGCAGGTGGGAGTTCACAACGGAGCCGCCCCTGGTAGTGTGGATGCGCACAAGTGAAGGCTCTCCGATGGCGCCCTCGTCGATAAGCTCCTTGGCCTTTTCTATGGGAGGGTAAAAGAAGAAGTTCTCTGTAACCCGGTAGTAGGTGTTGGCCTTCTCGGCGGCAGCGATGATCCGGTCGGCCTCGGCCACGGTGTTGCACATGGGCTTCTGGCATGAGACGTGCTTGCCCGCTTCCAGGGCCGCTACGACTTGGTCGGCGTGCATGTATATGGGAGTGAGCAGCTCAATGGCATCTATGTTGGGGTCGTTGAGCACCTGATCAAAGCTGGGGTATATCCTTGGCTCGATGCGCCATTTGCGGGCCTGGTCCGACGCCCTGTCCGTCAGTGGGTCGCAGATAGCGTACACGTCGCAATTGGGGTCCTGGAGATAGCCAGGCACATTCATGTTGGATATGCGCCCACAACCCACGATTGCCATACGAACCTTGTCCATTTTACGTCCCCCTTCTCACGCTATGGCGCCCAGGATGTCCATAGTAGGGACCTCCGGGATGATCCCGCGTTCCTGGGCCTTGGAGTACATAGTCTGGAGGGCTTGCACGCCCTCCTGCCCCATGTTGAGGGTGTCCTCATTTACGTACATCTTGACGAATCGGCGGCAGGTCTCCCTGTCGATGCCCCGTCCAAAGGGCAGGGAATAGTCCACCGCGTCATCCTCATGGTCCAGTGCGTACTTGATAGAGGCGGCGAAGCCCTCGGTTACCCGCAGGCTGGCGTCTTCTCCCAGACGCCTGTGAACGACGTCGATGCCCAATGGGATAGGCAGCCCGGTGTCTTTGCCCCATTCGACGCCAAGGTCCATCAAGTTGGCGAACCCCTGGGACTGCCAGGTTATCTGCCCCTCGTGGATGATAAGGCCGGCGTCCACCTCGCCCGACTTGACGGCGTCTCCCACAGCGTCGAAGTTAAGGAACACGGGCTCGAAAGGCCGTTCGATATATATTCTGAGAAGCAGATAGGCGGTGGTGTAGGGGCCGGGAATACCTATTCTCTTACTCTCTAGGTCGGCGACGCTCTGAGGGCCTCCAGCGCCCTTCCCAAGGAGAATAGGGCCATAGTTTCTCCCAATGGATGACCCGCACACCATGATGCGATACTGGTCGGCGACCAGGGGGTAGGAGGCTGCGGAGATGGCCGTCACCTCCAGCTCTCCGTGAAACGCCCGCTTGTTGAGGGACTCGATGTCTTCCAGCACCTGCTCGACCTGGAAGCCGTCGATGCTCACCTTGCCCGCGGCAAAGGCATAGAACATGAAGGCGTCGTCTGCGTCGGGGCTGTGTCCTATGCGCAAAGTCTCCATGTTTTGTCTCAACGGGGCCGCTCAAGTATATGGCATGAGGCTATGGGAGTAAAGGAGCGCGGCTGACAGCGAGGGGTTCCGGGCGTCAGAGGCTCTCTGCACGCCGTTCGCGGTAGGCTCGTCGAACCACCCTTCGACATGCTCAGGGCGAACGGAGGGGTGAGAGTGAGGCAATGGTGGTTAAGGAGCACGGCTGACAGCGCGGCTGGGCCCATGCTAAGATTCCTAATCCACAGAGCCAAACCGGACGCCGCTTCCAAGCCAACCCATGAAAGTCACTGATCTTGCAGCCAGCCGGGGCGACCGGCCAGTGTTCATCTGCGACTTCTCGCCGCCCAGGTTTGCTGACTGGAACGTAGTCCACAGGGCGGCGGAACTAAGCGCAGACTTCTTGTGCGTGGCATACAACCCCGGCAAGGCCGTCCGGGTGGACTCGGCCATGCTGGCGTCCGCGATAAAGGCTCACACGGGGAAAGAGGCGGTTTTCAACCTGGCCACCCGTGACATGAACAGATTGGCTTTGCAGACCCACCTGCTGGGCGCCCAGATGCTGGGGCTGGAAAACGTGGTGGTGGTCAAGGGGGACGACTTCACCGGGCGCGACCTGGAACGTGTCAGGCCAGTGGACGACTACTTGCCCACGGAGTTGATAAGGGGCGCGGCTGGGCTCAATCAGGGAGTGGACTTCAGGGGGTCACAGCTAAGGGCGCCTACCGACCTGTGCATAGGGGCATCCATTGACCTGGGACGGGGCGTCCAAGCGGAGGCCGCCCTGGCCCACAGCAAAGTCAACGCAGGGGCCCAGTTCTTCATTACCCAACCCGTGTTCAGCATAGCCGAGATTGACGCCTTCCACGCCGCCTACCGGGAGGCTGCAGGTCATGACGTGGAAGTCCCCGTGTTTTTCGGACTTCAGGTCATGATACAGGGCGGAGTGGTCTTTTCAGGGGTGCCGGAGAGTGTGCGGGACGAGCTGGACAGGGGCAGGGACGGCTCCGAGATAGCCCTGGAACTGCTCGGCTCCTTCACGGAGAACGGGGTGAACCGCATCTATCTGGTGCCGCCCATACTGAAGGGCGGGGCCAGGGACTATCCTGCGGCCCAGCGGGTGCTCGACGGGTTCTACGCATAACCGGGGACTTAATACGACTGCGTTTGCTAGAGAGGTGCAACTATGGCGTCGCTTCAGGAAGAAGTGGGACAGCAGCTGGCGGATAAGGGACTCAAGATTGCCGTGGCCGAGGCCTGCACAGGCGGGCTGGTGGGATCAAAGATAATCAGTGTGCCCGGCAGTTCCAAGTATTTCCTGGGAGGAGTAATCGCCTACACCGGCGGCTCCAAGACCAAAGTACTGGGAGTCTCCCAGGAGCTTATGGACACCGAGGGTTCGGTCAGCCCCAAGACCGCTGTGGCGATGGCCGAGAGAGCCTGGAGACTCCTGGAAGCCGACATAGGAGTCTCTACCACTGGTGTTGCGGGGCCGGGACCGGGCAGGCCGGGCTACCCGGTGGGACTGTTCTACATCGGGCTATCCGCCTCCGACGGCTATGAGGCTTCCAGAGAACTGCGTTGGAACGACGACCGGAACGGGAACCGGGACCGGACAGCCGACGCAGTGTTGGAAATGGTGAAGGAGTACCTGGCTCAGAAGAGCTGAGCTTGTGACTCTTTGTCTAGTACACCCGGGCGGAGGGTCTTTCGATTGTACTCGCTTCTCCGATTCGGGCTATTCCTCCCAACATCTCCCCCCTCATCCTAGCCTTCTCCCACCAGGGGAGAAGGGACGATACCCCCTCGCCCTTGACGAGACCTTTGCGCAACTTTCTATGTCGAGAATTGGATGTTTGCGGGGTTGAGACCGGCTGTTGTCGGCCTTGGAATAGGCGTTTCGGACGCCCAATCAGCCCCTGTATGCAGCCCTGAACCGACCCTTGGCGGACCGCTTCAGCTGCAACCAACCCTACATGGCCCACTCCTCCCTCGGGATATCACGTTCCATCGAGGACTATCCGCTCAGCCCTCCTCAGGTTGTAGGCCATGCACTTGAACCACATCTCCGTTGCGTTACGTTCAAGACCGATGTAGCGCACCTTGCTGTAGCCATACGACCGCTTCAGAGTCCCGAACACCTTCTCCACCCGCGCCCTCACTTTGGATATCAGGCCGTTCCGAAGCTTCTCCTCATCGGCAAGTTCGGGATGATGCTTGTTCGCACGCCTCATTATCCGGTCCTCTATCCCCATCGCCTTCAGCTTCCGCCTCCTCCCGTGGGTGTCGTAGGCCCGGTCAGCGTACACCGCCAGCTCGTCTCCCAATATCAACTCGTCCGCCGCCTCCGTGTCGTTGACGTTGGCCGGCGTCAACACCGCCTTGCGTATCAGGCCGGAACCCTCATCCACTCCGACGTGCATCTTGTAACCGTAATGGCTGCGAGAACCCTTCCGAGTCCACGACGCGTCCTTGTCCGTCGCCTCTTCAGACCCGGACGCGCGCCTGCCTTGCGACTCCACCAGCGTCGCGTCTATGAGGGTTCCAGACTTCACCATCAACCCCTTCCACTCAAGCTGACGGTTGAGTTCCTCCATCAACGCTTGCCCGAGCCCTCTCTCCGTCAATGACGTGCGGAACCGGCTGATCGTCGAGTGGTCCGGCGACTCGTCCTGGAGCCCAAGCCCCACGAACCGCCGGAAGGACAGCCTGTCCGACAGCGTCTCCTCCATCGCAGGGTCTGAGGCGCCGTACCACTGCTGGAGCAGCATCACCTTCACCATCATCAGCGGGGGATAGCTCTTTCTGCCCTCCGACGACGAGTGTATGCCGTTGACCAGCCGCGCCAACCTGTCCCAGTCCACCGCCCGGTCGATTCTCTCCAAACTCTCGTTCCTGCCTATGCCTTCCGGCAAAAACGCCTCCACAAACGACTGTTCACCCATTTCTCGGTGCATCTCCACCCCTCACTCCCCCGGCTAAGCCGACGCCCCATTATTCTACGCACCAAACAGTTGTGCAAAGGTCTCTTGACGGGAGAGGGGTGGGGTGAGGGTAAATAGCCTAACGAACCTCGCCTAGGCGGGAGCCTCTTCCCCAGCGCCGCCGTACACTTCCGAAACCGGCGCAGGGCGACCCTCGTCGGCTGCTAAAGCCGTGTCCATCGCCATGATGGCAACCTCTATCTGGCTGTCGTCGGGCTGGCGTGTAGTAAGCCTCTGCAAGGTCAGCCCGGGTATGGCGAACAACTGCGTAATCGGGTTGTTCTGATGGGCGCCGCTGAACCGAATGACCTCATAGCTCAGTGCGGCAATGATGGGGATGAACAGCACCCGCGAGGCGATCAGCCACCAGAGAGGCTCTCTGCCCAGAAAGGCGAAGACTACAATGGCCACCACCGCAACGGTGAGAAGGAACGCTGTTCCGCACCTAGGATGGGCGGTGGGGAATCGGCGCACGTGTTCCACGTCCAAGGGCAACCCCGCCTCATGGGTGTGGACGGCCATGTGCTCGGCGCCGTGGTACGCAAAAACTCGGCGTATGTCCGGCATTAGGCCTATCAGACCGATATACCCCACCAACAGCACCAGCCGAATCAGACCCTCAATGAGGTTGACCAACGGGTCGGACGAGAAGACGTCTTCCAGTGGCCGTGTTGCGAAAAGGGGCGTGAGAAAGAAGATGCCGATTCCCAAGGCCAGTGAGAACGCAATCACTATGGCCATCATCCATTTGGACACTTCTTCCTGGCCGTCGGTCTGGTCATCGACAGCAATGATTGCCGATTTATTGAGGGCCTTGATTCCCAGGCTCAAGGTTTCGATGAGGACCAGGATGCCTCGAATGAGGGGGACGCGCCGCAGTTTTCCGGTGTATATCTGGCTTAGAGGTTCGAACAGGGTTTGGATCTGCCCGTCGGTGCGCCTTACGGCAAGGCTGTAGTGCCGGCGGCCTCGAATCATGACGCCTTCGATGACCGCCTGGCCGCCGTAGAAGAATGGCTGCTGAGACAAGTTGGTCTCCTGAAAGTTAAAGAGGCGCTGTCCGTCCGGGAGCTTCACGCCTGCCCCGAACTTGGGCAGAGGCCGTGGGACGCTACTCCATCTTGAAGCGGCGCTTCAGACGTTCGATGCGGCCCTCAGTGTCCACGACGCGCTGCTGTCCCGTGTAGAAGGGGTGGCAGCGGCTGCAAATCTCAACTCTCAGGCTTCCCTTTGTGGCCGCCGTCTGAAACACATTGCCGCATGAGCAGGTCACCGTTGCGGCTTCGAAGTTTGGGTGGATTTCCTTTTTCATGTTCCTTCTCTGATGTGACCTAGGCGACGGGATACACGCTGGCCCGTTTGCGGTCCTTGGTGTCCCATTCGAACTTCACCCGGCCTTCGATGAGTGAGTACAGCGTAAAGTCCCGACCAAGCCCGACGTTGCGGCCAGGCCTAATGCGCGTGCCTCGCTGCCGGACGATGATGGAACCGCCTCTGGCCGCTTGCCCATCGTAGAGCTTTACGCCCAGCATCTTGGGCTTGCTGTCCCGGCCGTTTCGCGAGCTTCCTCCGGCTTTCTTATGAGCCATTGCCGCTCTCCTCTTCGCCGTCAGCCTCGTCGGAGGCTTCCCCTGCGTCTTCTTCTACGTCTTGCTCCTCAGACGATTCGTCTTCGGCGGCCTCGCCTTCCGCATCCGGCTCCTCAGACTCGTCGACGGTATCTTCTACGGCATCGGCCTCATCCACAGGCTGCTCGAGCTCTACGTCTTCCGGTGCGATTACATCGACTGGCGCTTGGGAGCCCACGTCCTCACCGTCCAACATGATGGCCGTGATGGCGATCCTGGTGTACGGCTGCCTGTGGCCCCGCTTGACCCTGTAGCGCACCTTGCGCTTGTATTTGAAGACGATGATCTTGTCGTCCCTGATCTGGTCTTGGACGTTGGCCAGCACGGAGGCGTTGGCCACCACCGGGCTGCCCAGGACAATCCCGTCGTCCTTGGACACGGCCAAGATGTCTCCCAACTCAATGGATGACCCCGGCTCGACCGGAAGCTTGTCCACGTCAATGACGTCGCCGGGGCGGACCCGGTATTGTTTTCCGCCGGTTTTTAATATTGCATAAGCCATGTTATCTCCAACTGGGTATTGTATGCGCCGTTCAAATGCAGTGTCAACAAAACCGGACACCGGATTCCCCTCTTGAACGAAAACAACTGGCCGTCTTGTGCCCCAATGCTATAATCCACACGGAACGCAGCTATGGAAACACTTGAAATCGGGTTCAGCCGCCTTGGGTTGGACCTCTCCCCTGTCACGGCGGGCCAATTCAAGACCTACTACCGTCAGCTGGTGGAGTGGAATTCCCGCATCAACTTGACCGCCATTACCGACTGCTGGGAGGTCCAGGCAAAACATTTTCTGGACTCTCTCACTGTTTCGGCGGCGCTCAGCGATACAGCTAAGGCGTCCGGACGCCTGGTGGATGTGGGGTCGGGCGCCGGTTTCCCTGGGATTCCCTTGAAGATGGTCTACCCTGGAATGCACGTAACCGCGGTGGAGTCGTCGTCAAAAAAGAGCGCTTTTATATCCCACATCGTGGATGTCCTGGGAGCGGACGACGTGGAGATATGCACCCTGAGGGCCGAGTTGGCGGCTCGTGAACCCTGCTACAGGGAGACCTTCGACGTGGCCGTCAGCCGAGGAGTGGCTTCCCTCCGGGTTGCGTCAGAGTTGTGCCTTCCCTTTTGCAAGTTGGGAGGAGTGGCTATCGCTATGAAGAAGGGTGACATACGGCAGGAAGTGGAAGACGCCTCTCACGCCATTGACCTTTTGGGGGGCCGACTCAAGGAAATCCTGCCTGTGAAAGAACCCGGACTAGACGACGACAGGGTCCTGGTGGTCATTGACAAGGTCCGCCCAACCCCTGAGAAATATCCCCGTAGGCCCGGGATACCCGGGAAACGCCCTCTCTAAACCCATAAGACATGCCCCTGTTCCAACCCAACCGCCAGCCAGTAAGCCTGACCCGGCGCCTGTTGTCGCCAGCGGCCTTGGTCTCCTTTGCTGTAGCGGGAGCTTTCATCCTGTTCCTGGTAACTCGATTCGACATCGACCTGGACGCCACTTGGGACACCCTAAAGTCCAGCGACCTTGTTCTTTTCGTAGGCGCAATCGCAGTGCACTACACGACTTTCTTATTCCGAGGCGCCCGATGGAAGCTGCTTCTGGAAAATGCTCAGAGCGTCGAAAACCCCCAGAAGCCCGCCGCGCTTCATTGCGGACTTCTGCTCCTGTTGGGATGGTTTGTGAACTCGGTGACCTGGTTCCGCTTGGGAGACGCTTTCCGGGCCCATGCATATTCTGAAGACAATGGCTCCGGCTTCCCCCACACTATCGGTACTATTCTGGCCGAACGCTTTCTAGACATGATTCTGGTCCTGGCGCTGCTGCTGTTGGCCACGGCCATACTGGTGGCCACGGGCACTGGCACTTCCTGGGTTTTCGTCGGTCTGGCGGGCCTGATGGCGGCGCTCATCGGGGGAATCCTGGCCAGCATGGGTTTCTTCAGGGAACGTCTGCTCAACGTACTGCCCAGTAGGCTGCAAGGGCCCTACCACCGATTCAGCCATGGAACAATGTCCAGCTTCGGAAGACTCCACCTCGCCACGGCCCTGGGTCTGCTGGGGTGGGCTTCCGAGATGGGGCGTTTGATGCTGGTGACCGAAGCTCTGGATCTCCCCCTGGGCGTGCCCCTGGTGATATTCGTCACCCTGGCCAACGCTATGCTGACCCTGGCGCCCATCACTCCCGGAGGACTCGGCGCCGTAGAGTGGGGCGTCACGAGCCTGTTGCTGTTGGGCGACAACATATCCACAGAAACGGCAGCCTTCTCCGTCGTAGCCCTAGACAGGTCCATCAGCTGGCTGAGCGTAATCGCCGTAGGCGCGTGCGCATTCATCGGCAGGGAGTTGTGGAAGCGCCGCAGGAACGCTTCCAGCGCGTCCGTCGAATCAGAACAGGTGTCGGCGGACACCTCATAGTAGACGCGGCACGGGGTAGACACGGCACGGGTACGGTGGTCGCGCCGCCTTCCGGCGCCAAGGTTGCAGAACTTAAATGACCAGTGAGAGTCTGTTTCTCCGCCTGAGGCCAGGACCGCCCACTTGGGTCCTAGCGGCATTGGTCTTTATAGGAGCCTGTGGCTCAACGGACGTCAACACATCCACGCCCGCCGAACCATTCGCCGCAGACTCTACACCCCTCCTGGAACCGACCCACACTCCGCCTTCCACAGATGCTACGGCGCCGACGCTTGCCCCAAATCTCACTCCAATGCGCAAGACCGAACCGACGGCCATTACGACGCCGACTGCAATTCCAACACGGGAAGCGACTTTGGCGCCTGAGGCCCCTGCCAACAAACCGGGGTCCGGGCCGACCCTGTCTTCGGCGTCTGTGCAGCCAACGGATCCCACTCCAATTCGTACATCTACTCCGGCACCCACACCCAGACCAACATCCTCTCCCACGCTTGAGACAGCCGCCACGTCCGCACCCACGCCAACTCCGACTGTGGAACCTACGCTCACTTCTTCACCAACGCCCGTTTCGACTGCGACACTAAGTCCCACGGCAACGTCTCCCAGCGCAGGCAGGCCTCAATATGACCCGGCGGGAGAAGACCGGAACTGCGGCGACTTCGACACGTGGAGAGCGGCCCAGGACTTCTTTGAAGCGGCTGGCGGACCAGACGAAGACCGTCACCGGCTGGACGGGGACAACGACGGGATAGCCTGCGAGGGGCTGCCGGGAACGCAGAGCTAATCGGATGCTAAGCCGAGCGTCTCAGGCCCAAGCGAAACGCCAGCTGGGCAGGTCCACCACCCAATCACCGTCTTCGAGGAGCATTGGGATGATGAGGCCGGACATGGGCCTGCGGCTTTGGACGACCTGTTGGTCGTCTTTGACGCCAAAGGGCAGGAATGCAAAGGCATGAGAATCGTCGATATAGCTCGTGGGGGCTACACCGAGGTCGGTCAGGTCTTCCAGGGGCCACATCTTGAGCACAGCCTCCCGGAAGTCCTCCATCATCAGCGCAAACATGGGATGGTTCACGTTGTGGGCGGCCTTGTAGACGACTTGCATGTCAACTTCGTGCTGTGTGCCCCATACGCCTTGGCGCACACCTCTCGATTCCCGTGAGAGCATGCTCCATGCCAGGGCAATGTCGTCTCTGACCGCTTCCGCAAACCTTCCGGCACGAATGCCGCATTCGTCGGGTGAGTTGCCCCGTTTGTGTCCAGGTATCCGCATCCGACCTTCTCCGTCATGCCCTGGAGCCGCCTTGGCCTGACTGTGGGATTGTATCACGATAGATCCTACTCAAAACCAACCAATCCACCGCAGCCCTTGACACTTGGCCACCTTTGCTTTGGAATATAGGAGGATCTAATTGCCGGACTGAATGAGTCTTACAGGACTTCTAGACCTATTCCGGGACCACCCGGTCTACGACAGGCTTACCCAGGCCCTCGGCCAGGAGCAGGCCCAATTCCTATTGGAGGCCCCTGAGGCTGCCCGACCTCTGGTTACAGCGACGCTCTGGCGTCATTCCCCCAGGCCCATCCTGGTTTTGGCGCCCCGGCCCGACGAGGCCAGGAAATTCCACGACAACCTCCTCCTTTATCTCGGGGAAGACGCCCCGGTCCGCCTATTTCCCGAACCCGACGTGCTGCCCTTCGAACGCCTGGTGGCGGACGCCGACGCCAACAACCAACGCTTGGCGGCGCTGTCCGAACTTCACCGGGCCGTCGAGTCCGACGGAGAATACCCCATTGTCGTGGCGTCCGTCCCAGCCCTGCTGCAAAAGACCCTCGACCCGGAGTCCTTCAGTTCCGCCCGCCATTCGCTAGAAGTGGGCAAGGAGATACGACTGGGTGAACTCCTGATGCGTTGGGTGGAGCTGGGATACCGACGGGAGAGCAGCGTCGAAATCCCGGGCGTCTTCAGCCACAGAGGGGGAGTTCTGGACATCTACTCTCCTGGTTCTCCATTGCCCGCCCGCCTGGAGTTGTGGGGAGATCGGATAGACAGCATACGCCTGTTCGATCCCGTTTCCCAACGTTCGGTGCGCAGGGTTGAATCGGTGACCGTGATTCCAGCCAAGGAGACTTTGCCGTCCCTGGCCGACAGGGAACGCGTCTCGGACCTCATCGGCGCCCTGGGCTATGACGGGTGCACCCCCTCGGTCGTGGAGCGGTTCCGGGAGGAACTTACGTCCATCTTTTCAGGGCTGGAGGTGGATGAGCTGCCGCTGTACAACGGCTTCCTCAACAATTCCACGCTGCTGGACCATCTCCCGCCGGAAACCATGCTCGTGGTCGACGGGAAGACCGCTGTCGAGTCGGAAGCCGAGTCCATCGGGCTTAGGACGGAAGAGCTTCGAGCTGCCCGGACAAGCCGCCGTGAACTTCCAGTCAACTTTCCATCACCTCAAGCTGACTGGGACAGCCTATTCCCCGGGGACCGGTCCGGCGCCACCCTTTCCTTGGACAATTGGACATCGAAGGACGACGGTCTGGACTTCCGCCCGGCGCCGTCTTACTTCGGGCGGCAGGGAGAGTTGGCCCAGGACATAAAAACTGCGTTGGCCGACGGAAAACGAATCGCCATCGTGAGCCGAAACGCCCGCCGCCTCTCCGAGGCGCTCGGCGACGAGGGTTTGAGCGCCTGGGTGTCTTCCGACCTCGATGCGCCGCCGCGGCCCGGAAGCCTGACTTTGGTCTCCGGCGCCCTGGTGGAAGGTTGGACTCTGCCCCTCAACGACGGCGACCTTACCGTATTCACCGACTCGGAAATCTTCGGCGTCTCCAAGGAGAGACGCAGACGCAGGCGAACTCCGGTCCAGCGAGGACACCAGTCGGTGGAGCTCACTCCTGGGGAGTACGTCGTCCACGTGGACCACGGAGTCGCACTTTTCACTGGGACTGTTCGGATGGACCAGGGAAACGACGAGAGGGAGTACCTGGCTTTAGAGTACGCAGAGAGCGACAAGCTCTATGTGCCCACCGAACATCTGGACCGGGTAGCTCCCTACGCCGCCCCGGGGGACCAGAAACCTAATCCGACTCGGCTGGGGACTGCCGAATGGAGTCGGATCAAAGAGCGGGTCAAGACCGCAACCCGCGAGATGGCCAGGGAGCTTCTCAATCTCTACGCATCCCGTCAGGTGGCGCAGGGCACCTCTTTCGGCGGAGACACTCCCTGGCAGCAGGAACTGGAAGACGCCTTCCCCTACGAGGAGACCGCAGACCAGGAACGTACCATCAGGGAAGTTAAGGCGGACATGGAGCAGTCCAGGCCCATGGACAGGCTGGTATGTGGGGACGTCGGCTACGGAAAGACCGAAGTGGCCTTGAGAGCGGCCTTCAAGACCGCCTCCGACGGTTTCCAGACGGGCATCCTCGTGCCCACCACCGTGTTGGCCCAGCAGCACTACGCCACCTTCAAGGAGAGGCTCAGCCCCTTCCCCATAAGGGTCGAGGTCCTCAGCCGTTTCCGCACTAAAGCGGAACAGAGGCAGGTGATAGACGAGTTGAAGACTGGCGCCGTGGACATCGTCATAGGCACACACAGACTTTTGCAACGGGACGTCGAGTTCAAAGACCTGGGATTGGTCGTGGTGGATGAAGAGCAACGCTTTGGAGTGGCCCACAAAGAGCGTCTCAAGAGGATGCGCAGGGAAGTCGACGTTCTCACGCTCAGCGCAACCCCTATCCCCAGGACCCTCTACATGGGGTTGTCTGGAATCCGGGACATGAGCGCAATGGAGACTCCTCCTGAGGAGCGGTTGCCTGTCAAGACCTACGTCAGCGAATACAGCGACGACCTGGTCAAAGAGGCGGTGTCCAGGGAGTTGGAGCGGGGAGGCCAAGTCTTCTTCCTCCACAACCGGGTCAAGACCATCCGGCGCACGGCGGCGGAGCTGGCGAGGCTCGTGCCCCAGGCTCGGATAGCCGTGGGCCATGGCCGCATGGCCGAAGATGATCTGGAGGAGGTAATGGCCGACTTCTCCGACGGCAACGTAGACGTCTTGGTGTGCACGACCATCATCGAGTCTGGCTTGGACCTGCCCAACGCCAACACGCTGATAATCGACCGGGCCGACAGGTTCGGTCTCTCCCAGCTGTACCAGCTACGGGGACGGGTTGGGCGGGGCGCCAACAGGGCCTACTCCTATTTGCTCATCCCCAGGGGGCGCAAAATCACGGAGGCAGCATCGAAACGGCTCAAGGCGATACTGGAGGCGTCAGAATTGGGAGCGGGTTTCAGGGTCGCCATGAGAGACCTGGAAATCAGAGGCGCCGGAAACATCCTGGGCCCCGAGCAGAGCGGCCAGATTCACGCAGTGGGGTTCGAACTCTACACGCAACTTCTCAATGAAGCTGTCACCGAACTTAAAGGCGATAGCAACGGCTCCACCAAGCAAGAAATTCCTCCCTCGGTCCGGGTCAGCCTGACGTTGTCGGCTCACATCGAGGAGGCTTACGTCCCCCACTTGCCCACCAGACTAGGCGTATACCAGAAACTCACTCGCATGACCGACCGGCAAGAGGTGGAGGACCTGAAAGAGGAGATGAGAGACAGGTTCGGTCCGCTGCCCGACGCTGCAGAGAATCTACTCTACCTGGTGGACTTGAAGATTCTCGCCAGTGAGGCTGGAGTCGAGTCAATCACGCAGTCCGGCAATTCCGTGACCTTGGCCCTTAGAGAGAGCGTAGGGGGAGCCCGACTGGCGTTGGAAAAGGCTTTGGGCCAGCAGACTCGAGTAGGCAACCAACAGGTCCATGTGCAGCTGACAGGCCCAGATGAGCAGCGACGGCGGACCTTGAAAGAAACGGTGGAACGTCTGAAGGAATTTGGAGCCCAGCTGGAAGCGGCTCTGACGGTCGGCTAGGAGGACCGAACCAGTTTCGGATTACAGCAAATCGTTCAACTCAGGAAGCGACCTGATTCGGGTTACGTCCGTGACCTCGTCGTACCAGCCGTCCCTGTCCAACAACACAGCTCCGATTCCCGCCGCCTTGGCGCCCTGGATGTCGGACTGGTACTGGTCTCCTACGTGAAGGGCCTCGGAAGGAGCGACTCCCGCCTTTTCCAACGCCTCTTGGAAAATGGGGGGATGCGGTTTTGCAGGCGCCTCTTTTTCCGACGAAACGGAGAAGCTGACGTACTCGTTTAGGCCCAACTGTGTCAAGGTCTCTTCAACGCTACGTAGGTTGGATATAACTCCGATGGTCAGTCCGCGGGCTTGGATGGACTCAAAAGTGGGAAGCACGTCATCGAACAGAACGAACTCCTTTGGCACGCCGATGGCCAAGTTCCATATCTGGGAGGCCAGGCACGGCGACACCTCCACTCCGGCCCCGGCCAGGAGAATGCGCTCGTATTCGATAAAAAACTGGTCCCGTTCTTCTTTCGTGCGGTCGCTGATGTGCCGGAGGCCGTTTTCCTTGTTCATGTACTCGTCGGCGTACCTGTAACCGCGGCGTATGTTTTCTTTAGCAACGTTGATGCCCAACTCCCGGCTCGACGCCTGCTGGATTTCATCCAGCGGGGGGAAGAAGTGGACTAATGTATTGTAGAAGTCGAAGAATACTGCGCGAACCATTTGCGATTCCGGTT
The DNA here is from genome assembly GCA_965197415.1 of Dehalococcoidia bacterium. Taxonomy (GTDB): domain Bacteria; phylum Chloroflexota; class Dehalococcoidia; order Lucifugimonadales; family JAGWBF01; genus DAOUJI01. The sequence goes on along the minus strand of OZ240207.1, from coordinate 2,644,913 downwards.
CCGGCGGACTGGCCGTGAAAGCCTCCTTGAGCCTGAGAACCCTATCGGGCGCCAATTGTAACATAGGGCCTATCCTTTGTGAATCATTTTACAATCAGCGCTTGCCCCGACCGTAGGCTCATACTCCCCATGCTATAATTGCACGTCCCTTTGCTGCCGTCGCACAACTCTCAAGGAGGCCCCCATCTTATGGGCGCCCGCCAACGCCCTTCTTCCCCCAACCCTCGGAATAAAGACCTCGACAGCGAAGACGCAGGCCCCGTCTCGACCGGACAAGAGGCCGACAACGAGGGGGCCTTTCTCTATCCCAGGATCGTGGTGAAAGCGGGCACCGGCATCCTCACCGGGCCGGAACAACAGCTGGACACGCAAACCATGGAGCGGCTAGTCGGTCAGCTGGCCGTCCTGCACAAAGCGGGGACGGAAGTCCTGCTGGTAACGTCTGGGGCCGTCGCCGCCGGCAGACACGCTCTCCGCAGGGGAGAAGAGCGTCGGGACATCCCCTTCCGACAAGCGCTGGCAGCGGTGGGCCAAAGTCGGTTGATGGAGGTGTACCAGCGCCTTTTCGACCAGCACAACATGGTTGTCGCCCAAGCCCTGCTCACCTGGAACGACTTGGCCAACCGGCAAGGATACCTCAACGTCAGGAACACGGCCCAGGCCCTTCTGGAGGCTGGCGTAACGCCCATCTTCAACGAAAACGACGTGGTGGCCCCCGACGAGATTGGGGAGGTGTTCGGCGACAACGACCGCCTGTCAGCCCTGATCACCAGCCTGGTCGACGCCGATCTCCTCATCATTCTGACGGACATCGACGGGCTCTACACCTCCGACCCACGAACGGACCCGGAAGCCCAGCTCATCGAGCGGGTAGAAAAGGTGGACGACAACATCCATGCCTTGGCGGGCTTCCACCGGAACACATACGCCAGGGGTGGCATGCCCACCAAGCTGGACGCCGCCAAGCTGGTGACCTCAGCCGGCATCCCCACTGTGATATGCAACGGACGGACGCCGGACCCCGTTCTGCGAATCGCACGGGGAGAGGGGCTGGGCACCTATTTCGCACCCACCGCCAACCGCATGGAGAGCAGAAAGCGCTGGATGCTCAGCGGGTTGGCCAACAAGGGCGAAATCGTAGTGGACACGGGAGCCGCCGCCGCCCTCAGGGACCAGAGTAGGAGTCTGCTCCCAGCAGGCGTCAGCGGGGTCCAGGGAGACTTCCAACGCGGCGACACCGTATACATCGTCACGCTAACCGGAGGGCCAGGTTCCGCCAGGGTCGCCTGCGGCATTACCAACTACGGCTCAACGGACGTGGAAAGAATCAAGGGCATCCGGTCGGACAGGATTCAGGAAGTCCTCGGCTACCACTACGGCGCGGAAGTGGTCCACAGGAACAACCTGGTGATTTTGTAGAGGAGAGGGCGCCGTGCTGGGGCAGCTTGGCTCAACTCCCTAGGCCGTTGACGCTCTCCAGACCGAGCAGCCGCTCTACAAACTCACGGACGACCGGGCGGTCGGCGTTTATCTCAAACGGCTCCATCGCTCCGTGATAGAAGTTGATATGAAACTTCTCCGCCAAACCGAACCTGTCTTGTAAAGACTGGTCGTCATACTCGACAGCAAGCTTGCCGACGGCTTCTTTCAAGGCCCTATGGCTTCCCGAGTTCCAGCCCCGGCGTATCGCCGCCGCCATTACAGCGTGGGAAGCGGCTCCCCATAGCTTCTCTGAGCCCTGGAGCTCATCGCCTGCGACGAATTCACGCTCCGCCGCGTCAAGGAAGTCCCTGGCCGTCTGTACGTGATCCTCAACCAACATTCACTGACTCTTTTTGGCCTAATTCAATATGGCCCTCAATCTGTTATCATTCTATCATAATGGCACAACGTCGCTATGGCAGGCTGACAGTTCCTACCGCAGTGACCGACGTATACAACTTTACAGAGGCAGTCCAATGACTGTAACCACAGACGCATTAATCGATAAGGGGAAAGCGGCCAAGGCGGCTGGCCGCATCCTGGCGAGAGCATCCTCAGAAACGAAAAACGTATTGCTCCTCAAAACGGCTGACCTCCTCATCGACCGCCAGGAAACCATCGTCTCGGCCAACCAGCAGGACTACGCCGAGGCCCAGCCCCACCTCTCCGATTCCATGCTGGACCGTCTTTTTCTCAACTCACAGCGAATCGAAGTGATGGCGCAGGACGTGAGGAACGTAGCCTCACTCCCCGACCCCGTAGGCGAGGTCTTTGACATGCGCACCCTGCCCAACGGACTCATGGCCGGCAGGAAGCGGGTGCCGTTGGGAGTGGTGGGGTCCATCTACGAAAGCCGACCCAACGTGACCATCGACATATCGGCTCTGTGTCTAAAATCGGGCAATGCATGCATACTCCGGGGAGGCAAGGAAGCCATCCACACCAACTCTATTCTGGCCGGAATAGTCAGAGACTCCCTATCACAGGTCGGTCTGCCGGCCGACTGCATGCAGTTCATCGACGACCCGGACCGGGCTTTGGCGAGTGGGCTGTTGAAGATGAAGGAATATATCGACTTGTTCGTTCCCCGAGGCGGGCCGGACCTTATACGGTTCGTGGCTCAGGAAGCGGCCATGCCTGTGGTGGCCGGAGGCGTTGGGGTGTGTCACACCTACGTAGACAGCACGGCGGACCTGGATAAGGCAGTGGACATAGCGTTCAACGCCAAGGTCCAGCGCCCCACCGTTTGCAACGCTCTCGACTCATTGCTCGTCCACTCTTCGACCGCCCCGGACTACTTGCCCCGTATCGCCAGAGAGTGGGCCAAGGCCGGAGTCGAGATACACGGCGACGGGCGCACCATGAGCATCCTTGGGGCGGAGCCGGACCTGAACCTGGCGCCGGCCCAGGAGGACGACTGGGGCCGGGAGTTCCTGTCCCTCACCGCTGCCGTGAAGGTGGTGGACTCCCTCGACGAAGCCCTGGAACACATACAAACCTACGGGTCGGGCCATTCCGAGGCCATCATCTCCGAGGACTATTCAGCCGCCGCAAGGTTCCTGGACGAGGTGGACGCAGCGGCGGTCTACGTGAACGCCAGCACCCGATTCACCGACGGGTCTGCGTTGGGACTAGGCGCCGAGGTGGGAATAAGCACCCAGAAGTTCCATGCCCGAGGTCCCCTGGGCCTAAGAGAGATGACCTCCTACAAGTGGATAATTACAGGGAACGGCCAGGTGCGTTCCTAGCCTGGAAGCTCTTCGAATCTACAGAGGTATGTGATGGCCGACTACTATTTCGAGCGCGATTGCAGGACTCCAAACTCCGAAGCCTACGACATCCTGTCTGGCGGCCAGTCGGTGGGGCGGATAGACCTGCACTATACGACTAGCGTGGTCCACGCGACCCTCTGCGTTCTGGAGAGCTTCACTCAAGAGGACATTCAGGAGCTTATCGACGACATCGACGACGACCTGATTGACGTGATCGGAGTGCACCGCGAGGAGTTTATAGTCCACGTCTACCAGGGACGGGAGACGGGGGTTTTCAGCGACAGCGACTTTGGCGAGGCTGGCGGCAACGCGGTAAACGGCGGCCCGGCCGAAAGCTAGCCAGGCGGAGTTACTTCCGCGAGACGGCGGTCCTGGCGGCTTGGGCTATGGCGGCGGCGGTCAAGCCGTGCTTTTCCAGCAGTTGGTCCGGCTTGCCCGACTCGGCATACCTCTCCAACCCAACCATCTCGATAGGGACCGGCTTGTTGCGGCCCAGCGTTCCGGCCACTATGCTACCCAACCCGCCATAGAGGTAGTGCTCCTCTACGGTAACCACGGCGCCAGTCTCAGCGGCGGCCTTGACCAGGGTTTCCTCATCCACCGGCTTCAGAGTCCCCATGTTCACGACCCGGCAGTTGATTCCTTCCCCTGCCAGCGCCTCCGACGCCTCGACAACCGAGTGGAGCACCGCTCCGGTGGACACTATAGTAACGTCAGTCCCGTCTTTGACCGTTTCAGCCTTCCCGATGGTGAAGTCGCATCCCTCGGAGTGCAGGACAGGCGTTGCGGCTCGGTACAGCCTGATATACACGGGGCCCTTCATGCTGGCCGCCGCCTTGACCGCCGCAACGGTTTCGGGAGCGTCCGACGGCGTGAGCACCGTCATGCCCGGTAGAGAGCACATGAGGGACAGGTCCTCAATGCTGTGGGCCGACATGCCGTCTTCGCCGGTGATGATCCCCGAATGGGTGCAGACTATCTTGACGTTGAGGTGAGGCTGGGCGATTCCAACCCTTATCTGGTCGAAGGGACGGCCCGTGCCGAACACGGCGAAGGTGCTGACGAAGGGAGTCTTTCCTGAGGAAGCCAGCCCCGCCGCTACACTCATTATGTTCTGCTCGGCTGGCCCGAAGTCGAAGAACCTTTCTGGGTAGGCGTCTCTGAACAGGTGCACAAAGGTGGACACGTTCAGGTCGCCCCCAAGGACGACGATGTTCTCGTTAGTGGCCCCCAAGTCCAGGAGAGTCCTTCCGTAGGCTTCTCTGGTGGACGCTGCTGGGGCAGTTGTCGTCATCCCGACGCCTCCTCTAGGCCAACTCTTCCATGGCCAAGGCGTACTCGTCTTTGTTGGGCGCCTTGCCGTGGAAGTCGGGGTTGTTCTCCATGAAGCTCACACCCTTCCCCTTCACTGTGTGGGCGATGATCATGGTGGGCCTGCCCGTAGTCGCCTTGGCCTCGTCTATAGCGTCCAATAGCTGGGAGATGTCGTGGCCGTCCGCCTCCAGGGTGTTCCACCCGAAGGCCCTCCACTTGTCCGGCAGGGGTTCAAGCTCCATGACTTGATCGGTGAAGCGGTCGTTTTGAATCCGGTTTCTGTCAACGATGGCGGTCAGGTTATCCAACTTGTAGTGGGCGGCGGCCATGGCTGCCTCCCACACCTGGCCCTCGTCGCACTCCCCGTCACCAAGGAGGGCGTAGACCCTGTAGTCGGCCTTGTCCATTCGGCCCGCAAGGGCGGCGCCTACCGCAAACGAAAGCCCCATGCCCAGGGAGCCGGAGCTCATCTCCACTCCCGGCGTCAAGATGGAAGCATGGCCCTGTATGCGGCTGTTGATCTTACGGAAGGTCCAAAGCTCCTCACGCGGGAAGAACCCGGCCCGGCTCAACACCGCATAGAAGCCTGGGCAGGCGTGGCCTTTGCTGAGTATGAAACGGTCCCTGTCCTTCCACGACGGGTTCTGTGGGTCGTAGCGCATCACTTTGAAGTAAAGGGTGGAAAGTATCTCTATCTCGGACAGCGACCCTCCGGGATGCCCGCTTCCCGCCTCGAATATAATGTCGATGATGTCCCGGCGAAGCTCTTTGACCACGGACTTCAATTCGTCGATTTTGGCGGTGCGCTGTCCGGCGCCCAATCCGGCAGAAGAAAAGACCTCGGCAACGTTTTCCGAGGTCTCTGTAGGTTCGCGTCCCGTAGGCGAGTTCACACAGGCCCCCTCTCGTCCTGTTGCGGCAGGCCCGATTATAGCAACGGCCTTGGGGGCTGTCTAGCATCCGGCCAGCGCTCCGAATATAATCGAATTAGATGGTCATAGATTTCCACACCCATGTCTTCCCTCCATCATTTTCCGCTCGGCGAGAGGAGTTGGTAAAGCGGGACGCCACCTTTGGGGAGCTTTACGGCAATCCCGCAGCCAGGATGGCCTCCGCCAATGAACTCATCGGCACTATGGACGACGCAGAAATCGAACATTCTGTGATAATGGGGGTGGGCTGGTCGAACCGGGAGGTCGCCCGCGAGGCCAACGACTGCCTGATCGAGTCCGTCTTGAAACATCCGGGGCGGTTGACCGGCCTGGCGTCGGTGAGTCCCGCATGGGGAGAGGAAGCGTTGAAGGAGTTGGACCGTTGTGCGAATGCGGGTCTACGGGGAGTAGGAGAGCTGCACCCCGACACCCAGGGTTTCGACATCGCCGACTATGAGACTATGGCGCCTATCATGAATATGGCCCTCCAGCGGGGGATGATAGTCCTCAGCCACGCCTCCGAGCCTGTCGGCCATCTGTACCCCGGCAAGGGACACACCACTCCGGAAAAGCTGTACGCTCTGGCCAAGAACTTCCCTCAAAACACCATTGTATTCGCACACTGGGGGGGAGGACTTCCCTTCTATACTCTGATGCCGGAGGTGCGGGAGGAGTTGAGGAACGTCTACTACGACACCGCCGCCTCGCCGTTCCTGTACAGCCCCGACGTATTCCAAAGGGTCGCCGAAATTTGCGGCGCCGGGCGCATCCTGTTCGGCACGGATTTTCCGTTGCTCAAGCCCTCGCGAACAATGGACCAGGCGCTCGCTTCGGGGCTTCCCGCCGCCGACAAAGCCGGGATTCTAGGAGGAAACGCCCGCGTCCTCCTGGGGCTGGAGGAGCGGGCCTGATGGTGCGCGCATTTATTGCTGTGGGTGTCCCAACAGCCGCCAGGAGGGCCCTCGGCTCGGTCATACAGGACCTGAAACGCCAACGGGTTACCGGCGTAAGGTGGGTTGACCCAAAGGGAATCCACGCCACGCTGAAGTTCCTGGGAGAAATCGAGCCTGAGTCCGTTGAAAGCGTCAAGGAGGGCCTGGACCGGGCTTGCGTCGGCTCGGGTCCCTTCACCATCCGCCTTTCCCGTACGGGCGCCTTTCCCAGCACCCGCGGCCCCAAGGTGCTCTGGGTGGGGCTTTCAGGAGACATGGACCGGATGAAAATTCTCCAGACCGCCATCGACGAGGAGATGCACTCCGTCCTCGGCCTGGACATCGAGACCCGCCGCTTCAACCCTCATCTAACCCTCGGCAGAGTCAGGAACGGAGTGCTGCCGGCCGGCCAGCAGGATATAGGGAAGGTTCTGGAAAGCTTCAAGCTGAAGGAGTCCCCTGAGTGGACCGTGGACCGCGTCCACTTGATCCAAAGCACCCTCACCCCCGACGGCCCTATATACGAGACGCTGGGGAGCCGAATGTTGGTTTCTCAGTAAATGGTCGCTATTTCGCATTGGGTAACTTCATACGTAGGTTGGCTCTGCCAGAAGGAATAAAACACTGGTCGCTGACCAGTATTCAGACGAGGCTCATCAAGATAGGTGGGCGTTTGGTGCGTCATGCGAGGAGGCTTGTGTTCCAGCTTGCTGAGGTGATGGTGAGCAGGGGCATGTTCGATGAAATGCTGGAGCGGATTGGCAGGCTCCGTCTGGTACTTGGCTAGCAGGCCATGTCGGTCCGGCCAATCATGATCATATCTAGGCAGACCAAGATAAGTGGCGTAACCTTTTGGGTGAAGTTTAGTCTGAAAGAGCCGGTTTAGCACCATTTCGTGAGTGGTTCGGAGTAGTTGAATGGCACTCCCAGGTGAAATTGAGCTTTTGAGATAGCGACTGACAACATCAAGGGGTGGTCGTATTACCCGCGCTATCCCAGAATGATGCGTTTATGAAAGCACTGAATTCCATCCGGGAAATATCGGTCACCATCGGTTAGAATTGCAATGGTCACCCTTGTTGCTTGGAGGACCTATGAACATAGAGACCATCGCAGTTCACAGCGGGCACTCCTTCGATCCAGCTACTGGTGCGATCACTCCGCCGATCCAGATGTCCACTACCTTTAAGCGCGCTTCTGATGGCACCTACCCCCAAGGGTTCGTCTATGGGCGATCAGATAACCCTACTCGTAGCCTCCTCGAGGAGTGTGTCCGAAGCCTTGAGGGAGGGGCCGCCGCAGCCGCGTTTTCTTCAGGTATGGCAGCAATCATGAGCGTGTTCCAGGCCTTGTCTGCTGGCGACCATGTCATCGCGCCGCAGGACGTCTATCATGGCACGGCACGTCTGTTGCGTGAGAGGTTGGCCCGGTGGAATCTGAGCACGTCTTTTGTTGACATGACGGACATCGATGAAGTCCAGTCGGCGATGAAGCCCTCCACCAAACTCGTACTTGTTGAAACCCCGTCCAATCCCATGCTGAAGATCACCGATATCGCAATGGTGGCGGACGCGGCCCACCAACGCGGAGTCAAGTGCGTTTGCGATAACACTTGGGCCAGCCCCGTGCTCCAGCGGTGCTTCGATTTTGGCGCCGACCTGGTCGTCCATTCCACTACCAAGTACCTGGGTGGCCACGGAGACGTGACCGGAGGGATGGTCGTCTCCGCCCGTGATGACGACCTATTCAGAGAAATCCGTGGGATACAGCAAGACGGTGGAGCAGTCCCGTCTCCCTTCGACTGCTGGTTGGTGCTCCGAGGCATACGAACCCTGCCCCTCAGGATGCGGGCCCATTCGGAGAACGCCGCCAAGGTAGCCGAATTCCTTGACGAGCATCCCAGTGTCTCTGAAGTGTTCTACCCAGGGCTTGAAGGTCACCCTGGACACGGTATCGCCCGCCGACAGATGGCCTTGTTCGGCGGCATGCTCTCCTTTCGCGTACGAGGAGGAAGCGAAGAAGCGTTCGGGGTGGCAGCCAGGACTTCGCTCTTTACCAGGGCCACGAGCTTGGGCAGCTACGAAAGTCTCATCGAGCACAGGGCTTCCATCGAAGGACCAGAAAGCCGTACTCCCGACGACTTGCTGCGTGTTTCGGTGGGACTGGAGAACGCGGCTGATCTCATATCAGACTTGGAGCAAGCCCTAAGGGAGACAGATAAAAGAAATGCTGTCCATGGTGCTTCGAGCAACAAAAAAAGCCTGGACACATAAACAGACAGGGGAGACCATCACAGATGTAGCTAGGTCCTCCCCTGAGGCTTTGTTCTAGGGCCTGGCAGAGGGGCTCCTCCTCTAGCTCCAGCCCTGTGTCGAGGGCCTACCGAGAGGGGACGCCAACGAGGGATATGTCGTCCGATTCCGGGACCTGACCTTACCGGGCTATGTACCCGTGAACCCAGCCCAGACGTATAGCATCTCTCGCGTCTCGTCAGCCTTGTCGTGGCGACTGTGGCCGGTGGCTATTTCAAGGCTCGCCGCGTTGCACTCGCTCTAGGTGCGGTTCGCCCGGACGACCGCCTTCTTTTGCAGCAATCCAACCCTCGCCATAACCGCCCACATTGCTAGGCCGTGTGGGATCCTCTTCAGGGAATACGACGTACCCTCTACTCCCGGTCAACCAGCCTCATTTGTGGCGGCGCGGCCACCACAAGGAGTGCAACACAAAAGATGGCCGCAGTTACGTGCTTGCCTAAGATTTCACCGGTGCTCTGAGAAGGGGCAGGACTAGGCGGGCTGACCGGTCAAAGTCCTTCCGAGTTGCCCGGACCGGATGTTCCTGACACCCACCGGCCTATGACCCGGCATCAAAGGCCTGCCGGAGAGAGGCCTGCTACGAAACTCTCGCGCGCGGCTGCATTGCCTTACTAGCGGCGGTCCATGGCTTGCGAGTGAACCTGCGGCCTAAGCCTCGCTCGATCTCACGCCATTTCCCCTCTTCCTCCAGCGTGATGAACGTTACCGCCTCACCGGAGCGGCCCATGCGGCCAGTCCGTCCGACACGGTGCGTGAACAGCAGCTCTGAGTCGGGCAGGTCAAAGTTAATTACCTGACCAATACCCTCAATATCCAAGCCTCTGGCGGCCACATTCGTTGCTATCAATATCGACGCGACGCCGGAACGGAAGTCCATCAACACACGTTCACGTGCGTTTTGACTGAGGTTGCCTTGGAGCCCCCCAACCGGATATCCCAACGAATCGAGTTGTCTTGCCAGTTTCTTGACGCCGTGCTTGGTCTTACCAAAAACGAGGACCGGAACGCCATCCCGCTGGTCCAACAGCGTTTGAAGAGCTTCCATCTTGTCGCTCTTCTCGATGGTGTAGACCACGTGTTCCACAGCGTGCGACTCCCGCAGGTTCGGGTTCAATGCCACAGTTACAGGGTAGCGTAGGTGCTTTGTTGCGGTCTTCTCCACCCAGTCAGGCATGGTTGCGGAGAAGAGCGCCGTTTGCCGTCCGGGGGGCGTTCGACTAAGGATAGCGTCCACGTCGTGGGCAAAACCCTGGTCCAACATTTCGTCTGCTTCATCCAGCACTAGGAACCGCACTGATCGCAGGTCTAGAGTGCCCTGTCGTAGATGGTCCAAGGTGCGGCCAGGTGTACCAACGATGATTTGGGCCCCGGTCTTCAACGCGGTATACTCCGGCTTCAACGACCTGCCGCCGTAGAGTAACGTCACACGCAACCGCTGGGATGAAGCCAGGGCCTCTATGACCCCGGCCACCTGAATGGCCAGCTCGCGGGTGGGCGTCAACACAAGCGCCTGGATTTGACGAAGCGCCGAGTCGCACTGTTCGATCAGAGGCGCTGCAAACGCCAGCGTCTTTCCGGATCCTGTGGGCGCCTGTGCTATCAGGTCCCGTCCCGCCAGGAGATTAGGGATGGCCTGCTCTTGAATCGGTGTGGCTTTCGATATGTTCATCCGGGAAATCGCCGCCCTAGTGGCGGCCTTCAAAGGCATTTCAGAAAACACCGAGGCGGAGGCGTCATCTACCAGTGGTCCGTTTTCAGTAAAGGACTCGCTCTGGGGTGTTTTGACAGGGGAGGAAGGGCCATTACGACGGGCATTGAAGCATGGGCGGCAGTACGTAGGTCTGTCCGGGCTTGGCCGGAAGGGGACGGTCGTAGACGCGCCGCAATCAGCGCAAATGGCTTGGCGGCGCTGGGTGCGAGTAGACCGAATTTGGCGACTGGGCAGAGATTCGACAGGCATGCGGAAACAGACTCCTTGGCATACAGAGGTGACACAGATGATTCAGCGCGGGGCGAACAGCCGAGAGTGCCGGGGTCTGATGGTCCGTTGCTGTGCGAAACCTTGGCGCGTCAATGGGCGCGCAACCGCTATTGTAACAGACTTGCCCCAAGGCGTATACGGGTGCAGACAGCGGTAACTGTTCAGACTTTGCGAGACATGCGGGCAATTGGCCTGGAGCGTAGAGGAGTCTCTTGCCTCTTCTTCTCTCGCCGGCGGGAGAAGATTGAGATGGGGGTTCCCTTCCAACTTCTACCGGAGACCACCGAGTCTGAACAGTTACGTTCAGAGGTTCCAAAAAATTACGTGCTCAAATAGTTACTATCAGACGACAGGGCTCCGTTCGACGCGGTCATGGCTGGCCGGGTGTTGAGAACCGGGGGTGGGGACGGGCTGACGGCGGACACAAAAAGGCTTATGATGGAAACTAGAGCAAGAAATTCCTGAAGGGGGTCCACGGTGATCATAGGAGCCATCACCAACTCATGGAAAGAGCACATTCCCCACACCGACATGGCCCGGATGGTCGAGCGGGTACGGAACCGCGGGGCGTCCCACATTGAGCTTCGGCAAACGTTTCTAGGCCAGTATGAGCAGGGCAGCGGAGACGACTGGCGCCCTGACGTAGCCGGGCTGGAGCGGCTGTCGCGCACTTTCCCTACGATGTCCTTCAACCTGGCCGCGGGTTATCCCTGCCTAAGCCGGGAACAGGACCCTAAAGAGACGGTATTCCAAGCCTGCCTGGAGACGGCCAAGCGGGTCAACCCCGTTACACCCCGTCTGCGCCTGGTGGATACAACCCGCTCCGAGGGATTCTGGGAGCGGCCGGAGGACATACCCGAGACAGCCCTTGGAGTCGCCGCGCTGGTCCGCGAAGCCGCGAGCCAGGGTGTTCAGCTGTTCCTGGAAAACGGCCCCCAGCCCATCCGCTCGATGGTCTTACTGGTCCAGGAGGTCCGAAAATCCCTTAGCCCGGAAGAAGCGGCCTATTTCGGCCTGTGCCTCGACCCAATCAACAGCCTCAGGACCGACCCCGCCAGTGACCCGGTAGCGGAACTGGACGCGGCGCCCGACGACTATATCTTCATGATGCACTTTAAGCAGACCCGCAGCGGCGAAGCCTACTCGGCGGTGGGCGAAGGGGACCTGGACTACTCCAGGCTTCTTAAGACGTTGGAGGCGAAGAGATACAAAGGGCTGGCTGTCCTGGAGATACCGCCTCAGGAAGAGGTCTTCGACAACTTCCGCGACAGCGTGGAGTACCTCAGCGCCGCAACCGGGACATGACGATACCGGGCCTCATTCTCTTGTAGGGGCGACCGGCTCTTGTAGGGGCGACCGGCGGTCGCCCAGCCCCATCCACGAACAGTCGTTTGATAGTCCGGCCAAGCGCCTGCACCACCTGTCAGAGCGCGTCAGCGTCCGGTAAATCGGGCAGGGTCGAACGGAGCGACGGGGAGCGACGTAGCTCCGTCAAAGAGCAGATCGGCGGCCGCGGCGCCCATAGAGGCCCCCAACAGTATCCCCTTGCGCCCGGCGCCGGTGGCCAAGATCACGTTCTCCCAACCCGGGGCCCGTCCTATGATGGGAAGGCCATCCCCAGATACAGGTCTGAAGCAGGCAGTCTGAAGACGCACCGTCGCGGAAGCCAAGCTGGGCATCATCTTCAAGGCTCCCTCGAAGATTCCCTCGCGGGCCTCAGGTGTAGGTTCGTCGAAGAAGCCCACTTCCTCCTCCGTGGTGCCAATCCACACCAGCCCGTCCCACTTGGCGGATATGTAGTCGCCTCCTGAGCCGTATACCGTGCGGACGGGGCTTTTCTCGGCCTCCAGCCTGAGTATCTGGCCCTTCACCGGGGTCACCGGTATTTCTACTCCCAACCACTCGGCGGCTGCGTTCATCCACGGCCCCATTGCAAAGATGACAGAGCCGCACTCCAACCGGTCCTCTTCAAGCAGGACTGATTGGATTAGCCCGTTGGCCGCTTGGATTCCAGTGACGCGGCCCTGCCGAATTTCCACTCCCAGCTTCTCGGCGGTTGCGGCTATGCCCAGGGTGTATTGGTAAGAGTCGACCAGCCAACCGCCGTCCACGTGGAGAGCTTTGACGATGTTCTGAGACAGCTCAGGCTCCAACGAACGGACTTCGGACGCGTCCAGCCAGACGGGATCGAAACCGTCGAGACGTCCCGCCAGTTCATACAACCACTCGAATTCCGAGGCCTCCGTCTCGTGCATCGCAACCCACATGCAGGTCGTGGGACTCAAATGGTTCTCTACGCCGGTCTCCGCCTCAAGCTCTTTCGCCAGAGCCACGGTTCGGCGTAGTCCCTCCACGGCCAGGGGTTCCAAGGAAGTTGGGATGCCGTGGCCGTTAAGGGGATTGAGGATTCCAGCAGCGTAACCGGACGCGCAAGCGGCCACCGCATCGGCTTCGATTACGGTGACCTTAACTCCCTTGCGGGCCAGGTAGTAAGCGGCGGAGACTCCGGCTATTCCTCCGCCTACGATAACTGTGTCGTTGGCTGCCATAAGTCTTCGGGGCTAATGTTAGCCTATCCGGGGGCAAACTTAAATGGTTGGGCGGCATTGCCGTCTCCACACACGCATGGGATACTTGAACCCGATGCCTGCAAGCGGATGGAGAATCGCACCTGGCGCCCTGGAATGCCCCCTGGTTATAGCCCACCGAGGAGGGGCGGGCGCCGCTCCGGAAAACACCTTGGCTGCGTTCAGACACGCCCTGGAAACAGGATGCGACGGGGTTGAGTTGGACGTGCGCCTGACCCGCGACAAAGAGGCCGTCGTAATCCACGATCGCCGCTTGGAGCGAACCACCGACGGCTCCAGGTTTGTGGGCGCCCACACTATGGACCAACTGCGAGAACTGGATGCTGGCGCCTGGTTCAGCTCTGAATGCGCCGGAGAAAGGCCGCCTTCTCTGGACGAGGTGTTCAGAGAACTGCCGGACGACTTTCTGATATATGTGGAGATAAAGGCCTGGGGGCCTTCCGTACGACCGCTGACAAGGCGGGTCGTGGAACTGGTCAGGAGTCACCGGCGCTTGGAGACCACAATGGTAGCAAGTTTCAATCCCGCAGTACTGCTCTGCTTGAGAATGATGGACTCGTGTATAGTGCGGGGCTGCATCTACTCGGCCAGGCAACCCCTCCCCTTGCGCCGCAGATGGATGAGTCCCCTCACTGACCCCCACTGGTACGCACCCGCCCAGGGTTCCATCGACGAGCCAACTGTGCGGAGCCACCAGGCAGACGGCCGGGCAGTAGCCGTTTGGGACCTGGAGACTGAGGAGAACATAGAAGTGCCGACGCAGTGGGGCGTCGACGCCGTGGTGACCGACTATCCCGACCTGTATATGGAGCGGATGAGCCGCCTATAATAGCAGCCCGCCCATGAGACGACAAGACGCCAACATATAGGAGGCCGGACAGATGCAACTGTACTGGAAGGAACGTAGGAAAGGTCAACAGCTGGTCCTGGCTGCGGAGGACGGGAGCGAGATGGAGGTGGGCGCAGTGCGGGAAACCCCGCGGGGTTTCGATGCGCTGGCCAAGACCAACACCTATGACCCGGGCCGCGCTCAGAAGGGCTTCGCCAGCATGGACGACGCAAAGGCTTTCGTGGAATCTTTCAGCCCGTGGTTGATATTCGGCGGACACCCGGGGCTGGACGTAGAGATCGAGGTGCGTCCGGCGGACTAATCTTAATTCAGGATGCGGCTGACCAGAAGCTCGACTAGTCCGAACAGCAACGCCCCGGCGGTGATAATCAAGAGTATGACTAGTGTCGTCGAAATCGGCCTGCTGGCGCTCTGCTCACGTTCGAGGACCTCAGCGGGAGGCAGGTCCAACACGTCGCAGGCGCGCACCACGTCCTCCTCATAGACGTAGAGAGCGTGGGGCACGTTGAAGATGCCGACCCCCAGCCCCGGCCCTGCGCCCAACGACCGCACGGCACAGGCGATGTCCTCTTCCCGCAGGCGGGTGGCGGCCAGTTGGGCCTCGGGTTCGTTGTCGAACACCGTGAGCCTGGTTTGCTTTTGGCGTCTCGGTCCGTTCATCGGTTTGGGGCGTTGATATGGTTGGGGCCGCAGGATTATACCGCTACATGGACAGCGCCGCCAAACCTGGGAGCCACCGTTGGACTGCGATTCGTGGGACTATGGGATTTCATGATTGTGGCTCCCCGGCTTGTGGTGAACTCGTCGAAGCATCTTGCTGAGCCTGCTGAAGGGGCGACCGGCGGACGCCCAGGCCCCAGTGCGAAAGAAGAGAAGGGCAGGCCCAAACCAACTGCAAATCTCTCGCCGCCGTGCTACAATGTTGCCATGTATCAGTCACCGCCCATACACACTGATCGGCACAAAGCGTCCTTCAATTTTACCCTTATTCTGTCCATTGGCGTAGTCGTGGTCGGAGTGCTCAGCGGCTTCGAGCCAATCCTTATCATTATGGGCATTGCCTTCGGGGCGTTCGCATGGTTTACGACGCCCACCCAATATGTAATCTTCGAGGACAGGGTGCAGATCGTCTACGGACGTCCACGCACCAGAGACCTGGGTTTTCATGAAGTCGCAGGATTCGAGGCAATCAATCTGCCCTTCGGCATGAGGTTGATGATTGTCACAGACAGGGGCCGCCGCCACTTCATCCAACCCCGTGACCCGGAGCAGTTCGGTGGGCTGCTTCAAGATGCGTTGAGCAGGTTTAGAGCCAGGTACGGGATGCCCGAGCCCCAACCTCGGCCTGAATCCCCGCCTCCTGTCGACCCGGAGCCGCCTGACCCGTCGGCCTAACAGCCTCCACACCTTCAGCCAAACTTCTGGGAGTTGTTCCCGCACTGCCCGAGGCGTCAGGTCCGCTTTCTCACATAGGTCCCGACCATCTTGTCAAACCAGCTCTGCTTCTTCTCGTCGAATACGCAGAAGAAGTGGCCCAGCAGCAACGGGACCAGCGGGAAAGCGACTACTTTGCCAATAACTTCCCTGATGGCCGCCCGGGCCATTCCTATGTCGCCGCCGTCCGTAGTAACCACCGTGATCCTGAAGACCATCTTGCCCGGGGTCTGGCCTCTCAGGCCTGTAAAGAGGGTGAAATAGGCGGCGTGGGCTACCCACGCAATGCCAACGGCCACATCACGGCCAAAGAGATAGACAAGCAGCGAGTCGAACGCAAAGAGAATCAGCAGGTCCGTGGCCAGGGCTAAAAGCCGGATGAAGAAGCCCATAGGCTCCGAGGGGAATTGGACGCCGGCTTCTGTGGAAGAGGTCTCCAGACGTTTCCTCGACTAGGTTTTCAACTATTCGGGAGGTACGGGGCAGAAGTTTACAGCCGTACTGCGAGTTAGGCAACAGCTATGGCCAACGCCGTAGTCACCGGTGTTGGGGGGCTTCCACTCCACTCGGTTCAACTCAGGACGATGCTTCGACGAGCTCAACACGAACTACGGGAGGAACGCTGCTGGAGAGGAAACGACCCTTACGTATCTCCATCATGGAAATCCCATTATCCTACTAATCCTGTTCTGACAGTGAATTCCGGCCCCATCGAATAGACGCACTGGCCTAGCTAGAAAGGGTAGGGCCGGGGGCCCAAGCCGGGGTACACGCCTATTTCCAGGAGTTGACGCACCCTGGCTCCAAGAGCCTCCATCTCCTCCCGGAAGACCAGCTCTTCCAGTTCGGGTATGCGCCCCGTGCGGCCTTCCAGCGCACGCAGGAATTCCTTCAGGTCACCCAGAAGGCCCTCAGGCATGGGCTGCCATCCGAAGTCCCATATGACCGTGCGCAGCTTTGGCTGCCAGTGAAACGTGAGGCCGTGGTCAATCCCCCACACCTTCCCTGTAGAGTCCACGATGCAATGGGAAGCCTTCCGGTCCGCGTTGTTGGTCACCAAGTCGTACAGAGCAATCATCCGCAGGTCTTCCGGCGACTTCTCACGTATGTAGTAGTAGTTGGCCCTGGGATGATGCTCGATGCAAAGTTGAAGGGAACCGACTCCGTAGGGTCCGTCCCTGAGCAGGGTTATTGGAACGAAGTCCCAACCAAGGATTCTGCTCAGCAGATATGCGGCGTATTCCCTCTTATAGAGGGTGCCGCTGGGAAAGTCCCACAGAGGAGCCTCCCCGTCCTTGGGCTTGTATATGGCCTTGCACGCCTTGTCGCCGTCCGAGACGTTCACCAGGAACGTATAGTTGGAGCCGAGGGGAGTGAGCTGGGGGTCTGACACCTCGCCGTTTAGGAGGAGGCGATAGGTCTCCTCGTCGGCGCTCATGGGATCGTTGTTCATGGCTATGGGAGCTTCGAGGCGATGGCCCGGGGCCAGGACCTACCCCGGAATTGGGGCGTGTCCATTGGCCCGTGGGCACATATGCCCTTCCGGGTCGATGGGTTGACCGCACAGGAAACATTCGGGCCTACCCGCCGCGCAGACCTCGAGGGATTCTTTGGACAGCTCCCGGCCCTGGTCCATGGTCATCCAGAAGCTCAGAGTGGCCGTCTCCGAGTCATCGTCCTCCACGTCGTATGCCACCAGCAGGAAGCAGTTGCTTTCCCGGTCGTGGCCGAGGGCAAGTCTTCCCACCTTGAACTCGACGGAGGCGGATCCCTCGGACCAGGGCGGCTCCGGGGGTGGGTTGGAACCTCCGGAGCTGCTATGGGCTGTCTCAATTTCCTGAATATAAGTCGCCAGCTGTTGGAGTTGCTGCTTCTCAAGCCACACTGACGCCGACGCAATGTTTGGCGAGACGCCCGACTCCATCTTCAGCCGGAAGGTGCGCTTGCCCGGCTCTCCGAAAGCCTCCGCCAGAATATTGGACAGAGCTCCGAACTGGTATCTTGCCGGGTTGTAGTCCATGTCTTCCTTCGCGCAATCGCCTTTAGATGGACTTATCCGAAGGGTCGGCGGTGGGAGAAGGCGGTCTCCTCCGACGTGATTATCTCCAAGAGGGCGGCTTTGCCTTCCAGGTTGGCCTCACGAGCCCTGAGTATGGCCGGGCCCACTTCGGCGGGGTCGGTGACTCGTTCGGCGTAGCCTCCCATAGCCCGGCCCATGTCCGCGTATGCGCCTCCCACGTTGCGGGTGCCGTACAACTCGTGGGACACAGCCATCTGGTTGATCTCGATGGCCATGGAGGAGTTGTTGGAGACTATGGTGGTTATGGGCAGACCGCATCTGACGGCGGTCTCGAAGTCCAGCCCCACCATCCCAAAGGCCGCGTCGCCCATCCAGTTGATGGCCATCTTGTCAGGGGCGGCCATCTTGGCTCCTATCGTCAAGCCCAGCCCAGTGCCAAGGCCGTGGGACTTGCCCCACCCCAGATAGCTCCTGGGAGCCGTGGCCCTGTAGAAGGGGACCATCTGGTCCCTTGGGCTGCCTGAGTCATGGGTCACTATGGCAGAGGCCGGGTCCAGGTTCTGCATCAGTTCCCAGATGACCCTGTAGGGAGTTATGGGGACTTCGTCTGAGGTGAGTTTGGGCATCCACTGTCCGAGCCACTCCGTGCGAGCCTGCTCGATTTCTGCGGCGACCGACCCGTCCCTGGTCTTTCCGCCCAGCCGGTCCTTAACGGCTTCCAGGAAGCTTTGAGCCACCAGCTTGGCGTCCCCGATTATCGGGTGGTCGATGAAGTAATCTTTGTGGATGTCCCGAGGGTCGTTGGTGGCCTGAATCATAACCTTGCCCGCCGCCGGGATGGTCATGTTCATGCCGTGGCGGGTAAAGCTGGTACCTATGCCCAATACTACGTCGGCCTTGGTCATAAAATGGACAACCGGGCCTGCGACGGAGCCCGCGCCGGTCCCCAGGGAAAGGGGGTGGTCCTCAGGAAAAGCGCTCTTTCCTTCCAGGGTGGTCATAACCGGAGCCTGCAACGCTTCGGCCAGCGCCACGAGGTCCTCTGTGGCGCCAGCGTACAATACGCCCTGTCCGGCGACTATGACCGGCGTCTGGGCCGCCAGCAATGCTTCGGCGGCCTGGTCCACGTCCCTTGAATCAGGAGCAGCCAGGGGGGCCTTTCCGGGCCGGTAAGCCTGGACGAGGGACTCGTCCACCTCTTCTCCGGCCACGTCGGCGGGAATTTCCACCAGGACCGGCCCCTTCCGCCCCATCTTCAGGGCCGAAAAAGCGCGCCTCATCACGTCGGCCACGCTGTTGGCCACACTGATGGACTCCGAATATTTCGTCACAGTGTCGTATGCCTTCATGGACGAGAAGTAAGGGAACACCCCCTGCCTGTTTCTGGGATGGCCGAGGGGCAGCAGCAACACAGGGACCGAATCGGAGAAGGCGGTAGCCACCCCTGCGAATGCGTTCTCGGCGCCGGGCCCGTACTGCATGGCGAACGTTCCGACCGGTGAACCGTTCTTCACACGGGCATACCCATCAGCTATCCCCAGACCGACACGCTCCTGGCGGCACACGACGGGACGAATCCCTGACGCAGCAGCCGCCTCTATCATCGTGGTGGTTGGATAGCTGGGCAGCCATTCAACCTGCTCCAGCTTCAGAATTTCCGCAATGGCGTCAACCACTCGCATTTGCAGCCCCTTGATGCACTAAATCCGCCGGATGTCCATCATTGTACGGCCTTGAGGGGTCTATCACAAGCTGGGTTGCTGGTATACTTTCTCGTGGGAGACTGCACAACCCCCTCTCCCCCTGGGAGAGGGTTGGGGTGAGGGTGTCTCCCAGCGTTAGAGGAAACCCTGGATACCGGCGTTCGCCGGTATGACGGAGGTTGTTGAAAGGCCTCCTAGTGCGAATCGGACTAACCGGGGAAATAGAGACACCGGTCCCCATACCCCCAGTTTGTAAAGACAGTCGGACATGAGCAGCGCAGACGCCAAAACGGTCCAGCGGCTTGAAGAGCTAAGGAAGGAAATCAACTTCCACGCCTACCGCTATTACGCTCTGGACGACCCCGTAATCGCCGACGGCCAGTACGACACCCTCATGCGGGAACTTCAGGAGTTGGAGACCGCTTACCCCGACTTGGCAGCCGCCGACTCCCCAACCCGGAGGGTTGGAGCGCCGCCGCTGGAAGGGTTCAACCAGGTGGAGCACGCCCTGCCCATGCTGAGCTTGGCCAACGCCTTTGACTTCCAAGAGTTGACCGCCTGGCACCGCAGAGTTATGAACCTGCTAGAAGGCGCACCGATTGAGATGGTGTGTGAGCTGAAAATCGACGGCCTCGCCGTTTCCCTCGCCTACCGTAACGGAGTCCTGGAGACAGGCGCGACCAGGGGTGACGGCTATCGAGGCGAAGACGTCACCGAAAACCTGCGGACCGTAAAGAGCATTCCCCTGAGATTGCAAGGAAGCCCGCCGCCGGCGCTGGAAGTCCGCGGAGAAGTCTATTTCCCCAAGGCTGACTTCGAAGCGCTGAACCGCGACCGCATGGAACGAGGCGAGCCGACGTACGCCAATCCTAGGAACACGGCGGCCGGCTCTCTAAGGCAGCTTGACTCCCGTATCACCGCCACCCGTAACCTGGACATCTACGTGTACTCCCTGGGCTATCACGAGAATGGGACCATGCCCGACACTCACTGGGAGGCTCTGTCCAGCCTGAGGGAGATGGGCTTTCGCATTAACCCCGAAAACCGCCTGTGCAGCAACCTGGAGGAGGTGGAAGAGCTCTACACACGATGGCTGGAAAGACGGCACGACCTCCCCTACCAGGCCGACGGGATCGTGGTAAAGATAAACTCGTTGGCACAGCAAGAGGCTCTGGGATTCGTGGGACGAGAACCCCGCTGGGCCATAGCCTACAAGTTCCCCGCGGAGCAGGCGGTCACGCAACTGATTGACATCGGCATAAACGTGGGCAGAACGGGCAGCCTCAACCCCTTTGCGATGCTGGAGCCGGTGAACGTATCCGGCGCCGTAGTCAAGCTGGCCAACCTGCACAACGAAGATGACATTCGCAGGAAAGACATCCGCAAGGGGGACTGGGTAATCGTTGAGCGGGCGGGGGAAGTGATTCCCCAAATCGTGGGGCCTCTCGTGGAGAGGCGCACAGGTGAGGAGCAAGTCTTTTCCATGCCGGGGGAGTGCCCCGTGTGCGGCTCCCAGGTAGTCAAGCCTGAGACCGAAGCCATGCACAAATGCCCCAACTCCGCCTGCCCGGCCCAGTTCTTCGAGCTGTTGAAGCATTTCGTTTCCAAGGGAGCCATGGACATCGACGGGCTCGGGGAGAAGTGGTGCCGCATTCTCATCGACCAAGGGCTTCTCAGCGACGTCGCCGACCTCTACGACTTACAGGTTGAACAGCTAATCAAGCTGGACCGTATGGGAGAAATCCTGGCGGGCAAAATTGTGCGCAATGTCGAGGCCAGCAAGGACCGATCTCTTGCCAGGACCGTCTTCGCTCTAGGGATTCTTCACGTGGGATCGGAGACGGCGGAGCTGCTCACCAGAAACTACTCGAGCTTGGGCCAACTGGCGCAGGCGACCGATGAAGACCTGACCGCCATTGACGGCATCGGAAAGGTCATCGCCGACTCGGTCGTCGATTACTTCCAAGACCCCTCCAACCTGAGAGTCATCGAAAAGCTAAGGCAGGCGGGAGTCAAGCTGGAACAAGAAACGCCCAACATGTCGGAGGCGGGGTCGCAGCCCCTAGCCGGAGTCACTTTCGTCGTGACCGGGACCCTGGACTCCATGAGCCGGTCCCAGGCAGAAGGGCGAATCAAGGAGCTTGGCGGCAGCCCCGGCTCATCCGTGACACGAAAGACGGCATACCTGGTGGCGGGAGCCTCCCCGGGCTCCAAGCTGGAGGCCGCTAGAAAGTTGGGCACAACCATCCTGGACGAATCCGCGTTCCTGCAACTGCTGGAAAAGGCCGCCTCACAGGCGCTTTGACGAGCCGTTGGGCGTGCCATGAACCCTGTCAGATTGTTAGTCGGTCTGGGAAACCCAGGCCTTAGGTATTCAAACACCCGCCACAACATCGGGTTCAAGTGCGTGGACCACATGGCCCGCAAATGGGGCGTCAAACTGGGGGACCGCAGGGCCAAGGCTGTCATTGGCCAGGGCCGCGTATGCGACACAGACATAGCGCTGGCCAAGCCCCGGACATACATGAACGACAGCGGGGCTGCCGTGGAATACCTGACTACCCGGTTCGCCGTCTCGCCTGAGGCTTTGCTGGTGGTCTACGACGACATAGCCCTTCCTCTGGGAACGATCCGTGTCCGCAGGTCGGGAGGAGACGGAGGGCACAACGGAGTGGGGTCCATTATAGAAACGTTGGGGTCCAAGGAGTTCCCCAGAATTCGAATCGGGATCGGGGAGCCTGACGACGGTGTTTCCTACGTGGAGTACGTGCTGGGGAAGTTTCAAAAGCACGAGGAGAAAGCCATTAAGCCAGTCATCGCGTCCGTGGCCGACGCCGTGGAGGTCCTGCTCACAGAGGGCATAGACACGGCCATGAACCGTTTCAACTGACCTGGGCGCCTCCCAGTGTCTTTCGCTTGTAAGCTGGCTTCTTTGCCCCGTTCGTGGTGAGCCAGTCGAACCACCCTTCGACAAGCTCAAGGCGAACGGAAAAGGAAAGTCCTCAAACAGTCGAGAGACTGCGGGCCGCCTACGCCTTTGCTGGAGGCGGCGCCGGCCTCTTCAGAAACAGGCACAGCACAGCCCCCAAAGCATAGACCGGAGCGAAGGCGACCACTACCAGCATGTAACTCTCATCGTGGGTGTCCCTGATCCAGCCCGCGAATATGGGCGTGAGAAACATCCCCACGTTGAAGGCCGCGGACATAATGCCGAACAGGGTAGCGTAGCTCTTACGCCCGAAGAACTGGCCCAACCCCGCCCACTGGACGGCGTTGCCGCCTTCTCCGGCCGCAGTGCCCAATACGAACAGAGTAACGGCCGTCATGCCGTCCAGGAAAATCAGGGCTGCGATTCCCGCCGAGGCGGCAAGGGCGGAGTAAAACATGATGGACTGGAAGCGAAAGCGCTGCGCCAGCATCCCGGATATGAGGGTGGTTGGGACGGCCACGGCAAACATCAGAGAGAACATGAACCCGGCCGTGGTCTCCTCCAGGCCCTTCCACTGGAAAATCTGCACAGCGTGGACTGCCAACGCGCCCCAGACGCTGATTCGGATAAAGGCTGACGCCATCATGAGCCAGTAGGACCGGGTGGCCAACGCTTCCCGAACCGTGAAGTCCGCCTCAGCCCCTTGAGTCGCCTCGGACAAGCCTTGGGCCATCGCCCTGCGCCGGGCCTCAGCGGCGCCCTCCGGCTCTATGCCCATCCTCTCCGGTGAGTGGCGAATCACCATAGCGAGGGGAACCAATATGGCCGCCATGAAAATCCCGCCGATGAGCATCACGTCCCGCCAGCCCAGCGCATCGACTCCTATGACAACCAGGGGAAGGATGACCGCACCCCCAAGCTGGAAGCCGGTTATCTGAATGGACAAGGCCAGGGCCTTCCTGCCCACAAACCACCGGTTGACCGCCGCAAGCAAGGTATGACCCATGCCGGAGCTCTTGCCGGTGGCCACTATCGCGACGAATATAAGTGCAAAGAGCCAATACGAGTGCACCCAGCTAAGCATTATGAAGCCAGCGCAAGCGGTCAGCCCTCCGAACAGTATCATCGGTCTGGCCCCGAAGCGGTCGACCATTCTGCCGAACAGGGGGCCTGTCACCGATCCTTCCGCCCTAGTCAGCGAGAAGATGAGGGATGTCTGGGTGTTGTTGAGCCCCAGGTCAGCTTTGATGGGGCCGAAGAACACCCCTATGCTGTGGGAGAAGATCCCCGCGGAAAAAGTGGCGATGACGAATCCGGCGGCTAGCGCCCACCAACCGTAGTAGACCGAGCCTAGCCTCTGCCGCAGCCCGCGTACGTCTTGCTCCTGACTAATCAAAGGACCCTTTCGTGGCGCATAACTTAAGGGGTGAGGCCCACGTCCCCACCCCCTGTCCCGGAGACTATGAATGTTAAGGTTAGCTGACCTTCAGGTGCGAGACACCGTACCGCTTCTCCATCTCGTATATTTCCTGCAGTCCCAGCAGGTTGGCCACGTCCATGCGGGTTGCGTAGCGGCTGGGGTCCACCTTGCCGACGGCTTTCAGCTCCTCGAATGCGTCCTTGACCGCCTTGTACACCAGCCATATCGTGCTGCCGCAAATCATGAGCTTGTAGCCCAACTCGGCCACCTCGGGGCTCGGCAGCAAGTCGCCGTTGTACATCCTGGGCACGTGTCCCAAGTCCGAAGCGTACATGTGGAGGTCGTCGACGCTCTTTATCCCGTCGACAAACACCATGTCGGCGCCGGCCTCCACATAAGCGTTGCAGCGCTGGACTGTGTCTTCCCAGCCGTTCACAGCGTAGGCGTCGCACCGGGCGATGATGGTGAAATCGGGGTCCGAGCGGGCGTCCTGGGCGGCCCTCAGCTTCTCCACCATTTCCTCCGGGGGTATGACCTCTTTACCGTCGAAGAAGCCGCACTTCTTGGGGAAGAGCTGGTCCTCGATATGGATGGCGGCCACTCCGGCTGACTCATACTCTTTAACCGTCCGGTAGACGTTAAGTGGATTACCGTAACCGGTGTCAGCGTCGCTAATTACCGGAATTTCCACTGCGTCGGCGATATACCGCGCGTTCTGGACCATTTCGGTCTGGGTCAGCAGACCGACGTCGGGATACCCTCTCTCAGCAGAAGTGCCCGAGCCCGTCATGTAGATCGCGTTGAAGCCGACGGACTCGGCAATCTTGGCGTGAAGTGCGTTCATGATGAACGGGGCTACGACCATCTCGCCTGAGTTTAGAAGCTGCTTGAATCTGGCGGTGGGTTTCATTCTTGCCTCCCCTGCTTAAGTCCGGCCGGTGGTAGTCCACCGACCCCGCGATGTTCGCCGAGCCCTTGGCCGTATCAGTTCCAGGTCTGCCCCGAAATGTAGCGGTAGGCTTCGACGGCCGCGGTCACGCCGTCTCCGGCGGCTGCGGCCAGTTGGGCCACCGAGTGCTGGCGTATGTCTCCTGCGGCGTATATTCCCGGGACCTCCGTCTCCATCTTCACGTTGACAGGAATATGCCCGGCGTTGTCCGTATTTACAACACCTTGCACGAAATTGCTGTTGGGAGACGTGCCTACATAGACGAAAAGTCCTGTCAGGTTCACCTGTTCCACCAGATTGGTCACCAGGTTCCGCACTCTGACACCGTTGACTGTGCCTTCCCCAGAAACCTCTTCCACGACGGTGTTGTACACCAATTCGATGTCAGGGTGCTGGACCACCCGATCCCTGAGGGCTTTGTGGGCACGGAGGGAGTCCCTGCGGTGAAAGAGAATCACGTTGTCCGTGTACTCGGTCAAAGTTAGGGCCTCATCAGCGGCGGCGTCTCCGCCCCCGACCACTCCCACGACTTCATTCTTGAACAACGGCCCGTCACAGGTGGCACAGTGGGAGACTCCCGATCCCACCATTTCCTCCTCCCCCGGGATCCCCAGGGATTTGGTGGAGGACCCGGTTGCGATGATTATTGCCTTTGTACTGTAGGGGTCGTCGTAGGTGTTCACCACACGATATTGACCGTCAAGGACCAGCCCTGTACTCTCGCCCATCAGGAACTCGGCGCCGGCGTCCATGGCTTGTTCTTGAAGCAGCGCGGAAAACTCGGCGCCTGAGACCGGCTTGGCGAATCCGGGGAAGTTCTCGATTCTCTCGGCGTTGATGACCTGGCCGCCGCCCATAAGTTGTTCCAGGATTCCCGTTTTCAGCCCATACCGGGCAGCGTACATGCCTGCCGATAGACCCGCAGCGCCTCCGCCGATGATTATCACGTCGTAGTCACTGGGCAAAGGTCACCTCCGTTGGGAGCGGATGAAAGTGTCGCCGTGTGGAGTAACTATAAGTCTGGCCGTTTTTGAGTGTCAAGGAGAGTCTGACCAGTGGTAAGACGGGTTATTCAGGCGTGGAACGAGGGGGTATTACCGGATGATCAATTCACGCAATTATCGGAGAGAACGTAACATCAGTGCATGCAAAAGCTCAAACGGATCTGGTCTTTGGTTGTTGCTGTTGAAACCATCGGGTCGCTAGCTACCCTTCTACCTGTGGGCGGCGTGGGAGCAGTGGCTACCATATTATTATCCTTGGAGATGCCCAACTGGACGGTTGTAGCAGCTGTTATGGCAACGTGCTTAGTGCTCGCTCTGATTCCGGGTTTTATCATGTACCGCCAATACAAACGGAACTTTGAGAGACACAGACAAGCCATTCTAGCGGTTGCGGAGTTCTTTTCGATGCAACATATAGAGACCCAAGAACGAACTTGGAAAACCGACCAGGATGTGATCAACGTAATGAAAAGCCTCTCGAATCTTGTTACATCACTTCAAGAACACAAGGCCGACAAACTCCTCGTTGACGAACTTGGGAGTAGGCTGAAAAGGTTAGAGCTTTCAACCCATACTAGCGACCCATTCTTTACACATTTCGATGCTGGCGATAAGACCCATTAAGATAAAGAGAAGCAAGATGCCCACTATAGGTACGATACACCCATCATCTCTTTGATTGCGTCGCCGTCTTTTCGGAGTCGAACGGGCTGCTGGGGTTCTTGCCGCCCCTGGGTCGGTTCGACTGATAACTGGACGGGATGGCGGCACGGGAACTCCTCGATATGTCCACGGCCTTATTGACCCATCCCCGTCACGCCAGATTCCCAGCCGCTTCAGTCGGGCTTCCCGTTCTGCGGCACTGACGCCGACAAGCGTTCCATATGAGGTGTAACTGTACGCTAGCCCGGCTGCTACCATACGATGATTAAGCGACTGATGTCGGTCCGACTCATAGAGGATACCGACGACTCGACCATAACGGTCGGAACGCGTTGTCACTTCCAAAGTGAAGATTCGATTCAAAGCGAGCCGTGTCAAGAAAGAAATGGCTTCAGACCCGCAAGGTTGCCCGTATTCTGGAGCATCAATGGCATGAAGCCGAACATTGTACCGGTGGGAACTGTTCAAGTCTTCAACAACGACTGAATCTCCGTCGATCACACGCACGACTTTCACTGTGCGCTCGGGTCTTGGCAAAGGCACCCCCTCGCAACAAGGTGTTGGATATTGCCAATCACCCATGGGCCTGGAGGGCATAAGGCCCGAACGGTGCGTATCTCGACGCACTGTGGGTGCCGGGCAGAGGAATAATAAGCAGCGGGAAGCGACGATGTCTAGGCCACTAACGCCCCGTAGGTCGTGTGTTCGGTGTTCTCAACCCACCTGAG
Source organism: Dehalococcoidia bacterium (assembly GCA_965197415.1). Taxonomy (GTDB): domain Bacteria; phylum Chloroflexota; class Dehalococcoidia; order Lucifugimonadales; family JAGWBF01; genus DAOUJI01. Next base: position 2,617,897 of record OZ240207.1, on the reverse strand, counting down.
GGTGGTGTTGAAGCCGTAGAACGTTACCCTCTTGGTGTTGGGTCTCCGCCCCGGGAGTTCCTGACACTTGACGTCGATATCTAAATCATCCGCCAAGGTTTAGTAGGTTAGTCATGGCTCACGCTTCCAAAGAAAGATCGTTGACAAATCGGATGTAGCGGTCACCGAAAAACCGTTTGGTGAGAAGAAGACGAGGGAGCTAGACCAGCTGATCGACGACTTTCCGAAGTCCGTAGAGAACCCCCAATAACGCTAATCCCGTGTCACGGCAATAACAACCAAACGCCAGCCCTGCACCCGGCGGGTCAGTCCACGATGGGTTGGGCGATAATCCAGAGGCTCACCACGGTATAGAGGACCATCAGAGCCGCCATAGGCGCTTGGCTCCTCAAGGTGAGCTTTGGGTCCTTGAAGAGACGCATGGCCGCCTTATGGGCTAGGTAGACGCTCATGACGTGCCCCGCCACTACGACGGCCACGGAAAGGAACCACAGGCTCTTCCCAGTTACAATCCCGATGTCGGTCACGTAGTCAGCGGTCCCAAAGAGGTCCCACCCCCTGCCGAAGGGGTCCGAGGCGAGGGGGAGTATGGCCTGACCCTGTATCAGCAGCAGCGTAAGGAAGTGGGCTATGTTGTAGGCCAGAGCTATGGGTATCAGCGTGTACATGAACTCGCGGGCTATTTCCAGGGAGCCGAGCCGCCCTCCGACCATTCTGGAAGCCAGGCCGGAGAAGAGAAAGTAGAGCAGAAAGAAGGCGCATGGGAACAGCAGAAGCCCCAGGGTGTCGGCGATGACAACCCCGTTGAGGACCTCCGTGTCCATAATGCCAATGAACCGTTCCAGGGAGAACAAGCGGACCTCCGACCATGTCGGAGTGGCGCTGAACCCGTCGTATGTAACCGTGGCCAGAAGCAGCACGACCATGACAAGCATGTCGTTTGCGGAAGGCGCCCAGCGGCCCAGGCCGACGCCGAAGGGTCGTATGTTCAGCTCACGGTCTGTTACGACAGGCACGGCGTCCAGAGCCACAGCTTGGGTGGCCCCTTCCGCCACGTCGATAAGGGGTTGACCCAGCAGCTCGAAACATTCGTAGCAGTTCACGCACTCATCGTCCGGGCCGCGGCATTCGTCGGTGCAGTCGTCGCAGACCGTCGGGTCGTTGACCCGGACCTCTGTGGGCGCAAACTTCGCAAGAAGGGAGAAGACCACCGAGAAGGCCTCGCCGTGGCGGAGCCACTGCCGCTTCCCGTATAGGTGCATTCCTCCAAGTGCAATCACGGTGTAAGCAATCGCCATGACCCCGATGTGATTGGGCATGCTGGAGTATACGTAGGAGTTTTCAATCCAGGAGAACAACAAGAACAGGGCTACTGCGGGCCATACCCCCATACCCTCCGGCATCTCCCTCTCCAGGGACAGAGAAGTTCCAGGACGAAACTTGGAATATACCCACTCGGCTCCCTCGTAAAGGTTCTGCCACGGATTGGCTATGGCCCACACGTTGCCCAGAAGGGCCACAACAAACCCCATTCCCACCCACCAGATTATCCAGACGAAGGTGGGAGCCCAGTTAAGATGGGATATGTTGGACCCGAACAGCCCGGCGGCTATGACCAGCCCCAGCAGGAAGACCGACGCCGCCTTAATGGCAAACACCGTCAATGGGTTCAGCAACAGCAGCCTGATCACTGGAGACATGAACAGGTTGTATCGCCAGTAGACGGCCCTACCTCCGGCGTCGCCTTTGGCAAACATGGACGCCACGACAAAGGAGAGGGTGACCGCGGCACCGGCTCCAACCATAAAGTAGCCTAGGGGCACGGGCAGGTCGTACCGCTGCCCAAAGCCATGAGCGTAGACCGGGCCAACCGCCAGCGCCGCCAGCAGCGCCGCCAAGGGCAGCAGGACCTTGGGGCGCAGAATCATGACCGTATCTCTGTGGGTGGAATCGTCATTGCTTTACTCGAAAGTCTTAATATAGTTGATTACGTGCCAGATTTCCTCGTCGGTCAGCTGCTCTCCCAGGGGAGCCATAGACGTTCCGGGAATGCCGTCATGTATGAAACGGAACAAGTCGCGCTCGGGATGGTGAGGAACATGAACGACCAAGTCTGCCGGCGGAGGGTCCAACCCAGCGGCGCCCGGGCCGTTTCCTCTGCCAGCAGCCCCGTGGCAAATCTGGCAGTTGGCCTCATAGATCTGGAGACCCGCTTCCAGAGACTCCAGGTTGGGACGGAAGGGATTGCGCAGCGTCGCCTCATCCTCAGGCTGGCCGAACTGGGTCGTCGCCATTAGAGCGAGCCCTGCACAGGCAGCCGCAATACCCGGCCACATGGCAGCCTTGCCCCACCGGGTATACCAGCCGCCCAAGGGGATTCCGACGCCCAGGAACAGCGCTCCCAGCAACGCCAACTCCACTCCCCACAGGAGCTTTCCGATCTCGGGAGAGGGAGCTATCGACGAACTACTGCCTGCTCCCCCTGAATCGATCTCAAAGCGGAAGGCGGTGCGGGCGTCGAAAGCATCGGGTCGCCGGACCACTATCTCCGCCTGCCAGGGCCCGGCGATGCTGATGAGGACTTCCTCGACAGCGTAGTCGCCACCCCCCAAGAAACCGGCTGTAGCCCGGGTCTCTCCCAGGTCGGTGTCCAAATACGTAAGGCGCAGGCTCACGTCCGACGCGTTGTCGATGGGAGTTCCGAGCCGATCCTCCAACGACACGAGAATCCTGTTGGGTCCTACTCGGCCCGGCTCCACCTCCAGAATGATGTCAGCGCCTTCGGCTGTGTCCCGGAGTATCAGCTTGTCCTCTAGACCGATTCCCTCACGGGAAGCGACCTGACGGGCCGGTTCCAGGCTTGCCAGCATTGCAACGGCCGCCAAAACTAGGACCGCCAGGACAACTTCCCCAGCGACAAGCCTTCCCAGCCATCGACGGGCACTGTCGTCCACAGCCAATCGTGGCCTGATCCACAGCAGGTTGACCGCTCCCAGACCCAGTAGGGGGGCAATAAGCGCCAGCTTGGAAACCAGCGTCAGTCCATAGGGAGTGTTGGTCGCGGCCAACACCGTAACCTGGGCCCAGCCGCTGTACAAGCCGGTGATGATCAAGACGCCCACGCTCGATATTGCCAACACCGAAAACCTGGGAGTCAAGGCGGAAAGGAAGGACCTCCGGTCCTCCGGCTCCAGCCCCCCGATCAATAGGGGCGCTCCTAAGGCGAAATGGACCAGTCCGCCCACCCAGAAAGCGGCGGCAAGCAGGTGAAGATAGTCGGAGAACAGCGCCGGGGTCTCGATTCCCACGGTGGCGGCGCCGTGGCTGCCCATGCTTTGAACGAGCAACATCCCGGCGCCTATGGCCAACGCCGAAGTCAGCAGATATGGGCGTTGGCGGTCACCGCTGTCGGTGTCATCGCTCCTTCCCCGTAATAACGCGACCGCCGCCACAAGAGCCACAGCTCCCAGCAGTCCTGTTCGCCAGAGCCACAGCCGCCCCCAATGGGTGTCCGATAGTGTGGCGCCTACAGGACCGCCTATGGCCTCGATCAAGGAGATGTCATGCACGCCCTGGGTCTGAATGATCAGTTGGCCCACGGATCCCGCCAGGCACAAAGCGACAGCCAAGAGGATGAGCTTGAGCGACCTGGAACCCATGCGGCGCCTCTGGCCAAGCAAAGCAGGCCGAACGTCGGACCCCGAAAGGACCGGCCTCCACACCATCAGCTCGAAAGCAAGCCCACCTACGATGGACAGGGAGGTCAGGAGAATAAGCCATCTGAACACAGGCTCCCAGGGAGACTGGACCAGGGGCTGGTTGGGAACGTCAACCGGCGCCCCCGATATGGGTTCTCCCACTGAGAACACGAAGGAACCGCGGACTCTGTGGCCATCCACGGTGGAGACGTTCTTCCAGGCCACCGTATACGTGCCGTCGGGCAAAGGCTCCAGGGTGACCGAGACGGTTGTGGGGTCGTTCCTGTCGACGATGCTGTCATCCCGGTCCACGCGGGCGCCTGCGACATCCAACACCTGGATCTCGCTGAAGTCGGGCTCCACCGACTCGGTGAACCAGATGACCACTCGGCTCGGCGTGCTGCCGAGGGTCGAGTTGGGAGCCGGCGCCGACCGAGCCAGGTTGGCGTGGGCGTGAACCTCTTCGGCTGGCGGCCACGCGACGCCGATAAGCGACGCCGCGACGACCGCCAACAGTAAGGCCAAACCCATCCTGACACGGGTCCGCTTCAATGTTCTGCCCGATCCTTTCTATTGACTGCCTTAACCGGCCTGGTGGGGAATCACCGGCGCTTCAGCGCCAGTGCGACGCCTCCAACGCCTACCGCTATGCCAATGGACCCCAACACGATTCCCACGATGGCCAGAACCCCCGCTGACGAGGCGCTGTCATCGGCTGAGATGGCTGTGTCCTGGGCTTGGGCGGCGGTATTCTGGGCGCCTCTAACGGCTCCTTCGATCTCCCTCAGTTCAGGGAGCTTCACCGGGAACTGCAAGTCCACCGACGACCGAACGTCGTCGAAGTGTCCGCCAGCTCCTTTCGACAGGAACGCCTCCTCCACCTTCTCGCCTTCTATAGAGCCGAAGAAACGGAACTCGTAAGCGCCTGGAGCAGTGGGAATCAGGTCAGCGACGTACTCTCCCATAGAGTTGTAGAGAGGACGGAAGTTCAATATTTTAGAAGCTCCGGTCGGGATATGGGTCACCTCGACCTGCAGGGTCTCGTGGGCGTCCTCCACAGGCGCCGCCTCTGGCTGGTTGTGGCTGGCCTCTGGGGAATCTTCAGATGTCGCCTCACCGCTGTCATGCTCATCCCCTTCGTTCTTGGACATTCCATTGCCGCTGTGTCCGTCCTCTTGTTCCCCAGACGTCTTCTCCGTGAGTTTGAGATACACCCCGTTGATTTGACCTTCGTATGCGGGTTCATTCAAGAATCCCACCACCCACTGGACTTCACCCTCACGCTGTTCGTGGGCGAACGCTACTCCTACGGTTAGGACCAGGACCGCTGCGGCTGCGGCCAGCAGCATGCATCTGACTGTCGTTATAAACTTCATTAGGTTGCCCTCTCAATGATTGGGCCTCTATTGAGACCGTTGGCTATGTTTGTGTGACCATGCCCTACCGACCGGCACGGCCCTGTTTCCTCCTGCCTTTCTTCCTTACCAGGCCCACCAGCCAGATCGCCAGTGCCAGGAACGCTATGCCCAGCGCTGCGATGAACGCCAGGCTGAACCCGGAGCCTTCCGTGACTTCGATGGGAAGGCTGATGGACTCACGCCCCAGCCCTCCGTCCACCTCGAGCGTCAGGGTCCAGGCCCCAACAACGTCCAAGGGAATGTCAGCCTCGTAGAACTGGGGCGTAGCCCGTGTGTTCAGGGCTGGGGCAGGGCCGTAATCCGTCGCTCCCTCGGGTCCTACGGCTGCTGCCTGAACTTGGGCGTCCGTGATGCTGTTACCCCGTTCCAGGTCCCTGACCAGGATGCTCAGGTGGAGATTCCCCACCTTGGGCGCTCCTGGAAGAATGCCCACTTCAATCTCGTACGGCCCCGCCTGCCTGTTTTTGACGATGGCGACGGTGGCCCCGTTGCCGTGGACTACAGCGGGCCATAAGGCCAACGCCAGTACGGCAAGGGCTGCAATGGACAAAGACCAGGGTGCTGGCCCGCGACGGTGTGCGGGGGTAAGGCCCAAGCGAGTCTCCCTCTAGCTGATTTGGTCCTGGAGAGAAAGAATTACGATGGGAGCCAAACCGGAGGGGGCCGCAGAAGAGGCGGAACAGAAAGTGAACGTAGGCGTGCGCTGGCCCTCTGGCCCACGCCCGTGGTGAGGGCGTTAGGCATGACCAGCGGCAAGCACGAGACCATCGCCAGCCCCAGGGTCACCAAGACCCAGAAGGATGCGCTGGCCTTGGTGGAGGTGATGGAGACGGTGTCCTGTACAACGCCGCCAGTCCCGTCAGGGCTATGCTGATGCGGCCCTACGCCAGGTTCGTGGGTATGCTGGGACACCGCGCCGGGGTCCAAATAGATGTGGCCGTGCCAGGGAATTTTTTCGGCGTAGTGGTGGTCGAATATGGCCGCAGAAAGGCCCACCCACAACGCAAAAAGGAGGGAGAGTGAAGCCAGCGGATAGAGGCATCTGCGCAACACTATGCCATATATGCTACTAACCTGGCTCGCCGGAGGTCAAGCAGCCCCGGTTTCCATGCCAAGCTTCTCGTTCAAGCCGGTCACATTCCAGGGAACATGGACTAGGACGGGCTGTACAGGGAGCTTTGGAAGTGTCTCAGTTTCAAACTAGCAACGATATTTCATCGAGGCAATTGTGTTGCAACAAACTTGACGGGTCGTTGACAACGCCAGTAAATTGTCTCTAGGGGTAGGCAGTGGCGCTCGCTATCGTGATGCCCCTTGAGAGGGGAGCTTCGCAACGAGACCTCAGGAACGTACACTCCCATTTAACGCCGTAGGGACTGGATGTCATGGTAGTGAAGATTGCAACCTGTGACGTGGAAGAGGACATGCGAGCAGGTAGCGAGGGTAAAGTTAACGGGGGTAAGACTAGGGCTGACAGCGTGACAGCAGAAGAGCAGTCAAAGCTTGAAACATGGGTCGCACAGGTGCGGTGGGGAAACAAACCTTTCCACTCCTGAAACGTCTGCTCGCAATAACGTTGGGAGGTTGTTATGGCCACGAGTGAGCCTCTGACACTTGAGCAGATCATTGAAGAGCTAGGAGGCATTGAGACAGTTCAGCAACATAATGAAACATTTCATGAGGTTGTTGCGTATTTTTATGACAATCAAGCTTCCTTTGTGGAAGAGTACCCGTACAAGTGGATCGCCGTAACGAAAGACAGAATTGTGGCAATCGGCGATTCACTGGAGAGCGTCATTAATGAAGCCAAGCGAATAGGATTCTCGAACCCGAGTGTTCTAGTTAGGTTTCTTGACCCCGATCCTCCGGCATTGTTTCTGTGATTCACGGAACGGTCCAGCCGGATGGAACACCGATGGTACAGGGCGTTGTTATCTTACACGCCCTAGGAGTTTTGGGGAGAGTCTTGTTTTTGGTGGACACCGGGGCTAGCCATACATGCCTCCATCCCTCTGACGCACTGAGCTTAGGGATAGACCTAAAGCAATTGGATTATCCAGACCACTCCCAAGGAATCGGTGGCTCTGCTGACTATTTGCGGCACGATGCGTATGTCCTGTTCCCTGGAGACGGATTTGGTGATCTATACAGACTTAACATACATATCGCTAAACCTAGTGACCATAACGAGCGATTTCCATCGTTGCTGGGGCGGGACATACTCTACCGGTGGACAACGCTATACGCACCCAGCCGTAGGGTGTTGCAATTCGACAGCGACAATAACCCAGTAAGTCTCTAAGTCGCGAGAGCTTTGGCCGATTGACACCCTGCCGGAACTCATGGTAGCCTACGCGGCGATGGTCATCATAAGATTCGGCGACGACCTCTTCCACCTGTGTACCGGTCCCTAAACGGGACAGGCGACACCGGTACAACTACGTAACCAAGCCTGCGCCCGCTGAGTAAACTCCAGCGGGCGCAGTTTTTTGTGCAAGAAAGAAGCGATGAGAACCTGGAAAATAGACGAAACGCCGCTTAAACGGTTCGAAGACGACCTGTTCTGCCTCTGTATCGCGCCCCTGGCGCAGGGGCCCCGGTAAGACCTTCTACACTAAACGCAGAACAGGAAATTTGAACTTATGCACTCACGAGCCCATACAGCAGAGATGATACGGGGACTAACGGGCAAGCTGCTGCCCAGCTCCCCGGAGTCCCCGCACCAGCATGTTTTCAGTACGGAGTTGAGTCCCGCACCGGACGACGCCTGGGAGGCGCGAATTCTGGACCTGTGCGACGGAAGGCATGTGGACGACCTTAAAGAGTCCGTCTTCAGGCAATTGGCGTCCAGCGGTTCAGGAGCGGACATAGGGTTGTGGAAGACCGCCTTCGAAAAGGAGTTGAGCGGGACCCTAGGCAGTCTGGCGAGCAGAGGATACATCCGGTTCGAATGACTTCCCGTCCCTGCCGCTCTCCTAGTTGCGCAGCTCGTCTATAAAGGGCAGTTCCGACAAGGGCCAGTAGATAAAGGCGACCTTGCCTACTATAGCTTCCATCCGGACAGGGCCCCAATCCTTTGAGTCGTTGCTGCTGCCCCGGTTGTCGCCCAACACAAAGAACTCGCCGTCCCGCAGAGTGATTGACTGCGATTCCTGGTAGCTCCGAAATTCGCTGCCCAGATCATATGCTTCTTCAAGCTCGACTCCGTTGATGTAGACCGCCCCGGAACGTATCTCCAGAGTCTCCCCGGGAAGACCGATAACCCGCTTCACGAAGTCTTTCGGGGGCCTGACAGGGGCGTGGAACACAATGACATCCCCCCGTTCAGGCGGCCCAGTAAAAGGAAGATGGCTCTTCTTTTCTTTGGCGGCCCAGAACGGAACCAGGTCCGAGAGCCGGCGCATGTCCACGCGGAAGAAGGAGAGTTTGTTCACCATCACGTACTCTCCCCCACTCAACTCGGGCCTCATGCTGGAGCCTTCCACCTTGAAGTTCTCAATGGAACCTTGAATGAGAAAGAAGATGAACAGCGCAAGTATGACAGCTTCGAAGAGTTCACGGAAAACGTAGGTCATAGCAGTGTTGGGGGTTATGGAACGGAAAAGGTGTCAGGTCCATTGTAGCAAGAAAAGCGCTCCGAATCGCTGTCCTGGATGGCGAGACTCCGGCAGAGTGTGACGGCGGAAAACGGCAGACGGGATCGCCGAGCCCTTCTTGATTCACCGGTCGTTGGGCGACTATCGTGACCGTCCCATGCCCCCAAAAGCCTGCCACGCCAGGCATCAATGGGCCCGAGGTGGCATGAGCCGATTCCTTGACATTAGACTTGGGGCAGCCGTAGGATACTCCATCCGGTCATAATCCCCTCAGCGTTGGGCTGCATTGCCAGCCCTCGTTCTGTCCCCCAAAACAGGCGCTAATGTAGGCGGTGGAAGGTGGCAAACCTTACCCCGATCCGCAAGAAAGCGGCACAGGCCCACCGAGGTCTGCGCATCGCGCGCATGATGGCCAAGGCACTGGTCTCAACCCGCCATCCCATATTGGTGCACTTGGTGGCGACTCGGCGCTGCAATCTGTCCTGCGCCTACTGCAACGAGTATGACCAGGTTTCGAGTCCCGTCGAACTGGATTCCCTTTTCCAGCGCGTCGAATATCTGGCTTCCCTGGGAACTTCAATCATCACCCTTACGGGCGGTGAGCCGTTTTTGCACCCAGACCTGGACCGTGTTATCGAACGCATCCGCCGGCGTGGGATTATCTCCACGGTGATTACCAATGGCTATCTTCTTACTCGCGATCGGATCGAGAAACTGAATTCGGCTGGCCTGGACTACCTTCAAATATCCATTGATAACGTGGAACCCGACGACGTTTCCATGAAGAGCCTCAAGGTCTTGGACCAAAAGCTGGTCCTGCTTTCCGAATACGCCGAGTTCGGCGTCAATGCCAACGCTGTCATTGGGACCGGGGTGCCCGAGCCGGAAGGAGCCTTGACGGTGGCTGCACGCGCCCGAGAACTGGGGTTCAACTCCTCGTTGGGCATCCTTCACGACGGTAAGGGTCGGCTAAAGCCCCTTGCCCCTCGGGAGCGACAGGTATACAGTGAGTTCAAGAAGAGGGCAGGCAGTGGATTCGCCTTGATTGACTCGTTCCAGGAGAACCTTGCGTCGGGAAAGCCCAATAACTGGAAATGTCGGTCCGGCTCCCGTTATTTCTACGTCGATGAGTTCGGTCTGGTGCACTGGTGCTCCCAACAGAAGGGTTATCCCGCCGTGTCCCTAGAAAGCTACACCCATTCGGACATGCGACGAGAATATCTCTCTGAGAAGGCATGCGCCCCTTACTGCACCCTTCAGTGTGTACACCGGTCGTCGATGATGGACGGCTGGCGCCATCCCCAGACCCCGCTGAAAGCTTCCCCCGCCCGGGCAAAGGCCAAAGAAGGCCCAGGGGCATAAAAAGACGGCTGGCCGCAGGGCCCATCATTCAACTTCGAGCGCTCTAGATAGGGGTTGTCGTCAGGTGTACCAGTCATTGCGGATTAGGCTTGACAAAGCTCCCGTCGGACTGCACCGCCAGTCCGTTATAGACTTGGCCCACAGGATGCGGCGCAGCCCGACGGCATGGGTCCTGGCAGCCACGCTAGTCCCGGCCCTGATTTTCACTCCCATCACCAGGTTCCTATACCCCGAGTGGTGGCAACTGATGGGCTATTTCTGGTACTCCATACCGTCCAGCAGCTTCGTCTATCTGCCCCATGAACCGGCGGTAATCTACGCAGGCGCCATTTACAATCTCGAAGTAGTCGCAGTAACGGGCGGGCTCGCCGCCGTCGTGGCTGCTATTACCGACTATTACGTAGTGAGAAGGGTATTCGAGTTTGAGAGGATCGCTCCGCTAAAGGAGACGACTCTCTACAAGAGGGCCGTGCGCTGGTTCAATTGGGCGCCATGGCCTACCATCGCGGTCATCTCCTTCAGCCCAATCCCCTTTTATCCCCTCAGGATTCTGGCGCCAAGCTCCGGCTACCCTCTGTGGAAGTACGTCTCAGGATATGTCGCAGGCCGTGTGCCTCGGTACTATCTTCTCGCGATGGGAGGGGCTTGGATGCCCGTGCCCAACGAATACATCTTGTTGATGTTGGTTGGGCTCATTGCCCTCCCTCTGGCCTGGGCGCTTTGGGCGCGGCGCAGGGTCAGGACGAACACGCCAGAGGAGGCAGCGCCTCACTCACGTTCTCCCTGGGCGAAACTCAGGCGGACGAGAACGGCCGCGTAATTTACGCGGGACGGGGCTTCTGCTCAGCCTCCTGTTAATTTCTCTTGGTACGTGGGAAGCCTAGACGATTCTGTCGACAGGCATATTCACCCAGGCGCTCATTTCGTGGGGCATGGTTACCGGTTCGGCGCGGGTCACGTAGTTGGTAGTAAGCTGGTCCACCGAGGTGACTCCCATGAGCCCCATGCCGCTGATAATCTCGTCCTCCAGGATCTCCAAGACCCGCCGCACCCCTGCACTGCCATTGGCGGCCAACCCCCAAGCCTGGAGCTTCCCTATAGCCACTGCCTTGGCGCCGAGGGCCAGCGCTTTCAACACATCGGTCCCTCGCAGGACGCCTCCGTCCAGCATGACGTCGGCCTTGCCGTCAACCGCTTCCACCACCTCGGGAAGAACATCCATTGTCCCCTGTCCATGGTCCAACTGACGGCCTCCGTGGTTGGATATCCACACCACGTCAACGCCGTGGTCGACGGCGATACGGGCGTCTTCGGCCGTGGCGATTCCCTTGACCAGGAATGGCATGTCCACGATGCTCTTTATCTTGTCCAACGTGTCCCATGTCACCGCGGCGCCAAAAGACCTATCGACGGGCGTTTGGGGACTGCTCCTCTGCGCCCACCGGTCCAGCATGGGGCGTTCGCGGCGGCTATAGGAGGCGGTGTCCACCGTAAGGCAGAAAGCTTTATACCCCGCTTCCTTCATCCTGGCCACCGTTTCTTCGATGTAGCCCCAGTCCCCGTATATATAGAGCTGGAATATCTTGACGTTGTCCGCGGCCGCAGAGATTTCCTCCAGGGTTGGCCGGGTGACCGAGCTGACTACGTGAATAGTCCCGAACTCCGCCGCTCCCTTGGTCGCCCCCGCGCCGCCCTCCGGGTCAAAGGTCTGCATCGACCCGATGGGGGCCAACATTACCGGGATGCGCATTTTGTGTCCCAGGAAAGTGGTGGAGGCGTCGAGAGAGGTAATGTCCACCAACACTCTCGGCCTGAAAGCCCAGCGGTCGAAAGCCAGTCGGTTGCGTCTCAGAGTTGTCTCCGACTCTGAGCCTCCTACCAGATAACCCCAGGCTCCTTTTTCAATGTTGCGGGACGCTTCCTGGATTATTTCTTCAGTGGTCACAAATTCAGGGTTCAATGTCTTCCTCCTCTGCCCATGCGGTCTTGGATTTGATAAGTCCGATTCCTAAAGTCAGGCGTTTCGGGGGCTGCCCCAACGTTCATCGAAAACCACTTCACTCAAGGGCCTGCGGGTCGTAGGCCCATACCGGGAGCCCTCGGCGGGGTATCCGATGGGCAGCAAAGCTGCGGTCTCAACGTCCTGGGGTATGCCCAGCAGCTCCTTGACTTCGTCCTCATGCTGCTTGTGGTTCGTGGTAAGCAGACTGGCCAGCCCCAGGCCCCTGGCTGCCAGCAAAATGTTCTGCACCGCCGGATATATGGAGGCGCCCAGCCCAATGCCTACAGGAGCGCTGTACCGCTGGATGCAGCACAGAATGAACACCGGCGCCTCTTGGAGATGTTCCCGGAAATGCTGGGCGCCGCGATGGACTCTGCGCTGCTGTGGAGTCATATCCCCGGTGGTGAGAGACCCCGGCCCCATACGATATATGTCCCCCAGCTTGTTCCGAGTCTCCTGGTCCTTGATGACGATGAACCGCCACATCTGCCTGGCCCCGCCCGTGGGGGCTTTTATCCCCGCCTCCAGAAGCCGGGTTATAAGCTCGTCGGGCACGGGGTCCGGCTTTATGTACCGGATGGCCCTCTGAGTATGCATAGCCTCGAAAAGCCCTATCTCGTCCGTCATGGCTGGCTCCTCCCTCCAACGTCAACGCCGCCCCATGATATTACCGCCTGCCGTCCCGTCCGTACAGTGATGCTTTGATAAAGCCTTTCCCGAACGGGCGTCCGAATGTGGTATGTTATGCCTGTAGAGGGACGCACGTTTGTAGGGGCGACCGGCGGTCGCCCGAATAGGCAGCCGTCCTTGTCCGAAGAATGTGAAGGAAACCACTTATCGGAGGCAACCGATGGCATTGGTTAGATGCGTGACGGAAATGGGAATGGGCGTGGACGTGCGCGGAGGAGACTACACCAAGGCGGCGCAACGGGCCGTGTTCGACGCCATACACCACAGCAGCCTGGGTTTCCAGAGGCTCATAGGAAAGACTGCTGATGACATGGAGACGGAAGTGGTCATCGGGGCACCCAACCCGGAAGCAGTGGATACTGACGAGGTCCTATCCGTGCTGCCCCACGGCGGAGGGACCTGCAAAGCAGTAGTCGGCGGCCTGGAAGTCCCCAACGACGAGGGCACGGACAGCACCCTCATCGTCAACGCCATAGTGATCGTCAGATACGACGACGGGGCATAGCGGACACAGCCCTACTCGTTCTTGTCACGAAGTGGGCGGAACTATGAAGTCGCAGACTGGGCCGAGAGCACGGCTGAGCTTCCGGTCGAGGGTAATCAACGGGCAGCCCAACGCCTCTGCAAGAGCCACGTACCAGGCATCATAGCTGGTCAGATTGCCGCGCAGGTCCCACACCCTCGCAGCGAATGGCCCAAATGGAAAGAGTTCGATGTTGAGTCGGAGCAAGTCTCGATGGGCGCTGTTGGCCTCAAGCCGAGAGATTTGCCTAGCTTGTTCAAGTCGGCGCAGGATGTTTGTCGCCTCCGGCAACGCCAATTCCGGAGCGGCTAAGGCCCCCTCGGAAACCGATGCCTCGGCCCATTCACCCTCTGGCCCAAAGTCAACCAAGGCTGCGATCAGGACAGATGCGTCTATGACCGTTGTCACTTACGGTCAGCGTGGATGGCTTCCAAAATCACCGAGGGCGGAATGCGTGTTCCCGACGCTTCCTTCCTCCGCCGCACATTCTCCAGCCATTCGCTGATAGACGGGTGCGATGCGATACGCTCCAACTCGCCACGGAGGAATTCCTGCATGGACTGGCGCTGGCTTGCAGCTCTGGCCGCCAGCACGTCGCGCACTTCTTCTGGGACACCCCTTATCGTTATCTGTACTGCCATGACAGCATTATGCAAGCGATGACAGCATTATGCAAGCATTTCATTGTAGCAATCGGGCCTGCCGCTCCCCCTGCAAGGCCGCAATGCCGTCTCGGATGGACTGCGTAGCCTCCTCGAAGGGAGTGTGGGGGCGGAAGCGCAACGGCTCTCCGAAGGTGACTTCAATCACGCCACGGCGGGGATAACGCGCTCCCATCGGCATAACGCCCTCCGTGCCCTTGATGCGCACCGGCACAACGGGCCGCCCCGTCTGCACGGCCAGCATTCCGATGCCTGACTTGAATTCCAGCAATGCACCGGTCTCAGAACGCCTGCCCTCAGGGAAATAGAGGACCGACCAACCGGATTCGATCAGACCTTTGCAATACTTCATGCTCTGGTGGACTTGGCCGGACTGGGCCAACGGGAACGCGTTGCCCACCAACATGGCCAGGAAGCGCTGCACACGCCCCCGTTCGTCTAACACGCCGTCTCCGGCGGCAGTGGCCAGGCGGAACCGCCAACGCCAGGGTAGGGAGACCAACACCGCCGAACTATCCAACAAACTGAGGTGATTGGCGGCAAAGAGGACTGGCCCGTCCAGTCCACGCAGATGCTCCAGACCATGCACCCGATAGGCGGACAGGACATTAATCAATGGATTCAACGCTACAAGCTGCACCAGCACCCGGACGGCGACGGTCGGCTTCATCAAAGGCCATCTGCCGCCCCTGAAAGACTGACCCGGAGAGCGGGTTCCCTCCGCGATCGCAATCAAGTCGGAGACTGTCGTGTCCTCGTCGACCCAATGGCTGTCGACATCCAGCCCCAACTCCGTCTCCATGGCCGTGAGCAGTTCCACAATGGCCAGGGAGTCCAGGTGGAGGTCGCGGCCCAGCCGCATCGACGGCTCTAACAGGTCCGGAGTCGAGCCGAGGCGCTCAGCCAGGAACTTCAGTGGATCGGAGGCGCGGACGTTCATCTCAGACGCTAGGCCGGAGCCGCCGAATCCGTCAGACTCCCGCTCCCCGCAGCCATGATGCTTCAACCGGACAGACTATAGGGTGCGGACAGGCCACACCGGGTCGTTGGAGCCCAGGACCGGCGCGGGCCTGGACCAGTATGGCTGGGTTTCCGAGAGTTGCACTACAGGGGCGAGATGCCTCAGCCGACCCGCCTGCACGTCGCTGAACGTTGTCCAGTTGTCCAGTTCCTCAGGAGTAAAGTCCTTGGGCACGTCCTGGAGTTCCTCTTCGGGGACTTGGCCCATGTCCACCAGCCAACGTCCCGTCTGGGCCAGAGATATGCGGACCAGCCAACTTCCCCCTTCCCGGACCCGACGGGCCAAGGCCGTCAAAGCGCCGAAGGCCATGAGGTAACCGGTCAGATAGTCGATGGCCGAGACCGGGTAGAACTGAGGCCCCGGCTCGGCGCCTGGGAACAGCTCTCCCTGGCGGTTGGATATGCCGCTCACCGTTTGCACCACCGTATCGAACCCACGCCGCGACGCCCAAGGTCCCACCCGCCCGAAAGCAGACAGGGAGACATACACTATCCCTGGCCGCAGCTGGGCCAAGTCCTCGTGCGAGAGGCCTCGTCGGGCGAGAGTCCCCGGACGGTATCCCTGTGAGAAAACGTCGGCTTCCCGCACCAGGGCCTTCATGGTTTCCAGTTGCTTCTCACCCCGCAAGTCCAGGTGGGTAGTGAGCTTACCGTGGCCGGTGTCCAGTTCCTGGGACGGGTTGTAAGCTAAGTGCTTAGCGGTGATTTTCAACACGTCGGCGCCGTGTTCAGCCAGGGTGCGGGCACAGGTCGGCCCAGCGAGCACACGGGTGAGATCCAAGACCCGCACCCCCGACAAAGGCCTGTCTCCCTCGGGAAGCGGTTCCGGCGGACTGTCGCCTATCTTCTCGATTTCCAGCAGGGGCAGGGAGGCGACTGCCGCAGAATGCGGATGCTTGGCCCACTCTTCCATTGAGCGCACCATTCCACCGGCGCCCTTTGCGGCGATGATGGCCTCCTCCAGTTCCAGGGCGTCCCATTGGGCCACCGCCTGGCGCACCGCCTCCTGGTCGTCCTCGACTCCCAGCACGCCCAAAGCAGCGTCACGGTGGTTTGGGAAATTACAGTGGAGGTAGCTCCAGCGGCCGTTCTTGGCAGGATACACGCCCATAATCGAGTTGCGTTCGTTGTCGACGGGGGCGCCGCCCATGCTCATGTACTTGTTGCTGCGCAGCGACGCCGTAGCGCGGCGGACGTTTACTCCGACCTGTTGTCTGCGCCCAGTCCTCAGTTCCCAAAGGTCTGATACGGCAAGCCCAATGGCGGACAAGCTGGCCGCAGCGGCCTCGCCAATGCGGAAAGGCGTCGGTAATATCGGGTCGGCGGCATCGGAAATCTCAACCTCGACGGCGCGCCGCGGGTCCCAACCCGGAATTGATAGAAGCCTGGATAGAGTTTCGTCAATCACTCTTGAAATTGCTCCTTATTCGATTCGGCTTCCAAACTATATCACAGGCCAAGGACCGCGATAGTCGATAGAAGCGATGGTCCAATGCCCTCGGAATCTGGCGGGTCGTTTCAGCTATTGCAAGATGCTCACGTATGCTTCTTCCAGCGTCGGCTCCCGTAGAACCAGGCTCTCAATCGCATCAGCACCGACTATCTCCTCAATTCGCGGCCTGACATCGGCTCCCGCTTCCACGAAAATGGCGAACTTCTGGAGGACGCCTTCAATGGACGTTTCCACCCGACGCACCCCGTCTACACCGGACAACTCCTCCGCCAAGCTAGCCCTGGTCCGGTTCACAACGATCTCGATGATTGCCACCCGGCTGAAGTTCCGCTTGATTTCGCCGGGAGTTCCGAGGGCAACCAGCCTGCCTTTGTCAATCAGACCGATGGTGTCGCACAGCATGTCGGCTTCAAGCATGTAGTGGGTTGTCAGAAAAATCGTCTTTCCCTGGTTGACAAGCTCAGGGATGTATTGGCGGAGCTCCTGCGCGCCTATTGGGTCCAGGCCGATGGTCGGCTCGTCCATGAAAATTACCTCGGGATCCGTTAGAAGCCCCCGCGCGATGTGGAGCCTCTGCTTCATCCCTCGAGAATATTGCTCCACGGGGGTATCTCCATCGCCTTTCAGTCCGACCCGTTCCAGCAGCTCGTTCGCGCGAGCTTCCGCTGTTTTCGGATTCAAGTGGTTCAATGCGCCGAAGTACCGGATGTTCTGTTTGCCGGTGAGCCTCCCGTAGAGTCCACGGTCCCCCCCGAGGATGAACCCGATGCGTTCCCGGACCTGCTTGGCTTGTTTGACCACGTCATAGCCCAAGACCCTGGCGTTCCCGTGGGTCGGCGTCAGGAGGGTTGAGAGTATTCTAACGGTTGTGGTCTTGCCCGCCCCGTTGGGACCCAGAAGCCCGAATACGGAGGTCCTGGCAACCTGTATGGACAGGTCCACAAGGGCCTCCGTCTCCCGGCCTCGACCGATGATGGAGCCGGACCGGTACACCCGGCTCAGGTTTTCACATTCGACGGCGTAGTCGTTCATTGCAGCCATTTAACCTTCCGAAACAGATAGTTAGCTTAGATCGCACTCTCGTAGGCACCGATTCGCTTGGCGTTGGCCTCCAGCAACCTGAACAGGACTCCCCCAGCCACCATATAGCATAGACCCAATACCAGTTCATAGAGAATATCGTCTTTGACGGCTCCCATTCCAGCGCCTGCGACCGATTCTCGAAGCCCGGAGAGGCCGTGGGTCAGGGGAAGGACGTGGCCGATCTCACCCAAGAGCCCGGGCAGTTCGTTGGTGGGGATAATAACCCCAGTGAGGGTCAGAAGGATTCCGTGGGAGAATGTACTGAGGATGGCCCAATCCCAAAGGGCCATAGAAAAGTTGCCTAGGAACATAGCGAAGGACAAGCACGAGAACGATACGAGCGCAAACAAAAGGACCAGCGCCGGCCAGTTCGCCTGGGACAGGTCCAGGTTAAGCAGCAACCAGCCAAAGAATAGGGAGATGGAGGCTGTGAAAATGCCGTTGGGGTAATGCAACAGTCCTTTGCTCCAATAGCTCATCCACCTGTTCGAACGAGAGGCGTACAGCAGCGGCAGCGTTCCGAAAGCGCGCTCATAGAAGAAGGACTGGATAATCCCTCCAGAGAGGATTACTGGAATCCCATAGGCTGCGGCGCCCAGTATGTAGGAGTCTTCAGATCCGGAGTTGCCGGCGAATCGACCTGTCAGGGTAAGCATTACGACCAGTATTACCGGAGCAATGAAGACGTTTGAAATGTACGCAGGCCAGTTCAGCCACAAAAACAGACCTTTATAGGAGTAGTACGCCTGGAGTGAAAGGTTCTTAAGCGCTGCCCCCATCTCAGAACCTGCCCACTCTGGTAGCCATTTAACCTTCCCGGACCATTGGTCTATCGACCGGTTTAAATTGCGCTTTCGTAGGTTCCGGTGCGCTTCGCATTGGCCTCTAACACCCTGAACAGGACTCCCCCCGCCAGCATATAGCTTAGCCCCAATACCAGTTCGTAGAGAATGTCGCCTTTGACGGCCCCCATTCCGGCGCCAGCCACTGATTCTCGAAGTCCGGAGAGCCCGTGGGTCAGAGGAAGGATGTGCCCAATCTCACCGAAGATCCCTGGCAATTCGCTGGTGGGAACAATCACCCCGGTGAGACTCAAAAGTATTCCATTGGCGCAGGTGAGTCCGATAAACCAATCCCTGAAGGCAATGGAAAAGTTGCCAAGGAACATGGCGAAGGACAAGCACGAGAACGTTACGAGCGCAAACAATAGGACCAACGCTGGCCAGTTTGCCTGGGAAAGGTCCAGATTAAGCAGCAACCACCCGAAGAATAGGGAAGTGGCGGCTGTGAGGATGCCGTTGGGGTAATGCAACAGCCCCTTGCTCCAATAGCTCATCCATCTGTTCGACCGAGAGGCGTAAATCATCGACAACGTTCCGAAAGCCCGCTCGTAGAAGAAGGACTGGAGAATCCCTCCGCACAGAATCGCGGAAATCCCGTAGGTCGCAACGCCCAGGATGTAGGAGTCTCCAGACTCCGAGGCGCCGGCGAATTTACCCGTAAGAGTCAGCATCACCACCAGGATCACCGGAGCAATGAACACGTTTGAGATGTATGCAGGCCAGTTCAGCCACAGAAACAGACCATTGTACGAGTAATACGCCTGGAGTGAAAGGTTCATAAGCGCCGCGCCCATATCAGAACCTTCCCACGGTTCCGCTGCGCTTGAGGCTTTCTTCGACCTTGCGAAACATGAAATATGTAAAGGCCATAAAAGCCAGCGACAACCCCATTGCGACTCCCCAGTCGCCAACGATTCTCGCAGCCGATTCTCCCTCCCGGACTGAGCGTATTACGCCGTCCATCGCCCAGGAGGTCGGCAGAATATGGGCGACGACCTGGGCCTCACTAGACAGCTGAGATATGGGATAGAGGAACCCACTGAGGGCGGTCCCCAAAGGCAACAAGGCGTTAAAGAACCCAGGGCGTCCTTTCACCAGAACGAACAGAGGTGCGAATAGATACCCCACTGCCATGATGCTCCATGCCGCCACCGCCATTGAGACCACCAGGTGAACGGGGCGCTCGACTTCAATCAGGTCCCGAGAGATCAACAGCACAGTCATAAAGGCAATCAACGCGCCGGGGATGGTCATCGCCAGGTGGGCCATAGATTTTACTAACATCACAATAGGCAGCGGGGTGCGCGACACCAGTGTATGGTCCACTGTTCCGGAATTGAATTCATTCGCCAGCGACCAGCCGGAAAGGAAGAAAGAGAATTGCCACATCGGCATCAGGACCACGCCGATCGAGATGTAGGCCAATGGTTCCGAGTCCACGCTCTGGGTTGCCATCCAGGTCACGACTGAGACCAGTGGCACAGCCACGACGGAGGACGAGACGAAGACTCCCCGGCTTACGACGATGCGGAGGTGGATGGCAAATATTGTGGGCAGCGCGTGAAGATAGCTCATTTGTGACGCTTACCGCTTTAGGGTTCTTCCGGCTGTCTGCCAATCTGTTAGGCGCCGGCCCATAAACAACCGGAGTGTCTTGAACAGCGCCCACAAAACTTCGTTTCGTCTTACCGTATCACATGTATTGAATCAGTTTCCTTATCGCCCATGCCCATAAAACGCACGCCTGCGATGGCAGCCGCCTCTGTCACACGCACTAGGTCCATGGCGATGTTGAGTTCTATCCCCTGTCCGCTCTTCGCTGTCGACATGACCTCGCCTCCTTAAATGCGGATGAAAACGGCGCCTGTAAACTTCGCTATCGCATATAACGGGCGGTTGACCAATAACGAAAAAGTTGGTATTGTCGGTCATTATGAACAATGCTCGGCAAATAATCAACCGTTTCGGCGGCCAGTCCTCCTTGGCGGCCCTGTTGGGCAAGCGTCAAAGCACTGTGCAGCACTGGGCCAGGACGGGGAGGATACCGTCCCAGTGGCAGGAGCGGCTCTTGGAGCTGGCACACCGGCGGGGAGTCAGTTTGGAACCCAAGGACTTCGTTGTGGCTGGAGCTCCTGCTGTCAGCTCGGCGGACGGCAAACTGGGCGTCCTTCTGGTGGGTTTGGGGGCGGTGTCCTCTACATTCATCGCCGGCGTCGAGCACATCCGGCGCGGAACGGGGCGGCCGATAGGCTCGATCACACAAATGGCCACCATTCGTCTCGGCAAGCGGCCGGACAAGCGAACGCCGCTTATACTCGACTTCGTTCCATTGGCGGGGCTCGACCAACTTGTTTTCGGCGCATGGGACCCGATCCCTGACAACGCCTACGCCGCCGCTGTAAAAGCCGGTGTTCTGGACCGCTATGAACAACTGGACCCGATCGCCGATTTTCTGAAGTCAATCGAACCCATGGCGGCGGTTTTTGACAACGATTACGTAAGACGCATCGACGGCGCCAACACCAAGGTTACAGGTTCAAAGCTCGCTTCCGTCGAGGCGATACGGAGCGACATCCGACGTTTCAAGAAGGACAACGATTGCGACCGACTTGTTATGGTGTGGTGCGCCTCTACCGAAAAATTCATTAAGGAGACCGAGGTCCATCAAGATATAGAGAGTTTCGTTGATGGGCTTAACAACAACAACGAAAACATCTCCCCCTCCATGGTCTACGCCTACGCGGCTCTGATGGAGGGCGTTCCTTTCGCAAACGGCGCCCCCAACCTGACTGTGGACATACCCTCTATGGAACAGCTGTCCAAGAGCGAAGGAGTCCCCGTATGCGGTAAAGACTTCAAGACCGGGCAGACTCTTGTCAAAACCGTCATAGCGCCGATGTTGAAGGCCAGGATGCTGGGAATGGACGGCTGGTTCTCCACCAACATCCTGGGAAACCGGGACGGTGAGGTCTTGGATGATCCAGAGAACTTCAAGACGAAGGAAGAGTCCAAGCTCGGCGTTTTGGAGCACATCCTGCAACCGGACATGTATCCGGAGCTATACTCAGACGCTTACCACAAGGTGCGAATCAACTATTACCCTCCAAGAGGGGACAATAAAGAGGGCTGGGACAACATTGATCTCTTTGGCTGGCTCGGACGAAGGATGCAGCTCAAGGTCAACTTCCTATGCTCGGACTCGGTGCTGGCCGCTCCCCTAGCACTGGACGTCGTTCTGTTCATGGACCTAGCGCAGCGCGCCGGCATGGCAGGCATACAAGAATGGCTGTCCTTCTACTTCAAGAGCCCGCAGCACGCGCCGTCGGTCTACCCGGAGCACGACCTGTTCATCCAGCAGACGAAACTCAAGAACACCCTCCGATGGCTCATGGGCGAGGACCAAATAACCCACCTGGGGATGGAATACTATCAGGGTGATTGAAGCCGTTTCGTGTTCGAATTGGTCTCAGTCCCATGCTCCGTTGGGATGCGATTGCCACATAAAACTCGAGACTGTGCCGCAGCTGGATTGTGGGCTGTACGACCAGTGTCGGACGCAGTGAGCGTCGGTCGCCTCGACGACAGACCCAAAACGTATGCCTTCGGTAACATTTTCTCTTGCGGCAACACGAGGGGTTGACAGGCCCACGGAAGCCTGCAAAAATTGAGCGTCCCAAGAATTGAGTTGCTATGGGGCATGAGAAACGCTGATACTCAGTACCATGACCACTCCCATCACTTCACACCCGAACATCATGGCTGTCCTTGAAGACAAGGGATACCGGCCTACCGCTCCCAGGCGCGCGATCATCAACATCCTGGAGGGGAAGCAAGAAGGCTTCACGGCTGAGGAAATCGGGAGTGAATTGCCCGCCGTGGGCAGGGCGACCATCTTCCGTACCATCAAGCTCCTCATGGAAGTCGGGGTGGTGTGCAAGCTGAACCTTCTGGACGGCGCCCCCAGGTACAGCCTCTCTCGCGTTGGACACCACCACCATACGGTATGCGTCAAATGCGGCAACGTCGGCGAGTTCCGCGCCACTACGGTCGAACGATTGATGAGAGGCCTCGGCAACAACATCCCCGGCGAAATCGTCGGACACCGCATCGAGCTCTACGTCATTTGCGACAGATGCACTAGCGGCGAGGAAGCTTAAGACAACCCATGAACACCAAGAACAAGTTTGGCGCGCATAAATATGAGATTCAGTATCATCCAGTAGACGGCAGCTCAGCCACAGTGTAGTCCGGTTATATAGAACCTAAGAAAGGATGGAAGACTAGACAATTATGATACTCAGTACTAAAAGAGGAATACTCGCTCTATTTAAGATCACACTCTTTTCGCTTGTGCTGCTTTTGGCATTGAGCGCTTGCTCCGAAGACCCTCAACCGACACCGACGGTCCCGGCGGACACTCCCGTGCCACAGCCCACAGCCACACCGGAACCGACCGCCGCCCCTACCATCCAGGTAGTTGCGACGACGAGCATAGTGGCAGACTGGGTCGAGAACATCGGCGGAGAACACGTGGAAGTCTTCAGCCTTGTCCCGCCCGGAGTCGACCCCCACTCATTCCAACCTGGAGCCCAGGACGTCGCCAAAATAGCCGACGCCGACATAGTGCTCAGTGTTGGTTTGGGACTGGAGGAGTCATGGCTCAGGGAGCTCATCCAAAATGCTGCAAGCGATCCTTCAAGCATCGTGGAACTGGGCGAGTTAATCGATCCAATAGAATTCGCGGAGTCGCATGCTGAAGAAGTCGAACTCATAGAGGGCCTCAGCCACATCGTACACGAGGTGGAAGAGGGCGAAATCAGCCCGGATGAAGGCCTGGAGGAAATCAAAGAGTTGCTGGCTAGCTTCGAGGCCGAAGAAGAGGGTGAGGACCACGGCGACGAGGGCGATGAGGATGACGAGGAAGAAGAAGGTGAGGACCACGGCGACGAAGACCACGGCGACGAGGGTGAGATTCCCGGTATGGTCATGGAGATAATCGAAAGGGCGACATCCGCCCGTCTGTCGCCCGAGGAAGCGATAGAAGCCATTGAGGGTCTTACCGAGGAAGGCGAGGAAGAACACGAGGGCCACGGACACGGCCTCGAAGACCCCCACTTCTGGTTCGACCCAATTCGCGTAAAGACGGCGGTCAGCCACATTGCCTCGCGCCTGTCTGCCATCAACCTGAGTCAGGGCGACGCTTTTCGCGCCAACGCGTCAGCGTTCAACGCGAATCTGGACGAGCTGCACTCCTGGACGAAAGAGCAGGTCAGCGTCGTGCCGGATGACCGCAGAGTTCTTATAACGTCCCACGACAGCCTGGGGTATTTTGCCAATCTATACGGCTTCGAAGTAGTTGGAGTGGTCCTGTCGATTACCACGGAAGTGGAACCCTCTCCGGAAGACTTGGTGGACCTGGTTGAAGAAGCCAGGGAGTACGGAGTCCCTGCGGTCTTCGGCGAAACCACCGTGAGTGAACGCCTAGCCAAAACCGTAGCGACTGAATCCGGCGCCGAGTTCGTAGCCCTTTATTCAGGGTCCCTGGGAAGTGGAGACTCTCCTGCCGCCACCTACATAGGCATGATTAGGACGAACGTCGAGCGCATAGTGGATGCACTGAAATAGCAAGATCTGACGATGGAGGCAAGAAATTGGCGACGTTGACCTTCGAACCTGGGATAAGCGTCGAAGACGTATGCGTAGTTCGGGGAGGCCACCACGCGCTGACCGATGTCACCTTTGACGTGGGCCCGGGCACGCTTATGGGGGTATTAGGTCCCAACGGCGCAGGCAAAAGCACACTGTTTGACGCCATTGCGGGGGTCCTGCCTATCACTCAGGGCACTGTGACCCTTTCCGGGGGCGCAGCCCAGCGGGGAGGTCTCGCGTACGTCCCCCAGCGGGACAGCATTAACTGGGTGTTCCCCGCAACTGTGCAAGACGTCGTGACCATGGGATGCTGCAACGTAGGACTGTTCCGGAGGCCCGGCAAGCGTGACAGGGAATTGGTACGAGTCTGCCTCGAACGCGTCGGTTTGTGGGAGCAGCGCTCGAAACTGATGACGGAGCTGTCCGGCGGACAGCGTCAGAGAGTCTTCATAGCCCGAGCTTTGGCGCAGGACGCCAGCGTCATTCTGCTTGACGAGGCCTTCAGCGGAGTCGACGTGGGCGCCCAGGAAGAAATCGTGCAGGTGCTGCAGTCCCTGCGGGATGAGGGAAGGGTCGTGCTTCTGGCGACCCATGACCTGACAAACCTCGCCGAACGGTTCGATCAGGTGCTCTGCATCAACCACCACGTTTGCGCCTGCGGACCTCCCGAACAGGCGTTCACAAATGATGTGCTTGAAGAGCTGTACGGCTCCCACGGAATCGAATTCGAACTCGACCACTTCAGGCATGGTGGGCACGCGTCGTGATCGATTACATCGTCGGGCCATTCGAATACAGCTTCATGGTGCGGGCCCTGATCGTATCCGTGCTGGTCGGGGTGATGTGTCCGGTTCTCGGGGCCTATGTCATTACACGGGGGCGGGCATTCATGGGCGACGCACTGGCCCACTCCGTCCTGCCCGGTATGGTGGTGGCTTTCCTCCTGGGAATCAGCCCGTTCTTCGCAGCCGTGCCGACGGGAATCGCCGTGGCGTTGTTGATGGGATCGGTTGCCCGGCGCACGGGCATCAGCGAAGACACGTCCATCGGCATCGTCTTCGCCGGCATGTTCGCTCTGGGCCTCGTAATGCTTTCCAGGGCCACCAACGTCAACGTAAACATTGAGGACCTGCTGCTTGGTCAAGTGTTGGGAGTGTCACAAACGGACGTGTACGTATCAGTGGGGCTGGCGGCGTTCGTGCTGGTGGGGCTCTATGCTTTTCACCGGCAACTGGTATACACCACCTTTGACCCAGTAGGCGCGATGGTGGTCGGAATCAAGACAAGTCTGGTCGAATACGTGCTTCTCACCCTTCTTGCGCTTGTCATCGTCATAGGCATACAGGCCGCTGGCATAGTTCTCGTCATGGCTATGCTCATTACACCCGCCGCGACCGGGTACCTGCTTGCCAGGAGGTTCGTGGGGGTCATGGTAATTGGGGGGCTGATCGGCGCAATCTCGGCCGTGGTTGGCCTATATCTGTCCTATCACGCCAACCTGCCCTCCGGCCCTGCAATGGCCCTGGTTGCCACCGTTGCATTCGGGGTAGTTGCTGTGGGAAAGAAGGCGTGGCCTGCGATGAAAGGGTTACGGGCGACGGCCCCTGAGGCTGCGTGAGAAGCCCGGCGCCGTCTAACTATTGTTGATGCTCTTGGGAGCCTCGGCCCCACATAGGGTGGCGGAAGGACGGGTTCGCCTCCTTGTGCCATGACCGCTGACTCGACGGCGCCGCAGCCTCAGGCGCCGCCACTTCTGGAATCTGGAGTGAAGGCTGCCTACGCACAGGCCACGCATCCGACAGCCCGTTCAGATAACGGGCCAGGTCTATCAACGCTGCCAGGTTGTGGACCGGCAGTAAATCGTCTATATATGGCTCCGCGGTCTGCATTCCCTGGGTCAACGGTTCGTAGTCTTCACGTCCTGCCAGCGGATTCAGCCATATCAGACGCCTGCAGCTGCGCTGCAACCGGGCCATCTCTTCTCTCAAGACTTCAGGCTCGCCCCGGTCCCAACCGTCGGACACGATGAGCACGATAGACCCCCAACCCAGCGTTCTACGGGCCCATGTGTAATTGAATTCCTTGAGGGCGGCTCCGATGCGCGTGCCCCCAGCCCAGTCAGGGACCGCCTTAGCCACCTCTCCCACGGCTTGGTCTATGTCCTTATGAGCCAGCTGTTTTGTGATGCGGGTAAGACGTGTCGCGAACAGGAACGCCTCAACCTGGTTCTCCAACCCACCGTAGAGGCTATGGATGAAATGGAGCAGCATCCGTGTGTAGCTCTCCATCGAGCCGCTGACGTCGCACAGCACCACCAGCCTGCGCGGTTTCTGCTTGCGGCGTCTGGTCTTCAAGCGAAGGGGTTCTCCTCCGTACTGAGCACTCTCCCTGAGGGTCTTCCGCAAGTCCAGACCAGACCCCTTGCCAGACTCCTTGCGTCGCGTGCGCCGCATTCCCGGGTCCCACTGCAATGAGGCCATAAGCTGCCGGGCCTGCTGCGCCTCCTCCGGCGTGAATCCGGCGAAGTCCTTCACACGGAGCACTTCCCGCGCGCTGTAGGTACGGGTCAGGTCAATGCGGTCGGGTTGCTCCTGAGGGTCCTCAACATCTGGGCCGGAGCCGTCCTGTTGCTCTCCCGGCCCAGGCGGCCCAGCCTCCACCCTGCGGTATCGCCGTTGTTCACCCATGGAGCGCAAGTCCATGGACGACATCCGGTCTTTTCGCTGGCGCCAGAAAACGTCGAAGGCCTCGTCAAACACTGGAAGGTCGTCCCTCCGGTGAACAAGAAGCGTCCTGAGAGCAGCTCGTACGTCAGCTTTGCGCCTGACCCCGATGTCCTCCAGCACACTCACGGCGTCCAGCATCCGACCGGTGTGAACGTCAAGGCCGAGACGCCTTAGGAGGCGTCCGAACAGCAGCAGGTTGTCCAGCAGGTGGCCGGCTTCCCCGCTAGCCACGCCTCCCCCCGCGCCGCGTGCCGCGATTCAGCGCCCTGTTCACCAGAGCACGGGTCTGCTCTCCGCGCACAGCCTGCACGTCTTCCCGGTACTTCAGCATGACGCCCAAGGTGTCGTCTATCACTGAGGGACTCAGTTCATTCTCGTTGAGGCTTACGAGGGCCGCCGTCCAGTCCAACGTCTCCGCGACCCCGGGGACCTTATACAGTTCGGTTGTACGCAGCTCCTGGACGAAAGCCGTCACCTGCCCAGCCAGCTTCTGAGACGCCTCGGGGACCTTGCTCCGAACGATTTGCATCTCTTTGTCCAGGTCGGGGTAGTCAATCCAGTAGTACAGGCACCGCCGTTTCAGAGCGTCGTGGATTTCCCGCGTCCGGTTGGAGGTGATCACGACCATGGGGCGTTCGTCCGCCGTGTACGTCCCAATCTCCGGAATGGTGATTTGGAAGTCGGCCAGCATCTCCAGGAGGTAGCCCTCGAACTCTTCGTCGGCGCGGTCGAGTTCGTCTATAAGCAGCACTGTCGGGCCACCGCCCTCTAGGGCCTGGAGAAGGGGACGCTTGATGAGGAACTCCTCGCTGAAGAGCTCCTTCTCAGCGTCTTTCCGGTCAACCCCGCCCGCAGCCTCCAGCAGTCTGATATGCAACAGTTGGCGGGAGTAGTTCCACTCGTAGACCGCCTGGTTTACGTCCAAGCCCTCATAGCATTGCAGCCGTATCAGCCGCGCGCCCAACGCAGACGCCAACGCCCTGGCGACTTCCGTCTTACCGACGCCCGCCTCTCCCTCCAAGAACAAGGGGCGGCGCAGTTGCAGAGCCAGATAGACCGACATGGCCAAGCCACGGTCGGCGACGTACAACTCGTTGCGGAGCGTCGCTTGCAGCTCGTCAACCGACGCTGGCATGTTAGCAGCGGGGGTGTGTTCCAAACTTAGAGTCCTCCGGGCGTCCAGCGCGTTTTCGGCACGTGGGCGGCTTGAAAGCCCTAACCGGCCCGCGACACGGCAGCCTTGAGAGCGCGGCCCACGTACACGGCGGCCATCGCTTGCCGGTACTCGGCGGAGGCGAAGATATCGCTCATGGGGTCGCCCTGGAAATCGCCGGACACTGCCGTGGCAGCCGCATCCAACGCCTCATCGCTCACGTCCGATTGGGACAGCGCCGACTCAACCGACGACGCTCTGGTCGGCGTGGCCTCCACGCCCCCGACCACAACGCTTGATGACACGCACCTTCCGCCCTGGACTGTGACGACTGCCGCAGCCCCGACTACGGCGTAGCGTGAGGCCGGGTGGGGAAACTTGACGTATGCTGAGCCTGAGCCGGCGGGGGCCTCCGGAACGGACACACTGGTTAGAATTTCGTCCTCTCCCAACGCCGTCTCCAGCAACCCGGTGGAGAAATCAGCGGCGGCTACGCTGCGCTGGCCGCCGGGCCCGGTTATGTTGTAGGTTGCTCCCAAAGCCGTCAGTACCGTAGGCAGGTCAGACGCCGGGTCGCTGTGGGAGACGTTCCCGCCTATGGTGCCCCGGTTCCGCACCGCGGGGTCGCCCACCAGCCCCGCCGCCTCGGCCAAAGCCGGAGCGCGCTCCTTCACCAAGTCGGAGGAGGCTATCTCCGCCTGTGTAGTCAATGCGCCAATGGACAGTCCCGCCCCGTCGGCGGAGATGCCCTTCATCTCTCCGATACGGCCGATGTCCACCAGAACGGACGGCGATGCCAGTCGCAGTTTCATCATCGGAATCAGGCTGTGGCCGCCAGCCAGGACCTTGGCCCCTTCGTTGCTGGCAAGCAACTGAACCGCCTCGGACACCGAAGTCGCGCGATGGTAAGTGGTCTGTGTTGGATACATGACTAGCCTCCGTTCCGCGCGTCGTTGATGGCCCGCCAGACCCTTTCCGGCGTCAACGGCATGTCGACGCGGTCGATGCCCAACGGCCGCAGCGCATCCATCACAGCGTTGTACACCGTCGGAGTGGACGCTATCGTCCCGGCCTCTCCCACGCCCTTTACCCCCAGCGGATGGTGCGGCGAGGGCGTCGTGTTGGACTGTACGTGAATGTCCGGGAAACCGTCGGCGCGTGGCAGTGCGTAGTCCAGCATCGTCCCGGTCAAGGGCTGCCCGTCCTCGTCATAGACAACGCCTTCCCACAACGCCGGACCCACCCCCTGAACTACCCCACCGTGCACCTGGCCCTCAACTATCATCGGGTTAATCTGCACACCGCAGTCGTCCACAGCGTAGTACCGTTGGAGATCAATCTGGCCCGTGACCGGATCCACCTCTACTACAGCAAGGTGCGCCCCGAAGGGGAAGGTGAAGTTGGGCGGGTCGTAGAACGCGCTGGCTTCCAGGCCAGGCTCCATGCCCTCCGGCATGTCCCATGCCACGTTGGCCATGAGCGCTATGTCCTGTATCGTCTTGTGCTGGTCGGGTGACCCACGCACAAAGAACCTGCCGTCCTCGTATTCGATGTCCTCGGCTGCGGCCTCCAGCAGGTGCGCGGCCAGAGCCTTGGACTTCTCCTTGATTTTGCGGGTCGCCAGCGTCACCGCGGCACCCGACACCGCCGTCGTGCGGCTTCCGTAGGTGCCCCATCCCATGGGGGTTAGGTCAGTGTCGCCGTGGATGATCTCTACGTCGTCCACGTCCACGCCGACCTCCCCCGCCACAATCTGGGCGAAGGTTGTCTCCTCTCCCTGGCCGTGGGGCGAGGACCCCACCATCACGTTAACCTTCCCGGTGGGGTGGAAGCGGACGATGGCACTCTCCCAAAGTCCGCCCTGGAACCCAACGGCTCCCGCCACCTGTGAAGGCCCTAGGCCGCATATCTCAACGTATGTGCAGACGCCGATGCCCACGAGGCGGCCTGCCTCTCGGGCCTGTGCCTGCTCCGAGCGGAGGGACGCATAGTCGGCGGCGCTCAGACAGGTGTCCAAGGTGGCCTCGTAGTCGCCGCTGTCGTAAGTGATGCCCGTCGCAACGTCGTGGCCGTTCTCGAACTTGGGTATCAGGTTCTTCCTGCGCAGCTCAACCGGGTCCATCCCCAGTTTTGCTGCGAGCAGGTCCACCAGCCGCTCGATAAGCATCGTAGCCTCTGGTCGGCCAGCGCCACGGTAGGCGTCTACCGGAGTCCCGTTGTTGAACACGCCGTAGACCGTCCCGCCGATGTTCGGGATGTCGTAGGCACCGGAGTACATCAGCCCGTGGAGAATCGTCGGGACCCCTGGGCTTGCGGTGGAGAGGTACGCGCCAAGCCCCGCATAGACCGTGGTGCGGATACCCGTAATCTTCCCGTCAGACGTGGCCGCCATCTCCACTTCTTCGATATGATCGCGGCCCTGGGTGGTAATCTGATAGTTCTCGCTCCGGGTCTCCGTCCACTTCACCGGGACGCCCAGACGCATCGAACAAAACGACGTGATAGCCTCGTCGGCGTAGTAGGGAATCTTGCTTCCGAAACCGCCGCCCACCTCGGGCGCTATGACCCGCACCTTGTGCTCCGGGACCCCCGTTACGACAGAGGTCAGGAACCGGGCGATGTGCGGGTTCTGGGACGTGTTCCAGAGGGTCAGCTCCCCCGTCGGCCCCACCCATTGCGCTACGGCAGAACGCGGCTCCATGGGGTTAGCTATCAGCCTCTGCAGAGTGATAATGTCGTTCACAGTCACGTCCGCCTCGGCGAAAGCCGCGTCCGTGTCTCCCCCGGCCACCGCCCAGGTAAAGGCGATGTTGTTGGGCACGTCATCGTGCAATTGAGGAGCGCCGTCCTGTGCGGCTTCCTTCGGGTTGATGACGACTCCCAGCGGCTCGTAGTCCACAAAAATATGCTCCAGGGCGTCCTCGGCCTGGTACCGGTTCTCCGCCACCACTACGGCAACGGCGTCGCCAACGTAGCGAACCTTGTCTTTGGCTATGACGGGGTGGGGCGGAGTCTTCAGGTCGGAATTGGGGATGAGCCAAGCACAAGGAAGGTCGTTCAGAACTCCCTCTGTGTCCTCCCCGGTGTAAACGGCAATGACGCCCGGCTGCGCCGCGGCGCCGCTGGCGTCAATGGTGTTAATCGTGGCGTGGGCATAGGGACTGCGAAGGATTGCGGCGTGCACCATCCCCGGCAGCTTGATATCGTCCGTGTAGGACGCCCGCCCAGTGATGAGTCTGGGATCTTCGCGGCGGCGAATGCCTGAACCGAATACACGTGTAGTCATAGCCTAACCGCCTCCCATAGCGCCGGCAGCCTCTTCGACGGCCAGCACGATATTCTGGTAGCCGGTGCAGCGGCAGATGTTCCCCTCCAGACCGTGGCGTATCTCCTCACGAGTCGGAGAGGGGTTCCTGCGCAGCAGTTCCTCAGCGGCTATAATCATCCCCGGCGTGCAGAACCCGCACTGAAGAGCGTGCTTATTCCAGAACGCCTCCTGAAGGGGATGCAGGTCAACTCCGTCGGAAATCCCCTCGATGGTCCTGACTTCGGACCCCGACGCCTGAACGGTGAGCACTGTGCACGACTTGGCGATTTTGCCGTCGAACTCCACCGTGCACGTGCCGCACTGACTCGTATCGCACCCCACCTTCGTGCCCGTCAGCCCCGCGTTCTCGCGGATGAAGTGGACAAGCAACTGACGCGGCTCGACCTCCCCGCTGAAGGACTTCCCATTGATGGTGATTTCCACCGGAACTCTCACAATGCACCTCCTAACCTAGACGGCATCGTTTGAGATTCGCACACGCGTGTCCTGGCAAGGGGAAGGGTAGCAGATACCGACTTTTTGTCAATGCTAAACCCTTCCATTGGCACGCTTTATGTCAACCTGAAACAGCTCCAAATCTTGTGCCGTCGGCTCCCTCGCATTACCACAGGGTGTCTGCTATATTCGTTATATGAAGCTGAACGGGAACTACCGCTTCAACGTACCCCAAGAGAGCCTATGGAACACCCTCATGGACCCCGACGTGGTGAGGCAATGCGTACCCGGCATTCATTCTTTCAAAACCCTTGCGCCTGACCGCTACGAAATCGAGGTCGCACTCAAGATAGGTGTAGTTTTGGACACGTACAAGGGAACTCTTGAACTCGCAGACAAGGCCCCTCCCACCTCCTATCGCATGATTGTGCAAGGCTCCGGCCCCCGAACGAACATGAAGGGGGAGGGAATCCTCAGACTGGAGCCGGGGGAGGATGGAGCCACGACGCTCACCTTCGACGGCGACGTCCACGTGACGGGCGTGCTCGCCAGAGTCGGCCAGCGCCTCATGACCACCGTGGCCAGGGGCCGGATAAACCGCTTCTTCGAATGTCTCAGCTCAAAGACAGCGTAACCATAGCTTCCGACGTCTCGGTCACCGGAAGAACCAAACCTCGCATTTTTACAATAGGGGTCTGGATCCGGGCGGCGATATTTGTCTGCCTAGTATTCAGCGGCGTCGCAGCCGTTGCGTGCTCCGAGACCGGAGCTCCCTCTTGTCCCGAGGGGACCGATCGGTTCGTGGAATATCAGCTGTTCATGGGCCGCGGCGGTCAGGGGGGAGAGGTCGTGGACGACGCGTCCTGGGAGGCCTTCCTCGAGGATGCGGTGACGCCTCGTTTCCCAGACGGCCTGACGGTCGTCGACGCTCAAGGCCAATGGCGTGGGTCCGAGGGAACCATCGAGAAGGAGCGGTCCAAGCTGCTCATAGTTCTGGCGCCGCCAGGAGACGACGGGATGCGGTTGATAGACGAGATATCCCAGGAATATGAGAGCCGGTTCAACCAGGAGTCCGTGCTGCGGACGGTGAACGAGTCCTGTGTGTCCTTCTCTTGAAGCGGGCTCCCAGCCAGACCGCTAACGGCCAGCTGCGAAGACGCAAACGCGCAAGGACGCAAAGAATGGTTAGAGGAGTTGGTGGAGACGGGGGAGAGTCGAACTCCCCGTCCAGAAGAGGCGCCAACAGAATATGCTACAGGCTTATCCGGTGATTTGGTCTCGCGCCCTCCGGCTTCCACCGGCTAAATTCGGTTGGCGCCAGCCGATTGTCTTAGGCTCCACCCATCGGCGTCGGCAGGGCAGCACCCCGGATATATTGCGCCCGCTCCCTAACTCCGGGGGCTATAGGGGCGGACGAGCTGACTATCTCTAGGCAGCTAGGGCGAGTTCACGATCGCCAGTTACTTTTTTGCCGCCTTATTAACGAGGTTGCGACGGCGCCTCGGCCTGCGATTCTCCAGAGCTTTCCCCTGTCGAACCCGCGCGTCCCCACGTGAGACATAATTATTATCACATATTCGGCCCGGCATTGCCACCGCGTCTTCTCCCAACGAGGGAAGTGCATAACTCGATGACAATCCCTGACGTTAGAGTTTAGCTACGGCTTTATCCAATTGGCATAAGAGGTCGCGCAGGTCCTGGTCGCGTACCGCCTCGCGAAGCCGTTTAATTGAGAGTTCGTCCGCTTCTGGGGCTTCTTCCCGAACCATGTCAAACACTTGGTCGCGAAACCACCTCAGGCCGTCACGGTCGTTGTCGGCGTAAACCACATACGTCATGCTTTCGTTCGACGTGCGGTCAGTCCAACTTATGTCGAACGCAACCCGATGAGACCCTTCGCGGTCAGGCCCTGACTGGTGCAATCTATACCGTATTGACATTTTCCTCCGTTCGTCTTAGCGCTTCCATCGTTGGAAACCAACCGCTGTGTCCAGATGCAGAGACCGGGCCTCAGCGATGTCAACTGCTTCCTCGCTGAAGCCCCACTCCCTTCCATGCGCCGAGTGTGTCACTAGGTCCTCAAGAGTAAGGATAGATGGATTGGCTTCGACCGCCTTCTGAAGCCACTCGTGGGTCTCCGGCTTCAGGATCAGATTTGTGCAGACAGCCACCAAGTTGTCGGCTGCGCCCTCCTTGGTGGCGGCTATGAATCTGGTCGGATTGTAGCCTACCGCTTTGTTCTGGCGGATTATCTCCCGGACCGCGTCGCTCAACACGCTTGGGTTGGGAACCGGACTGGTCATGTTCTCTTCTCCTCAGAAGTGCCGCAACATCTACGGGGCCTAGCTCAACGCCACCTCGACTGGCCTGTCTCCTTTGGAAGCACCCGGAACCCTCAAAGTTACTCGTTGAGCGTCTTGCGGGCGCGGTCGACCCTGTTCTGCACTCGTCGCGCCTGAGCGAAGATGTAGTTCACACACTCGGCTATCTCGGTTCTCAGCTGCGCCCTGACTTCCCAGTCCCGTTCCCTGACCATCCGGTTGAGCCGATTCGTGATCCGCCACCTGGCGCTGTGCCAGGTGACGCCCTCCGTGCCCCTGGCGTTCCTGACGTGGTCCCAGGTCTCGCGCCATTCAGTTCCCAATTCGTCGCATATCTGTTGAATGCTTCGGCCTTCTAGCGCCATCTGTACGGCTCGGTCTCCCCATGCCGGTGTTGTCATGTCGTCTCTCCCTTTCTCGTTGAGCGTTGCTCATTAGGCCGCGTCCGCTACCTGGAATGACGCCGCACAAGCCTAGCGACGCCACGACAAAGCATCACTCCCATCATCGCCAGAACCAACCCGCCGAACGGAACCGTCACGCCAGAGGGCGGTTCCGCAGGATGCGCGGACGCGGTCCATCCGACGACAACGGCGCAGTATATCAGGAATCCCCCGAAAATCGCCTTCCGAGCAGGCGACAGGGCGTTAGCCTCACGCCACATCTGGACTATATCGTCACGGACGAGGCCCAGAACACGCCGCATCGCCTGCTAAACAGCCGCCCCGATCCTGTGCTGCCTGACGTTGTGGCGGAAGCGCCACAGCGCGACCAAGGCGCCACCGCATATGACTATGACCGCCTCGGATAAAGGTCCTCCAAGAGGAACATGCCTCAACTCCTTCGCCCGCGTCCGGCGAGGGAAGTGCAAAATAGTCGGCGCGCACCCGTTCAGACGGGAATTACGACGACCAAGGCGATGGTACAACCCAAGGGCAGGTAAAACCAACTACATGGCGTGGCTTTGAGTCCTGCCAGCCAATGCTTCCATCCGATTTTCTCTCCCCACGCATACAACTCGGATGGGCTTAGGTCTCCGCCATGCAATTTCTGAACGAACCCGGCACTAGCCCGACGAAAGGCCCGCTCCTGGGTCAAGTAGTAGGCATCCAAGCCCCAAAGCAGGAGTAACGGAACGAGAGCTATCAGAGCGTGCTCCGGTGATTCGCTCCTGGCGGCGAAGAATAGGATGGCGGCAATGATCGTGACACTCCACAATTTGCACTGGCGGCAGTTCTCCGCCATCCGGGAAATAATGCCCTGCTCGATTTGCAGGTGGGTGTGAACGGACAGAGACTCTGCGGTTACGGGTCTCGGTTGATTCACCGTTGCCCCGCAAATAGAGCTTGCAGATTCTTCCAAGTCCACTTGTATATCTTATCAGTTGCCTTGGAGGAGGACGGCTTATAGCATTGCTTGTCGGGACGGCCTTTCAGCAGGAAGTAAGGCTTTTTCAACTGTTGGGCGATTGCCAATTCTGCCGACACACCCGGGGCCCGGTGAGTCTGGGTACCGCATATAACAACCACAACTTCAGCCTGATTGATGCGTTCTCTGGCTCTGGCTTTCCACTCCTGTTCCTTTTGTGCCTCTTGTAGGGACCAGTCACCGACCTCGAAAGGTGAGTCTTTGTTGCGAGCCTGCCCAATCAGGGCATCTTTCAGTTCCTCGTCATTGTCAAAGTCGAAGGAAATGAATGTCCTTTTTCGGCGCACTTGAGTCATCAATGATTTCTCGAACTAGGATGTAATCACTATAGCACTGAGGCATGGATGGGTCTACAGAAGAGCGTCACACACCCCATTCTCACAGATGGCCAGACACTCCGTTCGCGCCTGTTTTCGCGTTTTGCACTTCCCTCCTCACAACGTAAAAACCGAGGCCGCGGGGCCGCCTCAGCTTGCGGCTAAATGGGCCATGCTGTAGACTTTGGATATTGGCCCTGTGGAAGGAGCTATGGACAAGGAATCGCCGGACCGACCACAAGACCCAGTGCAACTAGAGGAAGTCCAGGCTCTAATCAAAGAGGCAGTCAAGGGAGAGTCCCGGCTGGAGATGTTGAAGGGGTTCAAACTGAACTTTTCCGGCGTAGACGATTTCCACAAGGTCTTCTTCTCTGCCAAGTGCGACTGCGGCACAGCGGCCCTGCTCAGCATTGAGGTCTCCAAAGACAAGACCTTGCCGGAAGTGGAAGAGAGCCTCCCGTCGCTTGTGGACCACCTAAACCGGAAGGTGAGCCAGTTCCGGTCCATGAGTTGCGAGATGCACACGAACATGAGGATGGGAGGCCAGCCGGGACCCGCCGCAAACACGCCGGCGGGAGCAACAGGCTAGGCCAAGGATAGGAAGATGGTCCAGCGAGACGAACAGTCCCAGGAAGCAAAATTAGACAAGGCGTTCGAGGGCGCCAAGCAGTTCTCCGAGAAGTACGTGGAAAGCAGCCCCTACGTCTTCTTCCCCGAACCGGAGGTGGTGGAAGAGGTACAGAAGGGCCTTGCCCTGAACCAGATTAACCACGGATTCAGATATTGTCCTTGAATGCCCCTGAGCGGCGATCCCGTTGAGGATCGCAAGAAGATATGCCCCTGTGACCGCCACCACGACGACATCGCAAGGGACGGGTTTTGTATTTGAATGTTCTTCGTCAGCGAAGAGTTTCTTCGCAAGTATGAATCAGGCGAGGAGTTTGTACAGACGATAGACGAAGTGATAGAACCCGGCCAGGGACTGTTTGACGGAGAATACGAGTCCAAGGCCGACTGGAAGGCCAAGCAAAGGGCAAAGGGAAGCGAATAGCTTCCAACATAAAGGGGGAATTGTGCCTGATATAACTGTCTACACGTCCAACGGTTGAGGCCCCTGCCACATGGTGAAAGTGTACCTTTCACGAAAGGGCATACCCTTTACCGAGAAGAACGTTTCCACCGACGCGGACGCTAGGACCGTGCTGCTGGACATGGGTCACCGCTCGACGCCGGTCACCACCATAGGGGCCCAGAAGGTGGTGGGATACAGCCCGCCCAAACTGGAAGCGGCCCTGGTTGCTGAAGGCGTATCCTAGGTCTTGCTCCAACCTGATGCGGTGCAGCGCCGCCCCAGGACCCAAGAGTAAATGTGATGGAAGCCCGTAGGCCACGCCCGGGCCGCGGGCTTCTTTCTATGCCATCCCCTAAGGACTGACGACTGGCTCCTCGGTGTCCAAGAGACCCGCCACTTCAGTTGATTGTGGAGGGCCGGAACGGAACTCACCCCCCACGCTGTTCACGATGGTCAGGACAGCCTCCCGTTGTGGGTTCACCGGCTGATAGTTTGCCACCGACTCTCTGACCACCTGAGCGACGGTCTTACCCGTCTCCTGACACAACGCCTCCAGGTGTTTCATTTCATCAATAGACATCCTGACGGAGAGAACGACAGATTCTTTCTTCACGCCACGGAATTTGTCCGTGACGTCCTTGCCCAGTTTGTAATCATCATCGAGTCTACCCATAATATCTCTCCCTGTGGTGTGAGTTGGCTTCAAAAGCCGTCACCGCTCTCCAGATTCCCCAACGTCCCGTAGGCTCCAGGGGAACCACGATCATGCGTCCGTGGTCAGTCGGACCCACCATCAACAAGGGCGCTCTTCGCCGTGCCCCTACATTCTCGAAATACCGTGGAGAGCCTCCATGCGTTTCAACTATTTCCGACGGACTTACTCGATGTTTGTCGTATGTCGCCCGATGGTCTTGATGGAGGATGTATTCCGCGTCAAACTCTAGTTCTTCAACGGGGCCGCTATAGTGAAGCAACTCGTCTAAGTCTATGCTGTCGGTCCCCCTTGACCACCAAGGACTTTCCCATTAGCATGTATGTATACATTGTATACAGCATACTTACACTAACACGCGGAGTCCACAAATGACAAGCGGACTGGACAAGCCTGAGGTTGACTTCCTGGTATTAGCCGACCACGCCGAGGTCGTCGGGGGGAAGCTGTACATGATGGGAGGAGGATGGGATATCCGCCGGATCGAGGATTTCACCAAACCCTTCAATATGAACATTGCCGTTGGGGTCCTTACGCCCTGGGCGCTGGCGAACAAGGAGAACAAGTTCCAATTAATCATCGAGGATGAGGACGGGAAGAAGCTGGGTCCGACGGTGGACGGAAGCTTTACGGTTGGCAGGCCATCCAACGCGATAGAAGGCCAGACGTTCAGGACTATGGTCACCGTCGGGTTGCCGGTGACGCTGCCGAAACCCGGCATGTACCGGGTGGTTGTCTCAATCAGAAGCCCTGCGGCGTACGAAGACGTCGTCAGGTCAACCACCTTTGTGGCCGCCGCAAGAAAAGCGACGGCATAAGAACCTCACACTCGGCCTGGGGCCATAAGCATCTCACAGGTCCGGTCTCTGTGCCCGGGGATCGCAAAGAGTCCCTCTTCTACGCTGAAACCGTCCGATTCCCTTATGCTAAACTGGTCTGAGCAAATCTAAGCCCGGAGAGGAAGTTTGGAGAACATCCTGGTTACCGGCGGCGCCGGGTTCTTGGGCAGCGGGCTGGTGCGCCGGTTGGTTGAAATGGGCTACAAGCCCAGGGCGTTGGACCGCCAGGAGCTCGTCATGCCCGACCTGGAGGGGCGCTTCGAGTTCGTCAAGGGCGACGTGCGCGACGCCGAGCTCGTGGAGCGTGCCGTCAAGGGTGTAGACACTGTCTTTCACCTGGCCGCCGCAGTCCTTCCCATACGGGGCAAGAAGAACTACGTCTCCATCAACCACGGCGGAGTCCGAAACGTCCTCCAGGCGTCGCTGGACAACGGCGTGGAGCAGGTGGTCCACATATCCACCAGCGCCATCTTCGGGGTACCCAAGGAGTTGCCTGTCACCGAGGAGACGCCCATGCAGCCAATGGGCTATTACGGGAACGCAAAATACCAAGGCGAGCAAGAGATCCGGCGATTCCGAGATAAGGGGCTTAAAGTGGCCGTACTGAGGCCCAGGACCATCATCGGAATAGAGCGCCTGGGCATCTTCCACATACTCTTCGACTGGATACAGAACGGAAAAGGGATTCCCATCATAGGGCCCGGCCACAACCTGTTCCAGTTCATAAGCTCCAGGGACGTGAACGACGCATCCATTCTCGCCGCCCAAAAGGGCGCCAACGACGACTTCAACATTGGGGCCGAGGAATACTCAACGGTGCGCGCAGATTTGGAAGCCTTGTGCGCACACGCCGGGAGCGGAGCGCGCGTGGTGTCCATTCCCGCACCCCTGGTCAAATCCAGCCTTCAGTTGCTGGACCTGATGCGGCTCTCGCCTCTGATGGACTGGCAGTACAAGGTCGCAGACAAACCCTTCTATTTCGACATCTCCAAGGCTAAGCGAGACCTGGGCTGGCAGCCGCAGGACAGCAACGTCAAGATGTTCGCCGACTCCTATGATTGGTACATCAACAATTACGAGGACCGGGCCGACGTCTACGGCTCCACCCACAAGCAGGCAGTAAAGCAACGCGCCCTCCGCCTGGTGCGGAGCCTCTTCTAGACTCCGGTGTACGTCAAAGGCGACTTCCACACCCACACCCGCCACTCCGGGGACTGCGACATGCCCACCGAGGCTCTGGTGAGAAGCTGCATGGCGGCTGGTCTGACGTGGGTGGCGGTAACGGACCACAACTCCATCGCCGGCGCTCTAGAAGCCCGTGAGACAGCCTCCAGAATATACCCCGACCTCCGGATTATCGTGGGAGAAGAGGTGAAGTCTTCCGCAGGGGACATCATCGGCCTCTTTCTGCAAGAGGAGATACCCAAAGGACTCCCTCCCATGGAGACGGTGAAGCGAATCAAAGACCAGGGCGGGCTGGTCTCCATTCCTCACCCTTTTGACCGAATCAGAAGAGGGCCACTCCCTAAATGGGCCTTGGAGGACGTGGCGCCCCACGCGGACTTCGTAGAGACGTTGAACGCCCGGACCATCCTGGCCAGCGATTTGGCGCGTTGTCGGGAACTGGCGGAATGGGCTTCTTTGACTCCCCTTGGGGTCAGCGACTCCCACACTTCCGGTGAGGTTGGTTCCGCCTACACGGAGATGGAGGACTTCGACCGAACGCCAGGCTCTCTCATAGAGACTGTAAGAGCTGGCCGTGTAGTCGGACGCAGGTCCAGCCCCCTGGTCCACGCGGTCACGGCTTACGTAAAGCTGAAAAAGCGTTTCTTCTGACAAATCCCTCTGCTGTATCTCTCATTTCCGTTCGCGGTGAGCGTGTCGAACCGCCCTTTGACATCCTCAGGCGGAACGGACCTACCCAGTCATCTGTCAATAGAAAGGTCCTGCGGCGCCGCCGAGTTCGCCTTGATATGACACTGCCCATAGGGTATTCTTCTCGCAACATCCCACCTGGAGAGACTCCATGAAATACGATTACGTGATAGTCGGGGCCGGGTCAGCCGGTTCGGTGCTTGCTTCCAGGCTCACCGAGGACCCCGACAAGTCGGTGTTGCTGCTGGAAGCGGGTCCAGACTACCCAGACTATGAACATCTGCCAGAAGACGTGCGCTTCGGAGGCAACCAGCTGGCTTCCGCAGTTGACGCTCCCCACAACTGGTCTTTTGAAGGGAAGCCCATCAGCAGTCTGGACCGCACTATGCCAGTGCCCAGGGGAAGGGTTACGGGAGGGTCCAGCGCCATAAACGGCACCGTCTTCCTTAGGGGCGTTCCCGAGGACTATGACGGCTGGGCCGCCCAGGGCAACCCGGAATGGTCTTTCGTGAACCTGATGCCCTACTTCCGCAAGCTGGAAACCGACACCGACATCAAAGACGACTTCCACGGCTCCGACGGCCCCATACCCGTCTTGAGGGCCAAGAACGAAGACTGGCTGCCCACTCAGAAGGCGTTCACCGAGGCATGTATCGCCAACGGGTACCGACCCGACCCGGACATGAACCACCCGGAATCGGGCGGCGTGGGCGCCATACCCATGAACAACAGGGCCGGGGTAAGGATGAGCACGGCCCTGACTTACCTGGCTGCGATCAGGCACCGAATGAACCTGACCATCCGCCCCAACGTCATGGTTAGTCGCGTGATTTTCGATGGAAAACGGGCCGTGGCGGTAGAGGTGGAGAGCGGTGAAGAGACCTTCATAGCCGAGGGAGATGAAATCATTCTCTGTGCCGGCGCAGTGAAATCGCCCCACCTGCTGATGCTTTCGGGCGTGGGACCCTCAGCTCAACTGACTAACGCGGGCATAGAGATTATTCACGACCTGCCGGGAATCGGTCAAAACCTGAGAGACCATCCTCTGGCTCCGGTTAGGCTGCGAGTTAAGGACGGCGTAGAGCTGGACCCCTACGCGGCCCGCATACAAACGGGCCTCAGGTACACCGCAGAGGGATCCGACTTGCGGAACGACATGCAGATTCTCCCCTCGTCCTTCTCGTTCCCGCTGGG
Source organism: Dehalococcoidia bacterium (assembly GCA_965197415.1). Taxonomy (GTDB): domain Bacteria; phylum Chloroflexota; class Dehalococcoidia; order Lucifugimonadales; family JAGWBF01; genus DAOUJI01. Next base: position 2,576,499 of record OZ240207.1, on the reverse strand, counting down.
AGGAGACCCTCTGGAGGGCGAGGGAATACGCCTGTCATGCGTGCTGGAACTGGCCCGAGGCCAGGGCGAGTTGAGGCTGACCTCCAGCGACCCCAACGTCCAACCCTTTCTGGACTACCGATACTTTGATGACCCGTCCGACATCCAACGTATGCGGGAAGCTGTACGCTTGTGCTTCCAACTTCTGGAGCACTCCTCCTACCAGGAGATAGTCGACGGCCCAATCACTCCTACCGAGGAGGACCTGGAAACGGATGCCAGCCTGGAAGATTGGCTGCGTAACAACGTCAGCACCGCCCAGCACATTTCGGGCACCTGCAAGATGGGACCGCCATCGGACCCCCTCGCCGTTGTGGACCAGCATTGCCGCGTCTACGGACTGGAAGGAATCCGAGTGGTGGACGCCTCCATCATGCCGGACTGCATCAGGGCCAACACCAACCTGACCACCATAATGATTGGAGAACGGGCCGCTGACTGGATCAAGGAAGAGTCCCAGCGATTGGTGTAATGACAACGGGGTCACTAGAAAGGGTTGAGTTGAGAACCGCACGCCTGGTCCTCCGGCCCTTCAGGCTGAAAGACGTGGACGAGGTTTACTCATATGCCAAGGACCCAGAGTGGGGACGTTCCTTATTGATGCCGGTTCCCGAGCCGTATGTTCGGCGGGACGCAGAAGAGTTTATCGCGAAAGCGGTCCTGGCTTCCCAGGATATCAACCCGATGTTCGCCATCGTCTTGGATACGAGGGTCGTAGGCGGTATCCACCTGGAGATCAACATAACTGACCAAGTCGCAGATCTAGGCTATGGAATAGCAACAACCAACTGGGGCAAGGGACTTGCGACCGAGGCAGCCACTGCGGTACTTGACTGGGCGTTCATACACTACGACCTACAAAAAATTTGTGCAAGGGCCGACCTGCACAATCGTAGATCAATACGGGTGATGGAAAAGCTGGGGATGAAGCGCGAAGGAGTATTGCGCAGCCACCGCAAAGGCCGTACTCAGCGGATCGACGTGGTCTACTACGGGATTCTCCGAACGGAGTGGGAGAAACGTGCGGAGGCGGAATCGTAAAAGAGTACCTACGGCTACCGTGAGCTAAAGTTTATCAACTCCGCATAACTTATCGGTTGCAGGAACCATCGTCTCCGAAGTTCTCCGCAGCCAGCCAAAGAGCCAACAGGAACATGAGTAGGCACTTAGGACATGGAAGCAGCAAGCTATCAGGAGCACCTGGAACGGCTGAGGCAGGAGCTTCAAAGGCCGGCTGAGGATGTGGACCTGGCCCGGTCGGCGTTAGTCATCGCGTCTGTCGAATACCAGGACTTGGACATAGATTACTACCTCTGGGAACTGGACTCCCTCGCTGACGGAACGCCCGACACCGCGCTCTCCGGACCCCTGAAAGACCGCGTGGAGGCGCTGAGCGGGCATATGTTTGGGGATTTAGGGTTCCTTGGAGACAGCCAGGACTATTACAACCCCCTTAACAGCTATTTGAACATGGTCTTGGATAGGAAATTAGGCATTCCAATAACTCTGTCCCTGGTGTACATGGAAACAGCCAGCCGTCTTGGGATGCCCTTTGAAGCCATCGGTCTGCCCGGCCATTTGGTGGTCCGCACAGGACCGCCCCATGACCAGCTGTTCGTAGACCCTTTCAATAGTGGGCAGACCATGGACAGGGCAGGGTGCCAGGCGCTGGTGGACAACTTGTTCCAGGGCAGGGTCCATCTCACCGAGGAAAACTTCGAACCCTACACTAAAGGCCAGTTCCTGATAAGGATGCTGTCCAACCTGAAGCACAACTATTTCCGGGAGGGAGATTATCTCAAGGCTGTCAGGTACGCAGACCTGACCGAGGTCATTGACCCGTCGCTTTTCAGCAATTTCCACGACCGGGCCATGTACAGGTACACTATGAAGCAGTACAGGCTAGCCATCCGGGACTTGGAGAAATGCTTGCCGCTTCTTCCCGAAGGGCCGGACCGGGAACGGACCCAAAAGGAGATCGATTCCATCTGGCGCACGCTGGCAACCCTAAATTAGTGTAGAGACCCATCCCGTCGCCGGAGAGTGGCTTACGCACTGGGGATATTGGCGAACAGAAGGAGGACAGCATGAAATTCGGACTATCGATTCCATATTTCATAGGAACGCCGACGGACGTACCGGCCATAGCCAAACGGGCCGAGGAGCTGGGGTTTGAATCGGTCTGGATTTCCGAGCATCCGGTCATTCCCACCGTCACCACCACACCCCATCCCGGCAGAGACGACGGCTCTTTCGACGAGACCCTCTACCACATGCTGGACCCTTTTGTGACCCTGGCCATGGCAGCAGCGGTGACCAAGGATATAAGGCTAGGCACTGGAATATGCCTGGTCACGGAAAGGAACCCTCTGGTGTTGGCCAAGGAGGTCGCCACACTGGACTTCCTGTCTGGAGGGCGGTTCATGTTGGGCATCGGCGCGGGGATATTCGAGGAAGAGGTCCAAATCATGGGAGGCGATTTTCCCCATCGTTGGACCCAGGCCCGCGAGTGCATCGAAGCATTGAAGGAGCTTTGGACCAAGGACGACGCCGAATACCACGGGAAATACTACGACTTTCCCCCGGTCAAAATGTTCCCCAAACCGATACAGAAACCCCATCCCCCTGTTCTCGTAGGCGGAGGAGGGACGAGAGAGGTGAAGACCCCCATACGACACCTTAGACGGGCCGCCACATGGGGAGACGGATGGATTCCCTATTGGATTTGGCCGGAACAAATCAAGGAGGCCCGCGCCACCCTGGACCGCTTGGCAGAAGAAAATGGACGCGACCCCAAGTCCGTCGAAATAACCATCTTCGGATGCCCTCCTGAAAGGGACCTGATCAAGAGGTTTGAGGAAGCGGGTGTTGTCCGGGTGTGCTCCGGCGTCCACAGCCGGGGCGAGCGTGTTGCGTCCCCCGACATGGTGATTCCCCAGATGGAAAGCCTGGCGAAAGAAATAATGTACTAGACCCGTTCCGAAAAGACGGGTTTTATCTAAAACCGGAGGAAGACGCCCAATGACTCAGATAAACGGAAACTGTGACAGCAAGTTCAACAAGGTGAAGGAGGTGTTCGCCCACCACTTCGAGTCCGGCCTGGAGATTGGCGCTTCCGTCGCCGTGTTCCTGGACGGCAAGCCTGTCGTAGACCTGTGGGCAGGACACGCCGACTCCGGCAAGACCGTTCCCTGGGAGCAGGACACCATAGTCATGGTATGGTCGACCACTAAGGGAATGGCGGCCCTCAGCGCTCACAAGCTGATTGACCAGGGAAAACTGGACCTGGACGCCCCCGTATCCCAGTACTGGCCGGAGTTCGCCCAGGAAGACAAGGGTTCAGTTCCTGTCAATCAACTTTTGTCCCACAGAGCCGGGTTGCCCGCCATCGCAGCCCCTCTCCCGACCGAGGCCTACTTCGACTGGGACATTATGGCCGGGGCCCTCGCGGCCCAGAAACCCTGGTGGGAGCCAGGCACGGCCCACGGGTACCATGCATTCACGTACGGTTGGTTGGTTGGAGAGCCGATCAGGCGCATCACCGGAAAGAGCCTTGGTACATTCTTCAGGGATGAGATAGGCGGACCGCTTGGCGCCGACGTCCACATCGGCCTGGAAGCCAGGCACGACGCCCGCACTGCCGAGACCATTCAGCCTGTATTCTCCCCAGACGACCCGCCCAGCCCTTTGGCCGCGTTCCTATCAGACCCTGAGTCCATGCAGGCCAAGGTCATGACCAACCCGCCGCGTAATCCCGGAGTTACGGAAAACTCCAGGGAGTGGCGGGCTGCAGAGATACCGGCGGCCAACGGACACACCAATGCTCGAGCTCTTGCCCGGGTCTACAGCGCTCTCTCCAGGGGCGGAGAACTAGACGGAGTCCGAATACTCGACCCCTCGACAATCGAGGCGGCAATAGTCGAGCAAGCCAACGGCAAGGATGCCGTGCTGGGCGCCCAGAGCAGATACGCCCTGGGATTCGGTTTAGACAGCGAGCAGTGGACCTTTAGGCCCGGGCGAGTCTTTGGCCACACGGGAGCCGGAGGTTCCGTAGGTCTGGCGGACCTGGACAACAGACTCAGTTTCAGTTACACAATGAACCAGATGAAGAATGAGGCCGGTCGGGACAAGTGCTACGTCAGGCTGATGGACGCCGCATACGATGGCCTGTAGGAGTTGGCGACAAAGCGGTGAGGACCCCTTAGTCTTCAGCGTTAGGTTAGGACGCTGCTTGAGGACGAAGATCGTCACGCTGGCCACTATAGTGGCCCACACCAATCAAACCCATCAGGATGTAAAAATAGTCCAATTAATATAGGTCGGTAGGGTCGAAACCACCGAACCCCGGCGGCGTTCTTTATGAGATGCCTGTAGCGTCATCGACCGCCTGTTTACGCTTGACCCAACCTTCGTAAAGCGCTAACATTCGACAACAAATCTCTCTTAATATTCAGTCAACCTTGCGTCGTGGGAAAGGAAGGGGCGAAATGTCTTACAACCAAGAAGAAATCGAACTTATGGCCCATCTTATGAGGCGGGCCGGCTTCGGAGCTCCCAGGGCCGAGTTGGAAGAACGTGTGGACAAGGGCTACGAGGCCACCGTGGACGAGTTGGTGGACCCCGACAATTACGGCTTCCCCCAGAACGACGAAGACCTGCTCTTCCGCCACTTCCCCGTCGGCATACTCCCCGGAGGCGTCACCGACCCCGGCCAGGGCAACTACATTTGGCAGATTCTCAACACCAAGCGGCCCCTCCAGGAGAAGATGACCCTGTTCTGGCACCACGTCTTCGCCACCGGCAACTCCAAGATTGACAACTGCGACCAGATGCTCGACCAGATAAACATGTTCCGCGGCCTAGCCTTGGGCAACTACCGGGAGCTTCTGGTGGCGCTGGCCAAGAACCCGGCCATGATCTTCTGGCTGGACAATAACGAGAACCGCAAAGACCGGCCCAACGAGAACTGGGGGCGAGAGCTCCTTGAGCTCTTCTCCATGGGGCAGGGGAACTACTCCGAGAAGGACGTCTTCGAGTGCTCCAGGGCCTTCACAGGCTGGACGATAGCCGCCAAGCTGCCCCGGTTCCCCTACGGGCGGTTCCCCTGGTCATTCGAGTACCGCGCCGACGACCATGACGACGACGAGAAGGAGTTCCTGGGCCAGCGCGGAAACTTCGACGGCGAAGACATCATAGACATCGTCGTGCGCCAACCCGCCACCGCCCGTTTCATCGCGCGCCACCTCTACAACTTCTTCGTGGCCGACGATGTGCAGGTCCCCGCATGGCTTGACGTGCCCCCCAAAGACCCGGTGGCCATCAACATCATCGGGGACGCCTTCATGACCACCGGATACGACATGAAGGAGACCATGAGGATCCTGCTCAACTCCGACTTCTTCAAGGAGTCCCTCTACAAGAAGGTCAAGAGCCCCACGGAAGTCGTGGCCGGGACACTCAACCTGGTGGGCGACTTCAAGGGCAGGCCCCGCCCCGGTCTCACCGCGATGGGCGTCGAACCCCGTAACATGGGCCAGGCCCTGCTGGACCCACCCAGCGTGGAAGGCTGGCACACCGGCCCCGAGTGGATTGACAGCGGCTCCTTGGTCCGGCGCATCAATTTCGTCGCCGACCGGGTAGCCGACATCTCCAGGCCGGGAGTCCAGGACATAGTCAGCCGCATAGAGGCAAAAGGGACCATATCGCCCGAGACGTTGGTGGACAGCTGTCTCGACCTCCTCGGCCCCGTAGACATGGGTGAGGGCACAAAGGAGGAGCTTGTCTCCTACGCCAGTCGTGACGGAGACATCCGGTGGAACGACGACGAGAGCCAGCAGGCTTCGGCCAGAAGAGTGGGAGACATGCTGGCCCTTATCGCTTCAACCCGGGAATACCAGTTCGGCTAACGTCCGAGGGGTTGATAGAAACATCTGATCAGAAGGATTGGGTGCGCTGATGCTTACACGCACAGTTCTCGGCCGGACATACACTTACAGCCATTGCATAGGGCGCAACGCCGGCGGCGGCCCCGGATTCAGATATGCAATGGACATCGCCTTGGACTCCGAAGGCTTTGCCTACGTCATAAACCGGGGGTCCGAATACAACCAGGGCACCCGTATTAGCAAGCTGGCCTTCGGAGAGGACGCAGGCGACGAAGAGTTCATAGAGGAGTTCGGCAGCTATGGCGAGATGGACGGTCAGTTCGTCGGCGCCACCTGCATCGCCATTGACGACGACGACCGCATCTACGTATCAGACGAAGACCTGAACCGGATTTCGGTGTTTGACAAGAACGGGAACTTCCTGAACAAGTGGGGGTCCTGCGGCTCCGAAGAAGGCCAACTGGACAGTCCCTCAGGCATTGACTTCGACAAGAACGGGAACCTCTGGGTCGTCGACAGCGGCAACAGCCGGGTCCAGGCTTTCACCAAGGACGGCAAATTCCTGAAAGCCTGGGGCAAGTGCGGCACCGGAGAGGGCGAACTCAACGCTCCCTGGGGCGTCACAGTCGACGACAATGGGGACATCTACGTTGCCGACTGGTACAACGGCCGTGTCCAGAAGTTTGACCAGGATGGGAAATTGCTGATGACGTTCGGCGACGCCGACAGCGGAGAGGGCTCCCTACGGCGCCCAAGCGACGTGGCCGTGGACAGCGAAGGCGATGTCTACGTGGTCGACTGGGGTGAGAGCAAAGTGGAAGTGTATGCCCCCGACGGCGCCCACATCACCACCTTCGTCGGCGACGCCCACCAGCTTTCCAAGTGGGGAGCCGAGGTCGTGGCCGCCAACCCGGACACGGTCAAGGCCCGAAGAAGGGTGAAGAGCCTGGAACCGGAGCAGCGGTTCAACTACCCCACCGCCGTCCTGGCCGACTCGGAAGGCCACTTGGTCATCGTCGACCAGATGCGGTCCCGCCTCCAGGTCTACATCAAAGAGAAGAACTACGTAGACGCCCAATTCAACCTCTGATACCGACGCCAAACAGGACAAACGAAACGGCGGACTCCATGCTGGAGTCCGCCGTTTTATTTATCACATGAATCAGTTGGCTAGCGACGCTGGAACACGGCGGCCATGCCCTGTCCGCCGCCGACGCACATGGTCTCTAGTCCGTACTCCACGTCACGCCTCTCCATCTCGTGCAGCAGCGTGGTGAGGATTCGGCATCCGGTGGCCGCTATCGGATGGCCCAGTGAAATCCCGGAGCCGTTGACGTTCAGGTTGTCATCATTGGGCAGTTTCCATTCCCGCAGCACCGAAAGCACCTGAGAAGCGAATGCCTCGTTCACCTCGATAAGGTCCATGTCCTCCACGGACATGCCTATCTTGCCCATCACCTTCGCGGTGGCAGGGACGGGACCAATACCCATCGTCGCCGGATGGCAACCGGTGACTGACCAGCCCTTCAGGTAGCCCATAGCCGTAAGCCCCAACTCCTCCAGCTTGTCCTCGGCCACTACCAGACACACCGACGCAGCGTCGTTCTGACTGGAGGCGTTCCCCGCGGTCACGGTGCCGTCCGACCCCATGATGGGGCGCAGCCTGGACAGGGCTTCCATGCTGGTGTCGGCCCTGGGTCCTTCGTCCTTGTCGAACATCACCGGATCGCCCCTGCGTTGGGGAATGGGCACCGGAGCCAACTCCTTCTCGAACTTGCCCGACTCGATGGCGGCCACGGCCCTCTGATGGCTGCGCAGCGCGTATTCGTCCTGTTCCTGTCGGGATATTTCATACTCCTTGGCCAGGTTCTCGGCGGTCTCGATCATCCCGGATATGTAGCCAAACCTCTCCTCAGGGGAGACTGTCTCCCTGGCCCGCTCCAGCCTGTCGTGGAACTTTACTGACCCGAATCTGGCCCCCCAGCGGGACTCGTTGGTGTAGTACTCAGCACTGCTCATGCTTTCCGTTCCGCCGGCTATCACCACGTCGGCATTCTCGGTCTGCACCTCCATAGCCGCGTTGATGATGGCCTGGAGGCCCGACGAGCAGCGGCGATCAAGCTGGTATCCGGGAACTTCTATGGGCAGACCAGCTTTCAGCGAAACTAGGCGCCCAATGGCTGGGTGCTCGCCGCTTGGGTAGCCGTTACCCAGGATTACGTCATCCACCTTGGCCGGGTCGAGTCCCGTGCGGTCGAGAAGCTCTTTAATCACCAGGGACCCCAGGTCGGTGGGAGAGATGCCTCTTAGGGCGCCTCCAAAGGCGCCTACGGGTGTCCGAAGGGGAGAGACTATAGCAACGCCGCGCATGATGGGCTCCTTGTTGGTGGTGTCAAGTCCGAGGGCTGCAATACGCCAAATGAAAGGGCGCCACAATTGTAGTGGCACCCCTGCCTACCGTCAAGAAAAGCGAATTGCTTCATAATTAAGGTTACCGAAAAGGGTATCGTTGCTTCAAAAGTCATGTTACCGGGGAGGGGGCGTGAGGAGAAGCAGCGTGAAAGAGTATGCAGAGGCGATGAGAGAGCGTTACGCGGCGGCGGGTCGAGCAGAGAAAGGGCGTCTGCTGGACGAGTTCACAGCGGTGACGGGCTACCACAGGAAGTCAACGATGCGACTGCTGTCGGGACGCAGCCGAGGGAGAAGGGCAAAGAAGATGGGCAGGCCGAGGAGATACGACGACGAGGTGGTTGTGGCCCTCAAGCAGGTATGGGAGACGGCAGACCGCATCTGCGGCAAACGGCTGAAGCCCTTCATGGGGGAGCTGGTGGACAGGATGCAGGAGTGGGAGGAGCTGCGGGCAACACAAGATGTGGCAGATCAGCTATGCCAGTTGAGTGCATCGACCATAGACCGGCTGCTGAGACCTCACAAGGACAGGGGACTCAGGCGGCCGTGGAGCACGACGAAGCCCGGGAGCCTGCTGAAGACGTCGATACCCATCAGGACCTTCGCGGAGTGGGACGAGGACCGGCCCGAGTTCATTGAGGTGGACCTGGTGGCCCACTGTGGGGACACGACAGAGGGGTTCTACCTGAACACCCTGACGGGGGTGGACATAGCCACGGGCTGGGTGGAGTGTCGGGCAGTCTGGGGCAAGGGACAGGACCGTGTCGGAGGAGCTGTCCACGAGATGTCGAGGTCCCTGCCGTTCCCTCTGGTGGGCCTCGACTCAGACAACGGAAGCGAGTTCATCAACCACCGCCTCTACGCCTACTGCCAGCGCAACGAGATCACCTTCACACGCTCACGTCCGTACAGGAAGAACGACAACGCTCACGTCGAGCAGAAGAACTGGACGGCGGTCAGGCGCCTGGTGGGCTACGATCGGTACTCCACGAAGGCGGCCTTGGCTCACCTCCAGGAGGTCCATCGCCTGTCGAGTCTGTACATGAATTTCTTCCAGCCGGTCATGAAGCTAAAGCACAAGAGCCGACATGGCGCCAGGGTGCACAAGGTGTACGACACCGCCAGGACGCCCTACCAGAGGCTGCTGGAGCGGGATGTCCTGTCCGAAGAGGAGCGCGAGGTCCTCGCTCGGAGATACCAGACTCTCAACCCAGTTCGACTCAGGGCACGGCTCGAGGCTGCCCTCGAAGCCTTGTGGGCCACCGCAGATGAACACCCACACCATCACCGCTTGGTAACAGTTTCATCTGAGGCAACGTATGCCCCTCGGTAACCTTTACTTTTGACGCAACACGGAAAAGTGTTGTGGGGGTAGTGTCTCAGTTTGAAAGTGGGGACTGACAAAAACGCTTGTCAAGGACTTGACTTTAGGACTAAACTATGCTTAGGGGTTGACAGTATCACCACTGGTTTCTGTAATCCCTTAGGAGGGAACGAGCATGCCTAAAGGCCCACAAGGACAAAAACGCCCAGCAGACACCGTGGGAGCCGCCGTTAAGGTGGCGAAGATAGCAACCGGTGAGGTGGAAGAGGACACCCCGACTCATCGGGCGGTCAAGGTCAACGGAGGTAAGGCACGGGCCAACGGAATGACGTCCGAGGAAAGGTCGGATTTGGCACGCAAGGCGGCTCAGGTACGGTGGAACAACACCGGAGCTGCTTAAGAGAGGGGTGTTATGGGAGCACAACATAGAGCCTTGGCAGTGGCGGATAAATTGGTCCGTCTAGCAAGGGAGAGCGAGATTCCTATCACTCCCATGCAAGTTCAGAAGCTGACATATTTTGCCCATGCGTGGAATCTGGGATTGGGATATGGCCCAGTATTTCAGGATGCGGTGGAGTCCTGGCAATACGGACCAGTAATCCGTTCAGTCTATCACGCTCTCAAGTCATATGGTAGCGAACCTGTGACAGAACCTATTCTGGTTGAAGAGGAAGCGTTCACTCCGCGTGAATCCGCAGTGATTAATGCGATTTACCAGCAGTATGGGGAACTTGACGGTCTCAGGCTATCTCAAATGACCCATGCAGAGGGTTCACCGTGGCAACAGGCATATCTCAAAGACAAACGCAGTACCATTATTCACAACCACGTAATCAGGGATTACTATGCAGCGTTGATTGACAAGATGGAGGGACAAGAACTTGGGGCTTAGGTCCTTCTACGGTAGTGGGCCTGATGAAGAAGAGATATTCAGGCTTACTAACCCTGACTGTCATCCCAACACTGAAGACACGGCGATTGCTGAAGAGGAAGTCCACAGGCTGTCTGCAGCCGAATATGATGATTTACAAGAGCAGTTTGACGAGCAGGAAAGTAGTTCCTCCGTCGTCCTAGAACTGATTGAAATAGTACATACCCTTTCTCCCGAGAAAATTGCCGAGTTGTTGAACTTTTTACATCACGAAGAATAAAGAGGGTTAGGGTTGTCGGGAATCCGGCCCAAGAGGACATAAGCACTTCACATATCGAGCGTCACAACCTTACCACTCGCATGTCGCTACGTCGGTACACCCGACTCACTAACGCTTTCAGCAAGAAAATGGAAAACCACTGCCATGCCTTGGCCCTGTATTTCGTCTGGTACAACTTCTACAGGGTTCACAAGGCTCTAAAGCAGGCGCCCGCTCAAGCGGCTGGCTTGGCCGACAAGCAATATGGGTTCGAGTGGATTCTGAGTGAAATCGATTCAAACTGAGACACTACCGATGTGGGGTTGGCGTGGTCAGTCCACTACGGGGTAGTAGGGAGGCCCCCAGTCGACTCCTGGGTTGTCCATCATCAGATCGATGAACAGAGGGACCAGGAAAGCCATAATCCTGGCCCCGTCACGCACCTGGTCCCGGTTCACCGAGCCGTTCCAAGTCGCGCCGCCATGAACTAGCTGGTTGCGCAGGACGTAGAGCCGGTCGAACACAGCGCTCAAGATGAAGCGGGTGTCCTGATCCAACAGCGCCTTGAGCGCCTCTTTCCGGCGTTCCGCGAACTGAAACTCCCAATTCTCGTGCCCCAGTCCGCTGTGGTGTTCCCAGAACGGTTGGAAGACGTACTGATTGTCGAGGAGAATCCTGATGGGGCCTGAGAACCGCTCGTAGATTGCGTCGTAGATAGTGCCGCTGCCGTCGAGACCCAGGACCGTTTCGAAATATTCGGAGAAGTTAGCACGTTCTACCGTGTCTGGGTCTTGACGCCGGTTGGTAGCATAGGCGGCATTGAAGGCTATCCAGTAGAAGATGAAGGAAGAGTCGTAGTCATCCTTTTCCTTCTCCGCTCGCTGAATCCAGCTCAAGGCACGCCTCATGCGGAGCCGCAGCTTGTCCGGCAGAACGCCCCGGACATCCTGCCATTTCGCATCCAGCGCCTCGAAGGTTAACGCGTTACGCAAAGGCTCCAAGCTCAATGGGCGACTCCAAAAATGGGAGGGCTCCATCCATTGTAGCCAACAACTCCAGCCATGTGGAAGAATGCGCCCCATCAATAATATGTGTTAACCCTTCCCAGAAACCTGGCGGGAATGTACACTTTTGGCATTGAGGTCCGCTAAGGAGGCTCTATGCCAACCGCCGCCGAGTTGATTGTCCAGACCCTGGAGGAAGCAGGGGTGGAGTACGTTTTCGGCATCCCGGGGGGAGGCACGGGCCAGATATTCGGCCTGCTCCACGGCCGGGAAGACCGCATCAAGACCATCCTCGTGCGCCACGAACAGGCCGCGGCGATAATGGCCGACGCATACGCGCGGGCGTCGGGCAAGCCGGCGGTCGTCATGGGGCAGGGGCTGTTCATCGGCTCCAACGCCTCCTTCGGCATCATGGAGTCCATGCTCAGCAGCTCGCCCATGCTCATACTCACCGACACATCCGATGGCGGAGTCGGGATGCACGCCGCCAACCAGTCGGGAGCGGGCGAGTACGGGAGCATCGACCTTCCGGCCATCTTCCGGGCCATGACCAAGTACACTGCCGTAGCCGCCAGCCCCAAAGAAGCGGTGCTGAGCGCCCAGCTTGCCATCAAACACGCCATGAGCGGGCGGCCGGGTCCCGCGGCGGTCGTCATGCGCTCGGCGTCCATCGGGGGAGAGGTGGACGTGGAGTCGCCGCCCTTTATACACAACGCCGCCGGATACCTGAACACCGCCAAGCCCCAGAGCGCACCCGCCGACGTTGAGAAAGCCGTCCGCATCCTGTCGGAATCGGCTCGGCCCGTAATCGTCGCAGGCAACGGAGTACACGTCGCCAAGGCCCACAGGCAGCTTCAGGAGCTGGCGGAGCTATGGCAGGCGCCCGTGGTGACCAGCTACAAAGGCAAAGCGGCCCTGGCTGAGACCCACCCGTTGTCTCTGGGAATGGTGGGCGTATATGGCCAGGACGCGGCCAACCGTCTGGTGGGTGAAGCCGACGCCGTTCTAATCATCGGAGCCAAGCTGACGCCCCAGGACACCGTGCGGGAACGCCCAGACGTGTTCAACCCTCTGCGCCAGCGCATCATCCAGATTGACATAGACGAGCGGAACGCCGGATGGACCTTCCCCATAGACTTGGGGCTGGTGGGCGACGCCGGAGCAATAATGGACCAGCTGCTGGATGCGTCCAAGGACTCTGCCGAGTCCTCCAAGTCCAAGCGGCAGGCGTGGACGTCGGGCATCGACGAAGTCAAACACCAGACGGCCTTCTACGACGATCCGGAGATGCACCGGGACAGCTCGCCCGTCACGCCCCAGAGGCTGGTGGCCCTGCTGCAACAGACCCTGGACCCGTCCACCGTTTTCTCTCTCGACGCGGGGAACAACCGCACCTGGATGGCCCACCTGTACCAGTCCCGGCAGGCCAATACCTTCTTCTGTCCCGGCGGCACCGCTGGAATGGGTTGGGGGCTTCCTGCCGCCGTGGCCCTGAAGCTGGCGTACCCCGATCGGCCCGTGGCATGCGTCACCGGAGACGGCGGCTACATGATGACCGTAAACGCGCTTTCCACTGCCATGCAGTACAAACTGCCTATCCTATGCGTTGTGTTCAACGACAACGCCCTGGGCATGGTGCTGGACCATCAGCCGCCGGGCAAGACTATCGCCTCGGAGTTCGTGGACACGGACAACGCCGCAGTGGCCCGAGGGTTCGGAGCTTTCGGGGTCCAGGTCAGGGACTCTCGGGACCTTCCCCAGGCCCTCAGGGACGCCACTGCCTCTGGTCTTCCTGCGGTCGTGGACGTGGTTATCGACCGTGACCCCACGCCCGACGACTGGAGGGCCGACGCCCGCCGGGCCGGGGAGACATAAATCGTAGGGACCGCTATGGCTGACTGGTTTGTGAAACACACCTTGGGCGGCCTGCTGGACGAGGCTGACCGCCGGTTTGGGCCGAGGGAAGCGCTCTACCACGAGGGCCGCCGGTGGACGTTCCGGGAGCTGCGTCAGGACGTCGACCGGTGCGCCAGGGCCTTGATGGCGGCAGGCGTACGGCGCGGCGAGAAAATCACCCTGTGGATGCCCAACCGTCCCGAGTGGATTCACGTCATGCTGGCCGCCGCCAAAATAGGCGCGGTGGTGGTGCCCATCAACACCCGCTTTCGTACAGCGGACCTGGAGTACGTCCTATGGCAGTCGGACACGTCAGCACTAATCACCGTGGACCGCTCAGGCCCGGTGGACTTCCTGTCCATGGTCCAAGAGCTGTGCCCGGAGATCGAATCGGGCGACCCATCCAACCTGCGGCCTGAGAAGTTCCCCGAACTGCGCAGAGTCATAGTCCTGGGAGCCTCCGACTACAGGGGGACCCAGAGCTGGGACGACGTGATGGCGGTCGCAGATGAAGTCTCCGAGGATGAATTAGAGGCAAGACATGCAGCGACGGACCCCGACGACACGGTGTTGATGATGTACACGTCGGGAACCACCGGTTTCCCCAAGGGCGTCATGCACAACCACAACATCCAGCGCACCGTGGTGGACACGGCCAACCGCATGGGAATCACTCCAGCCGACGTGACCCTCATGTACCTGCCGCTGTTCCACTGCTTCGGCCTCTACGAAGGCCCCTTGATGTCCCTGATTACCGGATGTCGCATGGTTCTCACGACCACATTTGACCCCGCCGAGTGCCTGAAGCTCATCGAGCAAGAAAGGGCCACAGTGATGCACGGGTTCGACACCCACTTCCGGGACATGATGGACCACCCGGACTGCGAGAACGTGGACAGAAGCTCACTCCGCACCGGGATACTGTGCGCGGGCATGGCCTCCAGCGAACCGGTGGCCCAGCGGGCCCAGTCGCTCCTCTATTCCAGCGTGAGCGGCTGGGGTATGACCGAAGTGGGAGTCGGGGCGACCATTTCCTTCCTGGACTCGTCAACGGAAGACCGCTGCACCACCTCCGGCTATCCTTTGCCTGGGTATGAAATGAAGGTCGTCGACCCTGACTCCGGCGCTCCTACGCCCAACGGCAGCATGGGAGAGATGTACGTGCGAGGCTACGGCGTCATGCAGGGCTACTACAAGAAACCGGAGGAAACGGCCCAGGCGGTCGACTCAGATGGATGGATGCACACCGGTGACTGTGTAATCATGAGGGACGACGGGGTTATCCGCTTTCTGGGACGCTACAAGGACCAACTCAAGGTCGGCGGCGAAAACGTGGACCCGGCGGAAGTGGAGCAGTTCCTAATGGACCACCCGTCGGCGCCGAAAGTCCAGGTGGTAGGCGTGCCTGACGATCGGCTGGGCGAGGTGGTCTGCGCCTGCGTGGTGCCCAGAAGCGGGCAGCCCGTGGACAACGGCGACCTGGCGGAATTCTGCCGGGGCAGGCTGGCCAGCTTCAAGGCTCCCCGATACACCCTGATATTTGACGACTACCCCATGACCTCCAGCGGCAAGGTCCAGAAGTTCCTTCTCAAGGAGATGGCTTTGGAGAGACTGGGCCTGGCCCCCGACGCTCCCGGAAACGGCGTGTGAGCGGCGAGGTAGCTGCTGCGGCAGCCGCCGTCCTCATCAATGCGGCCTTCATAGGCGGGAACCTCGCAGTCCACCGCTGGGAGAGACGCCGGGCCCGGTTTGTGGAGCGGCTTCAGGAACTCGGCGACCCACCCATTCTGGGTTCCTTCGGCTACTGCTCAGGCAGATACGGAAACCTGATTTCCCTCACGGCCATAAACGTGGGAGTCGCGTTGACGCTCCTGGGACAGCTTCGTTTCGAGCCGTGGATGGTCCCGTGCGCTCTGGTCGGTCCGGCGGCCGCGGCAGGCTACTTCTTCCACTGCAAGAATATCGGGAAAATCGACTGGACCTTCCTTGGAGACCGCCTAACCGTAGGCGGACAGCTGCACCTTGTCTATATCGCTGTGGAGGTTGCAGCAAGCGTCCTTGGAATCGGGCTGGCCGTCGCCTACGGCCTCAACCCACCTCTTCTAACCGCCGTCGCCGGAGGCGCCTTGTACCTGTGCCTCCTGGCCCTGGACATCCGCTTGGGCCTCCACCGGCGACCTGGGCTTTCGGGGTAGGGACCCCGTCGATGGCGCCTCCGTTTTCCAGTTCTTGGTCGAACTATCGACGTCGAAGTGCGGCGTCTGACCCCACCCTGACGGCGTTGGCCGCTCTGCTGTTGGGCGCTCTGACGGTGATGTTCGGCATCCAACTCATGCGGATGCTCTTCGTCGGGCTGTCAGTATACCTGGCCCAGGTCCAGGAGATCAGCCCCATTCTAGTGGGCCTGTTGGGTCTGGCCGTGTTCCTGTGTGGATTTCTGGCGCCCATCGTGCGTCGACTCCTAGGGCCTCGGAATGCCTTACCAATAGTCGCCGGCAGTCTGGGGCTGGTCTGGCTGGTTGAGAAGACCGTCTCATCCCTCCCCCTGGACCTCGCCCTCTCGATAGCCGGCACGGTGCTGTTTCTTTGGTTCTTGCCGCTTCTGTTTCGATCGATTCGGCCCACAGAAGGCCATAGCAGCGCAGCGCATGCGGTGATTGCTCTCCTGATGGGCCTTTCCGCCGATGCCGCCATGAAGGGCCTCTTCGGCTTCGTTGACCTCTCGTGGTCGCCGGGAGTTGTGGGATTCGTTGTCGTGGCTGGACTGGCGGCCGCCCAAGGATTCCTTCTGTGGCGGCTGACGGCGGACGGGAGCCAGGAGCCGGAACCAGGACCTGTAGTCTCTGCCCTGCCCTATGTGGCCTTTGGCCCGGCTTTGGCATTGCAGCTCATGTTGTTCCAGAATGGGGCTCAACAGACGGCTCTCATCGGATGGCCCCAACCTGCGGTGTACGCATTGGTTCTTTCAGCCAACTTAATTGGAGTTGTGGCCGCAGTCGAGCTAACGAGATGGGATAGGCGGCTGCCCTGGCCAGTTCTGGCGGCGTTCGGTGGGCTGCTGGTCTGGATGACAACGGTTGTTCAATCGGGTTTTGCGGCAGCCCCGATAGCGTTGGCCGCTCAGGTCGTAATAGCAGTCTCTTTGGTGTCCGTCATTAAAGCGTCGCACGGGCCAACCGCCGGGCGTTCTGAACGCCATGTTTCGACCTGGTTGAGCATAAGCATGGTGATCCTGTTGGCATTGCTCTTCCTATACTATGCAAACTACAGCACAAACGTTCCGGCGCCAAAGGAAGCCGTGCTTCCCCTGGCTGCTCTGCTAATCGGCGTGGCGGCTCTCCGAGCCTGCTTAGCCGCTCGCACCGTCAGAGCGCCTGTGACCAGGGCTGCCATCATCCCAGTGGCGCTCCTTTTAGTGTTGCCGCTCGTCCATCTGGCGACTTGGAAGGATGTGGAGCGCGTTCCTGGAGACGGATTTCCGGTCCGGGTCATGTCCTACAACCTTCACCAGGGTTTCGACTCCCACGGAAGGCACGCCATGGAGCGCTTGGCCAAGGCAATCGAAGCAGAGAACCCGGACATCGTAGCGTTGCAGGAGGTGTCAAGAGGCTGGGTGGTCAATGGCTCCTTCGACATGCTGTCGTGGCTTTCGCAGAGGCTCGAAATGGACTACGTATGGGGTCCAGCGGCCGACCCCGTGTGGGGCAATGCGGTTCTCAGCAGGCTTCCTATCGCCGGGTTCGAAAACCATGAGATGCCCAACAACCATTTGATACACCTGGATCGGGCGTTCCTGACGGTGGAGGTCGACGTGGGCGGAGGAGAGACCCTCCACGTGCTAGCTACGCACTTCCACCACGTCGACGACGATTCGGCTATCAGGATCCCACAAACGCTGGCGGTGTTGGAGGCGGTCGGCAGCGGCCGGCCCACTATCTTGATCGGAGACTTGAACGCCAAACCCACCGACCCGGAGATGCTGCTCATCACTGAAGCCGGTCTCAGAGACGCCTTCGTCTCTTCTGGAGCGACTGGGGACGGTTTCACCTTTCGCTCAGACGAACCCTGGAAGCGCATCGATTACATTTGGGCCAGTCCAGACCTGAAGGCCCGCGATTTTTCTATCCCTGACAGTCTGGCCTCAGACCATCTCGGTGTGGCGGCAACGCTCTACCGATGACCACGCGAGACATGGCGCCGGCTGGCGCAGGGTAGAGGGAGATAGCTCCGGGCGAACGCCGGGGCCCCGATCCGGTCAGGGTCATTCGATTATTCACCCTCACCCCAACCCTCTCCCGTCAAGGGCGAGGGGGCATTGTCCCTTCTCCACTGGCGGGAGAAGGCTAGGATGAGGGGGGGAAGGCCTGTTAGGGATAAGCGGAATAGGAGAAGCGGGTACAATCGAAAGACCCTGCCGATCCGGTATATGCGGTTGCACACAACCCCTGGCCAGTGGTATAATCAAGCCAAGAATCCTCTGGACCCTTTTTGCGCAGGCCCCGAACCAATCGGGGCTTGTTGTTAAATGAAGGGGATGGCAGAGGACAACCCTCTAGGGGGTACGCCGTGAAAAGCGACTTTTTGATAGCGTTGACACAGTTGGCGGCAGAGAGACACCTGCCTAAAGAGCAGGTGCTTCAGGCTATAGAAGTAGCCTTGGCGTCGGCCTTCAAGAAGGACAGCCTCGTCATGGGGCAGAACATATCCGTCAAGCTAAACCCCAACAGCGGAGAAGTGAACGTATACGCCACCAAGACGGTGGTGGACGAGCTTGAAGACGACAAGCGGGAGGTCCTGCTCAAGGACGCTCAGAAAGTCAAGAAAGACATCGCTTTGGGGGACGAACTGGCTATCGAAGCCCTCCCCCACCAAGTCAGCCGCATAGCCGCCCAGACAGCCAAACAGGTCGTGCTCCAGCGACTTCGGGAAGTGGAGCGCGAACTGGTCTACGCCGAGTTCCAGGACCGGGAAGGGGAGGTAATCTCCGGCGTCATAGACCAGATAGAGGCTGGCAGAATCATCATCATCGACTTGGGCCGTGCACAGGCTGTCCTTCTCCCGGAGGAACAGATTCCCACCGAACGCTACAGAAAGGGCCAGCGGCTCAAGCTCTTCGTACTGGAAGTGCGGCGCAGCGCCAAAGGCCCCGAAATACTGGTCTCCAGAAACCACAGGAATTTGCTGAAACGGCTCTTCGAAGTCGAGGTGCCCGAGGTGTATAACGGCATCGTCGAGATCAAGGCCATTTCCAGGGAGGCTGGCTCCCGCAGCAAGGTTGCCGTGATGTCCCGCCAGGAAGGAATAGACCCCGTAGGTTCCTGCATCGGGATGCGGGGCAACCGCATTCAGAGCATAGTGAACGAGCTCCAGGGCGAGAAGATTGACCTGGTGCGCTGGGACAAGGACCCACGGGTCTTTATCGCCAACGCCCTCAGCCCGTCAGAGGTGGTCCACGTCGACACTACCGGGGCGGATGAGTCGGCCATCGTCGTCGTGCCCGAGCGTCAGCTGTCGCTGGCCATTGGCAAGGAAGGCCAGAACGCCCGTCTCGCCGCAAAGCTGGTGAACTTCCGGCTGGACATCAAGAGCATGAGCGAGTGGGAAGAGATAAAAGCCCATCGCCAGGCCAACGTGGAAGAAGCCGCTAGAGCGGCCACTCTAGAGAAACAAGTAGAAGCTCCTGTGGTGGCGACTGCCCCGGTTGCGGAAACCGAACCCGTCGAGGTTGTGGCAGAGGAGCTGGAGGCCGTCGTCGCCGAAGCCGAACAGATCGTCGAAGAAGCGGCCCAGGCTCTGGCTCTTGAGGCGGCTGTCGACGAGGCCGACGCGCCGGTCTTGGAGGTCGTTGCGGAAGTGGCAGTCCAGGACGCTATTGCTCCCGACGCCGTCCAGGAAACCGCTAAGCTGAGCCCCGAGGAAGAGTTGGCCCTCCTGGCCCTCGATGAAGAGGAAGAAGAGCAGGACGACGATGATGAGGACGGGGAGGAGACTGCGGGGGACGAGGACGTCTGGAAGGTCCCAGCGGTCCTGCCTGCAGTGGCTGGCACCGGCCAGATACGTTTCGCCGAGGACATCATCGGAAACGTTCGCAGCGCGGGCAGATCTGGACGCAAGGGCAAACGCGGACGGGGCGGTGGAGGCCGCAGCGGAGGCCGAGGCAGGTCTGCCAGACAGCAGCTGGAGGGCTAACGCAAAAGAGGCCACCTTGACGCACAAGAAGCATGTGCCCCTGCGGTCATGCTCTTCTTGCCGCTCCAAGCTCCCCAAGCGGGAGTTGATCCGAATAGTGGTCGGCTCCGTCGGGGAAGTGGCAACCGACCCCACGGGGAAGGAGCCGGGAAGAGGCGTCTACTTCTGCTATGAACCGGCGTGCTGGACCAAAGGTCTCACAAAAGACCGCTTGTGCCGCTCATTCCGGAGGGACGTGGTCCTGCTCGATAGGAAAGGTTTGCTCACACAACTTCACACTCTGGCGGCTGGGAAGGTTGGAGAAGAGATATGACCACTGAGAGCCCGCAACGAACAGCGGCTACCGAGGAGCCCGGAGCTCAAGCGACGGAGCGCAGGCCCCGCCAACGCAAGAGCGCTCCCAGCGTCGTAGAGCTTCCCTCCACGCTGACCGTGAAGCGCCTTTCCGAGCTTACGGGCATAAGCTCCATTGACACCATCAAGCAGTTGATGCGCAACGGCATCATGGCCTCCATGAACCAGATCATCGACTACGAAATCGGGGCGCTGGTGGCGTCGGCCTTTGGAGTCCGCACCAGACCCGAACAGGAGACCGGCGACAGCGCCGCCGCTGCAACGGTTCCCGTTGCAGCAGTTGACCCGGACAGGCTGGTCCACCGCCCACCGATCGTGACCATCCTGGGACACGTGGACCACGGCAAGACGACTCTTTTGGACGCGATACGCCGCAGCCGAGTGGCCCAGGGTGAAGTGGGACAAATCACCCAGCACATCGGAGCATACCAAGTCGAACACAACGGCCAGAAAATCACCTTCCTGGACACGCCAGGCCATGAAGCCTTTACCGCCATCAGGGCCCGTGGCGCCAGCGTCACCGACATCGCCATCCTTGTGGTGGCCGCCGATGACGGGGTCATGCCTCAGACTGTAGAAGCCCTGAACCACGCCAAAGCCGCCGAAGTGCCCATAATCGTCGCCATAAACAAGATGGACCGCCCAGACTCCGACCCGGATCGCGTCAAGCGTCAACTGGGAGAGCAAGGGCTGGTGTTCGAAGACTGGGGCGGAGACGTAATATCCGTGCCAATGTCGGCCACTCAGGGAGAAGGCATCGACGACCTGCTGGAAAACCTTCTGCTGGTGGCTGAGATCGCCGACCTGAAAGCCGATCCGGAACGGAAGGCATCAGGCGTGGTGGTGGAGGCCAAGTTGGACCGGAACCGCGGCCCGCTGGCCACTCTGCTGGTCCAGAGCGGCACTCTCCGAGTCGGCGACTACATAGTGGCCGGCTCCTGCTACGGCCGTGTGCGGGCCATGTCCAACGACCTGGGCAAACGCTTGACGGAGGTGGCCCCGGCGTTTCCCGTGGAACTGATGGGCTTTGGCTCATTGCCCGAAGCCGGAGACCCCTTCGAGACAGTCCAAGATGAGCGCTCTGCCAGGAACCTGGCAGAGTCTCGCCAGCAAGAAAAGGAGGCCGGAAGGTCTGCGGCGCGGGCTCTTACGCTGGAGGAGCTACAGACCCGCATCGATTCCGGCGAGACCAAGGAGTTGAACCTGGTCATCAAAGCTGACGTACAAGGCAGCGTAGAAGCGGTTGTCGGCTCTCTTGAGAGGCTGAACGACGGAAGGGCCAGAGTTCGAATACTCCACGCGGGCAGCGGCTCTGTCACCGACAGCGACATCCTGCTGGCCGCTGCCTCCGACGCCATCGTGATAGGCTTTTCCACCACTACCCAGCAGGGCGTTGACCGCCTGGCTGAACGGGAAGGCGTGGAAATACGATATTATGACATCATCTACCACCTGGTCGAGGACATCGAAAAAGCGCTTCAGGGCATCCTGGAAGCCACCCAACGGGAAGTAATCGTCGGCCATGCCGAGGTGCGGGCCATCTTCTCCATCGGCAGACGAAACCAGAACATCGCCGGATGCATGGTCACCGACGGAAGAATGACCCGAAACGCGATGGTGCGAGTCCTACGAGGAGGCCGAAACCTATTCAATGGGACTGTCACCAGCCTCCGCCATTTCAAAGAAGAAGTCAACGAGATGAACGCAGGTTTCGAATGCGGTATAGGGGTCGCCAGCTTTTACGATTTCGAGGAAGGCGACGTGCTGGAGACCTACCGCATGGAAAAGGGCCGGGCCTAAAGGACCTCATCCAACTTAGTCTCCATCTCGACTCCCTAGAGGACAACCGTTTATGATCAGACGCATCGACCGAATCAACGGATTGCTGCGCCAGGAAATCAGCGACCTGATTTCCAAGGAATTGAATGATCCTCGCCTCGGCGGCGTCGTCAGCGTAACATACGTGGACACTTCCGTGGACCTAAGCCACGCCCGGGTCCACGTATCCGTATTCGCGCAGCGTGACCAGAAGGAGACCGTGCTCAACGGTATACGGTCGGCTCTGGGATTCATCCGACGGGAACTCAGGGGCCGCGTCCGGCTGAAGCACATTCCTACGTTGGAACTGGTGCTGGACGAGTCCCTCGACGAAGCCAGCCACATCTACGAACTGATCGATCAGGCCAACCCAACTGGCTAGAGCCTAGACCTTTAGACGGATGCAAAAGAACCAGATCAACGGCTTTTTGAACCTCTACAAGGATAGAGGACCCACGTCCATGGACGCGGTGCGGATGGTCAAGAGGCTGACCGGGCAGCGAAAGCGAGTGGGTCACGGAGGCACCCTCGATCCCCTGGCGGAAGGTGTCCTGCCAATCTGCTTAGGACAGGCTACAAGGCTCATGGAGTTTCTCGTGGACGGCCCTAGGGAATACCTTATGGAGGTGAAACTCGGAGCCTCCACTGCCACCTACGATGCAGAGGGCGAAATCACGAAAGAGGGCGACTACTCAGGAATCACCCTGGACGACGTGAACCGGGCGCTTGAGGAATTCCACGGCCTGATAGACCAAGAGCCTCCCATGTACAGCGCCCTGAAAGTGGACGGTAAGCGCCTCTATGAGCTGGCGAGGGCCGGCATAGAAGTGGAACGGGAACCCAGGAAAGTGGACATTGCCCGCACCGAAGTGCTGGAGTTCGCTCCCCCCATAGTCACCGTTAAGGTCGAAAGCGGCCGCGGAGCCTATATGCGGTCCCTTGCCCACGACTTGGGGAAAAGCCTGGGCTGCTACGCATATCTGGACAGGCTTGTACGGCTTAAAGCGGGGCCATTCACCTCCGACGACAGCGTGCGAATGGCTGACCTCGATTCAGACGACGGAGCTTCAGAGAGCGTGGCCAAACACTTGCTGCCCGTCGATTTTGCCCTCCTGGACATGAAAAGCGTCGAAGTCGGCAAGGCTGCCGAGAGGTTCCTGAAGAACGGCCAGTCGATAAACGCATCGCCTCAAACGGCGGCCACGGCGGGATACATGGAGAAGTTCCGGGCATACGACTCGGGCGGGCAATTTCTGGCCGTCGTCGCCTACGACAAGCCCAAGAACCAGTGGAGGCCGTACAAGGTTTTCCAACTCGACTCGCCTTCCATCTTCGCACCCGCACAGGTCAGATAGCGAAAGAAACGGTAATCGGCGTCGTTTCAGTATTGACAAAGGCCATTCGCTAAGTATAGTTGTGGATTAAAAGGCAAGCGTATTCTCGTGGAGGGGTGCGATGGAGGCTTACTGCTTCAAGTGTAGGGGAAAAAGAGAGATCAGCAATCCACAGCAGGTTACGTTGAAGAACGGAAGGCCTGCCACACAGGGGTCCTGCCCCCAGTGCGGAACGAAGGTGTTTCGCATCGGCAAAGCTTCGTAGATATCCTCAGACTATCCGGGCGCGACGCTCACTCCCAGTTTCTTGAGCAAGCTTATTGGGTTGCTCACCAACAATGTCTGCGCCTGATCACGTGAGAGACCTGCGCCCAAAGCCACCTTCTCCCTGAGTTCGTCGGTGAGTAAGTCGTCCGGGCTGTGGGCGTCAGAGTCCAGCACAGTCAGCGCTCCGGCTTCCTGAGCGACCTTCACCACATGCCCGTTGGCTAGGCTGTGACCTCTGCGGGCTGTGACCTCCAAGTAAACGCCCCGTTCGGCGGCCAGGCGTGCGTCGTCCAATTCGATCAGGCCGGGATGGGCGAGGACATCGACGGCGTCCGAGCTTATCGCGGCTCTGTTCGTGCCAGGCTCCACCGGCTCTACGGGCGTCTCACCGTGGACCACCACTATCCTTGCGCCCATCTCTTTGGCTGCGCGGGCAACCATGTCTATGTCGTCTTTGGGCACGTGGGTGATTTCAACGCCGGGAAGAACCAGGATGTCCCATCGGAATGACGCCATCTTGCAATCGGTCACGAGTATGTTCAGTACGTATTCCAAGTTGCCCGGACCAACGTGGTCCGTCACGGCCATGCCTTTGTAGCCACGCACCACTGCTCGACGGATTAGCTCGATTGGCGACAACACTCCGTCGCTAAGAAAGGTGTGGGTGTGAAAATCGTACATCTCGCCTCCGTCTTGCCGCATCTGACTCGGTATTATATACATGACGCATTCCAATAGCTCAACGTAGCCCGGCGCCCGTCGGAGTGGAGTGTTAGAATTGTCTCCCAGACGCCTACGGTGACGCATCTATGTGGCGGCGAATCAGACTTTATCTAAAAAGAACGGCACTGACCATCGGAGCTTTGCTCCTGCTCTTTGCCAACTACCTGGCTTTGGCTCCCCAGGGCCAGGACATCATGGCATCCGCTCTGTTCGTGATACAAACGCTGCCCATTCCCGTCAAACCCCAGGAATGGTTTACATCCGACCCTATCCGGGAGGAAGTGATCTATCCCCTCGCTGCCGGAACGGGCACGGCTGATATATACCGCACTCCGGGAGACGATGCGAGACCCGGTGTGGTGGTCTTCCTGGGAGTGAACCCCGCTCCCAGGGACGACGCCCGGGTGGTCAACCTGGGCGAGGGACTGGCGAGGGCCGGATTCGCAGTCATGATCCCCTGGTCGCCCAGCATGATGCAGCACAGGGTGGACCCCCGGGAACCCGACAATCTGGTGTGGGCTTTCCAGTTCCTGGCGGAACAGAACTACGTGGACTCCGAAAAGGTAGGTCTGGGAGGGTTCTGTGTGGGCGCCTCGTTGGCCGTGGTTGCGGCCTCCGACCAGCGCATCAGCGAAAGGGTCAACTTCGTCAGCGCGTTCGGGGGCTACTACGACGTAAGAGACCTGCTGGCCCAGATTGCCGCCAACCGCAGCTTCTACGACGGTGAAGTGGACCCCTGGGACCCCAGGTCAGCCACGGACCGGGTGTTCGTGAACCAAATCATCGAGGGGCTTCCCAATGCTGATGAGCGAGAGGCCCTCGACAGGATGTTCGTCCGGCGGGAACCGGATGCGTCTCTGCCGGAGACCCTTAGCCCGGAAGCGCAGGCGGCGTACGCACTGTTGAGATCAGCCACGGCTTCCGACGACGCCGAACGCCTGAGCGTCGAAGAGGCCCAGGCCCAGATCGAGCTGCTTCCTTCCGGTCTGCTCCAGGACTTGGACCGCATTTCGCCCAGCGCTGCCGTAGACGGCCTTCAAGCGAAGTTGCTGATAGCCCACGACCGCGAAGATGACGCAGTGCCCTCTGAGGAGTCCCGCCGCCTTGGGGATGTCGTGGAGGGACAAGTCGAGCTTCACCGGACGGAGTTCTCCTTCTTTTCCCACGTAACGCCAGACAAACCCGTGGGGCCTTTTACTTTCGTCAAGGAGGCCTTCAAGCTGTTCAAATACACCTATAACCTGATTAGCGTCGTCTGAGGCTTCGATGGGAGTCTGCCTCGAGCTATGCTAGAATGACTAGACCGCATCACAGCGGAGAGGACCATGCCAAGAAATTACTGGATGATCGTAACAACCCCGGAAAACTTCGAAATCATGCGGAGTCAGGGTTTCAAAGTCCAAGGGATCAAGGCCAACCACCACCGTAAAGCGCAGCGCATTGAACCGGGCGACTGCATCCTGTACTACGTGGGTCATGAGAGATTCTTCGGGGCCACAGCACGGGCTACGTCCAGGTATATCGAAGACCCATCCCCTCCCTGGGTGAAGGACGGCCTGAGCAAGTGGGCCTATAAGGTGGACATAGAGCCGGAGGTCGTCCTGCCCAAGGACGACTACATCGACGCCAACCAGTTGGCTCCCCGGTTGGACTATGTTCGCAAATGGACTCCCGAGGCGTGGTACATAGCCTTCGCCCAAACCAACCTGCACCTGCTGCCAAAGAAAGACTTCCAACTGGTCGAGCAAGAGATGAAGAAGCTCACGTCCAGGGGTGGACGCAACCGGCGCAGAACGCAGACCAGGAAACCGCCCAAGGACATCCGCATTCCGGCTTTGGGACCTGAGACCGAGGACGATGACGAGCACGAGTCACACGTCGTCGAGTCGCGGCACCCCGACGAGTTGGCGATTGGCAACCGGCCTCCTGTGGTCACGTCGGAAAGGCGGGAAGACCGGAGTCTGGAGCCAGCCGCGCCGACTCCAGGCGGGGAAGAGCATTCCGACCATCTAGACTAGCTTCACACCCTGTGCAGGGTGCGGAGTTCAATCTCCGGCGAGGTACTCAGCCGTCGTCTTGACCCTGTAAGAGCCTGACCCCATCAGGAGGCTTTCCACCGCCGCCCTGGCCGTGTCCAAGGACGTGTAGCAGGGAATCCGCTTCTCCACCGCCGCCCGGCGAATGTAAAACCCGTCTCGGATGGCCGACGCCGTCTCGGACACGGTGTTTACTACACCATCCACGAGGCCCTGGTTAATCACGTCCACCACGTTGGGCCGCCCCTCGGATAACTTCTTGGTGATCATTGTCACCGGCGCTCCCATGTTTTGGACCATGGCCGCCGTGCCCTCCGTGGCGTAGAGCGTGAAGCCGGCCTCGCCCAGCTCCCTGACCAGAGCGGCGGACTCCGCCTTGTCCTTGTCGGCTATACTCAGCAGAACGGCGCCGCTCTGCTTCAACGTGAGGTCGGACGCGGCCAACGCCTTAGCCAGGGCAGGGCGAAACTCATGGTCGATACCCATAACCTCGCCGGTGGACTTCATCTCCGGGCCCAGATGCCAGTCCACGCCCGTGAGCTTGGACATGGAGAAGACCGGCGCCTTGATGCCCACTACGCGCTGTTTCTTCCAGAGTCCGCCTTCGTAGCCCATGTCCTTCAGTTTCTTTCCCAGCATCACCCTGGTGGCAATGCTGACCACCGGCACGCCCGTGACCTTGGAGATGAAGGGAACGGTGCGGCTGGCCCTCGGATTGACCTCCAGCACATAGACCGAGGTGCCCTCCAGGTCCTCGGGCAACGACCTGGGGCTCCGGTATGCAGGCGCCCCCACTATCACAAACTGGACGTTCATCAACCCCTTGATGCCCATTGCTAGGCCCATCCGGGTGGTGTAGTCCACGATAGTGTCCACCTCTTCCGTGGACAGGTTCAACCCAGGGTATATGGCCATGGAGTCGCCGCTGTGGACTCCGGCTCGTTCAATGTGCTCCATCATTCCGGGAATCAACACCCGCTCGCCGTCGCAGATGGCGTCAACTTCGCACTCTTTGCCCTCCAGGTAGCTGTCGATAAGGACCGGTCTTCCTTGCCCCACTTCGGTTGCGGCCACCAGGTAGCGGCGGAGCTCCTCCGCCGTTTGCACGATCTCCATCGCTCTGCCACCGAGAACGTAGCTGGGCCTCACTACGATGGGGAAGCCGATGTCTCCCGCGACGCTTATGGCCTCTTCCACCGAGGTTACAGCGGCCCCAGGCGGCTGTGGTATTCCCAACCTGCCCAGGAAGTCGTCGAACTTGTGTCTGTCGGAGGCTATATCTATGGCTTCCGCTGCGGAACCGAGCAGAGGCAGCCCAACCCGGTCGAGGACCTGGGACAGATTTATGGCAGTCTGGCCCCCGAACTGGACCACTGATTCAGGAGGTTGACCATCGCCCGTCTCGTTTTCGATGACGTCCCTTACGCTCTCTTCGTCCAGCGGCTCAAAATAGAGCCGTTGGCTTGTGTCGAAGTCGGTGGACACGGTCTCCGGGTTGGAGTTGACCATTATGCTTCCCACTCCCTCGTCGTGAAGGGCCCAGGCTGCATGCACACTGCAGTAGTCGAACTCGATGCCCTGGCCAATCCTTATCGGCCCGCTTCCAATGACCAGGGCCTTGGGTCCTTCCATCGGAGGCGCTTCGTTTTCCTGGTCGTAGGAGCTGTAGTAGTACGGGGTGACCGCCTCAAACTCGGCGGCGCACGTGTCAACCATCTTGTAGACGGGCCGTATGCCCCAGGAACTGCGCGTCTCCCGCACCCGTTCGGGCAGGGTGTCCGACAGGGCGCCGATTTGTTCGTCGGAGAAGCCGAGGCGCTTGGCCAGCAGCATAAGCTCCGGGGTCAGGTCCTCGCCCAACAGCCTCCGCTCCACGTCCACAATACGCTGAAGGGCGCTGATGAACCACGGCTCAATCAACGCAGTCTGGGCCAACTCATCCACGGACATGCCCGACCGGATGGCGTACATCAGGGCCCACAGCCGCTGGTCGTTGGGCTTGTACAGACCCTCGCCCGGAGGGCTGCCCTGCCTCCATTCAGGCGCCTCCCACAGCAGGGAACGTCCGCCAATTTCCAAGGAGCGCACGGCCTTCTGGAGCGCCGCGGGAAAGCTGCGGTCTATCGCCATCACCTCGCCCGTGGCCTTCATTTGTGTGGTGATGGAGCGGTCTCCCGCAGGAAACTTGTCGAAGGGCCAGCGCGGTATCTTCACCACGCAGTAGTCCAACGCCGGCTCAAAGGCGGCCGAGGTCTTCTCGGTTACGGCGTTGGGTATGTCGTCAAGGCGCTTTCCCACCGCAATCTTGGCGGCGACCCGCGCGATGGGGTAACCCGTAGCCTTGGAGGCAAGCGCAGAGCTGCGACTGACTCTGGGGTTGACTTCAATGACGTAGTAGGGAGCGTTGGGTTCCCAGTCGTATCCCAACTTCTCGGCGATGGTGGGATGGGGCGGCAGGGCAAACTGGACATTGCAGCCACCCTCGATGCCAAGGGCTCGGATAATCTTTAAGCTGGCCGACCTGAGCATCTGGTACTCTTTGTCGGTCAGAGTCTGGCTGGGGGCGACGACGATGCTATCCCCGGTGTGAACCCCCATCGGGTCCATGTTCTCCATGTTGCATATGGTGATGCAGTTGTCGCCGCCGTCCCGCATCACCTCGTATTCGATTTCCTTCCACCCCTCAAGGGAACGCTCCAGCAGCACCTGGTTGATTGGGCTGGCGGCAAGGCCTCCAGCCACCACGGTCTCCAGGTCCTCCAGGGTTCGGACCATCCCTCCGCCGGTGCCCCCAAGGGTGTATGCGGGGCGCACCACCAGAGGCAGCCCCATAGTCTCCACAGCCTTCCGAGCCTCATCCATCGACGATACTGTAAGGCTCGGGGGTTGGTGCTCACCAATCTCAATCAGCATAGACCGGAAAAGCTCTCGGTCCTCGGCCTTTTTGATGGTCTCCAGAGACGTGCCAAGCAGCTTCACGCCGTATTTGTCCAGAAGCCCGGCGTCGGCTATGTCCACGGCCAGGTTGAGGCCCGTCTGTCCGCCCAGAGTCGGAAGGATTCCGTCAGGACGCTCCCTGTCCAGGACACGGTCCATCACGTCCACGGTCAGCGGCTCTATGTACACCCGGTCCGCAATTCCCTCGTCGGTCATGATTGTGGCCGGGTTGGAGTTGACCAGTACAGTGGTGACTCCCTCTTCTTTGAGGGACTTGCACGCCTGGGTGCCGGCGTAGTCGAACTCGGCCGCCTGACCGATGACAATGGGGCCTGAGCCTATAACCAGAACTTTCCGGAGTCCGTCCGCCATGCCTCACACCTCGCTGGCGGATATGATACTCCGGCGGCGCTTCTCCCACAAGGCGACCCGCGGGGGCTAACCGGGTGGGAGACCTGCCGTTGCGGAAAGCTGTTAGGCGACAGGCAAATGGCCAGGCAGGCTGATCAACTTGGCGTCTTGCAGCGTGTTCAGAAACTGGAATATGAAGTTGGTGAAGTATTCGCCCTCTCGGTCGAACTCCTCCCCGGTCTCATTGCTCCATTCGTGGCGGGACGGAATCTTGATTACACATCCGCCAGGCCCCGATCCATCCACTTCCACTACGCATATTAGGGCTTCTATCAGGCGGTTTTCTTCACTGTCATAGGGCTTGACTAGGAATTTCCAATAAGGGGCTTGACCGGAGCCCATACTTGCCTTGGCAAAATCGATGACATACCTGTACTTTTCATAGGAATATTTGGGCACTTCCCTGTCTACGATTGTTATTACTTCTTCTAGTTCGCCCTCAACCTCCACCTCAATCCCCTCCGCTAGAAGGAATTGGCCAAAGGACATTTTGACCTCCCGGCGAGTATAAGCTGAATCTTCCTCGACTCGAAAAACGGTCGAGCATCTATTCTGGCGCCCGAAGGTTCAAGCATCCAAGAGAAAGAAGCCGGTTGTTTGAGAAGTTTTGGCGGACGGGCTTCCCGGCTACGGCCTTTCCCGCCATTCGTCGTCGGTGAGGCGGTCCAGCTCGTCCCGGTCATCCCGCCCGACGCCAAGTTTGCGCATGACGTAACGGGCTCCCATAACGCCAGCCAGCCCGAGGACCAGCACTGCTATGACTATCGTGCTCAAGCCGCCCAGGTTGAAAGAAGTTCCCCGGTTAGGGTCCTTCTGCTCCTGGGGGGCCGCTGGACGGGCGCCGGTGTCGTCTGTGTCTTTTATGGAGGCTACTGGGTCTGTGTTACCCTCCTCACGAAGCGACGGCTGAGGAGGCTTCGCCTCTTCAACATCGTCTATTGAAGGCTGGACCTGGATGGCGCCGAAGCTGGCTGCCCACTGTTTCTCCAGCCCGTCGACTCCAAACCCGTAGACCTCCCTCAAAGCTGGTTCCTCAGTCTTGTAACGGTTCAACCTATCCAGAAAGTCCCGGAACCGTTCGTCACCGTAGGTCTCGATCAGGAACGCCACCACGCTTTCGGACTTGCTATAGAAGTAACCGATGTCCGAGACGCGTCCAGGGAGGGTCCCCATGTGCCGCAGGGCGATGCGGAACGGGTCCGACTCCACCCGTCGGAAATTCTTGGAGCCCGGCTCCGTGTAGCTGGCGAACCCCTCGTTCAACCACGCAGAAATCCTGACTCCGGGCTGAGACACCGCCTGGTCCAACATAAGATGGGCTGTTTCGTGCACGAGCAGGCGGGAGTCCAGTCCCAAGCCCGTGAACACTCCCATGCTGGGGAAGGCATACCCTCCGAAAACGCCGTCGCTGGTGGCCTGGCTCTGGAAGGGAAAAGCCCTGGCCGCCTCGGAGCGGGAGTTGTATATCACTCCCCTCATGGAACCGTCAGGCTCTATGCCTAACAGGTCGGAGACTTGCTTCAGCGCCTCCTCCACGTCGCCTGCCACCCGGTCCACCTGCGAACTTTTCAAGTCGTGCCAATATATCTCCAGCGGGCCCGCCATGCTGGTTTTCCAGTCGAAACCGGTGTCCAAGTAGACCACGGACTTCCTGTCGGTGACTGTCTCGTTTCCCTCAGAGTCTGTGATGGCGTAGTAGTACTCCAAGTCGACTCCGGGCGGCAGATAGGCGGCGCCGTGGGTGTCCAGCGTGGTCTCGGCTACAACCCTGCCGGATGAGTCAACGTCAACGTAGGTGTATCGCCAGTAACCCGAGGGAGCGGCCCTGTGATAGAGACGTATTTCTGCGATGTCGGCCTGGGCTTCCACGTCCAGATGCAAAACGACCTGCGTGGGAAACCGCACCTCGCTTTCGTTGGAATGCACCTGTATGGTCCCGCCAGCGGCAAACGCAGGGCCGGCCCATGCAAGAAGGGCGAGGCAAGCCCCCAGTCCAACTATCAGTCGCTTGATGGAACCCATCGTTGCATTATTATACCCCGGCGGGGAATGATTGGATTGGCGCCGCCTCTTCTGTGTTATGCTTGATGGCGCTCGACACCTACTGTAGCCAGTCGAAACTTAAAATTGGGGGTCGCTTTGCTCCGGCTGGACAAGCATTTCCAAGACGAGATTATCCAACACGCTCTGGAGGATGACACCATCGAGTGCTGCGGCGTTCTTGCGGGCTCCGATGGACAGTTCGCCAAGCTCTTCCGTATGACCAACGTGGAGAATAGCTCTTTTCGCTTCAGCT
The DNA here is from genome assembly GCA_965197415.1 of Dehalococcoidia bacterium. Taxonomy (GTDB): domain Bacteria; phylum Chloroflexota; class Dehalococcoidia; order Lucifugimonadales; family JAGWBF01; genus DAOUJI01. The sequence continues at coordinate 2,544,447 of OZ240207.1, read as the reverse complement.
GGGACTCAAAAGAGCTTATCGGTGTTTGGCGGGAGATGGAGTCCAACGACTGGGAGCATCGGGCCGTCTACCATTCCCACACCCATTCTGAAGCGTATCCCTCGGCAACAGACATCCGGCTGGCCGCGTGGCCCGAGGCCTACTACGTAATCGTGTCCCTCATGGACAAGGACAACCCCCATCTGAGAGCGTTCCGAATCGTCGACGGCGAGGTGTCCGAGGAACCTATAGAGGTCGTCTAGCCGACGGCCGCCGTCTCTTCCCTACTCGGAGGTCTCCTCAGACGTTTGAGGTATGCGCGTCAGGAATGGGTTCAATATAGTCAGCCGTTCTATCTGTTGCCCATGGCGTAAGTCTTCAGTGTAGAGACGGGTGCAGCCTGCTTCCAGAGCGGCGGCAACGATCAGGGAGTCGTAGAAACTGAACCCGTACCGGGCTTGGCGTGCAAGCCCGCTGTGGTAGAGCCAGGGCGTTGGGTTTATACCCCACAGAGGGGCCTTGTTCCGAAAATGCCCCCTGTTCCACAAATCGAGTGTCTGTTCCAAAAGTCCCGGACTTGGCCACCCTTGCAATCTCCTTTCAACTTGAGGCTGGCTCTTCTAGCCCGGCCCCCCACCCCAGCTGGCTATGACCTTCTGGCATGCTTCCCCGAAACGCTCTCCGAGGTGTACAGCAGTATCGATTGCGCTTACTAACTCTTGGTACCGGTCCTCGTCGTAGGGTTCCTCGGCGTCCTGTGTTCTGAGTGCGTCGACCCCTTGCCCCAGGGCCTTGAGCCAAGGCTCGTGGTACCCTCTCCTGAACTCAACCGAGAGCGGGCCATCGTAGCTCTCTTGGTGTTCTAGGTGCGCCTCGGCCATCTCCACGGCCTCGCCCCAAGTGCCACCGTCGCGACCGGCGAGGGTCGTCACCCAGTTCCGGATGGCCTCCTCGCTGCAACTGTGCTCAGCATACTCCGCTATGCCATAGGTGGCGGAGGAACCGGGGCCGTCCTGCTCTCCATTGCCTCCCCCGCACCCGACCACCAGTAGCAGCAGGACTGCCGCAACCAGCACGCCCGCTGCCCAACAGGTGCGGCCAGCACTCAAACCACTAGCAATCATGCGCGTATCTCTCATCTCACGTCCTTACGGGGCCTTGTTCCTCAAATGCCGGCTTTGTTCCAAAAGTCAGCCCGAATTAGGCTTTTTGGAACAAAGCCCCACAGAGGGGTTAGAACCTCTTCCAGAAAAAGCCGGGCTGTCTCAGGCGTGGCCCCAAGTTTGCCGATAACTATGTTCATTGTCTCCTGGACGACCTGATAGCTGATGCAGGCGCTCGAGTCCTCCAAGCTGCGGCGGACGAGGTTCTCTGCCAGTTGGCGTTTGTGGGCGTCGGTTTCATCGAACATGTAAATGAAGACATTGGAGTCTATGAAGTCTTCAACGCTCATTCATCTCATCCCGAGTGAACTTGCGCCCGCCGGTGGACAACTTGCCCCGCAACTCCCGCATTACCTCCATAGCTCTTTCAGCCTGTCGTTCACGTCCAACGTAGTCCGCGAGCCATAGACGAAATTTAGCGTTCAAGGTTGTTTGCTCTGCCGCGGCACGGCGTCGGGCCGCTTCTATCAAGTTCTCGTCAGCGCTGAGGGTTATGTTTTTCATTCCTTGGCTCCAGTAGGGATGGTACACGAAAATAGTGTACACTATTCCCATGTAATCGAGAATCCATGCTGCACAGCGACCAGGATCGGCGGGCGCCCAGCCGTCTGCTGCCGACTTCGTGTTTAGTCAACCCTGCCAGTGCGGCTGCGAGGATTCCGCTATCCCGTTCAACCAAGCGGGGCTAGACAGCCGCCGCCAGCGCGTCGCCCATCTCCAACGTGCCCACCTGCCTGCCGCCTGCGCCGGCCACGTCCGGCGTCCGAAGCCCCGACGAAAGGACCTGCTCTACGGCCCGCTCTACAGCGGCCGCCTCTTCGGTAAGCCCCAGGGAGTAACGCATCATTAAGGCCACGCTCAAGACTGTCGCGATGGGGTTGGCCATGCCCTTTCCCGCGATGTCAGGGGCCGTGCCGTGTATAGGCTCATACATGCCCATGGTGCGGCGCCCCTCCACGGGAACACCGGCCAGGCTGGCGGAGGCTAGAAGCCCCATGGACGCCGCCAGCACAGCGGCTTCGTCGGTGAGTATGTCCCCGAAGGTGTTCTCGGTGACGATGACGTCGAACCTGGAGGGACGCTGGATGAGCTGCATGGCGCAGGTGTCCACCAACACGTGCTCAAGCTCCACGTCAGGGTATTCTTCGGACATCTCTGTGGCCAGGCGCCTCCATAGTCGGGATGTTTCCAGCACGTTGGCCTTGTCGACAGACGCCAGCCTCTTGCTCCGACGCTGGGCCAGCTCGAACCCCACCCTCAACACACGCTCGATTTCGGCTTGCGTGTAGCGCATGGTGTCAACAGCCGTCCAGCCCTTCCGGGTTTCACGGCGGCCTCTGGGCAGGCCGTAGTAGACTCCGCCGGTGAGTTCGCGAATCAGGACAATGTCCACACCTTCCAGGACAGCGGGCTTCAACACACTGGAGTCCACCAAGTCCGGAAAGACCTTCACCGGGCGAATGTTGGCGAACACGCCCAGGCCTTTCCTGATGGCCAGCAGGCCGTCCTCGGGCCTGACCGGGGCGGTCGGGTCGTCCCACTTGGGTCCGCCGACCGCTCCGAACAAGAGGGCGTCGGAACCTTGGACCATTTCGACGGTCTCAGGTTTCAGGGCCGTGCCGTGCTTGTCGATGGCAACCCCACCCACGTCGTCGTAGGTGTATCGAAAGCTGTGACCAAACCTCTTTCCCACGGCGTCCAGAGTCTTGACTCCTTCTGCGATGACCTCCGGGCCTATTCCGTCCCCAGGCAGGACGGCTATGTTGAACTCCATACCTTAATCCTCCGGTGAATTTTTGTCTTCAAGTATCTCCCTGGCGATATCCCTAGCTTCGTCTCGAGTTTTTACGATTCGTTCCTCAGGAACGTTTTTCAGGGCGTCCAGTGCCCGAAGGGTGACGTCGGGCATGCCCCCGAGACCCATTACGATGCACTCGGTGTCCTGGTCTTTGGCCGTGTCTATGAGCTGCTCCACAACCAATGCGGCGCTGTCGTCCATGTACACCGTGTCGGAGAAGTCTAGAATCACCACCTCGTGGTCCTGGATGTCGGCTCCGATGGTGTTTATTAGCTTGTTGGACGAGGCCACGGTGAAACTGCCTCTGAGAGCCACGAGGCCCACCCGTGCGGAGAAAGCGTCCATCTCGTCAGCATCTTCCTCGCTTCCCCCACTGCCAAGAAAACTCCTGTCCAGCAGAGGGATGGAGACTACAGCGTCCAGCTCCAGACGCTCGAACTGACGTGAGCTGGCCATGCCCGCTGCGATAAGGCCGATAGCGACGGCGGTGACCAGGTCCAAGAACACCGTGAGCCCAAGGGTTATAAGCATCACGAGGAGGTGTTCCGTCTGGACGCGGTGGACGCGCATCATGAAGCGCCAATCTATGATGTCCCAGCCGACTTTCATCAGGATGCCCGCAAGGACCGCGTGAGGAATCGACTCTACATACTGACCAAGACCCAGCACCAGCGCCAGCAAGATTCCAGCCCGGACCACACCTGAAACCGGAGTCCGCCCACCGGCGCGTATGTTCACCACGGTACCCATTGTGGCCCCGGCGCCGGGCAGTCCCTGGATAAATCCCGTCAGCACGGTGCCGATTCCCTGGCCCACCAACTCCCGATTCGCGTTGTGGCGAGTGCGGGTTATCGAATCGGCTATCAGTGACGTGAGCAGGCTGTCGATGGCGCCCAGGAGCGCTATGGTCACGGCAGGCTGCACGGCTCCCACTAACAAACTTCCCGACAGGTCCGGCATCTCGAACGTGGGCAGGCCCGAGGGCACGTCGCCAATGACCGGGGTATCCGTCAGCCATAAGACGCCGATAAGCGTTCCCACGACCAACGCCGCCAAGGCGGGCGGCAGATACTTTCTAAACTGACTCGGCCACGCCACGCCTACAATCAGGGTCACGGCGGCGATTATCAATGCGCCGAAATTGACGTCGCTGAACACATCCGGCCATGCGCGGACCGCTGCCAAAGGCCCGCCAGTAGCGACAGACGTTCCCAGGAACGGCAGAGTCTGTACCAGGATTATGATTATTCCGATGCCTGACATGAACCCGGATATAACCGAGTATGGCGTGAAGGCCACGAACCGTCCGATTCTCATTGCGCCCAGCAGAATCTGGATTATTCCGGCCATAATTATTATGGTGAAGACCTTGGGCAAGTCTTCGGCCGGGTTGTCTACGTAGCTGGTAACTATGACGGCTACTGCCACGGACATCGGGCCGGTGGGGCCGGTTATCTGTGACCGGGTGCCTCCGAACACCGCCGCGAAGAAGCCTGCTGCAATGGCCCCGTACAAGCCGGCAAGCGGTCCCAGGCCCGAAGCCACGCCAAATCCCAGGGCCACCGGCAGACCGACGACCGCCGCCGTGACTCCGCCGAAGAGGTCTCCCCGGAGAGTTGCAAAGTTGTAGTTGAGTTTAGAAAGCATAGGAATATCCACCGACGGGTGGATTATAGGGTTCCTATGACGCCTTGGACAACCGCACCGCCATTCCCCACGCTACGGGGCCCAATGGCCGTAGTCCCCGGGACTAAGGTGTCAGCAGTCTTGCCGCCGTTACTCTGGCGTCGTCCCAGCTCTCAACAACCTGGTCACCGGGAACACGCTTCAGAACGTCAAGAGCACGAAGGTTATGGGCTGGCATTCCCGAGAGACCCATCACTATACAGTGGGTTTCCTGGCTTTCGGCTGTCTCAATGAGCTGTTCCACCACAAGGGCGGCGCTGTCGTCCACGTAGACAGTGTCAGAGAAGTCGAGGATCACGACCTCGTGGTCGCGGATGTCGCCGCCGATGGTGTCAATCAGCTTGCTGGAGGATGCGACGGTGAAGGAGGTGGTCACGGGCTTTCCATGTTGCAAAAAATTGGTCGGGGTGAGTGGATTCGAACCACCGGCCTCCACGTCCCGAACGTGGCGCGCTAGCCGCTGCGCTACACCCCGACTATGCTTATTATACCCATGCAGCAGGCAGACTCAATAGGCGCCCAAGACTGATGTGCCTGTCAGACCTTGACTTAACAGGACAGCAAGTTAAGCTAGACCCAGAAGACCAGCGTTTTGACACTCGAGCGGAGTCTATGTTGAGCCCTGAACTGTCGGCCATGATTGACGTGTCCAGCCCAGACATTCAATGTTGGGGGACCGTTGACGCCGACCTGCTGAGGCGTTTCAGCCAGGCCCTTATGGACCCGGACCCGAGATACTGGGATATGGAATTCGCTGAATCCACCCCTCAAAAAGGCCTTTCCACGCCGCCCCTCATGGCCACCTGCCTGGAGAGGCGCAGACCCCCGGGGGACCGGGACATCTTGGCTCAGAACGGGTTTTCGGACGATTCCTCAAGCCTCGACCCGATGCGGGTCTTTCAAGGCCTCCCTACGCTGCCCACACTCCTCCGCAGGATCGCCCGCATCGGCGTGGGGATAGAAGTGTTCAGCTATCCCTCCATAGGGAACCAGATTTTCGTGCGCCACAGTTACGCTTCCATCGCCGAGGGGACTGCCAATACATCCGCCGAAGAAGCTCCAACCCTGCTGATTGCAGTCGAATCGGCTTATCGCAACCAGGATGACAGACTTCTATGCAAGATAACGACCCAACTGGTCCGGCGCTAGACGAAAGCCAAGCCACCGTTCCGGTCGCCTACAGTCTCGATGAGCTCCTGCAGCTCCCCGTGACCGTGTTGCCGGCCCTGGACGAAAGACCGTCCGAGGAGTCGCTGCGGGAAAAGCCACAGGTCTACTTTGAAGACGTGGAAGTGGGCCTAGGGCTTCCCCGGTACATCCTCCGCTTGACTCCCGCTCAACTGGTGCGCTGGACTTCCGTGTTGGAGGAATGGGACTCGGCCTATTTCGACCTGGACTCCGCCGTGAACAACCTCGGTCTCCCCGGAGTAGTCGTCCCCGACTCGTGGAAAGTCAACGCCATGTGCCAGCTCCTCAAGGACTGGGCCCTTCCCGGCGGTTGGCTTTGGAAGCTGGACCTCCAGCACAAAGGGCTCATCACTCCAGGAGAGGTCATCGTGTTGTGGGGCAAAGTCACCCAAACGCGGCGCCTCGAAAACATGGGCCTGGTGAATATCGAGAGCGGCATCCGGGTCTACGGGGGAGCTGAGACTATGGCCTCCACGGCAAGTGTGGCCCTTCCATTCAGGTCAGGGCCGCCCCTGCCCTATCCCTTCATCCCCCCGGAAGTCCCCGACCAAGCGGTGGACGCTCTGATGGAACTGGAAGATGACGGGAGAGTCCCTGACCAAGCGGTGGACACTCTGGTGGAACCGGAAGATGACGGGGGAGTCCCTTCGGAGCCGCTGGAAACAGAGGAATCAGCATGACGCGGTATATGGCAATTCAAAGCGTCCCAGGCCTGACTGAGCAGGAGTTTCGACAGGTCTTTTCCACCCCCAGGGGATGGAAACCCGGCGGAGGCGCCACCATCCTCAAGGTCTACTGCGACCTGGACAGGGGTAAGGTGTTCACGGAGTGCGAGGCGGTCCAGCAGTCCCATTTCGAGGACTGGATGAAACAGGTCGGTTGGTCTTATGACGCAATATATACTGTGGACCTGGTCCACCAAACGGGTTCCATTTGGAGGCTGTAGGACATTCGTCCTTCTAGGAGTTTCACTTTGCCGGTAAAATTTCTGGCGCGTTCAAGCATAGGCGTAATCGAAATATTCGGTGTAATCGGCGGAGGCGCCAAAGTCCAGGCGCAAGCACAGCTAATCGACCAAGTCCGGAGGGACAGGAAGTTCAAGGCCGTCGTGGTGGACATCGACTCTCCCGGGGGGTCCGCCGCCGCGTCGGAAGTCCTATACCGCAGCCTGAGGCGCACCGCCCAGGACAAGCCGGTGGTGGCCTACGTCCGGGGCACCGGAGCGTCGGGAGCCTACTATCTGGCCAGCGCCGCCAACATCATCATGGCTCTGCCGTCGGCCTTGGTGGGCTCCATAGGAGTCATATACATGCGTCCCGTCATCCAGGACCTGCTGGAGAGGATGGGCGTACGCGTCAACGTCTTCAGCGCCGGAAGGCTCAAAGGCATGACCGGGTTCTGGAGGTCTCCCACGTCGGAGGAGGAGTCCAAGTTCCAAGACCTCATCTCTGAGGTGTACGACAACTTCGTGGAATCGGTCAGCCAGGGCCGCAACATGCCCGTCGAGCAGGTCCGAGAATTGGCCACCGGAGAGGTTTTCACGGCAAAGACTGCCCTGGAGAAGGGCCTCATAGACCGGCTGGGCGATTTCGACGATGCCCTGGAGACTGCGGCAGAACTGGGCAAGACCAAACCCAGGCCGGTGTGGGTCCGCCCCAAGCGTGGCGTGATGGACAGGTTCGCCAGCCGGTTCGCAGGTCCCGCCGTATCTCTAGAACCGCTGAGTGAGCTGGCCCAGCTTATGTCCGGCGGGGTCTACTACATAGCCCCCGGCTACGGCCCTGTGGAGGGCTGATAAGAACTATTCGGTGGCCCTTGTAGAAGAGACGGCGTACACCGGGTTGCTTTGACGGAAAACAAGCTGCCTACTTACCCCACACGACCCTTGGACTCTTGCCAGAGGGACTGCTTTTCGCTCAGGGGCAGCATTGAGAAGTCCAGACCTCGTTCGACGGCTATCTTCGCCATGGCCATGTACCGTTTCTGGAACTTGAGGTTCGACTGGCGTAGACAGTCCTCGGCCTGAAGGCCAAGCCATCGGGCCAGGCTGACCACCATGAACAGCACGTCGCCGTACTCCTCGGCCCGCTCTTCATCATTCTTCGTGTTCTGGAGTTCCCCAATCTCCTCGGCCAGCTTGTCCAGGGCGCCGGAGATGTCGTCCCACTCAAAACCCGCCCGACCAACCCGGTCCTGCATCAGCTGGGCATAGGCCAAGGCCGGCATGTCCTTGGGAATCCCCTCCACTGGAGACTTCCGCTTTCCCTTCGCTTCCTGCTCCTTTAGTGTGTCCCAGTTGAGTTCGACTTCCCGGGCGTCGGCTGCTTGGACGTCCCCAAAGACGTGGGGATGGCGGCGCACCAGCTTGTCGCTTATCCCAGCCACCACATCATCGATAGTGAAGTTTCCCGCTTCGCTGGCCATCTGGGCGTGGAACACCGTCTGCACTAGAATGTCGCCCATCTCCTCTGCGATTTTGGCAGAGTCGCCGCTGTCGATGGCCTCCAAAGCCTCGTAGCTCTCCTCCAGCAGGTTTCGCTTCAACGACTCGTGGGTCTGCTCTCTGTCCCAGGGACAGCCGCCGGGCGACCTGAGCCTGGCCACTATGTCCACCAGGCCGTAGAAAGAGGCGGGAGGGTTTTCCATGTCCATCTCCAATCAGGCGGATTGCTCTAGGCGATTATAGATAGCCGCTTAGGTTGAAGGCAACGCAGGCCAGTGATACCGTATCTTCATGGCCGAACAGCTTGCACCGGCAGCGAAAAGGGCTTTGGCCGTCCTGTTTGTCGTGGCGGTCCCGCTGCTCTTCATCGCCGTCAGCGTGACGTGGGCGATCAACGACCTGGGCCTCTACGAGTACGGCTTCGACCGGTACCGAGTGACCTCGGTCACGGGCATAGAGAAGGCCGACCTGATGGCCGTGGCCCGTGAGATACGCAACTACTTCAACTCTGCCACAGAGCCATTGGCCGTTACGACCCGCGTATTCGGTGAGGAACGCGTCCTCTTCAACCAGAAGGAAGTGGTGCACATGCACGACGTGAAGAAGCTGGTGCGGGGAGTCTATTGGGTGGGCGTCGGCTCAGCTATTTTTATCGTCGCCTTTATTGCTGCCGGATTCTATCTTCACCATCGGAAGTTTTTGAAGACTCTGGCCAGGCTGGGACTGTTCGGGGCGGGCGTCACGGTGGGGCTGACGCTGCTGGTCGGACTCATGTCGCTGGTGAGTTTCGATTTCCTGTTCACCCTGTTCCACGAGCTCAGCTTTGCCAACGATTTCTGGCAACTGGACCCAAGACGAGACTTCCTAGTGATGATGTTTCCCTCCGGGTTCTGGTTCGACGCCGCCATGCTGGTGGTGGGACTGGTCGTGCTGCAGGCGGCAATAGTTGCCGGCGCCGTCGGGGGAGCTGCACTGTATAACCGATGGCAGTCCCGCAAACGAGGCGCGACGCCGTCGCCCTCAGCCTCTTCTTAGTTCAAGCGACCCGGTATGGGCACACCTCTGCCCGAATGTCTCCAAGGAAACAGCGCCGTGGTGTACATCCTATACATAGCGGGGGTAAAATCGGGTGCACCAAAGTCCCAACTCTCTGTTGACTAACGACATTTTCAAATCACTCATTAAGAGAACACTAAGGAAAAGGTAAGCTTCTCAAGAGCCGACTGTCGAGGCGCCAGTGTACGTTTATATCGCACGCCGTCTGCTTCTCTTCATACCTACAATCATCCTCGTCTCCATCATCTCCTTCCTCCTGCTGCGTGTCGTTCCAGGAGACCCGGCGGTGGCCAGGCTTATTGGGCCGACCGGAACGGCGGACTTCACCCGTGACGAGTTGATGGCGGCGCAAAAAAAATTGGGAACGGACCGACCCCTCGTTGTCCAGTATTTCGACTGGAGCGGAGGGCTGCTTACTGGTGACTTAGGCAGGTCCATGTTTGACGACTCTAAAGTCAACGGCAAAATCGCCCGTGGACTGCCTATAAGCGTGGAATTGGCAATTGGAGCGATCGTAATCAGCTTGGCTCTGGCGATACCCCTGGGCATTGTCTCGGCGGTCTACCAAAACACGTGGATCGACTATGTGGGACGGTTTGTAGCCATCACAGGCATAACCGTCCCTTTATTTGTCTTCGCCATCATGATCCTCTTTGTCCTAGTCACCGTTTTCAACTGGCTGCCGCCTCCTGGATATAACCAAATCTGGGAAGAACCCTGGACGAATATAAAGCAGATGGTGTTTCCAATCGTGGCCCTATCCTTTACACGCATCGGATATATGGCGAGGATTACCCGTTCGGGGATGCTGGACGTTTTGAGAGAAGACTACGTCCGTACCGCACGGTCTAAAGGTCTAAAAGAAACATTGGTCATCAACCGGCATGCCCTGAGAAACGCCTTGCTCCCCGTGCTGACTCTGTCGGGTTTCCAGTTCGCCGTTCTATTGGGCGGCACAGTGATTATCGAGAGAATCTTTCGGCTCCCGGGGATGGGCGAGACTCTTCTGGACGGCATTGGCAACCGTGACTTCACGGTGGTGCAGGGCGTGGTCATGACCATGATAGGCGCGATCTTGATCATCAATCTTATCGTGGACCTCTTGTACGGCGTGCTGGACCCCCGTATCCGATATGGATAGCGCCAAGCCCAGGGAAACTGAGAGAGTAAGACCAAAACGTTGAATCAAGACTCAATTGTAAACCGGTCCAGTCCCACGGCAGGACATCGCCCGTGGTACATAACCGCTGTCCGGGTGGTCAGAAGGTTCGTCACGCACCAACCTCTGGGAACCCTTGGCATCGTCATATTCGCAGCGCTCACATTCCTAGCGGTCTTCGCTCCGCTGCTGGCGCCCGTCGACCCCCAAAAACCGGACAGAAAAGCCATTTTCGCAGACTACTCGGATTTCGGTGAGACAGGCTACTTATTAGGCGGAGACCAACAGGGGCGAGACCTGCTCAGCCGCCTCATTTTCGGAGCGCGCATTTCCCTTTACGTATCCGTCGTAGCCACTATTGCCGGGGTTTCCATTGGGACCGCTCTCGGAGTCATCAGCGCCACAAGTGGAGGCAAAGTGGACCTGGTGATACAGAGATTCATAGACGCCATGATGGCCTTTCCTTCCCTGATTCTGGCCCTGGCCATCAGGGCTACGTTAGGCGCTTCCCTGGAGAACGTAATTCTCGCAATTGCAATTACGGTCATAGCCCCGACAACCCGGGCTATACGGTCCCAAGCTCTATCGATAGTTCCCATGGACTACGTCACCGCCGCTAGAGCCGTAGGAGCCGGATACTGGCGAATCGCGATTCGTCATGTCCTCCCCCAGTGTCTATCCCTGAGCATGATCCTGGTTTCGGTCACTCTGGGCGCAGCGATTATCATCGAGAGCTCATTGAGCTTCCTGGGACTGGGACCGCCTCCTCACGTGCCCTCCTGGGGTGGAATAATGGGAGGCAGCACTTACGAGTTTCTCAGAAAGCAACCCCAGCTGGTCTACTTGCCTTCTATAGCCATAGGTCTGGCGGTATTCGCTTTCAACATGATGGGCGACGCACTGCGGGACCTATGGGACCCCAAGATGAGGGGGACCAGAAACTGACTCCGGCCAACAGTCGTCCGAGGCAGCCTGACGATTGAGTGCCTGTTCACATTAGAACGTAGGTTTTTCCACCACCTCAACTGTCGCTCCGAAACGGAGCGGAGTGAGGAATCTCAAGTCCTTGTCTTCAAACCAGCCGACAAAGGAGCGCGGCGCCGGATCGACGTGTGAGCGACGGACGCTTCCCCCTAATCTCAACCTTCTCCCGCCAGTGGAGGAGGGGCAGGCCACGTCTATTTTCGCGTTATAAACTGGGCAAACGAAAAGGGAGAGAACCGTGGCCCTCTCCCTTTCTAGTCCGTGCCTTGAATGGAATCTAACGGCTGGTCCCTGTGGCGTCCACCAACCAGATTTGCTCCAGCCTGCTCTCGATCTGGCCGCTTTGGGTGGGCATCTGACCTGCCACCTTTTCGGTGTTGAACACCCTGCTCCAAGTCTTCAGTATCAAGACCAGCCAGTAACTGTCCTTGTTGATGAGGATGTCCTGTATATCGTCCAGTACGGCTCTCCTCTGGGCGAGGTCTATTTCCTGAGACTGCTGGGCTACGAGACCAAGCAGGTCTTCAGAACCGTCGTACGTCCAATCAAACACGTTGTTCTCGGAATCCAATGGATAGTAACGATTGAGGTAGGTGTCAGGCGTGACCACACCAGCGCCGGTTCCTGACGTTATCATGTCGAATTGCCCATTTTGCAAAGCCTCGATTCGTGCCGCCGTGTCCAGGACTGTAGCGGTTAGCTCGATGCCCAGCTCCTTCAGGTCGTCGCTGAGGGGAGTGTACTCATCCCTACCACTGACCGAACCACTGTATATGTAGGTCGTATCGAACCCGTCCGGGTAACCCGCCTCTTCCAGAAGCCTCTTGGCTTCAGCGATGTCATCCGGGTGTTTCTCCCCGTCCTTATTGTTCGGGACTTTCCTGATTCCCGGCAACGACCTCAGCTGTTCCTCGTCCCAGCACAGAGGGTGGCCGGGCGCTCCGCACGGCGTGCCCAATATGCCTCTGCCGTCCCAGACCAGGTCGTTGAACTTGTCCCTGTCCAGCGCAAGAGAAATCGCCCTGCGGACTCGCACGTCATCGAAAGGCGGCTTGCTGGTGTTGAATGAAAGGCCCCCTGGGCAGCAGGGCACGGGGTATGCAATAAACTTTCCGCCCTCACGTTCCACCAGGTCCCAGAGCTGACCGGGGTCCATGTTGCCGTTGTTCTGTGCGTTGTTTTGCCAGAGTTGCTCGGCTTCCCATGCCGCCTGGGTGGCGTCTTTACCGCGTATCGTGAAGAACTCCGCGCCGTCCAGGTAGGGTAGATCTCGCCCTTCCGGGTCCGTTTTCCAATAGATCGGGTTCGCCTCAAGAGTCCATCGCCGGTTGCTCTCTACATTGATAGGCTTGAAAGGCCCGGAGAGCATCACATTCTTCCAGCCGTTCTCAACGTCGAATACCGTTTCATCTCCGGCATTGGCCTTACTGTCAAGCTCTTCATAGTGGGACTGCTTCATCACCGCGAAGTGGTCGTCAGCCATGAAGGAGACGAAGTCGGCCCATGGGTGAAGCAGGTGTATTTCCAAGGTGTTTTCATCTACGGCGACCGCCCTGTCAAAGTGGGGGCCGAAGAACTGCTTGACCTCCCTGTCGCCTCCCTCTTTGTCTCCCCTCCCCACCAGACGATCAAAGCTGTATACCCAGTCTTGAGCGGTAACCGGACTTCCATCCCAGAAAACCGCCCCGGGCTTCAAACTGAAAGTCCAAATGGTGCCGTCCGCGTTCGATCGCTCCCAACTCGCCGCTGCGTCGCCTGATATGTCGAACCTGTCGAAGGTCCACGGGTTAAACTGGAGCAGCGTGTTGAACATAGGGCTAAGCTGGGCGGCGAAATGCGTGCAGCAGGGGACAGCCGCGTCCCAGGTGCGTATGTCGCAGCAGAACAGGACCTGGTTCATGCCGCCGTATTTTGGCTCGCCAAAGTCTTCTATCTTGAAGCCCGATATGCCATAACCAAGAGAGCCGGACGCCACGTCTACCCTCTCCTGTTGCACCGGACCTGCTGTTGGGGTTGGGGCCGTTGTAGCCGTTGGGGCCGGGGCCGTTGTAGCCGTTGCCGCGGGGACGGATGTTGCCGTGGGCGCCTGGGTCGGCTCCTCGCCGCCACAAGCGACAATGGCGGCAAGAACCACAACTGCCAGTAGGCTTAACGCACTCCATTTGAGATTTTGTATAGTCTTTGCCATATAGCCCTCCCCGAACCATTCTTGTTTAACATACGGTTAGGAATGTCGCTAATAATAGTATTTTATCTAAAGAATTGTCAAAATCTTACGCTGTTTCCCTAATGTTATTTCACTACATTGATGTACCCATATATGTCTTACGCCCGCATTTTTCCAATCGACTCGACTCCGGGCGTCAGCAGACCAGGAACAATGGTGTATCAATAGGTCAATGAAGTTTCTTGCGCATATACGGTTCGCGGACGCTGGAGAACAACAACTTCCCCTGTGCCGCGTCGGGTTGGGCAGCAGATTGTCCAGTCGTTCCCACTGGCGGCGGTTGTATGCTAGACTGCCTTGGCTTCTTCCAGCCTTCCAGCAGCGGAGGTCCAATCAATGACCCAGCTTCCGGTTTCGTCGACGGGCGCCGGGGCCCTTACAGTGGCGCTGGACGCTGCGCTTAGAGCCGGAGACATCGTCAAAGACCGCTTCTACTCCCAGAAAGAGGTCCGCTTCAAGAGTCCTTCAGACCCTGTGACCGACGTTGATCTGGCGGCTGAGAAAGCCGCAACAGACTTCTTGGCCAAAGAGTACCCCGCCTTCGGATTCGTATGCGAGGAGTCGGAACCCGTGAACCCGGACGCCGAGTACAGGTGGATAATTGACCCCATAGACGGCACCCGGAACTACGTCATGGGCATCCCTCACGTCGCTGTGTCCATAGGGTTGGCGGACCGCTCGGGCATTGCAGCCGGGGTGGTGTACGACCCCATAAGGGGGGAGATTTTCACGGCGGAGAGAGGCGCCGGAGCGCACCTAAACGGGGAACCCATCTCCGTCTCCACCAAGACAGGGCTGGACGGCTGCCTGGTGGGATTCGACATGGGCGCCACAGACCGGGACGCGCTCACGGCCCTGGAACTCGTATCGGGAATATGGTCACAGGTCCAGAGCGTGCGCCTTATGGGATGCAGCACGTTGGGGCTGGCCTACGCGGCCTGCGGACGCCTGGACCTCTACTTTCACCGCCGCCTCTCCCAGTGGGACCTGGCGGCTGGCCAGCTGCTGGTGTCGGAGGCGGGCGGAGTCGTCAGGGACCGCTACGGCAACCCAACCACCTACGAAGGCCCCAGCGTCATCGCTGCAAGTCCTCCGATAATGGACGCATTCCTGCGGGCTACGGAGGGGTTGGCGTGGAGACAATGACCAGGCCCGACCCGTCACCCAAATCCCAAGCCGGATAGAATCCAAGGACGCGGAGGTTAAATATGGCACGGTTGCCCAACTTGGACCGGGGAGACCTCAGCCCGGAACACCAGCAGTACTACGACGAGATAGAAGCCAGCCGCGGCGGCGTCCGAGGTCCCTTTGGAGTGCTGCTCCATAGCCCCGAACTGGCCGCCAGGGCCGCCGCCACCGGCCACTACGTGCGGTTCATGATGGACATGCCCAACTCTCTGAAGGAAGTGGTCATCTGCGCCACCGCCGCGGAGATAAAGTCCCAGTACGAGTTCAGCGCCCACGCAGAGCTGGCCAGGAGAGCGGGAGTCTCCGACGACACCATACAAGCCATAGCGACGGGCACAGCTCCCCAAGGTCTGAGCGGAGATGAAGAGCTTCTGGTGCGGTACACGCAGGAGCTTCTCAGAGACCACAAGATAACCGACGAGACCTACAACGCGGTGGTGGACCGCTGGGGCGTCCTGATTACAGTGGACGTGACCGGCCTCATCGGCCACTACTTGCTGGTTGGCCAGTTTCTGGCCGCCTTCGAGGTAGACTTGCGGCCAGGGATGAAAGCTGAGCTTCCCACGTAAACCCACCCGGAAGAATATGCAGGCAGTGGGCCAACGGCCCGGCATCCGCCTTGACATAGGCTTTCGGAGTTGGTGTAAAATCGCATTGTGAGTGGCAGGGCTGGGTCCCACCAAGCAATGCCCCCGTCTGACCGCCCTCGTGAAGAGTGCGGGGTGGTCGGGGTATACGCGCCGAGTGGTGACGCCAGCCGTCTCGCTTTTTTCGGCCTGTTCGCCCTCCAGCATCGAGGCCAGGAAAGCGCCGGCATTGCCTCTTTCGATGGCCGGGCCATTCAAGTCTACACCGACATGGGTCTCGTGACCCAGATATTCCGTGAAGAGGAACTGAAGAACCTCCACGGTCGGATGGCAATCGGCCACACCCGTTACTCAACGACCGGTTCAAGCAAACCCTCCAATGCACAACCCTTCGTGGTTGAGGGGATTCACGGCGAAGTGGCCTTTGGCCACAACGGCAACATAGTCAACGCCCTGGAGCTGCAGATAGAGTTGAGGGAGGAATGGGGCTGCACTTTCCGGTCCTCCACCGACTCGGAGGTGATCGCCAACCTGCTGGCCAATGCGCCCGGCACGTCCTGGGAGGAACGCATCGGCCACTGTATGCGCAGCCTCCAAGGGGCCTTTTCCGCAGTGGCTCTCACCAAAGGCACGTTGATGGGCTTCCGCGACCCCCTGGGAGTCCGTCCCATGTGCATCGGCAGCTTAGACGGAGGCTGGGTCCTGGCGTCTGAGTCTTGCGCCCTGGACCATCTGGGCGCCGTCTTGGAGAGAGAGTTGGAGCCGGGTGAGGCAGCCATCGTTGATGAAAACGGCGTACGGTTCTACAAATGGCCCGGAGCCACCGGACGTAGGGCCCTGTGCGTCTTCGAACTAATTTACTTCGCCCGTCCCGACAGCATACTGGACAGCCAACTGGTATACAGCGCCAGAGGCGCCATGGGAGCCCAGTTGGCCCGTGAGCATCCGGTGGACGCAGACTTGGTCGTCGGTGTTCCAGATTCGGCCACGGCGGCCGCCGTTGGGTTCTCACAAGAGTCTGGCATCCCTTACAGCGACGGCCTCATCAAGAACCGGTACGTGGGTAGGACCTTCATAGAACCCGACCAGCGCCTGCGAGACTTGGGAGTGCGGGTTAAGTTCAATCCTCTGTCCGGCGTCATAAAAGGTAAACGGGTTGTCGTTGTGGATGACAGTATAGTTCGGGGCACCACTACTCCTCATGTCGTGAGCTTGCTGCGAAAGGCCGGCGCACGGGAAGTGCACATGCGCGTGTGCGCTCCGCCCATACGCCACCCCTGCCATCTCGGCGTTGACATGGCCACCAAGGGCGAACTGATAGCCGCCAACAAAGATATGGAAGAGATACGCGAATTCGTCGACGCCGACTCTCTAGGTTACTTGAGTGTCCAGGGGCTGCTGAAGACCGTAGGAGGCTCCAAGGGCGGCTTCTGCGACGCCTGCTTCACGGGCAACTACCCCATCCCCATACAGCTGGAGATGGACAAGCTGGCCCTGGAACACCTCGGCTGACCTCCAGACCCCTCCTGCTCCTTGCCGCTACAATCAGGGTGTTGACGCTCATTAGCGTTCCTGTATACTCAGCTTTGCAGAAGGGGGGAGCGACGTGTCGGGAGGCCAGACCTATCTTTCCGCCGGCGTAGACCGGCAAGCCCTCGATGGAATCAAAGACAGAATCAGCGCCTTTGCCCGCATCACCCACGGCCCCCAGGTCCTCAACGGCATCGGCGGCTTCTCAGGCCTGTTCCACCTTACGGGATTCTCCGACCCGGTGCTGGTCACGTCCACCGACGGCGTGGGCACCAAGCTGAGAATCGGCTCCATGCTGGGGCATTTTGAGTCCCTGGGCATGGACCTGGTGAACATGAACCTTGGCGACATCGTAACCTCCGGCGCCAAACCCCTGTTGTTCCTCGACTACATTTCTATGGGGACGGTTGACTCCCAGCGGACCGAGTCTCTGCTCAGAGGCATTACCTGGGCGTGCAAAGAAGCCGGATGCGCGTTATCCGGGGGAGAGACAGCCCAAACCCCCGGGGTCTACATAGGCGACAACTTCGACCTGGCAGGGTTCGCCGTGGGAGTCGTGGAGCGGGACAAGATCGTCGACGGCTCCGGGATTCAGGCGGGAGACGCTCTGGTGGGCATACCCTCCACCGGAGTACACACCAACGGCTTCTCGCTGGTCCACAAAGTGTTCAGGACGGAAGAGGACCCGACGGCTCTCTACCGAAAGTACGACGAACTGGAGCACACCCTGGGCGAGGAGCTTCTCATTCCCCACAGGCCCTATTACCCTCTGATGGCCAGCGTCGTGGACAAAATCAAGGGAGCGGCCCACATCACCGGAGGCGGGCTGGACTCCAACGTCCCCAGGATGCTGCCTCCAGGGCTAATGGCCCGGCTCGACAGCGGCGCCTGGGAAACCCAGCCCATATTCTCCATCATCCAGCGGGAGGGGGGCATCGACCCCGAAGAGATGCTCCGGGTCTTCAACATGGGACTGGGCATGGTCCTGGCTTGTGCTCCCGACCAGGTGGGAGAAATCCGGAAGGAGATCCCCGACAGCCGAGCGGTGGGCGAGGTGCAGTCCCAGACGGACGAACTTAGAGTGGTGATTTCGTAGAGGCGAATGTTGAAAGCCTTAATCAGCGTATACGATAAGACGGGGGTCATAGAGGCTGCCCGGAGGCTTCACGACGCTGGCGTGGGGTTGGTCAGCACCGGCGGCACCCACAAAGCCATCAGCGACGCCGGAGTCCCCGTGCAGCAGGTCTCCGATTTTACCGGCTTTCCGGAAATCCTCGACGGCAGGGTCAAGACCCTCCATCCCCATATCCACAGCGGGCTTCTGGCACGCAGGGACATGCCGGAACACATGGACGAGCTGGCCCGACGAGACATATCGCCCATAGATTTGCTGATTGGCAACCTTTATCCCTTCAGAGAGGCCGTAAGCAAGCCGAACGCCACCCTGGACGACGCCTTGGAGAACATCGACATCGGTGGTCCTACGATGCTCCGTGCGGCGGCAAAGAACTTCCCCAGCGTCGTGGTCCTGGTGGACCCTGAGGACTACGACTGGGCCATAGGCAAATTCGTGGCCGGAGACCTGAGCGATGACGACCGGCGCAGTCTCGCCTACAAAGCCTTCCAACACGTTTCGGTATACGATTCGGCCATCGCCGGATACCTGTCGTCCTCCCCAGCCCCCGGCACCACGGAAACCGACGGCGGGCTGCCCCAAAAGCTGGAGCTGAGCTTCAGCAGGTTGACGGGTCTCCGGTACGGCGAGAACCCGCACCAGCAGGGGGCCCTCTACGTGCCAGCGGCGGGTTCAGCGGGCGGAATCGCCAACGCACAACAACTTCACGGGCGGGAGCTTTCCTTCAACAACCTGATGGACGCCGAGGCCGCATGGCGCTCCGTCATCGACTTCGACGAGACAGCGGCGGTGGTCATCAAGCACACCAATCCCTGCGGGCTGGCGTCCCATCCAGACCAGGCAGAAGCGTACAACCGGGCCTACGCCGGAGACCCCGTGTCCGCCTTCGGAGGCATTCTGGGTTTCAACCGCACGGTGACCGTCGAGACCGCCCAGGCCGCCAGCGGCATCTTCTACGAGGTGATAGTCGCCCCGGGCTACGAACCCGATGCGCTGGACATACTGAAGAAACGCCGCAACCTCCGGGTGCTGGAAGCCTCCCCGGAGGCCGGCGGGCTGCCCTACGACCTGCGGCCCCTGTCGGGGGGCCTGCTGGTACAGAGCCAGGACGTCTCAGACGACGAACCTGCCCAGTGGAATACCGTCACAAAACGAGCCCCTACCCAACGGGAGATGAGCGATCTTTCGTTCGCGTGGAAGATCGCCAAGCACGTCAAGTCCAACGCCATTGTGCTCGCCAGAGACAACCAGCTTCTGGGCATGGGAGCGGGCCAGCCCAACCGGGTCACAAGCGTCCACCTGGCGTTGAGGGCGGCGGGGGAACGGGCCGGAGACTGCGTCCTGGCTTCCGACGCCTTCTTCCCCTTCCCGGACAACATCGAGCTGGCGGCCAAGGGCGGCGTGGCGGCCATTGTGCAGCCCGGCGGCTCAATACGGGACGACGAGGTCATCGCCGAGGCGGACAAAGCCGGAATCGCCATGATGTTCACGGGCGTCAGGCATTTCCGCCATTAACTCCCCACTAACTCCAAGGTGAGAGAGAGCCAATCATGGGCCCCACCGTAGACATAATCATCCCGGTGTACAACGAGGAGAAGGACCTCCCTCGGAGCGTCGACATTCTCAGCAAGTTCCTCACTGAGAAGCTGTCGGAGTATCCCTGGCGCATCGTCATAGCCGACAACGGCTCCACCGACGGAACCCTGGCCGTGGGAGAGATGCTGTCCAGCCGCTACACCGGAGTGAACATCGTCCACATGCCGCAGAAGGGGCGTGGACGCGCGCTAAAACAGGTCTGGATGGAGAGTTCCGCTGACATCGTGGCCTACATGGACGTGGACCTGTCAACGGACCTGGTGCACGTGCCTCAGCTTGTCCACGCCGTCGAGGAGGGCGCCCACATAGCCATAGGCAGCAGGCTGATGAAGGGCTCCAGGGTGACGCGCTCGTTCAAGCGGGAGTTTATTTCCCGCTCCTACAGCACGCTCATACGCGCAATGTTCTGGACTCCCTTCCGGGACGCCCAGTGCGGGTTCAAGGCGGTGAGCAGGAGCACGGTAAGGGCCTTGGTCCCTCTGGTGAAGGACAACGGGTGGTTCTTCGACTCGGAACTGCTGATAATAGCCGCAGCGAAAGGCTTCCGAATCAAGGAGATTCCCGTCCACTGGGAAGACGACCCCGACAGCCGCGTCAAGATAGTCTCGACGGCTTGGGAGGACATCAAGGGTCTGTTGCGCCTGAGGTTTGGGGGAATTCCGAAGCCGCTCTCTGAGAGCGGCGGTGAACAGCCGGGGACTTAGCCCTCGGCCTTTTCGATTCGGATGTTCTTTCCGTCGACAACCACCTTCAGGTCGATCCCTGTCTGATTGGAGACCGGGAAGGCCATTTTGGGCAGGATGGGGGCCGGACTGAGGGCCACCGACTTGGTTTCCGCTGCCTTGAGTTCAATAGTCTGGGCCACGTCTCACTCTCCTGACAATCGTTGTCCCGTAACGGCCAATACTATACCACACCCTGACAACAAGTGGCGGCAGGCTTGCTCCTACGCCGCCACTTTGGTCTCGGTGTCCCCAGCTTGGAGTGCGTTCATGTAGGCCAGAATCAGATCACGAGTGCGGTACTTGCCGAACTGCTTTACGTCCTCCCGCCGGACTATCGGGAACGTGCTCAGCACATATTCAGCGTCTTCTCTAGAGAGTCCGTAGAGGTGGAAATAGAGGGCATCCAGCCGGGCCCGCAGGTGACGCCTCTCTTCCTCGTCCCAGATGAACGGCGGGCCGTCGTAGCCTAGGTCGCGTGCAAAGGGAATCATGTCGTTCGCGGTGTAGGTGAGGCGCAGCACGTGGTCGCGGACAAGCACCCGCGCGGTCGTGTTCCCGAACTCCCGGTCATAGCCGTCGGGTGTGATGACGGGCAACTGCTCCACGATGTACCAGTTCAGCTGTGTACCTTGAATTTTTTGTCGGACTACGTAATCGAAAACCACACTGTTGAGATTCGCGGTTAGGCAAGCCACACTGCCACTATCAAAGGATGAATCTAACGGAAGAAGCAAAGGTACTTTGTTCCCCGCACCCACAGGTGGAATAAGTGTGGCGATCATGGTCCTAGCGTCTGTGGAACGGGCGATGTCTCGAAATGCCAAGGCGTAATTCAAGTCTCCACCGAATTTCCCACTGACCGATTCTGAAGGAACCCAGTACTGGGATTGAGGGACGAACTCGGGGTCTGCATGTTGGGCCTCGGTGACTTCCTCGCTCAGGTAAGGATTATGTGTGCTCTCCGGATTCACTCGGATGGAATTGGCCCGATGGTCGAAGAGCGAGATCATGCGACCCTGATACAAGGGCAGATACAATTCCTCACCCTTGCGCCAACGATTGTCCAGGACGGGGTAAAACCCCTCGGCTTCAAGCTGAGCCGCCGTACGGAACAGGTGGGAGTCGTTGGTCATGTGGAACATGGTCCGGTAGTAGACTGGCCACGCGCGGCGCGGCCTGCTTCGGGAGCGGTCCACTAGAACGCGATGGCTTTCGTAGATTCGCCGGGTGATTTCGGCGTCGCGTTTTGTCCGGAAGACGGGGGCCGTCCCGGTGTTTGGGTTCACCTTGGCGAAGTCCTTAGGCGCCAACGGGAAGCAGCGTTCTGGGTCCTTGATAGTCTCAGTGCCGTGCAGGAAGAAGGAGCACTCGGTATTGTCGAACCGACGCTTCTCGCCGCCAAATATCAGCGCACAGAACTTGAACGATGCGTGGACGTCCTTGAAGAATATCTTCTTGTTCTCAAAATCGAACAAGCCAGCAACCCGTCCGGCTGTGGATACGGACTTGAAAAAGTCAGCGGCTGTTTTGTCAGCATAGATGCCTGAAGGTGTCAACAGGCCCACCAAACCGTCGGGCTTTATCAACCCCATAGCCCGCTCCACAAACAGGGAGTACAGGTTGATGTCTCCACCACCCAGAAGGGGATAGTGGCCGGACTCCCGTACCAATTGTCCCTGATTGTCGGCCCGTTGTTTGGCTGCGTCGAACTCGTCTGCTAGAGAGTTTCTCTCATCGCGCAGTCGTTGGATCGCCGTCTTTCGGGCCGCAGCAGTAGGAGCTAAAGCCACCTCAGGCAAACGAGCGGCGAACCACTCCACTTCCTGGAGCTTTATCCTGTCCCAGGGCGGATTGCCGATTACGGCGTCGAACCCTCCGGCAGGATGTTCGTCTTGCCACCCCTGCCACACACCTGGGAAGGCCGCTTCCCAGTGCAGGAACCTTTCATCGTCGGCAATGGACTTGGCGTTGTCCCAAAACTCGCTAGCTTCCAGCAACACCATACGGCCATCTCCTGTCGATCCAGAGTCAGCAGGGTCAATGCCAGTCGCTAGCAGGTTGAACGATTGCTCAGGCTCGTGGCTGAGAATTGCCACCAACGGGGATTCGACGGCTCTGCGTTCTTTGGCCCCTAATCCCGCGGTTATCCAACGCATACCGGACAGGACATCGAGGACTCCTCGAAGGTCCTCTGTAGCTTTCTCTACATCTACGAACAGAGTCGCCGACTCCTGGACTTCCGAAATGTCGGCGTCGGACATCTCCTCTATTAGTTGCATCCCTTCTGTAGCTTTTTCCGCCCCGGCAATAACGGAACTAGCAAACAGTCCCCCAAGACGGTTTAACTCGGGTCCTGCGTCCTGTACTCGCATTCCAACCAAAGAGTCGCCGCAGCGCAGGTGGTGGTCCAGGAAGGACAGTGGCGCCCCGACGGTGAAGCTGTGCAGCCACAAGGACACCTTGGCCAGCTCGACGGTCAGGGGGTTCTTGTCCACGCCATAGATGCACCGCTTGAGGACCATCCTGCGGATGATGGCCTGGTCGGTAAGCTGTGCCTCGTCTATAACCCAATGCGACTCGCCCGCCCGATGAAGGATTTCTGTTCGGATAGCGGCAATCCGCTCCACTAGAGGGGACTCATATCCGCCGTCGAGCCACTCAGGGACCGCTGGCGCGTACTCGATGGCATCAGCGATGTAGTCCGACAGGAAATCGACGGCGCTGACCAGAAAGTGTCCGCTTCCCATGGCCGGGTCTAACACTTTCAAGTCCAGGATTGCTTCCGCCCGGTCTAGCTTTCTAAGTTCCGCCATGCGCTCCGCTCTGGAGCGACGGTCGCTCTTTAGCTCCCTGGACTTGTCCTCAAAGGCCCGGATCCGTTCTTCAACCAGGGGTTTCAAGGTCCGGTCAATGATCAAGTCAACCAGCTCCTGGGGAGTGAAGAAGCTGCCGCTGTCTTTGCGGGCGTAGGGGTTTGGGCGGATTTCGATATTTCCAGCGCCATCCTCGACTGGCTCCCGCTCCAGAAGGCGCTCGTAGATGGACCCGATCTGCTGGACCGACATGTCACGGTAATTGACAAACCGCCTACCCTGGGGCGTCTCGATGTGGCTCAGGAAGTCGACGATGGGCGCCACTATCAAATCGGGCAGACGTACTTCCTTCAGCAGAGGCGCCGCGTCAGTCGCAAACAAACCTCCGTTGTAGGGCGGCAACCCGATGGATGCGTCGCCCTTGTCGATGAGCCCGAACAGGGTCGTTAGATGGTCATAGTAGCTGGATGCGACGCCTGAAAAGGCGTCCCCCTGAGCGATCCTGCGAGCGACGTCGTCCCTGACACGTTTGCGCAGACCGTAGTCGTCGTATCGGGAGTCGTTGACCGGCAAGAGACCTCGGTCCTCAGCGTAGAGAAGGAAGAGCAGCCGGTACAGGAAAGTCAGCGCGGCTTCCCGCACCTTTGGAAGTTCCCTATCGGATGCGTTAGCCAGCGCCTGCACCAGATTGGGGAAGACCTTCTTGAACACCGCCTCGGAAAGGTCTTGCGCGACCCGTTCCTCGTATCGCCGACCCTCGGCCAAGGCCGTTTCCAGGAAGCTTGCCGTGTCCCCTTGCTGGGAAATGAACGAATTGCGGCGGAACAGAAGGTAAAATGTGCGCAGGCCGTCTTCATCGCCAGTGTCCAGAATCTCCGCCAGGTTGGACTCGAAGTACGCCGTAGCGCGAGGGCGGGCCCGGTGGTCATATAGCCGCCACACGCCGCCGTTGGTCAGGATCCCCCATCGAATTCTCCCGTCCGAGACGCTGTCCGCCGTGGCCAGGTAGCGGAGGACTTGAGCGTGAGGTGAGCCGGATTTAGCGTTGTCGTTGGGGTCACGGCTGTCGAGGGGAAGCCCGAACCGTTTGCTCTCCTCGATGAGCAGCGCATCCACGTAGCGGTCTTGGGAATTGGTCCGCGCTGCGGCCTGTTCTTTGGACTGAGAGTCGGAGAAGAGAAGATGGTCTGGTATGTCCTCGTTGCCCTTGGCGCCTTGTTGGGGTAAGTAATCGATCCAGCCTAGAGCCTCAAGGACGGGTCGAATCAGGTCTTGTTCGGTAAAGGCTTCGTTAGGTTGATGGTGTGTTTTGAAGCCCTCATACACCCAGCGGACCCTGTCCCGGAAAGCGTTAATTTCCGGATCTGGTATCCTCCATTCCGAGGTCTCCTTTATGCCATCGGTAAGGAAGTAGTGTGTGAAAAGCTGTCCGGGCAAGTCAATTCCTAACGTCAGCGTCGATTGAATGCCTATTCTATATCATCCTGGGCGGTGCCCCAAAGGCCCGTCCTTAGGCAGATTCCTAGCGTGACCAGGCGGATAACGAGCGGGGCGATCTTGGGGTATACTATGGCCTGACAATACAGGCCGAAGCTAGGAGGCCCTATGAAAGCCATTCGCATACATGAGACGGGCGGCCCGGAGGTCATGAAGCTGGAAGACCTGCCCGACCTGCAGCCCGGAGCCGGTCAGGCCCTGGTGAAACTGGAGGCCGTGGGAGTCAACTTCACCGACGTCGGCACGCGCAGGGGCAGCAACCCGCCCGGGAGCCTTCCCTGGATACCCGGTCGTGAGGGCGCGGGAATCGTGGAGGAAGTGGGCGAAGGCGTGACCGACGTCGCTGTTGGAGACCTGGTGGCCTACGCCTGGGCGCCCAGTTCCTACGCCGAAAAGGTGGTCGTCCCCGCTGGGGAACTGGTGAAAGTTCCTCCCCCAGTGGACGCCGCTACGGGCGCCGCGACTATGATTCAGGGACTTACCGCCCACTACCTGGTCTACAGCACCCGCCCTGTGATACCCGGCGACTCGGTGCTGGTCCACTCTGGCGCCGGCGGCACAGGACTTATGTTAATCCAGCTTGCCAAGCGGGCCGGGGCCCGTGTCTTCAGCACAGTGTCCACTTCGGACAAGGCGGCCATCGCCGCTGAAGCTGGGGCGGACGCGGTCATCAACTATGTGGAGCAGGACTTCGAAGAAGAGATAATGAAGGCCACCGACGGTGAAGGCGTGCAGGTAGTCTACGACGCCGTGGGCAAAACCACCTTTGAGAAGAGCCTCAAAAGCTGTGCCCGGCGCGGCCACGTGGCCCTCTACGGCCAGTCCAGCGGCGCTGTGGACCCCGTATCCCCAATGACCGCTCTGGCCGGGTCCAAGTCCCTCAGCAGGCCCGCCCTCTTCGACTACACCAACGACAGGCATGAACTAAGCTGGCGGGCCGGAGAACTGTTCGACTGGATCAGGGGCGGGACGCTAAAGGTGCGCATCGGGGGCACCTTCCCTCTGTCCGACGCCGTGGAGGCCCACCGCCAGTTAGAAGGGCGGCTGTCCACCGGCAAGCTGATTCTCATCCCGTAGAGTTGAGAAGCCACCGGTCTCTTGTCGAAGGGTGGTTCGACTGGCTCACCACGAACGGGATGTCTTACCGTAGTGCATGGCGCCGCCGGGCCTTACGATACCTTGACTGGCCCCCCTTCCCGTTCGCCCTGAGCTCGTCGAAGGGTGTTAGAATGGGCGTCAGCAAGATGCGGTGGGCGGAGCGGCGAATGTGGTCCCCCTCAAACTAAGCCTGCGGAACTTCCTCTGCTACGGAGAAGACCTGCCTCCCCTGGACCTGGAAGGGGTGCACTTGGCGTGCCTCTGCGGCCAGAACGGCCACGGCAAGTCGGCCCTTCTGGACGCCATGACATGGGCCCTGTGGGGCAAGGCGCGCGGCAAATCTCAGGATGAGTTGGTGCGGTTCGGCCAGACGGAGATGATGGTCGAACTGGATTTCGCCGCTGGCGAGAACACCTACCGGGCCAGCCGCAGACACCGCAACCCAGGACGACAAAGGAGCTCCGGCGTCACGGAGCTGCAGCTTCTGGTCCAGTCCGACGGTTCCTTTCAACCCATCACCGGCAACGCAGTCCGCGAGACCCAGTCCAGGATCGACCAGATCGTCGGCATGGACTACGACACCTTCATCAACAGCGCCTTCCTGCTTCAGGGCCGGGCTGACGAGTTCACCAACAAACGTGCCGGCGAGCGAAAAGAGGTCTTGGCCAAAATCATCGGCCTGGAGCGGTACGACCGGCTTGAGGACATGGCCAAGAACCGGTCCCAGGAAAAACGGGGCGAGTCCCAAGAAATGCAGCGGCAACTGGAGCAACTGCGGCTAGAGGTGTCCAAGGCAGGTGCGGTGGAGTTGGAGCTGGAGGGGGTAGAGAGGGACCTCGCCCGTGTTGTAGAGGGCCTGGAGGCCAAGAGAGAGTTACGGGACGCCCTGAGAATGCAAGTGCAGAACCTGGCCGCACAACGGGCCGAAGCGGAAACCCTGGCGGCGCGTGTCCCGGCACTCAAAGACGAACTAACGCGCCACAAGTCCGAGAACGAGCGGTTGGACGCACGCATCGCCGGTTATGTCGCCGTGATGGAGCAGAGAGCGGAAATCGAGCGAGGGCATCTTGACCTGACGGAAGCCAGGGCGAGGCGGCTGGAAATGGACGCCTTACGGGACCGGCATGACAAGCTCACCGAGGAACGACGAGCACTGGCCGCCCAAATCGAGACGGCTAAGGTCAGGCTGGAGGAGAAGACAGCCCAGCTGGAGAGACGGGTAAGGGACGAACTGGAACCCAGGGCTGCTCTGGGCAGCGGGTTGACCGAACGGTTGGAACTCACCAAGACTGAACTGGACGCCGTGCGGGGCGACGAGGCAACCCTCGTCAGGCGGCGAGACTCGCTTTCCAAGCTGACGATTCGAATCGGCCAGATGGAAGCCGCCGAGAAACAACTCAAGTCGGAAGGACAGGAACTGCGCTCCAAGCTCAATCTGGTCCAGGCGCGCCCAGGAGACGCATTTTGCCCTCTGTGCGGGACGACGTTGGGTGACGACGCGTGTGTAAACCTGATCGAGAGCTACAGCCGCGAGATTGAGGACAAGCTGAATCTCTACAAGAGCAACGACCATGAGCTTCGCGACGCCCTAAGCCGAAAGACGGACTTGGAAGCTGAGTTGACCAATCTGGACGCTTCCACCAAAAGCCGCCGCAGCCAGGCGGAACAGAGCCTGACGCTATACCAGTCCCGGTTGGAGGAAAGCGGCAAGGCTTCCCAGGAGCTTGAGACGACTTCGGCGGAAATAGCCCGGCTGCGACAGGACCTGGAGAACGGCGTCTATTCAGCGGAAGAGAGCCGAAAGGCAGCGGAGCTTGACCAGGCCATCCACGCCCTGGGATATCAGCCCGAAATCCTCAAGGGGCTGGACCAGCGCATACAGGAATTGGGCGTCTACGACCAGAAGCGAGTTCAATTGGACGAGGCCCTCCAGCGGCTACCGGAGGACAGGGAGTCGTTGGCCTTCTCCCAGAGCATGATGCAGACGCGGGAAGCCGAGTTAACCGAGGCCCAACAAAAAATAGAGAAGCTGCACGAGCAGATGGGGGACGTGGCCGCCCTGGAGGGAAGGTTGAAGTCCTCCGAGGCGGAGGTGGGAAACCTGGAGCGGCGGCAGCAAGACCTCCTTCGCAGTCAAGGGGAACTCCGGGGAGTGCTGGACAGGCTCGAGGCCATGGAGGCGACCATAGACCAGAAAACCCGGGACTTGACCCAAACCAGGAATGAGCAGGAGGCCTACGAGGAGCTTCGTAGGGCATTCGGCAAGGCGGGAGTCCAGGCGTTGATTATTGATAGGATGCTCCCCGAAATCGAGGAAGAGGCCAACGTCCTAATAGGCCGTATGACCGACAACCGGATGCACCTGAAGCTGGAGACCCAGAGGGCAGCCCGCAGCCGCAGCGGAGACCCCATAGAGACGCTGGACATAAAGATCAGCGACGAGCTTGGGCCCAGGAGCTACGAGATGTTCAGCGGCGGCGAGGCTTTCAGAATCAACCTGGCATTACGAATTGCCCTGTCGAAAGCTCTGGCCAACCGCAAGGGCGCCCCGCTTCCGACCCTTTTCATAGACGAAGGTTTCGGCACTCAGGACGCGGCAGGCAGAGAACGCATCGTGGACGTGATAAACGCCATCCAGGAAGACTTCCAGCAAATCATCGTCATAACACACATGGACGAGCTGAAGGACCTCTTTCCCACCCGCATTGAAGTGGAGAAGGGAGAGTCGGGTTCGACCTACTCCCTGGCCTACGCGTAATGGCTAAAGCTCGATTTCCTTCAGGTCCGGGGCGAGGGTCAGCCGCGCCTCGGTAAGCTCCTGGACCTCCTCGGCAGTCCACCCCGGTGCAACCTCTTTCAGCATCAGACCCGATTCGGTCACTTCGATTACCGCTATGTCGGTGACTATCAGGCTGACGCATCCCCGGCCAGTAGGTGGGTAGGAGCTATTGCTGACTATCTTGGCCGCTCCGTTGCGGTCGGTGTGTTCCATGGCCACGATGACCTTTTTGGCGCCAGCAGCCAAGTCCATTGCTCCGCCGATGTTGCCTACTCCTCGCTCGGGCAGCATCCAGTTGGCGAGGTCGCCGTTCTCCGAGACTTGCAGAGCGCCCAGGACGGTGACGTCGATGTGTCCTCCCCGAATCATGGCAAAGGCTTCCGCAGAGCTGAAGAAGGACATGCCGGGCACGGGCTTCAAGAACTGCCCACCAGCGTTGATGAGGTCAATGTCCTCTTCTCCCTCGTCGGCCAGGGGGCCGCAGTTGAGGACACCGCTCTCGCTGTGGTAGTAGACAACCTGGCCCTCGGGGATATAGTTGGACACCAGGGTGGGTATGCCGATGCCCAGGTTGACGAAAGCGCCGTCGGGCAACTCCTTGGCCACCCGCATGGCTAAGACCTCCCTGTCCAGCCGCTCTTTCTCCATCATAATGCCCCCGACGCCAGGCGCGGATTGTAAGAGTTCAATCCCAGGTTGATAATGGACACGGCGAACGGGAGAAGTCAACCCATTGGCCTGGGGACTGCTCACCCTAGAGCCTAAGTCTCTCCGACCCCTCGACTGTCATTCCGAAACGGAGCGCAGCGCAGTGAGGAATCTTGTGTGATGAAGACGTGATAGGGTGTGGGAGTCAGGGTGCGGCAGGCCGCAGGAATCATGGTCCTTTAAAGACCGAACTTTAGCGTCAGCCGCCGCACCATGCTCATTAAAGCCCGAACAGTTGTCAGGGTCAACGAGCCCGAACCTGCAAGAAGGGGATGTGATGAGCGCAGACGCGGCGAGGGGGGTGGACGCAACATGAGCGCAGACGTGGTGATGGGAGTGGACGTAAGCGGCAAGCGCCTGGATGTTCACATATTGCCCCAAGAGCGGGCAGGGAGATTCGCCAACGACCCTGTCGGGATCGGTGAGTTGATCGACTTGGCCAAGGAGTTGGATGTGGGCCTCATCGTGATGGAGGCCACAGGCGGCCTTGAGACGGCCCTGACAATGGAGTGCGGCCTCCGCGGGATGCCGGCGGCGGTGATGAATCCCAGACAGATAAGGGACTTCGCCCGCTCCACAGGCAGACTTGCCAAGACCGACGCCCTGGACGCCCAGGTCATAGCCCGGTTCGCCGCCGCCGTGAGGCCTGAGGTCCGTCCTCTCCCGGACGCCGAGGCGGCCCGTCTCAAGGCTCTTGTGGCGCGCAGGCAGCAGATCGTAGAGATGAGAACCGCTGAGTCCAATCGCCTCAAGCGTGCGTCCAAGGCTGTTCATCGCCGCATTGAGAGGCACATCCAGTATCTCACCCAGGAGCTGAAGGACCTGGATCGGGAGATGGAAGGCTTCATCAAGGAGAACGCCGCTTGGACGGGGAAAGCGAAGGCGCTCAAAGACGTTCCGGGCATAGGGAGCGTGTCGTGCATAACCCTTCTGGCGTCCCTTCCCGAATTGGGCAGCCTCAATCGAAGGGAGATAGCCGCCCTGGTGGGAGTGGCCCCGTTGAACCGGGACAGTGGGGTCCATAGGGGGAAACGGAGCGTCTGGGGAGGCCGCGCCAACGTCAGAAGGACGCTGTACATGGCGGGCATGAGCGCCAGAGTCCACAATCCCCTGATAAAGACATTCTATGAACGGTTGGTGAGGAACGGGAAGCCCTCCAAGGTGGCTATGGTGGCCTGCATGCGTAAGCTGTTGACCATCATCAACGCCATGTTGAGGGACGGAACAACCTGGAATCAGCTCAACCACACCAGCAACCCTTCCCTCGTCCAACACAGTTGCTAAGATCCTTGTCCTCAAACCTGGGCGCATGGCAGATTATGGAGTTTCGGCGCCCGCGTTGGGCATTAATGTGAATGCACCCTAGTTCAGACACTAAGTGAGACATCCCGTGATGGACGGGTCTGGAACAGGCTCCTTAGAATCTAAGTTAGGGATTGATAAGCGATGATATGGTTGATTTCCAAGCGCAGCCAAGGCAGGGCGGTCTCGCTGGACTGGGCCGTTCGGAGGGCCGGGTGCAGGACAATGTGGCTGCGGCTGATGGGGCTGATGCGGGGAGTTGACCCCAGATGGGGCGTCGAGACGATTGTTGTATCCAAAGCCACCGGTCAAGTCGTTAGGACCGAAGGGGAGCGAAAGAAGGCAGGACGCTTCCTCAACGCCGGGCGGTCCGGCGGAGGGTCCGGAAGAGCAAGGCTATACCTTTGAGTTCAGGATGGCCTTCTGGCTGGTTGCGGCCTTTACGATCGCCGCTTTCGTATTGTGGCTGGGGCTTCCGGGCGACCATCGGGCCCTGCCTGTGCTCGAACGCACATGGCCGCCGCTGCTGACCGGGTTCGCCGGAATGGTTTTCGGGAAACTGGCCTAGCCGTCTACTTGCTCATAGGGAGAGAAGTCAGCAGGCCTCTGCACGATGCGGTGAACGAAAACGCCTGGTGTCACTATAGCGTCGGGGTCCAGCTGACCCGGCTCCACTATCTCGTCCACTTCCACGACTGTTACCCTCGCCGCCGGGGCCATCACCGAGTTGAAGTTGCGGGACGTGCCTTTGTAGACCAGGTTTCCCCGGGTGTCTGCCTTGTAGGCCCGGATAAGGGCGAAGTCGGCCCAGAGTCCCCTCTCCAGCACATAGGTCCGACCGTCCCTTTCTATAGTTTTCTTCCCCTCGGCAATCTGGGTTCCGACGCCGGTAGGAGTGTAGAAGCCCCCTATGCCGTAGCCGCCGGTCCTGATTCGCTCGGCCAGAGTTCCCTGAGGCGACAACTCCAACTCGGCCTCTCCTCGCTGGTATGCCAGCTCGAAAGACGAGGGTCGTCTGGGCGAGGGCGACACTGGGAATGATGCGATGGCCTTGTGTATCTGTCCGTTGTCCACCAGCAGGCTGTGGTCGATGGGCCGGTAGCCGGGAGGCGTGCCAAAGGAAGTCACCCGCGCTATGCCGGCCGTGTTGGATATCATCGTGAGCCCTTTGGCGCCCTGGTCCCTCAATGCAACGATGAGGTGTTGGGCCATACCGCCGGGTCCTGCGAACCCGTCCAGCATGACGATGGCCCCGTCGTGGACATCGGCAAGGGCCGCATCAGCTGACGGAAACACCTTTCCGGAAGCCTGCCCTGAAAGCCGCCCAAAGGACATCTCCCTTAAACTGGGGGAGTGAATCAGGTTCACATCGGTGATGGCTTGTACGTCATCGGCGGTCCAGCCTGGAGCCGTCTCCTCCAGCCTGAGTCCGCCGGCGGTTACGGCGATCACGGCGGCGTCGGTAACGATCAAGTCCACGACGCCGGGCCCTGACGAGGGCAGGGTGCACTGGGAGCGTATCCGTGGCTCTCCCATGAGGGTCGTGTGTTCCATCAGGGCGATGGTCTTTCGGGCGCCCAGGGCCATATCGTTGGTTGGGGTGGGCCACCCGTCTTCGGCCATCCGGTCGGCTATGGCGCCTGTTTCGGAAACCTGGGATGCTTCTATAACCGCAACTTCCAGCCGCCCGCTGCGAGCCGCTCCGAACACCTCTATGGGTGTGGCAGCCATTCCGCCCAGCCCCAGAGCGGCTGCGGCCGACTCCGCCGGGTTGGTCGTCCTCCCTCGAGCCCGGGCTTCTCTTGCCGGGCCAATCAGCCCGCTTTCGGACAAGAAGACCACGCCTAGGTCCGACGGAACGTAGCCTGGAATGGACTGGGGAAGGGACGGGCCCAAGCCAACCACACCGCCCGGCGGCAGTTCGGCGGCCACCCGCCAGTACATAAGTTCCCGGCTGATGCGGTCGGGCATGTGTCAGCCCTCTCCCGCCGGCACGATTCGGTCCACGAATATGCCTGGGGTGATTATAAGCTCACCGTCCAGTTCTCCCTGTTGGACGACGCCGTCCACTTCGGCGATGACGACGCGGGCGGACATAGCCATTATGGGATTCCAGTTGCGCTGCTCCCTGAGGTACACCAGGTTGCCCAGGGTGTCGGCCACGTGGGCGCGCAGGAATGCGAAGTCCGCCGTTAGAGGGGTGTGCAATGTGTACGTGGAGCCGTCAATGGTTGTGGACTCCAAGTCATCGTATTCTTCTTGGTTGGGCAGATATGTCCCGCCCAGGCCGGCGCCGCCGGCCCTGATGCGCTCCGCCAGAATCCCAGCGGGCACAATGTCCAGTTCCAGCTTTCCCGACTTCCACATTTCCAGTACGGGGGCTAATGTGTCGGGATACAGCGGAGTGGAGGTTATCGCCCTGGACACCTGGCCCCCTATGACGAGGCGAGGCACGTCGTAAAGCGCCGGGTTTCTGCCATACCAGGGACCGCTGATGCAGGTCAACCCGGACACGCCCTTGGCCGCCAAGGCCCGTACAAGACGTTGAGGGGCGCCCGGCTCCCCATACCCGGCCACCAATATTGATGCGCCGTCCTGGACGTCGGCCACAGCCTCTTCCGGCGAGCCGTAGACTTTGCTCGGAGGCGGCATGCCCCCTCCTACGAAAGGATGTTACGGGGGCATTCTATCAGGGTGTAGGAGTAGGGAAAACCGTTGCCGTCAGCGCAAGGCAAGCCGTCGGCCCAGCCGTTGGTGGAACACTCAGGACCTGCGCCGCTACTGGTGCATCATGCCTTCGTAGGGGTGTTCGGCGTCCAGAAGGTCTCCCTCGGCGAAACGGCTTGCCCTAAAAGCACGAATCGGATGGTCTTTGCTCTCGCCGTGCAACACGAATTCCGCCACCATCCGCCCCACCACCGGCGACAGCTTGAACCCGTGTCCGCTGAAGCCGACCGCCCAGTACAGTCCCTCAACGACTCCCGACGCGTCCAAGACCGGGTTGCCGTCCGGGGTCATGTCGTAGAGAGAACCGTATCCACCCAGGGGCGTCGCCGCGCCGAAATCGGGAAACCGCAGCTTAGCACGGTCCCAGAACCGTGTGATCGTGTCATGGTCGGCGTTCAGGCCGAAAGCGTCCGGGTTCACGACTTCTTTCATGTCCTCCAAGGCCTCGCCCCCTACCAACGTGTTGAACCCGTCGTTTACCCGGAAGTATCCGCCGGTCGTGTAGTCAATTATGTTTGTTGTCAGCGACTCCAGCGCCGGCGGACGCCGGAGGTGCACCATCTGCACTCTGATGGGGGTGATAGGGAAAGTCTCGCCCAGCGGCGCGGCCAACTGGTTGGCCCAGGGTCCGGTCGCCGCCACAACAGCGTCGGCTTCAATCAGCCCGTGGTCCGTCTCCACACCGACGACCCTTCCCCCTGAGGTTTTGATGCTTGTAACTGCGCACCCAGTTAGAATGGCCGCCCCGTGGTTCTTCGCTTGCTCCGCATATGCGTAGGTTGTGGCCATCGGGTCCGCGTATCCGGAGTTTGGCTCATAGACTCCAACAACGACGTTGTCCAGGCATATTTGCGGGACAGTCTCCAAGACTTCGGACGGGCTGAGGTTATAAATTTCCACTCCGAGCGCCCGGTTCATCTCTACGTTGGCCCGGGCCGCCGCTTCATCCCGCTCATCAAACAACAGCAGCCTTCCGGTCTCTACGAACCGAGCGTCTCCTCCCACCGCGTCTCGGAAATTGTGGAATATGT
The DNA here is from genome assembly GCA_965197415.1 of Dehalococcoidia bacterium. GTDB lineage: Bacteria > Chloroflexota > Dehalococcoidia > Lucifugimonadales > JAGWBF01 > DAOUJI01. The sequence goes on along the minus strand of OZ240207.1, from coordinate 2,510,048 downwards.
CGCTGGCCTCCATCGCCATCTTGACCAGCGTCGGGTGCAGATAGTGTTCGCGGACCATCGCTCCCGACCTCCCGCTGGCGCCGCTGGCCAGGCCTCCCTTCTCCACCAACAGGACCTTGCCCGCCCCCATTCGGGACAGGTGCATGGCTATGCTCGTTCCGTTGACCCCGCCGCCAATTACGACCACATCCGCTGATCTGTACGTCATAATTCAATCCTTGCCGAGCCTTTCAGTCGGATTGTATGGGCCGTAAACCGGGGGTGTAAAGCGGCGTTCCGCCCCTTCGGGGCCCGCATAGGCGGCTTGACCCCTCTGCGCCTACGTCCTTACAATCGATTCAGGTCCAAATAGCCAGGAGTGACCCATTGTTTGAGAACCTTACCGAAAGGCTGACGGGGATATTCAGCCGCCTCACGGCTAGAGGCAGACTCACCGAAAAGGACGTGGACGAGGCCCTGCGGCAGGTGCGCCTGGCCCTACTGGAAGCCGACGTCAACTTCAAGGTGGCCAGGGACCTGGTGAACCGGGTCAGGGAGCGCGCTGTCGGCGTCGAGGCACTGGAGAGCCTGAACCCCGGCCAGCAGGTTGTCAAGATAGTCAACGAGGAGCTCACGGCGGTCCTCACCGGCGGCGACTCCAAGCTCAACCCATCGGGTAAACCGCCCACAGTCCTAATGCTGGTGGGCTTGCAGGGATCGGGAAAAACCACTACGGCATCCAAGCTGGCCGCTCGGCTCAGGCAGGACGGGGGACGTCCCATGCTCATTGCGGCAGACCTGCGGCGTCCGGCGGCCATCGAGCAGCTGGAGACCCTGGGCAAGCAGCTGGACATCCCCGTGTACAGGGAGGACCAGTCTTCCACGCCGGTAAAGGTGGTCAAGGCGGGAATCGAGCAGGCCGAACGCACAGGCTGCACGTGGGCCATCATCGACACCAGTGGACGCCTGCACGTCGACGACGAGCTCATGCGGGAGCTTGAGGACATACGCAAGGCCGTATCACCCTCGGAGACCTTGTTGGTCGTGGACGCCATGACGGGGCAGGACGCCGTGAATTCGGCCCAGGAATTCCATCAGCGGGTGGGGCTTACAGGCCTGGTCCTGACCAAGCTGGACGGCGACGCCCGGGGCGGCGCCGCCATATCCATCACGCAGGTCACCGGCGTTCCCATCAAATACGTGGGCGTGGGCGAGCGGTCCGATGCCCTGGAACCCTTTTATCCTGACCGGATGGCCTCCCGAATTCTTGGCATGGGAGATGTGCTTTCCCTAATCGAGAAGGCGCAGCAGGGCGTGGATGAGGCCAAGGCCAAGGAACTGGAGCGGAAGGTTCGCACGGCCTCCTTCAACTTGGAGGACTTCCTGGAGCAATTCCAGAGCGTGAAGCGCATGGGGGTCTCCCAACTGCTGGACATGGTGCCGGGCTTCTCAGCAGTGAAGAACCGGATGCCCGCCGGCGAGTTCGACGAGCGCCAGCTTGTGAGGTTCGAGGCCATCATCCAGTCCATGACTCCCCAGGAGCGGCGCAACCCTGGTCTGCTCAACGGACGACGGCGGCGGCGCATCGCTATGGGCAGCGGCGTGACTCCCCAGGACGTGAACCAGCTTATGAACCAGTTCCGGCAGGCCCAGAAGCTTATGAAACAGCTCTCCACCGCACGGGGGCCCGCCGCCCTTATGAAGATGTTCAGGTAGACGCGCCCCGGGTCTCCAACTCCCTTGTCAGGGCCTCTATGGCGGCGTAGGCGTAGGGAACGTATTCATGAGGAGGCAGGTCCAGGGGTTTGAAGTTGTCCACCTGGTCCACGGGCATGTCAGCCGTGGGTCCGGCGATTAGCTGCAGGTTCAGGTCGTAGAACTCCCCGTCCTCGCATACCACCACGCAGCCCTTGTCAGGGGCGCGGAAACCCTTGGGCTCCACCTCCACGGCCTGGATGGTCTGCATTCCTTCGAAGGCCGGGAACGGGTCAAGTCGGGCGGCCAGGTCCTTCAGTAGGTCGCGAAGCTGTCCTGACGCCCGCTCCAATGCAGTATCGGCGACGGCTTTCAGCGCCCACGGTTCCAGTTGTTGAGTCATCGTACCTACGGCTAGTGGATGGAGAACGGCTCGCTGTCTACTCCCCTCCAACGAACATCAAAATCAGAACTATCACTATTGCGATAAGTATCGCCGTCGAGCAACCTAAGGCTATCCCGCAACCCTGCCCAAACCCTTTTGAAACGCTATCCCGCATCGAGTCCACAAGAGTGTGGTTAGGCGCGGGCGGAAGCTGCCGCCTTGGCTTTTTCCTCTTCCCGGATCACCGGAAAGACGTGCTTGCCGAACATCTCGATGGAGCTCATCATCCTCTCGTGGGAGATTGTCTCCGTTTGCATGATCATCATGATCTGGTCCACGCCGATTTCCTGGTACTTGCGGACGCCCGCTATGCAGGTTTCCGGGTTGCCGCCGATAATAACTCCCCGCTCCACGAGTGTGTCGGGGTCCAAGCGTTGCATAGCATGGCGGGCGGCGTTGGGGCCCGTGTCCAGGTTCAACCCCGCTTCTTCGGCCTTGTTCTGCGTGTCTTCGTCCGAGTACCTAATCCACCGGGTGAAGTCGTTTTGCAGGTGGTCGGGGACTTCTCCCCATGCGGCGAGAAGCTGCTCGTAGGCGTCGATTCGGCCCCGAATATACGGCTTGTCCGGCCCGAAAAAGGTCTTCATGGAATCGGCGCAAAGGTCCCGTGCTTCCCGGTCGTTGTCACCGCAGTAGGCGAATACGTTGCTGGACCACTGGTTGTTGACGAAAGCTCCTACTGGATCGCAGTTCGCAACGGTCTCACGATATGCCTGTACGTACTGCTCGAGTATCCCAGGGGCATAGGGGTTATTGGCAAGGACCCCCAGGCCCTTTTCCGCCGCCAACTGGTAGGACTCGGGCTGTTGGCAGGCCAGCCACATGGGAGGGTGGGGCTTCTGGTAGGGCTTGGGCAGGACGTTCCGTGCCGGAACGTTCCAGTTGACGCCTTCCCAGGAGAACTCTCCCGGCTCCCATATCCTGGGAATCATCCGGATGGACTCGTCCCACAGGCTGCGGGTTTCCCTGGGGTCCACTCCCATGCCCGTCTGCTCATAGGGGTTGGAGCGGCCCGTGCCGAACTCCACACGGCCGTCAGTGAGGTGGTCCACCATTGCCACCCGTTCGGCCACGCGGACAGGGTGGTGGTACGGGAGGATGGAAACCCCGAAGCCAATGCGCACCCGCTTGGTACGCTGGCTGAGCGCCCCGAAGAAGACCTCCGGGCAAGGGGACTCGCAGAAGCCTGTCAAGAAGTGGTGCTCAGTGAACCAGAGGCCGTCGAACCCCATCTCGTCGGCGAAGGCGCACTGCTCCAAGGTATTCTTATAGAGGGTGTGAGTGTCGTAGCCTCCGTCGTCGTCTTTCGGTCCTTGGATTTCAAACAGTAATGCAAACTTCAACTCGCGCCGCCTTTCAGTTGACTGACTCGTCATATTTCGGGATTAGGAGCATAGTTGGCCGGAATCTGTCTACAGTAACCGGATGACCATGCCGTCGGTTTCCATAACGCCACGAGGAAATTGTACGCCATAGCGGCGTAAGGCGCAAAACGCCGTAGCCGTATAGGTTAGGAAACCTGCGCCGTCTCCCGAGGTTGCACTTGTTCCTCAACGTCCTTAGCCGACGTGGTTTCCGCCACGCGCAGCTCGAAAGCATTCTGAAGGTTCAGCCACAGCTGCGGTGTTGTCCCCAAATACCGAGCCAACCGCAAGGCTGTGTCAGCGGTGATGCCCCGTTGGCCGTTCAGTATGGCCGTGATCCGGTTGGTCGTTCCGACCAACGCCTTGGCCAGGGAGTTGGCCGACATGTTCAGCTCCTCAAGCTCTTCACCCAAAATCTCTCCCGGATGCACGGGACGCATCCGGTTTCTAACGTTCATGTCAAACTTTCTCCCAGTTACGGGGCCTTAGGCACCGTGAAGCATCAGCCACCGCTGTCCTTGTCGAACTGGACCAGGATGCCGTCGGGGTCGTAGACGAATATGCTGCCCACGTTGCCCTCGGCGTTGGAGAAGGCGTCCAGAGGCGCAGCCAGTTCATAGCCCTTGGACTGTAGGTTCTCGGCCAGCGCCTTGGTGTCGGGCACCGTAAAGGAGATGTGGCTGATGCCCACTTGGTCCAGCTTGATGGGTTCTCCGTCCGGCTCCTCTCCGGGGTGATTGGTAATGACCAGGAAGGGCAATGAGCTTGCTCCGCCATACCTCAAGTGAACAGTGCGGCGGGTCGCCCGCGCGTGCTTGTATGTGAAGGGCAGCCCTCCCCGGGTCGTGTCCTGCACCTGGTCCAAGGTCACAGTCATGCCCAGGGCGTCCCGGTAGAACGCCAGAGACTTGTCCAGGTCTCTAACGCACATTGCGATGTGGGATACGGACGATGCTTCCATGACGGAGCCTCCTGCTTGTCCTGTTTTATGTGAAGCTATCCTAGGCTCGCCGTAGGCGGTTGTCAAAACCGATCGATGGGTCTATTCGGAAGTGGGGCCGAGGGAAACGGCAATAGTTCCGTTTTTGTGAGAATGCAGGAGTGTCCACTCTATTGTCATTCTGAGAAGCGCAGCGACGACGAATCTAGAATACTTGCATACATTCCCGGCTGTCGAGGAGTGGACTGACCCCTACAGCAGGGTCGATCACCGGAATGGCAACATGACTCCCAACAGCGCCCGTAGATTCTTCACTGCGCTGCGCTCCGTTCAGAATGACAGGTGAGGGCGCCCCCTGACATTCAACTCAAGAAGTCTAAACGGCTGTTTGGACAGGCCCCAAGTTGACAGTCAAGGAGGCTAAGATTATTCTCTCCCTGTGCCCGGCCCGTGTCTGAGAAGGGGGTCACGGGGGTCGCGCTGGGCTGGATAAAGGAGGCTCTATGGGCAGGTTGGACGGCAAAGTTGCGATTATCAGCGGAGGCGCCCGAGGGCAAGGGGCCGCCGAGGTGAAGCTGTTCGCCCAGGAGGGCGCCAAGGTCGTCTTTGGGGACGTCCTGGACGACCTGGGGATGCAGGTGGAGGCCCAGGTGCGGGAGCTGGGTGGCGATGTGACCTACCTCCACCTGGACGTGCGCAGCGAGGAGGACTGGGCCAAGGCGCTGCAGACCGCCGAGGAGAAGTACGGCAAGCTCAACGTCCTGGTCAACAACGCGGGCCTTTCATTTGGACCTATAGCGATAGAGGACACGACGGTTGAGGACTGGGACTACGTGATGGATGTGAACCTGAAGGGCGTGTTCCTGGGGACCAAGACGGCTATACCAGCCATGCGCGAAGCGGGCGGCGGTTCCATCGTGAACATCTCTTCCACGGCGGGATTGGTGGGCGTCGGGCGGATCATCGCCTATCCGGCGGCAAAAGGAGGCGTACGCCTCTTCACCAAGGCCACTGCCATACAGCACGCCAAGGACGGCATACGATGCAACTCCGTGCACCCCGGCTCCGTGGATACTCCATTCTTCGGTGACGCCCCGAGAGGCCCTGAGAGGACGGAACGCAACAGGTCCAGTGTTCCCCTCGGACGCATGGCCGAAGCGGAAGAGATAGCTTACGGGGTGTTGTTCCTGGCCTCCGACGAGTCGTCCTACATGACGGGTTCCGAAGTTGTCATAGACGGCGGGTACACCGCCCAGTGAGCCAACCCCAATAGCACCGGACAGTCCCTGGCAGGCCTTAAACAGGAGGAAGAAATGGGCAGGTTGGACGGCAAGGTGGCGATCATCAGCGGCGGCGCCCGCGGGCAAGGCGCCGCTGAAGTCAGGATGTTCGCCCAGGAGGGAGCCAAGGTCGTGTTCGGTGACATCCTGGATGACGAAGGGATGCAGGTGGAGGCCCAGGTGCGGGAGTTGGGAGGCGACGTGACCTACATACACTTGGACGTGCGCAGCGCCGACGACTGGAGCAAGGCCCTGGCGACCGCAGAGGAGAAGTACGGCAAGTTGAATGTTCTGGTCAACAACGCCGGCATCACATTCGGCACCAAGGGCATCGAGGACACCAGCGCAGACGAGTGGGACGTCATGATGGCCGTCAACGTGAAGGGCGTGTTCCTGGGGACCAAGGCAGCTATTCCGGCCATGCGCAGAGCTGGCGGCGGTTCCATAATCAACATCTCCTCCACAGCCGGCATCATCGGCATTGGCCGGACGGCAGCTTATACGGCCAGCAAGGGAGCCGTGCGCCTTTTCACCAAGGCCACAGCCATCCAACATTCCAAGGACGCCATCCGGTGCAACTCCGTGCACCCTGGGCCAGTGAACACTCCGTTCCTTGAAGAGACCACCTCCAATCCCGAGGCCCTTGCCATAAGGTTGAGCAAGGTGCCTCTGGGACGCCTTGCGGAGCCGGAAGACATAGCCCACGGCGTAGTGTTCCTAGCATCCGACGAGTCTTCCTACATGACGGGATCGGAGTTGGTCATAGACGGCGGCTCGACCGCCGAGTAAGGTCTCACCAACAACCCCTGAACCTGAATAGGAGGTGCAAGAAATGGGCAGAGTAGACGGAAAAGTAGCAATGGTGACGGGCAGCGGCAACGGCCAGGGAAAGGCCGAGGCCAAGCTGCTGGCCAAGGAAGGGGCCAAAGTCGCGGTGGCCGACATCCGGGCCGACGACGCCAAGGCCGTCGCAGATGAGATCAACAGTGACGGCGGCGAGGCTATAGCCATAATTCTGGACGTGACCAGCCCTGAGAGCTGGACGGCGGCGCTGGACGAGGTTGAGGCCAAGCTGGGCAAGCTGAACATCCTGGTCAACAACGCAGGCATATCCAGCTCGTCCCAGTCCGGGCCCATGGAGATAGATGGGTGGGACAACATCCTGAACGTCAACGCCAAGGGCCCGTTCCTGGGATGCCGCGAGGCCATTCCCCGGATGATTGAGAACGGCGGCGGCTCCATCGTAAACATCTCATCCATATCCGGTCTGGTTGGCAGCATTAGACAAGGGAACAGCCACCCTGCCTATAACGCCTCCAAAGGGGGAGTGCGGCTGCTTACAAAAGCCCTGGCCGCCAGGTACGCAACCCAGGGCATTCGCTGTAACTCCATTCATCCGGGAACGCTGCCGCCCATGACCTCGGCCCAGAACAGGAACCGCGACGCGGCTACGGGTGTCTTCGACCACATCCCCATGAAGCGCATGGGCACCGTGGAAGAGATTGCTTACCCGGTGCTGTTCCTGGCCTGCGATGAGTCTTCCTATGTGACCGGGGCCGAGCTTGTCGTGGACGGCGGCACCACCTGCGTGTAGACGATTCCCCCTCACCCCAACCCTCTCCCGGTGGGAGAGGGAGAAAGGTTCTGTCCCTTCCCCCTGAGGGGGAAGGTTAGGATGGGGGAAAGGAGCGGCGAACATGGGTAGACTGGACGGAAAGGTTGCAATCATCTCCGGGGGTGCCAACGGAATGGGCAGATCGGAATGCTCCATCTTTGCCCAGGAAGGCGCCAAGGTGGTGATAGGGGACATCCGTGCCGAAGACGGGGAGACCGTAGAGGCCACGATAAAGCAGGCCGGCGGCGACGCTATGTTTGTGCACCTGGACGTAACCAGCGAGGAGAGCTGGCAGGCTGCCGTGGACCAGGCTGTGGCCCGGTACGGCAAGCTGAACGTCCTGGTGAACAACGCGGGCATCAGCGGCTCTTCCCAGGGAGACCCTATGGGCACCCAGGGTTGGGACAACATCATGAACGTCAACGCCAAGGGAGTGTTCCTAGGGACCAAGACCGCTATCCCCAAAATGATTGAGGCAGGCGGCGGCTCCATCGTGAACATCTCGTCGGTGGCGGCTCTGGTGGCGGGCGGAGGCCCCATGCAGCATGTCGCGTACAACGCATCAAAAGCGGCAGTGCGGCTGCTCACCAAGGCCATTGCGGCCCGCTACGGCAAGGACGGCATACGCTGCAACTCCGTCCATCCTGGCACCATGCCCCCCATGACCACCGCCAATCCTGACACCAGAGAGTTCAACGTCAGCAGGTTAGAAACCTTCCCCATACCCCGGGCCGGACGTGTCGAAGAGGTGGCTAACGCAGTTCTGTTCCTGGCTTCCGACGACGCATCCTACATCACCGGCGTCGAGCTCCCCGTGGACGGCGGCAGCACCGCCATCTGAAAGAGATATAGGATATGACCAATGTCTGGGTGGTCCGCGCCTACTTTGGACAATACACAGAACACTTTGTTGCCGGTGGCTACATGGGGGCGGGGTGGATCCCGGGTAAAGACCTGTCGAACGTCAAGAGCACTGATGAGCTTACTCCGCTCTACCGATCGGCCCATCCGGATGTAACCAAAGAGTCCGCAATTAGTGCCAACGTGGGTATGCTCGGGCGATTCCTGCTGGATATCAGGGCTGGCGATTATGTAATCACGCCGGCCAAAGAGACTGAATGGCTTCAATATGGCAAGGTCGCAGAGGACCCGTCCTACGACTATGTGCCCGGCGGCGACGAATGTCCGTTCCCACATCGCCGGAAGACTGAATGGGCAAAGGAACCGCTCAGACGATGGGATTTGTCCGTGTCGTTTCAAAACACTATGAAAGCGACAAAGACAGTGTTCCACGTCTCTCACAAGGATGAGTTCCTGCGGAAAATCAACCAGGCTCCTTTGGTATCGGAACCCAAGCTGCCTAAAGGCGATCCTCGCGATGTCGTTCTCAAGCAGATCCTTCAATTCAACTCCAAAGAGTTTGAGGGCTTAGTCGGTGCCCTGCTGGTAGCACTCGGTTTTGACAACACAAAACTTACAGGAAAGCCTGGCGACGGTGGAGTGGACGCCACTGGCGAATTCGACCTGTCAAATCTAGTTAAGGTTAAGGTTTTTGTGCAGGCGAAACGGTACCAGAATCGCAAAGTCACGGCGAGCGACGTGAAAAAGCTCCGTGCATCAATTCCTGACCGCGGGCAAGGGGTGGTTATCACAACCTCTGACTATCGAGACAAAGCACGGGAGGCAGCTGTTGAGCCGGGTTTTCCACGCATCGGGCTGGTGGATGGACACCAGCTAGTCGACCTGCTTATAGAACATTGGGACTGTATTTCCGATTCCAAGGAATTTGCAGAAGAGTTTGAAGAAAATTTAGGCGAGAAGTTGGGACTCAAACCTGGACTGGTGCGACTGTGACCTAACCCCTGACGAGAAGGAGAACACATGCCTGAAAATGTTGGTTTCATTGGTTTGGGCAACATAGGGGGCCCCATTGCCAGCAGCGTGCTCAGGGCCGAGATTCCCATGGTGGCCTACGACAAGGACCCGGAAGCGCTGGACGTGTACGTGAAGATGGGCGCCCAACCGGCGGCATCGGCAAAGGAAGTGGCCTCTAGGACGCCGGTTGTCCTGCTTTCGCTGCCAAACTCCCCCATCGTCGAGGATGTTTGCCTGGGCGCAAACGGCGTCATCGAGGGAGCGGCTCCCGGTACCATAGTCGTGGACCTGTCCAGCGGTGACCCTCCCCACACCAAGCGCATCGGGACGGCATTGGCCGAAAAGGGCATCGAATTCATGGACTCAGGCGTCAGCGGAGGCCCGGAAGGGGCAGCAGCCGGGACTCTAACCCTGTTCATGGGCGGGGAGCAGGCAGTCTACGACAAGGTGAAATATGCACTGGACGCCATCGCAACCGCCCACTACCTTATGGGGCCCTTGGGCACAGGCCACGAGGCCAAGGCCCTCAACAACCTGATGGGCGCCGCAAACATGGCCATCGCTTACGAGGTGTGCCAGGTCGCGGAGAAAGCGGGCATGGACGTCCCCAAGCTGGTGGAGGCCATCAGCATCAGCAGCGGCAAAAACCGCGCGGTGGAAGAGCGCATACCCAACTTCTGGGCCAGCGGCGCCTTCGGCGGTGACCTGCGCTACGAGATGATTTCCAGGTACGTGGTCAAAGACGTGGGAACGGCCTGTTCCGTCGGCAAGACTTACAGCGTGCCCATGTTCATTGCCAACCTAGTGCACCAGATTGTGATGAAAGTCTCCGACGAGACGGGAGGCGGCAGAAGGCCGTTGATCGAATAGAGGACCCGTCCCTTCTCCCCTGGCGGGAGAAGGTTAGGATGAGGGGGAACAGAAAAAAGTAACTCCCTCTCCCCCCGGGAGAGGGTTGGGGTGAGGGAACCTTCCAGCTTTAGAGAAGACCCTGGATACCGGCCTTCGCCGGTATGACAGAGGCTATGCAAAGGTCCCATCGAGGGCGAGGGATACAGCAAGTTCAGCTTAGACACGGACCAGGAGGAAAGCAGTGGGCAGACTAGACGGCAAGGTGGCTCTGATAACGGGCGCTGGCAATGGCATGGGACGGGCCGAGGCAAACCTCTTCGCCAGCGAAGGCGCCAAGGTCGCGGTTGGCGAGATACGGGAGGAGGACGGCAGGCGGGTCGAGGTTGAGATCAAGGAATCGGGCGGCGAAGCCCTCTTCATTCCCATGGACGTGACCAAGGAAGAGGACTGGCAGCAGGCGATAGACCGGATAGCCGATGCCTTTGGCAACCTGACGGTTCTGGTCAACAACGCCGGGCTGAGCGGCTCGTGGCACCCGGACACCATGAGCGTGGAGGGCTGGGACCGCCTGATGGAGGTGAACGCCAAGGGCGCGTTCCTCGGCTGCAAGTACGCCATTCCCAAGATGATAGAAGCAGGCGGCGGCTCCATCATAAACATATCCTCTACTGCAGGGCTCACGGCATCGTCGGGCGGCTCAGGGCACCCCGGTTACAACGCCTCCAAGGGAGGCATACGGTTGCTTACCAAAGCTATAGCGGCCCGCCACGGCAAGGACAGCATTCGCTGCAACTCGGTCCACCCTGGCCTGCTTCCCGCCATGATAAGCGTAAACCCTGAAATACGAGCTCAGCAGGACGCCGAGGGTGTCAAGACCGTCCCTCTGGGCAGGTTGGGGAGCGTGAATGAGGTGGCCTATCCGGTGCTGTTCCTAGCCTCCGATGAGTCCTCATACATCACCGGCGCCGAGATGGTAGTGGACGGGGGCCGCACGGCCATTTAACCGTCGGTCCCGGATACTGTCATTCCGGCGGAGGCCGGAATCCAGAGGACCTCACAGGAGTGGGGACGCCCTCACCCCGGCCCTCTCCCACCGGGAGAGGGAGTAATGTCCCTTCCTCTTCGGGGGGAAGGTTAGGATGTGGGCAAGCGCAGCGCGGAATCACCAGAAGCTTAAGGAGCGATAAATGGGACGAGTTGACAGCAAAGTGGCCCTCGTTTCGGGGGCGGGGAACGGACAAGGCAAGGCCGAGGCTAAACTCCTCGCCCAGGAGGGCGCCAAAGTGGCCATCGGAGACCTCCGGGATGACGACGGCAAGGCTGTCGCCGAGGAGATTAACCGATCAGGCGGAGAAGCCATGTTCGTACACCTGGACGTAACGAACGAGGACAGCTGGATTCAGGCCATCGAGACGATAGTGGGAGCCTTCGGCAAGCTGAACGTGCTGGTCAACAACGCCGGACTCAGCGGATCGTCCCAGCCTGACCTGATGGGCACCGACGGATGGCACAAAATCATGGCCGTGAACGCCACCGGGCCATTCCTGGGCATAAAGCACGCCATACCCAGGATGCTGGAGGCCGGAGGCGGCTCCATAGTCAACATCTCGTCCACGTCCGGCCTGGTGGGGAGTTCGTCGCCGCGGCATCCCGCCTACAACACTTCCAAGGGCGGGGTCAGGTTGTTGACCAAAGGCATAGCCGCGGCCTACGCCAAGCAAGGGATACGGTGCAACTCAGTGCATCCCGGAATCATGCCGCCCATGACGACGGCCACAGACACCAATCGGGACGCCTCGACGGGAGTGTTCGAAATCGTGCCTATGCGGCGCGCAGGAAGGGTGGAAGAGGTTGCCTATGCAGTCCTCTTCCTGGCCTCCGATGAAGCCTCCTACATCACAGGCGCCGAGCTGGTGGTGGACGGCGGCATGACCTGCGTCTAGCTGCTCCTTATATGGTAGGATTGCGTAGCCTTTCCCTGTAGCGGATATAGCGGGAGAAGCCCCGCTCCAGAGAGAAAAAGAACAACAGAAACCAGGAGGAAATCAATGGGCAGAGTCGATGGAAAAGTGGCCTTGGTGACCGGCAGCGGCAACGGAATGGGCAGGGCAGAAGCCAAGATGTTGGCCAGAGAGGGCGCCAAAGTCGTGGTGGCCGACATCAGGGCCAACGACGCCGAGGCCGTGGCCGCGGAGATCAACGAGACCGGCGGCGAGGCCATTGCCGTCAACCTGAACGTCACCAGTCCCGAAAGCTGGGCGGCTGCCTTGGATGAGACCGAGGCCAAGCTCGGCAAACTGAGCATACTGGTCAACAACGCGGGCATTTCCAGCTCTTCCCAGGCCGACCCCATGGGCATCGATGGCTACGACCTGATTCTGGACGTAAACGCCAAGGGCACGTTCCTGGGTTGCCGCGAGGCCATACCCCGGATGGTTGAAAACGGCGGCGGCTCCATCGTCAACATCTCCTCAATCTCGGGCATCATCGGCGTGGGCCTGTCCGGCCACCCTGCTTACAACGTCTCCAAGGGCGGAGTGCGTCTGCTGACCAAAGCCCTGGCCGCCCGGCACGCCACCGAGGGCATACGCTGTAACTCGGTCCATCCGGGCACCATGCCTCCCATGACCTCCGCCCAGGACCAGCGCAGGGACGATGCTGCCCCGGCCATGCAGGGCATCCCAATGGGCCGCATGGGCGAAGTGGACGAAGTGGCCTATGCCGTTCTGTTCCTGGCCTCCGACGAGGCCTCCTACATCACCGGCGCGGAACTGGTCGTGGACGGCGGAGCGACCTGCATCTAACCCTCACCCCCGGCCCCTCTCCCACAGGTAGAGGGGAAACTATCTTAGACATGGAGGAATAAGAATGGGCAGAGTGGACGGAAAAGTGGCCTTGGTGACCGGCAGCGGCAATGGGCAAGGCAAAGCCGAAGCCAAGATGTTGGCCCGAGAGGGCGCCAAGGTAGTCGTGGCTGACATCAGGTCCGCCGACGCCGAGGCCGTATCTGCGGAAATCAACGAGTCTGGCGGTGACGCCATTGCCATCGCCCTCGACGTTACCAGCCCCGAAAGTTGGAAGGCTGCTCTGGATGAGACCGAAGCCAAGCTGGGCAAGCTGAACATTCTGGTCAACAACGCGGGCATCTCCAGCTCCTCCCAGGCCGACCCTATGGGAATCGAGGGATATGACCGTATACTGGCCGTGAACGCCAAAGGCACGTTCCTCGGGTGCCGCGAGGCCATACCGCGGATGATAGAAAACGGCGGCGGCGCCATAGTCAACATCTCCTCTACTTCAGGGATTATCGGCATGGGGCTGCACGGCCACCCGGGCTACAATGTCTCAAAGGGCGGCGTCCGTCTCTTGACCAAGGCCCTGGCCGCTCGTCACGCAACCCAGGGGATACGCTGCAACTCAGTCCACCCGGGCACCATGCCTCCCATGACCTCCGCTCAAGACAAGCGGAGGGACGTGGACTCCCCGTCCATGCAGGGCATTCCCATGGGACGAATGGGTGAGGTTGATGAAGTCGCCTACGCAGTCCTGTTTATGGCCTCCGATGAAGCCTCCTACATCACCGGCGCGGAGTTGGTGGTGGACGGCGGTATGACCTGCGTGTAACCCTCACCCCCAGCCCCTCTCCCACAGGTAGAGGGGAAACTCTCTGAGACATGGAGGAATAAGAATGGGCAGAGTAGACGGAAAAGTGGTCATGGTCACGGGCAGCGGCAACGGACAGGGCAAAGCCGAGGCCAAACTGTTCGCCCAGGAGGGCGCCAAGGTCGCCGTGGCCGACATCAGGGCCGACGACGCCGCGTCGGTGGCCGCAGAAATCAACGAGGCCGGCGGAGAGGCCATATCCATTCACCTGGACGTGACCAGCCCCGAAAGCTGGACAAACGCCCTGGACGAGGTGGAGGCCAAGCTGGGCAAGCTCAACATCCTGGTAAACAACGCGGCCATATCCAGCTCCTCCCAGGCCGACCCCATGGGTATAGAGGGCTGGGACCGCATCGTGGGAGTGAACGCCAAGGGCACGTTCCTGGGATGCCGCGAGGCCATACCGAGGATGATTGAAAACGGCGGAGGCGCCATCGTGAACATATCCTCCACGTCCGGTCTGGTGGGTCGGGGAGTCAAGGGCCACCCCGCCTACAACGCCTCCAAAGGAGGCGTACGGCTTCTCACCAAGGCCATCGCCGCCAGATACGCCACCCAGGGCATCCGTTGCAACTCGATACACCCGGGAACCATGCCCCCCATGACCACCGCCCAGGACCAGAACCGAGACCCTTCGGCCTCCAGCCTCCAGGGAATCCCGATGGCGCGCATGGGACGGGTGGAAGAGGTGGCCTACGCCGTGCTGTTCATGGGTTCGGACGAGGCCTCCTACGTCACCGGCGCCGAACTCGCCGTCGACGGCGGCATGACCTGCGTCTAAGCGCGCAACACAGGAGGAGAGATGGCGCGAATACCTTTGATGACCCGGGAACGACTCAGTCCCGAGGATCAAAAATACTGGGACGACATTGCGTCCAGCCGGGGGCGCGGGAACGTTGGGGCGCCCCATGCCCTGATTCTCAACGCTCCCAAGCTGTCGGGGCTGGTTGGGCCCCTCGGCGCCCACGTGCGATTCGAGGGAGACATCCCCAACGAGTTGCGCGAGGTGGCGATACTCACCGTGGCCAAGGAAATCAAGTCACAATACGAGTTCACCCAGCACGTCCACATGAGCCAGGCGGCAGGGGTCTCCCTGGATACGGTGAACGTGATACGCGACGGGAAGCATCCTGACGGGCTGCAGGGTGACGAGGCTATGGTCTCTCGCTTCGTCGTGGAACTGATGCGCGACCGTAAGGTGTCCGACGGCACGTTCCAGGCTGTCAGGGACAAGTTCGGCAATCAGGACACCCTAGAGCTGACCGGGCTCATCGGCTACTACATGGCGTTGGCCAACTTCCTGCAGGTTTTCGAGCTTGAGCTCGATGCCGACTCGAAGGCCGAGCTTCCCGACGGTCTGCCCGCGGGGTGAGCCGAACAGGTCAGGTTGAATGAGGCCATTCCAGACGGGTGCTGGGAGTTGGAGGGCCTGATGGCCGTCATACGTTTTTGTGGCTCATCAGTTAATAACTAACGGATTTGTGTATCACGAAACAGGATTTGATGATACACAAAGTCCGTTGTGATGAATACATGAACATCAAAAAACATCCTGTCCTTCGGCGATGTTTAAGAGTTCCGAGAAAGCGAGAATTGCAGGTCTACGACCACTGGGATGTCTAAACACCGTCAACAAGCCATTATCCCTTAGAACACGCAGGATACGATTTGCTGTCGGCTTGCCGATATCAACCTTGTCGGCAAAGTCCGACGTCCGGAATATGGGATTGCTGAAAATCCAATCCAGTGCCCGGCCACTGTATCGAGAGTGGGTTTCCTCCACAATCCATTCCCTACGCTCATTGTAAAGGTCCAGAATGTTTTGGGCTTTCGACCGGTTTATTCGTGCTTGCTCAGTTACAGCATTCAAGAAAAAGAAGCACCAGCCAGTCCAATCATCATCCCGAGACACCGCCATCAGGCGCTCATAATATTCATCACGATGTGCATCTAGATACTCGCTGACATAAAAATGGGGATAGGAGAGGAGACCTTTCGAAACCATGAAGAGCGGAACCATCAGTCGGCCGATGCGTCCGTTTCCATCCAGGAAAGGATGGATGGCCTCGAATTCGGCATGAACGATCGCAAGCTGAACCAGGATGTCATGCGTCTGTTCATGTAAATAAGACTCCCATGTACCCATGGTGGAGGTTAACTCTTCGACCGGACAGGGAATGAAGTCGGCATTCTCGATGGAACTGCCAGGCGGTCCAATCCAAACACTATTAGGAATTCGGCGATACTCACCAGGAGCCTTGTCATACCCTCGTACGCCCTGCATCAGTTCGTAATGTGCGCTTCGAATCAGCCTTTGCGATAGCGGGATTTCTTGCATCAATTCGATAGCTGCATACAACGCAATGCGGTAGTTCAGAACTTCGTTTATATTGGCTGCCACAGAAGCGTTTTCATCGGACAGCTTACCTTCAGCTTCAAATGTAAGCACCTCCGTTAGCGTCGTCACCGTTCCTTCTATGCGGTTGGATAGAACAGCCTCTTGTGAGGCGAGCGGTGACAATAGCACTTGAGTATTGGGGATTCCATACAGCATCGCTTCATAGGCTGCTACGGCGGCATGAGCTGGCCCAATCAACGGCAGCAATCGTTCCCAATCCAGCACTTGAGGCGGAAATCGTCCCGAATGATAAGTTACTGGCGCCATCAGCGTTGATCTCCCAGGGGTTTCATCGAGAGCCCATCCACACGTTCCCGTACATCAACTTAAGCAGCGACATGCTCGGATAGTCGCCGATATCGTCGATGAGGTTTCGATTCCCGCCATTCTATCACAGGGCTTGTACGCAAGCGTTTGGCGAACATTCAGCACATGGCATCTTCTTACCAAGTTCTTCTGCCTGAAGTTACTCCTTACTAGGCAATAGTCTTAAGCCGAATTTGTCCATAGATTAGACAGCAAGACACCCATAGGCGCACCGTCAGCTTGCGGTTTCTCGACAAGCACCGCGCCTGAGACTATAATCAGCTAAATTTAGACCCTGGATGGCAGTAGGACTCAGGGAGGCAAGCATGTTTGTCGGATACTTTACCGAACGCCCATATCAGGACCCGGCGTCGGGCTATTTCGGCGCCACGGGAAGGCCCATTGCAGACCTGGACGTAAGCAACGATTCCTATGATGCGGTGATAGGGGCCAACCTCTACAACCGGTACCTGGACGAGAAGATATACGCTGAGGAGATGGGCTTTGACGGGCTGATGCTCAACGAGCACCACAGCACTCCCTTCTGCATGGGAGGCGCCATGAACGTGGAGGCCTCTATCCTGGCCAGAGTCACTAGCCGAGCTAAGATATGCCTTCTCGGCAACGTGCTGCCTATCTGGGACGACCCGCTGTGGCTGGTCGAACAGCTTGCCATGATAGACATGATCTCCGAAGGCCGCCTGGTTTCCGGCTGGGTGCGGGGCACAGGTCGGGAGAGCGTCGCCCACAATATGTCTCCTCCCGACAACTGGGAAAGGTTCCAGGAGGCCCACGAGTTCATCGTTAAGGCCTGGTCCGAGCCTGGCCCCTTCAGGTGGGAAGGCAAGCACTACCAGTACCGCTACGTCAACCCCTGGGTCCGGCCATACCAGCAGCCCCACCCGCCCATCTGGCTTCCGGGAGTGGTCAGCAGGGACTCCCTGCTGTGGGCGGCGGAGAAGCGCATCCCATACATAATGCTCTCGACCCAGTTAGAGGCCACTGGACTGGCGTTCCAGGAATACCACGACCGCGCCGCTGAACTGGGTTACCAGTCAGGTTCACAGAACATCGGCTACCTGTGGAAGGTCCACGTGGATGAGACCGAAGAGCTTGCGGAGGCCGCCGGGAGGAAATACGTACAGGGTCCCAGCAACCCATTCCTGGCCGGCAACGAGGGCTCCCAGAATCCCGCAATCGCCCAGCTGCCGGGACTGACCTCCAAGAAGCGCGTGCTGCCCACCCAGAACGTCGCCACGGCCGCGCGGGGCGGCGTCTACTCCACTTCCTACGAGTCCCAGGTCGAAGGCTACCAGATTGTCACGGGGACGCCCGACACAGTGCTGCCCAAGATACGCCACGTCCTGGAGTACCTGCGCCCCGGCAGCGTCTTCTTCTGGGACGGCGACGGCGCCATGGACCACGACGACGCAATGCGCAGCCTCCGGCTTATGGGCCAGGAAGTGATTCCTGCTGTGCGCGAGATGGCCAAAGAGTTGGAGCTTGACGGGCCGTTCGAGGTGAACCCGGCCACGGGCGAGCGTTTCGAAGACGCCCAGTAGTCAGGTGTAGCCAGGCGCTGTCTACAATTTTTCCAAGATTCACCCTCAACCCAGCCCTCTCCCGTCGAGAGACAGGGAGCAGTTGCAACAGGAGCCGTCATTGACAGCAAACGGCGCTGAACAACCGAATGGCGGGCCCCTCAAGGGGATCCGGGCGCTGGACTGGACGATGTGGCAGCTTGGCCCTGTGGCCGCAGAGATGATGGGCGACATGGGCGCCGACGTGATAAAGATCGAGCCCCTGGACGGCGACGCCGGGCGCAACCTTCTGCAAGCAACCACAATCCAGGCCAATCTGGCCGCGGGCCGAAATGCCTATTTCGAATCCAACAACCGCAACAAGAGAGGTTTCGCCGTTAACCTGAAGGTCCAGGAAGGGCGAGACTTGGTCTACAAGCTGGTTGAGTCCGCCGACGTGTTCGTGCAGAACTACCGGGAAGGCGTGGCGGAGCGGCTGGGGATGGACTACGAGACCCTGCGGAAAATCAACCCAGCCCTCATATATGCATCAGCAACCGGATATGGCTCCAAGGGAGAAGAGTCCCGCCGCCCCTCTTTCGACGGCACAGGCCAGGCCCGCAGCGGCCTGATGATGTCCGGCACTCCGCTGGGCGGCGAACCGGTCCGGGTCGGAGGAGGAATCTCAGACCAAATCGCCGGCATCATGCTCTGTCTGGGCGTATTGGCGGCGCTGGTGTCCCGATCCGCAACAGGAAAAGGCCAGATGGTGGAGACCTCCCACCTGTCAGCCAACATGTGGCTGCAGGGCAGCAGCCTGAACATGAGCCTGATGTCGGGCACGTCCTCGGCTCCCTTCGACCGTAAGGCACCCGTAAACCCCCTTACCAACACCTACCGCTGCCAGGACGGGCGTTGGATACAGCTTATGCACATGCAGCCCGACCGGTACTGGCAGGGCTTCACCGAGGTCCTGGGCATTACTGAGCTGCTGGAAGACCCAAGGTTCGACAGCATGGCGAGCCGCAGGGAGCACGGGGCCGAGTTGGCCCGCATCCTGGAAGAACGTTTCGCAACCAAACCCTACGACGAGTGGGACAGGGCCTTTAAGGCCAAGGGAGACTTCATCTACGACAAGGTGCAGGAGTTATCGGACTTGGCGGACGACCCACAGGTCATCGCTAATAATTTCATAGCGACTTTCGACCATCCAGTGTTGGGGCCCACCAAGATGTGCAGCCATCCCAACATCTACAGCGAGACCCCCGCAGGAATCTGGAGGGAGGCCCCCGAGCTAGGTCAACACACCGAGCTAATCATGGTGGAAGAGCTGGGCTACACATGGGACGACGTGGAGAAGTTCCGGGAAGCGGGCGCAATCCTATAGCCGAGAACTCTCCCTCTCCCGTCAAGAGACCTTTGCCCAACCTCTTCCCCTTTGAGGGGGAAGATTGAGATGGGGGGATAGAGAGGGCAGTCCGAAATGGAAGGGAGAAAGCATGGCTGAAGTAACGGGAGCCTACCTGGGCGCCAGGGCGCTCCAACAAGAGGGAGTGGACACCTTCTTCTACATCCTGTCGGCGCCGTTGGTCGCCGACTGCCTGGACGTGGGGATACGGGGCATTTCGGTGCGCAACGAGACGGCGGCAGGCATGATGGCCCACGGGTACAGCCGAGTCACCGGCAGGCCGGGAGTGGTCCTATCGTCCCACGGCCCCGGGACGGCCAACGTGGTGCCGGCGGTGGCCAACGCCATGGCAGACGCCTGCCCGGTGGTGAACTGCGGCGCGTCGGCCAACCTGAGAGACCGGCACGTTGAGGTCTTCCAGGAGATGGACCAGGTGGCCATCATGCGGCCCGTCACCAAGTGGGCCCATCAGGTCACCCACACCGAGAAGATTCCACAACTGGTCAGCACGGCTTTCCGCCATGCTTTGGCTCCTCCCCACGGGGCCGTATACCTGGACTTCCCCAATGACATAGTGAACGCCAAGGTGGAGGACATAGACTGGGAGCACCCGTCCCATCAACCCTCCCACTACCGCACCGAGGCTAGGCCCTATGGAGACCCGGCTCTTGTGAAGGAGGCTATAGACCTTCTGGCCAAAGCAGAGAAGCCTCTGCTGGTTACGGGAAGCGGGGTTTTCTGGTCTCAGGCAGCCTCCGAGATGCAGCAATTTGTGGACACCACCGGCATCCCCTTCTTCACTACCCCGCAAGGCAGGGGCGCCATTCCCGAGGACCACAAGCGGTTCTACGGCGGCGCCAGGTCGATGGCCTTTAGGGAGGCGGACACCGTCTTGGTGGTCGGCTCCAGGGCCAACGTAATACTCTCCAATCTGCTCCCGCCACGGTGGAACCCCAATGCCAAGTTCATCATCGTAAACCTAGACCCCACGGAAGTCGGCCACAACGCTCCCGCTCAGCTGAGCATCCTGGGCGACGCAAAGGCCGTTTTCAAGCAGCTCACCGACGAGGCTCAGGGAAGGTTCAACCCCGAAGAGGATACTCCCTGGACAAGTGCACTGGCCCAACGGGACGCCGTGCGTATGGAGCAGACATCCGCCGTGATGGATTCCGACGACTCGCCCATACACCCCCTGAGGCTTTGCCGGGAGGTGCGGGACTTCATGGACCGTGACGCCATCGTCTGCGTGGACGGCCACGAGACGCTGACCTTCGCCCGCCACACCATCCCAACATACGTCCCTGGACACCGCATCAACGCAGGGACCCACGGCACCATGGGCGTGGGCTTGCCCTACGGTGTTGCGGCCAAGGCTGCGAAGCCCGACAAGCAAGTAATAGTGCTCTGCGGCGACGGCTCCTTTGGCTGGAACGGCATGGAAGTGGACACCATGGTGCGCAACAACCTCCCTGTGCTGGTGGTCATCTGCAACAACGGCAGCATGACCGGCGCCGACGAGGTGTTCAATCCCCAGAAGCACCTGGGGTTCGAGTGCCGGTACGACAAAATCATGGAAGCGGCGGGCGGCTACGGCGAGATGGTGGACCGGCCCGAAAACATCAGGCCCGCGCTGGAAAGGGCGGCCGCTTCCGGGAAGCCCGCCGTAGTCAACGTGGTGGTGGACCAATATGCAAAAGGCCAGACACGCATAGGCCTGGACGAATCCCACCATTAGGGGGCGCGTAATGTCCACCGGACTTCGCATAGCAATCATCGGTCAGCAGCCTTTCGGAGAGAGCGTCCTCAACGCCCTTGCGGAGCGAGGAGAGACTCTTGTGGGGGCCTTCTGTCCGCCGGATAGGGAAGGCCGCCCCGCCGACCCTCTAAAGCAAGCTGCTGACAACCACGGAATCCCAGTTTTTCAGTTCCGCCGCATGAGGAACCAGGAGGCCATAGACGCCTTCACAGCCCTTAACGTCGACCTGTGCGTTATGGCTTTCGTGACCGACATCGTCCCCGACGAGATTCTCTTCAACCCCGCCAAAGGCACAATCCAATACCACCCATCCCTTCTACCCAAACACCGGGGCCCCAGCGCTATAAACTGGCCCATCATTCAAGGAGAGACCCAGACAGGACTGACCATATTCTGGCCGGACAAGGGACTGGACACAGGGCCGGTGCTGCTCCAGAAAGAAGTTGACATCGGTCCCGGCGACACGGTGGGTTCCCTCTACTTCGACAAGCTCTTTCCCCTGGGTGTGGAAGCAATGGTCGAGTCAGTGGACCTGGTGGCGGGAGGAAACGCCCCGAGTCTGGTCCAGGACGAGTCCCAGGCCACCTACGAGGGATGGTGCCGCAAAGAGGACGTGACCATCGACTGGAGCAGCCCCTTGGACGAGATCTTTAACTTGGTCAGGGGCGGAGATCCCCAACCTGGCGCGGTTACCAGCTTCCAGGGCCAGGAATTGCAGCTTTTCCGCGCCCGAAAGCGGGAAGGTGCAGCCGCAGGAGAACCTGGCGAAGTGGTTGAGGCAACCGGAGACGGCTTCGCCGTTGCCGCCCCTGGAGGCTCGTTGTTAGTTGGCCGGGTTCAGCCCGAAGGAGGCCGCAAGGTCATGGCCCCGGAGTGGATGGAATCGGTGGGCCTAAAGGTGGGGGACAAACTGGGGGGATAGGCCCCCACTACCAATTCGTCCAGAGGAATATGGTTGGGGGTACGGGGAAACGCAGTGGCGCAATGACGCCAGGACGCAAAGACGTAGGGGCGACCGGCTGGTCGCCCGCCCCGGGCCCACACCGTTCGCCTTGGGCGGAGTCGAAGGGCCGCCCTCATCCTAACCTTCCCCCAAGAGGGGGAAGGGACACTCTCAGTGCCGCAGCCTACTCGCAGTACGGCAAGACCTGATCCCCGAACAGCCTAATTGCTCCCATTATCTTTTCGTGGGGCGGACCGCCCGAGTGGGCATGTCGCAGGCGCAGTATGAAGTTGTCGGCGCCCGTGACTTCCTTCCATCGCAGGAAGTCCTGTATGCACTCTTCCGGCTCACCGATGACGATGCGGTCCTTGGCCACGTTGGTCAGGTTGAAGTCAGCCTCTGACTCGAACTTGACGAAGTTTGGGTTCCGGGCGTGCCAGTAGTATTTGTAGGCCTCCATCACTTCCGGCCCGTAAACGGCCTCGGCCTCTTCCCTGGTCGAAGCCACCCATGCGTCGCGCATCAGAACGAAGTCGGGCACCCGCCCGGCTGCGACTGCAGCTTCCTTGTAGGCGTCCAACTGCTCGCACGTAAGCTCCATATCGGCGCTGGAACTCGCGACGTAGGTGTCCGCCAGCCTTCCTGCACGCACCACGGCGGCTTTGCTGCTGGCTCCAATCCATAGAGGCGGTGCGGGCTGTGTGTAGGGCTTGGGAAGGACCTGGACGTCGTCCAGGTGGAAATGCTTGCCGTGGTGGGAAAAGGGTTCGCCCGTCCAGCACTTCCTGATTATTTCCACGCTTTCCTCGAACCGCCCCACCCTCTCGTTCATGGGGATGCCAAATGCCTTAAAGTCGGCTTCCTGGTAACCCAGGCCCACGCCCAACGCTATCCGGCCCTTGGACACGATGTCCAGAGTCACCACGTCTTCCGCCAGCCTGACCGGGTGGTGCAGAGGCAGCAGGATAACCGACGTGCCTACCTTCAGCCGTGTTGTGGAGGCGGCCACGGCAGTGGCGACTATCAAAGGCGAGGGGAGGAAGCCGTCCCGGTCCTGATGATGCTCTCCGAAGAAGCATGAGTCGAATCCCATCTCCTCGGCAAGCTGAGCCTCGGCGATGACCTCGTCTACGCACCGGTCAAGGTTCTCTCCCCGGGGCGGATTGGCTATGGAACTGTAGATGCCGAATTTCATGGGCCCTCCGAGTTACATGTTGGAACGAGCTTACCACGAAAACGGCCCAGCGCGTCGTTAGCACCGAAATAGGCTGTGGCTCCTCTTCCCCCACAAGAGACCTTCCCGTAACCCCCTCTCCCTCTGGGAGAGGGTTGGGGTGAGGGCATTCAGCCGTCAGTCCGCGGCGGCTGAGGCGGGCTGCTCGCTCCGTTCCACACGCAGGTCAGGCAGCCAGTTGAGCCATGAAGGCAGGTACCAGTTCCATCGGCCCAGCAGTTTCATTCCCGCCGGGGCCAGCACCATGCGCACGATAGAGGCGTCCAGCAGCACTGCCACGCCGAGTCCGAAACCCATCTGCTGGAGTCCGACTACGTCGCCGGCTGCGAACCCCCAGAAAACGGCCACCATTATCAGAGCGGCGGCGGTTATCAAACGTCCTGTGGACCTAATCCCAAAGGCCACCGAACCCTCGTTGTCCTGGGTCTCGTCGTACCGTTCTCGGATGCGGCTCAGTAGGAACACGTGGTAGTCCATGGACAGCCCGAAGAGCACTGCAAAGAGGAATATGGGTATCCAGGGTTCTATAGTGTCGCTCTGATAGAACCCGAAGGGTTCGTTCAAGACGCCCTTCTGGAAGACGAGGACCAGCAGGCCGTAGGTCGCTCCCACCGAAATCATGTTGAGGATGATGGCCTTGACGGCGATGACGATAGACCTGAAGACCACGGTGAGCAGCACGAAGCTTATGCCCAGAACGAAGGGGAATACTACTTTAGAGGCGTTGTCGGCCAGGTCGTAGAAGTCCACGTTCAATGCCGTAGCGCCGGTGACATACACCTTGTCTGTGTTGTCACCGAAAGCCGCGGGAATGTGATCCTCACGTATTCGCACCACGGCCTCCAGAGCCTTGTCGCTGGATGAATCGCCTTTTAGATATACGTCCAACACAGCGAGGTTGCCCTCGGAGTTCACCTCCAACTGTCCCTGGCGAATGACAGTGGAGTCCTGTTCCAACAGGCCCGCTAGGGAGGTTACACCAGCCTGTATCTCAGGTGAACCTATGTCGCCGTCTATCACGATTTCGGTGGGGGTGGCTTCACCGGACGTGAACTCGGAGTCCAGCACCAGGAACCCCTTCTTTGCCTGCATGACATCGGGGAGGCCGCCGATTCCCGCCGTTCCAGTGTTGATGTCGAAGAAGGAGAAGGCAGCCGCAATCAGCAGTCCTCCGGCCAACACCAGACTCAACAACGGCTTGGCCATGACACCTTTGGAAATTGTGTCCCAGAAGCCTCCCTCCCGGGTCTCGTCGAACCGGGTCTGAAGCTTCCCGACCCAGGGAATGGCCAGGCGGTCCACCTTGTCTCCCAAGGTTCCCAGGATGGCAGGTAGTAAGGTCATTGTGGCCAGCACTGACGCCACCACGACAAATATCATGCCCATGCCTATGGCAACGAATACGTTGGAGGGCACCAGCAGCATCCCGGCCAGAGCCACCACCACCGTAAATCCGCTGAAGACCACGGCGCGGGTCGCCGTTGCGCTGGCCCTTCCGATGGCGTCTACCTTTTCGAGGCCCTTGCGCCGTTCTTCCCGGTACCTGGTCAGTATAAACAGCGAATAGTCTATGCCTACGGCCAGCCCAATCATGGTGACCATGTTCTGTATCAGGAAGGACAGCTCGAAGACCTGGCCGATAAGAGCCGACGCTCCTAAGGCCACAACAATGGACACGGCGGCCAGGACTATCGGCAGCAGGGCTGCAACCAGGGTTCCCAAGGCCGCCAGCAATATCACTACGGCTATGGGCGCGCCGAATATCTCCCCCTGTTTCAGCCCCTCGTTGGCCAGCTTTCGAAAGTCCGCGCTGGCCGACGCCTGGCCGACTATGTACACGTCGAAGCGTTCGTCGGCGTGCGCCTCTTCAACGGTCTCCAGCATGGGGGTAATGTTGCCGCTGGCGTCGTCAAAATCGCCCGCCATGACAAAGGGCATTATGGTGACGGTCCGGTCCCCGTTGACCAGGAAGCCCCGCGCCTGAGGGTTCTGGTAGTAGTTCTGGAAAGTTCCGGGTTCTATTGCAGGTCGTGAATCGTCGCTTTGGAACCTGGTGCCGTCCAGACGGCTGTGCAAGTCCTCAGTGAACCTCTGGAATTCAACGCTGTCCACGGTGAGTCCCTGGACAGACTGGATGACAACGACCTCGTTAGACCCACGGGGGCCTCGAAGCCTCTCTTCTAGAAGATTCAGTCCCTTCTTGGAGTCCGGATTGGCTGTGAAGTTGAATTCGGTGGTTGTGCCGTCGGCCAAGAGGATTGCGGTTAAGTATAATCCGACCGCCACGACAACTATCCATGCCAAGATCGTGGCCGCGCGATGGGTTGCACACCACCGCGCCAAGGGTTCGGGGGAGAACCTGCGTTTGGGTTGTTCGGAAGCCATAGCCTCTCAGTTCATTATACAGCCGGATTGTTAAGACGGAGCTTCACAGGCTTTGGCCAGCGCCTCGGAGACAGGCGGATCGAAAGGCGGTAGAGGAAGCTCATCGAAAAATCGGACGAAGTATGGACGGAGAACAGAGGTGGGTTATTCAAGCTCGAGCAACGGCTGGTCCACCGAGACCTGTTGCATGGGTTGAACGTGTATCGTCTTGATGACTCCCGACACGCCAGCCGTAATGCTCTGCTCCATCTTCATGGCCTCTACAACACAGACCTCCTGGTCAGGTGAAACGGATTCCCCGGGGCGCACCGTAATGGCCAGGACTTTCCCAGGCATGGGAGACCGGATTGTCTTGTCCGAACCTGCGCCCAGAGAAGGCGGCGAGGCCGGCGGCGGCGCTGATTGAGCCGGCTGGGTAGGCAAGGGCGCGGGAGCCGGAACGACCGCCGTCGGCGTCCGGCCTTCGATTTCCACCTGGTAGGGCGTTCCATCCACCAGAGCGGTAATGGGTGAGGACGACAGGTTGTCCACTTGGACGTTGAACCATCGTTCCCCAACTTTTACTCTTATGGTTCGCGGCGGCAATGTACGGCTCCCTGTATGCCTCTATGCGGGGACTCTCTGTGTTTCGGTGCGTTCCAGATGTTCTAGAAAACGCTTAGAGCGTATGTCGTCGTCCAACCAGTATTTTAGCGAGGCCGCCAGACGCTCACTTAATTCCCGGTCCAACCCCCCATCCACGTTGAGGGCTAGGGCCGCATCCAGGGACGCAGTCTCCATGAACCTCAGAACTTTGAGCGCCCGCACAGACAGCTCCATTATGCGTACGTCAGGCGGACGACATTCCCGGCACAGCACACCGCCCGCGTCAGGGCTGTAGCGGTGTTGCCCGGGGACCAACTCCTCCCGGCATTTTACGCAAAGGCGCATTTCCGGCATAAACCCGGAAGACTTTAGCATATGAAGCTCGAAATAGCGAAGGGGGACTTGGCTGGAGGGGTCTGCGTCCAGAGCCCGCAGTCCGTCCAGGAAGTGGGAGTAGAGCTGCTGGTTGGGCTGTCCCTCCACACCGTACCCGTCCACCAGTTCAGCCATATAGATTCCCTTGGCCATTCCGTCCAGGTCTGACTTGAGGCCGGGAAACACATCCAGGGTTTGGGCCTGGGTTACGGTGTCGTAGAGACCTCCCTTACCGACGGCCATCGCAAAGTCGACACGGCACAGAGGCTCCATGTGACCCACCATCTTGCCGCCGGGTTTCCTGGCCCCGCGCACCCTCGCCCGCAGCTTACCGTGCTCGCGGGAGTAGACGGTTGCGATGAGGGCTCCCTCACCCACCTGGGTCGACTTGAGGACGATTCCCTCGCATCGGTAGGTCCTGGGCCGGGCCAAAGCTTATATTTCCCTTCTGCCCTGGAAGGCGCGGCTCAGAGTAAGCTCGTCGGCGTACTCCAGGTCTCCTCCCACGGGCAATCCTCTGGCCAGATGGGTCACCTTGGCGCCGTCGGGCGCTATATGACGGCGTATGTACATTGCTGTCGCATCCCCCTCCAGGGTGGGGTTTGTGGCTATGATAATTTCTTGCACTTCGCTGTTTTCTATTCTGGTCGAAAGCTCCTTCAGGCGCAACTCCTCAGGCCCTACGTCGTTCATGGGGGAAATAACGCCGTGGAGGACGTGATACAGCCCCTTGAACAGGCCTGTGCGCTCCAAGGTCAGCACGTCCAGGGGCTCTTCGACGACGCATATCTGGGACCGGTCACGTCTGGGGTCGCTGCACAGGGAACACGGCACCGCCTCGGTGAGGTTCTGGCACTCTGAGCAGAAGGTGATTCTCTCCTTGACTCCCACTATGGCCTCGGCCAAGGCGCGGGCTTCCTCTTCAGGCAGTCGGATGATGAAGTAGGCCAATCTCTGGGCGCTCTTGGGGCCGACGCCCGGCAGCTTGTTGAGCTCCGTCACAAGCTGGGCCAGGGGCGGGGCGGCGGAGGGCAGATAGTCGGAACTCATGGCGGGGATTGCGCGGCGCCTGTGGGACGCCATACGCCGATGTCAAGATTCGGTGAAGTGTCAGAAACGGACGATACAGCCATGAGCGCCCTATTCCAACCCCGGAATGTTCAGTCCTCCAGTAAGGTCGCTCAACTTGGCGGAAGCCATCTCCTGGGACCTGCCAATGGCGTCGTTAACCGCTGCGACTATGAGGTCCTGGAGCATTTCCAGGTCTTCCAGCGCCTCAGGCTCTATGCTCACCGAGTCCAGAGTCTGCTTGCCGGTCATGGTGACCTTAACGACTCCGCCTCCGGCGCTGCCCTCCACAGTGACCGACTCCAACTCTTCCTGCATTTTCTGGAGCATTTCCATGGGCTGGGGAGCGCCTCCCTGGCCTTTGCCCCGAGCCTTGGACTGCTGTCGTTGGGCCATACGGCGCATTTGTCTGTTGGTCATTGCTCGTTTTCCTCCACTATGCGAGCTCCCATGCTGAGGGCCGCCCTTATCAGGGGACTCCGATTTGTCGGCGAGACCCTCCCGCCGCCGTTGTCGCCGTGCAGGGCAAGCTTCAGCTGATAGGTCGTTCCCATAGACTTAGCCAGGGCTTCGTTCACCGTGCGCATCCCCATGGGATCGTCCAACTCTTCCTGCATACGCTCCAGGTGGGACTTATGGGAAAATGTCAGCACCAAGGTGTCCCCATCCATCTGCTGGTCTCGACAATCCCTGAGCAGGGCTCCGATGTTGTAACGCTTCCCCTTGGAACGGCTCAGGGTCTTTACGAAGTCTGCCCATTGCTCTGGAAATCCAGACGGAGGCGCAGCGCCGTCGGCTGCTACGGTGTTGCTGGGTCTGACCGGCTCTTCTCGAATCGCCCTTTCCGCGGGTTGGCGGGCCGGCGCCGGAGTCCTTTCTGCGGTTGGCGAAGCATCGGGTCTACCGACGGTGGCCGGGACACCAGAAACACGTTCGGGACGCCTCTGGGGCGCTTCCGGCCGTGGCCGTTGAGGAGCTGAGGCCGCCGCCTCTTCTCTGACGGACACTCTTGAGGGCGGAGCGTCCAGGCAGGCCTCCACCGCCGCCAGTTCCAGCGGAAGGGTGGGGGAGGCGTCGTACTTCATGTTCACTTCACCCATGAGCTTAAGGGTTCTGACCAGCTTGTCCACGGCGGGCTTTCTGGCAAGCTCCTCCAGTTCCCGCAGCGTGGACTGCTCCATACTTACCGATTCGCGGGCTCCGTGCCGCAGCATGAGGGCGGCCCTGAGAAGCTCCACCGTCTGCCGGTGCAGGTGACGCAGGTCAACACCTTCCCAGGAAGCCCGGCTGATGGTCCCCAGCGCGCCCGACGCGTCCGAGTTCAGCAGATGACGGGTCAGTTCCAGGGCCAACTCTTCGTGGCCCAGCCCCAGAAGCTCGGCCACCTGGTCGGCGCCGATCTCCTTGCCGTAGGACACCACAAGCTGCTCCAACAGGTTCTCCGCGTCCCGCAGGCTGCCGCCAGACACGCGTGCTAAGGCGGCCAGGGTCTCGGTGCCCGAGGCGACGCCCTCGTCGGCGCAAATCTCGCTTAGTCGTTGAACCACCGCCTGGGAGCTGAGCCGTCGGAAATCGAACCGCTGGCACCGGGAAATGATGGTAGCAGGTATCTTGTGGGGTTCGGTGGTGCAGAGCACGAAA
This sequence comes from Dehalococcoidia bacterium, assembly GCA_965197415.1. Classification (GTDB taxonomy): domain Bacteria; phylum Chloroflexota; class Dehalococcoidia; order Lucifugimonadales; family JAGWBF01; genus DAOUJI01. The sequence continues at coordinate 2,480,721 of OZ240207.1, read as the reverse complement.
ATAGCGTGGGCGGGAGGCTCTTCCAACGTCTTCAGAAAGGCGTTCGAGGCGTGTTCTGTCAGCATGTGGGCTTCGTCGATAATGTAGACCTTACGCCCGCCCTCCGCCGGCGACAGGCCCACCTTGTCCCGGATGTTCCGTATTTCGTCGATTCCCCGGTTGCTGGCCGCGTCCAACTCGATGAGGTCCATGTAGCGTGACTCGTTCACCGCCTGGCACCTGGAGCAGCTGTTGCATGGGTCGGAATCGACGGGAGAAAAGCAGTTTACAGCCTTGGCCAGCACCCTCGCCGTGCTGGTCTTCCCCGTCCCGCGCGGGCCGCAGAAGAGGTATGAATGGGCCACGCGTCCCTGGCTCACCGCCTGCATGAGGGTGGATGACACATGTTCCTGACCCACCAGGTCGCTAAACCGTTGGGGCCTCCACTTGCGGTAGTAGACTTGGAATGCGCCGTCGGACGTCATGGACCCAGTCCTGACAGGACCTCTTCCTGCTTGGTCCACATCACAGCTTCTTCATCTGGTCCGTCGTGGTCATAGCCGACCAGATGCAGGATTCCGTGAACTACCAGCAACGCCAATTCCCGGCGGCTGTCCCCGTCTTTGGCCTGGCGCACCGCCTGGGGGTAGGAGATGATCACTTCTCCAATGGGCTTGGGTTCATCCTCGGGATAGACGAATATGTCGTCTTCCTGGCCGCTTGTCGACTCTGAGGGCGGCCCGTCGCCTTGCCAGTGGCCCTCGTGGGTGGTGGAAAAGGAGAGCACGTCAGTGGTCTCGTCTAGGCCCCTATAGTCCCGGTTGAGGCGCCGGACGGTGTCGTCATCGGTTATCACGAGACTCAACTGGCACGGCCCGCCTAGGCCCAGCTTCTTAACGGCTCCTGCGGCCACTCCCCGCAGCCAGCTTCTGGGCACGCTCTCTTTGAACGGGCCCTGAATGGCAATGTCGATTCGGTTCCTGCGGTTCGAGGGCATCGGCAAGATTCTATGGCCTGATTTCCACCAGTGTGCAGCGTAACCGGATGATAGCATAGGGCGCACGGTTCCATCAAAGAACCGTCGGGGAAGCCGGAGTCTGCCGGAAACCACCCTATGCTATAATTGGCGCATCCCGAAGGGAGTTCATTAGTGCGAACCATACTCTATACAGGCAAGGGAGGGGTCGGCAAGACAAGCGTGTCCGCCGCCACCGCTTTGCGGGCTGCCGAACTGGGCTATAAGACCGTGGTCATGAGCACCGACACAGCCCACAGCCTTTCCGATTCCCTCGACATCCAGCTGGGCAACAGCCCCGTGAAGGTGGCCGAAAATCTCTGGGGCCAGGAAGTTGACGTCCTCAGGGAGCTGGACACCCACTGGAAGGCGGTCCAGGACTGGCTTTCCGCCCTCATGCGGTGGCAGGGAGCCGAGGAAGTCATAGCGGAAGAGTTGGCCGTCCTGCCGGGCATGGAAGAGTTGGTTGCCCTCCTATACATCAACCAGTATCAGAAGCAACGGACATATGACGTGATGGTGGTGGACTGCGCCCCCACCGGTGAGACCCTCCGCCTTCTCAGCTTCCCGGACATGGCCCGTTGGTACATGAACAGGCTGTTCCCCCTGGAAAGACGGGTCATGGCGGCGCTGCGGCCCCTGGCAAGGGGAGTTATGAAGATTCCCGTGCCAGGAGTGGACGTGTTCGACACCGTGCAGTCCCTCTACACCCAACTGGAAGAGATGCGAGAGTTGTTGATGGACGGGTCTTGCTCGTCAGTCCGGCTCGTAGTAAACCCCGAGAAGATGGTCGTGAAGGAAGCCCAGCGGACTTTCACCTACCTGAACCTCTACGGCTACCAGACGGACATGGTGGTGTGCAACAAAGTGCTGCCCGAGAATTCCGACAGCGCTTTCATTGCCAACTGGAGAGAGTCCCAGGAGAAATACCTGGACATGATCCACGAGTCCTTCGACCCGGTGCCTGTGCTGAAGGCCCCGTATATGGATCAGGAAGTGGTCGGCTTGGACTCTCTGAGGAACTTGGCCTCTCACATCTACGGGGAGGACGACCCGTCCAGGGTCTACTGCGAGGGATTGAGCCAGCAAATCGTCACCACCAACGGGAAACGCATCTTGAACATCAAGCTGCCCTTCACCTCGAAAGAAGACCTGGACGTGATTGAGAACAACGACGAGTTGACCATACAGGTGGGGCAATACCGGAGAAACATCTTTCTGCCTAGGGCGCTCGCCGGGCTCGGTGTTGACGAGGCCCGCATGGACGGCGACAATCTGATTATAGTCTTTGGCTCAGGGGCGTCATAGAGAAGTCAAATCAGGAGGTTCCCAGTGGCAAACAGGCCGATTGAGGTAAACTATACACCGGACGACGGCCTTACGGTGACGTTGAGGCCCGAAGCAGTCAGCTTGATACCCGAACCCGCCTCCAAGCATTTCAAGGCGGCCAACAGGGAGCTGCTCCTGGCGTTGAGGAGCTTCCTGGACAAGGCCATTGAAGTCATGGAGCCCGATGAAGAGGGCGGCAGGCGTCCTCAACGAGTCCGGGTCAAGGATGCCGCCGAGGACGAATTCCAAGCGTAGAGGTTGGAGGAGAGATGGAATATCAGATCTACTGCCCCTACCATCTGAAGAACGAAAAACTGGATGTGCCCGACGACCGTTATTTCAAGGGTGAGATGTCTTGCGTCCCGGTGGCTGACGGAGAGTCTCCACGTCCTTTGAGCGTAACCGTGTACAGCGGCTACCTCGTCTACGCAGACCCGCTGGAGCACCCGGACTGGGAGCCGCCCCACCCCCTCTGGTAAGGCTCTAGGGCCCTCGCCCGCTACGAACCTGGGTTACAGATTCTGGAGAAAGACCCTCCAAGCTTGTTTGTGGCTGGGTTGCGTCACCCGGTCGTTCAGTTCCTCGCCTACCAGAGTCAAGAATTGGGTACGGCTCGATTCTCCAGCAATGGACAATGCAACCCTGAGCAAGGCATCGATACTCAACCGGTATAGGTTAGTCCCCAAAGCGAATTCCCGGTCCGCTCGGTCAGTTATCGAAGGCTCGTCCTCCTGAGCCGCCACCGTAGCGAACAATATCTCGGTGACGCTGTTTCTCCGCGCCTTTCCTATAATTGCATCCACATCATGCAACTCTACAGTCCGGTCTTTCACTTCGACTGCAAGAACCTGTACGTTCTGATAAGAGCAGACAACATCGCCAGGTCGTGACCTAGCCGCGTCTGCTTCATTGATGGCTTGCCTTATAACAGAGTCGAATATTCCGAATCTGTCTCCGATAGTCCGCATCAGAGCCGCCGTTACAATCTGAGGTCGTTCGCCTCCGCTGGTCTCTCCCAGGAAATCGGCCACTAGTTTAGAAGTTGCTTCCAAGGAAATTCGCTGCGGCACATCGAACTCGATGTTTAGTTCCCGGTACATTGCAGCCAACGATGCTAGACAGGAACGAAGCTTCGATTCGGCAAACTCTGCATCACCCCGTGTCTGAACCTCGCTAAGCTGTTCGACCAAGCTTTCCCAAATACCTCGATTACGCACTGGTTCGTGCCCACTGTCAAGCCTTGGCCTTCGCAACGGATTGTTGACATAGGGATCTGGGCTTGTACCCAACACTTGCCCAGATTCGCTTACCCAGGGCACGACCTTTGACCTGCAAAAACTCCTAGCGTCCCATCTTCCCGATTCATCGGCCGTCGTAGACTCCCCACGTTGAATGCTTAGCGCATCCCTCGATTCGTCGATCACTTTCCCCAACAACTGGGTAAGCAGTGCGTATCGAACACTAACCACACTACATCGGATCAGTTCGTCTATTGACGGGTCGATAGTCGGGTTCGGGTCTGCCAGCGCTTCCTGCCACATGGACCGTAGAAGCTCCAGTCCTGGGGAATGGGCCGCGGTGGGTTCGCCTTCTACACCATCTGTTGGCATATGGGTTCGTAATTAATCCAGAGCGATTCCTGACGGGGCTGACGCACCGAATGACAGTTCTTTTCAGGAGCGTCCACACGATGCCAGTCGGCATAGATCGAATCATATAAATCGCTTCTGTAACCCGATATGGCGGCTCGGCCTTTGATTCCGTGGAGCAATCTGGACAGCTCTATATGCTCGACATCGGACATCTCCCCGTAGTAGGCGTGTTTGTCGCCACGGGATTCATGTACGTAGGGCGGGTCGAGATAAAAGAGAGTGTCCGATGTGTCGTACCGTTGGATGACTTCCACTGCGGGGGCATTGTCGATTTGAACTCGGAGCAGCCTGTTTACTATGGGGGACAGACCATCTATGGAGCCCAGCCAGCGAGACACCGCTCCAGCCATACCCGAACGGGACGTTGATATGCAATGGGCCCACCTTCCCGCCGAGGAAGTCTGCGCTAGGCCGGTTCGGGTCTGCCGCGCCCTGACGTAGAACCGGCGGGCCCGCTCTATCGGTCCCAGGCCGGTCTCCCGCGTACAGGCCAGCGCCAACTCTTCCCGTGAGAAGGGAGTCAGTTCGATTTCTCTCAGTAATTGCTCTCCCATGTCAGGATGCCTCAAGGTGGAGAAGAAGTTGACCAGCTCTGAGTCCAGGTCGTTGTAAGTCTCAACCGGCGCAGGCTCACGGTTAATCAGAACGGCGGCCGAACCCCCGAACACGTCGCAGAAGTGGCGGGCGTCGTTGGGGAGATTGGGAAGAAGAAAGTCCAGGTGACTGAACTTCCCGCCGTACCAACCGAATGCAATCATCCGTCGAGACCGTCGGTTCGACTGCGTGCCGTTACGGGCAATTCGGTTAGGCAATTGGTCCGACATCGCATCATTCCAAAACGATTATCCGTAGGCAATGTACATAATTGCCTTTGGTCTGGTCAATGTCAAGTTGTCAACAAGCCGCTCGCCGGGCTTCACACAACTGTTGCCGGATGGGTCAGGGCGACCGGGCCGTGTTCCCCGGCAGCCTGACCTCACTCGATGGGAGGGGCTAGCCGTTCCAGGAAGTCCAAGAATTCCTGATAGCTGCCGAACCCCGACATGGTCCTGATGAAGTCCCCCAGGGACTCGGAGCGGCGTCGCAGTTCTGTCACCTGGTCTCCAATAGGGCTAACCGACGCCGGTCCAGTGGCGTATGTGCCGTGGAAGGCGAAATAGGCCTGATTCAGCTTGCGTATGAAGTAGCCGTTGTCCATGAACATCAGGCGCCGCTCCTCCATGTAGTCCTCCGCTTCCTCTACCCGTCCCTGTTCCAGCAACTCGTCAACCTGGAGCCGCGTTGTCCTCATTTCCCGGTTGAAGTCGAACTTGTCCGGGTCGGGGGGAGGCGGGGGATGGGCCGGTTCCGAGGGCAGGAGGTGATCGGGGTCGGGCAGTTCTTCCCCTGTGATGGATTCATACAACATGTGCCCCAACTCCCTGCCAGCTATGGTTGCCGCCGTCTCGTTGAGGCTGTTCAGTTCCGAGGTCCAGGACCAGGGCGCCCATCCCAGCGGACGGAAGAACCAGTAATTGTGGAGCCACTCGTGGGCGGCCAACTCCGACGCCGACCGCAGGGAAGAGTTTCGTACGAAGGCCGGAAATGAGCCGACTCCGCCCAAGCCCGTAACCAGGGCCGACAGGTCCTGCTCAGATAATATCTTGGATTCCAGCCGTTCCATCTCCTCCGGGGTCATGTCTGGCTTGAGCAGGATGGAGTGGATGCGGCTTATTGTATCCCTCGGCGAGACCACCAGCAGCGTCGGCGGAGTGGACAGCGAAATGTCCACAGGGGGGACCAACCCGCCGAACCAGGATGCCAGTCCCGACTCTTTCAGGATCGAAGCGAGCTCAGCCTCCAAAAACTCCTCAGCCTCCGCCTTTAGCTTGCCCCTCTCCTCTCTGAGAATGTCCAGTTCGGCTGAGACAGCGGCCAGCCGCGTACCTGGTCGAGCGGGCGCCCGGTCGGTTTGGAGACGTGTCAGCTCCCCTTCGAGAGTCCGAATCTCCTCTCCAAGGCTGAAATACTTCAGAAGCTCCTCACGCTTCTGCTCGCGGCTCTTGGAAGAAGTCCCGGGAAGCAGGTCCAACGCCTTGTGCACCCACTTGTCCGGCAGGTTGGCTATCTCCCACATGACTATATCGAACCGGTAAGGGGAAGCGGCGAGTTCAACGGGGGGAAATTGAGGCTCTCCGCTAGCGGTAGACGCCAGCAGCAACGCCAGGACTACAATGACGAGGACTCTTCTTACGCGGGCCATCGAATAAGATTGTATCGGCGGAAGTCACGTGCGAGTGTCCAGATCGCCGCACAAGCATAGCACACGCAAGGTTGTTGCTTTGACAGCATGGGCGCGGGCTCAGATTGCGCTAACGGGTTGGTTTTGGCTAAAATAGGGCATCCCAATCAAGTCCTTCCGTCGCTTCCCAGACTCCAGTATCCTATCGACGGGACCCTTGTGGACGCCATAGAGAGGAACTTCCATGGTTGAAGCCGCAAACATCCGCAACGTAGCTCTGGTGGGCCACGCCGGCTCTGGTAAGACATCCCTTTCAGAAGCCATCCTATTCGACGCCAAGGTGACCACCCGGATAGGGAAGGTCGAGGACGGCAATACAGTTTCCGACTACGAGCCGGAAGAAAATCGGCGGGTCTCCAGCGTTCAGGCCAGCCTGATTCCGTGCACTTGGAAGGACTACAAGCTGAACATCCTCGACACTCCCGGGTACGACGATTTCCAGGGAGAGGTTGCATCGGCGCTCAGGGTGGTGGAGAGCGCCGTCATCCTCGTGGCCGCCAACGCCGGAGTCGAGGTGGGCACAGAGCGGGCTTGGAACCGCTGTGAAGCGTCCGGAATCCCCCGCCTGTTCCTCGTCAACAAGATGGACAGGGAGAACGCCGACTTCCAACGCACCGTGGACCATATACAGTCCGTTTTCGGGCGCAAATGCGTTCCCTTCCATATCCCGGTGGGCGCCGAGCAGAGCTTCTCATCGGTTATCAATCTTCTCAAGCCGCAGGCGGACGCGCCCGCCGACATGTCCGGGGAGATAGAGGACGCGAGGGAAAGGCTGATAGAGGCCGTGGCGGAGTCCGACGACGACCTGGCCACTAGATATCTGGAAGGCGAAGAAATCAGCGAGGAAGAGCTGGTGCAAGGCGCCAAGACGGCCATCATGGAAGGCAACCTGGTCCCCATCCTGGCCGCATCCTCCACCCGCGACATTGGCGTAGACCAGTTGATGGACGGCTTGGTCGAATACTTGCCGTCCCCCGCAGAAGCCGCCTCCCCCCACGCCGTTTCCAAGTCTGGTGACCCCGTGGAACTCAAGACGGACGGTTCGGCGCCCTTGGAGGCGTTGGTGTTCAAAACCACCGCCGACCCCTTCGTGGGTAAGCTGTCCGTCTTCCGAGTGTACCAGGGGGCCCTCAAGAGCAACTCGGAGGTCTGGAATCAGGGCAAGGAACAGTCTGAGCGAATCGGTCAGGTGTTCCTTCTGAGGGGCAAAACCCAAGAACAAGTCCAGGAGATAGGCGCCGGAGACATTGGAGCCATATCCAAGCTGACCGCAACGGTGACGGGAGACTCCCTGTGCCAGAAGGAGAACGCCGTCACCTTCGACCCCATCGAGTTCCCGGTTGGGTATTACACGATGGCGGTGGCGCCCAAGACCAAGGCCGACGTTGAAAAGATGTCACAGGCGTTGGGCCGCATCGTTGAAGAAGACCCCAGCCTCCGGGTCACGAGAGACCCGGGCACAGGGGAAACACTGATTTCTGGACTGGGCGACGTCCACCTGGACACCGCCGTAGACCGTATCCAGCGTAAGTTCGGCGCCGAATTGGAAACTCAAATCCCCAAGGTGCCCTACCGGGAAACCATCACTTCAGTCGCCAACGCCGAGTACAAGCACAAGAAGCAGACCGGCGGGCACGGTCAGTACGGCCACGTGCTGATTCGCCTGGAACCTGTCGAGCGGGGAGAGGGCTTCCAGTTCGCCCAGGAAGTCGTGGGAGGCTCCATACCTCGCGAGTATATACCGGCTGTAGAGAAGGGAGTCGTCAAGACCTTACAGGAGGGTGTGGTGGCCGGATTCCCGGTGGTGGACGTAAAGGCGGTGCTTTACGACGGCAGCTTCCACGACGTGGACTCGTCGGGCATCAGCTTCGAAATCGCCGGCTCTTTCGCAGTGCGCAAAGGAGTCATGGACGCCAATCCCCAGTTGCTGGAACCCGTAATGCTGCTCCGGGTTACGGTCCCCGACGCGGTGACGGGCGACGTAATAGGCGACCTGAACGGGAAACGGGGCAGGATCCTTGGTATGATTCCTGGCAACGGCAACACTGTGGTGGAAGCCGAGGTCCCTCAGGCAGAGCTCCTGCGATACGCCACCGACCTGAGGTCTATAACCCAGGGGCGCGGCGCCTACACGGTCGAGTTCGACCACTATGAGGTAGTTCCCCAGAACATTACCCAGCGAGTGATAGAAGAGGCGAAGGCGGCCAGGGCATAGCCAGCCGCCTCCGCCGACCTGGTCAATGGAACGTCCTCCACAGAGGCGCCAGGCCGCTGCTTAAGGCGTTGACATCGGCAATTTCGCCGATAGTATAGTGCTCATGCTTGGCCCAGGGTTCTCCCGACGCCCAATCTATCCTCTGAATGCCCTCCGGCGCCAGCCCGACGTTGTCCATCCCTACCCGTAAGGAGCAGTGGAATGCCTTCCAAGGTCAAAGCCAGGTCCATCGGGCAACTCCGCGAAAGCGGCTACAAGACCGCCCCTGTCCGCGAGGAGCTTCGCAAGAACCTGATCAAGAACCTCAAGCGCGGCAAGGAGCTGTTTACCGGAATCGTGGGGTTCGACGATACTGTCATCCCACAGCTTGAGAACGCTCTATTAGCCGGGCAAGACATCGTCCTGCTGGGGGAACGGGGCCAGGCCAAATCGCGGCTCATCCGACGCTTAGTCGACCTGCTGGACGATGAGATTCCCGTCATAGCCGGGTGCGAGATTAACGACGATCCCTACGACCCGATATGCCGCGCCTGCCTGGACAAAGTGGCGGACGGCGGAGACGACGTCGAGATAAGGTGGGCGACCAGGGACTCCCGCTACTCGGAGAAACTGGCCACTCCCGACATATCCATCGCCGACCTTATAGGCGAGATCGACCCTATCAAGGTGGCCGAAGGCCGCTATCTATCCGACGAATTGGCGATCCACTACGGCCTTATTCCCAGGACCAACCGAGGCATCTTCTCCATCAACGAGCTGCCGGACCTCGCTGAACGGATTCAAGTGGGCCTCTTCAACCTGATGGAAGAACGGGACGTACAAATCAAAGGATACCGCATACGCCTTCCTTTGGACGTTCTGGTAGTGGCCACCGCCAACCCTGAGGACTACACCAACCGGGGCAGAATCATCACACCTCTAAAGGACCGGTACGGCGCCCAGATCCGCACCCATTACCCCACGAACATCGACGACGAAATCTCCATCATGGAGCAGGAACGTTCCAGGTTCCACAACGAGAAGGACATCTCCGTACCGCCCTACATGAAGGAGATTGTGGCGGAGATCACCTTTCTGGCTCGAAAAAGCCCGGACATCAACCAGCGCTCCGGGGTTAGCGTGCGGGTCTCTATCGCCAACTACGAGACGATGATTTCAAACGCTGTACGAAGGTCCATCGTCCTGGGCGAGAAGAAAGCTTGCCCACGGGTTAGCGACTTGCCCTTTATCGTTTCCTCCTTCACCGGCAAGGTGGAGATGGAGACCTTCGAAGAAGGCAGAGAGGGCAAGACGATAGACGACCTAACCAAGAAGGCGACTCTCAACGCCTTCAGCCGCTACCTAAACGTGCAGGACTTAGACGACGTGGTCCAGCAGTTCGACGACGGCCTGGAAGTGGAGACGGGCAGCGGAAAACCCTCCGCCCAATACGCCGACCTGGCCAAAAGTCTTCCGGGCATGGCCGCCGCCGTGAAGGACTTGGGCGCCGGAAGGTCCCCTGAGCTTGCAGCTTCAGCCGTAGAGTTCGTCCTGGAGGGCCTGCACCTCAGCCGACGGCTCAACAGGGACCGGTTCGAAGGCGGTTTCAGGTATCGGAGCTAGGCCGGATGCTCCTCTTCGGCAGCCCCTATTTCTAAGTTCCGTCGTCGGGTACGGTGGGGATAGCGCTTCCTAGTGGGAGCAGTCTGTATTCAACCACAGTGTGCTCTTCTACAAGAGTTCTTGCTCCCTGGTCGTCAATCTCGTAAAGAGAATACTTGTTCAGTAGTGGAGCCTCTTCTACCAGTTCGATCCTCGAAACCATTGACTGCTGGGCTCCTTCGTCTGGGCCTCCCTGAGATGTGCGTGACCGTTCATATATCAGGCTCTCCCTTTGGTGAAGGCTCCCCCTCCCCTTGAATTCAATATCTGGACCCTGGAGTGTCAGCAGGCCATCCCAATATGTGTTCACTGTGCTCTCCAAACTACCCCAGAGGTTCCCGATCATATCGACCGACCAGCCAGTTCCAACGTCAGTGTAAACCAAGGATCCGTCGCTAAGGAGCGTGTACCCCAGCAGCTCACCTTCAAGGCTTCGCATTGTTGCCACGACCGTTTCAGTTGATCCATCTTCGCCTGCTCTCAGCCATTCTTCCAGTATGACCCTATCGGGATAATAATAGCCGGGCCCTAACCTGTCCCTTCGGAAGTCGTATTTTTTGAAGTAGAGAGGCCGTCCTTCACGTATGCCGTCCAACAATGATTGTTTGTCCTCCTGTACGGAGGCTGCTAACTGAGCGGCGGTGGCTGGGTCGCTTCCAGCCAGATACGAAACTCCTATCCAAGCAACGGCGCCAAGAGCGAGAATTAGAACTCCGGCTGCTGCCATTCGGGCCGCATTCATGATAAAGCCCCCTTTCGGCGTGTCAGCTGGTTATCGGCCTCATGCTACATTCCAGTATACATCGATCCTTTTCTGCGCCCGAGATCTACCAATTGGGCCATCGATTTGGATGCGGTCTATCCATCGCTCCCTTGTGCCAATCGGCGCCACTCGCTGAGATGGACCCCATCAATTGGACAGGTTCAGGGCCAAGTTAAGTCGGAGTCCTGATCTGTTCGCGTAGCCTACGATGGTCTCCGGCGACGACCTCCTTTCCTTAGTTTCTATCCCTCAACCGTCCCATGATATAACTCAGTTGGAGTCTTGTACCCAAGGGCCTCGTGGGGTCGCTGGGAATTGTAGAAGCTCAAGATTCTTCACTGCGCTGCGCTCCGTTCAGAATGGCAGGTGTGGGGACGCCCTTGCCACTAACTCACCAAGTCTGAACAGTTACTTACCTTTAGAGACTCCCATTGATTAAAGTGAACGGTGCTATAATTACATCAACGTAATTGTCGTCGGAAGGAACACAACGGATGAATACGTTTAAGACCTTTTTCCTGATGCTCGTTATGACTGGCATTCTACTGGTCGCAGGCCTGTTCTGGGGCGGCCTCACAGGCATTATCGTCATGCTGGTCATAGCTTTGGCCATCAACTTCTTCTCTTACTGGTTCAGCGACAAGATGGCCCTGAAGATGGCCCACGCCCATGAAGTCACTCCGGAAACGGACCCAGACCTTCACGCCATTGTCGACCAGCAAGCGTACCTGGCCAACATCCCAAAACCCAAGGTGTACGTAATCGAAAGCGATTCACCAAACGCATTCGCTACGGGGAGGAATCCCAAGAATGCCGCAATAGCGGTGACTACGGGAATCCGCCGTATATTGACCAAGGACGAGCTGGGCAGTGTCATCGCTCACGAACTGGCCCACGTGGGGAACCGGGATACGTTGATAATGAGCATGGTGGCCACCATCGCTATGGCCATAAGCTTGATCGCGATGGTCGCCCAATTCGCCATGCTATTCGGCGGGTTTGGCCGCGGCGGCGACCGCGGCGGCCATCCGATGGTGGGAATCATCGGGCTGCTGGTGGTGGCAATCGTGTTGCCCTTAGCAGCCACTGTCGTGCGTCTGGCCATATCCAGGGCCCGGGAATATCAGGCTGACAGCACGGGCGCCAAGACCTCGGGACAGCCACACGCACTGGCCTCCGCATTGGAGAAGCTGGAGATGGGTTCGCAAATCCGGCCCATGAAGGTGTCCGAGGGCGCGGCGCACCTCTTCATAGTCAACCCACTGGGAGACACGCGACGTCACGATCATGGCCAGGTCCAGGCCCTGGGCGGCGGCGGATTCTCCCGCCTGTTCTCAACGCACCCTCCCATCCAGGAGAGGGCAAAGCGGCTACGGGAGATGAGGACGGGCTGGTAGACAAGTGACTGCCAGGACCATATTGGTGACCGGCGGAGCCGGTTTTATCGGCTCCCATCTTGTGGATAGGTTGGTTTCCGAGGGCCACAAAGTCGTTGTGGTTGACGACCTGAGCGCCGGCAAGCTGCGCAACCAGAACAAGGGCGCAGTCTTTTACCATGCCAACGTCTCCGACCCGGCGCTGACCGAGGTGTTTGAGCGGGAGAAACCGTATGTCGTCTGCCATCATGCTGCCCAGGTCGGGGTGGCGAACTCGATGAAGGACCCGGTCGGCGACGCTGCGGTCAACGTTCTTGGATCGGTCAGGCTCCTGGAACTGTCACGGCAGTATGGCGTCGAAAAGTTCATCTTCGCCTCGCCGGCGAACAACCTCTACGGGGACGTTCAATATCTTCCCTGCGACGAGGCCCATCCGATAAACCCCGACACTCCCTTTGGTTTGTCCAAGAGGGTGGCGGAAGAATACGTTGTCCTCTTTAGCCAGATGTACCGGCTAAACTACGCCATCCTCCGGTTTGGAAACATCTTTGGGCCTCGCCAGAATTCCACCGGCGGATCCGGAGTGGTGTCCATTTTCATCAAGGCTATGATGGAAGGGAAGCAGCCACGGATATTCGGCGACGGCGAGCAAGAAAGAGACTTTCTCTACGTGGATGACGCGGTGGAAGCAAACATTCTGGCCATAGAGGGAGGGCGTGGCATATACAACGTGGGTGCTGGGGAAAGCACATCCATCAATCGCCTCTTCGATCTGCTCAAGGACATTTTGAGATACAAGTGGAGGCCCATATACGGCCCCGCCCGACCAGGTGAGCTCAGGAAAATCATCCTCGACAGCAGCCGTATCACCAATGAGCTTGGATGGAGACCCAACGTTGAGCTGGCCGAGGGTCTGGCCCGGACCGTAAACTACTTCAGAAGCTCAGAAGAAATCCTGCCTGCCTACGGATTGAGGGGCTGACGTGGGGAACGCAGACTACGATGTGGTAATAGTTGGCGGCGGAGCGGCCGGACTAAGCGCTGCGCTTTACGCAGGAAGAGCCAGTCTCAAGACGCTGATGCTGGAGAAACTGGGCTGCGGAGGCCAGATCCTGCTCACCGGGGCAATCGAAAACTACCCAGGCTTTCCTGAGGGGATTCTCGGACCCCAGCTCTCTCAACAAATGTGCGACCAGGCCAGCAGGTACGGGGCTGAGATACGCTATGAAGAAGTCGAGTCGCTGGAGGACCTCAGTCAGCCCATCAAGACCGTCAGCACCTCCGACAGAGCATACACCGCCAGCGCCGTTATCGTAACGGCAGGGGGCTCCCACAAAAAGATGGGCATTCCCGGAGAAGAGGAATTTTCCGGCAGGGGCGTGTCATACTGCGCAGTGTGCGACGCCAATTTCTTCCGTGGCGAGAACGTGGTTGTGATTGGAGGCGGCGACGCCGCTATGGACGAAGGCAACTACCTTTCATCCATAGTCAACAAGGTCACCGTGATACACCGTAGAGACCAGCTTCGAGCCAGCCCCATCCTGCAAGAGAGGTCGTTCGCAAATCCCAAGATGGACTTCCTGTGGAGCCACGTGGTCGAGGAGATCAAGGGCAGCGAGGTTGTGGAGACGGCGCGGGTAAAGGACCTGAAGACGGGGGAAGCATATGATTACCCCACCGCTGCGGCCTTCATATACATAGGGTTCACGCCAAACGCGGACTTCCTCCAGGGACAGTTGGAGCTGGACGAGTCCGGATGTATAGTCACGGACATTGCTATGGCCACGTCTACACCAGGGGTTTTCGCGGCCGGGGACATCCGTTCTGGGTCCTTCAGGCAACTCGGCTCCGCAGTGGGCGACGGAATAACCGCCGCGCTGTCCGCCTACCACTACATCCAGAGCGCTGGGAGCTAAGGTCCAAACGCCCCGAACTGTGCCGTAATCGAAATAGAGAGAGGGCCGGTTATGCGCGACCGGCCCTCTTCCATTGGTCTTGTGAAATGACGTTTACAGGTTGAACTGGGCGTCAATCCAGCCCTTGTGCTTCTGGTATATCTGGATGCGGGGGGCGATGGTCTCCAGCACGTAGATGAAACCGTCGTCGTCCACGTTGACAGCCACCGGGCCTCGGAAATAGACCTCCTTGGATACGTCGGCCCGCTTCCGTGCTTTCTGGTAGTCCGGGTTGGCGTCAACGCGGCCTGAGGCGGTGCCGGACAGCTTGTCGGCGTCACCCACAAATGCCGAGATGTACTCGCCCTCAGCGTCGTACATGTTCAGCCGGTGGTTCTTCCAGTCCACCACGTATATGTCTCCCTCGGCGTCAACGGCCACGGAAGAAGGCCGCTGCATCTCCCCAGGTCCGGTGCCTGGACCGTAACCGATCGTGGCAATGAAGTCGCCGTCAGGGCCGAACTTCTGCACCCGGTCGTTCTTCCAGTCGGCGACGTAGGCGTTGTTGCCGTTGTCTACGCATATCCCCCATGGCATGTTCAATTCTCCGGGCCCGGAGCCGTAGGAACCGAACTTGGACAGGAATTGACCGTCCTTGGTGAACCTCTGCACCCGGTGGTTATGGCTGTCCACCACCAACAGGTTGCTGTCTTTGTCAAAGGCCAGACCGGAGGGTCCATTGAGCTCTCCGTCACCAGCGGAGCCTCCCTGAATCTTCTTCAGGTAAAGTCCAGCCCCAAACCCCGGCAGGCCAGCCAGCTCGCCAGCGCCCTGGTCGTCGTTGCCCCAACTGGTCTGCAGCTCGCCGTCCTTGTTGAATATGAAAATCCGGTCCGCGTAGTCGTCAGAGACGTATATGTTTTCGTCGGCGTCCAACTCGATGGACGAGGGAAACTTGCTCTGCGCGTCGGCAAAAAGAGGACCGCGGTTTTCCCAAACCGGCTTTTCGTCCAGGGTGGCCTTGATAAGTCCGTGGGTCACGAAGAACTCAAACCCCCGCTGGGCGACGCAGAGCGTCCTGTTGGGGCCCATGGCAAAGTCGCAAGCCCACTGCCAGTTACCGCCAATGCAACGGTCGTAGTCATACACGCGGCCAGCTATTTGTTTGGTAAGCATTTGTCTCTCTCACGCTCCTTAAAGTCTTCTTGCCGGTGGTTCGGGGTGGTGTGGACGCTTACAAGTTGAACTGAGCGTCCACGAAGTCCCCGTGCTTCTGGTATATCTGGATGCGAGGGGCGATGGTCTCCAACACGTAGATGAAGCCGTCGTCATCCAGGTTCACCGCCACAGGACTTCGGAAGAAGGGTTCCTTGGACAGGTCGGCTCGTTTCCGGGCTTTGATGTAGTCGGGGTTGACGTCGACTCTCGACTTAGACGTTTTGGACAGTTCGGTGGCGTCTCCTGAGAAGGAGGTGACGAAGTCTCCCTCAGCGTCGTATATGTTGACGCGGTCGTTCTTCCAGTCCACGACGTAGACATCCCCGTCCCTGTCCACGGCCACGTTGGCGGGACGGGAAAGTTGGCCCGGATCTGTGCCCGACCCGTAGCCGACACTGGCGATATGGTTGCCTTCAGGCGAGAACTTCTGCACCCGGTCGTTCTTCCAGTCAGCCACATAAATGTTCTGGGCCTGGTCGACGCTGATGCCCCAGGGGTGGTTCAGTTCTCCCGGCCCACTGCCGTAAGAACCGAACTTGGAGATGAACTGGCCATCCTTGGTGAACTTCTGAACCCGGTGGTTGTAGGAGTCCACGACAAACAGGTTGCCGTCAGCGTCAAAGGCCAACCCGGCCGGACCGTTCAGTTGGCCGTCCCCGTTGGAACCGCCATTCAGCTTCTTGAGGTACAGGCCGGCGCCGAATCCAGGAAGCCCCGCCACTTCGCCTTCACCTTCGTCGCTGTTTCCCCAGGAGGTCAGCAACTCTCCGTCTTTGTTGAAGACGAATATGCGGTCGACGTAGTCGTCGGCGACGTAGATGTTCTCATCCTGGTCCAGTTCGATGGCGCTGGGGAAACGGCATTTTCCGTCTCCGAACAGCGGTCCCTTGTTCTCCCACACAGGCTCTTCACTAAGCGAGGTCTTCAACAGCCCGTGGTTACCGAAGAACTCGAACCCTCTCTGGGCAATGTACACGCTGCCTCCCGGGCTGAGGGCGAAATCGCAAGCCCAGAGGAAGTTTCCGCCTATGCAGTGGTCGTAGTCGTACACGCGACCAGCGACGTATTGTGTCAGCATATCGCAGACCTTTCAGGTTATTGCTTCCGTGATGACCTGGCGGTTCCGGAACTTCCGGTTGTCCTGCCACAGAAAGCCAGCAGGGGAACCGGGGGACTTGCGCCTCCCCGGTTCCCCCGACGTTTCGGATCGATTTTTTGCCTGAGCTCCGCCCGTGGGCGGACGATTCTTAGGACTTACTTCTTGATGAAGGCCGGAGCCTCGAAGTTTCCGCCGACGATGGGGGCGGCTTCGATGTTCATCCAATCTTCCAAGATGGTGGAGTACACGCCGCGGAAGTCCACGTTGGGCACCAAGTCTCCAAACTGGAGGTCCTCAGGCTTGCGGGACGGGTACTCGCTGTGGTATCCGGCCGCTACCGGGTCGCCTATTGCGACGGCCAGTCCGCCAGCGCCGTGGTCGGTGCCGGAGCCGTTGTCCTTCACCCGCCTGCCGAACTCGGAGAACATGAACACCACCACGTTGTCGGCGGCGTCGTGCTCTTGAAGGTCGGCGTAGAAGTCACGCACTGCGTGAGAGACATCCGTCCACAGCTGGGCGTGGGCGCCGAGCTGGGTGGCGTGGGTGTCAAAGCTGCCGTGCTGCGTGTAGAAGATGCGGGTGCCGAAACCGGCCAGGTGGACCTGAGCGATGTCTCGCATCTTGCGGCCTATGGAACTGCCGTGGTACTCGACGTTGGACTCGTATATGTCCGGGGCAGTCCGCAGAATGTCGGCGCCCTTGAGCGCGTCCAGACCGGTCATGCTCAGGTAGTCCATCGTGTAGCCCGTGCCGATGGCAGGGGCGTACATGCGCTCGAACCGCTCCAGGGCGACCTGCCGCTGCTGGTCTTCCAGACCGGTCAGGATTCCGTAGGTGGCGAGGTCGGATACGGAAGCGACGGATACGCCGGGCTTGGCCAGGGCGCGGGGCAGGCCGTTCCCGAAGTTGACCGAGGAGAGCACGTTTTCCTTGTTGGGGTCGATCTGCTGGGTGGCGTGTCCCAGCCAGCCTTCGGTGGCTACCTTGTCCGGCTCACAGGTGTGCCAGATGTCCATGGCGCGGAAGTGGGAGCGCGGGGAGTTGGGGAAGCCGACGCCGTGGATGAAGGCGACCTTGCCCATGTCCCAAAGCTCCTTCATGGGTCCCATGGAAGGGTGGAGGGAGAACTCGTCGTCTATCGGGAGCATCTCCTCGTCCTTGATCCCAACCATCTTCCGGTTGTCATGGTAGAGGGGGTCGTTGTGGGGTATCAGGGTGTTGAAGTAGTCATTCCCGCCGGTTAGCTGCAGGATGACCAGGATCGGGTCTTTCTTGTCGGTCACGATATTCCTCCTTTTCTTGGTTCCCTTGTCTTTTCCGGTGCGCCTAGCCGAATTGGTACTCTCTCGAGGAGGCTATAAGGGCCAACATGTCCCCAATTCGCTGGGGCGCTCCCGCAGCCTCTTCCTCTGTATCCCAGCGCAGGTCGCCACCCTGATCTGCGAGGGATATGAGCTCATTCCTGGTGTCGCCCTCGACTTGGACGGGGCCTAGAAGGTCCAGACACGCGTCCACCAGCCCCGCGGGCGACAATGTTCCCTGTTCCTTGATCCTATTGACGATGGACACCACTCCGGGCATCTGGATATTGGACAAGCGATCGGCTGAGAAGTTGATTCGCCGCACCAGCGAACCGCTGTCTATCCACTCCGCTCCGGTATGCCATCCCTCCACGCTGGGCGGGTCCAGGATTTCCTGGCCCATGTATCCGGGCTCGTTGCCCAAGGGCAGGATCCCCGGCCTTGGGAAGGCCCAGTCACCCACCATTCGGGTTACTCCCGCCACGACCTCTGCCGGGCTCTTGACCTTTTGGAAGGTCGCCTCTTTGAAGAAGTCGGAGTTGAGGAGCGCCCGCATAGTCTCGCTCATATTGAACCCTGAGTTTACGAAGGCGTCCCCGATTATGTTCATGGCCACCGAGTCCCTGGGTGGGACGTCCAGCCATGCGGGGACTTGGACTTCATCCGCTACGAAGAAGTTGTACAGGTGCCTGCCGATGAAGCGGGCCGTGGCCGGCTGACGGACGATGATGTCAATGATGTCTTCGCCGTTGAACCTTCCCCTGTGGCCTAGGAACTCCTTCTCGCCGTCGTCGTGGTCCTCGGGGTCATACAGGAAGCTCCACAGGAACCGCCCATTAGGTGACCTCGGAAGCTTTGCGGCTATGGTCCAGCCCGTGAACGCCCGGGAACACTCGAAAACATCTTTCTCTGTGTAGTTCCCCTGGCCCATGGAGAAGAGCTCCAGGAGCTCACGCCCCCAGTTCTCATTGGGCTGGTCCTTGTGGTTGTAGTTGTTGTCAAGCCAGAAGATCATGGCAGGGTCTTTGGAAAGCTCTACGAGAAGGTCTCGATAGCTCCCAAGCCCGTTGTCCCTCAACATCTGGAACTGGCGCACCAACTCCGTCGGGTTGTCTATCTTGGAGTTGCCCGTCGCGAAGATGTGGTGCCAGAACAGCGCCATCTTCTCTTCCAACTGGCGCTGGCTGTTCACCAAGTGATACATGACGTGGGAACGCCCTTCCGGCGGAGGAGCTATACCGTGAAGTGATGGATAGTACCGGTATAGCGTGTCAGTGTCTACTTTCGGTATACCGTAGGCGTCCGGGTCCACCAATTCGTCTACGACCTGCTCGTAACCCTTCTCAACAAGCTGTTCGAGCTGATCCCTCGTGGCCCCGAAACCGGCACGTCTCATAAGATGCGCCATTAACGCTATATCTTCATTCGACATACGGCCTAACCTCCTTTCCTCTCGATGATAAGTTAAACAGACTGCGCCTAGAAGCAACAGCCAGCAGTCCGGTGAATTCTATTACAGGGGATTTCCCTTGTCAACAAAGAACATCCATTGCCTGGGCGGGCTGTTCCTGCTCGAATAAGCCATGTCTTTATAAAATATCATCTTTGATTGATTATAGAAGACGTTCTTATTGTAAGTTCATCAACCGGGAATTGTCAAATAATTTGCGGCTTAGCCCGAGCGTTATATGGCGTGGGCGCTGAGCCGGTCGCTGGACAGGTGGTCCACGCCCGAGGTCAAGGCTTCCACGAAGTTCTTGACCGATCTGCTGAGGAATTTGCCCCTCAGGGAAATAAGCCCCATCTGGCTGGGGGACATGACCCCGTTGAGCGAACGTATACCCAGCCGTTCGTGGTCTTCTTCTTGAATGGCGAAGTCGTGGGTCACGGAGACGCCCATCCCGATTTCCACGTACCTCTTCGCCATCTCCATAATGTCCATTTCCAGCGTGATGTTGTACTGGATGCCCTGGCGCCTTAAAGCGTCCTCCAACGCCCGACGGCTACGGGAAGTCGGGCCAAGGGTTATCAAGGGCCACTTACCTATGTCCGATAAGCGCAAGTCGGGGACGTCCAGAAGTTCGTGTTTAAGGGGGGTGACCACCACGAAGTCCGACGAGAAGAGGTGGGTGAATTCCACAGGCACGTTCTTGGATTCAGGCATGTCCCCGATGGCTATGTCCAACTCTCCCGAAAGCACCATCTCCATGAGGTTGGCGTAGGAGCGGGCCACCAGCCGTATTTGGACATTGGGATAATTCTGCCTGAAGTTCTTGATGATGGGAGGCAGGTGATGCAGCACCATGTCGGGGTAGGCGCCCATTATGAAGGAACCCTTGTGTTCGGGGTAGTCCATCTGGGTCCGCAGGTTCTCTATACCTTCTGCGATTCCTTCCACTATGGGTTTAGCCAACTCATAGAAACGGAAACCCTCGGAGGTCATCTGAATGGGCCGCTTTATTCGGTCGAAGAGGACCAGACCGTATTCGCGTTCGATTTTCTGGAGATGGGTCGTAACCGTCGGTTGGCCTATCTCCAAATACTCAGCCGCTTTCGACACGCTGCGGAGCCTCGCAACGTGATAGAAGCTTACTAGTTCGCGTACCTCCATCAGCCATCAGCCCCCGACCTTGCAGTCTGTCTTTTGCTTCTTGTCCAGCCAGATGCCCCAGGCCCCTATGGGCCTATGTTCACTTTACACTACCAATGATAGCGAATACAATATATCAAAAAAGATTACTTTACAATATGTCGCCAACTACTTCTCAGAGGTTCATATCCTACAAGGTTTACGAATGTCGGCAGTTCTGAGTCTTCGCGTGCTGGGCGTGCCGGCCCCCTTTCTTGCCTCGGTGGTCGCCCTGGTCCTGCTCACCATATTCTTTGGCGCGTGGGCGGTTTCCGCCGAATCGGCCAACAGCCGCATCTACAATCTCGCTGCATCGGCGAACGGCGCCGTCATTGGCCCTCCTTCCGAGACATCGGCTGGACCCGCATCAGAAAAATCGACGACCGCCGACTCCTGGTGGGGCGGCGCTCTGCTAAAGGCCTGCCCGCTTCACTAGGCCGTTGGGCGTCTCAAGGCTGCGCTGGTCGGGGCCTGACCTTGTTTATGCCCAAAGATTCAATAATTTGTATCAGTTTATAACCCTTGACGCTTTGGCAAGCCGACAACGAAAATTAGTCAGGCGAAAAAGCCGCAGCTTCAATACCGATAGCCGTTCATTCAGGCCGACTCGAGAATTGTCTGCGCCATGACCTACGTAATAACCGAACCCTGTGTCGGAGTAAAAGACGCGGCATGCGTAAACGTCTGCCCCGTCGATTGCATTCACACCGACGAGTCCCAGCCGATGTTCTACATCGACCCCGACGAGTGCATCGACTGCGCGGCCTGTGAGCCCGTATGCCCCGTTTCAGCCATCTTCCACGAATACACCGTTCCCGCCAACTGGTACCCCTACATAGGCAAGAACGCCGCCTTCTTCACCTAGCCGAACCATCCGGCCCGCCCTCCACTTTGCCTTGACTCCCCAAAGCGGCTAATCTACACTTCACCCGTCGAAGCAAGTCCAATCACGGGTCGTTCTTCCCCAGAACGCGGCTGTAGAGGGCATACGTGGAGCTGAAAGACTACATCAGAGACGTCCCGGATTTCCCCACCCAGGGAATATTGTTTCGGGACATCACCCCTCTCCTGGAGAGCCCGGAGGCATTGAGGCACGTAGTGGACCGGTTGTCGGAGAGATACGGCGGGGCGGGCATCGACTCAATAGTTGCGATAGAGTCCCGGGGGTTCTTGTTCGGGGCGCCGCTGGCTTACAGACTAGGCAAGCCCCTGGTCCTTGCCAGGAAAGAGGGCAAGCTGCCAGGCGAATCCTTTCGCTCGGAGTACTCCCTGGAATACGGAACCGCCGTCGTCGAGATGCACAAGGACGCGGTCAAAGAGGGCGACCGGGTGCTTATCATCGACGACCTGTTGGCCACGGGAGGGACCCTTGCGGCGGCAGCCCGGTTGGTTGAGGAGGCGGGAGGCAAGGTGGACGGAATCGCAACCATCATCGAGTTGACTGCCCTCGAAGGGCGGAATCGCATCGACGGCTACAACTTTTTCACACTGGTCAAGTACTAGGCTCACTCTGCGGAATAACCCCCGAAGGGGATGCGACGGAGGCGGGAATGGAAAGCGTAAGAATCGGGGAAGTTGAAGTCATCGCTTTAAATGACATGACTCCGCCCTTGAGAGACCCTGAAGACTTTTTCCCTGACATCCCTCTGGCCGATTGGGGTCCCCACAAGGAAGAGAACCTGATCGAAGGAAAGATACAACTCTACTACGCATGTTTTGCCCTGCGCACCCAGGGCAAAATCATCATGGTGGACACGGGTATTGGCCCAGGCCCCCACCATCATCGGGGAGGACACCGGGGCGACCTGTTGCACGAGATGAAGCTGAAGGGCCTGGACCCGGAGGACGTGGAGCTCGTCGTCCACACCCACCTGCACCACGACCACATCGGCTGGAACGTCAGCGGCGACGGAGGGTCCGGGTTCAGGGCCACTTTTCCCAACGCCCGGTACCTAGTTCCCCGCAACGACTGGAACTACTTCACCCAACCCGCAATCCTGGAGGAAAACCAGGCGGTGAAGGACTGCATCCTGCCCCTGGAGGGTCTGGGCGTGATGGAGTTAGTGGACAGCGGCGTAGCCATCAACTCCCAGTTGAGCACCACACCCACCCCCGGGCACACCCCCGGCCACGTCAACGTCCTTATCGAGTCAGAAGGTCAGAAGGGCGCCATAGTCGGAGACATGATTCACCTCAAGGTGGAGGTGGACAACCCCAACTGGTGTCCGGGGGCCGACGTGGACAAGCCCACCAGTCGTGAGAGCCGCAAGTCTATGCTGTCCCGGTTTGCTGCGGAAAACTACATAGTGGCCGCGTGCCACTTCTGGCCGGAAGACCACTTCGGGCGGGTCGTCATTGAGGGAGACCGGTTCCGCTGGCAATCCCTGTAGCCGACTTCCCTATAACGGCGGACGGCGCTTGTGCCAGTCCGTGGCCTGCTCGTATGCGTATGCCGCCCTCAGCGTCGTCCCCTCTTCGAATGGGCGGCCAGCCAGTTGCAGCCCGATTGGCAGCCCCTCATCGGAGAATCCGCAAGGCACGGTCACGGCTGGGCATCCATTGAGATTGAAGGGCCGCGTGTACTGGGTTAGCGCCGGGGTTGACGCAAGGGTCACATCTCCGATTTGGACCTCACCGGCTCCTATCGCGTGGGCTGTTATAGGCAATGTTGGCCCCGCCAGGATGTCAAAGTCCTTGAAAATGCGGCGGGTCTCCTCAAGGAACAGCGTGCGGGCCCGCTGCGCTTCCACATAGTCGGCTCCCGATACGAAGAACCCCGCCTCCAGACGCAGCCTGACCGCGGGAGGCAACTCGGGCCCGTGGGAGGCAAGAATCTTGCGGTGGAAGGCCGCCGACTCGGCCATGAGTATGGTGGTGGAGATGGACATGGAATGGCGGTGAATCGGCCATGAAGCCTCTCTCACATCGGCGCCCAGGTCATCCAACGTGTTCAGGGCCGACCGTACAGCCGACTCAACTTGAGAGTCTAAGGCCTCCTGAAAAAATTCCTTCACTACGCCTATCCGCAGGCCCTTAACTCCTTCTGCCAGACCAGCCGTATAGTCCGGCGAGGAGAGCCTTGCAGGGTCGTGACCAGTGAGAGCATTCATTGCAAGGGCGCAGTCCTTCACGGTCCGGGTCATGGGCCCCGGGTGGTCCAAGGACCATGACAGAGGCGTGATTCCACGAAGGGACAGCCTTCCGTAGGTGGGCTTCAGCCCGACAAGGCCGCACAACGAGCTGGGGATGCGGACCGAGCCTCCGGTGTCGGTGCCCATGCTCAAGACGCA
The DNA here is from genome assembly GCA_965197415.1 of Dehalococcoidia bacterium. Taxonomy (GTDB): domain Bacteria; phylum Chloroflexota; class Dehalococcoidia; order Lucifugimonadales; family JAGWBF01; genus DAOUJI01. The sequence goes on along the minus strand of OZ240207.1, from coordinate 2,457,038 downwards.
TTGTCCCGACGCGGTCGCGGAACCGGAGCCGCCGCTCGAGCCTCCGGCGATGCGCGACGGGTCCCAGGGATTGTGCATGTCGCCGTAGTCTGGATTCTCACCCTGGGGACCGTAGGCCAGAGGATGGAGGTTCAGCTTGCCCAGGAGGACAGCCCCTGCCGCCTGGAACCTAGCCGCGACGTCGGAGTCGTAATCGGGCGTGAATCCATCGTATATCCGCACACCGGAAGTGTTCTTTACGCCCTTTACGTAGAAGAGGTCCTTCAGACCGATGGGGATGCCGTGCAGGGGGCCTCGGTAGTGGCCTGATGCGATCTCGGCGTCAGCCCGTCCCGCCGCCTCCAACGCCGCTTCAGGCATGAACGTGATGAAGGAGTTTAGGACCGGCTCCAGGGCCTCGCAGCGTTCCAGGTGGGCGTGGGTGACCTCTACGCAGGAAACCTCCCGGCCTTTAATAAGGTGGGATAGTTCGGAAGCGCTGAGGAAGCACAGGTCGTTTGAGTTCAATTCCGTCCCTCCCCACTTTCTAAAGCCGCCCGCTTGGATTCCATTGTATCAATCAACCGCTCCAACTCCGAGGCCAGATCACAGTCCCAGACGACATGGACATCCCACCCCGACTGCCTCAATTCTTCCTGCCTCGCTTCATCCCTTGCCGCATTGCGTTCGATTTTGTTGCGCCAGTACTCGGAGTTCTTCACAGGCCACCGGAAGCGGCTGCACATATGACCGTGCCAAAGGCAGCCATGGACGAAGACCACGGAGCGGTATTTTTTCAGGACTACGTCGGGCCGTCCGGGCATCCCGCGTACATCCACACGAAACCGGAAACCCCGTCTGTGCAATGCGCTGCGAACGACCAACTCCGGCCCGGTGTCTCTAGAGCGCACCAACGACATGATGCGGCTGCGTTCTTCAGGAGAAAACCGTTCCGGCATTTACACCAGCCGTCCCCAATCCTAGGCTGACCCAACGAGCCGCCTACATTATAGGGCTAGCCGTGGACCCGAATCCATCATTAAGTTGGAGGTCACATTACGGGAGTTGCCGAGCCGGAGCGTCTGTTGTGCGCATCAAAACCGGTGGCGCCATGCCAAATTCTAGGCGTTTACAACGCTCGAGGCATTGCAGTCAGGCAGCGTTACACGCCTTCGACTACTATAAGATTGGCGTTGGAGGACTTGTTGAGGAGCTCTTTGCGCTCGGCGTAGTCAGGGGAGCTTTGCCACTCCCTCACCTGCTCCACACTGTCAAATTCCATAACTACCACCCCCTTCGGCGCCCAATCGCCCTGTATAACCTCAAGCGCGCCGTAGCGCGACAAGTATTTGCCTCCGTGAGCTGTAACGACCGCAGGCGCACGGTCCCGGTACTTAGCGAAGAGGGCATCATCCGTTACTTGAACATCGGCTATTACATATGCTGCCATTGCTTCTCCTTCCCTCCTAATTACTGTAACCCGTCTCTCATACTATGGCGTCTCGCGCCAAATTGGAACGATATATGAATCATCCTTGCGTTTAGGGGCAGGACGACCGAAAACGGCTGGCTGCTCCGCCGTTGCCGTTCATCCGGAAGGCAAGGCTAACGGGTGCCTTCGACTTGCACCGTGACTATGTCCAGGCCGTGGTATTTCCGGTGACGCACGGACGAGGCGTAATGCCGCAACAGGCGGAAAGACATCTCGTGTTCCTCTGGGACCTCGGCCTGACTGCCCAGGTCTGCCAGCCGGTCTTGAAGGTTCTCATCATCGAATACCGACAGGAACTCCATCTCCAGGGTCCCGTCGTTGTGCCGTGCGACGATAATCAACCGCCTAGCGTTGTCGTCTGCATAGTCATCACTTTGCCGCAACAGACTCGACAGTGTCTCTTCGCCCGCGGCGCGCAGCCGGTCGGTGGAAGCGTCGTTCCAGCCCAGCCTCCCTGCAATCTCGCTGAGGAACGCGTCAATCTCGGGTTGCACGGAGATGTCCAGCTCGACCTCCAGACGTCTACGCCGGGCGCCCGTCAGTTCAATGAACGCAGTCATCACTATGGCGGTGAAGGCCCCAACCGCCATGCCGTTGCCAAGCAGGGCGCCCCATATTCCCACCTCCAGGTCCGGTAAGATTGCCCCATACTGAATTCCTACGCCAATCCAAAAGGCGAGTCCGACCACTATGGCCTTTCGGAAATCTATGCCGTCTTGGAAGATGGTCCTGATGCCATCCACGAAGAACAGGCTCAGGATAACCATCAAGTAGGCTCCCACCACGGCATCGGGAATTACAAGCACGACGGCCGTTGCCTTGGGCAATAACGCCATAGCCACCATAAGGATCCCGATAACGAACCCAATGTTCCGAGCCGCCACACCGGTGATGCTGATGAGCGATGCGCTAACCCCCGTAAAGACCATGTTGGGCGGCGTCCCGGCAATTCCAGACAGCAGATTGCCCACTCCATTGACGTTCAGCGCGCCCTGGACTTTACGAAAATCGGTTGCCTGGGGCCGGCGCCGCGAGACCTGTTGAATGACCATGCTGCCGCTGATGGCGTCGACGGAAATTACCAGGGCCACCACCACGAACACCGGCAGCAGCGCCCAGAAATGCCCACTCGGCGTTAAATCGAGTCCTGGCCACCCGCTCTCAGGAAGGCCAATCCAGGTCGCATCGGCCACTCTCTGGACCTCGTACAGCCCCAAGAATGCAGCCAATCCGCAGCCCACCCCGATTCCGATAAGGGGAGACCATAGCCGCCAAGAGCCTGAAGTGCGCAGAGCCAGCGCCCCAGTAACCACCAGGGTCGCCACAGCGACATACAGAACGTCGCTTGGCGGCGTATCGTCGGGCACGTCCTTAATCAGTTTGAAGGCTACCTGCATCACTGTGGCTGCTGTCAGCATGACAACCGTGCCTGAGACGACCGGCGTAATAATCCGGCGGAGCATTGGAAGCCACGCGGACACCGTGAATTGAAAAAGCGAGGAAACGACTATGAGGCTCGCCATCATGGACGGCCCGCCCTCGACCAGGGCCGTGATGCAGACCGCTATGAAGGTGGGTGCTGTGCCCATAATGAGCACATGGCCGGTCCCGAACCGCCCCAACTGCATGGCCTGCAGAGCAGTGGTAACCCCACAGATTGCCAGCGCCGCGAAGACCGCCCACGACAAGTAGCTCTCGGATTGGTCGGCGGCCCGGATAACGATGGCCGTGTTCACCACCACCGGCGCCAGGGCGATCATGACACCCTGCAAGCCTACTCCAACGGACAACAAGGTGGGACAGCGGTCTTCCGGCTCGTATTGGACGGATTCACTTGAACGTTCTTTTGCCACAGTCACACATGCCTCATCTCGGACGTTAGAACGAAGCTTCTGTCCAGTTCGGCGCGCGGCAGAGGGCTCTAACCGTCTAAGCTAGCCGCCCGTATGCGAATCCATTCATCGGAGTATCCCACGGCTCTTAACACCACATTCGGTTCAACAAGAGGTACGTTTGGAGTCACGCTAAACCGCCTTGATGAGCCAGGCACGTCGCGGATCACAGTGAATTGGCTTCCGTGCGGCTGCCATGTAAATCGGTGGTTCCCGGACACCTTGTCTCGCCCCTCCAAATTATTTCGCTGGTTGAATGCCCACCGGAAGTCACCGGGTACGAACCTCTGAGCTTCTTCTTCGAACAGCACGAATTCCCTGGTGGTTATGTTTCGTACTAGTACTACAATTCGCAAGTCTTCAAACTCTTCCATAGCTTCATCGACCCGCGCATTCCATATGGACAACACAGCCCTTCCAGTAGCGGACGCATCAACGTGGGGGTCGGAGATACCGAGCGAATAGTCTGGAGAATTACGTCCGGATATGAGCCTAATGCTACGTTGCTGAAAGGGCTCGGTGGCCTTCACTGTCTTTACCGACCAAGCACAGTCGTCCCAAATCACGTCAGCGATGCCAAGGGGTCTAGAGCGGTGTACCCCTTTGATACCCTCAGCGAAGATCGTCCCGAAGTCGTCTCCGGTGATGTCTCCCAGCCCGACAGCCAGCCGATGTACAACTTGCTTCCCGATCCTGACCAAGACTGCGTCGGGAATCTCCCCTAGTGGGTAAGGCCCACTTCTACGGTTGGCCTTGCCTCTGAGTCGGAGCTGGTTCATTCACCCTCACCACCTGCTCGATTACTGCTTGCACCGGCGGAACAGGCACAGCGTTGCCTGCCTGCTTCCGAGTTTGAGAGTCGTTGCAGACGATCTCGTAGGTGTTGGGGAATCCTTGAAGCCTCAGCATTTCCCGTGGGGTCAAGCGCCGGTTCCCGTCCACCAGCAGATAGTTGTAAGAGGCGCCGGCCCTGAGAGCGCATGACCATAGGTGGCTGGATATATTGCCGGCCTTGTTCTCATGCCAAATGGCCGGGGAGGCCTCCGCCGTGTGGACGTTATGACGCTTATTGCGGATTGTCTCGGACACGAAGTGCTTCGAGTCCGGGTTGGATTCCAGAATCTCAGACAGGGGCGTTACCGGGACGTTTTTCTCCGGCCATGGGAACTCATCAAACGGCGTTCGCGTTGCAACGATTATGGTTCGCTCACGCTTCTGGGGAAGACCGAAATCAAGCGCGTTCAGGACTCGGTAATCGGCCGAATAGCCAAGCTGTTCGATATCCCACAGGATGCGTTTTATGACAGCCTTTTTCTGAATGGTTGATAGTTGCTTGACGTTCTCCAGGACAATTCCCTGAGGCCGCTTCGCTTCGATGAACCGGAGCAGCTCGAAAAACAGCGTCCCCCGCGGGTCAGCGAACCCCTGCTGGCGCCCAATGATGGAAAAGGGCTGACAAGGGAACCCTGCGAACAACAGGTCAAAATGGGGGACGGATTCGGCGTCCAGCCCGACTATGTCTCCCATAGGACGCAGACCAAAGTTGTGTTCGTAGGCTTTGCGCGCCTCCTCGTCGATGTCGCAGGCGAAAACAACCTCGAGGCCCAGGTTTTTCGCGGCGATATGGAAGCCGCCGATGCCGCAGAAGAAGTCAGCGCAGGTTATCGTGGATGAGCCGGGGTGTTCGGGAACGAAGGAAGGCGGGTCTGTGGTGGACGCTACGTCAAATCTGTTCTGCAAAGTAGTCATGACGTTACCGTTTTGTACACCAACAGTGTGCTGCAGTCAACGGTGCACACCCCCCAATCTACGCCATTTCAGGTGGCCCGCAACCCCCTGATGTCATTCGCCATTTCGGTCAGGTTCAGGATTGGGGATGGAGAAAAGCCCGGCAGGCAGTAACCCTGACAAGTCCAACTCATGGAAGCCGCGGGTTGCCCGCAGCTGCGTTTTGGCGTAGGCGAACAGCTCCTCCATATGGGCCGTGTCCGATGTATCCAGCCCGGCTGCGCCGGCTTGGTGGATGAAGGCTTCCCAGGTAAGCTCTGTGTGCTCCATGACTATCGGGGGAAGGCGTCCTTGAGTCCTCCGTCCACTGGGACCATCGCCCCCGTGGTCTTGGAGGACCTGTCACCAGCTAGGAAGAGCACAGCCTCTGCCACGTCCTCCGAGTAGATGAACTCCTTGAGCAGGTTCCGTTGGCGGTAGTAGTCGGGAAGGTCGTCGGCCCCTATGTTGTAGGACTGGGAGCGCTGCTGTTTGACTTCCTCCGACCAAAGGTTGGAACCCTGAAAGATGGCGTCGGGGTTAACGATGTTGCTTCTGATGCCGTAGTCGCCGTTTTCCAGGGCCAGCACCCGGGCCAGCTGCACCTCGGCAGCTTTGGAGGCGCTGTAGGCGCCGAAGTCCTTGCCTGGGGAGGGCACGTTTTTGGTGCCTATGAAGACCAGGCTGCCGCCGATGGCTTGCTCCTTCATCAGCTTGACCGCTTCCCTGGCCGCCAGGAAGTGGCCTGTTGTGTTGATGTCGAACGCCCGCTGCCAGTCGGCCAGCGAGAGCACGTCCACGGCTCCCACCGTAGCAATGCCAGCGTTGGAGACCAGGATGTCCAGTCCGCCGAACGTGAGCCGGGCCAACTTGAACGCCTCAGCCGTTTCAGCCTCGGAGGTCACGTCAAGCCTGCAGCCGACCGCCCTGCCGGCGCCGTTGGTCGCGTTCAGGTCCTCGGCCACGGCCTGAGCTCCCTCGCCATCCAGGTCAGTGACAACCACGTGGGCGCCCTCTGCGGCCAACCGCTGGGCTATGGCCTTGCCTATGCCGTGGGCTCCGCCGGTCACCAGCGCCACCCGGCGGGCCAGTTCCTTTTCGGGCGGCGCCAGTGTCAGTTTGTACAGCTCCATGGGCCAGTATTCTGCATCAAAGGCGTCCTGTGAAGTCAGCGACGTGTAATCTCCGGCAGACTGGCCGGAACCCATTACCGCGATGGTGTGGTGGTAAATGTCGCCGGTGACGAGAGCGGCGCGGCTGTCCCGGCCCGTGCTCCACATTCCGACGCCTGGAACCAGCGCCACCCTGGGATAGGGGTCCAGCATGGGATGGCCTCCGTCGGTGTGCCCCTCATACCAGCGGGAGTATTCCTGAGCGTACTCCTCCACCCCGGCGCTGATGGCCCTACGGATAGCCGACACGTCCTCCGAGTCGGGCGCATCCACCCACAGAGGGCGCCGCTTGGTTTGAATAAGGTGGTCAGGAGTGGCTGGGCCAATGCCGGACAAATTCTTGGCCCGGTCTGACCCGACAAATTCGAGAACCTCCGGGGCGTCGTCGAACCTGAGGACGGCTTTATTGTTCCTGCTGACCGCTCCTCTCAGAGTGGGAGCCACTGCGGCTGCCACCTCCCGCCGTCTTTCGGTGTCCAGGGGCCTCTGCTTCAGGACGCCGAACACCTGCTTGCCAGCGGCTTTGGTCCGGGTGTAGTCCTCCGCCTGGGTGACCAGGTCGATGTGGATGTCATAGGCCTCTTTGGCCGTGTCGCCCCAGGTGAACAGGCCGTGATTGACCAGCACCACGCCTTTGATTCTGGGATTTCCTCTTACGGCCTGCCCGACCCTCTTGGAAAGGGTGAACCCGGGCCGGATGTACTCCACTATAGCCAAGGAGTCTCCGTACACCTCATCCAGCGCCTGGCTCACGTTGGAGTTGTTGGTCAACGCCACAACTGCGTCGGCGTGGGAGTGGGCCACGCTGGTGTAGGGCAGGAAGGCATGAAGCAGCGTCTCGATGGACGGCCTGGGCTCCGTCGGGTCCATCATGCACTTGGCGAGGTAGGCCACCATCTCGTCGTCCGACATCTGCTCCCGGTCGAAGAGGGGCAGCACCTCGTCCAGCCGTAGGGCTGGGAAGTGCCTGCGCTCGATGGACTTCATGTCGGACCCCGAGCCCTTGATGAGCATGGCCGGAACATCCCGGCCCAAGTGGTCCGTTTCGGTCATCTTAATAGAGGTGTTGCCTCCGCCCCATACGACAAGAGACGTGTCGGCGCCGATCAACCGACTCTGGTAGACGAGCTGGTCCAGGGAGTCCATATTTGCGGATTCGGATTCATTCCAAAGGTTGCGCATGGCGTCCACCTATCCTGGTCTCGCCCAAGGCAAGGGGCAAGCCTAGAGAATGGCCCCTTCTTCCTTTAGCGACGTGATGTCTTCCCAAGAGTACCCCATCTCCAAAAGCTTCTCCTCAGTGTGCTGGCCTGGCTCCGGCGCCAGACCCCGCACAAGGGCTGGGGTGCGCCGCAGCTTAAAGGGTGCATTGACAACTTCAAAACTCCCGTCCTCCGGGTGCTCCACAGTTGCAACAAAACCGTTGGCATGTATCTGCCGGTCTTCTATGACCTCGTCCATGGTCTGGACCGGCGAGAATATGCACCGCTGCTCGTCCAGGCGCGCTATCCATTCGGCTCTCGGGCGTTTATTGAACTGGTCTTGCAGGAGTGCAATTAATTCCCTGTTGTTTTGGCCCCTGTTCTCGTGGGTGTCGAACCGAGGGTCGTTTTCCAGGTCTTCGATTTCCAGAGCCGTCACAAACCGGGGCCAGAAGCGGTACGACTGCCCCATGTTCAACTGAATCCACTTGCTATCGGCACAGAGGTAATAGTTGGCCATGGGGTTCACCGCGCCGACCCGTGAGTTGCGCCTTACATTGGTCCTGTCTCTAGCAGCCGTTACGAAGTCGCAGGCCAGCGCCCAGATTCCCGTGTGGAGCAGCGAAACGTCGATGCGCTGGCCCTTGCCTGACCTCTCTCGCTCGTAAAGGGCTGTGTTAAGCGCCAGCGCCACAGCCATCGACGTAGTGAAGTCCCCGAAGCCAGGCCTCTGGTTTACCGGAGGCTCATCGTCGTTGCCCAGGGTCGCCATGATGCCTGACCGCGCCCAAAAGGCCGAGTAGTCGTAACCCAACCTGTTCTTCTCTTCCCCTTCGGTGCCGTATCCCGTGACCCCGAGATAGATGATGCGCGGGTTGGAGGACGACACCTCCTCGTAGGTGAGGCCGTACCTGACCTGTCGTTCGGGGATCAGATTTGTGACCAGGATGTCCGATTCGTCGGCCAGTCCGCGCACTATGTCCTGGCCGCTTTCGGTCTCCAGGTTGATGGACATGGAGCGTTTGCCCCGGTTGACCTGCTCGAACAAAGGATTTACGGAGCCTTCCTTCTTCCACAGCTTGACGTGACGCACGGGATCGGCATGGCCCGGGTGCTCTATTTTTATTACGTCGGCCCCCAAGTCCGACAGGATTACGCATCCGGCGGGAGCGGCCACCCAGTTGGCCACTTCCAATATCTTGATGCCTTCCAGCGGTCCAGGCATTAATTTTCTCCTTGGAATCGGAAACGCGGGGCTTGCGAATCGGCGGCGAAACGCTGCAGGAATTAGACATCATTCAGGGAGGATTCCGCAAGTCTGTTAGCGCGGCCCCGTGGATGTACGACTGGAGTGGGTCAATCTAAGCCAACTGGGAGAAGATGGTCGGGGCGGGCAGGTTCGAACTGCCGACCTCCTGGTCCCAAACCAGGCGCGCTACCGCTGCGCCACGCCCCGCCTTAGACAATGCTATAGAACAGATTCCACAATCTCGATTTCCGCCCCGACAGCAGAACCTGGGAGCAGACGGCTAATAGGCCGTTCTACGTGTCGAACACGTCGCGCACCGCGCAAGTGAAACCCGGCAGCACGTCCAGTCCGTCAAGTGCGTCATCCTCAGTGAGCGTCGACGCCGCGAGGCCCTCTCGATACAGATCCACACTGCGCAAGTCGGGGTTCACCACCCAGACAAGGCGCACTCCGTAACTCAACCACATCAGTGCCTTGTCGTTGACCTCTCGCAGGCTGTCGTTGGGGGACACGACCTCCACGACCAAATCGGGAGCCACCTCCGCATAGCCTGTGACCCGCGTGTCCATAGGCATCTTCTCCGAGGAAAAGTATGCTATGTCCGGCTCCCGAACTGTGTCCGGGTCGCGTTCCAGCCAGACTCCGGAGTCTGAAGCTGTCAGGGAGCCAAGCCTCAAGGGTTTTATGAAGGAGCCCAACAGTATGCCCAGATTCATTACAATCTTGCCATGTTCATATCCTGTCGGCATCGTTTCGCAGAGAACCCCCCGGATCAATTCGCCGCGTACCCCTTCGCTATAAAGCCTCAGCAGGTCCTCGGCGGTCAATCGTCTTGTGTTCACATTCGAAGAAGCCATCTCCAGCTCCTTTGCTGAAACCGGGCCTTTCTATTCTACAGTATCTCGAACTTCTCCAAAACCTGTCGCTTTGGCCTTCCTGCGCCGTTCAAAATATGCACTCTTGACGTTATTCGTGTCTTCCGTTTATATCAAGAGAGTTGAATCGATTTAAGGACAATGACGCCGAGCGGATCTTCAACAGACAACAAGGTTCGTCGCCTGCCTCCGGACATCCAACGCCGGGCTCGGATGAGGTTGCAGCGAGTGGTTGCGGCAACCGAGTCGACCGACCTTGCCACGCCTCCTTCACACCAACTGGAATCCTTGCGCGGCAATCGGGCGTGACAATGGAGCATCCGCATCAACGACCAGTGGCGGGTATGCTTTATCTGGACAGACCACGGCGCGATGGAAATCGAAGTGGTCGACTATCATTGAGGAGTAGATCGATGGCGTCGGCAGAGCCTATCCACCCGGGAGAACATCTGGCCGAATTTCTGGAAGAGCTCGGCATCAGCCAGTACCGTCTGGCGAAAGCTATAGCCGCGCCCCCAATACGCATCAACGACATCGTCCACTGCCGCAGATCCATTACCGCGGATACGGCTCTGAAAATCGGGCGGGCTCTGGGAACGACTCCTGAGTTCTGGCTGAACCTCCAGCGGATGTACGACCTCGACGTCGCCCGGGCCTCGACCGATACCAGCGGCGTCGAGGTTCTCGTCCAATAGTCAACACCCTCAGTTAGTCCACAAGGCAGCTGCCCAACAAGCTAGAGGAGTGACTTTTTCGTTGGACAGAGCGTCGGAAGACAAGACAACTCCCGAGTACAGATGCTGATGGTACCCCCGGTGAGACTCGAACTCACGCACCTGGCTCCGGAGGCCAGCGCTCTATCCTCTGAGCTACGGGGGCGCAAAATTTAGAATAACATGGCGCCAAGGCTCCAACAAGACGGACGAGTTACCCGTCAGGCGCCGTCTCGTCAGGAGGTGGTTCCTTTACTTTGAGAAGCCAAGCGGCTCCGAATGCTAGAGCCACCGCAACCGGGCTCAGCACAGCGCCCATCTTGGCAGGCTCGTAGAACTCCTCGCCTTCGAACGCTTTTGTGGCCACAAAAAGCGCTACGGTCAGGCCGATGCCGGCGATGATTCCCGTAACGAGCAAATGTTTGAAGGCCATCCCTGTCGGCATTGGAAACCCGAGCCTCACGCCCAACCAGGAGAATAGGGTTATTCCAACCGACTTACCCACTACCAGTGACAGCAGAACTACGAATGTAACCGAACTGACGCTGGTGAACGCAACGCCCGCATTGAACAGACCAAAGCAGAACAGACCGTAGTCTACAATGCCTTTGAGTCTGTGCTCGAACTGGTCCAGCGGACTGTTCCTGCCGTGGCCAGAAATAGCCGCCGTCACGGCTTCCCAATGGCTGGGCCTCTTTTCTGGTTCCGCGGGGTCGGTTTCGCTCTCTTCCTGCTCACTGTTGTGCGATGCATGCTGCCCTAACCTGGGATGAGGTTCTGAAGGCAGGAACGGCACGATTACAATCAAGGCTAGAGCCGGCTCAATTCCGGACTTTGTCATCCCAACCCAACTCATCACGCCGCCAATGACAATATAGGGCCCCCAGCGACCAATGCCCAGCCGTCTCAGGGTGTAGGAAACCGCTATCCCGCCCAAGGTAAGAAGCAGCCAGATTGGTTCAATAGGATGCAATGGATCGGTATAGAAGGTCGCAATGATTAGCAGCCCGATGGCGTCGTCGGCGACAGCCAGAAGCAGCAGGAAGTTCACCGCCGGATGAAGCGGGCCGAATATCATCCTCGCCACCAACCAGGCCAACGCAATGTCGGTGGCTGTAGGAATCGCCCAGCCCCTGGCTACGGCGTTGAAATCGTCGCCTCCGCCGTAAAACGCGAAAGTCAGGATGAAGTAGACTCCCACCGGTCCCAGGATTCCGCCGAGGGTCCCCAGCAGAGGGTTTACTGCCTTCCCAGGAGGATTAAGCGCCCCGCCAGGGAGTATGGACTCGGTTATCTCTTTAGCCGCCAAGCCAAAGAAGAAGACCATGAACATTTCGTTGACCATGTAATGAAGGGTGACTTCCCGTCCGAACAGCGAGACGCCATGACCGAATATGTTGAAGTGCTTCATGTCCTCATAGGAGTGGGCGCTGATATTAGCGAAGACCAAACCAACGAGAACGCCCGATAGAAGGGGGAAGGAATATTCTTCCAGGACCCGGCTGACGTTGACGATTCGGCGTGTGAGCCCTGACAAGGGCCGAGTGGGCGATTCGGAACTCAAAGCTGCTCCATGGACACTAGGGGTGAGCGGGCCAGATTATATCATCGACCGCACTCTGCCGCCACAATTCTCGGCAGTGCGGAGTTACGAATTCCTTACCTCTCCAGGTTGTAAGGGAGCGAATCCGGCTAACCTTGACCGCCCGAATCGGAGACAATTAACATGGTGTTCTAGACGAGTTCCCTTACGTATTTTCTGCATCTCTGTACGACTCGGTCAGAGGAGGAGTCCCATATGAGTGAATGGGCTGGAGTAGTCCTGGCCGGAGGACGCGGCGAACGCATGAAGTCCAAACTGCCCAAACCCCTCCATAAGCTCTGCGGCAGAGAGCTCATACGGTATCCGGTTGAGGCCCTAAGGCGAGCCGGAATCCGGCGGGTCGTTGTGGTCGTCTCTCCTGTAAGTGAGGAACCCATAAAACAAGTCCTGGGCTCCGATGTCGAATACGCCGTACAAGAAGAGCCTCTGGGCACCGGCCATGCGTTGCTTGAGGCGAGCGGTCTCCTGGAGACTTCTGGGGCTTCCGTTGTGGTCCTCAATGCCGACAGCCCGCTGATTTCCGCCAGTACGATAGAGCAGCTGTCCCGGACCCACGAGTCCCGACGCCGCTTAGCGACCCTTCTTTCCGCCCCTGCGTGTGGGTTTGACGACCTTGCGGCAGTGGTCAAAGACGAGAACGGCCAAGTCGTGCGTATAGTCGAAGCCGGAGACCCTGACTTTCAGACTTTGCAGCCGGAAGAGGTCAATGCAGGCGTCTATGCCTTTGATGGACCATGGCTATGGAGCCGACTCAGGAGCATCCCCAAAGCTGCGTCGGGCGAATATTACGTCACGTCTCTTGTAGAGATGGCCGCAGCCGAAGGCATTCCCTCTGAGTCCGTTCCAGTGGAGGTGCCCGAGGAGGCGACTGGCATTAACACTCGCGTTCATCTAGCGCAAGCCGAGGCTGTGTTGAGAAAGAGGATCCGACTGCATTGGATGCTGAATGGGGTCACAATAATGGACCCAGCCTCCACTTCCATCGATGCCAACGTTAAGTTGGGGCGAGACACTGTCATACATCCTAACTCCATGATTCTGGGAAACACTGAAGTTGGCGAGGACTGCGTGGTCGGGCCAAACTCTGTGATCGCCGATTCCAAAATCGGAGACGGATGCACGATCACTGCCTCGCATCTCGAGGAAGCCACAGTCGAGAATGGGGTGGATATGGGTCCTTTCTGCCACCTGAGACCCGGAGCGCATCTGGGGAAGGGCGTCCATCTGGGCAACTACGTGGAAGTAAAAAACAGCCGAATAGGCACCGGATCAGCAATGGGGCATTTCGGATACATAGGCGACGCCGAGATAGGCTCCAACGTGAACATCGGTGCAGGATCTGTAACTTGCAACTATGACGGTCGGGACAAGCATATCACCAGGATCGGAGACGGAGCCTTCATAGGCTGCGACACTATGCTGGTGGCTCCTGTATCCGTCGGCGCCAACTCAACCACCGGGGCGGGCGCAGTTGTAACAAGAGACGTGCCTGAGGCTCGACTGGCAGTGGGAGTCCCTGCTAGAATAGTGCAGCGCAATCAAGGGAATTAGGAGCTTGTCGATAGGCCCTCTTAGCCCACCAAGGGCGCACGAGAGGACAGAAAGCATTGGATACAGACGGTTTAGCATCCGGTTTATCACTGGCGGGTTTCCTATTCATCTTCCTCTGCCTGGCCCTCGCCGAGTCGGCGCCAACGGTCGCGACCCATAGAAACCGCTCCGTCCGTGCCGCCCTCCCGTCACTTCTGCGGCTCGCCGCGGCGACGGCAGCGGCAGTGTCCACGTTATCCGTTCTGGCCAGCCAAGGCGCCACAAACATTGCCGCAGTCAGCGGCGCGTCCATAGGGCTTCTGGCGTTCCTCCTTCTACTCGACTTCGTCGGTCACGCGATAGGCGCCAGGCTCCCCCGCATCGCCATGACGTTGGCAACGCCTATACATGCCGTCTCGGGCAACCGTCGGAGGAACGCAGGCGACCCGTCCAACACGACCGGGCTGAGCGGCGGCGGCAGGGCCAACGGCCCCGTTGCAAGCATGGATAACATTCTTAGCCCGGAGCAATGGGCCGACCTGGACTCCCACGAGCGTTTCATGATCCGCTCCATTATGCGTTTGGATGAGGCCACGGTCCGAGAGGTGATGGTCCCAAGGGTGGACGTCGTCGCTGTAGAGAAAACGACTTCCGTCCCTGATGTGGGACGCCGGATGCAAGAGTCGGGCCACACGAGGCTGCCCGTGTACAGCGGAAACATTGACAACGTGGTCGGTGTGGTCTACGCACGGGACCTGCTGCCCTTTTTGGGACAGGGAAGCGACTACCCGTCTCTGGACAAGATGGTCAGGCCCGCGTTCTTCATACCGGAGTTCAAACGTTTGGACGAGCTTCTCCGGGAACTTCAGTCCAAACGGATGCAGATGGCCCTTGTCGTAGACGAATACGGCGGCATCGAGGGGCTTGTAACCCTTGAGGACTTGTTGGAGGAGATCGTCGGGGAGATCGAAGACGAGTTCTCCCGCAGCCACGAACCGCGGGTGGTGCCGCTGGCCAACGGAGACATCATTGTCGACGCCAGGGTGAGCCTCGAACAGCTTTCGGAGTTGCTAGCCACTCAAATCCAGAGCGAAGACGTTGACACGGTGGGCGGTCTCGTGTACAGCGGTCTCGGCAAGATTCCGCATCTGGGAGACACCGTTTCATACGACGGACTAACCATTGAAGTCGTCTCACTTCTGGGACGGCGTATAAGGCGGCTGCGCCTCCGTAAACGGGCTTCTAATCCGAGCTAGCCCCGGGTATGCGCAGGCGGTTTCGTCGAAGGCGTTCCGTTAGCGTTCACTGGTTACGAGGGGGCCGTGGCAAGATCCAAAGCCCGCAGGAATCGCCAGCAACACCAAACAAAGGAAAGGGGCCTCTTGATTAAGAGGCCCCTTAATCATCCCTATTTTAAGCGAAGGCTACTTAACGACTTCCGCCTCTATTATGATCAGCGGGGCGCTCGCCACCCAGTCTCCGCCGATGACCAAAGCCCTAACTGTGTAGGAACCCACTTCTATCGCTTCGCGAATGGCAGCCGAGACTTGGAAGACGCCAGCGTCGTTGGCGACTCCCCCGCCGACTATTGGGTTGATGCCGCTCTGAGACCTGAATATCTGGACGAGGACGGTCTCACCAGGTTCGAAGCCAGCGCCTATGACGGCCAGTTCGCCTCCCTGTTGGACTTTGTAGTTGTCGATCTGGAGCTCCACCTTGCGGAGGTCTTGGTCCTGGCCGCTGTTGGCCGCCCACGTGACCCCAGTTACAACGGTGAGAACCGCGACGATAAGAGCAACGATAGCCAGCTTATTCGCGCTTATTAGCCTCATCGGGCCTCCTTCTACATGCCAAGCGTGCCGATACGGCTAAACAGCCGTTGCTCGGATACAAATGCACCATGCGATAATCAGGCATAATAATATTGGTCAGGTTGATATATGTCAAGGGCAGTGAAGCCGTCTATGGGTCCTTTTTCCGGCATTTTTCGCTCCCCGTCCGGTTCCAGCACTCCCGCTGGAACCCACGTCGTTGAAAACAGGTGGGTAAACGCTTATTCTGACTCTTAGGGGTATACATAGCGCAGATCAAATAGTCGGGCATTCGAGCATTAGGAAGCCTTGGGAGGGATGCGAAGATGCGGAACGAATTCACGGCTGTCATTGAGAAAGCAGACGGCTGGTATATCGCCTATTGCCCTGAAATCCCCGGAGCCAATGGGCAAGGAGCTACTGTAGCCACAGCTCGTGACAGCCTCGTCGAGGCTATCTCGCTGATCCTCGAAGACCGCCGGGAAGATGGTCTTCGAGGCGTCCCGCCTGATGCGCTGTGTGAGACGGTGACGGTGGGTTGAAACGAAACTCATTGCTTCGCCACCTTCGTCGACACGGCTGTTGGCTGAAGCGCGAAGGTCGCTCACATTCATTGTGGTGGAACCCTGTTACTGGGACAGTCGAGGCAGTTCCTCGACATATTGAAATCCCGGACCGCTTAGTTCGAAAGATATGCCGTAATCTATCAGTGCCGGATATTGGCGGGCAGCAGGGACGTGAGTCCGACTAGCCGGTATAATAGTTGAAAACCCTTTTGGCGGCGTATCCAAATTGAACTTGACTTCGCTGTTCTCCGTGACGCCACCAAGCGTTTTAGGATATGCTGATCGAGCCACGGAACAGCCTGCCCGTCGAACCCGGCTACGGGAAGTCTATAGTCCAGACATGCGGAGAGGTGGCCGAGTGGTTGAAGGCGCCGCTCTCGAAAAGCGGTATACCCCCTGGGTATCGTGGGTTCGAATCCCACCCTCTCCGCCATTCTCGACCGCTACAACCCCCAACTTAGCCCTCTGCACCCCCAGCAACAGTGAGTAGACGTTCCTGGCGGTGAGCTCACCCAGCAACTCACCGCTGTGCTCGTCCACCACCGGCGCCGCAGTGAGTCCCCTCTCCACCATCTTTACCAGAGCGTCATCGATGGGCTCGTTCGGGTGGGCCGTGGGGAATCGGGGCGCCATCAGCGAGGATAGGGACGTTTCGTTCCATTTGTCCGTGGAGATTTCTCTGACTTTCTTCAGCGAAAGGATTCCTGCAGGCTTTCCACCCACTTCCCTCACCACGTAATCAGTCTGCTCCGGCGTCATCCAGAACCTGAAGAAAGCCTCTAGCGATATGGCCGAGTCTGGGACTACAGGCGAGGGGTTGAAGGCGTCCGCCACCAGCTTGTCATCCAGGGCGTATCTGGCGTAGGAGGGCATCATCACGCCAACCAATTCCGGCGGTTCCTGCTCTCGTCGCTTCCGAAAGGACCATTCCATAAGTTTCGGCGCTATGAAGATAAAGGCCAACATGACGATGGTCAGCAGGAAAACAGCTCTTCGGTGATGGCGTGCAGCTCCAAGAGAACCAGAAGGACCGCAAGCGGCAGAAGCGAGTCTTCCATCAGGGATCGTCCTCGCAAAGATTGTGGCGGTCTATGCCAGAAATCCCTGGCCGTG
This sequence comes from Dehalococcoidia bacterium, assembly GCA_965197415.1. Taxonomy (GTDB): domain Bacteria; phylum Chloroflexota; class Dehalococcoidia; order Lucifugimonadales; family JAGWBF01; genus DAOUJI01. The sequence goes on along the minus strand of OZ240207.1, from coordinate 2,440,074 downwards.
GGGTGTCTACGAGGCTAGCCACCGGACCATCTGTGGGGGAGACGGAGCATTCTAGGGGCGTCAAGTTCAGCGCACATTGCCTCGAACGGCCCCCTCGGTACGCCCATCCATTCCAGGCTCTCCAACGTCTCTGCAAGCGGCACGTCGGTCCTCAGAGTGGCCAAATCGCGGTACAAATGGGCGTCGTCCATCCGCTCGGAAAGCGCCAGGGCCATTGCCTTTGCGCCTCGGGGAGTGGCCGTCCACTGTTCGGAGTCCGGCGGAATGTCCTGCAAATGGGGATATACTCCGAGGACCTGGGCCGTGGACTTGGCGCCCCACCTGGGAATTCCGGGTATGCCATCCGCCGAGTCTCCAACCAGCGCTAGGTAGTCGGGAATGGAGGTCGGGCCTACACCGAACTTCTCGTAAACCCCGGCTTCATCCAGATAAATCTCTCGACGCCTGTCCAGGCACACCACCCTATTCGCCACCACCGTTTGGGCCAAGTCCTTGTCGGGAGAGCAGACCACCACCTGTTCCAATCGTGCGTCGCTGCCCCAAGCAGAGGCCGCCGTGGCGAGAGCGTCGTCGGCCTCGTACTCGATCATAGGCCACACCGTTAACCCTACTGATGAGACGGCCTTTTCCGCCAAACCGAACTGTGACAGCAGATCTTCTGGAACGCCTGAACCGTCCTTGTATCCGGGGAAGAGCCGGTTCCTGAAGGACTCAATCACGTGGTCGAAGGCGACGGCGATATGGGTGACTTCAGGCTGGCGGAGAAGCGAAAGCAAGGACTGCGTTAGACCACGAACGGCCCCAACAGGCTGGCCGTCCTTTCCCGACATGGCCGGCATGGCGAAATGCGCCCGGAACAATTCATAAGTGCCGTCCACCAAGTATAGGCGGGCCATAGTAGCTCTTCTTACAGTGGATTCCGGTTCACAGGCGAACTGCCCCGCTTGGTGTTTGTTCCGAATCCGACTCGGAGATGAGTCCACAAGCCTTGGCCACAAGTTCGTATGACCTGGCCCTCTCCTCGAATCCATAACACACGGTCACCACCCCAAGGTCTGTAGTGCCGTACTCTTGAGCTACCGCTTCCAACCGGGACCTGACGTACTCCGGGTCGCCGTCCACGCATCGCTTCCGTTGTTCGGCGGTGTGGGCCATCTCCAGCGGGCTGAAGTTGTAGCGCAGGGCGTCCTCCACAGAGGGAATGCCGGAGGCCATACCTTTCAGGGAGAGTATCCTAGCCACGTTACGGCTGGAGGCCAGCCTCTCGGCGTCTTCTCTGGTCTCGGCGCACATGACGTGGACCGAGACGTTCACTTTTGGTTCCTGGAGGAACCGGGAAGGTTGGAACCTCTCTTTATAGGCATTCACGATCCGCGGGCCATCCTCAATCCCGATGCCAAAGAAGTGGGCGTAGGCAAAGGGCAGACCCAAGTCGGCGGCCATGAATGCGCTCTCATAACGTGACCCCAGCAGCCATACGTCGGGCGCGCTGCATTCGGTAGGCCCGGCGTGGACGTCGGAGAATACGTGACCCTCCTCCATGTCGTCTGCAAGATAACCCAGCACGTCCAACACCTGTCGGGGGAAATGGGCAATATCCCTGGGACGTCCCGGATAGGCCAAGGCTGCCGCAGTCAGTTGGTCGCTGCCAGGAGCCCTTCCGATGCCCAGGTCAATGCGTCCAGGAAACAGGGATTCAAGCAATCGGAAGTTCTCGGCGACTTTCAAGGCAGAATAGTGGGAGAGCATGACTCCTCCGCTGCCCACCCTGATTCTACTGGTGCGGGCAGCTATCTGCCCGATGAGCACCTCAGGGCTGGCGCCGGCAAAATTGCGGATGTTGTGGTGCTCAGCCACCCAGTAGCGTTCGTAGCCCCACTTCTCAACCAGCGCCGCCAGCTCGATGCTCTCCCGGAGGGCATCGCCTCCCGTCCCTCCGGCTCTGACCGGGGACTGGTCGACTACGGATAGGGTCAGTTTGCTTTCCATCAGCTCTCGCTTGCCAGTGCCGTGGCCAGCGAGCGGACCATGCCCCGTTGCCCTGGGGTCTCTACAGCCTCAGAGCAATAGGCATCTTTCACTCGCTTGACGGCCTCGTCTCCGTCAAGGCGTTCGACTTTAACCAAGAGGGCCGCCAAAAATGTTCCCGTCCTCCCATGACCGCCGATGCAACCGACCTCGACGGTGTCGCCTCGCTCTAAAGCTGCATGCGCCTCGTCTACCAGGCTCTCCAGCAGGTCCTGTTCCAGCGTGCCCATGTCGTCCCACCAGACGTAGCGAACTGTGCGGCCTTGGCCGTCCTGCGTTTTCTGGACTCGATGATCGCCCCTGGAAAAGGGCACAGCCTTGACGTCCCGGGTGCGGCTCCATGCGTCTGGCGCCAAGTGGAACGCCAGGTCCTTGGGAACGTAGGCGCCCCGCTCGGTGAACCTGACGTCACGACTGGACGAGGCGTAGACCGTGTACTCCCCTATCCTGAACGCCGTCTGGATGTGAGGCTTGTGTTCGACGGTCAATTTCGCTCCTTAGGAAAGATGCCAGAAGCCCTCGCCCCGCCCCGTTGGTTGTGGAAGGCTGGCCTCCCGTTTACACTGTCCGCTGGTATGACCCGAATCCAGCATGGGCCGTATCGGCAGCGACCATGAAGCCCACAGGCTTGGGAACGCTCATTCGGGGTGATTGTATTTTGGGCTCTATTGTGCGTCAAGCCGGAGCGCAGGCTTTGATTACAGGCATACGCAGAGGCGGGCATTGGCCGAACTGAGAGAGCGGATGGGCTCCGTCTACTACGGGTGGTGGGTGCTTACGGCGACCACCGTCCTGGGCATTGTATCCGGCGGGATTTTTGCCCACGCCACCGCCATATATTTTCGCCCCATCAGACAGGACCTGGGCCTGACTCGCTTCCAGACGGCCATGATATTCACCCTTTCCAGGGCTGAGGGAAGCATAGCAGGCCCTGTAGTGGGACGGATGGTGGACAAGTTCGGCGCCCAGGTCATGATTATCGGCGGTGGAATCGTGGCTTCCCTGGGCTTCATGATGCTCAAATGGGTCGACACCTATTGGGTGTTTCTTGTCATCTACCTGGTGGTGGTCTCCACCGGAAAGAGCGCGGGGTTGGGTCAAACCCTGATAAGCGCAGCCAACCGCTGGTTTGTGCGCCGCCGGTCGCTGGCCATCACTATTACGGTCATCGGGTTCTCCGCCGGGGGAGCGGTGATTCTCCCGCTAATCACCCAAGGCGTCTCAACCATCGGCTGGCGGGACGTGATGTTCTATGCCGGGTTGGCCATGATGGTCCTGGTAGTCCCTCTGGGGCTGGTGGTCCGCTCGTCTCCAGAGAGCATGGGGCTGGAGCCGGAAGGCGTCGAGCAAATGCGCAGGGAACAGTCCCGAGGCGGAAAGGAAGCCGACCGTCGGGAAGTGGACCCCGACTTCACAGTACGGGAGGCCTTTTCCACCCGCGCTTTCTGGATGCTGTTCCTGGGTTCGGTCTTTAGAATCACGGTTTGGGGCGCCATCTCCGTCCATGCGGTGGAAATGATGGTGGCCGAGGGCATTTCCCCGGAGGCCAGCGGATTCCTGGTCGCGTTGATGTTCTTCATATCCATCCCCACCCGGTTGATATTCGGGACTGTTGGGATATGGATGCCAGTACAACCCGTGCTGGGCGGAGCCATGGCCGCGGCGGCATTGGCGATGGTCTCTCTGCTGGTGTTCGACGGTTGGCTTGCCGTGCTGCTGTTTGTGACGTTCATGGCCCTGGAGCAGGGCGGGACCGTAGTAAACTGGGTGGCCCTGGGGAATTTCTTCGGCAGGAACAGTTTCGCAACATTGTTTGGGACCATGAGCGCCGTTTTTAACCTGGGCATGATAGCATCAACCCAGTTCGCCGCGTGGGCGGCGGACCGCAACGACGGCAGCTACGATTGGGCGTTGCTATCCTTCGTGCCTCTCTACGGTGCAGCCGCCTTAATGTACTTCTCCATGCGCAAGCCGCGGGTCCCCGACCGGCTGCCGCCAAATCCGGCGCTTTGAAGCGGAACACGGTGTACATCCTCGTTGTTGAGTTCCAAGATGCGGTGATATAATCCCGATTCGTACTCGACCGGGACGGGCATGGCAACACGCCCAATGCTATTTGGAGAGGTGCTGGAGTGGCCGAACAGGCGCGACTGGAAATCGCGTAGGGGCGGAAACGTCTCTCGTGGGTTCGAATCCCACCCTCTCCGCCATCCCGTCGACAGAACTGCCCCAGGCCGAGTCGAAACACGGAGAACGATGACACCTCCGTTTGACATTAGCCGTTCTTAAAGACCTATACTAGAATCCAAATGTCTGACACAGCATATAACAGCGCAGACCTGAAATACTGGGTCGCCTTTAGCCGAGTCCCTGGGCTGGGGTCCGTGCGCATAGGCCGTCTGGAGTCCCACTTCGGAACCCTGGAGAACGCCTGGAAAGCATCCAGAGGGGATGTCCGGGCCGCTGGGATGGACTCCAAGACCGTCGAGGCCGTCACCACGGGGAGGGTTGAAATCGATCCCGACGCCGAGATGGCCCGGATGGTCGAAGCGGGAGTCTACGCCGTCACCTGGAACGACTCCCGATACCCTCCACGGCTCAAGGAGACCAGCGATCCGCCACCCGTGCTGTTCCTGCGGGGCGAGATTTTTCCCGCAGACGAGAAGGCCGTGGCCGTGGTGGGCACCCGCAAGGCCACGACCTACGGCAAGGACGTAGCCCAAAGCCTGACCACCGAGCTGGCCCGCCAGGGCGTAACCATCATCAGCGGGTTGGCGCGGGGAATCGACGCCGTGGCTCACAGGGCCGCCCTGGACGCTGGAGGCAGGACTATTGCCGTGTTCGGCTGCGGCCTGGACACGGTGTACCCGCCGGAACACAGGAAGCTGGCGGCGGACGTATCCCAGTCGGGGGCCTTGGTGAGTGAGCACCCTCTGGGAGAAGGCCCCAAGGCAGGCCACTTCCCCCAACGCAACCGCATCATCAGCGGCATGAGTCTGGGCATACTGGTCGTCGAGGCACCCATTCAAAGCGGCGCCCTGTGGACCGTTCGCCACGCTCTGGAGCAGAACAGAGATGTTTTCTGCGTCCCCGGAAGCATCTTCTCTCCCTCCAGCAAAGCCACCAACGCGCTGATACAAGAGGGCGCCAAGCTGGTAAGCGGCTGCGAGGACATCCTGGAAGAGCTGAACCTGAGCATCGTGTCCCATCAGATGGAGATGAGGCAGGTGCTTCAGCCGGAGGACGGGGCCGAGGCCCTACTGCTGGGCCACGTGGGATACGAACCGGTCCACATTGACGAAATAAGGAGGACCGCTCAGCTGCCTATAGCCGAGGTCAGCAGTTCCTTGGCCATGATGGAGTTAAAAGGGCTGGTCAAGCAGGTGGGTTCAATGCACTACGTACGCGTCAGGGAGGCGGTTGTACAACATGCCTTCTAAAACCAAGTCCACCAAGACACGGAAGTCCAATGGCGCCTCCTCCAACGGAGGGAGGGCCAATGGCGGCGGCAAAGCGTCCAACCTGGTGGTGGTGGAATCTCCGGCCAAGGCCCGCACCATCGAGAGGATTCTGGGCAAGAGCTACGTCGTCAAAGCGTCCCAGGGCCATGTTCGAGACCTTCCGAAAGGCAAGCTCGGAGTGGACGTCAGCCAGGAGTTCGCCCCTTCATATTCAGTGATGCGGGACAAGCAGGCCACTGTAAAAGAACTAAAGGCGCTGGGCGCCAAGGCCTCCCGCATATACCTGGCCACCGACCCGGACAGGGAAGGCGAGGCCATATCGTGGCACCTGGTGGAAGCCGCCGAGTGGCCCACCGACAGCGACCGGCTCCAGAGGGTGGTCTTTCACGAGATAACCCAGGAAGCCGTGAAAGAGGCTTTCGATCACCCCCGTGCCATCGATATGGAGCTGGTCAACGCACAGCAGGCCCGGAGAATACTCGACAGACTGGTGGGCTACCAGATAAGCCCTCTGCTCTGGAAGAAGGTCCAGCGCGGCCTGTCGGCAGGGCGTGTGCAGTCCGTGGCCCTGCGTTTGGTCGTGGACAGAGAGCGGGAAATCGAGGCCTTCGTCGCCAAAGAGTATTGGACCATCGACGCCCATCTCCAGAAGAGCGAACGGTCAGAGGCGGAGCGAATTGAGTCGTTCCGCGCCGCCATACACTCAGTCAAGGGCCGCAAGGGCAAGCTGGACATCCCCAACGAGACCTCATCCAAAGCCATAGAAGAAGATTTAGACGGAGCCGCCTATGCGGTGGTGCAGGTGAAGAAGCGAGAGGTCAAACAGTCCCCCGCGCCTCCTTTCATCACGTCCACCCTCCAACAGGAAGCTTGGCGCAAGCTGCGATTCTCCGCCAAGAGGACCATGTCGGCCGCGCAGCAGTTGTACGAGGGGCTTGCTATGGGCGCCGAGGGGTCCGTGGGCCTCATCACCTACATGCGGACCGACTCCACCAACGTGTCAGCCGGGGCGGTCCAGGAAGCGCGGCAATACATCCGGGAGAAGTACGGCAAAGAGTACGCTCCCACTCAGCCGCGCGCTTTCAGGCGCAAGGCAAAGGGCGCCCAGGAAGCCCACGAGGCTATCAGGCCGACTTCCATAGCCCGCGACCCACAAAGCATAAAGGGTTACCTCACCTCCGACCAACGCAGGCTGTATGACCTGATATGGAAACGGATGTTGGCGAGCCAGATGGCCGACGCCCGTTCCGACTCCACCTCCGTGGACATCGAAGCCCAATGCAAGAAAGCGGACAAGACCTACGTATTCAGGGCCACCGGGTCTGTCCTCACCTTCCCAGGTTTCAGGACGTTGTACCTGGAAAGTTCCGACGACGCCGACGAGGAAGACGGCAAGGGGCCTCTGCCTTTGCTGGAGAAGGGTCATCTTCTAAATTGTCTGGGAATCGAGCCCAAGCAGCACTTCACCCAGCCTCCACCCAGGTTTACAGAGGCGAGCCTCATCAAGTCACTGGAGGAGCGGGGCATAGGACGGCCCAGCACCTACGCGCCCATCATATCCACCATAACGGATAGACATTATGTCCTGAAGGACTCCGGTCGCCTGAAGCCCACGCAGTTGGGTTGCACGGTGTCGGACCTGCTCACCCAGTTCTTCCCCGACATCATGGATGCCGGGTTTACCGCTCGAATGGAAGAGGAGCTTGACGAGGTGGCCAGGGGCGAACGCAGTTGGACACCCATGCTTCAGGACTTCTATGGCCCCTTCGAGAAATCCCTGAAGGCCGCCGAGCAGGCTATGCCACGGGTACGGGTGGAAGAAGCCACCGACGAGGTCTGCGACCTCTGCGGCGCTCCATTGGTAATCAAGATGGGAAGGTTCGGCAAGTTCATGGCCTGCACCGGCTTCCCCAAGTGCCGGAACACCAAGCCCATACCCACCGAGTCCGCCTCGGAACCCGACCAAGCTTCCAGTCAGAGAGCGGCGTCTGCGGAGACCGAACCTACGGATGAGACCTGCGAGAAGTGCGGCAACCCCATGGTGATACGAACAGGGCGGTTCGGCAAGTTCATGTCCTGCTCTGACTATCCAAAGTGTCGCACCAGCCGGCCCCTCAAGATAGGCGTGCCCTGTCCCAAATGCGGCAGCGACCTCGTGCAGCGCCGTTCGAGAGGCCGCGGCCGGACTTTCTACGGCTGCTCGGCATATCCGGCTTGCGACTTCGTCGTCAACCAGCAACCCCTCACGGAACCGTGCCCCGAATGTCAAGGGCTGATGGTGGCTTCAGGCAAAAACGGCGTAAAGTGCACCGTCTGCGCCTGGAAGGGCGACGCTCCAAAAGGTACTCTGGTAGGTGCGGGGACCTAGCCCTAGGCCCGGGAATCCAGAAAGACCCGGCATCCAAAGTTCAGGGCCCCTCCCCATCGGAGCCTATGCTTAACGCCGTTCCACCCCAAGACGACGTTGACGTCAACCCCGATTCCACCGGCTTCCCTGACGTTGCCGTCCTGGTGCAACGCTTCCAGGACCACCTGCGTGGGCAAAAGGGCCGCTCGGAAAACACGATACGCATTTACTCCACTGACCTGCAGCCGTTCGTACAGTTCGTGGAGACCCATCGTCTGGAACTCAAGGACTTCTCCCGCCGCTATCTCAGGAGCTACCTGGCCTGGCTGTCCACGTCGGCCAAGGGAGACTCCAAAGGCTATGCCAGAATCAGCGTAGCCCGGAAGATGGTGGTCCTCAGAGCGTTTTACCGCTACCTCACCCAGCAGGGAGTGGTCGAGAACAACCCGATACCCAAAGGGCGCAGCTTCAACATAAAGGTGGGAAAGAAGCTGCCGACATTTCTGGGAAGGGGCGAAACGGTGCGCCTTCTGGATGCAGTGGACGTGTCCTCGCCGTCAGGAATCCGGGACAGGGCCATACTGGAGATGCTCTACTCCACGGGCATGAGGTTGTCAGAAATATCAGGCCTGGACCAACAGGACTTGGACCTGGCGCAAGGCACGATAAGGGTGACCGGCAAAGGCTCCAAAGAACGCATCGTTCTGATGGGCGGGCCCGCCGTAGAGTGGGTGTCCCACTATTTGTCCACGGCCCGGAGCCAACTCCTGGCCGGAGCGGAGCAGGGCAGGGGCGACGCGGCGGCTTTGCTGCTCAACCGCTACGGGACCCGGCTCTCAGGGCGAACCATACAGAAGCTGGTCGCCAAATATGCGGCCCAAGCGGCCACACGTCCCGGTGTGCATCCCCACACTCTCAGGCACTCCTTTGCCACTCACCTGATGGAAGGCGGGGCCGATTTGAGGATCGTACAGGAGCTTATGGGGCACTCCAGCCCTGCCACGACTCAGGTTTATACCCACGTCACCCAGCTGGAAGCCCGGGCCGAGTATCTGACCACTCACCCAATGGCCCGCCGGAGAAGAGACGACGACACGGGAGAATCAGATGGCCAAAATCGCGGTGATTAACGGACCCAACCTGAACGCTCTGGGCCGCAGGGACACCACCGTTTACGGCGCCGTGACCTTGGCGGAAATCCAGGCCAAAATCACACAACGGGCGCAAGAGCTGCTGGTGGATGTGGAGTTCTTCCAGTCCAACAGTGAGGGCGCCATAGTAGACCATATCCAGAACACGACCACAGACGGTATAATAGTCAACCCGGGAGCCCTGACCCACTATGGCTACTCCCTCCGGGACGCCCTGGCCGATGCGGGCCTGCCCATCGTCGAGGTCCACCTCAGCAACATCCATGCCAGGGAAGAGTGGAGAAGAAAGTCGGTGGTGTCGGAAGTGGCCGCAGGTCAGATTTCCGGTTTCGGCTGGAGGGGATACATAGCGGCCCTGGAAATTCTCTCGGCGATTTTGAACGAAAACGGCGGCCTGTGAGGCCCTCAACCGGAGGTGTGCCGACATGAGACGACTGGAAGCTCTACGGGAGAAGCTGGATGAAAAAGGACTCGACGCCATCATAATCTCGGTCCCAGAGAACCGGCGTTATCTCTCCGGATTCACTGGTTCAGCGGGCTATCTCGTCATCTCTCGGACGGACGCTGTCCTGGCCACCGACTTCCGTTACACCGAGCAAGCCGGCAACCAGTCGCCGGACTTCCAAATCGTCCGTATGGGCGCAGACTGGAACTGGATGCTGGACGCCTTCAAGGAGCAAGGCTTCAAGAAGGTGGGGTTTGAAGGCCACCAAGTGCCCGTTGCCACCTACCAGCAGATGACGACGGCCCTGGAGGAGGTGCCCTCGTCAGAACGTCCAAGCCTGCTGTCTACCCAAGGCATCATAGAGGGCATACGGTCCGTAAAAGAGGCTGAAGAAGTCTCTGTGCTCCAAAAGGCCATCGACGTGGCCGACGGGGCCATGCAGGCCATTGCGCCCAACATTCAGCCCGGCCAGACGGAACGGGAGATAGCCTGGAACCTGGAGAAAGCCATGCGGGACCTGGGCGCCGACTCCCCCAGCTTCGATACCATCGTGGCGTCTGGCCCCAATGGGGCCATGCCCCACCACAGGCCGTCCGACCGGGTGATCGAGAACGGCGACCCCATCGTGATCGACATGGGGGCTAAGGTGGAAGGCTATTGCAGTGACTTGTCCCGCACAGTCTGCGTGGGCCAAGCCGACGAGACCTTCCCCAAGATATATGACATTGTGCTGGGAGCCCAGCTCACCGCCATAGCCACCGTCAAAGTCGGCATGTCCGGCGGAGACGCCGACGACCTGTCCCGGAACGTGATCGCCGAGGCGGGATACGGCGACAACTTTGGGCACAGCCTTGGCCACGGCGTGGGCCTGGTAATACACGAATACCCACGGGTCAGCCCCAAGGCCGAGAACGTGCTGGAACCCGGTATGGTGTTCACCGTCGAGCCAGGAATATACCTCTCCGGTTGGGGTGGAGTCAGAATAGAAGACATAGTTGTACTGGACGAGAAGGGAGCCAAGGTCCTCAGCAAGGCTCCGAAGTAAGACCAGCGGCAAGAAGTCGCTCCACTGACGGAACGGAAGGCGCAGGAGAAGGAAAGGGTATGAGCATCAATTTCGGGGACTTGCGGAAGGGGTTGGCCATCGAGGTGGACGGGCAGCCTTTTGAAGTTATGGACTACGAGCGGCACAAGATGCAGCAACGGGCGCCCGTCACCAAAATCAAGATGCGCAACATGAAAGACGGGAAGGTGATAGAGCGCACCTTCCAGGCATACACCACCGAGTTTTCGGTGGCTGAAGTGGACGAACGCCCCGCCCAGTTCCTCTACACCGACGGGCAGTTCTACAACTTCATGGACACTGAGACCTACGACCAGTACCAACTCACCAGCGACCAGTTGGGCGACGCCGTACAGTATCTCAAAGAGGAGACGGTCATCAACCTCTTGTACTTCAAAGGCTCCCTGCTCAACCTGAAACTGCCGACCTTCGTCGAGTTGGAGGTTGCCGAGTCGCCTCCGGGCCTCAAGGGAGACACCGCCCAGGGCGGGACCAAGCAGGCCACCCTCGAAACCGGCCTCTCTATTCAAGTGCCTCTGTTTATACAACCCGGTCAGAAAATCAAGGTGGACACCAGGACCGGCGACTACATTGAGCGCGCCTAACGACGTTGGAACGGGCCTCCCGAAACAAGCAACTGCGCTTTATACCGTAAGCGAGGCAGTCTGGTGCGTGAAGGAGGCGTTGGAGCGTGACCCGCGCCTTGCCGACCTATGGGTCACGGGCGAGGTCTCCAACTTCAGGAAAGCCGCCTCCGGCCACAACTACTTCACCCTCAAGGACGCCCAAGGCCAGCTCCAAAGCGTCGTATTCCGTACGGGGCGAGGGGGAAGCTTACTGGCAGAGGGGCTGCAGGTAAGCATCCACGGTCGCATCTCCTTATATGAGGCCAGGGGCGCTGTGCAACTGGTTGGGGACCTCGTGATGCCCGCCGGGGCTGGAGCTTTGGCCCTGGCTCTGGAGGAGCTCAGGCTCAAGCTGGAACAGCAGGGGCTTTTCGACCCGTCCAGGAAACGGCCTCTGCCCGCCTATCCAAAGGTGGTGGGCCTAGTCACTTCTCCCGCTGGCGCTGTCATACACGACATCTGCAACGTGATTGGACGCAGGTGGCCCCTAGCCGAGGCTCTCCTTGCTCCGACGGCGGTACAGGGCGAATCGGCGGCGCCAGGCATCGTCTCGGCGCTGGAGGCCCTCAACCGGGAAGGCCGCTCGGACCTTATCATTCTTGCCAGAGGCGGCGGTTCCCTGGAGGAGCTGTGGCCCTTTAACGAGGAGAGCGTCGCCCGTGCTATATACGCCAGCCGCATCCCCGTCATAAGCGCAATAGGCCATGAAACCGATTTTACGATAGCCGACGACGTGGCCGACCTGAGAGCGCCGACACCTTCCGCCGCCGCTGAGTTGGCGGTCCCCGACGTGAGAATCATATCGGCCAACCTGGAACATCGGACGTACGGGATGACAAGGGCTGTCCTTGGAGCTATGGGCCTGAGGCGGCAGAACGTCGCGTCGCTGGTACACCGGGTACACTCTAGAGAACCCGACACTCGTACCCTCAGGGAATCGATCGCTAGGCTGGAAAGCCGAATAGACGGCAGCATCCGCAGCATGACCTCATTGAGGCGAATAAGCGTGGACGGGCTGGAGAAACAACTCCGTTCCCTTGACCCGCGTTCCGTGCTGGGGAGAGGATTCGCCATCGTTCAACGCGACTCCGACGGCAGGGTGGTCTCTAAGACCGCTGACACAAGTCCTGGCGACGGGCTGCAGGTCACCGTTACCGACGGACGGTTCCCGGCTACCGCCGGGAAGCAAGCCGCCAATCCCAGGACAAAGAAACGGCCGGCAAGGGCCGGCGCGCGCCTCTTCTGACAGACGCCTCATGGTCAACCCAGTTTCCGAAGACCCCCAGCAGCAACTCTCCTTCGAGGAGATTTACCTCCGGCTGGAAAAGACGGTTGAAGCGTTGGAATCGGGCAACCTGACACTGGACGAGGCCACCAACCTCTACGAGGAAGGCATGACTCTCGCCCAGATATGCAGCGACATGCTGAGCAAAGCCGAGTTGAAGGTGACGGAGCTCAAGGAGGACTACTCCAGTCTGAGGGACACGGACGAACCGCCCGAATGGCTTGCCAACCAAGCTTTCCCGCCGCTGGAGGACGAGGATGCTTAAGGTGGACCTCCACATCCACACCTACAACTCCCCCGACTCCGGCGCTCCGATAAGCTCTATAGTCAACAGGTGCCTACAGACCGGGCTGGACTGCATAGCCGTCACCGATCACAACACGATAAAAGGCGCGCTGGAAGTGCGGGAAGCGGCTCCCTTCCAGGTAATAGTCGGCGAGGAGGTCAAGAGCGCGTCGGGTGACATCATCGGCCTCTTCCTGAATGAGACAGTCCCCAAAGGTCTATCAGCCAGAGATACGGTGGACGCCATCAAGAGCCAGGGCGGGCTGGTATTGATTCCCCATCCCTTCGACAGGTTCCGTCCCTCGGCCATCGGCAAGGACGCCCTGCTGGACATTCTGCCCAGTGTGAACGCCATAGAAGCCTTCAACGCCCACAACCTTTTGGCACGGGACAACCGACGCGCGGAGGAGTTCACGGCTGAGAAACAGGTCATCCCAGCCGCCTGCAGCGACTCCCACACGCCTTTGGAGTTGGGTCGCACCTACATGGAAATGGACGAGTTCGACGGGACTCCCGAGGGGTTCCTGGACTCCCTTTCCAGAGCGAACCTAGTCAAGAAGCGGTGCAACCAGGCGCTGAGACTAACCACGGTTGCAGTCAAAGCCCGGAGGGCTTTGGGGTTCAAGTAAGGGGCGGGGACACAGAAGGGAGGCTCGACCCACTGACCGCTGGTGACGGGTCGAGCGTGTAAGGTATACTCAAGTTGAACCGAGAACCCTCCAGCTCTGAACAGTCATGATGTGGTTTTCGGGAACGCAGTCTGCGGGGAGATGCTCTCAGCTACAGCGCACGTTCGAGGCAGTCCTAGGACCAGACAGTGCCGCAGGTATACGATTAGAATAGGCGAATAGACATCGCGAAGACGAGGCTCTTGCTATGGGGACTTTCAACTGGCCGATCCGGATTTCCAGCATGGACGGCCAACACACCCAGGAAATAGAGGCGACGGTGGACACCGGCGCTGCATATACTACGCTGCCAACCCGTCTCCTGCGGGAGTTGGGGGTTGAGCCGATGGCCAAGCGCAGATTTCTGCTGGCCGACGGGCGCCGAATCGAGATGAACATCGGGAGAGCTTGGGCCACGATCGATGGTGATAGCGAGGTCACCCTGGTGGTCTTTGGAGAAGATGACGCTCCTGCCCTGCTTGGAGCCTATACCTTGGAAGGTCTAGGCCTGGCTGTGGACCCCACTTCTCAGCGGTTGGTTCCCACAAACCTCATCATGTACTAGATCGACTAGTACCGACAACGCTTCCCAGAGTGCGGCGGCCCATAACCTCCGCGCGTCGTTGGCTCATCGAACACAGGGGCGCGATGGGGGATCGTCGGTTTGTAGCTACGATGCCCAAATCTACACCCCGAGCACGAACCGCTATGTGGGGTGGCCTGGCTCGTCAAGGTTCGGCGCCCCAGACCGAAGCTAGGCGGACTGCTTCATCTGGATGGGAAGGGGCGACGGGCGGCCGGAGGCGTCGCGCAGCGTGGGCATCTCCAACCCGTAGATAGCCCCCTCGTCTACTTCACAAACTTCAACTCCCGTCATCGACGGGAGTTCGTACATTACATCAAGCAAGGTCTCTTCGATGATGGCCCGGAGACCACGGGCGCCCGTCTTCCGCAACAGGGCCGCTCCGGCGGCGGCTTTCAACGCCTTGGGCGTAAAGACCAGGTCCACGTTGTCCATGCTGAACAGCTGCTGGTACTGCTTGACCAGGGCGTTCTTGGGTTCGGTCAGCACTTTTATCAGGGCCGCCTCGTCCAGCTGGTCCAGGTAGGCGGATGCCGGAAGCCTGCCCACCAACTCCGGTATCAGTCCATACTCCAGAAGGTCCTCCGAGGCCAACATGGACAGCGGGTTGGCCCCGTTTGAACTTGCTTCGTCGTCGTTGTGAGTGGGCTTCCCGTTGGACTTGAACCCCATGACACCGTTGGCCGCCCGAGCCTGCCGCTGCTCCACGATCTTGGCCAGTCCTTCGAAGGCCCCGCCGCAAATGAACAGGATATTCTGCGTCCTTATCTGGACGAATTCCTGGTAGGGATGTTTTCTTCCTCCCTGTGGAGGCACGTTGGCCACGCAGCCTTCGATTATCTTCAGCAGTTCCTGCTGTACGCCTTCGCCGGAAACGTCCCTGGTGATGGACCTGTTCGGCCCTTCCTTACGAGCCAGCTTGTCTATCTCGTCGATGTAGATTATCCCCTGCTGGGCGCGGGGAATGTCCCAATCGGCGGACTGTATGAGTCTGAGGAGGATGTTCTCCACGTCCTCGCCCACGTAGCCAGATTCGGTCAGGGAGGTGGCGTCGGCGATGGCGAAGGGAACGTCGAGTATACGGGCCAGAGTCTGGGCGAGGAGGCTCTTGCCTGAGCCGGTGGGGCCCATGAGGAGGATGTTCGTCTTCTGGAGTTCCACATCCGATGCGGGGTCTTCCCAGACCCGCTTGTAGTGGTTGTAGACGGCTACGCTCAGGACCTTCTTCGCGCGTTCCTGGCCCACTACGTAGCCGTCCAGGGCTTCGTTCAGCTCACGGGGAACGGGGAGCTTGCGCTTTTCGGGTTCCTGCCTGGTTGAAGGTTCGAGGTCTTCGTCGATGACCTGTTTGCAGGCCCGGACGCACTCGTAGCAAATGTAGGCCCGTCCCAAGCCTGCCACCAAACGGTTGGCCTCGGACTCACCCTTTCTACAGAAGGAGCAGTTGTAGCTCCTGGGGCCGCCCCTGCTGCCGGCCATAGATTCTCCGAATTACTTGTTATCGCCCTCGTCGCCTTGGTCGGAACCCGCTCCGTTGGCCTCAAGGGAGTTGCCTAGCACTTCATCAACAATGCCGTATTCCAAGGCCTGGTCGGCAGGCAGATAGTAGTCTCTGTCCGTGTCTCTGGCCACTCTCTCATATGTCTGGCCCGTATGCTTGGACAGGATCACCCTGATCTTGTCCTGCATTCGGATAATCTCACGGGCGGCAATCTCGATGTCGGACGCCTGACCTGAAGCCCCGCCCATGGGTTGGTGCATGTGCACGGTGGCGTTGGGCAGCGCGAAGCGCTTTCCAGGTTGGCCTCCGCTCAGAAGCACTGTGGCCATGCTGGCCGCCATCCCGACGCATATCGTGGACACGTCGGGCTTAATAAGCTGCATAGTGTCGTATATGGCCAGTCCGGAGCTGATGACCCCGCCTGGGCTGTTGATGTAGAGGTTGATGTCCCTGTCCGGGTCCTCACGTTCCAGGAACAACAGCTGGGCTACAATCAAGTTAGAGACGTGATCTTGGATGGGTGTTCCGAGGAACACGATACGCTCTTTCAACAGCAATGAATAAATGTCAAAGGCCCTCTCCCCTCGAGGACCCGTCTCTATGACCATCGGAACGATGTCCGACGGAGGGGTGAATATGGGGTAGCCCATGTTCGGGCTGACGTTATGCGGGTTGCTTGTCACTGGCGCCTTCTCCTTCCTGGTCTTCGGTTTCGGCCTGGTCCGCCTCTTCGGCTGACTGGCTTGGCGCTTCATCCTCGGCTTCATCAATTGCGGGTTGGGCTGCTTCCGGCGGGTCGTCGCTCTGAACGATCTCGCTCAACCGCTCAAGAACCTTGCGGGACAATATTACGCTGGCAACGGACGCGCGTGCGCTCTCGCTGGACAGGGCTTGCCGGAGGTTCTCAGCCGACTCGGACTGGCCTCCTGAGATGGAGTCAACTTCGCTGTCGATGTCTGTATCCTCAACGGCCAAGTCTTCTTCTTTGGCCAATTGCCTCAAGACCAGGAACCTGGTCACCTGTTCTTCCGCCGAGGGTCGCAGCTCTTCCCTCAACTCTTCCTCAGTCTTGGACGCCGAGCGCAGGTAGTCGTCCATGCTGATGCGCCGACTACGGAGGGCTTCTGCCCTGTTCTCCAGCATGTGGTCGATTTCGCGGTTCGTCGTGATGCTGGACATCTCTATCTTGGCGCCGTCGATGACCTGTTGCAGCGTCATCTCCTGGAACGACCGTTGGGAAACCCTCTCCGCCTGTGCGGTCAGGTTCTCCAACACGCTTTGTTTCAGAGCTTCAACACTCTCGTGACCCTCGCCAACGCCCTTGGCGAATTCGTCGTCGATCTCCGGCAACGCCTTCTCTTTAATCTCGTGAATGGTGACCTTGAAACGGCACTCTTTGCCTTGCATGGACTCGTCGGGGTAGTCCTCCGGGATGGGAAGGGTAAACTCCTTCTCCTGTCCCTTGGAGACGCCTTCCAGGTGGACGGAAAAGCCCGTGAAGGGCATGGGGTTGTCCTGCTGAGGGATGAATTCGACTTCCTTGTCGTCGGCCACCTGCTGCCCGTCGATGAAGCCGTCTACATCGAGGGTGATGAGGTCCCCAAACTGGACCGCCCTTTCGACGGGTTCCCAGGGGGCGGACTCGTAGCGCATCTGCTCTACTACTTGGGAGACCTGCTCGTCGGTGACTTCCACTGGGTCGGGCTTTATCCGGAGTGAACGAAAATCTCCCAGGTCGACGATGGGTTCGAGGCACAGCGTGGCTTTGAAGGAGGGTGGGTTAACCTCAACCACTTCAACATCAGGCTCGCCGAAAACGTCCAGTTCCTCGGTTTCGATGGCCTTTTCGATGGTTTGCTGGGCAATGTAGTCGAGGCTGTCGCGGATCATAGCCTCTTTGCCCAGGTAGTTCTCTACGAGAGTGCGCGGGGCTTTGCCCTTCCGGAAACCCGGAATTTGGACGCGATTGACCATCCGCCGATAGGACCTGTCCAGATAGGGTTCCACGTCATCCGAGTCTAGCTCGATGTTGAGAACTACCTCTCTGGATGCGGCCTCTTCTTTGGTGACCTTCAAGCCTTCTTCCTTTGAACGGCGGGCGAAATCCAAGGTGTCTGGGCGTCCTTGCGATTATATCACCTTGACTATATTGTGAAAAGTTCTACAAACGGCATCGGATGCCAAGTCTCCCATTCGCAGTTCCCATTTGTGGCACAATAGAATGGAAACCACCGCCGGGGTTTCAACCTTAGACGAGGAGGCCGCCAATGGCAGACAGGGAATTGACCACCGAGGAGATGGAAGCATTTCTCAGTGAACCTCAGCTTGCTCATATCGCCACCGTCAGGTCGAACGGCGCGCCTCACCTGGCGCCCCTCTGGTACGAATACGCTGACGGCAAGGTCTGGATTATCACCGACAACGCCTCGGTGAAGGTGCGGAACATCCGGCATGATCCCCGGAGCGTAGTCTCGGTGGCGTCCAACGACGAACCCTATCGCTACGTTCTGGTGGAAGGGGTGGCAGAGGTTGCCAACGAGGGAGTCAAGGAACGCATCCGGTCGATATGCGTACGCTATTGGGGCGAGGAGCGGGGCGGAGACTTCGCCAATGAGATAGGCGAAGGCGGCGGCACTGTCGTTCTGGTCATCACTCCCAGCCGGACCATCACCTGGCTGCACGGACACGACGGCTAGGGTCCGGTCAGGACGCCGGTGGGAGGACTTCCTTTATCCAGGGGGTCAGGTCGTCCAGAACGTCCTGGCTGATTTCGTGGGCCATGGGGTATTCGTTGTAAATGGGTGAGTAGCCGTTGGCCTCAAGGAAATTCTTGGCCTCGTGAGCGCGTTCAAGGGTGACCAGCGGGTCATTGAGCCCGTGGGCGATGAAGATGGGCTGGTCCCTTTTCTCCGGCAGTCTGTCCTTGATTACGTCCCAGTTGGACATGGCCCCGCTTAAGGCGCCAAGCCCTGCGAAAGTGTCCGGACGCGGCAAGCCCATGCGGTAGGTCATTCCTCCACCTTGGGAAAATCCCATTAGCAGCGCCTTGCCTGGCTGAATGTTATATTGTTCGAACACCTCGTCGAAGAAAATTTCCAACTTGCCGGCGGACTGCACCGATTCCTGCTCCGAGTTGGGGTCTCTCGGGGTGGACCACCCGAAACCCGAGGCGCCCGGGCCTAACTGAAAAGGGATGGGCGCGTTGGGGCAGGCATAGATGTACCCGGCCCTGCTTATGACCGGAGCCAACCCGACCAGGTCTCTCATGTTAGCCCCAAAGCCGTGCAACATGATTATCATCGGATAGTCTTTGTCAGGGTCGTAGCGGTCAGGTTCTATTGCGACGTAGAGCAGGCTTTCCCCTTCGAACTGTTTGAGTTCCATCTAGACGTCGTCCTTTCAGAGGTTCCTGGAGAGATGGCGCAAATCCGGGCTATATCGCCAACCCTCCGTCAATGCCCAGCGCTTGGCCTGTAATGTACCCCGCCCCATCCGAGGCCAGAAAGCACACGGCTTCCGCAACGGCCTCCGGCGTCCCGAATTGGTTCATAGGGATGCGCGAGAGGATGGCCTTCTGCACCTCTTCCGAAAGCCGGTCCACCATGTCCGTGGTGATATATCCAGGGGCCAGGGCGTTGACGGTTATGTTCCTGGAGGCCACCTCCCGGGCCACAGCCTTCGTGAACCCTATCATGCCCGCTTTGGAAGCGGCGTAATTGGCCTGGCCAGCGTTGCCCGAGACTCCCACCACCGACGATATGTTCACGATGCGTCCGTACCGCTTTCGCACCATGTGCGGCAGTACCGTCTTAGTGCACAGGAAGGCGCTGCGCAGGTTGACGTTGATGACCTGGTCCCAGTCATCCGCTGTCATCCTGAGAAGCAGCTTGTCCCTGGTTATTCCTGCGTTGTTCACCAGAATATCCACACCGCCCCACTGTTCGATGGTCCTGGCGACCAATGATTCCACCTCGGTTTGGACAGAGACGTCGGCGCCAATGGCGAGGGCCTCACCTCCAGCTTCTTCAATGGTCGATACGACGCGTGCGGCCCTGTCGGCTCCGGTGTGGTAGTTCACAGCCACCTTCGCTCCCTGCCTCGCCAAGGTTATGGCTATAACCTCGCCAATGCCCCGGGAAGCGCCCGTCACCAAGGCTACGCGCTGTTCAAGACTCATTCCAACTCACAGGCCAGGCCTGACAGCGACGAGCGCCGCTGGCCGGGCGCTCGTCACGGCTGACTCCCCGCTTCAGCGTCCCCCAGGGCCGCCAACTGATTCCTGAAGCTGTCGACCAAGTCCATCTCCACAACTCTGCGGGCGGTGTCGATGGCGCCGGAGACCCCATCAGCCTTGGAGGAGCCGTGGCCTACTACTACGGCGCCGTTCACCCCGAACAGCGGTCCGCCCATCTTCCGGGGCAGGTTGTTGGCCTCCCACACGTTGTATACGAGACTGTCCAACTGGTCGTCGGGGAGCTTGTCCCGTAAGGCCCTCTTCAGATATTGGGATATCGTTGCTCCCAACCCTTCCGTGAACTTGAGGAGGATGTTGCCGACGAAACCGTCGCATACTATGACGTCGGCCTTGCCGGTGAAGAAGTCCATACCCTCCACGTTTCCTACGAAATTCAGAGTGCTGCCCTTGAAAAGCTGGTAAGCCTCCTGAACCTGGCGGTTGCCCTTGGCCTCCTCCGAGCCCACGCTGAGTAGGCCGACGCGAGGGTTCTCGATGCCCAGAAAGCTGGAAGCGAACACGCTTCCCATAGCGGCAAAGCTCAACAGCAGCGGGGTCCGGCAGTCCACGCTGCTGCCCATGTCTATGAGCACCGTTTTCGGAGCCAGCCCCAGAAAGGGACCTCCAATGCAGGGCCGCTCCAGGCCGGGAAGCATCCCCAGAGCCAGGGCGCTGGAGGCCATCGTGGCCCCAGTCGACCCCATGGACACCACCGCGTCCGCAGCTCCTCCCTTGACCATCTTGGTGGCTACCGCCACCGAGGCGTCAGGTTTGCTGCGTAGAGCCTGCAGAGGGTGTTCGTCGTCGCCGATGCGGCCCACAGCAGGGACGACGGTGATTCGGGAACCTTCAGCATCGGTCAGGCCACAGGAGGCCAACTCCCTTTCAACGGCATCTTTGTCGCCCACCAGGGCTATGCGGACCGGTTGAGTTCGGGCGGCCTCGACCGCGCCTTTCACTGTCTCCGCCGGTGCATGGTCTCCCCCCATCGCATCCACGGCCACACGTATGGCCGTGTCGGGGGAGCCGATAGCGCCGTCGCTCATAGTCTCATTCCTTACAGGTCGTTGGGCAGGGCAAAGCTACAGAAATTCGGTTGTCGGTCGAGTGGAGCGTCCCAGGTACAGTTTCATCGACCCCGGGCCGCTTGTCTCTCTATATTCAACGGTGGCATTTTAGGACAAAACACAATATTTGTCGTTAGTGTAGCCGGCTTCGAATCGAAAGGCTGGCGGTCCCGGATATGATTTCTTCGTCGCGCTGATTGTTCAGTCCTATGGCGCACTCCACGCTCGTTTCCGGCTCCTCGCCGCCGACCTTGGACACATTGCCCCAGGACGTAAGGATGTCCCCGGGGTAGGCGGCCCCTTTGAACCTGACTCTAAGCCGCCCGGACTTCAGCCAGTCCTCGCCAAACGCGCCGGTGAGCATCTCCGACAGCAAGGCAAGAGTCAACATCCCGTGGGATATGATCCCGCCGAATTGGGTGGAGGCCGCAAACTCCGGGTCAAGGTGAAGGAGGTTGCGGTCTCCGGAGGCATCGGCATAGCTGGCGATGCGCTGCAGGGTTATGGAGCGTTGGACCTCGGGCAAGGACTGGTCGGGAGCCCACTCAGCCAATGCCTGCCTCGTTTGCCTCAACCGAAGGCGCCAAGACCGTGGTCTTGCCCCGTATGAGCTCGCGCTTCCCGACGCCCGTCACCGTGAATTCTACAGCGATGAAGCGCCAGTCGCCACGCTGGATGGGCCGGAACAGCTTAGCCGCGCATGAGACCGTTTCACCCAGCAGAGCCGGTTCCAGACAGCTTATTTCCTGGGACGCGTGGATGGTCCCTCCGGGTAGGGACAGCACGTCCAGCATTCGCCCCAATGCCTGGGCGGCCAAGGCTAGAGGCGGGGTCGTGTCGAGCTCTGCATAGATGGGCGACTCATCTCCCACAGCCTCCAAGTAAGCCTGCCGGGACTCGGCGTCCAACGTCCACTCGCCCAGGCTGAATTCCTCTCCAGGCTGGGGCAATCGTTCCAGACCCATAGCCGTGGGATTATAGCACAGGGCCCCTTGCTACCGGCCTTCCAGGATGAAGTCGGAGACACGCTCGGCTATCATCATGGTGGTGACGTTGGTGTTGGCTCGGATGCAGTCCGGCATGATGGAAGCGTCCACAACCCGCAATGCCTCTATGCCGTGGACCTTTCCGTACTGGTCGACCACAGCCATGGGGTCCGAGGATGGTCCCATCTTGCAGGTGCATGAGATGTGGTGCGAGGTGCCCACTTCCCGCAGCATCCACTCGTCCAGGGCATCATCGGATGCAAGCTGCTCGTCGGTGGGTTCCATTCTCTCCTCCACCAGCTTCTGAAACTCCTCGTGTTTCCCCAGCCGGGCGCACAGCCGCACCATTTCCCGCATTCTCTCCCTGTCCCAGGGATCGCTCAGCAGCCTGTAGTCGAGGAAGGGTTGGACCGCCGGGTCCGCTGAATTCAGCCGCAATTCGCCAGCCGAGGCCGCCAGTTGCAGTCCGGCAATCATCCTGATGCCCACGGAGGTCATTCTGTCCCCGCCTCTCTCAGGGCGGTCCGGGGCAAAGGAGTTCATGGAGACCTTCATGTCGTTCCTAAGACTCGACCCGGCGGCCGTATACCGCAGCCCCACCTGGTTCCGGGGAGCGAATGGGTCCATCGGGACATCGGGCCTGGCCCTCCAGGTAACATAGACGTTGGGATGATCTCTCAGATTTTGACCGACGCCAGGCAAATCATGGACGACGGATATGCCGTGGCTCTGGATATGGTCGGACGGCCCCACTCCCGAAAGCATAAGTATGTGGGGCGACCCCACAGGCCCGGCGCTGAGGATGAAATTGTCGGCCTCGGCGGTGAACTTCTCTCCCCCGCTCTCGACTTCGATCCCCGCCACTCTGTTTCCATCAAACACGAGGCGATGCACCAGGCAGTTGGGCCGTATGGTGAGGTTTAGCCTGTGCCGCGCCATGTCCAGGTAGCCGAGAGCGGTGCTGATGCGGATGCCGTTGGGGTTGTTGAAAGGGTACGGGCTTACGCCCCATGAGTCGGGATGGTTCATGTCAGGCATGTCGGGGTAGCCCGCGTCGAGGCAAGCGCGGTGGAAGGCCGTCTGAGAGGCCAGCCAGTCCTCCTGCTTGAATCGGCGGCATACTATGGGACCCTCGGTCCCGTGGAAGTCGTCCCGGAAGTCGGTGTCGGTCTCCAACTTGCGGAAGTAGGGCAGCACGTTCCGGAAGCCCCACTCCTCGTTGCCCCACGACGCCCACATGTCGTAGTCCTCTGGTACGCCCCTTAGGAAGACCTGTCCATTGATGGCGCTGGAGCCGCCGGTCACCTTTCCCCTGGGCACCAGCATGTCGGGGTTGAGTTCCGACGCCTTGCCCTTGAGCTGCCAGTTGTGGTCGCTGGTGGTGATGTCGATGCCAGTGGCATAGCCGAATTTCACTTCTTCCGGCAGATGCTCGAAATCGGGATAATCAGGCCCGGCTTCTATGAGCAGGACCGAACGGTCCTTGTCCTCGGTGAGTCTCGTGGCGAGGATGGACCCCGCCGAACCGGCGCCTATGACAATCCAGTCGTATCTCATTTTCTCTCCTCTGTAGCTGTCTTATGGGAGTCCGCCGGGATTTCCCAGAGCGGACTCTCGCAAACCGCCGTTAACACTCCGTTAATAATCGGTTAAGGATACCTTAAACAACCGAGCCTAGTCTGGCAACTGTCGTGTGCTTGGACGCTGGAAGTCCAAGTCGTCAGTCAATAGAGAGACTTCGAAGACGATGGACGAGACCGCAACAGATACAAGCGTGGTAGGATTGACGCCCGCAGCAGTAGCGCATGCCCGCTTGCGCAGGAGAAAAGCCATCGAAGGAAGGGTCATGCAAGTCCTTTTCTTCAGCTGCGCGTTGGTCTCGGTCCTCACCACAGTCGGCATTTTCATAGGCTTGGCGGTCCAGGCAGTACCCGTTTTCCAGGACGTCAATCCGATAGATTTTCTCTTCGGCACTACGTGGCAGCCCATCATCAAAGACGTGGACGGAAACAACCACTTCGGCGTGCTGCCCCTGGTTTCAGGGACGTTCCTCGTTGCGGCCATCTCCGCGCTGGTTGCCATACCGGCGGGGGTGGGAGTGGCCATATTCCTGTCTGAATACGCCCCGGACAAAATCAGGAGAGTCATCAAGCCGGCCCTGGAAGTCCTGGCAGGAATCCCCACGGTGGTCTACGGCTATTTCGCACTGACCTTCATCACTCCGCAGCTTCAGCACATAATACCCGACTTGCGCATCTTCAACGCGCTGAGCGCCGGTCTTATTATGGGACTGATGATTCTCCCTATGGTCTCCTCTCTGACTGAAGACGCAATGCTGGCAGTGCCCCGCTCGCTGAGAGAGGCGGCGTACGCCCTGGGAGCGACCAAGCTGGAAGTTGCCACGCGGGTAGTGGTCCCCGCGGCCCTGTCGGGAATCGTCACAGCCTTCATAGTCGGCATTTCACGGGCGATAGGCGAGACGATGCTGGTGACCATAGCGGCCGGCGCCACACCGAACCTCACCTTGAACCCCACTGAAAGCATCCAGACCATGACGGCCTATATAGCCCAGATCGGTCTTGGAGAGGCGGCCCACGGCAGCATCGAGTTCAACGCCATCTTCGCCGTCGGACTGATGTTGTTCATACTCACTTTGGGGCTGAACATCGTGGGAAACGTGATCGTTGACCGATGGAGAGAAAAATACTAGTGGAGAACCAACCCGTATACTCCCAGAACTTGGCCCAAAGGAAAGCCGTCGGGGCGGTCGCCTACTTGGTGTTCCTGACAGCCGTGATAATTGGGGTCGGTGGGCTGGTCGTCCTGCTGGCGCAGGTTTTTATCGAAGGGGTCCCCTGGCTTAGTTGGGACTTTCTGACTAACTACCCATCCAGGAAAGCTGAACTGGCTGGGATTCGCGCAGCCATCCTGGGAACCCTCTGGTTGATGGTCTTCGTCGGCATATTCACGATACCCGTCGGAGTCGGCTCCGCCATATACCTTGAAGAGTACGCCCCCAAGAACCGACTCACCAGAATCATAGAAATCAACATCGGGAACCTGGCAGGAGTCCCGTCGGTGGTGTACGGCCTCCTGGGTCTGGCCCTGTTCGTGCAATGGTTGAGCATGGGCCGGAGCATATTGTCGGCTGCCTTGACCCTGGGCCTCCTAGTGCTCCCTATCGTCATCCTGGCATCCAGGGAAGCCATCCGTTCCGTACCCTCAAGCCACCGGCAGGCAGCCTTCGCCTTGGGAGCCACCAAGTGGGACGTGGTCAGGTCCGTGGTGCTTCCATCAGCCGTCCCAGGCATACTCACTGGCACCATTCTCGCCATGTCCCGCGCGATAGGAGAAGCGGCGCCGATCATCTTCATAAGCGCCCTGGTATACCTGACCTTTGACCCCACGTCGCCTCTCGACCGCTTCACTGTGCTGCCCATACAGATATTCGCCTGGGTGAACGAGCCAAGGGAAGAGTACAGGGGGCTTGCCGCAGCGGGAATCATAGTCCTGTTGGCCATCTTGTTAGGCATGAACGCCATAGCCATATTCCTCCGCAACAAGTACCAACGTCGGGCAGAGGACTAGGCTGCCCGAAATCCCGTTGCGTACACAAAGAGAAGGTCCGAGCGGCGGTCTCATCGAATGTTAGTCAGAAACCGGTTGGATCTATTCCGACGGTGTGCGGCTGAGTTCACAGGGACCTTTGGCCTCGCGTTCGCCGGGACCGGCGCCATTATGGTCGACCAACTATACGGCGGCGTAGTCACCAACCTCGGCATCGGCCTCACGTTCGGTTTGGTTGTTGCAGCGATGATATATTCGCTGGGCCACGTCTCCGGCGCCCACATAAATCCCGCCGTTACGCTGGGATTCGCCATTGCCCGCCGGTTCCCCTGGCGGGAAGTCCTCTTCTATGTACCAGCCCAGTTGGGCGGCGCGGCGGCGGCGAGCCTCGTCCTGTGGGGTATTCTGGGAAAAGCGGCGGACATGGGCGCCACCACGCCCTCCGGCGGAGTCTGGCAGTCCTTCGGCACAGAAATATTTCTCACATTCTTCCTAATGCTGGTCATCATAGCGGTGGCCACCGACCCTCGTGCCCGGCCTCAGGCGGCGCCTATAGCCATCGGCGCCACAGTGGCGCTGGAAGCCACCTTTGCCGGGCCCATCTCCGGCGCGTCCATGAACCCCGCCAGGTCTTTCGGCCCGGCTTTGGTGGGATGGGTGTGGGACCACCACTGGATATATTGGCTTGCGCCGGCAATTGGGGCGGCCTTGGCCGTCCTGGTCTACAAGTTCCTCGGCAACACAGAAAAACCCGTTGGCGGGGAATAATCCGAGGAATAACCACAGTAAGGACCCGTTGGCTCAAAACAGCCCCTATCCTTACCTGGCTCTAATCGGAGCGACAGAGGGTCGTGCATACCTTCTCCGGGGCGGTGTTTCTCTGCTGTTCCTCGCGTCTTGTTGACACCATGCGCCTTGGGCGCTAGCGTTACTTCCAATAACAGGCCATTTGGAAACAACGAAAGGGGGAAATCGTGCAATTTGGACTTTTCCACCACTGGGACCCTTTGTACCACAGCGACGGCAGCCTGGCGGAAGAGGAGGCCTACGCGGCCAACTTCAAGGAAGTCGACGAATTGGAGCAGATGGGCTGGGACTACATCTGGCTGGCTGGCGCCCACTTTGCGGCCCACGCCTGCATGGACCCCCAGGTGTTCGTTTTGGCCGCCGCAATAGCCAACCGCACCAAAAACCTCAAGATCGGCTCGTCCATCCACCGCCCAGAGTTGAAGGTCGAAGGGGAGACCCTGGACCCAAAAACAGCCCTGGCTAGCGCCAGGTACTCCTTCGACAACCTTCAGCACGAGGACCCAATACAGGTCGCCGAGTCCGTGGCCATGGTCGACCAGCTCAGCCACGGCCGGTTCATCTACGGGGCCGGCGCCCGCACCCGCGGCGACGACAGGCGCAGGGAGCATTTCTTCGAGTTCCTCAACCTGCTTAAGCAGCTATGGACCGAGGACCACTTCTCCGGCTTCCAAGGCAAATACTACAACTACCCTTCGTTTTATGAAACGAGCCTCAGCATTCCAAAGCCCTACCAGAAGCCCTATCCTCCTATGCTGCTCCCAGTTGACAGCCAGGCCAGCTTTATTCCCATGGGGCAACAAGGCTACCGCATCGCCATCGGCGGCGGCGGCTCCCACAACCCCCGGGGAACGTCGGTGCTGCGAGAGGACGTGGAGAACTACCGGCAGGCCTGGAGGGACGCGGGCCACCCCGGTGAGCCGACGACCGTGATTCGCATACCGACACTGGTGGCTGAGACCAAAGCCGAGGCCCAGAGAGGGGCTGACGCGCTAATGGAAGAGGCCCGGAAGTACGCCGCCCGGCTTGACCTGTCCTTCGGCACCTCAGGGACGCAGAGCGTCGCCGAGACCGAACAAACGAACCTGTTCGGCACGCCGGACGAGGTGGTGGAACGCATTCAGATTCTGCATGACGACTTCGCCGCCGACGAGATCATGTTCGAGGTCAACTGGGTCTCCGCCGTCCCACGGGACGTGGTGCTGAACACCATGCGAGTCGTCACCGACAAGGTGATTCCACAGTTCAAGTAAGGAGTTCTACCGCTCGCCAACTGTAATTGTTCAGGGCTGATGTGACCCTGTTGGGGACTATTGCAAAGCAACACGCGGCGATCGCCGAATTGCTGGGAGTGAGTCAAGCGATATACCTACGGATACTCTGAACAAGACGGGCTGGAGCCGGGTTGTGTTTACCGGGGCGATTTTGCGGAAGTAATCAGCCCTTTGTCCCTTTTCGGGAATGTTCAGCTCTCTGATTTTGCTCCCGTTGGGGAAGTTTCGGCCTGAAACCGGCCCTGGTGGCCACTCCTACCCCGTCACCCCGCCAGACGGCCCTCTGTCGTCAACAAATTGACTGGTCCCAGCAGCGGCGCCAGACGCTATATACTCTTGGCTGTGCCCGTCAACGCACCCTGGCGCAACAAAACACCCGCTTCAGCTTCCGGGCCGTGCGCCCCACTTTCGCCCGAACCGACGCCTTGCACCGCTCCGCCGAGGCTTCCTACATGTCTGGGTCAAGTTGGCGCGGCGTTCGGGTTTCATAGCCGCCTGCTAGCGTCCGTACGCCGCTCCCGGTTCTCCTCCCGGCTGGAATTCAATGGGGACTGCAAGTATGATAAAGCTACCCCAGCGGGAGATACCGCCCATGAGCCAACGTGAACACCAGATAGAGGTCAACAACGTATGGAAGATATTCGGCGATAAGCCGGAGACGGCTCTTCAGCCGAAGTATGCGTCGAAGAGTCGTACTGAGATTCGGCAGGAGTTGGGTGTCGTTGTCGCGCTCAGGGACGTCTCATTCGTCGTCAACACTGGACAGGTCTTCGTCGTCATGGGCCTGTCCGGCAGCGGCAAGTCGACCCTGGTGCGCTGCCTCATCAGACTCACAGAAATCAGCGCGGGGCAGATATATTTCGACGGTGAGGACATTCAAAAATACTCTCTGGAGCAGTTAGTTCAATTCCGGCGCAGCAAGATCGCCATGGTTTTTCAGCACTACGGCCTTCTTCCGCACCTCAACGTAATGGGCAACGTGGCATACGGTCTGGAAGTAAGAGGCATGGACAAGGAAGCTAGGCGCCAAGCTGCGGCGGAGGCCATCGAGACCGTGGGACTCAAGGGTTGGGAATACAACTACCCCAGGGAGATGAGCGGCGGGATGCAGCAGCGCGTCGGCCTCGCCAGAGCCCTGGCGGTCAATTCCGATGTGCTGCTTATGGACGGAGCCCTTCAGCGGCCTGGACCCCCTCATACGAAGGGAGATGCAAGACGAGCTCAACTCCCTTCAGACTGAACTCCACAAGACCATTGTGTTCATCACCCACGATCTGAACGAAGCCCTCAAAATAGGAGATCGCATCGCAATCATGCGGGACGGAGAGATCATCCAGGAGGGTTCGCCCGAGGAGATTGTCACGCTGCCGACTGACGACTACGTAACCGATTTCGTGCGGGACGTATCCAGGGCAAAGGTCATTCAGGCGAAGGCAATCATGAGGGAGCCGGACGTGGTTATGTACGAACGGCAGGGCCCTCGCGTGGCCCTGCACACCATGCAGAATTACGGCCTCGACGCCGTGTTCCTGATAGGACGTGACTTCACGCTGCGTGGGATTCTAACTGTGGACGAAGCTAAGGCCCTAGTCTCCCAACGGAAGGAGTCCCTGGAAGAAGCAAATATCGTCCCGGCGATGACGACGGACCCGGATGCGTATATCGAAGAGATTATCCCGATGGCGGCCGAGACCGAACAACCGATTGCGGTGGTCGCTGATAACGGGAGCCTGCTGGGCGAGATTGATAGGGGCGCTCTACTAATGGGCATGTCAGGCAGGGGTTAGGACGCTTGACAGGGCCTCCCTGTCTTGGTGAAGGCGGCGGCGAGCACGGTGTGCCAGTCGGTTTCCGTCTGTGGATCGGCCTCAGGCGAGTTGCTCCGATTCCCCTAAAGACTGGCTCCCGTGGGCACCCCAAGCCGAAATCGGCATTCCGGACCCATCCGCAAGACCGAGGAGCCGAACGCATCAGGAGATATCCCGGTTTATAAGGCCGTTGCCGGTTGTCCTAACGTCAGGACTTGAAGGAGTTGGCTCCGACAACCGGTTCACGTACGCCCGACGGAGGAAGCGGCCGGGAACCGGGCTCACGCTCGAAGGGGCCGGGCAAGTCCAACTCACGCGCCATTTCGTGCATTGCGGGAAGGACTTCCTCACCGATAAGCCGCAGGCTTGTCATCCTGTCTTCATGGGTTGACGGGCCGTGGGTGTACCAGAGGGAGAAGATTCCGGGCCGCAATGTCTCGACGAATCTCCGAATCATGGGGATTACCGTTTTCGGCGTACCGACCATAAGCTGCTGGTTGAGCTGCTCGGTCGCGTAGGTGGCATAGAGACGCTTTCTCGTCTCCTCGACTTTCTCGGCGGAGTCCGACGACGTGATGACCCGGGTCGGCTCGCCCGTTTCCGGATCGGTGAACACCCGGGCCAGCCGCTTGATGGTGGCCTTGGAGTTGTACCCTGGGGGATACAGCCACTCGGGGCGCGCAAAGTTGGAGAAGCCGCCGCCGTACATGAATCCCTTCCCCATCTCCTGAGCCTTCTCCTCCGTCTCGGCCACCACCACTCTCTGCAAGTAGCCGAAGTTCTCCGGCCCTGACTGATAGCCCAGTTCGGCCGCAGTGTCTGCATAGAGGTTCAGCATCTCGATTGTGGGTTCGAGGAAAGTTGCCAGGGCCACGTAGGGATAGCGATTCTGGGCACAGAAGACCACAGATTCGGGGCTGACGGCGCCGGGAATCCACACTGGCGGATGGGGCTGCTGCATGGGCAAAACCCAGGGGTTCACGAATCTGTAGTGGAAGTGCTTGCCCTCGTAGCGGAAGGGACCGGGGGTAGTCCATGCCTTCACTATGAAGTCGTGGGCCTCGTTGAACAGCTCCCGGTTGAAGGCGGGGTTGGCGTTGAAGTGGAGAGACTCGCTTCCTGTGCCGCGGATGAAGCCCGACACCAGCCTCCCGCGGGAGATCATGTCGATCTCGGCCAACTCCTCGGCAACTCTCAGCGGGTCTACGATGGGGAGAGGGTTCCCCAGGAGCACGATCTTGATGCGCTCGGTAATGCGGGCCAGGATCGCGGCCTCCAGGTCCATGATCGAGCCCAGGGAGAAGGGGTTGCCGTGGTGCTCGTTGAGCATGATCCCGTCGAACCCCACCTGTTCCGCGTATAGAGCTTCATCAAGGTAGGCGTGGTACAGATCGCTGCCTCTGACCGGATCGAATTGGGCGTTGGGGATGCCGAAGTAGCTGGCCCGTTTGATTATCTCGTCTTCATCTACGTGATAATAGGGGCGTTCGGTAAAAAACATGATGTGCATGACGTCGCTCCTTCCACCTTGGACCTATGGGTGTCGCTTGGCTAGGACTCCAGGAATGTTTCGACTGCGTCTACGAACTCCTGGGGCTTTTCGATTTCCGGTCTGTGGCCGCACTCCTCGAACGAAATCAGTTGGGACCTCGCGATGGACCTGTTATAGACCTGTCCCGCGCTGATGGGGACTATCTTGTCCTGGGCTCCCCAGACCAGGAGCGTGGGCAGGTCTCGCACCCCCTCCAACAGGGGACCCAGACTTGGATTGTGCATATAGGGCTTCCACGCAAGCCGGGAGACCTCGGTGCGGGCGTCCTCCCAAGCCTCGTACTGCTCAGGGGAGGCGGCCCCGCCATATAGGGACGAAAACTCCTCCGTGCCGTCTATATCGTAGACGCTGTCGCGGAGGTACACCTGGGCGGGGACTATGAACAAGTCTCTGATTTCACCTTCGGTCGGCCTGATTCCCATGGCGCCCACCAGCGCCATGCGTCGGAAGAGTTGGGGGCGTGCGGCCGCCATTTCGGCTGCGATCCAACCCCCCACGGAGAACCCGATTACGTCGACGGGTCCAAGCTCCATATCTGTCAGCACGTGGGAGTAAAACCCGGCCAGGTCCCTTACGTTACTGACCCACTCGACCCTGGGAGAAATGCCAAATCCAGGGTGTAGAGGAACGTACAGCTTGTGGTTGCGCGCCAGTTCTCTGTGCCAGTTCAGCCAGCCGGGATGGCCCAGTTCCCCATGCAGAACAAGCAGAGGACTGCCCTCACCGGCTTGTACGAACGTCAAGTCAGTTCCCGCGACGTTGACGGAGATTTCTTCCCATTCAGCAGATTCACCCGGCATTTGTCTCACGTCCTCCCGGTTGTCTGTATAAGCCGGCGCCGACAATCCCTGCGCCGGCGGGCTCCGATTTTGGACTGTCCTATTCTTACGCTGACGCGCGGATGTGTCAACGTCGCCTTTCAGATGAACTTCACTCCCTCCACTCCCGATTCCCCCAGGTTCGGTAATCTGTGGAAGCGATTCACGATGCTTTGATGGTATAGTATTCTCCCTGAATCATCCGAGGGCAGGCGAAAGTGAACGAGTGTAGGACATGCAGCGCTACGTTGTGATACGGCTGGTCCAGGCTGTCTTTGTCCTGATCGCCATCTCCATGATAGTGTTCGCCCTGGCCCGCGCCTCAGGCGACCCGACCGCCCTTATGCTGCCGCTGGACGCTTCCCCCCAAGAGCGTGAACGGCTGCGCCATTTCTGGGGCCTCGACCAACCCTATCCTATTCAATATTTCAAGTTCGTCAGCAACGCAGTCCAGGGAGACTTTGGGGATTCGTTCAAATGGCCCGGCAGAACGGCAATGGACCTGGTCGGGGAGAGGTTCGTGGCGTCTGTTCAACTGTCTGCGACGGCCCTGGTCTTGGCGGCGCTTATGGCAGTGGCGCTGGGAGTGATTACCGCCACAGCGAAAGACACTCCGTTGGACTTTCTTGGCAAGATATTCGCTCTCTTGGGGCAATCTTCCCCGTCTTTCTGGATAGGCATCATGCTCATCTGGGTTTTTTCGGTGGAACTGGGATGGCTGCCCACGTCAGGCAGAGGCACCGTCAAACACATGGTCCTTCCCGTCATCACCGTGGGCTGGTTCCAGGTGGCGGCGATAATGAGGTTGACCCGCTCGTCCATGTTGGACACCCTGGACAGCGAATACGTGAAGCTGGCGCGGCTGAAGGGCCTGCAAGAATGGAAAGTGGTCTGGAAGCACTGCTTGCGCAATGCGGCCATTACACCCCTCACATATTTCGGGCTGATAGCCGGGTATCTTCTCACTGGGTCGGTAATAGTAGAGACGGTTTTCGCATGGCCCGGCCTGGGGCTGCTGGTGGTGACCTCTGTGGCGGGGCGGGACTTCCACGTGGTGCAGGCGGTCTCAATGGTGTTTGCGGCGGGCTTCGTTCTGATCAACCTGGCGGTTGACATTCTGTACGGCTACATGGACCCGCGGATACGGTATGGATAACGCAGCAGTCCGTCGACCCTGGTACAACCCGGCCCGCGTCATCGATGCTTTGAGGGCCGCCAACCGGTTCCCGGTCCTGCCTGTAGCCATCGTGTTGATAATCCTTGTTATCCCTGCGGCGTTCGCCCAGTTTCTGGCGGCCCACGACCCCATCGAGTCGGACCTGTCCAACAGTCTGGAGCCGCCCGGGTGGATGGGTTCTAAAGTCAACTCCAAGACCGTGGTCCAGCGGGTGAGCGACGGAAAGACCGAGATATCCATCAACAACGCTCGTCGACTCGTGGAAGGCACAGCCAGAGGCCAGGCGCTGGAACTCAGCGACGACTTGAAGGTGGGCGACACGGTGCAGATAGTCCAGAGGGCATCCGGCAGCTGGACACGTCCACTGGGAACGGACAAGCAGGGCCGGGACCTCTTGAGCCGCATGATCTACGGTGCACGAGTGTCTCTAATCGTCTCCCTGACCGTCATTGCCATTGCGGGGTCGTTGGGCACGGCCTTGGGCATCACCGCCGGATACTTTGGAGGGTGGGTCGACTACCTTATATCCCGCATCATCGACGTTGCTTTGGCGGTGCCCGCCATCCTGGTCGCCCTGGTATTGGTGGTTGTCGTGGGGCCAGGCATGAAGGTCTTGATAGGCATCATATCCGGCTTGCTATGGTCTCAGTACGCCCGTCTGGTGAGAGGCGAGACCCTCACAATAATGACTCAGGACTACATATCACGGGCCCGTGTGGCCGGAAGCCCCCATGTCAGGATTATGCTGCGGCACGTACTGCCCAACGTGATCAACAACCTCATCGTTCTGGCCACTCTTCAGGTTGGATTCGTAATCATCATCGAATCGTCCCTTAGCTTCATCGGGGCGGGCATACCGAGGCCGACGCCGTCCTGGGGTTCCATCACCGCCGACGGCCGGGCCCTGATCATCGAGACAGCCTGGTGGGTCTCCCTGTTCCCCGGTTTGGCCATTGTGCTGACTGTGTTGTCGGTGAACCTGCTGGGGGACTGGCTCAGGGACAAGCTCGACCCGAAACTGAGGCAGATATGAGGAGTCGAGGATGTCAATCAGGGGTCTGGGCCCTGATTGGCATCCTTAATCAACGTACCTTGCAGTCGCAACATCTCGTTGAATGTATCCCAATGACATGGTATTCTGTGCAACATTCGAAACTCGGAGGTAGCCTCTCATGAAACTGACGACCCTGGGATTTCTACTCATCGGGATGTGCGTCGCGCTCATCGTGGCAGTAGCTTGCGGAGGCGACGAGGACCCTACGAACACACCGGAACCTACCGCAATGATGGAAGAACCCACGGCCACGGCGGAACCTACCGCAATGATGGAAGAACCCACGGCCATGGCAGAACCCACGGCCATGGCAGAGCCCACCGAGGCTCCGACGGCAATGCCGGAGCCGACGGAACCTGCAATGATGATGGAGCCGGTGGTGAACCGGCTGGTTGTGGCCGTGTCCATCGAGCGGGAAGGAAACGACCCCACGTTGATCGGCTCCACCGTCAATCACGCTCAGCTCATGCCGGCGATGGAGACCCTCACCTGGGCCAACACGGAGGGCAGCTACGATCCCATGCTGGCTGAAGAATGGACCCAAAGCGCCGACTCCAAGACCTTCAACTGGAAACTGCGGGAGGGGGTCCCCTTCCACCAAGGATACGGTGAGTTCTCCGCAAAGGACCTGATCCATACCTTCGAACGCGTCGCCCGTGAGGAAAGCCAGGAAGCTCGGGCCGCACAGGTGCGAGACCTGATTCTGCCGGACTTGGAAGTCGTAAACGAATATGAAGTGAATTTCAGTTTGCCGGAGCCCTTCCTAGACCTGGTACAGAGATCCTCGACTTGGGCCACGTGGCTAATGCAGAGCAAGACTCTGTACGACGAAGAGGGAGAAGACGGCATCCAGAACAACCTGATAGGGACAGGTCCCTACCAGCTCCTGGAACGGTCTCCGGGAGAAGGGATAGTCTTCGAAAGGGTGCCCTATGACCACTGGCGAATCAAGCCTGACTTCCCCGAGCTGGAGCTGCGGTTCATCGAAGAACCGGCCGTTAGGCTGGCTGCAATCCTGGCGGACGAGGTCCACATCGGCAAGCTGCCCCTGGACCTGGAGGGGACTGCCATAGAGCAAGGCATGGACGTTCTCCCTTCGACTCTGCCCGCCTTCTACGTCTTCCAGTTCCTCGGTGGACAGTTCTACAAACCAGACGTCGTGCAGCCACCCATTGGAGTCCGCAAGGGCGAGCATCCTGACCTGCCCTACTCCGACGTATATCACGGCGTTGAGGAGTTGCCTTGGGCGGACATCAGGGTGCGGCAAGCCTTGAACCAGGCCATTGACCGGGACGCCATCAACAATAACCTGCTGTTTGGCCTTGGGGAGCCCAACTACCTCCACTGGTTCCACAAGACACTCAGCGGGTACAACCCCGAGTGGGAGACCACCTACGAGGAGAAGTACGGGTACGATCCCGAGAAAGCCAAAGCGCTGATTAAAGAAGTCGAGGACGAGTTGGGACGCCCCCTTGACTGGTCGGGGACCCGCCACGTGGTCACCCCGGGATATGGATATCCAGGATTGGCCGACATAGCGGAGGCAATCAACAGCGACTGGCGGAAAATCGGGGTCGAAATCAAGATAGACACACGAGAGTTCGCCGACTTTATCAAGGACATACTTCGCGGGTCCCTTGGCGGATCAACGTGGGCAGGAAACGGCGGCTACGACGAATCACCCAACAGGATTGGATACCACTTCTACAGCGGGCGAAAGCACACAGGAGTGTGCTGCCACTACTTCGAGCACGCGGTCATGGACGACAACTACGAGGCATTC
Source organism: Dehalococcoidia bacterium (assembly GCA_965197415.1). Classification (GTDB taxonomy): domain Bacteria; phylum Chloroflexota; class Dehalococcoidia; order Lucifugimonadales; family JAGWBF01; genus DAOUJI01. The sequence goes on along the minus strand of OZ240207.1, from coordinate 2,404,504 downwards.
GTGGAGTCCACCGATCCCGACGAACAGGACAGGCTCCTCAGGGAGGCGGGAGACGTGCTCTACAACGAGTACGGCAGCATACCACTGTTCTGGATACCTGCCACCTGGGCTGTAAACCCCAACGTGGTGGCCGAGTACGTCACCAGGGGCTTCCTTAAGGAACAGGACTTCGAATACGTGAAGGCCGTGACCAAATAGGCTCTGACGCTTGGTCCCTACCCTTACGGTAGCCCTTATGTGGCAGGGACCAAGCGCAGGATTGAGGGATCGCGGCCGACGCTCCCTACGGAAGACGAGGACATGTCAGCAGCAGCCAGGTTGACTTTCATCTGGCTGCTGCTGGTTACATTAGCGACTAGCTCAGTCCAAGTCAGTACGGCCCTCGCCCAAGAAAACTCCAGCGAAGACCAGAACGACTCTTCGGGGAAATATCGGTTCGAGGTTTACGTGGGTCCGGTGGTGAGCATGGACGGTTTCGTCCATCTGGCCACCATGGACCAGGGCCACCAGGTAAACCAGCACATCGAGATATTCATCTGGGACCAGGAGTCTGGCGAACGTGTAACCGACCTGGTCCCCCGTGTCACCGTCGAGGACTGGGCGACCGGTTCATCCCGAACGATGGACACGGGAGCTTTGGTCCCCGGACGCGCCAACCTCCACGCCTGCCGTCTTGACAGGCACCGGGATATACAACCCCACACGGGCGACGAGCACCCCCACCTGGGGGACAATCTGTACCTTCTGGGCCAAAGTTTAACGGTAACCGTCGAAGCCGCAGGCGAGACCACTGAGTTCGACTTTGAGCCTCCGCTGTTCGGGCCGGTTTTCCCCATTGCTGAAGAAACCGACTCCGCGTCGCTGCCTTCCTGGTGGGTGGAAGCGGCCATTCCGGGAGGCGTCTTCACTGTCTTCCTGCTTCTGTGGGTGCTGCTGCCCCCGTCACGTCCCGGGGATGAGGACGCCGCCAGCAAGCTCCGCAACCTCTTTGCGAGGCCGTTCCGGCGATCTAGCGGTGGGCGGACTGAGGCAGACCTGTGAGGAGTCGCCCCACTAAGCAGACGCGCCTACTTGTGGGGCAATAGTTGAAAGGCGCAAACCGGTCAGGGGCAGGGAGGAAATAAAATGGAGCGGAAGACGGGATTCGAACCCGCGACCCTCTCCTTGGCAAGGAGATGCTCTACCACTGAGCCACTTCCGCTCATGACCGGCAGATGCAGTGTGCATGGTGCCGAGGGTCGGAATCGAACCGACGACACGTGGATTTTCAGTCCACTGCTCTACCTCTGAGCTACCTCGGCGGACTCAAGGGGCGGGACTCGACGGCCTACGCCTCTCGGGTCCACCCGGCAGGTACATTATAGACATACGGGACTTGGCTTTTCAACCGACTGTGGAGCTACGCTGCGGCGGTGATGGACTCCAAGTCCCCGTGCTCCGTCAAAAGCTCCAGGAACCTCTGGGCCTTAGCGACGTGGTGGACGCCTGTGCTGCCGGGCAGGTCCTCGAACGCCCGGGCCGCGGTAAGTGTGTCGGACTCCAGCACCAGCACAGGTACGTCCTGGCTGTCCGCCTGGAGTTGGATGTACTGGTTCAGGTCGTGGCCTCCCGTCAGAACAAGACATGCGGTAGAGGTGTTCAGCGCAGCCATCTGAATGTCTGGCCGGTCTGCCCTTACGATGACGGCCTTCTTCTCATGGCGACCGAAATAGGTCTCTCCCCAGTCCATGATGTTGCCACCGATGAGGACACGTTCCACCAAGTCGTCCCTGTCCGGGCCTCCCACCGCGAATTCACCTGCCAGATGGGACGCAATCTGACCCACCGTCGGAGCGAGCAGTGTACGGTCCTCCGGGATGACTCCCAAGGTCTTGATTCCTCGGGATTCCAGGGCGGGTACGATTTGGGACTGGACGTAGTCACCCTTGTACTTAGTGACCGAGTTGATGACCACGCCGAGTAAGGAGCTTCCTAGAGCCGAAGCCGACTGGGCAATGTCCTCGGCGGTGACGCCCGAACGATATGCCGCCACCAACACAGCGCCCCCGCCCAGGTCTCCAATTAGAGATGACGCCAATTCACCATCTGAGTCGGTTCCGGATAGCGTGGGGCCTTCCACAAGAACGCAGTCGGATATGCCGGCCAGCTCCCGGACTTTTTCAGCCGCCTTTTCGGCGTACGCGGCATCGCCGCCCTTTCCTGCAATAGGCAGACTGCTCTGGCCGCCCAATATCTGTTCAGACACGAAACGCGTGTCCTTGTCCTCTTCCGGGGTCGAAGAGACGGCTTTGAAATACGCCGTTTTCTTGCCGGACGACGACCACAACAGGGCCAGAGCGCTGGCCAGGGCCGTTTTGCCCGCTCCGGGCGTGTCAGACGTCAGATATATAACCGCCATAGCCTAACCTCGGCCTAATTCTAGCACAGCAGCTTCAGCATGGTCATTGTGACACGGGCGTCATGAAACGGGGCAACCGACCGGCTGCCCCGTTCTTCAGCTCGAAACCACTCAACCTTACTTCAGGTTGGCGCCGAACCAGCTCAAGGTCCTGGCCCAGGCGTCGTCAGCCGAGGCCTGATGGTGGCTGGCCCTGTCGTCACACATGAATCCGTGGTTTGCCCCCGGGTACACCTTGAAGTCAACGGTCTTGCCGTGCTTTTCCAGTTCGGCCTGAATCTTCTGGACGTCGTCAGGCGTTGGGTTCCCGTCGTCCGCTCCGAAGTTGCCCATTACGGGACACTGAATGCTGCGCGTGCGGTCGAAGGGGGTCGGGGGAGTTCCCCACGGGGCCATGATGTTGCCCCCGTAGAAGACGGACGCTGCGCCGATTCCAGGGCACGCCGCCGCCGCCAGGTAGGTCACCCGTCCGCCCATGCAGAAGCCGGTGATGCCGATTCTGCTGGCGTCCACTCGGGGATGGACCTTAAGCCAGTCTATGGTGGTGTTGATGTCGTTGATTATCTGGTCATCTCGCAGGTTGCCCATAATGGGCATCACCTGCTCCATGTCACCGTACCCAAGCACCGGGTTAGTGCCACGGACCTCCTCGGTGTTTCCCTCACGGTGGAACAGGGCCGGCGCCACCGCAAAATAGCCTTCCGCCGCAAACCGGTCGCATATGCTCTTGATGTTGTCGTTGATCCCAAATGCTTCCTGTACGACGATAACCGCAGGGGCCCTGGCCGCCGCTGCCTCTGGCTGAGCGACGTAGGCGTTCATGTCTTCCAGTATTTCTTCACCCGAGTCTACCCTTAAGGTTTCCCAGAAAGACGCCAATGCTCACCTCCCCTTAAACAAAGGTCGCTTTTCCAACGTTGCGTTGAGCGATGCGGTCAAGCCGCGATTTACGAATGGATTGTATCAGAGGCCCATTAGCTTCACAACCTCAAGCAGTCACGGCCAAGGCCTTTCGATTGACCAAGGCCGTATTTGCCTCGTTCTTGGTGAGCCGCGTAATGCCACCGAGCGGGGCAGTTGTCGTCGATTATCAAGGTAATGACAGCGCCGGGGGCATTCGGAAAGATGGGAAATGACCTCGAGCCAGTCGTAGGGGCGACCGGCGGTCGCCCGAGCCCTCATCCGAGAGAAGGCGGCTTATCCCTACTTCAGCAGTTCGGAGACCTTCCGTTCCGCCTCTTCCAGGGACACAAGCTCTGCGTCGCCCCCAGACCTGCGCCGCACTTCCACCATGCCCTGCCTCAGATTGCGTGGGCTGACCACCAGCCTCACCGGCAGGCCCACCAGATCGCTGTCGTTGAACTTCACTCCGGCAGCCTCGTCGGTGCGGTCATCGTAGAGAGTTTCTATGCCCAGGCTCCACAGCCTGTCGTATAGCTTGTCCGCAGTATCGGCAACATCCGAGTCAGAGAGGTTCAGCCCCACGAGATGGACTTGATAGGGTGCAATGGGAGTCGGAAAGACGATCCCATTCTCGTCATGGTTTTGCTCGATGGCCGCCGCTAATAGACGCCCCACCCCTATGCCGTAGGAGCCCATGGTGATAAGTTGCTGACGCCCGTTGCTGTCCAGGTAACCGGCCCCTAGGGATTCGGCGAAACCGGTGCCCAGCTTGAAGATGTGCCCGACCTCGATGCCTCGCGTTTCTTCCAGACCTGCGTGGCCCCTAATACAGCCGTGTCCAGCCCTGGTCAGTGTGATGTCCCCCATGATGTCGACCTGGAAGTCCCTGGGATGGTTGGCGTTCCTGATATGTACGTCGGGCTTGTTGCCGCCCAACACGAAGTTGGAGCCAGAGTCTATGGAGTGGTCGGCCACCCTGGTTACTCCTTCCAGCCCCACAGGAGAAGCGGACCCGGCCACCAGTCCAGCGGCTTTGACCTCCTCGTCAGAGGCCAGCCTGAGGTCGTTGGCGGAGATTCCATTTGCCGTGAGCAAGTTTTTCAGCTTGACTTCGTTGACGTCCAGGTCGCCCCTGACAGCAACGAAGACCATCTGTCCAGCAACGGTGTAAAAGACGGCCTTGAGGGTCTTTGCTTCCGGGATGCCCAGGAACTCGGCCAGGGCGGCAATGGTCTTGATTCCGGGCGTGGCCACCTCTTCCATGTCCGCTTCCGGTTCGTCCGGGAGAGCCGGGATGACGCCCTGGGCCTTTTCGGCATTGGCTGCGTAGTCGCAGTCAGGGCAAGTGACAACCGTGTCCTCGCCAGCGGCAGTTCGCAGGATGAACTCATGGGAGTCTTTGCCGCCGATGGCTCCTGAGTCGGCTTCCACCATAAGAGCGGGCAGACCGCACCGTCTGAATATGTTCCTATAGGCTTGGGCCATAGCCTGATAGCTGCGGTCCAAGCCCTCGTCGTCAGCGTCGAAGGAGTAGGCGTCCTTCATGTCGAATTCCCGCACCCGGATGAGCCCTGCCCTGGGTCGTGGTTCGTCCCGGAGCTTGGTCTGTATCTGGTATACGATGGCCGGCATGTCCCGGTAGCTTTGGATGTTGGCCCTGGCGATGCCGGTCACCACCTCCTCATGGGTTGGAGCGGCTACCATGGGTCTGCCCCGTCTATCGGGGAAACGGAACAGGTTGTCGCCGAAAGCGGCGGCTCGGCCCGACTGCTCCCACAGGTCCAGAGGCTGAAGGACGGGCATGCGTATCTCCTGGCCCCCCGCCGCGTCCATCTCCTCCCGGATGATGGCCTCGATTTTTTTAATGGACCTCCAGGCCAGGGGCAGGTAGCTATATACCCCCGCTGCCACTTGGGAAACCATCCCCGCCTTGAGCATCAGCCGGTGGGAGGCGGTCTCGGCCTCGGGAGGATCGGTGCGCAGGGTCTTGGAAATAAGCTGCGTGAATCTCATACTGTTTCAGCTCCAGATGGATCGCCAACGAATAACGAGCTAATCGTGATGACCCAGATTAATATGCCAAGTATCGTTAGTATGATTGCACCGGCTCCTACTTCGGAGGTGGTTATAGCAACACGAGGGTTCCTGTCGGCGTAAGTCAGCCAATATCGGTTCAAATTGGCTTGGACCAAATACATGACGAACCAGGGTATCACAACCGATACCAGAGTTAATGCAAAGTATATAACGGCCTCACTCTGGGAGACCTGCTCGTTGACGTTTGAATTGACCATGACGATGGAGACGACGCCCGTCGCCAGTGATATTGCCATCAACACAAAGGCCGTTCCAGCGGCGATGGTGGATCTGAGGCCCACTCCCTGCATCAAATGCTCATACACACGAACGTGGTGATGAACGCGGAACAAGTTGTAGATTGGGACCAGTTGGGTGAGAGCGTGCCATACGGGGAAATTCATTTCATCGCCGGTATGGTCTCTGTAATGCTTCCACGTGACGTAGAACCAGTAGAAGGCGTATAGACTGGCGGAAAGGACGCTCAGCAGCAAAATGCGGCTTGGCGGTATGTAATAGTCCAGTGTTTGAGAACCTGTGTATGACCGTTGTCGAGGGCGTTCCTCCGAGGATACACCTAGACTAGTCCCGCACGAGCCGCAGAAATTCTGATTGTCGAAAACACTTGCACCGCAGCCGCGGCAGTAACTCACGGCTTGGGAGTACCGCCGGGAAGACGGTTGATTAAGATCAGCGCCGCACGAGCCGCAGTGAGTCTGGAAACCTAGAAAGCTGGCGCCGCAGTTGTGGCAATAGTGGTTAGGAGTGGTCATCGTCAGGCGTATTTTAGGCGGCCGGCAACAAGATAGGAACAGCCGCCGCTTAAGGCTGGGTTGTGGCGCCTATCCGGCGGTCGCCGCCTCGTTGACCTCTTCCATCAGAGCGGAAAGCATGTCGTCCGCCGCTACAACCCTGGACTTCTGACCCTTGCGGAATATGATGGCCCTGCCGTTGCCCGCGGCAATGCCCACGTCGGCGTCCTTGGCCTCTCCAGGGCCGTTGACCTCGCAGCCCATCACGGCCACCTTGAGATTGGAGTCCACCTTCTTGAGCATCTCGTCCACGGTGTTTGCAAGCTTGATTACGTCCACGTCGGCCCTGCCGCAGGAGGGGCAGGCAACCAGTGTTGCACCCTTCTGCCGCAGGTTCAGCGATTTGAGAATCTCGTACCCCGCCTGGACCTCCTCCACGGGGTCTCCGCTCAGGGAAACGCGCAGGGTGTCCCCAATTCCTTCATAAAGGAGAAGCCCCAACCCAATGGCGCTGCGTACCGAACCCGACTTCACCGTTCCTGATTCAGTGATTCCCAAGTGCAAAGGATAGGGGACCATATCAGCCAACCGTCGGTAGGCGTCTACGGTGGTGGGCACGTCAAAGGCCTTCATAGAAATCTTTATGAGGTCAAAGTCCAGGTCTTCCAGGAGTCCGATCTCCCACAGAGCCGTCGCCACCATGTGGTCGACGATGCTGTAGCCGCCCTCTTCCACCGCCTCGCCCGTCTTAGGCAGCTTGTTCACCATGTCCATGTGGCGGGAAAATCCCCGGGTTTTGCCTATCCCTCCCACGGGGGGCAGGCTGCCGAAGTTGACGCCTATGCGGATAGGGATATCCCTCTCCTTGGCGGCCCTGACCACCTCACGCACCCTATCCTCGTCGCGAATGTTGCCTGGGTTCAGCCGGAGCATGTCCACTCCGCCTTTGAGGGATTCCAGGGCCAGTTGGTAGTGGAAGTGGATGTCGGCAACCAGGGGAATGTTTATCTGTTTTTTTATGTCGGGGATCGCCTTGGCCGCCTCCATGTCGGGGACGGCACACCGGATAATGTCGCAGCCCGCGTCTTCCAGTTCCTTTATCTGACGGACGGTGGCCTGAACGTCCCGCGTGTCCGTTTTGGTCATGGACTGTACGGTGACGTCGGCGTCGCCGCCTATCTTGACGTTTCCGGCGAAAATGGGCTTGGTTATTCTGCGACTGCTCATATCAGACCTGCCCCTAAGAGGTCGCCGCACATACGGCGCCTGCGTCTATGATATACCGTTGGCGGGTTATGTTCAAAGGACGGCACGCCTCATTCCAGTTTCTTGCCCCCGCTATTGCAGGATGCTGGCGCCGTCGATTAGCCGCTGCAGGTCGTTGTAGCTGACGGCCACCACCATTCCGATGAGGAGAGCCAGCCCGGCCATGTGCACCAGCCCCTGCTTCTCAGGCGGAATCTTTTTGCCTTTTCTGGCCCATTCGATAATCACGAAGAGGATATGGCCGCCGTCAAGAGGGGGTATGGGCAGTATGTTGGATATAGCCAGGGCCAGGCTCAGACCCGCCGCTAGGGGGATCAGATAGAAAAGGCCAAACTCCCGGGCCACCTCGCCCGTGCCCTGGGCGATGCCCACCGGCCCGGCGAAGGGCACCGGGCCGTCGTCCGACGCCCAGTCCACTATGGCGTCCTTGACTGCCCCCGGGAATTGGACGGTGCGCTGGAACCCCAACCCTACGGCGTCCAAGGGGTCCCTAGTGAATTCCAGCCGTTGGCTTCCAATGACCGATACGCGGCTGATGCCCGCGGGACCCTGGCCTTCCGGTGGATTTTCCCTGGGAGTCAGCCGGACGGCTATATTCTCCCCGTCCCGCAGGACGGTCCATTCGATCCGTTGGCCTTTATTCGCATTGATGCGTTCGGAGAAATCCTGGAAGTCCTGCAGGGGTTCTCCGTTCATCTCTACGATTCTGTCGCCATCGATGAGGCCGGCGGCCTCGGCGGGAGACCCAGGCTCCACCTGCCCCACTCGGAACTCGGAAGCGGCGAACATGAAGAAAACGGAGAGCAAGACTATGCCCAGGAGTACGTTCATCACCACGCCCGCCACCAGCACCACCAGCCGTACGCCAGGCGGCTTGAACGCAAAGCTCCGGGGGTCGTTGGAAACTCCGCTCTGCTCTCCTTCCAGCTTGACGAAGCCTCCCAGGGGGATCAGGTTGACCGTGTAGACGGTCTCTCCTTTGCGAATTCCCAGAAGCCGGGGCGGGAAGCCGAATCCGAACTCGTTCACCCGTATGCCGAAAGCCTTGGCGGTGGCGAAGTGACCAAACTCATGGACCAGCACCACCACTACAAGCACTCCCAGAAACTGGATGAGAGTGATGACTATGTCCATGGGTCAGGAGGCTGCTTCAGCGGGCTGACGGGAGGGCTGCACCGACCTCGCGGGCCCTTGCCTTGGCCCACTCGTCGGCTGCCATGATGTCTTCCAGGTTGGCGCTGGAGGAGGACTCGTGGTCGTCCAAGACCTGGGCAATGGTGCGGTATATGTCCATGAATCCAATCCGCCCGTTCAGGAACATCTCCACAGCGACCTCGTCCGCCCCGCTGAGGACTGCCGGATACGTGCTCCCCTTCTTTCCGGCCTCAACCGCCACGTTGAAGCACGGATATTGGCTTTCGTCCAGGGGCTTGAAGGTGAGGGAATGATTGAGGGCGGTGTCCAGGCGTGGAATCTGAGGGTTCTCCAAGCGCGTGGGGTGGAACATGGAATACTGGATGGGGAGACGCATGTCGGGCGGCCCCATCTGGGCCTTCATTGAGCCGTCGGCCATTTCCACCATCGAGTGAATGATGCTTTGAGGATGGACGACTACTTCGATTTTATCCCAGGCCACGTCAAAGAGCCAACGGGCCTCGATAACCTCAAAAGCCTTGTTCATAAGCGTAGCGGAGTCGATGGTTATCTTGTCGCCCATCCGCCAGGTGGGATGGTTCAGGGCTTGCTCGGGTGTGACCTGCTCCAGGTCCTCGGGCCTGGATTCCCGAAAGGGGCCTCCCGATGCAGTAATAACGAGCCGTCGGATGGGGTCCGTTTCTCCCTGGAGGCACTGCCAGATGGCCGAGGGTTCGCTGTCCACGGGAAGCACCGTGGCTCCGTGGGTCTCGGCCATGGACATTATCATCTCCCCGGCCATGATGATGACTTCCTTGTTTGACAGGGCAATGGCCTTTCCCTGCTCCAGCGCCCGAATCGTGGGGACCAGTCCGGCGCTGCCGATGGTCGCCGCCATGATAAGCTCGGCCTCGGGGAGGCAGACCATCTCTTCCATGGGCATGATCGCTGCGCTGTCCGGAAGCAGAGCACGCTCTTCTTCCAGGGCGCACCAGGCGAATCGGGGATTGAACTCTTCGACCTGGGACTTGAGCAAGTCCAGGTTGCGTCCGGCGGCCAGTCCGATGACCTCGAATTCATCCGGGAAAGCCCTGACCACGTCCAGGGTCTGCCGTCCTATGGACCCGGTGGAACCCAACACGATCAGTCCCCTCATTTGGTCACCCCCGATGGCCTTCGCTGAAGGTCTACCCTCCTGTGGAGGGTTTGAGAACGAACGCAACAAGATAATACACCACGGGTATAGCCAAGACAATCGAGTCCAGCCTGTCGAGAATACCCCCGTGGCCAGGCAGCAGGCCTCCAGCATCTTTAGCTCCGCTGATGCGCTTTACCTTGGACTCCACTAGGTCGCCGACTTGGGCTGCGACGCCCGCCGCCGCCGCCACAGCTGCGGTCTGCCATACGGCAACTCCCAAGACGAGCAGGACGTGGAGGGCCAGTCCGGCGGCGATAGCGCAAACGAACCCTCCGACGGCGCCCTCCCAGGTCTTTCCCGGACTGATCGAGGGCGCCATCTGCCGTCTGCCCAGCAGCTTCCCCGTTGCGAATGCTCCAGTGTCGGCGGCGAACACAATCGCAACAGCCAGATAGGTCCAGTCGCGGGCGTATTCAGCGCCTGAGTCCAGCCCCCTGAGCATAAGGGGATGGGCCATTAGAAACCCGATGTAGGCAGCCCCCAAAATGGCGAGCAATGCCAACGGCTCGCGTCTTTTGGCTATGATCCAAGGGGATACGAGCACAAGACTCGCTACCAGGGCCAAGTGGACCCAATGGCGGCTCCACTCATCGACCCTGCTGTCGGCGAAGTGCCCCAACACCACCATCAGCAGCGCCCAGGACAGGCCGAACACAATCACTGCGTGGAGCCTTGTCACTCCGAGCATTCGGTAAAGCTCTACGAGGCCAAGCAGCGACGCCACCCCTACCAGGACCGTGAGCCAGGGAAGTCCTCCCCAGATGGCGGCCCACAACACGGGTAGGCCCACCGCCGCGGTGAGAAGCCGTCTGGCCACGGGTCAACACCCCTGCATAACGTACGGGGAGGCCCAGCTGTAAATTGCCTTGCCCAGGCTTATTCCTCAGCGTTGGGCCCGGGGTCAGGCCGGGCATAGTTGTCGTCGGAGTCCAGCGCTCCGAACCGGCGCCGCCGCCGGTTAAACGCTTCAATAGCGTCTTTGATGTCGTCAGACCCAAGGTCGGGCCATAGGGTACGTGTGGAGTAGTACTCGCTGTAGGCCGCCTGCCACAACAGGAAGTTGCTGAGACGCAGCTCTCCCGCCGTGCGGATAATCAGGTCCGGATCAGGCAGTTCCGACGTATAGAGGTATCCACCGAAGGACTCCTCGGTCACGCCGTCGACTGGCACTCCGTCGGAAATCATGCCCTTGACCGCCTCCAGAATCTCCGCCCGGCCGCCGTAATCGAAGGCCACGGCCAGGGTCATCCGGCGGTTATCCTTGGTCAGGCGGCAGGCCCGGTCGACTGAATCCCGCAGGTCTTCACCAAGGCGATCGGCCCTGCCCACATGCACTACTTTGACGCCGCGCTCATGAAGCGCCTGGGTCTGCCTCTCCAGGGCGTCCTGGAGAATGGTCATTAGGCCGTCAACCTCGTTCTTGGGGCGCGTCCAGTTTTCCGTGGAGAAGGCATAGATGGTCACAAAATCAACCCCGTAGTCCGAGAGGGACTCCAGGACGGGTATGATGTTGTCGACTCCAGCCCGGTGGCCGGCCAGACGGGGCAGACCTTTCTGGGTTGCCCAACGGCCATTGCCGTCCATGATAATGGCTACATGCTTCGGGCCACGCAATTCCCTGTCGTGCTTCGACGGCTGGGAGCGTCCTTGGACGACCATTCTTGTGGCTTAAACCTGCATTATTTCGGACTCTTTGTCGGAGGATACCTGGTCCATCTTGCCGACGAAGGAGTCAGTGACTTTTTGGATCTGGTCTTGGGCCCGCCTGTTTTCGTCTTGGGAGATCTGCTTGTTCTTTTCCATGCCCCTCAGCTGTTCGATGGTGTCGCGGCGGACGTTGCGCACAGCGATCTTTCCGTCCTCAATCTTCCTTTTGAGCACCTTGACCAAGTCCCTTCTACGCTCTTGTGTCAAGGGAGGTATAGGCAGGCGAATCACCGTGCCGTCGTTGTTTGGGTTGAAGCCCATCTCCGACTTCTGAAGGCTCTTCTCTATGTCTTTTATGGACCCTTTGTCCCAGGGCTGAATCACGATAAGACGCGCTTCGGGCGCCGAGACCGAGGCGATTTGGTTTAGAGGAGTGGGAGTGTTGTAGTAGTCGACGGTGACGTTTTCTAGGAGTGCCGGTGTGGCGCGTCCAGTCCGGAGAGTGTTCAAGTCTCGCCCCAGCGCCTCCAAGGACTTCTCCATCCGGATTTCGCCGTCGATTAGCACGTCGTCTATGGTCTTGTCCTCATCGCCTGGCATAACTAAACCCTCCCGGATATGGTGGTGCCGATAGTCTCGCCGGACAACACCTTGTTGATGGAGTCCGGGGCGAACAGGTCGAAGACTATGATAGGCAGATTGTTGTCCATGCACAGGGAAAGGGCCGTCGAGTCCATCACGTTCAACCGCCGGTTCAGGGCATCCAGATAGCTCAGAGACCGGAGCGGGCGGGCTTCGGGGTTCTTGTTGGGGTCCGAGTCGTATACTGCATCAACCTTGTTCTTGGCCATGAGGAGCACGTCGGCGTCTACCTCAACAGCTCTCAGGGCGGCCGCTGTGTCGGTGGTCATGTAAGGGTTGCCTGTTCCGGCGGCGAATATGACTATGCGGTCTTTTTCCAGGTGGCGGATGGCCCGGCGGCGTATGTAGGCCTCGGCCACGGCTTGTATCTGGATGGCGGACTGAGTGCGCACGATAAGGCCAAGATGTTCCAAAGCGTCCTGCAAGGCCAGGGCGTTGATTACTGTGGCAAGCATCCCAGCGTAGTCCGCAGTCGCCCTATCCATGCCGTGAGCTTCAGCTTGCTGGCCGCGCCAGATGTTTCCTCCGCCCACCACGACCCCGATGCCGACGCCCATGTCGGACGCTGTTTTGATCTGTCGGGCCACGTAGTCGACAACGGAGGGGTCGATGCCGAAGCCGGATTCGCCTTTTAAGGCCTCCCCGCTCAGCTTCAAGAGGGCCCTCTTGTAAGCTGGCTTGGTCATTGCAGGCCTCTATTCACCCAATGCGAACCTGGAGAATCTCCTGACCCTGATGTTTTCTCCGACCTTGGCAATGGTTTCCTGCACCACGTCGCGCACAGTCTTGGAGGGATCCTTGATGAAGGGTTGCTCCAGAAGGCTGACCTCCTCGGGCGGACGGTCATCGTCGTCTGCTATGTCGTCCTTGGTCACGTATACGGTGGACGGCATTGCCGCCACCTGCATGGCCAAGTCGTGGGCCAGGGTCTTCATCTCGCCGGTGCGAGCTACGAAGTCGGTCTCGCAATTGACTTCCACCAGAGCGCCAAGGCGACCGCCCGCGTGTATGTAGGACTCCACCAAGCCTTCGCCTGTCTCGCGGTCAGCCTTCTTTGCAGCGCTCGCCAGTCCTTGCTCCTTTAGAATCTCCTCCGCCTTGGCAAGGTCTCCGTCGGCTCCCTCCAGGGCCCGTTTGCAGTCCATCACCCCTGCGCCGGTTTTCTCCCGGAGGTCTCTGATCATGTCCACAGTAGCCGCAGACGCCATATTCTACTCAACCCTTTCCTGTGGGGTCACTACTCCTGATTTGTCGGTTCCAGCCCCGACACCACCAGCTTGGGAGCCTCGTCGACGGGGGGATTTTCAGTGGCGGTCTGATTTTCCGCGGTCGCTTCGGCGGGACCGTCCACCTGGCCAGCATCCGTTTCCTGTCCTCCGGTAGAGGCGTCCGGGGCATCTACGTCTCCCGCTTCGAACACCGTGGTCAACACGGTCCCGGGTTCGGCCACGTCGTTGGCAGCCGCCTCCCTGCCGTACGAAGAGTATGCCCTCATGCCCCGCTGCTCGGGGACCCAGCCCCCGGTCTCGTCCATATCTTCGTCCTCGGCGCCGTCCAACTCTCCGCGAGCGGCAAGGCCCTCAAGGATGGCGTCGGCTATTCGCCCTGACATCAGCCGGATGGACCTTATGGCGTCGTCGTTGCCCGGAATGGGTATGTCCACCAAGTCTGGATCTGTGTTGCTGTCTACTACAGCGCATATTTTGACGCCCAGGCGACGGGCTTCCGCCACACAGATGTCCTCTTTCTCTATGTCCACTACGAAGAGAGCCGCCGGAATCTTCCGCATGTCGCGTATGCCGATGAAGTATTTCTCAAGGCGGGCAAGCTCTTCCTCCAGCTTAAGCCCTTCCTTTTTGGTCAGTGCCTGAAAATGCCCTTTCTCCCGGCGGTCATCCAGCTGGATCATGTGGTCGACCCGTCCTCGGATGGTCTGGAAGTTGGTCAACGTTCCTCCCAGCCAGCGTTGGTTTACGTAGGGCATGTCGCAGCGTCCGGCCTCGCTCGAGATCGCTTCCTGGGCCTGCTTCTTGGTGCCGACAAAGAGAACGTCGCCTCCCTCAGCGACTATCTGCGTAACCTTCTTACAAGCTTCTCCAAGGAGCGCTAGCGTCTGCTGGAGGTCGATTATGTGAATGCCGTTGCGGTGAGTGAAGATATACCTCTTCATGTGGGGGTTCCACCGCCGGGTCTGGTGTCCGAAGTGGACGCCGGCTTCCAGCAAAGACTTCATGGTTACGGGCTCACGCTGCGCCGCTTGTGCGGGAGGGGGAGGGGGAGGAGGCGGTGCGCTTACCGCAGCTTGCTCGGTCTCTTGTACCATACACCCTGCCTTTCTAATACAGTCCCGTCGGATGCGGACCCGTCATCGTCGCCTGATCGCGGACAAATAAACCCGCTCCGCCCGTGCGGAACTTCTGCCTGAGTATATCACAGGCCCTAGGCACAGGCAACGGGCGTGGAAGGCCAGTACCCTGGAGTTAATCGTTGGAAATCGAGGCGGTGTTGCTCCAAGAGACCGGTCTGGGCTACCGATATGAGAGCCCTACCCTTACTCGAAGGCCGGGAAGACGTCTTTCGCGGCCATTTCCATGACTCTGGTGATATGCCCGGAGTCCAGGGTGTTTATGGATATGCAGATTTCACTTACGCCCAGGCCCTGGAACTCCTTGACGTTCAGGACTATGTCCTCGGGAGTGTCTCCTAGGCTGTAGCCGGAGGGGTTCCCCATAGTGCTGGGGTCCCGCACCACACCTGCCGACAGCCTGATGGAGATGTCGAGTTCGTCGTAGCTGCGTCCATGAGCCGCGGCTTGCTCCTTCAGGTAGTCCAGGCTGGTTGCCATCTCCTGAGGAGTCATATTGGCGGCATGCCATCCGTCGCCCGTCCGTGCGGCCCGCCGTAGCGCCGCCTTGCTGGTGCCTCCTATGAGCAGGGGAACATACGGTTTCTGCACCGGCTTTGGCGAGAACTTCATGCCGGAAAAGCTGTAATGCTTGCCTTGAAAGCTGGGCTCTTCCTCCGTCCACAGGGCCTTCATCACTTCGATGGACTCGTCGGAGAGCTCACCCCGCGTCGCCATGGACGCTCCCATAGCATCCAGTTCCTCCGGAATCACTCCCACCCCAACGCCGAGCTTCAGCCTGCCGCCGGACATCTGGTCGATGGTGGCAGAGACCTTGGCGAGGCGTATGGCGTTGTGGTAGGGCAGCACCAGCACCGAGGTGGCTAGCTCTATGGAGTCGGTCACTGCGGCCACGTATGCCAACGTAGACATGGGGTCGTAATACGGGCGATTGTTGAGCCTCTCGCGCACGTAGCTGACATTGAATACGTGGTCCGCCACCCACAGGGACTTGTACCCCAACTCTTCCGCTTGTACGGCCATCCTGATTAGAGCCTTGGGGTCTTCCACGCCCCAATGGTTGGGCAATCCGAATCCGAACTTCATACCTGCCCCCTATCTGCCCGTTGTCCCGTGTGGTCCGATACGTCCGCCTGACGCGAACCTACTGTACTCATTGTAGCCCTGTGCATGACCTGCCACAACGTCAGCGGCGGCGGAGCGGATTCGTCCAATCGTCACGCCGAGCGAAGCGAGGGGTCTATTGTCTTTGCCTTTACACTGTTCCGCTGACGAACGATTTTAGATTTCTCACTTCGTTCGAAATGACAGAGGGGACGCATCCGGCCGGAAATCGAAAAACCTTCTCGAAAACCGGAGAGGCCCGCAAAACTGGTGCGGCGTGTTAGAATTGGCAATCCTTTTTGCGAGGGTGTCGGATGGGAGCGGGCGTACTGGACCGGGAAAGCATCATGGCGCTGGTCCAAGGACCGGAGCCTCTGATAGAAGGCATCGTTGACCTGGACTCCCAGATTCAGCCCAATGGTTTCGACCTCACCTTGAAAGAGGTCTCAACCTTCATATCCCCAGGAGCCATGCCTAACGGCGCTGAGCGGTCAAGCCTGTCGGAGACAACGCCGCTGGGGTTCGACGGCGACGGCTACGCAACCCTGGCGCCCGGCCCTTACCTGATTGCACTAAACGAGGTCGTGCATCTACCCCAGGACCTGATGGCTTTCGCCAGGCCACGGTCCAGCCTGCTACGCAGCGGAGTGGCCATTCACACCGCGGTGTGGGACGCCGGCTACAAGGGACGCTCACAGGCGCTGCTCACGGTGTACAATCCTCACGGGTGGAGGGTTCGCCAGAACGCCAGGATAATGCAAATCGTGTTCATCCACCTGGCCAAGAGCGTCGACAGCGAGTTGATATACCAGGGGCGGTTTCAGCTGGAGAACCTGTTGGAGCACGATACTAGAGAGGTCCGATAGAGAGGAGCGCTGCAAATGGCGCACTATATGGTCCAGGCGTCCTATTCACAGGAAGCCTTGCAAAGACTGACGGCGAGTCCCGGCCCGGGCGGGACTGCGATGAAACAGGCCGCGGAGAAGTTCGGCGGCAAGGTCGAGGCCACCTATTTCACCTTTGGAGACTATGACATCGTTGTGATATTGCAACTGCCCGACCACATAACCATCGCTCAGGCTGTTATGGGAGTCAGGTCACGGGGCGGAGTCACCAAGCTCAAGACCACCGTCCTGATTCCCCCTGAAGACGCAGTGGCGGGAATGAAACTGGCCGCCAGTCTCGGGGCGGCATCGTCTGGAGGGGCGGGTTAGTCCCGTTGCCGGAATAGGAGAGACGTTATGCCAAAGTATTTAGTGGAAGGCGCCTACACGGATGTGGGGACTGCCGAACTGATGGCCAACCCGGAGGACTGCGTAGCCGTCGTGAGGTCGGCCGCTGAGGCGTTGGGAGGCTCGCTGGAGCTGCTGTATTTTGCTTTCGGAGACATCGATGCAGTGGCTATATTCGACATGCCCGATGACGTTTCGATGATCGCCCTTTCGGCCGCGGCGTCCGCCGGCGGTTCGTTGAAGAGCCTCAAGACCACTGTCCTAATGACCAACGAAGACGGCATGGAGGCCATGCGACGGGCGGGAGAGTCAGGCTAACCAAGGCTCTCCCTAAGGCTGGCGGGATATCAAGCCCCCGGCTCGGAACGCCTCTTCCACAACCACCTGATCAGCAGGCCGACAGCGGCCGCGAGAACAGCCAACAGGACCCATTGTTTCCGCGTCGGACCAGTCTTCAACACTCGGCCTCGATATCCAGGGTTGCCGTTGACGCTGCTTTGCCCGATCTAGCCGGAATGTCGGCGGATAAAGTCCAACGCAGCCTTGGCGCAACGGTCGGGCTGGTCGTTGGCGATGTAGTGGGAAGCGTCCTCGAACACGATCTGTTCGCAGTTCGGGATTGTGTCCCGCATCATATTCTGCTCTTCGATAGCTGTGTTTGCGCTGTTGTCCGGCGACAGGAGCAGAGTGGGCGCCTTTATGTCCGCCAGCATGGGAGTAATGTCGAAGCTCCGTTGGCTGACCATCTTCTGGAGGGCCGCGATGGTGTGAGGCTGCATCAGACCCGTCTGCTGGGCTAGCTTCTGGGCCGTCATCACCCGGGCGGGTGAGGCGTCGGGCACCATTCCACGTATCCAGCCCAACAGCGCCCACGTCTCCGAACCCAAAGCGTGGACGGAAGCGGCGCCGTCGGGATATCCCTCCCTGGCCCAGCTGTTCTGTGTTGGGGGCTTTATCCAGCAGGGCGTAGAGGTCAGAACCAGGCTCTTGACCCGCCCAGGACGGGTTGCGGCATAGGCGGCCCCCAGGACGCCTCCCAGGGACACCCCCACATAGTGGACCTTGTCCAGGTACATTGAGTCCAGGAAAGCGTCGAAGTCGGACAGGACTCCTTCCAGGGTGAACTCATGGCCCATAGGCGGCGTCGAGGAAAGGCCGTTGCCCCAACGGTCCATGCGGATGAGCCGGTAGTCCCGAGACAGTGTAGGCGTCCAGCGGTGAAACTGCTGGGCGCTGCCGAAGATGAAGTGCTGCATGAACACCGTCTCCGGGACGGCTCCAGCGTCAGTATGGTCGTCTACAACGTAGTGGATGTCGTGGCCGTTGACTTGAACGTAGGGCATTGGGACGCTCCTTGGGAATGTGGTTCACGGGGAGACGGGTACGGGATTCCGCCGCCGCAGGCCCAGCGAGGCAGCGGAGGATGCGCTGGAGGCCCTTGACGCAAGATATAGCCGCTGCCTAGGGGAAAAGCTGCTCGCCGGTCTCGGCGTCCACCACGGTGATGGCGCTGACCGGGCAGTTCTCGGCGGCTTCCATAATCAGCTCTTCCGTGTCGCCTTCGGGGTTCTCCACCTGGGACTGTCGCTCTTCCGTCAGGCCGAAAGTCTTTGTGGCAATGCCAACACACATATTGTTGCCCACGCACACGTTGTGGTCTACGTTGATGTTTAGTTTGCGGGCCATTCTTCCCCCCTCGAAGGTGATGTAGCAAGATGGGCGGCGGACGCCCGCAACATCGCCGGGCGTCGTCTTGGGATTCTATCGCTCAGGACTCTGGGAGGTCAACGCTTGGCCGTAGGGATTAGAAGGCGTCGGGGGCGGCGGCTATGGCCTCCAGATCGGCGCGGGTGTATGAACCCAGGCTGCGGAAGTTGAACTCCGTGTAGTTCTTTATCCACCGCAGGGCGATTTTCGTCGCCTTCCTGTAGCCCACCTCCGCTTCGCGGAAAGCTTGTTGGGCGTCCAGGTCGTCGGGTGAGAGCGACCGCTTGGCCTGGTCGAGGATGTCTCCCATCTCATCCAGCAGAATCCGCCTCACGACCGGCAGGTCATGCACCTCTTCCGTGTCCTGGGCCACGGTCTCGTGGATGATACGTTGTGCGACCTGGGCCACGGATATGCGGCCTGTGGCCAGGTCTTCCATCAGGGGCGGGTGGATTCCGGGCCTTCCGGCCAGGCTGTCGATGCCCTTGGCCCCCCGTCCGTTGAGCCATCCCTCCAGGTACTCGATGATCATGCGGGCGTTCCGGCGGGTGCCTTCCATGGTAACGGGGCCTTCGGGGACGTCTATGGACACGGGGTAGTTGTCCGGGTCTCCCATTTCGGGAGTGGGCTGCCAGCCTGTCGCACGGAGTTCCCTGAAGGGGTCGGCGGCGGTCTTCATGTGGAATATATGGGCCACCCAGGCCCGCAGGAAACCCTGTTCCGCCTCCCAGACCTTGTCGTTCTTGATGGTCTCGGCGGCGGCGCGGTTAGTCTCGTCGTCCCGAGCGGGCAGCGCCGTGGCCATGCCTCCGATGGGCGCCCCACCCCGCTTGAGGCACACCGCCACCAGCCTGCGGAATATGTTGCCTAGGAAGGGAGTCGTCTTTATGTCCACGCCGAAGCGGTCCGGCCATACCGAGTTCGGGTCCGCCATAACGAACTCCAGTATGGAAGCCTTCAGGTCCCAGCGTGCCGCGTTCAGCCCAGCGGCGTATGGGCCAAGGGCGTAGAGCATCTCCTCCATCTGGTAGACAGCTGGAAGCGACTCGACGAGAGGAATGGCTCTTATGACAGCGGCGTCGGGCAGGTCCAAGCTCTGGAAGGAGGCGTCGAAAATGTCCCGATAGAGGGACGCCTCCTCGGCGGACTCCATCTTAGGCAGATAGAAATATACCCCCTGGCCCCGCTCTATCTGTGCCCTACCTGCGTGGTAGATGGTTAGGGCCGTTCCCAGGATTGTTGCTGGAATGGACTGGCCGTCCACCGTCACCTCGGGTTCGTCCAGGTGCAACCCCCGTTCCCGGTGCATGAAGAAGGGAATGTCTCCTTCCTGGATAAAGTAGTCCCGCTGCCGTTCCGGGTTGTGGAAGCTCAACGTGCGTTGTACGGCGTGGAAACGGTTCAGGGCCGCGGCCACGGTGTCCTCAAACCTGTGTCCTCCCGAGTCCTCGTCGTCGTCCAGGTCGCCCACGGCCCTCTCGCCTTCAGGCCCGGGGTTCAGGGCGTTGATGAACATGGCCGTCAGGGAGGCGGGACCCGATATCTCGATGCCCGGCCTCATGAGTTCCTCAGGCGGTTCGGGCGTTTGCCAGTCGCCGGTGTTTATCTCCGACATGGGAAGGTGGTCCGGCAGCTTGCCGTGATTGAGGGCCTGATCCAGGACCTCGACTCGTGTTTCCCGGAGCTGGTGCACTCTGGGCGTAAACTTGTCATGGAGGGATGACAGGTATTCGCAGAATTCGGTCGTGAACAGGTCCGACACGCCAGCGACGGGGGTGAATCTAACTCGGTCTTGAGACGTCATGTCTGCCTCCTAAAGGGCAGGGTGAGTGGGACAGGGTCAAGCTGAGTCCAGTATTTCGTTCACCTCTGACATTTCCTGCGGGGACATGGCCCATTCGACGCCTTTTGCGTTGGCGTCCACCTGCTCAGGTCTGCTGGCCCCTGCGATTATTGAGCTTACGGCAGGGTTCGACGCGAGCCACGCCAGAGCCATTTCGCCGACCGTGTGCCCATGCTGCCCTGCGAACTCCTCCAGCCGCGCCATGAGACCGAAGTTGCTTTCGGTCAGAAAGCGCTCCTGGTAGGACTTGGCCAGGGCGACCTGTGCAGGCCGGGTCTTGCTGGCGTGGTCGAAGCGGCTCCCTTGGGGGATGCCCTCCCCTTGGCGATACTTTCCGGTGAGGAAGCCTCCTGACAAGGGCCAGTACGGAACGATTCCCACGCCGTGGGCGCTGCAAAAAGGAACTAGCTCCTTTTCCACCCCGCGGTTGAGCATGCTGTATTCGTTCTGGGCGCAGATGAAGTTGGAGAGACCCGACGCCTTGGCCGTGAACAGCGCCTCGCACGCCTGCCACGCGGCGTAGTTGGAGGAACCTATGTAGCGTATCTTGCCCTGACGGACCAGGTCGTCCAGCGCCCTCAGGGTCTCCTCGATGGGAGTGTTCGGGTCTGGGCGGTGTATGTAGTAGAGGTCGATGTAATCCGTCTCCAGGCGGCTAAGGCTGTCCTCAACGCAGTCGGTGATGTGCTTCCGGGAAGCTCCGCTCTCGTTAGGTCCCGATGCCCACAAGCTTCCGCCTTTGGTGGCCAGGACAATATCGCTCCGACGGCGGCTCTTGAGGGCTCGTCCGATGATTTCTTCCGACTCGCCCTTGCTGTACTGGTTGGCCGTGTCGATGAAGTTGACGCCAATCTCCAGGGCCCGGTCGAGCACCAGGTTGGACTGGCATTCGTCTGTGCGGCCGCCAAAGTTGTTGCAGCCCAGGCCCAGCACGGACACCTTGAGGCCGGAGTTGCCCAGGCGCCTATACTCCATAGCTCACCTCTAGAACGCCGGTCGGCGGGGGGATTGCCCTAGCTTAGCTTTGATTGAGTATCTATGCAAGTTTGGGGACCTCGGCGGGCGCATCGAGTGCGGCGGTTGATACGCAGCAACGGCTTGAATATAATGGCCCAGACGTTTTACCGGCGTACGGCCTTTTGCATTCCCTGGGCCCACGAGGCGGCTATGGCATCCAACCAACAACCCGACGACTCTCCCCTGACGCCCTACCGGGCCCTCGACCTGACCGAGGGCGGGTTCAACTGGTGCGGCAAGGTGCTGGCCGACATGGGCGCCGACGTCATCAAGGTGGAACCCGTCGGCGGCTCCAACGCTAGGTTCAGAGGCCCCTTCTACAAAGACGACCCCCATCCCGAGAAGAGCCTCTTCTGGTGGGCCTACTGCGTGAATAAGCGGGGAATCACGCTGGACATCGAGTCGGCCGACGGCCGGGAGCTTTTCAAGAAGCTGGCCGCCAAGTCCGACTTCATCCTGGAGTCTTTCAAACCCGGGTACATGGACAGCCTCGGCCTGGGGTACGAGGCCCTGTCGGCGGATAACCCGGGCCTCATCATGACTTCCATGACGCCCTTTGGACAGACCGGCCCTTACGCCCACTTCAAGGCTACGGACATCGTGGCCTGGTCAATGGGGGGCCAGCAGTACGCCAGCGGCAATGATGACCGCCCGCCGGTAAGGGTCAGCTTCCCGCAGGCGGAGCTCCACGGCGGCGCCCAGGGAGCCGCCGGGACCATGACCGCACTGTGGCAGCGAACCAAGTCTGGGGAGGGACAGCAGGTCGACGTGTCCATGCAGACGTCGGTGATATGGACCCTGATGAACGCCACCCACCACCCGCCCATCATGGGCAACAACATGGAGCGGGCCGGAGGGGCGCGAAAACGGAACGGCCATATTTTGAGGTCCATCTTCCAATGCCAAGACGGCTACGTCGTGGCCAACATCGGGGGAGGCGGCACCGCGGGCAGGGACATCACCGTTCCAGGCCTGATCCAATGGATGGAGGAGGACGGCGTCAAACCGGACTTCATGAACGACGTGGACTACAGCAGGTACAGCGCCATTGATACGGCGCTTTCGGGAGAGGAAGGCGCCAAGCTTCAACAGGCCACACAGCAGGCCCTTTCCGACTTCCTGGCAACTAAGACCAAGGGAGAAATCTACGCGCGGGCCCTCAGCCACCGTCTGCTAATGAGCCCTTGCAACACGGTGAAGGACATCCGGGAAAGCATCCAGCTGGAAGCCAGGGACTTCTGGCTGGAGCTTTACCACCCTGAAGTGGACGCTATGGTCACCTACCTGGGTCCGTACATCAAGATGGGGGAGAGCCCTATCCAGCTGCGCCGCGCGGCCCCCAGAATCGGGCAGCATAACAAGGACGTCTACATGGGCGTTTTGGGCATCGACAGGGAGCGGCTCATCCACCTGAAACAGGTCGGGGTTATCTGACCGGCGCTGGCGGTTCACTCCACGGTGAGCACCGCGCTAAAGGTGAATAGGCCCTCATCGAAGGAAGCCCCCACGAGAAACGCCTCCAACGGGTCCAAGAAGGGGGCCGCGTCGTCCCCATACTCTTCCAGTTCCGTTTCGTCCAACTGATCGAGCGCGGCTTCCACTATCCGTTTGATATTGCCGTATATCATGAAGTCGGTTGAGTCTCCCGCCGCCGCCAGTGGACGATTGAAGGCCGAACTTTCCCGCAACGACGGAATGTCTCCCCGGGCCGTCTCAACAGTTTGCCGCAAAGACTTCACGGTCGTACCGATGACCACGTAATCGTCCATAACGATGTAGCCCGGCGAAAGGTCGAGGTCCCCTTGGTCGTCGCCTAGGTCCATGATCACGGCGTCGGTTCCCTCGACCTCAATGTCGGTGAACTCGACTCCGGATTCCTCCATGGAAGCCCGGATTTTCTCCATGCTGGACAACGCCTTGGCCCTGTCGTCGAACTCCACGTATACATTGGCATGAATTTGGTCGAGACCGAAAGAGACGCCGCTGGGAATATGCATCGCGAACGCCAACTCCCCTGTCATCCAACTGAAGATGTCTTCCTCTACGTCAATGCCGATTTCAGCTTCTATCTCATCCAGGAACTCGTCAACGTCATAGGATCCGCTCTCATCGAGTTCCTCTTTGATCTTGTTCCAGGCGTTCGCCGTCCCAACGAAAGAGACCAACCCCACCGTATCTTCTGGCGCCAGTCCAGCCGATTCCAGGGAGTTTTCGGATCCGATGGTGAACCAATCGTTGGGGGCGTCAAAGGACGTGGAAACCCGAATGCCCTTGTCTAGGAAAGCCGAAGAGACCACTATGAAGTCGGGGAGGTTATCCCCGAAAAACTCCAGGAATTCTTCGAATTCCTCGTCGGTTTCATCGCCCAGCTGTTCGATTATTCCGGCGATGTCAACGTACGTAATGCCGAAGCGGGGACTCTGGGCCGCGTCCCGCGCCTCCTGGAACCCCGGCTTGTCGAACAGGGAGGGCTGCCGGTCCCCCCCGGAGTCCATCCTGTCAAGGGTGGACTCCAACAATTCCCGTTCGCCGGCGACCACGACGTAGTCGTTGGTGAGGGTTATATAAGTCGTCTCGCCGTAGGGCTCGATCACGAAGGTGACATAGCCCTTGACTTCCGTCTCCTCGTACTCACCGCCCTCGGACTCGTCGAGGGCTATCAGCTTGCGCACCAGGGATTCGGAGGCGTCGTAGTCGGTCGTACCAACGAAAGCGACGAATGCGGGGATTTCGTCTATGTCCGAGAAATCAACCACTGCGAAGGCGATCTCAGGCCCCAGCCATGGATACAATTCCTCCTCTACGTCGATTCCAGATTCCTCCTCAATGGAGTCGTACAGCTCGTCCAGCTTCTCTTCGAACTTGGGGTTTTTCTTGAACCGGTCCAGTATCTCCTTGGCTTTCATCGACTGCCCCGGACCGGGACGCAGGTTGATGGAAACGTAGAAGATTGTTTCCAAGGGAAGGAACTTGGATGTGTCTTCCGGCGGGTGCGACAACGACTGGATGATGAAGTATGCGCCGACACCTATGACCGCACCGACAATCAGGGCGAGGGCCGCAGCAATGACCAGGACTTTCTTCATGTTGACGAGATTCGTTCCCAGGGCCGTCGTTGGACTCGACCTAATTATGCAGGCATGTGGACTATCGGAACAACGGGTCAATGCGGCGAAAAACCCAGATCCATCCAGGCTGCGATGTTACGAATCACACCTATTGTGATGGATATCACGATATGTTGTGAAATAAATCTCGAACAAAAAAGGTATTGACAAGGCTATACGGGTATGATAATCTACGAATTGCCCCAAGCAACCGAGGGACTGGCAGGTGGGGCCGAGTATGTGGCCGAGGGCGCGGGTAACCGGGCCCCCCGGGCAGCGGAAAGGTCGAAGGGCCGCAGGAGCGGAGTTGCTCGGGGCTCTTCTTTGTCTGCTTCCGGGCTAACGTAGGAACCGTTCGTCGCCGACCCGTCGGGTCACACGTTGCTGGTCCAGATGTTCCATCAAAGGCAGGACGTATTTACGGCTGGCGTCCAGAAGGTCGCGGCCTTCCGCCACAGTGATCTTCCCTTGGGCCTTGATGTACGAAACCACGCGGTCAACCATTTCTCTATACGCCAACGCAGAAAACACCACTGATTCACTGACCTTGACTATCCGCCCTCCGTCCACAAGATACGCGACCAGTTCCGGGTCTATGGCTTGGTCTGTGGGAGGGGAGAAGGGGTCGGACTCCAGGGTGCGCAGATATTGCTCCATTTGCTTTGCCTGCGCCGGGCTCGGCGTCGGATGATGGCCAGGAAGGCTTACGGACTGCTCCTCACGAGTCAAAGAGTTCTCGCTGGCGAGCCGGTCCATAGCCGCCAGGAATGCTTCGGCGGGAAGGCCCAGGCGGTTTCGCAGCTCCTCCCTGGGCATCCCCCTCCTGAGGGGGTGCTGGCGATGGTGTTCCGAGAGAGTTTGCCGCACCTTTTCCTGCAACATGGCCCACGCATGGGCTGAGTAGACCAGCGTGTTGGGGCCGGGCGGGTTGGCTCCAAGAGCGATAAGGCGTCCTTCGGCTTCCAACTCGGCGTACTGGGCCGACGCCTCGTCCTGGGACAGGTTGGCCCGCTGAGCCAGGGATGACAACGTCATCGGCCCGAAGTGGTCGGCGGCGTCCAGTAGGGCGCCCTCCCCCGTCCCCTGTTCCATGTCCGACAAACGTTTCAACACGGACTCGATGAAGCGGCGGTGTCTGCGAGCCGGATATGGGTCCACAACCTTGCCGCCGCCCAGGGTCGAGTCGGCGGACCTGAGCACGAAAAGGTCTCCTTTGACCACGGGCACCGGGTCCGAAAGATGCAGCTGCGCCCAGCCTTCTTCGCCGGGGGCTATCTGGTCAGCGTCCAGCAGCCGCACGCGTGCAGCCGCCTCGTTGGTGAACACGTGAAAAGAGACCGTCTCGTTGTGTTTGAGGGGGCGTGGGGAGTCGGGAGTGAGACGAAGCAGGGCATCTACGCGGGACGTGGGCTGGAGCCAACCTGACGTGGTCAGCACCTCCCCTCGATGGACTTCATCGCGTTCGATGCCCGATAAGTTCACCGCAAGCCTGCGCCCCGGGTCTGCCTGGTCCAACTTCTTCCGGTGGCTCTGCAGCCCCCTTATCCGGCCCTGCTCCCCCGAGGGCGCAAGCTGGACCTCCTGGCCCACGTTCAACGTGCCGTCAATCAGAGTCCCCGTGACCACCGTGCCGAACCCAGCCACGGTGAAAGAGCGGTCCACGGGCAGCCTCGGCCGGCCCAGGTCTTTCCGGGTGTCCGTCTCGTCCAGCATCGCATCGATGGCTCCCTTGAGCGCGTCAAGCCCTTGTCCGGTGTAGGCCGAGACAGGGTGCATCGGAGCGCTCTCGAAAGAAGTCCCCTGAAGAGCGTCCTCAACTTCCGCCCCCACCAGCTCCACCAGCTCTTCTTCCACGAGATCGCACTTGGTGATGGCCACCATGCCTCGCTTGATGCGGAGGATGTCCAGTATGGCCAGGTGCTCCCTGGTCTGGGGCATGACGCTCTCGTCTGCAGCGACGATGAGCAGGGCCAGGTCGATTCCGCCCACTCCGGCCAGCATGTTCTTGATGAACCGCTCATGGCCCGGCACGTCCACTATGCTGACCTCCCTGCCCGAGGGGAGAGTCATCCACGCAAAGCCCAGGTCGATGGTCATCTCCCGTTCCTTTTCCTGCGGGAGCCGATCGGGGTCGATGCTGGTGAGGGCCTTCACCAGGGTGGACTTGCCGTGGTCCACGTGTCCGGCAGTGCCTATTACGTACATGCGGGAGCCTTCAACCGGGTTTCGGGGAACCTATCAGCATCCGAATAAGCTCGGACGTTTGCCATATTCTAATCCTCTGTCTCACATTTGGCACGTTGGAGTTACAGGAACTCCACGAACACCCGGTTCGACAACAGAAAGCCCCTGTCTGTGAGCCTCAGCCGGCCGCCCGAACTCTCAAGAAGCCCCTGGCTTGTCAACGTCTCTATCTGGGCCTGGTAGAGCGCCGATGGATCGACCGAAAACCGGTCCTTGAACGCCTCAACATCTACGCCGTCAGTCAGGCGCAACCCCAGGATCATGGTCTCTGCCATGTCCAGATCGGGAGGAATCTCTTCCCAGCCGTCTACGGTCCACACCGAACCCAGCAGGGCGTCGTCTATCTGCCTGGCGGGTTTGGAGACGCCGACGGAGTCCGTCCGCCATTGCTCGGCAAGCCTTATGTAGTCCCTGGGCGGCTTCACCGTCCAGAAGCGGCGGCTTCCAAGGCGCGAGTGCGCGCCTGGGCCGACGCCAAGATATGGCAGGTTGAGCCAATAGGCCTTGTTGTGAAGGCTCTCGTGGCCCGGCAGCGCCCAGTTGGAAATCTCGTAGCGGACGTACCCTGCCCCGCCCAGCCGTTCCCGTGCCAGTTCGTACATGTCGGCTGCCAGGTCCGGGTCCGGCTCGGGCAGCGTCCCCCGGCGGACCCACTGCTCCATGGGCGTGCCTTCTTCCAGGGTGAGAGCGTACAACGACAGGTGACCCGGTGCGGCCTCCGCTGCCGACTCCAGCGTCTGCTGCCACTGCCCCAGCGCCTGGTTGGGAACCCCGTATATCAAGTCCAGGTTGACCTTGTCGAATCCGGCTTCCCTGGCCGCTGAATGGGCCGCCAAGGCCTCTTCGGCGCTGTGGCGGCGGCCCAGCAGCTTCAGCAGGCCATCGTCCAAGCTCTGCACCCCGATGCTGAGGCGGGTGGCCCCAATGGACTTGAGGCTAGCGAGGGTTTCCGGCGTTAAGTCTCCGGGATTGGCCTCGACCGTCACCTCCGCCCCCCTCCACAACTCAAAGTTGGAAGATATGGTCTCCATGATGCGACCCAAAGATTCGGGGCCAAGGTAAGAGGGCGTGCCTCCGCCAAAGAATATGGAGTTGACTCGCGGGCCGCCCAACACCCTGCCCCAGAGGGTCAACTCCGTGGATAGGGCTTGAGCGTAGGGTACCATCAGCCCTTCGATGCCCTGGTAGGTATTGAAGTCGCAATAGGGGCACTTGGACAGGCAGAAGGGAACGTGGACGTACAGGGCGATATCTGAATCGGCGATGGGAGACGGCAATCGACTCATCCTGACGCTCTAAACAAGCTCATACGTTGAACAGGAAAATAATTACGTCGCCGTCCTTGACCGGGTAGCCCTTGCCTTCCAGGCGGAACACGCCCTGTTTCTTGCACTGGGCTATTGACCCGCAGGCGGCCAGATCGTCGTAGGCCACCACCTCGGCGCGTATGAATCCCCGCTCCATGTCCGAGTGTATCCGCCCAGCGGCTGCCGAGGCGGGTGTTCCCGCGGGAATGGACCAAGCCCGCACCTCCTTGGGGCCGTAGGTGAAGAAGGAGGCCAGACCGAGGAGCTCATGGGACTTGGCCGCAAGCCGGTCCAGGCCGGACTCCTCAACCCCCAGCGACTCCCGGAACTGCTGCTCTTCTTCCGGCTCCAGCATGGACAACTCTTCCTCCAGCCTGGCGCACACCGACACCACCGGAGCGTCCGGAGGGATGTCGTCGAGGCCGTGCGAGTCTCCACCAGAGCCGGATGCGGTCTCGTCCTCTCCCACGTTCAACGCAGTAAGCAGGGGCTTGGCCGTGAGCAGCTGGTAGTTGTTCACAAAGGGAAGCTCGTCCGGTTCCAAGGCCTGCTCCCTCACCGGCGTATCCCGGTCCAGGGCTTCGGTCAGTTTTGCAACCAGAGTCTCCTCTCGGACCAACAGGTCTCTCTCATGCCCCTTGGCCCCCTTCATAGAGGCCTGAATGCGCTCCTGCCTGCGTTCGAGAATGGCCTGGTCTGAGAACAGCAGCTCGGCCTCCATCTCCTCCATGTCCCTGCGGGGGTCCACGCCGCCCTTGGCGTGGGGCACTGAGGGGTCTTCAAACCGGCGCACAACATGCACCAAGGCGTCGACGCCCTGGACAGCGTTGAGGAACTGCCCGGCAATTCCCCGCATGTCTCCAGCGTAAGGGGCGGGCACGTCCAGGAATCGCATTTCCACAGGGACGGTCTTGGGCGGTTTGAAAATCCCGGCCAGCGTTTCCAGCCTGCAGTCGGCCATGTAAGTTACGCCGGTATTGATTTCCATGCGGGAGGAGCCGTGGGAAGCAGCCTCGGTGCGCCCGCGGGTGAGGGCTCGCAGAAGGGTGCTCTTTCCACTCTGCGGCAGACCTATCAGGGCCAGTTCCATTCAGGCTGCTTCGGTGAAGGACGCCGCTACGGGGTCGGCTCGTCCTCGTCTATAATCCGCCCGCTGCCCTCCACCACCTGCTCATCGTCTCCACTGGTCCGCCTGCGTCCGTAGTCACGCCGGACCCGCCAGGGGGCATGTTCTTCAACGACCTCTCGGGGAGCCATGTTCAGCAGCATGTAAACGGCAACCGCCAACACGACGAAGTAGCCTGCGAACCCAATCAGGGGGAGTCGGGAAAAGGGGGTCAGGAAGTAGATGAGAGTCGCCGGAGTTAACAGCCGCAGCAGGATGTTTACCCTCTTGTCCATCGAAAGCTTCCAGACGGCATAGACAGTCCGAACCAGCCTCGGCAGAATGACTGGACCGAACAGGAGCAGGAAGGGATATGCCAAGCGCCATATCATGACCATGCCTCAATGTCCATTATAGCCCAGAGGTGTGCTATCTTTGAAGAGATGCCCCGAAAAAGAGCGGAGATCCTCGATTCCGACCTCCGCCGGAATGACGGATGGGAATAGAGCGGCGGGAGGTGTGAGACGGCGCCGTCTCAAGTCCTGTACGGAGACGACTTCCTCGTTGCAGAGGCCCTGAAAGAGCTGCGCGCCGGCGTGGGCCCGGACGAGCTGCGCGACGCCAACAGCCATCGGTTGGCCGGAGCGGACGCGTCTCCTCAAGAGGTCCAGGCCATCTGCAACGCCGTTCCCTTCCTCGCCGAATACAGGCTTGTCATCGTAGAGGGGTTGCTTGGGCGTTTCGAGTCGGGGCCGCCCAGAAGAGGAGCCAGGGGCGGCAGGCAAGGGTCTCAATCGTCGAGAGCCTCCACCACCGGGTGGGACGACATGGCCCGGTACATATCCAACGACATGCCGCCCACAACCATGCTTGCCTTTGTGGACGAAAGGGTTTCGAGAAGCAACCCAATGCTGACCATACTCAAACCGGCGGCGGCGGTGAAAGAGCTGACCACTCCCGCCGGAGAGGCCCTGGCGCGTTGGATAAAGGAGAGGGCCGCGGCAAGGGGCGCCCAAATAACCCCCGGAGCAATCCGCCTCATGTCCCAGTTCGTGGGAGGGAACTTGAGGGTCTTGGACGGGGAGTTGGAGAAGCTGTCTCTATACGTCAAGCGGTCTATTGAACGCCCCATAGAAGACTCCGACGTGCGAACCCTGGTCTCTCAGGCGAGGGAGGCCAACATATTCGCCGGTGTGGACGCCCTGATGGATGGCCGTTCTGGACCGGCCCTTCAAAATATCCAACAGCTTCGAAGCGACGGGGCGGACTTCTCCTACATCGTGGCGATGACAGCCCGGCAGCTGCGTCTTGTGGCGCTGGCGAAAGACCTGCTGGACAGGGGTCACAAACAGGCGGAGCTAGGCAGTAAGTTGGGCATACGCCAAGAATTCGCAGTCAGGCGAACCGCCGACCAGGCCAGGAAAAGGTCCTGGAACGGCATACGGAGTCTCTACGGCAAGCTCCTAGAAGCCGATCTTGCCGTGAAAGAGGGCCGCTTGGATGAAGACGTGGCCCTGGAACTCCTGGCCAGCATGAACTGACTGGACACGCTTCTGGTTATTGCCGGGGCTGAATCCGTGGGACTGCGAGCTATCGGGCTTGCCGTGAGACTATTCTTCGTAGGCCGCTGTCCAGCGGATGTCCATGGTGTTGAAGCAGGCCACGCTGTGGACCGGCGTAAGGTTTCCCAGCGCAGGCGCCGGATTGGTCCTGCATTGGCTGGTCGCCTTATGGCAGCGGGGAATAAAGGGACACGTGTCTTCTTCAGTCATCAGGTCCGGCGGAGTTCCGTGAATGGGCTCGAACCGCACGTCGGGCCGGTCAAGCCTGGGCACTGATCGGAACAGCCCCCATGTGTAGGGATGGACGTGGTTCCTGAAAAGCTCGTGCACTCCGGCGTGCTCGACGATTTTGCCGGCATACATCACGGCCACGTTGTCGGCCATCCTGGCCACGACACCCATGTCGTGGGTGATTAGTATCATGGAAGAGTGGCGGTCCTTGCAGAACCTCTTCAGCCGGTCCAGTATCTCCGCCTGAAGCGTTACGTCCAGGTTGGAAGTAGGTTCGTCGGCTATCAGCACTTTCGGGCCCAAAGCCATAGCCATGGAAATCATGACCCGCTGGCACATCCCGCCGCTCAACTGGAACGGGTACCGCTTCAAAGTGTCTTTGGGGTCGGGAAGCCCCATGTCGGCCAGTAGATCGGTGGACAGGTCTTCGGCGGCCCTTTTTGTCATGTCGGTATGGGTGAGGATTTGTTCTTCCAGCTGGGCGCCGATGGTGAGAATCGGGTTCAGCGCCGCCACCGGCTCCTGGGGGATCATGGCAATGTCCTTGCCTCGGATTCGACGCAGGGACGCCTGGTCCAGCGACATGATGTCCCGCCCCCCGAACTCCACCGCACCGGAGACCTCTCTGGCCGCCCGAGGCAAAAGCCCCAGCAGGGTCAGGCCGATGGTGCTCTTACCGGCTCCGCTTTCACCCACAAGGCACAGGATGGAGTCCTGTTCAAGGTCGAAACTCACGCCGTTGACGGCGGTCACGACGCCTTCTTTGGTGTAGAACCGGACCTTTAGGTCTTCTGCGTGGAGCACCGGGGTTGGCATAACACCCTCTTTAGATTCCTGGGGATCAACCTCGCTTTGGTTGTGCCGCCGGGTCTTCCACCAAAGCCACGTGGTGAAACCGGCCGGTCTTGATTTCCTGCACGAGAGTCTCTACCGAGTCCACCCTGCGGTGAAACTCAGTGGCCGCGGCTCCCAGGGTGTGGAGCCGGTGGGCGTCGCTGCCTCCGACGGTCCTCATTTCCAGCTGGTCGCTGAGGTCCAACGAAAATTTCGTCTCGCCCTCGGTGGCCCGGCCGTTCAGTCCTTCAACAGCGTCGCAGACCCTGAAGATGGGATCGGTGCAGGCGTCGTCAATCATGCTCTGATAGTAGTTGGGCTTATGGGCGTGCTCAGGCAGGAACCGCCTGCGATAAGGGTGAGCGGCTATCAACGCGCCTCCCGCCTGCCTTGTAAGGTCGTCCAGCACATGCACTTTGTGCATCCCGAACCGGTACCCGGTCAGCCCGAAGGCCAGCACGTGCCCTGAGTCGGTGTTTATTTCGCATCCTGAAAGGACCAGGAAATCATGGCGGGCGCTGAGGCCCCGTAGGGAATCTACGTCCCAGAAGTAGTCGTGCTCGGTGAAACAGATGGCGTCCAATCCTATTGATTTGGCTTTTTCGATAAGCTCATCGGGGCCGACGAAGCTGTCATCCGAACGGGGGAAGGAATGGGTATGGAGGTCGATGATCAACGGGGCTCCAAGGCTTGGGGGTCTGACGGCTAGTTTCCCACCCTACCCAAGGTCTAGTCAACCCTGCCTGTTGACGGGGCCTTTGAGAGACCTACGCAAAACCTCTTCCCAATATTGAGGGGGAAGATTGAGATGTAGGTGAACGGAAGCTACTCTGGGACCATGTCCAGGAAGCGGTCGAAGACTTCCTCGTTGTCGCGAGGGCCTGGCGAAGCTTCCGAGTGATATTGGATGGTCAACACCGGCAGGTCCAAGTGCTTCATCCCTTCCACCGTGCCGTCGTGGAGATTGACCTGGGTAACCTCCAGACCCGACGGCAATGATCGAGGGTCGACGGCATAGCCGTGGTTTTGGGCCGTAATGTGCACCCTGCCAGTAACCAAATCTTTCACGGGATGGTTTGCTCCCCGGTGTCCGAACTTGAGCTTGAAGGTGTCGGCGCCAAAAGCGCGGGCTATAACCTGGTGCCCCAGGCATATCCCCATCAACGGGACTTTCCCGATCAAGCTCCTGGCAGTCCCCACCAAGCCGTCCAGCAGTGCAGGGTCGCCTGGCCCGGGAGAGAAGAGCACGCCCGAGGGATTCAGGGACATGATTTCCTCGGCGGTGGAGGACCCCGGGACTGCGACCACCAGGCAGCCCCGGCGGTTCAGGAGCCGCAGGATGTTGTACTTGAGGCCCATGTCGGTGACCACGATGCGCCGTTCGTTCCCGGCGGTTGCGTCGGGGCCGTGGTTCCATGAGTAGGGTTCACGAGTCGACACTCTGGACACGAAGTCCTGGTTGTCGTACCTGGGCAAGTCCCTGATTCTGGCCAAGGCGCCTTCCGGCGCTATCTCCTGGATAAACGCGGAAGCCTCGTTCCCTGCGCGGGCGGCGTCGCCATCGTCGGGCTGGATTATCCCCATCATCACGCCCCTGGTGCGTAGGCGTCGGGTTATCGCCCTGGTGTCCACTCCCTGAATGGCCGGAATGTTCTGAGACTCCAGGAAACTGTGAAGGCTCATGTTGCTCAGGCCGTGGCTCGGATAGTCGCAGTGCTCTCTGACCACCAGCCCGGCCACTTGAATTTGCCGGGACTCGAAGTCGTCGGGATTGATGCCGTAGTTCCCGGCCAGGGGATATGTCAACACCACGATTTGCCCAGCGTAGGACGGGTCGGTCAGGACCTCCTGGTAGCCGGTCATGGAGGTGTTGAATACGACTTCACCGTGGCCGAGAATGGCGGCTCCTAGGGCTTCGCCCCGGAAGGACGCGCCGTCTTCCAACGTCAGATAAGCCGTTTCAGCCAATAACCGCTACACCGTTCTCATTCTTAGTTTTGGCCCCTCCCTTGAGAGGCACGCAAGGCTTCAGCCGGAGCTGCCTGTTCGTCCGTGTAGAAGGTGTACGCACCAAGGTCCGACGCCTCCGCGGGGAACTTGTCTATGGGCTGACGAGCCTCTCCTTGGGGATAGGAGAAGTGCGAGGGCCGGACGGCTCGCTCACAGTAACAGCAGATCAACCGCGTAACCGGAGCCGTGCGCAATGTAAACCGGGCTGTTGTGCTTGCTGGCTCATTGTTCACGGCGCAGGATGGATTGTCGCACCTGATGCTCCCAGGAACTTCTATGGGCTCCTCGACAACCCGATGTTCGTCCTCCCCTCTGGTTCTCCAGGGGCGAAACCCCAGCATCAGCGCGATGAGAGCCATGCGCACGGGCACACCGTTCCGGGCCTGTTCGAAATACTTGCTGCGGCTGTCCGTGTCCACGTCGGTGGATATTTCGTCCACCCTGGGCAGGGGATGAAGCACTACCGCCTTGGAAAAGTCGGGTTGCTTCAATACATCGGCATTGATTCGCGGGTAGCGCCCGAGGGCCGCCTGCCCCTTGCCGGTCGAGTCCCTTTCCGATTGCCGCCTGGTCACGTAGAAGGCCAGGGAGTCCTCTTTGTCGAACTGCAACTCAACAGACCCAAACAGTGTGAGACTGTGGGGTTCGGTTGGAGTCATGTATATTGCGTCAACAAGGCCTCCGTCGGGGCCGGAGTCGTCACTGTACAGGGCCGACAGTCCGGCGTGGCGGACTTCCTGGGTGGGTATTCCATATTCTGTCTCTATCTTGTCGACCACGTGCTCGGGCAATCCCAGCCCTTCCCCGGGCAGGCATATCACCGTGGAGCCGAACCTGAGAAGCGCGTACACCAGGGAATGAACGGTGCGGCCGTTCTTCAGGTCGCCGCACAGGACGATTTTGCGGCCTTCCAGGGTACCGAACTCCTTGCGCAGGGTGTAGAGGTCCAGCAGGGTCTGGGTTGGATGCTCGTGGCCTCCGTCGCCCGCGTTTATGACCGGCACCTCGCTGTAATCGGCGGCCAGCCGGGCGGCGCCTTCCCACGGGTGGCGCAGCACGATGAAGTCCGAGTACCCGCTCCATATCCGAATGGTGTCTGCCAGGGTTTCGCCCTTTTCGACCGACGACGTGCGTGGGTCGGCGACGGTTACAGCCGAGCCGCCCAGGCGCTTCATGGCAGCCTCGAAGGAGCCCCGTGTTCGTGTGCTGGGCTCGAGGAACAGGCTCCCCATGATTTTCCTGGAGGCCAAGCCATAGAAGCTGTCCCGATCAGCCTCTATATCCTTGGCAAGATCGAGGATGTCTTCTATCTGGCCGACGGACAAGTCGTCGATGGAAACCAGGCTGCCTTTATACATTAGGAGGCGGCCTCCCACCGCCGTTGGTGGACCGAGTTGGAGTCGAGGACCACCTCGTCGCTGCCATCAACTTCGGCGACCCTGACTCTCACCGTCTCGCCGCGGCTTGTGGGGATGTTCTTCCCCACGTAGTCGGCCCTGATGGGAAGCTCCCTGTGTCCCCTGTCCACCAGCACTGCCAGCTGCACCCGCCGGGGCCTCCCCAGATCCGTCAGGGCGTCCAGGGCAGCTCTGGCCGTCCGCCCGGTGTAGAGGACATCGTCGACCAGCACGATGCGCTTCCCCTCTACTTCGATTGGGGAACCCTCGGCCACGGCCCTGAACCTCGGTCTGGGGATGTCGTCTCTGTAAGGCCGGATGTCCAGCTCATACACGGGAGTTTCGGCGTCTTCGAAAGTCTGTATTGCGTCCGTGATGCGCTGGGCCAGGGGGAGACCTCGAGTGCGTATTCCCACCAGGGCCAGGTCCTCAACGCCCTGGTGACGCTCCACGATTTCGTGGGCGATGCGCGACAGAATTCTCCGAACGCCGATGGCGTCCAGGACCACGCTTGCCGCAGGTTGCACCGCTCTTCCGGCCATGAAAAAACCCTTGCCGACTCTGACAAGGGTTGCATTGCTCACCTAGGTGGGGGTATGGGTTTAGAGCAGCCGCCTTGCCAGCCTCACAGGACTGAATTAAAGGATTGGCATTTTGCTATTCGTTTTTGGTTGAACCGAATCTTATCAGGACGGAACGCCGTCTGCAAGGGAATCCCCAAAATCTAAAACATTTTGTCGGGCAGGTATTCAAGAAACGTTAAAATAGCGCTACCATACTCGGAAGGCGACGTAGTGAACATTCTGCCTTGCAGGAGGCGTGCCATGCGACTCTCATCTTTGACGCGGATTGTCTTGCTGGGGTTGCTGGCGATTGTTGCGTCGGCGGCCATGGCTTGCGGAGGTGACGGGGACGACGAGCCCTTCCGGATAGGCGTCATGGAATCTCTCACGGGCCCGGGCCAGACCTACGGAACCGTGGCCGTTCAAGCCAAAGAGCTGGCCGTTGAAGAGATTAATGCTGCGGGCGGCATCAACGGGCGCATGTTAGAGCTAATCGTCGAGGACTCCAAATGCGCCGCCCAGGACTCGATTACCGCGTACAGAAAACTGACCGACGTGGACGGCGTCAAAATCATCCTCGGCACCTCCTGCAGCGGAGCCATGCTGGGCGCCGCTCCCCTGGCGGACGAGGACGGAGTGATAATGTTCTCCGGCCTGGCCACCAACCCCGACATCGCAGACGCCGGCGACTACATCTTCCGGACCTCGTTGAGCGACCTCCAACTGGGCATTGACACCGGCAACGTCATGTGGGCGGACGGCGCCCGCAGGCTGGCCACCATCACCGAGGCGACGGACTACGCAGAGGGTGTCAGGCGTACGACCGTCGAGCAGTTCCAGAAGCGGGGCGGCGAATTGGTCGCGGAGGAACGCTACGCGTCCGACGTCACCGACTTCAGGACCCAACTGACCAAGCTGCTCAATGAGGACCCGGATGCGCTCCACATAGCGTCCCAGTCCGAGTCCTCCGGCGGCACGATTGTCAAACAAGCTCGGGAACTGGGCTACGATGGGCCGATGTACTCCGAAGTGGTCCCTGTCGGCGCAACCGCATTGGAGATAGCCGGCGAGGCTGCCACTGGCCTCAAGGCCATACAGACCGACCTGGACCCGTCGAACACCAAGGCCCAGGAAGTGCTCGCCAACTTCCGGCAGAAATACGACTATGTCACCCTGGCCTGGTATCTGGGTTCCGCCTACGATGACGTGTACATCACCGCCGAGTGCCTGAAGCAGACCGACGACGACCAGGATGCTGACGGTTTCAGGGACTGCATGTATGACATCACCTGGAGCGGGACGATTGGCGACAACTACAGCTTCGACGAAAAGGGCGAGGTCGTAGGCCTGTCCAACGTCGTCGTAGAGGTGCTGCCGGTGGCCGAGAGGACCGAGGAGAACCAGGGTTACAAAGTGTTGGGGCCCGCTCCGACTCAGTAAAGTCAAGGAATAGCCGATGGGCCGGCGTAGCTGGTCCATCGGCGTATCCCGGAATCGTCCGGCTGAAGTTCCTTTGGGGGTCCGCTTGATTGTACGCGGTGTCGGCTCGGGCAGGCTCCTCGCCATCACACTGGCAACGATGGCGGCGGCCTATGTCGTCTGGAAGATAACCCAGTCTCCCGAACAGGCCACCCAGTTTGCCTTTAACGGGCTGTCCGTCGGGGCAGTGTACGCGCTGCTCGCGATGGGGTTCACCCTGGTGTACAGCACCGTCTGGTTCTTCGACCTTTACTATGGCGCCGCCGCCGCAATAGGCGCCTACGGGGTCTTCTACCTGAGGTCCCACGATACCCTGGGAGGCCAGTACGAGGTCAACGAAGTCTACGTTAATGTGTTGTTCGCCGCGACGGTGGCAGCAGTTGCCGCCTGGGCACTCAACGCCGGACTGACTTCACGGATTCGAGAGCGTTTCAAGTCGGTTGCCCGTCCGTCCATCGGACTGCTGGCAGCAGGCCTGGGGGTCTACACGGGGTTTGTGCTCTCTTACCCAAGCGAATTGAATTTGTTGCTCGCTCCGGCAGTTGGCGCGGTGACGGGAGTTGTGGTCCTGTGGGCGTTGCACCAAGGCTTCCGCCGAAGGTCCAATGCAGGGAGTCTCTGGGAGTTCCTTACAGCCGCAGGGATTGGAGCGGCCATACTGGGGGCGGTCGTACTGGGCGCGGCCCTACTGGAGGCGGCCGTGGTGGGGGCGTACGGCGGATACCTGGTGGCCAACGCTCCCGGGTCCCAGCTCTACCTGAGCTGGGGAGTGTCGTGCGTGCTGGCGGGCGTCGTCGGCCTCGGCCTTTACCGCGGGATGTACGTGTACATGCGGGTGCGGGCGCGGTCCCCTCTCATCATGCTGGTGGCGTCCCTGGGGGTCCTGCTGGCGCTGACGGCCGCGATCACCATCGTATTTCAGACAGCCGCACGTCCCCTGCCCGAGGCGTTCGGGAACGAACCCTGGACCGTCGGAGGCGCAAACATCAAGGGGTTCAACGTATTCACCATAGGGGTGGCCCTGGCAGGCTTTGTGGCTCTGTTGTTGGTCCTCAAGTTGACAGCGTTCGGAAAGGCCGTGCGGGCCATAGGCGACGATGAAGAGGTGTCCAAGGTGGTGGGCATCAACACCACGGTGATAATCGCTGCGGTGTTCTTCATAGGCGCCGTCTATGCGGCTATGGCCGGAATTCTAACCGGCCACGACACAGCCATACAGCCCAGAATGGGCCTGCTCCTCCTCTTAAAAGGCTGGATTGCGTCCGTGGTGGGCGGCATCGGAAACCTCTACGGAGCCATCGTAGGCGGATTCACCCTGGGAATGATCGAGCAGTTCGGGATATGGGACTTGGCGGGGGAATGGAAGGACGTAATATCCTTCATTGTTCTTATATTGTTCCTATCGTTCTGGCCCAGGGGCCTACTGCCCAGAAAGTGATGGGATGAAGAAGGAATCGGGAGAATCGGAGTGCTGACGGGTCTTCGCCGCGACCGTCAGGCGCTTCTGGCGTCCGCCAGGGGCAACATAGAGCTATGGGCGAACCTGCTCATCGTCTCGTGGGCCATCGGGTTTATGCTGTGGCAGGGGGTCGGATTCACCATCGCCATAGGAACGGTGTTCGGCATCTGGGCAATACTGGCGGTGAGCCTGAACCTGGTAGTGGGCTTCACTGGGCTGCTGTCGGTGGGTCACATCGGCTTCTTCGGCATTGGCGCCTACACCACTGCGATTCTCACCTCGGAAGCGTCATACGATCAACTGCGCACGGGCGCGATACCGACCTTTGATTGGCCGTTCTTTGCAGCTCTGCCGGTCGGTATGATCCTGGCCGGCCTGGTGGCAATTGTCGTGGGAGTCGTGTTCAACCGGTTCAGGGACGACATCTTCGTCCTGGTCTCCTTTGGATTTGCAATTATCAGCTTCAACGTCTTCCTGAACTGGCGGGACCTCACCCGGGGCGCATTCGGCATCCACCAGGTGCCCCGCCCCGCCATTGGTGGGTGGACGTTCAACGGAGAATTGGAGTTCCTGGGCCTTGTGCTGGTGTTGTTGGCCATCATCATGCTCATTTCCTGGTTCATAGTCACCTCGTCGTTCGGGAGGGTGCTCACGGCCATACGGGAAGATGAGCAGGCCATTGGAGTGTTCGGCTACCAGGCGACCCATTACAAGCTTGCGGTGTGGACTATCTCAGCCATGATGGCGGGGCTGGCCGGCGGTCTGTTCTCTGCGTGGACCAGCTTCGTGGACCCCAACTCCTTCATTTTGCTGGAATCCATGCTCCTGGTCGCCATAGTGATACTCGGCGGACTGGCCACTATATGGGGATCGCTCTTAGGCGCAATGGCCTTCGTTCTCTTGGAAGAGGGGATGCGCTTCATACCCGGCCTGCCCACCGAGTACATCGGACAGGCCCGGCTGGTAATTCTGGGCTTACTGCTGGCGCTGCTTATGCTGTTCAGGCCCCAGGGCCTGGTTGGGAGGTACAGGCTATGAGCGAGGGACCTGTCCAATCAGGCGAGCCGTTCGCCCTTGAGACCGTCGAAATCTCCAAGCGCTTCGGCGCCGTTCACGCGGTGGACCAACTCACCGTGTCCATCCCCAAGAAAGGAATGACCAGCATAGTCGGTCCGAACGGATCGGGGAAGTCCACCCTGATAAACCTGTTGACAGGCACACTGCCCTTGGACGGCGGAATGGTTATAATCGACGGCGCCGTCCTGAAAGAGGTGAAGGCCCACGAAAACCCCGCCCACGGCATCACTCGCACGTTTCAGGAGGTGCGGCTGTTCGACCAGATGACCGTGTGGGACAACGTCATGGTTGTCCTGACCAAACGCAGGCTCTTTCCTGCTCTGTTCGAACGGACAAAACCCGCCTACCGAGCCAAAGTCGCGGCTGTCCTGGAGGACGTAGGCTTGTGGGAAAAGCGGAACGACCTCGCCATGAACCTGTCTTACGGCCAGCGGAAGCTGCTGGGCATTGGACGCGCCATGGCGATGGGCGTAAAGACCTTGATGTTCGACGAGCCCTTCGCTGGCCTCTTTCCCCAGATGCTGGAGAAGATGAAGGGCCTGATGAACCAGATGCGGGAAGACGGGAACACCATCATACTCATCTCCCACAACATGGACATAGTCCGGGAGCTGCCCGACCACTTGATTGTGCTGGATAGCGGCAAGCTCCTCGCCCAGGGGGACGTGCACGAGGTCTTGAGCCGCCCGGAGGTGATAGAAGCCTATCTTGGAGTCTAGGTCAACGTCCATAGCTCATAGTGAGATGCCAGCAATGAACACATTGGAAGAAGCGGACCAACAACTGAACGCGGAGTCCATCGCCGCCGCTCCTGAGGGAAACGGAGAACTGGCTAGCGAAGGGATGCTGCTTGAGTTGTCGGGAATATCCGTCCACTACGGTGTCGTAACCGCCCTGGACGACGTGTCTCTGGGGGTCCGCAAGGGAGAGGTGGTGGCCGTAATGGGCCCCAACGGGGCCGGAAAGTCCACTGTGCTCAAAGCCGTCATGGGTTTGGCTCCCGTGGTCGCCGGAGAGGTCTACTGGCGGAACCGGCTGCTGGCGTCGGCCACCCACGAGATAGTGAAGGAGGGCATCTCCTTCGTCCCGCAGGGCAGGCGCGTCTTCACCCATCTAACCATCCAGGAGAACCTGGAGATGGGCTGCCTGCACCTGAACGACAAGGCAGAAAAAGGGCGGCGGATGGACTCGGTCATGGAGCTGTTCCCAGTCCTGCAGGACAAACGGCGCGACCTGGCCAGCGCCATGTCAGGGGGACAGCAGCAGATGCTGGCCCTGGGCCGCGGACTCATGGCCTCACCGGAGGCCCTGCTGCTGGACGAACCCACGCTGGGCCTGGCTCCCATCATAGTCAGTGAGGTGTTCGAAAAGGTCTCCGAGATAAGCGACCGGCTGAACACCACCATCATGGTGGTGGAGCACAACATCAAGGGAGTCCTGAACATCGTGGACAGGGCCTACGTACTGGACAAGGGCCAGGTCGCCTTCCACGGAGACCCCCAGTCCATCCGTGACACTGACATCCTCACCGAGGTGTTCCTGGGCCGGACCGACACCGACCGGGAAGAATGACCCGGGGGACGCACGTACGGTTCCTGTTAAATTTGGTCGGGCGATGATGACGGCCCAGGCCACTCTCACGCAAAGTTCGCCTCGGTCAGGGCGGGGGCTGGACACGCCTGGGGGACGACGGGTCCGTTGTCTGCTGGGAGTACCCCGCCTCGTAGGTCGTCATAACATAGACCTCCGGTGGCTAATCTGGGACAATACGCCAATTAGCTTGATGTCAGTGGATTCCCGAGAATTCCCGATTATACATTGCAAACACGGAGCTTACCGATGAGACTCAGCGTTGCAATCGCGGGTGCAGTTCTCACGCTCGCGTTTCTCACCGCCTGTGGGGGCGGTTTGCCAGTGCGGGATGCAGACGAGGAAGTCGATAAACGCGTGGATAATGCATTGGCGACCGCTACCCCGTGGACGCTCACGCCACAGACTGAGCCGTCTCAAGACGCTGGGTCTACCACCGCACCTAAGCCTACGGAAACAAAGGCCAAGGGTGGCCTTGGAGTGGGTGGGGATAGCACGTTCATATCCCTCAGCGCTGGGGGGGCCCACACGTGTGTTGTGAAGAGGACCGGCTCCGTCGCCTGCTGGGGCCTAGATGAGTATGGTCGGGCTACGCCGCCTGCTGGCGAGTTCGCCACCGTTAGCGCCGGGGGGGTCCACACCTGCGGGGTGAAGAGGGACGGCTCCGTCTCCTGCTGGGGCAGTGATGAATGGGGCCCGGTCACGCCACCAGCCGGAGAGTTCACCTCCGTCAGCGCCGGAAGCCTTTACACATGTGGCGTGATGACCGACGGCTCCGTCTCCTGCTGGGGCGATGATGAATATGGTAGGGCCACGCCGCCGGCCGGCGAGTTCGCCACCGTCAGCGCCGGGGAAGACCACGTCTGCGGGTTGAAGAGGGACGGCTCCGTCGTCTGCTGGGGTTCGAATGAGGACGGCCAGGCCGCGTCGCCAGCGGGGGAGTTCGCCTCAGTCAGCGCCGGTGGGTACCACA
Source organism: Dehalococcoidia bacterium (assembly GCA_965197415.1). Taxonomy (GTDB): domain Bacteria; phylum Chloroflexota; class Dehalococcoidia; order Lucifugimonadales; family JAGWBF01; genus DAOUJI01. Next base: position 2,362,282 of record OZ240207.1, on the reverse strand, counting down.
ACTGCGGGGTGAAGACCAACGGCTCCGTCGTCTGTTGGGGCGATGATGAATATAGTCAGGCCACGCCGCCAGTCGGGGAGTTCGCCTCCGTGAGCGCAGGAGGCGGCCACAGCTGCGGGGTGAGGAGGGACGGCTCCGTCGCCTGCTGGGGCTACGATAGATTTGGCCAGACCACGCCGCCAGCCGGGGAGTTCGACTCCGTCAGCGCCGGGGTGTGGCATACCTGCGGGTTGATGCGCGACGGCTCCATTGCCTGTTGGGGCTGGGATATAGTTGGCCAGGCCACGCCACCAGCCGGGGAGTTCGCCTCCTTTAGCGTCGGGAGGCGGGACGCATACGCGGCGCACTGGATGGATGATAGTCACGCTTGCGGAGTGTGGAGGGACGGCTCCATCGTCTGTTGGGGTAATGATGAAGATGGTCAGGCCACGCCGCCGGTTGGGGAGTTCGCCTCCGTCAGCGCGGGTACGTCCTACACATGCGGAGTGAAAAGGGACGGCTCCGTCATCTGCTGGGGCGACGACGCTTATGGGAGGGCCACGCCGCCGGCCGGAGAGTTCGCCACCGTCAGCGCCGGGGACGAACACGCCTGCGGGGTGAAGACCGACGGCTCCGTTGTCTGTTGGAGTAACACGGCCACACCTCCAGTCGGGGAGTTCGATTCCGTCAGCGCCGGATATCGGCATACTTGCGGGGTGCGGAGGGACGGCTCCGTCGTCTGCTGGGGCAGTGACTACGATGGCGAGTCCACTCCGCCGGCCGGGGAGTTCGCCTCCGTCAGCGCCGGTACATTCTACACATGCGGAGTGAAAAGGGACGGGACCATCGTCTGCTGGGGTGATGATGAATATGGTCGGGCCACGCCGCCGGCCGGGGAGTTCGCCTCCGTCAGCGCCGGGCCAGAACACGCCTGCGGCGTGAAGACCGACGGCTCCGTCGTCTGCTGGGGTGGAGATGCCTACGATGCACGGCCACGCCGCCGGTCGGGGAGTTCGATTCCGTCAGCGCCGGGGAGAATTACACCTGCGGGGTGAAGACCGACGGCTACGTCGCCTGCTGGGGAATACGGAGACGCTGATGAATTCGGTCACGCCAGCGGCCGGAGAGTCTGCCAACCGACAGCGCCGGCGGGAGCGACTGGGGACGCCACACCTGTGGGGTGAAGATGGACGGCTGTGCCGTCTGCTGGGGACGTGAGCGGACAGCTATTCCTGGTGAGTAAAGAAGGGGCGAACCTCCCGACAAATCTGGCCTAACCGGCCCATTTTTCGCCCGGCCAAGGGGAATAACAGATGAACATCGGAGTCACCCTGCGGCGACGAGTGTGTGCCCGCCTCACAACGGCATTGCAAACACGGAGCGTACCGATGAAACTCAGCGTCGCAATCGCCGGTGCAATTCTCACGCTGGTGTTTCTCATAGCCTGTGGAGGCGATTTGCCGTCAAAGAGGGCAAGCCCTGCCGTTGACAAACTGAGTGACGATACAGTGGCCACCACGACACCCTCAACGCCTACCCCACAGTCGGTCCAAGTCCGGACGCCTGCGGGCGCTTCTTCTCCAGGCGCCCCTCCGCCGCAGATTGAGCCGTCTGAAGACCCCACGTCCACCCTCGTGCCTCGAGCGACGGCAACAGGAGCCAAGGATGCGTCTGGCGCCTCTCCATCGTTCTCCTCCGTCGGTGCTGGGTACTCCCACACCTGCGGGGTGAGAAGGGACGGCTCCGTCGCATGCTGGGGCCGGGACAAATATGGCCAGTCCACGCCACCGACCGGGGAGTTCACCTCTGTCAACGCGGCGCAACGTCACACCTGCGGGGTGAGGAGGGACGGCTCCATCACCTGCTGGGGGCATGATCGTCATGGCCAGTCCACGCCTCCGACCGGGGATTTCTCTTCCGTCAGCGCAGCGGACGACACCACCTGCGGGGTGAAAAGTGACGGCTCCGTCGTCTGCTGGGGATATGATAAATATGGTCAGGCCACGCCGCCCGACGGGGAGTTCGACTCCGTCAGCGCCGGGGGGAGCCACACCTGCGGGGTGAGGAGGGACGGCTCCGTCGCATGCTGGGGTAGGGATAACACTGGCCAGTCCACGTCCCCGTCCGGGGAGTTCGCTTCCGTCAGCACCGGGGGGAGCCACACCTGCGGGGTGAGGAGTGACGGCGCCGTCGCCTGCTGGGGATCGAATAGAGATGGCCAGTCCACACCCCCATCCGGGGAGTTCGCTTCCGTCAGCGCAGCGGTTTACCACACCTGCGGGTTGAAAAGTGACGGCTCCGTCGCCTGCTGGGGCAAGGACTACGATGGCGAGTCCACTCCGCCGGCTGGGGAGTTCGCCTCCGTCAGCGCGGGGGGATTCCACACCTGCGGGGTCAGAAGGGACGGCTCCGTCGCCTGTTGGGGATCGAACAGCTATGGCCAGACCATACCACCGGCCGGAGAGTTCGTCTCCGTCAGCGCCAGGGGAGACCACGCCTGCGGGGTGAGGAGGGACGGCTCCGTCGCATGCTGGGGACGTGATGTCTGGGACGGGGCCACCAGGCCGCCGGCTGGCGAGTTCGTCTCCGTCAGCGCTGGAGGGAGCGCTGAAGCCAGCGTTGGGAGAGGCCACACCTGCGGTGTGAAGAGAGACGGCTCCTTAGCCTGCTGGGGTGAGGAAAGCTATGATAAGTCCACACCTCCGGTCGGGGAGTTCGCCTCCGTCAGCGCCGGGGGAGACCACAACTGCGGGGTGAGGAGGGACGGCTCCGTCGTCTGCTGGGGCAGTGACGAAAATGGCCAGTCCACGCCACCGATAGGGGAGTTCGCCTCCGTGAGCGCTGGAGGGAGCCACACCTGCGGTGTGAGGAGGGACGGCTCCGTCGCTTGCTGGGGCTGGGATGAATATGGCCAGTCCACGCCTCCGGTTGGGGAGTTCGCCTCCGTCAGCGCAGGGTATATCCACACCTGTGGCGTGAAGAGGGACGGCTCCCTAGCCTGCTGGGGTAGGGACAATGCTGGCCAGTCCACGCCGCCAGCCGGGGAGTTCACCTCCGTGAGCGCTGGAGGGTTCCACACCTGCGGGGTGAGGCGCGACGGCTCCGTCGCCTGCTGGGGGTATGATGGCGATGGCGAGGCCATGCCGCTGACCGGGGAGTTCGCCTCCGTCAGCGCTGGGGGGAGCGACTGGGGACGCCACACCTGCGGCGTGAAGAGGGACGGCTCCCTAGCCTGCTGGGGAGATATGTCGACAATCATTCCTGTGGAGTGAAGAAGGGGCGAGCTTCCCGACAAATCTGGCCTACCCGATCCATTTCTCGCCAAGCCAAGGGGGATAACAGATGAACATCGGAGTCACGTTGCGGAGACGAGTGTGTGCCCGCATCACAACGGCTGGAGCATTCGTAATCGTCCTGTCATTGCTTCTTGTAACGTCGGTGTCCGCTGGATGCGGCTCATCGCCAGGAGGTGCGCAGGCCCTCATTCCGGACTATGCTTTGCGGGCAATTATATGGGACGTAAAGGGCATCACGAAGGGTGACTTACCTCCAGCGACGGCTGGTCATATTGAACGCGAGTGGGAGGTCAACCTCGAGGACACCGGCATCTCCCTCGACGACATCGAGACGATTATCGTCGTGCCGAGTAGAAACGGGGACTTGCGAATCTTAGAGGGGAATTTCGACTTTGCCCAGATTAGGGACGATCTCGGCGACGAAGAAGGCTACGAGTACGAGGAGTACTTGGGGTACAAATTGTGGACTCACACGTGGTGGGGAACGGCAGCGCTCCTAGACAAGGGAGGATACGTACTCATGGGAAGCGAGCGGGCCGTCAAGTATGTGCTCGACTCGCGGAGTCGCGGGCGGGGTTCCCTGTTGAATAAGGATGATAACGACCTCAGGCGTGCGCTGAAGAGAGTCGGCAACGCCTGGATAGTCACGGCAGCGAGGGGCTGCGGTGTCAGAAATATCCCCGGGTGCGAGTATCGGGGTGTCGAGTCTGTGGGCATTGCGATATCCAGAGGTAAAGAGGCCGAGGCGGTCAACTTCAAGATAGCCTTGCTCTTCGATAGCGAATCCACAGCGAAGTCGAAATCGGAGAGGCGGGAGGTCGAGAAATTCCTCAGGGACGAGTTTTATGACGAGCTTCCCCGAGGGGTGGATATAGAGGACGTGGTCGTCGACGGTAAGTTCGTGGTAGTCACCGCAACTGTCGATAGGGAGGCAATGTATTTCATGAGCGCCTATCCCAGAAGGTGGTGACTGGAGGTCCTATCCACATTCTGAAGATGCGATAGGGGACTCGACGGCAATGGGTAAGGTGTTGCGTGAGGCGGTGAGCCGTTCTGTAGAGATGAGGCCAAGCTCGGATTCCGCAACGCCAACGCTACTGCGCTGGCATGTACGCGACGCCCAGAGAGTGATGTGGACAGCCGGTTCCCAATCCAGATTGCCCCGCTGTCCAGTCCTGAAAAGAGCGGCGGATTTGCCTCTGCAAAGGTCTCGCCCCTCAAGCCCCCACCAGGAAGGCTGAGGCCAACGGTCGCTCCTATGGCGGCGACGGCGCCAGCCCAGTGGAGGGCATGGGGCCGTTCCCGGCTGAGAGCCACGGCCAGCGCAATGGTGGCCACGGGATGGGCGGCGGCGATGGGAGCTATGACAGCCACAGGGGCACTGTCCACGCCCAGGTTGTATCCGACGTAGGCTCCGGCGTCGAGAAAACCCACGGCTACCAGCAGCGCCCACCCTCTCAGGTCGGAGGGCAGCCGAACTCCCATACGTCGGAACCGGACGAACGCATACGTCGGGACGATGGAGACGCTCCGGACGACAAACACGGCCAGCATGGGGCCCGCCGCTTCCGTCACCCGGTCAATCAGCCCCATGGCGACACCTATGGTGAGCATGGCTCCAAGACCCCAGACCAGGCCGGAGCTCACGCCTGTTCCATTCGCCCGACCGACCGAGAGCATAAGGATGCCGGCCAAGACCACAGCCATCAACGCGCCCTGGCCCAACGATAGGCTCTCTCCAAACGCGGCAACGGCAATCACCACAGTGACCGCCAGCCAAGCCGAGGCCGCGGTGGACACCACCGTCACGGAGCCGCGCTGCAGGCCGGTGTAATAGACGAGGTAGGCGACTCCCAGGAACGCCCCAGTCACCAGCCCCCAGACCGCCAACTCCGACCAGTCCACGGCCAGCGACCCCTGGGAGATTTCCACCAGCACAAAGGGAAGGGGAACCGCCAGTCCAATGGTGAGGGTAAGCAGCGTGACGCTCACGCTTCCGAATCGGCCTGAGGCGGAACGCGCCAGATAGTCGGCGCAGCCCCAGCCTAGAAGAGCCAGAAAGGCCCAGTAGAAACCGTCATTAGGAGCTATAGGTTGGTCCTCCAACACTCGGCGGAGCGGTTGAGTGTAACATGGCGCCCGCAATGTGACGGCGGACTAGGGACTGTCCACACTAGAATGTACATCACCTCGCCTCACTACAGTTATACCAACCCCTGCGAATGTCATTTCGAAAGCGCAGCGTAGTGAGAAATCTAAAATCCTTGCACTCAAACCCGGATCACAGGAAGTGCAACGTCCCAAGGGAAGGACCTGTCAGTCGAGTTGGGTCAGGATTCCGAACAACATTCCTAGATTCCTCACTGCGTTCGGAATGACAGGTCTGGGGTTTTCGGCGCCAAGCTTTGGTGTCAACAAGCCCTAATCGATAGGGCAAAATTGACGAACCACATGGGGCATGGGCTAAAATATGGCAGGCTCATTTGACGGTGAGGGCCCGGCAAGGCGCCCGACCCGTCGTTGCAGCGCAACAGTCCAAAGAGCCGAAGAGGGAACATAATGGTAGATTCTTTGCAGCAAGAACCCGCCTCGCCTCACTCCACCGAGGACATCAAGCAGTACGACGCCATCGTCGTTGGAGCCGGAGTGACCGGCCTCTATATGTTGTACCGCCTCCGGAATATGGGGCTCTCCGTGCGTGCGTTTGATGAAGCCAGCGGAGTGGGCGGCACATGGTATTGGAACCGCTATCCCGGGGCCCGCTTCGACTCCGAAAGCTACACATACGGGTACTCCTTCTCACAGGAACTGCTTGAGGAATGGGACTGGAAAGAGCTGTACTCCGGCCAGCCTGAGAACGAACGATACCTCAACTACGTGGCTGACAAGTTCGACCTGAAGCGGGACATCCAATTCAATGCCCGCATCAAGTCAGCGGTCTATGACGAGGAGGCCAACCTCTGGGAGATAGAGACTGACAGCGGCCTCAAGGCGAGAGGCCAATTCCTTGTCACGGCTGTCGGGCTTCTATCGGCGTTTTACGTCCCCGAGTTTGAAGGGCTCGACACTTTCAAGGGCGCCTGGTGCCACACCGGCAGATGGCCCAAAGAGGGCATGGACCTGGCAGGCAAGCGGGTTGGGGTCGTCGGCACCGGGGCCACCGCCGTGCAACTCATCGCCGAAATCGCCAAGGAAGTAGGCCACCTGACAGTCTTCCAGAGGACGGCAAATTACTGCGCGCCTCTCCGGAACGGCCCGATAGACGATGAGACGCAGCGGGAAATCAAGGCGAACTACCCGGAGATTTTCGAGAGGTGCTTAGAAACTCCAGGCTCGTTCGAGCACCAGTTCGACCCCAGGTCGGCCTGGGAAGTATCGGAAGAAGAACGGCAGGAGCAGTACGAAAAGCTGTGGGCGGAACCCGGTTTCAAGAAGTGGCTGTCCAATTTCTACGATGTCATGGTCCCGGGTGAGGCCAACGAGGACTACGCCGAATTCGTCCGCCAAAAAATCCGTGAGCGCGTCCACGACCCCGTGGTCGCGGAAATGCTGGTGCCCAAGGACCACATATTTGGCTCGAAGCGCATCCCCTGCGAGAGCGGCTACTATGAGGTCTTCAACCAGGACAACGTGCTCCTGGTGGACGTCAAGGACGCTCCAATCCAGCGCATCACTCCCAACGGGCTAGCGACAACTGACGCCGACTACGAGCTGGACGTCATCATCTTTGCCACGGGATACGACGCCGTCACCGGGGCCCTGAACAGGGTGCAAATTTGCGGCGAGGGGGGTCGTACTCTTCAGGACAAGTTCGCCAATGGCCCGCGCACCTTCATGGGCATCCAGAGCGCCGGCTTCCCCAATCTCTTCACCATCAACGCAGCCTCCGTGGGGAATTTCGTCAGGGCCGCCGAACCCCTGGTGGAATGGGTGACCGACTGCATCAGCTACGTGCGGGACAACGGTTACTCACGCATTTCGGCCAGCGCAGAGGCGGAAGACGCATGGCTCGAACACGTGAAGGTAGAGGGAGCCAAGCACATCCGGACCCAGGCCAACTCCTGGTTTGTGGGGGCGAACATACCCGGCAAGCCGCGTGCGCTGCTCTCCTCACCAGACACAGCACCCGTCATGCGCGCCAAGCGCAACGCAGCCGCCGCCAACGGCTACGAGGGGTTCATCCTGGAATAGGAGTTGGAAGCTGGCCGAAACAGGGGCTGAATAGCATGCCAGTCAGCCGACGGCTCCGCTATCCCGGCGGCGAAAAGTAGAGGGCGATGACGGTTATCGCCTCATCCCTGCTGATCTCGCCTGCGAAATAATCTGCTACAGCGGCAATGGCCTCGTCCCGGTCAATGATCTCGTTGTCGTTGGCGTCATACCGGGCTAGCAGCTCGTCCTGGGTCAACATGCAAAACGGCAGACCGAGATCGCCAAAGTCATTGACTGCGACGTCTCTCAATCCTCCAGGAGCGCACCCGGTCAGCTCATTGCCAGCCAGCCTCAGCTCCGTGAGGTTTGCGAGCTGGCCTAACTCCGCCGGTATGTCCCCAGTCAGTTCGTTATGGGAGAGTTTCAGAACCTCCAAGTTGGTCAAGTTACCCCCCAGTTCGGCCGGTATCTCCCCAGTCAACTGGTTGTTGTTGAGCAGCAAATGTGTCAGGTTGGTGAGGCTGCCCAACCCGGCCGGTATCCCTCCAGTCAACTGGTTCTCATGAAGGGCCAACTCTCCTAAGTTGGAAAGGTTACCCAGCTCAGTCGGTATAGACCCAGTCAACTGGTTATCATAGAGGTACAGCTCTACCATGCTATAGAGGCTGCCTAGTTCGGCGGGTATAGGGCCAGTCAACTCGTTCTGAGCGAGGTCCAGTACTCGTAAGTTAGGTAGATTGCCCAGTTCGGTGGGTATCGAGCCGGACAACTCGCTATCACCGAGGGCAAGACCGGTCACCCGTCGAGGCGTTGCCCCGAGGGTCACGCCTTCCCATACGGAGATGGGGGTGTCCTGGGACCAGTTCAGCGACGCGCTCCCTGCCAGCGTGTCCCGACCCTCAAGGAGCGCCTCGCAGTCCGACACCAGACCCGTGTTCACCGCATCCGCTACCGCGCCTCCGGCGACGCAAACGCTTGCACTCAATGTCGTTCCGGTGGCGGTGGCCGACCAGGGTCCGTCGCCCACGGCGTTTACCGCCCGAACTTGAACGTTGTACTGGGTATCTGGGGTGAGGCCAATCAGCGTGTATTCCAGGTCGTCGCTGCCCGCGGTCCAAACATCCTCCTCCACGGTCCAGTTGGAGTCCAAAGTCCCGTCGGCAGACGTCTCAATATAGCGCATGTCGTAGGCGGTGATAGCTGAACCGCCGTCGCTTGCCGGCGCTCTCCACGAAAGATCGATGCCCGGCAGCTCGTTACCCATTGCCGTCAAGTCAGTGGGGACGCCCGGAAGAAGCTGGGCCTTCAGGAACTGCGACAGGCCGTCCATGGTGATCGTGGCTCGTCCACCTGTTGCTTCGTAGAAATTGTATGTGTCGTCATTGTCGTCATCACCGGCGTAACTGAATGCCGCGATGTCGCCGCTCACCTTGTCCAACTGCCACTGGATGAGGGGATTATCGTCGTCAATCAAGAGAATGACTGCCGCCCGAAACTCCCGTTGAGACTGCGAGGAGTCCGGGATTCGTTCTCCATGCTCAGCTATGATATCCTCAATCGTATACGTTCTAATGTCGGTTGCGGTAAACATACAGTATCCATCGGATGCTCTGACGCACCAACCGTTCCTCGCCAAATACTCCCCGTCCTCCGCCACCCACAGGTCAGGGACCTCCTCCGGCGGTATAAAGCCTGCTACGTACAATTCTATGGGGCTGTAGGGTTTCCAGTTTGCGGCGATGCCATACGGGGCAATGATGCCGGCGGAGTACGTGTTGTCGCCATGATCCACCAATTCTGCGATGTCAAATCCACCTAGTTGTCCGTTCGCACTACTGAATCCCCAGTGGGCTCCATAACCCAATGGCAGGATATTGTTTGCCCATCGATGCATCAGTTCATGTAGCGATGGACCCGAAGAGATAGAGTTCACGTACGGATGAGATATCACGCCCTGAAGTGCACCTCCTGATCCATACGAATCACCGTCGGAATAAATTCTTTGACCTATGCCCTCCACGTCGTTCATCGCAAAGACAAAGTATGAGGTTTCATTGACCGGAGAAGATCGGATTCCGTCTAGGTTACGGACAATTACCAGAAAATCAAACTCATCGTGGAAATACTCGAAGAACCGAGCAGTATAATCCCGGTGATACAAATTCCCAGTGGTGAGACTTTTCGTGGTGGGCAAGACAAAGACTTTGTCTTTGTGTATTTGCGGGCCATTGTCTGCTGTGTGAACGACTTCAAACCCTGTACAAATGGGTGGATGACCTACGTCGGTATTTGTCAGCTGTGACACGAACTCAACGAGAACCTCCGGAATGCACCCAGTAAGTCCACTTTTTCTGAGCCATAGCGCTTGCAGGCTGGAGAGATTGATCAATTCTGGCGGTATCTTTCCCATCAGCTGGTTATCGGTGAGCCACAGCAATTTCAGGTTGGAGAGGCGCCAAAACTCTGGCGGTATCTCTCCCGTCAACTGGTTCTTGTAGAGCCACAGCCTCTGGAGGTTGGAGAGGTTGCCCAACTCTGGCGGTATCGGCCCCGTCAACTGATTCTCTCCGAGGTTCAGGTCCTTCAGATTGGAGAGGTTGCCCAACTCTGGCGGTATCGGCCCCGTCAACTGGTTCGTTCCGAGGCTCAGGTCCTTCAGATTGGAGAGATTGCCCAGCTCTGGCGGTATCGGCCCCGTCAACTGGTTCGCTCCGAGGCCCAGCTCTTGCAGATTCGCCAGTCGCCCTGATTCCCTTGGTATCGGCCCCGTCAACTGGTTCCCGGAGAGGGCCAGCGTTTGCAGGCTGGAGAGGTTACCCAACGCCGTCGGCATCTCCCCGGTCAACCGGTTGGACCTGAGGCCCAGCTCTTGCAGATTCGCCAGTTGCCCCAAGTTACTTGGGATCTCCCCCGTCAACTGGTTCGCTCCGAGGCTCAGGTCCTTCAGATTGGAGAGGTTGCCCAACTCTGGCGGTATCGGCCCCGTCAACTGGTTCGTTCCGAGCCTCAGGTCCTTCAGATTGGAAAGGTTGCTCAGCTCTGGCGGTATCGGCCCCGTCAACTGGTTCCCGGAGAGGTCCAGCGTTTGCAGGCTGGAGAGGTTACCCAACGCCGTCGGCATCTCCCCCGTCAACTGATTGTAACCGAGGCCCAGCTCTTGCAGATTCGCCAGTTGCCCCAAGTTACTTGGGATCTCCCCCATCAACTGGTTGCTGGAGAGGTCCAGCGCAACCAGTCTGGAGAGGTTGCCCAGCGCCGTTGTAATCTCTCCCCTCAACTGGTTCCTAGAGAGGTGCAATCCAGTGAGCAGACCATCAACATCAGTGGTGACACCGTGCCATTCCCCGATAGGCCAGGTGCTCAGCCAGTTGGTTGTGTATCTCCAGTTCTCCCCGTCAGTCGTGTGATAGAGCGCGACCAAAGCGTCCCTGTCGGGGCTGGACTCAATAACTGTTGGCTCGTCACCACAGAACGGCAGGCCAAGACTATGGAAGTCGTTGCCAGGCAAGTCCCGCAACTCGTTGGGGATGCACCCAGTCAGTCGGTTGCCAGAGAGCAACAGTACTCGCAGGTTTGAGAGGTTCCCCAATTCTGGCGGTATCTCCCCGGTTAACCGGTTCCTGTTGAGGAATAGCTGTTCCAGGCTGAGGAGGCTCCCTAGCTCCGTCGGTATCTCCCCCATCAACTGGTTCCGACTCAGGTGCAACACTTCCAGGTTGGAGAGTCCGCCTAGCTCCGTAGGCACCTCCCCTGTCAACTGGTTCATGGAGAGGTTCAGCATTTGCAGATCGGAGAGCTTTCCCAGCTCCGTCGGCATCTCCCCCATCAACTGGTTCAAGGAGAGGTTCAGCGTTTGCAGATTGGAGAGGTTACCCAACCCAGTCGGTATCTCGCCAGTCAACTGGTTCAAGGAGAGGTTCAGCGTTTGCAGATTGGAGAGGTTACCCAACTCAGTCGGTATCTCGCCAGTCAACTGGTTCAAGGAGAGGTACAATCCAGTGACTCGCCCGTCCGCATCATTGGTGACACCGTGCCATTCCCTGACAGGCCGGTCGCTCAGCCAGTTGGTCTTCGTCCTCCATTTCTTCCCGTCCGTGGCGCTGTAGAACTCGACCAGCGCCGCCCGGTCCTCCAGCGAATCTACCGGCGCGCAGCTGCTGCCGGAGACGTCGCCTATGCTTTGGAGCCACGACTGGAATGCTCCATTCACCGGGGCGCAAATCCCCAAGTTGCTATGGAAGGCAAACGACTCCAGCATCGTTAGCCCTGTCAAACCTTGAGGAAGCGCCCCCGTCAACTGATTGAATCTGATGTCCAACCGTTCAAGGTTGGAGACATTCCCAAACTCCACCGGTAGCGCCCCCGCCAACTGGTTCTTGTTTAGGTAGAGCCTCTGCAGGTTGGAGAGACTCCCTAACTCCGTAGGTATCTCCCCCGTCAACTGGTTCTCGTCCAGGTACAGCCACTGCAGGTTGGAGAGACTCCCTAACTCCGTAGGTATCTCCCCCGTCAACTGGTTCCTGTTTAGGTCCAGATCCTTCAGGTTGGAGAGATTCCCTAACTCCGTAGGGATATTCCCCGTTAACCGGTTGGAGCCGAGATATAGAGATTGCAGACTAGAGAGGTTCCCCAACTCGTTAGGTATCTCCTCCGTCAACCGGTTGGAGCCGAGGTACAGCCATTGCAGGTTGGGGAGACTCCCCAACCCCCTAGGTATCTCACCGGTCAACTGGTTCGTATCGAGATACAGCACTTGCAGGCCGACGAGGGTCCTCAACTCGTTAGGTATCTCCCCCGTCAACCGGTTGGAACTGAGATCCAGCCGTTGCAGGTTGGGGAGGCTCCCCAACTCACTAGGCATCTCACCTGTCAATCCCTTCCTGGATAGGTCCAGCTGTGTGACCCGCAACGGTGTTCCGCCGACGGTGATGCCCTCCCACTGGGTAATGAGAGCATTCGCCGACCAGTTGAGCGTGGCGGTCCCCGTCAGGATATCTCGCGCGGCAAGCAGCACTGCGCAGTCGGACACGAGCCCAGAATTGTTGCTCGGATCGGACACTGCGCCAGCGCTGGCGCTGGCGCAGTCGCCCTCTGTCGCCAAGGCCTCGGGGATAGAGACAAGCCCGATTGCCGCAGCGGCCCCCCATAAGGCCATTGCAGCAATAACCATTGTAGGAATCCCAACTCTTTCGAGTTTCATCTAATTCCCAACTTAGCTATTTCTATTTCCATGCTCCTAGTACTCAGTCAACTTGGTTTTAGCATTTGTTTAAGAAAACGGACAATTAGGCTATCCTGCCTTGTGGGAAGTGTTGTTGGCGGGGGTGGTGGTGATGGTCAGGGACAAGTATTCAGTGCGGCTGGCGCTGGAACAACGCGAAGAACTCCAGCGTCTGATTCGGGTTGGGAAACACCCGGCCCGAGTCACCGCCAGGGCCCGGATTCTCCTCAAGAGCGACGACGGTTGGCCGGCTCCCCAAGTGGCTGAAGCCCTGGACGTGGCCCTGGGCACAGTGTACCGGGTCAAGCAGCGCTTTACCGAAGAAGGGTTGTCCGGGGTTCTGAAGGACCGTCCCCAGGCCAACCGGCGCCGGAAGCTGGACGACCGGGGCGAGGCCCACTTGATCGCCCTGGCTTGCAGCCCGCCGCCGGCAGGGCATGACCACTGGACCCTGCGCCTGCTGGCTGGCAAGGTGGTGGAGTTGAAGTTGGCCTCCTCCATGTCCCACGAAGGGGTGCGCAAGCGTCTCAAAAAAACGCTCTCAAGCCCTGGCAGAAGAGGGAATGGTGCATTCCCAAGGTGAGCGCGGAGTTCGTGGCCAACATGGAGGACCTGCTGGACCTCTATGCCGAACCCTATGACCACCGACGGCCGGTGGTCTGCTTTGACGAGACATCGACCCAGTTGTTGGCCGAGACGCGGCCATCTCTGCCGCCCCGGCCCGGAATTCCGCTTCGGCAGGACTACGAGTACCGGAGGGAGGGCGTCCGAAACCTGTTCCTGGCCTGTGAGCCGCTGGCGGGCTGGCGTCACGTGGCGGTGACCCGGCGGCGCACCATGGAGGACTTCGCCCTTCAGATGCGTTGGCTGGTGGACGAAGCTTACCCGGAGACGCCGGTGGTGAGGGTGGTCATGGACAACCTGAACACGCACCGTCCGGCGTCCCTGTACGAGACGTTCCCGGCGGCAGAGGCCCGGCGGATTGCCAAGCGGCTGGAATTCCACTACACCCCCAAGCACGGGAGTTGGTTGAACATGGCGGAAATCGAGTTCAGCGTACTATCCCGATCCTGCTTGAAGCAGCGACTCCCCGACGAGGAGACGCTCCGGCGGGAAGTCCAGGCTCTGGTTAAGGAACGCAACGCCGCCCAAGCCACCATCCACTGGAGGTTCAACACCCAGGACGCCCGGACCAAACTTCACCGACTTTACCCTTTTGATTCCAAAGTTGACTGACTAATAGAATAATAGCAGATAGCAACTCGTCTCGAACAAAAAAGGCCGGAGGACCTGTAAAGAAGCCAGGTGTAGTGGGGAAGTTAAGCCCGCCCCGGAGGGGCCACCTTTACGCGGTGACCTGGTAGGCCCAGATGCGGTGGATTACGTCAGGCTCACCCTTGGGGAGGGGGTAGTAGGACTCGGAAAGCTCGGCCAGCTTCCATTTGCCGGCTTCTTCCATACCAGCCTGGTATTCCTTGAATCCGCCTTCTTCATACAGGTCCACCCGCAGGCTGAAAACTATGAACCCGCCTGGCTTGGTGATGCGGGCCAATTCGTCGAAGGCGTGGGTCGGGGCGTGGCCAGTGGTGAACACCCCCACGCTGATGATGGCGTCGAAGGAGTCGGTGTCGTATCCCAACTCCTCCCCGAGGGTCATCTGGCGGAACTCTTTGTAGAGGTCCTTTCGGCGGGCCTCCTCCAACATACCCAACGAAAGGTCCATGGCGTAGAGGTCCCGGTAACCGGACTGGGCCAAACACTCGCCCACCAGACCGGTGCCGGCTCCTGCGTCAAGGATTTTTGCCCCTGTGGGAACGTGCTTAGAGAATAGATCGGCCGCTGTCTGCGGGGCGTTCCACTCGAATTCCTCAGCCAGGTCCTTGTCGTATTCTGCGGCCCATTGGTCGTAGCGTTCCTCCAACTCCTGGTTGGAGTTGGAGGAATAAACCCACTGGACTCTGTTATGGCTGTCCGGCATGTTATTTCCGGCAGATAAAGAGACCCCAGCCCAGCTCGTCCTTGTCCACTGCGGCGGCGGTCTCGATGTATGCGGTGGTGAGCCACTTGTAGTGTTCGGCGTCGTCCAACGTTTCGTCTTTGGGCGTCCGCTCGGACAAGCACAGGTAGCTTTGCCTCAGGTGCGGGGAAAGGTCCAAGGCCTCCAATATGTCAAAGCCCTGGTCCTTGAGGGCCTGCTGGTAAGACTCGAAACTGAATTCGGTGTCGTACAGCAGCCGGTCGTACACGTAAGTCTGGGCTTCGGGTGTAATGTCCCGCTTTGGCCTGAGGAGGTCGTCGAACACCATGACACCGCCCTGGGCCAGGACCCGGTAGGCTTCGCTCAAGACCTGTCGTTTGTCGGGCACGTGGTAGATTACGGCCTGGCTCCACACGTGGGTGAAAGAGCCGTCGGCGAAGGGCAACTCGGTGGCTGAGGCCTTCTCGAAGGCCACCCTGTCCCCTAATTCCGGGCTCAGCGCGGTCCGTTTCTCCAATGCGTTGGCCACACGTACCCCGCTCAGATCGATGCCCGTCACCCGGCCGCCGCTTGCGCTGGCCAGCCAGATCGCGGTTGTTCCGTTGCCGCAGCCCAAGTCCAGGACTGATGAGTCCCGGCCAATGCGGCCCTTGTCGACCATTGTCCGGTTCAGCCTGTTGCAGGCCTTGAGGAAGTCCTTGTCGACGCTTTCGTCGAAGAGGCCCCAGTGGACGCTTCCATCCTCGTCCCAGACCGACCGGTATATGACGTCTTCCGAGTCGTAGTAGGACTCGGTTTCCTGCTCAGAAAACCTGCTGACCATGTTTGGCTCCCTCGAGGTATTCCACGAACTGGTTATCCTGGTCCACCAGAATCATCTGTGGGTCCGGCCGTTCGTCGGTGACTTCGAAGGACATGATGATTATGCAGTCCCCTGTTGAGCTCAGCCGGGCGGCCGCTCCCTGTACCGCGACGACTCCTGAGCCGCGCTCGCCTGCTATGGCGTAGGTCTCGAACCGGTTGCCGTTGGTGATGTCGCAGACCAGGACCTTTTCGAAGTCCCACAGGTCAACCCGGTCCATCAGGTCCTCGTCGATGAGGATGCTCCCAACGTAGTCCGTGTTGGCGTCGGTAACCCAAGCTCGATGAATCTTAGACCTCAGTACTTCCCGCATTGTCAACCTCCTGATTTTCCTGCACTTTGCAAAGCGCTGCCCGCAACGGCGGGACATAGTTAAGTAGAGTGTTTCGTGGTCTCCCTGCAAGCCAACCGCACAATGCGTTTGGCAATACGATTCCCTTGGACGCATGTGTTGATTTGAACCTTGCTTCTGTCGCTCCGCTATCGGGCCGCCTACAACCAAAAGCATAAATGCAGTTTTTGGTTTGTAGCGGGCGCAGAAGCCGACGAAGTCGGCGGCAAGGTTAAGGCCAGAGGACCTAAGGGAGAGGGGTCAGAGGACCCCGATAGATTGGACGAGGGAGTTAAGGCTCACAGGGAAGGCTGTATCGCTGTCGGCTGCGATAACCCGCCGCCCTTCGGTGTATATGCCCCGTTCGGGGGCTGCTAGAGTATATCTGCATGGCACACGTCCAGATGACTAGGCGCGGAGGCCGCGCGAGATCCCCACCACATCACCACATCCCACTCGACTCTGCCGGAGTTTAGCAGTGTCCTTGGGACCCGGTCAAGGTTCCGAAACAGCCACCGGAGCAAGCGTTGATAAGCTTGATAGGCCAAAAACCCAAAGCCCATGGACGTATTCTGTCATCGTTATCGCTTGACGCTGACCGATGTAGGACAAAAATTAGTCCCGGTGGACTATCCCACCAAAAATATCGCTCCTGATCACAGGCGTCTGGGCTGCTGAACGTTGGTCGTGAAAGGCGCCGGTCACACGTCCGTCTTCTACTGCAGTGAGATTAGCGACATTGGTCTTAAGCGGCAGCGCCGTTGACCCAGTTTCGGATAGCCGGTCCTCGGCGGGGCTCGGTTCTATGGTAGACTATGCGCACAAAATAAGGCAGCCAGGGGGAACCGCAGCAGGCCATTCTCCGAGACAGGGCGTCATGGCAGGCGCTCCCGGTTCGCACAGGGAGCCTGCTTCCACTCCGTAACAGGGCGCTCTCGACTTGCTGATCTAACCGAACTCCTTAGGCAAGTCCCACCTCCTTGACACGCTCGGGCCGGTCTGTTGCATCCTCTGGTCCTGCAAGGGCAGGTGACGCGTGACCGTCAGAATCGTAACCGACAGCACCTCGGACATCCCCAGCGACGCAGCCCAACGTCTCGGCATCTCTGTTATCGCTCAGAACGTCCACTTCGGGACGGAGACCTACAAGGACAACGTGACCATCACGCCGGACGACTTCTACTCGATGCTCGCCAGCAGCCCGGAGCTGCCCAAGACGTCGCAGGCGTCCCCTGGCGACTTCAAAGAAGTGTACGACGGGCTTGGCGGAGACGCCGACGGCATCGTATCCCTCCACATATCATCCAAAATCAGCGGCACCTACAACTCTGCAGTCCAGGCCTCCACAATGACTTCAGCGGCCTGCCCCATAGAGGTCATAGACACCGAACAAGCGTCCATGGGGCTCGGCCTCGTGGTCGCAGCCGCGGCCTCGGCAGCCAATCGCGGCGCAGGCTATGATGAAGTCGTGTCAATTGCCCACGACGCGACGGCACGGGCCCAATGCTTCTGCCTGTTCGAAACGCTGGAATTCCTGCAAAAGGGCGGCCGTATCGGCAAGGCCCGGGCGATGATAGGCACCGCTCTCCAACTCAAGCCCATGATTATCGTGAAGGACGGAGTCGTGCACGAGCTGGGCAAGGGCCGTACGTTCGCCAAAGCCCTTGTAAAACTGAAGCAGGTCGCACGCGATTTCGCCCCGCTCGAGGGCCTGGCGGTCATGTACAGCACCACTCCGGACAAGGCTCGCGAGGTCGCCGACGACCTGAAGGACATGCTCCCGACCGGAGTGGAGCCTTACGTCACACAATTTGGCCCGGCCCTGGGGGTATACACCGGACCCGGCGCCATTGGAATTGCGCTGCTCCAGGCCAAGGGTTAGGGCCGAAACTCACAACCAGCCTGTACGGTCCCGGTAAAGTGTTGCCTCGATGGTTTATCCAGGGATGGCAGCTATGAACCTTATGACCTACTTATCTCGGCGGCAGCGAGGCGTCCAAGTCATTCTATCCATGCCGTTTCCTCCCTGGCGGCCTCTCGTTCTAACACTTGCGGTCCTTACGGGACTATTGTGCTTATTGTTTATACCTGGAGCCGGCTCAAACTCCGGCTCGGCTGAAGCGGCAAGCGAAGTTGAGTACAGAGTCACGTTCAAGGGAATGTGGAACCTCCAGAGCACTCCCGGCGGGGTCGTGGGGGGCGCACATTTCACCACTCTGATTGGCGCAGTCCACAACAGCAGCGTCACCCATTGGGAAAGCGGCGGCATGGCCACTGCAGGGGTGGAGAACGTAGCGGAGCTCGGCTCCACCAGCACGTTCAGGAGTGAAATAAACACCAGCGGGGACAAGAAACTGTCTCTCATCAGCGCCTCCGGGACCGGCGCGGAAGGCACAAGGACCTTCGACATAGACGTGACTTCCGACTATCCACTGGTGACCCTCCTTTCCATGATTGGGCCCAGCCCGGACTGGTTCGTGGGCATTTCAGGCGTCTCCCTTCTTGACGGCAACGGAGAATGGAGACACGAGCTTGTAATCAACCTCTACCCCTACGACGCGGGGACCGAGGAGGGCGAAGAGTTCAGCTTGAGCAACCCCTCCACTAACCCGCAAGAACCCATCACCAGCATCAGAAACACAGGCAAGTTTTCCAATTCGCCTATGGCGACGTTGACCTTTACCCTCACAACCACTCCCCCTTCAGCCACAGCCCCTGGTAAGCCTCCAACCCCTGTGGTCACTCCAGGCGACACCCAGCTGACTGTCAGATGGAGTCCACCATCCGACAATGGAGGAACGGCCATCACTTCATACGACCTGCAGTATCGAAGGCGCGGCATCTGGGGCCTGGCCACAAGCGCGTGGAGGTCCGGCGACGGAGCGTTGGTTCACACAATCTCCCACCTGCTCAACGGCGTAACTTACGACATCCTTGTTCGGGCAGTGAACTCCGTTGGCGAAGGCCCCTGGTCGGACATCGCCAAGGGCACGCCCGTCAACCCTAATCAGCCGCCGACACGACCAACGCTTCCACCTTTGATTGATTTTTCTCCATCCAGACCCACGTTCTTCGTAGGCATGATCGGAAATGTACCGCCGTCACGGAAACTTCAAGTTTGGAACATCCGCCCTGGACCCATGCACTTCAATGTTTCAGACAACGCCGATTGGCTGACGCTAGACCCGCTATCCGGCTTCTCCAGCGGGCCAACCGACGATGAGGAAATCGACATAAGTGTCGACACGTCCAACCTGGAGCTGGGCTACCACCGGGCTACCATGGAGATATCCGGCGCGGGAATCGAAAATTCTCCTCAGAAGGTGCGAGTGCAGCTGGCGATAGGGGCATCCAGCTTTTCCACATCGACGTCGTATTTCGGCTCATCGACATCCGGTTCCGTTTCGGGAGATTTTGCCGAACGACTGGTAGTCCCTCAGGATTCCCTTCCCAGCGGCGCCACAATCGTGGTGGCAGAATTAGACGTCATGCCTGAGGGAGCGCCGCCGGCGGACGTCGCTTCCACGGTCGTGTGGTCGGTGAACGTTAAGGCCTATCCGTCTGGGAGTGACATTCCCTACATGGACTTCACCGCACCGGATGTCGAGTTGTGGCTGGGCGTGCCGCCGGACGACAAACCAGCGTGCAGCGAGGACCGTGCGAAATTGTACTCAGTCGCCGATGGAAGTTGGGAGCTTGTCGAGCACAGCTGTGGAACCGACAACGACCGCACATACGTCATAAGCTCACTGATGTCAGTCACAACATTGGCGCTGGCAGTTGAAATGAACTACGACACCAACAGAGACGGCAGAATCGACAGAGATGAAATCATCAGAGCGATAAGCGACTACTTTGACGGTCTCATTGACAGGGACCGTGTGCTGAGCCTAATCCAGCGTTATTTCTCCGACCCAGAGAGCTAGCCGCAACATGTCGGGGTTAGCTGCCAAGGACCCTGAAAGAGCACGGAGCCAAGGCTAGCTTGCCGTAAATGAACTGACAGTGTCCCCGTTTACGGTCACGGTGTATTCAACGCCGGGATCGAAATCGGAACCCAGAGGGACGTAGGTCTCAACTGTTGGATAGTCTGCGGTGCAGACAACATCCGGGTCTGAGACCTGGTGGTGGGTGACAACCACGTCTATCTTATCAGCCTCTTTTCGCCGGATCTCGTAGCCGTTGAACTGGGAACAGCCGCTGCCTCTGGGCATGCCGGACACAACACGAAGTTGGTATTGAGGCGGGTCGCTCTCCAATGTCAAAACCTCGGCGCTTTCTATGGGCGACGCGGCTATGAATGTATAGGGAAGGTCGGGTCTCGGCAGGGTAAAGGCTGTGGTTTCTGCGTCGTTGACGATCATCCTGTATGTCTGTCCAGGTTCAAGAGGCTCTTCGATGTGCAATACGGTGTCGAGTTCCACTGTCTGCTCATGGCAGGGAATTGCCCAGGGAGTATTCGGCGGCTGCATGAGGGTAACCCGGGCGATAATGTCGTAGCCTTCCAGTTTCAATTCCTCGTTACCGGGGCGGGCACAGCCCTCGATGGTGGACTGGTAGTACGCAATCCGCAGAAAAAGCTCCGGCTCGTTGGGAATCAGGTTCGCCCAAATCACTGAGACTGGGACCTCCACCCACCTGCGCCAGTCCTCGTTGCCCTCTAGCTGACCGGGAGGAGGCTGAACTAAGACCAGGAGCATATCCACCATGTGCCGATTTCCCCCGGTAATAACGTCGTAGGCCGTGTCGTTGGTGAAGGCGAGTCGTCCATCGGACTCGATGATATCGGCTTGGATCGAATAGGCGTTCCGAGGGTTGATGTCGTCCCTGTTGTATTCGACCTTGAACTTTATTGGGACCTGGCCGGGATCGGATATGGTCTGGCGAGCGATAAGCGTAGCGGATGCGTCAGCGTAGGATGTGTCCAGCAGCGCAACCACGAGGGTCGCTCCCTCGCTAAGCGCTATCCGTTCCCTGTAGGTGACGGAGCCTGTCACCGATGCGTTGGGTTCCTTGCCTGAGGTCACTTCCAGTTTCGAGTTGGACGGTTCGGCATCTCCCCCGCAGGCGGCGAACGCCAGCAGCAGCACGGAAACTCCTATAGCCGAAAGGAGGACGGTTTTTGTGTAGGTCTTCATACGGGCAACCTCTGTCACTGGGATACGATTCGGTTGCATATCGCAACGACAATTATATAGACGGGGCCCGGCCCGCATTTGTTCCGGCTCCCCGCCGGCCCTCTTCCACCAGTCGAGCAGGAACCAGCGTGGCGTTGCAAAGTGTCCTACCTCTACAACATCATGTACAATGCTTTCAACCATCCAACCGAGGTCTATACGACTACGGTTTCCGGCCAGAGTTGGACCAGGAAACCCCGCAGGAGTCCTCCGCCAGCCTGGGCGCAGCTCGTAAACGATATGCACACAGAGGGAGGCTGACATGGCCAGAACACCCACAGTGACCAGAGAATCCGTGCCCGAACGTGAGCGGGAGGCTTTCGACGCATTCGTAGCGAACCGGGGCGAAATACCGACCACGGGGCCCGGCTCCGTCATCCTCAACGCACCGGAAGTCGCCCAGCGCGCCCTTGGCTTGGCCCAATACCTACGCACCGACACCTCGCTTTCACCCCGTATCCGGGAACTGGCGATGCTGTTGGCCGCCCGGGAGAACGATTGCCAGTTCATCTGGAACGCCCATGCCCCGGCGGCGCGGCGGGAGGGTCTAAGGGACGAAGTCGTCAATGCCCTGCGGGACAGGCAGGATCTGCCGGGCCTGGCCGACGACGAGGCCGCCGTAGTGAACTATGGCCGCGAATTCTTCCGCACCCACCGCGTCAGCCAGGAAGCTTTCGACGCCGTGGTGGCCCACTTCGGAGTCAACGGCACGACGGAACTCACCACCCTGATGGGCTGCTACGCCATGCTGGCCTTCAACGTGAACGCCTTCGGCGTAGAGCTCCCGGAAGGGCATGCCGAGACCGCGCTACCGATTTAGGGGGTGCCGAACATATGGCTTCGGGCAGGAGGCCAGTCAGCATTGGTGGCACTGAGGCTCAACACCGCCAGAACACGCCCGAGTGTCTCAGTCCAGCCATCAACTTCTTTAGTGTAGCTTAGTTGCCTTTGTTATCGATTTGAGAGTTCCCACCCAAGCTAGAACTTAAGGTTCGCCTCAAATTGGATCGTCGTGGTGGTACCGCAGACTGGGCCAGAATAGTCCTAGCTCGAATCTGTACAGCCTAATAGACCCAATTGCTTGAGCTCTGTGTGACGGGTTTTAACGTAACTGTCGTTGAACCTGGGTTTAAGGGCTTTTACCCTGTCGAGAACCTCCTCCGTTGAAACATCTGGCAAAAGTTGATTTACGAAGTGTATGGTAGCTGCCAATTCCAAATCGTGAGGCGGCCTTTTACCAAAGGTCCGTACCACTCCGTCGACCAACTGAAGGTAAGAGCTGATTAAGCGGCTCCATTCCTCCAGAGGATCGTCTTTTGAAGTGATATGAAAACCAAAGCCCTCAAGATCGGGCTCAATATTGATGTATCCAGTAAGTTTGAGCCGAGCCATATCTGTGTCCAAAGCTTCGGAGTATGGTCCGTAGTGGTGCATCCTGAAAGAATACTTGGTGGGAATGCCCATTGCTTCCTGTAGGAAATAACAAAGCTTTTGCAGTTGAGTCTTCCCAACGTCATCCAATTCTGAAATAACTTTGTGAAGAATAGCAAGTCGAAGCTCCTGAGTACTCATGCTAATTCCGCCTCCACCCAAGCCTACTCTGAATCTCTACGCCATAAATGAACGACAAAAGTTACGTACTGAGGTTTCTTGGATTTGGTCACCACGTACGTTTGCATATAGTCGGTATTTTCCAATTTCCTCTAGCCTCTGTAGTGGCTTTGATAACCTCCGAAACTCTCTCCAGTCTGGCGGATGACCATCGAATTTTACCATCAATTCCTCCAGTCTGAACTTGTCGGGATGGTCGTAAGCCTTATCCAGCCAGAATTGTAAGCTAGGAAATTTCTCTTGTGCCGCCGTCACTAGTTCACGTTCTACTTTCCGGGCTACTCCCGAGTCGGGAGAGTCGGCAGTCTCAAAGATCGCTTTTGGGTGTTGGCGGTTGATTACTCTCCAGGCCAAGTTCTTTTTCGCTGAATCGGACCGCCTGCTCGCTTCGAAGAGGACTCGGTTGTCGTCCCACCGGAGGTATTTGTCGAGCTTATCGGTACCCGGATATCTGCCCTGTTCACCATCATCGTCCAGAAGCTCGGCGATAAAATCCGTCAATACTAGATCGAAGCCACGCCTTACATCATGGAAATAGATTTGAGTGAACATGTAATATCGGGCAAGAACGAAGGCTTCCAGTGCATGGATCCCTCCTTCGTCAATCGCCAGCTTAAGACTCCCTGTCTCACGTTCCACATCTAAGGTCAGGGTGTTTAGGGAACCTCTGAGCAATGGGCCTAACTCTGTGGTTGCATTGTTGGAGAGGGGATTTCGAAGATTTACAGCCCTCCCGTGGCGCTGCCATAGGGGCCGACGGCCCTTGAACTGGCCCTGCCGGGGGGATTCACCCCTCCCAACCTTGATTTTGGACGCAGTGCGCCCCTGATCACGCTGCTGCTCGTTGCTCGCTTATCATCAAGTTGGCCAGCCCCAGCAGCGCCATCAGCCGTTGGGTGTTCTTGGCCAACCCCCGGTAGCGCACCTTGGCGTAGCCAAAGCGCCGCTTGACGTACAGGAAGGGATGCTCCACTTTGGCCCTGACCGACGCCTTGAGCTTCTCCGCCAACTCCTCAGGGCTGCCGGGATCCAGCTTCCGGCGTTGGCCGGGCCTCATCGCCACCCGCCACTCCACCTCCAGGCCCCGATTCTCCGGTCGTTTATGGACCCCCAGATACCCCGCATCCCCCCACACCTGCCTCTCTCCCCCGTGCAGCAGCCGGTGGGCTTCCGTCACGTCGTGCACGTTGGCCGGTGTGGTGGTCACGCTGTGCACCACCCCAGTATCCGCATCCACCCCGATGTGCGCTTTCATTCCGAAATGCCACTGGTTGCCCTTCTTCACCTGGCGCATCTCGGAGTCCCGCTCCCCGGCCCGGTTCTTCGTCGACGACGGCGCCTCGATGATGCTGGCGTCCACTATCGTCCCCTCACGCAGCCGAAGCCCCTGGGACTCCAGATGACCCTTGATCTCCTCGAACACTCCCTTGCCCAACTCGTGCTCCTCCAACAGATGGCGGAAGTTCAGGATCGTAGTCTCGTCGGGCAGCGGTTCCCGCAGCTTCAGGCCCACGAACCTCCGCACCGACTCAGCCTCGTATAGCAGGTCCTCCATGCCAGGGTCGCTCGCATTGTAGAACAGCTGCACGCAGTGAATCCGCAGCATCGCCGACAACCGGTAGGCAGGGCGCCCGCGTCCTCCCTTATGGTAGAAGGGACGGATGCGCTCTTCCAGTCTTGTCCACGGGATCAGCCCGTCCATGCGCTCAAGGAATATCTCCCTGCGGGTCTTTCGCTTTTTGCTCTCGTATTCCACATCCGCGAATGTCGGCTGGTCTATCATCTCTTCACTCCCGCCTTCACCACTCTACTCTCCCACTATTATAATGCCTCAACCCCACGGACTTGTTCAGAGTATCCTTAGCTACAAATAAGCTCGATATTGAGACTGCTTACCACACTCCTTACCACAATATCGACGGCTTCAACAGGGAAGCTGCGGTACTCCCCGGAAGGTGGACCTTGTGCCCGGCTGCAAACCACGACATTTCACGGCGTCTCCTGTTCGAGTCTTCCCTGGTGGGCTTTTTGGGACAATAGACAGAACCATCTTCGAGATGTGGTTGGGGACTCTGTGAACGTACCAAGGCCGGCTGCTCGACAATTGTAGCGCCAAGCCGGCGGCGTAGCCAGTCAGAGTTAACCATGATGTCAGCTACATTGATTCTTTATCCACGACCACCATCGCGCTCCCGCGTCTCAGCGAGATGTCCGCCCTCTGCGCAATCCAAGATTGACTGGAGCACGGTGAAATTCATCTCCCTATCTGATATTCGTCCAGGAGGCCGTTACGCACCGCCCACACCACAAGCTCCTGCTTGGTATCGATTCCGAGCTTGTCCTGAATGCTGTATATCGCGTTTCTTATGGTCAACGGCTGGTTATTCCTGGCCTCTGCTATCTCTGAATAGGAAAGGCCTTGGGCGAAGAGCGTCAGTATATCCCTGTCCCGTTGTGTGAGTGACTTGGGACTGTCGGTTGTCTTCTTTTCAGCCGTTCCTCGGATTCCCGCGAACACGCTTCGCAGGACGTTGGTCGGTATTCGATACTCGCCGCCAGCAACCTCCCGGACCGTATCCAGGAGTTTCTCCTTGCCGGAGTATTTCTGAAGGAAGCCCGTGGCTCCTGCGGCCACCGCCTCCATCACGGCATCCTCCTCTGCTGAAGCCGTCAGTATCAGCACCTTCGTGTCCGGGAGCATCTCCGTTATCTCCCTGCACGCGTCGATACCATTCTTCAGAGGCATCATCACATCCATGATAATTACGTCCGGCTTCAGCTTCAGAGCGATGTTCACCGCTGAGACACCATCGCCGGCCTGGCCCACTACCTCGTAATCCCCGGTACGTTGGAGCACCTCCCGCAGGCCGTCGCGCATGATCTCGTGGTCGTCCATGACCATCACCCTGACCCGCCTGTCCGGCGCCAACCTATTTGCCTCCTTGATTTGCGTCATATGGAACCACGCAGACTGTAGGTTGTCAGCGATAATGGGACAGGTGAAGGGGTAGAAAAAGCCAATAGGGTGAGGTGCGGAGAGCTCCCCTGATGAGGTAGATTACTTCAGAGAGAGGAGCGGTGATGTCCCAGACAGAGACAGGTAAGGCAGAGGCCGCTGAGGAGCGGACGGAGGAGACCAGATCCTTCGTGCGAAGAGTCAGGACAGCAACCCGGCGCAAGTACACTCCGGAGGAAAAGATCCGTATCGTGCTGGAGGGGTTCCGCCGCGAGGTGACGGTCAACGAGCTGTGTAGACGGGAGGGGATCAAGCCTCATTCCTACTATCCTACTATGCATGGACCAAGGGGTTCATGGAGGCTGGGAAAGAGAGGCTGGCCCGGGACACGTTGAGGGACGCTACCCAGCAGGAAGTACACCAACTCAAGAGAGAGAACGTAGAGCTGAAGCAGTTGGTGGCGGAGTTGTCCCTGGAGGGGTACCGTCTCAAAAAAACGGCTGTCCCGATGCCCCAGGGCGACACCGGTACCAGAGGATGAGCGCTTTGGAGAAGACGGAGGCGCTTGCCAGGGTAGCCTCGTCCGGCCTCCCCAAGCGGAAGGCGCTGGGTGAGCTTGGAGTCCCCAAGAGCGCCTGCTACCGGTGGCTCAGGCGGAAGGATCAACAAGGACTTGAGGATGATGCGGGCGGAGGCAAGCCCCCATGGAACAGACTTACTTCTTGGGAGGTCGACAATGTTCTGTCGGCAGCCAGGGAGATGCCGGATCTGAGTTGCCGGCAGCTGGCAGCATGCGTCACCGACAACATGGGCTTCTCAGTCTCAGAGTCGACGGTCTACCGTATCCTTCGCAGGGAGGGTCTGGTGAAGAGGCCTGAGATGCGGCTGGTCGCGGGCAAGGAGTACCACCGCAAGACCACCGGCCCCCACCAGATGTGGGCCACCGATGCATCCTACTTCAGGGTGGTGGGCTGGGGCTACTACTACCTGGTCACCGTGATGGACGACTATTCCCGCTTCATCCTGGCCCACAGGCTTCAACGAGACATGACATCCGACTCCTTCATAGAGGCGGTCCAAGATGCGGTGGACAGGATCGGTATGTACCGGGTCCCAATTACAGACCGGACCAGGCTGCTGAGCGACAACGGCCCCGGCTATATATCCAGAGCCTTCAGGGACTACCTGGGCATGGTGGGCATCAGGCATATACTGGCAACACCCTTCCACCCTCAGACCAACGGAAAGCTGGAGCACTGCCGCCAGACGCTGAAGCGGGACGTAAACCAGGCGCCGTATGAGTTGCCTTCAGACCTGGAGGCAGTGATCGTGGCCTTCGTCAGCTACTACAACTACCGGCGCTATCACAAGGCCCTGGGCAACGTCACACCATCGGATGTCCTCAGAGGCAGGCGGGAAGAGATCCTACAACGCAGGAAGGAGGTGCAAGCCCAAACGATCGAACGGCGAAGACACACAACAGGGCCCTCAGGGAGCTTATGAGACCTCAACCCGATCCCTGATCTCTCGGATCTCAAACTGATGTTCCCATTTTCGCTGACGGTCTACAGTGGATTCTCAATTGCTCCTCGGGCGAGCGTCGAGCATCTCGACCCGTACCTCCATTGCTCTGGGATATAGCGCCGGGCCAAACTGGTTGAATATCGCCACGTCGGCCGCATCGCGCCCATAAGCTACGGCAACTCGCCCTCCACGTGGAACGGCCTGCGTTGCATCGAAGGTGTACCAACGGCCACCTACGTACGCCTCGAACCAAGCGTGAAAATCCATCGGCTCGAGTTCGTGCATATAGCCTACAACGATCCGCGCTGGGATACAGAGACTGCGGGACAACGCGATGCCCAAATGAGCGAGCTCGCGGCATACGCCCTCGCGCTGCTGGTTGACCTCGACCGCCGACATCTGAAAATTGCTGGAATCTGGATTGAAGCGCACGGATGTGCGGATCCACCCTACAATTCTAGCCACTTGATCGTAGCCGGGCTCGACGCCGTCTACGAGTTCCCTACCGAGGTCTATAAACCGATCGGACTCGCAATAACGGCTGGGAAGAAGATAGGTTAGGACCTCGTCCGGTAGACTATGCACCTCGTCAAATGGTGCGCCAGGCGACACGTCAATGCCGTCTGCGGTTGAAACGTCCGCAGATCTACGGATAGAAAACTCACCTGGGGGCGCTATCAACCGCTCGCACAGGTTACCGTAGCTGTCCGCATACTCTGTGATCGGTACGCTTGGCGTCAACGTGCAGTCTTCATGCGCGACCCACTGAGATGCTCCGCTTCGAGGGCGGAGCATCAGGAAAAAAGGCGTAGGGACGCTCACATCAAAGGTAATATCACAACTTGTACGAAGCCACATTTCGATTCCCTTACTTGTCAAACCCACGTTATAGGCTGGCTATGGTCCGGTGTTACAGTGCACTCGGGCGCAAGATCCGAAGATGATGCAGGCATCTTAGGCTCCTGGAATCGAAGAAGTCGCGGAGCGCCAGGCTGTTGAGATAATAGACTTGTCCTGGTGTAACTCTACTGCTGTACGAAACGTCGATAGACCTCTTCCTCGGAAAGCGGTCCCTTTCGGAATCACAGGTTCTCAACCACTCCGGAGGCAGCGGACATCTGCGCTAAATGGTCTCTACTTAGCTCGTGGACACCTGCGGGATCTTCCATCGACGGCTTCGACTCATCACTTGTGGCACAGACAATATTGAACGCTTGGATTAATTCCAATGGTGCGACCTGGTTGGCATTATCTCGGGCCCGCTCAATGCTTGGGTACACCGAACTTGTACTTCGTTCCCGAAGCAGCGCATCCAGAAGATCGTCTGTACCCTCTACCGAGACCCTGAATCCTTCGGCAACCGTTTGAAAGCCCACTCTGAAAGGTGGGGCCGTCGGTGCGCACCGCCAGCAACGCCGCGGTATCAATTGCCCGCAACATTGAGTCGGCTCTCTCCATCCATTGTAGACCGTCAGCGATAATGGGACAACAGAGGGGGTAGAAAAACCCGAGAAGGTGGAATGGTGTGAACTCCTACACCGAGAGTAGATTTACCCGACGAGACGAAAGGAGCAGATATGTCCGAGTCAGATACAGACGAAGGGCTGGCCTCTGAGGAGCGTACAAGGGCTAGCCTCACACCATTCTATAGCTGGCTCACCAGGGAAGACTCGAACAGGAGAAGCCGTGAACTGTCGTGGCTTGCAGCCGGGCACAAGGTCCACCTTCCGGGGAGTACCGCAGCTTCCCTGTTGAAGCCGTCGATATTGTGGTAACGAGTGTGGTAAGCAGTCTCAATACGGAGCTTATTTGTAGCTAAATATTAGTGCCCCTATCTCCACCAAACCCACCCGTTCTTTACCGTTCTCCGACCATCTCTGCAAGTCTCAGCAGCGCTCCAGTTAGTAGCTGCAACAGGCGTCAGTCAATCCCGGATTCGCCTTGCTGAGGCCCCCTCCGGATCTCCTGCAATCAGTTGTTGTCTCGCCGCATGTGTGGAAATTTCTGTGGTAAGAGATTGAGGGGGCAGCATGGAATGAAGCTGTCGGCGACAAGGGTGAAGGCGCTGAAGGACCCCGGCCGCTATTCGGACGGCGACGGCCTCCACCTGTTCATAAGCAAGAGCGGCGGCAAGAGCTGGGTGCTGCGGACCACCGTCGGAGGCCGACGGCGCGACATCGGCCTGGGCGGCTACCCGGCCGTGTCGCTGGCCCAGGCGATGAAACGCGCGTTCGACCGCCGCGAGGAGATCTCCAATGGGAGGGACCCGGCGGCGGACAAGCGCAGGCCCGCGACGCCCGCTTTCAGCGAGGCCGCCCATGCCGTCCACGAAGTCAACAAACCTCGTTGGCGCAACGAACGCCACGCCAAGGCGTGGATCCAGACCCTCCAGCGGCACACCTTCCCTGAGATCGGCGACAAGCCCATCGACGCGATAGGCCGCGCCGCCGTGTTGAAGGTCCTCACGCCCATATGGACGACGCGGCCCGAGACCGCCGGCTCGTGCGACAAAGGATGCGCACGATATTCAGGTGGGCCATTGAGAATGAATTGATGGAGGCCAATCCGGCGGGGGAAGGCATGGACGGGGCTTTGCCGCCGATGCCCAAGGTCAAAGCGCATCACCCGGTGCTTCCCTACGAGGAGGCGGCCTCGGCTCTCAAGACCGTCGATGCGTCCCAAGCGTCGCTTGCCGCCAAGCTCTGCCTCAGGTTCCTGGTTCTCACGGCGGTGCGGTCCGGAGAGGCGAGGGGAGCCAAGTGGAGCGAAATCGATCTTGGCAAGGCGACATGGACGATCTCCGCCTCACGCATGAAGGCGGGGGTGGAGCATCGGGTGCCCTTGAGCTCTCAGGCCGTCGAAGTGTTGAGGCGCGCGCGTCATGAACTTGACGACGGTTCCGGGCTGTGCTTCCCGTCCCCCTTACGGTCCGGCCAGCCGCTGAGCGACATGACCCTGACGAAGACGCTCCGTTCCACGGGCCTTGCGGGCCGGACGACGGTGCACGGGTTCAGAACGTCCTTCAAGACGACCTGGACCATGGAACGGACGGATGCGCCCTGGGGGGTGGCGGAGGCGGCCCTGGCGCATCCAGCTGGGCGGGAGAGTCGAGCAAGCGTACGCGCGTTCCGACCTGTTTGAGCGCCGGCGCATCCTCATGCAACAGTGGGCGGCCTACATCAGCCGAGGGAGTCGTAAGCGGTGGGCGCCTAGCCCTAGCTCGTCGCCGACGGCCGGGACTGCATCCAAGCGGTGACGTCGCTTTCCTTCCACCTGACCCCTCTGGCGCTGACCCTAACCTGGCGAGGGAATTCCCCTTCACTCATCAACCTGTAGATCGAGGCTCGGCTCAATCCGGTGCGTTCCTCGACCTCATGACGACGCAGCAGTCTGTCGCTCATTCTCATGCTCCTTGATCCACTGAGTCTGCATCTGTGAAAGGCCTCCGGCGGGCGGCAAGGAATGCCCATCGGGGCCCTTCGGCTTTCCTCGTGCCTTGGAGTCCTTCAAATCGCCTTTCTCGCGGCGTTTGCATGTGTTCGACCTCCAACGTGACGGTCAGCCTCATACTCCGACCGCTCATGCTGGCTCCAGTTGAAGACAGATTACAGTAATCAGTGCAATAAGTCAATAAATATAACATATAACGTTGTTTATAGTAATAATATAGTAAGACCCATATATATAGTGGTGCATATGTATACATGTATCGTAACTCGATAACTTGGGGAGTGGAACAGTGGGCATGCACATGATATTGTGGCGTTCCCGCGTCGAGGCGCCAGCGGCCCGGCGACTCGATCCGAGGCGCACGGGACCAACCACAAAGACTGTGAGAGAGAAAAAAGAGAGAACGTCCTCGCGACGGAGTCTATTATTAGAGAGTGGGTTGCTGTCATTTAGATACGAGTCGACTCGAACAGGACATGTTGCAGAGATTCGCGGGCTGGGGGGAGGGCTTCCATGTCGGCGTACTGCGGGGCAAGGGCGGCAGCCGTTCGGCTTCGCATAATCGTCGATTGCTTCTTTGACGGCCTCGTCTGCGTCTCTACGCTCCGCCGTCGAGGCGCCGGAGGTCTGGCGCCGCGGCCCGAGACTCACGGGACCAACCACAAAGACTGTGAGAGAGAGAAAAGTGAGAGTGAGTGAGAAAGCAGTCGCGCTGGAGTCTATTATTACAGAGTGGGTGACCTTCATTTGGACGCGGGGCGACTCGTGCAGGACATGGCTCAGGGATTCCGGGGCCTGGGGGAGGGCTTCCACGTCGGCGGATCGCGGGGGCAGGGCGGCAGACGGTCGGCTACGCGCAGTCGCCGACCGTTTCGGCGGCATCTCCATTATTTTCATTCGAAGGATCGGCGGCTTGACTACGCGGAGGACCGGCCACAAAGATTGTGGGAGAACGCACACACTTATACGTCGCGCTGGAATCTATTATTAGATAATGGGTGCACCCATTATCCGGGTGGGGGAGACTCGAGCAGCCCAAGGACCAGGGGTTCGCGGCCTCGTGAGGTCTTCCATGTCGCCAGACCGCGGGGCCAAGGCGGCAGCCGGTCGGCCCGCATGATCGATGTTCTTTCTTTGACGTCCTCGTCTGCGTCTCTACGCTTCGACTTCAAGGAAGCGGCGGCCCGGCCACGCAGACCAAGGCGCTCAGCATCGACCACAAAGATTGTGAGAGAAAAAAACAAAAACAACACCCGTCGCGCTGGAGTCTACTATTAGAGAGTGGGTTGCTGTCATTTAGATACGAGTCGACTCGAACAGGACATGTTGCAGAGATTCGCGGGCCGTGGGGAGGGCTTCCATGTCGGAGGATCGTGGGGCCAAGGCAGAAGCCGGCGGCCTCGGCATGATCGTCGATTGTTTCTTTGACGGCCTTGTCTGCATCTCTAAGGTCCGCCTTCGCTTCGATCCCAAGCAGAAGCGCCACGCCCTGTGGGACCGGGCGCACCGCTCCAACAACTTCAACCACGCTGAGTTCCCAGCGCACTGCCATAAGCGGTCGAACGTGGAAACCTCCCTCTCCACCATCAAGGCGAAGTTCGGCGGGGCCGTCTGACCCAAGGCGCCTACCGTAGACCGTCAGCGAAAACGGGACACGGCAAGGGGTGGGGAACCCCTAGAGGCTTGAGGCTGAGTCAGCTCCCTGGATGAGGCGGAGAGCTTCAACGAGAGGACCAGAGATGTCCCAGACAGAAATGACTAAGGCAGTGGCCTCCGAGGAGCGCAGGGGTCGATGCCATTGAGTTTCGCGGGATTCGCCCGCAAACGGAGTAAACGGATTCGTGGTGGCGGTGACACGTTGCCCGACGTACTATGACTAGTGGACTCCACGATGCTCACAGGCTCATCAAGGTCTGCTGCCGCACGATTATGACAGGGCGGCATCGGCGGCGGCATGACCTCGAAAGCGGCCCGCGCGTGGTTAGTCATCCAACAGCCCGTTCTGCGCAGCCCACACCACGACCTCCTGCTTCGAGTCGACGCCCAGCTTTACCTGAATGGTGTAGAGGGCGTTTCGGACGGTGACCACCTTGACTCCCCTTGCCTCCGCAATCGCGACGTAGGACATGCCCCGGCAGAACGACGCAAGTATCTCCTTCTCCCTCAGGGTCAGGTTGACGTCCTTCGATCTCTCCCCGCTCCGAATCCTGTGGAAGACCCGCCTCACCACCTCGGTCGGCAGACGCCCCTCGCCCGCAGCCGCGCTCTTCATCATGCCCAGGACCTGGTCCATCCCGGCCACCTTCTGAAGATAGCCGGCCGCGCCGGCGGCCACCGCCTCTATCACGGCGTTCGCCTCCGTCGAGGCGGTCAGCATGAGCACCCGTGTTTCGGGCAGAGACTCCATGATCTCCCGGCACGCCTCCACGCCGTCCTTCCTGGGCATCATGACGTCCATGACGATCAAGTCGGGCGACAGCTCGGAGGCCGCCTTCACCGCCTCCACCCCGTCCCTGGCCTGCCCCACCACCTCGAACTCCTCAGACCGATCCAGAATCGACTGAAGACCTTCCAGCGTGACCGCATGGTCGTCGGCGAGCAGCACCCTTATGCGACGAGACTCCGTTGACAACCTATCCCTCCTTTCCGCCACGAGACAATGGCATCACGCAGGTCACACTGGCGCCCCCTACCGCACCCTTGGGCTCGACGATAAGGCGTCCGCCCAGACGCCCTGCGTACGTCCGCATGTTTTTGAAGCCGTGGCCCCGCTCCTGGTAGTCGTCGGGAAGGCCCACCCCGTCGTCCGACACCGACAGCCTGAGCTCGTCCCGTCCGAAGTCGAGTTCTACCAGAACCTTGCTCGCCCCGGCATGGCGGAAGGCGTTGGCGAGGGCGTTGTGGGCTATGGTGAACAGGAGACTCCTGACCTCTACTGAAAGCGGCGGCTCCACCCCCTTCTGCGTCAGCTCCGCCGACACCGACGTTATGGTTCTGAACGTCGTAACGTGCGAGTCAAGGGTCCAGCCCAGCTCACTGCCTTCGAATATGCGGCCCATGTCTATCGGGTGTCTCAGCTGCCAGACGGCAGTCTTGGAAAGCCGTGAGGTGGCATCGAGCCTGGCGGCGAGCTCCTCGTTCGAATCTCCGGCAACCTGTTTGGCCGCGTCTATCCCCAGGCCGATCATGAAGGCGGTCTGGGCGGCCGTATCGTGAATGGCCTGAGAGAGCTCGATCCGTTCCCGTTGCAGCTCCCTTTCCCTTTCCATCGCCGCTCTCGCCCTGCGCCGTTGAAACCGGGTGATGAAGTTGACAACCAGGACAACCCCGAACATCGCGAGCACCCTGGAGAACAGCATCTTCTCGTTGATCCCATCGAAGGCCATGCCCGAGCCGACTGTCAAGCTCACGCCGACATATATGGAGGCGGTGATCGTAGTCCAGGTGAGATTCAGCAGAGCGGAGGTGAAGACGGCGGCAAAAGCAGCAAGAGCGGGATAGTAGGGAAGGAACAGGAAGGTGTCGAAACCCCCATCGACGACGACGCTGGCCGTGATCAAAGCTATGTCCATGGCGCTGAGGACGAGCAGGTGACGCCATGTCACCCTGCGCCCGGAGAGCAGACGGTAGTGCACATAGCCGTTGAGTGCAATCAGCGGCACGTGCATTAGCATGAACGGAATGTACTTGGCCTGCGTGAACGCCGGTCGATAGGCGAGTTCGGTCACGGCGCCGACCCAGAAGAGCCAGCGTAGCCACACCGTGACCTTGGCGGCGTACGATGCCTCACCCGGGTCGAGCCAGAGGATCCGAAGAGCCCGCGTCTGTATTGCTCCGAACGCTGCCTTCATCTAATGCAGGCCCCTACTCCAGTACCCAAACTAACCCCCTGACGCCAAGCGACGCCGGAGCCCGATTGGATGACACCAGACCGCCGGCGGAACCGGCGCAGCAACCTGGCGCCGGCCTGCCCCCAGATTTTGCAGCAGGAATAGGGACGCATACACGACATAGCGCTCCGGCCAACCTGAAGGGCGGAGCGCTAGCTGCGCAAGACAGAAGGCGACCGCGAACCGGTGCGCCCGGACCGGTATAGGCGCGACGTCTCTCAGTTCCCCAGCGTCTGGCGGCTTTCCTCATTGGATGATGACCTCGGCTCTGTCGAGGCGCCTGAGACATCTCCTCTCCGGTATGCGCGTGACAACATGCAGTGTTTGGCGGTCACGGCGGTGTGTAGATGACTGCCAATCTAGCCACTTTCGTTTATGCCAGCAAGAGCAAAAAGTTGTAGAAACACTCTCCCTCAGAGCAAACAAAATTGCTGCCGCGAAAGTGTGATTTGGCGCTTACCAAATCGATGCAGAGCCTCTAGGGTTTTCATGGGTATATGCGTAAGAAGAATGACAAGAAAAGCGGGATCACAGGCTGCAACTCCACCTGGGGGCAGCGGAAGAGGTCGTAGGCTCCGCTAATCCCGAACGTGCGAGGGAGGCATTCATATGGCGCTCGACAGACCGGTCCGTGCACCGGAGACGGCGGACGGAACGACGGCCCGTGCCGTCGCTGCTCCGGTCCCTCTGAGGTCCGCCGCGCACGGCGACCTAGCACAGATGCCCCCCTGGGTTTATCGATTCTTCGTGCTGGGTAGAAAAAGGGTGGCGCCATGACTCTACCCAGCCGCCGTGCTCCTCTAACCCTCCTCCTCCTTCCCGGACTACTAGCTCTATTCGCCCTGTACTTGGTCATACCCTGGTCCACAGCCTCCGCGCAGCAAGCCTCACAGGAGGATACGTGTCCCGGAGCCGACTCAGCCCCGACGCCGACCGTGGTAGAGGTTGGGGCCGTTCCTATCGTGGTCGAGTCCACTACCGACGAGTACTTCGTGCTCTATGTGCGGCACGATTTGGACGCGGACACCGCGTTTGAAGTACCGGTCGGGGTGACCCTGGGCCAGGACGGCGCCACGACGCTGACCGAGAGCCTGGAGGCGCTGCCCAAAGAGCGCTACCGGGTGGAGAAATACCTCGTCAGCGACCCCGCCGATGTCGATGGCGATTGCACTGATGACATTACAGAGCTGGCGGACCCGGTGGGCATGAACCCGGTGAACCCTGTCCCAGCCATGAGTTTTGACGATGGCGCGGCGGCCATTCCTAACCGCGAGACGTATGTGTCGCTTGCCTACAAGGGTGACAGCGGTATCGACAGCCATCTCAGGAACCTGGAGGCCGTCAAGTTCCATATGGTCGACATGAACACCGACCGCCCATCCGTCTATTTCATGAACACCAAGACGTACCGACGACACGATGACTTCTCGGCGGCCGTTGGTCTCGAGGTCAACCCACTCCACGGACATGAGACGATGGTCGCCGAGATGGTATACCACCCGAAAGCGGTTGCTCCCGACGGGTCTCTGGGTGTTTATCGTTTCCAGTTCGGGGCCAACGATGTTTACTCTTTCAAAGAGATTTCCTATGCGTTCACGGTTCTGGCAGCCAGCATGCCGCTGCTGGAAGAAAACCTCGCCTATTATCCGATGTGGTCGAAGGCGGTGGCACGCTATCACAAGGATCAGTCTCTCTATGATGATTCCCGGGTCGACGTGCTGCTCGCAGAAGACATCGCTTTCGATCTGGATTTCATCTCCCTCAACCCGGGGGAGGGGTTCGGATTCCTGCGGGTCATGTCGCTGGAGGAACGCCCCAACCCTCGCGACATCGTGATCTACGAGACGCTGCCCAACGATCTCTCCCGCGTTGCCGGCATCATCACCACCGTACCCCAAACGCCGCTTTCGCATGTCAACCTGCGCGCGGTGCAGGACGGCGTACCCAACTCCTTTATTCGAGACGCCCTCGAAGACGGCGACATCGATGGCCTGATCGGCAGCTACGTCCAATACCTGGTGGGCTCGTCCGGCTACTTCCTCCGCGCCGCCACACCCGAGGAAGTGGATGCCCACTACAAAGCCTCGCGGCCCTCTGAGGCGCAAACGCCGGAACGGGACCTCACGGTCACGGAGATCACGGCCCTGAGCGACATTGAATTCGACGACTGGAACGCGTTCGGCGTCAAGGCGGCGAACGTGGCCGTGCTGCGGACCCTGGGTTTTCCTGACGGCACCGTCCCAGACGGGTACGCGGTGCCGTTCTATTTCTACGACGAGTTTATGAAGCACAACGAGTTCTATGACGATGTGGAGGAGATGCTGGCTGACTCGGACTTCCAGTCGGACTTCGAGACCCAGGAGAAAGAGCTCAAGAAACTCCGCAAGAAAATCAAGAAGGGCGAGACCCCGGAGTGGATTATCGCGGCACTGACGGAGATGCACTCCAAATACCCTGAGGGGCAGTCGCTGCGCTACCGGTCCAGCACCAACAACGAAGACCTCCCCGGTTTCAGCGGCGCGGGGCTTTACGACTCTAAGACCCAGCATCCCGATGAGACCGAAGAAGACGGGATTGCCAAATCGCTCAAGCAAGTGTACGCCAGCCTGTGGAACTTCCGGGCCTTCACCGAACGCGAGTTCTATCGCGTCGATCACCTGGCGGCGGCGATGGGGGTGCTGGTGCATCCCAACTACTCGGACGAACTGGCCAACGGCGTCGCCGTCAGCTTCGATCCTATCCGAATGAGATACGGAAATTACTACGTCAACTCGCAGCTCGGGGAGGACCTGGTCACCAATCCCGACGCGCACTCGGCGCCGGAGGAAATCCTGTTGCACCAGGGCGGTGAGTATACCGTCCTCGCGATCTCCAACCAGATGCAGCGGGGGCAACTCCTTATGAGCGACGCCCAAATGGATCAGTTGCGCCGTCATCTCGAACTGATCCATGACGAGTTCGCCGAGCTGTACGGCATCGAGGGCGATGAACCGTTCGCCATGGAGATCGAGTTCAAGATCACCAGCGACGATATTCTGTCGATCAAACAGGCCCGCCCCTGGGTCTTCGGCGACGACGCACCATCGGAAAACAACCCGGCCACGGGCGCGCCCTTCATCAGGGGGACCGCGCAGGTTGGCGAGACGCTGACGGCGTACATCTCGGGCATTGCAGATGCCGATGGGCTGACCAGCTTGTTGTACGGCTCCCTCTACAGCTACCAATGGATTCGGAACGATGGAACGACGGAGACGGACATCGAGAACGCCGCAAGCTCCACCTATACCCTGTCGGACGCCGACGTGGGAAAGACCATCAGGGTGCGGGTGAGCTTTACCGACGACCGGGGCTACGAGGAGACGCTGACCAGCGCGACGACGACCGCTGTGCAGCCTCGTCCCAACAGCCCGGCCACGGGAGCGCCCACCATCAGTGGGACGGCTCAGGTGGACGAGACGCTGACGGCGGACATCTCGGGCATTGCAGATGCCGACGGGCTGACCAGCGTTTCTTACAGCTACCAGTGGATTGCAAACGACGCGAACACCGACACGGACATACGGGGAGCGACCAGCTCCACCTACACACTGTCCGACGACGATGTGGGCAAGACCGTCAAGGTGCGGGTGAGCTTCACCGACGACCGGGGTCATGAAGAGAACTTGGTCAGCGCGACGACGACCGCTGTGCAGCCTCGTCCCAACAGCCCGGCCACGGGAGCGCCCACCATCAGTGGGACAGCTCAGGTGGGCGAGACCCTCACGGCGGACGTTTCCGGCATCACCGACGGGGACGGCCTGACCAACGTTTCGTACACTTATCAGTGGATTGCCAACGATGGGAACACCGACACGGACATTGAGAACGCGACGGCCGCGACCTACATCCTCGTGACAGCCGACGAGGGCAAGACCATCAAGGTCAAGGTATCCTTCACCGACGACGCCAACAACAGCGAGACCCTGACCAGCGATGCGACCCCTCCCGTCACCCGGCGTAACACCCCGGCCACGGGAGCGCCGACCATCAGTGGGACAGCCCAGGTGGGCGAGACCCTGACGGCGGACGTTTCCGGCATCACCGACGCCGACGGCCTGACCAACGTTTCGTACACTTATCAGTGGATTGCCAACGATGGGACCACCGACACGGACATTGAGAACGCGACGGCCGCGACCTACACCCTTGTGACCGCCGACCAGGGCAAGACCATCAAGGCCAAGGTATCCTTCACCGACGACGCCAACAACAGCGAGACCCTGACCAGCGATGCGACGGCGACGGTGCCGACGGCGGACGAGTGGTGGGCGGATATGTTGGTGGTGGATTACGGCACCGGCGCCATCGGCGCCGCCAGCGCCGATCTCTTTTCGAACTCCGGGGGCAACGCTGGCCTTCAGGCAAAGTGGCTGTGGTACTACTCTCCGGAGCGCAAGCTTCGCTTGGCTTTTACGGATAACGTTCCCAGTATCAGCGACCTGACGCTGCTAGTTGGCGATATCGCGCTGGCATTACAGGGAGGGGATGCCACCTTTACCTGGGAAGACGTCGACGTCGATTGGGAGGACGGTCAGACCCTTACGGCGCGCATCGTACGTGATTGGACGAGTGCGGTGGGCGCCCTCAACAGCCCTGCCACGGGCGCGCCCACGATAACCGGGACGGCCCAGGTGGGAGAGGTGCTGACGGCGGATACCTCGGGCGTCACCGACGCCGACGGGCTGGACAACGTTTCCTACAGCTACCGGTGGCTCGCCGCCAACGTGGAGATCGAGGGCGCGACCAACTCCACCTATACCCTGGCCGATAGCGACAAAGGCAAGGCCATCAAGGTGAAGGTGTCCTTCACCGACGACGCCGACAACGAGGAGACGCTGACCAGTGCGGCGACGGGGGCGGTCACGGCGGCAGCCAACAATCCTGCTACGGGCCAACCCACCATCACCGGGACGGCCCAGGTGGGAGAGACGCTGACGGCGGACCTGTCGGGCATTACGGACGCCGACGGGCTGGACAACGCAGTGTTCAGCTACCAGTGGCTCGCCGCCAACGTGGAGATCGCGGGCGCTACCAACTCCACCTACACCCTCACCGATAGCGACGAGGGCAAGGCCATCACGGTGAAGGTGAGCTTCACCGACGACGACGACAACGAGGAAACGCTGACCAGCGCGGCGACGGGGGTGGTTGCGGCCAAGCCTCCGCCAGCGCTCTCAGGCGGCATCTGTGACCGCACTCAGCAGGTGCAGGACGGGATTCTGGGCAAGCTGCCCAACATCAGCGACTGTGCGTCAGTGACCAACTCAAATCTGAGCGGCATCACGGGCGATATTAGTCTGGCCGATTCCGGTGTCGGTACTCTGCGGGCCGGGGACTTCCTGGGCCTCTCCGGCGTGAAAGGCCTGTACCTGTCCGACAACGGCCTGAACGGGTTGCCCCCTGGAGTGTTCGACGACCTCTCCAACCTGGCAATTCTGGACCTGGCCGTAAACGACCTTACCTCGCTGCCCGCCGATGTGTTCGACGGTCTCGACAGCCTCCTACAGCTGCGGTTGTTCAGCAACGACCTGAGCGAATTGTCCGCCGACGTGTTCGACGGTCTCGCCAAGCTGCAAACCCTGGTGTTGTCCCACAACGACCTGACCGAACTTCCACCCAGTCTGTTCGACGACCTTTCCAACCTCACGAATCTGTACATGCACGACAACGACCTGAGCCAGCTTCCCGGTAGTGCGTTTGAGGGTCTGTCCGGCCTAGAAGCCATGTGGCTCAGAGACAATCCCGGCTCCCTGTTCACCTTTACGGCAGAATTGGAACAGCGGGGCGAAGGCGCGGTGGCGGTCAGGGTCTCGCAGGGAGCGCCGTTCCGCATGGAGGCGGTCCTGTCGGCGCAGGGTGGCACCCTATCCAGCACGAATGTCACCATCGAGGCCGGTGACATTGCAAGCGAAACAATCAGGGTGGCCCAGAACGGTGATGAGCCGGTCACGGTCAGCGTGGTATCGGCAGCGTTCCAGGGTGGAGACCACAACGGCATCCAGACCGGCGTGGGCGAGTCAATCGTCCTGGAGGGTGTGAAAGGCGGTAACACTCCAGCCACCGGACTGCCCACCATCAGCGGGACGCCCCAGGTGGGGCAGACGCTGACGGCGGACACGTCAGCAATTGCCGACTCCGACGGGCTGGCCAACGTTTCCTACAGCTACCAGTGGATTGCAGAAGGGTCGGACATCGACGGGGCCACCGGCTCAACATACACGCTCACCTCCAGCGAGCAGGGGCAGACAATCCAAGTCCGGGTCTCCTTCCGCGACGATGCCGACAACGATGAGACGCTGACCAGCGATGCGACGGCGACGGTGGTGGGGCCGCCGCTGACCGTTGGCCTGGTGTTCCCCGTGGCCAGCCACCACGGCTCCTCGAATGTCTTCACATTCGACATCCGGTTCAGCGAGGAGATTCCCCTCAGCTACAAGACCCTAAAGCTCCATGCCTTTACTGTGACCGGCGGGTCGATACTAAAGGCGCAACGCATGAATAAGCCAAGCAACATCAAGTGGCGAATAATGGTGAGGCCAGACTCCAACGAGGATGTGACCATCGTTCTGCCCGCCACGACGGACTGCGAGGCTCAGGGAGCCATCTGCACGGAGGACGGCAGAAAGCTGTCCAATAGTCTGGTGTTCACCGTCAGTGGTTCGAGCGGATAGAGCGGGAAGTCAATCGCTCGGTCTTACTGGCAACAAGAAAAACCCGCATATGCGGATGGCCGGGGGAGAGGGCA
Source organism: Dehalococcoidia bacterium (assembly GCA_965197415.1). Lineage (GTDB taxonomy): Bacteria > Chloroflexota > Dehalococcoidia > Lucifugimonadales > JAGWBF01 > DAOUJI01. The sequence continues at coordinate 2,321,071 of OZ240207.1, read as the reverse complement.
GCAGCCTCTACCGGTCCGGATACGTCCCGGTAGCGTGTGCCTGACTTTCGTTTATGCCGACAAGAGCGAAAAGCTGCAGAAACACCCTCCCTCAGAGCAAACGAATTTGTTACGCCAATAGTGTGATTTGGCACTTACCAAAACGATGAAGAGCCTCTAGTGTTTTCATGGGTAAATGTGTAAGAACGATGACAGGCTGCCAACCTATGTGCGGACTGCGGAGAAACTCGCAGGTCTCTCGCAGGTCTGCTGATGCTGCCTGTGCGAGGGAAAAGCATTCACATGGCACTCGACAGACCGGTCCATGCACCTGAGACGGCGGACGGAACGACGGCTCGCGCTGGGGGCCGACGTTCATGGCGGCCTCACACTGACGTTGACCCCCGACTTTCAGTCTTGGCTAGCCGGGGGTGAGTCATGACCACCGCCCGGCGTCTTGCGCCGCTCCCACTGCTGCTCATCGGACTGGCGGCCCTCGCCGTCCTGGTGCTCGCCCCGGATGTCCAGGCCCAGAGCCGGGACTCCGGCAGCGATTTCACTCTGGACGCCGCCAACGGCTATCCGACCGGAGTCTGGTCGGACGGCACCACCATGTGGGTCGCGGACTTCGAGGACGCCAAGCTGTACGCCTACCGGATGTCGGACCGGACCCGGGATTCGGGCAAGGATTTCACTCTGGACGCCGCCAACGGCTCTCCGGTGGGCATCTGGTCGGACGGGACCACGATGTGGGCGTCGGACTTCACCGACGGCAAGCTGTACGCCTACCGGATGTCCGACCGGAGCCGGGACTCGGGCAAGGACTTCAACACGTTGTCCGCCGCCGGCAACAAATTTCCCGAGGGCATCTGGTCGGACGGGACCACCATGTGGGTGGCGGACACCGGCAACGACACGGTGTTCGCCTACGACCTGTCGACCAGGGCCTGGGACTTCGAGAAGGACATCACGCTGGCCCCCGGCCACGACTCTCCGATGGGCGTGTGGTCGAACGGATCCACGATGTGGGTTTCGGACTGGCGGGACGCCAAGCTGTACGCCTACCGGATGTCGGACCAGACGTGGGACTCCGGCAAAGACTTCGCGCTGGACGCCGACGATGAATCTTACGAGGGCATCTGGTCGGCCGGGTCCACGATGTGGGTCGCGTCCCGCGACGACGCTAAGCTCTACGCCTACGACTGGAACAATCCTGCCACGGGAGAGCCGACGATCATCGGCAGGGTCCGGGTGGACGAGACTCTGACGGCGGGCACCCGCTCCATCGCCGACGCGGACGGGCTGGACGCCGCCATCTTCGAATTTCAATGGGTTTCGAACGACGGGAACGCCGACACGGACATCGCGGACGCGACCCATTCGACCTACACCATCGTCCCCGGCGACCGGGGCAGGACCGTCAAGGTCAGGGTGTCCTTCACCGACGGCGCCGGCAACAGAGAGTCGTTGACCAGCGAGCCGACGGGTCGGGTCGGGGCCCCGGGCATCTGCGACCGGACGCCTGCGGTGATGGCGGCCATCGTCGCCGGGATGACCGGCGTCGGCGACTGCTCGGAGGCTTCCGAAACGAGGCTCAGGACTTGGACCGGCTCCCAGCGCTTCGGCCCCGGCGTCATGTCCGGGCTGTACCTTCAGGGGAGAGGACTGTCGGCCCTGCAGGCCGGGGATTTCCGGGACCTGCACGCGCTGCGCGCCCTGGACCTGAACAGAAACTTCCTCGAGACGGTTCCGGAAGGACTCTTCGAAGACCTCCTCGCGGTGGAGGAACTCTATCTGTCGGGAAATTTCATTGACGAACTGCCTGACGGGACGTTCGCCGGCCAAACCGCGAATCTGAGCGTTCTGGACCTGTCGGCGAACCGCCTGGAGCGGTTGTCGGACGGCGTGCTGCGAAACCTGGGCGGACTCGTCTCGCTGTCGCTCACGGGCAACGGGCTCTCGGACCTGCCGGCCGGCCTTTTCGACGGCCTCGCCAGGCTCGAAGTTCTGGACCTGTCCGCCAACTCGATAAACGAGCTGCCGGACGGGGTGTTCGACCGCAATCTTGAGCTGCGCGGCCTGGACCTGTCGATCAACGAGATCTCCGAGCTGCCGGAAGGGGTGTTCGGCGGTCTCGCCGACCTGCAGAGACTTTCGCTCGCGGGGAACGACCTGAAGAGCCTGCCGGAGGACGTGTTCGCAGACCTCGGGAGTCTCGCTGAGTTGGACCTTTCGGGAAACAAGCTCAAGGATCTGCCGGTCGGCGTCTTCGAAGGTCTTTCGGGACTGACGGACCTCGACGCGGGCGACAATCCGGGCGCACCTTTCGCGTTCACCGCAGAGCTGGAGCGTCGGGGAGACGATACGGCCATGGTCCGATTGGCCGAAGGCGCGACGCCGTTCGATCTAAAGATCGAACTGTCGGCCCGCAACGGAGATCTGTCCGCCGAGACCGTCACCATCGCATCAGGCAGTTCATATTCGGACGTTGTGGAGGTTCGTGCGCACCGGGAGCATCATCTCGTTACCGTAGCAATCGACTCTGTTGCTTTTCTGGTGCCTACAGGAGGTTCAGCGTCGGGCATCCGCGCCGACCGCGGCAGTGACATGCATTTGTGGATCGGCAGACCATTGGTTCAAAGGGAATGGATCCAGGATGGACACTTTGCGCTGCATCCCGACAACTCGGACCCGAAGAGCATCTGGTCGGACGGCGAGACGCTGTGGGTGGGCGACGATGCCGCTTCCAAGGTATTCGCCTACAAGCTGTGGGACGACCCCGGCACCGAGGCCAGCGAGTACGGGACCCGGGACCCCGGCTGGGACGTTCCGAGCCTCGGCCAGGAGGACCATTACGTCACCGGTCACGGCCCCCGCCTGTACGTGGCCGAAGAGTCCCTTGACGGCGCCAGCCGGGACGTCTTCGGCTACGACCTGACGAGTTTCACGCGGGCGGAAGATCGGGACTTCGTCTACGGGGGCTTGAACGTCGCCGGGGGAGTGTTCATCGTGCGCGGCACGGCGACGGACGGCCGTCACCTGTGGATCACAAACACCACGTCGCACGCGCACGCCTTCCGTCTGTTCGACGACCCGGAGACGCCGGGGGACGAATACGGGAGGCCGGACACCTCCCGGAAGCTGACGATGCCCGGCTCGGGCCAGCTGACCGGCCTCTTCACCGACGGGCGGACGATGTGGGGCGTCAGGTTCGGCTCGAACGACTCCGTGGTGCGGAGCGTGAAACTGTCCGACGGAACCGAGGCGGGGTACGACTTTTCGCTCCACGAGGACAACGACCACGCCTACGGCATCTGGTCGAACGGGGAGACCTTCTACGTCGTCGACGCCGCCGACGACATGATCTACACCTATCACGGCATCAGCGGCGTCGTTCGGCCGTTCGTCGAAGACGCGGAGACCGCCGCCGCGCTGGTCGGCAACACGACGCAGCCCGGCGCAGCAGGCCACGACCTGGACTCGACCGGCGCCAAAAGGGCCCAGGCGTTCACCACCGGGACCAGCAAAGCCGGGTACGCGCTGGCGTCCGTAGGGATCGAGTTCGGCGACGTTTCGGACCCGTCGTCCGCTCCCACCGACCTTGAGGCGACGCTCAACGCGGACGGCGGCGGCGTCCCGGGCGACGCTCTCTGCACGCTGATCGCCCTGGCGAGCCTGTCCGAGCGGAGCGTGAACACCTTCGCCGCTCCGGCCTCGGGGACGACCTGTCCGGTTCTCGAGAAAGAGACGACCTACTTCGTGGTAGTCGAAAGGGTCCGCGTCACCGGTTCCGGCGCCATCGCCGTCAGTGGAACGGCGAGCGGCTCCGAAGACACAGGAACCGCGGAGGGGTGGTCCATCGCGGACGGAAGCGTGACATATTCTCCCCAGGCCGCCGCTCAGGGATGGGCCTCCGACGCGTTTTCCTACAAGATCGAGGTGCGCGGCTCCTTCATCAACAACCCGGCCGACGGCGAGGCGACGGTCACGGGCACGCCGCAGGTGAAGCGGACGCTCGCCGCGGCGGCCTCCGACGTGTCGGACGACGACGGGCTGACCCGGGCGGCCTACTCGTACCAGTGGATGCGGGTCGACGGCGCGACCGAGACGAACATCGGGACCGGCTTGCCCACCTACACGCTCGTTGCCGAGGATCTGGGCAAGCGGATCAAGGTGCGGGTGGCGTTCGTCGACGACCGTGGCAATTATGAAACGCTGACCAGCGAGGCCACGCCATCGGTCGAGGCTTTCAAGGCGGAGGACCAGCCCGGAACCGTTTCGCTCTTTCCGGCAAGACCGAGGGTCGGGACGGTGGTCAGCGCCGCGCTGACCGATCCCGACGGCCTCGAGGGCGGCGGTTCGGGTCCCGCGGCGTCTTCGGGCGCGGTTTCGTGGAGCTGGGCCAGGTCTTCCGACGGAACCGTCTGGACCGGCGTCGAGGCCTACGGCGAAGGAGACAGCTACGTTCCAACCGAAGAAGACGAAGGGATGCTGCTCAAGGCCGAGGCGTCGTACACCGACGGGCACGGCCCAGGCAAGTCCGCTCAGGCTGTTTCGTCCGCCGTCGTGGGCGCCCGCGAAGCGGGTCCGGAACTGACGGTGACGGAAATAGTCACGGGCCTGTCCCACCCCTGGGGCATCGATTTCACCCCCGACGGGACGATGCTGTTCACCCAGCGCGCCGGCGTGCTGAACTCGAGGCTGACCGACGGCGCCGTCAAGCGGGTCGACGCGGATCTCGGAGATCTGCTCGTCGACGGGTTCGCCGGTCTGCAGGCGCTGGCCGTGGACCCGGATTTTTCGACCAACCGGCGGTTCTACACGCTCCAAGGGCATACCGGACGCGAGATGCAGGTGATTGCCTGGACGATCGACGCGGACTACGACGAGGCCACACGCGTCGTCGATCCCCTGGTGGAGGGCATTCCGATGGGGCCCGGCCCCTGGCACTCGGGAGGCCGGCTGGTGTTCGGCCCGGAGGGATATCTCTGGATCGCGACCGGCGATGGGCGGGTGGTAACGGGCGCGCAGGACCTGACGTCCCTGGGCGGCAAGGTCCTCCGCATAGACCCGCGGACGGGCGCCGGGGCGCTCGGCAATCCGTTCGGCGCCTCCTCGCCGGTGTACTCCTACGGCTTCCGCAACCCCCAGGGCCTGGCTCTGCGCCCGGGCACGGACCAGATGTGGCTGGTGGAGCACGGCCCGAAACACGACGACGAGATCAATCTGCTGGCGCCAGGGGGCAACTACGGCTGGGACCCGATCCCGGACGACGGCACGTTGGTCTTCTACGACTATTCCGACGAGGCCGGCGTCCCCATGACCGACCTGGCGAAGTTCCCATCTGCCCGCCTGGCCAGATGGTCCTCGGGATTCCCCACCCTGGCAACCAGCGGGGCCGTTTTCCTGGATGGACCCCAATGGGGGGAGTGGGAAGGGCGACTCGCGGTGGCCACGCTGAAGACGAAGTCGCTGCGGGTCTTCGAGTTTACCGAACAGGGCGATTTCGCGGGTCAGATCGTCGTTCCGGAGCTCGACGGCAGCCAGGGCCGGCTGCGGACCCCGGTTCTCGGCCCCGACGGGGCGCTGTACATCGCCACCTCCAACAAACCCGGCGTCGACAGGATTCTCAGGGTGGCCGCCAACCGTGCCGCGACGGGAGCGCCCGTCATTAGCGGCGCCGTCCAAGTCGGAGAGACGCTGACGGCGGACGCTTCGAGCGTCGCCGACGCGGACGGGCTGACCAACGTCGCCTTCAGGTACCAGTGGCTACGCCTCGACGGCACGAGCGAGACGAACATCGGGACCGGCTCGTCATCCTACACGCTCGTCGCCGAGGATTCTGGCAAGACCATCAAGGTACGGGTGACATTCACCGACGAAGCGGGGAACGAGGAGGATCTGACCAGCGACTCGACGGGGGTGGTGCAGCAGGCTAGCAACGCCTGGTCCGCCACGATGACCGTGGGGACAAGGGACGGGTTCACCGGGTATTCGTACTGGGGCAATCCCCACCTGGGGTCCCTGTCGGCCACCGAGGTCGAATGGGACGGCAAGACCCACTATGTCAGGTTCCTTTTTCTCAAGGACGGCGAGCTCCGGCTCGGCCTGAACGAAGAGATGTTCTCCACAGGCTTCGTGCTGTCGGTTGGGGACGAGGAGTTCGGCTCGGCGGACGCCATGGTGGATCATGGCGGTGCGTCCTACAGATTCCGGTGGGATGACCCGGGATTGGGCTGGTCGGATGGGAACGAGGTGTCGGTGAACCTCGTGCAGTCCGATCAGAATACCCCGGCCCTGGGCGCGCCGACCATCAGCGGCACGGCGCAGGTGGACGAGACGCTGACTGCGGACACCACCGGTGTTGAAGACGCGGACGGGTTGACCAACGTGTCGTACAGCTACCAGTGGATCCGAAACGACGGGAACAACGACACGAACATTGTGGACGCGACGGACGTGGCCTACACGCTCACCGACGACGACTTCGGTAGGACCACCAAGGTGCGAGTGACCTTCACCGACGACCGGGGCAATGCCGAGACCCTGACCAGCGCGGCGACTGTGGCCGTTGTTGCAGCGCCCAACCGCGAGGCCACGGGAGCGCCCACCATCGGCGGGACTCCCCAGGTGGGGGAGACGCTGACGGTGGACACGTCAGCAATTGCCGATGAGGACGGGCTGACCAGCGTTTCGTACACCTACCAGTGGATTCGGAACGACGGAACCAATGACGCCGCCATAGGAGGTCAGACAGGTTCGACCTACACCCTGACCGATGAGGACGCAGGCAAGACCATCAAGGTGCGGGTGTCCTTCACCGACGACGCTGACCACGAGGGGACGCTGACCAGCGCGGCGACGGGGGTGGTTGCGGCCAAGCCCAACTCTCCGGCCACGGGAGTGCCCACCATTGATGGAACGGCCCAGGTGGGAGAGACGCTGACGGCCCTCACCAACGGCATCACCGACGAGGACGGGCTGGACAACGTTTCCTACAGCTACCAGTGGATTGCCGAAGGGTCGAGTATCGACGGGGCCAACGCCTCCAACTACACCCTGACTGCCAGTGAGCAGGGGCAGACCATCAAGGTGAAGGTGTCCTTCACCGACGACGCAGACCACGAGGAGACGCTGACCAGCGCGGCGACGGGGGTGGTTGCGGCCAAGCCGAACAGCCCCGCGACAGGGGCGCCCACCATCAGTGGGACGGCCCAGGTGGACGAGACCCTGACGGCGGACGTCACGGGCATTGCCGACGAGGACGGGCTGAACAACGTGTCCTACAGCTACCAGTGGATTCGGAACGACGGAACCACCGACACGGACATCGAGGATGCAACGGACTCGGCCTACACACCGCCGGTCAGCGACGTAGGCAAGACCATCAAGGTACGGGTGACATTCACCGACGATGCTGACAACCAGGAGTCCCTGACCAGCGCGGACACCGATACGGTTGCGGCAACGAAACCGGGCGTCCCCGGGCACCTAAACGTCTTCCCTCACGACCCCGAAGCGCTGGACGTTTACTGGGAAGCCCCGGCCAGCGACGGTGGCTCCGACATTACCGGCTACAAGGTGCAGTGGAAAGAGAGCGCAGACAGCTGGGACACGCCGGCGGACGTATCAGAGGAAACGGCGTCCGGAACCATCCACACCATCACGGGACTGACCGACGGGGTGGAGTACAGCGTGCGGGTCCTGGCCACCAACGGTGTGGGCGACAGCCCGCCCTCGGTTGAGCAGACCGGCACCCCCCGGGAGACCAAGGCGCCGGAAATGGTAAGACCCAGGGTGGACGGAGCGACCCTGAAAGTGTTGTACGACGAGGCCCTGGACGAGGGGTCTGCGCCGCCGACGGATTCCTTCGATGTGAGGGTGGCCTGCACGTGCGATGACACAACCTGGCTAGATGAAGAATCCAAGCGGGCGGTGGAGAGCGTTTCGGTGGACGGCGACACGGTGGTGTTGACGCTAGTTTCGGCGGCTACGTCCGAGGACGTCGTGGTCGTCAGCTACACGCCGCCTTCGGACGCTGCCACCGCCCGGACCAGGGACTTGGCGGGCAACGCGGCGGCAGGGTTCAATGCCACCGAGGTCTTCAACGACACCGATGAGACCGCAGAATCAGAAGAGAACGGCGAGCCGGAGGAAACCACCGAGGGAGAAACGCCGCTGACCGTTAGCCTGGAAGCCACCACGGAGAGCCACAACGGGACGGATGCCTTCACCTTCGAGATCCGGTTCAGCGAGGAGTTCCCCCTGAGCTACAAGACTCTCAGAGACTTGGCATTCACTGTGTCGGGGGGTGAAGTTCTCAAGGCCCAGCGGTTGGACAAGCCCAGCAACATCCGATGGCTGATCACGGTGGAACCGGACTTCAACGGGGATGTGACCGTTGTCCTGCCCGTCACCACGGACTGCGACGCCGACGGGGCCGTCTGCACCGCGGACGGCAGAAAGCTGTCCAACAGACTGGAGTTCACCGTTTCCGGGCCGGGCCAGTAGTCCCATCGCTCGATTGAGGTTTCAGGGCCGGAGGGATAGACCGGGCGGTGCATAGCGCTTGTCTTTCCGGGCAACAAGAAATGCCCGCGTATGCGGATGGCCTGGGGAGGGGGCATCGGCCTCTCCCGGTCGCGTCTATGTCAGCAAGAGCAAAAAGTTGCAGAAACACTCTCCCTCAGAGCTAACACTCTTGCCGTCCTAAGGGTGCGATTAGGCACTTACCAAATCGATGCAGAGTATCTAGTGTTTTTATGGGTAAAACCGATCAGATGACAGGCGGAGCTTAAGGCTGGCACTCCACTCAAGGTAAGCGCAGTTCTACCGGAGGACCTGTCCCCGACCTAGGAGGGAAGCTATGAGGTTTCGAAGACCCAAACTGCGAATCAAGACCGCGGCGGCAATGGCGCTGCTGGTGATGGCCGTCGTCGCCGCCTCAATATCCGTCCCGCCGAGCAGTACGGTCCTCGCCCAGTCGTCCGGCATCTGCGACCGCACCGAGGAAGTGCGAGACGCCATTCTCGCCAAGTTGTCGAAGGTTAGCGAATGCGCCAATGTCACCGACTCGCACCTTTCGGGCATTACGGGCGACCTGATCCTTTCCAACAAAAGCATCTCCGTGCTCAAGGCCGGAGACTTCCTTGGGCTGACCATCCTTGAGCAGCTCTATCTCAACAAAACAAAACCTGAGCGACCTGCCCGACGGCATCTTCGAGGGCCTCGAGAGCCTCGACACCCTGTGGCTGAACTTCAATCCGGGGTCTCCATTCAGCCTCACGATGACGCTGGAGCGGGAGGGCTCGAACTTGGTGGTGGTCAAGGTGGCCGAGGGCGCGCCCTTCGACATGGAAATCACGCTGTCCGCCGAAGGCGGCACACTGTCCTCGACGACGGTCACAGTCGAGGGGAGGCAGCATCAAGAGCGAGGCAGTCAGCGTCTCGCCCAGCGACAAGAGCCGGGTACAGACCGCCGACGTGCAGGTAACAGTGAGCGTGGAGTCGTCCGACTTCAGCGCCACAGACTATTCGAACTACTTTGGCCTCACGTGGGGAAGAGGCCGACGATCTTGAACTCACGCTGGCGCCTCCGCGAGGCATCTGCGGCCGGACCCAGGAGGTGCAGGACGCCATTCTGGCCCTGCTGTCCGACGTCAGCGACTGCGCCGACGTCACAGACACGCACCTGGCCGGCATAACCAAGTTGGTCGTCAACTTCACAAGAGCTACGTCCATCAAGTCCGGGGACTTCGCGGGACTCAGCTCCATGACGTGGCTTCAACCACGCGGCTCCTCCTACATCAGGTCGGTGCCCGAGGACGTATTCGACGGGCTTAGCAACCTGCAGAGGCTCTACCTTAGCCTCAACCTCACGGCGCTGCCGGAGGATGTGTTCGACGGCCTCAGCAGTCTGCAGATTCTGGTCCTGGGGGCCAACCAGATCAGGGCGTTGCCGGAGGACGTGTTCGACGGGCTCGCCAGCCTGACGGACCTGCGTCTGCACAACAACCAGCTTACGGCGCTGCCGGAGGACATCTTCGACGGGCTCACCAGCCTGGAGAACCTGGCGCTCTCCGTCAACAACATCAGCGAGCTGCACAAGGACCTGTTCGACGGCCTGGACAACCTCGATGGGTTGATACTCACCAAGAACAAGCTGAGTGCACTGCCAAATGGGCTGTTTCAGGGCCTTGGAGACCTGGAAACCCTCTATCTGGCGAACAACCCCGGGTCGCCCTTCACGTTCACCGCAGAGCTGGAGCAGCGGGGCGACAACGGCGTGGTGGTCAAGGTCGCCGAGGGCGCGCCCTTCAACATGTCGGTCACCCTGAACTTCAAGGCCGGGACGCTTTCTTCCAACCTGATCGTTTCCGTAAACGGCGGCGATCTGGCGAGCAGTGTCATCACCTCCCCGATAAGCGATGACGACGGCGTGACGGTCTCCGTGGTTGCCTCCGCCTTCCTGGAGGGTTCATACCAGGGCATCCAGACCGGCCTTGGCGATAGCCTCACCCTCTCGTCTGCGTCGCAGGCCAACACTCCCGCCACCGGTGCGCCGACCATCAGCGGCACGGCACAGGTCGGCCAGACTCTGACGGCAAGCACGTCCGGAATCTCTGACGCCGACGGCCTGACCAACGTGAGCTATAGCTACCAGTGGCTGAGTGACGATACCGAAATCAACGACGCGACGAACTCCATCTATACGGTCCAGGCATCCGACAATGGCAAGGTCATCAAGGTCCGGGTGACCTTCAAAGACGACGCGGGCAACGACGAGTCGCTGACCAGTATTGGAACGTCGGCGGTGGTATTGGGGGGACTGTAATGGCTACTGCAAAGAGACTTCGATTCAGGGGGACCCTCATTACGCTAGGGGTAATTCTGGCCCTGGTCGCGCTTGTGACCTCAAATATAGCCGCCCGGGCCGACTCGGACGCCGCCGGCGGTATCTGCGACCGCACCCAGCAGGTACAGGATGCCATTCTAGCCTGGCTGCCCAGTGTCAGTGACTGCGCTAAGGTGACCGACACCGACCTGTACTACTTCCTGGTTACCTTGGACCTTGAAAATTCTGGCATTACCACATTGAAATCGGGGGATTTCGCGGGCCTTTCCCGACTAACTAGCCTAAACTTGCGCCGCAACAATTTGAGTGAGCTGCCTGACGGTGTGTTTGATGACCTCGGTGACTTACAAGCGCTGAACGTGGATGTCAACCACCTGAGCAAACTGCCCGACGATGTGTTCGACGACCTCACCAGCCTGTGGCATCTCAACCTGGGCAACAATGGGTTGAGCGAGCTGCCAACGGGAGTGTTCGACGAACTCTCCAACTTGGAACAACTATATTTGGGATTCCGCTGGGAAGATAACGCCCCAGACCCCGACGTGTACCCCGAAAACACCCTGGACGAGCACGACTTGCCCTCGGGTGCGCTGGCCAATCTATCCAAACTGGGCAGACTGAGCTTGTCCGACAACAACCTGAGCGCGCTGCCTGACGGCGTGTTCACCGGCCTCACCGGCCTGAAAAGTGTGAATCTGATTGGCAATCCGGGAGCCACCTTTACCGTCTCGGCTGAGTTGAAGCAGAACGGGGCAAATTCTGTCGTGGTCAAAGTCAGCGAGGGCGCCCCGTTCGATATGCTGGTTACCCTTTCGGCGGAAGGCGGCACACTGGCCAGTACGACCGTTACTGTCGAAGGCGGCAGCGACAGCAGCGGATCTGTCGCCGTAACTCCAACCAGCCAGGGGACACAGGTCACAGTCAGTGTTGATTCAGTCGCTTTCCAAGACTACGAATGGTACCACACGCGAGGCATCCAGGCTGGTGCCGGCACCAGCCTGACTCTAAACAGCCAGGCCACTGGACAGCCCAGCATCAGTGGAACGGCGCAAGTCAGCCAGACTCTGACGGCAAGCACGTCTGGAATCTCCGACCCCAATGGCTTAGACAATGTCAGCTACAGCTACCAGTGGCTGGCTGACGATACCGAAATCGATGGGGCTACGAGTTCAACCTACACGCTCCAGTCATCGGACAACGGCAAGGTCATTAAGGTGCGAGTGAGCTTCACGGACGACGCGGGCTACGAAGAGTCGCTGACCAGTATTGGAACGGAGGCGGTGGTGACGGGCGGGCTGTAGGGAACCGCCACTTGCATCGGCCTGAAATGCAGGAGAAGCGAGGAGCAAATTGATCGCATTGACGAGCTGGGTCAGCTTGAAGCGTGCAGCTATCCTGCTCGCGCCTCTTGCGGTCGCTGCCGCACTGGCGGCAGGTCTCGCCCTCCCCACGAATCAAGGCATGGCCCTGGCGCAAGCCGTTACCCCCACACCCTCTCCCACTCCCACGCCGGGCATCTGCGGCCGCACGCAGAAGGTCCAGGACGCCATCCTTGCCAAGCTGTCAGACGTGACCGCCTGTGGGGACGTCACCGACGCACACCTGTCAGGGATAAGCGGGACGCTTGCTCTGTCCAATATGGGGGTGACCACGCTCAAGTCCGGGGACTTCTCCGGTCTCAGCGGGTTGACGGAGCTGAAACTGGACGACAACCAGATCAGCTCGCTGCCCGAGGACATCTTCTCCGGACTCGCCGGACTCGAACGCCTGAACCTGACCTTCACCGAGGTGAGCTCGCTCCCGGAGAACCTGTTCGACGGCCTGACCAACCTACAGAACCTGAAGCTGTATCAGAACGGTCTTACGGCGCTGCCTGAGGAAATATTCGATGGCCTGACCAACCTGAAGGATCTCACATTCACCGCCAACAAGGTCAGCGCGCTCCCGGAGGAGGTGTTCGATGGGCTAACTAGCCTCAACTCACTGGAGCTCCCCAGGAATTCGGTCGCTGCATTGCCGGAGGAGGTGTTCGACGGGCTCACCAACCTGATGGCCCTGAACCTGCACCAGAACAAGATCACCGCGTTGCCCGAGGGGGTGTTCGACGGCCTCGGCAATTTGACGTGGTTGTACCTGAGCAGGAACGAGCTCACGGCGTTGCCCTCGGGCGTATTCGGCGACCTTGGCGAACTGCAGCAACTGACCCTATTCAACAACAAAATCACGGCGTTGCCCTCAGGCGCGTTCGAGGGTCTGGGCGATTTGAATTCCTTAGTCATGAGTCATAACCAGATATCAACATTGCCCGCAGGCGTGTTCGAAGGCCTCGGAAATCTGAATAGCGTGGAATTCGACTACAACACCGGGGCGCCGTTCACCATCACCGCGGAGTTGGAGAAGAAAGGCGCCGGTGTGGTCGTCAGTATCGACGAGGGAGCGCCGTCTTCGTTGTCGGTAACCCTTTCGGCCACAGGAGGCACGCTTTCCGCCGAGACTGTCACGATCGCTCGCGGCGCCTTGGAGAGCGAGACCATCACCGTGACGGCCTCCGGCATGGTCACGGTCAGCGTCGATTCGGTTGCTAAGAGTGGGACCAGGCTCATAGGTCTTGAGATAGTCGCCGGCAGCGACCTGACGCTCATGGGCGGGTTGTAGGGAGCTGCCGCTGGCAGCGGCCTGCAATAAGGAGAATCGAGGAGCAAATTGACCACATTTGCGAACTGGTCCAGCTTGAAGCGTGCATCTGTCCTGCTCGCGGCGCTTGCGGTCACTGCCGCGCTTGCGGTCGCTGCCGCACTGGCGGCAGGTCTCGCCCTCCCCACGAATTACGGTACAGCCCTGGCGCAAGCCGTTACCCCCACACCCTCTCCAACTCCCACGCCGGGGATCTGCGGCCGTCACGCGAAGGTGCAGGTTGCGATCCTCGCCGAGCTGTCGGGCGTCACCGCCTGCGCGGACGTCACCGAGACGCATCTCGCCGGGATAACCGGGACGCTGGATCTCTCAGACATGGGCGTGTCATCGCTCGGATCGGGGGAGTTCGCCGGACTCAGCGGTCTGACGAAGCTGACCCTGGAGCACAACGAGCTCACAACACTCCCGGACGGCCTCTTCAGCGGACTCACGAGCCTCGAAACACTGAAGGTGACCTTCAACGATCTGACCGCATTGCCCGAGGACGTATTCAAAGGCCTCACCAAGCTGAAGCAGTTGGACCTGTACAAGAACAAGATCACCGCGTTGCCCGAGAACGTGTTCGACGGCCTGACCAACCTGAGCATATTGAACATTATGCACAACGAGGTGACCGAATTCCCGGAGGAAGTGTTCGACGGCCTGGAAAACCTGACCAGGCTGGCGGTCAAGGGCAACGACATCACCACGTTGCCTGAGGGCGTGTTCGAAGGCCTCATCAATCTGGAGATGGTGATCCTGCACAGTAACCTGATAACCGAACTGCCCGCCGGTGTGTTCGACGGGCTGATCAGCCTGCGATGGCTGTTCCTGGGCAAGAATGCGATAACCGCGCTGCCCGCGGAGCTGTTCGATGGGCTCAACAGGCTGTTCAGTCTGCATGTGGATGAGAACAAGATAGCCACGCTGCCCGACGACACGTTCAAGGGAGCGGACAGCCTCCAAGCGGTGGCTCTGCAGGGCAACACCGGCGCTCCCTTCACCCTGACGGCGGAGCTGGAAGCGGAAGGGGACAACGGCGTGGTGGTCAAGGTCGCCGAGGGCGCGCCCCTCAACGTGGCTGTCACGCTGTCGGCCGACGGCGGCACGCTCTCCAGCGATACCGCCACCGTATACGCCGGCAGATCGAAGAGCGGCGTCATCGCAGTCACCGCGAGCGACCCCAACCAGCCCCAGGTCACGGTGAGCGTCACGTCGGCGGAGTTCCTCGGGTCCTGCACCGTCGGGAAGGGCCAGGCCCTCGGCCTGCAGGTCAGCAGCGGCCCGAGCCTGGCGCTGACCACGACAGGGACAACCCAGACGGCGGTCAACAACCCGGCGGCATGCAGGCCAGTCATCGACGGTATCGGCCAAGGCGGTAGAGCGGGGGTGGGTTGGGTGTTGAGGGCAGATACGTCCGATATCGTCGATTCTGACGGCTTGACCAATGTCTCCTACGAATACCAGTGGGTCACCAACGACGGCTCCACGGATACCGACATCGACGATGCAACAAATGTCTCGTACACCCTCACATCTTCCGAAGCCGGCAAGATGGTCAAGGTCCGGGTGACGTTCAGCGACGACGCCGGGAACGAGGAGTCGCTGATCAGCGACGCGTCAGACGAGGTGGTGGCGGTGGGCGGACTATGACGACATGCGGGTCGCCCAGTTAGGCTGCTACTCGGTACATGCTGAAGGAAGATACTGACTAACGTGAAGAAGATGACCAAGGTCTCATTCTCATTGCTGACACTCCCTGTGCTGTTCGCCCTCCTCCTGGTTGCCTGCGCCTGCGGCGGCGAGGACGCGGGGCTGTCCCGCGCCGAGGTCGGGGAGATCGTGCGCACGGAGATGGCCGATGCGCCTGCGACGCCCCAGTCGGAACGCGGGCTCACCCGCGCCGAGGTCGAGCGGATAGTCGAATCCGCCATCGCCGCCATTTCCACTCCCCAACCCGGACTCACCTCCGCTCAGGTGGAGGACGCCATCCGGACGGCGTTGGCGGACATGCCCCAGCCTGGTCCCGGGCTCACCTCCGCCGAAGCCGAGCGCATCGCCCGAGGCGTCGTCGCCTCCGTACCGCCCAAGTCCTCCCCCGCCGAGTACACCAAGTTCTTCGTCCAGAACGCCATCAGTCACTATGAGACCCAGGGACTCGACGCGACCCTCGCCTACTACAACCGCCCAGAGAGCATCGACGGCCAGTGGTATGTGTTCATTATCGACCAGAACGACCTTGTTGTCGGGCATCCTGATGCTCACCGCTTGGGCCTGGACGTGAATGGCTGGGTCGGGACCGACGCCAACGGTTACAACTTCGGGCCGGACATGCTGTCGGCCACCGAGGACGGCAAGTGGGTGTCCTACGTCTATCGGAACCCGGAAAGCGGCGGCATCGGGGACGACCACACCGGCACGTTGCAGCTCAAGAACGCCTGGGTGGTGAGGCACGACGGGCTGCTGTTCGCCTCCGGCTGGTACATCATCGCCGACGAGTTCACAAAGTCCTTTGTGGCAGCCGCCGTCCGCGTGTTCCGCTCGGTAGGACTGGAAGGGACCGTCGCATACTTCAACAGCCCCGAGAGCGATTTCGCCGGACTGACAGCGGCCATCGAGTACTACAACAGCGCCGAGAACGTTGAAGGGGATTGGTTCGCGTTCATAGCGGACGTAAGCGGCACGATCGTAGACCACTACGACAAAGGCATGGTGGGAAGGGACCTCAAAGACTTGCTCGGCACGGATATGTTCGAGGCCACCGCAGAGGGCGCCTGGGTGACCACGGAGGACGTGCGCGTTTGGGTAGTCGGCGACGGTGGGATGACGTTCGGCTCGGGCTGGCATAGCGGTCACGACGGATCGGGCAACTGAGCGGAGGGGGGACCCGTCGCTCGGCTTTCCGGGCAACAAGAAAGGGCCGCATATGCGGATTGCTGGAGGGCAGCGGCCTCTCCACGTCCCGGATGCGTCCTGGCGGTGTGCGTGACTGCTGATCCAGCCACTTTCGTTTATGCCGGCAAGAGCGAAAAGTCGCAGAAACACTCTCCCTCAGAGCAAACAAAATTGCTTCCGCGAAAGTGTGATTAGGCGCTTACCAAAGCCTTGAAGAGCCTCTAGTGTTTTCATGGGTAAATGCGTAAGTAAGAACCACAGGATAGGCGGAACCACCGGCTGCAACTCTACCTGCGGAAATCGGGGTAGTCCCGCTGAATCCCGCATACGCGAGGGAGGCATTCACATGGCGCTCGACAGACCGGTCCATGCACCTGAGACGGCGGACGGAACGACGGCCCCTGCCGTCGCTGCGCCGGTCGCCCCTGGGTTCGCCGCCTGTGGCGGTCTAGCACAAATGTTCACCCCCCCCCCCCCCCATTTTTGGACCCGGCTAGCCGGAGGTAAGTCATGACCACCTCGCGGCGCATCGCGCCGCTCCCCCTACTGCTCATCGCCCTGCCGGCGATGGCGCTGGCCCTGGCCTTGGCCGGAGCACTCCTCTGGTCGGCGACGGCGGAGGCGCAGACGCCCAACACCCCGGCCACCGGCGCGCCGACGATCACCGGCCTGCCGCGCGTGGGCGTGGAGCTGACCGCGGACACGTCGGCCATCATGGACGCCGACGGGACGGCTATGGCGACCTTCGTCTACCAGTGGGTCCGGGTCGACGGGATGACCGACACCAACATCGGCGCGGACTCTTCCACCTACACCCTCACCGACGACGACGAGGGCAAGCAGGTCAGGGTGGACGTGACCTTCAACGACGACGCCAGCAACCCCGAGGGGCCGCTCTCCAGCGAGGCTACCGCCGCCATCGTCCCGGCCGACGTCCTGGTCAGGAACACGGGGCAACAGCCCAGCAGCACCCTCCAAGACCTCGGCGGATTTACCAACAGAGCTGCCCAGGCATTCACCACCGGCGCTCACATCCGCTACGAGCTCGACTCAATCGGTTTCAGCTTCAATAACATCGCCGATACCGCAACAGCGGGGAGCGAGCTGACGGCAACGCTGAACGAGGACAACGGCGGTTCTCCAGGCAAGACCCTGTGCATCCTGGAAGACCCGCCCAGCTTTGCCTCGTCAGGGACGCACACATTCACGGCGCCGACCACCGGCGACACCCCATGCCCTCAGCTCTCAGCGAACACCACGTACTTCGCCGTCCTGAACCGAGCCTACGACTACGACGACACCATTCGTTTCAACATAGCCGGGAGCAACGACGAAGACGAAGGCAGTTTGCCGGGATGGACCATCGACAGTACAGGACATTCGTACCATGTCGGGTTCGGAATATGGCTCAGTTCCTCCAACGAACCCCGCATGATCGAGGTCAAGGGCAGCGTCAGCACCGACACGGAGATCACGGTTCCCGCCGGCTGGTCCCTCATCCCCAGCGGCCTGACCGCGGGCGCCAAGTTCCGGCTGATGTTCCTCACCAACACCGGCCACTCCCCGACCTCCACCGACATCGCGGACTACAACACCTACGTCCAGGGCCAGGCCGCCGCCGGCCACGCCGACATCCAGGACTACAGCTCCTGGTTCCGCGTCCTCGGCAGCACCGCCACCACGGCCGCCCGCGACAACACGGAGACCACGTCCAGCGACACTGCCGCGGCCATATACTGGCTTAACGGCGCCAAGGTGGCCGACGACTACGTAGACTTCTACGACCAGTCCTGGGACGACGAGACCAACCCCAGGGATCGCGCCGGCTCCATGGTCACCGCTGACACTGTCTGGACCGGCAGCCACTATGACGGTCGGAAGTCTGACGTTACCCCCGGCGTATCCGCGGGGCTCGGCGAGCCCCTTGTGCGTCTCGGAATACTCAATGACGGCACGCACAGTCCCCTTCATTCTACTATCGGAGGCGACCCGGACTTGGTCGACTATCCCTACTACGCCCTGTCCGGGATACTCGTGGTCGGCGCGGCGGTCAACAACCTGGCCACCGGCGCGCCGGCGGTCACCGGCACGCCGCGCGTGGGCGAGGTCCTGACCGCGGGCACGTCGGTCATCGCAGACGAAGACGGCCTGGGCGCCTTCGCCTACCAGTGGGTCCGCTTCGACGGGCCGACCCAGACCAACGTCGGCACGGACTCGTCCACCTACACCACCACGAACGACGACGCGGGCAAGAAGATCAAGGTGAGGGTCAGCTTCACCGACGTCGAAGGCAATGCGGAGGGTCCGCTCTCCAGCAAGCTGACCGGCTTGATCAACGACTCTGCCACCGGAGTGCCGACCATCAGCGGCAAGCCGCGCGTGGGCCAAAGGCTGACCGCGAGCACGTCGGACATAGCGGACCCCGGCGGGACGGACGACGCGACCTTCACCTACCAGTGGGTCAGCGTCGACGGGATGACCGAGGCCAACATCGGCGCGAACTCCTCCACCTACACCCTTGCGGACGACGACGCGGACAAGCAGATCAAGGTGAAGGTCACCTTCACCGACGACGAAGGCGAGGCGGAAGGTCCACTGGAAAGCCTGCTGACCGAGTCCGTGGTCGCTGATGACGTCCTGGTCCAGAACACGGCGCAACCCCCTAATGGAATTCGCGCAATGGTTGCCACATTCCCGGGCGAAGCCCAACAGTTCACCACCGGCCCCCACGTCGCCGGCTACACGCTGACTTCCATCGGCATCGATTTCAATTCCATCGCCGCCACAGCAACCGCGGGAACCGAGCTGACGGTGACGCTGAACGAGGAGAGCAGCAGCAATCCGGGCGACGCTCTCTGCACACTGGACGACCCGGCGACCTTCTCCTCCTCCGGGCTGCACACCTTCACTGCTCCGATGACCGGCACGCTGTGCCCCGAGCTTGCGCCGAGCACGAACTACCTGGTTGTCATCACCCGGGCGAACACCAATACAAGCACTGTCGAACTTAAAGTGACGGGCTCGACGGACATCGATTCAGGCAGCGTGACGGGCTGGTCAATCCCGAATCATGCCCGCACCTTTGATGGGTCGGCGTGGAGTCTTGACGCCGGCGTTCGCATGATGGTCCAGGTCAAGGGCGCCCCCGACACGGAGGTCACGGTCCATCCGGACTGGTCCCTCGTCCCCACCGGCCTGAGCGCCGGCGACAAGTTCCGGCTCCTGTTCATCACCGGCACCGGCAACCCGAACTCCTCCAACATCGCCACCTACAACAACTCCGTCCAGGACTATGCCGCCAATAACGGCCATGTCGACGTCCAGGACTACAGCTCCTGGTTCCGCGTCGTCGGCAGCACCGAGAGCACGGACGCCCGCGACAACACCAACACCACGTCCAGCGACACCGGCGCGTTCATATACTGGTTGAACGGCGCCAAGGTGGCCGACAACTACGGAGACTTCTACGACGGCACCTGGGACGACGAGGCCAACCCCAGGGGGGCCAACGGCGCCGCGATCACGTTCACCTCGTCAAACAACCACGTCTGGACCGGCAGCAACAACAACGGGACGGAGGCGTTCCACAGCGGCCGCTCGGAAGCGCTCGGCACGGGTCCCGTCCGCTCCGGACGACTCAATGGCGCGGGCGGCCCGCTCAATTCGGGAAATACTTACGTCCGCGCCACCAACTGGCGCTACTACGCCCTCTCCGGGCTGTTCGTGGTCTCCGACGCCAACGCCACGCCGGTGTTCAGCGCAGAGACGGCTGACCGCACCTTGCCGGAGAACAGCGGAGCGGGGGTGAACGTCGTCGGGGGCGCGATCACCGCCACCGACCGCAACAGCGGCGACACGCTGACCTACTCGCTCGCCAGCTCGGGGGACCACGGTTCCTTCGAGATCGACTCGTCGAGCGGTCAGATATCGACCAAGACCGGTGTCACCCATAACTTCAACTTCGAGGCTGCGACGAACAGCTACAGCGTGACCGTAGAAGTGAGCGACAGCAAGGACGCGGACGGCGTTGCCGACACCGTCGTCGACGACACGATCGCGGTGACCATCGACCTGACGAACGTGGACGAGGCCGGGACGGTGACGCTGCCGGCTACGTTCACCGGGGGTACGGAGGCCACCGCATCGGTGAGCGACCCCGACGGGACCGTCTCCAGCCCATCGTGGCGGTGGGCGCGGGGGGACACCGCCACCGGGTCGTTCAGCAACATCAGCGGGGCGACCTCCGCCGGCTACACGCCGATCGCCGCGGACGTGGGCAAGTACCTCAGGGCCACGGTGACCTACACAGACCCCGAAGGTTCGGGCAAGACCGCCAGTGCCGTGTCGAGCAGCACTGTGGGGGCCAGCAACTCCGAGCCGACGTTCGACGATGGCGCGACGACCACGCGCACCCTGCCGGAGAACAGCGGAACGGGGACGAACGTCGGGGGCGTGGTTGCCGCCACGGACGGCGACAGCGACACGCTGACCTACTCGATGACCGGCAACACTCGGTTCAACATCAATACATCGACAGGCCAGATCAAAACCGCCTCGGGGCAGTCCTGGAACTATGAGGGAACAAGGAACTTCCAGGTTACCGTGAACGTGCGCGACAGCAAGGACGCCGCAGGCAACGCCGACACCACCACTGACGACACGATCGTCGTGGCCATCAACCTGACGAACGTCAATGAGGCGCCCACGATCACGAATACGGTGACTACGGTCGAGATAGCCGAGAACTCGACCCAAGTTATCTCGGTTGCAGCGTCGGACGTGGACGCGTCGACCACGCTGTCGTGGTCTATAGAGTCCACCGCCGACGGGGGCAAGTTTGAGACCAACGTCTCGACCGGCGCGTTCACCGTGCTCAGATTCAAGAACGCACCCGACTTCGAGACGCCGACGGATGTTGGCGACACTGCCATGAACAACACCTACGTCGTGACGGTGAAGGTCACAGACGGCGGCGGCCTGTTCGACACGCACACGTTCACGGTCACGGTGACCAACGTCAATGAGCAGCCTGTGTTCACGTCGCCGCCGGCCACGGCCGATTTCGCCGAGAACGGGACGGGGACCGTCGTTGACTTTGACGCCACGGACGTGGACGACGCGTCCACGTTGACCTTTTCCATGAATCCCAGTATTGAAGACAGCGGCAAATTCGACATCGACTCCATGACCGGCGTGCTCACATTCAAGGACCCACCCGACTTCGAGGCGCCGACGGATGCTGGCGATACCGCCATGAACAACACCTACGTTGTGGGCGTTTATGTTCGAGACAACGGCTCTCCAAGGGAGCAAGAAGGGCACGTAGTCATCGTCACGGTGACCGACGTGAACGAGGCGCCGATGATCTTGAGCCCGGAGACTACGGTCGACGTGAGGGAGAATCTGCCCTTCGTTATCCTGCTTGTAGCGGGGGACCTTGACGCGTCGGATACCAAGACGTGGTCCGTGGAGTCGGCCGACGACGGGAGCACGTTCGAGATCAACGCCGACACCCCCTCGTCCGCGAGTCTCTCCTTCAAGAACGCTCCCGACTTCGAGACGCCCACCGACGTTGGCGCCACCGCCATGAACAACACCTACGTGGTGACGGTGAAGGTCACAGACACCGGTGGCTTGAGCGACACACACACGGTCACGGTCACGGTGACCAACGTCAATGAGGCGCCGGAAATCACGACCACCTCGACGACTTACACAGACTTCGACGTCGACGAAAACACGGCAACCTCGGATGTCATCAAGACATACGAAGCGACGGACGAGGACGCCAGTAGCACGCTGACGTGGTCGCTGGTGGGCGACGACGCGGGGGACTTCACCATCACGAAGAACGCCGACGGGCACGGCGAGCTCAAGTTCAGGAGCGCTCCCAACTTCGAGACGCCGGTCGACGACGACAGCATGAACGACTACGACATCCGGGTGAGGGTCCAGGACAACGGCATTCCCGGCAACCGCGGCTCAAGCAACCGGCTGGACGACAGGGTGACCGTCGTCGTCAACGTCCTGGACGTGAACGAGGCGCCGGTGATCAGCGGGCTCTCGATCACAAGTTTCGCGGAGATAGAGTATGACGCCACCTCCCCGGACCTCACTGTCGCGACCTACACGTATACGGACGAGGACCGGAACCCGGCCGACACCATCACCTGGGGCCTAAACATCATAAGAGACGCGGCACACTTCAATATCGGCAGCTCGACCGGTGTCCTGAGCTTCAACATGCGGCCCGACTTCGAGAACCCCTTCGGCCTTGACAACGTGTATCTGATCGTCGTGGAGGCGGATGACGGCCAGGGCGGCGTCGGAAGTTGGGCCGTCCAAATCACCGTCACCAACGTCGACGAGACGCCGGAGATCACGACCACGGACGCGAGCCATACCGCTCCGTCATTCATGGAGATCGAGTACGACGCCACGACCGCGGACCTGGTGGTCGCAGACTACGACGGGCGCGACGAGGAGGGCCAGACCATTTCATGGTCAAGGACGGGCACGGACGCTGGTGACTTCACCATCGACAGCAGTACCGGAGTCCTGTCGTTCGCCCAGCGGCCCAATTTCGAGATGCCGGCGGACGACGGCACAGACAACGTGTACAACGTCACCGTGCGGGCCAGGGACACCGCCTCGAACACCAGGGAGCTCGAGGTTGTCGTCACGGTCACCGACGTGAACGAGCGGCCGGACATCGATGAGGACACCGTTCCGAACTACAGGGAGATTGAATACGACTTCACGGGGACACCGCCCCTCGTCCACACGTTTACCGCCGAAGACTATGACGTTGGGGACACCATCGGGTGGGCGCTTGCCGGCACGGACGCGGCCTACCTGGAAATCGACGCCACGACAGGCGTCCTGACCTTCACGCAGGACAGCGGCTTCGGCCAGGGCCCGCTGCCCAACTTCGAGCATCCTCGGGACGACGACGTCGGTGACGGCAGCAGCAACACCTACAGCATCATCGTGCGGGCATTTGACGACGCCACCGACAAGAAGACCACGGAATACGCCGTCGTCGTCACGGTGACGGACGTGAACGAGCAGCCGGAGTTTACCGGGACTCCCGAAACGGCGATAACCCTCGATGAGCATGACGCGAACGACAACTACGTGGTGATGGACCTGGCGGACTACGACGCCTACGACGAGGAGGGCGGCGAGACCTGGTCGCTCACGGGCACGGACAGAGGCGACTTTGCCATCAGCGCCGACGGCGTCGTCACCTTCGTCAAAACGCCCAACTTCGAGGCGCCGGAGGACTCCGGAGACGACAACGACTACGAGTTCAATGTGGTCGCCACCGACGTCCAGAGCGGCTCCAGCCGCCGCAACGTCAGTGTTGCCGTCACGGTGACAGTCGAGGACGTGGAAGAGGACGGCACCCTCGCGGTGGACAACCTGAGTCCCGCGGCGGGAGAGACCGTGACCTTCAGGCTGACCGACCCGGACGGCAGCATCGACACCACCAGCATGACCTGGGTTATCCAATCACGGGCGACCGGGGGATCATGGGCGAGGGTCTCCGGCGTACTCACCCCCGCCTCGACGACTTTCCCCTGGGTCGTTGATGAGGACGTCACGGGGAAGGCGATCCGCGCCATGGTCACCTACACCGACCGGAGAGGGTCCGGGAAGACGGCGGTGAGCCGAGAGACTGCGGAGGTAACGGCTAATCCCATTGCCAACGCGCCGCCAAGGTTCCGGGGGGACAGCTCCTGGTCTGTCAAGGAGGGCCCCGCAGGCGGGGCCGTCGGTACCCCCACTTCCGCGACTGACCGCGACAACGACACCCTGACGTACGGCATCCAGTCGGGGCTGGATGCCGCGCTCTTCGAGATCGACCCGTCCACCGGGCAGGTCCGCCTCGCCCAGGCGTTGGACTTCGAAACGACGCCGGGACCCCTGTTCTTTTATCTGACGCTGCACGACGGCAAGGGCGTTGACGCAAACAACGTCGAGATCGCCGACTCCTCGATCGACGCCACCAGGTCGGCGGACATCTTTGTCATGGACGTGGAGGAGGACGGGGTCGTCACGCTCTCGGCGGTGGAGCCGGAGACGGAGACGCCGTTGACCGCAACCCTCGAGGACGGCGACGGCGGCGTCACCGGTGAGATATGGCAGTGGGCGCGGTCCGAGAACGGGCGCACGGGCTGGACCAACATCTCGGGGGCCACGTCAAGCGGTTACACGCCAACCGTGGCCGATGAGGACTTTTTCCTGCGGGCCACCGTCACGTACACGGACCGGCGCGGCGCCGGAAAGGGCGCGGAGGCGGTCACGGACGACCCCGTGCCGAGCGCGAACCGGCGTCCTCGTTTCCCGTCCACCGAGACCGGCGAGCGCACCGTGCCGGAGAACACGAGGAGGAACGTGAACATCGGCGATTCCGTGGCCGCTGATGACCCGGAGAATGACAGCCTGACGTACACGCTGACCGGCTCGGACGCCGCCGCCTTCACCATCGTCACGAGCACCGGTCAGATCCGCACAAGCGAGGCCCTGGACTTCGAGACGAAGTCCAGCTACAGCTTCACCGTCGAGGTGCACGACGGGCGGGACGGCTCCGGCGCCACGTCCACCACCATCGACGACACCCAGGCCGTCACGATCACGGTGGAGAACGAGGAAGAGCCCGGGACGGTAACGCTCACCACGCCCACTGGGACGATACAGGCCCGCGCGGAGGTGACGGCGGCGCTCGAGGACGACGACATTCCCACCGGCGTCACCTGGCAGTGGGCGCGGTCGCCCAACGGCAGGACCCTCTGGGTCAACATCCAGGGCGCCACCTTAGCCGCGTACACGCCAACGCTGGAGGAGGACCGAGGCAACTACATCCGCGCGACGGCGTCGTACACGGACGGCCACGGCCTGAACAAGACCGCCAACGCCGTATCGCGGCGCGTGGGCGACCCGCCGCCGGTGAACTCGGAGCCCGTGTTCCCATCGACGGAGGACGGGCGGCGCGAAGTGGAGGAGAATTCCGCGGGCGGCTCGGCTGTCGGAACCCCGGTGGAGGCTACCGACCTGAACGCCGGCGACTCGGCGGTCAACGACCCGCTTGCCTACTCGCTGACCGGGACGGACGCAGCCTCGTTCACGATCGATGTGGGCACCGGCCAGATCAGGCTGGCGCAGGACGCGACGCTGGACTACGAGGGCAAGCGGACGTACCGTGTCACCGTGGAAGTAACCGACGGCAGGGACCAGAACGGCGACGACGACATGGACGCCATCGACGACAGGCAGAACGTGACCATCACCGTGACGAACGTCAACGAGGCGCCGGTGGTCACGGGCAACGCAGCCCCCTCCTTCGTGGAGAACGGCAGCAATGAGGTGGCGAGATACACGGCGGCCGACCCGGAGCGCGACACGCTCACCTGGACGGTCAGCGGCGACGACTTCTGGATCTCGGACCGGGGCCGACTCTATTTCTCCACGCCGCCAAGCTTCGAGGACCAGACTACGTTTTCCGTTACTGCCACTGACGACGACGAAGACGCCAGCCTGTCAGGTTCGCTCAACGTGACGGTCACCGTGACGGACGTGGAGGAAGAGGGAGCGGTAGTCATCTCCCCGCCGCGAGGCTGGGTGGACGTTCCGACACAGTTCTTCGCCGACCTGACCGACAACGACGGCGGCGTCACCGGCACGACCTGGCAATGGGCGCGGTCCCGCAACGGCAGGAGCGGTTGGACGGACATCGCGGGCGAAACGTCAAGCAGCTATACGGCGGGCAACGACGACCTCAACCAGTACCTGCGTGCCACCGCCTCCTACGAGGACCGCAGGGGCAGCAACAAGACGGCTAAGGCTGTGCTGTCTACGCCTGTCCGCGACGTCAGGCCCGCGGCGAACACCGCCCCGGAGTTCACAGAGACCGCGCCGGCAACCCGCAGAGTTTCTTCGGGCACGGCGCCAGGCCGGAACGTCGGCTCGCGTGTCAGAGCCACCGATTCCGACCAGGGCGACGTCCTGACCTTCTCGCTGAGCGGGACGGACGGCGCTGCCTTCGACATCGACCCGGCCACGGGCCAGATCCGCACGAGGGCCGTCCTTGTCTACGACCCGGACCCGGACGGTGACAACACCTACGAAGTGACGGTGTCCGTCCACGACGGCTTCGACGGCGGCTACAGCCCGTCTGACGCCTCGGACGCCACCATCGAGGTGACCATCACCGTGACGGCGGTTGCCCAGCGGCGGCCGCCTCCGCCGGGAGGCGGCGGTGGAGGCGGTGGAGGCGGGGGTGGAGGCGGAGGCGGTGGAGGCGTGCCTTCGAACCGGTCGCCGTCGTTCAACGAGGGCGTCGCGGCCTCGCGCACAGTGGCCGAGAACACGGAGGAGGGCCAGGACATCGGTGAGCCGCTGAAGGCCGTCGACCCGGACCGGGGCGACACGCTGACCTACACCCTGGAGGGTGAAGACGCCGCGTCTTTCGACATTGACGCAGCGACGGGCCAGTTGCGGACCAAGGCCGCCCTCGACTACGAGACCAAGACCAGCTACACCCTGACCGCACGCGTGGCGGACGGTCGGGGTCGCAGCGACGCCATGGAGGTGACGGTCAACGTCACCAACGTGGAAGAGGTGGGGACTATCACGCTCACCACGGACACTGGGACAATTCAGGCTCGCGTCCCGGTGATGGCGGCGCTCGAAGACGACGACGGAGCCGCCAACGTCACCTGGCAGTGGGCGCGCTCGCCGAACGGCAGGACAGACTGGGTGAACATCGGGGGCGCAACCAGTTCCACCTACACGCCTACGCTGGAGGAGGACAAGGGCAACTACGTTCGTGCCACGGCGTCGTACACCGACGGCCATGGCCCGAACAAGACAGCCAACGCCGTATCGCGGCGCGTCGCCGACCCTCCGCCGCCGGTGAACTCGGCGCCGTCGTTCCCGTCGACGGAGAACGGCCGGCGCGAAGTGGAGGAGAACTCCGCGGGCGGCACGGCAATCGGGGCCCCCGTGGAGGCTGCCGACCTGAACGCCGGCGACTCGGCGGTCAACGACCCGCTTGCCTACTCATTGAGCGGGACGAACGCAGCTTCGTTCACAATCGACGGCAGCACGGGACAACTGCGGGTGGCGTCGGGTGTGCAACTCGACTTCGAGGGCAAGCGGACGTACCGCGTCACCGTGGAAGTAACCGACGGCAGGGACGAGAACGGCGACGACGACATGGACGCCATCGACGACAGGCAGAACGTGACCATCACCGTGACGAACGTCAACGAGGCGCCGGTGGTCACGGGCAACACAGCCCCCTCCTTCGTGGAGAACGGCAGCAATGAGGTGGCGAGATACACGGCGGCCGACCCGGAGCGCGACACGCTCACGTGGACGGTGGACAACAACGACTTCTGGATCTCGCAGCGGGGCCAGCTCTACTTCCGCACACCGCCCAGCTTCGAGCAGGGCACGAGCTACACAGTTGCCATCACCTCCACCGACGACGACGAGGGAGGCAACCTGTCGGGGTCGCTCTCCGTGACAGTCACTGTGACGGACGTGGAGGAAGAGGGTGTCGTGACCATCTCCCCGCCTCGGGGTTGGGTGGACACGCAGACACAGTTCAACGCCGACCTGACCGACAACGACGGCGGCGTCACCGACACGACCTGGCAATGGGCGCGGTCCCGCAACGGCAGGAGCGGTTGGACGGACATCACGGGCGAAACGTCAAGCAGCTATACGGCGGGCGTCGACGACCTCAACCAGTACCTGCGTGCCACCGCCTCCTACGAGGACCGCAGGGGCAGCAACAAGACGGCTAAGGCTGTGCTGTCGACGTCTGTCCGCGACGTCAGGCCCACGGCGAACACCGCACCCGAGTTCAGGGAGACCGCGCCGACTACCCGCAGAGTCGGGCAAGGGACGTCGGCGGGCCGACACGTCGGCGCATCCGTGAGAGCAACCGATGCCGACCGGGACGACGTCCTCATCTACTCACTCGGTGGAGCGGACGCCGATGCCTTCGACATCGATGCAGCCACCGGCCAGATCCGGACGAGGGAGGTCCTCGTCTACGACCCGGACCCGGACGGTGACAACACCTACGAAGTGACGGTGTCCGTCCACGACGGCTTCGACGGCGGCTACAACGAGTCCACCGCCTCGGACGCGACCATCGAGGTGACCATAACAGTGACCGCTGCCTCTTCCGCAAGGCCGCCTTCGTTCAACGAGGGCGCCGCCACCACGCGCTCCGTGGCCGAGAACACGGCGGCGGGCCAGGACATCGGCGCGCCGCTGGAGGCCGTCGACCCGGACCGGGGCGACACGCTGACCTACACCCTGGAGGGTGAAGACGCCGGGTCTTTCGACATTGACGCAGCGACGGGCCAGTTGCGGACCAAGGCCGCCCTGGACTACGAGACCAAGACCAGCTACACCCTGACCGCACGCGTGGCGGACGGTCGGGGTCACAGCGACGCCATGGTAGTGACGGTCAACGTCACCAACGTGGGGTTGTCGGGCTTGGTTGGCCGGTATGACCGGGACGACAACGGGGCCATTGACCGGGACGAGGCCGTCGCGGCGGTCGTCGACTACTTCAATGATGTCATCAGCAAGGAAGAGGTGATAGCAGTCATCACTGTTTACTTAGCTGGCTGATTCGATGGCGGTCGGGGCTTGGAGGGCATAAGCAGGGGATGAGCATTGGTCAGGAAAGCGTAGGCGTTGTTGGCGGTTGCCGGGGCGGCCCTGCGGATGGGGGCCAGCTCGGCTAAGGAGAGATGAAGATGTTCAAGCTTCTGGCAATGGTCTTGTTGGCGATCATAGGTTCACTAACAATTGCTGGATGCGGGGGAGGGCCCGACTAGTACCCCGCAGCGGGAGAGACAGGCTACCAGAAGTGCTCCTCCCACTCAGAGGGCCGTCGCAGAGGCCACCGCGACCCCGAGGCCTACTGCGGCCCCGAGGGCTACGCGCCCACCGGTATCCACTCCTTCCAGCACGAGTTTCCAGGACTATGTGAGGCAGCGGTTTGTCTCCGCGTCCGTTGACAATGTTTCCACCTTCAGCCTAGATACGGATCGCACGTCCTATTACCTGGCATTGAACTGGGCCCGGTCAGGGTACGAGGTGGAACCCGACTCAGTTAGGGCCGAGGAGTGGATCAACGCCTTCGACTACGGCTACAATCCACCCCGACGCAGCGACAGCTTCGCCGTCTCCTCCGACATCGTCAGCCATCCCCTGTACAGCCGAACGCACTTGGCTCGCATCGCCTTCCAAGCTCCTGAGATCGACTACGACGCCACCCCTGTAAATGTCACGCTGGTGTTGGACGCCTCGGGCTCTATGAGCCAGGGAAACCGCGTAGACATTGCCAGGGAGGCTGCGGAGAGCATCAGGCTCAGCCTCAGAGACCATGACCGCATCGCCGTAGTCCACTTCAGCAATGACGTTCTTAGGGAGTACACCGTTGAGCATCGGCGCCCAGACAACCCTGACGTGGCACGTTCTATCGGACGTCTCCAACCAACCCACACCACTAACGTGCAGGCCGGACTCGATAGGGGCGTGCAGTTGGCTGACTGGGCCCGGCGTGAAAACCCCAACGCCTACAACTACATCATACTGATGTCAGACGGCGTCGCCAACGTGGACGCCACCGATCCTTTCGCCATCCTGGAGAGCGCCGGTGACTATGACAGCAGCAACCCGTTGCGCCTCATCACCATCGGAGTGGGCATCGAGAACTTCAACGATTATCTCCTAGAGCAATTGGCTCAGCATGGCAACGGTTGGTATCGCTACCTTACGGACGTTGGTCAGGCAAGGGCCACCTTCAGCCGGGAGAACTGGCTGGCCCTGTCCATACCCTTCGCCGACCAGACCCGTGCCCAGGTGACCTGGGACCCCGACGTGGTCGAGACGTGGCGCATTGTGGGTTACGAGAACCGCGTCACCTCTGATGAGTCCTTCACACAGGCCCGGAGGGAGTTTGCAGAAATACCTGCGGGAGCGGCCACTACGGTCTTTTACGAGTTGGAACTGAAGGACCCGTGGTTCGCCGGACCCCTAAACCTCGGCGACGTGGAGTTGCGTTGGGTGACGCCCTCCACTGGGGAGTCTAACCGTCAACACGCCAGCATCACCGTTCAGGACAACATCGAGTTTGCGGCAGTCGACGACTCCCTGCTGCGGCTAGGGGCGTTGATTGCTCTGTCGGGAGATCGGTACAGCAGCCTTCCCTTCGTCGATTCCTCCAGCCTATCTGTGCACCAGGAGTTGCTCTCTCTGCTGGAGCAGGTCCGATCGTTGGAAGGGAGCTTGGGGAACCTGGGGGCCTATCGGGACTTGGCCTTCCTGCTGGAGCACATCACACATAATTCACGGGAGGCGGTGCGACCTTCGGGCTATAGCAGGTAGTCCCCAGCTTGCTCCGTATGAGTTAGAGCAGGGCTGGAATTGTGAAACACTAGTTGCAAAAGCTGGGGCCTGAGCTTACTGTACTGAGCCGGTGCCAAGAAAGGGAGGGTTGAAATAGGGAGGACTGAATATACAAGGATGGTGTGCCGAACAGCCGCGTCGTGTGGAATTAGACGTGTTAGTGGATCAATAGGGGAGGGTAGTTGATCCGACGTTAGTATAGTTCAGGAAAAAGGATAAGGCGTGGGCCTCTGGGCAAGAAAGTGAAGGGACGAGAGCGCCGCGCCCTCCAGAAGGTGCGGAGGTTGAACGCAGTTGCCCGGGCTGTCCATTCTGAGGCCACGTCGACCAAACCCCTCAACACAAATTTCCGTCCGCCCATCTGCTCCTTGACAGTCCTTGTTCCTCCACTCTGTCGCACTATAGCGCTTGGACGAGGGTCCCGGCAGGTTTACAGAGACCCCAGCCACATCTCAAAGATGGCGCTAGCTTCAGTACACGTCGGCCCACTTAGTTGGACTCGAACCCAACGATATGATCAATGATGTGGTAAGAGGTGTGGGAAGCGATGTCTAAATTCCGCCTTTTTCAAGCTAAATTCGAGTCCCCCTTCCACCATTTTCTACTATCGATATTGCTTGTTTGCTGAAGGCACCTCGCCGCGAACGACTACAAACTGGTACTTGCATCGTCGTGCTGACCGATGCTGGAAGTTACGTCTGATATGAAAATATAGGTGGTTTCGTTGGCATTCCATCTCTGTCTCAGCTAAGGCGTAGCTCTGAGGGTCCGCTCGTCGTGTCTGTGACGATTGCCTCTAGACCAGGGACGATGTGTATAGACAGGGCTCAACAGAAGCGCATAGACACATGACCGCAGTTTACTGCGTTATTACCGTCTATCATTGAAGAAGTCAAAACCTGTGACATGCTCTGGTTATAACGGACTACTCGAATATGCTACGCTTAATTCAGACATGACTACCAGTAATGTGACCGAATTCAGGGACTCTATCCATGGATTCGTCGACGTTTACCAACATGAACGCCGAATAATCGACACGATTGAATTTCAACGACTCCGTCGAATCCATCCGCTAGGACTAACCCACTACGTCTATCCTGGTGCGGAGCACAGTCGGTTTGGGGATGCAATCGGCGTAATGCATTTAGCAGGGATCGCCGTAGCGAACTTGATTCGCAATAATCTTGATTTAGTGCAGGACACTTTACAATGGTCACCGCAAGAGTCAGAGAAAGAGAAACGCCGATTGGTACTACTGGCAAGGCTGGCGGGGTTGCTCCACGACATTGGTCACGCCCCCTTTTCTCACACGGGGGAATCTAGGCTATTTCCAGAAGGCGACAAGCATGAAGGCCACGGAGCAGAAATCATACGAAATTCTGCAATCGGCGAGATTATCGATTCAGACCCGGAATGTCGGAAACATAGTATCAGCAAATTGGATGTGGCAGGTCTGGTAGTTAGTGAAGCTACAATGCCGGCGGGATTCGTGCAGGAATTAATCTCAAGTCCATGGGACGTCGATAAGATGGACTATCTGCTAAGGGATTCTCACTA
Organism: Dehalococcoidia bacterium; assembly: GCA_965197415.1. GTDB lineage: Bacteria > Chloroflexota > Dehalococcoidia > Lucifugimonadales > JAGWBF01 > DAOUJI01. The sequence continues at coordinate 2,288,667 of OZ240207.1, read as the reverse complement.
CTGTGGAGTACAATACGGTACTTTTGACCTTGACCGTATTCTAAGGATACTCTGAACAAGTCCGTGGGGTTGAGGCATTATAATAGTGGGAGAGTAGAGTGGTGAAGGCGGGAGTGAAGAGATGATAGACCAGCCGACATTCGCGGATGTGGAATACGAGAGCAAAAAGCGAAAGACCCGCAGGGAGATATTCCTTGAGCGCATGGACGGGCTGATCCCGTGGACAAGACTGGAAGAGCGCATCCGTCCCTTCTACCATAAGGGAGGACGCGGGCGCCCTGCCTACCGGTTGTCGGCGATGCTGCGGATTCACTGCGTGCAGCTGTTCTACAATGCGAGCGACCCTGGCATGGAGGACCTGCTATACGAGGCTGAGTCGGTGCGGAGGTTCGTGGGCCTGAAGCTGCGGGAACCGCTGCCCGACGAGACTACGATCCTGAACTTCCGCCATCTGTTGGAGGAGCACGAGTTGGGCAAGGGAGTGTTCGAGGAGATCAAGGGTCATCTGGAGTCCCAGGGGCTTCGGCTGCGTGAGGGGACGATAGTGGACGCCAGCATCATCGAGGCGCCGTCGTCGACGAAGAACCGGGCCGGGGAGCGGGACTCCGAGATGCGCCAGGTGAAGAAGGGCAACCAGTGGCATTTCGGAATGAAAGCGCACATCGGGGTGGATGCGGATACTGGGGTGGTGCACAGCGTGACCACCACACCGGCCAACGTGCACGACGTGACGGAAGCCCACCGGCTGCTGCACGGGGGAGAGAGGCAGGTGTGGGGGGATGCGGGGTATCTGGGGGTCCATAAACGACCGGAGAATCGGGGCCTGGAGGTGGAGTGGCGGGTGGCGATGAGGCCCGGCCAACGCCGGAAGCTGGATCCCGGCAGCCCTGAGGAGTTGGCGGAGAAGCTCAAGGCGTCGGTCAGGGCCAAAGTGGAGCATCCCTTCCTGTACGTCAAGCGGCGCTTTGGCTACGCCAAGGTGCGCTACCGGGGGTTGGCCAAGAACACCCAACGGCTGATGGCGCTGCTGGGGCTGGCCAACTTGATGATAAGCGAGCAACGAGCAGCAGCGTGATCAGGGGCGCACTGCGTCCAAAATCAAGGTTGGGAGGGGTGAATCCCCCCGGCAGGGCCAGTTCAAGGGCCGTCGGCCCCTATGGCAGCGCCACGGGAGGGCTGTAAATCTTCGAAATCCCCTCTCCAACAATGCAACCACAGAGTTAGGCCCATTGCTCAGAGGTTCCCTAAGCCCATTGCTCAGAGGTTCCCTAACTATTATTGCCCCTATCGTAGACCATCAACAACCTTGCCCCATTTTTTGTACCAACCGCAATGTTAGTTTCGGGGGTCATTGAGCCCCTGCCGAGGCCTCCAGGGCAAAGGCCTCCGGAGCCAGGTAGCCCAAAGCGCCATGGGGCCGGGCGGCGTTGTAGAAGCTGGACCAGGCTGCCACCGGAGGGGCAAGCAAGTGAGCTAGTACGATTTCCTTCAGAAAGTGATGCGGCGGGAGCCCGTGGTGGTGAGGGGCGCGAGCCCTAGGGAGAGTAGGACACAGGTCTACTCTCCGACTAGGGCATCGCGGTCTCTTGTAAGCATGTGCCAAGCCAGGGCTTGGCGGTTAAAAACGTTTGGTTTGGACCGCTGCCGTTATGCTCCGGTCCACTCGAAAGCCAGGGTGGCGTAACGCACAAAAACGGTGCCTCCGGGGGAGCCCAAGGGGCCGTTGACCGCCAATAGAGCGATGGTGTGCTGTCGGCCGGGGACAGCATTGTCAGTGACCAGGACCCTTTGGGGCACGTTGAAACCCTGGATGACTCCCCGGTCCCGGTTGCATTCGCCGTCCACCCAAATCTCCCCATAGTCATCGATGCAGGTCTCAAACTGAACTCGCACTCCATTGACCGGGTGCCCTTCCACCGTTTCGGGCAGGGTGACGTTGATGCGGTACCACATGAAACTGAACCCGTGGGACATCCGCTGTCCCAGGTCGGTGCATACCTCCCACCCAGAATCATCGTAGTCCACCAGCCGGGCCGGGCTGCCTTCAGCCTGTTCCAACAGACCTTCGTTGGGTTGCCCTGGCACGTACCCCCGGGCGAATTTCCACTGGCCATTGACTTCCGCCTGTCCTGCGGCGCCTCCCAAGGATAAAGTTGCTCTTGGCATCCTAATCTCCTTACATCCATGTATCCATCGCATTCTACAATATTCTCAGCTGCCTGCGCCGGACGGGCCTCCAAAGGCCGACACAAAAGCCCCGGATAGATTCTTTGTGTGGCCTCGCCGTCAAACCAGTGTCCGCAGCCGGGCGCCTCTCTCACTTGATAGGAGCAAGCGGCCAGGTGTAAAAGGTGTGTTGGCACCAGCAAAAGTGGGACTGCGATAATCTCACCCGGGCCTCCTCGGCTCGGGCCTGGCCCTAAGTGGGACCGGCGCAATGCCCTCAAAGTGATCTGTCGACTCGTTCTCGAGGAGGCCCACCAAGCCCACCGACCGGTTGAGCTATGACCTCATAGGAGCCTGGCCATAGGTCCTCTCGCAGTCCTGTCCCCTCTCCCGACCGGCTGGAGCTAATCCCCGCTGAGCATGAGGAGGACAGATGTGACAGACACCAACCCCTTAGACGCTACCAAGGTCATTGTCGGAGTCGACACACACAGAGACGAACACATTGCAGTGGCAATAGACTGGCTTGGCGCCTGGCTGGGTCAGCGCCGGTTGCCCACCTCGCCTAGGGGTTACGAAAGCCTCCACTCTTGGGCGTCTGGGCTGGGCGAGGTCGTTGCCTTCGGTATCGAAGGTACGGGCTCCTACGGAGCCGGACTGGCAAGATACCTTACTGGGCGTGGCCGCACCATCATTGAGGTGAACCGTCCCGACAGGTCTACACGCCGTCGACTGGGTAAGAGCGACCCTGTAGATGTCGAGATGGCAGCACGGTCCGTCCTCGCCGGAGTTGCCAGGGACTACCCCAAGTCAGGCCTGGACAGGGTGGAGATGATCCGGATGCTCAAGATCATCAAGGACTCGGCCATCAAAGCCCGCACACAGGCTGTGAATCAGATGAAGGCTCTTATAGTCACCGCACCTTCCGAGCTGAGGCGCCAGTTGGTCGGTCTCGATGTCCCCGGCTTGTAGCTCGCTGTACCAGCTTCCGTCCCGGTCATCTAGCGACACCAGAAAGGGCAGCAAAGTACTCCCTGTGGGTACTGGCCCGTCGTCATGGCCAACTCACCTCTGAGATTGAAGGCGTAAATGACGAGCTGTTGCGCCTCACCGCAGAGACGGCTCCAGCATTGGTGGAATTGGTATCGGACCCGACACGGCAGCCACCCTCTTGGTCACCGCAGGAGGCAATCCAGAACGACTGAGGTCTGAAGCTGCATTCGCCGCCCTGTGCGGTGTGAATCCGGTCCCTGCCTCCTCCGGCAGGACCAACCGCCACCGTCTCAATCGAGGGGGCGACCGCCAGGCCAATGCTGCCCTCTATCGCATTGTCCTCGTGCGCCTACGCTATCATGAGCCAACGAAGGAGTATATGAGCCGTCGTACGGGCGAAGAGATGACAAAGCCTGACGTCATCCGTTGCTTCAAACGATATGTCGCTCGTCAGGTGTACTCTATCCTGAGAGGCATGGGACGCCGGAACCTAGCCGTCTAACCGTCTTGACATCTATAGGAGCATCATTCTGTACACGAAAGTATAGTTCTTGTGTTTTGCCGTTACAGGCCTCAGGGCAGCAAAGCCCGCCTTTCCGACACCTCTACTTATATCCTCCGGCCAGGGATGGGCTCTAGCAGTGAACGGGACTTCATCGAGCCACTGCCCCGTCGGCAAGATCAACGCTAGGAATCAAGAGAGCCAGGGCCGTCGCGTGCGGCTACTAGGACCGCACTCCATGAACTCTTCGACGGGCGGAGGATCCGGCTCTTAACGACAGTGGATAACTTTACGCGTGAGAGTCTGGCGATTAAAGTGGCGGCGAGCGTCAAAGGAGAAGGAGTCGTGGAGGTCCTGCAGGGGCTGATGCAGCGACGCCGGCTCCCCGGGACCATTCGGGTGGACAATGGCCCGGAGTTCAGCTCCATGCGCCTGGACCAGTGGGCCTGCCTGAACGGGGTGGCAGCTGGACTTCAGCCGGCCGGGGAAGCCCACGGACAACGCCTTCATAGAGGCGTTCAACGGACGCTTCCGTCAGGAGCGCCTGAACGAGAACTGGTTCCTGTCCCTAGAGGACACTGCCGAGAAGGTGGAATCCTGGCGAAGACACTACAATGGGGAAAGGCATTGACATGCCACTACGACGCGTTCGCCCAGGCAGAGCCACAGGGCAGCCGTCAGGCGACCGGAGCGCCGATTCTGTGATGCCAATGCCGAAGACTGTGCCGACGATGTGGGCGAAAAGTCCGATCCACATGATGGGGACACCGAGAATTTCTGACTGAGACAGCCGTAGTCCGAGCGACGCCGCTTGACCCCATTTGCGAGGGGGAAATAGAAGCTGATCGAGACATACGCCTGGCAGCGCCGGGCGGACACTTTCGCTGGACATTCACAGTAGATCACCCTTCCGGCATCCTGTAGCCGACCCCCGGCTCGGTGAAGATGTATTTTGGGTTGTCGGCGTCGTCCCTCAGTTTGCGCCTGAGCCTGCGCAGGTGTGTGCGAACCACCTGGGGGTCGCCGGCGGTTGTTATGCGCCAGACCCTTCGCAGCAACTGGTCGTGGCTAAGCGCCCTTCCCGAATTTACGGAAAGGACTCGTAGCAGGTCGTACTCGATGGGGGTGAGATGAACCTGTCGGCCATCTACATTGACCCGTCGGTGGAAATGGTCGATGGTCAAACCGCCCAGGATGAAGGGTTCCGTAGGCTCGTCGTGACCCAATCCGGCGTGCTTCCGCAGCGCCGCCTTGATTCTTGCGGTCAGCTCAGTGGGTGAGAAGGGCTTTACCATGTAATCGGCGGCGCCCATGTCGAAGGCCCGTTCTATATTCTGGTCCCTGCCATAAGCCGTAAGAAAGATAACCGGCACTTCCGCAATGTCTAGAATGTCCTGCATCAGTTCAATGCCGTCGATATCCGGAAACACGAGGTCCAGCAGCACAAGTTGCGGTCTGTCCGATTCCACAAGCCGGACAGCCTCGTTGGGGTCGGCGGTGACTACAGGGGCGTAGCCTGCCCTGGAGAGGACGTCCCGAACGTGTCTTAGGGTCTGGGGATCGTCGTCAACCACCAGGATGCGGGCATGATCGTCCACTTCCTGGCCCCGACGGCCCGAGATCCGGTGCGGGCCGACAGCTTGGCCGGATTCGGTCTGTTCGGCCACGGGCAGCGTGAAAGTGAATCGCGTCCCAAGGCCCTGCCCTTCGCTGTCCGCCCATATGCGTCCCCCGTGGGCTTCGACGATGCCCCTGCAGATGGCCAGACCCAAGCCCGACCCTTCGATCTGCCGTCCGGCGCTGTCTCCTTCGATTCTGACGTACTTACGGAAAAGGTACGGCAGTCGTTCTGAGGAAACTCCCCTTCCATCGTCTGTGACCGAGAATCCGACATACAGGCCCTGCCGCTCGGCCCTCAGCCGGATGGTGGAGAATTCACTTGAGTACTTGGCCGCGTTGGACAGCAGGTTGCTGAGAACCTGGGCGGTTCGCTGCCTGTCGGCCATGACGGCGGGAAGGTCCGGCAGCAAGTCTATTTCCAACTCGTTCCCGCCCCCTCCACTGACAAAAGAGGTCTTGGCCTGGTCCATCAGGACAGCGGCGCTGCACGGTTCAGGACTGACGGAGAGAGTCCCCGTCTCAATGTGGGCCACGTCCAGCAGGTCGGAGATCATCCGGCGCATTCGGTCGGCCTGGTCGTCGATTATCCGGTGAAACTGGCGCATTTCCGCTGCGTTCAGGTTCGCTGAATCGTCGAGCAGGGTGGCAGCGCATCCCTTTACCGAGGTCAACGGGGCGCGAAGCTCGTGGCTCACCATCCCCAGGAATTCCGCCCGCAGCCTTTCCAATTCCTCCAGGGGAGTCATGTCCTGCAGGGCAACGACCACTGACTCCATTTCGCTGCCGTCCTCGGAATAGATGGGCGTGGCGTTGACCAACGTGGTCACCGACCTTCCGTCGGGCGCCTGGATGACGATCTCCTCTGCTCGGATCGTTCGACCGGCGCTGAGCCGTTCCGCCAGGGGAGACTCTTCCAGAGAGACCTCTCGCCCGTCCATCCGCCGCAGGCTTAGAATCTCCATGATCTGCTCAGGAGGGAGGTCGGGGTCGAGAAGACTCTCGACAATTCGCAGGGTCTCTCGGTTGTGAGACACGGGGATTCCCGTCCTGGCGTCGAATACCACGACGCCCACCGGTGAGGTGTTGATCAGGGCCTCCAGGTCAGCCCGCGCTCGCTGCTCGTCACGGTATCTGCGCGCGTTCGCGATGACCAGCGCAGCCTGGGAGGCGAACATGACCAGCGTTTCTTCATCCTCCCGGTTGAACTCCCGGCCCTCTTGTCCCTTGGTCAGGTATAGGGATCCCATCCGTACCCCACGGTTACGGATCGGCGCCACGAGAAATGAGGCAACCGCGACAGGCGGACGCCAGTCGGACAGTTGAAGGGACCTCAGATACCCGGGGAGATTGTCGATCCTGAGTGGTTCGTTCACTCCGTTCAGGTGCTCGAATAGAGGGACGCTCTCGGGCAGTTCAGCCAGAGTCCGGCGCTCCTCGTCCGTCAGGCCGGAGGTGACAAACTGCTCAAACCTCCCCGCGTCGTTGAGGACGGTCATACCGCCGTACCGTGCGTCCGAAATGTTGCGTGCGCTGTCCACGACGTCCTGTAGAACGCTGTCGAAGTCCAGGTTTTCGTTGATGCGGAGGCTGGCCTCACTCAACTTGGTGAGACGTACTTGCAATGCCCTCATCTCAAGGCCGGGCCGGTCCTCTGTCTTCAAGCTCTAACCTCCTGTTCCGCAGTGACGCAAGCGGGATTTCGTTTCGTCGCGGCCTGGCCGGATGCTCCGGTCTGTTCAAGGGTCTCCTCACTCGCACCGGTGTCATTGTATCCACCTGCGTCAATTCTGTCACAGTATTGTTATATACATTGCCTTAATCGTTATTTCTATGTCAGATATCGAAGGCTACTATCCAATGCATAGAGCACGGCTGAAAGTGTCGTCTGCTCCCGGAAAACCGGTCCAGCTGAATTGCGAATTTTAAGGAGGCTCCAAATGTCGAAACTCCTGATGGTTACAGTCCTAGTCGCGATAGCAGCCCTCTTGGCATGTTCAGGCGAAGATCCAACGATGGCGCCCACCGCCGCCACCGCTCCGGCGCCGGCGCCGGCGGAAACGTTCACGTCCACGGCAACGATGGCGCCCAAGCCGACACCGGAGCCAACTGGGACCACGGCGCCCGAACCGACGGCAACACCGGAGCCTGAATCGACGGCCGCAGAGCTGCCGACTGTGGAGCCACCGAAGAGAGCCGCAGGGTCCGGAAGGCTGGTTCCCCTCAATTTGGATGACCGGGAAGCGGTCGCCGCCGAACTGTCCCATTCTGAACTCGCCTGCACCTCGGAAGCGGCCATGACTGACGATGTGCTGCAATTCTTCGCCAGTCCTGAGCTGGCCTCCCCTGAAGAGCAGACGCATTTCCTCAATTGCCTGGAAGACGATACGGTCACCCGCATGTTCTTGACCGGGCTGATAGACGACGCCAGCCCCCTGAGTGAAGAGACCTCAACGTGCATCCGCTCAGGAATGGAATTATTGGACCTCCGCTCGGTAATGCTGGCAGGCGTGGGCGGAAACGCAGGGGCGGGGCTGGCTGGAAGCATGACCGCTTTCTTCTTGACCCTCACGTGCCTCAACGAACGGGAATGGGAGGCTGCTGCTCCCTCGTTGGAGGTGAGTCCGGAAGACCGCGAGGGTATGAAGTGCCTTCTTGAGGCAGTGGGCGGACCTGAAGGCTTGGCCGCGGCGATGCAGCCCCAAAACGAGGCGGACATAACTGCCCTCATGGATGCGGAGATGGGTTGCAGACTGCCGATGGATTCAGAGCCAAGCGGATAGACAGACACCGACCGGGAGGCGGACTCTGCCCGGAAAATGACGACACGGTTTAGGGCGTTGTCCCACTACAAGGGTTCAACACTCATCCAGGCATTTCCACAACCAGCGCCGTGCCGGTCAACACCAATGTGTTTGAACTACCTGAGAAGTGAATGTACACGGTTCCGACAACGGCCGTTAACCAACCCGACGGAATGGCGGACTACACGAACTCGAAATCTGAAGAGAACATTTCCCTCTCTTGTAGGCAAGGACCTATCAGATTTGGGATGATGAGAAAGAACGGGCTCAGCTCCTATACCTGGAAAGTTTGGGTAGGGGGTGACGGGAGCGCCCACATAGTGTGCTTGACCTTGCCACCGAAAACAGTAGCAGAGGCAAGGAGAGTCCTCCGGTGCAATGGGAGATGGAAGGAGGGCTCATGGTTCGTAAGAGGTCCACAGGGGAACAGATCATAGGGGTTCTGAAGGAGGCTGAGGCGGGGGCGAAGACATTGGAGCTGTACTGCAAGCATGGTATGAGCGATGCCACTTTCTACAAGTGGAAGGCCAAGTACGCTGGGCTGACGTTGAGCGAGTTGAAGAGGCTAAGGTCCCTTGAGGAAGAGAACCGGCGTCTGAAGCAGATTGTGGCCCAGCAGGCGTTGAACTGGTCTCTTAAGGAAGTTGCTGGCAAAAAACTTCTGAAGCCCAAGGTGAGGAAGATGGCAGCGACATATGCCATAGAGAGTCTTGGGCTGAGTGAGAGGAGGGCCTGTCTGCTTACCGGTGTCTCACCCTCGGTCTACCGGTACAGGCCGAAGCAGGGTGATGATGATGTCCTGCGGTGCAGAATGCGTGAGCTGGCAGGGGAGAGGAAGCGTTTTGGCAGTCCCAGGTTGCACATCATGCTGAAGAGGGAAGGCCTGGTGATAAATCACAAGCGTACAGAGCGCACCTACAGTGAAGATGGGCTTGCGCTCAGGAGGAAGAGAAGGCGCAAAGGGGCGGCAAGAGCCCGGGAGGCCATTCCATCTCCTGTGCGTCCTAACCAGAGGCGGTCCATGGACTTTGTCTCCGATCGCACTGTGACCGGTCGGCGCTTACGGGCATTGGCCACAGTGGATGACTATTCACGGGAGCGCCCAGCCATAGAGGTGGATGCCTCTCTTGGAGGCGCCAGAGTTGTGGGAGTCTTGGAGAGACTGGAAGAAACAAGGGGACTGCCTGAGGTGATCACTGTGGACAACGGCCCGGAGTTCGCAGGCAAGGCCATGGATGAGTGGGCATATCGGAGGGGGGTCAAGTTGAGCTTTATCCGTCCTGGCAAGCCTGTGGAGAACGCCTTTGCTGAGAGCTTCAACGGCCGGCTACGCGACGAATGCTTGAACAGCAACTGGTTCATGAGCGTGAGGCATGCCAGGGAGATCATAGAGAGCTGGCGGCAGGACTACAACGAGGTCAGGCCACACAGCTCCCTGAAAGGCAGGACGCCCAAAGAGTTTGCTGGCTCTATGGCCGGACTATCCTAGCCAGTGATACTAACTTCGGGGTAAGGTCAAAAACCGTATAGAACGCGGATCCTTCTCGCTGAGGTTTAGAGTAGCACGACGGCAGATGGCGCCAATAGACATGCGATAGGTTCGAGTCTACGTCCGTGGCGGCTATGTGAGAGTTTCCTGGATGGGGTGCACCCTTTTGCTCTCCTTCCAGCTCTTGGCCTGTTGTAGCATCTCTAAGGCGTTGGTGCGGGTTGCACCGCTATCGGAGCCCAGCATCTGACTAAGTTCCGTCACCCTGGCCTCGCCGTCCAGAACCTCCACCGATGTCACGGTCCTATCGTGTGAGGCAAGTTTTGTAACCTTAGCGTGGTGGTCTGCATAGCACGCTATTTGCGGGAGGTGAGTTACGCATAGCACCTGGTGGCTCTTGGACAGACTCCATAGTTTCTGACCCAGGACACTCCCGACTCGACCTCCTATACCCGCATCGACTTCGTCGAACACGAGTATTGGGATCTGGTCAGCCGTGGATAGGATGGTTTTTATGGCGAGCATCAGCCTGGAGGCTTCTCCCCCCGAGGCGATCCTGGCTAGGGGGCGTGGCGGTTCGCCCGGGTTCAGTGAGATCAAGAATTCCACGGAGTCTATACCTGTCCCGTTGAACGCGAGGCGCCTGATAGACTCCCCACCTAAAGAAGGTGTTACGTACGGGACCGGATCCGCGGTCCCAACCGGCACACCGTCTTCCGAGTCTGATTGACGGATATCCACAAGCACTTGGGCATGTCCCAAGGCCAGCCCAGCGACCTCTTCCTGTATGGCATCAGCCAGGCGCTTGGCTGCGTGTTGCCGGGCTTCGGAGAGCTGACCCGCAAGCTTGCCGACCTGCCTTCGAAGATCCATCTCTCGGGACTTCAATCCCTCCACACGCTCTTCGCTGTGATATAGCTTTTCCAGCTCCTGCGAGGCCCTCTCGCCGAAGGCCAGGATTTCTCCGATGGTGCTGCCGTACTTCCTTTTAAGACTGTTGATCAAGTCCAAACGCTCCTGAAGCTCCTGAAGACGGTCCGGGCTGTATTCGATGCCGTCACGATAGCTTCGGAGTGCACGCGCCAACTCGTCCACCTGGTGCGTCAAGGCGTCTACCGACTCAAGGTTCTGGCTCAATGAGGGGTCCAATTGCTCCATTTGGGAAAGGTCCTTGGACACCTGCCCGATAAGGTCCATGACCGATTCGTGCCGGTCGAAGCTATCGTATAACGCTCTGTAGGCGTGGTCGGACAGTGTGATAATTCGCTCTGCGTTGGCGACCCGGTCCCTTTCCAGGGTCAGGTCATCATCTTCAGTCGGGCGTAGATTCGCTGTGTTGATCTCTACTACCTGATACTTCAGAAAATCCACTCGTTGAGCAAGCTCTTCTTCATCCTTCCGCAGCCGGTCTAGCTCTTGGCGCACCTCCGTTAGCTGGCGGGCCCCCTCTGCCACCTCGGTGCGAAGCTGCCATAGCCCACCATACTTGTCCAGGATATCCATGTGCTCACGTACGCGGAGAAGGGATAAGTGCTGATTTTGGCCATGGATGTCCACCAGGTGTTGGGCCAATGTGCTTACCAGCCTGAGAGGTACGATTCGCCCGTTCACACGGCAGGTGTTGCGCCCATCCGGGTTGACCTCCCGAGCGAGAATTATCTCCTCTTCGCCAACGTCAATTTCGTACTCATTCAGAGCAACTTTGATTTTCTGAGAGATGTCGTCGCTAAGCAGGAAGACGCCCTCTACCCTGGACTGGCGTGCACCGGAACGTACCATGCCAACATCGGCGCGTCCTCCAAGTAGCAGGCTCAGCGCATCCACGATGACCGACTTACCGGCCCCCGTCTCCCCGGTCAGCACACTAAAGCTGGGCGCCAACTCAATTTCGAGCTGTTCTATGGTGGCGAAGTTGGTGACGCTAAGGAGTCTGAGCATGGCTATGTCCGACACTCCATCCTTCCGAGCAGCGCCCTTTGGTCCACCCAAATTGACGGTCACATTTGGCGCTCATGCAAATGCAGCGTCCAGATGTGGCGAGGGATAGAGCCCCGCTTCCAAGAGAATTATGGGGCGAATCCTTGAAAATCGAAAGACCCTGGGGGAGCGCCAAGAAGCCGTATCCTAATTCCGCTACCCCTGTTGAGGTCCTATCCCGTGGTCCCAAGGCGACGCACGCCGTTAAGGCCTTACCTGCCGTAAGTGCACGAGAAGTGAGCTATAACATTGGATAGCCGACGCGTCTCACAGAGCGCAGTCACTGTTGGCAACCAGCAAAATTGGGACGGTTTGATATCCGAGAGATCAGGTGACCTGCCCCCCTAGAAGTGGTCCGGATAATATGACGTAGTGGACCAGATGTGGTCTTGTGTTGTTGTCCAGCGAAAATGTCCGCTTAACTGGTCTGCGAAAATGTCCGTTCAGGCGGGCGCTCCCGTCTCAGGCTGTGGTGTCCTTGCTGCACTTCTGATGTTCCTCAGTGGCGGGCTTTCGGCCAAGGCGTACTTGCGGACGGTGTTTCTGTGGATGCCCAGCTCGCGGGCGGTCGCCCTGAGGGAGAGTCCCCTGAGCTTGGCCTGCTGCACATTCTCCCAAAGAGTCCTCTGGCGAGCGGTGGGTATTCTGTGTTGTTGGGTCCTGGAATTGCGAGGCCTCAAGTCCCGGTCCACCTCGCCTGTTTCTAATGTCTCCAGGTGAGAGTCGCACCGGTCTCCAGCGCAGTTGATGCCGCGGGCCAACGCGGAGCTTTCCGGAGGGGCGGCGGCAATTTCCCTCAGAAGGCCCGGACGTGGCGGAGCCTCTCCTGTGAAGGGATAGTCTGCCCCTGGCATTGCACCAGGAGCCGGCCATCCAGGTCCTCCTGGACCTCAACCTGCACCCCGGCGTAAGTCGGACGAGTCCCGTCAGGCAGCAGTTGCAAGGTGCGCCGGTTATACTTGACGGTGTTGTCCCGGGACACCTTGCGGCGGTGTTTGAAGCATAGGATTCCATGGAGAGACACTGACTGCTCCAGGGAACGGTAGGCAGGACAATCCTGCTCGGCCTGTACACCGAACTTCTCATTGAATCGTGGCAGGAAGTTATTCAGGACCTCGTTTGCCTCCGTGATGGTGGCGGCCCCAGACAGACACAACTCGGTTACCAGCCGGTCCTGGAATGTGGCGGCAGCACGCTCTACCCTGCCCTTGGCTTGGGGTGATCTGGCGAAGATCATCCGGATACCCAACTCCTCCATGGCACGGGCAAACTGAGTCGGGCCTGCCGGGTAACGGTCGATGTCGCCAGTAAATTTGAAGACCGGGCGCCGGTCGCTGTAAATGGCGAGGGGTATTCCGTGCCTCTGGATCAGCCTGTCCATGAGCAGGAAGTAGCTTGGAGTGTCCTCCTCCCGGCAGAACATGGCTGTGGGCACAGTACCGGTGGCGTCATCCACAGCCAGTAGCAGGGCAAACCTGGGCCCATTCTCCCCCAGCCAGCGGTGGTGGCTGCCGTCAACCTGCACCAGCATTCCCTCCTGAGGCATTCGCTGCCGGCGCACCCGGCGCTGCTGGGAACGGCGGCTGCGCGGGCTACCGATGCCGGCCTTTTCGCTGAACAGTTAACTACTGACATAATCGTAGACCATCAACAGTGTTGACCCATTCTTTGTACCAACCGCAATGTTAGTTTCGCGGGTCATTGAGCCCCTGCCGAGGCCACCAGGGCAAAGGCCTCCGGAGCCAGGTCGCCCACAGCGCCATGGGGACGTTCCCCATTGTAGTACCGCCTCCACCCCTCGATTTTCTCCCTAGCATCCTCCAAAGACAAGAACCAGCTTTCGTTCAGACACTCTTCACGAAGCCTGGCGTTGAAGGCCTCGATCATAGCGTTGTCAGTAGGCTTGCCTGGCCGGCTGAAGTCCAGCTCCACGCCGTTCAGGTACGCCCATTGGTCAAGACGCCTTGACGTGAACTCTGGGTCGTTATCCACGAATATGGTCTTTGGATTCCTGCCCCCTATCGCCAGACGCGTCAACACCTCCACCACGCGCTGGCCTCCCAGGCTGCCGTCCACCTCGATGGCCAGACTCTCACGGGTAAAGTGATCCACTAACGTCAAGATACGGATCCGCGGTCCGTCGAACAGATCGTCGCTCATAAAATCCGTTGCCCACCGCTCATCGGGCCCCGATGCCAGAGGCCTGATCGCTCTCCTTTGGCTGGATACGTGGCGCCTGGGTCTCTTGGGCCTCATGCGGAGCCCCTCCAGGCGGTAGAGCCTGTAGACCCGCTTGTGGTTCACCTGCCATCCCTCCCGTTTCAACAGCACATGAATGCGTCGGTAACCATAGCTCACCCGCGTCGCCGCCAGGTCCCTGATCCTCATCCGCAGGGCAGCCTGCTCAGTGACCACGCTCTCGTACCTGCAGGTGGAGCGTCGGAAGGTGAGACCATGGCATGCCCGCCGCTCGCTCGCCCCATACGCTACCTGAAGATACCGAGCACGGTCCCGCATCTGAGCAGGCTTCAGGGCTTTTTTCGCAGCACATCTTGGAGCATCTGCTTGTCCAGACTCAGGTCCGCCACCAACTGCTTCAGCTTCCGGTTCTCTTCTTCCAGGACCTTGAACCTCCTCACCTCCACCACACCCATCCCTAGGAACTTCTTCTTCCACCGGCAGAAGGTCTGCTCGGAGATGCCCATCTTCCAGCAGACCTCCGGAACCGGGGCGCCCTCTTCGGCCTGCCTGAGGGCAAAGGCGATCTGCTCGGCCGTGTAGCGGGACTTCTTCATGGAATGCCCCTCCTTCAACATGTGTGATCATCCCGCAAAACTAACACATCGGCTGAATCAGTTTTTGGGGTCAAGACCAACGCTGTCCTCCATCAACCGCGCGTGGCAATCCAGACGACATGATGTGCGCCTCCCTTGCGGCTGCTTCCACCACGCGCCCGCACCTTGACTTCATCCACCTCGAAACCGGCACGGCGCAAACGTCTGACGAATGGCGGTTGAGAACCGGCAGACCATATCGCCAATACCCCGCCGCGCCGCAACGCCGCGTAGGTGGCGGTCAGCCCCGGCAGGCTGTAAAGCCAGTTGTTGCCCTTTCGGACCATCGCCTCCGCGCCATTGTCGACATCAAGCATGATGGCATCGTAGTCACCTCTAGCGGCCGTTATCAACTGGACAACGTCGGCTTCATGGAGTTCAGTCCGGCGGTCGTCAAGAGGTCGGCCGGCCAAATCGGCAAGCACTCCCCGGTTCCATTCAACCACGGCTGGCACCAGCTCCGCGACCACCACCTGGGCATCCTCGCCAAGGATGTCCAGCGCCGTTCTCACCGAGTAGCCCATTCCCAGACCGCCAATCAGAACGCGGGCCCTCGGCCGTTTTGCCAAGTTCTGACAGCCCAGTCTGACCATGGCTTCTTCTGATGACCCATAAACCCGGCTGTTCATGAGTTCCAGGTTATCCGCTTTGAGCGAGAACTCAGAGTCACGTTGGTACAAAACGAGCTCCGCTCCTCCGCCAGGGGTTTGGGCCCGGCCGATCAATTGCCAAGGATTCATTGATACCTCACGATCATGTCTGGAGCAGCCGGGGCGAGTGCGGGAAGGGCGAGGGCTATTCTCAGGGGTGTTTGGGTCACGTGCTTGCGTTGTCCTTCCAGAGGTGAGCGCTCAGGGCGCCCAGGAGCAAGACTAACAGGGTGTTGATGATCACCCAGAATAAGCGGCGGGTCTGGCTCTGGCCGTCCTCGCCGACGGTGAGGTCGTCGACCCAGTTCCAGAAGAAGAGGATTGCGAGGGCTGCGGCTGCGTAGAAGGCGACGTTGACGCAGACGAAGGTGTCGGCATCCGGGCCGGTGTCGCGCTTGTGGAGGTAGGTGACCGCCAGGGCGATGAGGACGCCAAAGGCCATGAACCAGTTGAGCACGTGCCATAGGGAAAGGGAGTCCATGGCGTCCTCGTAGAAGCGGCTCAAGACGAAGTGGAACAGCACGGCGGCGGCCATGATGCTGAGGACGAGGGAGAGCGGCTTTCTGAGCGTCGTTATGGTTACGCCTCCATGCCGCAGGCCGCGCCTGTGGCACGACCCGGCTGAGCGGCGGGCTTATTGGTAGCACACGTCTTGGGCGGCGTCAACCGGGGCACCGGGGTCAGGTGAGATCTACACATCCGACTTCCTGGCCATGCCGTCGGTGAACAAGCGCCTGGTCATGCAGCTGGCACGCCGTAAGTACTTAGACCGGCGGCTGGGCGAGCGACGGGGCGGCCTGCGCGCCCTCGGCCCAAGGGAAATCAGAGGGAGGACACCATGTTGACCGCCCACGAGAACGAAACTCTGGCCTGCGTTGGCCCCGGCGCCCACGCGGGCACCTTGCTGCGCTGCTATTGAGTCCCCACCCAACTGGACAAAATCAAGAACCTTCATTTGACGGACTCAATCGACACGGAAACCTTAAGTACTCGTGGGCGGTCGGTTTGGGTCCGTTCAAGCCAGGTCAGATTGTTAAACATTAGTGTGCCACACAACAGCCTGCCGGAGAGGATGGGGCCGCTGGGACTAGGCGTGGTGCGAGCAGCGGCCCCGCTCCGCTCCCCCGAAAGCCGCCCATGCCGTCAATCATCCAGCAGCCCGTTCTGCGCGGCCCACACCACGACCTCCTGCTTCGAGTCGACGCCCAGCTTCACCTGAATGGTGTAGATGGCGTTTCGGATGGTGACCACCTTGACTTCCCTTGCCTGCGCAATCGCAACGTATGACATGCCCCGGCAGAACGACACGAGTATCTCCTTCTCCCTCTGCGTCAGGTCGATCTGCTGCTTCGACTTCGCCTCGCTCCGCATCCTGTGGAAGACCCGCCTCACCACCTCGGTCGGCAGACGCCCCTCGCCCGCAGCCGCGCTCTTCATCATGCCCAGGACCTGGTCCATCCCTGCCACCTTCTGAAGATAGCCGGCCGCGCCGGCGGCCACCGCCTCTATCACGGCGTTCGCCTCCGTCGAGGCGGTCAGCATGAGCACCCGTGTGTCGGGCAGAGACTCCATGATCTCCCGGCACGCCTCCACTCCGTCCCTGGCCTGGCCCACCACCTCGAACTCCTCAGACCGATCCAGAATCGACTGAAGACCTTCCCGCGTGACCGCATGGTCGTCGGCGAGCAGCACCCTTATGCGATGAGACTCCGTTGACAACCTATCCCTCCTGTTGTCCGCCACGAGACAATGGCATCACGCAGGTCACGCTGGCGCCCCCGGCCAGACCCGCGGGTTCGACGATAAGGCGTCCGCCCAGACGCCCGGCGTACGCCCGCATGTTTGCGAAGCCGTGGCCCCGCTCCTCGTAGTCGTCGGGAAGGCCCACCCCGTCGTCCGACACCGACAGCCTGAGCTCGTCCCGTCCGAAGTCGAGCTCGACCAGAACCTTGCTCGCCCCGGCATGGCGGAAGGCGTTGGCGAGGGCGTTGTGGGCTATGGTGAACAGGAGACTCCTGACCTCTACTGAAAGCGGCGGCTCCACCCCCTTCTGCGTCAGCTCCGCCGACACCGACGTTATGGTTCTGAACGTCGCAACGTGCGAGTCAAGGGTCCAGCCCAGCTCACTGCCTTCGAATATGCGGCCCATGTCTATCGGGTGTCTCAGCTGCCAGACGGCGGTCCTGGAAAGCCGTGAGGTCGCATCGAGCCTGGCGGCGAGCTCCTCGTTCGAATCTCCGGCAACCTGTTTGGCCGCGTCTATCCCCAGGCCGATCATGAAGGCGGTCTGGGCGGCCGTATCGTGAATCGTCTGGGAGAGCTCGATCCGTTCCCGCTGCAGCTCCCCTTCCCTTTCTATCGCCGCTCTCGCCCTGCGCCGTTGAAACCGGGTGATGAAGTTGACAACCAGGACCACCCCGAACATCGCGAGCACCCTAGAGAACAGCATCTTCTCGTTGATCCCATCGAAGGCCATGCCCGAGCCGACGGTCAGGCTCACGCCGACATATATGGAGGCGGTGAACGTGGTCCAGGCGAGATTCAGCAGAGCGGAGGTGAAGACGGCGGCGAAAGCGGCAAGGGCGGGATAGTAGGGAATGTACAGGAAGTTGTCGAAACCCCCGTCGACGACGACACTCGCCGTGATCAGTGCTATGTCCATGGCACTGAGGAGTAGCAGGTGACGCCACGTCACCCTGCGCCGGGAGAGTAGACGGTAGTGCACATAGCCGTTGAGTGCGACCAGAGGCACGTGCATGAGCATGAACGGGATGTACTTGGCCTGCGTGAACGCCGCTAGATAGGCGAGCTCGATCACGGCGCCGGCCGAGAAGAGCCAGCGCAGCCTCACCGTAATGTGAGCGGCGTGCGCTGTCTCGTCCGGGTCGAGCCAGAGCATCTGAAGAAGCCGCGTCTGTATTGCGCCCATCGATGCCTTCATAAAGTACAGGCCCCTATTCCAACACCCAACCTACCCCTGGTGTGAGGCGACGCCGGAGCCCCAATAGATGAGAACTGTCCGCCGGCGGACCTGTCGCAACAACCTCGCGCCGGCCTACCCGCGGCCTTTGCACCAGGAATAGCGGCGCATACACGGCGTAGCCCTCCGGCCAACCCGCAGGCCGGTACGCCAGCTTCGCAAGACTGAAGGCTCCGGCTTCGGCAATGCGTCTGAGACATCTCCTCTCCGGTGTGCGCGTGACAACATGCAGTGTTTGGCGGTCACGGCGGTGTGTAGATGACTGCCAATCTAGCCACTTCCGTTTATGCCAGCAAGAGCAAAAAATCGCAGAAACACTCTCCTTCAGAGCAAACATTTTGCCGTCCCAAAAGTGTGATTTGGCGCTTACCAAATCGATGCAGAGTCTCTAGGGTTTTCATGGGTAGCTGCGTAAGAAGAATCACAGGATAGGCGGAATCACAGGCTGCAACTCTACGTGCGGAAATCGGAGTAGGTCCCGCTGAAATCCTCGCCCGTGCAAAGGGAGGCATCCACATGGGCTCGACAGACCTGTCCATGCACCTGAGACGGCGGACGGAACGACGGCCCCTGCCGTCGCTGCACCGGTCGCGCTGAGGTCTGCCGCGCACGGCGACCTGCACAAATGTCCCCCCCCCCCGATTTTGGGGCCTGGCTAGCCGGGGGTAAGTAATGACCGCCTCCCGGCGTCTTGCGCCGCTCCCACTGCTGCTTGCCGGACTGGCACCCCTGGCGTGGATGCTGCGGGCGCTCCGGCCCCACGCCGGGCCAGGCGCCGTTCCCCCAGCGCGTCACGCCCCAGTCCTGCGCGCCGCCAGGTTTGCCCTGCTGGCGATGGCGCTGGGCGGCGCGCTCCTCTGGTCGGCGCCGGCGGAGGCGCAGACGGCGACCGTCCTGGTCAGCAACACGGGGCAGACCGCCAACAATGATGGCTCCTACCCGTTGACCGATGCCTTAAACAAGAAAGCCCAGTCCTTCACGGCCGGCACGAACGCCACCGGGTACACCGTGGACTCGGTCGGCATCAACTTCCGTACCATCTCCAACACATCAACTGCGGGAGCCGATCTGCGGGTGACGCTCAATGATGTCGCGACCGGCGGCGCGCCGGGCGCCGTGCTGTGTACGCTGAGCGACCCGGGGAGTTTCACCGCCTCCGGGGTGCAGACCTTTGAAGCCCCGACGACGGGCACGGAATGCCCCACGCTTGCGGCGAGAACGACCTATTTCATTGTCGTCGATCGGGTCCAAGTAAGCGCCGCGAGCACTATCAACTTGCACGGAACAAAAAGCGACGAGGAGGACACCGGCGCCGCGGCGGGCTGGTCCATCACCAATGGCCGCTATCTGCTCATCTCGGACTCCTGGATCGCACACGCCCATGCGTCCCACCAGATCAAGGTCAAGGGCGCCCTGAATCCCGAGGCGGACATCCTGGTCAAGAATACGGGGCAGACCGCCAACACCGGCGCCTACCAGCTGACCGCTGGCTTCCCCAAGTTAGCCCAGGCCTTCACGACCGGCACGACCGGCAAGAACGGCACCGGGTACACCGTGGACTCGGTCGGCATCGACTTCCTTAGCATCTCCGACACATCGACCGCGGGAGCCGATCTGCGGGTGACGCTCAATGATGTCGCGACCGGCGGCGCGCCGGGCGCCGTGCTGTGTACGCTGAGCGACCCTGAGAGCTTCACCGCCTCAGGGATGCAGACCTTTGATGCCCCCGCGACGGGCACGGAATGCCCCACGCTTGCGGCGAGGACGACGTACTTCATTGTCGTCGATCGGGTCCAAGTAAGCGCCGTGAGCGCTATCAACTTGTCCGGAACAGACAGCACCAACGAGGACACCGGCGGCGCGGCGGGCTGGTCCATCAGCGATAGCCGCTATCTTTTCGCCTCGGGCTCCTGGACCGAATCCCCCCTCATTGCCACCCACCGGATCAAGGTCAGGGGCGCCCCGGTTCCGTTCCCCGTCCTGATCAAGAACACGGGGCGGTCTGATGACGCCACCGCACGCCGTCTCACCGCCCATAACCGCAAGCGTGCCCAGGAGTTCACCACCGGCGCCAACAGCGCTGGCTACACGCTGTACGCCATCGCCTTCGACTTCGACACCATCGGTTCCGATGCCATCTCGACCGCGGGTAGCCACCTGACGGTGACGCTGAACGAGGGCAGCGGCGGCGATCCCGGCGATGCGCTGTGCACGCTGACCGACCCGGCTAGCTTCTCCGCCTCGGGCGTGCATACCTTCGATGCGCCGGCAACGGACCGGTGTCCCACGCTGGCGGCGAGCACGACTTACTTTGCCGTGATTGAGCGGGTGAGGGTCACTACGGATACTATCCGTTTGAAGGTAACTACCAGCTCCAACGAGGACTCCGGCGGCGCGACCGGCTGGTCAATCGGAGACGACTACCATTACTTTTCCAACGGCAGTTGGTACACCTCCTATACGCAAACCGTGCAGGCCTACCTGGTAGTGGTCAGCGGTGTCGCGAGGGTCAACAACCTGGCCACCGGTGCGCCGACGATTACCGGCACGCCGCGCGTGGGCGAGGAGCTAACCGCGGACACGTCGGCCATGGCGGACGACGACGGGATAACGACACCGGACTTCACCTACCAGTGGGTCCGCGTCGACGGCGGCGACGAGACCGACATCGGCACGGACGCTTCTACACACATCCTCACGGACGACGACGGGGACCAGAAGATCAAGGTGGAGGTCAGCTTCACCGACGACGGGGGAGTTGCGGAAGGGCCGCTCTCCAGCGAGGCCACCGCCGTCGTCGTCCCAGCCGACGTCTTGGTCAGGAACACGGGGCAAACCGTTCAGGACTCAGGCGCAGACGTAGATGCCGGCTTTCCCAGGTATGGTCAGTCATTCACCACCGGCTCGAACACTGCCGGCTACACGCTGAGTTCCATCGGCGCTACGTTCCAAACGATTGGCGGTACGTCGACCGTGGGAACCGAGCTGACGGCAACGCTGAACGCCGAAAGCAGCGGGCTTCCGGGCAGTGCGCTGTGCACGCTCAGCGACCCGGCGACCTTCACCGCCTCCGGGCTGCATGACTTCGATGCGCCCACGACGGACCCGTGCCCCCCGCTCGCGGCGGAGACGACCTACTTCGTTGTCCTCTCGCGAGCGAATGGCAATACAAACGCAATCAAGTTGGCGGTAACCTCCGCCCTGGAGGAGGACTCCGGCAGCGCGCCGGGCTGGTCAATCGGCGACCGCGCCCACCAGTACACCGGCGCGTCCTCCACCTGGGCGCAACTCAGTACTGAGGCCAACCTCATCATCGAGGTCAAGGGCGCCAATGCCAACAGCGCGGCCACCGGCGCGCCGTCCATACAGGGTTTCCTGGAGGATGGGGAGGAACTGACGGCGGACACCGTGGGCATCGCCGACGCCGGCGGCCTGGGCGCGTTCTCCTACCAGTGGCTCGCCGGCGGCGCCGCCATATCGGGCGCGACCTCCTCGACCTACACGCTCACATCCGCCGAGGTGGGCGACGCCATCAGCCTCACGGTGACATTCACCGACGGCGAGGGCTTCCCGGAGTCCCTGACCAGCGCCGCCACCTACGCCGTGGCCGCCTCCGGCGCCACCCACAAGCTGCTCGGGCTGGCCACCATGGAGGTGGGTTCCGTGCCCATCGACGGGGTGCATGGGTACTCGGGTGGAAGCGGGCTGAGCCCGCACTTTGGATCGCTTTCGGTGACCAAACTGAGCGTCGCCGGGACTGAATACACCGTAGGAGGGGTATGGTACGACACCGGCGGTTCGGGCCAGCCACTGGTCTTGTATCTGTCCCCTGCATTCCCGGGGCCGTTCACCCTGCACACCGGCAGTGTTGACACGGAGTTCGCATCGCAAGACGCATCAGAGGGCGACGTCGCCGGCTATCAGACTTACTCATGGAGCAACACGAACCTAGGCTGGAACGACGGACAAAAGGTCACCATATTCCTGCAGGAGAAGCCCGGGGTGATCCTCACGCCCGTGACGCTGACCGTGGCCGAGGGGGGCACGGCGGACTACACGGTGCAGCTCAGCAGCGAGCCCGCCGCCGACGTGACGGTCGACATCATCGGCGGAGGCGACCTGACGGTCAACCCCAACTCGCTGACCTTCACCAGCGCCACCTGGGACACGGCCAAGACCGTGACGGTCACCGCCGCCCAGGACGACGACGGGGCGGACGACACCCCGACCGTGGGCCACGCCGTGGCCAGCGGCAGCGACGACGAGTACCTCGGGGCCAGCCTCGCCGGGCTGGCCGTGACGGTCACCGACGACGAGATCCCCGGCGTGACGCTCACGCCCACGAGCCTGACGGTGGCCGAGGGAGACACCGCCGACTACACGGTGGTGCTCGACGTCCAGCCCACCGCCGACGTGACCATCAACATCACCGGCGGGGGCGACGTGAGCGTCAACCCCGCCTTGCTCACATTCACCAACGCCACCTGGGACACCGCCCAGACGGTGACGGTCACCGCGGCCCAGGACATCGACGCGGTGGACGACGCCCAGACGGTGACCCACGCCGTAGCCGGCAGCGGCGCCGACGAGTACACCGGGGTCGCGGTGGACGGGCTGGACGTGACGGTCGACGATGACGAGCGCCCGGGTATCAGGCTCACGCCCACGACCCTGACGGTGAACGAGGGGAGCACGGCCGACTACACGGTGGAGCTCAGGGCCCAGCCCACCGCCGACGTGACGGTCGACATCACCGGCGGGGGCGACGTGAGCGTCAGCCCCTCCTCGCTGACCTTCACCAGCGCCACCTGGAACACCGCCCAGACCGTGACAGTCACCGTGGCCCAGGACACCGACGCGGCGGACGACGTCCAGACGGTGGGCCATGCCGTAGCCTCCGGCAGCGCATCGGAGTACGTCGGCGCCACCCTCGACGGCCTGGCCGTGACGGTGGACGACGATGAAGACCCGCCTGTGACGGTCAGCTTCGAGCTGGGGACGTACTCTGTGCCCGAAGGCGGCAGCGTCACCGTCAAGGTACGGCTGAGCGCCGACCCGCAACGGGAGGTGGTCGTCCCACTGACCACGACCAACCAGGGCGGGGCGTCCAGCGGCGACTACTCCGGCGTCCCCGCCAGCGTCACATTCCAGCGCGGCGACACCGGGCAGTCCTTCACCTTCACCGCGGCCCAGGACACCATGGTCGACGGCGGGGAGAGCGTGAGGCTGGGCTTCGGCAGCCTGCCGGCGAAGGTGACGGAAGGGACGACGAACGAGGCGACGGTCTCCATCAACCAGGCCCCGACGGTGTCGGCCACGGCTGATCCCGGCACGGTCTTCGGGGGCGGCACGGTGACGCTGGACGGCACGGCCAGCGACTCGGACGGCGACGCGCTGACCTACGCCTGGACCAGCGACGGCGGCGGGACCTTCGCCCCCGCCCCGTCCTCCCTGGACGCCGCCTGGATCGCGCCGGCGGCGGAGACGTCCCACACCGTCAACCTGACACTGACCGCGACGGACGAGCACGGCTTGAGTGCGTCGGTCACGGTCAGCGTCCTCGTGGAGCCTGCGCCTCAGCCCAATGCGGCTACGGACCTGCGGGGCACGGTCGGAGACGACAACCTCGTCTCCCTGACCTGGACGCTCCCCGGCCAGCCCCCGGACGTTACCATAGCGAACGTGCTGGTGCAGCAGCGGAACAACCGCGGCGCCTTCGAGGCGCCCACATGGGACACGGTCGTCACGCTCCCGGCCTCTGCCACCTCCCTCCCGGTCGGGGAGTTGGGGGCGAACGGGACCTTCCGTTTCCGCATCCGCCTCACGACCACCTTCGGCACCTCCGCAGACTCCGAGCACGTCGAGGTGAGAACCCTCAAGGGAGCGCCGGCGCCGCGCCACCTGGCGGCGAGCTGGCCGACCCAGACCAGCATCACCCTGGACTGGTCCACCGTAGAAACCGCCGCCGAGTACAAGCTGGAATATCGCAAGGACGGCGAGACCGAATGGACCAGGATCAGCGGCGACTTCGACCATCTCCCCAGCACTACTGACCACCGCCAGGCGTTCGGCGTGGCGGCCGGTCTGGACTGCAACACCCGGTACGACTTCCGGCTGAGCGCCCGCGGCAACGGCGACACGAGGAACGACGGCAACCGCTATCCATCAGCGGTTTTCGGCTCCACGGCCACCACCTCGGCGCGGACCGGGGAGTGCGCCCAGGAGGAGCGGGTCACCAACCTGCTGGTCTCGGTGGAGCCGGGATGCGCCACCCTCACCTGGACGCCCCCCTTGGGGGACCGGGACACCGGCTACAGGGTGGAGCGCTACAGCTACACCGACAACCGCAGCCACAGGTCGGAGCAGGTAACGCTGACGGGGCAGACCAATCGCGTCGCCGACCGGTATCAGGACTGTTCGGCGGCGTACCGAACGCCTGGCGCTGGGCACGTCTACATCGTAACCGCCCTGGACAACGACCCGGAGCCCGATGAGGAGGGCGCATTCGGCTCGGCGTACACGTCGAGCCTGGTCTACGGCCCCGACCACGAGCCGGAAGGACCGCTCAACGTTCGTCTCACCCTGGACACCCAGAGCAGCCGCCGGCTGGCCTGGGACGCGCCGCGGGACCCGTGGCTGACCACCGTGAAGACGGCGCGCGCCGGGGCCGGACCCCAACGGGTGGCGCTGGACCCGTGGGTCACCGGCTACCGGGTGGACCGCCGGGAGTACCGGAGGACGGAGGACGGCGGCTGGGTGCTACAGGGCGACTGGGAAACCTTGCGGGATGAGACGGACGGCGACATCCGCACGTCCTTCACCGATTCGGAGGACAAGGGGGAGAAGCAGTACGTGTACCGGGTCTGGGCCCACAACGACTGGGGGCTTACCCGTTACTCCTTCCGGGGCGACTGGGCCTTCAACGGCGGGGACCCGGGCGGAGACCCGGAAACGGCGGAGTACATCCCGCCCCCACCGGCGCAGCAGCAGGGCGGCGAGACGCCGTCCAACACCCCGGTCACGGGAGCGCCGGCCATCAGCGGTACGCCGCAGGTGGGCGAAACGCTGACGGCCTCAACCTCGGGCATAGAGGACGGCGACGGGCTGACCAACGTTTCCTACCGCTACCAGTGGATTGCCGGAGGGTCGGACATCGCGGGGGCCACCGGCTCCACCTACACGCTCACCTCCAGCGAGGAGGGGCAGACCGTCCAGGTGCGGGTGACCTTCACCGACGACGCGGGCAACGATGAGACGCTGACCAGCGCGGCCACCGGCGAGGTGGAAGCCAGGCCCAACAACCCGGCCACGGGAGCGCCGGCCATCAGCGGCACGCCGCAGGTGGGCGAAACGCTGACGGCCTCAACCTCGGACATCGACGACTCCGACGGGCTGACAAACGTTTCCTACAGCTACCAGTGGATTGCCGGTGGGTCGGACATCTCGGGGGCCACCAACTCCACATACACCCCAGCCGACAGCGACGTGGGGAAAGCCATCCAGGTGCGGGTGTCCTTCGAGGACGACGCAAACAATCAGGAATCGCTGACCAGCACGGCGACTGAGGCGGTGGTGCCCCGGCCTCCGCTCACCGCCAGCTTCCAGAGCAAGCCATCGACCCACGACGGCCAGACGGCGTTCACCTTCGAGCTGCGCTTCAGCGAGGAGTTCGGACTCAGCTACGTGACCCTGCGGGACCATGCCTTCAGCGTCACGGGTGCCACGGTGGACAAGGCCAAGCGAATGACCCAGGGAAGCAACATCGGGTGGACCATCACCGTGACGCCTGAGTCGGCCGCCGCCGTGACCGTCGTCCTGCCCGTCACCACGGACTGCGGAGCTACCGGGGCCATCTGCACCGGCGACGGCAGGATGCTCTCCAACCGTCTGGAGTTCACTGTCTCAGGGCCGGGGGGTTAGAGCGCGGGTGACGGCCTGGACATCCCGTTGCTGAGGGGATTGCGGTCGTCCGTGAGAAGGTTCTTTATTTTGTCCAGCCTAAAGGGGGCTTCCTTCCCCCCTTTAGAAAAACAGTCCCACTCTCTATAAATAGATTCCGTCGCGTAATCCCTTTTGCGACTGAAAATTGTTCCCCTCAGGCATGCTCATATGTGAGTTGATGACGCCCGCCCAGGCCCGCAGGATGCTTTTGCGGCCTGTCCCCGCGTGTACGCGGGGACCGTTCCTCTGCTGCGCAATCCATGCCCGGTCCCGTTCCGAGTCCAGCAGCTCCACCCTTATGGCCCAATGCCGTGTCTGGGGCGGAAACTCGCCTCTTGCCGTTGGGTCCTCGGCGTAAGCGCTCGCCCTGGCGCCCTTCTGTTCAAGACGCTCCTCCGGTTCACCGGCGCGGCGCAATTCACGATGCATATTGGGACTATAGTCCCATAGGCAATTGCGCCTGTGGTCTCCAAGCCCTTCGTCGCCCCTGGTGCGCTCCGCTTCACCCGGCGTCAGGTCGGCCTCCCTCTCAAACTTGTCCTCGATAGGGCCGTCGGAGCCGCCTAAAGGGGGGCTTCCTTCCCCCCTTAGAAAAACAGTCCCACTCTCTATAAATAGATTCCGTCGCGTAATCCCTTTTGCGACTGAAAATTATTTTCCCAAACTCTGGCGGACTCTCTCCAGCGTCCTCCCGCTGCCGCCGCAATGCAGGCATGCTCATGTGTGAGTTGATGACGCCCGACCAGGCCCGCAGGATGCTTTTTGCGGTCTGTCCCCGCGTGTACGCGGGCGCCGGAAGCCCCGCGACAGGCGCTGTCCGACCTGCGCGCCTACTGATGGGACTCACTGTACCGCCGGATGCGTTCTGTAGAGGGGAATAGATAGGGGGGTGTCGGCCCTATCAACCCATTCGATTGCATGGGGGCTGCAAGTTGCGGGCGGCAGCGGGATTTTCAAGGTCTGCCGACACCCGAATCACCTTGTTTCATCTGCGAAACGGGCTGACGCGTCGCCTGACCGGTCAAAGTTTGCACATGCCGGCAATTGGGAATCTGCGCTAAAATAAACAGCGGGTCCGGCGACAATTTGTCATGCCCAGCACAGCCGCTGACGTGTCAGCCGATAGCGAGGGAAAAGCGATGGATGAGCCTGGCCGCTGGGTCACGAAAGCGGAGGCGGCGCAAGAACTGGAGATGTCTCTCTCGACCCTGGACCGGAAGATCAGGAAGGGAGAGATCGAGGTTCTCAGGGAGGGCCGCCGGGTATACGTGCGTATGCACGGGCCGGAGTTGCTGGAACGCACAATAGCCAATCTCGACGAGAGCGAACGGACCGCATCCGAGTTGGAGCGAGAACGGGACGAGGCCAGGCAAGCGGCGTCCGGCAGCAGAGACGCATACGAGAAAGTGACGGAAGCGTATCGCAAGGAGCGCGCTGAGCACGAGATGACAAGACAATTGGCCCTCCGGCTTGGCCTTGTCGCCGCCGCGTTGTTCGTGCTGCTGATCGTCAGCGTCGTTGTCACGTGGGTTCCGCTGACGTAAGATGCGTCGCTGTGGGCAACCTATGACGTCGCTCCTTACATGTTCACCATCGCCGTTTATGTCGCGCTCAGCGGCTTGGTGATATTGATGGAGCGAAACAAGGGGAAAATCACTCCTAGGCCTCCCAAGATACCGCAGGTACTTGCAAGTGCGATACCTTCGGGAGAGTTTAACCAGATTACTATTTCCTCAACGGGCATTCGTCTATCCTAAACGTGCCGGCGTAAATGCCGGCTAATCCCCCCATCACCCCACCCGGAACACCTTCATTGCCTCGTCGCCCAGGTGGTTGATGATCTTGACCGATATGCGGCCCGACTCGGGCTTGGGGAAGGGGCGGGAGACAGCTCTGTTCAGAGTGGCCCAGGCGTCTTCGTCGATTTCGGCCTTGAGGGTGGTCTTCAGCGACTTGTAGGGGTCGTTGGCGCCCAGGAAGTAGGCGTGGCGGACGAAGAAGCTCTCCTGGAGGCGTCGTCCCGCGTCAGCTCGCCCAGCACGGTCCTGGCGACGCCGTGGTGGACGGGCGCGTCGAACCCCGCGTCCTTGTGATTGCGCGCTATCGCCGCCGCCGCCGCCCGCAGGGTCTAAGGCCTGGCGCCCGTCCCCGACCTGTCTTCGAGGTAGGCCGCCGCATCCTGTGGAGAGGCGGGCAGCGAACGCTTCCCCGACTCCTGAGACCATGCCACGAAGCGGTTCCACTGGCTGGCGTAGCTGCCCCCCGCCCTCATCCGTCGTGAAGTTGTCGGCCCTATCTCAGCCATCGGCGACATGCTCCTCCGAGTTGAGGCCGGTCTGCACCAGCCTTGGGTCAGACGGCCCCGCCGAACTTCGCCTTGGTCATGGAGAAGGCGGTTTCCACGTTCGACCGCTTATGACAGCGCCCGGGAACTTAGCGTGGTTGAAGGTGTGGGAGCGGTGCGCCCGGTCCCACAGGGCGTGGCGCTTCTGCTTGGGGTCGAAGCGAAGGCGGAGCGTAGAGATGCAGACGAGGCCGTCAAAGAAGCGATCGACGATCATGCGGAGCCGACCGGCTGCTGCCTTCTGCTGCCTTGGCCCCGCGGTCCGCCGACATGGAGGTCCTCCCCCAGCCCGCGACTCCCTGCGCCATGTCCTGACAGAGTCGCCACGCACCCGGATGAAGGTCACCCACTCTCTAATAATAGACTCCAGCGCGACGGCTTTCTCTCTCTCTCTTTATCTCTCTCACAGTCTTTGTGGTTGGTCCCGTGAATCTCGGGCCGCGTCGCCAGGCCGCCGGCGCCTCGAAGGCGGAACGTAGAGATGCAGACGAGGCCGTCAAAGAAGCGATCGACGATCATGCGGAGCCGACCGGCTGCTGCCTTGGCCCCGCGGTCCGCCGACATGGAAGTCCTCCCCCAGCCCGCGACTCCCTGAGCCATGTCCTGACAGAGTCGCCACGCACCCGGATGAAGGTCACCCACAATATAATAATAGACTCCAGCGCGACGGCTTACTCTCTCTCTCTTTTCTCTCTCACAGTCTTTGTAGTGATAATTTATCATAATCGTAATTTATTAACGATATCTATATATATTCTTACTGTATATGCCGTATATATTATGAGAATACGATTATAATGCTTGACTTATTGCACTGAATCCTCTAATCTGTCTTCAACCGGCCAAACCGGAGCCGGAACGAGCGGTCGGCCGAAGACGCCAACCGTCACGTTCAAGGGCGAACACCCGCAAACGCCACGAGGGCAGCGACTTGAAAAACGGCAGGAACCGAGGAAAACCGAAGACCGCCGACCGCCGTTCCTCAGACATAAGGGCGGCCGGGACCGACTTCAACCCGGACCCGGCGCCGAGGAGCGGCTGCGCCGCCTCTTCACCATCCTGGTCAAGCCGGCTGAGGAGGAGCCGCCCTCTCCCGGGACGGACCCGTCGCCGCGCGACGGCAGCGAGGAGGAGAGCCAATGAGCGCACCTCCAGCGTTGACAGTCATCAACCTGGGCGGGGCGTCCAGTCATTGGTCATGGCGCTCATGGCAAGCGGGGGCGCCTCCGACCGCATGCCGGACTGCGTCGTCTTCGCCGACGCACGCTGGGAGCCGCCCGGCGTCTACGACCGCATCGAAGGGCTCAAGACGCGGCTGCGCTTCCCCCTCCACGTTGTGCACAACGTGCGAAGCCTCTGCGAGGACGTGAAGGCAGTGCGCCGACAAGCGGAAAGGCCCCCGGAGGGGCGGGGGACGGACCGTTGTGCGCCTCAACACAACGGCCCTCGGGGAGCGGGTCACGACGCCGAACCGCTCCCGGAACCGGCTCGCCAGGGAGATAGGGGTCAGCCCCGGATGCATGGCAACGCCGGTCAACGGCAGGCGCACGCCTTCCGGCCGCATCCGCCGTCGGATGCGGAAGGTCCTTGGGGCGGACGACTTCGACGACCTTTTCAGATTGGAGGATAGACATGGACAACCCTAACGACTCGTCCCGCATCAACGGGCGCATCCACAACACCGGCGGGAAAAAGAGGAGGGGACGCCGCCTCCCGAGTCAGGGCGTCCCGCCGGAGGACTTCGGCGAGCGCCTTGAGCGTCTCAAGGAGGCCGGCGGCCTCGCAAGGGCCCTCGGCGTCGACTCCAAGCAGTCGCTCAGGCGGCGCAAGGGCGTCGAGCCCTGCTGGGGCGCCATGCGCTCCATCTTCCGGTTCGCTGACCGGACGCCCGGAGGCCGGCGCATTCTCACGGGCGAGGGCGCTCAGATGACCCTCCGGGAGGACAAGCGCCGGACCCGAACCACAGCGCCGGCGGCCCATTTACAGATGCGAATTCAATTCATCAAGGAGCATGAGAATGAGCGACATACTGCTGCGTCGTCGAGAGGTTGAAGAACGCACCGGATTGAGCCGCGCCTCGATCTACAGACGGATTGGCGACGGGAAATTCCCTCCGCCTGTCAGGGTCGGCTCCATGGCGGTCAGGTGGAAAGAAAGCGACATCACCGCTTGGATACAGTCCCTGCCGACGGCGACGAGTGAGCGCGGCTCATCCACCGCCTCCTAGGAATCCCTTGGCCGTCATGGTGCGACTAGGCTGTGAGGTAGTCCGCCCACTGTTGCATGAGAGTGCGGCGGCGGGCGAGCAGATCGGAACGCGCATACGCTTGCTCGACGCTCCCGCCCAGCTGATGCGCCAGGGCCGACTCCCCGACCGCCCAGGGCGCATCCGTCCGTTCCATGGTCCAGGTCTTGAAGGACGTTCTGAACCCGTGCACCGTCGTCCGGTCCGCAAGGCCCGTGGAACGGAGCGTCTTCGTCAGGGTCATGTCGCTCAGCGTCCGGCCAGGTTTCAGCGGGGACGGGAAGCAGAGCCCGGCGCCGTCTTCAAGTTGACGCGCCAGCTTCAACACCTCCAGGGCCTGGTCGCTCAGGGGAACCCGGTGCTCCATCCCTCCCTTCATGCGTGAGGCGGGGATCGTCCATGTTGCGCTCTCAAGGTCGATTTCGCCCCACACAGCCCCCCTCGCCTCTCCGGACCGCGCCGCCGTGAAAACCAGGAACGTCAGACAACGCTTGGCGGCAAGCGACGTCCGGGACGTATCCACGGTCTTGAGAGCCGAGCCGAGCCCGCCTCCTGGTAGGGAAGCGCCCGGAGATGCGCTTTGACCTTGGGCATCGACGGCAAGGCC
The DNA here is from genome assembly GCA_965197415.1 of Dehalococcoidia bacterium. Lineage (GTDB taxonomy): Bacteria > Chloroflexota > Dehalococcoidia > Lucifugimonadales > JAGWBF01 > DAOUJI01. The sequence continues at coordinate 2,257,518 of OZ240207.1, read as the reverse complement.
CCGTCTATGGCTTCCCCCGCCGGATTGGCCTCAATCAATTCATTCGCCATGGCCCACCTGAATATCGTGCGCATCCTTTGCCGCACACGCCGGGCGGTCTCGGGCCGCGTCGACCATATGGGCGCAAGGACCGTCAACACGTCGGCGCGGCTTATCGTGTCGATGGGCTTGGCGCCGATCTTGGGGAAAGCATGTCGTTCGAGGGTCTGAATCCACGCTCTAGCGTGGCTTTCGTTGCGCCAACGAGGTTTGTTGACTTCGTGGACGGCATGGGCGGCCTCGCTGAAAGTGAGGGTCGCGGGCTTGCGCTTGTCCGCCGCCGGGTCCCTGCCGTCGCCTATCGCCTCACGGTTGTCGGATGCACGCTTCCTCGCCCGGGCCAGCGACACAGTCGGATACCCGCCCAGGCCGAAGTCGCGCCGTCGGCCGTCGACGGTTGTCCGCTGCACCCAGCTCTTGCCGCCCGTCTTGCTTATGAACAGGTGGAGGCCGTCGCCGTCCGAGTAGCGGCCGGGGTCCCTGAGCGCCTTCACCCTTGTCGCCGAGAGCTTCACGCTATGCCGCCTCCTTAATCTCTTACCACAGAAATTACCACACATGAAGCGAGACAACAAGGGATTGCGGGAGACCGGGAGCGAGGCCTCAAGGAGACGATTCCGGCGTTGCCGACGCCTAATACAGCTACTAATAGGAGCTTTGCTGAGACCTGAAGAGGCGGGCAGGGAATGGGCGAGAATGGGTTAGTTTGGTGGAGATAGGGGGACTCGAACCCCCAACCTCGGCATTGCGAACGCCGCGCTCTCCCAGTTGAGCTATATCCCCAAGTAACGCCTGAATTCGGGAGGTTCCGACTTCAGGGTCCAGAATGAAATGCTATAGCGCCCGTCGGAAGGGTGTCAAGCAAAGGCGCCACTGACGCGCCGGCGTCAGCCGCTGAGAAGCCTGCCCTCGCACCCGGCCAGAGCCGCCTCCAGCAGGGGGATGTTGGCGTCGTCGGTGAGTCCCGTGTTGATGGGCGTCACCGAAATCATGTTGTTGAGGACCGCCCACAGGTCCGTGCCTTCTTCCTGCTCCCGTTCCTTGAACACAGGCACGTCCCGGTTGATTCGGTAGGTCATGCTGCGGATGTCCTCGTCCTCCTTCACCGACTCCCCATAGCTACGCCGCCCCAGCCTCGTCACCCTGACACCTTTCAGGTTTTCGACCGGCTCGTTGGGCAGGTTCACGTTGACCAGCGTTGGAGGCAGACTCGCGCCATTCTTCAGGCCCTCGACCACCACATCCAAGAAGGCCGCCGCAACGTCGTAGCGGGTGTCCCGGAGGGCGCCCACCGATATGGCGATGGACGGGCATCCCCGGACGTAGCCCTGAAGCGCCGCCCCCACAGTGCCGGAGATAAGCACGTCCTCTCCCAGGTTGGACCCCTGGTTTATCCCCGACACCACCAGGTCCACAGGCCCGGCCAGCTGCTCCAGGGCCAGAACAGCGGAGTCGGCAGGAGTGCCTTCGATGGAGTACGCGTCGATTTCGTGGGGCCCCTTTTCCACCAGGGGATCTACTTGAAAGACTCGCAGGGGCCTCCGCAGCGTCAGAGAAGCGCCGACTCCGCTGTGGTCCCGGTCGGGAGCCGCAACGCACACGTCGCCGTGGAGCTTCAAGGCGTCCACAGCCGCCCAAAGCCCCGGGGCCCTGAATCCATCGTCGTTTGTGACCAGTATCTTCAACTATCTCACCTGTTTCTTTGGCGAACGCTGGCATCATCACCAACACCCGGCGCAGTTATTGCCCTTATTCGCTCTCTACTCGATAGCTTCTAGAAGCTCTCTAGCCACGTAAACCCTTGGCCACATGCCTTCGACTTCCTCAAGCACACCGTAAGATACTAGAGAGTCGATGATTCTTCTAGCTCCCGTCTGAGACACATTGAGGACTCTAGCCGCCCAAGGTCCAGTGACATAGGGCGAAGCAAACAACTGGTCTACCAGCCGCAAAGTGTTCGCGGAGGCACGTCGGTCCTGGAAGTCGAGCCTATAGCGGTCTTGCAATTGGCGTATACGCCTGACCCGGTCAAGGGCGTCCTGCGATTGCTCGGCAACTCCCTTGAGAAAATAATCAAGCCAGACATTCCATTCTCCGGTTTGGCTAAGGCCGAGCAGTTGGTCGTAATATTGGTTCTTGTCCTTCTCGAAATAGGCGCTAAGGTACAACAAGGGTTCTGAAAGCACCCTTTTGGCACACAAAAACAGGATTATAAGCAAGCGCCCCACGCGGCCGTTCCCGTCCAAATAAGGATGTATGGCTTCAAATTGGTAGTGCATCAGAGCGCACTGGACCAACGGCGGGAGATCCGACTCTTCGTTTACGAACCTCTCCCAGTCCAACAGAAGCTCTGACAACATGTGCGGCGGCGGGGGAACAAATCTGGCGTCCCTGATGTCGGCTCCCTGGTGGCCGATCCAAACTTGGGCGTTCCTTAATTCACCCGGTCTTTTTTCATCGCCTTGGACACCCGTTAAGAGACTCTCGTGCACACGGTTCACCAGTCTGAGCGAAATCGGCAGCATGTTCAACAGGTCCAGACCCAGGTCCAGAGCGCGGGTATAGTTTGAGACTTCCACGACATCTCTTCTGCGAATCCCCGACGCTTCATAGATGAATAAGTCCGATATTGATGCCTGGGTCCCTTCGATGCTGGAAGATAATACAGCCTCGCGCCGCATGAAGGGACGTATAAGCAGGTTAGGATTGGGGATTGTTTCGCCCACTCCGGCCAGCACCGACACCGAACGAGACGCCTCGTCCAGCCTCTTTAGCAACGGACCATTGATGTCAAGGCTTCGGGGAAGAGGGTTCGGAACGTAGGTTTCGACTCCGTTTTCAATCGCTACCATTCGCCCGATTGGGCTTGCACTAAGGAGTTGGCTGGACATACGCAGAGTTATCGCTTTCCAAGAACATCTACCAAATGTAACTTATTGAGGCAAAAGTTGCAAATGGGTATAGCAAATGTAACCTGAGTTGCTTTTTGCCTTGCGCGCTTCACTAGGCTCCCGACTTCTGTCGACGCTAGTCAAATAGAAATGATAGTCCGGCATAGAAGCAAATGTAACTTATCCTCCTAAAAGTTGCAAATTGGTTGGACAAATGTAACCTACGTTGCTTTTTAGACGATCTGGTAGACGGACGTTCTGCGTATACTGCAGATGGTGGCCGGAGAAGCTCCGGAGAGGCGAGGAGGGGACTGCTGGTGGCAACGGGTGGGTTCGAACCACCGACCTAGCGCTTATGAAGCGCCCGCTCTGCCCCTGAGCTACGTTGCCACAACCTTACGGCTGCCCGAAAACGGGGCTGCTGGAACAGGGGCTGCCGCCATGACGCCGGCAGTCCCCAGATTTCCAATGTAACCATACACCCTTAAGCGTGTCAACGCGCACAACGCCCCTTTGCTGGACACCCTGCCGCCGCCGTTTTATAGTCTGCTGAACAGGCTCTTTCAGGAGGCGTACCCTATGGCCCTTTCGGAGAAGGTGGCGAAGTTCGTGGAAGAGGGCGGGTGGATCAGGAAGATGTTCGAGGCGGGCATCGCCCTGAAGCAACAGTACGGCGACGACAAGGTCTTCGACCTCTCTCTGGGCAACCCCGTAGTGGAGCCGCCCGCCGAGTTCAGGGCAGAGCTCCAACGCCTCGCCGCCAGCGAGGTTCCGGGTATGCACCGCTACATGCCCAATGCGGGCTACGCCGACACCCGGGAGGCGGTGGCGGCAGGGATACGGGAGGAGGCCGGGGTGGACATGACCGGCGCCGAAATCGTCATGACGGCGGGCGCCGCCGCCGGCCTCAACGTGGCGCTCAAGACCATCCTGAATCCCGGGGACGAGGTAATTATCTTCGCCCCTTATTTCGTGGAGTACGTCTACTACACCGACAACCACGGCGGTGTACCCATCACGGTGCCCACCGACGCCGCGTTTCAGCCGGACCTGGCGGCGCTGGAGGGCCTCATAACGCCCAAAACCAGGGCCGTGTTAATCAACTCACCCAACAACCCGTCGGGGGCGGTGTATGGGTCCAACATCCTTTCTGAGCTGGGAGACCTTCTGCGCGTGAAGAGCGCTCAGTTCGACTCGGAGATATTCCTGATTAGCGACGAGCCCTACCGCCGCATCATCTACGACGGCCTATCCTACCCCCACGTCTACCCCCACTACGAAGCTTCCATGGTGGTCCACTCCCACGCCAAGGACCTGGCCCTCCCCGGCGAGCGCATCGGGTACATAGCCGTCAACCCGGCCTACGAGGGGAAAACTCAACTGGCCGACGGCCTGACCTTCTGCAACCGCATCCTGGGCATAGTGAACGCACCCGCCCTAATGCAGCATGTGGTGAAGGCGCTGCAAGGGGTCACCGTGGACGTGTCGGACTACCAGCGGAAGCGGGACTTCATCCACGGCGCTTTGACGGCCCTGGGGTACGACTGCTTCAGACCCCAGGGAGCTTTCTACCTGTTCCCAAAGGCTCCCGGAGAGGACGACCTGGCCTTCGTGGATGAATTGCAGCGTTACAACGTGCTGGTGGTGCCCGGACGAGGCTTCGGGCAGCCGGGCCATTTCCGGGTGTCCTACTGCCTGGAGGACCAGGTTCTGGAAGGCTCTCTGGAGGGGTTCGCCGCGGCGGCAAAGCGGTTCGGCTTGTAGCAGTTGGGATGGCGGTGATTCGTGCCGTGACCGTCCCTAGCGATCACACTACGCTATCGGTCACCAAGCCTAAGATGTCCGTCCAACCGTACGACACTTCCGCGACGTTTGCACCACCGATCTCTACATTCTTCCGACCAATCTGCTGGCCTCCCAACGACTCGTAGAATCGGCATGCCGGGCGATTTTCCTCGAAGACCCACACCAACATAGAGTCGACCTTGCTGGCTAGCAGGCTCCGAGCTACGGCTGACACAAGGCTCTTACCGACACCCTTACGCTGATGGTCTTTGAACAGATATACGGTGTAGAGTTCACCCTTGTACGTCAGGTCGCCTCCGCTTTCCAGTCCGCCACGCGCAAAGCCTACGACCTCACCTTCACCAGTCTCGGCAACAAAGGTGCACGCAGCTGTCTGAGGAGTCGCCAGAATGTCAGCCCACCACGTTTCGCTAGACTGGTATGAAAGGTCGGCCAGATAACGGTCCGAAACGATGCCGACATATGTCGTCCGCCACACATCGACATGAACCCTTGCTATAGAACCGGCGTAGGCTGAACCTGCCGCTCTTATCCGAACGGTCATGGCTTGCTCAACGAGCCATGATGAGCCGCTTCTACAGTCCCCGCAACTCCAGGGTCTCCACATGGCCCGTTTCCAGGCTGGCGACACGGATGGCGTGGTTGTTGGTGTCGGCCACGTAGAGTTTCCCTCCCGCGGCGCTGACGCCCGAAGGCTCGTGGAAGCGTGCCTCGAACGCGGGACCGTCCGCGTGCCCATGTTCGCCGCTTCCAAGGAACGTGAGTACGCTCCTCGTGGCCGGGTAGACCTTCTTGATCTTGTTGTTGTAGGTGTCGGCTATGTACAGGACTCCGTCGTGCCAGTCGACGCCCTGGACGTGCTGAAGGCGGACCTGCTCGCCAATTCCGTCCACGTCGCCCCACACGAACAGGTCCTCGCCCACGATGGTTCCCACCCGTCCTGACGGGTCCAGGTCGGCGTACCTGACGGCGCTGGCCTCGCTGTCGGCAAAGTAGAGCCGCTGGCCGTCCGAGGTGATGCCTGTAGGCTGGTCTAGCGAGGCCGACAACAGAGGACCGTCGATGGGAGCCTCACGACCATTGCCTGCGTAGACGCCGACCTGCCCCGACTCCAAGTGAAGCGCCCAGAGCTGGTGGCCTCCCGCCATTGCAATGTGCACGACCCCATTGTGGACAGCCACGTCCCAGGGTGAACTGAGGGCCGTCTGCAGCGCAGGTCCGCCCCCGGAACGCCCCTGCGCCTGCTCGCCAGTGCCTGCGACCGTCTCGACGGTCCCGGTCTCCAGGTCAACCTTCCGTATGGCATGGTTCTCGGTGTCGGCGACGTAGAGGATGTGCCCGTCTTCCGACAGGGCCATTCCCTGGGGGTGATCGAACTGCGCGGAGCCAAAGTCCCCGTCGGCCAAGCCCTGTTGGCCGCTTCCGATGACGTGGGTCACATTCCCGTCCAGGTCAGAAGCCACGATCCGGTTGTTGTTGGAGTCAGCGATAAACAGGCGTCCGGAAGCCTCGTCAGCCAGTATCTTGCCCGGGAAGGAGAGGCCCGGGGACTCTTGGACTTCCAGCTGGAAGTCCAAACGGGCTGTCCGGTCCAATATCCCCTTCTCGTCAAACTCCTGGACCATCCGACCAAGCACGACGTCGAACTGCTCGAAGCTGATCTCTCCCTCATGCTTTCCAATGACCTTGCCCTGGGGGTCCACGAACATCAGCGTGGGCCATGCGCGGCAGCCGTACTCCCGCCAGATGCTGAAGTCCCCGTCATTCACAACCGGGTGCTGCAACTCGAACCTGAGCACCGCCTTCCTCAGGTTGTTCGTGTCCCGCTCGGAGGTGAACTTGGCCGAGTGGACTCCCACCACAACCAGCTCCGCCGCGTATTTCTGCTCCAGTTTCCGCAACTGCGGAAATACGTGCATGCAGTTGACTCAACAGGACGTCCAGAAGTCCAGGATCACGATTTTCCCCCGCAGGTCTTTCATGCTGATGGGCCTGCCTGTGTTGAGCCAGTCCTTGCCTGACGGGAACTCGGGAGCGTTGACGTTGCCGAGGAAAGAGCGTGTGGCCACTTTGGACCCCCTTTCTGTATGCGCCCGCCCATTATACACCGGCGCCGCGGCGCGCAGTCAGAAGCAACGGCGCTCAACCCAACGCGCTGGACGAAATGGTGAACGGGTCCCTTTTCACAGGCCGCCGCACAAACAGCAAACACACCGCTGCCGCTCCCATGAATATGACAGCCAGCGTCAACGGAAAGTCGTAGGTGGTGTGGCGTTCTCCCCACCAGCCCACGAACCAGGGGGCCAGTATCATCATCCACGAAGAAGAGAAGGTAATCATTCCCCTCAACGCCGCAAACCTGGTGCGCCCGTAGATGTCTCCCACGGTGGCCCACAGCAAGAAACCGGAAGCGTCGCCTATTCCGGCCAATATCAGGTACAGGTATATGCCCCACGCAGACCCGTTCCACTCCCCGGTTAGCAGGAACAAGGTCGCAAGGCCCTCCAGAGCCAGACATCCCGACACGACGAGGCTCCTTGGCACCTTGTCGGAAACCCAGCCAACTGGTATGCGGGATACTATGTTGACAACGAACAGAATTACGAGGAGGAACCCAAAGGCGCTCTCTCCCACTCCCTTGGTAAACATGATGGGCTGGAGGTTGATCAAAATTCCCAGGGCTCCGGCACGGCGAAATATCTGGCCAAGGACTATCATCCAAAACGCCGAGGTCCTGACGGCCTCGTTGACAGTGAAGTCCACGCTGCCCCTGCTCGGACTGCGGGGCTCCGCGCCGGGCACCGCAACATGCGCCCTGGGCCTGTCCCCGTCGGGGCGGAGACCGACGTTTTCCGGGGCGCTGTGCAGCCACAGCCCCAGCGGGGCCATGAGGACCACGTAGCCCAGCCCTATAATCAACGACACCTGCTCCCAGCTGAACTTGATGATCATGACATTGACCAGCGGGACCAGCGCGGCGGCCCCTACGGCAGCGATGGTTGCGAATATCGCGAGAGCCAGACCACGGTGCCTTATGAACCACATATTGATCATGTTGAACAAGCCGTGCTGGACTGAAATGGCGTTGGGGGCGGCTATGACGCCCAGGTAGATGAGGGCGAAACCCAGGTAGTTGTCGACCCTGGAGAAGGCCAGATACCCCACTCCGGCTATCACAAGTCCCAAAATGATGACTGCTTTGGCGCCGAACTTGTCTATCAGCCAGGCGGCAACCGGCCCCAGGACCTCTCCCTGGGCCCTGGCAAGGGAAAATACCAAAGCCGTCTGCTCTTGCCGGAGACGCAGAGATTCCTGCACGGGCACAAAGAAGACGTTGAAGCCTCGGAAGAAGATTCCATTGGCTACAAAGATTATGAGGGAGGAGATTCCGAGCACGAACCAGCCGTAGAAAATACGGCCTCCCGTGATCCGGTCAAACCAAACCCGTGTCTCCAATGTCCGTCTCTTTGTCCTCTGCCGCTTCTTAATTCATAGGATGATAAACCGGAGCACGTATTATCTTGCCTACACGACAAATACTCAACTTACATAAAGAAATGGGGCTTAATCGACGCTGAAATCACAGGAAATAAATGGGGCTGAATGGTATAATTAAACAAGCGTATTTCGTATCTGTTTCTTAGATTTCTCAAGTGTGGGGTGGACTCGGATCGGGGAGTGTAGATGACGTTAGAATATACCGCGAAAGACATTCAGGTCCTGGAAGGTCTGGAGGCTGTCCGACGGCGACCAGGGATGTACATCGGAAGCACCGACCAGCGGGGCCTGCACCATCTGATTTATGAGATAGTCGACAACAGCGTAGACGAGGCCATGGCCGGATACTGCAACCGGGTTGACGTGCGTATTCTGGAAGACGGCTCGGTGAGGGCGTCGGACAACGGCCGGGGCATTCCGGCGGACATACACCCCACCACGGGCAAGACCGCCATCGAGACGGTCATGACCACCCTCCACGCCGGAGGAAAGTTCGGTGGCGGCGCCTATAAGGTGTCTGGAGGCCTTCACGGCGTGGGCGCTTCGGTGGTCAACGGCCTTTCGTCCCACCTCAGAGTGGAGGTGCGCCGTGACGGCTTTCTCTACTACCAGGAGTACCAGGAGGGAGACCCCCAGGGAGACCTGCAAAAAACGCCCCAGGATGAAGACGAGGACGGCGTCACCGGCACGACCGTAATCTTCACGCCCGACCCCAAGGTGTTCCCGGAGATCGACTATGACTTCAACATGATCACCGGCCACCTCCGCCAGATCGCATACCTCAACAAAAGCCTGGAAGTCCATCTGACCAGCGACTGGCACAGCCGAGGCGGCGACAACGAACGCACCTACTACTTCGACGGGGGCCTCGCCAGCCTGGCCCGCAGCATGAACCGCACCCGTAAGACCCTCCAGGACGACCCCTTCTACATGCTGAAAACGGTGGATGACACCATCGTAGAAGCCGCCATACAGTACAACGACGGCTACAACGAGTCGGTCCTCTCCTTCGCCAACTGCATCAACACCGAGGAGGGCGGCACCCACCTGACCGGCTTCCGCACCGCCCTGACGAGGGTCATCAACGACTACGGCCGCAAGCAGAAGCTGCTCAGAGACGACCAGCCAAACCTGGCGGGAGAAGATGTCCGGGAGGGCCTGACCGCGGTTGTCAGCGTTAAGCTCACCGACCCCCAATTCGAAGGACAGACCAAGACCAAGCTAGGCAACGCCGAGGTCAAGGGAATCGTCGAGACGACCATCGGAGAGACTCTTTCCCAATACCTGGAAGAGCACCCCATCGACGCCCGGCGGATCATCGACAACTGCGTCACGGCCCAGAAAGCGCGGGACGCGGCCAAGAAGGCCCGTGAGCTCGTCATCCGCAAAAACGCGCTGGACGGCTCATCACTGCCCGGGAAGCTGGCCGACTGCCAGGAACGCAACCCCGAACTGTCCGAGGTCTACATCGTGGAGGGTGAATCTGCCGGAGGTTCGGCCAAAATGGGCCGGGACCGCCGCTTCCAGGCCATCCTTCCCATCAAGGGCAAGATTCTTAACGTGGAGCGGGTGCTTCACCAGCCGGAGAAGATACTCGGCCACGAGGAGATACGCTCCGTGATCGCCGCCCTGGGCGCCGGAGAAGGCGAGGAGTTCAACTCCACTAAGCTCCGCTATCATAAGGTCATCATAATGACCGACGCCGACGTGGACGGGTCTCACATACGCACCTTGATGCTCACGCTGTTCTTCAGGCGCATGGAGGAACTCATAAAAGGCGGCTTCCTGTACATCGCCCAGCCGCCCCTCTACCGCGTCCAGTCTGGGAAGGACGTGTCCTACGCCTACACTGAACCAGGCAAGGACCAGGTCCTGGAGAGGCTCAACGGCAAGAAGAACATCCAGTTGCAACGCTACAAGGGCTTGGGTGAGATGAACCCGGACCAGCTGTGGGAGACCACGATGAACCCGGAGACTCGCAGCCTGCTGCAGGTGACCATCGAGGACGTTACCCAGGTGAGCAACGTGTTCACCACCCTCATGGGCGACGAGGTGGCCCCCAGAAAGGCGTTCATCCAGACCCACGCCCGCTCCGTCAAGGAACTGGACGTCTAAACCCTCACCCCAACCCTCTCCCTGAGGGAGAGGGGGCTAGACTGCTGGCTTTACCTTGCCGTCGGGCGTAGCCTCCAGCAGGGTCCAGTAGTCATAACCTCGGCGGCGAATCTCGTGGCTCCCGCCCTCTTGCCTGTCCAGTATGGTGGCCACTTTGACCACTGTGCAACCGGCGGCCTCAGCGGCCTCTATGGCGTTAATCAGAGAGCCTCCCAACGTGCACGTATCGTCCACGACAGCAACCTTGCATCCCTCAGGCAACGGCCCCTCGATGGCCCGGCCCGCGCCGTGGCCCTTAGTCTCTTTCCTGACTATGAAAGCCGGTATGGGAGTACCTTCCACGTGGCTGGTCAACGCAATGGCCGTGGCCATGGGGTCAGCGCCTAATGTGGGGCCACCAACCGCCTCGGCTCCAGCCTCTCTAACCACCGGTAGGAAAGCTCGTCCAACCAGGAAGGCGCCCTCCGGGTCAAGCGTCAAAAGTCGTCCATCGAAGTAGTAGGGGCTGACTTTGCCTGAAGAGAGAGTGAACTCCCCGTACGTCAGCGCCCCAAGGCGCACGGCCAATTCAAGCAGACGTTCAGCCTCAGCCGCCATGACTCTCCTCCGGCGCGTTCGAATTCACGGCGAGGGACGAAACCTGATACAGACCGTACCGCTGAATATACTCCTCCACGGCCTCCGGGACACAATCACCCACCGCAAGTCCCCTGGACACCCTTTCTCTCGCTTCCGTCGCGCTGATGGCCGTAAGCGGGGCGTCCAGGTATATTACGCGGGCGGACTTATCCATTCCCTTCAAGACGCCGGGTGCATCGTATCCCGGCCTTGGGACGGCTATAACGGTGCAAAGTTCCTGAATACGCTCCGGTTTCTTCCAGCGGTCCATCTGCGCCACCGAGTCCGCTCCCACGATCAGGAACATCTCCCTGGAACAGTCCTCGTCACGAAGTTCTTCCAGCGTGTCCACGGTGTACGTGGGGCCTTCCCTGTCCACCTCAATGGAGGAGACCGAGAAGCGGGGATTGTAGGCCACGGCCAGGGTCGTCATGTTCATGCGATGGTGGGCGGGGGAGACGCCTCCTCCGTCCTTCATCCAGGGCCTCCCAGCCGGCACAAACAACACCTCGTCCAGTTGGCACCTTGCCAACGCCTCTTCCGCCGCCAGAAGATGCCCTAAGTGGATCGGGTCGAAGGTGCCGCCCATCAATCCGAGCCGCATCTACTTCCCGAACTCCGGGCTTGCTCCCATCCTAAAGCCATTCCAGCTCGGCCCTGCCGATGTGAACCGCATCTCCTGGCTTGACTCCCATGTCTTCCAAGGCGTCAGCTACGCCCAGGTCTCTCAACTGCTTCCAGACCTGGATCATCACCCGCCAGTCGCGTAGATCCGCCATAGGAAGCATCCGCTCGATCTTCGGGGCCGATACGTGGTATGCCGCTCCTCGTCGTGTGATGGTGAACGGCGGGGGTTCGTCGGGCGCCTTAGGGACCGCCGGGCTGATGCGCAGTCCGCTCTTGGGAAGTGTGCTCAGAGTTTCCACGACCTTGAGCATCAGGCCGTCGACGCCCTCGCCCGTGGCAGCAGAGACCAAATGCACGGAGCCCGTGGCAGGCCCGCCCTTGCTCGCTGCGGTCAACGTCTCCTGAAGGACGTCTCCAAGCTCCTGTACATCCGGAATATCCACCTTGTTGACCACGACAATCTGCGGCTTCGATCCCAGGTCATCGTCGAAAGCCTTCAACTCCCGGTTTATCTGCTTCATGTCCCCAGCGGGGTCGTCCGCGCTGCCGTCCACTAGGTGGACCAGCAACCTAGCCCTCTCCGCGTGCCTCAGGAAGTCATGTCCCAGACCGTATCCCTCGTGAGCGCCCTGGATCAGCCCTGGGACCTCCATCATCACGAAAGGATCATACCCAACGCCGAGGTCAACCACTCCCAGAGCTGGCTCCGTCGTGGTGAATGGATACGGTGCCACCTTGGGAGTCGCCCGCGAACATACGGACATGAGCGTAGACTTTCCGGCGTTGGGTTTGCCGACTATCCCCACATCGGCCAGCAGTTTCAACTCCAACAAAAGCTCCGCGCGCTCTCCTTCCATTCCCTTCTCAGCCAGAAGAGGCTCTTGCTGCGTCGCAGTGGCGAATCGAGCGTTGCCGGAACCGCCGCGGCCTCCACCAGCAACCAGGAGCTCCTCCTCACCTTCCGACACCTCCCCTATAGCGACTCTCTCCCCATCTCCCATCTTCCAAATCACCGTGCCGATTGGAGCCCTTATCTTCACATCTTCCCCGTTAGCTCCTCGTCTGTTCTGGCCTCTACCGTGGACTCCCCGGGAACCCTTCCACCTAGAGTTGTACCTTAAGTGAAGCAAAGTGTTTATCGAGTCATCCCCAATGATGTAAACACTCCCGCCATGACCCCCATCCCCGCCGTCGGGGCCTCCTCTGGAAACGAACTTCTCTCGGCGAAAACTGACGCATCCGTTGCCGCCTGAACCGCCTATTACGATTATCTTAGCTAAATCAATCATTCTGGTGTTGTGAGATGTTTAATAGTAGTGATAAGGGCGTTGGATATGTTCAAAACTGGGGCTGTTAGGTGTGAGCCTATGGTTGGAAAGTCTTGTTGATTCGTTCAAAAGCCAAGGGATAAGTCATGAGTATTGTACATGTTAGCAGGGTTTAGAAGGAACCGAGGGGCGCGGTTTGGTGGGCTGGTTGTGTTGAAGAGGCGGGATTAGTCGGGAGCGCCGCTTATGAGGGCTTCCTTTATGGCTATGATGTGGTTCTTGATTGCAGAGTCTGTGTGCAGTGAACGATTGACCTTAGAGAGAGCGCTGATGACAGTAGAGTGGTTGCGACCGCCCATGAGCCTTCCTATGTCTGTGTCGCTCATGGCAAGCTCTTCGTGCATGAGATACATGGCTATTCTCCGGGGCTCCAGAACGCCCTTTTTCCGGCTGGTGCCAATCAAGTTCTCACGTCCGACGGAGAAGCGGAGGCCAACTTGTTCTAGTATCGTTTCAGGACCGACGGCGGCGCGTGTGAAGTCGGGCAACAGGTCTGCGATGGCCTGAGCGACTAGGTCCATGGTGATGGGAGAGTTGTACAGCCTCGCCATCGCGACGATTCGATTCAGGCAGCCCTCCAGCTCTCTGACGTTGCGATACGGATAGTTGGCTGCGTAGTGGAGTACGGGCTCCTCTAAAGAGACGGACATATCGCTAGCCTTGTTACGAAGGATAGCAGCGCGGGTCTCCATGTCGGGGACGCATATGTCCGCCGTGAGACCCCACTCAAACCGGGAGCGAAGCCTGTCTTCCAGGTCCAGGAAGTCCCTAGGCGGCCTGTCCGACGCAAGCACCACCTGGCCTGAGGAGTTGTAGAGGTCGTTGAAGGTGTGGAAGAAGGCCTCCTGCGTCTGCTCCTTGCCGGCAAGAAACTGAACGTCGTCCACCAGAAGCACGTCCACGCTTCTGTACTTTGCACGGAAATCGTCGGTGGACCTGGAGCGTATGGCGGCGATGAACTCGCTGGTGAACTGCTCTGCGGTCACATAGAGGATGCGGTCTCCTCGCTCGATGGAGGTATGGCCGATGGCCTGCAACAAGTGGGTCTTCCCCAGCCCCGCCGGGGAATGTATGAACAAGGGTTGGAACGCGTTCTCCGGGGTCTCCGCCACTGTCATCGCCGCGGAGTAGGGCAGCCGATTGGACGACCCCACGACGAAGCGAGGGAAGGTGTAATGTCGGTTAAGTCCCGACCACGAAGACTGGCCCGGTCGGCGGCCGTTGGCGGCGCCGGACCGGGCATGCTCCAGTGGAGACCGGGCGGTGTCCAGGACCGGCGTGGATCTGAACTCCACGTCCAGGGCCCCGTCCACGACCCTCTGCACAGTCTCCCGAATGGTGGGGTACATTCGCCTCTCCAGCCACTCAATAGAGAAGGGAGTGGCCACTCCCACCAGCAAGACTCCCCGTTCGATGGAGAGGCCCCGGGTATCTCTGAGCCATGTGTCGAAGACGTGTCTGTCCACACGCACTTGCAACTCGCCAAGCGCGGCTTTCCATCCATTTACAGCTTTGATGTCGGTCATGTGAAGGCCTGTAGAGGTTATGTAAAAAAGGATAAGGGCGGTATAGAAAGGGCTGTCAAGGCGGTAATCGTTGAAAACTGCCGCCGGACCAAAATTGGCGTCGAACATAGTATAATTCTGAGATATGTTCTAATGTTAGTTTAGTACAAATAAGCTGATGTTCCGTTTTTCGTAACGCGCTACCTCTAAGTGCAATCACACATGGTATATTGGGAACGTAGCCCGCATTCTGGAATTCGACGATGACGTCCCACGCCGTTTCAAGAAACGACATATCCAGCGTCCGAGCCGTATTCATGGGGACTCCCGACTTTGCCGTTCCTGGCCTCGAGGTCCTGATGGATATGGGCTGCAAGGTTGTCGCAATCTATACGCAGCCGGACCGCCCCAAGGGCCGGTCGAAAGCTCCGGCCCCCAGCCCGGTGAAGGTGCGGGCTATGGAGTTGGGACTTGATGTATTCCAGCCGGAATCCCTGCGGGACCCAGCAGCGGCCGCGGAAATGGCGGCCCTGGCGCCGGACGTTGTCCTGGTTGCAGCCTACGGAAAGTTCCTCTCCGCCGAGTTCTTGTCGATACCCGCGCACGGCTGCCTCAACATACATCCGTCGTTGCTGCCGCTGTACCGCGGGCCGTCGCCCGTCGCCACGGCAATCATTGACGGCCGCACCGAGACCGGTGTGTCGCTGATGCTCCTGGACCAGGGGATGGACACGGGCCCTATAGTCTCCGCCGAGGCGGCTCCTATAGGGCCTCGTGACACCGCCGAGGCCCTTACCGCCCGCCTGTTCGAGTTGGGTGCCCGGATGCTGAGGGACCGGTTGCCTGATTGGATGGAAGGGCGGATCGAGGCGGTTGCCCAGGCGGAAGCCGGAGCCACGACCACAAGGCTGCTCAAGAGAGAGGACGGAAAGGCGGAATGGAACGCTGCGGCCGTAGACTTGGACCGGAAGCTGCGGGCGTTCACTCCCTGGCCGAGCCTGTACACCCAATGGCGCGGCAAGACCCTCAAGATCATATCCGCTCGGGCCGTGGATTTGGCTGTGCAGGGTTCACCGGGGACAGTGATGCCGCTGGAAGGGGATGCACCCTTGGGAGTGGTCACCGGCAACGGGACGCTGGCGCTGGAGGCCCTCCAGCTCGAGGGAAGGCGGCCCCAATCCGGTCGGGAGTTTCTGGCCGGCTATCCAGAGTTCCCGGGTTCCCTGCTGCCAAGTTAGGCCTGGGTGTATCGCCTTAACCCCATCGGCGCGTTTTGCTAGAAAAATTCTACCGGATAGACGACCTGAACGACGTGGGCTTCCTGGAGTTCTGTCAACGTATTCCCTCCGTCGGAGGTGTCCTGGACTCCGGTCCCCACGAAATACGCGCACAAGTCGGCCAGCAGGTGGCAATGAGAGAACTGTCCGGAGTACAACACGTTGTCCGCCACCGAGCCGGTGGGCAGGTCGAGGGATGTCCGCACCAGTTCGTCTACAGTCCGGGACCGGGCAGCCATCGAAGACTCGGCGACTATGACGGCCCGCTCTTTGACCTCTATGGGGGCAGCGTCGTGGGGATTCAAGGTCGGCGGCGCTTGCTCGACGTTGATTTCGTCCATGAGCATGTCGAGGCTGTAGACGACCCGGGAAAAAGCGGCGTGCCAAGGCTCGCTCCAGACGTCTCCGGCGGTGAACTTCTCCGAGCTCACGTATGCCGCAATCACCGGAGTCTCCCTGCGTGTCATGATGTTCACGAGGCTTTCGACCATTCTTTCGCGGCGTACCAAGGGCCAGGACTCGAAGGGACCGCTCCCAAGGACCAGGTCCGACGCGCACAGGCTGTCGGGAGCACCTGGGGACCCCAGCATGGCGCCAAAGAAGCCGTGGCAAATCACGTCGAACTGGGCCTTGATGCTTTGGAGAGACTCCTCGTGGACCATAAGCCCCGTGGTGACGTGCAAAGGGGGATGAGGACTTGCGGGGTCGCCTGGGACGCCGGACTGGCCGACATAGACCAGGTACACCTAAGTGCTCTCTTCTTCTGGGCTGGCGTCTGCAGCAGGCGGAGCCTCTTCCTGAGGCCCTGCGGCCGCTTCGAATGTGGTTCTTCCTGCTTCCACGCGGGCCACCATCTCTTCCCGGTCCGTGAGCAGTGTAACCCCTCTCGGTATGGGCAGGTCCCCGGCGCGGAGGACTGAGTCCGGTTGGTCCAGTACGCCCACGTCCACCAGGATTTCCCTGGGCATGTCCAGAGGCAGGGCCTCCACGGTGACCTGCCGGAGCAGTTGGACCACTGAACCAAAGGAGGCCCTCGCCCCAGCTGACTCACCTTCCAGGACTACGGGGGCCTCTGCTGAGATCAGCTCTGTTGCTACCGTTCGGAGAAAATCAACGTGAACCAGGTCGCCTCTCACCGGGTCCCACTGCACCTCTCGTGCGAAAGCGAGGTGCTCGCCGGACTCGCCGTCGACGGTGATGGAGACGGGGGTGGTGGCGCCTGCTTGGGCCAACGCCTTTATCAGATCGGCGCTGGTGATTTGAAGGCTTTTAGGCTCGATCCCTGGCCCGTACAGGTGCACCGGCGTTAGCCCGGACCTTCTCAGGGCCTTGTTCTTCTTTCGAAAAGATGATCTAGGTTGGAGTTTGAGGGAAATCCTGTCCGGCACGAAAGACTCCTTTGCAGGGTGGGCGGCTGGTCCCTGCTATGATACCATTCGCGCGCCCGCATGGGAACGGCCCAGGCATCCCGTCGCGGGCAACTGACCGCATAGGGGATGTCCACTGGCAACCCCCTGACCATGTACAAGCAGTCGCGAACAGACACTCTGTTTCGGTAGACGGAGCATCCTGGAGACTCGGCATCATTTGAAAGCCGCCAGAAGCTGCGTTATTATTAGTCAAGACCCTCTGCGCCCAGGATTTCCCTGCGACGTATGGGATAGGAAGGCGCAGCTTAATTGCCGGAGCCGGAAAGAGAGTGGGCCATGACCCAGCAGCCCGTTACACTGACGCCTGACCAGATACAACGGTACAGCAGGCACATCATCATGGCGCCGGTGGGAAGCGCTGGACAGCGAAAGCTGCTGGCGTCCAAGGTGTTGATCGTAGGCGCCGGAGGCCTCGGCTCTCCAGTGGCGGTCTATCTTTCCCTGGCGGGCGTGGGGACGTTGGGCATCGTGGACTTCGACACGGTGGACGTGTCGAACCTCCAACGCCAGATACTCCACCAGAACAACGATGTGGGACGCCCCAAGACCCTCTCGGCGAAGGAGACCATCAACGCCTACAACCCAGACACCAACGTAGTCATTCACGACGCTTGGCTCACCTCCGAAAACGCCATGGAAATCATCTCCCAGTACGACATGGTCGTTAGCGGCGCCGACAACTTCCCGGCCCGGTATCTTATCAACGACGCCTGCTACCTCGCCGAAAAACCCCTAATCGACGGAAGCATCCTTATATTCGACGGCCAGGCCACCGTGTACCAACCTGGCGCTGGCTGTTACCGTTGCTTGTTCCCCTCTCCTCCGCCTCCGGGCATGGTGCCCAACTGTGCGGAGGCCGGCGTTCTCGGCGCTCTGACCGGTCTGGTGGGGAGCATTCAGGCTGTGGAAACACTCAAGCTGATAATGGGAATCGGTGAGAGTCTCACTTCCAGGCTGCTGCTGATCGACGCCCTGAGCATGGACTTCAGGGAAGTTAAAATCAAACGGAACGCCAACTGCCCGTTGTGCGGCGACAACCCCACAGTGACGGAGCTCATCGACTACGAAGTGTTCTGCGGCGTGGCCCCCCACCCCGAAGTAAACGGGACGGGCGGCGACGCTAGCCCAGACTAGCTGCCAATGGCTGCAACGCATAAAGTCGTCAACGCAAGTACGGTCCTCGACCTCATCGGCAACACACCCCTGGTGGAGCTCAACAACATGGAGCTCAAACCCGGAGTGAGGGTCTTTGCCAAACTGGAGGGACAGAACCCCACCGGCAGCTTGAAGGACCGGATCGCCAAGTACATGATCGACAGGGCCGAGCGAGAGGGCCTCCTCACTCCTGAGAAGAGGATACTGGAGCCCACCAGCGGCAACACCGGGATCTCCCTGGCCTTCGTGGCCAGCCTCAAGGGATACAAGGTCACCGTAGTCATGCCAGAGAACGTGAGCCATGAACGCTCCGAACTGCTCTGGGCCTTCGGCGCCGAAATCATATACTCCGACGGGACTCGAGGAACCAACGGCTCCATAGAGGTGGCCAAGGAGATAATCGAGAAGCAGGGCGACGAGTACGTCATGCTGTACCAATACGGCAACGAGGCCAATCCGGGCGCCCACTACGAGACCACGGGTGCGGAGATAGCCCGCGACCTCCCGGACGTGGACATGTTCGTGGCCGGCCTAGGCACCGGAGGCACCCTCATGGGGACTGGCCGCCGCCTGCGGGAGCATAACCCCGACGTCAAGATTGTCGCAGTGGCGCCGGAGCCGGGGGACTACATTCAGGCCCTGAGGGACCTGGACGAGGGTTTCATACCGCCGATACTCGACATATCCATGCTGGACTCCAGGATCATGGTGTCCAGCGCCGACTCATTCCGCATGGCCAAGGAGCTCCTGAGCCGTGAGGGGATATTCGCAGGAATATCCTCAGGCGCCGTGGTATTCGGCGCCATGAAGGCTGCACAACGGTTGGAGCAGGGGAACATAGTTTGCCTGCTGGCCGACGGCGGCTGGAAGTACCTTAGCTCTCAGCTCTGGACCACGGACTACGGTGACATGGACCAGGACACCACCGGCAAAATCTGGTGGTGAACCCCCCAATCCGGCAGCCCAACAAATTGACCCTACGCTGACGCTAGCGGCTGAAGATGGGGATGGGCAGCTTCCTTATAAAAAACGAGACCACGAACAATGCCAGGCCCACTCCCATCGCCGTCGCAGCTATCGGAATAGTTCCCGATACCATGTCTGAAGACATGGACGAGAACACATCCGAGACGATGTCGACGATGCTTGTGGGTATATCCGGTTCATCAATGACGATGTTGTTCAACAAACTCTCAATCGCTGTCTTCACCACTATGGAGATAATCAGCGCTATGGCGCCGCTGATGAACAGGACGATGCCTGGGATACGGAACAGAGACGCCATGCGAGGATATTGCAAGGCGCCCAGCAGCAAGCATCCCACAACCACGGCGACTATGGTCAGCGTCAATCCCAGTCGAGTCGTCGAGATATAGTCCCTGGCCGGTTCCAGATCGTCCAGAAATTCCTCCCGCGTCTTGTCATCGGCGTCAGCGGCGACCTCCACCAGGTCCAGGCGGCGGTCTTCGTCAAGTTCCTCTTCCACGAACTCCTGGATTGCTTCGTCTATGACTGGGCCCGCAATGGTGGCCGCCGTCGTTTTCAGCGCCCCTTTTATGTCTCCGTCCGCTAACGGGAGCTTGATGGCGGTCTCCTGTTCCAGCAGAGCGTTGACGGCTGAGCGCGGGAACTCGGGTTCGGCCTCCAGTTCTTCGATAGCTCGGTCGAAGATCAGGTCAGCGACGCTGTCGCTCAGGGACGTGGGGCCACGCAGTTCCGGGATGGTCTCAGGAATCCGTCCCTCTGCTAGCTCCGTCCACAAAAAGGCCAGCTCCTCCGCCATCTCGACGGCGCCGTCGACCTCCTTGGTTGGAATCTCGTCGACGGTTTCCGAAAGCGCTCTGTTGATGACCGGGGTGGCGATTGTAGATGCCGCCGTTTTGAGCACACCCTTCGTGTCGACAGCGACAAGGGACTTCTTAATGGCGTCTTCCTGCTTTAGCAGGCCGTCGATGCCTGATTGGGGGAACCCAGGGTCGGACTCCAGTTCCTCGATTGCTCGGTCAAAGATAAAGTCAGCGATGCTGTTGTTCAGGGATGACGGGTCCCGAAGCGCGGGGATAGTTTGAGGAGGCTCGCCCTCTTCAAGCCCCTTCCAGAGGGCGGCCAACTCGTCCGCCATCTCTTCGACGTCCTCAACCTCCTTGGTGGGAATCTCGTCGATGCGCCGGTCGATGTAGGCGAGGACGGTGGGCTTGATGTTGTCTATGGGGGTATCCAGTTCGATGAATACGAGAGCCTCGTCCGAGTCCCGATTCAGGTAGTCGAGGGCGCCCGCGAGGGCTTTCTCTACTTGTTCCTGTAGATACGCTGGGGGAAGGATGCTTCGCGTGACTTCCACGACATCTTCATGGGGGACTTCGACTCCGGCCACCAGATAGTCTGTTTGCTTCTCAAACTCCGGGTCCAGCAGGACCTCGTCATAAATCCGGTCGTAGACTGAATTCTCAGAGATGTTCTCGGCGTAGAAATCGGCGGACAGGAAATTGCTGCGGAAGCCGCTGACAACCACAAAGCACAGGAACCCGACGATAACGACTACAGCAAGGACCAACCCCAGTATCGGACGCAAGACTGCCAAGACGAAAATCAAGCCGCACCTCCCCTTTCCGTCGACGTCTCTCCGCCAGCTTTTCCGTAACGAGGTGTGAATCTCCGGCGTACTATATCAGACTTGGTCTGGCAGTTTACGCTTCAAGGAGCGGGTTGGAGGATCAATAGACCAGGGACTGCACCCAGAAAGAGCATCCCCACAGCTCGGCGCCGCCGATTTTATGCTTGCGCCTCGGCTCGGCCTTGACGCACTCGGCCGCAGGCAGTCCTTCCAGGATGACCCTGCGCATCAGGCTCTTTACGGAAGAGGGACTGTTGGCTGACACATACTTTTCCAGCTCTGCGTAGGCTTCGGCATCGTCGGACAAGTCAACCAGGACCAGCACCTCCAGGTTATAAACCGATTGAGGGTCGGTGGCCCGGTATTCCGCCGCCGCCGAGTGGTTGGAGGCCTGGAGGTCTCGTATCACCGCCGCCGGAAACTCCTGGATGCAGTCCGGCGGGTGATTGTACACTCGAAGGCCTTCCACCGTCCCCAATTGGGCCGCCATCTCGTCGATGATGGCTTTGAGTTCCCCCGACGTTGGAGCTACCATCCCTGACCTCCCACCGGGTTCTTGCGGTAGGCCGCCAGGAGCAGCGCCACGTCCGGGTCCAAGGCTTTGGACACGCCGCCCAGCCTGGTCCGACGCTGTTCCGCTGCTGGGAAGCCTCCGTCCCGCCGCTTCCACAGGCGAGACGCCTGTATAAGGCAGGCCTCGGCGACCCCGTTGGGGTATACCAGCCTAGCGATGGGCGAGACGTCAAAGTGAGCCGTTGCCGCCGTTCCGTTCACACCCCGGACGACAGTCAGTTCGCTGACTGATACTTCAGTGACGTAAAGCTGCTCACTGTCTATCGAGAGAGTCTGGCCTGCTGATAGGTTCGCGGCGGCGGTGACCGTAACGGCGGTGGCGTCCGCCGACAGCTCGGCTCCTTGGTTTATAGCGGCGCCGGTGTCTTCCGTAACCTCCCTGTATCCCCACTTGCCGTTCACCTCCACCGTTCGGAGTCCCGCGGGGAAGAGAGTCTTGCTGCCCGCGTCCACATCCACCAGCGCCCTGGTATAGGGGCGGCCCCAGGGCTTGTCTGGTCGAGCGTTTGGCGGATAGAGCAGATAGTCAGTAACAGCCCATATTGCCTCGAAGGTTCGGTCTCGGTCATCGTCCGTCCTGAGCGAGGTTACGTTTATCAGGTCGGGGACTCCTAGCTCCTTCCCTCCGTCGCCGTCGAAGAATCGGGACTCCTCCACAACATAGAACCGCCGGTTGCAGTAGTGGTCGATGAGCCTGGACACCGCCTCCAGAAGGTCCAGCAGCCTGGAATCGTAGGCGGCGCCTGATATGTTCAGGACGCCCGCCGATTTCAGAGTCGTCAGGTCAGCGTAAGCGTTGGTCATAGCAGCCTCCGCGCGGCTCCTTCCCGTTTCAGGGAAGGAGCCGGTAAATCGGTCTCAAGGTCCTGGAGATGGCGGCGGCGACCTGCGCTACACTTCTACGTAGAAGATATAGGCGTGGCCGGCAAGTCCGGTGGCCTCGCCTGTCGCCTTACTGCCGGTGATGTAGTCCGTCCTGCCGCCCTTGGCGTCCAGCCGCTGCATGGACTTGCCGTTGGTCCCTGTGTGGTCGATGTTGTCTTCCACACCCTTTGCGGCGTTCACGTCCAGTCCGTCGATCAGGTCGTCCGATGACCGGTTCCCTCGGGAAGCGGCCCCGAAGTCTACGGTGCACGCGGCGCTGGAACCGGCAGTTCGGTCTATGACCAACCGGACCACGATGATTGGACCGGCCTCCGGGTTTCGCCAGGCCAACACCCCTCCTCTGGCATCGGAGCTCCCCAGGGAAGCCTTGGCGCACTTCAGGGCCGCAGGAGCGACGTCCGAGGTGAGCATGTCCTTCACCTGCTCGGCCAGGGGGCTGTCTTTTGACGGGTTGGCCACGCGTTTCTCCTTGGATTGCAGAGTCCCGGTGGGCGCGGCGGTCTACGCCACGCCCGTTATGTTGTACTGCAAAGCTGTGTGGGTTGCCGTGGACCTGCTTCCCGTTCGCTCGGCAAAGGCGATCCTCAGGCTCACAACCATGATGTTCTGCCGCTTTTGGATGTCCCTGTCCGTTTCTATGGCCAGCTCCCGCCTGAAACCGACCCTCCACTGGGACCGGTTAACGATGAGCAGGCGTCCGGTGTTTGTCACGTTTCCTGCGTCGGTCACTTGTCCGTCCGTGTCCGCGAGCTTCATCTGCTCCGACACGATGACAGGGATCCCTTCAACCGCGCCAAGCTGTCCCCTGAGCACAGTGGCGTTGGGTCCCAGCTTGTCCAGTGTGCGGAAGTTGTCCACGCTCAAGGCCCGGATGTACGTGTTCACGTCCATGAGGTAGGCCAGTTCGGACGGCCGCACACCGTACTTGCCGAGCTTGCCCCGCACTTCGTTGAACATGCCGTCGGACACGGCGGCGCTATGGTCGTTGGCCTGGCCGGTGTTGTCCACCAGCGGCAGATGAAGCAGCCCGTCGAATCCCAAGAGCCAGTGTCCCTTGCCCACGTCGGACTTTGATATGGTGGCTTCGTCAGCGTTGATGTTGTTCACCGTCGTCGCATCGCCGTTGAGGACCACGTCGTCGATTACCTCCGCGGCGTTGCGCACCAGCCCGCTGCGCACCTCTTGGGCCATGGCAATCACCGCGTCCTCGTCCAACGTCAGGGACCAGGGCACCTGGCCCACCAGCTCGTATGAAGTCAGCGTCTGCTTGGCGGTGTTCAGCGCCGTTGCGGTCACGGCCAGGTTCTCGGTGCCGGGATACCAGTTCACGTCGCCCAGCTGAAGCGGTATCTCGAAGGGGTCCGAGGGCATATCCACCCTGGAGAACAGCGGAGCCACCATGGTCTCCAGGTTCACGTCCATCCAGAGGGTCGAGGCTTCCTGGGTGGGTACCAGTTCATCCCCTGAGCCGGCAGTGGTGGAGTCCATGGCCGCCTTCAGGTTCGACTGCCACTCCTCCAGCATTCGAGGGTTCAGGCCCAGGGGTTGGCGTATCTGGGCGTTGAGCAGACTCCGCATGTAGGCCAGGTCCAGCAAGTCCAGGCCCTGGTACTTCCCATAGGGCACCCTGGGCCGGTCCTGTCCGCCGTACTTGCCCAGGAGCGCCTGCTTCTCTCCGTTCTTCCACATCTCCCGGATGCGGGCAATCTGGGCCGAAACTCGGCTCACCTCCTCCTTGAGCGGAGGAAGCTCACTATCGATGCGGGCGTTGTAGAACTCCCGCACACCGGCCACTTCCTTCTTGATTAGGTCCAAGTCTTGAGCGCTGATGGTCATCTCTCCTCCTTGAGTTTGTAAGTTTTGTCCTTCCGTTTCCCAATGTCCCTCGTCGCTCTTCCGGGACGCCTAAGCAGCGGGGTGGGCGACAAACCGTAGGCTCTCCACTACCTGCCGCAAGGCGTCGTCCCAGGGGACCCGGTCCATCTCCTCCAGTCCCAGGCTGGCGTAATAGGCCTCCATCCTTGGCGAGCGGCTCAAGGCCTTCCTCAGGGCGCCCTGGTTGGCCGGAACGGGAGCCGCGCTTATCTCCAGCAGTTCCTGTTCCAAGAACCGCACACCCAACGCCTTGCCCGTGTCCGCGTCCCTCCGCAGCTCGTACTTGATGGGCCTGAAACCCACCGACACGCCCCGCTGGTAGCCGTCCCGGTAGAGGGCGGCCACCTCCCGGGCAAAGTCTGTTGGTGCGAACTGCACCCGCGCCACGAGGTTGTTCCCCTCGGCCCACAGCTCCCTCGTGCGGCCTATGGCAGGCCTGGTGTAGTCGTGGGCCCACAGGAACACCGGGTTCTTGAGATAGGACTGGAGACGCCATCCCTGCAGCGAAATCACGTCGCCGTGGCGGTCTACGTCGTCGTTGGAAACGACGAACGCCATTTGCTGCTCTCCGGCGTCCGTTGCTGACGCTTGCGGAAAGGCCGGAGCTGAGACGGATTCACCGGCGGCCGCGACCGAGGTCCACTTCCGCAAATAGGGCGCGTCGCTGAGTCCCCGCCGGTATGAGTCCAGCGACTCCAACAGCCGTTCCCGTTCCCATTGCTCTATGTCGTTCATGCAGGGCGCCTCCCTTCCGATTTAGTTTTCGCTCTTCCGGGGCCAGGGCAAAAAAGAGGGACAGACCCAACTCAGGGTCTGTCCCTTTGGCTCTGAAGCGGCCGGGCTGGCAATCCGGCCTTTTGTGACGCTCCAAATTCAGGCTAACCCGCCAACTCTCAAGCGGTCAACGGGACGATGTCACCCCCCTACAAGTCCCTGTCCCTTCTGGTTTCCGAAAAGCATGAAGCAGGGTAGAATGCATCCGTAGGTTGCCCCCCCATTACCACGCTCGTAATCACCCATCGGAGACTCAATGGTGACAGTGACTGGCAGGCTTGCTATTCCCCTGGCGTCCGTATTGGCCATGGTCATGCTGGCCCTGGCCGGTCTGGCCGTGACTACGGCCCAAGGCTCAGACCCGGATGTCAGCCCCTTCTACGACTCAAACGGCAACGGCGTGATTGACAGGGACGAGGTGATAACCGCCGTCGCCGACTACTTCGCGGGTGTCATCACCAGAGACCAGGTCCTGGTCATTGTCCAGTACTACTTCAGCGGAGACCCTGTTCCCTCGGTGGAGGACGTGCTGCCGGCAGAGTCGCTCACTCGGCCCCTCAGCGAGGTCATCGAGGATGTGCGCCCGGCGGTGGTGTACGTCTGGAACACCGGCGGCAATCACGGAGGCAGCGGAGTCATCTTCCAGGCAGAGGATCAGACTGGGTACGTGATGACCAACTCCCACGTCGTGGACGACAATGAGGGCGAGGGTTGGATGGTCCGGACCGACGACGGAGAGTGGTACATTGCCACTTTGCTGCGAGCTGACCCAATTCGCGACTTGGCCGTGGTCACTATATGCTGCGACGACTTCACGGCCTTGGACTTTGCTGAGCCGGATGACGTCACTGTCGGAGACGACGTGGCGGTCATGGGCTACCCGGACCCGTTGTCCTACGATACGGCAACGGTGACCAAGGGAATAGTCTCAGCGATTCGATATCGCTGGAGCCGAGCTAGCATAATCCTGCAAACCGACGCCGCCAGCAATCCTGGCAACAGCGGCGGCCCCATATTGTCCGCCGACGGTCTTATAGCAGGCATCATTCATTCCCGTTCAGAGCAGGGGCGCGACGAACGTCCCCGGTATGGACTGAGTTATGGAGCAGCCGTTGCGACGATACAGGAGCACATGGACGCACTGATGACGCCCGGCGGCGAGTTCGTTTTCGAGGACATCTCTGGCGAGCTTCGCCACCAACCCGACGATACCAATATAGTGCAACGCGAGTTCAATTTGAACTATATCTACGGGCGGGCTGATATAGAACTCGAGGCAACCTTTACCAATCCATACTCGGCCAGCACACAGCTGTGGTCCTACGGATTAACCGCCCGCTATGACCCAGACAGCAGCGACGATGACGAGGAGGGAAAGCTGCCCCACATCAAGTTTGTGATTGACAGCAGGCAAGAGTGGCTAGTGTCCAAAGTTGCTTTTCAGGAGCCATATTTCACTCACTTGGCGAGGGGGACCTTATCAACGATTCAGACAGGGGCGGGGTCGACGAACCACGTTAAATTGAGAACGGTTGGCAACGTCGCGAACCTGTACATAAACGGCCAGCAGGTTGGGGGCAACATAGACATCAGCTCCGTGTCTCACCCCGGTTACATCGGGGTGTTCACCGGCTACTGGAAAGGCAGCGCACGGGCTGGAGCAGTAACCGAGTTTGAGAACTTGCGTGGCAAGCTGCTCGACCAGTGAAGGGACCGCATGCCGCTCTGTGTGCCCTCACGACGCCCGAAAAGGGTGGTTCTCTGCCCGTAGTGACTAGTAGCACGGAGTCCATTCGACATCTGATGGCCAGGGTATGAACTCGATCGTGCGGCCGCTTACGGACTTAAACACGGCCAGGTCATCTCTAACCAGTTCAATCGTGCCCCTGCTATCGTCAGAAGTCCAACCCGGCGGCGGATTGTAGTTGCCCAGCATTGGATCGGCCATCCAGTACCGTCCATCGAAGTGAGCGTCGCGGACCCCGCAGTGGACGTATAAAGTGTATGGGTACGTGCTTCCGATTTCCGCGCCCGGTCCTTGAGGCGGTCTCTCAAGGAGTTCTGGGTCCACTGTGGGCATCGGCGCCGGCGTCGCCGTTGGAGATGTTGGTTGGGTGGTCGGAACCGAAGAGTCCCTGCATCCTGCGGCCATAGACAACAAGAGGATCAACAGTCCCCCAATGATGCTAAGCGCCAATACTCTGAGCCCCGTTTTATACTGATTCATTTTCGGCAGACCTCGTCAAACAGACGTCCTTCTGTGGGGCCCATTCACATGCGTGTCAGGCGCCCCACCATGGACAAGACGCAGCTGCTCAAGAAAAGGTTCCCATATGGCAATGACATTATCATCGGCGGGCTGTTTTCACGTCGTCATGCCGGCGAATGCCTGTGTCCAGAATCTCCGCTGAAGTTTTATTGCTCCCTGTCCAACACACAGTCTTCGAATCCAACGGTTGTGCATAGAATGTCGTGTAATCTGGAATAGCCTCGCTATATTGGCAAGCGTCGCTTCGTCTCTCCTATCTCCACCTGTCTGTGAGAGCCGACGGAAAAAAGTGAAGACATTGCTACAATTAGACGATTCTCCAGTGGATCATCTCTTTGGCCTCTAGATGAACTCCCTGAAGAGCAGAGCCGCGATGATGGCGGGGACCAATGCCCCCATGTGCTCCATCATATCCACTCCGACCGCGTCGCGCTTGTGCAGCCAGGAAACCGATTGCCGGACCGCCACCCAGCCAGTGATGACGCATCCCTCGGGGAGAAAGCCCAGTCCGATCAGGATGCCCGCCACGAGCCCAGTTCCCATGTGTCCAAAGGTTCCCTTCGTCGGCATCTTCATGTCTTGTCGGCCTCATCTTGCAGAATCACCTTCGCTCAGCCTTTCTTGCGCAACCGATAGGGGTCCGTCGAAGGACAAGCCCTACTCTCCGGACGTAGATGCGGTTGCCCCATCCATCGTCAATGGACCCCGTGCAGGCCCGGGTGCTGAGTTGGAGAGCCTTCGGCGTCGGTTGCTCGACCAGTAACGGAGCCAACATCGCCTGCAAGCATAGGCCAACACGGAAAGACCGAATCTCGATGGGCGACGGCTCGAGGTCCCTTATTGGACGGCCCTCGGCGCGTCGCCCCAGGGCACGTCGGGCAGGTTTCTGCTCCGCCTCACCTCGTTTATCGTGAGGACTCCCCGGTCCAGCAGCAGCGCTTCGCGGTTTGCGCGGTCGTTCTCGTCCTCTTTCAGCGCCTCGATGTCGGCCAGGTCAAACTCCACCCTGACGGCGGAGTGGCCCAGCATGGGAAGCAGCTTCTCGTTGATATGCTCCTCCAGGAACTTCATCTCCGGAATCATGGTGTTGCGCCAGAAGATGCGCTCGGCTGTGTTGATGTTCGTGAAGGTGGCGTTCTGGTAGTCGGACAGAAGTGGCATGGGGACTCCAAAGGTGCGGCTCACGTCCTCCAGGCTCCAGCGGAGGCCCTGGACGAACTCCATCTCCCTGTGGGTGAACCCCAAGGTCTTTATGTCTTTTATGAAGCTGGCTATTGCGGGCCGGTGGGCGTTTCCCGGGCCTCTGAACCGCCGCTCCCAACGCTGGTAAAAGTCCTCCACCTCGTCGTCGGTCATCCCCTCCTCGGTGGTGAAGATGACGTCCGGCTGGGCCGAGTTCCGGAAGAAGTTCCGGTTGAAGCGCATGGCGTCCGCCCCCATGTCGGCGGATAAACGCAGGGGCGCCATTGGCGACAGCCCGGCGTACTCGTCCATGGGATTGAAGTAGCGGAACCAAATTACCTCGTCTCTCGTATACGGCACAGGCCCTGTCGTTCCCATGTAGACGTATCCTTTGACGTACCGATGTCTGTCTGGCAGCACGCGCATCCGGTCGGGACGCAGAGGCCAGATTTCCCACCGGCCCTCGTCGTCCGGCTCCAGCGTCCAGAAGGCCGAACCCCACAGGCTCAGGTAGGTCTCTGTAGCCCTCCACAGGTCGCCCCTGGTGTGCCAGGGGTTCACCCGGTCTATAAGCTGCTGCACCGGGTGGTCAGGACTTACCGGAATCCACCCCGAGGAGCCGTCTCTGGCCAGCACGGTAACGCCGGGCCGAGCCAGGGCTTCGCTCCGCACCCGAATTGCCGAGTATACGGGCACGGAAGAAGCGTAGTAGCTCCCGTACACCGTTTTGGCCCAGTCCTGTCCGACGCCCGAGGTCTCGCTATAGCGGTCCACGTCCACCCGGGAGGTGCGGTTGGCTTTGGCAACGTGCGAGGGACCTAGCCCGTTATCGCTCTTACCCTGCCTCCGGCCAAGCGCTCCCAGCGCGTGCTGCAACAGATTGGCGGACTTGATTGTGGTTGTCATGCTTTCCTCCGTTTGATTCTTCTACTGCGCTTCGCCCAAGGCTAACTGGGGGGTTCGGATACCGTTCGTGCTGAGCTTGTCGAAGCACACCACCCCGAGATATCCCTTTGATATGTTTCGCCCAAGCCTCACCCCCACAGCTTCACCCTCCGTCTATATGGCAGGAAGGCCAACATTAGTGCGTCGGCTCTGTCCGGCGAACGGACTCCCCTCTTGCGCATATCGTCCTTGCTCTCCACCAATAGCTGCCCGACGCTGTTGAAGCTGTACTTCAGGGCGGCCAATTCGCCCATCAATTCCTTATCCGACGGCAGGAACACTTCGCCGTTGGTGATCATCTGGCGCAGGTTCCAGTATCCCTCCGCTCTAAGATTGGCAAAGCGGCTTGGGTCATGGGCGGCCCGTCCCACGTTCACGCCGTCCACCCTGTATCCCAGTTCCTTCAGCCGGTCCACGACTCCAGCTCCTATGCCCACCTCGTCCACCACCACGTCCTCCGGGTCCGCCTCTTTGATGGCGTCCACCACGAGGCCCGTCAGCTTCATGGTGTCCAGGCCCCGGAATGTCCGCACTGGTCGTACCTGGCCCCCACGCCGCACAAGGATTACGCTTCTGTCGCTGCCGAACCGGGCTACGTCTACGGCTACCACCGTCGGCTGGGGTGCGTCGTCCTGCTCCACTGCCCCGCCCGAGACCTTGGCCGCGCCTTCTATTGCGGAGAGAGGAATCAGCGTGTCCTCCGACTGCTCTGGGAACTCGCCCAACACCCTGGCTTGAAATATGGGGTTGTCCTCCCCCCATATCTTCCGCCGCTGCTCCACCCATCTCGCGGTCACCAGGCCGGGCACCGTCTGTGCGCCCGCCGCCACGTTGGGGCTGTCGTAGGCCGATATAGTTATGGTGTGGTACAGCTCCCTGTCCTCGTGGAACGCCCGGCGGAAGGAGCCGGTGACGGTCGTGGGGTTGCCAATAAGCAGCAACCGGCAGTTCTCCGAGGTCATCAGAGCCTCTATGGCTTCGTAGATGGGCTCGGCGACTCCCTCTGCCTCATCCACCACTATGAGCATGTTGGCGCTGTGAAAACCCTGGAACTCATCGGGGCTGTCCGCTGACAGCCCCATGGCGAAGCTGTCTCTTTCCGGCATCTCCAGGCGGGTGTCCAGCAACTTCCCGCCCAGGTCGTACTTGGCGTTGCGGTAGCGGCGGTGCACCTCTTTCCAGAGGATGTGGCGGACCTGCCTGAAGGTCGGAGCCGTGCTCAACGCCACAGCGTGCTCGTGGCAACTCATGAACCAGAGGATTGCCGCCGCCGCCGAGAACCCCTTTCCCAGCCCGTTGCCCGACTTCACCGCCACCCGTTCGTTAGCCGCGACGGCGGTTAGAGCCTCCACCTGCTTTGACCAAGGCTCCACTCCCAGGACTTTCCGAGCGAAATAGACGGGGTCTTCCCGGTGCCGCTTGGTGCATTTATATGGCTTCTTGTTCAACAGGCCGTCCTAGGCGCCCAGCGCCGGAGCATGGGTCGGACTGCTGTCAGAAGGGCTGAAGATGAAGCCGCATCCCCGGCACCTGTAGACCTCGTTGTCTTTGTCCAGCCGTTTAGCCAGCCTGATCAGGCGGACATCTCCGCAGCGTCGGCAATGCAATTCCATGTATGCCCTCCACAAAAAAAGGGGACGGACCCGGAGCCCGGGTCCGTCCCGTTGAATATCAGTTTATGGAGCGGCTTTTTGCGGCGTCAACAGACAGGTGGCATGGCTTGAGGAAGATACACTAGCAAAACTCCCTCTCCCTCAGGGAGAGGGTTGGGGTGAGGGCAGACAATAAGAAGGGGCGGCGTATTCAAGTACGCCGCCCCTCTGCGTTGGGCGCTTTTCCAGGACTCTGGACTAGAACTCGTCCATGTCCTCCTCGTCCCACTCCAGGTCCATGGCGTTGACGGGACCTTTGACTGCATTTTCCAACCGTGAGCGGAACTCGGCGAATACGGGGTCGCCGTCTGTTCCCTGAGGGACCTCTCCTGAGGTCATCTTCTCGGTAAGGTCCTTCAGAAGGTACTCGCTGGCGGTGCCTTCCGGCACGTGGAAGAAGTCAGCGTCGAACCTGGGAAGCTCGCCAGGGCCGAAGTAACCCGAGTCGTGCATCTCGAAGCCTTCCAGCAGGTGCGTGCCCTTGCCCAGCACCTCTCCGGTGGAAGCGTAGTGCTCCAGCACGTTGTGCAGGCCGTAGCGCTGGATCGGGCATACCTTCATGCAGATTCCGCATGCGGCATACCGGGCCATCACCGGGCGGCACCTCTTCGCGATGAGCTTGAACTTCTCGACACCCCTCCACCAGACCTTCTCCCGCATGAGGGCGCGGCCCGGGCAGCGGTTCACGCACACCTGGCAGACAGAACAGAAGGCGTGAATGCCGTAGTCCACCGGGCTGTCGTTTTCAAGAGGCATGTCCGTGGTGATCATCATCAGACGGTGTCGGGAGCCGAAGTGGGGCGACAGCAGGTAACCCATCGCTCCCTGCTGGCCCATACCCGCCGCGACGAACATGGGTATGACGGCGGTGCTGGCGTCGGTGGGCGCGTGAATCTGGGCGTGAAACCCAAGAGAGCGAATGTGCTCGGCGAAGGCCAGCGCTATCCCAGTCTCTCTCCGGTAGGTGGCGAACACGGCGGCCTCCGCCGGCTCGCTGGGAATGGTCTGGGTCTCTTCGTAGGGCTGCTCCAGCGCCAGGCATATGGCGTTGGGGAAGGGCTTGATCCAGTTCTTCTTGCTCTTGTAGGCGTATCGTTTGTCGTAGGGGGTAATTCCAACCATAGAGAAGCCCAACTCCATGGCCTTATCCTTGATCTCGTCCGTATAGTCCTTGGACCAGTCGGCTTCGCCTTCGGGCTCCAGGGTGCCCGATAGGTTGGCCTCACGGATGAGTGGCTTGTTCAGCCGCTCGTGCTCCTCGCGGGTGTCTTTGATGTCACTGACTGCCCGTGACCAAGCCCTGTACACGAAATTCTCGACCTGGTGACTCTCGAGAGGATAGTGGACGCTGTACCAGTCCACCGTCTTCTTGTCCTGGGGGGCTCCAGGGACGGTCTCCAGCTCCTCGGGAACTCCTATAATCGGGTCTTCGCCAACTTCGGGGATTGGCCCCCGCAGCGTCGAAGGGACTCTAACACTGTGGCCTATCTTAAGCATGGACAACCTCCCATAAACGTAAAGCTTCCATAGTAGGCATACTTGACAATAAGTTTATACGCCGTTTGCATGGCTATGTCAAGCGATTTGCACGCTCATTCTGGCCATGAATGCGGCGTCGGCGGCAAAAGGACCAGAGCTGTTGTCTCCGCCCGGACTACTTGTGCTTTTCTATGAGTCCCTTGATCCTGCTGTCGATGTCTCCAAGGTCGACGGACGCGTCTGACCTGGCGATACCCAGGTGTGAGTCTCGGACCAACTGTTCCCAGTCGGGGTCGTTGGCGTATTGGTCGCGCAACTCGGTGAAGTACCGGTCCAGCATTTCTCGGTCGAACATAGGCTCCTCCGGGAAGGGTGAGGGTTGGGCTGCCTTGCGAATTCTACGCTAGCCGGAAACTTCCGTCAACCTGACCGCCCCGGAACGCAGGGTCTTTCGATTATGGGAAGGACCTGGCCCACAGTCATTCCGAAACGGAGTGAGGAATCTACAATCCTTTGGCAGCAGAACGGTGGAAATGGCTAAGACTTTAGACCCCTCGCTCTGCTCGGGGTGACAATCGAAAGACCCTGCCCTGGGACGCGCCACTCACTTTTCCTTCTGCCTTGTCGGGAGAAGGTTAAGGTGAAGCTGAGTTGTCTGAATCTCCCTCGTCTCGCAGCAGATTCAAGCCGCCACGCCGAGACTCTGCCGCACGGCCGCGGCCAGGGTAGGAGTGATTGACAACTCCATTCCCTCAGGCGCAGGCATTCTCCCGTTGCCTGCTCCGGCGGGTGGAATGATGGCCTTGCGGAAGCCAAGACGGGCCGCTTCTCCCAGGCGGCGTTCCAGTTGGGGCGCCGGCCTCAGCTCTCCGGTTAGTCCCACTTCACCGATGGCTGCCATGTCCTCCGGAAGGGGCGAGTTGAGGCAACTGGATGCTATTGACAACGCCGTGGCCAGGTCTGCCCCCGGCTCTCGTATTCGCAGGCCACCCGCCACGTTCACTATGATGTCCTGGCCTGCCAGGCTTAGTCCAACCCGGCGGCTCAGGACCGCTGACAACATCAGCAGTCGGTTATAGTCGGTGCCGTTGGTGACTCTGCGGGGGGCTGGCAGGATAGACGGTGAGGTGAGAGATTGAATCTCCACCAGCAGCGGCCGGCTCCCTTCGATTACCGGCGCTATGGCGGACCCGATGGAGCCGTGCTGTCGGTGTGCCAGCAGCACCCTGGATGGGTCGTCGACTTCAACAAGTCCATCTCGGTCCATCTTGAAGATGCCCACCTCGTCGGTGGAGCCGAAACGGTTTTTAGCCCCTCTCAAGATGCGGTAGGAAGTGGCGTTCTCTCCCTCCATGTGGAGCGACACATCCACCATGTGCTCCAGAGCGCGTGGGCCCGCCAACGCCCCGTCCTTGGTTACGTGGCCTGACATAATCAGAGGGACCGTCATGTCCTTGCACCATCGTATTAGCCGGAGCGCGCACTCCCTGACTTGCGCCACGCTTCCGGGTCCCGACTGGACGTCTCCGGCGTGCAGCGCCTGGATCGAGTCTATTATGACCAGCGAAGCCTCGGAACGGTCTAGCCGCTCGATGACCTCGTCCACGTCCGTCTCGGACAGCAGGAATACGTCCGTCCCCTGAATCCCAAGCCGGTCTGAGCGCACTTTGATTTGCTGCGCCGACTCTTCGCCGCTCACATAGACGACTTTGAGTCCCCGGGCCGCGGCTAGACCCGCTGTCTGGAGCAGCAGGGTTGACTTGCCCACTCCGGGTTCTCCCGCCATGAGCGCCGCCGAGCCCGGCACGATCCCTCCGCCCAGCACCCGGTCCAGCTCCCCAATCCCGACGGAAATTCTGGGATGCCGGTTAGGCTCGATTCCGGAAAGCTCTTCCAGTTCTGCTGGCTGATGGAAAGCCCGCCGACGAGGGGTCGTGGTCGGACCGGCGCGCGGGGCCTCCGACAACGGGTTCTTGCTTCCGCACGCTGGGCAGAACCCCATCCATTTGAGGCTTTCGTTGCCGCAGTCCCGGCAGAAGAAAACCGTCCGGCTTCGTTCTCCACTCATCCTCTTCACTCCCCCCAGATTGGACGGTCCGGATGAAGCTCACGCTCCCCAGGCGCCTTAGTTAACCTTGCCAAGGCGCCCAACGTCAACTCAGAATTGTCATTGTCACACTAGGCAGACGCACATTTCGCGGAGACTATGAGGAACAAACGGTGTAGGGGCGACCGGCCGGTCGCCCAGCCTTATCCCTATCCGAGCTCGGGGTCCCAGTACACAATCTCCATCGGCAATCCCTTGGCGTCCCTCGGAGGGCGGTCAGGGACTGTTTGCAACCGCTGGTGGCCTAGGTGGGCCGTCACAGCAAGCGCCAGCGCGTCCACAATGTCGTCCCTGGCCACGACCTTCCGTAGGAACCGAGAACAAGCCTTGTCGAATATCTCTTGTGTAAGCAGCTCGATCCCTTGAAGGACCCGGAGTCGTTCCCTCTGCCCTTCCGCCCTCTTCTTTCCGTACTTCATGGGCTTCCTTTGGTTCAACGCCCAGAGACAAAGCTCCGGATGGACCTCCCTGACCCTGGGCGCGACGTTCGGACCCCGCTCCAATAGCGCCATATCGACTTGTGCAATCTTGGGAGCTATGCGAAAAGCCTGCTGGCTGATATTCTTACCGGTCAATCTGCGCTCAACATCACAGGCGGCACGGTAATCTCTAGGTGATTCAGATGCTTGCCTTACGGTCTGGCGGGTCGGAGTTGGGAATACGCTCGACCGGCGGCCTCCTAGCCGCTTCCGGGCCTCACGGTCGCAGTCACGCCCGCCCTCCCCTTCCGGAAGTCCTATCGGGATGTCCACGAGGACCAGTTCGGCGCCGGCGTAGCGGTCCAGCAATTCGTTGAACGTCTTGAACACGCCAACTTCATACCCGCCATGTCCGTCGAGTCCCACGACGAACCAGCCTTCAGGGCAGCCGTCCACGCCAACGAATTTACTCTGCACCATACCGTGTTCTCCTGCCCCGGAGGGTTGAGTCCGGGAAACGAAATGCGGGGCGTCATTGACGCCCCGCATTCATGTGTGGGTTTAGTTTCGGGTGGGGGTCAGGCGGAGGGCAGAGCCGCCACCTCTTCTACGTCCTCCGCTTCCTCTTTTCCCTTCACCCTTATCACCGTCTCGTCGTCCTCGACATCCACAATCGCCACGTCTCCCGCGACCATTTTCCCTGACAGCAGCTCCTCGGACAGCTTGTCCTCGACTGTGTCCTGGATAAGCCGGCGCAACGGCCTTGCGCCGAAGTTGGGGTCGTAGCCGTGTTCCGCCAGCCACTCTTTGGCCGCCTGGGTGGTCTCAAGGCCGATATCCTTCTCCTTCAACTCGGACCTGACCTGTTCCATCATTAGGTCCACTATGGAGACTATGTGTTCTTCAGCCAGAGAGTGGAAGACGACGGTGGCGTCGATACGGTTCAGGAACTCGGGCCTGAAGAAGCGCTTCACCTCGTCCAGCACCTTGTCCTTCATGCGCTCATACTGTTGTTTGTCCGACTGCGCCTGGTCCGTCTTGATGGAGAAGCCCAGCGCGGTCTCCCTCTTTATCAGGTCGGAGCCCAGGTTGCTGGTCATCACGATGATGGAGTTGCGGAAGTCCACCTTGCGGCCCTTGGCGTCGCTCAGATGTCCGTCGTCGAAGATTTGCAGCAGGACGTTGAACACCTCGGGGTGGGCCTTCTCGATTTCGTCCAGAAGAATGGCGCTGTAGGACTTCCTCCGGACAGCTTCCGTAAGCTGGCCGCCCTCGTCGTAGCCGATATATCCCGGAGGGGCGCCGATGAGCCGGGCGACGGTGTGCCGCTCCTGGAACTCGGACATATCCAGACGAATCATTGAGTCTTCGCTGCCAAACATGAACTCCGACAGTGCGCGGACCAACTCGGTCTTCCCCACTCCCGTGGGTCCCAGGAACAGGAACACGCCTATGGGATGCCTCGGGTCCTTTAGCCCGGCGCGGGCCCTGCGCACCGCCTTGGATACGTTGACGATGGCCTCTTCCTGTCCGATGATCCTCTTGTGGACTTCCTGCTCCATGTGCAGCAATCGTTCGGTCTCTTCCATGGCCAGCCGGGTGACGGGTATGCCGGTCCACATGCTCACCACTTCAGCTATGTCCTCGGCGCCGACCACGGGCTTGTTGCTGCCCAGCTCGTCGTGCCACTCTTTTTTGTCGTTTTCCAGGCTCTCCAGCAGACGGAGTTCCCTCTCCCGGAGTTCAGCCGCATGTTCGTACTGCTGAGCGGCTATGGCGTCGTCCTTCTCTTTCCGCACGTTCTCCAGCACCATCTCGGACTGTTGCACGGAGAGGGGAGTAGAGGCGTTCCTTAGCCGAACCCTGGAAGACGCCTCGTCCATCAGGTCTATGGCCTTGTCGGGCAGAAACCGGTCGGCGATGAAGCGGGAGGCCAGACTGGCCGCGGCCGATATCGCGTCGTCGGATATGGTCAAGTCGTGGTGTATCTCGTACTGGCCTTTGATGCCATGAAGGATGCTCACGGTTTCGTCCACCGAGGGCTCGGATACGACTACTGGTTGGAAGCGGCGTTCGAGGGCGGGGTCCCTCTCCACGTGCTTCCTGTAGTCGTCCATGGTGGTGGCGCCGATGCACTGTAGCTCTCCGCGGGCCAGCGAAGGCTTCAGGATGTTGGCCGCGTCCACTGCCCCTTCGGCGGCTCCGGCTCCGACGATGGTGTGCATCTCGTCGATGAACAGCACACAATTGCCAGAGTTTTTGATTTCTTCCACGACTTTCTTGAGGCGCTCTTCGAACTCGCCCCGGTACTTGGTGCCCGCAACCAGGGCGCCCATGTCCAGGGTGACCAGGCGCTTGTCCTGGAGAGTGATTGGAATGTCGTTCGTGGAGATTCGCTGTGCCAGGGCTTCCACTATGGCAGTCTTGCCGACTCCGGGTTCGCCCATCAGCACGGGATTGTTCTTGGTCCTGCGGCTGAGTATCTGGATGACCCGCTGGATTTCCTGGTCGCGGCCCACCACCGGGTCCAGTTTCTTGTCCCTGGCGGCCTTGGTGAGGTCGATGCCCAGCTGGTCCAGCGTGGGGGTCCGCGTTGAGCTTTTAGCGCCGTATCCGCCGGAAGACGACTGGGGAGAACTCTGGCTGAGGATTCTGTGGGTCTCGGAGCGCACCTTGTCCAGGGTTACGCTGAGGCTTTCCAGGACTCCGGCGGCCACACCTTCGCCCTCCCGGAGGAGGCCGATGAGCAGGTGTTCGGTGCCGATGTAGGTGTGGTTCATGCGGCGGGCTTCGTCCACCGCCAGTTCCACAACCTTCTTGGCCCTGGGGGTCAGACCTATCTCGCCCTGGGCGGGCCGTTCCCCGCGACCGATGATGAACTCCACCGCGGAGCGGACCTTGCTCAAGTCCACTCCCAGGTTGGAGAGGACTCGGGCGGCTACACCTTCGGTTTCACGCACCAGTCCCAGCAATATGTGCTCGGTGCCGATGTAGTTGTGGTTGAACCTTTGGGCCTCTTCCTGGGCCAGGGAGAGGACCCGGCGTGCACGCTCCGAAAACTTTTCGAATCTGCTGCCCATTTTAGGTACCCCCTCATTACGCCGGTTGGCCTTCCGGCACGGTCATTCCTGAAGCCTACCCGTGAACCCTCATTGTAAAGGGCGCAAGGCCCTTTATACGTATCGTGGGAACATCAAGCGGAAACCCCGGGAACTCCTTATCAATCGTCGGGGCTTAGATGTTCCCATTATAGGTCGCTTACGCGATTGGTGTAAAGGTTCCGAGGTTTCTTTTCTACGGTGTTCAGAGGCAGTGAGTATGTGAATTATTTAACAATCGATGAGAACGCTATAACTTTATCACACCTAAACCCCAAATGGAAGGGTTCGAGGGCGGCAATTCCAGGCCTGAGAGCGGTAAAATTTGCCGGGTTGTCTACAAAAGAAAAGCCCCCCGGCAGTGGCCTATTTTCCCACTCCGTCGCCGGAGCAGTATCGTGAGCGCTGGAGCGTTTCACTTCCGTGTTCGGGATGGGAACGGGTGGGTCCGCACCGCTAAAACCGCCAAGGGACTGACATCAATAATTATGCACCTATGAAACCCGAATTTCAAGGGCTGCTAGATGCTGCTTGCGACATCATGGTCAGGTATGGCCCAAGAGCGGAGCCGGTCCTAATACATCTAGTACATGATGAGGTGAGTTGGGACCAATCGCTGCTCCACCGGGTCCACCGCCAAGGCCAGACCTTCCAGTGTATAGGCCCCCAGCAGGGGTGGGGCGTCGTCTTCCCCAAAGACCACTAGAGTCGTCACACTCTCGCCGTCGACGGTCGCCCGGGCCTCCCCGTAGTCCATCTCAATCCGCCGCCCGTCGGCCAACAGAAACCTGCGCTTGCCCATCGGTGTCACCCCCAGTTCACGCAGCAGACGGGTTGGCAACGTGGTGTAGGCGGCGCCGGTGTCCACCGTCGCTTCTATCTCCCTGACATGCTGGCCGTCCATGCTGGAAATCCGCAACGGCCACTTGAATGTTCCCACAGGTACAGACCTCTCTTTACGCTCTATACATCTTATACTAACCGATTATACTAACCGATGTTCTGTCCCGTAGACAGATACACAGATGCATCCTTCCGCTGCGGAACCGGTCCACTGTACGGATAATCGGACTCAAGAATTCGTGAGCGATTGGATACGGGCTCCCAGCCTATTCATGACGCCCGAAGGGAGACGACCGTGCATGAACTGGACTGCAAAGCCAAATGATAACTGGAGCACGGTAGCCGCTGCTCTTTGGAGAGAAAGTATTCCGTCTGCATCCAAACCCGGCAACGCCGTAGTTATGCCGCCTGACTTGTTAACATGAGTCAATCCATAGTGCTTTATTGCCCAAAGGTTGCCATGTGTGATCGTAGAGTTTACTTGGTAACCCAGAGCGTATACTGGATTTACAGATTTTCCGGTTCTATCTATAGGCCATTCCTCGAACTCCGGGTCACCAATCGAGTCAAAGATGCTCCGTGGTCCTCTGTACCGCTTCAGTTCTTTGCCTTCAGCTACTTCTGCATACCATTCCTGAGCGAACTCCTTTAGGTTCTGGCTAGGCTCCGCTTTAAGCTCCGGAAGTAGACGTTCGTATTCGTCAAGGTCAGTATAGTATGTCTTAAGGGCCCGCTTGATTCGCTGATTAGGACTAATCTCAGGGTCAGCAAGATAGGTTAGTTTGCCACTATATTCTAGTATGGTTCGGAGCAGAACCTGCCCACTTATTGATACGATTGCACGATTGCGTTGGGATAGGATGAAATCCAACGAATACGCCAGGTTAACGATGCCATGTAATAGAAAATAAGCGTTCTCAGATAAGTACGTCTTGAGCCACTCACGCCTTTCCGGCGACTGGATCTTGCCAACCTCCTGTGCGAAAAAGGAATCGTCTTTGAGGTCCAATCCTTTTTCGTTCAGGAAGTCTATGACGAGATCGCACATCTCGGTCAAAATTCCGTGATTTGAACGGATCGTCATCGTAAGATCGCCCCTATCCGCCGCGCTGTGTCGGTGAAGTGCTGCACTTCCTCCGGCTTTAGTGCCCTACTCAGGACCTTGTCTTCCCGATACGACAGCCACTTTTTGAGGACCTGGTATCCGCCCAGCTTGTAGCTCCAGACGGCGGCTGGGACGTTGCGCCAGTAGGCGCGGTCGTTCAGGTAAACGTCGAACGTCGTGTCGCCGAGAGTCTGTATGGTTTCGCCCAAGGCGGTTCGCTCGTTTGTGGTGTAGGGACGTTCGACGACCCGGCCTTGGCCCGGCATGACCGCCTCTCCCTGCCCGAAATGGCCCCAGCCCGCCGTCAGTGCGAAGTCGTTGCCGGACATGTTGCCGCCGTCGGAGGTGGACGGCACAGCAATCGCGGCGATGTCTGGGCGCAGAGTGCCTTCCGTGACGCCCGGAACGGGCTTCTCCGAGTCAAGCAGCGCCGCCAGCTTGCGACCGCGAGCAGCGGATGCGGCAAGCTCCTCCGCTGCGCCTTCCCTGTCGCCGTCGGGCCAGCCTGGCAGCGGGATGCGAGGCCACTCCATCCTTAGTGCCCCGGCGTTGGCCTCGCGGTAGGAGGGGTCGTGCAGCACAGCCAGGACGTGGTGGAACAAATCTTCTACGCCGAGGCCAAGGTAGTTGAGGTAGTGCTGGGCGGCCTCCGATAGGTTAGGACGACGACCGGCGCGGTCGCTGTCGAGTCCTAGTCCTTCATCCCGGAGCCAGGCCGAAATACAAGTAGCACTGCGGTCCATGAGATCGATGCACCCGATACTCGAAATCACTTGCGGACACGACCATTCCCGACGCGGTTTCTGCTGTGTAACCATCCACAAGTTCCCGTCGAACACATGCGGCTTGTAGTCGACTCGCGGACGATCCACCAATTTCTCTCTGGGCTCCCAATAGAGCCATCGGTTGTCGAAGGGGCGGTATGCGTAACGGATAAACCCCAGCTTAGTGGGACCGCCGTGCTTGAGTAGGGCGTCACGCACTCCACGGGAGTCGTACTCTCTGGGGTTACGCATGGCGGTTCGGTACCTGCGTTCGATTTCCTGATGGCTCAGGTTAGAGTTGAAATAATCCGTCATGCGAACTTTCAGGCTGTCGAGGTCGATATCGACGACAAATGGGTCACGGCCACTCTTAACGCCTGGAAACGATACCGGAAATAGGTCAGTCAGCGACGGCCAGTCTTGCCAAGCGTCATTGACCTCCATTTTTGTGAAGGGCAGTCCGAGAGCTAGGTTCGCCTCGAAGCTGTCGTAGAGTGCGGCTGGCTCGGTTTCAGCTGTTACGGTAAGCTCCTCACGTTTGGCTTGACCCCACAGATGCCGAAAACCGACTGTCTCCGAGGGCGAGTGGTCAGCCTTCCGCACCAGCGTCGTGATTGCTGTCCCGACCTGGATGCCTACCGGGTCCTCCGGCGTCGAAAAGATGCTGGGGTCCGGGGCGCCGTCCGGTGTCGTCTTGCCGGTCTTGTACTTGTCTCCGTTGAGACAGTCGATGCGTATTTCGTCGAACGCCTCCAGGTAGCGCTCTCTCATGCCCGTAAATGAAAGCCCGTCCAACCACGAATAGTTCGAGATAAAGCAGACCACTCCTCGGCCAGTCTTTTCAGCGATGCGCCGCTCCGCCATACGGAAGAACCGGACGTAGAGGTCGTTCAGCCCCTGCCCTTCCGGCCGACGCACTTGTTTGGTTGTTCGATAAGCTGTCGAAAGCTCTCGCTCCTCTTCCACTGCCATGCCCGCGAAGCCGTTGTAGGGCGGATTGCCCAGAATGACCAGGACTGGGGTGTCCTGCTTCACCCGCTCGGCGCGGTCGCGCTCCTCTTCGAGCTCCGGGAACGGCAGAGGCTTCTGCACCGTCGGCTCCCAGCCGGTGAGCGCGTTGGTGAGGAATATTCCTGCCCGTTCGGCGCCGTCTTCAGACAGCGGCGCGTCAAGGTCTTGCATCGTCAAGCCAACTTGTAGATGGGCTACCACGAAGGGGGCGGGCATGATTTCGAACCCAAAAACCCGTTCAGTGGCGGCCTGTTTCACCTTTGCCCCGGCCAGCGCTCCCAGGCCGTGCCCCTTCAGGTTGGCTGCGATGCGTCGCAGGACCTCTGCCA
This sequence comes from Dehalococcoidia bacterium, assembly GCA_965197415.1. GTDB lineage: Bacteria > Chloroflexota > Dehalococcoidia > Lucifugimonadales > JAGWBF01 > DAOUJI01. Next base: position 2,215,305 of record OZ240207.1, on the reverse strand, counting down.
GGTAGGCGCCGGTGCCGCAGCAGGGGTCCAGGACGTAGACGTTCTCCGCTGCCAGCCCATCGGGGATTTCGAGATCGTCTTTCAGGGCCTTGTCTACGCGGGCGACCATGTAACGCACTATCTCAGGAGGCGTGTACCAGACTCCAAGCTGCTTGCGCAGCTCAGGGTCGAACGCTTCCAGGAAGGGCTCGTAGAAGTACGGAACTGCCTCGCCCTCGTTGAACTTGTCGAAGAAGGCGGTGCGGTCTACGCGGTCCAGGGCTGCAGCCGCCCAGTCCAGAACTTCCACCAACCCCAGGGGCTGCAACTGGCTGGGGGATGATACCTGCTGGAACAACGCCTGTAGTACGGGGACGCGGAGATGCCAGGCAGCGTCGTGCCAGTTGAAGGAGCTGGTTGGCGGCGGCGTCTGCCGCGCCCAGAGAACCCATGCGGAGAAGATGCCATAGAAGAGAGTCTGCACTAGCGTCGACCGGAAGAACGCCGCGCCGCGTTCGCCTTCGAAACGTACACCCAAGGCCTCTTCCAACGCGGACCTTACGGTGTTGAGGGATGACGCGTCCCCTGCGGCTTCCACCCGTGCCAGCCCGTCTCTGGCATATGAGGCCAGCAGCCATGCCAGGTCCTTTGGCTCGGCAATGGATGCTTGTTGGGTCAGCGCACGGCACAGGTATTCTCCCAGACCGGGACCCACGTCCTTTGCAAAAGCGCGGGGTTTTTCCAGCCGGGACTCGAACGCTTCCTCGGACTCCGCGAGCCGGAAGGTCTCCAGCTTGACGGGCTGGCCAGTCGCATCCTCTCCCAAGAGAACGAAGTCGCGGGTGTTGGTGACCAGCACAAGCCGGTATTTGTTCCAATACTTGCTGACCTGCTCGCTGTCGGCGGTGAGCCAGGCGTCGTCGCCGGCGGACTTCACCTCGACCACGCCGCGCTCCGGAAGCTGCCCGGCCTTGGGTTGGCCCTTTTGCACCTGCTTGGCGCCATACAGGCCAAAGTCGGGGTGGCCTGCGCCCTGCTGCGCCAGTTGGCTGACGCAGAACACTTTAGGTTTGAGTGTGCCGCCCACGGCATCCAGCAAGTTGGTCAGTGGGGGGTAGTAGGAAAGTTCATTGGTGCCCCCTCCCGACGCCCGTATTACGCGGAGATAGGTAAGGTAGTCTTCAACGGCTTTCGTCAGTTGGGCGGTTGTTCTTGGCATGTTTCCAAGTGGGTGCTAAGAGAGGAAGGAAGCCGTAATGCCCTACTCCGCCTGTATGGGCTGGGGGGACGGGGCGTGTTCGTGGGACTCGCAGGCCACCCAGCGGGCCTCGCCGTCCTCGAAATGTTCCTTTTTCCAGATGGGGACCCGCTCCTTGAGCAGGTCCACGGCCTCGTGGCAGGCGTGGAACGCTTCTTTGCGGTGTGGTGAAGCCGTCGCCACCACCAGGCTGATTTGGCCGATGTCCACCTTGCCTATGCGGTGGGATATGGCCATGTCCTCTATGCCGTACTTGGCCAGGACTTCGAGCCGGACCTTTTCCAGCTCATTGACCGCCATCTCCTCGTAGGCCTCGTACTCCAGCCCAAGCACCTGCCTGCCGTCGGCGTGGTTCCGGGTGACGCCCAGAAAGGTGACCACCGCTCCGTTGGAGTCCTTCCGCATCAGGGCGGTGATTTGTTCAGGGTCCAGCGGTTCGCGGGTCACTGTAATCATGGCTGACCTCCGCTTACGGGGGGAATGAGGGCCACTTCATCTCCTTGGTGCAACACCGTGCTCCCCTCGACGTACTCGGCGTTTACCGCCGCCACGATGTCCACGTCGGGCGGGGCAAGCTGTGGGAAGATGTCGCGCACGTGGGCAATCAGGTCGCCCACTGTGGAGTTTTCGGGAAGCTCCAGGGGCATGGAAGTCCGGCCCGCCCGTTCTCTGTAGAGGGCAAAGAATCGGACAGCCACTTTGACGCCTTGCCGGGTTCCCTGGGCCATGTTATGAACATCATAGCACAGGAACGGGACAGTGTCTTATGATATACTCCTGCATACGATAAACGGGAGCCGAAAAAGGCCCCGTCATGCCTGAATAGTTTGCAGGAAGGAACGTAGAAGATGCCCGCCTCAGTGACCTTCATAGAAGGAGGCGCAATAACCACGCCCCTGGGTTTTCTGGCCGGCGCCACTTACGCGGGCATAAAGACCTACGCCGAGGACAAGCTGGACCTGGGCCTGCTCCTGTCAGAGAGGCCCGCGGCGACCGCCGGAGTCTATACCACCAGCGCCATCGTCTCCCCCTCCGTGACCTTGACTAGAGAACGTGTGTCGAGACAGGGAGTCCGCGGCCTGGTCGTGAACAGCGGCATAGCCAACGCCTGCGTTGGAACCCAGGGCTACACCGACGCCCTGGAAGCCACGTCCCTGGCGGCCGGTTGTCTGGGCCTGTCGCCGGACGAGGTGGTGATAGGAAGCACCGGCCTCATCGGTGTCGAGCTTCCCATGGCTCTCATTAGAGCGAACCTGGGGAACATCAGCCTCACCCGCGACGGGGGCGGCGGTCTGGCCAGCGCCATCACCACGACCGACTCCCACCCCAAGCAGGCGGCTGTATCCTTCCGGCAAGGCGACAAAGAGGTCCACGTCGGAGGCATCGCCAAGGGCGCAGGCATGATTCATCCCGACATGGCCACGATGCTGTCCTACCTGACCACCGACGCCGACGTGGATACGGCCTTTCTCCAGAAAGCCCTGAAGATGGCCGCCGACGCTTCCTTCAACAACCTGTCCATCGACGGGGACTCCAGCACCAACGACACAGTCCTGATTTTCGCCAACGGAGCTGCGGAAGCTCCCACCATTCGGGAAGGCTCGCCCGCCGCCGCCAGCTTCCAGGAAGCCCTGGAGGCTCTGTGCATCCATCTGACCAAGGAACTGGCCTTAGACGGTGAGGGCGCGACACGACTCATCGAAGTTACTGTCGACGGGGCTGTTTCCAACGGGGAAGCCCGCCGAGCCGCCAGGACTGTTGTATCCTCCACCCTGGTCAAGTCAGCCGTACACGGCGCGGACCCCAACTGGGGAAGAATCATAGCCGCCCTGGGAAGAAGCGGAGCCCAGGTGGTGGAAGAGAAGATAGCACTGTACGTGAACGACGTGTGCATCATGGAGGACGGACGGCCTATTCCTTTCCATAAGGACTCGGTCATAGTGTTGATGCGGGGCGGCGAGGTGTCCTTCAGGATCAGGCTGGGGTTGGGCGACGGCGCCGCCACGGCCTGGGGCTGCGATCTCAGCGAAGACTACGTAACATTCAACAGCGCCTACACAACCTAGACTGTCATGGCCATAAGCTGCCCGAAACGCCCGCGTGTCGGTCCGCATTTCCCTACGGAGGCCCCAGTTTCCCTTGGACGCTAGATCTTCCACGACGCCCACTCCGATAGTGGTGAAGATCGGAGGTTCGACTCTGGGCGCCCATGACACCACGCTGGAAGACCTGGCCGCATTGCAGCAGGATGGAGTACCATTGGTGGTGGTCCACGGGGGCGGCAGCATAATATCCCAGTGGATGGAGAAGCAGGGGACAGTTCCCAGGTTTGTAGGAGGGTTGAGGGTCACCGACGCACCCAGTCTGGAGATTGCCACTGCGGTGCTGACGGGACTCGTCAACAAGCAGCTGGTGGCATCGCTCATAGGCTTGGGAGTCAAGGCGGTTGGCTTCAGCGGTGTCGACGGAGGGTTGCTTCAAGCCCGCGCCGCCAATGAGGAGTTAGGATATGTAGGCGAGATCACCGACGTAAATCCTGACGCAGTGTGGACCTCCCTGGAAGCTGGCTATATGCCCATGATAGCCCCGATAGGGATGCATAGGCTCGACGGCTCTGCTATGGCCGGCTCCCTGCTCAACATCAACGGGGACACCGCGGCGGGCGAGTTGGCCAGGGCGTTGGGTGGAGATAGGCTGATTTTCTTGACCGACGTGGACGGGATACTGGACGGCTCAGGTAGACTTATTCACAGGCTCAACTCTAGGAACGGCAGAATCCTGCTTTCCTCGGGAGTGGTAAAGGGCGGTATGATACCGAAGCTGCAGGCTTGCCTCAGCGCGTTGGACGGGGTGCAGGCGGCCAACATTGTGGACGGCCGCCGCCCCGGGGCCCTCATCGATTGCATTGAGGGCCGGGTCACGGGCACCCAGATTGTAAGGAGCGGCTCATCTGGGCGAGTTTAGGTGGGTTAGTTCGAGACGGGACAGTTAGGAGCATAATTTGACGACCAACGGAGGCGCGCCACCGCCCGATTACAGTAGGTACGCAGGACTGCCCAGCACTACCAACTTCAAGGCCATCGGAAAGATTGCCGGCGTCATCGGGGTCATCGTCATCGTCATCATTGCCCTGTCGGTGATCAAGACCATCTACACCGACTGGCTTTGGTTCGACAAAGTCGGCATCCTGAGCGTGTACAAGACTATACTCGGCACACGAATATGGCTGTTCTTCGGCGGGGCGGTCTTGGCCGCTACAGTAATGGCCGCCAACCTCCACTTGGCCCACCGTTTCTCCAGGGGGGAATCAACTCTGCCCGTGCCTCCGGAGGTCATCCGCTTTGGGCGCATCGCCATTCTCGCAGGAGCGGCGCTCACCGTTTTTATAGCTGCCATCGTGTTCGGAGCGGTGGCCCAGGGCAGGTGGGAGACTATTCTAATCTTCATGAACAGGGTCCCCTTCGGCATCGAGGACCCCCAGTTCACCAAAGACATGACATTCCACGTGGCGGTGATGCCTATCCTCCATTTCGTACAAGGCTGGATGATGGGACTGGTGATAGCCGCTATTGTAACGTCGGCGGCCCTCTATCTGGTCAACTTCGGCATCCGGGGCCTCACCTTCGGCTTGACCCCCAGGCTGAGGACCCACCTGGCTGTGCTGGGCGCCGTTCTGATGTTGACCATATCCGTCGCCCACTATCTGGATATCTACGAACTGGTGTTTTCCGGACGGGGCGCGGCCCCCGGCGCAGGCTACACTGACGTCAACGCTCGGGTTCCCGTGCTGTGGCTGCTGGTGGCCATCTCACTGGTCTCGGCGGTGGGTTTCGTGACCTCCATATTCTACGGCGGCGGGCGATTGATGGTCGCCGCCTTCACGCTATGGGCGGTCATAGCCATCGTGGCCGGGGTCATCTATCCCTCCGCCTTCCAACGTCTACGGGTTGCGCCCAACGAGTTCGTGCGTGAAGAGCAGTACATCGACAGGGCCATCGTCGCCACGCGGGATGCATACAACCTCAATCTGATTGAAGAGACGGTCTTCGACTACGAGCCCTCTCTCGATAGCCAGACCATTGCCGACAACGACCAGACAGTCCGGAACATCCGGCTCTGGGACCACAGGCCGCTCCTGCAGACTTACAACCAGATACAAACTTTCCGCCAGTACTACAACTTCGTCGGCGTAGACGTAGACCGTTACCGATTCCAGGACGGCGAGTTGCAGCAGGTGATGCTGGCTGCCAGGGAGTTGTTCCCCGAACGCTTGGAGGAGGACGCCCAGAACTGGGTCAACCGCACTCTCGCCTACACCCACGGGTTTGGTGTCACCGTAAGCCCGGTAAGCTCCTACACCGACGAGGGCAGGCCCGAATTCTTCGTCGAAGGACTGCCCCCTGTGGGCGACCTGACGGTGGACCGGCCCGAAATCTACTTCGGTGAGAACACAAGCAACTACGTCGTCGTGGATACGGAAACCCGGGAATTCGATTTCCCCGGAAGCCAGGGTGAACCCGTCCTGAAAAACTATGAGGGGGACGGCGGCGTGGCCCTCGGCTCCTTCTTCCGGCGGGCCGCATTTGCATGGAGGTTCTTGGACTTCAACCTCCTCATCAGCGGCGAGCTCAGCTCTGGCAGCAAGGTCATGTTCCACAGAGAAATAACCGAGCGAGTCTCCGTGATGGCGCCCTTCCTAAAGCTGGACAGCGACCCCTACGTTGTTATAGGCGATGGCGGCAAGCTCTGGTGGATAATCGACGCTTACACAACCACGGACCGCTATGCCTACTCCCAACGGTTCGAGGACTATAACTACATTCGCAACAGTGTGAAGGTCGTGGTTGACGCTTACAACGGGGACGTCCACTTCTTCGTCAGAGAACCCAGCGACCCCATGATTCAAATGTACCGGAACGCGTTCCCGGACCTCTTCCAGGACTTTGACGCCATCGACCAACTGGACCCCTCCCTCAGGGACCACATCCGGTACGGGTTCGACCTGTTCCAGGCTCAATCCGAACTAAACCTCAGGTACCACATGAAAGAGCCGCAGAAATTCTTCCTCCGGGACGACCTGTGGGCCAGGGCTCGGGAGGTCTTTGAGACTCCCACCAACACCCAGGACATCGAACCTTACTACATCATCATGAAGCTGCCCGGCGAGGAAAACGTCGAGTATGTACTTCTGTTGCCCTTCACTCCGGCGGGGGAGGAGCGGAAGAACATGGTCGGGTGGATGGCTGCCCGCAGCGACGGAGAGAACTACGGCAAGCTGATTACGTTCCTTTTCCCCAAAGGCCAGGTGGACGGCCCCGAGCAGATCGAGGGCCGGATAACCAGCGACGAGGACATAGGAAGGGAGCTCAGCCTGCTCTGCCCGGAAGGGAAGGTCTGTGTGCGGGGCAACCTGCTGGCCATTCCCATGCAGGTCGCTAGGGAAGACGGCAGTGAAAGCCAGACCCTGCTCTATGTAGAACCTCTCTACATCCGCGCCGAGAACCTGCCCCTCCCCGAGCTGAAAAAGGTGATTGTCGCCGACAACCGGCAGGTAGTAATGTCGGACACCCTCGAGGAGAGCTTGTGTATACTGGTCAACGGTGCTGAGGCTTGCGCTGACACCTTGACGCCGCAGATTCCTCGCCCTACAACTCCGACGGACGGCGTCGACGGCCAGAGACCGGCCCTGTCCCAGGAGGCAATTGACGCCATAATCGGCGAAGTCCAAAATCTGGAGGGCTCCGTCGAGGGCCTGTTGGAAAGCCTCGAACGCTTGAGGCAGACCATAGAACGGATGCAGGCGGAAGATTCGGGGCAATGACCATGCTCCACAGGAAAACGGAAGGAGGCGCCCAATGAGCGACGTGGAACCTCGCTCGTCCAATGACTGGATGGAGCTTGAAAAGAAGTACTACATGTTCACCGTGCGGCGGCAGCCGGTGGTGATAGAGAAGGGCGACGGGAGTTGGGTCTGGGACGTGGAGGGCAACGAGTACCTGGACTTCTGCGCCGGATGGGCCGTGGACAACCTGGGCCACAGCCACCCGGCCATCACCTCCGCTATCATGGAGCAGGCATCAACGCTGCTCCAGACGTCCAACCAGTTCTACACCCTGCCCCAGCTGCGCCTTGCCCAACTGCTGGTGGAAAACAGCGCCTTGGACAAAGTGTTCTTCAGCAACAGCGGAGCCGAGGCCGTTGAGGGGGCCATCAAGCTGGCCAGGAAGCATGGAAAAAAGACCCGCGACGGCGCCTATGAGGTCATCACCGCCAACCACTCCTTCCATGGCCGCACGCTGACGGCCCTGTCCGCCACGGGCAACCCCCACTACCAGGAGCCTTTCCAGCCTGTGACTCCCGGCTTCGTCCACGTGGACTACGACAACGTCGAGGCCATAATGGAAGCCACCAACGACCGCACTGCCGCAGTGCTCCTGGAGCCGGTGCAGGGCGAGGGTGGCGTGAATGTGCCCGCCGACGACTACTTCAAGCGGATCCGGGACTGGTGCGACAGCCAGGGGCTTCTCTTGGTCCTCGACGAGGTCCAGACGGGGTTCGGGCGCCTGGGAAGCCTGTTCGGCTACGAGCAGTTCGGCATCGAGCCCGATGCAATGGCCCTCGGTAAGGGCCTCGGCGGCGGAGTGCCCATAGGCGCCTTCATGTCCAAGGACGCATGCATGGCCCTGGAACCGGGAGACCACGGTTCTACCTACGGCGGCAACGCCCTCACCTGCGCCGCCGCCTATGCCTCAACCAAGGTCATCATCGACCATGACCTATCAGCCAACGCCCGTGTCATGGGGCAGAGGCTGATGGAAGGACTGGAGGCGGTGGGCTCCAGGACTGGAAAGATAAAGGACGTTAGGGGCAAAGGATTGCTCATCGCCGCCGAGTTTCCAGACGAAATCTCGGCCCAGGTGGTGGGCCAGTGCAACAAGGAGGGGCTGCTTTTGAACCCGGTGCGCCCCAACGCCATCAGGTTCATGCCGCCTCTTAACGTGAATGCCGACGAAATAGACGGGGCCCTCTCCAGGTTCGAGACAGCCCTGGGTAAAATCTAACCGAGGCGGCGTGCATGGCCGATAAGTCCGACAAACCCGACAAGCCCGACAAGATAGTTCTCGCCTACAGCGGCGGCCTGGACACCTCTGTGGCAGTCCGCTGGCTCAAGGAGGAGTACGGTTCCGACATCGTCACCTTTACCGTCGACTTGGGGATGGTGGACCTGGGTCCCGTCAGGGAGAAAGCCCTTCAGATAGGGGCTGTTGACGCCTTGGTCGCCGACGCGAAGGACGAGTTCTACAGCGACTACATCTGCCCCGCCCTCCGAGCCGGAGCAATATACGAGGAGCAATACCCTCTGGCCACGGCCTTGGGCAGGCCCCTTATAGCGCGTCATCTCGTGAAAGCGGCCCGGCAGGTGGGTGCCACGGCTGTGGCCCACGGCTGCACGGGCAAGGGCAACGACCAGGTCAGGCTTGACGTGGGCGTGGCAGCGTTGGCTCCCGACCTGAGAGTGATAGCTCCCATTCGCGATTGGGGCATGAGCCGGGAGGAAGAGATAGAGTACGCCCGCCAGCGGGACATTCCGGTTCCCACCGGAAAAGGTCCCTACTCCACCGACGAAAACCTCTGGGGCCGTAGCATCGAGGCGGGAGACCTGGAAGACCCCTGGGCTGAGCCCCCGGAAGCGGCTTACGAATGGACAAAGCCCGTCTCCGAGACACCCGACGAACCTGCCTACGTGGTGATTGGCTTCAGGGAAGGCTTGCCCGTGTCGGTGGACGGTGAGGAGATGCAGGGGGTGGACCTGGTCTGGCATCTGAACCGGACGGCGGGCGAGCATGGCGTCGGGCGCATCGACCACGTGGAGAACAGGCTGGTGGGCATTAAGTCAAGGGAGGTCTACGAGTCCCCCGCGGCGGTGGCGCTCCACACGGCCCATAAGGGGTTGGAAGCAATAACCCTGGGCAAGGAGCAGCTTCGCCTGAAAGCCCGAATCGCCCAGGAGTATGCCGACGTCGTGTACAACGGCCTATGGTTCACCCAGCACCGTCGGGACATGGATGCATACGTCGAGTCCACACAGCGAGTGGTGGACGGGACCGTGCGGATGCGCTTCCACAAGGGGACGTGCACCGTCGTTGGCCGCAAGTCTCCCAACTCCCTCTACAACTACGGCTTGGCCACCTACGACCGGGCTGACGCATTCGACCACAAGTCCGCCGAAGGGTTCATAGCCATTTACGGTTTGCCTGTGCGCAACCAGGCCCAGGTGCGGCGGGAGACGACGGGGTCCGAGGGAGTATAATCGGCCCCAATCAATCTGCAAGGAAGACTCAGGGGTAAGTGAGACTGTTGCAAGCCCTCTTCCCCCTCAGGGGGAAGATTGAGATGGGGGTGAACGGGGTGGTGTGGGAAGACCGCCTGAGGGTTGCGTTAAGCTCTTGTCTGCGAGAGATTCATGGACGATAGAGTCCGCAACTACACTGTCTCCATACACTACGACCGGCGACTCTACCCGCAGGACATAGCCGGCTCCATAGTGCACGTCCGCATGTTGGCCAAACAGGGCATCATCGACGAGGACGACTTCCAAAGAATAGTCTCCGGCTTGGAGACCGTCCGTGCAGAAATCGAGAACGGATCATTCCCCTGGGACGAAGGGCTTGAGGACATCCACATGAACGTGGAGTCCCGGCTGGCCCAACTGATAGGAGGGGAAACGGCGGGCCGGATGCACACGGGCCGCTCCCGCAACGACCAGATAGCCCTGGACCTCCGAATGTTCGTAAAGGACGCCATAGGAGACACGCTGGCCGGCCTGGCGCGACTGCAAGGAGCGCTGTTGGAGTTGGCGGAGTCCCACAAGGACACCCTCATGCCCGGGTACACCCATCTCCAGAGGGCTCAGCCCGTGCTGCTCGCCCACCACCTTCTGGCCTACTTTCAGATGCTTGAGCGGGACAAGTCACGCTTTGCCGACTGCCGCAAACGCACCGACGTGCTGCCCCTCGGCAGCGGGGCGCTAGCCGGTGTCCCCTATCCCACGGACAGGGAGTTCCTGGCCCGTGAGTTGGGCTTCTCGGCCATAAGCGAGAACTCCATGGACGCCGTCTCCGACCGGGACTTCATCGTGGAGTACCAGTCCGCGGCTTCCATCTGCATGATGCACCTCTCAAGGCTGGCCGAGGAGCTGGCTTTGTGGACTTCCCAGGAGTTCGGGTATGTCCGCCTGTCCCCGGAGTACGTGACGGGCAGCAGCATCATGCCCCAGAAACGAAACCCCGACTTTGCCGAGCTGGCCCGGGGCAAGACGGGCCGGGTGTACGGACATCTGGTGGGCGTCCTGACGACCATGAAGGGCCTGCCCATGACCTACAACCGGGACCTCCAGGAGGACAAGGAAGGCCTCTTCGACACCGTGGACACGCTGCTCGCCACCTTGGACGTGTTCACGGGAATGGTCTCCACCCTGGAGGTGGATGCCGAGAACATGGCCCGTGCTTCTTCCGGCGGCCACATGTTGGCCACCGACTTGGCTGACTACCTCGTGACTGAACGAGGAACGCCCTTTAGAGAAGCCCACGGCGTGGTGTCGCGCCTCTGCGACTACGCCGCGGACCACGGGAAAGGCCTCGATGAGCTTACAATGGAGGAGCTTCACGCTTTCTCGACCGAATTCAGAGAGGACGTGAAGAACATTACCGCCCAGAGTTCAGCGGCTGCCAGAAACGTCTACGGAGGCACAGCCCCGGCCCAGGTCCGGGACGCCCTAGACCGGGCCAGGACCGCTCTGGACCGCGACCCCAACAGCAACCAAAGTCCAGGAGGAGAGAATTGACCGAGTCCAGCAGTACAGTAAAGTTGGCCCCATCCATCCTCACGGCTGACTTCGCCCGCTTGGGAGAGCAGGTGGCCGAGGTGACGGCGGCAGGCGCCGACTATATCCACGTAGACGTCATGGACGGCCACTTCGTCCCCAACATCACGATGGGCCCTATCGTCGTCGAGGGCATCAGGGCCGCGACCCACCTGCCCCTCAACGTCCATCTCCAGATAGAGAAACCGGAGGAGTTCATCTCCGATTTCGTGAAGGCAGGCTCTGACCAGATCATCGTCCACAGCGAGTCCACCTATCACCTGCACAGGCTGGTGCACCAGATCAAAGACCAGGGCGCCCAGGTCGGCGTGGCCATCAACCCCGCGACCCCCTTGTCGGCTCTGGAGGAGATGCTGGTCTACGTGGACATAGCCCTCATAGGTTCGGTGAACCCGGGGTTCGGAGGGCAGAAGCTGATACCGGAAACCCTGGCAAAGACGGCGCGGCTAAGGCGGGTGTTGGCGGAGCGGGGCTACACCCCGGAGATACAAATGGACGGCGGAATCAATGCGGACACGGCGGCGGACTGTGTGCGGGCGGGGGCGACCATCTTAGTGGCGGGATCGGCCATCTTCAACGACAGGGAGTCGGTCCAGGAAGCGATGGACAGGCTGCGCGCCAGCATCCAGGGCGTGGAGGCCGACCCTTAGGCCCTGGCGGGCTTGTGGAGCGTTCGCAGGCAGCGGGTGCATATCTTGACCCGCTTGTTGGTCCCGTCGATGGTCAGTGTCTGCTTGTGGACGTTGGCTAGAAACCGGGTCTTGGTCCGCCGCTTGGAGTGGCTGACGTTGTTGCCGGACATCCCGGCTTTCCCGCAGAGTTCGCACTTCATGATGTTTCCTTGTTGGGGCGACCCGTACCCCCTCTCCCCCTGGGAGAGGGTGGAGCCTGCCCTGAGCTTGCCGAAGGGATGAGGGCAGCAAATTGAAAACCAACGGGCTATAGGATACCATAGCCCGAAAGCTGACAGCAAGGAAAATGGGACTGTGGCAGACTCTTCCTCAGACCGGTCCACCCTCTCAGGACTCGACCTCAAGCAAGCCTTTCAAGGCGCCGCCCGCTGTCTGGAGCGGCAGCGCGACGCCATCAACGCACTGAACGTATTCCCTGTCCCCGACGGCGACACAGGCACCAACATGCTCCTGACGATGCGTTCCGTAAACGAAGAATCGGATCGGACGGAAGACGTTGGGGCCGACTCGGTGGCCAAATCCATGGCCAACGGCGCCCTCCTGGGCGCCAGGGGCAACTCGGGAGTCATACTTTCTCAGTTCTTCAATGGGCTGGCCCTCGGACTGCGGGACAAGGTGCGCTTCGACGGCGTCGACCTGGCCCGCGCATTCAGGGCTGCCTCCGAAGCTGCCTACAAGTCCGTGAGCAAGCCGGTGGACGGCACCATGCTCAGCGTAATTCGCGACATGTCCGAGGCGGCGGAGTCCCAGTGCGCTTCCATCTCCCCGATTGACCTATGGGGCGTCGCGCTGGAGGCCGCAATAGACTCCCTGTACCGGACGCCCGAGCAGCTTCCAGTGCTCCGCCGCGCGGGAGTCGTGGACGCTGGTGGCCACGGTGTCGTCACTCTGATGGAAGGCGCTTGGCACGCTCTTTCCGGGCGGGACGTGGAGGACGTGGAACTGACCCTGGCTGCGCCGGTTACGGGCGTAGTGGCCTCGGTGGACGAGGATTTCCTGGAGGCCACGGAAGAGGAGACCTACGGCTTCTGCACCCAGTTCCTGCTTCAGGGAGAGTCCCTGGACGTGGACGACATAAGGGACAGTCTGGCCTTAATGGCAATGTCAACGGTGGTTGTGGGGGATGAAGCCACGGTGAAAGTCCACGTCCACACCGAGGAGCCGGACAAGATAGTCGCCTACGCCGAGACCCTTGGCTCGGTGTCCCAGCTTTCCATGGACAACATGGACGCTCAGCACACCGATTTCCTGGCCATGCACAGGGCCGCCTCTGAGACCGTTGGCGGCACGGCTGTGGTGGCTGTGGCCCTGGGAGAAGGGCTGGCAGACGTGCTCCGGGAACTGGGCTGCGCCAAAGTGGTGGCCGGAGGCCAGACCATGAACCCCAGCGCACGAGAGCTGCTGGAAGCGGCCTGCGAAACTGGCGCCAAAGACGTCATCTTGCTCCCCAACAACAAGAACATCATTCCCGTTGCCAGACAGGTTGCGGCCCTGGCTGAGGAGTCCCCTGAGACCTACAAGGGAGTCCGGGTCCGGGTCGTCGAGAGCAGGTCCGTGCCACAAGGGGTGGCCGCAATGGTCTGCTACAACCCGGAAGACAGCCCGGATGACAACCTAGAGGCAATGGACGAGGGCGCAAATTCGGTGTGCACTATTGAGGTGACCACCGCCGTCAGGGACGTGGCCCTCGATGGAATCGACGTGGCGGAGGGCCAGTGCATAGGGCTTCTGGACGGTGACTTGGTGTTCGCCGGGGATGACATCGTAGCGGGCCTCATAGACCTGGTCGGAAAATGTGATGCCGGCGAGGGGTCGCTGTTGACTCTCTATTGGGGCGCGGGAGTGGAAGAGGCGGATGCGGACGCCGTTGCTCAGATAATCGGCGACGCCTATCCCGATCTAGAGTTGGAGCTGGTGTGGGGCGGGCAGCCCCACTACCCTTACGTCGCATCTCTGGAGTGACGGCCGGGAGTGTTAGGGTGGCGGTGATAAGCGTGGTGAATCGTGCATGTGGCCCGCTGACGGGCGTGCATATCGGTGCGGAGACGGTGGACGTGGGGTTGGTCTCCCCTTCCGACGTCCACTGACATGGCTGGTCTCGACGCTGAAACCTTCCGGAAAATCCTCCTGCTGGAGGTAAGCCGGAGTTTTGACGACAAAGCCGTCGGAGGCGGCATGGACCTCTTCCTCAAACACTGGGCCGACGACCTCCCCGCCCTTTGGGGAAAGAAGCCGCCCAACGGCTCCTATTCCCGTCTGTCCAAGGCAAAACGCAAGGCATGGGTGGAGGGCTGGCTGGCCAAGCTGAACGGCGCCGCCCCGGAGCCTAAAGCCCCTAGAACTCCCACGACTCCGCAGCCCCCTTATAGGGAACCCGGCGCCGAGCCGGACCCGATGCGCTCGGATGTTATAGGGGCAGTCGGGTTGGGACTGGACTCCCCCGCAAGCAGGCTGCGGGGTGTCGACGTAAAGCTCTCGGCAAAGCTGAAGCGTATTGGCGTCTCCACCATCAGAGACCTGCTGTTCCTCATGCCCCGTAGGCACAACGACTTCGCCACGACGGCCAAAATCAGTGGGCTGGTCCCGGGTGTGGAGCAGACCGTAATCGCCACGGTCTGGGAGGCCAGGGAGACCTCGCTAGGCCGTAAGCTGAAAGCTGCTGAGGCCGTGTTGTCCGACGAAACGGGCAACATCCGCGCCGTGTGGTTCGGGCAGCCATACCTTGCCCGCACGTTGAAGCCCAATACCAGGATCGCAGTCAGCGGCAAGGTGGACATCTTCAAGGGCCAACGTCAGTTCAACTCCCCCGAATTCGAGATACTCGACCGAGGTGACGTGTCAATTCACACCGGGAGGCTCGTCCCCGTCTACCCCTCCACGGATGGGCTGACTCCCCGGCGAATCCGGACCATAGTATGGCAGGCTTTGGAGGAGTGGTCCCACCTGCTGGAAGACCCTTTGCCCGAAGAGATCAACAAGCGACTAAAGCTGCAACCGCTCCATGCGGCCTTGCGCCAAGCCCACTACCCGCCGGATATGGCCGCTTTCGAATCGGCCCGAAAGCGGCTAGCCTTCGACGAGCTTTTCATGATGCAACTGGTATTGCTCACCCGCCGGAAGTCCTGGCAGGAACAGGCAGACGGCGTATCGGTCGCCCCGCCGCCGGGGATGCTTGGCGGGTTCTTTGGCTCCCTGCCCTTCCCGCTGACCAAGGCTCAGGAACGGTGTGTGACTGAAGTAATGAATGACATGCGCAACGCCGCTCCACCCATGAACAGGCTCCTGCAGGGGGACGTGGGCAGCGGCAAGACGGTGGTGGCTCTAGCTGCTCTTCTCGCCGCCGCTGCCAGCGGCTTCCAAGGCTCCATTATGGCCCCAACCGAAGTGTTGGCCGAGCAGCATTTCGCCACGGTGACCAAACTGCTGGGCGGCCTCGCGTTGTCGGAGGAGAGCGAAAACCTGATTGGCGTAGAGTTGGACGGATTCCCCAGGCCCGTGACCGTGGGGCTTATGACCGGAAGCGTCAAGGCTTCCACCAAGCGGACCCTCAGGAAGAAGGCGGCGGAGGGCAGCCTGGACATCCTGGTGGGCACCCACGCCATTATCCAGCAGGGTGTGGACCTTCCCAAGCTGGCCTTGGCGGTGGTGGACGAGCAGCACAGGTTCGGGGTCATGCAGAGGGCGGCTTTAAGGCAGAAGGGGGAGATAAGCCCTCACCTGATTGCATTGTCGGCGACTCCCATTCCCCGTACTCTGGCCTTGACTCTCTATGGAGACCTGGACGTGTCCACCCTGGACGAGCTTCCGCCAG
Organism: Dehalococcoidia bacterium; assembly: GCA_965197415.1. Classification (GTDB taxonomy): domain Bacteria; phylum Chloroflexota; class Dehalococcoidia; order Lucifugimonadales; family JAGWBF01; genus DAOUJI01. The sequence continues at coordinate 2,199,682 of OZ240207.1, read as the reverse complement.
GCCGCCAGGAAATCATGACCCGCCGAGTCCCGGAGGAACGGAGAGACGGCGCCTACGGCTTCGTTCGTAAAGAGGTCAAGAACGGGCGTCAAGCCTTCGTGGTATGCCCGCTTATAGAGGAGTCGGAAGCCGTGGAGGCACGGGCGGCCACGGCGGAATACGAACGCCTGGCCACTGAGGTCTTCCCCGACCTGCGGGTGGACCTGCTCCACGGCAAGATGAGTTCGCGGCAGAAGGAACAGGTCATGTCCAAGTTTCGAGACGGCGAGACAGACGTCCTAGTGTCTACTGCCGTGGTGGAGGTGGGTATAGACGTTCCCAACGCAACGGTCATGCTGGTGGAGGCGGCCCACAGGTTTGGGGTAGCCCAGCTGCACCAGTTCCGGGGGCGTGTGGGTCGTGGCGAGCACAAGAGCTACTGCCTGCTGCTCGCCGACGTCTCGACTGCTGACGCAAACCAGCGTCTCGCGGCAGTCGAACGCATCCATGACGGGTTCCGGCTGGCCGAGGTTGATCTGGAAATTAGAGGCCCCGGCGACGCCTTTGGCACCCGCCAGAGCGGGCTCCCCGATCTGCGGGTGGCCCGTCCTTCAGACAGGGACCTTCTCCAGTCCGCCCGCACCGAGGCCGCCAGGCTCCTGGACGAAGACCCCGACCTCCAGGCCCCCGACCATGCCCCACTGGCTTCCGCCGCCACAAAGTTCATGGAAGCCGTCGGCGCCGATCCCAGCTAGGAAGAGCCACCTTAAAGACAGGATAGTTTTTGTCGCGCCCCAACCGTTTGACGCTCCCGTGGGCGTGAAGTAGAATTATGCCTCTTGTCGCTGGAGACGCATCCAGCGCCCTTGGCCATAGTCAGTAAGGAGGCCCTGAATGTTCAAGAATGTTCATCATGTCCACTACGCCGTCCACAACCGGGACGACATGGTGGCCTATATCGAAGAGAACTTCGGCCTCAAGCCTGAAAAGCTGGAAGACCTGGGAGACATGGGGAAAGACGCCCTCTACAAAGTCGGCCCCACGCTGATTGAGATAACCGAGCCGGGAGACCCCAATAGCGGACTGGCCCAGTTCCTGCAGAAGAATGGGCCGGGTGTCTACCATGTGTCCTGGGCCGTGGACAACATCCGGGAAGTGTCAGCGGGCCTGGCCGCAAAGGGCAACAAGATGAGGGGTGAGGGCGGAGTCACCAACAGCCCGCGTGGCTACCTGGCCGCCAACATCGAACCTGAGTCGTCCCTGGGCCTCTGGTTCCAGATGTCCGAGGGATAGGCTAACCTCTGTCGGGTTGCATACAGACATGCCTGCCGCGCCTGTCCACCGAGACCTCATCGTCGAGAAAGTCCGCACCGCCCTGGCGGAAGCCCGCGACGCGGGTGTCCTCAACCTGGAGACGCTGCCCGATATCGCCGTCGAGCGTCCCGCAAACCCTGAACATGGAGATTTCGCCACCAGCCTGCCTCTCCGGCTGGCCAAGTCCCATCGCGTCAACCCGCTGAAAATCGCCGAGGAGATCGCCTCTCGGATAGATACAGGCCGAGAGGTGAAGGAAGTGTGGGCTGCGGCTCCGGGCTTCGTCAACTTCCGCCTTGACGATGCGTGGCTGGTTTCCCAGATTGAGTCCATCCTCCAGGACGGGGGCGACTACGGGAGGCGCACCGTTGGCCAGGGCCGGAAGGTCCTCATAGAGTTTGTCAGCGTGAACCCCACGGGTCCCGTCCATGTTGGCCATACCCGAGGAGCCGTCCTAGGCTCCAGCCTTGCCTCCGTGATGGAAGCGGCGGGGTACGACGTGACCACGGAGTATTACGTCAACGACGCGGGAAGCCAGATGGAGAATTTCTACGCATCCGTCCTTTCCAGGTATGAAGAGGTCCTGGGCAAGGTCTCGGAGTTCCCGGCCAACGGCTACCGGGGAGATTATGTGAAGGACCTGGCCCAGGAGATAGTGGACGAGCACGGCGACAGCTTCCTCTCCATGTCGAGGGACGAGGCCCTACGCCAAATTGGAGCCATAAGCCGCGATAAGATGATCGCCCTCATCAAAGACGACCTGGAACAAATCGGAGTGCGTTTCGACAACTGGTTTTCAGAAGGGACCCTGTTCGACAACGGGGAATATGACACGGTGATGGGTCTCCTGAGGGACGGAGGGCACGTCGTCGAACGGGAAGGCGCCCAGTGGTTTAACTCCACGGCCCTGGGTGAGGACAAGGACAACGTGCTGGTCAGGTCAACCGGAGCGCCGACCTACTTCGCCTCCGACATCGCCTACCACCACAACAAGTTCCAAGGACGTGGGTTCGACCAGTGCATCAACATCTGGGGAGCTGACCACCAGGGACACGTGCCCAGGGTTAAAGCCGCCGTGTCAGCCTTGGGGGTGGAGCCGGACCGACTGACGGTGATGATTTCCCAGATGGTGACCCTGAAACGGGGCGACGAGGTGGTCCGGGCCTCAAAGCGCACAGGCGAGTTCGTCACCTTGCGGGAGCTGGTGGATGAGGTGGGGGCAGACGCCTGCCGCTACTTCTTCCTGGCGCGCACTCCGTCCACTCAGATGGAGTTCGACTTGGAGCTTGCCAAGAAGGAGTCCGTCGACAACCCCGTGTACTACGTCCAGTACGGGTATGCACGGATAGCCGGAATCCTGCGCAACGCTGTGGAGCAGGAAATCGATTGGAGCGGTGGAGATGTGTCGCTGCTCACCCATGAGAGCGAACTGGCCCTGGTGCGGAAGATGACCCACCTGCCCGAGCTGGTGGAGACGATGGCCCGCAACCTGGAACCCCACCACCTGACCTATTACGCGACGGAGCTTGCCACGGCCTTTCACTGGTTCTATGACAATTGTCGTGTGCTGTCCAGTGACCCCGCCGATCGGGAGCTAACGCTGGCTCGGCTGAAGCTGGTGGACGCGGCCAGGACCGTCCTCTCCCGAACCCTGGCCCTCATGGGAATGCAGACCCCCGACCGTATGTAGACCTATACCGCCATGATGTGGTATCCGGCGTCCACGGGGATTATGGAGCCGGTTATCCCCGACGCCAGCTCGCTGCATAGGAACAGCGCCGCCGCCGCCACCTCTTCCCTGGTTATGTTGCGCTTGAGGGGGGCCTTTTCCTGGTGCATCTTCTTCATGTCGAGAAATCCGTGGATTCCCCTGGCCGCCAGGGTGTCCAGTGGCCCGGCGGAGATGGCGTTTACACGGACGTTCCGGTCCCCGTACTCCGCTGCCAGCTGCTTCACCTCGTTTTCCAAGGCGGCTTTGGCCGTGCCCATGATGTTGTAACCGGGGAATACCCTGTCCGACGCCTGGAAAGTGAGCGTAACCACACTGCCGCCGCCGGACTGTTCCATCAGCGGCCCGGCGTAGCGCACTAGAGGTATCAGCGAATAGGCTGAGATGTCCAGGGCGAGGCGAAACCCCTCCCGCCCCGTTTCGGAAAATTCCCCTCCCAGGTCTTCCCTGTTGGCGAAGGCGACGCTGTGGACCAGGAAGTCCAGCCCGCCGAATCCTTCTCCCACCTGCTGCACCGCCGACTCTATGTTGGAGTCTTCGCTCACGTCGCACTCCAGGAGAAGGGGGTCTTCCAGCGAGGCTGCCAGCTTTCCCACCCGGTCCTTGAGACGCTCGTTCTGATAGGTTAGGGCCAATCTCGCTCCGGCCTGTCCCAGCATTTCTGCTATGGCCCAGGCGATGCTCCGGTTGTTGGCCACGCCGAGGACCAGGCCCTTCTTCCCCGATAGATCAATGGCGTACATCCCGACATCTCCCTTGGTTTCGATGCGCAGCGCCCGTGCGGGCGGCGCCCAACAGTATACCACCGTGGGAACGGGCGCCGGAGAAGAGACGAATTGTGTGTGGGATTAGCTAAACTGGGGGGCCACATGGCTCAGAAAACGGTCCAGTTGTTCTTCGGGACGGAAGGAGGCGAACCGCATTACCAGCGTGCCCGCCCCGGCGTCCACGTACTGCGACATCCGTTCCGAAATCTGTTCGGCGGGCCCGAAGGGACCCCACCTAGTGCCCCATATATTGGAGCCGTAGTACATGGTCAGGTACTCTTCCGCCTCCCGAGTAGCCTGCTCAGGGTCGTCGTTGATGTTGACGGTCATGTAGAAGACGGGCTCCATCCGGTGGTAGTCCCGGCCCATCTCCTCGGTGTATGTGCGGATTTTGGCGCAGAGCAGCGCGTACTCCTCGGGAGTGTCGGAAATGGAGATGAAGCCGTCGGCCAGCCTGGCTACGCGCTTATACTGGGCCTCGCGCTGTGCCCTGTAGTGGGCGGCGATCAGAATGGGGACTCCGCCACTCTGAACTGGCAGAGGTTCCATGCTGACGGACCGCAGCTGAAAGTGGCGGCCGTCGTGGTCCAGGGGTTCCCCAGAGCCCAGCCCCTTCAGGATGGTCACCGTCTCTTCGAGCCTGGAGGCGCGGCGTTTCGGGTCAACTCCGGCAGCTTCCCACTCCCGTTGTTGGGCTTCGTTGAAAGCCCCGCCGACGGCCACGCCCAACAAGGCCCTTCCCCGGGAAATCACGTCAAGGGTTGCAGCCGCCTGCGCCAGTTGCACCGGGTGTCGCAGCGACGCCAGGAGCGCCGCCGTTCCCAGCCGGACTCGTTGGGTCACCGCCGCCGCCGCTCCAAGGGTCGTGATGGGGTCGAGGCGAGGCTTGGCGGTAAGACTGTCCCCTACCCATACGGAGTCGAAACCGGCCTCGTCGGCGGCCTTGGCCAGGGACAACGTCAACGCCGCGTCGGGAGGGCGGCCGTTGGCGGCCATGACTAGTCCGCGGGTTGGCAGCAACAGGCCCAGCCTCGGCTTGAGGCGGCCCGGTTCAGGCAGAGACGAGATGGTGGCTCCTCCCCTTTGGGGTGCAGGCCGTAAGGACTACTGCTTCCAGGAAACGGCCCAGTCGGCGGTGAGCCCGTGTTCGGTGTGGTTGATCGTCTGCTGCTCGAAGATCCTTATGGCCGCAGTCCTCAAGTTAGCGTCCGCGGGGTCGGCTGTCGCGGACAGCATGTGTCCACACAGTCGGCAGGTGATTTCTATCTTGGCCATGTCGGCGCCCACCTCTCAGTTGGTCTTTGCACAGCGTTGGTCTAATTGGCCGGGAATAAACCCGGGCTTTTTGGTCTCGCAGGCCTCCAAGTCGGCGGGCGTGTCCAAATCGAAGGCCAGTCCGATGCTGTAGTATATCGCAACGGGGATTCCTAGAAAACCCGCTTGCTCCAGGTGTAGCTTGAAGCTGTCAGGACCCATCTTGAAGCTGAACGTGTCGGCCAGTTGCGGAGGCAGAAGAATCCCGTTGGTGCCGCCGTCATTGCCGGCTGGCGCCAGCGTCAGGTTCTTGAGATTCCCCGATGCCTCCAGCATCCGGTGAACGTCCTCTGCGGTGAGCAGAGGCAGGTCGGCGGGTAGGAACAGCCCCGCCCTTCCCGATTCCGCCGTCCGGCGGAATCCCAGGGTCAGGGCGTCGTTGAGCCCCTGGCCACCGTCGTTCAGCCATACGGCGTCTTCCGACTCCGTGGCTTCCTGGACCTCCTGGTCCCCTCCCACAACCCAGGTCACGTCGATAGTGGGGCTGCGGACGGAACTGGTCCTGGCTTGGGCGACTGTCTTGAGAACGTGGACAAGCAAGTCCAGCGTAAGAGACTTTCGCTGAGGCGCTGATAGGCGGCTTTCCAGGCGCGTCTTAGCCTGGTCCAGGGGTTTCATGGGAATTATGACTGCGACGGTCGATGCGCTCACTCCCCGCTCCTACCCCTGACGCCGGTCCAACGGACTTACGGACTCGGCGATGTCTAGGATGCGCATGGCCAACCGCGTCTTGTCCCAGTCCGTTTCCATGACCGTAGGCGCTGTCTCGGCCCGCATCCCCAGCCGCTCGATCGCCGGAACGTGTGTCTCATCCACCTCGTCTATCACGAACACGTCGCAGATGTCCGCGTATTGTCGGGCAACTCCGACGCACGAGACATCGTGGCCTAGTTCCTCCAGCAACTTAGCCGCCGGACCCCGCAACGCCTCGCCGCCGACGATGGGACTGATTGCAATCCGGGGGCCTGTGAATCCGCTGACGGCCTCCCGAACTCCTTGCACTGCGAGGATGGGGGCCACGCTGAGGAATGGGTTGGAGGGCGCGAACACCAGGACATCCGCCGTTTCAAGGGCGGTCTGGAATCCAGGACTGGGAACCGCTCCGGCGCTGTCGTCGAACCGTATCCGGTGTGCCTTAGGCTCGCATCTTCGCTGCACGAAATACACCTGAAAGGGGAGCTCTCCCTCGTCTGTGTCCACCACCGTCCGCAGGGGGGCGTTGGTCATGGGCACGATGGGATGGCGGATGCCCAACAGGCTGCACAACTCTCTGGTTACATCAGACAAAGTGTAGCCCTCGTTTAACAATTGGGTGCGTTTTATGTGGGTCGCCAAGTCCTTGTCCCCCAGGTTAAACCAGGTGGGGTTGCCGTAGCGGCCCAGCATGTCCAGGGTCTGAAAGGTGTCTCCGGATACTCCCCACCCCGTCACGGTGTTGGTCAAGCCGGCCAGGGCGTACATGACGGTGTCCAAGTCAGGGGATACATGGAGGCCGTGGAAGGTCTCGTCGTCTCCGGTGTTGACCACGATGGTGAGCCTGTCCGGTGGAAGCGCGTGGGACAGTCCCAGCGTCAGCTTGGCGCCGCCGACTCCGCCCGCCAGAACCAGCGCTGAGCGGGTCATATCCCTGCGTTGAGGCGGTCGCGGGAATCTCTGGCGTGACGAACCGCGACCCTCAGGCTTACTCTCCCGGACCCGACGCTCCCCCGGAGTGACGTGGGTGTTGGAAGCGGAAGTTGTCCATCTTTATCAGATTGAAATAGGAACCGAACCGCGAAGGGTCTTCCACCAGGTCCAGCGGGTCCAGCGGCTCGTCCTCACTGTCGAACACTTTTATCAGGTCGTAGACGGTGCTCCGTTCGGCGGGCGCCTTGCCGGCGTTGCGGATTAGTTCCCGGAACTGGCTGGGCTTCACCAGCTGTCCGTACTGCGCCCCCGCCGACGTTGAGATGCTCTCATTGATGAGGGTGCCTCCCAGGTCGTTGACACCGGCGTTGAGCATCACCTGGGAGAAGCGGAGGCTCTCCTTGACCCAAGACACCTGCAGGTTGGGGATGCAGTTGTCCAGCATCAGCCGGGAGATTGCGTGCACCTTGAGTACGTCGTTGCCGGAGGGGCCTGTGCGCACGTTGTCCACAAGGCTCTTGCTGTACATGGGAGCCTCGGAGTAGACGAAGCTCAGGGGTACAAACTCGGTGAACCCGCCCGTGCCCTTCTGAATGTCCCGTATCTTGGCGATGTGCCGGGCGATGTGCTCCGGGGTCTCTACGTGGCCGTACATGATGGTGGAGGTGGTGGGGATGCCCAGCTCATGGGCCGTGGTGATGACCTCTATCCACTGGTCTACGGTGATACGGCCGGGGGATATGCGGTCCCGCATCTCCTGGTCCAGTATCTCAGCCGAGGTGCCGGGTAGGCTGCCCACGCCTGCGTCCCTCAGCCCTATGAGGTAGTCCTTGATGGAGCATTTCGACCGCACCGAGCCGTACAGGACCTCCTCGGGAGAGAAGCCGTGGACGTGGATTTCGGGAAGCTCGGACTTGATGGTCTCGCATAGTTTGATATAGAGGTCACCTTCCATCTGGGGAGGCAGTCCGGCCTGAACGCACACCTCGGTGGCCCCCAGGTCCCACGCTTCTTTGGCCCGGCGGATAACCTCGTTGACGGGCAGGAAGTATCCCTCTTCCTCACGATGGTCGCGGCTGAACGCGCAGAAGCCGCACCTCTTGATGCACACGTTGGTGAAGTTGATGTTCCGGTTGACGACGTAGGTGACGATGTCGCCGACCCGCCGCCGGCGCAACTCGTCCGCCGCCATCACCAGTGCGTTTAGCTCCAGCCCGGAGGCGTCGAATAGAAAGACAGCGTCGTCCACCGAGATGTCGTGCCCGTCCAGGGCCGAGCCAAGGATTCGGGCCACCCCGGTGTCGATGCCCTTCAGCATGTGCTCAAGGGCGTGTCCGTTGCCGTTGTTAGCTGGCATAGCGGTCTATGCCCCCTTTCACGTACCCCTCGTCGTCGGAAAGGGAGAAGACCCGTTCTCGGAGGGACTCAGGGATGAATTCGGCGCCGCCCGTGATGTATTCAGGATAGACGGGCAGGCGCGGCCTCAGGTTGAAGCCCAGAGCTTCAGTGTTCTGCCGTAGGTCAGCTATCTGGGGCCAAGGGGCTTCGGGGTTCACAAAGTCGATGGTTAGGGGAGAAACGCCTCCCCAGTCGTTTATTCCGGCCATAAGGTATATGGGATAGTCGTCGTAGCTCAGGTTGGGGGGCACCTGCAGGTTCACGGTGGGCCCGAGAATGAGGCGAGCCGCAGCCGTCGTCCACAGCAGGTCCTCCGTGGAGGCGTCCATCTGGTCGGCCATAGGAGTCTGAGGCTTGGCCCGGAAGTTCTGGATGATGACTTCCTGTATGTGGCCGTAACGCCGGTGAAGCTCCCGGAGCTCCAGCAGGGACTCCACCCGCTCCCGGCGGGTCTCTCCTATGCCTATCAGAATTCCGGTTGTAAAGGCCACTTTTTGCTCTCCGGCTATCTCCAGCGTCTTGACCCGTACGCTGGGCCTCTTGCTGGGAGCGTGTTCATGGGGGCCGCCCGCTTCGGAAAGTCGTGGGCTGAGGCTCTCCACCATGATTCCCATGGATGCGTTCACGTCGCGCAGGTGCTCCATTTCCCGGCGGCTCATTGTCCCAGGATTGGCGTGGGGCAGCAAGGAGGTCTCATCCAGCACCAGCTTGCTCACGTGGGCCAGGTAGTCCAGCGTGGTCTTGAAGCCGTGGGCCTTCAGCCACTCGCCAGCTTCGGGATACCGTTGCTCCGGGCGTTCTCCCAGCGTGAACAGGGCTTCCGTGCATCCCAACTCGGCCCCCTTCCGGGCCACGTCCAAGACCTCAGACGGCGTCATGTACAGCCTGGAGGCCTGGTCCGGGGACTGGCGGAAGGTGCAATATCCGCAGAAGTCGCGGCATAGGTGGGTTAGTGGAATGAACACCTTGGGCGAGAAAGTTACGTCCCGCCCTCGGCCCTGGTCTCGGACGATGGACGCGACTCGGCAAAGATGGGCCAGGTCCGCGGCTTCAGAGTCTACGAATGTGAAACACTGCTCCGGAGATAGGTCTTCTCCATCAAGGGCGGCGTCCAGAGCCTCCCGCACGGGACTGGAGGCCCCGGTCGCAGACGCGTCCTCCAATGCCAGGAGGTCGGCCGCCCGCCGGGGACCCGGACGGTCGGCAGTGAGCGCCAGAGGCGTTTTCATTCCAAATCCTGTGTTGGACATATCTCTCGCAGAGCGGGACATCTGGTCAGACATACAATTCTACATGCAACGGTTGACGGCGTGAATACGTTCCGCTATGGCCTCGGCGTGTAATCGGTGGGCCTCATCAGGTAGGCTTGGTAGTCCACCAGTATGGGGCCGTCCTTCTCCGAGTCGTCCCGGGCTTTGTGCCATTCCGGGTCGGTTACCATCCCGATCCAGTTCTCCTCCCGTTTCGCGATGCTCTCGAAGCCCAGCATCCACACAATGCGGTTGTTTGTGCCCACGTCGTCTGTCCAGAATCCGACGGTCTCCATGCCATGCTTCTGGAGCAGTCCGATGGCGTGATTGGCGAAACGGGCGTGGAGGTTCGGCAGCTTTCCGGGGACCGCGTTGTAGTAGCGCAACTCAACTACGTTGGATTTGTCGCTCCAGTGGGGCGACGGAAAGTAGTCGGTGGTGCGCATGAGGGTGTTGTGCACCCTGGATGTCAGAGGGCCGTCGACTTCCGAGGCGGCCCGCGCCTCCAGCCATTCCGGGTCCCTCTGGAATGAGCCCCAGATTCGCTCCCGCTCGGCCATGTTTTCGAAGGTGGTCACGTAGATGAGGCGCATGTTGGCGTTGTTGGCCATCGCCGACATGTTGACCTCTTCCGTCCAGAAGCCGAATATGCCGACCCCGTGCTTCTTGAACAGGCCGATGGTGTGGTCGGAGAAACGCCGGTGGAGGGCGTCGAATTTGCCAGGAGCGGGTTCGTATATCCGAAGCTCGTAAATCATAGCTGCCTCCCTGATGTCCCCTCTCCCTCTGGGAGAGGGCTGGGATGAGGGCCGTCGCTCTCTATCTACCTATCCCCGTCGGACTCATTATGCGGGTTTCCCAGGACCCTACAATCTCACCGTCTTTGATGGACTCAGCAAGCACGCTGGGCCACTCGTCGTCGGTCCTGAAGGAGTTCCAACACTGTTCTCTGTGGGCCAGGCTGTCGTAGCCCACTATCCAGACCAACCGGGTGGAATCGCCTACCAGCTCTGTCCAGTAGCCCACCACGTTCATACCGTGCTTACGGAGCAGCCGGTCCGAGTGGTCTGCGAACCTCCTGTTCAGGGCGGGCAGGTTGCCAGGCGTGGCATAGTAGAATCTCAGTTCGTGTATAGGATTCACGCTGAAGTCCGGTGTCGGAGAATAGTAAGTGGGCTCCAGGACCACGTTGTCGACCCGCTGTATGACCCCTTGGAGTTCAACTCCGTGTTGGGCCGACCTGGGTTGCCATTCAGGGTCGCTGCGAAAGCTTGCCAGCGCCTTGTTTCTTTCCTCAAAGGTCTCGTAGATCCAGAAGTAGGTTATCTTGCTGCCGCGGCCTATCACGTCGGTCCAGAAACCGTCGCTCCTTAGGCCGTGCTTCTCGAATAGGCGGTGGGCCAATCTAAGCCGGTCCACCTCCTTGGCCTGGTTCCCGGGTGTCGTGTAGTACTCACGAAGCTCGTACAGCATTGGCTCCACCTGTTAAGACTGAATGTTGAATCCGTCCCCACTACGTCTGCGTTTCGAAGTCAGAGGACCGGGTCTGTGGCTGTCGAAGGGGTAGTGTGACGGGAGCCCTCCAGTTCGGGATTATCTAACCGCTAGGAGCGAAGAGGAGCGAGCATCCGGCTTTCGGGGTACGCCACAAGCTCCCCGTTCTTGGTCGACTCCGCGGCCACGCCCGGCCACTCTTCGTCGGTCCTGAAGGAGTTCCAGCACTCCTCCCGGTGGGCCAGGCTGTCGAACTCAATGACCCACACCAGCTGGTTGGACGTTCCGAAAGCCTCTGTCCAGTACCCCAGCACATTCATTCCGTGCCTGCGCAAAATCCGGTCGGAGTTGTCCTGGAATCGGCGGTTCAGGTCTGCCAGCTTCCCCGGCACCGCGTGGTAGATACGGAGCTCATGGACTTTGCTGAAGTCGAAGACGGGTTCAGGCGAATACGCGGTGGGCGTCAGCATCTTGTTGTGTATCCGGGCTGTGATTTCCCCGTGCTCCGCGCGTTCCCTGTCTGTTAGGTCTTTCCACTCCTGGTCTGAAACGAAGGAGCCCAGTTTGGTGTTCCTCTCGGCCATGTCCTCGTATTTCCACATGTAGGTAATCTGGGGCCCCCGGCCGATTATGTCCGTCCAGAAGACGGGAGCATTCAGATCGTGCTTCTTGAAGAGCCTGCCAGCTTCCTTGATATGGCTCTCCAAAGCTGGGCCCTTCCCTGGATTGGCTTCGTATGTACGCAATTCATAGAGCATTTTCAGCGTCCTTACAGGAGTCTGACCTGAGGCGACGGGGCCTTCTCGGGAAAGTCCCGCCCCAGGTGCGAGTATGCCTGCCGGGTGGCCATTCTGCCTCTGGGAGTGCGGTCCAGGAATCCCAACTGAAGAAGGTAAGGCTCGTAGATGTCCATTATCGTGTCGGCGTCCTCACCGATGGAAGCTGCCAGGGTGTCCAGCCCCACCGGCCCGCCCGAGAACTTGTCTACGATGCTCTCCAGCAGCCTTTGGTCGATTTGGTCCAGTCCCAGGGAATCGACCTCCAGCTTGGCAAGCCCTTCGCTGGCGATTTCCCCGGTTATTCTACCATCGGCCATTACCTGTGCATAGTCCCGCGTACGTTTGAGCAGCCGGTTGGCCACACGCGGCGTGCTGCGGGCCCTTCCCGCTATAGTCGTCACGCCCTCCTGGTCGATGTCCACGCCCAGTATGCGGGCCGAGCGGTCCACTATGGACTCCATGGCGGGCCGGTCGTAGAAGTCCAGCCGGAAGACCGAGCCGAACCGGTCTCTGAGAGGCGGGCTGACCATGCCGTAGCGGGTGGTGGCGCCAATCAGTGTGAAGGAGTTGATGCGCAGGTTTATGTTCCGGGCGCCCAGCCCCTTGCCCACTACCCAGGAGAGAAAGAAGTCTTCCATGGCCGGGTAGAGCACCTCTTCCACGACCCGGGAGAGGCGGTGAATCTCGTCTATGAATAGGACGTCGCCGGTGTTCAGGCTGGTGAGGATTGCCGCCATGTCCCCAGCCCGCTCTATGGCCGGGCCGGACGTCACCTTGATGGCGACGGCCATCTCCTGGGCAATGATATGGGCCAGCGTGGTCTTTCCCAGGCCAGGAGGTCCGTAGATGATGACGTGGTCCAGCGGGTCGCCCCTCATTCGGGCGGCCTGCATGGCGATGTTTAGGTTGTCCTTGACCGACTCCTGGCCTACGAAGTCCCTCAGCTGCCTCGGCCTGAGGGAGGAGTCGAGGGCGTCGTCCTCACCCTGTGACGCCCCGGAGACCAGCCGCTCGGTCATCGGACCGGCGCCTTTGCGGGGGCATGGTTCACCGGAGCTGTTTTCATTTCATCGCCTTATAACCGGGGAGTCCTAAGTATGGGCGGCAACGGCTGGGCAAAAAGTCTACGGAGAAGACGGGGTGTGTCTGAAATGGCTACGGTTCGCTCCTATCAATGAGTATCATCATCAAGCACAGCCTCAATCGTCTCAACGAAATCCTGGACCTGGTCGAGAGCGTCCTTTACGTCGTCGTAACCGAGCCCGCCTTCATAGAAGTTTACGTGCAGCGCTGTGATCCCTCGAAAAAGCTCCCCGATTCTTGAATTTCCAGTTTCTTCTCTCAGGTTGGATGCGGCTTCATTCAACAGCCTATGGCTGCCGTGGCGCCAGCCGCGATTGTGGGCCGCCGCCTTCACTATTTGTGTGGCGGCTCCCCAGCCCTTTTCCGAGGCTTGCCGCAAGTCGTTGTTCTCCAACTCTCGCAACGCTTGAGACAGATATACTCTGCTTTGTGCGCGGTATTCCTGTTCTTCCACTGTTGTCGCCACTGTCGCCCTCAGTTTTACATTACCATAATGAATGTCTTGGGGTTGACAGTAGCAACGCCTTGCCGTCTATGTCAACATGGCCAAGGCAGCGCAAGGAAAAGTCAGAAGATATTAGGGCCTGTCTCGCTCCGTTGGAAATCCCCGCGAACATTGTGTATTCTGGATTTATCACCGCCTAGACGCGGACTGCAAGAGGAAGTTGATGGCAGATCCAATACCTACGCTTACAAAGACCGAGCGCAACCTATGGAACGCCATAGTCGCCGAGGCTATGGCCCACCTGAAGTACAGCGCCTTTGCCCACCAGGCGCTGCGGGAGGGCCATCCTGAAGTGGCCCAGGTGTTCCAGGAGGTGGCCGGCGCCGAGACCATCCACGGCATCAACCACATGAGCGTGGCGGGCGAGTTGAAAAGCTCGATGGAGAACTTGAGGAGCGTGGTGGAGGGTGAGGCCAAAGAGATAAGCACGATGTATCCCAACTACATTCGGGATGCGCTGGACGAGGGCCGGAACGACGCAGCCGACACCTTCATGATGGCCATGGACAGGGAGCAGCACCACCTGGAGGTGTTCAACCGGGCCGTAGAAGGATTGGAGGCAAAACTTGCCGTCGCCGGCCCTGTGGAAGCCGTTGTCTCGCCGCCCCGGCCGGACCCACAGCGGACAGCGCCGCCCGTCACTGAACCCCAAACGGCGTCCATCTACGACGTAGCCCGCACCGAAGTGGAGACGCGGCGGTGGGACGTAGCCTCTAAGGGGCGCATCAGGGAAGTGGTGTTCGGCGGCCAGGACGGGCTCCTGAGCACCATGCTCCTGGTCACGGCCCTCGCCGTTGGGGACATTGGCAATACTGCGGTGCTGATCGGCGGCTTGGCGGGAGCATTGGCAGGCATGGTTTCAATGGCCACCGGAGCGTTCCTGGGGTCGAGGGCCGAGCAGGATCTGCAAAGGTCGGAGATAGAGAAGGAAGCTCAGGAGCTTCAGGAGCATCCTGCGGAAGAGCTGGCTGAGTTGGTAGTCCTCTACCAGAGGGAAGGCCTTTCTTTCAAGGAAGCTCAGGGCGTGGCGGATCACATCGCCGCGGACAAAGACCTGTGGCTGCGGACCATGATCGAGAAGGAGCTGGGTCTAAGCGCCGAGATCACCACCAACCCGGTCAAAGACGCTCTAGTCATGGGGGTGGCCTTCATCGCCGGGGCCATAATTCCCGTCCTGCCCTACTTCTTCGATGACGGCGGCATTGCTATAACGTCTTCCGTGTCGGCCACCCTTGTCGCTCTTTTCGGCCTCGGGATGTTGAAAGGCCGCATCGTCCGTAAGTCCACACTGCTCCAAGGTCTGGAGATACTGGCTATAGGCGGAGTTGCAGTCGGAGTTGGCTGGGTCCTGGGCGAGGTTATCCCGCGCCTGGTCACGTGAACAGGGCCTCGGGTCTAGGCGACGGTGACCGGAACGGCGTCGCCTCCGTCCGAGAAGCATACTAGCGTTTGGCCTGACTCCAGATATGGCTCGACGGAGTCCCCGATCTCATACCGAACGGTGTGGTTCTGGAAGCTGTGGACCGTTTCGCCCGACGGCAGGGTCACCCCATAGAGATAGTGGGTCCCCTGGAACACCCGGCTGCTGACAGCCCCCCCGGAGCCGGCAGAGCGTAGCATCACGTCGTCGGGCCGGACCATCACCCGGCAGCCGTCTCCCACGGCCTCTTCCGCCGCCATTTTGCCCAGCGCCGTGTCCAGTCCTTCCCCGGCGGAAACGGCCGACAAGTAGTCGGCCATTCCAAGGAAGCTCGCCACGAACGGGCTGCGAGGCCGGTGATAGACCTCCTCAGGTGCTCCTGATTGCTGGATGGACCCCTCGCTTATCACCGCCACGGTGTCGCCCATGAACAAGGCCTGTTCCTGGTCGTGGGTTACGTAGACCACGGTGACGCCGCCGGAGGAAAAGATTTCCTTTACGTCTTGCTGGAGACTCTCCCGCAGCTTCAAGTCCAGGTTGCTGAAAGGCTCGTCCAGCAAAAGCGCTATGGGCTGTGGAGCCAGAGAGCGGGCCACCGCCACCCGTTGCTGCTCGCCGCCTGAAAGCTGGTGGGGATACCGGTCGGACATGCTGGAAAGCCGGACCAAATCCAGGGCCTCGGATACCCGGCCAGCCTTCTCGGTGCGGTCCAGGTCGGTCAACCCGAAAGCGACGTTCTGGGCGACGGTCATGTGGGGAAACAAGGCGTAGTCCTGGAAGACCATGCCAAGCCGACGTTCTTCCGGCGGAGTCCAAACGCCGGGTCCGGCTGCCGGTTTGCCGCCAAGGGTGATGGTTCCCCTGTCTGGAGTTTCGAATCCGGCGATTATGCGCAGCAAGGTGGTCTTGCCGCTGCCGCTGGGACCCACCAGGGCCAGGACCTCTCCAACGTGAACGTCCAGGTCAACCCCGTACACCACCGGGTCTCCGCCGAAAGACTTGGACAGCCCTCGGCACTGGATTACCGGCGTCGCATCGTCCGAGCTAGGCATGGGCTTTTGTTCCGTCCGGGCTGGAGGCCATCTTCACGTCGTAGCTGTTGAACTCTCCCGGTCCCAGAAGGAAGTCCGCCCGCGGCCCCGAGTGGGCCTGCTTGAATGCTTCGCTGCGGGTCCACTGGTCGTGGGCGTCCTTCGACTCCCAGTGGGTCACTATCAGATATTCCTCACAGTCGGCGTCCCTTTCCGACCTCCACATCTCGAACCCCAGAAACCCGGGTTGGCCTTCGACCCCGCCCCTCAGGTTGAACCGGTCTTCCAGATCGTGGCCGTGGCCCTTCTCGACCCGTATCTTGTTGGTGGCGACAAACATGATGGGACCTCCTGAATGCTCCCTTCAGTCTAGCAGGCGGGGGGCTGTCGTGTCAGGCCTTCGTGTGGTGTCCGCCTTCTCTCAGGACGATGAAGGCCATGGGGACTGAGGACGCCAGCACCAACAGCAGCGCCGGGCCCGCCGCTCTGGCGAAGAAAGCCGACTCAGTGGCCGACCATATCGAAGTGGCAAGGGTCTGGAATCCTATAGGTCCCAGAATGAGCGTGGCCGGAAGCTCCTTCATAGTAATCAAGAAGACTAACGCCATTCCTGACAACACTCCGGGAAGCGCCAACGGCAGAGTGACCGTAAGAAACGTGCGCAGTCCGTTTCTGCCCAGCCCATGGGATGCGTCCTCCAACCGGGGGCTGACCTGAAGCAGCGACGCCCGGACGGCTCCCACGGCCGCCGGAAGGAACAGTACGACGTAGGCAAATATGAGGATGACTATGTGCTGATACACGGGCTGGAGGTAGTTCGCTGTAAAGAAGACCAGGGACAGGGCTACCACGATTCCGGGGAGGGCGAATCCCACGTAGGTGAGCCTTTCCAGGAGCGCGCTCAGCCGTCCGGCATACCTGACCATCAGCACGGCCAGAGGCAAAGCGGCGGCTATGGAGGCTACCGCAGCAAGGAGCGACACGTAGATCGAGTTGAAGGTCGTTCCCCAAGCCAGACCCAGAGACTCCCCCGCTTGAAGTCCCAGGGCCACCCAATACCCCAGAACGCTGAGGGGCATCCCCAGGGAAACGGCGCATACGAATGCGCAGAAGCCGAATGCAGGCCATCGCCACCGGCCCAGACGGACCGGTTTCGGAGACCGCTGAACGCCCACTCCGGTGCGGTGGTATTGGGCTCTTCCCCTTGACGCTGACTCGATGGTAAGTACGGCAAGCGCCATCACGATCAGGGCTAGGGAGCTGGCTGCGGCCAACTCTCTGGCTCCGGCATCGTACTGCAGATATATGACGTAGCTGAACGCCTCGAAGCTCAACAACGATACGGCTCCGAAGTCACTCAAGGTGTAGAGGGCCACCAACAGGCTGCCCGAAGCAAGGGCCGGCTTGAGCTGTGGAGCAGTGACCTGGAAGAAGCGGGCCCACTTGTTCTTCCCGAATCCCTGGGCCGCCTCATCCAATGCAGGGTCCAGTCCCCTAAGGGCGCCCCTGACCGTCAACAGCACGTATGGGTAGCTCAGCATGATGAGGGTTAGAGAAGCTCCGGCAAGCCCCGATATGTCGGGCATGCGGTCGACTCCGAAGAGAGGTCCAGCTATCGATTCCTGGAGCATTCCTTTGGGTCCCAGAAGAGTCACGACTGCGAATCCTCCAACGTAGGAGGGAATTACCAGGGGAAGGGCGGTGGCCACCGACCAGAACCTACTTAAGGGGAGGTCCGTCCTTACGGTAAGCCAGGCCAGTGGTAGGGCAAGCGCTGCTGACGCTGCTGTGACGATGACCGTCAGCAGGGCAGTGCTCCCGATGGTCTCCAACATGCGCAGCCGCAGCAGCAGGTCCCAAAACTCTCCGCCCGTGCCCAAGCTGCGTATGACCAGATATGCCAGAGGCAGCGAAAGAGCGGCCCCCACCGTTACGGCGGGGGCCAGTACAAATCCCGGCGTCCGAGGCCGCCCAAACCCCGGCAGCCGGACAAGGGGGGAGGTTGTAGTCGTAGGAGAATCCATGAATAGTGTCTGTGTTTGCCCCGCACAGGACCTGGGCGCATGCCTGAGGAGCTTCCCAGGGGAGGGCAGGGTCCCTCCTCTGCATGCGCCCGGTCGAGTGCGGTGTGTCAGTTATGGAATGATGCCCACGCTCCGCAGTAGGTCTTGGGTTCCCTGCACGTCGTCCAACTGGGACAGGTCTACGTCGGGAACGGCTATTTCGCTCAGGGGCGTGAGAAGCCGATGGGTCCTGACTCCCTCTATCAGCGGGTACTCGAAGGTCTGGCTGGCAAAGTACTGCTGCGCGGATAGCGACAGCATGAAGCCCAGGAATCGTTCGGCCTCCTTGGTGTTCTCGGCCGTGGACAGAATGGCGGCCCCGTTCACCAACATCATTGCTCCTATGTCGCCGTTCTTGGGATGGTAGTTTCGCGCTTGGAACTCCTCTCCATGCTCCGCGAGAAAACGGTACAGATAGTAGTGGTTTACGAACCCCACGTCCACCTCTCCGCGGGAGACGGCGTCGACTATGGGAGTGTTCTTGGGATAGACCCTGGGGTTGTTGGCATGGATTCCCTCCAGCCAGTCCCGCGCCGTGTCTTCCCCTAACGTGGTACGCATGGCTGTCACAAAGGCCTGGAACGAGCCGTTGGTGGGCGGCCATCCTATGCGTCCATTCCATTCGGGGTCGGTGAAGTCAAGGATGGAGTCGGGCAGCTCGTCGGCGCTGATGGAATCAGGGTTGTACACCACCACGCGGGCCCGTCCGGATATTCCAACCCACTTGTCCTCACGTGATCGGAACTCCGAGTCCACCCGGTCCAATATCCCGCTTGGCAACGCAGTGAACAGATCGGACATGCTCCCCAGCAGACCCGGGTCCGTGGCGAAGAAGACGTCTGCGGGACTGTTGGCCCCCTCTTCCTGTATGGTGGCGGCCAACCCTGAGTTGGAGCCATATTTCACTCCGACCTCGATGCCGGTCGCGTCCTCGAACTGCTGGATGATGGGGCCTACCAGAGTCTGCTCACGCGCCGAGTAGATGGTCAAAGAACCGCCCGTAGCCTCAGCTAAGGCTCTCTGCACACCCAGGTCCACGGCGGTCCTGATGGCGGTCTCCATCTGTTCGGGGGTCACTCCCTCCGGTATGTCGATGCTGGAAACGGCCGTGTTTATCAGGCCTTGGACTTCGTCTGCAGTAAGACCCTGTGGAATAGCAATCTCAGAGACGGCGGTGTTTATCATCTCTCGGATATCATCCGGTGTGAGACCTTCAGGGATTTCCAGGTCTCCCATTGCTTGCTCTATTACGCCTTGCAGGGAGGCTGTCAGTGCATCGAAGTCGACCGGGGTTGACGTTGGCTGGGGAGTGGGTGTGGGAGCCGGAGTCGCCGCGCCGCCGCAGGAGACGACAAACAGCGTAAGAAGAAGAATCGGAGCGACTAAGAGCGTGGGAATCCCTATCCAAGCCCGCTCTTGTCTGTTTTTAATGTCTCCATTTAGCGTTGGCCTAGGTGATGACATAATATGCTTCTTGCCATGCCCTGATATATTGAAGATATATACACTAATT
Source organism: Dehalococcoidia bacterium (assembly GCA_965197415.1). Taxonomy (GTDB): domain Bacteria; phylum Chloroflexota; class Dehalococcoidia; order Lucifugimonadales; family JAGWBF01; genus DAOUJI01. The sequence goes on along the minus strand of OZ240207.1, from coordinate 2,180,417 downwards.
ATTTTAGTATGTCAACACTATAATACCTAAATAGTGTCGCCAATTCACAGCCGATATTTTAGTTGGCAACCCTATTGCACGTACGTAGGGCGCCCGTCACAGACCGGGGCCGTGCGTTGACAATCTGTTTCAGACGGACTTAGACTTCCCACAAGTCAGTTCGGCGCCAGCAAGAATCCGCACCCGAACTTTTCAGCGATACCGGTTAGAGTGAGGGTCGGCGACATGCCAGACCAGGACATCGCCCAGATGGCCCATCTCATGCGCAGGGCCGGCTTCGGAGCTACCCGCGACGAGCTGGAAGAGCGAGCGGCCAAAGGGTACGAGCAGACGGTGGAAGAGCTGCTGGACCCTGACCAGTACGGGGCGCCGCGCATCGACCCGGGCATCCTCTTTCGCACCTTCCCCTACATAGAAAGCGGCGTCGCCGACCGGGGCAGCACCCGCCATATCTGGTATCTGATTAACAACCCGAGGCCCCTGGAAGAAAAAGTCGCCCTCTTTTGGCACACAGTGTTCGCCACCGGCACCGTAAAGATAGACAACCCGCTGGAGACTGCGCGCCAACTGGACATGTTCCGCACGTTCGGCCTGAGAAGTTACCGCGACTTGCTGGTCGAGTTGGCCAGGGACCCAGCCATGATCTATTGGTTGGACAACTACACCAACCATAAGGACAAGCCCAACGAGAACTGGGGCCGGGAACTTTTAGAGCTCTTCTCCATGGGACAGGGCAACTACACCGAGATGGATGTCTTCGAGTGCGCCAGGGCTTTCACAGGTTGGGGCATAGCCCCTAAACCTCCCGACAACGTCGGCCTTGGCCGCTATACCTGGGACTTCCGGTACGCTCCTGATGACCATGACGACACCGAGAAGACCTTCTTGGGGCACGTGGGCAGGTTCAACGGTGAAGACGTTATTGACATCATTGTGCGCCAGCCGGCCACCGCTCGCTTCATTGCCAGGCACATATACAACTTCTTCGTGGCTGACGAGGTGCAGGTGCCCGCCTGGCTCCACACGCCGCCCAGGGACCCGGTCGCCGTCAATCTCATCGCCGACGCTTTCATGTCCTCAGGCTACGACATACGGTCTACCTTGAGGATGGTGTTCAACTCCGACTTCTTCAAGGAAGCCCGATTCCAGAGGGTGAAGAGCCCCGCGGAGTTGGTGGCAGGCATCTGCCGTTTGGTGGGCGACTTCAAGTATCCCAGGCCCGACCTGGAGCAGTTGGGAGTCGAATGTGGGTTTATGGGACAGGCCCTGAGTGACCCGCCCAGCGTGGAGGGTTGGCACTATGGAGCCGAGTGGATAGACGCAGGGTCGCTGGTAAAGCGGATAAGCTACGCCAGCGAAGTCGTTTCCAGCCTGGAGTACCCGGGAGTCCAGGACATGGTCAACAGCATCAAGCGAAAAGGGGACCTCAGTCCCTATGAGTTCGTAGACGCCTGCCTGGACTTGCTGGGCGCTGTGGAGGTCCGCCCCGAAACTCGGGACGAGCTTCTTGGCTTGGCTGAGCTTGGGGGCGGCTTGCGATGGGACACGGAGGAATTGTCGCGGGATTCGGCCCGGAGAGTCGCAGACATGCTCGCGTTCATCGTTTCTACGCGGGAATACCAGTTGTGCTAGACCCATGGCCGGTACCAGTTCATAGGTCCAGTAGAGTTAACGTCATCACGGAGGCTCATCAAGGGAGGGGCAATGCGTACGGCGTACGTACGTGACCGCGTATATAACTACGGCCATTGCATTGCCGGCGGGCCAAGGACCGGAGGTGGATTCCTCCATCCGTCCGACTTCACGCTGGGTTCTGGGGATACCCTCTATCTCCTGAGCAAAGGCCTCGACTATATCCCAGCCATGGGAATAACCAAGTGTGGCCTGGACGGCGAGTTCTTTTGGCATGAACGGGGACCCGCTTTTACCGAACACGTGGGGCCCTTGCCCAGCTCAGTTGCCGTCGATAGTCAGGAGAACGTGTACGTCTCCGACGAGTATACAAACCGGATTTACGTCTATGGGCCCAACGGGGACCCTCTGGGCGGTTGGGGGGCGCCCGAGGCCCAGGACCGCGTTATGCCGGGGCTGAGCCTGAACATTTGGGGCATGACTTTCAACCCATACCTCAAGAAGGTTGGGGCCATCGACACCTCCGGGGAAGGCGAACTCAACGGCCCCGTTGGCCTTGCCTTCGATAGGGACGACAGGCTCTATGTATCGGACAGCCACAACCATCGGATTCAGATATTCACCAAGGACGGCAGGTTCGTGGGCAAGTGGGGGCATTACGGCAACGGGCAGGGAGAGCTGAACCTGCCCTGGGGACTCGCTTTCGACAACGAAGGCAACGTGCTCGTGGCCGACTGGGGCAATGCCAGGGTCCAGAGGTTCTCCCCCGACGGGATGTTCCTGGGCGCCATCTACACCGCCGGTGAGGAGAAACTGGGTCGCCCATCGGATGTGGCAGTGGACAAGGACGGGGACATATATGTCACTGATTGGGAGAACAACCGGCTCAACATCTACGAGAGCGACGGCGACTACATGTTCGCTCTGTACGGCGACGCCGACGACATCAGCCCTTGGGTCGAAAACGCGCTTAAGTCCAGACCCGACCTGGTCAAGGCCATGCAAAGGGCCGAGTCGCCCAGGGCCCAGAAGTTCAAGCGGCCAGTGGCTGTCAACGTGGACGATGCCGGTCGCATCATCGTGCTCGAATCGGCGGCCTACCGGTTCCAGATATACGTCAAGGAACAGAACTGGGTGGAGCCTCCGTTCAACCTTTAACAGGCTGTCTGTCCCGTACCGCTTCAGTGCCCGTTCAGACTCGCGAGAGTGGAGTCTTTTGCGTCTCCCATCCCGACTCGGGCCCCAACGCTAATGCTCGGGTTACTCGAAGGCCAGCGTGGCGTAACGCATGAAGATGGTGCCCACCGGTTCGGCAAAGGGAGCGTTGCAGACCAGCACGGCTATTACATGCGTGTTGCCGGGCGTTGACGATGCCTCCACCAAAGCTCGTTGCGGAGTGTTGTTGCCGGAAATTATCCATTTCTCCCGGTCGATTTCGCCGTCGATATAGATTTCCCCATAGTTGTCGACATTGGTCTCGAACCAGATGCGGCCTCCGGCAATGTCCTGCCCTTTGACTTGTTCGGGAACAGTAATGTGGAGCCGGTACCAGGCGAAAGTAAATCCCACAGACCGCCGTTCCTGAAAGTCGGCGTCTTGTTCCCACCATGAGTCGTCGTAGTCCGGCAGTCGAGCTTCGACTGCCCGCAGTTCCGCCACCAGCCCTTGGTTGGGTTCCCCAGGAACCAGGCCTGGGGCTATTCGCCATCCGGTGGTCCCCAACACCGCTAGGTCCTCAGGGTTCTCCAGGTCCAATGCTACTCTTGGCATTTCTCCTCCTTCCTAATAGGCAAAATTGCAGTAAACCACTCGGCTGGGCGGCCTGGCACGAAAGCCGAGGCTGCATGACCTCACTTGGACGATTGCCGGCTCATGTGGTCGAGGACCGCGCGGGTCAGCAACCCCGATCGCGATTCCCCTTCCCGGATAGCGGCTTCATCTATGATTGCCAACACGCGGGCTGGCATCGTAATGTTGACTCGCACCGTTTTGCCGGAAAGTTTAGAGACGTCCACATCAACTAGTCCCCAGACGCCAGCGGCGAAATCCGGGTTGGCTTGATGGGTCTCCAGCGGGCGATGTTCGGGAATGGGATGGCCATCCATGAGCAGGGTTTCGATATGACCCACAATGGCCTCTTGCGCCATGTCAAAGGCGTCGTCCAGGGTGTCGCCGCCCGAGAAGCATCCGGGCAAGTCCGGCACGGTTATCCCATAGCTGCTGCCTTCATCCTTGTGAATCACGACTGGGTACCGCATTATCGTGTCCTCCAACGCTATCGTGGTGAGGCTGACACGGCTATGGCCGCACCTTCAAATTGGAGACTCCTTGCATCGGGAAGCCGGTGAACCAACAATGTCCTGAAATTCGAGTCGTCATAGTCAAACTTCGGTATACTCTCGGGGTATGTTTGAGGAGAGCAGAAGAGCCCAGCGGCCAGCGCATCAATGATAGGTTTGATGAAGTTCTCCACATCCAATTTTTTCTGGTTCCCGTGGCTAGGGAGATGGAAGCTGAGTCCAAGGCTAATCACGTACGAGTCGTCGGCGTTCCAAGGCTTCGGGCCCCGTGCCGCCTTGACTTCCGACGCCACCTGGACCTGCCAGTTTTCCAGCCTGTCCTTCCCTGTCGGGCTTGTCGGGATCGAATTGGCCACTATTCCATATATGGGTAGGCATAGAGGGTCGCGCACCGGTCCGGTGAAGGTGAAATCGAGCACCGGTATCCTCCAATGTCCAATCGCCCGCCAGGCAAATGCAAGCTTGTCCATGTCCGAAGTCATCATGTAGAAACCGTTAACTGTCCAAGCCAAGTTTGGCCCTTATCTCTGCGTCCGTATAAACTCGCTCGTCACCCTTGCGGACTCGCTCGAGAACGTCTGCGGCCAGATAGTAGTCCTCCATGTCTTCTATGCCCTTTTCGATGATCTCGCGCAGGTAAAATGCTTTAGTGCGCCCTGTTTGCTCTGCCAAGAACGCGAGCCGGTGCTCAGTTTCAGGGGCTAGTCGAATAGACGTGGCCACGTTATGGCCATCCTCCAGCGTGAGTAATCGCACTCATTATATCACCAGCGTGTTTGCAGGGTTCCTCACGCTAGACGTTTTTGGCGTTCACAACTCAAAAGGAAAGCCCCCGGAATCGATCCGGGGGCCTGTACGTCAGCCTTAGGTTTTGGTAGCGGGGGTTGGACTCGAACCAACGACCTTCGGGTTATGAGCCCGACGAGCTGCCACTGCTCCACCCCGCACCGAGCCTCTGAGCGATGGGCGGCGGATGGCGTCCTCGTTGAGGGTCCGCTCGCCCTGGTTGAATTGCCGGTTGTTATGCTTGGGGGTTTATGTGCCTAGGATTCGTCTGCGTTGCCTGAGCCCTTGCAAATCTGGCAAACGTGGGGAGCGCCTGAGCCGCAATTGCGGCAGTTGAATACTCTGCAGGCGCCTGAGCCCTTGCAGTGTTCGCACTTTGCCACAGCTCACCTCCCATAAGAGTTGGAAGAACTGAGAACAGGGTCTTTAAGGGCGCCGCCATGTCCACTCACCCTCTGGAGAAAATTGTATAACTCCCTCTCCCCCTGGGAGAGGGTTGGGGTGAGGGTTGCGACGATCGGTATGGAGTTCTTAGCGTGGGTTAAGCCCTCGGCTGATTAGTACCGGTAAGCTTAACGGGTTACCCCGCTTCCACTGCCGGCCTATCAAGCAGATAGTCTCTCTGCAGCCTTACTTCCGACTAGTAGTCGGAATGGGAGGCCTAATCTTGGGGAGCGCTTCGCGCTTAGATGCCTTCAGCGCTTATCGACACTGGACGTGGCTACCCAGCAGTGCTCCTGGCGGAACAACTGGCACACCATAGGTCCCTCCCTCCCGGTCCTCTCGTACTAGGGAGAGATTCCCTCAAGCCTCCTGCGCCCGCGGCGGATAGAGACCGAACTGTCTCACGACGTTCTGAACCCAACTCACGTGCCCCTTTAACCGGCGAACAGCCGGACCCTTGGGACCGCCTTCAGCCCCAGGATGGGACGAGCCGACATCGAGGTGCCAAACCTCGCCGTCGATATGAACTCTTGGGCGAGATAAGCCTGTTATCCCCGGGGTAGCTTTTATCCGTTAAGCCACGGCCTTTCCACACAGGGCCGTAGGATCACTTTGCCCGACTTTCGTCCCTGCTCGGCTTGTAAGCCTCACAGTCAAGCTCCCTTATGCCAATGCGTTCTGAGGACGATTTCCATCCGTCCTGAGGGAACCTTTGGGCGCCTCCGTTACACTTTGGGAGGCAACCGCCCCAGTTAAACTGCCCGCCAGGCACTGTCCCCGTCTCCGACGGGTTAGAACCAAAAACAGGGAAGGGTGGTATTTCAAGGATGGCTCCGCCCTCACTGGCGTGAAGGTTTCTCAGCCTCCCACCTATCCTACACAACCCGGCTCCCAGACCAATGCCAGGTTGCAGTAAAGCTCCACGGGGTCTTTTTGTCCTGCCGCGGGTCGCCCGCGTCTTCACGGGCACCGCAATTTCACCGGGCCCTCCGCCGAGACAACGGCCAGGTCGTTACGCCATTCATGCAGGTCGGAATTTACCCGACAAGGGACTTCGCTACCTTAGGACCGTTAGAGTTACGGCCGCCGTTCACCGGGGCTTCAGTTTGCAGCTTCTCCCTCCGAAGAGGAATAACCGCGCCCCTTAACCTTCCGGCACTGGGCAGGCGTCAGCTCCTATACATAGGGTTACCCCTTAGCAGAAACCTGTGTTTTTGTTAAACAGTCGCCCGGCCTTCTTCTCTGCGGCCCCGAAAAGCTCCATCCGCAAGGGATTTCACCTCCCGGGGCGCCCTATATCCCGAAGTTACAGGGCTCTTTTGTCTAGTTCCTTAGCGGAGGTTCGCCCGAACGCCTTGGGACTCTCATCCCTGCCCACCAGTGGCGGTTTGCGGTACGGGCGCCATTGTCACATAGCACGCGAGGCTTTTCTCGTCGGCATGGGATAAGCAGCTTCCCAGACCCTAAGGTCCGGTTCGCCCCGCTCCTCAGCTTGGCGCCGGAGCGGATTTGCCTACTCCGGCTCGCCTACAAGCGGGGACGCCAATCCAATAAGGCGCCTTGCCTGCCCTTCCGCACCCCCTCTCGGCTTTAAACGAAACAACGGCGGTGCAGGAATATTAACCTGCTGTCCATCGCCTACGGCTCTCGCCTGCGGCTTAGGACCGACTAACCCTACGCCGATAAACGTTGCGTAGGAAACCTTGGGCTTTCGGCGTCAGGGATTTTCACCCTGATTAACGCTACTCATTCCGGGATTCTCACTTCCCCGCGCTCCAGCAAGCCTCACGACTCACCTTCTCCGCCCGAGGAACGCTCCCCTACCATGCAAGAGTCTCACAGGACTCCGTCTCGCAGAATTCCCGCAAGCGAACTTACGGTAGGCCCGCTTAACGGCGTCCGTACTCTTGCATCCACGGCTTCGGTGACGGGCTTAAGCCCCGTTACATTTTCGGCGCAGAACCCCTCGACCAGTGAGCTATTACGCACTCTTTAAAGGATGGCTGCTTCTGAGCCAACCTCCTGGCTGTCTGGGGAACTCCACTTCCTTTCCCACTTAGCCCGTTCTTGGGGACCTTAGCCGGTGGTCTGGGCTGTTTCCCTTTCGACTGACAAACTTATCTCCGCCAGTCTCACTCCCGAGAAACGGTCAGACGGCATTGGTGGTTTGGTTGAGTTTGGTAAGCTCACGCCCCCTAGCCCATCCAGTGCCCTACCTCCGTCCGCCTATTACTCGAGGCTGCACCTAAATGCATTTCGGGGAGAACCAGCTATTTCCGAGTTCGATTGGCATTTCACCTCTACCCACAGCTCATCCCAAGCTTTTGTACCAGCAACGGGTTCGGGCCTCCAGTCCGTGTTATCGAACCTTCACCCTGGCCATGGGTAGCTCACCCGGTTTCGGGTCTACTCCATGGGACTGATCGCCCTATTCAGACTCGCTTTCGCTCCGGCTCCGGGACTCCAGTCCCTTAACCTCGCCCCACATAGTAAGTCCCCGGATCATTCTTCAATAGGCACGCCGCCATCCGCTTTCGCGGACTACGACCTTCTGTAAGCTAACGGTTTCAGATCTATTTCACTCCCCTCCCGGGGTGCTTTTCACCTTTCCCTCACGGTACTGGTACACTATCGGTGGCCAAGGATACTTAGCCTTGGAGGGTGGTCCCCCCGACTTCCCACAGGATTTCTCGTGTCCCGTGGTACTCAGGAAAGCTCCAGGAGTCGCACACCTTTCGTCTACAGGGCTGTCACCTTCTTTGGCGGTCCTTTCCAGGCGCCTTCGACTAGGTGTGTGATTTGTAACTCCTCGCCCCCTTCCGAGGTTGGGGCGGGAACTCCCTATAACCCCCTTGCGACATAGGCCCTCGGGCCGTTAAGTCACAAAGGTTTAGGCTCTTCCCCGTTCGTTCGCCACTACTAGGGGAATCTCGGTTGATTTCCTTTCCTCGGGGTACTTAGATGTTTCAGTTCCCCCGCTTACCCTTCCGCACGAAACGGAATGAACCGGCTCAACACCGGAACGGGTTTCCCCATTCGGGAATCCTCGACTATGCCCGCTAGACGGCTCATCGAGGCTTTTCGCAGCCTTGCCGCGCCCTTCTTCGGTCCTTGGCCCCAAGGCATCCACCGTTAGCCCTTACTAACTTAACCCACGCTAGGAACTCCATACGCGGATTTCAATGACCCTATTCTCTTGTTAACGTGCTTTGCGGCGGTCGGTTTACGCACTGAGCGGCGGCTGGGTTCCCCCGTAGCCGCCGCTCGCGGGTTGCCCATCTCGTATGTTTGTTATGTGTCGTTCATCATACGCTGTGCCGCTTAATAGAAATCATTATAGGACCGCCCTTTCCATTGAGTCAAGGGTTTTCCGCACAAAAACGCAAGGACGCTATGACGCAACGGATCAGATTGCTAGGCCTTGTGTTACCACCAAATGCGCAGTTGACTTAAGCGCTCTGTTGCCCACTCCGTGTAGCCCAACACAAGCGGCTCATTCGGAAAGCGGGAAACCTTTACTTCATCCCAAAGCACCAAATATATATTGTACTGGTTGCAAATTTGCGCGACATGACCATCTGTAACCTTCTCGTCAGCAGTGAAGAGGAACACGTTTGGAGAGCGAAGATTGAATAGCTCTTCTGCAACCTCTGCCCAGCGTTCTCGCAACGTTCGTTTCACCGAAACTACCATGGAACGGGTTCTGTTTTGGCGATGTAGCTCGAGGGTGGGCAAAATAAGGTCAGTTCTGTTCTTGGTCTCCTGTCTGTGGAAAGGGATCTCACCCAACTGGAGCAAACCCTCGATTTGCAATTCGAAATCCTTGCCTCCACGTGTCATCCTGCTTTGGCTAACGCTGAGGAAAGCTCGACGAAACCATGGATAAAGATCACTAAACAGGCGAACGAATCCGCGGTTGAAGCTCTCTTGATTAGCCTCACGCTCAGCGGCTTCGAAGTCCTCTGGGAATTCTCTGATGAGTTCTTCAGGGATACCCGTAGCGTAGGCGTGCTGTTCGTAATGCTCTAGGGTCTGAAGCGTCTCTTGCCATAACGTACGTAAATGCCTATTGAAACCATTGATGACTTGTTCAGACGATATCGACCCTTGTACCAGACCTAGACGGACAAGTGTCTCCTGCACGATTTGCTGCGAGGAAGGTATCCGATTCTGACGGACCCGACGCATTAGAAGAGAAATGCGTTTGGTTGGATCAATCATTGGGAGGCTTCCTAAAGTTCAGCAAATACTCAAACGTTGTTCCCATAGTAATGTAGTTGCTAGGCCATCCGAAGATACCGACCTTGTTCACAATGTTGGTCCGGTCCCAAATGATGGTGTTGCGGAACTCGTAGCCTATCTCCCGGAGGGCATCAATAAGTGATACGTGAATCGTAACACGCTGATCGTCCCACCACATGTCTGGAACATTGATAACGCAATGAGAACCCGGCCTCAGCAATGGGAGGAGGTCCGAGTAGATGGAAGCCATCTCTTCGGTATAGGTATCCAACGGCAAAATGCCCAAGTCTCGTTCATCTTGAGAGTACTGTTCTACCTGTTGGTATTGGTAGTTCTTCCGTTGCCTCCGGCTCTTGTTAAGCCGCTTGCGGTTCAGCATGTTGGCGTATGGCGGCGACGTAAAAATCAAGGCCAGTGAGTCTGTGTCCAAATGATTTGGAATGTTACGTGCATCGCCTACAATTGCTAGCTGTTGTGCGGGGTCGGCTGCCATGCCTAGTCGTGAGCGGGCCAACATTATGTACTCTTCGGAGAGATCAAAGCCCACGGCATTTCTTCCGGTGTCTTGTGCTGCTAGTAGTGTTGTGCCGCTGCCTAAGAACGGATCCAACACTAATTCACCCTTGTGTGTGAACAACTCTATTACACGAGTAGCCAGAGAGATAGGGAACGTAGCTGGATGGACGCGCTTGTTTCTAATGTCCCTACCAGAGTAGTTGAATTGCCAAACCCCAAGCTGGCATTTGATCCATTCTTTAGCTGTCATACAGTTTAGGTGTGAGGGCGGACACTCACATGTGCGATTGGATTCGAGCTCAAAGGGCAGGGCTTCGGTGACAATTGTATCGGTAAGGGACATCGCTACCTCCAGTGCCCAGAATTCTAGCAATAACTCTCTTTAACTTCCATGCTCCTAAAAAGCCTTTGTTTCTACCGTCCGGATTCTGTCCCTGAAGTAGTCCCTTTGGAGAATTTTAGATCAATCGCTTCGTCTCGGAGTTTTGCACTTCCCTCACACAAAATGCAAGGACGCAATGACACAACGGCTCCAATATATCCTTTGCATCATTGCGTCCCTGCGCCATTGCGTTAATCCGCCCTTAGAACCATTTGTCCTTGTCCACAAGATTGCGCAGCGGACGACCCTCGTTGAACCGCAGGCAGTTGTCTATGAACAGCTCGGTGCGCCGGTCGTTCACATAGGGGCCTCGGCCCGCCACATGGGGCGTGATCAGGACTCCCGGGGCTGTCCACAGTGGATGCTCCGCCGGCAGCGGCTCCACCTGGAACACGTCCAGCCCAGCCCCGGCGATCTCCCCCGACTGAAGGGCTGCCGTCAGATCGTCAAGCTTCACCGTGGCCCCCCGCCCAATGTTGATGAAGAAAGCGGACCTCTTCATAGCGCGGAACTGCTCCCGCCCAAACATCCCCTGGGTGTCCGGTGTCTCCGGCACCGTGGCGATGACAAAATCTCCCTGCCCGAGCGCCTGGAGCAGGTCGTCGGGACGATAGACTTCTGAGAACCCGGGAGGCGGCTCATCCACCCGGGGGTCCACCCCGAGGACTGTCATGCCGAACTCCGCGCACAGACGGCCCGCCTCTGCCCCTATGCCCCCCGCTCCCACTACTACGGCGGTGGCGTCAGGCAGGTAGATGGGGTCGTAGACCTGGTTCCACTCCTGCCGCATCTGCAGGGGCATGTAGACGTGGAGCCCCTTGGCGAAGGCCAGAACGAACGCCATGATGTGCGAGCTGATGTAGTCGTTGTAGATTCCCCGGGTGTTGGTCACCAACACGTCGCTGTCGATGAGGCCCTGGTGGTACCAGCCCGCTTGTGGACCGGCCTGTGGGCAGGCCACCCATTTCAGGTTGACTCCCCGTTCGAACAACTCCGGGACGATGTTGCCGAAAGCCGCGTCCATGTCGCCAATGACCTCCAGGGCTTCCCCTACGGTACGGCAAGCGGTCACGTCTATGTCCGGAGCGGCCTCCTTGAGCATCGGAGGCCATTCCCTGACACGCCAGTCATCGGCTTCTCCGTCCCCCAATATCAGCAGCTTGAACCCCATGTCTCACCCCCAGGTTAAGTAGGCTCGGCCCTAACCTTATACCACGGGCCCAGCCCCCCACAACTCCAGTGCACCACTCCTGTTCACCCTAAGCGAAGCGCCAGCCTTGAGACTGCCGAAGGGCCGCTTCTACTTCCGTCTTTCCGGCGAAGGCCGGAATCCAGTGGCGCCACAGAGTATCCACGGTAGGGGCGACCACCGGTCGCCCTACTCCATTTTACAGCGGGCGCCTGAGAGCTTGCCGGAATCGCACACCTCAATGTACCATCACCGGAGTTTTTCCCATGATCGCCGAGCAGGCCGAGGCTCTGGAGAATCCCCGGACAGCCCGCTCCGAGGGACTTCCTTCCGCCCCAGGCACCGATGGAAAGCGGTTCAATGCTGTGCGGGACACCCGACGAGGTGACTGAGGCTATTATGGAGATCCAGGAGAAGTACCTCGGTCTGGAACAGCTCCAGCGTTTCGCCGAAGAGGTCCTGCCCCACTTCAAGCAACATTCATCCACATAAATCAGTCTGCGTTGACTTATAATGGGCCACTGAGGAGGGCGGCCCAAGTCTGGCCCAAGTTTGGCCCGACCATGGCCTTAGTTTAGTATGGAAGGAATACGCCAACCCGCCGTCGCGGGCCAGTTGTACCCAGACGATCCCGAACGCTTGCTGCGGCTCATCAGACGTTGCTACCAGCACTCTGTGGGGCCCCGCAGGCTTCCCCTGGAGTATTCAGACCCCATGCGGGGTCTGGTGGGGCTGATAGTCCCTCACGGCTCCTATCACGAGTCCGGCCCGGTGGCGGCCCACGCCTATCACCTGATGGCGCGCCTCGGCCGGTTGGAAGTCGTGGTGATTTTAGGTCCAAACCACTGGGGTCAGGGCCGGGAGATTGCCCTCTCTTCCTGGAAGACGTGGGAGACTCCATTAGGGGCGTTGGACGTGGACGCTGAGGCCGCCCGGCGGCTGTGCGGTTTGCTGCCGTCTGTGGTGGAAGACTCCGAGTCCCACCAGTGGGAGCACTCCATAGAGGTGCAGCTTCCCTTCTTGCTGCATCTCTTCGGCGACAAGGTCCGAATCCTGCCCATCGGCCTGCGCGGTGAGACGGTGGATGACTGCATCGCCCTGGGTCAGGCCCTCGTGGAGTCCTTGGACGGACGTCCAGCGGCAATCCTGGCCAGCTCCGACCTGTCCCACAACATGCCCGAAAGCCGGGCCAGAGACGGAGACCTGCGGGCCTTGCAGGCCATTCGGGACATGGACACCGAAAAGTTGACTGCGCTCGTAGGCCCTGGAGGGGTCAACATGTGTGGGCCTGGGGCCGTCGTCGCGATGATTTCGGCCATGTCTGCGGCTGGCGCCACCGCCGTGCGGGTGCTGGCCTACGGCACCACTGCCGACACCATGGGAGAGTCTTCCAGCGTTGTGGGCTATGCGGCCGCGGCGGCGCGGCCTATGGCTTAATCTGGGCCAGGTGTCTTCCGCCTCCATCCGTTCACTGCTGGACGAATCTGAGGTAGACCTCTTCTTCCGACAGAGGTTCCTGGTGGAACCAGCTTTCGTCGACTATCCTGTAGACTTGGTCCAGACCCTCCAGCACCCGGCCCGTGAGCGCCTGGGCGTCTTCCGGGGAGTTTGCCAGGCCAGTCTCGTCCTCCAGGTCGGACAACACCCCGGAAATGGCTCGCAGCAGCTCCACCGTACCCACGTGGGTTGCGTTACTGCGGGCGGTTGACAAGCTGCGGTATATCGACGACGCGCTGTGGTCCTTCAGCAGCATGGACAGAGACTGGTGGGGGTCTTCAATGTATATGCCCCATGCCGCCGCTGCGACGCCTAGCGATTCCTGGAATGTCCGGTGGTCGTTCCCGTTGACCACTGCCGCTTGGGCGGCTGTGTTCACCACACGCGCAATGTTCTCGGCGCGTTCCAGCCAGCGTCCCAACCAGATCAGGTTGTACACCCTGGAGTCGGTGAGCCACCGGTCACTGTTGAAGGATATAGACCTTGGTTCAGTCATCTACGTGCAGACCTCACTAATAAGATCGGTATAAATTTGGGCCTAGCATCGAACAACAAGGGTTAGCGTACAGGGTCCACCAACATCAGCCCACGGGCGTCCTCGAACGAAACCGAGTTCCGGTCGAAGTAAACCTGGGCCGTGGCTATGTCCAGATGCCCCGAGCCCCTGGATACGAAGGAGCCGGAGACGGGAGGAGCTTCCGAATAGTCCCGGCCTAAGCCGAACTTGAGATAGTTGGTCCCGATTTCTATCACCACCCCTTTTGTGGGGTCGGCGGGCAGCCAGCCGGCCTCCGGGTGCAGGAACTCAAGCCATGCGTGAGTCTCACCGGGCTGCCGCGTCAACAACCCGCTCACGTATCTGGCGGGAATGCCCACGGCCCGCATCATACCCAACGCTAGATGGGTCTTGTCCTGACATACGCCCTTCATGAACGTCAGAACGTCGGAGGCGTTGGTGGCCACGGAGGTGTTCCCCCGTTCGTACTCGACGTTCTCGTGCACCCACGCTACGATTCTGCTCACCGCCTCCAGAAAACCGTCGGCTCCGCCCACGACGCCCCAGGCCGTCTCTGCCACCGTCGCCGGGTCCACCAGCGGCGTCGCCGTTAAGAACTCCTCGGCGTCGGGGTCGTGCCTCAACGACGACAAGGGCAAGTCCGCGACTATAGGTGATGCTTCGCACAAGTACGCCTGTCCGATGCCGGCTATGATGAGCTCCTGGTGGGGGACGGTCACCCGGACCCGGTGGACTACGTTCCCCAAGCGGTCCGAGTATTCCACCTTCCTGCCCGGAGGCGTGGTTTCGACGTCGTAACTTGCAGCTTTTTGACGCTGATCGGTGTACGCCGAAATCCTTAGGAAGTTGTCGTTCTGGACCACCACCTCTGAGTATTCATACCGTGCCACGTAGGCGTAGTGCACTAGAACGGAGTCGTCGGTTGCCTGACTACCCAACTCGGCTTGCATGACCCTCCTGAAGAGTTGTTGGTGACCCGACCGGAAGGTTCCGAGACCCTGGTGAGACCTCCCGGAAACACGGTGACCTCGCCGTTGCCGTTTTGGATGGCGAACACCCGCAGGTCCACGTAACGCTGCTGGAACTCGCCCTGTGACTCATCCAATACCAGGTGCTGGGAGAAGTCCAGCGTTTCCTGGGCGACGAACGCTTGAGGCTGTTCAATTAGTTGCTGGGACAGACGGCTCCGATACGCGCTTCCCAGGTCAGGCATGATGTACACCCCCAGCCCGCCGTACCCCTGACGTGTCTTCAGCACCAGGTTGTCCAGATTTTCCAGGACGTATTGCCGGTTGGCCGAAACACGCAAGTCGTAGCTTTTCGCCTGCTCCAGGATCGGCTCCTCTCCCGTATAGGCCCTGATCATGTCCGGCGCCCAGAGAAAGACCAGCTTGTCGTCGGCCGCTCCGGTGCCCACCGCGTTGACTAGGACCACCTTGTGGTTGAGGTAGGCATCCATCAGGCCGGGCACGAACAGGTCCAGGTCCTGCACCCGCCGGTAGATCAAGTCAACTTCTATGTCCCCGCCCATTGCCTTGGCCCAGACTCTTCCGTTGGCGCCTATGTACAGGTCCGAACCCTCGACCAAAGCCACTCCCAGCAACTCCGACAAGTAGCGGTGCTCGAAAAATGCCGCGCCGTACTTGCTGTCCGTCAGGAGCACGCACACGGGCGATTCGTTGTCGCATAAGGAAAGGAACATCTCCTGGTATGCCGACTTTATGTCGTAGGGAACTATGTCGTACCCTTCCGCCAACTCAGGCATGACCTCGAGGCCGATCTCCGTCGTCTTCATCTGATAGGATATTCCGGAAGGGATGCGCAGGTTGTCCTCCAGGATTACGTACCTGCCGTCCCCCATGTGGACCAGGTCAATGCCGTATATATGCACGAACACGTCCTGGGCCGGATGGAAGTCCTGAAGCTCCGGGTTGTAATACTGGCACGAAAACATCACGTCCGGCGGGACTATGTTTTGCTCCCCGCAATACAGGTCCGCCAGGAACAGGTTGATGGACTTCAATCGTTGGGCTACTCCCCTGGCGATGGTCTCCCAGTGGTCGGAGGGAACCAGCCTTGGAATCCAGTCGGTGGGGACCGTGCGAAACTCCTTCGGGTCCAGCATGAACGTGAAGGCGTCCATGGCGGCCCAGTCCTTGGCTTGCCGCCAGCGCCGCTGCATCTCCTCCACGCCCAGCTTCTCGAGATTGTCCATAAGGCCCCGGTACAAGGGTCTTATGGAGCCGTCGAAGTCCAGACATTCGTTGAGGGCGGGTTCCAAAGAGGTCAACCTGTTCAGCATGATTTACCAGACTTTCTAATATGCGGTCGAGCTTGGTCCGGAGACGCGCGGGTACGCATGGCAACCATGGACAGGCTCTTGATAAATCATACAAGAGCCTTCACCGAGCTAGCAATGCCGCCGATGTCACCGGCCAGCGCAACTAAAGGCTACCCGCCCCGTGTTACAAAAAAGTTGCGGAATGTTTACAAGGTTGTAACCAACCTCTATGGGAGATGGACTTGGGAAAGCCACATAAGGACGATGAAAACAGGGTGTGCCTGGCGTCGTCACTCCGTTTGTGAGTTTAGGGAGTCCAGGTTCACGGCCATGTATACGGACCTCCGGTCTCTATACGGCGCCCCTCAGACGGGGGTCCAGAACGTCCCGGAGGCCGTCCCCGAGTATATTCCAGGAGAAGACCACAACTGCTATGGCCAAGCCGGGGAATATGGGAAGTAGCGGGTTAACACCAATGTACCCCTTGGAGCCTGCCCGAAGCATCGTTCCCCACGACGGCTCATCCAACCCCACGCCCAGTCCAAGGAAACTCAGGGATGCCTCGGCGATTATTGCGACGCCCAACTGATAGGTGACCACTACTATCATAACAGCCATGCAGTTGGGGAAGATGTGTCGAAGGATAATTCGGCCGTGATGCGCTCCCACGGACCTGGCGGCGAGCACGTAGTCCATCTCTTTAATGCTAAGGGCTCGCGACCTGACTATTCGCGCCGTGCTCGGTATGAAGAGAATGCTGAGCGCTATGGTGACGTTGTTCAGGGAACTGCCCAGGGCGGCAACGATGGCCAATGCGAGCACCAGGGCAGGAAATGATATGAGCCCGTCCACAAGGCGTTGGACCAGCAGGTCCACAGCCCCTCCGAAATACGCGCTGATTATCCCCACCAGAAGCCCGATGGCGCACCCTGCGAACGCGCTGACCAGCCCGACGCGAATTGATATGCGGGCGCCCATGATGAGCCGGCTGAATACGTCTCTTCCGAAGTCGTCCGTGCCAAACCAGTTCTCCGTGCTGGGCTTGGCATGACGGGCCTTTGAATTGGACTTGTCTGGGTCATGGGGTGTGATGAAAGGGGCCAAAACGGCGATCAGTATCAATACGACGGCTACCACGGCTCCGAAGGCGCCGAGAGGTTTCTTCCGAAAGAAGAACCCCAAGTGGTGCCAGAAACTACGTTTTGGCCGCAGTATGGAAGCTGCCGCCGCAGTGGAAAAGGCTCCTGCCTGGCTATCCTGACTCATCGCTTAACGTTTCGACTCCTCATTAGGTGTACCGTATCCTCGGCTCTAGCCAGGCATAGAGAAGGTCAATCAGCAGGTTCACGAAAAGAACGATCACGGTGATTGCAATGGTTATCCCCTGAATGTCCGGATAGTCCCGACGGGTGATGGCGCTTATGAGCAGATTCCCCACCCCCGGCACAGTGAATATCCTCTCGACTATCACAGTGCCGCCTATCAGCCTCGTGAACTCGTAGCCGCCGACTGTGATGATTGGCAGTATTGCATTCCTAAGCGTGTGCCGGGAAATCACCACCGACTCCGTCAGCCCTTTGGAGCGGGCCGTGCGTATGTAGTCCTCTCGAAGGACCTCAAGCACTGAAGAGCGAGTAATCCTGGCAATGAACGCCATGTGGGTCAATGAGAGGGCGAGGGCGGGGAGAACAAGCTGCGCTAGGTTGCGGGTGGGATTCTCCCAAACGTCGGCATAGTCGAGCGGAGGAGCCCACTCGAATACATTCACCAGAAAGTAGACCAGGAGGACAGCGATCCAAAAGTTCGGGAAGGCTATGCCCGCGGTGGTGATGGCCCGGCTAATATAGTCCGGCAGTCTGTCCTGCTTTATGGCCGAGACTACCCCGAGTGGTATGGCTACTACCGCAGCCATCAGCAGCGCCATTACCGTTAGCTCCAGAGTCACCGGAAAGCGGTCTTTTAAACTTTCTGTCACCGGTTTTCCAAAATGAATGGAAGTCCCGAAGTCCAACCGGAGCATCCCCCACAGCCAGTCCCCATATTGGACCGCTATGGGGCGGTCGGTTCCCAGCTTGACCCGTTCAGCTTGGAGTTGCTCTTCGGTAAAGAATCCTGACCCAGACGAGCCGGCTAGCGAAACGAGAGCGGGGTCCCCGGGCACAATGCGCAGGATAACGAACACCAATAGCGTCACCAACCATAGAGTTGGGACGAACAACAGCACACGTTTCAGTATGTATGTCTGCATTTGAACAGGTCTCTTCTTGCCGCGCTTATACTATCACGGTCAGACTCCTAATCCATCCAACTACCCAGAATCAATATGCGACGCAAATATTGCAACTTTCGTATTAATATGATCACTCAATTGACACTAACTTAAGGATGCTGGTATAGTCCTCGGCTGTACCTATAGCAGCACAGTTCCATCTTTCCGTACGGGGGTAGCGTGATGAACCCAATGAGTCGATTTAAGCCGTTTCTGATTCTACTAGCCGCGTTGATGTTGGCGGCCCTCGTCTCGGTTGCGTGTGGTGATGAGGAGACGCCCACTCCTAGAGCCACCAACACACCCGTACCGGTCCAAGCCACCAACACACCCGTACCGGCCGAACCTACCGACACACCCGTTCCAACCGCAGTTCCTGCGGAGACGGGGGCAATGCCAGGCCCGGATGCAGACGAACGGGGCGGAGTAATTCCCCTGATGGCGTTCGGCTCCCCGCAGACAGGTATCGCGGGATTCGGCGGCACACTGCTAACGGGAGCATCCCATGAGGCGCCATTGACCAACTCTATACTTCACTTGGACCCGGAAACCCCCGACACGCTAGACATCGCCGGAGACCTGGCTAAGGATTGGACGGTATCTGCAGATGGCCTTTTCTACACCTTCAATCTCCACGAAGGGATAGTGTCTCATGAAGGCAAGCCCGTGGGAGCTGAGGATGTGGTGCTGAGCTTGATAGCGATGCTGGACCCTCAGGACCTGCCCGACGAGTACGCCGAGCTCCGGGGGCTCTTGAAGACGGCTCCGGCAGGCACTTATGGCTCCGTAATGAAGACATTCTACAAAGGGGCCCGGTTGGTGGACAATCTAACCGTCGAGATCGAGGCGACTTTCCCATCCCCCCTCCTGCTGACGGTCATAGCCGACAACCATATACGAATCCTGCCGTTTCACCTCTTCCGTGAGGGCCGGATCCCCGAGTGGAGCAACACGGACGACATGGTCGGCACCGGTCCCTTCAAACTGGTGGAGTACGAGCAGGACGTTAAAAGCGTAGACGAGCGGAACCCCCTTTACTTCAAAAAGGGCAAGCCCTACGTAGACGGGCTCATCCACTTTATTCTGGCCGATGCCTCGGCCGTGATCGCGGCCTACAAGACCGACCAGGTCCTGATGCCTGATACGGGAATTAACAACCTGAGCTTTGAAGATACTGTCAAGCTTGCCGAAGAACAGCCTGACAAGCTGACGAATTACATCGGAGGACCACTATACCAGTTGGGCGTGGCTATGAACGTCGGCATGGAACCCGGCAACATCCCAGAAGTGCGCCGCGCATTGATGCTGGCTCTTCATAGGCAACCCCTCATAGAGACCTTTGGCAGCGGTAACCGCATCGGAACTCCCTTCCCCTGCGACTTCGCATGGAGCTACACCTGTGAGGAGGCTGTCCAGATTCCCCGGTTTCCGGGAAGACCCTAATAACCCGGGCCACGAAGCACCCGGACGATATAGCCGAGGCAAAAAGCTTGGCTGAATCGGTCGGCTGGGGCGATGGCAGCGAGGTAACCCTGACCTGCTCCATCGTAATCGAGTATTGCGACCTGGCCGTTCTGGTCAAAGAGCAGTTGGAAGACTACCTGGGCTGGGACGTAACACTCAACTCCATGGAGTTCAACGCTGGCACTGACTTCATCAGGACAAGGCAGTATCAGATAGCCATTGAGGCAAACTCCTTTGCCATCCCTGATCCTGCCGGCATTGGCGCGTCGTGGCAGGAGGGCGGTCGCGGGTTTGAGATCTCCGGTTTCATCAACCCCGATGCCGACGCCCTGTGGGACTCGGATCGCACGGGCCAAGACTCCTGAAGAGAAGAAGGAGCTGACTCAGGCAGGCAAACGAAGCCCTCCTTAACGACAACGCCTGGCCTTTAATTTACTACCCGATGAGGGGCTGGCTGGTAAACAGTAGGATCAAAGGCTTTAATACCCCTGCAACCCTCCTCGGTCACTTGAAGCAGGAGCATGTCTGGTGTCCTTCTTGTAAGTAGCCGGGAGCAGAGATACGCTAACTCAGCATCTAAGGCGCCTGGGCAGTCTGCCCAGGCGCCTTGCACGTTGCGCAGATATTACCGCTAAGGAGGTCTGGCATGGGTAAACTTGACGGTAGGGTGGCCATCCTGTCCGGCGGGGCGGGAGGCATTGCGTTCGAGGAGGCCCGCCTCTTCCTACAAGAAGGGGCCAAAGTGATCTTGGGGGACATCCGGGACGAGTTGGGTCGGAAGGCGGAAGCCGAGTTGGCCGAAACCGGCGGAGACGTCTCCTACCACCGCTTGGACGTCACCAGCGAGGACGACTGGAGTCAGCCATCGTCGGGCTGGCTGAAAGCAGGTACGGCAAGCTGGACATCCTGGTCAACAACGCCGGAATAACCATTCCCAAGCCTCTGGAAGAGACCACCGTCGATGATTGGGACCGTACGATGGACATCAACGTCAAGGGCGTCTTCCTTGGCACGAAGTACGCAGTTGAGGCCATGAAGAAAGTCGGCGGCGGCGCCATCGTCAACATAGCTTCCACAGCAGGGTTGGGCGGCACAAGCCATTTCCTCGGTTCTTACGGGCCCAGCAAGGCCGCCGTCCAGAACTTCACCAAGATAACCGCCTTGAAATACGCCCCGGACAAGATACGCTGCAACACCGTTTTCCCCGGCCCCATAGACACGCCCATTCTGTGGGCATCCATAGGAGACACCCCGGAAACTAGGAAGTGGGCAGTAGAATCGGTGCCCCTGGGTCGGGTCGGACTTCCTCAGGATATAGCCAAGGGTGTGCTGTTCCTGGCGTCCGACGACGCTGAATGGGTCACTGGCTCCGACCTGGTCATTGATGGCGGGATGCGGGCCAACTGACCGCCGGCTAAGTCCAATGTGTGCCTAGACTGCTGATTTGAATCTGGCATGCACCCGTGAAGGAGGTCCGGCATGGGTAAACTTGACGGTAGGGTGGCCATCCTGTCCGGCGGGGCCGGAGGCATTGCGTTCGAGGAGGCCCGCCTCTTCCTCCAGGAAGGGGCCAAAGTGCTCTTGGGGGACGTGCGGGACGAGCTTGGTCGGAAGGTCGAAGCCGAACTGGCCGAAACTGGCGGAGACGTCTCCTACCACCGCTTGGACGTCACCAGTGAGGACGACTGGCGAACCATCGTCGCCTTGGCTGAAACCAGGTACGGTAAGCTGGACATTCTGGTCAACAATGCGGGAATAACCATCCCCAAGCCCCTGGAAGAGACCACCGCTGACGACTGGGACCGGACCATGGACGTGAACGCCAAAGGAGTCTTCCTGGGCACCAAGTACGCCGTTGAGGCCATGAAGAAAGTCGGCGGCGGGGCCATAGTCAACATATCGTCCGGCGCAGCCTTGGGCGGCACAAGCCATTTCATAGGCTCCTATGGGCCCAGCAAGGCCGCCGTCCAGAACTTCACCAAGATAACCGCCTTGAAATACGCCCCGGACAAGATACGCTGCAACGCCATCTTCCCCGGCCCCGTGGACACTCCCATCCTGTGGTGGTCCATAGGAGACTCCCCGGAGAGTAGACAGCAATTCGTAGAATCCGTGCCTCTGGGCCGGGTGGGGCATCCTCAGGACATCGCCAAGGGAGTCTTGTTCCTTGCCTCCGACGACGCCGAATGGATTACCGGTTCCGACCTGGTCATCGACGGCGGCAGTCGGGCCAACTGACCACTGGATATGTCCATTCATCTGGACGTCACCAGCGAGGACGACTGGTGCTCCGTCGTCGATCGGGCCGGAAGCAAATACGGCAAGCTTGACATCCTGGTCAACAACGCCGGAATGACCATCCCCAAACCTCTGGAGGAGACCACGGCTGACGACTGGGACCGGACGTCGCTGTGGCGATGGCTCCACCGGGTGCTCACCCTGGGGCTGTGGCGGAGGTGACGCTGCCGCCTTTCTGCCGTATGGAAGCGAGCATTTAGAGGGTTAACTCTTCAGCGCCTGGCGGTCAAGAAGGTGTCTTGCCTCCGACCGCTCAGCCTGCAAGCCCGATGCTCTTGAATCTGGTGGACAATAGTTGAACGACGCTGGGAACCCAGCCAAAGCCAGGCGTGGCGCCAGGGCTCATGTGCCAGAGTTCGCAGAACGTGAACACTATGAGTTCACGCCGTTCTTTTCCATCACGGACGTGACTATATCAGTGTCTAAACGCCTACGGAGTTGGCTTAGGAGAAGGCCGTCCAACGGGCATGGCCTCTCCCGGGCGAACCACCTCGCAGTGACTCAGGTTAACAATTCCGTTGGCAAAGCCCATGCTGAAGTCTAGCCCTTCGCCCACACCGAACATGGTCACCGGGCCGCTAAGGTCTCGATAGTCCGCCCATGCTCCGGGGAAGCAACCGACGTTTAGCTTGTCGTTCCCTCTCAAAACAACGAGCGCCGAGTTCGGGAAGAGTTGTGTGACAGAATGGACCGTGCCCGTCACTGACAGGTCTCGGCCACGATACTCAGCGTCTGCACCAGCAGGGTTAGCCGCGTAGACTTCGGCCAGCTCCGGTGCTGAAACGGAGCGGAGTTCGAAGTTGTCGTACAACACCACTTCACCATACACAATGGCGGCGAGCCGCTCTGAAGGGTCGTAGCCGTTAACGCCGTAAATGGCAGTGCCCGGGTCCAGGAAGGTAGCATCCCCGTCCTGGACCTGATAGCCCACCGGCGTATCTATGTTGCAGCTAAGACAGAAGGCAACCCGATAGACAACCGGTCCCAGCTCGGATTGGTCCAGCTCCATCCCCCCAGTTGATGCGCGATCGGCACGTCCCAGTGCCGGGTGATATGAAGCGCCTCCGAAGTGGATTACGTTGACCCAGTTTGTCATGGGGTCCCAAAGCAGGACTTCCTCATACCTTAGGCTTCGCTGTATCTTCGCCATGGAGTCGGCGTCTTTCAATGTCGCGTCAAGCAAATCGCTGCCAACCCCTGGAGAATCGTGCCGCTCTATCACCTTCCCTTCCCGGTCGAGTACGATCTGAGCGCCCGACGGCACGTGGGTGACATAGGCTATACGGCCAAGACTCGGGTCGTCGGCGAAAGCAACTACGATCCCGTCGTCGAGGACGAGCCTGATGTGTTCCGGCGGCTTGGACGCGCTGCCGAGCAAAATGGGCTCCGGTGTAGGAGTGGGGGTGGGGGTCGATTCCACGCCTCCGCTGAGCACCTCCAGCTCCTGGATCTCCGTCACAAGCGCCACAGGTGGCCCCGAATCAAGCAGTCCCAACTTCAAAACACCGCGTACTATATAGGTGCCAGGGGGAACGGGCTCTCCCCGGTTGTTCACTTGCTCCCACTCGCCGATGAACTCCAACTTCTCCCGAGGGTCCAGCGATTTACCATCAAGGACGTTATTGGTGATCTTGCCGCACTTCCAGAACCACACCCCTTCGCCGTCAGGCGTCGTGACAACAAAGTCATAGGCAGGCTTACCCCCGAGAACAAAGGCCACCGGTTCGTCACTGATGTTCTGCAAGGTCAGCTTTATAGGCACCGAATCCCCATAGGCGACCTGAGATACGGCCTCCAGGCGGTGACCGAACGCTCGAAGGGACGCTACCTCGGCGGACTTCTCGACCTCATGAGGCCATTGGCTAACGTCCTCACATCCATCCTCAATCACAATTGCTTTCCGGGGGACATCCAGCGCCGCTAAGACTCTCTCCAAATCATCACGTGCTCCGCGCCGTGGATACAGGCCGATGTCGATGCGGTTCATCGCTTCGTTCAGGTTGGTCCAGGCAATGCCTGGGATCTCCCAGATGATGTCACTCAGGCTCTCATACCACGCGGCTAGATCGGCCGCGCTGTATTCAGTCTCTACTGGCTTCTGTGGCGGTGTCGCGGTGCCCGCCCTGGACGGTGCAACAATGGTGACAGACACGGTCACGCCCCACACGTTTTTCATGCCCTCCAAGACCCGCATCCCGACTTTAGATCGACCGGTGGGGGCCTTCTCCAGAATCCCCCCATCCCAACGGAACGTACCATGGTCCAGCGGTGCCTTGCCTAGAGGCAGCACGCTCCCGTCCGAGAACTCGATGCTCAGCTCAACTCTCTCTCCCTCATAAAAGCCCGCTCCGGAGATGGCGAACCGCTCACTAAGAATTATCGGGGCTGGGAGTAGCTCGAAGTACTCGACCCTTGGCATGTACTCTTGGACGCGCTCGAACCACTCGGTCAGCGCGGTCGACACGACGACCTCGTTGCGGTGGAGCAACTGCCAATAGTCGGGCACAAGCAGGCAGGTTGTCATCCTACCTTCCGATGTGAGTTTGCACCTCCTCACTTGGCGGACCGACCAGGTTGCGCCGCTACGAAACCTGACGTTCATGGCTAGGCTACGATCCGAGGCTCCGATGAGTTCCTCATCCATCTCCACAGGCGTTCCTTCCGCTATCGCACGGAGCAACCGGTGGATGATCGGTGCATCAGCGTCGAGGTCTCCCCACAGCGGGTCGTAGTCCCCCGGAGACAAGAATGGAGGTTGGCGCTCGCGGGACGCGTATACGACTTCGACGTCCGCAGCGTCGACAGGCAGCGGCGACGAGGGTGCAGTAACGGAAGCCGCAGGAGTGGCGACTGGTACAGAATTGGGAACCGTGGGCTCTACCGTGGCGCTAGGCTTAGCATCGTCGCATCCTGCTGCGGCTGCTATCAGGAGAACCAACAGTCCTCCGATGATGCCAAGTCCCGGAACTCCGAGCCGTCGTCTCGATCCTGCTTCTTTGGTGGCAAGCCTCATCGAATAACCGTCCTGGTGCGCCATTCTCCCCGCACGTGTCAGTGATCGCACCACTTATATGACGTAGCGTCTCAAGAAAAAGTTCCCCTATTTCAACGCCCCCGTCGTGCTACGATCGACAATGGATCTTCTCAACCAGAAAGAACGTTCTCTGACGGACATGAACGTTTCGTTGGGCACGGGGATAGGTGTTGATGTTGGAGTGCTCTCTGGTGTCGCCTCTTCAGCCGTGCGTCCTTGACTGCATCGTCGTGGAGGAACCCCGACGCGTTGAGCAACGGGACAAGCCTGCCGCGCATAGTTGATTGAGCTCCAAGCTGAACCGGAACACGAAGGATCTTGATTATATATGGTTAGGCGGGATGCGGGCCAACTGACCGCTGTCTAAGCCCATCTTACCGGCACCGACATGGGTGACCGGTTCGTAATCGTAGGCTCGTACTCGATCTTGTTGTCGACCAGCTCCAGGTTGGGCAGACGCTCGGCCAGCGCGCTGAAGGCCTCCTGACCCTCATATCGGGCCATGAATGCCCCAAGGCAGTGGTGGATTCCCGCGCTGAACGTCAGATGGTGGTTGGGGTTGCGGCTGATGTCGAACCTCTCCGGGTCGTCGAAATGTTCCGGGTCACGGTTGGCCGACGACGGCGACCATCTGATCAAGTCGCCTTCCCGTATCAGCTTGTCTCCGACTGTTGTGTCCTGCATGGCCACCCGCTGGACCGTTTTCACCGGCGGCTCGTACCTAAGGCACTCCTCGGTGGCGGTCACCCGCAGTTCCGGGTTCTCCCGCAGCTTCTCCAACTCCTCCGGGTGTCGCAGCAGCTCGACGGTCCCGTTTGCAAGGAGGTTGATGGTGGTGTCGTGCCCAGCCAGGAGCAGCAACAGGACGTTGGCCAACACCTCTTTCCGCTCCATGATTCCCTTCTTTTCGCCCGAAGCCAGCAGGGTAATCAGGTCGTCGCCGGGTTCCGACAGCCGCTCCTCGACCATTGGCTCGACGTACTGAATAAGTTCGTCGATGGCGTTGTAGATGGTCTGCATCCTGTCGGGTTCGGGCCTGCCAAAGAAAGTAAGCTTGATGGCCAGGTCTTTTATGAAACCCCTGTCCTCGTGGCCCATCTCCATCATCTTGGCAATCATCAGGGTGGGCAGAGGAGCCGCGAAGTCCCGCACCAGGTCCATGCTGTCGGCGTCCTGTAGGTCGTCTATCAGCTCGTGCACCGTCGAGCGTATCAACGACCTCCACTTCTCCATGTAGCGAGGGGTGAAGTACTGCTGGAGTATGCGGCGGATGTCATAGTGGGATGGGCGGTCCCTGAAGGTCAGCCAGTCCCCGAAAACCTCGCGGATGAACCTGTAGATGTTTTTGTCCGACTCGTAGATGGGAGGGTAGGGGTCGTCGCTGGCGTTCACCCACACGGCGTTGGAGAAGACCTCATGGCGGCGGACAATCCAAACCGAGTCGTCGTAGCGGGTGACGATCCACATCTTGAAGGCGTCGTTCCAGTGGACCGGCTCCGTTTCCCTGAGCGTCCCAAAGTAAGTGTAGGGGTCGGTAAGGACCTCAGGAGCCAGCATGTCGTCGTCTACGGTTGTCGCCATAACGCCGCCTCGCAACGAAGGGGAGAATTATAGTGGGAAGTGCCAAAATTTACTGCCACAAGATTGACAGGTCTGCGCGTGTATCTGGCGGATCAGGCATCTAATGGGTTCCCTGGGGCTATTCGGGAATACACTACGATACTACGTTCGGGCTGGCTCTCCAGAATCTTCGCCAGTGGGTGCCTGCCTCACCAGTCAACTCGTCTACAGATGTTGTGAAAAACTTGGCTCTCTCAGTCGGTTGGTTGAAATCGAAAACCTGATATTTGAGACGCTCGCTATATTGCCGAATGAACCCTGCCGCTTCCACTGCTTTGGGATCTTCTATAGGGGTTTCTATGACCACTCTTAAGCTACCCGAGTGTGTAGCGTGGCGGTCTTGGGTGTCCATAGAAAAAGCGGCGATTCGCTGTGCTCGTTCAAGCGGTTCGGCAACACGCAGGTCTGTTGTTATAACGTCTATATCGTATGCAGCGCCATTCGCCTGCAGTGACCAATGGAAATCGACGGGCCAGCCTTGGACCGTGAGTCCGTCTATTTGCAGGTCAGGTTCGACCAAGTCAAGAACCTGTAAGTCTCGATATTGCCTTCTAATTTTGGACTTCAGTCGAGTGGCGCCCAACGGCTTGATTCGTTTCGGTGAAACTCTAATGTGGGGCACCACTGTATGCAAAGTGAGTATAACCTTAGTAAGTTCTGTTATACCCTCGTAAAGCTTTGATTCTGGCACCGATACCTTCACCAAACCTGAATCGAAATCTATGTCGAGTTCATGGGCCTTCTCCAAAGCCTTAAGAAGTCTAAACGCAGGCGTCTCATGAGTGTGTTGGCCTAAAGAAAACAGTAGACCCGCGATCGCACCAACATCGTCGATTGTCGCCTGAGATCCATCGCTATCCACCGATAACTCTATTGGGTCTCCAGCACCATCGCGGAATGGCATCCGAATAATACACTCTTCTGTTGAAATAGCACGGGCTACTACGCCATCGGCTATCTCGTTGAGTATGCATTCCAGTGCCTTCTGAGAGTTCATCCGGTTCACCGCCTGCCGCCGGTGTCCATATGAAGTTGGAGAGAGTCTAAGTCGATGTCCAGCATCGTGCAAAAGAACGACACTAAGTCGGTTGGGCTGTCCATACTGGGACAGTCAATCTCGTAAGCGTAGGTATTCTTTGACCCTATCAGCGGATATAACGTTGTGGGAAAGTGCATGTGTCCGTCTGGCATCTCTTGGTCTTCGCCTGGGTTCCGATGCCCGGCGTGTGTGTGTAGCGAACGCAGTTTGATGTCGCCGTAGTGCAATTCAGTGTATAGCTCGCCACCCTTACGCATGTAAGAAAGAAGGTTTAGCTGATGACCTTCCTCAGTAACGACGGGCAATTCCAGGGCACCTTTAGGCATGAAGGCGCGACCACTCTGTCTCCTACGACTTGTACTTGGTAATGTAAAACTGTTCAGATGAACTATTCGTTCCACTTCTGAGACTGGTTGGTCATCCGTCCCCACCAAATACTGGCCAACATCACATGGCATTGGAGCGTTCACATCGGCAGGCGTTGCCGTTTGTTCACAGACGATTGTCTAGTGTGGATTTTGGCAGCGTAGAGTGCATAGCATTATAGAACACCGCCTGTAATGAGAGCAATGTCAGAATGCAGTTACTGGGCCCGACCTTCCCCAGCTTGACGATGGGGGGATAGGGGCCATAATAGGCTCAGGCTTGGATATGACGGGTTGGAGGTCATGACATGGCGCATACCACGGGGGCAAAGTTCTTTGCCGACACTCTCAAGGCTTATGGAGTCACCCATGTGTTCGTCGCGCCGTCGGTGGCCGCGCGGGGACTTGCCGAGCTAAGCCAGCTAGGGGTGAAAAGCATAGTCACGCACGGCGAAAAAGCGGCTGCGTACATGGCCGACGGCTACGCCAGGGCCGCCAACCGTCCCGGCGTATGCCTCGCCCAGTCCGTGGGCGCAGCCAACATGGCCGCAGGGCTCCAGGACGCCTACCTTGCCCTGTCTCCGGTGATTGCTATGACGGGCCGCAAGACCCCGATGGAGCAGTACAAGAACGCCTACCAGGAAGTCGAACACTCCAAACCCTTTGCGTCAGTCACGAAATTCAGCGGTCTGGTGGAGACCGTGGAGCAGTTCCCACACATGCTCCGACAGGCCTTCCGTGAGGCCACCTCGGGCGCAACCGCCCCAGTGCACCTGGACCTGCAAGGCATGACGGGCAGCTCCATCATGAACGGAGAGGCGGACTTGGAGGTGCTGGTGGAGGAGACCTTCAAACGCCGTCCGGCTTTCCGGCCCGAGGCGTCTCCCGACACCGTGCGCCAAGCCGCACAGGCGTTGGTCAGTGCCCAACGGCCCGTCATCGTGGCCGGAGGAGGGGTGACGGCGTCTCAGGCCCAGGCCGAGGTCATGGAGCTGGCTGAGCTGCTGTCCATCCCCGTGGCCACGTCGCTGAACGCCAAGGGAACGATTCCCGACAACCACCCGCTGTCCGTGGGGGTTGTGGGAACTTACTCCCGGTGGTGCGCCAACCGCGTAGTGTATGAGGCCGACCTCGTATTCTTCGTGGGCAGCCACACCGGCAGCCAGGTCACCAACGAATGGCAGATACCCAAGGCGGGCACCCGCGTCATTCAGATGGACATCGACCCATCGGAGTTGGGCCGCAGCTACCCCAACGAGGTGTCTCTCCACGGCGACGCCCAGGCCACCACCCGCCGGCTAATCGATGCGCTTGAGCCTATGGGCGGTCATGCCGACTGGCTGTCCCGGGTGCAAGAGTTGGTGGGAGACTGGCGAAAAGAAGTGGAGCCGAGGGCTAATTCTGACGCCGTCCCCATCATTCCTGAGCGGCTGTGCACTGAGGTGACCAATTTCCTACCGGAAGACGGTCTGTTGGCGGTGGACACCGGCCACGCCGGAATCTGGACAGGCTCCATGGTGGACTTGAACCACCCAGGCCAGGACTACATCCGCTGCGCAGGGTCCCTGGGCTGGGGACTGGCAGGCGCCATCGGAGCCAAACTCGCCCTTCCCGACCGCCCTGTGGTCTGCTTCATAGGCGACGGTGGGTTCTGGTACCACATGGCCGAGATTGAGACTGCCGTGCGCTACTCAGTCCCGCTGGTCGTGGTCATAAACAACAACAGCGGCCTCATTCAGGACAAGCGGGGCGATGATGCTGCCTACGCCTTGGTCCCAGGCTCCAACTCAGCCGATTTGTGGCAGTTCAACGACGTGGACCTCGCCAAGGTCTCCGAGGCGATGGGCGCTTTTGCCGTGAGGGTGGAGCAGCCGGGTGATATACAGCAGGCGCTGCAGCAGGCCCTGGCCTCAGGCCGTCCGGCCGTCGTAGACGTGGCCACGGACCCCATGGACAGCCTTGCGCCGGTCCGCTGGAACCCGTAGCCAGGCCTACGAACTCAGGGAGAGGGTTAAGACCGACTATGGAAGCTACCGAGCTGTTTGAAGAAGCGTTGCGTTGGTTGCAGCGTGAATATAAAGAGTACAAATTCTTCGCAGAGCGCGACATAGTTTGGACTGTGCAGCTACGAATCTTACAAGAGATAGAGAGAGCAGGATTGTCCTACCGGGTGTTCAATGACCACACCATGTGGAGGGGAGTTCGCGCCGACCTGGCAATCCTTGACGGGGATTCTGTAGAGGTGGCGGCGGAGTTCAAGTATGAGCCATCTCATGACCGTAGGGCCGACCGCGGTGGGGATATCTGGCCATCCAAACTCGATCCTTCGGTAGTATTTTGGAGGGGAAAGGATGGAAGTGTCGAGAAAGATGTACAACGTGTCCGGGATTATGTTGAGCAAGGGAAAGCGACAGCGGCTTACTCGGTGTTCATTGATGAGGGTGGGCGCTTCAACTGGCGTGACCCTCATCCTGGAACTGAATGGATAGACTGGGGCCATGGTATATGGGTGCTTTGGTCCCAAACAAGCTAACGTATTAGGAGATCCCACAATGTACGATTTGGAAGGCAAGACAGCCATAGTCACCGGTGCTGCGGGACGCCTCGGCATCGGACGGGCGATAGCGACCCGGCTGGCCTTGGAAGGCGCTGACGTGGTAGTGACCGACGTCCGCCGGAGCCTGGACGCCATCAGGGCCGAGGATCAGCAATCGGGGTGGCAAGGGCTGCCCAGCGTGGTCGAGGAGATTGAATCCATGGGGAGGGAGTCCGTTGGGCTCTACTCCGATGTGTCCGACAGCGGCCAGGTGGCCGATATGCTCCGGCAAGCGCTGGACAAGTTCGGCAAGGTGGACATCCTGGTCAACAACGCCGGCTCTCGGCCCGGCAAAGACCGGGTGCCGGTAGTGGAACTGGAAGAGGAGGCCTTCGACGAGGTGCTGCGGGTTAACGTCCGGGGGACCTACCTTTGCTCGCAGGCCGTGGCCCAGCACATGATAGCCAGGGGCGGAGGCGGCAAGATAATCAACATATCATCCGGCGCGGGCAAGAAGGGCATGGCCCGCTACGCCGCCTACTGCGCTTCCAAGTTTGCCGTCATCGGGTTCACCCAGGCTATGGCCCAGGAGATGGCCCGCTATAAGGTGAACGTGAACGCCATCTGCCCGGGCCTTGTGGACACCGAGCGCGTGGACTTCATCGCAGCAGCCCTGGCCCCGGAGGGCGAGTCCGCCGTCGAGTACCGGGCGGACATGACCCGGGAGCGGGCCGCTATAGTCCCCATGGGCCGTATCGCCCACGGCGCCGACATCGCCCGTGCTGCGGCCTTCCTGGCCTCTGCAGAGTCGGACTACATGACGGGGCTGTCCATCAGCGTCTCCGGAGGCGCCGAGATGAACTAGGCCCAACCGGACGGGGCTGGGTCCCTGACGACAGCTTGGCTTGGCTGCTCCTCCGGCAGGAAGATGCAGCGGCATTCTCCCATAGAGTCAACGATGAGCCAGGGGTGCGTAAGATAGGTCTTTTGCTCGTGGCTCTCCCCCGGCCACAGGATGTTATACAGCACCCGTTGGCCTGTGTAGTCAATCCAGAAGACCTGCATGTGGCCGGACGTGCGGTTGATGAATTCCACCGTCGTGAGGGTTACGGCCTCTATGGAATGCAGCGAGCCTTCCATCCCGCAGTCCAGCGCCTTAAGCTCTATCAACGGCGACCTTCCCTAATCTCCCACTGGAGACCTTTGAACAACTCCCTCTCCCTCAGGGAGAGGGTCGGGGTGAGGGCGTCTCCCTGCCCCATCCGGTGTGATTGGAGCGGTAGATGGACGTTGTCAGCTTTATCTCCCAGAGTCTCAGCCAGGCGCAGCAGCGGCTGCTGGCTACCTGTGACGGCCTCACCGACTCGCAGGCGGCGTGGAGTCCGGCTCCCCATGCCAATAGCATTGGTTTTATTCTGTGGCACGTGGCCCGCGCGGAGGACCGAGTGATAACCCGCCTCCAACCGTCCGCGCCCGACCTCTGGGACGCCCAGGGATGGCGGCTGAGGTTTGGCCAGCCCACCGAGTCCCCCGACCCTGGAGACCGGCCCGGCCTTCACTCCCTTCCGATTCCCGGTGTGGACACCCTCGCGGGTTATCTCGAGGCGGCATACGCCAGGACGATGGAGTACGTAAGGACTCTCACCCCCGACGCCCTGGACGCGCCCATAGACGGGGAGCGCACCTGCGGCGCTATGCTCAGGCATCTGGTCACCCACAAGAACAACCATCACGGCCAGGTCGACTACCTGCGCGGCCTCCAGGATCCGGGTTGGGACCTCCCCCCTGGGACCGGCATGGTCCAGCGTTGATCCCTACACCAGAGGCAGGCCCTCTTCGGCTCGTATGGTGTTGATTATCTCCCGCACGGTCTCCGGGTAGGGCTTGTATTCCAGCTCGAACTCCGACAGCAGCCGGCTGTTGTCGATGAGATAGTTGGAAGACTGCTCGAACCCGCCCTCGTCCTCGAAGCTGATCTGGGCGTCTGGCAGGTATCCCCGGACCATGTCCGCGATGTCCGATATGCTGATGGGAGTGCCGCCCGAGTTGTACAGGTTGTATTTGGTGGAAGCGGCCATGCTCACCCGCACGAACACCTCGGAGATGTCCTCGACGTATATGGGTGTCCTCATCCGCGTCTTGAAAGGAAGCGTTACGGGCAGGCCTCTAGCGGGCAGGGTGATGCACTGAACGTGGTCCACGGAGCCTCGCGCCTTGTCCGGGCCGGTTACGTTTGCCGGACGTACTCCGACGATGTCCAGGCCGTAGTTAGACCTGTACAATTGGGCCTGGAACTCGTTGAACTGCTTGTGTCTGGCGTACTGGGTGACGCCGTAGACGGGATCGTCCTCGTTGACTGTCTTGCCTCCGAAATGAGACTGGTCGCCGGTGGTTGCCAGGGAGCTGGCGTAGACCGCCTTCTTCACCCCGCACAACCGTGCCGCCTCGAAGCAGTTCTCCATGCCCACGACGTTGATGAGCAAGTTCTTGCGGGGTTCCACCTCGCCGCCGCCCACGATGTAGGACAGGTTGATTACCCGGTCGGGCTTGGCCTCGATGGTTGCCCTGAGCACGTCCTCGAACTGGGTAACGTCCCCGCGGACGTAGGTCAGCCTGTCCTCCATGCCTGGATAAGAGGTCCTGAGGGGACCTATGTCCATGCAGACCACGTCCTCCCCTCGCTCCAGCAGCCGCCTGATGACCCTGACGCCGATGAACCCGGCGCCTCCAATTACTAGCGTGGTCACTGTGCAGTCTCCTTCTCGGCGAGGCGCCCTTGGCTGCTTCGGCCGCAGACCTGCCCCGCTCCAAAATCCTGAGCCT
Organism: Dehalococcoidia bacterium; assembly: GCA_965197415.1. GTDB lineage: Bacteria > Chloroflexota > Dehalococcoidia > Lucifugimonadales > JAGWBF01 > DAOUJI01. The sequence continues at coordinate 2,147,183 of OZ240207.1, read as the reverse complement.
ATTATATGACAACGGACGCCCGTGTAATTACGAGTGAGACGTTATAATAGAGTGAGCATTCATGAAGTTATAGGGTTCTTACATCTACCTAATTTGGAAGAACGAAATATGACAAATCCACTGTTTACGGAATCCGATGGAGAAGGTAGAGGTCAATCCGCCCTAAGATTGGATGACGGAACCGGACTCCGAGTTGTAAAAGCTGGATTCAAGAGCGAAGAGCAGTTTACCTGGGACCTGTTTGCTGGCTACGACCGGCTACGGGTCTTGACCTACTCATCTAGCATCAATGCCATCGTCAGGATGTTGGACCAATTCTCTTTCAGCACTTTTGAATGCGTGTTCGGATGTGAAGGTACACTGAGGGAAATCAAAACAATCCTGGCGTTCCAGAAGGTGGTGGTTGGGGACACCCGTGCTGCCATCATGGGGCTGAAGGAAGAACGACATCTTCATATCCTCAAAAAAGTCCATGCTGGACAAGCCCATTTTATGGTGCTTCGAAAGGGCGTTGCCCATGCTAAGCTGTACTTGTTGTCGGGTTCTGACGGGCGGAACCGTGTGATTGTCGGTTCCGCCAATTTGTCAGAGCAAGCCTTTTCCGGGAGGCAGCCTGAAACATTGGTGACCTTTGACAACGACGAAGCGGCCTGGAGTCACTACAACCGCATGTTCGATGACATTAGAGACTCGGCTTCGGATGAAATTCATCTGCCTGAAGACCGCATAAGTAACGCTGAAATTGAAATCGAGGACACACCAGTCGTTTCCGATCTATCTACCACTCTCCTTATCGAGGCACCGACCCCTACGGAATCCCAGTCATCGGTGCCAATGCAGATTGAACGAATCGAAAAGGTAGCTGCTGTATTGGGACCACTAGTTTCCCCGGCAAGTCCGCCCATCCGCAATGGTATACAGAAGATTACCCCCGATATCAAGCGAGTAATCAGTCGGATACGTTTGGTTAAGTCTGTTGCGGAGGCAGACAATCCCTATTTTTCTATCAACAGAACCAATCACATGGCTTTGCTGTCCGGTGAGCCGTTCCGGTTGGAATGGGACCATAAGCTGGTGAAGAGGGACGCTGAGCTGTTGCTGGACTATTTCCAGAACTATGACGGTGCATTCGAAGGCGACGTAGCCTTCTTACAGCGCGACTACTTTATCTTAGCGTCCTGGCTGTACTTCTCTCCGTTCCTTTGCGATGTGCGCTCACTGGCGTTGTTGCATGGCAGTGATGTGATCCGCTTCCCTGTGTTCGCCATAGTGTTCGGGAAGTCAAACTGTGGCAAGACCAGCTTGGTGGACACATTGATGACATCCATGTTCGGCTATGCCCCAACTATAGAGAAAGGGGGCTTCACAAGGGCGCAGCTACGGGGGTTACAACATGGTCGCAAACGCCTTCCAGTCGTATTCGACGATATCGGACGTAGGCCCTTCAATACTCACGGTAAAGAAATGATCAAGGACGAATTGCATCCGGCTGTAGAGGAATACCCGGGACTCATCCTGTCCATGAATGCGGATCCCCAGTCCTTCCCTGATGAAGTGGTCAAGCGCAGCATGCTGATATACACCACCACCGCTTTGCCCCAACACGACGAGGCATTACGGCTGCGGTTGCAGGGCAAGGTACAGGAGATGAAGAGCGGCTTAACCGGCCATCTTTACCGACGCTACCTAACTACCGTCATGGATCAGTTGGACGAAGAACCGCTTCCTGGGGACTGGCTGCACCTTTCATCAGGAGTGCTAAGCGAGATTTTATCTGAATTCGCTGTCGGAACTGCTCCAAACTGGTGTCAACCAGTGACGTGGCTGGCATATGCCGAGAAACGGTACGACCGAGTCAAAACCCGTCTCATCAACCTGCTCCGAGAATCAGTCCGTGCGAAGACTGAGGGGGAGGCACCCAATGGTTGGATGATTGACGGCGATAAGGTCATAATTTGGGAGCAAAGGGACGCCTTCAACAGAGGTGGTTTTGACTGGGAGGATGTTCCCTCCTTTCTTATCGATGCAGACGCCAGCATTGGCAACCGCACAGTGTTGTACCTAGACAAGTTGGAGGCGTTTCTAGGACAGCGTCTGAGTAGACAGTATCGATGGTGGAAACCTTGGCGCCGGGACTGATTAGTGGCTGGATGAAGACGTTGAACATCAGGGCCGACAGAGCGGCCCTGATTTTTTTGTAATACCAATGTGCTGGGCGACATTGAGTTGGGATAGAGGTTGAAGAATAGCGAGCCCTAATGGGCAATAACACTTAGCTACGCGTCCCGCGGTCTAATCTGCCGGTACCGCGTTGGAGGTTACACCAATTTTTCCGGCAGCTCAGGATTCGGAAGAGCTTTCCGGTAAGCTTCACGTTCAGCCATCACCTTGTCGTATTCATCCTTGTGGTGTTTTTCTATCATGCGTCGCACTTCGTGTACGTAGCCCAGCCATGCGCGGGCGTATTCCCTTAGAGCTTCCTCGCGGGGATTAGAGCCGATCCCCAATTCGTAGTCCCTCTCGTGCCGTTGAAGGAGCCACTCTTTATGGTCGGCCAATCGGTGGTTGAATCCCTTGACATCGCCCTCGCTTGACCATAAATCAACCATTTCAAATTCGTCCCGGCCGTTCCTTCTGAGGTAATCGCTCTGGTAGTTGAAAAATCCCCACCGTTCCGGAGTAATGGTTTTCACCCAATCTCGTGCGTCCTCGAGGCCATAAGTCACCCAGTCTGGCTCGATTAACGGGTTCGCGGCGGACCGGGCGAGCCGCTCGACTTGCGTGTATACGCTGTCGGTCGCCGGTTGATTTACGGCCCTTTTATGGATAGAAACACAGTGTTCCAAAGTCTCTCTACACACTTGGGAAACATTGACAGCAGGTTTAATTTGCTTGACTCGTTGCAGGAGTTCATTTGGAACATTGACTCCTATTCGCATTTCCTTCTCCGGCGTATGTATTATAAATATTAGAACATACGACATACGACGTGTCAATAGCTTAATGCCGGTTTAGCCATGTCCCCCGTTTACCTCCTAGGGGATTTGGGACTACACTAGGGGCTGTTTGCAATCCGGGCTTTGGCAGAGTTTCGTAAGGGGGAACGTGGTTTCTAAGTTGGGGGCGTCTTTGAATGGGGCGGCGGTGGTGGCTGAGGGCCTGGTGCGCCATTTTGGAGACGTGCGGGCCGTAGACGGGATAGACCTGTCTGTGGCCAGGGGCGAGATATACGGGTTTCTGGGTCCCAACGGCGCCGGAAAGACCACCCTCGTCCGCATGTTCACAACCCTGTTGGAGCCTACTGGGGGCGCTGCCTACGTGGCTGGGCTGGACGTGGTGGACAGGGCGCAGGAAGTCCGGCTGCGCATCGGCGCGGCTCTCCAGGAGGCGGCGTTGGACAACCGCCAGACGGGCAACGAGCTTCTCAGGCTCCAAGGACGGCTCTACGGGTTGACCAGAGCGGAGATCGACCGGCGACTCAGGGAATTGTCGCCTCTCATTGACTTCGGCGCCGCAATGGACCGGCTCATCGGCACCTATTCCGGAGGCATGAAACGGCGGCTGGACCTAGCGGCTGCCCTCATACACAACCCGTCCGTGCTCTTCCTGGACGAGCCCACCTCCGGGCTGGACCCTGTCAGCCGAGTCCGGGTGTGGGAGGAAGTGCGCCGAATCAACCAAGAGGATGGAGTGACCATATTCCTGACCACCCAATACCTGGAGGAGGCCGACGAACTGGCCGACAGGGTCGGCATCATAAATCAAGGCAAATTGGCGGTTGAAGGTCCTCCCGCCGAGCTTAAGAGGTCCATAGGAAACGACGTTATCATCGTCACTATAGCCGGGCCCGACGTAGGAGGAGACCTGGAGGGGGCCAAGCTGGCCCTTCTAGGCGTTGACGGGATAAAGCAGGTGGACAACCACGGCAGCGAGGTGACTGTCGCCGCTGAAAACGGCTCTTCTTCCATCGGACACGTGGCCCTGGCGTTGGCTCAAGCGGGCGTGAGCGTCAGGGAGATTACCCTGCGGACTCCTACTCTCGACGACGTGTTCATGCAGGTGACGGGAGAGCGTATGCGGTTCGGGGACGAGTCGGAGGAATCGAGCGTATGACAGTTGCGGCGGAAGCGGCCCGGCCCATACGGGCCAGGCAGACAGGGTTTCACAAAGACGTCTTCGCCGTGTCGGTGCGGGCCCTCAAGTCCATACAGCGGGACCCAGAATCGGTCCTGCCGGGCCTGATCGTTCCAGTCTTCTTCTTTGCTGCCATCGTAGGCGCCATGAAGGACTTGGCCGAAACTGTGCCGGGGATTGACTACACGGAGTTCCAAGTGCCCGTGGCCATCATCTTTGCCGTGACGGGCATCTCCAGGGCGGTCACTCTGGTCATCGACATCCAGTCGGGCTACTTCGACCGCCTTTCCATCAGTCCGGTGAACCGTCTGGCGCTGCTTCTCGGACACATGGTCGCCGACTTCGCCTTGGTGGTGGCGCTGACCATTCCCGTAATCATAATGGGGCTGATAATAGGAGTCGGGTTCGGGACCGGATTCGGGGGTGCCCTGGTATTCATCTTTCTGTCCGGTCTCTGGGGGTTGGTATTCACCGGCTTCCCCTACGCCATAGCCCTGAAAACTGGAAACCCGGCGGCGGTCAACACGACATGGCTCCTGTTCATGCCCTTCTCATTCCTGACCACCACCTTCTTGCCGAGAGAGGCAATGACGGGCTGGATGGCCGCCATCGCCCAGTATAATCCCGTGACCTACCTCTTGGACGCGCTTCGCTCACTGCTCTCCGACGGTTGGGACGGAACGACGCTGCTGCTGGGCTTCGGGGCGGTGATCGGAGTGGGAGTGGTGAGCATGTCCCTCGCGATGCTTGCTCTGCGTTCCAGGGTGCGTCAAAGCAAGTAGAGGCGACGGGGAAAGGAGATGCCCAATGGTCTTGGCAGATGAACGCTGCGCAGCCTGCCGCCCAGACTCACCCACTGTCACGGAGGCTGAAGAGGCGGCTCTTTCTCCGCAGATTCCAGAGTGGGAGAAGGTGGAGAGGGGCGGCGTCCCGCGTCTCCAGAGGCGGTTCAGGTTCAAGAATTTTACCCAGGCCATGGAGTTCGCGGTCAAAGTAGGAGGGGCGGCGGACGCCGAGGACCATCACCCGTTGATTACCGTGGAATGGGGACGGGCTTTGGTAGCCTGGTGGACCCATTCCATCAAGGGTCTCCACCGCAACGACTTCATAATGGCTTCCAAGACCGACGCCATATACGCTAGCCTCGCTCCGAACACTTGATCCGGAGAGAATGACGCCGACAGCTTGTATAAGTCAGGGTTGTGATACTAATATTAAGCCACAGTGAATTCTGTGGTGGACCGAGAGACCGTGGAAGACGATTACAGGCAAGAGTTAACTAACCGGCTCGAGGCATCGGCGGAATACCTCAATAGCCGGGTGTACAGTGGGCGTCTGGACGAATGGCGCGGACTGGAGATGACCATTCCCCAGATTAAGACCGTAGTCCTCCTTGAACACATGGGTCCCTTGCGCATGGGCAACATCTCAAATTATCTCGGTGGCGCCCCGTCCGCCACGACCGCCATTCTCGACCGTCTGGTCGAAAGGGAGATGGTGGAGCGGGTCTCGGACCCAAACGACCGCAGAGTCGTACTCTGCCAATTGACCGCCCAAGGACGGGCGGCGTGCGAACAGTTCTGGCGGATTGGACGGGAGCGAATTCAGGCGCTAGTGAATCTGATGGAATTGGGACAGCTGGAAATGGCAGTTCATGGGTTGGAACTGATTGTCCGGACAGAGAAAAAGGTCGTAGGAGAACTCGGCCAATCACAGTCCGTCTGCTAAGGCGGGGACTCTCGGACATCAATGTCTCCCGTTGGTTGTTCTGCCTTTCGTCACGTCTGACGTCGTCAGAGCATCCCGCAAGGACGACATCGAAGCTATGAGCCTTGCAGTTCATTAACAAATCATAATACAGAACTGTCATTTAAATCCTATTATACGTAATAATGAATAATACAATTGCGCCATATAATAACGGGAGATCTCTCAGTTGTCAACCCTGTCGTGGGTAATAGCCAGGGTCATTCGATTATTCACCCTCACCCCAACCCTCTCCCGTCAAGGGCGAGGGTGCATTGTCCAGGGTCTTTCGATTATGGGAAGGACCTGGCCCCACAGTCATTCCGAAACGGAGTGAGGAATCTACAATCCTTTGGCAGCAGAACGGTGGGAATGGCTAAGACTTTAGACCCCTCGCTCTGCTCGGGGTGACAATCGAAAGACCCTGGGGCATTGTCCCTTCTCCACTGGCGGGAGAAGGCTAGGATGAGGGGGGAAAGGCCTGTTAGGGATAAGCCGAATAGGAGAAGCGGGTACAATCGAAAGACCCTGGGGTAATAGCGATCATGATGCCAATGGCAGGCTGTTTCCCCTCCGCATTCGTGACCAATCCATGGTGGCTGGGGTGGCGCCGGACTCTACCGGCTATAGGCTAAATGTGGACAGATAGGGTTGCTTGAAATTCCGGCTCGGTCACAGGGAAAGCGCCCAGGCTGCTTTTCGGAGCCGTCGGCGACGCTCCGGCGCCTCGGGCATGACGTCGTATACCAGAGCCCAGAAGTCCTTAGAGTGGTTAAGGTGGGTTAGGTGAGCCAGCTCGTGCACCACTATGTACTCGACTAACGAAGGTTCGAGTGTCATTACCCGCCAGTTGAACCGCAGCGTTCCGTCGTAAGAGCAGCTTGCCCAGCGATGCCGTTGGTCCCGAATAAGGATATTCGACCTATCTCCCCGGCCAAGACGCGGCCACCAGCTGTCTACGCTGGACACCAGCGTCTCTGCCGCCCGGGCCGTGTACCAACCGACGACGGCCCCCCGGATCGACTCGGAGCGTTCTTCTTCGTCAAGCACGTTGGGCGTGATGATCTGAAAGTTCCAGAGGTCTAAGCGTACTTCCGCCGATCCGACGTCAGCGGACTGGATGACTATGGGGACGTCGCGGCCAACGAACGGAAGGGTTTCTCCGGTGACGAACCGCATCGGCGCCGCCGACGTATCGGACATCTGCTTGAGGATCCAGGAAGCCCGCTTTCGTACGATGGCTTGTAGTTCGCTCTTAAGTATCCTGTTGGGCGCCGCGACCTTCACTCCGGAGCGGTCGATCCTGATTTGCACAGTCTTCTTGCGTCGTTGGCTGCGCCGCACCTCATATTCGATGATCGTGTCCCCTACGCGTACGCTGTCCACCGTCGTCACTGCTCTTGTGACGGGCCTCCCTCGACGCTTCTGTTCTGAGGTCACTCTCTAGCGTCCAGCCTGTTCAGATTTCCCGGCCAGTCGAGAATCAGATGGTCTGCCGTCACCAGCGTATGGCCTTCCAGTGCGGTGGCGACGATGATGCGGTCCGCGGGGTCGCCGTGCAAGTCAGGAAGAAGGCCGGCGCGGGCGGCTATTCTGCCGTCGATGGGAATCTCGGCTAACCCTTGTTCCAGCAGGTCTTGACGCCAGGTGGCCAGGTCTAGCCGAAAAGCAAGCCTGCCTTTCTGGATTTCCATCCCGACTTCCCAGAAGGATATGGAGGATATTGCCAAACCGCCTTGCGCGACCTCATGTACAAACCTTTCTCTAGTTTGTATTCCTAGCCTGCGGTCACCCTTCTCATGCCACAACAGGACGTGAGTGTCGAGCAGGATCAAAGAAGGTCCTCTTCGTTGCCTGCAGGTTTTTCGAACCACTCTGCAGGCATTGGGGAGACGATGTCGCCGTGAATCTGGATCATATCACGATAACGTCCAAATAGGACTTCGGGCGTCTTTCTGTAGGGGGCCAGCCGTGACACAGGCTGGCCATTCTTGGTGATGATGATTTCCTCGCCGGTTTCCGCGACCTCATCCATGAGTTTCAGACACTTCGCTTTAAACTCCGACGCCTTGATGGTCCGGGGGCCTGATATTTTGCCTTCGTCCGTTGTCATGCCGAGGCTCCTTGTGAGAGTGTGTGACTACATTATAGCATGGTCATGACTATGGTCACATTCGTGCGGTCTTGCGGGAGTCTTGGTCTTGTAATTACATGATACAAAAGAGAGGCCCGGACCGCTTAGCGGTCCGGGCCTCTTCTCTTTCCGGTTAGGTCCTGTTAGTGCGCTTTAGCCTGCGACGTTGGCGCACACTGCGTAGACGGTGAGTGTCCAAGCTCCATCGTTGGGGCCGACTTCGACGGCTCTTGCCGTCCAACCTGACGGAGCCTCTCCCGCCAAACCTGTCGGGCGGGTCTCCACTATCGCTACGACTCCGCCTGTCTGACCGAACACCGACGCTCCACCGGAGATGGCTGCCGCGGTCATGTCTGGGCCGCTAACGTCGCATACCGCCGCTCCCGCTTTGTTGTCGCTGTTTGCCTCGGTTGTCGCTGTCACGATAATGAGGTTGGATATCCCTGGCGGTCCCTGTTCTCCCTGAGGGCCGAAGGGTCCCTGGTCTCCCTGTTCACCGGCGGTGCCACGAGGTCCACCCGGACCTTGCGGTCCCTGTTCGCCGCGCGGTCCCTGTGGGCCAACGTCTCCCTTGGCTCCTTGGTCACCCTGGGGTCCTGGGACTCCTTGGTCGCCCTGTGGTCCCTGTGGTCCTGTAGGCCCCTCAATACCCTGCGCTCCCGTCGGTCCTGGAGGTCCCTGGTCCCCCCGTTCACCCTGACCTCCCTGGGGACCTACCGGTCCCTGTTTACCTCGAGGTCCTTCAGGCCCGCCTGGGGTTCCAGGCTCTCCTTGGGGACCCTGTGAACCTTCGGAACCCTGGTCACCTTGGTCGCCCTTTTCACCTTGGTCGCCCTTTTCACCTTGGTCGCCCTTGGGACCTTGAGGTCCACCCGGGTCGCCTTGTTCTCCTTGAGGGCCTGTGTCGCCCTTGTCGCCCTTGTCGCCCTTGTCGCCTGTGTCTCCTTTGGCTCCCTTCGAGCCCGATAGACCCGCGGTTCCCGGCCTGCCCTGAGATCCTGTAGGACCCAGCGGGCCTGTGTCACCTTTGGCTCCCCGCGGACCTACGTCACCCTGAGGGCCAGTCGCTCCCTGCGGACCTGTGAGGCCCTGCGGACCCTGGGAACCCTGAGACCCCTGAGCCCCTTCTGGGCCTGCGGGTCCCTGCAAGCCTTGTTCTCCCATGCAAGCCGACGCCACAAGCGCCACCATGGCGACAAGGCCAATAATTCCCAGCAATCTCCATGCGGCTCCAGTTGGCATCCAGTTGAATCTTGCCAATGCAGAAAAGGCTCTCATTTTCACATCTCCTTCCACGTCCCACGACAAAATACTATGTCTGACTTACAGCGTCAAGGGAGAAATGGGGGGAAATAGGAAAATGGAGAGAAAATTGACCGATTTCGGGGCCTTTTTCAGGCAGAACCCAGAGACGAGGCCCCATGACTGTGTCCTCCGTTGGTTCTGCTCGCAACCGCGCGGGCGGAATAATGGTCATTTGTGGGGGTGAGCCGGGCGTCAGAAAAGACTCGTGGAACCCACCTTGACGGTGGAAAGACGGCGCCCAGCGGCCAACGTTTGTTGATAGACCCGTGCGTGCCATGTAAAATAGCTTCTGCACACAAGCCTACAACCCCGTGCAGCGGAAGGACATTGATCCATGACCTCTATCCTTGAACAACGGAACGCTGAGCGGCAGGCCAAGGAGAACGGGTACAGCCTTTCGTGGCTGGAGCAACTCCGCAGCCGCCGCAAGGAGAACGAAGCGGTTCTGGACTCGCCCGTAGACATCGCCCAACTAACTAAGGAAGTGATCCCGGATGAGCTAGACGTTTCCCCGAACCTCACCGGCCGGCCTCGCGGCTCCATCGCCAGGCCGGGAATAGCTCAGGTCGGCGCGTACAATTTCCGTACCAAGAGCGAAGTCTGGGCCTACAACCTGACCAAGCTCTACGAGGAGGCGGTCACCCGCCAGTGGAGCTCGGCCACGGACATTCCGTGGGAGTCCATGAGTCCTCTGCCAGACGACATCGAGGCCGCCGAATGCCAGCTGTCCACCTTCTTTGCCGAGGTGGAATTTCAGGCCACGGACATCCCGGGCCGGTTCATATCCCTTATGTCGCCAGACTATTTCGAAGTGCGGATGTTCTTGCTGACCCAGGTAATGGACGAGTCCCGCCACTTGGACGTATTCCGGAAGCGGGCCCTCGCCAACGGCGGAGGGCTGATGCGCAGGGCCGACAACGTCACCGGGGTCGTGGGTGGCACCAACGACAATGCCAGGGAGTTCACCGAGCTTTCCTCCAGGCTCCACGTGGTCGGAGAAGGCAACGTGTTGACCATGTTCCGCATGGGAGAGCTCATGGCCTACAACGACGCCGAGAAGGCCATATACCGGCGGGTCGCCCAGGATGAAGCCCGCCATGTCGCCTTTGGCGTCCTCCACCTGCGTTACCTGAATGAGGTGTCGCCTGAGCGGAGGGAAGAGGTCCACTCCTACCTCGACGAGTCGGAAGAAAGAGCGGCCACGGGCGCCGGAGGAGACAACCCGGCTGCCGTAAGCGTCCTGCCCGCCGAGACTCTGTCAGTCCTTCTGGGCGGCGGCAAGGACAAGTACGACGAAGGCCAGAATATACTGATGGCCGTGAGACAGAAGCAAGTCAAAGAATACTTCCAGAGACTCAAGTCCAGCGGATTTGACGACCGGATAGAGAGCGGCAGGGTCAATCCCGCGCTCATGGCAGCGTATAAGGCCCTCTGACGGGCCCTCAAGGCTTCCAGTCCATATAATTCCTGGACGCCCCGACCCCCACCGTCTGCAACTACGGAGATGCGCTTTTGGAATCCACTCGCGACGACATCGAAGCCGACGACCGCCAGGTAGAAGAAGAAACCCCAGCCCAAGTCGCGCCCTTAGCCGCAGATAGAAAGCCGCTGGACTGGATGAACGCCACCCTACAATGGGGGACCAAGGCGGAAGTCGGCCCCCGTGGTCTGACCCTTGAAGGGATAAACGTAGGAATCTACGGGGAAATCCCCGAAGAGAGCCTGGAGATGACCCGCATGCCCCGGGGAGCTTACCCCGTCGAGGGCGTTCCCAGAGTGGACGTGTTCTCAGTCAACCGGCGCTCCGAGTTGTGGTCGGACAACGCCGCGGCCTTGTATGAAGAGGCCATCCAGAGGCGGTGGGCAGGACGGACGGACATTCCCTGGGACAGTCTGGCTCCTCTGTCCGACGACGTCGAGCTGGCTATGTGCCAGCTGTGCACGGAACTGAGCCAACAGGCGTCGATCGAGGCGGAGGTGCTGGGCCAGTGGCTACATCGGATGAACTATGCTTACCATGAAGTCAAGAGCTTCCTGGCCACGGAAGCCTATGACTCGGCCCGCCACTTCGAGGTCTTCAGGCTGCGGGCCCTGGCGAGGAACGGGGGCCTTGGACTGGAGAGCCCGGGCTACATCAATCGTCGCCTTCTGGAGAGCCGTGCAGGCTGGCCGGAGACCGCCCTGTATCTGTACTTGATGCGGGGAACGCTTACTCTGCTGATATACAGGTACGGAGAGGCCTACGCCCACGACCCAGCGGAAAAGCTGTTTTTCAGGCTGTGCATCCAAGACAAAGCCAGGCACATGGCCTACGGGACGGCATTTCTCAAGCAGTCCATAGCGGAGAAGGGCTCGTCCTTTGCTCTTAGCCTGCTCCGGCTGATGAGCGGCGTTGAGCGCGACATCGCCAGGGAAATGGATGACCCCGTCCTCTGGGAGGCGCTGGCCATCATATTCGGCGGCGGCGTAGACGAGATGGACGCTGGAATGACCGAGGTCAGGCGGCTCCAACGGCGGTACATCCGGGAGTACGTGGCGCGCCAGAAGCACGTCGGTATACCCAAGACGGAAGACGACCTTCACCCGGACTTGGCGGCGTACTTGGACCTTCCAGCGTCAGGTGGCCTTTAGATCATGCCGATGTACGAATACCGCTGCCGAGCATGTGAAGGCGCCACCAGCGCCTATCTTCGAAGCTACAACTCCCCTCAGCCTACCTCTTGCCGTCATTGCGGCAGCGGGGATATAACCCGTGTCATGTCCACCTTCGCCTACCACAAGTCCGAGGCTGACAAGATGGCCCAGCTGGACCCCAAGTACGGCAAGATGGTCGACGACGCCATGTCCAAGGCTCCGCCGGACAGCTCTCCCGAACACTATCTGAACAAGATGGCCCCCTTTAGCGCAGCTAAAGAGACGGGTGATCCCTATTTCAAGGAGTAGCTAAGTGACTTCAGCGGCCCCTGAACGGCTTACATTCCCATCGGTCCAATGGTTCGAGGCCCTTCGTGGTCTCGTCAACCCGGACCCCGAGTTCCGCCGAATAGGCACCGTGGACGCCGTCATGGGCGTCAAGGCCGGCTCCCACAATTTCGTCCTCACCTTCGAGGCTTTCGAATGCGCCGGCGTGGAGGAGATTTCCTCGGGAGAGCTTCCTGATGTGGACTTCTACCTGGAAATGGCGGAGTCAGACTGGCGGGATATGTTGGAGAACATCAAGGAGCACGGCGAAGCCGACAGGAGCCACACGTTGAATACCCTGGACCTGATGAGCGCTGACGGAATCGCCAAGAACGATGAGGGCGACCAGCTGCGGCTCGACCTGTTCTTCAGACTCAACCACAGCTTCCAATACTTCTTCAACGCCTCGGCCAAGCTGGAGACTCTCTTCAACTCTTGACCACGACGGTCGAGAGCTCTAGGTGCTGCCACGCAGCTTGGGGTCCCACGTGTCCCGCACGGAGTCTCCCAGGAAGTTGAAGGCCAGCACGACGATGAATATCATCAGCCCCGGGAAGGCGACCAGAGGCCAGTGGGGTCTAAGCAGGCCCGCCACGGCCCCACCCAGCATGTTCCCCCATGTGGGCGTGGGTGGAGGTATGCTCAGTCCCAGGAATCCCAGTGACGCCTCTACAATTATCACCACGCCAAGCTGGGTGGTGGCCAGCACCAGGAAGGGAGCCAAACACTGGGGCGCTATGTGGAAGGTCATTATGCGCAGACCGGACGCTCCTACGGCTCTGGCGGCGTCCACGTAGGATGATTCTTTGACCGATACCACCACCGATCGGATAACTCGAGTCGCGAAGGGCAAACGGGTCACAGCAATGGCAATGGTCACCGTCCATACGCCCGCTCCAAATCCCACCAGGAACACCATAGCCAGAATCAACGCGGGGAACCCCATAAATACCTCGAGGACCCTCTGGCTCGCTGTGTCGAAACCTCCCCCAATGTAGCCACTGACGATTCCCCAAAGGGCTCCTGTGACAGTCCCCAAGAGCACGGCTACCACCGCAACCTGCAGAGATACACGCCCTCCGTATATCACACGGCTGAGAATATCTCTTCCCAGCAGGTCGGTCCCCATGGGGTGGGATATGGACGACGCTTGCTTCCGGTCAGCGGGATTGGTCTCCGTGGGGTCGTAAGGCGCCACTAAGGGCGCCGCCACCGTGACGAAAACCAGGGCAGCAATCGCCACGCCGCTGATGAACCCCAACGGATGCCTGCGGGCAAAAGACCCGGTACGGCGCACCAACCGCGACAGAATCGCCGTAGCATCCCTGGCAGACTCTCCGATGGAGGTTAATTGGACTTCGTCGCGGGCCATGTAAATCGTTTATGAATAGCGGATCTTCGGGTCCAGAAATGCATAGCTAAGGTCGGTGACTAAGTTGATGAACACAAAGGCGGCCGCATACAGCAGCACCAGGTTTTGAATCACTATGTAGTCCAACTCGGTGATGGCGTCGATCATTGCCCGTCCTAGTCCAGGGACGTTGAAGGCTTGCTCAACCACCACTGTCCCGCCCAACAGGAACCCGAAGAGCACTCCCGAAAGGGTGATGACTGGAAGCAGGGCGTTCCTGAGGGCATGGCGCAACACGACGATCATCTCCGCCAGCCCCTTGGCGCGGGCGGTGCGTATATAGTCCTCCCGGATAACCTCCAGCAGAGTGGACCTGGTCATCCTGGCGATGTGGGCGGACACCGCTAGCCCCAGCACTACCGACGGCCCCCACACTATCTCAAGGTTCTTCTTCGGGTCGTCCCAGAGGTCGATTGTGCCCAAGGGCGGGCCGTAGCCGAACTTCAACACCAGCAGCAGTGCGATGAGCGACGCCAGCCAGAAGCTGGGTATGGCTAGAAACGCCACCGTGAACAACCTGGCGGCGTAGTCCAGCAATGAGTTCTGCTTGAGGGCGGAGACTATGCCTATAGGCACTCCTACGAGCCAGGAGACCAGGATGGCCAGCACGGCGATCTCCAGTGTCAGAGGCCCGCGCCGCTTGATGAGGTCGGAGACCTTGTCGTTTCTCCAGAAGGACGTGCCCAGTTCCCCCTTGCCGATGTCCTTGAGCCAGTTCCCGTATTGGACGATCAAGGGGTCGCTGAGGCCCAGTTCCGCCTCTATTCGTTCCCGGTCCACGTCTCTGATGGTGACCACCTGGGTGCCGTACATTACGGTGAGGGGGTCTCCGGGCAGCACACGCATGGCAAGGAAGATGAGCATAGACACGCCGAGGAGGGTCGGCACCGCGTATATAAGCCTTCTGATGATGTATGAAGTCATTGGTCTCGCATCCCGTACTGGGAGCGAATTGTAACATCTCCCCTGTCGAATCGGGCGCCCTTGCCCGGACAGGGGAGATGTCGTCTGCCGCTATGGGGAATATTTAGGGAGGGTTGGGTTTACTTATCCAACCACCATATCTCGTTGCGCATTCCCTCCCAGTAGTTGCCGCCCTTGGTCGCCGTGCCGTGACCCTTGACGTATGACCACCAGGCGTCGAAGACGGTGAAACTGCCCTCGTATATCATCGGCACGTCTTCTTCTAGGATAGCTATGCCTTCGTCGATGATTCCCTGGAGGGCGTCAGGGTCGGACTCGGCCGCCGCCCTGTCAATGATGGCGTCCAGGGCTGGATTGCTGTAGTTGTTGAAGTTGTAACCGCCGCCGGTCTTAAAGGAAGCGGTCCAATAGTCGGCCACGTGGGGCAGGGTCACGCCGAATCCCGTGACCGAGATGTCGTAGCGTCCCTGCTGGGCCTCTCCGTACCACTCACCCGATGCAATGGGCCTGATTTCAGACTCGATGCCCAGGCGCCGCTTTATCTGGTCCTGGATAAGCTCCGTAGTAACCTCTGAGAAGGGGAACCCGGAGCGGACCAGGAAGTCCACGCCGGTGACTCCGTCGCCGTATCCGGCGTCCGCCATCAGCTGCTTGGCCTCTGCCAGGTCCTCTTCTGTGGGAGTCCTCCAACCGGGCATGTTTTGTGCCTCGCCCCAATAGTCGGGGAAGAGAGGGTCGGTGGGCAGCAACCAGCCGCCCGGAGTGGTGAAGAAGAGTTCCTTCACGGCTTCAATCAGCGCGGGCTTGTCTATGGCCAGATTTATGGCGCGCCGCACTCTGGCGTCGTCGAAAGGTGCGTTTTCATTGTTTATCCAAAGGCCCAGGGGCACCGTGGGGAACAGCGGAGCGGACATCATGTCGTCCCGGCCCAAGGCCTCGTCAGCCGAGCCGGGGTCCACTCCGAAGCAGAAGTCCACCTGGTTGGCCAGGCAGGCCGCTCCGGTGGCCGGACCCAGGTTGAAGTGCCAGGCCTCGATTCCGTCCAGGTAAGGAAGGTCGGGGTTCCAGTAGTCGTTGTTCTTCTCCAGTCTCCTGACCACACCGGGCTCCAGGTCTTTGTGGATGAAGGGGCCGGTGCCGGGGTAGTCGATGACGGTCTTGAGGTCGTAGTTGTTGTCGTCCAGGGTCTGTTCGCGGACGATGATGTTGAACCCGCCCGCAATGGCCCGCAGCAGGAATCCTCTGGCTTCGGACAGCCGGAACTCCACGGTGGAGTCGTCCGTGGCCACAACCTCGGTCACCGTGTTGAACAGGCTCTGTCTGGGGCTAAGCACACCTTCCGGCGGGAAGATGATGTGGTTGAAGCTGGCCGCCACGTCGTTGGCCGTCAGGTCGGCTCCGTCGTGGAACTTGACGCCGTCGCGGATCTGGAAGGTGTAGGTCAAACCATCAGCGGCGACCGTCCAGTCCTCGGCCAGGTCGGGAATTATTTCTTCCCATGTGACAGGGTCCACCTGCACCAGCAGGTCATACATGGGCGCTTGCGGGCCCATGTTGGCTATGCTTCCCGTTTGGTGAATGTCGTACAAAGTTGAGTTGGCTATGCCGCCCCATCGTAGGACTCCGCCATACTTGGAGTCGGCCTCGGGCGCCATCAGAAACCCTTTGTCCAGCGGAACTGGAGTGGCCGTGGGCGGGACCGACGTGGCTGTCGGAGGGGCCGGAGTCTCGGTGGGTTTGGGAGTCGGCGTGGGGTCGTCAGCGCACGCGGCGGCTGCGACCAACACCAATGCAAAGGCGCCCAGCGCCCAAAGTTTGGACCTTAGAAACCATGCTTTTACCATTCGTCTCCTCTCCTATTTCGTATCGCGACTGTAGATTGTGCGCACACGGGTTGGTGCATACGTTGCGGAATGAGACCGGGTTTGGCAGGAGATGACGGATTCCAGGGGATGGTTAGCCTTCAATCCGGTTCACCTTGTCCAAGTATGACCTGGCGCCCTTGGCCACCCAGGGGCCCCAGTTGGTCAGGAAAAACCTGACGCCCTGGTTGTAGACGCTCTCCAGAGTCTCTTCCCTGGCCAGAAAACCGGCGGTCCGGCCGGCGTCGACAATCTTGCGAATGCACAGGTCAACCGTTTCGGTGACCTCTCGCGGCTCCGGCTCCGCGCTCCAGGGGTTCCAAGGAACACCCATAGACGCGGCCAGGTCCGACGGGGCCATGAAGAATACATCGATGTTGTCCACTGTGAGAATCTCGTCCAGGTTTTCCACCGCCTCGACCTCTTCTATGAAGGCGATGACCAGGGTCTCCTCGTTGGCCGTGCGGTAGTAGTCAGTCTCGCCGTAGGACTGTCGTCCAGCGCCCATGCCCCGATATCCCAAAGGCGAATATTTGGCCGACTTGGCGGCCTTCTCGGCCTCTGCTTTGGTGTTCACGTGGGGAACGGCGATGCCGGTGCATCCAGAGTCGAGGGTGCGGGTAATGAGGGAAGTGTCGTTGGTGGTCACCCGGCACACCGACGTGACGCCCCAGAGGTCGCAGGCCCTGGTGGAATTGGTCAACTGCTCCCAGGTGGTGGGAGCGTGCTCCGTCTCAATCCAGAGTCCGTCGAATCCGAACTGGCCCAGGAAATCTATGGTTTCGGGGTTGTTGAGGCCGCCTACGACAGTAGCGGTCTTGCCTTCTTGCAGCTTGCGTTTGACCTTGTTGGGTTTGATGTCTTACCTGCTGTCTCCAACCTAAATAGATAAAGTTGGCGAATCTTTATTTTCCCAACATCGGATTGTACTTATGGCCGTTTTACACGTCAAGCGGTGGCATCCTCCCTTCGCCAGCCCGGTAAACTGCCATTCCGAACTAACCGAGAAATCAAAGAAGGTTCTCCAAAGCTGAATGCACTTTCAGAGACGGCTTTGCGCTTTTTTGAGGTTGTATTTTTCGTTGGACGCTCTTTGTAAAACCACCATTTTAGGGTCTTCGCGCTCCTGTCCAGTCGTTCCGGCGACGGCCGGAATCCAGAGGCAGCGCCTCTTGTCGCAAGGTTGTCTGGACACTGACCTGCTCGGTTGCAGCGGCGATGGGAACCTGTCTGGCATCCACAACAAGTGGTTTTCCCTCGCGCCAATGTATATAGTATTGAACGCTATAAACCCAGGAGCGTCTTCTTATGGACTCAAACGGCCCTTCTCTTCCGGTCCCCGAATTCGGACCCCTCCAGGGAGTGCGAATCCTATCCACCGGCTCCATGGTCGCCCAGCCCTTTGCCGCAGAGTTGGCAGCGGAGATGGGCGCCCAGGTCATCCAGGTGGAGCGGCCCGGCGGCGGCGACGTTATGTGGCGGAAGCTGGACTTCCCGGTGGACGGCCCTGACGGGAACCCTATAGCCTTGGGTTGGATGCAAGACCACCGCAACACCTTCCATGTTACGTTGGACTTGGCCTCCAAAGAGGGGAGGGAGCTTTTTCTGGACCTGGTCAAGAAGGTGGACATCTGGATGGAAAGCTCCAAGCCGGGAGTCTACGCCCAGTGGGGTCTCGACGACGAAACGGCGCTGGCGGCAAACCCCCGTTTGGTCATCACCCACGTCTCCGGCTACGGACAGGAGGGACATCCCGATTACCTGGGACGGGCGTCCTACGACTTCATAGCCCAGGGGTTCGCCGGACTGATGCACATCAACGGCTTCCCGGAGCCGGAACCGCCAGTGCGCATGGTCCCCAGCATGGGAGATTTCATCTCAGCCCTGTTCTGCCTCTGGTCCTCCCTGGCCGGGTACATCTCGGCTCAAAACACCGGACGCGGACAGGCGGTGGACGTGGCCATGCACGAAGCCACTCACCGCCTCCTCGGCGGCACTATGATGGCCTATTTTGAGAAGGGCCTGGTGCGCACCCGGGGAGGAAACCGCGCCACGGCCTTCCAGCCATACGACGTGTACAAGGCCCAGGACGGTTGGGTAATTATCGCCGCCATCGGAAACGTATTCGACCGCGTATGCAAGGTCATCGGCCTCGACCCCTCGGAAGAAAAGTGGCGCGTCGCTCACGTGGACATAGAATCGCCCGAGGGCATAGAGTTCGACGCCCTTCTTAGGGGATGGGTGGAGGAACGCACCGTGGCGGAGACGGTCGACGCTATGAACGAGGCCCGGGTGGCATGCGGGCCTATTATGACGGCCAGCGACATCGCACAGGACCCCCACTACCAGGCGCGAAACGTCCACATAGAATGGGAAGACCTCCAGCTGGGCAGAAAGGTCAAGGGCACGGGGGTCGTGCCCAAGTTTTCCCAGACCCCCGGCGAGATATGGAGAGGTTCGGTGCCTGCCGGGCATGACAATCAGACCGTGTTCTGTGACTGGCTAGGGGTGACCTCGGAGACCTTGGAGGGCCTCAAGAACAAGGGGATAATCTAGAAGGACCACCCAATATTACCCAGGAGGCAAAGGTGTTTAAGGGAACGCTGGAGCAGTTCGGTGACGTAAGGGTTATAGGCATGGACACCATCTCCGACTTGGTGGAGGACGACGCTGGCGCCGTTCTAGTGTGCGCCTCCCACGGAGGCGTCAGTTCAGGCTCCTACGCCTGCAGGTATCCCATGCTGGCGGTGTTCTTCAATGACGCCGGAGTCGGCAAGGACGACGCAGGCATCGCCGCCTTGGCGATGCTGGAGGAGAAGGGCGCGCCGGGCCTCACATATAGCCACAACTCCGCCCGGATAGGCGACGTGCAGGACGCCTGGGCCAACGGAATCATCTCCCACCTCAACGACTCAGCCTCCAAAGCCGGCTTCCAAAAAGGCCAGTCGGTCCAGGATGCGCTGAAGAGGTTCGCTGGAGGGTAGCCGGGCTGGCCGGAATTGAAGCGGACGCAGACCGATAACTGTCTTGGTGGATAGGGTTAGCCGTTGCCGCTGGAAGAAGGACCAGTTTCGGACCGATATTCTTCGACTAGGAAGGCCACGTCCTCAGGACCTATCCCCTGTTCCCGCGCTCTCTGTTCACCGTATTGAAGGAGTTGCTTCCACTCGCACTCCTCGTTGTGGCGGAGGGTTTTCTCCTGAAAGAACTCGTTGTTGTACTGCCCCTGCTGCTTCATTGTCGGTCAACTATCTCATACGATGCCAAGCTGTGCCACCCCCGTCATTCGTCGTCTTCCATGTCGGGCATGAGGACGAACTCGGGGTAGGACTCGATGCCCAATTCTCCGGCGTCCTGGCCCAGTTGCTCTACGACGCGGGACACGCGGGCTCCCATAGTCTTGTTCAGGGCTTGCCACAATCCCAAAGAGACAAGGAACACGAACGCTCCTATCGAGAGCACGCCAATGAGCTGCACATGGAAGGTCGCCCCGCCTGCGATGCACGCCGCCAGGGTCCCCCACACTCCAGCGAACAGGTGGGCTGGCGTCGCTCCCACTACGTCGTCCAGTTTGACTTTTTCCAGCAGCTTGAGCCCGGCGACGCACAGAACGCCCCCTATCGCCCCGATGATCACGGCCCAGTAGTGATCGACGAAGGTCGGGGCGGCTGTGATAGACACCAGCCCCGCTATCGCGCCGTTCAGTCCGGCGAACAGGTCAATGCGCCCCAGGATGGGACGCGAGGCGATAATGGCGGCCATGACTCCTGCCGCCGCCGCCAGGGTGGTGTTGGCCAGCACGACGCTCATTGCCACGGCGTCGGCGGCGCTGCCCAGCGCCAACTGGGACCCTCCGTTGAAGCCGAACCAGCCGAACCACAGGATGAAGACGCCAAGCGTCACCACCAGGATGTTGGAGGGCGGTGTGGGACGGACCGTGCCGTCGCGGCGGAACTTGCCCAGCCTGGGACCGACGACTAATATGCCCGCAAGGGCCGCCCAGCCTCCGGTGCTGTGCACGATGGTCGAACCGGCGAAGTCCTGGAATCCCAGTTCGTTCAGCCATCCGCCTCCCCAGGTCCAGGCGCCCACTATGGGATATATGATCATTGTCAGCAGTAGCGTGAACAGGAAGAATGACCACATTTTGACCCGCTCGGCCAAAGAGCCGGACACTATGGAGGCCGCTGTCGCGACGAACACCATCTGGAAGAACCAGTCGGACATGACGGAGTAGCCAGGGCCGTCCTGTACCACGGCGGATGCGGCGCCTTCCTGACCTGCCAACAAAGCTATCTCGTCGGCGGAAGGTCCGTAAAGCGCCTTGAAGGAGCCGATGAGGCCGCTAAAGTCAGCGCCGAACAGGGTAAGCTCTCTGTCGACTCCGACGTACATCAGGTTGTAGCCGATGAAGAAGTACGCGAGGCCAGCGATGGAGTAGAGTCCGATGTTCTTCAGGCAAATCATGGCGGCGTTCTTGGTCCGCACGGAGCCGGACTCCAGCATAGTGAACCCCGCGCACATCCACATGACCAGCGCGCCCCAGACGAGGAAAGCAAAGGTGTTGAAGATGAAGACGGTTTCCTCTTCGACGCCGGCCGCGTGAGCCACAGCGGGCTTGACTAGGAAGAAAACCAGGGCAACAACCCCGCTCGCCGCCAAAATGGCGGCGGGGCGGCGGTGTGAAAAAATGCGGGTTAACGCCGTCAAAGGGATTCTCCTACCAGGGGACCCTACAAGGAGCGGCGAGACCGCCCAGCTCGGCATTGGCGCTTATTTTACCATCGCCTAGGGGCCTTGTCGTCAGATAAGCAACCTCGTTCAACTAGCCGATCCAGGGGCTTGGACTTTCCCTTCAGGTTCGGGGCGCAACGACCACACGAAGAAGATTCCGCTTAAACCGGTTGCCCACTAACGTGGCGCGTGTGTACCTAGCTGCACTTATGATATATATTCCCGGATATATGAGAATAAAGAATGAAGGCGTCCAGGTTGGGACCATTCGCAAGGCGGTGTCAAACTTGAACCGGAGAGCTTCAAGAGTTTCGTTGCCCAGCTCCCAAGGGACGACTGCATATTCATGAATATAAGGCGACTACTGTCCGCGGGAATGCCCCGCCAAATCAACTATGGTCTCGCCGATCTGCGCGGTGATTTCTTCGGCGGTCTCACGGCGTCGGGCATAGCGTTGCCGGTTGCCATGGGTTACGGCGTGATATCTGGGTTGGGACCCGCAGCGGGGCTTTACGGCACGGTCGCCGTTGG
This sequence comes from Dehalococcoidia bacterium, assembly GCA_965197415.1. GTDB lineage: Bacteria > Chloroflexota > Dehalococcoidia > Lucifugimonadales > JAGWBF01 > DAOUJI01. The sequence continues at coordinate 2,125,441 of OZ240207.1, read as the reverse complement.
GATATTCGCGTCTATATTCGGAGGGGTCAGGGGGATGGTCTACGGACCCCAAATATTGATTAGCCTCACTATGGCGGTCGTAGTCGCTGAGTATGCCACAAGTCTGGCCGAGGCCGCGACTGTGGGCATTCTGGCTGGCCTGATACAAATTGTCTTCGGTGTCTTGGGACTAGGCAGATATGCGTCGTACGTCCCTTTTTCGTTGACCTCTGGTTTTTTTACAGCCTTCGGAATCCTGCTCATCGTAAAGCAGACCGTTCTAGGCGTAGGGGCTTCTCCCAGTGGGGGAGGTGTCATCGACACGTTTAGGTCGTTGCCGGAGGCTATTGCAGACTTGAACGTTCACGCTTTCGTGCTAACCGTCATATGTCTCGTCATTGGTGTGTTGTGGAGAGGTCGTCTGCTGCGGATCTCTCCGGCGCCTTTCATCGTGTTGGTGGCAGGGATGCTGATCGGTCCGCTATTGCTCAAGGACGCCCCGGCCATCGGTGAGATTCCAGGGGGGTTGCCGAGCCTCGAACTGTCAGCCATATCTATGGAGTTTTTTCTGAAGGCCTTGCAACCGGCGTTTGTCATGGCCTTGCTTGGCTCTGTATCAACGTTGGTGGCAGCCTTGCGTCTGGATGCAATCACCGGCTCCCAGCATCGCCCTAATCGGGAGATGGTAGCCCAGGGTCTCGGGAACGTCGCCGCTGGGTCAGTCGGAGGCTTGGCCGGCGCCGCCGGCCCGGGCACTTTCGCTAACGCTTTTGCTGGAGGACGGTCGCCGGTGGCTGGTCTCATCGTGGTTGCGGTGTTCCTAGCCGTTATCCTCGTCTTGGCGCCGGTAGCTGAGCGGCTCCCATTCGCAGTTCTGGCGGCGATTCTTATTGTGAATGGTTGGATGCTCATCGATTGGCGTTTTATCACCCACATTCATCGCGTATCCAGAAGCTATGCACTCGTAATGCTCCTAACCTGTGTGCTTGTCCTGTTCGTGGACCTTGTCGCAGCCATTGTAATTGGGCTGGTGGTCGCAGCCTTGACAGGCGCCCGTAGGGTGGAAAACCTGGAGGCGCAAGAACTCATTTCTGTCCCGTTGTTGGACCAGTCAGTCCTCGGCTCGGACTTCAGAGACGAGGATGACCCTTTTCAAGCCCGCTCTGGACTCGTAGTGTTCCCGAACCGAGTCACTGTGGCGTCGGCCCGTGAGGTCAGCCGCATTCTTCGCCCTGACATCAGAGGCCACCATATCGTGATTTTCAACATGTCTCGTACGGTTTACATAGACGACTCCGCGGCTGTCATCATCGGCGATCTGATTCAGATTGCAATGGCCCAACGGTCCAGGACGTTTATAATTGCCGGTTTAACCGACGATGTGTCGAATACCCTTCATTCCATGGGCCTGCTGGACCGGGTGCCAAAGGAGAATTTTGCAGCAGACATGGAGGAAGCGATGCAAATCGTCCGGTCTATGCTGAGCAGTCAGGAGTGACCCCGGCGCTCGGTCAGCGGTGCGTCAGTAGATATGGCCCTGCATCGAGGCTACAACCGCAGTCTCGATGTCGTCGATGGCCTGAGACATGGCCTGCCCAATGAGGTCCAGCCTGCGGACCTGCTTGATGCGGGCGGCGGCCTGCTCCAACTCCGTCTTGGAGAGAATCTCGTTGAATATGCCGCATGCGTCGGCCAGGCAAATAATCATCACGTCGCGCGGGTCGGGGATCTCGTCGCTGAACAGCGTCCCCATTATCCGCAGCTTCACCTCGCGTTCGGCCTTGCCGTCGATGGCCGGGTAGCGTCTGGACCGAAACACCCACAGGAAACGGCCTTCCTCTCGTTCCAGGATGCCAGCGGACACCAGGCGCGAAAGAGCCTCTTCCCGTATCTCGGGAGCGCTTTTCGCGGTGCGTTCCACCCAGTGGCGGGTGTCGTGTTTTTCTCCTGCGGCTATATCGGCCAGCGTAGGGTCCAGCAGGTTGTCGCCGACAGGGGTGGCGTCGACCAGAATCAGGTGTTCCAGGTCGGTGTCGATGCGGTTCTCCATCGCCAAGTCCATCAACACTCCGCCGGCGATGGCGTAGTCCAGCGACCAGCTGGGCACGTGTACGAATCTTCCGTCCTCGTCGCGGAGCAGGAGCAGGATGACTTCTTCAACGAATCTCAGCATGACGCTTGTCCCCTTCCCCAAACAGGCTCACTCTAGTGGTTTCTCTGGTGTATCGTGGCGCTGGCGTATTTAAGAATAGTATACCTCGGCGCCCGATGTCAGCCTAGCCTATGACAAAAGCAGACTTGAACGCATTCGTTCATACGTCCATCGAGCGCTCCTGAATCGCCGCTAAAAGGTTTCGGACGTTGGCAGCCGAAGTTACAGTGAACGCGGTCCCCTTGCCGGGGTAGAATTACCTGCGAAAGAACCATGTCCTACACTTCCCTGATTTTGGCGGTTTGCACAGCGCTGTTCGTCCTGCGTGTGCTTGGGCAAGCAGTGGTCGTGACTCGCGCTCCCCGGTGGCTTCCGTCCAACGAGCACTGGTACTCGGGTCTCATGCCTTACAAGTATCTGTTGCCGTCCCAGCTAGCCCTTCTGGCTGTGATGATCGTGATAACGGTGAGCATTTGCAGAGACGAGGGGCCGTTCGCTGCGGACTGGTGGGCCGGAGCCGCGCCGTACCTGGCGGTCTTGTCGTGGTTATATTTTGGGTCAATGGTTGTGCGTTACGTACTGACGATGGCGCTGCGCCCAGAGTTGAGGTGGTTCCGGCGCACGATTCCGATATGGCTTCACATGGTCCTGGCAGTAGCGCTATGGGCTTTCGCGGATTATCACTGGGACTGACTATGTGCGACAAGCCGGGCTATCCGTCTGGCGTCGATGCGGATATTGTAAAGGCCTCCTCGGCCATCGTAGTTGTGGCCGACGAAGTATAGGTCTGGGTGGTCCGCGCTTCGCACCCTGTCCAGTCGGTGGGCAAATCCACACCCGTCCCTACCGCCATACTCGCCCATCCATTCGATTGCGGCACGATACCCGGTAGCAAGCATCACCGTGTCGCCGGACCAATCGGTCCCGTCTGTGAAGCGGACGCTGGTTTCACCCAGTTCGGCCACGCCGGGCATCAGGCGCACTCGTCCTGCATCGATATGGTCCACTATAGATCGACCTATCACTGGAACGTCCTGGCAGCCGCCGAATTCCCCCTTCCTCGGCAAAGCGGGAGGGCTGCGCCTTACGATACTGCCAATAAGGCCGCTCCCACGTACAATCCGCCTCTGCATGGGTCCCGGAAGCCAGGACATAGACCAGCCCAAGTATTGGGACGGAATGCCTGCGATGCTTCTTGGGATGACGTTGGCGCCCGACCGCACTGACAACGCAACTTCCATCCCTGCGTTGGCGAGTTCTGAGGCTATCTCCGCCGCAGAGTTCCCAATCCCGACCACCAATATCGATTGCCCCATGCGCTTATCGGGCCGCCTGTATTCGGTGCTGTGGAATATTAGCCCGGTATAGGATGACGCCCCGGGGAAGTCGGGCGCCACGGGCGAGGACATGATTCCCGTTGCAATCACTATGGCCCTGGACTGGCGCCCGCCGGAGGAGGTTTCGACCGTCCAACCACCGTTTTCCCGCCGTAGCCCCGTCGCTTCACTACCAGTCCGGATGGGCAGCTGGAACCTATCTACGTAGCTCTCAAGGTAGGAGGTGAATTCTGACCGAGTGGGAAACAGGGATGTGCCTGCCGGGAACGGCGTTCCGGGCAGTGAGCTGAGGTGTTTGCCGGTGTGCAGCCTCAGGCTGTCGTAGACGTGTCCCCACATCCACCCGGCATGGTCTCCTCGTTCAAGGATGACGTTGGAAATGCGCCGTTCAGTCAGTTGCTGAGAGACTGCCAGCCCGCCCGGCCCTCCACCTACAATGATGACGTCAAAGCTATCGTCTGACATCTAGTCCAGATCACTTGAGTCGGCGACTACGAAGCCTTGGCCTCGTCCAAGTGATGCGGGAGCGTTTGAATAGCAGTGAGGGTGCAAAGCTCAGGTCCTATCGTCTAATCAAACTCTGATTCAGGTCGATCAATTCTGCTACACGACCGATAGCGTTATGTGCTGGGGAATACTTGTATGCTTCCTTTGCCATTTCGAGAAGTCCGTCTGTTCTCTGTTTGTCTGACTGTCTGGTCCTTTTTGACAGATACTCTGGATGTGTTAGGGCCTCTTCCTTAGCGAGAAGGTCCAGTTGTTGCAAGGCAGTCGGTCTTCCGTATCCCGATCTACCATCCTCCGCCTCAACTGAGTAGAAGTTTGCTTCGATGACGTTTAACGCGTGTAGTAACTGACCATCTAGCAGCTCTCGGGCAGTCAGGGTTTCGTCAATGTAGTCTATAACCTTGCTTGCATGGCAATCGTGTCGAACAAACTGACGGTACAAGGTAGGATTCTTGAGCTTCAACGGGATGAGCAGGGCAAGGAGCCAAGGATAGGTATAGCTGCGCGGCTTCATATTTCTACCTACCAGAGCGATAGATCTTACACAGTAGTCAACATCCCTCAGAGACAGCCCTAGGTGCGCCCAGAGCGTCGGGAAGTAGTTGATATAGTTCTGAACGTCGTAAAGAAGCCCCGCGTGGTTTTGACTTTTGCTTAGAATGTCAAAGATATTCGGCAGGTCGAATTTCCCCATCAAGTGTCTACAGAAATTCGCTGAGTCCGCTTCCGGAAGCGTTAGCTCCATATCGAAAAATCGTCGCAGGTAGACATCAGAGGCAATTTCGCCGTAGATCGATTGTAACGACTTGCTAAGCTCGTCTCGGTTGATCCCAAAGACGAAGACCAGATTAGGAACGTCAAAGATATGCTTTACCCTCTCTAAAAGCTCAATGGCGAAGGTAGGTCGGCACCTGTCGAGTTCATCGATGATAAAGACTAGTGGATGTCCGGTCTCGTCAGTCACTTTCTCGGACATCTCGGTTAGCTGGCGTTTTAGTTCATCTTTGCTTACCCGTTGAGAACGATATCTCTCCAGTGGACCTTGCTGGGGTTCGTTAAGGACAGGGTTAATCCCAGTGTGTTTCTCCAGTATTCCTAGAGTGTTCTGGATGATCAACGGCACTGCGGATTGGGCAACTTTGTCAGCTATTTCCTCTAGTTTAGATTTCTTGAAGTAGTTCGACAGTTGGCCAAGGATGGCGAGAAGAGGGTCATCGCAGAAATCGTCTTCCCAGGCGTTGAAGTAAATGGCCTTGAACTGTTGGTTTACCAGATCCTGTTGCCAGCGTTTGAGCAGGAAAGTCTTGCCAGTTCCCCAATCGCCATGAATGCTCAATGTGAAAGGAGCCGACTGATTTCGAATGATGTTGGTCAGCTTTCCAGCAGTCTCAGTACGGCCAAGGACATCGTCATCCCAAGGTTTCCCTCCCGACACCTCCGGTTCGGGTAGTTTCAATTTCAATGCATCCTGTGGGTTCGCTAGTATTTCCCCTTCTTCTGGCACCACATACCTCCCAACACTGCCCCGCCTCTTGCTCCGTTATCTTTATCTTCAATTCGATTATATCAGCGCATGCTCTAGGCAGGCGGCATAGATACTGGAACTCATAGGGGCAATGGATTCAGCAAATGTAGTAGCCTACTTTGGAGTTACCGGCGAGAGGCCAAGAGAGTCTGGCACGACCAGCGAAGAACATGATCCACAGTCCAAGCGCGATCGCCCATTACAGGCGTCGTCGGTGCCGCACCGAGGTCTATTGCCCGCTATGAGGGTTTGACGACAGGTGAATTGGCGACACCAACCCCGATCAAGCTGTCGCGGGTGATGAGCGAAACAAGCTCTTCCTCGCTCATCCCGTCGGTCCCTTCGGGGCGCAGCGGGAGGACCAGGTACCGGAGGTCGGCGGCGCTGTCGACAACTCGGACTTCGACGTCGTCGCCCACCTCGATACCGAACTCTCGTATGACCCCGCGAGGGTCGACAACGGCCCGTGACCTATAGGCAAAGCTTTTATACCAATCCGGTGGAAGTCCAAGCAGGGAAGTCGGGTAGCAGGAGCATAGGGTGCAGACTACCAGGTGGTGCACCGTCGCGGTGTTCTCCATCACAGCCAGTTTCGCGTGGCTGACAAGCGGGTATCCCAGTTCCTCCAAAGCCGCTTCCGCGTCTTCAAGAAGACGACGCTTGAATGCCGGGTCCACCCATGCGCGCGCCACAACCCTGGCGCCGTCCACAGGCGACCTGGCCACTGTTACGTCGATAAGCCGGCGTACATCATCTCGACCGATCACGCCCTTTTCTACAAGGAGTTCTTCCATGGCGAGCGCACGGCGCGCACGGTCGCCAAGTTCGACATCCTCCTCCATTCCAGGGTGTTCATGGTCTTCGTGGTCGTGATGTTCATCGGCGCTCACGCCTCACCTCCGTGGCAGGCCGGATCGTGGGCCGGCTCCAGCCATTGTTCATAGATATCGATAAGCAGGCTGTCGCTTGTCGGCCCGCTATATTGCTCTCCCCAGATAGCTCTCATGTCAAACTCGACCAGGTACAGGGCCCGTTCCGGGAGCCCGGTTCCTCCGTAGGCCCGCGATTCGGGGTCAAGGAACGTTCCGGACAGAGCCTTCACCCGTCCCAACTTGCCCTTGACGTAGCCGGGGGTCCTGTGATGGGTGTCGACAACCGTCGGCAGTACCCTGATCGAGTCTCCGGGACGGAACTGGGCCATCTCAGCCCCACTTGTCCTTAAGAGAGGAAGATCGGCTTTCGATCTCCTCGGGCGTGATCAACTCCTTCTCCACCAGGAGAAGCTCCAAGGATGCCGCCCAACGTTCGTAGTAGGTCAGGCTCTCATATTCATCCTCAGGGATCGCCTCGATGCCGCGCCGCAGTTCGTCGGTGTTTATCAATCGTTTCTCTCTCAGGACACCAACCAGTGCGTATATCCTCCGCTCCCAGTCCGTCAGAGTGTGATCCGACTGGTCAATAGGGTCGTCACACTGTCTTCCGCCCATGTCATGCACAGCGCTCATGATTCAACTCCGTTCATTATCGGGAGGACATTAGGCCCATCAGAAAGGCGGGGCCATCTCCCAGCTAATAGCGCCATGCTAGGGGCTAGCCCGCAGGGGTTACCGAAACACAAACCCTTCGTAACCCTTGGCTGCCACCTCGGTCAGCCTGGCCCGGTATACCGGAGCGCTGTCCGGACTGCTGCTTAGCACTGCATTCGCTTTGCCCGGAATGTTGGTTCCTGTTTGCCAGGAGGTCCTGGCCTTGGTGCGTAGAGTGTCGGCGGTCCCCTTGATGACGTAGTCAACCCAGGCATCTTCCGCTTCCTGGCTAGCCTCAATGCGGGAAAACCGGTTGTCGCGCATGTAACTTAAGCAGTCGCTCACCCATTCCACAATCCACTCGGCTCCTCTGGGGTAGTTGCCGGACCCAGCCTGGTTGATGGTGAACATATTCGGAAATCCAGCGCTGAGTATTCCCATGTAGTGGCGCGGACCGGCGGCCAATTTGTCTTTCACCGCCTGTCCACCCACTCCGCGGATGTCTATCCTGGTCAGCGCTCCGGTAATGGCGTCAAATCCGGTCGCAAATATGATGACATCCAACTCGTACTCGGCATCGGCGGTCTTGACGCCCTTGGAAGTGATGCGCTCGATCGGCGCTTCACGTACGTCAACCAGCAAGACATTGTCGCGGTTGTATGCCTCGTAGTATCCGCTTTCGCACGGCACACGCTTGGAACCAAAGGGGTGGTCCTTAGGGGCCAGCAGTTCCGCCACAGCCGGGTCCTTGACGCGCTGACGGATCTTGTCGCGCACGAATTCAGAGTATTCGTCGTTGATCTCTCCCGGAGTCATAATTTCCGGAAAGTTGGCCAACCATTTCCCAAAGCCGGGCAAGTCCCACGTCTTTTCGTAGTGGGCCAGGCGTTCTTCCGGCGAGACCTCCAAGGCCGACCTCGGTTCAAATTGATGGATAAACGAGGTCGGGGTTTCGCTGCAAATCTTGAAGATTTCCGGGTAGCTGGCCTTGATTTCACTTTGGGTCTTAGCGTCTATCTCCGTGTTGCGCAAGGGCACACAGTAATTCGGCGTGCGCTGGAACACGGTCAGATGGCCGACCTCCTTGGCAATTTCCGGGATTAGCTGTACTGCCGTGGCCCCTGTGCCAACGACTCCCACACGTTTGCCGGCCAGGTCCATGCCCTCCTCTGGCCACCTGCTGGTGTGGACCCACTCGCCCTTGAAACTCTCGACTCCCTCGAAGTCGGGAAGGTAGTGGGCTGACAGAATGCCGACGGCTGTGACCAAGTATTGCGCCCGGGCCCGGTGGCCGTCTTCCGTTTGAACCTCCCAGAGATTCTCCTCCTCGTCGTAGACCGCCGAAGTTACATGGGCGTTTAATTGAATGTCCCGGCGCAGGTCAAACTTGTCCGCTACATAGTTGAAGTAGCGCTCGTTCTCAGGTTGCCCGGAAAAGAGCTCCTTCCAGTCCCACTCCTGAAGCAGTTCCTCCGAGAAGGAGTATGCATAGGTGTAGCTCTCGGAATCGAAGCGGGCGCCAGGGTAGCGGTTCCAGTACCAGGTTCCTCCTACTCCGCCCCCGTCCTCAAACACCCGGGCGGACAAGCCAAGCCGACGCAGGCAGTACAATTGATATAGTCCACAGACACCGGCGCCTATTATTATGGCGTCGTAACTCTCAACCTCGTCGGTTTGCCCCGCGACGGGGGCAGGCGTTTCGTGTAGAGAATTTCCCATATTATCGTTCCTCCTTCCGGCCTCTAGGAGGATATGCCCCCTCTAGCACAGTTCTCAGGCTTCACTTGAGGCGCTCCCAAGAGCCGTCTTTTGGCGTCCTCAATTTTACATCGCACGTGGATAGGGTGTACACAGTCCCCTTGTTGGAACGCTTTGGCGTCGGAGGGTCTGGGAACACCCCGCGGAATGTGAGGATTCCGGGTTCGGACCGGCGACGAACCTTAGATGGACTCTCCATCGGAAAGCCCTTCGTCGGAGAAGAAAGGTTTGTCCCAGTCGGGGTCGTCACGTCCCAGAAGGTGCGAGTTGTACAGTTTGCAGGCCCGGAGCCATAGGAGTATTGCGGCGCTTCGGACTTGGTCTCGGGACTTGGTGAGTCGGCCGTCCCTCCGCTTGACCCACTCTATGTGGCCGGTTTCCAGGAACTCCAGAAACCACCGGGTGGGTTCCACGTCATAGACGGATACGTGGAGGACTTCTGGGGGTATCTCACGGCCCAGGACTACAGGATTTTCCGACGCCATGCGGAGGAACTCTTCCTCCTTTTGCCGGTCCATGGTCATGGGGTCAGAGTCCTCGACGCTCCGGGCCGCGAATCACAGGTTGAACTGCGGCTCCATGTAGTCTTTGACCTTGTCGTATATCTGGACCCGCTTACGTTGGGGCTCCGTAATCATCAGGCGATTTCTGGACTTGTCGAAGTCAATGCCGGTGGGCATGGCCAGCTTCCACTCAGGCTCCTGGCTCTCCACTCGGCGCCAGGCCTTGCCCACGTCGGCGTTGGCCTCAAGAGTTCCTCGGTGCCACTTGGCCATCACCTGGGCGTCTCCTACGAGATGAGTAATGAAGAAACCGTCGGGAGCGTAGACGTTCACACGCTGGTTCCTCCAGTCGCAGACGTACACGTCGCCGTCGTTGTCCACCGACACCGCCGACGGGCGTTGCAGCTGGCCCTTGCCTGTGCCGTACCCGCCGTAGACCTCCAAGACACGGCCGTCCGGGCTGAATTTCTGTGCTCGGTGGTTCTTGTGGTCGGCGACGTATACGTTGCCCTCGGAGTCGGCAGCCATGCCCCAGGGCGAGTCCAGTTCCCCAGGCTCGGATCCGTGGCTTCCCCAATTGCCTAGAAACGTCCCGTCGGGAGAGAACTTCTGGACCCGGTGGTTGTAGGTGTCCCCGACCCACACGTTGTCGTCTGGGTCTATCGCGATGCCCGAGGGCATGGACAGTTCCCCGTCGCCGGAGCCTCCTTGGCCCCAGACACCGATGAAGTTCCCCACTTTGTCCCACACGGAGACCCTGTTCATCCACTCGTCGGTGACGTAGGCGTTGTACTTGCTGTCCAGCGCGATGCAGCCGGGCCAAATCAGCTTGCCCGGCTGGTCTCCGTAGCCTCCGAATTCGCCCACAAACTCCTCTTCGTCTTTGGTTGAGGTGATGGTGAGCATGCCGACCTTGGCCTGGGAGGCTGTCTTGGTCCAGTGGACGTTGGATATTTGCTCCGACTGCTTGGTCAGGACGTAAACCGTGTCGCCCTCACCCGCCGCAATGTCAACGGGATACAGTCCAAGTTGCGCTCCGCCGCCTATCGCAAAGGCGAAATCGTAAGTCCTGCCTACGGCCGTCTGGGTAAGGGCCATAATAAACCTCCCAATGTGGCTTGTACGCTCCCTCTCCCGAGTGCTGGAGAGGGTTGGGGTCAGGGGGGTCTAAACCTCTCCAGGAGACTCCTTCTACCCCAGGAAGGCAGGCTTCTCGAAGTTCCCTTCCACTATGGGTATGGGGTCGAGACTGAGCCAGTCTTCCAAGATGGTGGAGTAGACCCCTCGGAAGTCGGTGCTGGGGACAAGGTCTCCCTGCTCCAGGTCCGGCTGCTTGAGGGATGGGTACTCGCCGTACTGGCCGCCCTTTACGGCGTCGCCTATCACCAGGGACGGGCCGGCGGCTCCGTGGTCGGAGCCGGAGCCGTTGTCGTGCACCCTGCGTCCGAACTCGGAAAAGACCAGCATGATTACGTTGTCCGACGCGTCGTGCTCCTTCAGGTCGGCGAAGAAAGCGTCGACTGCCCGGGAGACGTCCGTCCACAGAGTGGCGTGGGTGGGAAGCTGGTACGAGTGGGTGTCGAAGCTTCCGTGGTCCACGTAGAAGATGCGCGTCCCCAGGTCAGCCATATGGACCTGGGCGATCCCTTTCATCTTCTTGGCCAGCGGGGTGTCGGGGTACTCCACGTTGGAGGAATACCTCTCGGGCGCGACGGCCAGGATGTCGGCGCCCTCCAGGGAGTCGAGTCCCGTCTGGCCCAGGTAGTCGTTGACCGGGCCGGAGCCCACGGCGGGAGAATACAGCCGCGCGAACCTCTCCAGAATGGCGTTGCGCTGCTTTTGCTCGGAGATTCCCGGCAGGAAACCGTAGGTGTCCAGGTCGTCGACGCAGGCCACAGGGACTCCGGGGTACGCCAGCGCTCTGAAGAGGCTGGGGCCGAAGCTCACCGTGGTCACCACGTTTTCTTTGTTGGGGTCGATTTCTTTAGTGGCGCGTCCCAGCCACCCCTCGGTGCCCAGCTTGTCGGGCTCGCAGGTGTGCCAGATGTCCATGGAGCGGAAGTGAGACCTGGGGGAATTGGGGTATCCCACACCGTGGAGTATGGCCACGTCGCCCCGCCGGTACAGGTCGGCCATCTCGCCCATGCTGGGGTGGAAGGCGATTTCGTCGTCCAGCTTGTGGACCTTCTCCTCGTCCACCTTCACCACGGGGCGGTTGTCATAGTAGAGGGAGTTGGTGTAGGGCACCACGCAGTTGAGGTAGTCGTTGCCTCCCGACAGTTGCATGACCACCAGGACCGGGTCCTTCTTGCTCGTCGCCATCGCGGCCTCCTTCAACTTCTACCCTCACCCCAACCCTCTCACAGAAAGAGAGAGTTGGCAGGCGCCCCAAGCCCCCCACTCCCTTGGGAGAGGGGCCGGGGGTGAGGGTTTGCTTACGCGTATTGATAGTCCCTGAGGGAAACGATGACCTGCAGCAACTCGGTCACGCGGAGCGTGGAGGCGGCCGCTTCGTCGTCGTCCCACCTGAGGACGCCCTCCTGGGCAGCGTGCCCCAGCAGCTCCTCCCTGGATGCGGCGTCCACTTCCAGGGGCCCCATGAGGCCCAGCAACGTGTCAACCACCGCCTCTGGGGACTGGTCGTCCTGGCTCCTGACCTGGTCGATGATCTTCTTCACACCCGGCTTGTCGGCGTCGCCGTACATGTCGGCGCTGAAGTTTATCCTGCGCATCAGGGAGCCGCTGTTAATCCACTCCTTGCCCGTGTGCCATCCCTCCACGCTGGGCGGGTTGAGCAGGTCCTGGCCCATGTAAGAGTACTGCCGAGACATGTCGCCGATTCCAGGGAAGGGAAACTCGTACCCACCGACCTGCCGCAGAGTCCCCACCACCACTTCCGTGGGGCTCTTGATGCGGGAGAAGCGGGCGTTCTTGAAGAAGTCGGAGTTGAACAGCGTGCGGAGCACGGACTTGATGTCGTAGCCCGACTCGACAAAAGCCTTGGAGAGGGTCTCTATGGCCTCAGGGTCCCTGGGAGGCGTCACCGACCAGGCCGGCACCTGGGGCTCGTCGGCCACGAAGAAGTTGTACAGGTGGCGGGAGACGAAATTGGCCGTGGCAGGCTGCCGGCAGATGATGTCAATCACATCCTCGCCGTTGAAGTTCCCCACGTTGCCGAGGAACTCCTTCTCCGTGTTGTCGTGGAATTCCTCGTTGTACTCGAACTCCCACTCGAAACGACCCATGGGGAACCGGGGCAGCATGTACTTGATGCTCCATCCGGTGAAGGCTCGGGAGCACTCGTACACGTCCTTCTCGGTGTAGTTGCCCACGCCCATAGAGAAGAGCTCCAGCAGCTCACGGCCCCAGTTCTCGTTGACGGCGTAGTTGCGGTTCTCGATGTTGTCCAGCCAGTGGAGCATGGCCGGGTTTTTGGCCACGTCAACCAGCAGTTCCTTGTAGCTGCCCAGGCCCTTTTCACGGAACAGGTCGACCATGACCATGATTTCGTAGTACTGGTCGACCTTGGAGACGCCGGTGGCGAAAATCTGATGCCAGAAGAGGGCCATCTTCTCCTGAAGAGGGGCCTTGGTGTTGAGCATGTAGAAGAGCCAAGGCGTTGAACCGAATCCAAGAACCGTCCCTATTTTCCAGGCCCAGGGGTGGTAGCGAAAGAGATCGTATATGTCCACGGGCTCGTGAAGCTCGAGGTGAAGAAGCTCCTCCACCGTGGCCTCGTAGCCCTTGGCAACATGGGCCTCCAACTCGTCCAGGGACGCGCCAAACCCTGCGCGCCTCATCAGGTGGGCCATCAACGCAATGTCATCGTTCGCCATATCTCCGCCTCCTCGGTCGTGTTCCACGCCTGTCCGCCACACGTGTTTTAGGCGTAGGTCAAGTGGCTAACAGTATAGGCAATCCCCTTCTCCGGCGTCAACAAACCGTATCTCCTCAACGGGAACACGCCACAGAGCCGCGGCCTCAATACGCTCAGCTACCTATTTCCCCGCCCGGAAGTCCGAGTCGAGGGTGCCTCCTGGCAAGTCACCGAGCATGGTCAGAGGCATCACCGTGAGCGAAACGGCCAGTCGGAACCTCAGTGTAAAGGTTCTTGATTTTGTCCAGTTGGGTGGCCCAATAGGGGCGCTCACACATGAGCGCCCCTACAGGATCCGAACCGCATGGTCGCAGCGCCAACCCTCGTCCTTTCTTGTAGCCGACTCGCCTACGTCGGTGGAGCCACTTCAGATATGGGAGGGTATGTCATGGAGTTCGTCAAATCTGGCCCAGTCCCATCACGGCGCCTCCTCACGGTGCCGTCGGTAGCTATGGATGACCTATCCGAGTTGGGCTCCCAAGCTGTAATATTGTAATGAAGCCTCGGAAGCTTCGAATTCGCTTTCCACTACTGGCAACGATGAACGCAGACATCGAAAACACATCAACTTCATTAGAATCTCCAGAGGCCAGCATGAAGAGTCTGACTGGTCAGGCAGCAGTAGAACAGACTTGCGAACAACCCATGATCGCTCGGTGGCTTCGAGGCACAACCACCGACGTCGGTCAACACAGAATGATGATCCTTGCAGAATGTCCTGGTTCACGATCTTGTTTGGCTGCGGAAATGCAGGAGAAGTTCCGGGAGCACTACATGTCCCCGGAAATCTGGAGTCAGCGTATCGAGCAGTTGGGAGCACCTGAAACATCTCAAATTTTGAAAGAGTTAGTTCCGAAGACGAAACAGGCACGATCGGGCGACATGGGAGAAATCTTAGCAACTGAAGTCGCTGAGAATGAGCTGCACTACGAAGTTCCAATTAGAAGACTTCGCTGGAAAGATGGAAGGAACGCGGCGCTTCGAGGGGATGATATCGTTGGAGTTGCCCGTGATTCCAAAGGGAGCATTCGATTTCTGAAGGGCGAGTCCAAGAGTCGAGTTGCATTGAGCCCCAGTACAGTTCATGACGCTCATAACGCCCTTGATAGAGATGATGGTCGACCCAGTCGTCACGCCGTACTCTTCATCGCCAACCGACTTCGTGAACTCGGCAGAAACGAATTAGCCACCGAATTGGAGAAAGCACTACTTCAGAGCTTTAGCGGCCACGATATTGAGCACCTGCTCTTCGTAATCAGCGGAAACAATCCAGAGAGTATCTTGGCGGCGCACGTCGAGGAAATTGACAGTGAGCAACCGAAGCGGCATGCCGTGGGAGTGTGGGTCCCGGACCATGGACAATTCATCGCGCAGTTGTTTGACAGTCTCTAAATGACACAGCGACACACTGCCTTAGGGTCTGTTAACACTAACGTAGTGCATCGATGATGAACCCGAATAGGATGAACCCCAGGAAGAGTACGTCGAGCTTGTCAAAGCGAGAGAAGATGCGGCGAAATCCCTTCAGCCGACGGAACAGCCGCTCGATTTCGTTGCGCTTCTTGTATATCTCCCGGTCGTATTCCCAAGGGTCAATCCGGCTCTTCAGCGGCGGAACGACGGGCGTGAACCCCAGCGCCAACGCCAACTGGCGGGTCTCGTTTCCCTCGTATGCCCTGTCCATCAGCAGAGACGGGCTCCCATGCTGAGGCCCCAGATGGTGCAGCAGCTTGCGCCCCTCCGGTGCGTCGTGGGCCTGTCCGGGAGAGAGGGAAACGGTTATAGCTGTCCGAGCATCCGCGGCAACCATATGAATCTTGGTAGTCCAACCTCCGCGGGATTTGCCGATGGACTGGGGTCCGTTTTTTTTAACGCACCCGTGCCGTCGGGATGGACCTTGACGGTAGTGCTGTCCATCGAAACCGCCTCCAGCTTGATGCGCACTATCTGTTCCTTCTGGAGGTGTTCGAATATCCGGTCCAGTACGCCGCTCTTGGACCAGCGGTTCATGCGGGTGTAGATGGTATGCCAGTTGCCAAACCGGGCCGGCAACCCCCGCCATTTGCAGCCATGCTCGGCGACGTACAAGATTGCGTTGAGCACTCGCAGGTTCGAAAGGCTGACATTGCCCCGCTGCACCGGGAGATGGGGCGCGATGCGTTGAAACTGGACTTCGGTTATTTCCATGCCAGAATTGTATCATAATTCGACTAATAGTGTTAACAGGCCCTAGCCGTTGTATTCTAAGGGCCAGAGCATAACGAGACTTGTCTGGTTAGACAAAATATCCTGGGAGACAGCCAAGCAGGAGGGCGTCACAAACAGCGATGCGCTCCACTTGCCTTCGGATAGATTGGCACGGGTCCAGCAAGAGGCACGTCCTCGCTTCCAATCCGTCCCTGACCTTGTCGGCGTAACATAGTCGGTGATACAACTATCGAGGACGGGTCGGAATGTCCCGGGAAGGACTCCTGTGAGTAGGCTCATACGTCATGTCGGAGCGCTGGCGACCGGGATTATAGTGTCTTTTGCCGTGGCTTGCTCCGGTACTGGAGAGCCGACCGGACCGGGTGAGAGCGCACCGACGGCTTCACCGACACAGACCGCGACGGCTGCGCCGACCCCAACCAAAACGCCGGAGCTTACGGCAGCGGTCACCCCGACCCAGCCGGAGCCGACTGCGGCGCAGGCGCCGACTCCCGCAACCGGCTACGACTCCAATGAGAATATGTACCGGCTCTTCTCGGGCCGGGACCAAAACTCCGACGACACTCAAGAGGCCATCACATTCGCCGTTGCCAACAACGACAAGTCGATGGTCCCGATCTTGATAGAGATGCTCCGCTTCTTCGGGGACTGGGAGCTGGTGATAGAGACCAACACGGCACTCTCGGTGATAACTGGCCGGGAGTCGGGGGACGTCTCCGGGACGTGGAACGAGTGGATGGAGTGGCTGGGCAAGAACGGAGACGAGTATCGGCCTCCCGACGGGTACGTGCGGTGGAAGAGCGAGCTCATGAGCCTGATCGATCCCAGGTTCGGCGAATTCCTGGCTCCGGCGGCGGAGGGCTCGCGGATAAACGTTGCCGAGATCGCGTGGGGAGGCGTCCGGCCCGACGGTATCCCGGACCTTCAGAACGCCCCTGTCCTTCCGGCGGGCGCCCAAGACTACCTGCAGCCGGGCGACAGGGTCTTCGGCGTGTCCATCAACGGAGAGCACAGGGCGTACCCGCTCCGCATCGTGAACGCCCACGAGATGGCCAACGACGTGTTGGGTGGCGAACCCATCGCCCTGGGATATTGAACCCTCTGCGGCACCGGAATCGTGTATTCCGCCAAAATCAACGGAGAGCCAACCACCTTCGGCACCTCGGGGATGCTATACCGCAGCAACAAGGTCATGTACGATCGGCTGACCAACTCGCTCTGGAACCATCTCACAGGCGAGCCCGTCATAGGGCCGTTGTGGGACTCGGGGATAAAGCTCGACTTCTTCCCGGTCCTTCTCACGACGTGGGAGGAGTGGCTGGAGCTTCATCCCGACACGACTGTGCTGGACCAGGAGACGGGCCTCTATCCGGCCGATTTCTACGCGCCTGAGGAAGACCCGCAGGCGATATACTACGCCTACTTCAACGCACCTGAGACGATGTTTCCGGTCCCTAACCGGGACGACCGGCTTGAAACAAAGGACATCGTGCTGGGGATCCAGCTGAACGACAACTACAAAGCCTACTCCTCCGCAGCGTTGCGGGAGCGGCGCATAGTTAACGACGTGGTTGGAGGCGACGGGATATTGGTATTGGGGTCGGCCGCAAGCCAGGGCGCGAGGGCCTACTACCGCGGCGACAAGTCGTTCAAGCTGGCGCCGGACGACGGCGGCGGGCGCTTCGGCATCCCGTCGGTGGTAGAGGATGCCGACGGAGGGACATGGCGGGTAACCGAGGAGTTTCTGGTCAACACGGCAGACGAGTCGGAGAAGCTCGCGCGGATACCCACGCACATGTCGTTCTGGTTCGGATGGTTCCAGTTCCACCCGGACACGGAGTTGTACACGGGGCCCTGACCGGGGCCCGCCTCGGAGGGGCTGCGCGGCAGTCGGACGGCCTTCCCAGACGCCTCCACAACCAACAATACGGGTGGACCGGAAGCTGCTAGCCCGCCTCCGCGCGACTAGGGAAGCTATCGTCGGCTTGGGTTGGTTGGTCCAACATAGTTGGCGGCAGCGAGAGTTGAGTTAGGGAACCTATGAACAACTCAGTGTGGGTTGTACCGAATGATACGTACGGAGATTGGTGCAGGCTTACAAGCCTCTCAGGCCGTTCTCACGCCCGACAAGTTGACGAATCAACGCCGTCCCAACGGGTCCCCAAGCTCCGGTCACCGAAATGCGGCATGGTTTCTCACCCGTCCGCAACTTCGTCGATGAAATCGAACCTCAAGGTGCCCATCCCCGGAACGTCGAACCCCATCTCTACCGTGTGCACTCCCGGTTCTAGAGGTCCGCCGTCGGTCCAGATGGTAATCGTCTTGTTGACCTCTAAAGTGAAGGTGTTGTCGGGGGATACGTCGCTGAAGGGAGTGTCCTGGCCTTCGATAATGAAGTGGCTCCGCCCGGCCCGGATCTCTTCGCCGTCGAGCTTCAACGGCCACACCTTTTGCGCATAGCCGGAGCCCAAGCTGTTCCTAAGCTCGAACTTGAAGCCGCCCGCGGTGTTCTTCAAGCTGCCCTTCACGTATAAGCGGCGAAGGAGAAATCCAGGTACGGATACCATGTGCCAGTCCTCGACAGTTTAGAGTCGGTTGCTATGAGTCTAGCGCATTCTCTAGCGGCGAGAAGCCCTTCGCATCTCGAATATGGCGGCCTCGGACTCCGCCACCTCGTCGGGCACGGCAGTGGCACGTCCCAAAATGGATGACATGACGAATATCTTGGCTATCCGCTCGGTCAATATCGACGCGTCCAGCGCGGCTTCAGGGGTTGCTCCCACTCCGACGGCCCCGTGATTGCGGATGAGGACGGCGTCGCGATTCCCCAGGGCTGCGCATACACGTTCGGCCAACTCCTCCGAGGCCGGGGGCGCGTACTCGGACACCCTGATCTCTCCCCCCAGGACCACCACCATCTCATCCACAATGGGCGGTATCCCCAGGCCCGCCACGGCGACGGCGCTTGAATACACCCCGTGGGTGTGGACGATGCCCCCAACGTCCGGGCGTGCTTCGTAGATGGCTATGTGCAACAGGGACTCGGATGACGGCATCAGGTCTCCCTCGACGGTATACAGGTCGACGTCCACAACGACGATGTCGTCTACCGACATCCCTTCGTAACTCTTGCCCATCGGCGTGATCGCGAATAGACCGTCGGGCAGCCGTGCGCTCACGTTGCCGCTCGTGCCGGACACGAGGCCGAGTTCGCCCATCTTCCTGGCGACCTCGGCGACCCTCCTCTTCGCTGCGTCCATGCTCATAGCCTAGCCCTACAATCCAGCCGACTCCAGGCGCTCGGCCATTTCGGTCCAACGCCTGTAGTGGGCGTCGTACTCTGCCGATTCGACGGCTCCCGGCTCGATTGTCGTCGTTTTCGCACTCGCCTCCGCCTCGCCCGGAATCGAATCGAGACCGCGCAACGCCGCCGCTGCTGTGACATAGGCGCCCTTCGCTGTTACATTCGGGGCCGAGGCCACTTCCACCGGTCGTCCCAGCACGTTGGGCAGCATTTCCACCCATGAGGACGTGGCTATCATACCCCCTCCCAACGCTATTTTGGATATGGGGATGCCGCTCACGCATTCCAGCTGTTCGAGATTCGCCCTCACAGCAAACGCTATGGACTCAAGCGCAGCCCTTGCCAAGCGCCCGCGTCCGATGCCGTTGAAGGTCATGGGCACGGGGAAGATGAACCCGCCCGCCCTCAAGCCGACCCTCCCCATATCCATTCGGGTAGCTCCCAAGTAGGCCAGGACGCCATCCGATCCAGCTGGCGCCTCATGCGCGGCCGCGTCCATGCGCTCAAATGGCCTGACCTCTCCCGCCCACATAGTATCGGCGAGCCAGCGGTACGAGTTTCCCGCATCGCCGCATGTGCTCTCGATACTCCAAAGACCCTCCTTCACGTAACAGCCCGTCCAAGTCCGTCGTCTTTTGTCGAACGTAGGGACGTCAGTAAGCATGAGCAGCGGAATGCTCCATCCCGCGACGATGCCCACCTGTCCCGCGTGGCTGACTCCGAGTCCCAGAAGGCCGCATTGCGTATCGGCGGGCGATACGACGACGGGGACTCCCTCTGGAATGCCGGTGCGGTTTGCGGCTTCGCGCCGCACCTTCCCGATCACGGCGCCCGCCCGCTCTATGGGAACGGAGCGGCCCACCTGGACCCCCAGCTCATCAAACAGCACCGTGCACCATCGTCCCTCGCGAATGTCGAGCAGCCCGGTCTCGGCTGCCAATGTGGGCTCGCTTACAAGCTCTCCCGAGAGCTTCCAACGCAACCAGTCCGCCAGCGTGACCACACGGTCGATCCTGTCATAGATATCCGGCCTATGATTCATGAACCAGCGCAGCTTTGCGGGCGCGAACAGGAAAGACGGCAGCCTTCCCGTCGCTTCGTAGACTCGGTCCCCCATCGCATCGTCGATGGCCGCTCCCTCGAAGACCGCCCTCAGGTCTACGTTCGGGCCTGCGTACAGGATGTGGTCCTCCCTGTCGAGGAACACGACTCCCTGACGCTGGCTTGTGACCGTGATGGCCGCAATCCGTTGGGCATCAACACTGGTGTTGCCGACGCACTCTGCCATGAGCCTAGCCGTCGAGTCCCAGACACCCTCCGCGTCCAACTCCCGCGCATACGGCGAGGGCACGTCTGGGGCAACGTAGCTCCAAGCCGCGGAGCGCTGAACGACTACCTCACCGTTCGAGTCGAACACGAAGCAACGAATCCGGGTCGAACCGGCGTCCACGACGACTATGGCCCTGTCGCTCACTGTGCTTCCCAAACGGCGGGGTTGACCAGATTCAACGGTCTCTTGCGATCCAGGAAGCGCACAATATCGGCGGCCATCATCCTGGAATAACGCTCGATAGTCTCATCCGTCGCTCCGCCCACGTGGGGCGTTAGAATCACGTTGTCGAGTGGCAACAACGGGTGATCGGGAGTGATGGGATGGGACTCGAAGACATCGAGCGCGGCCCCCGCGATCTTCCTGTTTACGAGCACGGCCACAAGGCCGTCCCTGTCCACTATCCTCGCGTCGGATAGGTTCACCAGGTACGCCGTTGGCTTCATCAGCGCGAGCCTACGGGAGTCTATCAGACCCTGGGTCTGGACCGTCAACGGCGCGTGGATAGACACAAAGTCCGAGCCTGCCAGCACCTCGTCCAGGTCATTCAGCGAGACGCCCGACGGAGGACTGTCCACATAGGGGTCGTACGCGATGCACGTCATGCCGATTGCTCCCGCCATCTCCACCAATCGTCGTCCGATAGCGCCGAGCCCCACGATGCCCAGCGTCTTCCCCGCCAGTTCCACTCCCCGCATCTCCACGTACGGCGCCAGGGGGTTGAGCCATCGACCGGCCTTAACGTAGTTGTGGCCCTCCGGTATGCGCCTCGCAAGGGCCAGCATGAGCCCAAGCGAGTGTTCCGCTACGGCTTGGGCGTTCCGCCCAGGAGTGTTGACGACGGCGACTCCGTTGGCAGTGGCGGCCTCGATATCGACGTGGTTTGTGGAGGCTCTGCAAATCCCGACGAACTTCAGATTCGGCGCCGCCTCAAACACCTCTTGGAATACGAAGTCCAACTCTATCACCAAGACCAAGGCCCTTAGATCATTCAGCCTCGCCGCCAGTTCGTTAGGGTCGTGCAGACGCCCCGACTCCATCCAGCTTTCGCATTCGACGTGGAGCTTGCTCTTGAGGCGTTGCAACTCCCGCTCCGCAAACGGTGCGAGAAACAACCCTCGGGGCTGTCCATCCGATTCAAGCGCCCGCATCACGATAGGAGTGCGTTGCCATGTAGGCTTGGGGCGAATCTCCTCGTCATCGGTGGGTGCAGATGGTCCATCGAGTCCTCTGTTGCATGTTTGTAGTGTAACTCAAAGCGAGATGGAGCAAATATCGTCAGCATACAGTCTTAGTATGGATAAAGCCCACCGCCGCCGCAAACGCATTGTCCTTCACGTTCACAACTGTAGCGGTTGATGAGCTTCACCGTTCGCCGTCATATTCGCTAGTCGACTGGTCGTCAGGTCGGAGGTTGTCTCCCTGTAGAGGCAACAATATTGTAAGGGTCGCCAGCACGGAGCAGCGACCCTTACCAGGTATAGGACTGCACTGTCCGGTTTCTCGGGTCCACCCCACTTATATTTGGCGCCAGTTTCGGCGAAATCCCATTCTCCCGACGGCGCGTCACTTAACCAGCCCGATTTTTGAGGTCAGTAGTGGCTGCCCGTGGCGTTGTAGAGCGCCACCAGCGCCTCCCTGTCCGTTTCAGCTGAGGTCGGCCCAAGGGTGGTGAGCGGCGTTCTGGTCGCAGTAGGGTCCGCACCGGCAGCGCCCGATGTCTGCCAGAGCAAAGGCCACTACCGAGATTGCAGGGGCCTTTGTATTGTTCCATACGCTGCCGCCAGGCTTTACCCAAAGGGCAAGCTGAGTACAGGTCCAGAACGAGCCTCAGCGTGAACGTTGTCGAGTTTGGCGGAGCTGGCCGCACCGGTACTGCGTACAGTACCCCAAGGCCGAATGTGGTGGCGGGCTAGAGTTGACTGAAGACAGAACCATCTTCGACATGCAGATAGGACTATGAGTTGGGCCAGGGCGTACCGAACTGCGAACTTTTCGGTAGAAGGTTCTGGTATAAGGGTTCAGTGAGGGCGCCTTGGACTAGGGAATGCCGACCCCAGCCTTAACGACAACGTAGGCCCCAACCGGCGCTGAGCACTACGCCCACGGCAACTCCTATTGCCACACCGACGCCGACGTTGCCGAGCGCCGCGCCTATCCCTACGCCTGCCCCCGCTCCGAGAGCGATGCCTAAACCGATCTTCTTATTTGCGTGCATGCTGTGTTTCCTACGTCGAGCCTTGTAACACCATGTCTTTGTTGAGAAAGGCGCACTAGACAACGCTGAGGTCGCCTTGAGCGGCGGAGTTCGCAGTTCACTACGTCATGGTGGGCGGTGCGGCACTGTATTACAAACCTTCGAGTGGGTGGTCCCGCTGTAAGCTTCCCAAATATGGGGCGTCGACCATCTTCAGTAGCGCCAGGACAGTCCGCCGGTGCCTTATCGTGCTCCCACTTGCAACTTTGCGGCGAGGTACTCGTTCGTTGGGTTACTTCGGGTCGCCCCAGAACGTAACCCGTGTCACTGGCGCGGGATGGGTGAGCGGTTCAGTCCGAGGAGCCTTCCTTGTTTCCTGTTTGCGGATCGTAGTTTCCTACGGGGATTCCGTGCTCTTCGTATCTCGCAAGAGTTGTTCTGAGGGCATCTCTCCAACCCTCATCATCAGTCAAGCGCTCAACGTAGACAAGCCCCATACCGGCGAGCAGCATTCTCTCAAATCGTGTAATGGATCCCTGCCGCTGCCGCAATAAAACCCGGCTCAGTTCGTCACCATCGTAGTCTTTGATACTGGCTTCAACTTGATCAAACGTTGTAAAGCCCAGTCTACGTAGCATACGAGCGGTGTAATCGTAGGAAAAGTCGGTGCTGCGTCCATCTGGCCCGACCCTCCTGTCAAGATACCAGCGCAATGCATCGGCGGTTATCTCTACCTCATCGAGCTCTCCTTTTTCGACCGAGGTTCTTGCCAGTTGGCTTAGCTCTTTATCTTCATCTTGAATTGCTTGGAACTCCCTGTCTGCGATTTCGAGTAATCCGGCGAGAGACATAAACCTCCGACGTATTGTGTTTGGCGTTACGCTGGAAGCCTTGTACTGAATATCGTGTTCGATTTCTGCCCAGGCATGCTGCAGTATTGTGCGAACCTGAACCTCAGCAGTTAAACCGCGATGTGGCTCGTATTCTGGGAGTGCTGTCCGCCTCCTATTAATCCTTACGAGATAGTGCTCGCTCTGATACCCGAATCGCTCATCTTGAAGGAGTTTCCGGCTATGGTCAGTGTGCTCAATGACCTCGAACTCTTCACGGATGCAATTGCCAATACTTGCAACAGAGCGAGGAAAGAAAGTAATAATGCGCACTCCAGCGAGATCGGTAATTTCGTCTAACGGGCTGGGGTACTTAGGGGCTTGGTGATCACTATCAGATCGTAACTCAGCCTTGGCGCCAAAGCTTTCAGGGTCCTTTGCACGGGCGTCTACAGAACTTACTCTGATATCAGCCACTCTTAAGGTCTGTACCAGGATTTCCCTCACTGCATGAGCAAAGGCCTCGTACCGACCACGGATACGACGATATTCTTCAACTGCGGCGCGCCGGTGTTCCGCGAAGTCGAATTGCTCATCTTGTTCTTCCTCGCGGCCCACTTCGTCTATCGGTCGATCAAGGTCACTTGAGCTATCGATCATTGCATCTCATCTCCAGCCATCAGCAGGAGCGGCGCGCCCTCGATCTTGTCGCCGCCTCAAGATGTACATCACACCGGAACTGACCGTGGGGCAGTGTAGACGAGGATCGTGTTACTTCCACTTCAGGTGCTTTCCTCTGGGCGTGAACCTAACACAGGCTACCGCCATAACAGCCGCACCCAGAAGCCAATGCACTAGTATGGTGGAGCCGGGGGGACTCGAACCCCCTACCTCTTCAATGCCATTGAAGCGCTCTCCCTGATGAGCTACGGCCCCACGGGGGATTTACTATAACAAAGGGCAGGAAGCCCCGCAACGCTGGCCGGGACCTTTATCAAGGTGTGATGACGTCGAAACCGGTGTATGGCCTCAGAGCTTCGGGGATCACTATCGAGCCGTCGGCCTGCTGGCAGTTCTCCATAATGGAGATGACGACCCTCGGCAACGCCAGCCCAGAACCGTTGAGAGTATGGACGAAAGCAGGCCTGTTTCCCTCTTCCGGCCTGTATCTGAGACCCGCCCTCCGTGCCTGGAAGTCCGTGCAGTTGGAGCAGGAGCTCACCTCCAGCCACTCGCCGCAGCCCGGAGCCCACATCTCCAGGTCGTAGGACTTGGCCGAGGCAAAACCCAGCTCGCCCGCGCATAATCTGAGCACGCGGTAGGGCAACTCCAGACGCTGGCAAACATCCTCGGCGTCTCCCAACATCCTTTCAAGCTCATCCTCAGAGGAATTTGGCTCCACCAGCTTGTACATCTCAACCTTGTCGAACTGGTGCACCCGCTTGATCCCACGGGTGTCTCTTCCTGCCGCCGCTTTCTCCCGGCGAAAACAGGGAGTGTATGCCGTATAGTTAAGGGGAAGTTCCTCAGCCTTGAGCACTTCCCCTTTGTGGACGCTGGTAAGCGGCACCTCGGCTGTCGGTACCAGCCACAGGTCGTCTTCAACGTCCCGGTAGAGGTTGTCACCGAACTTGGGCAGATTTCCGGAGCCTTCCATGATCTCGCGCTTCACGACAGCCGGGAGCAACACTTCCGTGTACCCGTGCTCCGACGTGTGGAGGTCCAGCATCCAGTTAATCAGAGCCCGCTCAAGCCGGGCGCCCTGACCCTTGAGCAGGAAGAAGCGGGAACCCGCCAGCTTCACTCCCCGTTGGAAGTCTATGATTCCCAGCTGCTCTCCCAAGTCCCAGTGAGGCAAAGGCTCAAAGTCGAACGTGGGAATCTCGCCCACTGTGTATGCCACCACGTTGTCTTCTTCGCCCAAACCATCGGGCACGTCGTCCAGCGGGAGGTTCGGCAGCTCCAAGAGCAGGTCTCTTATCTCCGAGTCCATCCGGTCGACTTCCTGCTCCGACGCCTTGATGTCGTCCCCCACTTGCCGCATCTCAGCGATCAGCTCCGGCGGACGCTCCTTCATCGAGGAGATTTGACGGCTGGTCTCGTTGCGGCGGGCCCGCAGCTCATCCCCTGTCTGAATCAGCTTGCGGCGGCGGGAGTCAAGGTCAAGGAGCTTTTCGATGGGCGGGTCTTCACCTTTACGGGCCAGAGCTTGAGCGACAACTTCCGGTTGGTTTCTGATGAGTTCTATAGAGAGCATGGGCTATTTCTTTGACCTCATCTGGGGAAACAGCAGCGCGTCCCTCAGCGTGTTCTGCCCCGTCAGGAGCATGACCAGTCTATCTATTCCGATTCCCAAGCCTCCCGTGGGAGGCATCCCATGTTCCAGGGCCTCCAGGTAGTCCATGTCCGTGCGTTCGGTCTCCTCTTCCTGGAACTGTTCCCTGAGCTGTTCCTGTTCTGCAAACCTCTCGGCCTGCTCATGTGGGTCGTTCAACTCGCTGTAGGCGTTGGCCAACTCCATGCCCCCGGCAAACCCTTCGAACCTCTCCACCAACGCAGGGTCGTCGCGCTTCTCCTTGGCCAAGGGCGACATCACCTTTGGATAGTCCATGACAAAAACGGGTTGGATGAGGTTGGGCTCCACGGTGGAAGAGAATATCTTGTCATACACCTTGAATGGCGGCACGTTGCGCAGGTCTATGCCCATGCCTCCGGCTGCGGCGGACAACTCCTCGATGGGCTTATGGCCCCGGATGTAGGGGTCTAGGTCAAGCCCGGAACTGCTCTTGACAGCATCGCAGAAGCTCACCCTGCGCCACGGCGGCGTAAAGTCGATTTCCATCTCCCGGTACACCGTCTTCGGCGACCCCAGGGCGGCGGACGCCACCTCAAAGACCATTTCCTCCACCATGTTCATAACGTCGCCATAGTCGGCGTAAGCCTCGTAGCTTTCCAGCAGTGTGAACTCCGGGTTGTGGTCCTGGTCCATGCCCTCGTTGCGGAAGACCCGGCCTATCTCATACACCTTGTCGAACCCTCCTACGATGAGCCTCTTTAGGTAAAGTTCAGTGGCTATCCGGAGGTATAAGTCTTCATCCAGCACGTGGTGGTGGGTGATGAAGGGTCTGGCCAGGGCGCCTGCCGGTATCGGCACCAGCACCGGCGTGTCCACCTCTATAAATCCCCGGGCGTCCAGGAACGACCTGATCCCGTTGATGATTTTGTTGCGTTGGATGAAGACGGTCTTGATCTCCGGGTTTGCGATGAGGTCCAGATGCCGTTGGCGGTAGCGCACCTCCACGTCCCTGAGACCATGCCACTTTTCAGGAAGAGGGCGCATGGACTTGGAAAGGACCTTCAACTCCCTGACTTCGACGGTCACCTCTCCGGTGCGAGTACGGAACAGGGGGCCGCTGACTCCCAGGAAGTCGCCGATGTCCAGGTCTCTGACCAGCTGGAACTCATCCTCCAGCAAGTCCCGCCGGAAATGGGCCTGGATTTTGCCTGAAGAGTCCCGCAGGTCCAGAAATGCGGCTTTGCCCATGATGCGCATGGACATGATGCGACCGGCCACTGAAACAGTCTGGTCCGAATGGCCGTCTCCAGACTCCGACTCGCGGTCGATGAACAGGGATATGGCTTGTTCGGCCGTGCAAGTCCTGCGATAGCGCGCCGGATAGGGGTCTATTCCCTTGTCTCTGAGTTGGTCGAGCTTGTCCTGGCGGCTTCGTAGGAGCTCTTCTCCACGTTCGGGCATGAGGCTACCGGATTTCCAGTATCTCCAGGTTTGTCGTACCGGCCGGGGCTGTCACGCTGGCAATGTCTCCTATGTGTTTTCCCAACAGCGCCTTTCCGGTGGGAGATACGTTGGATATCCTGCCTTCTGCGGGGTTGGCTTCGGTGCTCCCCACGATGGTATAGCGGACTTTCTTCCCCTTGTCGGTTTTTACGGTCACTCGCGATCCGATATCGACAGTGTCCGAAACTCCCGACTTTTCATTGATGATGGCGGCGTTGGCCAGGGCGTTGCCTACGGTAAGTAGGCGCCCTTCGATAAACGCCTGCTCGTTTTTCGCTTCGTCATACTCGGCGTTGTCGACAGCGCCGCCGATTTCCTTGGCCTTCTGTATCCGCTCGGCGACCCCTTGCCTACGTGTCGTAGACAGCTCTTCATATTCAGCTTTCAGCTTAGCCAAACCCTCTTTCGTCAAGTAAGTCGGCTCGGCCATCGTGTCCCCTCCCCTCCAAAAAGAGAAAAAGACTGCGGGCCCCTATCGAAAAGGAAGCCCCAGTCAGCGATTGCAGTCTATATAAAACAGCGCCGTTTGTAAAGGGTCTGTGCTGGGTCAGGGTGTGCGGCGTCTCAACGACCGTCGACCGCCACGAGCCGACCCTGGAGATTTGCAAGCTGCTCTGCCCGAGAGGGGCTTCTTCCTTGGAAGGACAGAGCCGCTAGCCACAGAGATTCAACGCTTCAACGTTTTCGTTGCAGCGAGAGCGCCGAACCGGGTACTATATCGTTGAACTTCGGCGCAACTCCCTTGGCTAAAGCAGGAGTGTGTGACATGAGCGTCAGGAGCTATTCGGAATTACGGGACGTTTATAAGCCACCTGCTCCGCGCGCCGTGCAGAAGGTGTTGGACCACCTGGATGTTCACTGTCGGAACTTCATATCCCTCTCGCCTCTTTGCGTTCTGAGTTCCGCGAATGCTGAGGGGCAGGCTGACGCCTCTCCCAGGGGCGACCCGCCCGGATTTGTGAAGGTCTTGGATAACAAGACTTTGCTGCTTCCTGACCGCCCAGGGAACAACCAGGTGGACTCGTTTCAGAACATCGTGGAGAACCCAGGCGTGGGCTTGCTCTTTTTCGTGCCTGGCATGAACGAGACCCTGCGTGTGAAGGGCAAGGCGGAGATAGTGACCGACGACGAAGAACTGGAGTCGATGACGGTGAAGGGCCGACCTCCGGTGTCCGGATTGCGGATTACCGTAGAGGAAGCCTTTCTCCACTGCGGCCGGGCCCTGATACGCTCGCGGGTTTGGGACCCCGATGTCCAGATAGGGCGTTCGGACTACCCAACTTATGGTCAAGTACTGGCGGACCAGATAGCAGGCGCCGACGCCAAGGAGATTGACGACTCCGAGGACGAGGCCAACCGGGAGCGGCTCTACTAGCCCAACGGCGAGGGAGCCGTGGGTCTCCTAACGGCGCCATTCGGCGATGTTCCACAGTTCGCTGTCCCAGGCGTTCATGCGGACACCCTGCAAGGTGTTGGCGTGCGCTGAAACGAGGCCCCGCAGCGCCAGGGGAATCTCGTAGTAGTTCTGTACGTAGATGTCGTTGAGCTGTTTCACCAATGCGTCGCGTTCTGGCCCAATCCTAGTGCCGGCAAGTTGAATTAGAAGCTCGTCATAGGTTTTGTTGCAGGCGCGGGGGTTGTTCCCATCTGCCCAGTTGTTCTCCCGGCTCTGGATATGCTCGCAACCACTGCCGACCAGATGTTGCTGCGGGTCAATGTCGGGGCCGGTCGTGTACATCTGTACGTCGGCGAAGAACCTGCGGTAGGTCGTCCCCTCGTCCACGGCGGGGTCGCCCCCGAAGAACACGCTGGCATCGTGCCGGACCAGTTCAGTCTCGATCCCTATCTCGCTCCACCAGTCCCGAATAAGGGCCTGCGTGTCCTGCCGGATGGCGTTCACTGTGGTCTGATACGTTATCCGCAGGGGGACACCGTTGTATTCGCGCACACCGTCTCCATTGGTGTCCAGGACGCCGTTTCCGTCCAACAGCGCCTTGGCTCCTTCGATGTCTTGGGTTAGACACCCGTCATTCTCGGTTGAGGCGTACCTCGGAGGGGCCATGATTAGATTGCACGCGGGCTTTGCCGCAAAGCCGTAGAGATCCTCTGCAATTCGGGTGCGGTCGATGGCCATGGACATGGCCTGTGGAATCGGCGTGAACGTCAGGAAGGGGTGGGGGTTCTGGCCGTCCAGGTATTCGGAGCGGTCGTCGCCCAACGCAGGGTCGGGGTTGGTCTGATTGACGACAATGCGTTCGACGTCACCGGCAAAGGCCGAAATTATCTTGCCCATCCCCCCCGCTTCCATCGCTGCCAGCGTCTCCGGCTCGATCTGGAGGTTCCAGGCGTAATCGGCTTCACCCGTTTCCAGCACGGCCTGGGCTGCCGACTGAGCGTCGCCCCCTCCGACGATAACAACACGGTCGAAATAGGGCGTCTCGCCCCTGTAGAACGGGTTGCGCTCGTAAACGGCTTGGTCGTTGGGCGTAAACTCGACGATGCGGTAGGAGCCGGAGCCCAGAGGAGCCCTGTTTTGCACGTCACAGGTCCTCGCTGCGGCTCCGACGCAGTCGGCGAACTGCGCCTTGCTGATGACGGGCGTGCTGGCGCTCACGAAAGCATTGTAATGGTACGTAGCTGGGGTCTCGAACCTGATCTCCACGGTCAGGTCGTCCAGCGCTTGAACGGAGGTGATTCCCGAAAAGGCGTCCTTGCCGGAGCATCCGGTCGCCTCATCCGTGCAGTAGCGCCAGGTGAAGACTGCGTCGTGGGCTGTGAGGTTGCTCCCGTCGGACCACTTAAGGCCCTCTCGCAGCTTCCAAGTAATAGTCGTCAGGTCCTGTGCAACTCCTCCGTTTTCAACGGTCGGGATTTCTACGGCCAGCCTTGGCGTCAGCTCGCCGTCGGGGTCGTAGCTGGCCAGGGGTTCGAGAGTGGCGGCGGCGGCGTCCCGGTCCTTATAGCCGTCGGCCAAATACGGGCTGGGCAAAGAGGGGGCTTGCCAGTAGCGGATAGTCAGAGTTTTCTCTTCAGCCGCCGAGTCGCCGCAGGACACCAACAATCCGGCTGCAAGCAGAACTGCCAACCCAACCCATGCCGTCCTTTGGATCCACGCCATGCTAGCTGTGAGCAAAGTGAACACCAAGCGATCCCAAAGACGTCTCAGTCGAGCACGTCTGAGGCTACCACTTAGTGGACTCTTCGGCGTACACGTGGTCGGGCAACGCGTAACGGATTCCGTCCTCGTCGTACGCCGAAGTCTCGAGCAAGCCCGTGAATCTGTTGAAGTTGCTCTTCTGGCGACGGCCCGCAAACAGGCTACCCAGGAGGTGCTCGTAACGGTGTTGTAGTTTGAACCAGCCGACGGCTCCAAAACCGGAAAGGGGCGGATACATCAGCGCTTTGGCAGTCTCATTTCCGATAAGTCCGCGGGAAAGGCGGTACACGTACTGAGCTAAACTGCGGCGGCCCTCCGGGTCGGTCACCCCGGCAATCAACGGCGCCGAGTTGACCAAAGCGTGGGCCATGACGACCGATTCAATTTCGGAACTGGGCTCACACATGAGAGCGACGTCATACAGTTTCAGGGCATCTTTCCCGTCATGGAACAGGATAGTCTCGGGAATGCCCATCAAGTAACCGGAGTAGTGCCAAACGGCCATGAAGCTCGCGTACTCTTCGTCATTGTAGTCAGCGCCCAGGGTTTTCATGTGTTTCAATAACCTTGCCGAAAAAGCAGAAATAGCATAACCCAAATGGGCCGCGCTAATCGGCGCACCCCAAGCTTCGGCATCCCAATCTTCCGTATTGTTTAAGAGTTGCCTTGTCCGGGCGTGGATTATTCTGATGCGGACTGAAAGTTTCCAGCCCTCTCCATACCTGTACATGCCTCCAGGAAGAAATATCTCCATCATATGACGGTTATTCTGTCCCAAACGCCTGACTCCCTGGTCCCGCACTTTCCCAGTGATGATGAAGGACTTTGCTATATTCGTTGTAAAGCCTTCTATCAGAACTCCTGCGACGAATGCCGCCAGGACCAGATATGAGTTCCTGTGAAACATGCGGACAGCCGGGGCGAACGCTGCGTAATCGAGCCATTCCGGAGTAGTTTCCGCGTCCTTGAAGAATGCTCGCAGCGACTCCGGCGCGTCCCGCAGGCCCTCCTCTTCTTCTTCCATAGCCGCTCGAATGAGTCGTTCTTGCTCTTCTGTACTAAGGTGTGCGAGGTCTGCCGTCATCGCTTCACCCAGTGGGTCTCCAATGTGTGTGTGCGCGACGTAATTGGACGCTATTTCAGGCGCAACGGCACGGGCCTTTTCGTAACCCGGCTTGTAGTCAGTCGGTATGTTGTCGGTCAATATGCTCATGGCTCCTCCCATATCGACTCCATTATCTACAATTTTAACTTCATTTCTCCTCCGGTTCCACCCGCAGGTCGGGAAGCCAACTCAACCAGGACGGGAGGTACCAGTTTCGCCTGCCCAGCACTTCCATGCTGGCGGGCACCAGGACCGAGCGGACCAGCGTGGCGTCGAGCAAGACGGCCACTGCCAGCCCGAATCCGACTTGCTGGTTGATGATGGTGTCGCCCGAGGCGAAAGCGCCGAACACCGCAACCATTATGAGGGCTGCCCCGGTGATGATGCCAGCGGTCGACCGCAGCCCATAGGCCACCGCCTCGGCGTTGTTCCCGGTCTGATCGTAGCGTTCCCGGATGCGGCTCAACAGGAACACGTGGTAGTCCATGGACAGCCCAAAGAGAATGGAGAACAGAAACAAGGGTATCCAGACGTCGATGACTTCGGCTTGTTGAAACCCCAGGAAGTCCGCCGCCACTCCCTTCTGGAACACCAGGACTATCAACCCATACGCCGTTCCGACGGAAAGCAGGTTCATGACGACGGCTTTGATGGGTATGACTATAGACCTGAAGACCAGCATCAATATCAGGAAGCTGCATCCAAGCACGAATGCGAACACAATGGGCGTGTACACCCGTACTATGGAAAACGTGTCCGCGGCCTCCGCGGTCACACCTCCGACCAGGACTTCCGCGTCAACCCCATCGAAAGCGTTAGGGACGTACCTGTCTCGGATCGTGGACACCACGTCCACCGTATCCCTGCTTCGGGACTCTCCTGGGATAAATACCGTTAGGTTGGCTAAGTCCCTGGAGTCGTTGACGTCTGGGATGGGGAAGACCTGCACTCCCGGGTGGGCTGCCAGGGAAGCTTGCAGCTTCCCTATCCCCTCCTGTACGCCCGGACTGTCGATGTCTCCATCTATGACGATGTCTGTGGGGTAGACCAGCCCAAAGGAGAACTCCTCTTCAATGACGAAGAAGGCCTCCCTGGTTTGGGCGCCTTCCGGGAACACATCGACGCCGTTAAGCCCGGTGTTGATTCCTGGCCACTGGAAGTAGAAGAGGGTGACGACTATCATGGGCGCCCCGACCGCGATGATGCTTATGACGGGGTAACGCATGACCATCCGTGTTACCAACTCCCAGAACCCCCGCCCGGAGCCGTCGCTGGACTGGGAGGGCTGGGTCGCCTTCTTTCCAAAGAAGGGGACTGGCAATCGATTCAACCTGTCGCCGTGAACCGCAAGGTTGGCTGGCAGGAAGGTGAAGGTAGCCGCCAAGGCGACCAGCACAACCAGTATCGCCCCGAGGCCAAGGGACTGGAAGAAGGAGAAGGGCACTATCAGCATTCCGCAGAGGGCGATGATCACCGTCACTCCGCTGAACAGCACCGTGCGGCCCGCCGTCGCGCCTGCACGTTCTATAGCCTCGTACTTGTCCAGGCCGCGCGCCATTTCGTCCCTGAACCGGGAGATGATGAGTATGGAATAGTCGATGCCCACCGCCAGGCCAATCATGATGATCATCAGCGTGACGAAGAAGACCAGGTCCAGGGCCTGGCCAATTAGCGCCGTTATGCCGAGGGCGACTATGATGGCGACGAGGGACAAGCCTATAGGCATAAGCACGGCGACGAGGGTCCCGAAGAGCACAACGAGGATGATGAGGGCAATCGGGATGCCTATCCTCTCTCCCTGGCGCAGGTCATTTTCCGCCAGTTCGTTTTGCTCGTGGGAGATGCTGGCGTCCCCTACCGTGAGCACACGGAAACTGTCCGCGACGTTCGCTTCCTCGACGACCTCCACGACATGCTGGACGTTTTTCACTGCGTCTTCGTAGCCGCCGGTCATGATGAAAGGCATAATCGTGGTCTTGCGGTCGGCGGACACGAGGTTCTCGTCCGGGGGACTAGACAGGTAGTAGTTCGGCACGGGGGTTACGATGGCGTCTCCCAGAGAAGCTATCTCGTGGTGGACCGCTTCGACTTTCGCCCGGAATTCCGGGTCATCCACGGTCAGGGACTCCGACTGGACGATGACTATTTCAGTTAACGGTGTGGTGCGACCCCCTTTTTCTTCCAGCAGACGTTCCGCGCGGGAGGACTCGGCGCCTCCGCTGAGCTTGAGTTCGGTGGTGGTGGCCGGCTTGAGGAAGTCGGTTAATTGGGGCCCGGGTCCCAGTTCGCTGTCAACGGCGAACCCGCCGGAGATGATTCCCACTATGGCCCAAACGGCGAGAACCGTTTTCGGCCTTCGGGCGCATACACGGGCCAGGAATTCGGTGGATAGGAACTTCAACGCTGGACCTTCATCCTCGGTGGCCCTCCGAGCGGGGGCTTCATATTTTCAGCGCTTATAGGAATTGCTGCCTTCTTCAAGCAACCGTTCCTAACTATACTGGCGGGATACCCGCCGTTCAAGACATAGCAGTACGAGCTAGGCGTAACGCTGAAAGGGGATGCGGCGTCGCACAGGTCTTGGGAGCGAAGGCCGGCGTTTCACAGTGGTGGGCTTGAGTGGACATTAGATAGTACCGTCTTCGAGATGTGGCTGGGGGGCTGTGATCCCCCAGCACCGTAAGCATCACAGAATGTTCGAGTCCCTTCGTTTGGGTCTAAGCTGGAGGCAGGCAAAACCATTTTCGAGATGTGGCTGGCGTTATGGGTCGAACGTTGCTCCGCAGATCTGGTGGATAGGGAGCGATGGCCCGCCTGTTCGATGCTTCCGTGGCCTGTAGTTGGGTCCGAAGGGCTACTTTTCATCCTCCGGTGAGTAAACTTCCATCATGGTCGTCGATTGAAGGGCACCGTTCAAGTACCATGAAACCGTAAAGGTTCCAACCTCGCCGAAGAGGAATTGGTCTCCCACTACCAGACAATGGACGAAAGCTTGCTTCTCTGCTAGCTGGTCCGGGAGGTCGGCGGTGGTGTCGCATATCCCCGAGTCAGTGAACCACCCCGAGTATTCCCCCACTGAGTTCCCTGCGGAATCCCTCGCCACAATTGCCAACTCTGCGCAAGGTCGTTCTCCTGCGTCAAAGACGACTTTCACCGTAGTAAGGAGTGATGCTCGCTCTTGCGGCCACATCTTGTTATACCCTGGCATCTCCAAGGTTAAGGGATCGAACTGGGCTCCGGTGCTGAGGATTGCAAACTCGATACGCGCTGGCGTTGCCTGACCAATTTTCTGAGCAAACAGTCCCGCGATCTGTTCTGGGCTCTTCTTTCGCGCGTCTTGGTAGTAGACTGTGGGGAGCAAGCCTGGTATCTCCGTGTCGTCGAATCTGACAGGAAGGATATACCCACCAGCCGCAGCGATATCTCGAGCCTGGGCACTTTGCCGTTCGAGATTTGGCCACATCTTGGCCGCGTACTCAGCGGAAGCGAAGATGATGCAATAGCGGCACCTCTTTAGGTACAACTCACTGAGGTAGTCGAGGAGATTCTTCCCCCACAAGTGGTCTTCCTCGGTCTCGTCGTAGAAGACACGGAGGCCCCTATACTGAAGATCCTCCGCGACTCTGCGTACATAGTCGCGCTGTTCGCCACCGAACGAGAGGCCAACATTGTATTCTACTTCTTCCATTTCTTGTCTCCTTTTCTACCCACCAACGTGTACGGTAGAAAGAACCGTCTTCGAACTCTGGCTCGGGGGCCTGTGATCCCTTGGCGACGCAATCCTCACGGACAGTTTGAGCCCATTCACGTGGGCCGGTCCAGACCAACCGCTGGTCGTGACATCTCTCTTTTCTATGGAGGAACCGGCGGACCCATTTCAATATCGGGAGTCATTAGACACGCTAGGCCACCGATTCCCAGAGGTCTTCTAGTCTGATGCCTCCATCATAGAGGTGGGGAGGATTATTCCGATGTGGCGACGGACCCTCCGAATCATGGATTCGCTGAGGGTAAGTGTCGCAATTCGGTTTCGCCAAGGTACACCACGTGGCCCGCAACTTCAGTAACGTGACCGCACCAATAGAGGTCGCCCCTAGATGCCCTGGCATCCCTGTCAATCTTGACGTAATCGCCGGGCTGCAATCCGTGGCGAGCATCCCACAACCTAAACAGAACTTCGCCCGTATTGGGTTCTGCCCAGTTGAAATCGTGCAGCGACATCCATTGGCGGTCATGAGGTGTGCGACGTGGCCGTTTGCTACGCGCTTGAAAACGAAAGTGGCCACGCTCGGTAATGATGGAGAGCTCGCCGAAGAACATGCGAGCCAAATTCAGCCGGGCGTCTCGCTCGGTACGAAACCACGACGGGCTCCCCCTAGATGGGTCGTCGGTGGCCAACCAGAACCCGATGGGCAATGGCCGCATGTGCCCGAGCACATCTCCTGCTGGTGTAGCTACCAACCGGTTCCCCATCTCTTCTTGCCGATGTACGCGGGTTTCTATTTCACCCTGTTGCGTTGGTTCCGAGCGAATTAACCCATTGGCTATGGCTTGCAGCGCCAGATCCTTGTGGCCGGTCAGTTTGTAGCATACGCTGCTCGCAACTTCATCCGCGTGCGGATCACCGATGGCACTTCGGCAAGCGGTGAGCTTACGCATTGCTTCCACGAACGAGCTCCGCTCTTCGAACCATCGCACATATGCGTCCTCGGACTCCTCGCCATGCGATCCCACAGACGACAAGCGGTCGCTTTTGAGGAATTCCCTGCGTGCGAGAGATTCCACTCGATTGCTAATGGTTCCATAGCGCGGCTGGATCGCCTCATCCAAGGCACACAAGATCTCGTGATGGAACTCTATGTGGATATATTGCAAGGCCGGGTCATAAACCGACGATTCCAATTCGAGATAGCGCATAAGCTCAAAGTGCCTGGGATCGCCCACTTTCTCAAGATAGGCAGATAGTGAGGCCAGATGACGATGGTCCGGGTCCGACAAGTCGGTGCCATAGAACTCGGTCACGGCGGCGAAGGCATCGTCCAGCCACCTGGCAGTGCTGGGATCGCAAGCCCTCAACGTGTTGAGGAGAGTCATCAAGTTATGGGTCTTCGAGTAACGTGCGCCGTTCCTTCGGATCAAGAACTTGAAGCCATCCTCCGCTGCCGAGTGGGCAACCAACAATCTGTTCATCCTTTGGGGTGTCATGGACTCGTGGAGTCGGTGCTGGAAACCCTCCTCGCCTTCATCATCACCGAAGCAATCAGGGGAACTTGCCATCATGGGCACGATAGTTCCCAGATAGAGGGCGGCGTCGCGGATCCGCCACAAGATTGAATGTCCGACCGCATCCAACAGCGGCCCACCTGTTTTGACTTCAGTGATTGACACGATTATCTTCGCTGGCAGTTTCCCAAATGGCGGCAAGGTCGTCGAGATAGGCATACCTCGGCCCGCACAAGGGGGCTCGACTCCTACTTGAGGATAGCGGTGCTAGGGGACTACAGGCCACCTAGCCAAAACTCGAAGATGGTTCTGTCTACTGTGCACGTTGGTGGTGGGCCTGAGTGGACGGTAGATGGCACCATCTTCGAGATGTGGCTGGGGCAACTCGCGAGTTGAATCCCTACGCCCGACTACCGCTTACGGTAGCCTCCCCCATCTTTAAGATGTGGATAGGCAACCCGTCAGCCACCAGCGGGTTGTGACGATTCCAGTATCGCGAATGGTAGGGATGAAGGGACGTCAAGAGTGAACCAGGTTCAAGACCCTTGGGGGACGTACAGGGCGTTCAGGCCCCTGAAGCGAAGGGCGAAGCTCTTCTCGTCCCAGGCGTCTACCCATTCCTGTAGATGGCCAGAGGCCACGCCGGTTGCCCCAACGTCCACCAACTGCCCTCCGCCCCTCTCATCGAAGTATTCCTTGGCGTTGACCGCTTCCCCTATGACTTCCGGAGAGTAGGCCGTCACGGTGACTCCAGAATCGCTGCGCTCTAATTCCACCCGATGCCGACCTGACGTGGGATTCGACAGCGAGGTCAGCAAGGTGAGAGGCATGGATGACACGGGGACAAGCCATGTGTCTTGTGCAAGATCGGGGGCATGCTGGTCGGCCTTTATCCACTTGCTGTAAAGGGGAAACACATAGTAGACAGCTTCAGGATACTGGTCAGAGAGCTGTTCAAGAGCCTCATGCTGTCTTTCGTTGATGCTGAACTTGTAGAGATCGTCCACGTCAGAGCTGGGCCAAGGCGCCTTGAATTGCAACATCAACGAGGAACCGGATCCCACGTTTCGGATCAGCTCGTCCAGACCTGTGCGACGCTCTTGGCGTTGTGTGAGACCGAGCCACAAGGCCCTCTGGCAACCGGGCCAAGCCCTGATGTACTGGAGCATCTCCGCGCAAACGTTCAACTCCAGCGACTTTTCAGATACTTCCTTGCCCGGTCCTGCAATCGTAGTCATGCTTTGCCTTGCCTAGTATTCACTAGAGTGATCTTCGTGCGGAGAATAGGTATGAATAGACACCGCCATCTTGCGACTTGTCAGCCCTGGAAAAGAGAAATCCGGCAATTCCACCTGCTGCCGCAATCGCCGCGCCAGTAGGCTCCCCGCTTTGAAATGTCCAGGCTGCGCCGGCTAGGCCGATGGCAAATGATATTGGCCTCCCCCAAGCCTTTCGATTCGCGTTCCTAATTTCGCGAGCTACTTCGTCGAGCTCCTCCTGGCGCTGCTCAAACACGGCTTGACGTTCATCAGTGGGCATGAGGCTTAACTCACGTGCAAAGCTACGGACGGACAGGCTGTAATTCCGATGTAGAGCGTAGTTCCGATTCCGAAAGTCAAGCACTTCATCCATAGGAACGCCCGCCAGGTCCACCCCGACCATGGACATATCAAAAGAAACAACATCTCCAATAGATGGTGCCGGGACCTCTTGGCCAGAAATGACTTCGTTCAAGGCTTCCACAAGACGCCATTGGTCAGTTGTTGGAGACAAAGTTATGCCAATATTCTCCCCTTTGGACCTTAGAATCTGAGCAAGCAATACGAGAATCAATGCTCGCACAGTTCGATGCATCGGGATAGAAACAGCGTCTTCTGATTCACGGGCAAGACCACGAGACTTGAGCTCTTGGACAATGGATTCGGCCAGTTTCCTGTCGCCGTAGTACCCGAGTCTCGACATCGACAACGACCCGAAGTTGGATTGGTCATCGCCCTCGTGAGACTCTTTGGTCAGATGATCCAAGGCCCCCGACGCGATAACTTCGGCCAACGCTTTCGCAAGTTCCTCCGTTTCCTCCGTGCCAATGCTCTCCTCTGGACGGATGACATGAAACAATCCCTCGTCCTTAAGTGAGGTCACAATCGGGTAGTCTTCGAAACTGCCATGGTCGCTCATGTATTCGGGTATCAACATGGCGACTCCATCGAAAAACAGGATAAGGTTCTTGATCCAGTCTGCGTCTAGCCAATACTGACCAGGGTAGTAGAATGCAAAGTCTCGTTTCACGGCGGGCATCCTCATATTGGTCGACTAGGCTGATGTATCATAGAAATGATCCCTGCAAGCTGCGCTAGGGTGACAGCTCCAGCGTATACATTGTCTTCCTTCTCTGGAACGCCTCTTCGCCGCCTTCCACGTGATAGATGATGAGCTGCCTGTGGTCAAACCGATCCAAAGAACCCGTGCCAGCCACATGGCCCTTCTGGGCATCAGCTTCCAAAGCAATTATCTGCTCAGCGTCCGCGGACACCAAGATGTTTGCGTTGCGAGTGGCGAACAGGCACTGTCTGGATCCTCTTCCTGACCTAAGGGTCGCAACGATCCCTTCTTCAATGCTCGGAGCGTGAAGGGCATCTTCCGGCTGGTCCACAAGAAGAGGGAAATCACCCTCAGCCAATGCCACCATCAAGACGACCATGCATTTCTGCCCATGAGACAGGTCTTCAAGCTGTCGGTAGTTTCCTTGAGCAACCTGAAGCTGAACTTCGATGACATCTTCAACGTCAACGAGCTGCAACTCATACAGTGCTGACAATCGGTTGCGCTCTACTATAGTCTCCCACAGTCGAGCGAATTTGCTCGAATCCAATTCAGACTGTGAAGCCAGGCTACCAAAATCATTAGCGAGCAGCTGTTTGACGAAAGGAATGGGATGATATTTTGCAGACAAGACTTTGAAGTCAGACGCTTGGAGATATGAACCTTGGGCTATCTCTTGAATTGCTTTCTCAAAGACTTCCGTATGGGAGCGAGCGTGAACTTTGAGCCGTATCTTGTGATCCAGTTTATCTGTCAGGCTCTTCGCCTTCACCTCCCGTTTCTTTGTAATTGCCTTGCGGTTGTCCTGAAGTTCAGTTAGCAATCCCTCTCTCTGTGTTTCCAAGCTCTTGAGTCCGGGAAGGATTTCGTCTTGTAGCTCCCGATCACGATCCTCAAGGAAGGAGAGACGCTCTTGGAAAGTTTTGCGACGCTGTGATAATGCCTGTAGTCCGATTCCATCCTTGTCAAGCTCCTCAAGTAGCTTGTGATAGAGAGCCTCCGCAGCGTCAAATCGCTCGTCCCACTGTTTTCGTATCTGTCCTAGCGAATCCGTCAGCTCGTTCAGCTTGGAGGTTGCCTCCGATTCCAGCACCGAGACATAAGTCTGCCACGCCTGAAAGGCGCTCTCCATCTTTGCTAACAGGTCTTGGTTGGGAAGCGTGTCACGGTCATCTGGCCACGGTATGGACAGGCCTAAGGGTTCCTTCAAAACGGCTAGCTTTGGGGGTAGTTGATCAACCTGTCCCTTTGCGTTGTCAAAAAGTGTCTGTTCCCTGTACCAATCACGCTGCTGTATGATGCGTGTATCCGTAAGGATTTTGTCAATCTCTTTGATCGCCTCAATGAGGCTGGGCCGTTCTTCAAGCTGAGAATAGACATTCCGCGCCTTCTCTTGTGCTGTACTAACCTCGGCGGCATTCCGTTTGAGTCCGGCCTTCAAATCTCTAATGGCTGCTCGTTCAGCCGAACTATCAATCAGGTCGTCGGTAAGTGACAGGCGTACTTCGGGTTCGCGGGCGAACTCAATGATTTCACTCTGGCTAAAGCACTTAATCGGAAAGAAGGGGCGGATGTCAAATTCTTCAAGCGGCTCCAATCCATTATCAGCAACCCGTTGTACCATTGGCCTATCTGGAGGACTTCCCCAAGCCCGCTCAACCAGATAACGCGAGTCCCCTTTTGAGAGCAATATGTGAACAGTGCCTAGGCTCCCGAGTTGCTTCTCTAGCAAGCTTTCAACTTCCTTAGAAATCTTGGCAACACTGGCCTGCTGGTTGAGTCCAAAGCGAAGGAGTTCAATCGCCACCGACTTGCCACTACCAGTGTCGCCGATGAAGCAGTTCATATTGTCGTTGAAGCGTATCTTCTCGCTGTCCAGAAAACCCTTGGTGACCCACATTCCCATGATCGAACAGTTTGGAGTTGGAACCTGATCCTCCATCATCCGAACTCGTATGACCGGATCAATCAGCGCTAACTTCAGCCCGGATATCGACCTTTCCTCCATCTTTAGTATGGAATGCCTGGAACCGATTCCATCGAGTTGGTGTTTGTTAGCGCCCGGGAGCCAGCTGTCAGACGACTGAATGCACGTCATGCGCCTGTGATAGCGAGCCCCTGACTGGTGCTCTTCTCTCGTTGAGGTGTCCAAGAGCTCCATCGCCCACAAATCTTGTGCGACATAAGCTCGCTGACGTTCAGCTCCTACCGTTATCGTTGTAAGGAAGCCGCCCTTGCCATCAGCGTGTGCGGCAATGGCGATACCGCCAGCCCTTCCTATTGCCGCTGATACATCCACAACACCGCCCTCTGTGGCAGCGTTGAGTGAACCGAACTGTTCGCGAGGGATGCCAACCTTGACTAGGAGGTCTTCAATCTCGGACGCCTCAGCGACGCAATCGAATATTGCCAAGACGTGCCCTTGTGGAGTTGAGATCTCGACACCAGGAAAGACCGTGAGGGCTGTTCCATTTGCGGCATGGCGGACTGCGTCGCACCACGCAGCAGTGTTGTGGTCGGTTATCGCTATGACGTCAAGTCCTTTGTCAAGTGCAATGCTCACCACATCGGCCGGGGTCGCGGAACTCCAGGTGTAATCCATGTCTGATGACTTCGGAGTGTGAACATGGAGATCAACCTTGAGCCATTGAGCACCGCTCGGAAGATCCAGAATGTCATTAGGTGTAGGCATGATAAAGCTAAGTAACCTCCCTGGGACCGAGGAACTTATCCCCATTGAAATGGATCAGGTGGTCCGGAATCTCGGCGACCCAGACCTCGGTCTCCCAGGCGATCTTGTCCACGTGCTGCTTGAACTGCCGGAAGTCAGGGAAGGCGCTTACATACACGCGTGTAGCCGTGCAGTCCTTCAGCGTGACTTCCATCTCTTCGACCCGCTTGGGATTCACCGGGCCGTGTGACGTGACGGCCTCGACCAGGAACAGCCAGTTCCGCTCCTCGTCGTAGAGAACCACATCCGGCAGCTTGTCGTGTTCGGTAATCGGAACGCCAAGCTCTGCGAGTTTCTCTCTGTCCAGGTGCAAGAGTTTGTCGGCGGCGTCGCCGAGATACAACAAAGTCGCCCCTGGTGCGAACCTCGGCCCAAAGTCCATCACGACCTGGGCCTGCAATCTGTTGTGGCGGCCCGGGGACAGGCGAATCTCCTCACCGGTCGAGGTGCGGATGGGTATCTCCAACATTGTGCGACGCCGCTGATATATCTCCAGCAGAGCGCCGTGGCTGGCGCGGAAGGAGCTCAGTTCGGACTCCCAGCTGCTAGTCCCGTAGAGCCGGAGCACTCTGAGTGCTTCGTCGGTGAGGCCGTAGTGCGTCCTGGGGCTGTTGGTGGGAAGGTCGGGCTCATCAGGATTGCGGTCCACCACCCGCGCCTGCTCTAACTGGTGGATGACTTGACGGCGCACCACCTCCCGGGTGTTCTCAGCGTAATCCCGTTCGTAGGTATCTCGCATGAAGACGAGTATCTCGTGGATGCTACGCGATGGCTTGGCAGCCTGGTTCCAGGCGTCATCTTCGGACAACCCAGTGAGGGCCAGAAGGGTCAGGCAGGAGATGTCGTTCCGCTGGGCCGGAGGCAGGCCCAGTTGCTCCAGTATGTCCCGAGCTTCTTCAATCTTGCTCATCTCGCCGCCAACTCCAACCCCATGCGAAAGTCTGGGGAGAGATTGAGAGTCCGGGCGACGAGGGCATCCAGGTCGGCGAGGTCGGTCGCCCAACCCAGTCGTCCCTGCGCCTCTGCACCGATTGCGCGAATGTCCCGTTCAGCCGGAAGCGGCATCGCCCGCAGTTCGGTGGCGCTGACCTGGGTGTTGCCGTTCGAGATTCGGAAGAATCGGTCCATGAATGTCGAATTGAGGAGGGCTGAGAGCCCGTAGGCCAACTCCTCGTCCAACACTCTCGACACCCCCCGAATATAGTTCAGGTGGTTCTCCAGTCCTACCACTTCTTCTTTCAGAGCGCCCTGAATCAAGGGAGCGGCTACCAGCCGGCGTTTCTCTTCCTTCGCGCTGAAGCGCCGGAGAAGGACGTAGGTCGCATCTGGCACCAGCAGCTTCACCGACCCCGGCGCCGCCTTGATCCACTGAGGCTTGTCGACTACCGGCAGAGGCCAGGAGGTTCGCATGGGCCGGACGTGTTGCATCCACAGCAACGGGACCGTGTAGCTCCCTGACGCGACGTGGGCCAGGAATTGGGTGGCCCTGAACGGGACCACGGGGCCTGTGGAGACTTCCAAGCCGAGCGAGTGGAGGGTATTAGGCCAAGCTCGCACGGCCTGCACCAGCTCCAAGTCTTCCGCACAAAGGGGAATGGACAGTTCCTTGTTGGCGCTCGCCAAGTCGAGCACGGAGCCGATGTCAACCAGAAGGCGCTGGCGTTCGGCGAGGTCGTGAGCCGCTCTGCTGTGGGATACGAGCACCTGGCCCTGGTCAAGGGCCTCGCCATCCAGACGGGGCCGGGCCCCAATTACCAAGTTCTCTTGGAGCACTGTCTGGTTCTTGAACACGTCCTTCCTGGATTCGAAGAGATGGATGGCTGTGGGGGCGACTCTCCGGAAGAAGACTTCCCTGAATCTCTTGAAGTACGGCCCCGATGCAAAGCTCCTCGGCACGATGTACACGAGCTCACCGGACCGCGACAGCAACTCGGCGGACACCGCCATGAACAGGGCGTATATGTTCGGCTGCCCGTGAACGGCTGAGTCCCAAGCCATCGCCCTCGGGTCGTCCTTCCCTATCTTGAAATACGGTGGGTTGGAGACCACGAGGTCGTACACGGTGTCGGGGCCTTCATTCCTTCCCCACAGACTGTTCACTGACCTGGCTCTGAGCGCGGCCGCGTGCTCCAGTAGGAAGTCTCCGTGAGTCACGTTGAAGGTTAGCGCGACGCCACGCCGATCCAGCCAGTCCTGCGCGAAAGTGAGAACAAGGTGGGTGAGACCGGCCAACGATACCTCTATCTCGTAGGCATCGACGTGCAGGCTCTTGACGGTCCCACTGCGACTGGCCGCTTCGCAGACCGCAGCGGACAGGATGCCCGTGCCACTCCCAGGGTCGAGGACGCGCATGTGAGACTTCGAATAGGAGGAGTGTCCGGCCATGAACCTAGCTATGTCAGCGGGCGTCAGGTAGTGACCGCCATTTTTGCGATGGTGGTGCTTGGAGAATGATAGATAGGCCTCGCCGAGGGCTTCGGCGTACTCCAGTGGGCCGTGGCCTTCGGTTGGAATGGGAACGTTCAGCCCTGGCGGGAACGCGCCGAGCGGGGCGGTGGTAGCCGCTTCTGTCGAGGCCCTCATATCTGTAAGTTCAAGCCGTGTCATCTATCTGTCATCCATCCAAGTAGGGTCGCCAGCGATTGCTGTCAGGCACATCTATTTCAAGCATCTAGAGTAGCTGTCGTATCTGGCCGGTCTTGGGATCGTAGCTGTTGGCGAAAACCGCAAGCACATCGCGTGGGATGAACCATTGCGTACCCCTC
This sequence comes from Dehalococcoidia bacterium, assembly GCA_965197415.1. Classification (GTDB taxonomy): domain Bacteria; phylum Chloroflexota; class Dehalococcoidia; order Lucifugimonadales; family JAGWBF01; genus DAOUJI01. Next base: position 2,081,306 of record OZ240207.1, on the reverse strand, counting down.
CGTAGAGCCTTCAGGCGCTTTGACCTGATGTTTCTGCGGACCGTCTCCTCACTCACATTAAGGTAGGACGCCGCTTGCGGCACGGTGTATTCGTCGGGCATGTTCATGGCTCGATCCTAGTCAGCTAAGCACCATGCTGTAGTATACTACAGCAGCCCTCTCATATCTCCCCCTTCGCCATCCGGTAGCCGACGCGGGGCTCGTTGAGGATGTAGGTGGGGTTGTTGGCGTCGTCGCCCAGCTTTCGGCGGAGCTGCTTGGCGGCGGTGCGCACCCGCCGCGAGTCGCCCGACCTCCGCAGGCCCCAGACCCGTTGCAGCAGCCGGTCGTAGGTCAACACGCGACCGGCGTTGGCCGATAGCTCGAAGAGCAGTCCGTACTCGATGGCGGTCAACTGCACGGGACGCCCGGCCAGCGTCACGCGGCGCTCGGCGTAGTCGATGGTCAGCTCCTCCAGCACGTAAGGTTCCGACGGCTCGGCCCATTCGGGGTCTTCCCGCTTGCGCAGGGCCGCCTTGATCCTCGCCACAAGCTCAGTCGGCGAAAAGGGCTTGACCACGTAGTCGTCGGCTCCCTTCTCGAAGGCCCTGGCGATGGTCTCTTCCTGGCCGTAGGCTGACAGGAAGATGACCGGCACGTCCGCCATGTCGAGGATGCCCCGCATCAGCTCGATGCCGTCGGTTCCCGGCAGCATCAGGTCCAGCAGCACCAGGTGGGGGTCGTTCGCCTCCACCAGGCTGAGCGCCTCCTCCGGGTCTCCGGTCACAACAGGGACGTAGCCCGCCTTCGTGAGCGCGTCCCGGACGTGCCTGAGCGTCTGCGGGTCGTCGTCCACCGCGAGGATGCGCGTCCGCTCCCTCTCCACCCGCCGGGAGCGCACCAGGAGATTGGCGGCCCCGATAGCGGCGTCCTGAGCCACCGGAATGGTGAAGGTGAAACGCGCCCCCAGGCCCGGCCCGTCGCTCTCGGCCCATATCCGGCCCCCGTGGGCCTCCACTATCCCCTTGCAGATGGCGAGGCCCAGGCCCGACCCCGCGATGTCCCGTCCCCGGTCCTCGCCCTCCAGCGGGAGAACTTCCGGAACAGGTGCGGCAGCCGCTCGGCGGCTATCCCCCGGCCCTCGTCCGTGACCGAGACGGCCACGTGGTAGCCCTCCCGCACGGCGGCCACCCCGATGGTCGACGCCTCGTGGGAGTGCCGGGCCGCGTTGGAGAGCAGGTTACTCAGGACCTGGATGATGCGCCGCCCGTCCGCCATGACCAGCGGCAGCTCCGGCGAGAGGTCGATGCGGAGGTTGTTCCTGCCCCCTCCGCTCTGGAACCTGCTCCTGGCCTCGTCCACCAGGCTCGCCACCTCCGCCGGCGCGGGGGCGACCGGCAGCTCGCCCGTCTCGATGCGGGCCACGTCGAGCAGGTCGCCGATCAGGTCGCGCATGTGGTCGGACTGCTCGCCGATGATGCGGAAGAACTGGAGCATCTCGGCGGGGTCCAGGTCGGACGCCGCCTCGGTCAGCGTGGCGGCGGAGCCCTTGATGGCGGCCAGCGGCGTCCGCAACTCGTGGCTCACCATGCCCAGGAACTCGGCACGCAGCCGCTCCAGCTCCTCCATCGGCGTCATGTCCTGCATGGTCACGACCACCGACTCGACCTCGCCCTCCTCCCCCTCCTCGGAGAAGATGGGCGTGGCGTTGACCAGGGTGGTGACGCTCTGCCCGTCGGGGGACTGGAGGACGATCTCCTCGGCCCGCACCGTCTCCCCCGTGCGCAGCCCCTGGGCCAGGGGGAACTCCACCAGGGAGATTTCCCGGCCGTCGGCCCGCCGGAAGGTCAGCACCTCCAGCAGCTGCTCCGCCGATCCGCCGGGCGCGCACAGGTCGCTGACGATCCGCCTCGCCTCCCGGTTGATGGAGCGGACTTCGCCAGTGCCGGCGTCGAACACCATGACGCCCACGGGGGTGGTGTTCACCAGGGTCTCAAGGTCGGCCCTCGTCCGCTGCTCCTCCCGGTGCCTGCGAGCGTTGGCGATGACCAGCGCCGCCTGGGAGGCGAACATCACCAGGGTCTCCTCGTCTTCGGGGGTGAACTCCAGCTCCTTCTCGCCCACGTAGAAGGCACCGACGCTCTCCCCCAGGTGGCGGATGGGCGCGGCCAGGAAGGGAAGCGGGGAGCTCACCGCCATCGGCGGTTGGAACTCGGGCAGGCCCAACTCCCTGACGTAGCTGTGGAAGTCCCGCAGCCGCAGCGGTTCACTGATGCTGCTCAGGTACTCGAAGAACAGCATCCCGTCGGGAAATTCGGCGAACCGTCGGCTCTCCTCGGGAGTCAGCCCGGAATAGAGGAAGTCCTGTACCTTCCCCGACCCATCCAGCAGGGTGATGACGCCGTAGCGCGCCCCGGTCAGCGAGCAGGCGGAGTCCAGCACCCCCTGGAGCACCGTGTCGAAGTCCAGGCTCTCGTTGATGCGCAGGCTGGCCTGGCTCAACCTGGAGAGGCGGTCCCGCAGCTCCGCTATCTCCCGCGCCTGATCGTCTGCTTGTTCCATTTCCCTCCTCGAACCGGGCTGCCGATGACTCTGAGGTTGCCCGGCGCCGCCGCGCCGGATGCGGGATGCGAGAACGCGTTAGGCCCGGCCAGCCCCAATTATAGCTGGCCCAGGAAAAACTCACAACAGATTCGGTTGCAAAAGTCTTGACTCTCACAGATACCTCACAGACGTTTTGGTAAAATGCCCTTCATGACTGCCCATTTTGTGGGAGAGTTTCATTTGGCATTCGACAGGCCGATAGATGGAATAGAGACGGCAAACGCACCGGCGGCCCTTGCCGCCGACGCGACGACCGCGCTTGAGGTCGCCTTCCATCGCGGCCTAGCACAGATGTTCACCCCCCCCCCCCCCCCCCCCCGATTTTCCCTCCGCTCTAGCACCCTCGTCCCCTCCGGCTCATGCCGGCAGGCCCGACCCTCTCCCATCACCGCTCCCTCTGAGCGCGCGCCCGAAGCAACCGGAGTCCTCGAAGGACGCCTTGCGGCGGGCTTCGCACGGCCCGCACTCACCCGAAACAGCCTTCAACCATGCAACGCCCTAAGCCGCTGCGCGCCGCTCCTCTATCGGCTGACGCCTGCGGACCGGACGGGCTGCGTCCCGCACACCCGCACCAGCACAAGGAGGAACGATGTTGACTCGCACCGATAGAAGACGATTTCCCGTCCTGATTGCAGCCATAGCGGTTCTGGCGATGGCCATGCTCTTCTCCCCGGTACAGGCCCAGGAGGGCTCGGCCCCCGACAAGCCCAGGGGCCTCGAAGCCACGGCGACCCACGACTCGGTGACCCTGACCTGGGACGACCCCGGCGACGACACCATCACCGGCTACGTGGTCCTGCGCCGCATTCCCGGGGTCGACCCCCAGGGCCACTTCAGTGAGCTGGTCTCGAACACGGGAACGGACGCCACCACCTACACCGACGACACGGTGTCGGCGGAGACTCGCTACACCTACCGCATCAAGGCGATCAACGAGCATGGGGTGAGCGAGCGCTCCCGCTGGTCCCACGTCGACGTCCCGGCCGCGCCGGAGGCCGCCGAAGGCGACGACCCGGACGGGGAGGGCCACGGCGGGGGCGCGCCCGGCGGTCCCGGCAAGAAGGCCAATGTCTCCGAGCCCTCGGATGGCGACTGTGCCGCCGCCACCACCACCACTTGCGAGGTGGACGTGGCCGGCTCGGTCATGGGCAACATCGAGTCCAACGTCGACAACGACTGGTTCAAGGTCGTGCTGGAGGCGGACAAGACCTACCAGATCGACCTGAAGGGCGTAGATGGCGGCGGAGGCACCCTGGAAGACCCTTTCCTGGAGAGTATCCGAGACTCATCCGATAACGAGATCATCGACACAGCGAATGACGACATCGGTGGGGAGGACGACATCCTCGACAGCCGGACAACCTTCACGCCGACCGCGGCCGGCACCTACTACCTGGTAGCGAGGAGTGCGAACAGTGGTACCGGCACCTACACGCTGTCGGTGGGCGGCGACGGACGCCGGCGTGCACACTGAACGAAGGCGACATCTGGTGCGGCGTGGTGGACGTGGGGGACATCACCAATGCCCAAGGAGAGACTCAAAGTCACGGATTCCAGGGAACGAAGGGCGACCTGTCGGACAAGACGTTCTCGCTCATGTTCGAGACCGGGACCACCAACAACTACACGATTACGGCGATTGTGGTCGGGGCGAGGACCGCCATCAGCGAACAACTGTTTTTCGTGACGTCCAACACTCTGACGAACACCGAAGAGGAGAGCCTGGCGCTGCATGTCGACGGCGAGAGCGACCCGTTCGTGTGGAGCGACAGCACGGAGGTGATCCCCGGCTCCTACCGATGGCCCGCGCGGACGGACCTGGACTGGTCGTCGGAAACCACGGTCACGCTGCGCCTGCGCGAGTTCCTGAGGCCGACGGTCACCAACGTGGCGGTTACCTCGATGCCGGTGCTGGAGACCGACACCTACGGGGCGGGCGAGACGATCGAGGTCTCGGTGACCTTCAGCGAGGCGGTCGACGCCACGTCCAACACGGACTTCGTGCTGAGCGTGGGCGGCGCCAGGCGCGCGCCGCTGCTGAGCGGCTCGGGCACGGCGACGCTGGTGTTCGGCTACACCGTGGTGTCGAGCGACGAGGACACCAACGGCATCTGGATCGGGGACGAGACCCGGACCCTGGTCGGCAACCGCAACGGGGAGGCCCAGAACGGCACGATCACGAGCGTGGCCACCGGCGCGGCGGCGAACCTCGACCATACCGAGCTCGGCACGGAGTCGGGCCACAAGGTGGACGGCTCGCGGTCGATCATCTCGGTGGAGGTGACCTCGACGCCGCAGCTGGAGAGCGACACCTACGGGGCGGGCGAGACGATCCAGTTCACGGTGACCTTCAACGTCGCGGTGGACGTGGACGGGGACCCGGTTCTCAAGTTCGTGCTCGGCAACTCGGGCGACACGCGGGAGGTCGACGCGGCGTACGTGTCGGGCACCGGCGCCAAGGCGCTGGTGTTCGGCTACACCGTGGTGTCGACCGACGAGGACAACAACGGCATCTACCTGCGGGACGAACAGGACTACGACGACCCGGACGGCCCGGTCCGGCTCGATTCGAACGATGAGATCGAGTTCAAGGATACCAGCACCGACGTCCCGCTCTACTGGCAGGGCCGGGGGAACCACTCGGACCACAAGGTGGACGGCTCGCGGACGACGGGCAACACCGCGCCGTCGTTCACCTCGTCGCCGACGTTCGACGTGGCGGAGAACCAGACGGTGGTGGGCACGGTGCTGGCGGCGGACTCCGATGCGGACGACAGCGTCACGGGCTACGCGATCACGGGCGGGGCGGACCAGACGTTCTTCTCCATAGGGGCGACCTCGGGGGCGCTGACCTTCGACGCGGCCCCCAACTACGAGGACGCGGACGATTCCGGCACGAACAACACCTACGTGGTGGACGTGACGGCGACCAGCGGCGCGGGGACGCGGGTGATGACCGCGACGCAGACGATCACGGTGACGGTGACCGACGTGGACACGGAGGCGCCGGGCAAGCCGGGGACGCCGACGGTGTCGGCGGGGTCGGCGACCAGCCTGAGGGTGAACTGGTCGGCGCCGTCCAACGCGGGTCCGCCCATTACGGGCTACGACGTGCGGCACCGGACATCCTCGCCGGAAGGCTCGTGGACGGAGAAGAACGTCCCGTCCATCGCGGCGGTGATCGAGAGCCTATCGGAGAACACCTCCTACGACGTGCAGGTGCGGGCGACCAACGCCGAGGGCACGGGCGCGTGGTCGGACTCGGGCAGCGGCACGACGGACGCGGCGGCCGACGCCGCCAACGCGTCGCCGTCGTTCAGTTCCTCGTCGGCGCGCAACGTGGCCGAGAACACGACGGCGGTGGTAACGGTGACGGCAACGGACAGCGATGCGGACGACAGCGTCACGGGCTACGAGATTACCGGCGGGACGGACCAGAACCTGTTCTCGATCGGGGCGTCGGACGGCGAGCTGACGTTCAAGTCGGCGCCGAACTTCGAGGACCCGAAGGATTCGGACAACGACAACGACTACGTGGTCGTGGTGCAGGCGACCAGCGGCACGGGGACGCGGGAGAAGACCGCGACGCAGACCATCACGGTGACGGTGACCGACATGAGCGGCGAGGCGCCGGGCAAGCCGGCCAAGCCGAGGGTGTCGGCGGCGTCGGCGACGAGTCTGAGGGTGAACTGGTCGGCGCCGTCCAACGCGGGTCCGGCGATCACCGACTACGACGTGCGGTACCGGGCGGGCACGAGCGGGAGTTGGAGTGACGCGAGCCACAGCGGCACGGCGAAAGCTACGACGCTGACGGGGCTGACGGAGGACACCCCCTACCAGGTGCAGGTGCGGGCCAAGAACGCCGAGGGCACGGGCGCCTGGTCGGACTCGGGCAGCGGCACGCCGGCCGAGGAAGACGACCTGCCCGCCGACACCACCACCACCGGAGAGGTCGAGGTGGGCGGGGCCGCGGTCAGGGGAGACATCTTCGCCCCGGAATTCTCGGAAGGGGACGGCCCCAACGAGGTAGACGGTTGGGACTTCGACACCGACTGGTTCGAGGTGGAGCTGGAGGCGGACAAGACCTACCGGATCGACATGTGGGGCCACACTACCGCGAACGGTCTCACCCTGCGCCTCCCGCAGATCAACGCGATCTACGATTCGAAAGGGAGTTTCATTGTCAACACGTGGTACAGCGACGAATCAGACTCCCACTACCTGTTCCGGGTGACGTTTACCGCCTCTAGCAATCGCAGCTATTACATCGCGGCGAGCGGCGAGTCGTTCGAGTGGGGCACCTACAAGCTGTGGGTCAAAGACATCACGGAGGATGACCACGGGGACCACGGGGACGAGGGGGACGAGGGGGACGGCACGAACGGCGGGAAGGGGCTCAAAAACCTGCGTGCGGTCGAGGAGAAGGGCGGGGTCAGGCTGACCTGGCAGTCCCCGGACGGCGCCGCGGTCACCGGCTACCGCATAGAGCGTCGCCGCGCCGGCGGGCAGGGCAGCGGTCCCCAGCGTTCCCATGGGCAGCCCAGGGACCACCACACCCTGGTGGAGGACACCGGCAACACCGAAACGAGCTATGTCGATGAAAGCGCGGAACAGGGCGTCGAGTACGAGTACCAGGTCAGCGCCCACAACGAGTCCGGCCCGGGCGAGGAATCGGACTGGGTGAGGGCCGGGCCGGAGGAGGAGCCGGTGTTGGGCGACGCCCTGCCGGGAGCGCCCCGCAACCTCACCGCCACCCCAGGAAACCGGGAGGTCACCCTGTCCTGGGACCCGCCCGACGACAACGGCAACCCGCCCGCGACGAGATACCGCATCGAGTGGAGGGTCGACGGCAAGGACTACGACAGGAACGATTGGGGCACATCGCAAGAGACGACCTATACGACGAACGCCCAGGCCAACCTGGCCAATGGAGTCAAGTACTTCTTCCGGGTAAAGGCCGAGAACGATGACGGCAATAGCTACGGTCCATATGGACCGTCCTCCGAGGAGGTGAGCTCCACTCCCACCTCCGGCTCGGCGGTGGACCTGGGCACGCCGGTGCTGTCGGACACGGAGACCCTGCACCACGGCATAGTGAAGCTGGACTGGCAGGACATAGAGGACGCCGGTTGGTACGTGGTCCAGTATTACCACGTCGAAGACGAGGAGTGGCTGGACCTGCCCGCCGAGGGAGTGGACATCGCGTTCCACGGTTCCAGCGCGGTGGTGAGCAACCTGCATGGGCTCTCGTGGCTGCGGGTTGGTGCGGCGAGCTGCGACGGGGCATCGGAGTGGTCGCAAATCGAGGAGTTGTACGGGACCAACGCATCGGACTGGGAGGGAGTGCCCGTACCCGACGTGGAGGAGGGCGACGAGATCGAGCCATGCCCCGTGGTCCTGGGCACTCCGGTGCTGTCGGACACGGAAATCCTGCATCACGGCATGGTGCAGTTGGACTGGCAGGACATAGAGGACGCCGGCTGGTACGTGGTCCAGTACTACCACCTCGAAGGCGGAGAGTGGCTGGACCTGCCCGCCGAGGGAGTGGACATCGCGTTCCACGGATCAAGCGCGGTGGTGAGCAACCTGCATGGGCTCTCGTGGCTGCGGGTTGGTGCGGCGAGCTGCGACGGGGCATCGGAGTGGTCGCAGATCGAGCAGTTGTACGGGACCAACGCATCGGACTGGAAGGGTGTGCCCGTACCCGACGTGGCGGAGGGCGACGAGATCGAGCCATGCTCAGAAGACGCGGACACGCCTGACAACAGCCCGGCGACGGGCGCGCCCACCATCAGTGGCACGGCCCAGGTGGGCGAGACGCTAACGGCGAATACATCTGGGGTCGTCGACGCAGACGGGCTTGGCAACGTCCAGTACGAGTACCAGTGGCTTGCAGACGACGCCGACATATCGGGAGCGACCAACGCCACCTACACCCTGGTGGCTGCCGACGAGGGCAAGGCCGTCAAGGTACAGGTGAGCTTCACCGACGACGAGGGCAATGAAGAGACGCTGACCAGCACGGCAACGGTCGCGGTGTCGGCAGCGCCCACGCCCAATTCTCCCGCCACCGGAGCGCCCACCATCAGCGGAACGGCACAGGTGGGCGAGACGCTGACGGCGGACACGTCGGGCATCGCCGATGCTGACGGTCTTGCAAATGCCACCTTCAGCTACCAGTGGCTTGCCGACGATACAGACATCGCAGGCGCTACCGGCTTGACCTACACCCTGACCGATAGCGAAGAAAGCAAGGCCATCAAGGTGCAGGTGTCCTTCACCGACGACGCTGATAACGGGGAGACGCTTACCAGCGCGGCGACGGGCGCGGTGGCGGCAGCGCCCCAGTCCAATTCTCCCGCCACGGGCACGCCCACCATCAGCGGCACCGCCCAGGTAGGCGAGACGCTGACGGCGAACACGTCTGGGATCGCCGACGCTGACGGTCTTGCAAATGCCACCTTCAGCTACCAGTGGCTTGCCGACGATACCGACATCGCAGGGGCTACCAGCTTGACCTACACCCTGACCGACAGCGAAGAAGGCAAGGCCATCAAGGTGCAGGTGAGCTTCACCGACGACGACGACAACGAGGAGACGCTGACCAGTGCGGCGACGGCTGCTGTGGCCGGTGCGCAACCCACGGAGCCGCCGGCCAAGCCAACGGGCCTCGAAGCCACGGCGACCCACGACTCCGTGACACTCACCTGGGACGACCCCGGCGACGACACCATCACCGGCTACGTCATCCTGCGGCGCATTCCCGGGGTGGACCCGGAGGGCCACTTCGATGTGCTGGTGGCAGACACGAAGACGGCGGCCACCAGCTACACCGACGACACAGTGTCGGCTGAGACTCGCTATACCTACCGTATCAAGGCCATCAATGGGGCCGGAACGAGTGAACGCTCCCGCTGGTTCCACATCGACACTCCGGCAGCGCCCGTACCCGACCAGCCCACGGGCCTCGAAGCCACGGTAACCCACGGCCAGGTGGTCCTCACCTGGGACGACCCCGGCGACGACTCCATCACCGGCTACGTGATACTGCGGCGCGTCCGCGAGAACAATACCGGGGGCGACTTCAGTGTATTGGTCGCGGACACGGGCAGCGCCGCGACCACCTACACCGACGACACGGTGTCGGGCGGCCTCACCTACACCTACCGCATCAAGGCCATCAACGAGCACGGAACAAGCGAGCGGTCCCGCTGGTACCACATCGACATCCCCGAGGCCCCGTAGCGGGCAGCGAGGACTGCGCGGGCTAGGGGCCGTCCGCACGAGAGACCGCAGAAAGCTGTCCAACGAGTTGGCGCCGACCGTCAGCGGTCGGGGCCGGTAGAGGGCAACGGAAAAAGCCCGCACACATGGAAGGAGATGGGGAGGCCGCCACAGCCCTTGGGCAAGCAGGGCGGCGGCCTCCCCAAAGCTCCGGGTTGGACCGACTGCGGACGCTTGCGCTCCGCACGCCGTACCGCCCGGGGTTTCCGTCCTGCGGAAGGACCGGCTCGATGCCGAGACAGCGAGTTGACTACTACATACAACCCTACGAGTTCCCCGACGACTTCCCGGAGCGCCTCAAGCGGTTCCAGAAGGAGTCGGGCCTGTCTTGGTCGGAGATTGCGCGGCGCATCGGGACCTACCGCTACACCGTATGGCGCTGGAAGGAGGGCAGGGGCCGCCCCAACATGGAGCACATGATGGCCCTGCTCGACCTGGCCGAAAGCCTGGGCCTCCGCCATATCTTCACGGACTGAGGCGGCGCGACCGCAGGGGCCGGAAACGTGAAAAAGGCCCCATACATCGACGGGTGGGGAAGGCCGCCTCGTGTGCGACGACCTCCCCCCGTGAACTGCGGTCTAGCGCCCCGCGCCGACCGTCTCCTTCTCGCGCTCCTGCTCCATCGCCCACTCGAACATCGAGAGGCTTGCGGGCTGGGGCTTCCCGTTGCGCTTCGGCTTCACCGGCTCGGCCATGAACTCGGCCCAGGAGAACAGCGACTGCTGCGGCTCCGGGTCCTCGTCCTCGTGGTGGCCGTTGGTCCCGTTCCCGTTGCCGTTGGCGTGGCGGCCGTTGGCCGGCACAAGCTCGACCGTCGGCCCGAACAGGTCGTCGTGGTGGCCGTTGCCATTCCCGTTGCCGTTGACCGCAATGGTCTCCGGCTCGATCTCGACGACCTTCCAGCCGTCGTCCACCAGCAGCTCCTCGGCCTCGCTCTCGGCGTTCCGCGCCTGGGCGAACACCTCCTCCATCGTCTCGGCCTCGTCCTCCTCCTCGCCGCTGACGATCTTCCGGGCCAGGGCCATCATCATGTCGTCGCCATCGTCCCCATAGGCGGCGAGCCCGTCCTCCGGCAGCTCCCCCTCGACGGCCAGGGAGCTCTGCATCTTCTTCGCCACCAGCTTCAGCGCGTCGGCCTGGAGGGTGTTCCGGTAGGCCAGGAACACCACCTTGACCGGGCGGGTCTGCCCGATGCGCCACGACCGCCGCGACGCCTGCCGGACCACGTAGACCGAGTAATCAGTTTCGTCCCAGCAAATCGTCGGGAAGTCGATCAGGTCGAGGCCGGTCTGCACCAAACGCGGGTGGCAGATGAGGACGTCGATGCCCTCCTTCACCTTGTCGGCGACCCACTTCTCTCTGCGGTTCGGGGCCACCGCGTCGGCCTTCATCACCGCCACCCGGAACCCGTGCCGGGTGAGGAAGTCGTCCATCCGCCCGGTGATGTCCCGCGTCCCCGTGTGGGTGACGTAGACCAGCACCCGCCTTCCCTCCAGCCGCTCGGCGGCCACCAGGTCGACGAGCGCCTTCTCCTTCGGGTAGAGCTTCTCCTCGGACAGCGGCGGCACCTGCACGATGACGTCGCCCGTCCTGGGGTCGAACACCGTCTCGCCCCTGGTGCACCCGTCGGGGTAGGCCAGCAAGGTCTGGAGGTAGGTCGCCAGCAGCCGCTTGGAGCCGCTCTTGAGCGCGGCCGCCAGCTCTTTCTTCAGCTCCTCGAACACGGTGTTGTAGGCGCTGCGCTGGGAGTACCCGGTGGCGTCCTCCTCCGAGTCCATCGAGGACACGAGGATCTTCTCCTCGTAGTCCGGCAGGCCGGAGGCCACGTCCGCCAGTCTGAGGAACACCGTGTTGCCGATGATGTGGAACAGGGCGCTGGGCACGAGGCCCGGCCTCTCCCTGGTCACCTTGCGGTAGCTGCGGCGGCGGCTGTTGCGCCCGTCCTCCACCGCGTCGTCGTCGGGCTTGCCGACGGTGACCTCCTCGAAGCCGTACCGCTGTATCCAGCGGTGCTCGTCCGACCGCCCGAACTCCGTCCTGATCTCCGGCGAGAACCGGTAGAGGAGGTGGAAGATGGTCGAGGAGTAGCCGCCCAAAAGCGTCCCGGTCAGGCTGAGGGACTTGCCGCACACGTCGGCGAGGATGCCCGCGGCGATGCCCTGGGCCGAGCCGCGCCCCTTGAACTCATGGACCTCATCTCCTATCAGCAGGTCGAAGAAGCCCTTCATCCTGTGCTTGATGTAGTCGGCCAGCGGATAGCGGGCAGGCCCGGACCGGTCGGCCTGCCACAGGGGGGCGTCGCAGGCGTTGCAGGTGTGCTTGCGGCGGTTCAGGTCGGCGTCGGTCAGCGGCACGCCGTCCTTGTCGACGATCTGCGCCGTGCAGTCGGGGCAGCAGGGCACCCGGAAGGGCTCCCCCGTCTCCTTCTCCCGCAGGAGCCTTCCCTTCGAGACGGCCCACCGCTCGATGACGGCGGGCATCCAGCGGTAGGACAGCTTGGCCTTCTCACGGCTCATCACCGCGAAGAGGGGGCCGGAGCCGACGGAGAGGCGAAGCCGCTCCAGGTCGGTGATGGACTCGACGATGGCGGCGCGGACGCCGGGCACCGTCATCTCCACCTCCCGCTTCCACTTGGGCACCAGGTGGGGCGGGCAGATGATGAGCACCCGCTCGAAGCCCGCCATGTACGCCGCCGCCGCGCCGATGAATGTCTTTCCGGTGCCCATTTCGCCGACGACGGTGGTGCCCCGGTGGGCCTTCAGGGAGAGGGCCGCGCCCCTGATGGCGTCGGCCTGCGCCCCCAGTGGCTTGCGGAGCAGCCTGGGAAGCGTGCCGCCGTTCTCCGAGGGCCGGTAGAGCGGCGGGTAGGACTCGACTACCCTCCTGGCTATCGCGTCCTTGAACGTGTCTATGAAACCTCCGAGGTTCATGTGAGTCGTCCTCCTTTTCGTGGTGGTTAGAGGACGACGCCGGAACCCGGACGCACGTCTCCATCAGTCGCCGCCGCCAGGCGGAGAGCGACGGGAGACGGACTGCACCGCCCCATCGGGGCGGTCGGGTTCCGGCAACGCCCCCAGGCGAATGCTTGAACGTGCGAAGGCCCGCCCACGGCGGGACTCGCGTATGCGGCCCGGTGCGGGCCGTCCCAGGCTGCTTCGAGGCAGCCGCCCATCATGCGGTACGTCATGGAGCCCTACGCGGCTACCGTCTCCGGCTGCTTCAGCATGGCGGAGTAGCCCCTCTCGACGACGTGCGTCACCGAGACCCGGCCCATGCCGTCGTACCCGGCGCGGTAGGCGAACTCCGCCTTCGCGCCCCAGGGCACCCGGCCGCCGACCCGAATGGCGCCGCCGCCGGACTTTGCGCCGCGCCCGGGGCCACCGGCGCCGTGCACCACCATCCCGCTCCGCTCGCCCTTGCGCCAGCCCAACACCTTCACCTCGGCGGGCATGACGCGCTCCGCACTCGTCGGCTGGAACAGGACGCCGTGCAGCCCCTTCAGCACGCCCGCCGACGGGGAGGACTTGCCGTTCATGATGTGGGAGAGGTACGAGGAGCTGATGCCGGCGCGCCGGGCGACCTCGTTCTGGCTGAAGCCGTGAGCGTCCATGCGGTCCCACAGGACCTGGGGGTCGATCCCGGCTGGCTGCGCGGGCGCGACCTTCACCGGAGCCTCCAGCGCCGCCTCCATCCTGGCCTGGACCTTCACGCCCATGTTGCTATGACCCCGCGCCACCATTGACATGTAGCCGTAGGAGACGCCCACGCGGTCGGCCAGCTCCCTCATGCTCATGCCCAGCTCCCTGGCCCGCTCCCGGATGTAGCTGGACTCCCCGGTCACGACGACGCCCTGGCGGTTGGCGCACGTGGCGGGCGCGACCTTCGCCGGGGCCTTGAGCGTCGACTCGACCCTGGCCTGGACCTTCACGCCCATGTTCTGGCGGCCACGGGCAACCTGCGTCATGTAGCTGTAGGACACGCCAACGCGGTCGGCCAGGTCCTTCATGGTCATGCCCAGGGTGCGTGCGCGCTCCCGGATGAAGCTGCTCTCGCCGGTCACGACGCCGCCCTGGCGGTAGACGGTCCCCTGCCCAGGGACCTCTCCCAGCACCGCCGCGACCTTCTCCCGCATCTTCGGAGTCCACGGCGTACGCCCCGTCGAAAGCCCCGACAGATAGCCCGCGCTCACGCCCATCATGGCCGCAAGCTCCTTCATGGTGACCCCCCGCCGCCTGGCAGCAGCCCTGAGCTCGCTCTCCGCTCCCGCCGTCTCCTTGGTCCGATTGGTCTGTGTCGTCGTTGCCGTCGTCATGTCGCTTCCTCCTGAAATGAAGAAGCGGGACCGCCCCCCTGTGGGAGACAGTCCCGCTTGATGCCTTGTCCCGATGGCCGGGACTGTCTCCTTGGGTGGCGTAGTTGCCGTGGCGAATGGCCGGTGCTGCGTCCCGGAATCAAGTCCGGGGCGGCCTCTGTGGAAGGCCGTGTGCGGGGCAAGCCCCGGAATCAATCCGGGGCAGGCTCCGTCGTGCATCGGGCACAGGTCCCACCCCCGGCCGGAGTCGAGGAGCAGACCTGTGCGATGCGTGTGGGGTTGGGCGAAGTGGGATGGAAGCCCGCAGGGGAGCGGGCGGAGGAGGCAGCGATCCCCATGCGGGGCGCTGCCTGGTGAAACGGAGCGCCCGTGCAAGCAGTCGCAAGAAGGCGACGACTCAGGGTCCAAGCAGGGCGCTGAGGCGCCCCGTTTGCCTCACGAGTCGTCAACCGTGCTTGGGCCACGCCAGCGCCGGGCCACTCTCCGGTCAGGGCCGAGGGTAGGCATTCGTCAGGGGCCGAAGCCCCCGCAGGCTGCGCCCCGAGACGACCTTGCCGGGCCGCCAGCGCATACCCAACACCGCGGCGACTTCCATCGTCCCGTCGCCCTGGGGAACCAGCGCGGACGCCCTTCCCGTGCCCTGGCTGTAGAGCATGATCTTCCCGCCGCCGAACCGCCGCCTGACCATCTGCTTCCACTCTGAGAAGGCCCAGCGAGCCTCCCTCGGCGTGGCCTGCGCCACGTTCACGCTTCCCAGCACCGCCAGGGCGGTGTCCACGTCCCCCGACTGCCTGAGCCTTCTCGCCTCGTGGATGGAGCGCGTCGCGCTCGACTCCTCAGTCTCCGTGTTCGCCGTAAACAGCGCGTCGATGAGCCGGTCGACCAGCTCTTCGAGGCTGCGCCGGGGCCTGTCAACCGTGTCCGTCGTCCGATTGCCTGCTACCAGTGTTGCCGTCGTCATTACGCACCTCCTCAGTGCCTGTGCTTTGTGTTGCCGTCCGTCTGCGCCCGCTCGCGGGCAAAGAAGAAGGGCCGCCCCCGGATGGAGACGACCCTTTGCGTGTTGGGAATGGATTGTGGATTAGAGCTTCACCGCCGGAACCTGCGCACCGTGCGGCGCACGAGGAACCGCCTGAGCAGCAGCCAGCCGATGCCCAGCCCGACGAGGTTCAGGAAGAAGAGCTCCAGGTCGAGGGTCAGCAGCGGCGCCGCAACGACCAGGGCGACCACCCCTGCCGCGACCACCTTCTTACGCTTCCACCAGGGACGCTTCTCAGGGGCCTTGGCCGCCGCGTCGGGAACCGGCTCGAAGGCCGTCCAGATGGGCAGCCCGATCAAGACCTCGAGCTCGGTTATGACCACGCCGGCCGAGCAGCCCCGGGTGTGACAGCGGGTTTCGAGGCCGTTGCCGTCCGGTCGCTGCCGAAACGCAAGCCCGTCCGACTTGCCGCCGTGACAGACCGTCGTCGTCGTCCAGAACCAGCCCCGCTCGAAGCTGACCCGGTGCGGCAACAGGTTGGCGATCCTGAGCGCGCTCGGTCCCGTGTACCGCTCCTGTGTCCGTGTTTCGTCCATGCCTATGTACCTCCTTGCTGATTGGTATGCCGATGCCGTTGAACCCATGACTCCGTGCCGAAGACGCACTCCGCCCGCGGTCGGATGTCGAACGCGGAAGACGGAGTGAGGTGAAAGAAGACGCAGCTCGCCCAGGGTGAACAAGGTCAGTGGGGAAAGGCTGCGAGACGTGAAGCGGCCAGCCTGCTTCTCAACTGCAGACCGGCGCGTGTCGAAGCTGCGGCCCTGGCTGAGAGTCAGCCGTGCCGCAGGCATGAAGAGCCAGTCGAAGCGCAAGACGCACTCCGACCAGCTTGCCGAGGACGTAGCACAGGATGCGCTCCGTCCTCAATGTCCAGCGGATGAGGCGATCAACCCCAGCCACCGAACGAGCGCCCAGCGAGAGAAGCGATCAACTCCAGCTCGCCGGACCGGTGTCCTGCGGGATGAAGGACCAACGTCAAACTTCAACCGCCGGACTGGACCGAGGACGAAGGACCAGTGTCAACTCCGTCGATTCGGCCCGCGCTGGTTGCGAAGGACCAACGTCAAACTCCGCATTGCCAGCATTCCCTCTTGGGTGACGCTAAGGTCAACCCGTGCAACAGGGATCACGCACCCAGGTTTCTATGGTCGGAAACCGTGGTAAAAGCCAAACAGTGCAACCATTATTACCAGACCTTTCGGCGTTGAAAAGGCTTTGGAAGCGTGACCGCCCAAATCCGTCTATTCAGTTCATGTAAACGTCATAAAAACATCCGAAAAAGTTCATATGGTCCCGTGCGGCGCTCCGGCGCATTGTTGCGGCCCCTTCACTTCCGCCAAAGCCCGAAGGTAACTCTGCGCATGAACTCGGCCTTCTTCCGCCCTCTCCGCGTGTCGGAGAGCGCGGTCCTGCGCCAGGTGATCTGACCGCTCCGGTCGAAGTCCCGCAGCGGCTGCTTCTCAGGCGGCAGGGTCATCCCATGCTCTTCGAGGAGGGCCAGCTCGACCTTCAGGACCTTCTCCTGGGTGGTCAGCCACTCAACGCCCTCGCCCCGTTCGGGGTGGGCGTCCAGCAGCTTCCGCCACTCGACGATGAGGGGCCAGGCCGCGCCGAATATCTCCTCGTCGTCCGGGGCAGGCTCCAGCGTCGCAAGGTCGGGGTACTCCCGGCGCATCGAGGGCTTCGACGGCGGCTTCCCGTCCCGGTCCGCAGCACCGGCCCCGGACTGCTCCTCTGCCTCCTGCGCAGCTTCGTAGCCGTCGTCCCGCCGCAGGGAGGCCAGCTTGCCCTCGACGGAGGCCATCCGCCTGCGAAGCTCCTTGCCAAGCTCGTCGTGGCCCTTCTCAAGCGCATCGACACGGGCCTCCAGCTTCTCGTTGCGCTCCCGCTGGCGCTCCGCAGCCGAGCCGACGCCCTCCTGCAACGCCCGCTCCAGGGAGTCCCGCGTCCGCCGTGAGAGCCGACCCGTCCTGATGCTCTCGGCCACGGTCTTCGGGTCTATCTCCAGCACCCGCGCCGCGCCCTTGGGACCCCGCTTTCGCACCAGCTCTTGCAGCAGCGCCATGAGCCGCATGTGGTACATGTTCTCCACGGCCCTGCTCTCCTCGATGCCGTGTTCGGTCGTCTTCATGGCAATTTCCTCCTTCTCAGAACCTCGTTTCGACTTCGCCCCAGCTACGGCCCAGCTTTGGCCCGGCGTTGACTTCGGTTGTCCACGGACGTCATGCACCCCCACGTCGCCGGGGTTTTGCGCCCCGTTTTCCGCTCCACCCGCCCTTTCCCGTGATGCGTGCCCCCCACCGTCGAGCGGGTTTTGAGCCGGATGACCTGAACGCACTCTTTCAACAAAGTGCTCGCTGTTCACGTCCTGTAGGGGGTGATTTATGCCCATTTCAGCTTTGCCACGACCCGCTATTCGATTTCCTCCGAAACTCAATTTCCTGTACAGCCCCATTACTGCATAGATGGAGGCGTTTTCCAATGACCTCGTAAGGTGCATTACTGTTGATGCACCTTATGGGTAGTTTCTAACCCTTTTTCGGTTGTTCACACTCTCCTGCGACGGCCTCCAACCGGTGGGCCGCACGAAAGCGAAGAGAGGTGGACAACGTGGCGCTGAAATCGAAACTCCGGTCGTTAAGGCGGCTCTTCCCCTGGTTTCCGCGCTGCTATTGGCGGCGCTTCTGGCAATCCCGGCAAGCAACATCGCCCTGGCCCAGGCCCCGCCCGGTAACGAGCTGACCCTCGTCAACGCCGACCGGGAGTTCGTGGAGCGCAAGGGCGGCGGCGAGTTCGTCGCCCGCCCCGTCTTCGACCGGAAGATCGCCGACCTCTTCTACGCCGTCCGGGACGCCGACACCGGCGACTGGATAAGCGCCATGTACCGGGTCAAGGGCGGGGAGAAGAAGAGCGAGCGACGGCTGGGAGTACTCATGGGAGTACCCCGACCTGGACGAGCAGCCCCGACCTCGACCGCGACAGGGCGTACCTGCTGGTGATGCTGGCCGTCGCCGAGGACGGCAGGCGAGGCGAGTTCTACGCCGTCGTCCCCATCCACGAGCCGGGACGCATCTGGGACAAGATTCTGAGCGCCCTCAACCCGGCGCGGTGGGCGAGGGCCTTCGCCGGCTGGGTGATCGAGGGAGTCCACGGGACCCTCTGCGGCGTGGTTGAAAGAGCGTCCGGCGAGGACGCCGACAACTGCGGGGGCGGGTAGCCGATGAGCGACATCCTCACCGGCACCCCTCCCGACCTCACCTACGCCCACGACCTGGTGCGCCACGCCTGGATGGTCGTCTGGGCAATCACCTCCGGCGCCCTGGTGGTCATCCTCGGCTGGATGGGCCTGAGCCTCATCGTGTCCGAGCACCTGGGCCGCCAGCAGACGGGCTGGCGGGAGATGGTGCCCCGGCTCGTGCTCGGCCTCGTCGCCGCCGCGTCTTCCCTGTGGTGGTGCGCCCTGGTCCTCGACGTGGCCGACGCCGTGTCCGGCTTCATAGCCGTCTCCCTGAACGTCACCCCCGGAGACCTGCTCAGGGCTCCCCTCGACACCTTCCTCACAGCCGTCCAGGCCGGGAGCGTGGGCATGGCGCAGCTGCTTGCCCTGCTCTACCTGGTCTACGGCTTCTTCGTCCTCTACGTCATCGTGCAGATGGTGCTGCGCCTGGCCCTCATCGACATCCTTCTCGCCCTGGCCCCCATCGCGTTGGGGCTGTGGATTCTGCCCCACACGGCGGGCTGGGGCCGCCACTGGCTGCGCCTGTTCATGACGACGGTGTTCCAGCAGGCCATGCAGCTCATCGCCCTGGCCCTGGGAATCGGCTTCCTCAACGAGTTCGCGTCGGTCGCCGCCTTCGAGCCGGTGCAGGACCTGATCTGGAAGCTCTTGATGTCCCTGGCCTTCGTCTACATGGCGACCCGGGTTCCGAGCATGTTGGGCAACTCCGGGACCTTCGACTCCTGGCTCTCGATGCTCTATTTCGGCATGAACCTGCCCGCTTCGATGGTGCGCTCGGCGAAGACCATCGGGCTGATGAGCGGCGCGGTGGGAGGGCCGGGAGGCATGGCCGTCGGAGCGATTGCGGCCAGCGCGGGGGTGTCGGCGGCAGCCTCCGGCCTCAGCTCGGCGGCGTCGATGGCGACCCCATCGGGCGGAGGCGCGGACGGCGGCGGAGCGCCCAGAAGCAGCGGCGAGTAGCCCCCAAACACGACAACAACGCAACGGCGCGGACGAGACCCGCGCCGAGCGAATGACACGACGGAGGATCAGCGATGTGCAGCTAACGGGGAGTCACCGAGGAGAAAAGACGGAGCGATGAACGCCGGGTGGGGAGACCCGCCCGGCGCAAGAGAGGAGCAACAGGAATGGAACAACTGACGCAGACCATCTCGAACCTGGTGGGCATCCTGCTGGGCGTCGTGGGAGCGATAGGCGTGGGCTTCTTCATCTACGGCGCATACCTGTACCTGACGGCCAGCGGAGCGCCCCACCAGATGGAGCGCGGCAAGAGCGCAATGATGACCGCCCTCGCGGGCATCGTCCTGGCCCTGGTCGCCTACGGCGTCGTGGAGCTGGTGATGAACGCGGTCGTGGACCCCGGAATCGACATTGACAACGTACTGCCCGAGCCGGAAGCGCCGGAAGCCGAAAGCGGCGATGGCGGATAGGCCGCGTGAGGAAGGAGAACGAGAGATGAGAGAACACGAGGTACCGACTCACGTCCAGGCCGAGGACCGGGTGCTGCTGGGGTTCACCTTCCCGCAGGTCGTGGCGGTAGTTGCGGTGTGCGCCATCTCATACGGCGCATACCGCTACGCCCCGGTCGGCCCGTCCGAGGTGCGCATGGGGATTGCCGTCCTCTTCGGACTGGTCGGCATCGCCATGGTCGTGGGGAAGATAGGCGGTCGGCGGCTGCCCCTGGTGGCCGCCGACCTGCTGAAGTACCGGCTGGGGGCGCGGGTCTACGCCGGGCCGGTGTCCCAGCTGGTGAGAGCCGAGCCGCCCGCGCCGGCGCAGCCGGTGAAGAGCGGCCCCGGCCCGCTGAGCCTGATGGCGAAGCGCGTCGGGCGCGGGTTGGGAAGGCTGCGCAAGAAGGGGAAGACCCGCAAGAACAAAGAGCGCCGCAACGGGCGAATGCGCTGGTTCGGCAAGCGCAGGGGGAAGGACGGAGGGAGGGGCCAGCGTCACGACCACCGGGCCGAGACCTTGCAGAGCAGACGCAGGAAGCCCCGCATGGGCTGGATTCCGGTCGTGGCCCTGGCCGTCCTGATGGCCGCTGTCGTGGCCGTCCCCCAGGCGGCGCTGGCCGACGACCACGAGCCCTGGCGGGACGAGATCGACTTTGAGCTGACCGACCCGGTGGAGGGGCGGCGGTTATTCATCGAGGGGCTCACCGTCTCCGGCGACCGCGCCGCCGTCACCCTTCGGGCCGCCACGAAACTGGATATCCGCGTCCGGGCATTCGGCGGGCCGGAGGGCGCGTGGCTGCGGTTCTGGGGCTCGGCGACGCTGGTCGAGGGGGAGCGCATCGACTACTCGCTCCCCCTGAACGGACCCGCGCCGTCCTTCACCGTCTCGTGGGAGGACACCCTGGGGCAGGCGGGGGCGCTCACGGTCGAGCACGAGAATATCCCGTACCCGCTGCCCGAAGTCGAGGGGGAGCTGTGCGACCTTCGCGTGACCTCCCTGGGCTGGACGCCCGGAGCGGTCAGCGGAGTCGTCGAGTCCGAGTGCGTGACGAGCATCGAGCACCCGGTCGAGCTTCAGACGGTGGCCGGATACGAGAGCGTCACCCAGACCGCGCTCATGGACGCCGGGGTGACGGCAATCACGGGGATCGGTCTCCGCTGCCACGGGAGCGTCGCAGAGAGCGTCCCCTTCGTCCCCGACGGAGAGACGCGGTTCACGCTGCCCGTAGGGGACGGCGCAGACCTTCACGCCGTGAGCGTGGACGTGATCCTTGAGGCGAGCCTCCGCATCCCCATCCCCCCGCTGACCGTGCTCACCCACCACCCGGAGCGGACGGAGCAGGTCACCAGGACCGTGCACCTCCATCGCCCGGGGGACAGCGACTCCGACAGCCAGACGGCGACGGCCGCCTGCGAGGACGGCGCCACGGCGTCCGCCACCGCGACGGCCTACGCCTACGTCCCCAGCGCCACCATCGCCAAGGAGGTGACGGTGGACGTCCTGCACAAGGAGCACGTCAAGGCCGAGACGGTGGAGCGGTCGCCCGTCACCGGAGGCGAGGAGCGAAACGCTGAGCCTGGCGTCCGCAGTCGGATCCGACGACCCCTTCGCCGTCCTGGTCCTGCCGGAGCCCGAGCCGGAGGACCCGCCCGCAGAGCAGGAGCCAGCGGACGGGCTGCGCGGCTGGTTCGACCTGCTGGGATGGGAGTGGCCCTGGTGAGGCGGGCGACGGCCCTGCTGCCGCTCACCGGCGCGGCCCTCGTCTTCATGGGGGCCGCGCCGGAGAAGGAAGCAATGCTTCACGCCTTCGACCGCGTGCTCACGGCGATGGCCTACGCCGGCTCCGGCCTGTGCTTCTTCGCCATCGTCTGGGCCGGTTTCATCCTGATGGCCGAGGGCGGCGAGGAGCGCGGCGGGGGCAGGGCCAAGACCGCCGTCGTCATGGCGGTCGTCGGCCTGGTGCTGGTGCTGTCGGCCAAGGGCGTCGCCGCCCTGCTGAGCCACGGCGTCATCCCATCCTTTCCAACCCCATAGAGCAGAGGAGAACACCCTGTTGAAAGAGCTTATTCGACGACTGACGAGACGAGGAGCGCAGGTGCCGTCACAGGAGGCCGACGCCTTGCAAGGCGAGCTGGGTGAAGGGCAGCAGAAAGCCCCCAGGCCGACGCCAGAGGAGGCCGACGCTCCCCAGGAGACGGCCGCAGGGGAGGTCAACCCTGCCGAACCCAAGCTCCCGCCCGAGCTGCCCCTGTTCTTCATGCTGTCCCACCTGGACGACGACGGTCCCGTCCGCCTGGACGGGGTGAAGCTCGGCGTGTGCGAGGTGATGGGCCTGGAGATCGACGAGCCGAAGCTGGGGGCATTCGCCGGGGCGCTCAACGCCCTGGACTTCCCCGCCCAACTGCTCATCAGGCAGCACCCGCCACGTCTGGCAGGGATGCGGGAGAAGCTGAAGGAGGCCCAGCCGGAGGACCTTCCCCCGCAGACGAGGGCGGCCGCCGAGTCCCTTGGGCGACTGCTCACCGACCTTGAGGCAAGGGACGGCATCCTCGACCGGCGCTTCTACGCCGTGTGCGAGGCGGCCCGCATCGACGACCTGCGCGGCCTGCTTGCAAGAGCCGGGCTTTCCGTCCACCTGCTGAAGGGCAGGCAGCTCCGCATGTTCCTGGTGGCCGCAACTCTCGGCGGCTCACCCTCCGAGTTCGACGAGGAGACGCCCGTCGAGGTGGAGATAGGACGCCGCGACATGCGCGTCGGAGACCGGCTGGTCCGCTCCCTTCACCTGGGCAAGTGGCCCCGGTCGCTGGCCCCCGGCTTCCTGCAAGGACTCATGGCGGCGGGAGCTCCGATGGACCTGGCCGTCCACGTCGGCCCGATACCGGCGGAGCAGGCGGCCAGGACGCTTGAGTGGCAGAAGGTGCGCTTCGAGTCGGCGCAGTCCCTCTCCTTCAAGCGCGGGCGCACCATGTCCCCCGAGGCGGAGATCGCCCTGGAGGACATCACCCGGCTGCGCGACGAGGTGCAGCGGGGACGGGAGAGGCTCTTTCATGCGTCCCTCTCCGTGACCCTTCACGCGAAGGACGAGGCGTCGCTGAAGGAGATGACCCAGCGGGCCAAGGCCCACTTCGGCGCGACGCTCGGCAAGCTCGACAACCTCGCCTTCCGGCAGAGGGAAGGTCTGCTTATCGACCCTGCCCCTGGCCCTGAACGCCGTGGCCGAGTGGCGCAGCCTGGACACCTCCAGCATCGCCCGTCTCTTCCCCTTCTCACCCCCGGACCTGGACACCCGCTCCGGGACCCTCTACGGCATCGACATGCGGGCCTGCTCCCCGGTGGTCTACGACCCCTGGGACGGAACGCACCTCAACGCGAATACGGCTGTGTTGGCCCGCTCCGGCTCAGGAAAATCCTTCGCCACCAAGCTGGGAGTGCTCAGGGGATTGACGAGAGGCATCACCGCCTACGTCATCGACCCCGAGGGCGAGTACGCGGACATGGCCCGCGCAGCGGGCGGGCGCGTTCTCAGCCCCGGCGTGCCGGGCGAGGGCATGAACCCCTTCGTCATCGACAGGGGCGACTCCGAGGAGCTGCTCCAGCGCATCGGCAGCCTGAGACGCCTCATCGAGGTGATGGTGGGGGAGAGCCTCGGCGCGGAGCGACGGGCCTCCCTCGACCACGCCCTGGCGGGCTACTACGCCCAGACCCGCGAGCGCACCGGCTTCCGAGACTTCTACGCATATTTGCAAGAAGACGAGGCGGGAGACCCCGCTCTCGCAAGGCTGCTCCGGCCCTTCGCCACCGGCAGCCTCAGACACCTGCTATCCGACGAAGGCGATGACCTGCTGGGCAACGAGGCCCTGGTCACCGTCTTCGACCTCCGCCTCCTCGAACCGGAGCTTCGCCCCGCCGCCGCGATGGTCTGCACCGAGACGGTGTGGGCGGCGGCGGCCCAGGACCCCAAGCCGAGGCTGCTGGTGGTGGACGAGGTGTGGTCGATCATGCAGCACCCCGAAGGCGCGGCCTTCATGGTCAGCATGGCGAAGCGGGCGAGGAAGCACCGGCTGGGGTTGCAGTTCATCACCCAGGACGTCCAGGACCTCCTCTCCGAGGACACGTCGAGAACCATCACCGGCCACTCCGGTCGCGCCCTGCTCCAGAACGCCGCCTTCAAGCTCCTCCTCCAGCAGGACGCGGCGGCGATAAGCACGGTGGGAGACGCCTTCGACCTTCCCCAGGACCTCCAACGCTGGCTCCTATCGTGTCCGCGTGGAGACGGGCTGTTGCTGGCACGAGGCAACCGATTCCCCGTGCGCATCGAGGCCACGCCGGAGGAGACGGCGGTAATCGAGTGGACGCCCGGACGCCATTAGAGAAAGGAATAGCACCCATGAAGCTGAACACGAAGAACCTGCTTTTCGGAAACGACGACGAGAAAGGCCCCGTGCTTCTTGCGGTGACGCCGCCGAGAGCCGGGGAGCGCACGCTCCTGGGAGTGGAGAACCTCCTCCAGTCCATCGCCGTCCCCGAACCCTTCTCCCTGGAGCTTGCCGGGGACATGGACGGCGTGACCCTCATGGCCCGCTGCCTGGACGACCGGGTGGTGCGGGGCCAGCTCTCCGCCCACTACCCCCAGGCCCGCATCCAGACGGTTGACCCGGAGGACGACCCCCTGCGCGTGGGCGAGAAGGAACAGGCGTGGAGCATGACCCTGCGGGCGGACGGCCCCGAGTACGTCCCCCTCAGGACCTTCAGGGACGACGACCTGCTCGACCCCGGCTCCGACCCTCTGATAGCCCTCATGGGCGCTCTGTCCGCCCTCTACGAGGGGGAGCGGGTGGTGGCCCGTCTGTTGCTGCGCTCCCTCGGCCCCGACTGGTCCCAGGCCCACATGGACAAGGCCCACAAGCGGCCCGGCATGGAGCCGAGGGAGCCCGCCTACACATTCCAGACCAAGCCGTTGCAGATGGACGGCATCACGATGGCCGTGCTGGGCATCGGCGCTCTGGCCGCCCTCAAGGGCTACCTGTGGGTGCAGGACGGGGAGATATGGAAGGCCGTGCTGTTGGGCGCGGGAACGGCCCTGGGGCTGGCGGCAGGCGGCTGGGCGTGGTGGCGGTGGAAGCGAGCGCGGAGTCGAGTCGAAGACCCGATCCTGATACAGGAGAAGGTGTCACGCATCGCCTTCGACGCCGAGCTCCAGGTCACGGCGATAGTGCCCTCCCGCACGGGGCCGCAGCGGGCCGGGGAGCTTCTCGGCCCCGTGGCCGCCGCCTACCGCCACTACGACAACCCCGCAGGGGCGCGCTTCAAGGTCGGCAAGGTCCGGCCCGTCGCGCCCGACCCGGAGAACCTGCACCCCCCAGGACCCGGCCTGTTCGGGGGGCGCAGCGTCCTGGGAGTCCGGGAGATCGCCTCGCTGTGGCACCCGCCCGGAGCGGGGGACGAGACGCCCCTGGTGGAGCGGTCCGGCGCCAGGGCGCTCAGCCCGTCGGCGAAGGGAACCAGGGGCGGCGCGCTGGTGGGAGACACCACCGCGGGCGCCAGGAGGGAGATCCGCTTTCCCGCAGACCTGCTGCGCCGTCACCACCTCTACGTCGCCCGCACCCGCATGGGCAAGTCCACCCTGATGCACCACCTCGTCACGCACAAGATGCAGGAGAAGGCGGCGGGCAGGGACGGAGACGCCATCGTGGTCATAGACCCCCACACCGACCTGGTGGCGGGCATCCTCGAACACGTCCCCGACTCCCTCGCGGGCCGGGTGCGCCTCATCGACCTCTCCGACGAGACCCGCTCCCCCGGCATCAACCTGCTGGACACCCGCATCTTCGCCGACCGCGACCGCACCGCCGACTCGGTGGTGCGCGTGGCGAAGGGCCTGTGGGAGCAGTGGGGGCCGAGGATGCAGTCCATCCTCGAACAGACCGTCAAGACGCTGCATGAAGCCAACGAGCAGATGGAGGCGGAGGCCCAGTTCACCATCCTCGACGGGCTCAAGCTCCTGTCCAACGAGCCCTTCCGCAAGGACGTGCTCAAGAAGGTCTCCGACCCCTACCTCCTGGAGTGGTGGGGCAGCACCTTCACCGGCTGGAGCCGCGACTACAAGGCCGACTCCCTGGCCCCCGTCCAGACCCGCCTCTCCTACTACGCTTCGTCGAAGCGGGCGCGGGCCATCCTGGGCCAGCGCCGCTCCACCATCGACCTGCGCCGGATCATCCACGACGGCGGAGTCCTGCTGGTATCGACGTCGCAGGGGACCGTCGGCAGGGACGTGGCCGCCCTGGTGGGCGCGTCCCTCCTGAACCTCGTGGACGCCGTGATCCGGGAGCAGGGAAGCCTGCCCCTGAGCAGGCGGCGGGGCGCGCTGGTGGTGGTGGACGAGATGCAGTCCATGCCCGGCGTGGACTACGAGAGCATGTTGTCCGAGCTGGGCAAGTTCGGCGCCTCCTTCATCCTCGCCACCCAGAGCCTCGCCAAGCTGGACGACCTCTCCCGAACCATGCGGGACACCGTTCTCGCCAACGTGGGTTGCCTCGCCGTCTTCCAGGTGGCGGGCAACGACGCCCGGACCCTGGTGTGGGAGCTGGGCAAGGAGCGGGTGACCGAGGACGACATCACCTCGCTCCCCGTCCACCACTGCTACGTCCGCGCCACCGTGGGCACCGAGCGGATGCCCGCCTTCTCGATGATGGTGCGCAAGCCGGAGGACGGAGACCCGGACACCGCCGACCGCATTCGCGAGGCCACGTCCGCCTACACCGTCTCCGACCGCGAGGGCGAATACGCCGACGCAGACGGCCACAAGAAGGTGGGCGACTACCGCAAGGGCGTCGAGGACCTCGAACAGGGAGGGACGGGAGAGCCGCAGGCCGAGGAGGACGCGGACCGCAGAACGCAGAAGAGCAAGCGAGACCGGGGAGCGTCGGACGCCGCGAGCGAGGCGGAGTACGCCGACGAGGACCGCGCCGCCGAAGACGAGGGAGAGGAGGCTGAGCTATGAGACCCGTAGGATGCGAGGCGGAGCTGCTCCGCGCCCTGGCGTCCATGCCCTTCCTCGACCGCCTGGAGATGGTCGCCGTCACCGGCTGGTCGAGGGGACCGGTCTACGAGGCCGCCGCAAAGCTGGAGTCGGAAGGCTTCTGCGCATCGGCGCTCCACGCCACCGACATCCTCCCCCCGGCGCGGAGGTTCCACCTCACCGCCGCAGGGCTGCGCAGGCTCGCCGACGAGGAGAGCATGACCCTCGACGAGCTGGTGCGCTCCCGCCCCGTCTCCGCCCAGTGGCGGCGCAACCTCATGGAGCGCATGGACGCCCTGGCCGCCGTCTATCACGTCGCGTCCATCGTCTCCAACGTCGGCTACCCCATCGACTTCCGCTGGTACAGGGCCATGCCCCTGGACGCCGCCATGACCCTCCCGGACGGCAGGACCATCGGTGTCGTCAGGCAGGGACTCACCGCCGACAGGTCGGGCTTCGTCAAGCGCATCTGGCGGATGCGCGACGAGCCGATGCCCGGGGCCGTGCTCATGCTTATGGCCGACCACGTGCGGCTCAGGCACGCCCGGAGGATGCTGGCCACCACCCGCATACCCGCCCTGTTCGCCGTCGAGCGCGAGGCGGTCGTGGCCAAGCCCGGAGACCGGATATGGAGTCCCTCCGCCGTCAGCGCGTCCCTCGACCTGCGCTACGTCCTCGACCGGCTGGGTCCGGGCGGGCAGCTTCCGGTAGAGCCGGAGCCGCAGCGGGCCGACTTCCCCGCCGACGTCGCCGTCGAGGGGCCGGAGTGGGACATCTCCGACCCCATGCTGCCCTTCATGCTCAAGTCCGCCGAGAAGCGCGCCCTCGACGCCATCTCCGACTGGCCCTGGATCGCCCTGGGAGACCTGGCCGGGCTGCTGGGCGTCTCGCCCCAGAGGGCTTCGCAACTGGTCAACCCCCTGGAGGGATTCGACCTGGCGGCGCGGCCCCGCGACGCGGGCGGACGCCTCGTGGTCGCCGACCGGGGGCTGGCCCTGCTCGCCCGCAGGGACCGCACCTCCGTCGGCCTTGCGAGGAAGCGGTGGAGCGTCGCCCTGCGGGACGCCGACGCCCCGCTGGAGTGGCGCAACGTCTCCGGCAGCAGAACGCGGCAGCTTCTCAGGAACATGGAGCACACCGACGCCGTCCACGGCTTCCTGGCCGCCCTGACCGCGCAGGCCCCCCTGCTGGAGTGGGAGGTCGTCCAGCTCGACCCGCCCAGGAGGGCGTCGAGGCACTTCAGGCACGAGGGCGGGATGCGCTCCGTCAACCCCGACGCCTTCGGCGTACTGAAGAAGGGCGATGCGACCTGGGCTTTCTTCCTTGAGTGGGAGCGAAGGGCCGTGCGGCCCTCAACCATGTCCCAGCGACTCGCCCCCTATCTGCGCTACTACTCATCTCACAGACCCACCGACGACCACGGCACGAGACCCTCGGTCCTGGTCGTCTTCGACGACGAGATCGCACAGACCCACTTCCTGCGCGTGGCGCGGGAGGAGATGCGGGCGGAGGGCGCGACGGTGCCCCTGTGGGTGTCCCACAGGGAGGCCGCCCACGCCCTGGGGCCGCTGGGACGCGCCTGGCGCGTCCCCGGCGATTGGGAGTCGCCCCAGGCCCCGACGCCCCCATGAACGAAGGACACGACTGCGGGAGCGTGAGCCGCACGGCCGCTCCCGCCTCTATTGCTCACAGGAGACCGAATAGCCATGAGTTCGCAGGACGCCAACGAAGCGAAGGGACACCGGAGGCGTGGAGGACGGGCCGTTGTCCGGCTCAACGCGGCGGCGCTCTGGCAGCGGTTGGCACTGCTGAACCGCTCCCAGAGCTGGCTCGCCGGAGAGGTCGGCATCAGCCACGGATACCTCTCCATGCTGGTCAACACGGGGCGAGCGCCCTCCGGACGCATCCGCACGCGGATGCAGAAGGCCCTTGAAGTGGAGAACTTTGAAGACCTTTTCGAACTGGAGGATAGCGATGACACAACCTAACGGTAAGCCCCGCATCGACGGGAGCATCGAAGACTACATGAACGACGAGGAGCGCCTGCTCTACGGAAACCGGCTGTCGGACGACTTCCCTGAACGCCTGGTGCGCCTGAAGGAGCTCGCCGACCTCACCTGGAGCGGATTCGCCAGGGCCATCGGCGTCGACTACAGGCAGATGTACAAGTGGCGCAAGCATGGCGTCGAGCCCAGCGGCGCGGCGATGGACCGGCTCTACAAGTTCGCCAGCCGGCTGCCCGGAGGTCTGGAGATCCTCCTGGGGGAGAGCTACCAGATGAGCTTCCTCAGGGACTGATCCCATAGCGCCGCCGGTGCTCGCCCCGTCCGTCCGCACCGGCGGCCAAACCCCACACCTGAAACGAGAGGCCAGCGGCCCCGAGAGAGAAGCCGCTGCGACTGTGACCCATGAGAGGCAACCAAGGCAAGAGGAGACGAAGTAGACCCGGCGAGGACGGCCCCGAAGACTCGCTGGACGCGCTGCTGTCGTCCTACACCCCCAGGCAGCGGGAGAAGGTCCTGAAGGGACTGCGCGTCCTGGCCCGCGTCGCCATCCGCTCCTACATGGAGGAAGAGGCGGCGGCGGATGCGTCCAAGGAGTCCCAGGCCGAGGACGGCGGCGAGGAGGAGAGCCGATGAACGCCGCCCCGACGCTGACCGTACTCAGCCTGGGAGGAGGCGTGCAGTCCTCCGTCATGGCGCTCATGGCGAGCGAGGGCGCCTTCGACCGCGTGCCCGACTGCGCCATCTTCGCCGACACCCATTGGGAGCCGCCCAGCGTCTACGAGCACCTGGAGTGGCTCAGAGACCGGCTCAGCTTCCCCCTGTACGTCGTGGACAACGGAAGAAGCCTCCGCGAGGACGTGAAGGCACTCACCGGCCACTCCGGCACCCGCCGCTATGTGGACATCCCCGTCTACCTCAAAGGGCGCGACGGAGAGGGAGACGGCATCGGCAGACGTCAGTGCACCGACAACTATAAGATCAGGCCCATACGCCGCAGGATACGGGAGCTCCTGGGGCTGCGGCCACGACAGCGTGTCCCGGCAGGAACGACCGTCGAGCTGTGGCTCGGCATCTCCACCGACGAGGCCATACGCATGAAGGACTCCCGGGACCGGTGGATGACGAACCGCTACCCGCTCATCGAGGTAGGCATGTCCCGGAGCGACTGCGCCGACTGGTGGACGGCCCGCTACGACAGGCCCCTGGAACGCTCAGCCTGCGTCGCCTGCCCCTTCCAGTCACGCAGCAGGTGGGTGGAGACGAAGCGCAGGTGGCCGGAGATGTTCGCCGAGGCGGTGGAGATCGACGCCAGGATGCGTAACGGGCTGGCGTTAGACAAGACCCCGTACCTGCACGTGTCGCGGATGCCCCTGGCCGAGGCCGTCGCGCTGGACGAGGCGGTGTCGGGAGCGGGAGGGCAGGCGGACGGATTCGGGAATGAATGCGAGGGACACTGTGGGGTGTGATACACATAAGAAGAGCTGCTGTGACGCCTTGCTTCCCAGTGTCTCCCGAGATGTTGCTCCCCTCGGCGGTACTATTGACCACGACACTTCTACATTGCTTTCACTATGGCACGAGCAATACAATGGCTAGCAGATTGTGCGGGATCATCCGAAGGCTTCAGTCGACAAAGCGTGAGCATGAACGGGAGGGATCTTGTTCAGAGATTGTCTAGCCTTTGAACGTTCGGCATCTAGCATTAGGATTTATATGGATTTCAAGCGAGGCTGTAAAGCTTTCTACCAGCAGGGCAAATATGGAGTTTCTTGAGAATAACTTGCTATGAACTTAAGCGCACTACATATATCGGATCTCCATCGTGACACCGCGAATCCTCTTCGCAATCCGATACTGCTAGATTCCCTAAAGAGGGATCGTGATCGATACACATCCGGAGAGTCTCCTCGTATCAGACCTCCCGATCTGATTGTCGTGAGTGGGGACCTCGTTCAGGGTGTGAAGCATAATCAACCGAACGCAGAAGCTGATCTTCGCAATCAGTACGACGAAGCCTTGGACTTTTTGAGTCGTCTTGCGGAAGAGTTTGTCGATGGTGATAAGCAGCGAGTCATAGTCGTTCCTGGCAATCACGATGTCAGTGATTACCAATTTCGGCAGAGCCTCGATCCCATTGACTTGAACACAGGCGCAAATACCAAGAGCGAGTTAGTCGAGGAGTTTTTTACACCGGAGTCGCCTCTACGCTGGTCCTGGCCCGATTTTGCCCTTTATAGAATCGCCAGTCCCGAATTGTACAAGCAAAGGTTCGCGCCGTTTGTCGACTTTTACGACAAGTTCTATGATGGTCGGCGCTCCTACTCTGTCGAACCGGAAAGCCAGTTTGATGTGTTCGACTTCCCAGATTGGGGCGTAACTATCGTCGGGTTTTGCAGTTGTTACAATAACGATCTCCTGAACAGACAAGGGGCGATACACCCTGATTGCATCGCGGGTGCTGGAGAGACCCTTCGCACCTACTCCAGTGAGGGACGCCTTCGTTTGGCGGTCTGGCACCACAATATTGAAGGAGCTCCATTGCACGTAGACTATATGGACCCAGATACGATTCAGAACTTCATTGACGGCGGTTTTAGTCTTGGTTTTCACGGTCATCAGCACAAACCCCAATACCTCAATACTCGTTTCCGATATGGGTCAGATAGACGAATCACGGTCGTTAGTGCCGGAACGCTTTGCGGTAGCGCGGCCTACGGTTTCAGGCGCGCCTACAACGTTGTCGAACTGGATACAGAGGCAAAATCAGGATGCCTCCATGTCAGAGAAATGCAGAACGATAACTTGCAGATGCCTATCTGGGGACCCGGCTCCGTGGGCTCCGGCTCGGAAGGCAGTCTTAGCTTCCAATTCGATTCACCTCCTCAGCCTTACGTAAGTTCCAACCAAAGCACCAGCCTCTTGGCACAAGCCGCCGAGCACTTCGACAAAGAACAGTACAGCCAGGCGTCCACACTACTCCTACCGCTTGCCGAACGAGACGGGCTGGCGCGTCCACTCTTGCTTTCTTGTCTCACGAGACTCCGTGACGCAGCGAAGATCAATTCCGTGTTTGATCCTCCAACAAGTGCTGCGGAGGCAATTGCTCTCATGGACGCTCTGTGGCAGGAAGGCGAGCGTGAACGCCTGTCGGAGGTCTTAAGTATCCCATTGATAGCCGACTCTCCAGATGGTTCGGTCATTGAGATGAAGACAAAATACAAAGCGAGGTTAGGGGTATGAGCGAGGCGACAAGAGAGCGCATCGCGTTTGACGTCGAGACGAGCAGAGTTCTCCAGATTCTGTCATCCGAGATATACGACTCCCCGAAGGCGTTCCTGCGTGAGAACGTCCAGAACGCTTATGATGCCATCCTCATGCGTTGTGAATCGCAAGGTCTTGCCGCTAAGGACCTCAGGATTGAAATAACGGTGCACGGCAACAGCATAACTGTGCTGGATGACGGACTTGGTATGACCGAAAGCGTCTTGAGAAACAATTTCTGGAAGGCTGGCGCTAGCGGCAAAAAGACGGAACTAGCGCAGCGCGCAGGCGTCATTGGCACGTTTGGTATTGGGGCAATGGCAAATTTTGGTGTCTGTGAGTATCTTCGGGTTGAAAGCCGTCATATCGACTCGAATGTCACGTTGGTCAGTTGGGCCAAACGTGACGACTTGAGGATTGCCCAAGATTGTATTGACCTTGAGCGCGTCAATGATGAACGTGGGCCGGGGACTTTGATTGTGGCAGAACTTGATCCCTCGTTTGCTATCGACGCGTCGGGGGCCTGCGACTACCTTAGGCAATATGTCAGATTCCTCCCCGTTCCTGTTTCGGTGAACGGCAATATCATTAGTCAGGAGGACTACGAGAATACATTATCCGGACATGTGGAAGGGTTTAATCAGATTGCGCATCGGTCAGTATCACGAGATGGCTACGGTGCGACCCTAGACGTGTCAGTAGATGATCGGAGCCGCTTACTTGTACGGATAAGCGACCTACTGCTACAGGGCAATCCGATTGAAGGCCAAGCGTTTCTGGTACAGCAAGGTGGTTCAATCCAGGCATACCGGAATTCCTTCGGCCTTGCTCCTGCCCCTGTGCCGACCAATTATGGGCTGGCGGGAATTTTCAATCTTGACTTTCTCAAACCCACAGCCGGACGCGAGGCACTCAGCCGGGAGAGCATACAACACATTGCGAATTTGGTGGCACTAGTTGAAGCCGAGGCCTCTGCTGACCTAGCTAATACACCTGCGGCCGACAACAACCAACAGTTCCAGCAGTACATCCTGTCCAATAGACTAATAAACCTCGCCGGAAGGGTTGGCATCACGGTGCAGCCTACCGGTGACATGATTGCACTTGGCGAAGTCAGAGGCTATGAACCAGAAAAGACTAGACAATACTACGCAGGAAAAGAGGCAACTATTCTCAGTCGATACGCTAACGAACGGGCTAATCTATTCCACGTTAGTCAAGCTAATCCACGGCGTAACCTACAGCTGAGGTTTTTGAGCCAGTTCACTGATGTGCCACAGGTACCTGACAAACCTAGCGTTGACAAGGTGCCGCAGACAGAGCTATCGCTGGATGAGGCAATGTTTCTTGTGAGGGTACGCCAAGTGTTACTCGACGATTACTTGATGCCTGACACAGAGGTCCACTTGGCTACAATAAGTCATGGCGTTGCTGTGGATGTCCAGTCTGAATCAGGTGCTCTTCAGATTTCCATCGAACGTAATCTGCCTACCGTCAGTGTAGTCGTAGAGTACTATCGGACAGCTCGCGACGTGTTTGAGGGATTCGTTAAGGACTTTGTTAGGGAACAGCTTTACCCTCACATTCGCAATAGAGTTCCATCATCTCAGAAACAAGGGCACGATGCTCTGTATCAACGGCTCAAGGCCAATAGAGAATTGTATCGGATACAAGAGGGCGACTATGGCGAGATTGAGACTCTACTTGCCGACGTTCTGTCCGGGAAAGTGGAATTTTCTGAAGTGATTAGGTCCTCAGGGCGCAGGTCTGCGCGGCAACGGCAAGAAGTCAGCAACGAACAGGTTGGCACATTTGAGGACGAATTCCCGGACATTATCGAGTCCCCTGCACACTCGTCCCAAGCCGACGAGTCCAACGCTGCGCCACCCATATCACGTCCCAATCTAACAAGCAATATGAAAGTCCTGACTGTATCTACTGAACATCCGAGGCTGAACGAATTCCGAATGTTCCTTGCAGTGTCGGACCGTATGGTGAAGCGTGACGGAGTGTTTCTACACCGACCTCATACGACGAGGCTTATATGGGGAGCACATCGGATCACCTACATCTTTACGGAGGAGACAGGTCAGTTAAGCCTCTACTATGACATAGAGCTGAAGACACCATTGGGCACGGATACAACTGGAGGGGGGATGTTCCCCACGACGACGATAGTCACTCAGAACCGGATCTTTGTTCCGGTACCAAGAAGTCTTGAGCCAGCTTTTCAAGCCAGTGAGGGGACCAAGGAATTCTATGTGCGGTTCGACACGATTCCTTAGGACATCCTCGCGCCAGTAGCTCGCCCTAGTAGGGGCCTACGGACTCTGCACCCTTGACACCGGGAGCCGGACCGTTCATGATAAAGGTAAGACCAGGTGTTACCACGCAAGGCAAAAAAGAGATGTCTAGGAAGAGACGAACCATTACGTTATCGCTGCCCCCTGAGATGGACGAGCAGGTCAGGCAGTTCATAGAAGAGGAAGACCGAACCATAAGCGAGTTCTTCCGCGAGGCAGTACGCCTCTACATGGATGAACAAGAATGGCTGCGACGCCAGCGCCGACAACGTGCCGAAGTCCGCAGGAACGAACAACAGGAAGAGCCAGGGAGGAGCAACAGATGAACGACCGACACGACTACACGCCGGTAGCCCTCTACGCCAGGGTCTCCAGCGACCGCCAGGACGTGGACCTGTCCGTGGCAGCCCAGCTGCGGGCGCTCAGGGACTATGCCGAGAAGAACGGCTACGCCGTCGCCCGCGAGTACGTGGACGAGGCCGAGAGCGGGCGCGTCGCCAACCGCCCCGAGTTCCGCAAGATGATCGACGAGGCCGGCAGGACCAACGCTCCTTTCCGGGAGATTTTGGTCTGGAAGTTCTCCAGATTCACCCGCAAACGCGAGCACGCCGTCGCCTTCAAGTCCATGCTCCGGCGCAAGGGCATCCGCGTGGTCTCCATCACCGAGCAGGCCGAGGACACGGCCACCGGCAGGCTGCTGGAGGGCATCATCGAGAGCGTGGACGAGTTCTACAGCGAGAATTTGGCCCAGGAGGTCTTGCGAGGCATGAGAGAGGCCGCCTCTCGCGGCTTCTGGGTCGGCAGCAAGGCGCCCTACGGCTACAACCGCGTCATGGCGCAGGACGGGCCGAAGAAGCGCCCCACCCTGGAGCTGAACCCGGATACGTCCCCCGTCGTCAAGCGCATCTTCGATATGTCCGAGGCGGGAAGCGGGATGGTGGACATCACCCGCGCCCTGAACGACGACGGCATCGCCAGCCCCGGGGGAAAGCTCTGGGGCAAGACCGGCGTCCACAAGGTTCTCACCAACGAGGCTCACACGGGGACTCTCCTGTGGGGCGTAAACGCCCAGGACGGGGCCGACCCGGTGCGGGTGGAGAAGGCATTTCCCGCCATCGTCTCCAAGGCCCAGTTTCAGCGAGTCGGCAGGCAGCTGCGCCGCCGCGCCCCCAAGGTCGTGCATCCCCGAAGGGCGGGAAGCTCCTACCTGCTTAGCGGATTGATCAAGTGCAAGACTTGCAAGAGGGCGCTCAGCGGCCAG
Source organism: Dehalococcoidia bacterium (assembly GCA_965197415.1). Taxonomy (GTDB): domain Bacteria; phylum Chloroflexota; class Dehalococcoidia; order Lucifugimonadales; family JAGWBF01; genus DAOUJI01. Next base: position 2,045,549 of record OZ240207.1, on the reverse strand, counting down.
TATTCCAAGAGCGGACAGTTTCCCTACTACGTCTGCCAGTCCCTTATGAAGCGGGGCAAGGAAGCCTGCAAGACTCCCAGGCTCGCAGCCCGGCGCTTCGAGGAGATGGTCGTCAGCAAGATTCGCTCCAACATCCTCACCGACTCCAACATCCGCGCCCTGGTCAAGGTCGTGGACGAGCAGATGGACGGCGTGGCGGGCGAGCACCGCAAGAGGCTGGAGACCATCCAGTCCGAGCTTGCCGACGTGCGCCGCAGGCTCGACCGCCTCTACGACCTCGTGGAGACCACCGACATGGAGATCAACGACTTCAGGCCCCGCATCCGCGACCACCGGGAGCGACAGGAGCGTCTTGAGGCGGCTGAGGCGGAGGCGAGGGCGGCCCTCGGCCAGCGCAGGAAGGTCCTGGAACAGGTGGAGACCATCACAGCCTACGCCCAGGACATGAGCAGGTTTCTGAAGAAGAGCGAGCTGACTGAGCGCAGGACCTTCATCGAGTCCTTTGTCAAGGAGATCGTCGTCACCCCCGACAATGCCCTGATGCGCTACACGGTGCCCATGCCGGAGGATAGCCTCGCACCCGGCATGAGCGCCGAGGACATGGCACTGAACGGCTCGGTGCTATCTACCGTACCGGTTGGTGGGCGGTAGTGGACTCGAACCACTGACCTCCGCCATGTCAAGGCGGCACTCTAACCAGCTGAGCTAACCGCCCACGATGCGGTTCATTCGAGTGTAGCAAGACAGGTTTGGAGCGTCAACCAATCTCGCTTCCGACGCGCGTAGGCGGCAGTCGGGTTTAGGACGTATACTGGGAATTCTAAACACCGATAGACTAGGGCCAAGCCCTTGTCGGTTCGCAGGGTCGGTCGAATGCCAAGATGCCAAGGAGGAGGCGGAATCTCATCCTACCGTTTTTGTCCTAAGTGTGGAGGACTCTTGGGGTCCCGGCGTCGGGGCGACAGAGAACGCCTCGTATGCTCATCTTGCGACTCCGTTCTCTACCGCAATCCCGCCGTCGGAGTCGCGGTGATACTCATCGACGGCGCTCGTGTGCTTCTTGGGCGGCGCAGCCGAGGCGCGTATCAGGGCATGTGGTGCATACCGTGCGGATACGTAGAGTGGGGCGAAGACGTTAGAGACGCCGCCTGTCGCGAGTTCATGGAAGAGACCGGACTGGATGTAGAGCTGGGTCCGGTGTATGAAGTCCACTCCAACTTCCACAACCCCGATTCGCTGACCGTAGGAATCTGGTTCACGGGAGTTCGGATAGGCGGGCGCCTCCGGGCTGACGACGACTTGGACACCGTCGAATTTTTCCCGTTGGACGCTTTGCCCGGCGAGCTAGCCTTCCCGACAGATAGGCTGGTGCTAGACCGGTTGCGCCGTGAGGCCGCCGACTCCGGGAGCTAGCTTGCCCGTCTTTTGCCTGCAATCAACAGTCCGTTCAGGAACAATAATCGGCTCACCTAGCAATAGATACTGTACTAAGACCCCGCCGAATTGGTCATGCAAGGCTTCTTGGACGAAGTCATTCGGCACACGGTTAAGTGACCAAATTGGATATCAGTCTCTTTACCTTTGCGCTCTATGCCATATAAGCCCTTGTCATAGTCTCCGGTACTGCAAAAGCACTCCAACTCGGGGGACATCCTCAAGGTTAAAGCATTAAACTTGACGACGGAGTCGACGCATAGGTGGAAGCCGATGAAAAGCATTGACGACAGAACACTGGAGGCCATTGCCGAGTTGATATGTGGCTCTGGCGACGGCAGTGGTGGTGGATACAAGTCTCCGGGGCCTTATCGTAGTATGGTTGAAATCGGAAGATTCTTTAACCGTGCGGGAGTACATCCCCAGGCAGAATCGTCTACTAGGAAATGGTTTGTTCTAGAATCCTTGCAGAACGCAAACGGAACGGATGACTTTGAGAAGGTTGTACTGAGGCTAGCGTCGCCAAAAGAATATAGCGGCGACAGCAATGTTACACAAAGGGTTGTTGACCATTTGAACGGCGTTCTCCAGGTCGAGGGCGTTGAAGTAGTCCTCGTGGGTGTAGAACCACAACTGAGGTACCGTGATGCCTCGATGGCGACTCCACGATCGAACGAAACGCAAATCGAAGGCCCCCCGGATTTTCATCAGCTAGTGAGCGACAGTTCGCTTGCGGACGTTTTGTCGTTTCGATGGCAGGAAGCCCAAAGGTGCGTACAAGGTGAAGCGTACCTTGCTGCAGTTGTTATGATGGGAAGTATCTTGGAAGGAGTGCTACTACACAGATTAGAGAACGACATTCAATCTGGATATCAAGCAAAGAGTGCACCAAAGGAAAGAGGTAGACCAAGACCAATCAATGGGGACTCTCTGCGTTGATCGACGTGGCTCATGAACTACGCTGGTTACAAGGCAATGTAAAACGCTTTAGTCATGCATTGCGGGAATCTCGAAATCTCGTCCACCCGTACCAGCAGCGGTCGGAACAAGACCAACCGGATCGCGATACATGCTCAATTTGCTGGCTGGTTGTTCGGGCAGCTGTCTCCGATTTGTTGGCGATAGATTGAGTGTTTCTCAACCCATATAAAACATTCCGTTGTGTTCACCTCCCTCGAGTTCTTTCCGTTGGACGCTTTGCCCGGCGAGCTAGCCTTCCCGACAGACAGGCTGGTGCTAGATCGGCTTCGCCGTGAGGCCGCCGACTCCGGGAGCTAGCTTGCCCGTCTGTGGCCCCCCATCTATAATCCATTCGTCGGTCTAGTGTCCAGCCCCAATGTTCCCCTAAGGAGGAGCCATGCACGTAGTAGTCGTTCCCATTCAAATCAAGGACGGATTCAAGGACCAGTTCATCGAGGAGTTGCTGCTGGACGCCAAGGGCTCGGTCAACGACGAGCCGGGGTGCCTCCGGTTCGACGTAATCCAGGACCCGGAGGTCCCAAACCGCGTTTGGCTGTACGAGGTGTACAAAGATGCGGCGGCTTTCGAGGCCCACACCCAGGCCCCTCACTTCTTGAAGTGGAGGGAGGCCACTCAGGAGTGGCGTGATGAAGGCCCTGGGGTGGCCGTAAGAGGCGGCGCCAATATCTGGCCCTCCGACAGCGAGTGGAAGTAACCTAAGCGAGATATGCCATGTATGTACTTATCGCTTCAATAGACGTCAAGGCAGAGTTCAAGGACCGGTTCATCGAAGAGAGCAAGCTGGACGCTCAGGGGTCCGTCAGGGATGAGCCGGGATGTTCCCGCTTTGACATCATCCAGGACCCAGAGAACCCCAACAGGCTCTGGCTCTACGAGGTCTATCTCAACGAGGACGGCTTTAAAGCCCACGGTCAAACGCCCCACCTGAAACGATGGCTTGAGACCCGAGACTGGTGGGATGGACCGCCTACGCTTTGGGTCAAAGGTGGGACCAACATCTGGCCCTCCGATGACGAGTGGGAGTCTCCCAAAAGCTAGGCGGCGTGAACAAGCAACCCCAAGATAGGAGGGATGTCAAATGACCACCGTTGGTTCAGGAAATTTCACCTACAGCTTCATACAAGACTGGCCCAAGCTGCCGGAGGGGCAATCGTTCGGTACGGTGAGCGCCCTCGCCACAGACTCCCAGGACAGGGTCTACGTTTTCCACAGGGCCGACCCGCCGGTGATGGTATTCGGCAGCGACGGCACGTTTCTCGACTCATGGGGCCACAAGGCCTTTGCCAACCCCCACGGGATCTCGATTCACAACGACATCGTCTACGTCACTGACCGGGAGGACTCGGTGGCTCTCCAGTTCACCCTTGAAGGGAGGCCCATTCAGGTGTTGGGCGAGCGGGGAGTGCACTCCGACACCGGCTGTGAAAACCCTGGCGACGTCGTCCCCAGAGCCGCAGGGCCCTTCAACTACCCAACCGAAATGGTGCCTGCGCCGTCGGGAGAGCTATACGTAACCGACGGCTACCGCAACTCCAGGGTTCACCGTTTCGCCGCGAACGGGCAACTCATATCCTCCTGGGGAGACCCAGGCAAGGGAGGCCCCAACCAGTTTCACCTCCCCCACAGTCTTCTGATTGGTCCCGACGGCAATGTCTACGTATGCGACCGTGAGAACTCCCGCATCCAGGTGTTCTCCCAGGCGGGCGAGTTCATAACTATGTGGACCGACATGCAGCGGCCCAACGACATCTCCCTGGACAGTGAAGGATACTTCTACACCTGCGAGCGGTTCTCCGACACCAATGGCCCACAGGTCTCCGTCTACGACGGACAGGGAACGGTTCTGGCCCGGTGGAGCACCAGGGGAGCCCACGGCATGTGGGTGGACTCCAAGGGCGACATATACCTTGGCCTCACGGGAGACAAGAGCGTAGACAAATACGTAAGACAGAGGTAAGGCCATGAAGATCACGGGCGCCAAGACCAGGGTGCTCAGTGCCCCTGAAGAAAACCCTCTAATCGTAGGCAAGGACCCTGGGGGCATACGGGAATACGTTTCCCTGGAGCTAAGCACGGATGAAGGAATAAAGGGCTTAGGCATCTCCTTCTTTGGATGGAAGCTTACGCCCGCCCTCAAGACCGCCGTGGATATCATGGCCGAGCTTGTGATTGGGGACGACCCGATGCAGCCCGAGGCTGTGACCGGCAAGATTCGGGAGTCGGGCAGCGGCTCCGGCCCCGGCGGCATTTTCACTCTCGCGTTGTCTGCCATCGACATAGCCCTCTGGGACATCAAGGGCAAAGCTCTCAACCAGCCCGTGTACAAACTGCTTGGCGGCTATCGCGACAGGGCTCCGACCTACGCCAGCGGAGCCTTGGGACGGCCCTTCAACGTGGAATATCTGGCTGAGGCTGGGCCCAGGCTTGCGTCCATGGGCTTCAAGCAGATGAAGACCCAGCTGGGGGCCGAGCCGACTGTGGGCAAGGAGATCGAGCGCATCCGAGTCCTGCGGGATGCGCTCGGGGACGACATCGACCTGATGTGTGACGTCAACCAGCTATGGAGCGTGAACCAGGCCATCGGCATCGGACGACAGCTTGAAGAATATCATCTCTTCTGGCTGGAGGACGTGGTGGCCCATGACGATTACCAGGGCTTCGCCAGGGTTGCAGACGCCCTGACCACCCCCATCGCCGCGGGAGAGTACGTGTACGGCATCAGGCCCTTCAGGCACATGCTGGAACAGAGGTCCATCGATATCGTCATGGTGGACATGGTCCGAGCCGGGGGCGTGACCCAGTTCATGAAGATTGCGGGAATGGCTGAAGCATTCAACCTGCCCGTGGTCAGCCACCTGATACCGGAGTACCAGGTGCACACGATATGCGCTATCCCCAACGGTCTGACAGTTGAATACATGCCCTGGACCCTTGGGTTCTACGAGGAGACGCCCGAAATCAACGACGGCAAGCTTGTCGCTCCCGACAAGCCCGGATTCGGCCTGGAGCTAAGCGAAAAAGCCTTGGCGACGCTGGTGATCGAGTAGGCCCTGGATATTCGAACGTATGAGGTAGGGGCGACCGGCCGGTCGCCCCTACGGTTGCCCGCTGAATTGGCAGTTCCTCCCGATGGCCCCTATTTTCTTGGAAAGGCGCTTAAATATGTTTGTTCGGATGTACACCGGAGACGACGGCAAGACCCATTTCGAGGAGATTGAGCTTCCCCTGGGAGAGACCAAGGGGTTTCCCTTGAAGGTTGGATCGGAGATTTCCATCCGCCGGGGAGACCATGTGGACCTCGGGGACTGGCACAATGCCGAACGGCGGCAGTTCGTTATCAGCCTGGAGGGCGGCTTTCAGGTGCTGGGAAGCGGCGACGGAGTGCTCCGGGAGTTCCACGCGGGAGACATCCTTCTTGCGGAAGACCTGACCGGCGAGGGCCACCGCAGCGGCTCCAGGGGAATCTCCATTTCTGTGGTGGTCCCTATAGAAGAGTAGGCGGATCTCTCGGGGGCGTTATGCCGTCTTGCGGCTAGGCGCCCAGGTCTGTGGGCACCACTCTAAGTCCCCTGAGGACAATGTCGAAGTTGTCCGCCAGGAATGTGCCTAGGGCTGACGCCTCGATGGTGTCGTCAATGCCCAGTATCGGGTAGTCCTGGATAGAAGACAGTACCGTCGAGCCGATGGCGAAAGCGACTATCACCCCGACGCCAATTCCCGCGACTTTGTCCACCCAGCCAAGGGAGACCTTATCGAATGCGCCCTTGAGCATACTGCCCACGAGAAAGACCGCTATCATGGCCAGGAGGAATATCACTACCAGGGCGATCATCTCCGGCCCGTTTTTGCTGTCGGTGAAGTTCTCGAAGAAAGGGGCCACCCTGCCTTGAAGGCGGCTTGCTAGGGCAAGTCCGGCCAGAGAGCCGATGGCTATAGCGGCGATGTGGAGGGCGCCCATTTTCAGTCCCGCCACGGCCAGGACTCCGCCAGAAATCAGTATTACTGCATCGAGCCAGTTCATAGTTCCCCAGACGAGGCTGAAACCTTGAGCTAAGCTGGATTCAGCCCAAATACGGCCTAAAGTTTAGCAACGGCCGGCGTCGGGCGCTTCGCAAGCGCCTCGCGAGTTAGCGTCACTTTTCGAGCGGCGTTTCCTCTCCCGATTCACGAGATAAGAGCCTGTTTCTCACCAGGAGACCTTTGCACAACCGGTAGGGGCGACCCTTGGAGCCTGTTTCAGATGTAGCGTTGTTTGTGTTTAACGGGAGGGAAGTCCGCTTGGTTGCACCGGCTGAGGTCGGAGCCCCAAGAGTTGTAGCAGGGCGCTGGCAGGGCCCATGACAGCCGGGTGCGCCGCCCTAAAGGTTGAGCATGCACCCTCGGCTACCCAACGGCTGGTACTGGCAGCTGTGGTGCGCCATAGCCTCCACAGAGTGCGCAGGTTGAAGGCTGTGGCCAGCAGGCTCCACTCAGCCGCCACGTTGGGCAAGCCGCGCAACAGGAACCTGTGGGCTTGCTGTTGCTCTTTGATCATCCCGAAGACCGGTTCGACCAGTTGCATTCTCTGTCTATAGGCGCCTTTGGCTTCTTCGGTGGACATCCGGGCCCGGTGACGGCGCAACGCAGCGTCGTGGGGACCGATCTCCAGCGCGCGCCCATGACGCTTGTCCTTGGTGCACACCCCGAAGGCAGGACAGGCCCGGCACACGGCCCCTGATGCCCGGTAGAGCCGCATTGCTGTGTTGCGAGTGCGCTTGATGCGGGTGAAGCGCAGACGCTGTCCTTGCGGACATATATAGCTGTCGGTCTCCTCGTCGTAGGTGAATCCGTCCTTGTGATACGGGTGTCCTAGCGTCCGACTCTGCGACTCAGGCATCACAACCTGCTGGTCTCTGAGCGCGCACTCCTGCAGATTGCTCCCTGAGTGATATCCTGCATCGGCCAACGTCATCTCAGACCTGATGCCCGTCGTCTCCTCTGCCTTCTGAAGCATTGGGGCCAGTTGGGAGTGGTCGTCGGGGTCATTGACCACCTCGACCGCAGTGATCAACATACCCCTCGCCCCTGCCTCGGTCTGCGTCGGAGAGACCATCGCCTGCGCGTTGTAGCAGGGCGATATCTCCTGGCGAGTCTTCATCATACGGGCGTCCTGATCGGTCAGGTTGATGTGTTTTTGTCCATCCCGATCGGCAAGTCTGCGCACCGTCTCACGCACCTGCTCACGCAAGACCTTGCGGTCGTGCAACGTCTCCGGCAGATGGCCGATAGCCGGCTCCTCCCCCGCCTCGTTCTGCCCTTCCAACTCGTCTATCGCCCCTTCCAACCGGTTCAACAGACGGCGCAACCCAGCGGCGTCGTAGGTGCGTCCCTTTGCCGCGTTGGCGCCTACCTTCGTTCCGTCAACCGCTTGCACCGCCATATCCACCAGGTCCATCTTGACCGCCGTCTGCACCGTGCGCTTCAGCAGCTTCCTCATACCATCCCGATGGGAACTGTAAAATCGCCACAACGTGACATGGTCCGGTCGCTGGCAGCCCGTCAGCCAAAGATACGGTATCTGGTCGCAGCACGCCGCCTCCAGCTTGCGGCTCGACCGCACACCGGTCATGAAGCCGTACAGCCACACCCCCAACAGCGCCCGAGGATGGTAGGCTGGCGCTCCCATCGGCTCCCCGTCTCTATCAACCCCGATCTCGCCCCAGCCCTCCCCGTCCAGAGCATCCACGAACTCAGCAACAAATCGAGCAGGATGACCGGCCTCGAGCATCTCGTCCAGGCTCGGCGGCAACATCCATATCTGCTCCCGGTTCATTGGGCGATGTGGCATCGCCACTCACCTCCATATCAACGTGTGGACCTTGCCTAGGATACCTTACTCCATACTGCCCATGACTTATGAAACAGGCTCGGCCGGTCGCCCCTACCGCATACTCGACCCTATCCCCCGTCATTCCTGCGCAGTCCGGATTCCAGTGGCGCCAGTCCTTCTCACAAGGTTTCCTGGACTCCGGCCTGCGCCGGAGGAGACGAAGGGGTGGCTGACGTTCCATACGGTGGTCAGCGGAAGGATTCCCGTTGACACCCTGACAGCCCACGCATAAACTGCCTTCAGCCAACCTTTGCCAGGAGTAAATCATGAAAGCTGCCGTGTTTCGAGGCGCCAACCAACCGTTGAACATCGAAGAGGTGGTGTTGGACGACCCACAGCCCGGCGAAGTCGTGGTGAAGGTGGCGGCCAGCGGCGTATGCCATAGCGACCTCCACTTTGTGGACGGAGTATGGCCCATGACCCCACCGGTCATACTGGGCCACGAAGGCGCCGGGGTGATAGAAGCAGTAGGCGAGGGCGTCACCTACGTGCAGCCGGGCGACCACATCATCATGTGCGGCTCGTGCTTCTGCGGCCAGTGCAAACACTGCCTGCGGGGAAAACCCTACCTGTGCCTGGACCGACCAGGAAGGTCTTCCGACGACCCTCCCAGGTATCGCCAGTCCGACGGCAGCCCAATGGGACAGATGGCCGGGCTGTCCACCTTTGCCGAGCAGGTGCTGACCCATCAGAACAATGTGGTAAAGATTCCTGAGGACATGCCATTGCATCAGGCGGCCCTCATAAGCTGCGGGGTGACTACGGGAGTTGGAGCCGCGCTCAACACGGCGAAAGTCGAGCCCGGGTCCACGGTGGCCGTCTTTGGAGCCGGAGGAGTGGGTCTGTCGGCCATACAAGGGGCACGGATTGCCGGGGCCACCAGGATAATCGCCGTGGACCTAGTGGAAGAGAAGCTGGGGCGGGCTCTGGAGATGGGCGCCACCCACGTGGTGGACGCCTCCAATAGAGACCCCGTTGAAGCCCTCGTCGAGATGACGGACGGCGGCGTGGACCACGCCCTGGAATGCATCGGGAACAAGAACGCAGCCGAGCAGTGCTTCGAGGCGCTGGCCCCCGGCGGCACGGCAACCATCGTTGGGATGATTCCCTATGGCCTGGACGTCGAAATCGACGGCGCCTCTTTCCTGAGGGAGAAGAAGATACAGGGATGCAGCATGGGCTCCAACAGGTTCAGGGTGGACATGCTCACCTACATCGAATACTACCGGCAGGGCAAGCTATTGCTGGATGAGATGATCAGCAAGCGCGGCCCCTTGGAAGACGTGAACGACTGCTTCCGCGCAATGAAAGACGGCGAGGTCGCCCGCTCTGTCTTGACCTTCGACTAAGCAGCACCGCCAAAACGAAAATATCGGCTTAGGGGCAGTTGCGGACTGCCCCGTGCCATTCATGGGAGGCAGCATGTCCACGGTGATATATGAGAAGAAGGACCACATCGCATACGTTAGGCTGAACAGGCCTGAGGCCCTGAACGCCATCAACAACGAGATGCGCCGGGAACTGGAGGCGGTCTGGCACGACTTCAACGCTGACGACGATCTCTGGGTGGGAATACTCACAGCCGAGGGAGACCGGGCCTTTTCCTCGGGGGCTGACCTGAGAGAGCGGGCATACGTGACGGGCGAGAAAGAAGACCCCCGCCCAATTCATACGCTGGGCCACGGGATAAACGTATACAAGCCCATCGTCTGCGGGATACACGGCTACTGCCTGGCGGCGGGCCTTGACGTGGCCCTGGCGTGCGACATACGAGTGGCGGCGGACGACGCCAGCATAGGCATGACCATGACCCGCTGGGGCGTCATGGCGGCCACCGGCGCCACCCAGCTTCCCCGGACCATCGGCTGGACCAAGGCTATGGAGATGCTGTTGACGGCGGAGCGCATCACCGCTCAGGAGGCGTTGAATATCGGGCTGGTCAACAAAGTAGTGCCGAGGGACCAGCTTATGGAGACCTGCGAGTCCTACGCCGCAACGATTATGAAAAACTCGCCGACGGCGGTGCGGCTCACCAAAGAAGCCGCTCTGCGGGGCATTGACACAACGAAGGCGGCCAGCCTGGATATCGGGACTCAGTTACAGCAGATAAACCGCACCTCCGAGGACGCCAAGGAAGGCCCCAAAGCCTTTTCTGAGAAACGCCAGCCGGAGTGGAAGGGGCGATAGCCTCTCCCTGGGAGGAAACGACCGCTAGTCTTTGAGGGGGATGTTTCCCCAGGTCACCGATTCGGCGTCGGCCAACAGGGACTTCTCCTTCACCATCTCCCTGATGCTTAGCAGCGTCGCGTTCACCTCATTGGTCAGGAACACCCAGTCGGGCTCTTCAGGAATCCAGTAAGGGGAGTTGATCCTGACCACTTTCTTTTCTTCGGCGTTAAGGTAGATGCCGAACTTGGATGCACTCTCCAGCACGTCAGCGCCTCCTGGTATAGGTCGAAATGGACTGCCGGCGTTTTAGCGTACGGGTCGTTGGCCCGCCGACCTCCCGGCTTCAGCTTCTATAGAGTAATACCCACGGGACTCGTTGGGCAACAAGGCGGCCACTCTGGTCATGATCATGTCAGACATTCCCTCAAGCAGGGACTTGGGAGGACGGCCTTCGATAACGGGAAGGCTGAAGGGCTCGCCGATCCGCACTCGGACACTGCATAGGGGCAGGGGAATCCTGAAAAAGGAGCCGATGTTCTCTGTGCCGGTGATGGCGACGGGCAAGATGGGGGCCTGGGTCCTGGACGCTATATAGGCCACACCCGCTTTGCCCCGGTCCAAAAGGCCTGTCCGGCTTCTGGTCCCTTCCGGGAAGACCGCCAGAACGCTGTCTTCATTGAGCAATCTGACACAGGTCCGGATGGCCTGCAAGTCCCCTCCGTCCCGGTCGGTGGGATGGACGTTTACGGCTCTCAACAGGTTGCCGAACAGGGGGTTCGTGAACAGACTGCGCTTTCCGAGGAAGTGCAGCTCTCGTGGCACAGCGGCGGCCAGGTAGCAGGGGTCGGCGTTGCTCCGGTGGTTCGCCGCCACAATCAGGGGCCCCTTGGGCGGCACGGCTTCTTTCCCCTCTACGTGAAAACGCCCCAACGTAGGGAAATCGAGCTTCGCCGCCGTTGCGCCCAGGTTATACAGCAGGCCCACGCCGCCGTCCCACCAAGACCATGATCCGTTCCAGAACCTCGTTGACGGGCATTCCGTCGGTGATCAACCTGATCGAATCTTCCGCGGCGGTCAGTGGGGAGTTGGACCGGTTGGAGTCCAACTCGTCCCTGGCGGCCAAATCATCAAATATCTGCTGGTAGCTTGGAACTGGACTCTGGCCCACAACCTTGCGCCGCATCTCCAGGTGACGACGCCTGGCCCTTTCCCTGGGAGTGGCCGTGAGGTATATCTTCAGGTCGGCGTCGGGCAGCACAACGGTTCCAATGTCCCTACCCACCATGACAATGGCTCCGCCCTGGGCGATTCTCTGCTGCTGCTCCACAAGAGCGTCCCGCACCCCCTGGACTTTGGAGATATGGGAGACGGCCTGGTCCACTTCAGCGGACCTTAACTCTGCGACAAGCGGCTCTCCGTCAGCGGAGACGCCACCGTCGTTCAAGCTAGCAGCATCAAGGGTCGTTTCGCGGGCGACGTTGGTCCATCCCTGCTCGTTGTCGGGAGCGACACCCGCACGTAGGCCCAGATAGGTGACCGCCCTGTACATCACGCCGGTGTCGAGGAAGCGGTGGCCAAGACGATGCGCCAGCATGCGCCCTATCGTAGTCTTTCCCGATGCTACGGGGCCGTCAATGGCGATAGTGGAAGCAATAGACACGTAAAGAAGCTGCGAAAGAGAGTCAGCCGGTTCCCAAGACTGTCGGGTAGTATATAGTACCTGGTCTGGGCTTCACAACCATGCGAAACATACGACCTGGCCCCAGGGGCGCATTGCTGGCGGCTGTGCTTGCCGCAGCGGCGGCCCTGTGCGCCGCAGCGGCCGTCTACGAGAGCTTCCCGGGCGACAACGCCGCCATCACCGGGTTCCAGGAGCTGCGAAGCGGCCCTTTGGACAAGGCTGCGCTTGTCTCATCGTTCACTTCCCACTATATCGTTGCAGTGGCGTCGGTGTTCGCCGCCATATTGCTCTTTGTGGTTGCGAAGAGGCGCACGGACGCTCTGGTCACATTCATGGTCCTGATCGTCGAATTGCTCGGCGTGGCCGTAAAGGAGTTGGTGGGGCGGGAGAGACCCATGTACTCCATTCTGGAGTACACACCAGGCAACCCGGCTTTCCCCAGCGGGCACGCACTCCATGCCATGCTGTTCTTCGGCCTTCTCCTGGTTCTGGCTCCGACCTTCGCCGGGTCCCCGAGGAAAACGCTGTTCATAAGAGTGGCGCTGGCACTGCTCATCCTGGCCTGCGGCGCTTCCAGGGTCTATCTGGGAGTCCACTGGCCGTCGGATGTCTTTGGAGGGTTTCTGTTGGGAGGCCTGGGACTGGCGGGGCTCCTCTTCATAAGAAAGAGGCTACTGGAGCGCAAAGTCGCCTCAGCAAAACCTCTTCCCCCTGAGGAGACTCTTGCATAATCGGAATGCTATGTGACCAGGCTGGCCCGAATCCTCTCTTAAAGCGCATTCCGTTCGTAGGGGCAGCCCTCGTGGCTGCCCTGGTCCCCGACTGAACAACCCCAAGGGCGACCACGAGGAGCCTGTTTCATAAGTCATGGGCAGTATGGAGTAAGGTATCCTAGGCAAGGTCCACACGTTGATATGGAGGTGAGTGGCGATGCCACATCGCCCAATGAACCGGGAGCAGATATGGATGTTGCCGCCGAGCCTGGACGAGATGCTCGAGGCCGGTCATCCTGCTCGATTTGTTGCTGAGTTCGTGGATGCTCTGGACGGGGAGGGCTGGGGCGAGATCGGGGTTGATAGAGACGGGGAGCCGATGGGAGCGCCAGCCTACCATCCTCGGGCGCTGTTGGGGGTGTGGCTGTACGGCTTCATGACCGGTGTGCGGTCGAGCCGCAAGCTGGAGGCGGCGTGCTGCGACCAGATACCGTATCTTTGGCTGACGGGCTGCCAGCGACCGGACCATGTCACGTTGTGGCGATTTTACAGTTCCCATCGGGATGGTATGAGGAAGCTGCTGAAGCGCACGGTGCAGACGGCGGTCAAGATGGACCTGGTGGATATGGCGGTGCAAGCGGTTGACGGAACGAAGGTAGGCGCCAACGCGGCAAAGGGACGCACCTACGACGCCGCTGGGTTGCGCCGTCTGTTGAACCGGTTGGAAGGGGCGATAGACGAGTTGGAAGGGCAGAACGAGGCGGGGGAGGAGCCGGCTATCGGCCATCTGCCGGAGACGTTGCACGACCGCAAGGTCTTGCGTGAGCAGGTGCGTGAGACGGTGCGCAGACTTGCCGATCGGGATGGACAAAAACACATCAACCTGACCGATCAGGACGCCCGTATGATGAAGACTCGCCAGGAGATATCGCCCTGCTACAACGCGCAGGCGATGGTCTCTCCGACGCAGACCGAGGCAGGGGCGAGGGGTATGTTGATCACTGCGGTCGAGGTGGTCAATGACCCCGACGACCACTCCCAACTGGCCCCAATGCTTCAGAAGGCAGAGGAGACGACGGGCATCAGGTCTGAGATGACGTTGGCCGATGCAGGATATCACTCAGGGAGCAATCTGCAGGAGTGCGCGCTCAGAGACCAGCAGGTTGTGATGCCTGAGTCGCAGAGTCGGACGCTAGGACACCCGTATCACAAGGACGGATTCACCTACGACGAGGAGACCGACAGCTATATATGTCCGCAAGGACAGCGTCTGCGCTTCACCCGCATCAAGCGCACTCGCAACACAGCAATGCGGCTCTACCGGGCATCAGGGGCCGTGTGCCGGGCCTGTCCTGCCTTCGGGGTGTGCACCAAGGACAAGCGTCATGGGCGCGCGCTGGAGATCGGTCCCCACGACGCTGCGTTGCGCCGTCACCGGGCCCGGATGTCCACCGAAGAAGCCAAAGGCGCCTATAGACAGAGAATGCAACTGGTCGAACCGGTCTTCGGGATGATCAAAGAGCAACAGCAAGCCCACAGGTTCCTGTTGCGCGGCTTGCCCAACGTGGCGGCTGAGTGGAGCCTGCTGGCCACAGCCTTCAACCTGCGCACTCTGTGGAGGCTATGGCGCACCACAGCTGCCAGTACCAGCCGTTGGGTAGCCGAGGGTGCATGCTCAACCTTTAGGGCGGCGCACCCGGCTGTCATGGGCCCTGCCAGCGCCCTGCTACAACTCTTGGGGCTCCGACCTCAGCCGGTGCAACCAAGCGGACTTCCCTCCCGTTAAACACAAACAACGCTACATCTGAAACAGGCTCGGCCGGTCGCCCCTACGAGGTTCCCTGTATGTGATGATCCAGCCTAGTAGTACACGGCGTTTCCGGCGCCTCCGGTGGCGGTAATGACCTCGCCGGTCACGGCCCAGGACTTGTCGGAGGCCAGGAACACCGTCAGGTAGGCTATTTCCGACCCGTCGACCATTCGGCAGATGGCGTTGCCCCGTGGAGAGCCGGGCGTAAAGTCCTGCTGCTCCATCTCCTCGGCTGAGATTCCAAGCTCCGCTCCCCGCTGGGCGAGCAAGCCCGGAGTCCTTTCTGTGCGGGTCGTGCCCGGGTGGATGCAGTTCACTGTGATGCCGAACCTGCCCACCTGGGTGGCGAGGGTCTTGGTCATGTGGACCATCGACGCGTTTCTGGCCCCTCCGCTCAGGTTGCCGCCGTTCCTGGCGTTGGCTCCGCTGATGTTGATGATGCGGCCCCATCCCGCTTCCTTCATGAAGGGGATAGCCGCCCTGGAGCACCTGAGCGCCCCGACGAACTTCACGTCGAAGTCGTATATCAGGTCCTCGTCCACCACGGTGTCGATGTAGCCTATGGCGGTGGCGGACCCTCCGGGGTGGGAGCCGCTGTTCACCAGGATGTGCAGACCTCCGAGCTCGCTCGCCGCTTCAGCCGTCACCCGGTCCACCTGTTCCCGGTTGGTTGCGTCCATGGGCATGGCGAGAACCTTGCGGCCGGTGTCGTCGCCTATCTCCTTAGCCGCCCTCTCCAAGTCCTCGACGCCGCGGGCGGAAACGACCACGTCCATGCCTTCCTTTGCAAGTTCCCAGGCTATGGCCTTTCCGATTCCTCTGCTTCCGCCGGTCACCAGAGCCTTCTTGTCCGTCAGCCCAAAATCCATCTGCACGGCCCCCTTTTCGTCGTAGATAAGAACGTCCAGCGTGAAGCCATTCTACTGAAGGGTCTACCATGCGGCAAGGACGACTCCCCCTCATCCCAACCTTCTCCCGCCTGGGGAGAAGGAGCAGGCCCCGCTATAATGCACCCTCCCTCTGTGAAGGGGAGGGTTGAGATGGGGGTGGTCTGCGCATAGCCCTCGTTCACCCCCATCTAATCTTCCCCCTCAAAGGGGAAGAGGTTTTGGAAAACTCCCGCGGACGCTACCGAGGCAAGGGGACTCCGGGGATATTGGTCTGGATGCGGAAGAGGCTGTCCTGTGTCGTTATAAAGAGGGTCTTCCAGTCGTCGCCGCCCCAGGCACAGTTGGTTGTCTGCACGGAACCGGTCAAGATTGTTCCCAGGTGCTTTCCGGAAGGGGTTACTATCCATACTCCGCCCGGACCGGTCACGTATACATTCCCCTCCATGTCCACCTTGATGCCGTCCACGACGCCGGGAAGGCCGGTCCCGTTGGTGTCGCACAGCACCCTGTCGGTGGCCATGTTGAGCATCCCGTTGGCCTGGACGTCGATGGCCCGTACGTGGCCGTGCCGCGAATCGTCAATGTACAGGACGCCCTCATCCGGTGAAAAGGCAATGCCATTCGGAGCCAGGAAGTCCCGCACCAACAAGTTGATGGTCCCCAGGTCAGGAGACACTCGGTACACACCAGAAAAGTCCAGCTCGAACTCGGGATTCGGCCCCCCGGGATCAGTGAAGTAGATGCTTCCGTCGGACTTGGCGGTTACGTCATTGGGACGGTTTATCAGCGTACCCCTGTAGCGGTTGGCCACGACAGTCACCGTGCCGTCGTGCTCCAGCCGCGCCACCCTCCGGGCGCCCGACTCGCAGGCGATGATTCTTCCCTGGGGGTCCCTGGTCTGTCCATTGGTGTGGTTTGTCGGCTCGTGGTACACGGACACGCCCTCGCCCTGCGCCCACTTCAGTCTCCTGTTGTGAGTCATGTGGCTGAAAAGGAGGAACCCTCCTTCCTTCCACCATATCGGCCCTTCAGCCGTGGGGTAGATTCCGTGGGCTCGTGAATCTTTTGCCGGGTCGTCCTCAGGGCCGAACCCGTCGGCAAGCAACTCAAGCTCCTGGTCTGGGGAGACGATTCGCTCCAACTCCGGGTCCCTCATATCAATAGGCATAGTCCTGCCTCCTTGGACTGAAATCGTTGCGGGGTCCGGACACCTGGAACAGTCAAAGCTGGGAGGGGTCCAGGGCGGGAAAAGCGGGATGACAGCCATTATTGGCGGGCGGGTTATCGCTGTCAATACGCTGAACGTGCGGCGATGGGAGCGCTCCTGAACACATAATCGGTGGGAACGATGTGCGGTGATCAAGTCGTGTTTCAGTAGTCGATTTAGCAAATTAAATCAACTTGACACTCTCGAACCCATTATGCTACAAAATACACCATCGCAATCGCCGTAACCACTGTTGTAACCCGCTTCTTGCGATAGCCTCAGCCATAGCCGGGACCAAGTTTACATTTAGGCAAGCACAGCCAGGAAACATGCCTATGCGGTGGAAGCAAGCTGTCATATCCAGACCACCGGTCCCAACGTGAATCATAGGAGGGCTCCTCTAATGAAAAACGTGATTAAACGGCATTGGTTTTTGACTGCCGGTGTGATGGTTGCAATGGCAATCCTTGTCGGGGTCGCCTGTGGAGAAGACGCCACCCCGACGTCGCCGCCGACCGCCGTGCCGACCGCCACGTCTCCAGCCCCAACGGACATCCCGCCGACCGCCGTCGCTCCCCCTACGGCGACGCCAACGGTTGCCGCAGCTCCCCCTACAGCCACGTCGTCGGTGGAAGCCCCCAGGGCGATAGCGGAAGGGACAACCGGCTACGGGGCGGTCGGATACAAGATCGAGGAATTCGGCGAACCCCAGTACGGCGGGGTGATGCAAGTCCAGCCCATGTTCAGGCTGAGGAGCGACTGGGACCCCCACAACCAGTTCCTGTACCTGTCCAACGTGTTGGGGCCCATGTTCAACGCACTGCTGGAGTTCAACGCCTGGACCTTTGACAGGTTCGACATCAAAGGCGACCTGGCCGTCAGGTGGGAAAAGTCGGACGATGAAGGAAAGGTCTGGACCTTCTACCTGAACCCCGACGCCATATTCTGGGACGGCTCTCCTGTCACCGCCGAGGACGTAGTATTCAGCTTCGACCGCATGGCGGGCAAGACTCCCAATCACCCCAATGCGTCCACCGAGTACAAGATCAGCATCGCCTCCCACATGGACCGGGTGGAAGCGATCGACCAGACGACTGTACGGTTCTATTTGACAGACCAGTGGGCCGACTTCCTGCTGTTCATGGCCAACGACCAGCTTGTCATCGTCCCGAAACACCATTACGAGGACATAGACGCCAAAGTTGCCGCCGGAGAGTTGAGCTTCGAGTGGAAAGACGGGTGGAAGACCCTGATGGGCTCAGGGCCGTTCAGGGTTGTAGCGGTCACGGACCAGGAAAACTGGCGGTACGAGAAGAACCCCAACTACTGGAAGACGGACCCCGACGGCCGGAAACTGCCTTACCTGGACGGGATGGACTACCACACCATCGATGACGCGACCGCAGCCCAGGCCGCCTGGGAGACGGATCGGGTCTGGGAGACCAACTGGCAGAGCAGCGGCAACATGACCGAGGGTCAGCTGCAAGCGTTGGTGGAGCGAGGCAAGGGCAAGTTCATCGCCTACGCGCTCCCCTGCTGCCCCAATATGCTCAAGATGAACGTCACCAAGGCGCCTTTCGACAACATCCTTGTACGGCAGGCTATGATGCTGGTGCTGGACCGGCATGAGTTGAATCAGGCAGTCCAAGCGGGAAGAGGAGTATTGGGCGGCCCCGCCGTTCCTCCGGGGCATCCACTGGGATTGACAGGCGAGGAGATATTGGAGGTGCCGGGTTTCCGAGTCCCCCATGACCAGGACGTAGCCCGGGCTAAAGAACTCTTGGCGGAAGCGGGTTACCCCGACGGCTTCAAGACCACCTTCCAGATCACGTCTACGGCCGGTGACGCTCTCAGGGGGGCCACTATACAAGACCAGTTAAAGCGGTTCCTGAACATCGAGTTGGAGGTGGCGACCTTCGACCGGGCCACCATGGATGCGATAAGGGCGGAGGGGACCTTCGACCTGATTATCCAGGGGCTGGGCGTTGGGATCGTCACCCCGGACCACTATCTCAACTCCTTCTACCTGCCGGACTCGGTTATCAACAGTCACAATTGGGAATACGAGGGGCCTGAAGACCTGCCGGCTCTGATCAGAGAACAGAGCCGGACAATAGACCAGGTCCAGAGGCGCGCAATAGTGGCGCAGATCGAGGACATCCTTCTTACCAAAGACACCTACATGGTGATGCAGGAGTGGAGGACGATCTCCCGCCTTTTCAATGCCGAAAAGGTGGCGGGCCAGATGCCCACCCAGAGCGGATACCTGGAGACCAAGGCCGAGCAGCTTTGGCTTATTGACCAATAAAATAGCAAGACTGTAAAAAGGGTCATCTTAAGAAACGGGTGAATAGAGCCGCCTCCATTCACCCGTTTCTTCTCTTAGCCAGGCGCCGGAAGTTCCCATCGCCGCGCCCTAGCTTCGATGCCTGCACCACAAGGAAAGGCTGATGCACACATACATACTCAAACGGCTGCTGGCTTTCATCCCCAGCGTCATCCTTGTGTCCATCATAGCCTTTCTCATTCTGCGGGTCGTTCCGGGCGACCCGGCTGCGGCCAGGCTGGCGGGCCCAACCGGCAACTCCGTGTACACCGAAGAAGACCTCGAAGTCCTCCGGAAGAAGATGGGCACCGACCGTACCCTCGTCGTCCAATATTTCGACTGGGTCCAGGGTTTGTTCTACGGAGACATGGGCAAATCGTTCTATGACGACTCGGATGTGAGTGACAACATTGTGCGCAGCTTGCCAGTCAGCGCCGAGTTGGCTGTCACGGGCATAATCATCAGCATAATTTTCGCCATTCCCCTCGGTGTAATCTCAGCCGTCAACCAGAACACGTGGATTGATTACATCGGTAGGGCCGTCGCCATCGTGGGGGTGACGATACCGCTGTTCGTCTTCGCCATCCTCATCATCTTCGTCCAGGTGGTGTTGTTCGACTGGCAGCCGCCCGTGGGATACGCGCAGCTATGGAATGACCCATGGCTCAACATCAAGCAGATGGCGTTTCCGGTGCTTGCCCTTTCCTTCACCCGCATAGGCTACATGGCCAGAATCACCCGCTCGGGAATGCTGGACGTGCTCCGGGAAGACTACGTCCGAACAGCCCGCTCGAAAGGTCTGAGGAATAGGGTGGTCGTCTACCGCCACGGGCTGAGAAACGCCCTGCTGCCGGTGCTGACCCTCGCAGGATTCCAGTTCGCGGTCCTGTTGGGCGGCACAGTCATCATAGAACGCATCTTCCGGCTGCCCGGTCTTGGCAAGATTCTTCTCGATTCAATCTCGAACAGGGACTACGCCATGGTCCAGGGCATAGTCATGACGATGATTGGGGGGATATTGATCATCAACCTGATAGTGGACCTGCTGTATGGGGTGCTGGACCCCAGGATTCGATACTGACATGTTGCACGATCACTCCTTATGGGAACCTTGCGAGGACTGTGAAAGTGATTGCTCCCGGTGAAGATGCCATCGATGCCGTAGGGCAGCCCAGGGCAGGTTCTGTGGTCTCATTCCTGCTTGCGGCTAAGAGGTTCGCTGTCCTGCAGCCAATGGGGGCTGTGGCGGCCGTCGTCATTATCCTGCTGGTCCTGGTTGCCGTCTTCGCGCCGCTGACTGCGCCGTCCGACCCCTACGGAATCAATGTATCGGCCATTTTCGCGGGAGTGGGTGAGAGCGGGTTTGTCCTAGGCAGCGATGAGTTGGGCCGCGACGTTCTCAGCCGGCTGATATACGGCGCACGCATCTCGCTGTACGTCAGCCTGGCGTCCACAACATGCGGAGTGCTAATCGGGAGCTCCATCGGCGTCATCAGCGCCACCAGGGGTTCATGGGTGGACATGGGCCTCCAGCGGGTTATCGACGCTCTGATGGCCTTCCCTTCATTGATACTGGCTATGGCCATCGTTGCCACGGCGGGCTCTTCCCTGGAGAACGTCATCATCGCCATATCCATCACCATCATCCCTCCGACCGCAAGAGCGGTGCGATCGCAGACCCTCTCCGTCATTGCGATGGACTACGTAACCGCCGCCAGGGCAGTGGGCGCGGGATACTGGCGCATCGTGGCCCGGCACGTGCTACCCAACTGCCTCTCGCTGATTCTGGTCATGGCCTCCGTCACCCTGGGAGCCGCCATCATCATTGAAAGCTCCCTCAGTTTCCTGGGTCTGGGAGGTCCGCCTGAAGACCCCTCCTGGGGCGGGATGATGAGCCGGCAGACCTACCACCTGCTCAGGGAGGCGCCCACCTTGATAGTCTTCCCGTCGGTAGCCATCGGCTTGGTGGTGTTCGCCTTCAACATGCTGGGGGACGCGTTGCGCGATATGTGGGACCCCCGGTTGCGGGGCAGCAGGTAAGGGAAAGCCGTGTAGGGCCCCGCGAACCCGGCGGAGTCATTCAGCCGGGCGAAACTTGGGAATCGAGATTTCCTCGCTGAGAGCCTCGAAAACCACCTCCACGGGGATTCCGACTTTGAGTTCCGTGTCGTCGCCGCGGAGGATGTTGGTGTTCAACCTAGGGCCTTCCTCAAGCTCCACCACTGCGATGACGTAAGGGACTTCATCGCGGAAGCCAGGATGGCCGATATGGTGGACAATCGAATAGGAAAACAGCGTCCCCTGGCCGGAAGCTTGCACCCATGCCAGAGACTCGCTCCAACACTCGGTGCAACGCGCAGTCCCGGGAGCAAGATGGGACTCGCAAGCCTGGCAACGCTGGACCATCAACGTCCCGTTGCGCGCTCCGTCGAAAAAGGGCTGCCAGAGTTCATCGGCCTCGGGGATAGGTTTTTCCGGCATCGCTATAAGCCTCCTTGCTCCGTTCCCGGGGCTATCCGCCCAAAGGGGATGGGCCAAGGACGAAACAGGAATGATAGTCGAGCGTTCCGCCCTGGCTGCTGACAAGAACAACGTCATGCTTGGGGACCTGACGCTCTCCGGCTTGACCTCGGGCCTGAATGACGGCCTCCGAGATGGGAGTCATGCCCCACAAATAGAAGCCCGATAAATGCCCGCCTCCCGTGTTGGTCGGCAAGGAGCCTCCGGGGCCGAGCCTGCCCTCTGCGGCAAAGAACCCGCCCTGTCCCTTCTCGCAGAACCCGTAATCTTCCAGCGTCACGAGAGTCGCATACGTAAAACAGTCGTAGAACTCGCAAAGGTCCACGTCTTCGACCCTGATGCCAGCCATCCTGAACGCCGTCTCTTTGGACAGAACGGCACCGGTGTTCACTTCAGATTCATAGCCTGCGCGGCGAGGATTGCCGGGATACCCCTGGCCCATCCCCAGGATGTAGACGGGAGGCTGTTTCAAGTCCCGGGCGCGGTCAGCGGATGTTACGATGACGGCCACAGCGCCGTTGTTGACCATGCAGCAGTCGAGGATGTGGAACGGCTCGGCAATCCATCGGCTGTTGTGATAGTCGTCCAAGGTCAACGGGTCTCTATAGACGGCGTGGGGTGTCATGGCGGCCCACCGGCGGTTGGAGACGGCAATGGCGCCAAGATGGTCCCGAGTGGTGCCGTATAAAGCCATGTGTCGCTGGGCGGCAAGGGCATAAGTCATCGGAGCCCCGAATACGCCATAGGCTGCGTTGAGGCCCGTCTGGCCCGTCAACGGCCTCCGGCGCCCATACGCTTGCCCCCCGCTTACCCCTGAAGAGATGGGAGAGTCGCCGAGCACAATGCCAACCACGTCGGCCATGCCGGCCTGTATGGCTAGAGCGGCGTATTGGACCATCATCCCCGCGTTGGAGCCTGCGGTATTGGAGTTCATGTGGGCCCGCAACCGCAGGTCGCGAAGCCCTAGGCCCACGTGGAAGTCCAACTCTAAGCCCCCAGAGATTCCGGCGATGGTCAGCAGACCGTCAATGTCTCCTTTTTTCAGCCCGGCGTCTTCCACGGCGGACACTACGGCGTCCATGGCAAGTTCCGACGCGGGTTTGGTGTAGCGGCGGGTCATCTCGGTCATGCCCAGTCCAACGATAGCCGTCTTTCCACTCATCTCCATGTCCACCATTCGCCACCTCGGTTGGGTCAAAGTTAAGAACGCCGGTCATCCCTTTGACTATCGTGGGGAATCCCCTCTAGGCGTCGCTCAGCCGCTCTCCGATGACCTTGTCAGTTCTCATTTCCTGTAGTTCGTCTTTGGTGAAACCCAGGATGTCGCTCAGCACATACTCGTTGTATTGGCCCAGGGTGGGGGCCGCTGTCGGCTCCTGTTGCGGGGAGCGGCTCAACCTTATTGGGGCGCGGGGATACTCGTGGACTCCGGCGTAGCGCCGTTCGAGCGAGTGAAAATACCCGGTCTCGCGCAGGTGGGGGTCCTTGGTCAGATCCTTGTCGGACAGAGCCATGCCCGCCGCGACGCCGACTCCTTGTAGCGACGAAACCAGCTCGTCCCGGTCCCGCTCTTGGGTCCACACCTCTATCAGAGCGTCCAGTTCCTTTTTGTGAGCCAGCCTGCCGCGAGCGGTGCGGAAGCGTTCGTCCGTTTTGAAAGCCGGGTCCCCGGTTAAGTCGCAAAACCGCTGCCATTCCTCATCGGAAGCCACGGCTATGGCCACCCACTGGTCTTCCCCTTTCGCCCGATAGCATCCATGAGGCGCCATCCAGTCGCTGCGGTTCCCCTTGCGGCTCACGGGGCCCTTGTTCCCCATCTGCCAACTCAGGAGTCGCTCTCCGACGAAAGGAGTCACCGCTTCCATGTGGGCGACTTCCACAAACTGGCCTGAGCCGGTTTCAGTCCGGTGTATGAGGCCGAGCATCACTGCGTTGGCCCCGTTCAGACCGACGAAGGGGTCGGCGCCGTTGGGCAGAAGCAGCGGTTGGCCGCCTTCATAACCGTTGAAGTGGGTCAGGCCCGAGGCGGCTTCCATCGTCTGGCCGAACCCGATGTAGTCCTTCCACGGACCGTCCCTCCCGAAGGCCGGCATGGAAACCATGACAATGTCCGGACGCAGTTCCCGGAGAGTGTCGTAACCCAACCCGAAGTTGGCCATGACCCGCGGGCTGTAGTTCTCGATGACCACGTCGCTGATGGCCGCCAGCCGCTTGAACGCTTCGACACCGTACGGGTGTCGGAGGTTCAGCGTAATGCCCAGCTTGTTGCGGTTCACCGAGTTGTACTGGAAGGACTGCTCGTATCCCATGTCTTCTGGACCGGTCCAACCATGCCTCCCACGCCACCAGTCCGGCACCTGAAGAGACTCGATTTTGACTATCTCGGCCCCCATGGCTGCAAGCAGACTCGTGGCCAGCGGCCCCGCGTACCCCATGGTCAGGTCGATTACCCGAACTCCCGATAGGATTGGCCCCATTGCTCCCTCCTCAGATTACGCCCAAAGAACGCAGAGAACGTATGGACTTCCGGTCCAGCCCCAGAAGCCCCCCGTATATGGCGTCGTTGTCCTGGCCCAACGTAGGGGCCGCTCGATTCATGGAATACGGCGTCCCTGACATCCGGTAGACAGGCCCTGTGTGCAGCAGGCTGCCGGCCACAGGGTGTTCCACCGGAATGAAATAGCCCCTCTCGTGAAGATGGGGTGAGTTTACGAGGTCTTCCGGTTTGGCCACGGGAGCCAGCGGAAGCCTCAGCAACTGCCCGCGATGGAACAACTCATCGGTGGTGAACTTTTCAAACATGGGCCTGAGCAGCGCCTCTATTCCGTCGCTGTTTGCCACCCAGCTCTCCCCCGACTTGAACTGGGGGTCGTCGGAAAGCTCTGGTGCGTCTAGAAGCGCTCCGAGGCCCTCCCGATGCGGCCCGCCCAGCAGCAGGAAATAGCCGTCGCCGCTTGGTTGAATCGACGTTCCGGCGGTGCCTGTGGACCCCTGGCCAAAACGGTGGCCATGCCTCAGGCGCGGCTCTCCGGTGTAGGAGAGCCTCACCCAGTCGTATATGATGGTGGTCAACGCGGACTCCATGCCCGAAATCCACACTTGCTGGCCCAGGCCGGTGTTCCTGGCTCCAAAGACGGCCATCAAGGTCCCAATGCTGGCTATAATGCCGGTTACATACCCGGTGTACGGTCCCCCCGGTTGCAGAGGCTCCCGGTCCCGGTCTCCGTGGGCGTACGTCCAGCCGCCCATAGCAGAGTCCACAATGTCCGCCGACTTGTAGTCCCTGTACGGGCCGTCCGGGCCGAAAGGACTGATGGAGGTCATCACCAGGGACTCCCTTGTGCTGGCCAGGGTCTGGTAGTCCAACCCCAGTTCAGGCAACCGCCCTGGGCTGAAGCTCTCGATGACGACGTCGGACACTTGGACCAACTCTTTGAACACTTCCTGCCCGGTGGCGCATTCGATATCCAGCGTTATCCCTTGCTTGTTGGCGTTGAGATGAAGGAAGAGGGGGCTTTTCTCCGAGTAGGAGGAGTCATCAGCGGGATCGACGGCACGCAAGGGATCGCCGCGTCCGGGGCTTTCGACCTTGATCACCTCGGCGCCGTAATCGGCCAGGAGCTTCCCGCAGTAGGCCCCGGCCACGTCGATTGACAGGTCGAGTACCCTGGCGCCGCCAAGCGCTTGCATCACAATCTTCTCGTTTCCATTTTCCTCCAACTGAGGAGGTTTAGGTTCACGGCAGCCTTTGCCGGACTTCCCGCCCAGAGGTCATGTTCCCATTGGGCGGGCTGCGTAGGAGCCGGTCCAAACGGCTCCGCCTGACATTTTAGCGTATGAGGGAACGGCGGAGTCACAGGTCGGCCCACGAACGCCTGGAGATTATGGGGATAGGCCGGAGCTACAGGTTGAATTGAGGCTCCACCCAGTCCTGTTCTTTTACGTACACCTGGATGCGGCAGGCCACCGCCTCCAGCGTCATAATCCTGCCCTCGTTGTCGACGCGCACGGTGACCGGTCTCCTGAAATACCTTTCCCTGGACAGGTCCGCCCTCTTTCGTGCCCTTTGCTGGTTGACGTTTGCGTCCACCTTGTTCTGAGTCCATTGAGAGAGCCGGTCTGCGTCCCCCGTGAAGTGCATCAAGTATTCCCCGTCGGGTTCGTAGATGTTTACGCGGTTTGCTCCCCAATCGCATACGTACACGTCCCCGTCTTTGTCGACGGCCACACTGGAAGGGCTGTTCAACTCGCCCTCTCCCGACCCCTGCGCCCCGAAAACGGCCAGGAAGTCGCCGTCCGGGGAGAACTTCTGCACCCTGGAGTTGCCCCAGTCGGCTACGTATACGCAGCCCTCGGCGTCCACGGCCATGCCCCAAGGAAGGTTGAGCTCTCCCTCTCCGCATCCGTAGCTTCCCCATTTTCGCAGGAAAGTCCCGTCTCTAGTGAACACTTGGATGCGGTGGTTGTAGCTGTCGGCTATGTATAGATTATCGTCGCCGTCGATAGTAAGGCCCATCGGGCCGTTCAGTTCGCCGTCTTTGGAAGAGTCTCTGGCCCCCACCTTCTTCAAGTACAGGTCGAAAGCGACGCCGGCCCCCACCGTGTTCGGGGCGGGCAGAGTGATGCCGGTGGACTTGCCGTTGGTGGAGCCGTCCGAGCCCCAGTCGCCCACGGGGTTCCCGTCTTTGTCGAAGATGTATATCCGGTTCTTGAACTCGTCGGAGACGTACACGTTTTCGTCGCTGTCAAGGGCGATGGAACTGGGGAACGGCCCCCTCCCTTCCAGATAGTCCCCGCCTCGGCATTCCCAGACGTACTCCGAGTCCAACGTACACTTGGTGATTCCCTGTGTGGGCAGGAACTCATACCCCTTGCTGAGCACGTACAGCGACCTGTTGGGGCCAACGGCAAAGTCCGATGGAAAGAACCATCCCGCCCCCGACAGGGCTATGCCTCCGACGCAATAGTCGTAGTTGAAGATACGGCCTTGAACGTATGCAGTCAGCATGACTCCCCCCTATCGCGGACCTAGCGGCCGTTCGAATTACGCGGAAACCGCGCCCTTGAACACTGTCACACAATGGGCCTATTAAGCCCATACGCCGTCAGGCGAACTGATACTCCCTGGTTGACGCGATGAGACCGAACATGTCTCCCACCCGCTGTGCCGAGACGGAGGTCGTTTCCTCATCATCCCACCGAACGTCGCCACTCCGCTCAGCCATCGCTATTAGCTCTAGCCTCGTCGCCTCCATCACGTCCAATGGTCCTATGAGGTCAAGGCAAAGGTCCACGAATTCCTCAGGAGGCAGGTTCCCCATTGCCTGGACTCTGTTGACGAGTAATTGAATCCCTGGGTAGTGGATGTTGGATACGGCGTCGGCGCAGAAGTTGATGCGGCGGACAAGTGAGCCGCTGTCTATCCACTCGGCCCCGTATTTCCAGCCTTCCACACTGGGCGGGTCGCACAAGAACTGGCCCATGTACGAACATTCCATGCCCAGAGGTTCCAGGCCTGGCCTGGGGTAGATGAAGTCCCCGACCATCCTCATTGTGCCGGCCACTACCTCGGCCGGACTTTTCATCCTCTGGAACAGCGCTTCCTTGAAGAAGTCGGAGTTGAACAGCATCCTCAGGGTTGACCGAATGTCGTAGCCGGAAGATGTGAAGGCGTCCCCGATCAGGTTTATGGCCACCGGGTCCTTGGGCGGAACGTGCAGCCATGACGGCACTTGCTCTTCGTCGGCCACGAAGAAGTTATAGAGGTGTCTGGCGATGAACCGCGCCGTGGCTGGCTGACGCACTATGATGTCTATTACGTCTTCCCCGTTGAACCGTCCGGTGTGTCCAAGGAAGCTCTTCTCTTCGTCGTCATGGTCATTGGCGAGGTACTGGAAGTTCCACGTCCAACGCCCCATGCCGCTGGGCGGCTTGGGTTCGAGAGTCCAGCCGGTGAAGGCCCTGGCGCATTCGAATACGTCCTCTTCTGTGTAGTTGCCCTGGCCCATGGAGAAGAGTTCCAACAGTTCTCGACCCCAGTTCTCGTTGGGCTGGTCTTTGTGGTTGTAGTTGTTGTCCAGCCAGAATATCATCGCGGGGTTCTTGGCCAGATCAACCAACAATTCCCGGTAGTCTCCCAGACCGGATTGCCGGAACATGTCCAACTGTCGCCCTAGTTCCAAGGGGTTGTCTATCTTGGCGTTGCCGGTGGCGAACACCATGTGCCAGAAGAGAGCCATCTTCTCTTCCAACGGCCTTGGGTTGTTGATGAGGTAGTAGACGTGGCGGGTGGTGGCGCTCGGCGGGCCTATGCCGCTCTCCAGGTAGAGATAGGTGCGGAACAACAGCTTGGGGTCCATGGCCGGAACGCCGTGCTTCTCCGGTTCGAGCAACTCCTCGACGGTCTCTTCGTACCCTTTCGCCGCCCGCATCTCCAATTCGTCGCGGGAAGCGCCAAAGCCAGCCCTACGCATCAGATGGGCCATCAGGGCTATTTCTTGGTCTGCCATTCTATAGCCCTCCACCGTCGTTTCATATGCGTCCCGTCGCTTAGGGGCTGCCGGAACTCTAAGGCCACACCCGGATGTTAGTGGGTACGTTATCACAGGCGTAGTTTAGCCGTCAATCGAATAAATTGAGCCGTAAACATTATCTCTGAAACGCGGAATCGGAGCTATCAGATTCATTTGTTTCGATAATGGCCCGTCGGCAGCGGCCCCAATCCGGTGAGCTATATGAGATACTATGAGCCATCAATTAGTACATTAAAAAGAACTATTCTATGTTAAGAAATTATCACGCCACAGCTCCGATGCTGGCCCTGTTTGTCGGACTGTTGTTGATATTTGCCCAATTCTACGGCACACCGACGGCGTCCCTCCAATCTGTAAAAGAGCAGCATACGCTTCAAAACGACAGTACCGAGGGAGCTTTGGAACTGATCGTAGCCTTCAGCTCCGCTTCATACGCGGAGAATGAGGGGACAAGAACCGTTTACGCCACGGTGACGGCGGCCCCGGCGCCTGACCGGGAAGTTACAGTAAATATTGCAGTGGCAGGCTCCGGTGCGACGCTCCCCAACCACCCGGACGGTTCGGTTACTATCGCCTGCGGAGAGACCTCCGTCGAGGTGGCTATCCAATTCCAGGACGACTCGGATTCCGTGACCCTGACGTTGAGTCTCCCGGCAGATACGGCGAATGTCGCCCTCGGCAATCCGTCCAGCGCTGTCATTACGGTCGGCAACCCTCCACCCATCTTTGCCCCGAACACCCCCGTAGAATTGTTGGTCCCAGAGAACTCCGGCGCAGGCGATGCCGTTGGCGTGGTGGCGGCTTCCGACCCCGGCGACACGCTGAGCTACCGGCTGTCGGGCGAAGGCTCGGACAAGTTCGAGGTGGACGACACGGGAAGGATTACTGTGAAGTCGGGCGCCGTATTGGACTACGAATCCCAGCCCACCCACACGATAACCGTGACGGCCACGGACTCGGCGGACCAGTCGGTCGCAGTAAACGTCGCCATCAGAATGGTAGACGTGGACGAACCGTCGCCGCCGGTTGCTCCCATGTCTATTAAGAGGAACGCCGACAACCCGACCTCCACCTTGGACGTAAGCTGGACGGCGCCGGTGGTCCCTTCCGACGTGCCCCCAATCACTGGATACGAGTTTCAGTACCGGGAACAGGGCGAGGTTGACTGGAACACGCACACCATGGCTGAAACCGTCACCCAAACCACCATCGCCAACCTATTGTCCAATACGGTCTACGAGGTGTGGGTGCGGTCCATGAATGACGAGGGTGAGAGTGTCTGGAGCCTGAGCGACGGCACAACTGACATGGTGGATCTGGTAGTGGCCTTCGGCTCCGATACATACACCGAGCCGCCGGGCGCTCGGACAGTTGCAACCAAGGTGACAGTCAGTCCCAAGGCTGACAGGACAGTGAGGATAAACATTGAGATAGTAGGTGAAGGGGCCGTATTGTCGCGCCACCCTAATGGCCAGGCCGTGATACGCCGTAGGGCGGGTTTAGTCACGGTTCCCGTCGAATTCCAAAACGATACCGGTTCCGTGACCCTTACGATGAGCCTGCCAGCAGAAGTGGAGAAGGTGACCTTGGGCTCTCCGTCCACCGCGGTAGTGTCCATAGGAGACAATCGGCCGCCCGTCTTTGGCCCAGGCACCCCAACTGAGTTGTCGGTGAGAGAGAACTCCAGCGTAGGTCAGGCTGTAGGAACGGTTCAAGCTACGGACCCTGGCGATACGTTGACCTACGAGCTGTCGGGCACAGGTTCGGGCAAGTTCAGTATAGACAACTCCGGTCTTATAGCGGTGGGGGCCGACGCAAATTTGGACTATGAGGGCAAGGCCAGCTATATGGTAACCGTGACGGCCACGGACCCGGCGGACCAGTCGGTCGCCGTAAACGTCGCCATCAGAATGGTAGACGTGGACGAACCGCCGCCGCCGGTTGCTCCCATGTCTATTAAGACGAACGCCGACAACCCGACCTCCACCTTGGACGTAAGCTGGACGGCGCAAGTGGTCCCTTCCGACGTGCCTCCAATCACTGGATACGAGCTTCAGTACCGGGAACAGGGCGAGACTGACTGGAACACGCAAACCAAGGCTGAAACTGTCACCCAAACCACCATCGACAACCTATTATCCAATACGGTCTACGAGGTGTGGGTGCGGTCCGTGAATGACGAGGGAGAGAGTGTCTGGAGCCTGAGCGACGGCACAACTGACATGACGGAACTGGTTGTGGTCTTTGGCTCAGATTCATACATCGAGTCGGCGGGTTCCAGAACGGTTGCAACCAAGGTGACAGTCAATCCCAAGGCTGACAGGACGGTGAAGGTAAATATTGAAGTGGTGGGGGAAGGAGCCGTACTTCCGCGCCACCCTAGCGGACAAGCCGTGATACGCCGCACGACAGGCCTAGTCACGGTGCCGGTGGAATTCCAAAGCGATACGGGTTCCGTGACCCTCAAATTGAGCCTTCCAGCAGAAGCTGAGAGGGTGACCTTGGGCGCCCCTGCCAGCGCCGTGGTGTCCATAGGAGGCAATCCGCCGCCAGTCTTTGGCTCAGACACACTCACGGAGTTGTCTGTCGCCGAGAACTCCGGCGCCGGCCAGTCTGTGGGAGTGATCGAGGCTACAGATTCAGGCGATACGTTGACCTATCACTTATCCGGCGAAGGTTCGGACAAGTTCAATATAGACAACTCCGGTCTCATTGAAGTGGGGACTGACGCAAATTTGGACTATGAGGGCAAGGCCAGCTATGCGATCACTGTTACGGCCAAGGACTCGGCGAATCAGGAGGTCTCCATCGACGTGACTGTCAATATATTCGACATGGATGAACCGCCGCCAGCGCCGGACTCTCTTACGGCGGCGCCAGCCGCTGCCGACGGCCACACGACGTTGAAGGTCGAATGGATGGCACCGTCCATGCCGGACGGCGTCCCGGAGATAACGGGCTACCTGGTGGGCTATCGGGCGCAAGGGGCTACCGACCGGAACGTTAATCCAGTGATAGAGCAGGGGACGATGACCTTCATAAGAGATCTGTCTTCGAACACCGCCTACGAGATCGAAGTACGGGCCGTCAATCATGAGGGAGAAAGCGACTGGGCCAGCGCCGGCGGCATGACCGACTCCACGGAACTTACATTAGGCTTCTCCTCCCCCAGCTACACAGTCGCCGAGGGGGACAAGACATCGATATTCGTAACCGCGATCCCCGTCGCCGACCGGAACGCGTGGGTTTCGATCGCCGTCAGCGGAAGGGGCGTAACTCTATCCGGCCTCGACAACGGCCGCCTGCCTATTGACAGGGGGGCGAGCGTCGCATCTTTCATTCTTCGAGCGAACCAAGACGCTGACTCGGTGGACGGCTCCGTATCCCTGACCCTTATCCCGGATATGAGGGACACCAGGCTTACTGTAGACAACTTATTGAACAAGGCGATCGTGACCATCGAAGACGACGACTC
This sequence comes from Dehalococcoidia bacterium, assembly GCA_965197415.1. Classification (GTDB taxonomy): domain Bacteria; phylum Chloroflexota; class Dehalococcoidia; order Lucifugimonadales; family JAGWBF01; genus DAOUJI01. The sequence continues at coordinate 2,013,941 of OZ240207.1, read as the reverse complement.
TCCTACTTCCAGGGTCGCCGGGCCCTCTACAAGCGGGGGAGGTGGCGGCCCCGTCACCGTCAGCGGAGTCAATACGGCTCCTCGCTTCGTGGACGGCCAGCCCCCCTTCCGCCGGATTGATGAAAATTTGCCTCCAGGCGCCAACGTCGGTCAACCTGTGGAAGCTCGGGACAGCGACCCAGATGATGAGGTGACCTACATCCTTGCGGGAGTTGACCTCGTGTCCTTCCGAATAGACGACAAGTCTGGGCAGATCGTCGCTGTAGAATCGTTGGATTTCGAGAAGAAGGCTGCCTATTCGGTCCGGGTCATTGCGAGGGATAAACGCCGAGGGACTGCCCGAATCGAGGTCACCATAGAAGTAAACAATGTGGACGAGGAGGGGTTCACTAGCCTCACCGTAGACGAAACCTCTCCCCAGGGCGCGATCACTGCAACTTTGAGGGACTCCGACGGTGGAGTATCCGACGTTAGATGGCAATGGGAGGTCTCTAGGGATGGGGGAAACACCTGGACAGACATCCTAAGGGCCGGGTCGGCAAGCTACACGCCGATGCACGGCGACTTAAACAATCTGGTGCGCGCCGTAGCCTACTACACAGACGGCCACGGTCCCGCCAAGATCGCCGGCGATGAAGCGGTCTTAGTCAAGCGTGCCCAGCCGCCGCCTCCCACACCCACGCCTGTTCCCACGCCGACACCGACTCTCAAGCCTACGCCTTACCCCACGTCTACGCCAGCGCCCATTGCAACACCGACTCTGACGCCTTCCCCCACCCCCAAGCCGACGCCTACTCCGACGGCGTCCCCCACGGCCACTCCTATACCCACTGCGTCGCCAATCCCTACAGCCGCTCCGACGCCGATGGCGATGCAGGTCCCAACAGCGACGCCGGTTCCCAGGCCAACACCGTCTCCGACTGGCACGACGGTTCCGACTGCAACGCCATCTCCGACGCCGACTCCGGTTCCCACCCGTGAAGACTCATCCGGGGCCCAAACCCCGGATGCAGTGGCTCCTCCCACGGACGCCAAGGGAGGCGGAATTCCCACGTGGATGTATGTTCTATTGCCGGCGGTTATCGTCGGTGGGGCGGCAGCGAGGCTTGCGGCCCGTATGACGCGGCGGTAGGCGACTTCGACGTCCGGGACAGGTGTCGCGAACCGCCTCTGGTGGGTTAATTCCCATCGGTCAAAGCGTATAGGACACCATTTTCAGCTACGGTGTATATGACACCGCTGGCCGCTATGGGATTATCCGTGACGGGGCTGCCCAGTGGGAAGTCCCACAGCGTCTCGCCAGAGTGGGCGTCCAGTCCTATAACGCTTCCGTCGTCCGTGCCCATCAACACCGTGTCTCCGGACACCGTCAGTGATGTCGATATGTCCCGGGCCACGTTTCCGATCCACACCGTCTCTCCGGTGGCGGCGTTCAGCGCAGCCGCCCTGCCCTGTTCCACGGCAAAGTAGACGTTTCCGTGGGCCACCGCCGGGGCGCCGGTCAGGTCGCCCCGCACGTCCGTTATCCATACTGAGCCTTTCTGCTCCGGGAAGTCGTCTATGAAGCCCCAATGCCAGAACTGGACCTGCCAAGCCCAGAAGGCCCGTTGGAAGGGATAGGTGATGGCGTGGCGATCAATGGCGTATATCGCGCTGGGAAAGGCCGCTAAGTAGGCCAGATCGCCCTCCACTGCGGCGCCGCCGTAGACACTAAAGCCGCCGTCGTATACGAAGCGTTTCCTGCCTGTGTTGGTGTCCAGGACGTGGAGCAATCCGTCTCTGGAGGCCACCAACACGGTGTCGTCGACATAGGCTACAGGGTCAATGACCCAACCTCGTGTCTCGAAGGACCATCTCAGGATGCCGTTGGTCGCATCCAGGGCGTACAGTGTGTGGTTTGCCGCGCCGACGTATACGGTGCCGTTGACCACTGACGGAGGGCCCCTCAACGGCGCCCTGTAGGGCCTGAGGTCGGTCTCCCAGACAGGTTCGCCGGTGTACCTGTCCAAGGCTATGACCACTCCGACGCGCATCGTAACGATGACGAGGTCCCGGGTCACAGCTGGCGTGGATCCCGAACCGGCGGGCAAGTCGCTGCGGTATTCCCACACAGCCTCACCCGTTCTTCCGTCCAGGGCCGCTATCGTTCCGTCGTTGGCTGCGAGGTAGACTACCCCTCCGGCCGCAGCCGGCGCTCCGGAGAGAGCGGATGATGTGCGGTACGTCCAGAGTATCGTGTTGGGTGTGGGCGCCTGTTCGGGACTAAATGCCGTGTTCTGGGGGTCGTGCCTGACCTCGGCCCAGGCATTGAGGCCGGTGTCGGTGTTGATGTTGGAGACAGGAGGCGGCGGGAGGGGGCCCAGTTCGAAGAATACGAGGACGCCCCATACAGTGAAACCCGTTGCGGCTGCCAGCAAGAATGCCCATCTGACCAGCCGTTGCCGGAAAATTCTCCGGTGAAACAGCCGCGACAGGACGGCCCCTTCCTCAGATCCAACCGGGGCCACTTCCCCCAAACGGGCCCAGCAATGGGTGCAGCTTTGGACTTCAGCGCCGGCGTTGACGTGGCCGCAGATGGGGCACATCCGCACCTGTCCTACATGGGTCTGTTCCGTCTCCGTAGATGGGTCTATCTCAAGTCCTCCAAGACAGGAGTCGTCCGCCGACGGTCAAGCCAGCGCTGTTCCACCAGAATAATACAGGGGCTGGTAGGCAACAAGGAAGAGTCGGACTGTGCCCGACGTTTGGGTGTGCTGTGAAAGGACGGTTTGGTCAGGCGGCCTTTAGCTAGTTCCGCGCAGCCTTGGGTCCAACACGTCTCTGAGCGCGTCGCCGAGCACGTTCCATGAGAACACGACGACAGCGATGGCCACGCCAGGGAATAAGGCTAGCCACGGCCCTACTCCGACCACGGTCTGTGCGGCCCCTCGCAGCATGCCGCCCCATGACGGCTCTTCAGGGCCTGCTCCCAGACCCAGGAAGCTCAACGCCGCCTCGGCTATAATGGCCACTCCCACCTGGAAAGTGATGACGACGATGAGCACGGCGGTCACCTGGGGGACTATATGGCGCCACATAATGCGTAGGTCTCCGGCTCCAACGGAACGCGCGGCGAGGACATAGTCCATCTCTTTGACCGCAAGCGTCTGAGACCGGATCAGCCGAGCTGTGCTGGGAATGAACAAAATACATAAGGCGGCTATCACGTTGTTGATGGACGCCCCAAGGCTAGCCACAATGGCTATGGCCAACACCAGCCCCGGGAAGGCTATCATCGCGTCAATAAGCCTCTGGACCAACAAGTCGGTCAACCCGCCAAAATAGGCGCTGGCGACCCCAATGATGAGGCCAATGAGTGACCCAACGAAAGCGCTGATAAGGCCCACCTTCAGGGAAATCCGGGAACCGACGATGATTCTGCTGAATACGTCTCTGCCGAGATGGTCTCCCCCGAACAACATATCCTTGCTTGGTTCAGCATAGACTCTTTCGAAGTTAGACTTGTACTCGCTTTGGGTCTTGATCAATGGGGCGAAAATGGCGACTACAATCAGCAAGAGAGCGACCGTGGCCCCGAACGCCCCTAGAGGTCTTTTCCTGTAGAACAAGGCGATGTGCCACCAGATGGTCGGCTTAGGCCGGAGGCCGGCCAGCTCCCCTTCGGCGAAGGTAACTGCAGGAGTTCCTCTCTCTTCGCTCATTTCTCTCTCGCAGCTTGACTTGGGTTAAGCGTATCTAATTCTGGGATTCAGCCAAGCGTATACTAGGTCGGTGACAACGTTGAGCACAAGCACCAAAACTGTTATCACCACCACAATTCCTTGAATGGCGGGGTAGTCTCGGTTGGTGATGGAAGTGATGAGCAGAGACCCGAGACCGGGTATGCCAAAAACGGTCTCGATTACTACGGTGCCCCCCATGAGCCTCCCGAACTCATATGCCAGGACCGTTATTACAGGCAACATCGCGTTCTTGAGAGCGTGTCGGGTGACAACGACTGTCTCGGCAAGCCCTTTGGAGCGGGCCGTACGGATATAGTCCTCCCGAAACACCTCCAGGGTTGCTGAACGGGTGATCCTGGCTACGAAGGCCGTGTGGGACGCGGCCAGGGCCAGAGCCGGGAAAAACATCTGCTGCAGATTTTCCCACGGTCCGTCCTGGAAATCGACATAAGCCAGTGGAGGGAGCCAATCGAAATAGACGGACAGAATGTAGAGCAGCATGATGGCCACCCAGAAGTTGGGCAAGGCGATGCCGACTATGGTGATGACTCTGCTCACATAGTCTATGGGCCGGTCCTGGTTCAAGGCAGACACAACTCCCAGTGGGATGGCCACGGCAAACGACATCAGCAATGCTAGGACGGTTAGTTCAACGTTGATGGGGAACCTGACCTTGATGTCATTCCAGACCGGCTCGGAGTAGTAGATGGACTCACCGAAGTCCAAACGGACTAGACCCCACATCCATCTTCCGTATTGCTCGATCAAGGGTCGGTCAGTGCCCAGTTCCGCCCGTTTAGCGGCCAAGGCCTCTTGGGTATATTCCTGGAGCCCCTCTTCTCCGGACAGCAGCAACCTGGCCGGGTCCCCTGGAATGATACGCAGCAAAAGGAACACTAAGGCCGTGACCAAAATAATGGTCGGGATGAAGAGGAGGAGCCTTTTCGCTATGTAGCCTCGCATCTGGTCCCTACCTCAATATCCGGTCTCGTTCTGGTTATATTGGCCTAAGCTGGCGCTCAGTCCGGAGACCTCTCTGGGCGAAGGCGCCGTTCACCGATGATTTCCATCGCCCCCACGGCGTGTTGGCGCTACGTTGCGCCGCCGTGGGGGCGACTCCGCTTTCTCGGTTATGTGTCAGGTCTTGCGCGCGCTAGAAAACCTTCTCACCTTCCCGGCTTAGGTGCACCGGGGGTCACACCACAAGTGCTCGTGCTTCATGTGGGTCAGGAACGCAGGCGCAAGGTTGAAGTTTTGGATCCTGTTGTCCACTATCCACGTGAACACCTGGTAATAAATTATGTGAAGAGCGCCTCTGTCGATGATGGCGTTGTTGGCCTCTAGTATCAAAGCCTTCCTGACCGCCGGGTCAGTTTCCGTAGTGACTCCCTCCCATATCCGCTCTAACTCGGCGTCTTCATGACCAGATTGCACGTAGTAGCGTCCAGTCCCTTTCCGGAAGAAGAGGGCGGCGCCGTCAGGGTCGTAGTTCAGCACACCGCCGGAGGCGATGGAAAATTGGTAGTTTCTGGTTTCGCGAGCCTCTGAGGATACCCTGTTCTCTTGCTGGTTGATGGTGATGTCCCAGCCCAGCGTTTCGCCAAGTTGCTCTTTGACCAGCACGGCGAGGTCGCAAACCTCAGACGTCAGCCCGCATAGGAGTGTAAGTTTGGTGCCCGGTCCGGCGCCGGCCTCCACAGTAAGTCTTTGCGCCTCGGCGATGTCCTCGGCGGACTTCACGCCTGGGGAGTCCTCGCGTATGCCCCGCATCTGGAGGCCTTCCTCCAAGGTGTAGCTCCATGAGAAGCCCGTGGGCAGGGGCGTCCCTATCGGGTTGACCCCGCCGAAGGTCTCTACTATTGGCTGCCGATGCAAAGCGAGACCCACTGCCTGCCTGACGTCGGGGTTGTCGAAAGGCGCCCTCTCGACGTTCAACATTACGCCCCAGGCTGCGGGATACCCCTCCGTCCAGTGGAAGGTTGACTGTCCTCTGAGCTGGTCTTCAAGTTCAATGGCGTCTCTGGGACTCAGTTGGTTGACGACGGAGTTGGGCATCAGCACCTGTCCCGTCGTGTAGGCCGCAACCACCCTGTTCTTGCCCTTGACGACATGGTGGATCAATCCGTCAAAATAGGGTTTTCCTTCTTTGAAGTAGTCCGTGTTCCTCTCCTGTTCGGAGAGCACGTCTTTTTCGTACTGAACGAGCTTGAAGGGCCCTGACCCTATCAGGGTCGAGGCGTCCGAATAGCTGGGAAGAATGCCCTGTTTCAGCTCATGTTCGGGATACATGGGGAAGTAGTCCCATGACAGGGCTTGAAGGAAGGCCGGGGTCGGGCGCTGGATTGTCACTTCAACAGTGTGGTCGTCAAGAGCCCTTGAGCTGTCGTAGTACAACCATAGGACGTTCCGGTCGTGCCTGCGGCCGTTGACGTAGTCCTTAAGAACATCGTAGCCTTCGAGCCTGTCGGGCTGATTGATGAGTTCTAGGCTCAGAACTACGTCCTCGGCGGTGACCGGCTCTCCGTCGTGCCACACGGCTCCCTCGTGGAGATTGAAAGTATAGGTCACTCCGTCATCGGCCACGCTCCAGCTTTCGCACAAGTCGCAACGGACCACGTTGCGCACGGCTGTCTCGGGGTTGATTTCAGTGAGGGAGTTGTACGATGGAGCCGAGTGTGCGACGGTCACAATGCCGTTAAGGTGGGGCATGTCCAAGCGGGGCGCGGTGAACGCGTGAAGAGGCAGGATGCCCTGGTTGGGCAGAATGCCCATCATCAGCGACTCTGGCAACGGAGTTGCGGTTGGGGGAATCTGGGCCACAGCCTCAGAGACCGCTTGTTGCACGCCTTGATCGACGGCGCTCCTGATTGCCTGTTCCATCTGCGTAACGGTCAGCCCCTCGGGAATCTCGGAGATGGCTTGGGCCACAATGGCCTGCACTTGTTCGGCGGACAGTCCCTCAGGGATAGCGGAAATCGCCGTGGCGACTATGGTCTGCACTTCCGCCGCGGACAGCCCCTCAGGAATGGCCGCAATTGCCGAGGCGACTATGGTCTGCACTTCGGCTGAGGACAGTCCCTCAGGGATAGCGGCGATTGCCGAGTTAACGATCCCCTCTACGTCGGCGGCGGACAACCCCTCTATCCCTTGAATCCCTTGGTCCACAATGCCCCGTATCTCTTGAGTCAGAGCGCCGAAATCAACCGGAGTCGGCGTGGGTTGCGGCGTGGGTGTTGGCGCCGTTGTCGGCGCCGTTGTCGGAGTGACCGCGTCTCCGCCGCCACAAGCCATCGCTACCGCGAGGACCAACAACAGCGGCACGGTCAGTATCCATTTAGACCTAATGAGCTTCAAGATAGGCATGGTGAGCGCCTCCTCGCTTCAGATGCAGCCGATTGAAATTTTAGCCGCATCGTTTCTTTCCCGATATAGGAACGGGCAGATATTACTCCATGTTTCCAACAAGAGTCAATCTTATCGGACTCTCTATTCATTGTGTCTTTGAAACAACGCCGTTAGAGGTTGTACTGGGGGTCAACCCAGCCCTGCTCTTTGATGTATACCTGCATCCTGCCGGTGCGGTTCTCTAGAATGATGATGTTCCCCTCGGCGTCCACGTTCACTGCAACCGGCATCCAGAGTTTCCACTCTATCGAGCGGTCAGCGCGCTTTCGGGCCTTCACGTAGTCGGGGTTGGCGTTCACCCGGTCCAGATTGGCGGGGGAGAGGTCTTCGGCGTCCCCGTGGAAGGCGGTGAGATATTCTCCCTCGGAGTCGAATACCGTTAGGCGGTTGGCGCCCCACTCGGCCACGTACACGTCGCCGTCCCTGTCGATCGCAACACCCGCCGGCCGGCTGAGTTCCCCTTCTTCCTCGCCCGGCTTGCCGAAGGAGGCCAGGAACTTGCCGTCGGGGGCGAACTTCTGAACACGGTCGTTCTTCCAGTCGGCCACGTATACGTCGCCGGCATTGTCCAGGGCAATGCCCCAGGGCAGGTTGAACTGGCCCTCTCCGGTGCCGTAGGCCCCCCACTTGTGCAGGAACTTGCCGTCCTTGGTGAACACCTGCACCCGGTGGTTGCGGCTGTCCACTATGTATAGATTGTCTTCCTTGTCGAACACGAGACCCGATGGGCCGTTGAGCTCACCGTCGCCCGATCCCCTGGCGGGGTCCACTTTCCTCAAATAGTAGTTGAAGGCAATTCCCTGGGTGTTAGGGATGGGGATCACGTTGTCTTGTGGGGTCCCTTCCACCGAGGGAGCAGGGTCCCAGCTTCCCAGGTAGTTGCCGTCGGTGTCCCATTTGAAGATGCGGTTGGTGTAGTCGTCGCAAACGTAAATCGTTTCCTGGCTGTCCACGGCGATGGAAGCGGGCATCGGGCATTGTCCTTCCCCAAAGTCGGTGCCGCGGTCGTCCCAGAGGAAGCGATGGTCCATGGTGCACTTGGTCAGACCCTGGAGAGGAAGGAACTCGAAACCCTTGCTAATCACGTAAATGGCGCCCTCGGAACCCAGGGCGAAGTCCGTGGGGCGAAGGAAGTTCCTTCCGCCGCCCCGGCCGGAGCCCACTGCGAACCCGTAGTTGTACACCCGGTCACGAACATAAGTCGTCAGCATAACGGCCTCCCATAGTCGCGTTGGCGGCCCGCCCTGGACCGTTCCGGTCGTCGGGGCGTCTTAGGCGAACTGGTACTCTCTGGACGATACGATAAGGGCCAGCATGTCCCCAATTCTGCGGGCCGAGGCAGCTTCCGCAGTTTCGCTGTCCCAGCTTAGAGCTCCGTCCCGTTCGGCCAGGTTTATCAGCTGCTCCCTGGTTCCTTCGCCAACCTCCAGCGGGCCAATCAGGTCCAGGCAGCTGTCAACGAACTCGGTGGGCGGAAGGTCGCCCTGAGACTTGATTCGGCCGATGATGGACCTCACGCCCGGGAATTGGATGTTGGAGAAGGCTCCGGCGGCGAAGTTGATGCGCCGCACCAGCGAGCCGCTGTCTATCCATTCGGGCCCGTAGTGCCATCCCTCCACACTGGGCGGGTTAAGCAGGTTCTGGCCCATGTACTCGCACTCCCTGGCCATGTCTTCGAGACCTGGCCTGGGGTAGCGGAAGTCGCCCACCATCCTGGTGACGCCAGCCACGACCTCGGCTGGACTCTTCACCCTCTGGAACATGGACTCCTTGAAGAAGTCCGAGTTGAGCAGCTGTCGCATGGTGATCCGCATGTCGTACCCAGAGGACACGAAGGAATCGGCGATTATGTTGACGGCTACCGGGTCTCTAGGAGGAGTGTGCAGCCAAGCTGGCACCTGCACCTCGTCGGCCACGAAGAAGTTGTACAGGTGGCGGGCGATGAACCGGGCTGTGGCGGGCTGCCTGACGATGATGTCTATCACGTCCTCCCCATTGAAGCGTCCCCGGTGCCCAAGGAAGTGCTTCTCGCCGTCGTCGTGGTCCTTTTCGTTGTACACGAAGGGCCAGTTGAAGCGGTTGAATGGGCCGCGGGGCAGCTTGGGGCCTATGGTCCAGCCGGTGAAGGCCCTGGCGCACTCGTAGACGTCCTCTTCGGTGTAGTTCCCCTGGCCCATTGAGAACAGCTCAAGCAACTCTCTGCCCCAGTTCTCGTTGGGCTGTTCCTTATGGTTGTAGTTGTTGTCCAGCCAGAAGATCATCGCCGGGTTCTTTGCCAGCTCTACCAGCAGGTCACGATAGTTGCCGAGTCCCATGTCCCTGAACAGGTCGTACTGACGCTGCATCTCCGGTGGGCCGTCTATCTTGTTGTTTCCCGTGGCGAAGACGGTGTGCCAGAAAAGGGCGATCTTCTCTTCCAGCGGCCTCTGGGTGACCATGAAGTGGTAGATCATGTAGGAAGACGCTCCCGGGGGCGCCTGGGGATTGACCGTGTCCGGGTGGGCGCGGAACAAGATCTCTCGGTCAATGTGCGGAATCCCGAATTTGTCGGGGTCCACCAACTCCTCCACGACCTGCTCGTAGCCTATGGCCGTCAAAGCTTCGAGCTCGTCGCGGCCGGCCCCAAAGCCGGCTCGCCTCATCAAGTGGGCCATCAATGCAATGTTCTCGTCTACCATAACAACCTCCTGAAGACTGCTGTTGGAGGGGAAAATAGGAAGCAGGTCAATTGTAAGCGCCGTAAGCGTTTCGGTCAATCGCATGGGAAGACGATAGTGAACGGCGCCGTGTGAAGGCCGACAATGAGAAGGAGGATCCTGAATTCCTAGCGGGCGCGGGGATTAAATGCGTCGTTGAGGGCGTCTCCCAGCAGGTTGAAGGCGAATATTAGGATTGTGATGGCGCCCACTGGGAAGAGCAGAAGGTGGGGGTCTGAGCGCAGCACCTCTGAACCCCCCACCTCAGTGCTAGCAAGTCACCCATCAAGAATTTAAGAACCGGTTCCTCTGCAAGCGGTGCTCGTGTAGACGCTAGGTATTCGCTGTGGTCGGTATTATTTCTAGTATCCGGAACTGCCCACGAGTATGTGCCTGGTTGCCCTATTTCGCGTAGTCTCCAGTAGAATGGCAATTAGTACTCGAAAGAGTCTGCATTATATTGAAGTCATGCGTCGACGGCGCGGTTCACCACATAAATGGTGAATTTTCTGTTGGCTATCGGGGCAAGTTCGACTTGGGTCGGAATTCGTGTGGTATGACGGATGCGGTGCGGGTTCTATGTCTGATGCCACGGTTTCAGGTTCTGGTTCTGTGGTTCGGCGAGGCCTCACAGTTCGGTGAGTCAATTCTCAAGGAACCATCGGCCCGCGTCAGAATAGTCGCAGTTGGATCAAGCTTAGGGGGAGAAATATCCAACCCTGATCATTCGTCAGTCGCCACCTTCACAATCGATCAATGATGTCTCGGTCTGGTTGCCAATTGATGGCATGTATGTTAATCGTTGTGGCGTTGAGAAATGTATAGGTTATCCAAAATCCTCGGTCGGCAAAGCCTAACGTTCCTGGCTGATATGGAAAGCCTAAGTGAACTTTTGACTTCCCGTCTGGTTGGGGGTTTCTGAGGAGAACATCAAAGGCATAGTAGAACTCGATGCGCTGCGATGTGTCCAGCGACTGCAAAAATGTCGTCGCCAAGTCGGAGATTACAGCATCAAAGGTCGGCAAGTACCCTGCGAACCTCATTGAGGGACTTAGACCGACCCGCTTCTATATCATCCATACCTAGTTTTGTCATCTCCAAGAAGTCAGGGGCATCACTCATCGCTGCGATCAGGGATTGCCCAGCATCATAGCCCAATATGAGTGGCCCGAAATAGGCCCGCATCTTTGGATACGTAATCGGTGCTCCCTCTGGAGTCTCTACCCAAGGTGATTCCGCGTGAGTCATGTTCCGTAATTGCCAAGCCGATAGGGCACCATATACGGTGTTTACGTTGTCGAGTACACTGCATATTTCTCGATCGAAAAGTTGTGAGTCTAGCGGTTGGTCCGGTATCGGGATTGGGTCGGACTTATAGCGAGAATACTTTTTCCACAAGTCAGGAATTACTGGGCCATGCTGCCAGTGTTCAATATTTTCGTGGAACAACGGCCTTTCTAGCTTGATGAGAGCAAATCCCTGTGCATAATAGCAAAGCTTTTGAACTTTCAAGTTGGTGAGCGGTTCGACGGATTCTGCCGTAGCCTGTTTTAACGCAAAATAGCTAGCTACGTCGTGGGCTGTTAAAATGACCATGATTGCACCTCAGCTACAATCAACAATACTAATATGCTAGCATCCCGTCCACAACGTGTCAAAAGTTTAATGACACATCGTAGGCTATCGCAGGTTCCCTGACGATTTCTATTGAGAGTGCAAGTCCGAATGAGTGGAAAAGTAGCTAGACCACTATGTCGTCAAGAGTTATGGCGTGTCAACCAGAGAGTAACCAAGTAGGGAGTGCACAATGGCAAACGGCGAAGCCGTAGTGCCGACGCAGAGTGAGAGGCTTACCGATTCCTACCTGGCGCGGGGATTAAATGCGTCGTTGAGGGCGTCTCCCAGCAGGTTGAAGGCGAATATTAGGATTGTGATGGCGCCCACTGGGAAGAGCAGAAGGTGGGGGTCTGAGCGCAGCACTCCGATGTTGCCGTTCTCGAATATCATCACGCCCAGGCTGGGCGTCGGCGGCTGGATTCCTATTCCCAGCCAGCTCAGGATGATTTCCGCTCCTGCGGCGGCTCCCATGCCCATAGAAACCAGCACAATCACCGGACTGATGACGTTGGGCAGGATGTGGATTCCCAGAATTCGTCTGGTGGACGCTCCGACGGCTTGCGCCGCTTCCACGTACTGGTTCTGCTTTATTTGCAGCACCTGGCCTCTGACCAGCCGTTGCATCCCCACCCAGCCAAAGGCGGAAAGGGCTCCGAACACAACCAGGTAGTCGGGAATTCCGAGCCGCACCAACTCCGTTCCCCCCAGGTCCCGCACCCATTCAACGACCCGTGGGCGCAGCGTGGCTGCGACGATGAGAACCAGCAGTATGTCGGGGAAGGAAATGAACACCTCCCCCACTCGGTTGATGACCGAGTCGGTCCACTTGCCGAAGTATCCCGCCGTAAGACCCAGTCCAAGGCCGAGAAATAGGGAGCCGGTGACAATGGACAGCACCGTAATGATAACGGTGGTCCTCAGGCCGTAGATGATGCGGGTCAACATGTCCCGTCCGGCCCGGTCGGTCCCCAATGGATGCTCCCAGGACGGAGCTTGCTTAACGGCGCTCAGGTCGACTTCCCGGTAGTCGTAGGGCGTCACCCAGGCGGCGAGAGCGCCCGCGATGTAGAACACCAGAATCACTACCAGGCAGGCCACTCCCACCTTCTTCTTGAGGAACCGGCGGAGGGAAATCGACCACAGGCTTGCTCCCCGTTTTTCTCCTTCGAAGGTCAGTTCTATCTGGTTGACGGCCAACTGCGATTTCTCCGGCCCTTAGTATCTAATCCGCGGGTCTATAAAGCGGTATCCGATGTCTACGAACAGGTTGGCCAGAACGAACCCCGTGGCGATTATCAGGGTGATGGCCATGATGATCGGGTAATCCCGGGAGAAGAAGGACTCGATGGCAAGGCTGCCCATCCCCGGGATGCCGAAGTAGAACTCGGTGATAAAGGACCCGGTCATCAAAGTCGCCAGAGACATGCCGGTAAGGGTGAAGAGGGGTATCAGGGCGTTGCGCAGGATATGCCGGTGACGCACCACGTACTCGTGCAATCCCTTAGCCCTGGCCGTTCGGACGAAGTCCTGGGCCACCACATCCAGAGTGGAGGCCCTGGTGATGCGAGTCACCGCCGCTATGCCGGGAATCCCCATGACCATGGCGGGCAGGATTATACGCACGTCGAAGAACCCGCCCCAACCGCTGACGGGCAGCAGGTCCAACTTCAGAGAAAACAGGATGAGCAGCCCCGGCGCCGTTAGGAATATTGGCACGGACATGAACATCAGGGTCACCGCAACCGTGGTCGTGTCCAGCCAACTTCCCTGCTTCAGGGCCGCGAAGAATCCCAGCGGGACGCCCAGGCCCAAGGAGACAATCATCGCCGCGATGGCCAGTTGAGCCGACGTCCACATCCGTTTGGGCAGCAGCTCGTCCACGGTTCGGCCCCGGTAACGGAAGCTTTCCCCCAGGTCGCCGTGGAACAGGTCCTGGACGTAGATGCCGTACTGGACCAGGATGGGCCTGTCCAAGCCCTGCTGCTTCCTGAGCCTCTCAACGGCCTCGGGGTTGTTGTATTGCCCCAGCAGGACTTGGACCGGGTCTCCCGGGCCGACCCTCGTCAGCACGAAGGTGATAAGCGAGACTACCAGAAGCAGGACCGGAGTCCACAGCAGGCGTCTGACGACGTAGATCCAGAGGTTCTCCCCGATTTGACCCACCTCCATCCCCGGCGGGGTTGCTATTCAGTGAAGTAGACGAACCGCAGCTTGGGAATGATCAACTGGGTCAGATGGTAGCCCTTCACGTTGGATTTAATCAGTACATACTGCTCGCCGCTGTTCCAAAGGGGTATCCAGGGTGCGTCGTCGAGAATCATCTGCTCGACTTGGCTGTACATCTGGAACCTCCGGGCTTGGTCGGGTTCGACTCGCGCCTCTTCCAGCAGCTTGTCCACTTCAGGGTTGGAGTAGGCAGTGTGGTTGTTGGAGCTCTCGCTGTGGAAGAGAAGGTCCAGGAAGTTTTCCGGGTCGGGGTAGTCGGCGATCCAGCCGATTTCGAACATCTCGAAACGCCGCTTCACCAGGTCCTGCAGGTAAGTGGCGAACTCGGTCTGCAGCACTTCCACCTCGATTCCGAGGTTAGTGCGCCACATCTCCAGAATGACTTCCATGTCCAGCGTCAGGTTGGCCCCGAAGCTGCCGGCCGTGGTCAATATGATCGGCTTGTCGAAGTTCTCCAGTTGGGGACCGTATTTGGACTCAGCGAGAAGCCGCTGTGCCCTTTCCGGGTCGTATCCGTACCCCTGCACCGACTCACTGAACCCTGGGAACCCAGGAGGCAGAATCCCTTTCGCCGGTATGACCAGCCCGGCCATTACCGTGTGCGCGATGGAGTCCTTGTCTATGGCCAGGTTCAACGCCTGCCGCACCCTGGGGTCGTCGAAGGGCGGTTCATTCACGTTCATACCGATGTAGTTGGTGCTGAAGGACGGAGGGGCTTCAACCAGCTGGGGATTGAGCGGGTCTGAGGGGTCCAACACCCGGTCCAAGTCCGATATGCCCACCCCCGTAAGATCAATCTCCCCGTTCTCGTACATGAGCATGGAGGTGCCGCCGCTGAGAATGAACCGCACCGAGTCCAAGTGAGCGGCTCCAAGGTGGTAGTCCGGGTGCTTGCCCAGCAGCAACTCCTCGCCGGGCACGTAGCTTTCCAGCACAAAAGGCCCAGTGCCGTTGGGTTCACGGAACCACCGCCTGCCGGTCTCCACGTTCTCCCGGTCCAAGACGAAGGCCGACGGATAGGTGAGCTTGGCCAGGAAGTAGGACTTGGGAGAGTCGATAGTTATTTCCAAGGTGTGTTCGTCAATGACCCGCACGCCGGAAACCTCGTCGGCGTCTCCGTTCAGTCTCTCGTTGAATCCAACTATGTCACCCAGGTACTGGTCGGCTACGGGCGCCGCGGTAAGCGGATTGGCGACCCGTTCGATGGACCACTTGAAGTCCTGGGCCGTGACGGGCTTGCCGTTATGGAACACGGCATCCTGCCTCAGGTGGAAGGTGTAGACCTTTCCGTCGTTAGTCACGTCCCATCTCCCGGCCAGGTCGGGGACGATATTCAGGTCCGGGGCGATGGTTACCAGCCCGCCGAACACCTCAATGATTATGGTGGCCGAAGTTGCATCAGTGGTCAGATGGGGATCCAGGGTAGGCGGGTCCGACCATAGGCGGGACAGCGTGCCTCCCTCCACAGGAGTCGTGCCGCCAGACGAGCTTGAAGCGGTGGGACGCCGGGTCGCGGTGGGTTCCGGCTCCTGGGTTGCAGACCCGCTCGTCGGCGTGGGAGCTGCCGTGGCCCCGTTCTCACCCTCGCCGGATGAACGTCTGGAGGGTTCGCTGCAAGCGGCTGCGGCCATAAGTACAAAGGCCGCAACAAGGAGGAAAGCTTTCCACCATATTGCTGTAAAGGACCCGTGTGTGGGAAACCTGGATAACGCCATCTTTGATTCGCTGCCGGAGCCGTTGGAATTCGCGCCTGTTTTGCCTGTCATTGTAGTTACTACCGCCCTTTATTTCAATTCTGCCCGCATTGTGGTTGGGCAAGATGGTTGGTCATGCCTTGACACCTTTAAGAGTGGATAACTATTCTAATTTTCACCAGAATCATTTGTCCGTTGGTCTAACTATGAATCCGTTCCGCCTTTTCTTTCCTTCATCTGTCCCGAGTGGTCTCTTGTTGATTCCGATTGTCGCCATGTTGGTCGTCGCCGCGGCCTGCGCAGGGAACAGGGACGACGCCGAGGAGCCCGACGTCCCGTCAGTTCCGCCCACGGGAGAGTCCTCCCTGCTCTGGGAGGCATGGAACCTCGTCAACACTTCCTACGTGGACGCGATTGCTCTGGATTCAAAAGAGGTTACGGGGGACATGATACTGGGCATGTTGGTAGCCGCCAACAAGTCTCCGTACCCATTCCTGGTAGAGTTGTCGGACGTGGAAACGGACTTGCCCGACTTCGTGCCTCCGGAGCTGTCCGATGTGTGGAAGGCCTGGACGCTTCATCGCATGACCTGGCCGGACCTTGACAGCGCCCTAGTCGCCCACGGGGCCGTTAGAGGGCTGCTGCATGCCCTGGATGACTCCAGCGTTGTCCTGCTGGACAAAGAGTCCTACGCCCAGGAATTGGAGAGACAGGCAGGGACCTACGAGGGCATCGGCGCTTTTGTACAGCTGTTGGATGACAGCATAGTCCTGGTCCCAATGCAGGGCAGTCCGGCCCTGGCCGCCGGCCTCCAAGAGGGAGACGTGTTGCTTGAAGTGGAGAACATCCCAGTGGAGGGCCAGACCCTCCAGGAAGTTGTGGACCGGGTGCGCGGTCCGGTGGAGACCAGAGTCAAATTACTAGTAGACAGGGAAGGTGAAGACGCCCCCCTGGAGTTCCAAGTGTTTCGAGGGGACATCGGCGTCGTCTCCATATCCCGCAGACTCCTTCCCGGGGCCATTGGCTATATCCACATTTCCGACTTTAGAGACAACACTGGCGAGGAAGTCTTCACTGCCCTGGAAGAGTTCAACGCGCTGGACACCCTTGCCCTGATTCTGGACCTTAGGGGCAACGCCGGAGGCTCCATCGAGGCGGCTAGAGACACGGCCAGCCAGTTTCTGGGTGGCGGCCTCTTCATGTACGAGGTGGACAAGGACGGGACTCAGAAGGACTGGCCGATAAACGAAGGCGGCATCGCCGTCGAGGACCTGCCGATGGTGGCTCTGGTGAACGAGTTCACCGCCAACGCGGCCGAGGCGCTTGCCGGGTCGCTTCAGGATGCCGGCAGGGCGGAAATCATGGGCGTCAGGACCCTGGGGCTGGGATCTGACAACGTTTTCATGGAGCTTAGCGACGGCTCGGCCATCTACCTGCCAGTCTCCCATTGGTACACGCCGTCAGGGAGAAAGATAACCGGCACTGGGATAGTGCCCGACCAGGAAGCGTTCCTTACACTTGACGACCGTGCCGCTGGGGTTGACTCTCAAGCCAACCAGGCTTACGAATACCTGGACTCTCAGTTGCCCGCCTTCCGCTAGGCGCCGTCGGCAGATTCAGGGGACTTCTCCTCGTCTCCGCCCTGAGCGGCGTCATCAGACGAGGTTCCTGATTCTTCCTGGCAGCTCAGACAGACGTACTTGTCCCCTTCGGCTTGGGCGATTTCGCTGGAGACGTTCCGACGGCGGCCGCAGCTTGAACAGGTAACGGCCACGGATGGAGGCGCCGCCGGTGGAGCGGGAGGTTGGTAGTCATAGCCTCTGAACCCCTGGTAGTTGGGGTCTTGGGCCTTTTCGGCCAGGAACCTCTCCCTGTCCTTGCGGCGGCTCATGCCAGACCATCCATTATCACACCCCTCCGCGACGGCCCGTAGGCGCTTGGGCCTGTCGCGGACATGCGAATGTTTCGTACAACCCCGTTTGTGGTGAGCGGGGGCGAGGACGCCTTAGGAAACCTGTACAGTCGCTCCGGCGGCTTCCAGGGCTTCTTTCGCCTTGTCGGCCTCGTCTTTTACCACGCCCTCTTTGACCTTGACCGGTGCGCTCTCCACCAGTTCCTTGGCCTCTCTCAGGCCTAAGGTGGTGAGTTCCCGCACGGCCTTGATCACGTTGATTTTATTGGCGCCAATGTCGGCCAGGGTGACCGTGAAGTCGTACTTCTCTTCCTCGGCGGGAGCGGCGTCTGCGGGGGCCCCTGCAACGGCGGCCGGCGCTGCAGCCATGGCCATGGGAGCCGCGGCCTTGATGCCGAACTCGTCCTCTAGGGCCTTGACCAAGTCGGCAAGGTCCATAACCGACATCTGCTTGATGGCGTCCAGCACTTCTTCCTTGGTGGTCATATCATCCTCCTAGATTGTTTGCCATTAATCGTTTCTGATGTTGTGCTAGGACTCGGCCCGGAGTTGGTCTGCCCTCTGCTGAAGGAGCATGCTCAGGGCCGATATGGGTCCGTTGAGAACGTTCACCAGGCCGCTCAGGGGCGCTTGGAGCTGCCCCAGAAGGCCAGACAGGGGGGCTTGCACCTGCCCCAGCAGCTGGGCCACCAGCTGGTCCCTGGGCGGCAGGTTGGAGAGAGCCGTTATTTCTTCACTAGACAGCACACGCCCGTTCAGGGCGCCTCCCCGTATAGCTAGGGTCGACCGGGTGGCCCGTATGTATTCGGTCAGAGCCTTGGCCGCGTCCACGGGGTCGTCGTATCCGAAGGCCATGCCGGTGGGGCCTTGGACTATCTCCTTAATGTCAGAGCGTTGGGCCTGGTCGGCGGCCAGGAGACTGAGAGTGTTCTTGATGATTCGGTACTCAACGCTCTTCTCCCGCAGCCTGAGCCTGAGGTCCGTCATGGCGTTGACGTTCAGCCCTGTCGGGTCGGTGGCTACGGCTATGGAGCAGGAGCTGAACTTCTCGCGAAGCTCCTCAACCTGGTCGATTTTTTTCTGCGTCGGCATATCAGATTAGACCTCTTGTGTTCGTATCGGTTCCTGCCGCTCGGGCCTGCCTGAAATTAAGAAATCCCCGCGCCGACGCGTGGGGATTTTTCACCCGTGCAGGGTTTGCCTGCTTACTCGCCTCGGCGGGCGTGTTCATTAACCTCGCTCTGGAGGACCCGCTGTCTCAGGTTTGATTATTCTATTTTGAAAACAGGGTAACCTCGGTGGAGCCGCCCTGTCAACGGCTTTGCCCTTTCCTCTAGTCGGCCCTCATCGACGAGAGAGCCGTCAGATCAAGCTTGATGCTGGGCCCCATAGAAGACGTAAGGAAGGCCGACCGAATGAAGGCGCCCTTTATGGCCGCAGGGCGCGATCTGTTCACCGAGTCCATAAGAGACGCGATATTACCCAGGAGCGCCTCGTCGGACATCGACATCTTCCCCACCGGGGAGTGGATGATAGACGTGCGGTCAGTGCGGTATTCGAGACGTCCTTTCTTGGCCTCGTCGATGGTGCGGGGCAAGTCCCTGGCCTGCACCATGGTGCCCGTTCTGGGGTTAGGCATCAGCCCCCTTCGTCCCAGGACTCGGCCCAGTCTGCCTATCTTGGACATTACGTCGGGCACGGCAAGTCCCACGTCGAATTCCACCCATCCGCCTTCGATCCGCTGGATAAGGTCGTCTTCTCCCACGTAGTCGGCTCCCGCCTGCCGTGCGATGTCCGCAGCTTCCCCGTTGGCGAACACCAGAACCCGAGTCTGCTTGCCCAGCCCGTGGGGCAGGACGGTCACACCCCTGACCATCTGGTCGGCGTGGCGCGTGTCGGCCCCGGTGCGCAGGTGTAGTTCGACGGTTTCGTCGAACTTGGCCGAAGACACTTCCTTGAGGAGGGCCAAGGCCTCTTCGGGCGGGTAGTCCGTTTCCGGGTCTATCTTTTCCCTAGCTGCCAAGTAGCGGCGGCTGCGTTTTACCATTGCACTATTCCTCTATCTTTATGCCCATGCTCCGGGCGGTTCCTTCGATGATTTTCACCGCCGCGTCAATGTCTGCGGCGTTCAGGTCGTTGAACTTGTTCGAGGCGATGCTGCGCACGGCGTCTCTGGACACCGTCCCCACATTGCTGTGGCCGGCGCGCGCTTCGCCCTTCTCAACCCCTGCCGCCTGCCTCAGAAGCTCAGACGCGGGCGGAGTCCGAGTCACGAAGTTGAAGGAGCGGTCCTCGAACACGGTGATGTGGACGGGGATGATGGTCCCGGCTTGGGATGCGGTGCGTTCGTTGTATTCCTTGACGAATCCCATGATGTTCACGCCGTGCTGACCCAACGCCGGCCCGACGGGGGGCGCCGGCGTTGCCTTTCCGGCTTGAAGTTGAAGCTTGATTATTGCCCGAACCTTCTTTGCCAACTGGGTCTCCTATATCTTCTCTACCTGGAGAAAGTCCAACTCGACGGGAGTTTCCCGGCCGAAGAAAGACACCAACACCTTCATCTTGGCCTTGGAGGCGTCTATGTCGCTGACCGAGCCGATGAAGTCGGCGAAGGGTCCCGACGCGATGCGGACCATCTGGCCCTTCTGGAATCCTACCTGCACCTTTGGAGGGCCCGACTCAATCTGTCTCAGTATGTTGGATACTTCCTGGTCCTCCAGGGGCACGGGCTTGGAGCGTTTGTCTGTCTCGTCCTCGGTTGACACGAAACCCGCCACGCCGGGGGTGTTACGAACTACGTACCAGCTTTCATCGTCCATGGTCATCTGCACCAGAATATAGCCGGGGAAGACCTTCTTCCGCTCCGGCTTCCTCTTTCCATCTTTGAGGACGATCTCCTCTTCGGTGGGCACCACCACACGGAATATCTTGTCGTTCATGTCCAGGCTTTGGACACGCTGGTTAAGGTTCTTTTCCACCCGTTCCTCCTGGCCGGAGTAGGTGTGGATTATGTACCATCGAACTTCGCTGGTCGTGCTAGACACAATGACTCCTTGATGGTCTTGTCCTGAGGTTGTCGTTAGGGATTGAGAGTCTACCCCAGAATAAACCGGCTGAAGGTCTGGGAAAAGGCGTAGTCCAACCCGGCCAGTATGGCCCCTATGAACGCGGAAAGTATGATCACGTACACAGTGAGGCGGGCCGTCTCCTCCCTCGTGGGCCAAACGGCTTTCCGGAGCTCCGCAATCGTCTCCCTGAAGAACTCCAGTGGATTTCCGCGTCGGACAGACTGAGGGTTGATGATGTTGCGCGATGACTGTCCGCGAGCGGAAGGTGAGCGGGCCAAGGTTACGTTACCTCTCTTCCCTGTGGACCTTGTGGGAACGACACCGCGGACAGTACTTCTTCAGCTCAATCCGCTGAGTGTCGTTCCGCCGGTTTTTGCTGCTGGTGTAATTGCGTTCGCGGCAGTCAGTGCATGACATGGTCAAAACTATTCTGACGTCTCCGCCTCTCTTGGCCATTGTCTACTCCACTATCTTGGTGACCACGCCGGCCCCCACGGTCCTGCCGCCCTCTCGGATGGCGAACCGCAGTCCCTCTTCCAGGGCTATGGGCGAAATCAGCTTGATGGTCATCGTGATGTTGTCGCCGGGCATTACCATTTCGGTGCCCTCGGGCAATTGAATCTCGCCGGTGATGTCGGAGGTCCGGATGTAGAACTGGGGCTTGTAGCCGTTGAAGAAGGGCGTGTGGCGGCCCCCTTCCTGTATGCTCAGCACGTAGACCTCGGCCTCGGCGGCAGTGTGGGGCTGAATGGAAGCGGGCTTGGCTAGCACTTGACCCCGCTCCACGTCCTCTCTTTCCACGCCTCGGAGTAGAATACCCACGGCGTCGCCGGCTTCCGTGTGGTCCAGGTTCTTGTGGAACATCTCAAGCCCGGTGGCAACGGTCTTCCGGGAGTCGCCGAACCCGACAATCTCCACTTCCTCGCCGGTTTTCAGCGTGCCGCGTTCCACCCTGCCTGTGACCACGGTGCCGCGCCCCTTGATGCCGAACACGTCCTCGATGGGCATCAGGAAAGGCCGGTCGGTGATGCGCTCGGGGAGGGGGACATAGTCGTCCACCGTGTCCATGAGCTCCCAAATCTGTGCCGCCCATTCGTCGTCCCGGTCTCCCGAGTCTCCCTCCAGGGCCCGCAGGGCGCTGACCCGGACTATGGGAGTGTCTTCTCCTGGGAAGTCGTACTGGTTCAGCAGGTCGCGGACCTCAAGTTCCACCAGGTCCAGAAGTTCCGGGTCGTCCATGGCGTCCACCTTGTTGAGGGCGACCACGATTCGGGGCACTTCCACCTGGCGCGCCAGCAGGATATGCTCCCTGGTCTGGGGCATAGGGCCGTCCGGGGCGGACACGACCAGAATGGCTCCGTCCATCTGGGCGGCTCCGGTGATCATGTTCTTCACGTAGTCGGCGTGGCCAGGACAGTCCACGTGGGCGTAGTGCCGTGCGGCTGTCTCGTATTCGATGTGGGAGATGGCGATGGTCAAACCGCGGGCCTTTTCTTCGGGAGCGTTGTCGATGGTGTCGAAAGCTCTGAATGAGGTGCTGCCGCTGCCCAGCGAGAGCACTTTCGTGATGGCGGCGGTCAACGTTGTCTTGCCGTGGTCCACGTGTCCGATTGTTCCCACGTTTATGTGGGGTTTCGTCCGGTCAAAGGCCTGCTTTGCCATGGGGTTTCCTCCGATTCTCTGCTATTCTGGAGCCCACAGGCGGAATTGAACCGCCGACCCCGTTCTTACCAAGAACGTGCTCTACCGCTGAGCTATGTGGGCCCTTATTGCCTGCTTGGTTAAATTATAGACCCGGTTTGGATGGTGGAGGAGGTAGGATTCGAACCTACGTAGCCCGTTCGGGCGCCAGATTTACAGTCTGGTGGTATTAACCGCTCACCCACTCCTCCAGTCTAGCATACGGCCCGCCGCTCTCCAATACGCCCGACATTCGCCACTTTTCTTACAAGCAAACGAATACAAGCCTGGCGGAATCAGGCCACGCATGAGTGTATCAAAAGCGTTGTTTCGTTACAAGCGGTTGGCGGGTTCCCAAGCCGGTCTTTACCCCGGTGCCATCTCGCGGCGATCCTTCGAAGCATCGGTGATCCAGGCGGTGGGACCGTATCATCTATATGGTACACTGGACGAAAATCCAGCTATAGGCGGACCCATTCAAACCATGCCCGACTCAAAAATCCTTTTTCTCAGCGACTTGGACCCTCAGCTTCAGGACATCGTAGTCTCCCAGGCTCTGCCTGGAATGGAAGTCACGTCGGCTTCACTGTCCCTCGGCGACGACAAGAAGGCCGAGTTGGCGGCGGACGCCGATTTTCTTGTCCTTTGGCCGGCTCGTATTTCGGAGCAGGTGTTCAGGGCGGCCAAAAAGTGCAAGCTGGTCCAGCTATTGTCTGCGGGGTATGACCAGGTGGACCTTTCTCTAGCCAGAGAACTAGGCATTCCCGTGGCGAACAACGGCGGGGCCAACAGTGTTGCCGTGGCCGAGCACACCATGCTGCTGATACTGGCGTGTTACAGGCGGCTGGTCCATTATGCCAACTTAGTGAAAGACGGTGGCTGGCGCGAGATCCGGGACCGTAAACCGGACGTTTACGAGCTGGAAGGCAAGACCGTGGGCCTGATTGGTTTCGGTAACATCGCCCGCAAGGTAGCCAAGATGCTCAAGGGGTTCGACGCCAAGGTCCAGTATTTCGACAAATACGCCACAGTGACAAGCGCGGAGCAAGGAGAGCTTCAGGCCAAGTCCGTTTCCCTTGAGGAGCTGTTGAGGACATCGGACGTGGTCTCCATTCACGTCCCCCTCACGGCTGAGACCCGAGACATGGTGGGAAAGGCTGAGTTAGATCTGATGAAGAGCTCAGCAATCATCGTTAACACCAGCCGCGGCGGGATAATCAACGAACCCGCCCTGGCGGAAGCCCTGAACACCGGGTCCATCGCCGCCGCCGGCCTCGACGTGCTGGATCACGAGCCGCCCCAGCGTGACGACCCTCTCCTGAAAGCCGACAACCTTATCCTCACTCCCCACAACGCCGGCCCCACCATGGAGTCGCTCGCCAAGCGAGCGGCCAACGCCTTCCAGAACGTTCAACGGGTCATCGACGGGCAGCCGCCTCTATGGGCGGCGGTCTTTGAGAACCGATAGAAAGCGCTGGAGCCCCAGGGGGGATTCGAACCCTCCAACCTGCCGATTACAAGTCGGCTGCGCTGCCATTGCGCCACTGGGGCCTTGTGAAGCCAGACGCAGCCGCTTCAAGTAGTTTGAAAGCTGCAGCGTACCATTAAGTTCGGGTGCCTGACCCGATGCCAGTTGGATGCGTCCGGAGAGCCCGCCCCGCAACACTTTCCTTCTACTATGGTATCAAGGGGAAGAAGCAGTTGAAACCCCCAGGCACGATGGAGGAGTTGCTCCCTCCTCAGGCGACTCAATCTCCTCCTCCTCACGTGCCCACGTCCACTCCATGTCGTCCACCAGGTAGGAGTGGACATCCGATTCATTGGTGAGTTTTGCACTCTTGAAAGACTTGTTCTCCGGCGCTTGGACGCTCAATTGTTGCCACTGCATGGAACCGTCAAGGGAACTGGTGGCCACCACGCCTCCGGCTCCCCCGGCGTTGGCGTAAGCGGTCAGCTTCATAGAAAGGGTGTCTGGCCCGCTTCTTACTCCGGCCGCCGCCCACAAAGAAACCTGTGTCACCGGCTGGGTGAAGGTCGCAGTCAGAGGCAGTTCGGGAAATCCTCCCGTGGCCAGATCTGCTCGTTCGTTGCCCATTAAGAAATAATCACCGCCGCCGTGAGAGTCCAGTCCAGTTTCACCGGTGCTGCATTCATGGAGAACGGCGAGGCCATCGTCGGGATCGCCCCCTCGGAACGAGACCCCATGGGACTCCAGGAACTCGTCCCTGATGGGATTAACTATGGGTTCATCGTTATCGTTTAGGTCGACAAAGGAACAGAGCATTCCCAACGAGTCGTCCTCGAAGCCCAGGCTGGTTGGCAGTGACGGTTGTTGGGAGGCGCCGGCCTGGCGCGTTGTGAACTCGATGGACGTCACGCGACGTAAAGAGCCGGTCTGCTGCAATTGGAAGTCCAACAACCCCATCACCCCCGAACCAGGGGCGCCCTTGGGAGCCAGATTGACGGAGGCGTCGGACTCAGGCAGGTGTACGTCACCGAAAATCGGGACGACGCCGTTGGGTGCGTCTACGGTCACCTGCATAGCCAACCAATCCGACGTGGCGTTGTGGACCTCCACTTCCAGGGGCAAGGGAACAACCTTGTCCCGGTAGCCGACAGCTTTGCCGCCGACGGTCAACTGGGTCTCTTCTTCCAGCAGCACCCTCGCAGAATCCATCACTAGGAATACCTGGAGGGAGTCTTGTGCGGAAACGGATACGGTGGCGGCTTGGGCCGGTTGGGGGTTGTCTCCAAAGAAGAGGGTGGCGATGGTCCAGGTCCAGGCAACGACTGCCAGGATGGCAAAGGCCATGGGGAGTTTCGTGATTACGAACGGTTTCAAGGGATTCGGTCCCCTGTATTTCTATACTAGATGTTATTTCTCTAAATAGTAAATATTCGTTATACTGTATCATAATTCGCCGTCCGAATCCACAGGCTTGTTTTAGCGATGTCAGCATCCCACTGAATTGCTCAACTCTTGGGCGTCTGGGGTCTTGTGCCACATAGGGCTTTTTGTTGACACTTACCAGCGCCGATGTTACTTTACACGCGTCCTGGAACCTGCCGGACTGACCTAGGTTTCTGTTCGAGGCTGACCGGATTTGGAGGCAGTGAGATGGCGAGAAAATACAACGTGATCTCATCCGACTCGCACCTGGAAGTGCCGGTCTGGGAATGGACCGACAGGATACCGGCGAAATACCGGGACAGAGCGCCCCGCAGGCTAGTATTGCCCGACGGCGGTGACGCCGTGATAGGTGAAGGGGGGGTCCATCCTGTCGGACTGGCCCTCTGCGCCGGAAAGCCCTACAGTGACTTCAAATGGATAGGCGTAACCGCCGAAGAGCAGCATGGCACCGGGGGCCCGGAGTCGCGGGTGAAGGAGCAGGACCAGGACGGAATCGACGCCGAGGCGCTGTTTCCTGGGGGCGGTTCCCAGGGAATCCGATCAGTGAAGGACCCCGAGGCTTTCCTCGCCATGAACCGTGCCTACAACGACTTTCTGTCCGATTACTGCTCGGCGGCCCCCGACCGTTTGCTGGGGTTGGCACAAATACCGGATACGGGGATCGTCGACGCCGTTGAGGAAATGGAGCGAGTCCGGAAGATGCCCGGCATAGCCGGCGTTGTCCTTAACAGGTATCCCTGCGGCAAGGACGTCACCACTCCTGAGGACGACCGTTTCTGGGCGGCTTCTCTCGACATGGAGATGCCCGTCACCATCCACGTGCAGATAGGTTCACACCAATACTATAAAGATGGGATGATGGGCCAATACCCCAGGAAACCGGGGCCTATGGCGTTGAACCCCCACGTTACTGACTTCATCAAGAGATGCGCCCGGTATGCCATCAGCGGCGGCTACAACTCCACGCAGATGGTCCTTTCGGGGGTATTCAACCGCTTCCCTAACCTGAGGATATTCATTGCCGAGACTCAGATCGGCTGGATACCCAATTACTATGACCAGTTCGACGACCTGCACGCCAGGCTCCATCATGTGGGAGAGCAGGAATTGGGTCTTGAACCATTGTCCCGCAAACCCAGCGAATATGTCCGAGACCACTTCCTCTGGGGGTTCATGCGGAACCCGGTGGGAGTGCGCATGCGCCACGAGATCGGCGTTGAAAACATTATGTGGTCCAGCGACTTCCCTCACTCGGAATGTGACTGGCCCAACTCGCTGGAAGTGATCCGGGAGGCCATGGTAGGCGTACCCGATGATGAGAGATACAAGATAGTGGCGGGGAATGCAGTTGACTTCTTCCACTTGGACGACGTCGCCTCCGACTAGATTGGTCCTTTGGAGGGTTGTTCGAAGCCGCGGTATTTTGGAAGAGGCCCCAGTTGGGCCAGATTGCGACTTCGCCGTTTCATCTGATGCCGGGGACTAGTTAAGTTGCAAGCTTACATCGCCAAACGGATCCTTCTCTTCATCCCCACGATGCTCCTGGTGACCATCATGGTTTTCCTGCTCATGCGGCTGATTCCAGGAGACCCTGCGCTTCAGTTCCTGTTAGGTGACGAGGGCGAAGGCAGTTACACCGAGGAACAGCTGGCCTCGCTCAGGGCGGAGATCGGCACAGACAGGCCCCTTATTGTCCAGTATGGGACCTGGATATGGGACATGGCCAGGCTGGATTTCGGAACGTCGCTCTACTACCTGACTCCAATCGGAGATGACCTCAAGCAGAAAATTCCAGTCACCATCGAGTTGGCCGTCCTGGCGGTGCTCATGGCTGCACTGGTGGCCATACCTCTGGGCATCGTATCCGCTGTCAAGCAGGACACGCCTCTAGACTACGTCGCGAGGGTGATTTCAATCGGAGGGGTCGCCATGCCCACTTTCTGGGTGGCGATCATGCTTATATACTTCCTGGTCTGGCGGTTCGAATACTTGCCCATCTTCTCCGCCTTCGGTTTCCCCCAACTCTGGGACGACCCCCTGGTAAACTTGGAGCAGCTCTATCTGCCGGCCGTTGTCTTGGCGTTCAACAACATGTCAATAGTGGCGAGGGTCACCCGGTCTTCCATGCTGGAGGTCTTCCGGGAGGACTACATACGAACGGCAAGGTCAAAAGGGCTGAGGGACTTCGTAGTGATTGGCCGGCACGCCCTGAAGAACGCTCTGTTGCCCGTGGTTACGATATCCGGACTGGAGTTCCAGCAGTTGATAGCCGGGACGATAATAATTGAGACAATCTTCGCTGTGCCTGGCTTGGGGTTTTTCATGATAGATTCCATCCGCCACAACGACTATACGGCGGTCCAGTCTGCGGTGATGGTCATAACGTTCTTTGTAGTAACGATCAATCTCGTGGTTGACCTGCTCTACGGTTGGTTGGACCCACGGATACGGTACTCCTAGTGAGTCGTTCAATGGACCAGGACAGAAAATGACGCTAGCCGGACCTACAGCCGCAGCGGACGACAGGGAAGTCATCCTGGACCTGCGCCCGAGGACCGGATTTCTTCGGAGCGTGTGGAACCTTGCCCTCCGCAAGCCCTTGGGGGCGGTTGGGGTCTCCTTGGCCATCGTTCTCGTACTGGTGGCCATTCTGGCCGACTTCATCACCACGGAAGAGCCCACCCGCACCAGCGCCAATACGTTAGAAGCGCCGGGCAAGGAACATTGGTTGGGCACCGACGAGCTGGGCCGGGACGTCTACACCAGGCTGATCTACGGATCGCGCATTTCCCTAAGGGTGGGTTTCACCGCGGTGGCCATCGGAGTCACAATCGGCTTCGTCATCGGCTTGGCCAGCGCCTACTTCGGAGGCGTGTTCGATCTTCTAGTCCAAAGAATCATCGACGCGATCCTGGCCTTCCCAGGGCTGGTGCTCGTTCTCGCTATCATCACAGTCCTGGAGCCCTCCATAAACAACGTGATCGCTGCTTTGAGCTTTGGGCTCATACCGCGTTCGGCCCGGACGATTCGCTCCCAGGCGCTGAGCATCAAGGAGACGGACTACGTGTTGGCGGCGCGGGCCGTGGGAGCCGGCTATTGGCGGATAATCCTGCGGCACATGGCTCCCAACTGCCTGGCCATCTACATCGTCTTCGCCACTTTCTCCCTGGGCTTCGCTATTATTGCGGAGGCTTCTCTCAGCTTCCTCGGCTTGGGTGTTCCTCCGAACATAGCGACTTGGGGGGGGATGTTGAACCAGGCGGCGGCATCGGGCCTAGACGTGGCGCCCTGGCTGGGAGTTTTCCCCGGCATGGCCCTGGCTGTCGTCGTATTCGCTTGGAACCTGATGGGAGACGCGCTCCGGGACGAATTGGACCCCCGCCTTCGCGGGTCGCGCTAGGGCGCTGGAAAGGACTTGAATCGACGGCTCGTACGCCCAGGGACGATTTTGATAAACAGGACATTCTGAATGGGGCCAGAGAAAATCTACGACCTTTTTATCAGCCACGGATGGGCCTATGACGAGGAGTACAACCGCCTGGTCTCCCAACTGGACGCGCACCCTGGCTTCCAGTGGAAGAACCATAGCGACGTCCGTTTCGATTCTTCACTGGACCCCGTCAGCGACGTCGGGTTCTACACCCTGAGAGATATGCTTCAAGACCAGATGTCAGGAGCCGGCTGCGTCGTCGTCTTTTCCATACTCCGGCCGTCGACACGCAAGTGGATTCAACACGAGCTTGAGATAGCGGGACGCCTGGAGAAACCGGTAGTGGGCATCAAGCCGGAGGTGGAGACTCGGCGTCCTCAATGGGAGCAACTGGCCGAAGCCGCTAAGGAGATGGTCGACTGGGACATCGAGGCAATAGTCGACGCCGTCAAGAGATGGTCCCAATAATCCCGACCTTCGCAAACATAGATGGTTAGGCCCATAACCCGCACAAGGTCCCACAGTTGTCTACGCAGCGGCAGTAAACAATAGATTCTCTTGTTGCGTTTCCATAACGTTTCCATATAATTATTTACGTTTCAATATTCTAATCTACGTCTTATCTGGCGCTTAAGGTTGACATAACCCCGATTGGTGAGCGCTTTAGACAACGATGCCTGGAATCCTTGACATATTTGGAGACATGCTGTTACACTGCGTAACCGACTCTAACTGGCGTGGTGCGCCGGTGAGGAACCCACAAAAATCACAAATGGGGGACACCATGAGAAAACGGTGGTTTTGGCCTAGCTTGATCATAGCCATTCCTTTGCTTCTGGTCTTATTGACCGCGGTGGCTTGTGGAGGCGACGACGAACCTACGCCTCGGCCGACCGCAACCTCACAGCCGACGGCTATGCCGGACGAGCCCGAGCCGACGGCTATGCCGGACGAGCCCGAGCCGACAGCCATGCCGGACGCTCCGGCTACTGCGACTCCTCTGCCTACAGCGACTTCTCCTGGGCCTCAGCCTACGGCTGCTCCGACCCGGCGCCCCCCGCCCGGACCTACGTTTACTCCCACACCGACGCCTCCGCCCACGGCAACGCCTCAGTTCGTCATGACGCCTGTGGGGCAGTTCATCCGCGAGGGCAAGCACGGCGGCGTGATTCCCATGCATATGCCCAACACTCCGACACGTTTTTACATCTGGGAGTGCCCCTCCACCTCTTCCTGCATGTCCCAGAGTTCTCCAATGTTCAACGGCTTGATTGAGCTGAACATGGAAACTTACGCATTCGCAGATGTCAGAGGGGACTTGGCCCAGAGTTGGTCGGTCGCCGACGACGGCGTGACCTACACCTTCAAGCTGCACGACGCCGAATGGTGGGACGGGATGCCCGTGACCGCCGAAGACGTGAGATTCAGCTTGGACATGATGGTGGACCCCGACCAACCCTTCCCCAAGACGGGCCAGCTCAGGTTCGTCTACGATGCTGGCGGCTCCAGGGTCATTGACGACAAGACAGTCGAAGTGAAGATTCCCAGGCCCAGCGCCAACTTCATCCCGTTGCTGGCCAACCAGCAGATGAAGATACTCCCGAAGCACAACGTGGAAAAGGACCACAACTTGAAGCTGCGGGAGAACCAGGTCGGCTCTGGCCCCTTCATAGCGACCCAGTACCTGAAGGACGTGTCCCTCAGATTCGAGAGGAATGACAACTACTTCAAGGCGCCGCGCCCCTACTACGACGGCATGATATGGCACCTGATGAGAGACCGGAACACTATCATCGCCGCCTTCAAGACCGAGCAGTTCCTCGCCTGCTCCAGCTCGGTTTGCGGTCTGACGCCGCCCCAATACAAGAAGCTGGCTGAAGACCTCGGGGACAGGATGTCCAGTTTCACCGTCCCCAGCGGCTCCAACCGGTTCGTGATATTCAACACCAACAAGGAGCCTTGGAGCGACCCCCGTGTGCGGAAGGCCATCAGCTTGGCGATGAACCGCCAAGAGTATATTGCCATCGTAGGCGGCGGGACCATCGGCGCTCCCTTCCTTCCGGACAGCCACTTCTATCTCTCCAGTGAAGAGCAGCTCCAGGTGCCTGGATACAGGGTTGACGCCAACGGCGAGAAGCTCCAGGAAGATATAGACGCGGCCAAGGCGCTGCTGGCTGAGGCCGGATACCCCGATGGGTTCGAGACCACCTTGGACGCCGCTACCATCCCGACTTTCGTGACCATTGGCCAGGTGGTGGCCGACCAGATGAAGAGGTACCTGAACATCGACGTCAAAATCAAGTCTCCTACCTACGCCGCAGCCCAGCAGAATGACTGGAAGACCGGAAACTTCGACATGATTTCCTTCGGCACCAGCTTCCTGTTGGTTGACCCCGACTTCATAAACGCCAGCCTCTACCTCCCCGGAGGAGAGAGGAATAGATGGGGCGGAGGTTGGAGGGACGAGAAGGTAATAGACCTGTCTGGGCGGATAACCGCCGAAGGAGACCCGAGCAAGCGGAGGGAACTAACGATTGAGTTGGGGACTTACCTGGAAGAAATGGTGCCCCACATCTCGTTGGCTTGGGGCTCTGGAGTGCATATCAGCAACAACAAAATAAAGAACTATCACCCGCCCACGGCGTCCAACGCTTCCGTCTGGCATGAGCACGTGTGGTTCGAGGACAACTACACGGTGATTGGAGACAGGCCATAGAATAGGAGCTCCAATCGCGGCAAGCGAACAGTACACGCATTAAAGGAGTCCCAACAGAAGAGAACCCGGAATCTGTTGGGACTCCTTCGTTTATCGGATTATCGGATGTTGGTCTATCCACGTATGGAAGGGGTCGTGCAATGAGCGAAAACAACCAGGAAGCCATAATATTTAAATACGAAAAGCCTGAACTGACTCCGGGCAAGCCCAAGAAGATAATCAACCTTGCCCGGACCGACCTCATCAGGGCAACAGCCCAGTTGGTGACAGAGGGCGGAGAGAACATGCTCCACCGGCACAAGAGCGACGACGGCTTCTTCATGGTGATGAACGGCCGGTGCCGGTTCTTCGGCGAAGGCGGCGTCATCATCGCGGACCTGGGCCAGTACGAAGGAGCGCTGATCCCCCGGGGGTTGGTGTACTCCTTTGAGAGCTTGGGCGATGAGCCGTTGGAAATCCTGCGAGTGGGCGCCCAGCTGCCCGGCGGTGAGCCGGGGATAGAGATAGTGGGCGAGGTTCCCACGCACATCCAGGAAATAATGGACGAGGGCGCCGCAGCCAGGGCCGCAGCAGCCAACACCGGGCTTTAGCAGGAAACGCGCTCAGCGCGCACTCGCACTATAGGGAACCATCTAACTCGTAAGGCGGACGTACAGCCGCCTTCCGGGTATGTACAGCACGAGCCAACGAGTCCTTGCAGTGTAAGTGTGCCCGTTGTGGCTGTCACAGAAATCACCACCTTGAATTGGAGGCTCCGTTGAACGTAATACGAATCTACTCCGGCGACGATGGCGAGTCCCATTTTGAAGACCTGACAATCGAACAGTTGGAAAAGTTGGTCGAGAAACCCGGCGAGGGAGCCATCACTCTGCGTCAGGGGCCCGCCAAGGTGGTTGTTGACTACCACACCGCTCCCCGCCGCCAGTACGTAACCCTGCTGTCAGGCGAGGTTGAACTCGAAGTGGCCGATGGCAGCACCAGGCAGGTAAACCGGGGCGACGTGATAGTGGCCGAGGACGTAACCGGCCACGGCCATATCTTCAAAGGTGTAGGGGAAGAAGACCGGGTGACGCTGGCCATCCCTCTGGGGTAGAGCGCTTTTTGCTAATCTCTGTCCTACCGGCGAAAGCCGGTATCCGGGGTTTCCTTGTATGGTTCGGAGACAACTCTCACCCCAACCCTCTCCCATTGGGAGAGGGGGAGTTACGCGAGGGGCTCCTTGATGGGGAAGAGGCTTGCAACCGTCATGTCGAGGGTAAGCTAGTAGTCATTAAGGCTAGTGACCGCTGCCCGACTCTAGTCCAGCCCTACTTCGTCTTTGAAGCGCCGGATTGCGTCTATGTGCTCCTGAGGCGACTCGAACCCCAAACCTCCGGTCCCTACGGATATGTACGTGGCCCCGACGCCTTCCCATTGCTTCATTGAGGCTATCCAGTCCTCGGCGTTAGACCCACGGGACATGACCACACGGCCTTGTACGCCTAAAGCGTCCGGGTCTCGTCCGGCTTCCTTCGCATACCCCTTGACCCTGTCTATGACCTCCCGCCCTGCGTCGTCAGGGGGAAACAAGGGGAACATGCCGTCGGCCATGCGTCCGATGCGCCGTAGGATGTGCTCCCTCGGGACCGGGTTGTGGGGATTTCCCTGGCCTATCCAGAGAGGAATGGGCCTCTGCACCGGCAAGGGGTTGATGCCGGCCTCGGTTATCGTGTGGAAGCGGCCTTCGTAATTTACCTTCTCCTGGGTCCACAGCAGGCGCAGGACCTCGATTTGCTCCTCGAACTTCCTGCCACGGGTGTGGAAGTCCTCGCCCA
Source organism: Dehalococcoidia bacterium (assembly GCA_965197415.1). Taxonomy (GTDB): domain Bacteria; phylum Chloroflexota; class Dehalococcoidia; order Lucifugimonadales; family JAGWBF01; genus DAOUJI01. The sequence continues at coordinate 1,981,050 of OZ240207.1, read as the reverse complement.
ACGCCTCGTATTCCACCGGGTTCCACCCGACGCCAATCCCCAACCGGATCCTGCCTCCGCTGAGAACGTCCACTTCCGCCGCCTGCTTGGCCACCAGGGAAGTTTGACGCTGCGCCAGAATCATGATGCTGGTGCCCATGGTGATGTTGTTGGTGATGGCGGCCAGATACCCCATAAGGGTGAAGGGCTCGTGGATGTAGCTCTCGTGGGTGTAGTAGAAGTTGGCGACCTCAGGGTGGTACTGAGGGTCGGCTCCTAGCACGTGGTCCAACATGCTCAAGACCTTGTACCCCATGTCGTCAGCGGCCTGCGCAAAGTCTCTAACGGCGTTGAGGTCCGGGCCGAACTCGGTGATCGGTAAGGACGTTCCTATCTGCACTGGTATCTCCTCTCCTAGTAGAGCTGGGCGTCGCAGTGGACGACTTCGGGAGACATCGTCAACTCCTCAACGCTCCCGGTGTTTCCAAGGTCATCGAAGAGCTATAAAACGGCGGAAGCCCTGGCGGACTGCCCAGGGCTTCCGTAACTCTTCACCTCAGGTCGGAGACCCGCCCTACAAGTTGAACGGCGGGTCTACCCAGTCTCGTTCTTTGGCGTAGACCTGAATCCGGTTGGCCACGGCCTCCAGGACCAGAATCCTGCCTTCGTCGTCCAGGCGGATGGATATGGGCCGTTTGAGGATCTTTTCAGTGGACAGGTCGGCCCTCATTCGCGCTCGCTTGGTGTCCAGGTTGGAGTCCACCCTGTCCTGCTGCCAGGGAGGAAGCTGGTCGGCGTCACCGGCCAGGGTGAGCAGGTGGGTCCCCTCGGAGTCGTAAATCCTGACCCGGTTGGCGCCCCAGTCGGCTACGTACACGTCGCCGTCCTTGTCCACGGCGACGCTGGATGGCTTGGTCAGCTCTCCCTCACCAGACCCTGGGCCTCCAAAGGTGGCTAGGTACTTCCCCTCGTTTGAGAACTTCTGGACCCGGCTGTTCTTCCAGTCGGCCACGTAGATGCACCCTTCCGTGTCCATGTCGATGCCCCAGGGCAGGTTGAATTGGCCGTCTCCGTCACCGTACTCGCCGAACTGACGCAGGTAGGTACCGTCCTTCGCAAACACCTGGATGCGGTGGTTGAAGCTGTCGGAGACGTACATGTTGTCGTTGTCGTCGAAGTATATGCTCATCGGGCCGTTAAGCTCGCCGTCGCCTGAGGAGTCCCGCGCCCCCACCTTCCTCAGGTACAGGTCGAAGGAGACGCCTTCCTTGTTGGAGTATTCGTGCTGCAGGAGGCGGCTCATGGGCGACCTGTGCACCAGAGTTCTGGTGGAGATGCCGTTGGCGGACGGGTTGGCTCCGGGCCTCCAGGTGTCCAGAGTGTTGCCTTCGCTGTCGTATACGTATATCTGGTTGGTGAACTCGTCAGCGATGTATACATTTTCCTGGCTGTCCAGTCCAACCGCGCTGGGCAACGGCCCTCTGTGCATGATGTAGTTCAGCCCTCGGTCCTCCCAGATGAACTCATTGTCCATCGTCACCTTGGATATGCCCATGGACGGGTTGAACTCAATCGCCTTGTTCAGAACGTACAGGCTCCCGTTGGAGCCAAGGGCAAAGTCCGATGGGAAGAAAAACCCCTTTCCCGCCAGCGCCGTGCCGCCAAGGCAATTGTAGTAGTTGAAAATCCGGCCATCTATATACTGGGATTCCATTCCGCCCCCTTTGGCCTAAGCTACGTTGTTGTCCATTTAGCCATTCGTTTGGGCACAGCCCAGGACTTAACCGAACTGGTACTCCCTGGTGGAGGCTATCAGCGCCAGCATGTCACCGACCCTCTGGGCTGATGCGCCTCTGGCCTCATCCGTGTCCCATCTTACGTCCCCTTCATGCTCCGCCATTACCAGAAGCTCGGTCCGAGTCGCCTCTTCGACTTCCACCGGGCCAATCAGGTCCAGGCAGCTGTCCACAAGCTTCTCGGCTGAGATGGAGCCCATTGCTTCGACCCTCTCCACAATGGCCTGGATGCCGGGATATTCGATGTTGGCGACGGCGTCGGCGCAGAAGTTGATGCGCTTCACCAGCGCGCCGCTGTCTATCCATTCGGCCCCGTAGTGCCAGCCTTCGACGCTGGGCGGGTCGCACAGGAACTGTCCCATGTAGGAGGCTTCCAGTCCCGCCTGCTCCAGGCCGGGCCTGGGGTACACCATGTCGCCCACCAGCCTCATGGTCCCAGCGATCACCTCCGCCGGGCTCTTGACCCTCTGGAACGCCGACTCCTTGAAGAAGTCGGAGTTGAAGAGGACACGCAGTGTGTCGTTGATCATGTAGCCGGAGGAAACGAAAGCGTCAGCGATGATGTTCACCGCCACCGGGTCTCGCGGCGGTGTGTGTAACCACGAGGGGACCTGGACCTCGTCTGCAACGAAGAAGTTGTAGAGGTGCCGGGCTATGAATCTGGCCGTGGCCGGCTGGCGCACGATTATGTCAAGTACGTCCTCGCCGTTGAACCTTCCCTTGTGGCCCAGGAACACCTTTTCGCCGTCGTCGTGGTCGTCCGGATCGTACTTGAAGTACCACATATACCGTCCGCCGATGCCGGAAGGCGGCTTGGGCTTCAGAGTCCAGCCCGTGAATGCCCGGGAACACTCGAACACATCCTGCTCGGTGTAGTTGCCCTGGCCCATGGAGAAGAGCTCCAATAGCTCCCGTCCCCAGTTCTCGTTGGGCTGGGTTTTGTGGTTCTCGTTGTTGTCCAACCAGTAAATCATGGCCGGGTTCTTGGCCAATTCAACCAGCAGCGTATGGAAGCTGCCGAGTCCCAGGTCGCGGAACATGTTCATCTGACGGGCCAACTCGTTGGGGTTGTTAAGCTTTGCGTTGCCTGTGGCGAACACCATGTGCCAAAGCAACGCTATCTTCTCTTCGAGTGGCCTCGGGTTGTTGCACAGGTAGAACATGTGGCGGTTGCTGGCCGAGGGCGGGCCGGTGCCGCTTTCTATGTAGGGGAAGGTACGGAAGAGCATGTCCACGTCGATTTCGGGCACGCCGTGGCCCGCCGGGTCCAGAAGCTCCTCCACCGTAGCTTCGTAGCCCAAGGCCACCCGCCGCTCCAACTCGTCACGGGTCTCTCCGAAGCCAGCCCTCCGCATCAGATGCGCCATCAGGGCGATATCTTGGTCCGCCATTGCCGCCTCCTTCGTCTGTTAAGGGCGTTGGGCCGTATGTTTCCGGCTAAGTCAGCCAGGGTCTAGCCGAACTGGTATTCCCTGGTGGAGGCTATCAGCGCCAGCATGTCTCCAACCCTTTGGGCTGAGGCGCCACGGGCCTCCTCGGTGTCCCATCGCAGGTTCCCCTCCTGGTCCGCCATGACCAGAAGCTCCTGCCGCGTTGCGTCGCCGACATCTATCGGGCCAAGCAGGTCCAGGCAGTTGTCCACGAACTCCTCGGGTGAGATTGGGCCCATGGCCTCAACGCGCTGTACGATGTCCCGGATGCCTGGATACTCGATGTTGGACACAGCATCGGCGCAGAAGTTGATGCGCTTCACCAACGCGCCGCTGTCAATCCACTCAGCCCCGTAGTGCCACCCTTCCACGCTGGGCGGGTCGCACAGGAACTGTCCCATGTAGGACGACTCCAGTCCCGCCTGCTCCAGGCCGGGCCTGGGGTATACGAAGTCTCCCACCAGCCGCATGGTTCCCGCAATGACCTCCGCCGGGCTCTTCACTCTCTGGAAGGCCGACTCTTTGAAGAAGTCGGAGTTGAAGAGCACACGCAGTGTGTCGCCGACATTGTAGCCGGAGGAGACGAAGGCATCGGCGATGATGTTCACCGCCACCGGGTCCTTGGGCGGGGTGTGCAGCCACGCGGCCACCTGCACCTCGTCGGCCACGAAGAAGTTGTATATGTGCCTGGCTATGAAGCGGGCCGTGGCTGGCTGGCGCACGACGATGTCAATCACGTCCTCGCCGTTGAACCGCCCCTTGTGGCCCAGGAACACCTTCTCTCCGTCGTCGTGGTCGCCCGGATCGTACTTGAAGTACCACATGTAGCGGCCTCCAACGCCTCCTGTGGGCGGCTTGGGGGCAATGGTCCAGCCGGTGAAGGCCCTGGCGCACTCGAACACGTCCTGTTCGGTGTAGTTGCCCTGGCCCATTGCGAAGAGTTCCAGTAGCTCTCTTCCCCAGTTCTCGTTGGGCTGGTCCTTGTGGTTGTAGTTGTTGTCCAACCAGTAAATCATGGCCGGGTTTTTGGACAGCTCCAACAGAAGCGTCTGGAAGCTGCCCAAGCCAAGCTCCCGGAACATGTTTATCTGGCGGGCCATCTCGTTGGGGTTGTCCAGCTTGGCGTTGCCGGTGGCGAACACCATGTGCCAGAGAAGCGCTACCTTCTCCTGAAGGGGCCGCGGGTTGTTGCACAGGTAGAACATGTGGCGGTTGCTGGCTGACGGGGGTCCAACCCCGCTCTCTATGTAGGGGAAGGTACGGAAGAGCATGTCCACGTCGATTTCGGGCACGCCGTGGCCGTCCGGGTCCAGGAGTTCGTCCACAGTTGCTTCGTAGCCAACGGCCACCCGGCGCTCCAGCTCGTCGCGGGTCGCCCCGAAGCCGGCCCTCCGCATCAAATGCGCCATTTGGGCGATTTCCGGGTCGGCCATTGCGCCTCCTTTGTCGGCAGCCTTTACGCCGTTGTCCTGGATGACTTATTCAGGGCGCCTGAATCTGGTCATATTACGCCGTTTCGTAGGGCTGAATAGGCAATCCCTGTCCCTTGCGGCGACATGGGGAGTGTACCTGTGCGGGGCTTTCAAGTCAAGAAAAACAATGATGCGGAGAGCAGCGTCGGAGCCTCTGAAGTGTTCCAGATGAAGGCCGCGCAGAGCGGAGCGAATTGTGGGGCTGGTTAGAAGCGGTGTTAAAGCTGAGCCTCGAGGCGTCAGGTCTCGACGCCAAGCCTGCGGGCTATATCGCCGTAGTGTTCGGCGGCATCGCCCTCATCGAATCCGGCGCGTCGATTTCCGAATCGGACCCACACGTACGCCATTCTGTGACTCTCACTCAGGGATTCGGGATGATTCAACGGAGACTCCTGCAGGGGAGGGGAAGTCTCTCTACTCATAATCGCCAAGCGCCAGCTCGACTCCATCTGATTCAACCAAGACTCCCACCCCGGAGACCAGGCCTTTGGACTCTCTGTCCGAGAGCGGCGGTTACCCGGCTACACCTGTTCCAACGGAAACTCCCGTGCTGGAGCGGGCGCCTAGGTCAACGAAGTCCGAGCCAAGAGTCTATGCTACGATATCTGAACGCTGATTCAGTCCATGTATGGGTTGGGAATCAGTCCGAAGTTCGGCCCAACGGCTTATGGTACGGAACAGCCTGGTCCAATTGAGGGGTTCCGATGGTGAGATTTATATTCGCCCTCACCCTGGTTATGCTGACTTCCCTGGCCTGCGGCGTCGGGGAAGCGACGCCAACCCCTCAATCGCTTGAGATGCGGTCCCGTCCCGCCGTGACGCCGGCGCCTCGCCAGGTCTCGACTCCCACCGCCTTTCAAGCGCGTGTTCTGTCGGTCGACGAATACTCCAGGGTCTGCGGCGAGTTGATGGACTCCGAACCTTTCCTCATCATGTCAACTGACCTCAAGGCGTATCGGGCATGGCTGGACTCATGGTTGACTCTCAAGGCGCCGCCGGAGTTAAGCGACTTCCACAACGCCAGGACCGCGTTTTTCCGGTACCCTGTCACGGCTGACGGTGAGGCTAGGGGACCCAGCGCGACATTCCAGCACGCCTATGACGGCATGCTGGAATCAATGGTTAGTCTCCCAGTCTCTTTACGTGAGCCGTTGTCGGCCACAGGTTGCGTTTCGTCTGTGGAGGATTTTTCAAGCATCGCCCGCGACCTGGAGGTCAAGGCGCGTCTGGCCGAACGGGAGACTTCCGAGGGACCCTTGAGCATCGACGAATACGCTGAGTGGTGCGCCGACATCGTGCAGACGATTCCCTGGTTTGCTGACAGGGCTACCATCGGGCGACACCTGCGGACCGAGTGGGGAAAGCTGACGCCGCCTCTGGACATCTCCGGTTTCCACAAGGCGCTCTTGGAGTGGTACGACGAATTTGAGCGAACAGGGACGTTGGACGCCGAGACGCCTATTGGTCAAAGAGTCGCGGCAGAACTGAGACAGATGGACTACGGCCATTTTGAGCGTCTCTACTATAGAACTGGCTGTGTAGGCCAGCGTTTTGTGTTCACGGCTGGACGGTCGGAAGATTCACATCCGTCTCCTCCGCCCCCCCACACGCCGACTAGTCCACCTAGGACGCCCACTCCCACCCCGCCTGGGTACAGCGAAGGATTGACGCCGCAGGCGCCTCTGCCGTCTGCGACTCCCAGAGGTGGACTCGAAATCGACTTGGCCCCAGACGTGACGAGAGACGACAAATTCGCCGTCATAATCCACAAGGCAGACGGGCGGCATATCCGCTACTGGATGGCCCCGGGAATGGACCACCGTGACCTGCTTGAAGAGGGAGACCGGCTCATCGACTTGATTCCGCCTGCCAGTCTCATGGGCGCCCAGCCGCCCACAGTGACGCCCACTCCAACGCCCAACTCGTGACGGGCCCAGGCCCATAGTCTCGTGGTCGTTCAGACAACGCGAAGCGCCCCTCTCCGTTCATTCTGGAGAGGGGCGAAATGCGTCCGTGTGAGGGCGCCCAGGAGCGGGAAGAGGAAGCGGGTTAGGTTAGGCAGTCCGCAAGTGTCTTGGCTCTTTCTGTGGGTTCGACAGAGACTCCCAGAGTCTAGGCAGACGCCGCAGCCACGGCGGCAAGCACCGCGCCGTGGGGAGTCCTTGACCCCTATTCGGAGCCAACCTATAATCACCGCAGCCTAGGGAGAGGCGTGCGTGCTGTGTGACGTTCGTCGTTTTCCCTTCGAGAGGTGGTCTTGTGAGTTTACCAGCTTCCTTAGACGGAATCAGAGTATTGGACTTCACCTGGCTGAGGTCCGGCCCCTGGGGCACCAGGTGGCTGGCGACCCTGGGCGCCGAGGTACTGAAAGTACAGTGGACCTTCAACCCGGGGCAGCGGGGCGTCGCGCCCGGAGCCGACGGCAGGCCGATTGTCGATCCCAACGTCAGCGCCTCCAACGTGGACGGGAACGCGGGCAAGCTGAGCATCACTCTCAACGTACGCAGCGAGAAGGGCTTCCCGCTGGTAAAGCGGCTCATCGAAGCCTCCGACGTGGTGGTGGAGAACTTTACAGCCACGGTGATGACGCGATGGGGCTTGGGCTATGAGGAGATGCGGGAAATCAACCCTGGCATTGTCTACGTCTCTATGGGTGGATTCGGCCACACGGGCCCGCAAAGGGACTACATGCTGGTGGGCCAGTCCACCCAGTCTCTCTCCGGCTTGACGTACCTGGTGGGCAAGCCCGGCATGATTCCCGCCGGGTTCGGCTACTCCTACATGGACGACACAGCGGGCATCTACGCGGCCAACAGCGTGTTGACAGCCCTGCACCATCGCAACAAGACGGGCCAGGGGCAGCACGTCGACATGGCACAGATGATGATCGGCGCCACCCAGACAGGAGCCGCGTTCCTGGACCGCAGCATCAACGAGCGTCCGGCGCGTCGGCCTGGCTTCCCGCCCGGCAACCGGGCAATCTGGCCAGGCGCTCCCCTAGCGCCCAACTACCGTGGGCCAGTGGTGGCTCCCCATAACGGGTACCAGACCAAGGGAGATGACCACAATGACTGGTGCGCCATCGTTTGTCACACCGACGAGGAATGGCGGGCGCTGGTGAAGGTCATGGGAAGCCCTGCATGGGCTACCGATCCCAAGTTCGCTACTACAATGGCCCGCATCGAGAACCAGGAAGAACTTGACCAGGGCATCCTGGAGTGGACGTTGACCCAGGACAAGTACGAGATAATGGAGAAGTGCCAGGCGGCGGGTGTGCGGGCAATGCCGGTGCAGAGCGCAGATGACAAGGTCGACAAGGACCCGCAACTTCAGGCGCGAGGGATGTTCGTGGAGAGGGACCACCCGGTGGTGGGCCGCAAAAAGCTCCAAAACATGCCCTTTGTCATGTCAAAGTCGGATGTGGGCGTCAAAAAATCGGCGCCCCAGATTGGTGAGCACACCGTAGAAGTGATGGAGCGGGTTCTGGGCCTGAGCCGCAATGAAGTCGTGGAGGGCTTTGACGACGGCACGTTCTGGCCCCAGGAGTTCCCCCGTTTCCCCCACATCCAGGAGTCGCTGACGGCGCCGTCCAACGGGACCGGCGCCAACGGCGCCAGTGCAGCTAAGTCTCCCGCTCCCACTCAGCAGAACGGCCAGCCCGGCGCCGGGCCCTTCGCTGGATTGCGTGTGTTGGAGTTGGCCGACGAGCAGGGCCATTGGTGCGGCAAGCTGCTGGCCGACTTAGGGGCGGACGTCATCAAAATCGAGCCCCCCGGCGGCGACGAGACCCGGACCATGGGTCCTTTCCTGAATGACGTGCCAAACCGCGAGCGCAGCCTATACTTCTGGCACTACAACACCTCCAAGCGAGGGATCACACTTGACATCGCCACCGACGCCGGCAAGCAAGTATTCAAGGGTCTGGCTGCAAACGCGGACCTGGTGATAGAGACCTGCCCGCCGGGCTGGATGGAGTCGCAGGGACTGGGCTACGACGAGCTGTCCAAAGACAACAAGAGGCTCATCGTGTGCTCCATCACCCCCTTCGGGCAGACTGGACCGTGGAAGGACTACAAGGTCAGTGACCTGGCGCTCCTGGCGGCGGGTGGGCAGATGGCGGAGTGCGGCTATGACGCAGTGGATGACCCGGAACGGCCGCCGATCGCTGTAGGAGGCGGGCAGGCCTGGCACTGCGGGTCCCACTATGCCTACATGGCCATCGTGTCGGCCCTGATAACCCGGGACGCCACCGGCGAAGGCCAGTACATCGACTCGTCCATTCACGAAGCGTTGGCCTTGACCACTGAGAACGCCGTACCCAACTACATCTTCAACCAGACGAAGATTTTCCGGCACACAGGTCGCCACGGCTCCGCCAGGGAAATTGACACCGAATACGTCAGCGGCAAAGAAATGCCCACCAAATTCGAGGGCCACTTTGCCACCACGGCTTGGAGCACCCCCATGCTCCTTCCCGCGAAAATCGAGCAGGTGGCCAAGTGGATGGACGAATACGGCATGGCCCGGGAACTGGCCGAATACAACACACCAGACCTGATCGCCGAGAACCGGGAGCGCATTTACGAGATTCTGGCAGACTTCTTCAAGGCGATGCGCCCTAACGACCTGTGGCACGGCGCCGCCAAAATGGGCCTGCCCTGGGCTTACATACGGTCCTGGGATGAGATGATAGATGACGATCATCTCCGTGCCCGCAACTTCTACATAGATGTGGAGCATCCCGAACTGGGGCGGACCTTCACTTACCCTGGCGGCGGCGCCATCTACAACGGGTCGCCTTGGCGCATATCCCGCCGGGCGCCCCTCATAGGAGAACACAACGAAGAAATCCTTTGCGGCGAGTTGGGCTTCAGCAAGGAACAGCTGATGGTCCTCACCGAGTCCGGAGTGATATAGCTTCCGACCCGGGTCTTTAACTATCAGGTTCGGCGGCATCGCTGACACGGCGGCCGGAATGAGCACAAGTGCCGGCCGCCTGTCATGTGTCTTTGTGGGCAACTTATACGAGAGGTGAATAATGGCGACAGATAGGACGTTGCGCAGGGCTGCTGTTGCGGGCCTGGGAGTAACACAGATGACCCGCAGGTACGTCAAGCCCGCGACGGCTTTGGCGGCCGAGGCGCTCCAACTTGCCCTGGACGACGCCGGACTGACCAAGGATGACATCGACGGGCTGACCACCCACCCTGGAATGCGTCCCGACGCCGGATGGACGGAACCCCACGTCTCGCTGGGCCTCCGCAATCTGCGCTTGTTCAGCAACTGGCCCTACCCGGCGGTGCCGCCGGGACAGAATATGTTCCTGGCCATCCGTGCCGTGCAGACGGGCATGGCCGAAACCGTGTGCTATCTCTTTGCCGACGCGCCCCTGGTGCCGCAAGGCCCCGCTGGGACCGGAGCAGCCACCTATGGACGCATTCGCGGTACGGTGGGGCTTGCCGGACTTCCCGCCGCCTACGGCTTCTTCGGCGCCAACACAAGCTACGCGTTGGCCGCTCGCCGTCACATGGTCCTCTACGGCACCACCAGCGACCAGTTCGGCGCCATTGCCGTGTCCAACCGGAAGTGGGCTGCCCTGAACCCTCAGGCGGTGTACCGCGACCACATCACTTTGGAGGACTACCACAACTCCCGCTGGGTGGTGGACCCCTTCCACCTGTTCGACTGCTGCATGGTCAACAACGGCGCGATCGCCATCATAGTGACCACTGAGGAGCGGGCTCGGAACCTGAAACAACCGCCAGCCTATGTGGTGGGGATGGGCGAAGGGTTCCCCGGCAACCCCCGCCGCCGTGGGTACGAAAACGAAGTGAACACGGGCGCCGTGATTGCCGGGAAGACGGCCTTTCCCATGGCGGGGATTACAGCCCAGGACATCGACATTTGCGAGTTGTATGACAACTACACCTACACATGCATCGTGACGCTGGAGGACTACGGTTTCTGTGCCAAGGGTGAAGGCGGAGCGTTCGTGTCCGACGGCAAGATGGAGCCGGGTGGCTCCCTGCCCTCCAACACCTACGGCGGCCTTAGCTCCGGCCACTATATGTGGGGAGCGTCACCCATCTCCGAGGGCATCGTACAGGCTAGGGGAACGGGCGGGGAGCGTCAGGTAGAGAAGCACGACGTAGTGATGTCCATAGCCCAGGGAGGCACCCTGGACTACCACTACTGCTTCATATTCAGCCCCCACCCCTCACTTCACTAAACTCTATGGTCCAACTGTCATATAGGCGAGTTCGACAAGGAGGAAAACAATGACAACGGGCAGCATACGCAGGACCGCCGTCGTGGGGCATGGGATAACACAGATGACTCGCAGGTACGTCAAGTCCTCCACGGCTTTGGCGGCAGAGGCTGTGCAGATGGCCCTCGACGACGCCGGCCTCACCAAGGATGACTTGGACGGGCTGGTGACCCACCCAGGAATGCGGCCCGACCCCTCTTGGGTGGAATCCCCCCATGTCGCGCTGGGGTTGCGCAATCTACGACTTCTGAACCACCCCCCGGTATACAGCAACTCCCCGCCGGGCCTGAATATGTTTATGGCCATCCGGGCCATACAAACGCGCATGGTCGACACAGTATGCTACGTATTCGCCGACGCTCCCCTTGGACCCGAGCGCCCGGCTGGCACAGGCGCCGCTACGTATGCGCGTGTTCGCTCGATGGAGGGCTTTGCTGGTTTGAACGCCGCCTATGGCCTCTACGGAGCCAATGGCAGGTACTCACTGGCTGCCCGACGCCACATGGCCCTTTACGGCACCACCAACGACCATTTTGGGGCCGTGGCCGTGTCCAACCGCAAGTGGGCGGCGATGAACCCGGTGGCCGTGTACCGCGACCCTATAACTCTGGAGGACTACCACAACTCCCGTTGGGTCTGTGAACCGTTCCATCTGTTCGATTGCTGCATGGTGAACAATGGGGCCATCGCCATCATCGTGACCACCGAGGAGCGCGCCCGGGACCTGAAGCAGCCGCCGGCCTACGTTGTTGGAATGGGAGAAGGGTTTCCTGGGAACCCCAGGCGCAGCGGATATGAAAACGAGGTGAACACAGGAGCCCAGATAGCGAGGGAGATGGCCTTCCCCATGGCGGGAATCACCGCCCAGGACGTTGACGTATGCGAGCTGTACGACAACTATACCTACACCGCCATAGTGACCCTTGAGGACTACGGGTTCTGCGCCAAAGGTGAAGGCGGACCCTTCGTGGCCGACGGCAAACTGGAGCCCGGCGGCGCCCTCCCCACCAACACCTGGGGCGGGCTGATCTCCGGCCACTATCTCTGGGCCGCCTCCCCCATTTCCGAGGGCATAGTCCAGGCGCGAGGCAGCGGAGGCGAGCGACAGGTCGAGAAGCACGATGTGGTGATGTCCATCGGCAACGGAGGGACTCTGGACTACCATTACTGCTTCATATTCAGTCCCCACCCATCATTGCACTAAGCGTCCGGGAAACGAATACAAAAGGCCCCGCCGAAGAAGCTCGGCGGGGCCTTTTGTTGATTCTTGGCGGCTCGTAGGTTTGGCTAGTTCAGTTCTCCGCCGGACTCGTCTTCCATAGGCATGTCCATTGCCATGTCCGACTTGAACTCCCTGTTGAAGGTCTTCTCGATCTTCTGTTGGAAGTCCTCCCAGAGGGCTGAGGTGTCCTCAATGCCGTCCTCTTTTGCCACCTGAAGCTGGTCCCTGAACTCGATGAACATCCAGTCTTCCGACCTGCCCCGGGGCAGGGCGAAAGTCTCGTTGTCGAACCTGGGCAGTTCGCCTGGCCCGAAGTAGCCTTTCTCCGGCAGCGTGTAGCCCTCAAGGTCGTGGGTCCCTTTGCCCAGCACTTCGCCGGTCTCCACGTAGTGGTCCATGACCGGCTTCATGCCGTATACCCCGATTGGGCAGGTCTTCATGCACACGCCGCAGGCCTGGTAGCGGGACAGCATGGGGATGCAGCGCCTCATGAAGATCTTGTTCTTGTGGGTGCCCCGGTACCAGACTTTCTCCCGCGCGATGGCTCGTCCAGGGCACCGGTTGGTGCATACCTGGCATATCTGGCAAAAGGCGTGAATGCCGTAGTCAACTGGTTCAGTGTAGGTGACGTTGGCGTCGGTCATGATGACCTGCAGCCGCGTCCACGGGCCGATGTGGGGCGACATGAGGATGCCGTTGGCCCCTAGCTGTCCCAGTCCCGCGTTCACGAACAGGGGAATCATCGGGCCGTAGCTGATGGCCGGGCCGTTCACCTGAGTGCTGTAACCCAACTCGTGGATTAAGGCCGTCATCTCCTGGGCGATGAGCGCTTGGCGCTCGTAGCAGTCGTCGTGGGTCCACATGGTGGCCACGCTGGGAGTCATTTTGGTCATCTCATAGTCCTGCTCTATGGACAGGCATATGGCGTGGGGCAGGTCTTTCCTGATGTCCTTCCGTTTGCTGGTGTAGACGTAGCGTTCGTCCATGGCCGTGAAACCCACCTCGACGCAGCCAAGTTCCCGCGCTTTCTGACGTATCTTCTCGGTCACGTCTTCACCAGTGGGCGTCCCCGTGGGTTCCGTGTCGCCGCTGTCTTTCACCCACTTCACGTAGGGCTTCATGTACTCGTCGTAGGAGTTGGACTGGTTTTCCGTGCCTTCGGAGAAGTATTTTCTCCGAGGCCGCATGAAGTCGAAAGCGGCGCTGTCGGTCAGGCTCACCGATTCCAGGGGATACTCCCGGTCGTAGCAGGTGAGGTCGTCGTCTCTGAGGGGAATCCCTGGAACGGTCGCCAAGTCTTGGGAGATGGGGATTTGGATGTCTGGGTCTCCGAGGGTCTTACCCGGTCGAGTAACGTAATGGCTGATATCTTTCAGGGCCATGGCTCCCTCCTTACGGCGACGCGCGATGCCCCCATACTACCCGTTTCGTCATATTACGTCAATCGGAACGTCCGAAGGCGTTCTGATGGAGGTGGTTCAAGTCAGCGGGCGTCGGGATGCTCCCTTAAGTTGTCCGATACAGGCGATATCCCCATTTTCGAGGTAGGACTCTAGGTCGTCCAGAATGGACACCGGATGATGCAGCCCGGCCAGATTTGCGCTGCCGACTTGGACCGCTGTGGCTCCTGCTACGATGAACTCCAGAGCGTCGCGGGCGGTGAAAATTCCGCCCACCCCTATGATGGGGATGTCCACAGCCTGGGACGCTCGATACACCAACGCCACTGCGACGGGGCGTAGGGCTGGGCCGGAAAGCCCTCCGGTGACGCCGCCAAGAATGGGCTGCTGGGTGTCCACGTCTATTGTCATCGCTGGAATGGTGTTGGTCAGGACGACGGCGTCGGCTCCGGCGTCAGCCACGGCCTCGGCAATGGGCGATATGTCGGGCACGTTGGGGCTGAGTTTGGCCAGCACGGGCATGCCTGTCGAGTCTTTTACCCTCGCTACGGTGGCCCCGGCCAACTCGGCAGAATGGGAGAAGTGGGCGCCGTTGTCCACGTTGGGGCAGGACAGGTTCAACTCTATGGCGGCAATGCCTGCGATGCCGTCGGCCATGGCTGTCATGACTCCAAACTCATGGACGGACTCTCCCGCCAGGCTAAAAATCACCGGGACATCCCACCCGGCCCAGACGGGCGCCAACTCCTCAAGGGCGGCGTGTATGCCTGGGTTGGTAAGACCGACGGAGTTGAGGAAGACCGTGTCGCCCTCTTCCATGGCGCTCCGGTAGGACGTGGGCCACCAGCGGGGCTCCGGGTTGCCTGTCCTGGGTTCCATGGTCACCGTTTTCGCTACGACGGCGCCCAGGCGTTGAAAGTCCATGTGGGAAGGCAAAGGGGCCTGGTCAACCAGGCCCCTTCCGTATCCGTCGTATCCAAATGTCCCCGACGCTATCATCACCGGGTTGGGAATGCGCAGACCCACCGGATGCTTCGGAGCTATCTCTACTGAAAGCTCGGCGGCTGTCAAATCCTCACCCGACTCGGTTATTCCGCGGCCGGCTCCGCCGCCGCCATTGCAGCCTCAAGGAAGGCGGCGGCGTCTACACCGTTCTGGCCACCACTGTCATGGCCGTTGGTGTCTGTGCCGTCTATGGCGCCGTCCAGGGGCCTTTCCAGCCAGGAAGCGGGAAGCCCTTCGCTCTCCATTCGTTCGAACAGTTGCGAGACGTTCGGTCGCTCCATGATTTCCGGCAGCTTCACGTTGGAGCGGGCAGGGATGAGGCGCCCGATGATAACATTCTCCTTGAGACCTAGAAGCCGGTCCCGTGCGCTGGTGGTGGCAGCCTCAGTAAGCACTCTGGTGGTCTCTTGGAAGGATGCGGCGGCGAGGAAGCTGTCGGTCAGCAGCGACGCGCGGGTGACTCCCAGAAGCACCGGCTTCGCGGTCGCGGGCTCCCCTCCTTCGGCCAGAACTTTGGCGTTCTTGTCTTGGAACTCGAACCGGTCGACGATTTGGCCGGGTATGAACTCCGCGTCGCCAGGAGTGTCCACCTGCACGCGGCGGAGCATCTGGCGAAGGATCACCTCGATGTGTTTGTCGTGTATGGTGACGCCCTGGGAGCGGTACACCTTCTGCACTTCGCCAATCAGGTAGCGTTGGAGCTCGTCCTTGCCCCTGATTCTAAGCATGTCGTGCGGGTTGAGCGGCCCCGCCGTCAAAGCGTCTCCCGCCTTGATGCTGGCGCCGTCTTCGACCAAAACGTGGGCGGAAGCCGGTACGATGTACTCCCTCTCTTCTATGTCTTCCCACACTATGGAGAGGGTCTTGTCGTCCAGCTCGATTTTTCCGCTCATGCCGGCCAGAATCTCTGCCGCCGCCTCTGTGGCGTCGCCGTTTTCGCTTCCCGGAGCGGGCAGGGACCGCGCAAGGGAGGCGCCGGCGTCCACGAACTCGCCCGCTCCCACCAGCAGTTCGTAGCCTTCCGCCAGCGAGTAGTCCTCTCGATACTCCTCGGTGCTAATCACCTTGATGCGCCGGCCTTCCGCGTCGGACTGTATGGCGACGATGCCGTCTATGTCTGAGAGCACGGCGTAGCCCTTGGGAATCCGAGCTTCAAACAATTCCTCAACCCTGGGTAGACCGGATGTTATGTCCAAGCCGGCCACACCGCCGGTGTGGAAAGTCCTCATGGTCAGCTGCGTTCCCGGCTCGCCAATGCTCTGGGCGGCGATGATGCCCACAGCGCTGTTTACGTCCACCACCTTTCCCGTGGCGGGGATGCGGCCGTAACACTCCTGGCATATTCCTCGGCGCGCGTCGCAGGCCAAGGGCGACCTAACATAAGCCTCGGTCATGCCTGCTTCCATCATCTGACTGATGAGTTCCTCGGTGATTTCTTCGTTGCTCTCGACTATTATCTCGCCGGTATTGGGATTAGCGATGGGTCCCGCGGCTATGCGCCCCAGCAGACTCTCTTCCAGGGGAGACAGCAGTGGGTCGTGGTTTCGCGACTGGAGCAGGATGCCGTCGGTGGTCTCGCAATCCTCCTCCAGGATGATGACCTCTTGGGAGACGTCGATAAGCCTGCGGGTCAGGTATCCGCTGTCGGCGGTCCTCAGCGCGGTGTCGGCCAGCCCTTTGCGCGCTCCGTGGGTGGATATGAAGTATTCCAGGGCGGTCAGCCCTTCCCGGAAGCTCGACTTGATGGGCAGGTCGATGATGCGGCCCTTGGGGTCGCTCATGAGTCCCCTCATGCCAGCCATCTGCTTAATCTGCGCGATGTTTCCCTTGGCGCCTGAGACGGCCATCAGAGCCACGCCGCCGTAGTTGGACAAGTCCTCCTTGACGATTTCCTCCATTTCGTCGGCGGCTTTGGTCCAGGTGTCCACCGTACGGCTGTACCGCTCCTCTTCCGTCACCAGCCCCTGCATGTATTGGTCTTCATACACTTCGACCTGCTGGTTAGCGTGCCGGATGATATCGTCCTTCTTCGGGGAAACCTGAATGTCGTTGATGGCTATGGTAAGGCCGGACGTGGTGGCGTAGTGGAAGCCCAGGGACTTGACGCTGTCCAGCACCTTGGCCGCTTCCTGGTTCCCCAGTTGGCGGTAGCACTCCGCTGTCAGGTCCTTGAGGGCGCCCTTGTCCATAAGCTGGTTCTTGAACTCAATCTCAGGAGGCAGAACCTCGTTGAATATCATCCTACCCAGAGTGGTGTCCCGCCACCCTCCGTCAGCCTCCGCATCCCGGATGCGGATCGGCGCACGGAGGTCCAACTGCTCGGCTTCGAAGGCCATTCGTGCTTCTTCGTAGTCCACGAACACCTTGCCGGCGCCGACGGCGGCGGGAGCCTCGTCGGTCAGGTAGTAGCATCCCAGCACCATGTCCAGTGTGGGAGCGACCAGCGGTTCTCCAGAAGCTGGTGAAAGCATGTTGTGGACGCTGAGCATAGTCTCCTTGGCCTCCGCCACAGCCATAGCTGACAGGGGCACGTGGACGGCCATCTGGTCCCCGTCGAAGTCGGCGTTGAAGGCCGAGCAGACCAGCGGGTGAATCTGAATGGCGCTTCCCTCGATAAGCACTGGCATGAAGGCCTGTATGCCCAGCCTGTGCAGCGTAGGAGCCCGGTTCAGCAGCACTGGCCGCTCTTTGATTACGTCCTCCAGAATGTCCCAGACCTCCGGCCTGGCGCGTTCCACCATCCTCTTGGCGCTCTTTATGTTGGGCGAGATGCCCAGCACCACAAGACGGTGCATCACGAAGGGTTTGAACAGTTCCAGGGCCATTCGCTTGGGCAGACCGCACTGGTGAAGAGCCAACTCGGCTCCCACTACGATGACGGAACGCCCGCTGTAGTCGACCCGCTTGCCCAGCAGATTTTGTCGGAAACGGCCCTGCTTGCCCCGCAGCAGGTCGGACAAGGACTTCAGCTTGTGATTGTGGCTGCCTTGGATGGGCCTTCCCCGGCGGCCGTTGTCAATAAGGGCGTCCACGGCCTCCTGGAGCATCCTTTTTTCGTTGCGCACAATGATTTCCGGCGCCCCGAGGTCGAGCAGCCTGCGCAACCTGTTGTTCCGGTTGATCACCCGGCGGTACAGGTCGTTCAGGTCGCTGGTGGCGAACCTGCCGCCGTCCAGCTGCACCATAGGCCTGAGGTCCGGCGGCAACACCGGCAGCACGGTCATTATCATCCATTCCGGCTTGTTGCCGCTTTTGCGGAAGGCTTCCACGACGCGCAATCGCTTAATTGCCTTTTTACGCCTCTGGCCGGAGGTGGAGCGCATCTCCTGCAGGAGGTGTTCCCGCAGCGCCTCCAGGTCTGTCAGCTTCAATATCTCCATAATGCCTTCTGCGCCCATCATTGCGCGGAAGACGTTTCCCGTGTGCTCCCTGAGTTCACGGTAGCGACTCTCGGCAATCAGTTTGCCGACGCGAAGGTCTTCCAGCTCGTCTACGCGGGCTTCCATCTCATCCCGCAGCTTGTTCAACTCCTCGTTCACCTTCTGGCGCATGTCCGCTATTTCAGCGTCAATGGCCCCCCGCTCCGCCTGGGACTCCTCTTCTTCGGAAGAGTCGGCTGTGGCCTCCTGGAACTTGCTCTCCACTTCGGTGACCTGGACTTCAAGGGCCTGGTTCCTCTTCTCTGCTTCCAGGTCGTAAGTCCTCTGTTTGTCCTCTATGGCCAGGCTCCGGGCGTCGTCGTCCACGAACACGACGATGTGCTGTGCGAAGTAGAGCACCCGCTCCAGGTTCCTGGGCGACAGGTCCAATAGGAGCCCCAACCTGCTGGGAGTCCCTTTGCTGAACCATATATGCGCTACTGGGGAAGCTAGGTTGATGTTTCCCATGCGTTCGCGCCTTACTTTGGACCTGGTGACCTCGACACCGCATCGGTCACAGACAACACCCCTGTAACGGATTCTCTTGTACTTGCCGCAGAAGCATTCCCAATCTTTGGTGGGGCCGAAGATGCGCTCGCAAAACAGGCCGTCCTTCTCGGGCCTCAGCGTGCGGTAGTTGATGGTCTCGGGCTTCGTGACCTCTCCATGGGACCAGCTTTTGATCTGGTCTGGGGAGGCTATCGAGATTCGAATTGCGTTGAAGCTGGTGGCTTGTGTTTCCACCCTGTCTGTCATCATGCTTTCTTACTCCGCGTCCGGCTGCTGGATGCTCTGTGGACCTTCAGACGTTGTTTCCGTCTTGGCGCCTTCTTCCTGGTCTACCTCCGATTCGTCGTCTTCCTCCTCGTCATCGTCGTCGTCATCATCGTCCGCTTCGTCTTCTACGGTCTCTGTCAGCCCTTCAGTCAGGCTCTCGACCAAAGTTTGGGCCAGCAACTCGTCAGGGTCCAATTCCTCTTCCATCTCTATGGAAGCGTCGACCCTTTCCTCCTCGTTCAACAACTCCACCGACAATGACAGGCTCTGCAGTTCCTTAAGGAGCACGTTGAACGACTCGGGAACCCCCGGCTGGACGATGTCCTCGCCTTTGACTATGGCCTCGTAGGTCTTCACCCGTCCGGCTACGTCGTCTGACTTAACTGTCAGCACCTCCTGGAGGTTGTGAGCGGCCCCGTAGGCTTCCAGGGCCCACACTTCCATTTCTCCAAATCTCTGGCCGCCGAACTGGGCTTTCCCTCCCAGCGGCTGCTGGGTGATCAGGGAGTAGGGACCGGTCGACCTGGCGTGTATCTTGTCCTCAACAAGGTGTATGAGCTTTAGCATGTAGATGAAGCCCACAGCTACGGGCTGGTCAAACTTCTGGCCGGTGCGACCGTCGTAGAGAGGCGCCTTGCCGAATATGGGAGGAGCCATATTGGTCTCCCGGTGGATTCGCATGGTCTCTTCTTTCATCCGGTTGACGTCCATGTTGGAGGCGTCGATGCTGGCCGTCTCTTCGAGCCATATCTTGAGGGACGCCGAGGTGGCCTCTCCGTGCACGGAGTCATCGTACAGTACGTCGGATTCGAACCCTCTTTCAGACAGCCAGTTGTGCACCCGATCCATGTTCAGGTCCCAGGAGTCCAAGCCCATTGAGGAATCTACTGCTCCAGCTTGTTGGGCGAACCACACTCTGGCCAGGGCGTCCTCTATGGAGACGTCCTTAGCTCCGTCAAACACAGGAGTGGTGGCCCTGAAGTTCAGGTGTCTGGCGGCCCAACCCAAGTGGGTTTCTAGCACTTGGCCTAGGTTCATTCGTGAGGGAACCCCCAGCGGGTTGAGTATGATGTCCACCGGAGTTCCATCCTCCAGGTAGGGCATGTCCTCTACAGGAAGGATTCTGGCGATTACCCCTTTGTTCCCGTGCCGTCCGGCCATCTTGTCTCCGATGGAAATCTTACGGGTCTGCGCGACCCAGACCCGTACAGCCTCGTTGACACCGGGGGGCAACTCGTCTTTGTTCTTGCGGTCCAGCACCTTGACGTCGATGATCTTGCCTCGTTCACCGTGGGGCACGCGGAGGGACGTGTCCTTAACGTCTCGGGACTTCTCTCCGAATATGGCGCGCAGCAGCTTCTCTTCTGCAGTCAGCTCCGTCTCGCCCTTGGGAGTGACCTTGCCCACCAGTACGTCTCCGGGACCGACGTCGGCTCCCACACGTATGATGCCGCGCTCGTCCAAGTCTCTAAGGCTTTCTTCTCCCACGTTTGGGATGTCCCTGGTGATTTCTTCAGGGCCGAGTTTCGTCTCTCTGCCCTCCATTTCGTACTTTTCAATGTGGACCGACGTGAAGTAGTCGTCCTTCACGAGGCTCTCGCTGATGATGATGGCGTCCTCGTAGTTGTAGCCTTCCCAACTCATGAAAGCGACCAACACGTTTTGACCCAGCGCCAGTTCGCCGCCGTCTGTGGAGGAGCTGTCCGCCAGGACAGCCCCGGTTTCAACGGAGGTTCCCTTTTCCACTATGGGGCGCTGGTTGAAACAGGTGCCCTGGTTGGTCCGGGAGAACTTAGTGAGCGTGTGGCAATGTTCCACGCCCTCGTCGTCTCTCACCGAGATGTTCTTTCCATCCACCGACGTGACGATACCTTTGGCCTTGGACAGGATTACCTGCCCGCTGTCCCGAGCGACACGACCCTCGATTCCCGTGCCTACAAGGGGCGCCTGGGGCCTAAGCAAGGGCACGGACTGGCGTTGCATGTTTGAACCCATAAGAGCCCGGTTGGCGTCGTCGTGCTCTAAGAACGGGATCAGAGACGCGGAGACGCTGGTGATTTGCATGGGCGAAACGTCCATGTAGTCCACAGAGTCAGGCGGCTCTTCCGAGTATCTCTCTCCGATTCGCGCTTCCACGCGGTCCGATGTGAACTGGTTTTTCGCGTCGAGGATGACGTTGGCCTGGGCTATGACGTACTGCTCTTCCTGGTCAGCAGACAGGTAGACCACGTCCTCTTCTTTGCCGGAAACGAAGGGCTTGACCTTAACCTGTCGGGGGGCCAGGGCGGCTATCTGCTTCAGCCTGTTTCTTCCCACGGCGTGACCTGCCGTTAGGATGGTGTGTCCGTCGACGCTGACCAACGTCTCGGTGATGGTGCGGCCCTCGATGTCCGGGTCGGTGTTGGACACCTCTTGGAGCACTCTCCGGTAAGGAGACTCGATGAATCCCAGGGGATTGATTCGAGCGTAGGTGGCCAGCGAGCTGAGCAGTCCAATGTTGGGCCCTTCAGGAGTCTCGATGGGACATATCCGTCCGTAGTGGGAGAAGTGGACGTCCCTAACGTCAAACCCCGCCCGCTCTCGGGAAAGCCCTCCCGGCCCCAACGCCGAAAGGCGCCGTTTGTGGGTAAGTTCGGCCAGAGGGTTGGTCTGGTCCATGAACTGGGACAGCTGGGAACCTCCGAAGAACTCCCTAACCGCTGCCACCACAGGTCTGATGTTGACCAGGGCCTGGGGCGTCGCCTGCTCGGGGTCTATCAAGGTCATGCGCTCCCGCACCATTCTTTCCATGCGGAGCAGTCCGACACGCATCTGGTTTTGCACAAGCTCTCCGACGGCCCTCACACGGCGGTTGCCCAGGTGGTCTATGTCGTCCACCGCGCCTTCGCCGTTGTTGATGGTTATCATGGTGCGGAACACCGCAATCAGGTCCTTCCGGGTCAACGTCCTGGTGGCGGAGTCCTCGCCGTGTTTCAGCCTGGAGTTGAGCTTGTAGCGTCCTACCCGTCCCAGGTCATACCGTCTGGGTTCGAAGAAAAGGTCGTGGACCAGCGTCCGGGCGTTATCTAGGCTGGGAGGTTCCCCCGGGCGAAGGCGTCTGTAGAACTCGATTTGGGCGCTGGCGATCTGGCGGGCCTTGACTTTGTCATACTCGTCGTCCGGGCGGAGCCACTCCCACAGGGACTTCAGGTCGTCTTCTTTGAAGTTGATTTCCTTTTCTTCTTGGGGAGGGTCTCGCTGGAGGGTGGACTCTATGTAGCTGTGGGTCTCGTGGGTGTCCACCTCGTCGTACAACGCCCTCAGTTCTTCATCGGTGGCGATGCCCAAGGCACGCAGGAACGTGGCCGCCGACACCTTGCGTTTTCGGTCCACCTTCACCGACAACACGTTCTTAGAGCTGGTTTCAAACTCCAGCCAGGCCCCTCTGGAAGGGATTATCTTAGCGAAGCAGAACTCCCGGTCGCTGGCGATGTCCTTCTCCACCACGAAGTAGGCCCCGGGAGACCTCACGAGCTGGCTCACCACCACCCGCTCGGCCCCGTTTACGATGTAGGTGGCGTTCTCAGTCATCATAGGCATGTCGCCCATGAAGATGTCCTGCTCTTTTATCTCCCCCGTCTCCTTCATCACCAGACGGGTCTTGACGTAGAGGGGAGTGGCGAATGTAATCTCTTTCTGCTTGCACTCTTCGGGTGTGTACTTCGTACACGCTGAGCAAAAGCCGGTATTGGGATTCTCTATGCCCTTGCAGTCATCGTATCTGGGGTCCTTTTTGTTCTTGGGGTCATGGAAAGAGTGCTTCAAAAAAGAGAGTTCGTACTTGTTGCCCGTGTAGTCCTGTATAGGGGAAATCTCTTTGTAAACTTCCTCCAAACCCTCAATCCTAAACCAGCGAAAGGACTGTATCTGGCTCTGGATAAGGTTGGGTATGTCGACGATCTGGGATATTCTGGAATAGCTCTTGGTCTGGGTTGCAGCCAGGGAATGACCATTAGACAGAGTTACTGTCATGCGTATGCTTCCTCCGGGAGGGGTTTAGACGTTCGGCGCCGGCGTGATGCGCAAAATCGGGCAGAGGTTCCTTAGGGTCGTTGACGTGGGTCCGAAGTGGGGGCTCCTGGTAGTGTGAGCCATACTGCAACCTTCGATTATAACCCTTTGGCGACGGTTGTCAAGGGGTATAGTCAAGCGGTTCCGTTTCGTTTAGGGTGATGCTGTAGAATAGGGGCAGTTCTACGGAGGCCCGGCATGGCGGAATTCACCAAGACCGTTACGGTCAACTGCCCCTACTGCGAATCAACCCACGTCGTCAAGAACGGCCTAAGCCCCGACAAAGACCAGAGATACC
Source organism: Dehalococcoidia bacterium (assembly GCA_965197415.1). Taxonomy (GTDB): domain Bacteria; phylum Chloroflexota; class Dehalococcoidia; order Lucifugimonadales; family JAGWBF01; genus DAOUJI01. The sequence goes on along the minus strand of OZ240207.1, from coordinate 1,957,934 downwards.
TTTGCATTTCCTCGGGAACCGTGGTGCAATCCGTCAAAAAGACCCAAAGGAGAAAGTCATGGCCGAATACCGTCTTTGGAACAATCGGAATTGCATCAAGGAGTTCGAGGCGACCGAAGCCGCAGCCTACCAGGCGTTCAAGACCGAAAGGGATGAGGCGGTTAAGAATCTGGGAAGGGGCAGCATGTCATTCGTGCTTGAAGTCAAGGAAGGCAACGAATGGATTGAGGCATACCGGATCTCCGTTAACACCAGCGACCTGAAAGAGTGAAATGATACATTACATGACCGCAGCGGTGGCCTTAGGGTTGGTCCTTGTCGCTGCTCTGGGATGCTCACTCCCGACGCCCGAGCCCAGTCCCACCCCGGCTTGTTTCAATGATGAAGAGGTCCGGTACTTGCGGGAAGTCTCCCGCGGGCTTGAAGCATCGGGCGGGCCCTCCGCCACGTTGGCGGAGTTGTTCGGAAGGGCGGAAAGCGACGTTTCCTTGACGCTCAATGCTGAATGGCAGGCGGACATGCGGGAAGCTCTGCTCGAATGGTCCGGGGAGGCCGTGGCCTTCGGGAGGCTTGAGGCTCCGGAGTCCCTGGCTGAATACCGGGGTCATATTGTTCGCGCGGCCAGACACATTTACGAGGCCGCCGCTCAATACCAGAACGGGGTCGACACTCTTGACAACGGCTACTACAACGCCGCCGCCGCCATCCACGCGTTAGCTACGGAAGAAATAGCTGCGTCAGCCCAATGGGTGGTGGACTACTGCGAGCGAAGCTGAGAGGACAAGCGGCCGGATAGGAGGGAACCAATGGATATAGAGTTTCGTTGTGACGAGCATGGGACCATTCCTGCTTCTGATGCTCATAGTTACCCTCGCAACGTGCAAATTGCTTTGTGCTGGCAGTGTTCGCCTTCCTTAGACTTTGTCTTGATATGTCGGATAACGAAGGATGACAAGCTATCACGGGCATATGGAAACAGAGCCCCGCGAATTCAAGTCTACAAAAACGGTGAGAAGCTGGCGGACAGCGATGAGTCTTTCCTCTAGATGGATCGGTTTAGAGTCTGGGGGAGCGCGTCGAAGTCAGCCCCATCGTAGGACATCCCTCGCTCGGTGCACTTGGAAAAGAGTTCGTTGAAATCCCGCGAAACCTCGACAAGGTTCCACCTCGTGCCCGACTCGTCCAGCGCATGGGCACGGAATATCTCTCGGCGGTCGTCGAACGAGATGAAGAATGGCCGACGTGAATCTCCAGGAACAGAACTCATCAAAAACTCCTTCCCCAAACACCGGGAAGGAGTTTGCCGCTATCGCCATTTTGACCATTCGTGATAGAATGGACGCAAGCTAGCTTGTAAACGCTTGGTTCCTAAGTCCTTCAGGTGTTTGGCGCGGGGCACGTCGTAGAGCAACGTGGCCCGCGTGTTTTTGCCAACCCCGATTATACCACGAGCAGTTTTCGGCGAGTTTTAGTTTTGCACCTGCCTCTCAAGCTTAATATACAAAATTCAAAGGCCCAGCGAATAGACTGCGGACCGCGACAGGCTTAGGGGCCGCGGAGTCGATCGGAGAAGAAGCGTTCCAGGATTCGGTCGACGGCTGGCAACTCCCCGGCGGCGTACTTGCCGACGACCCAGCCGACCACCGTGAATGCCAGGACGATGAAGGCTTCCAGGGGACCTAGGGTCACACCGATGATGCCCACCACCAAGCCTACCGCCGCCCAGAGAAACTTGGGGTCGTTCATAGCGTCATGTCCACGTTTGAGTACATCTTGTTATTCCATCAGGCGGCGTTCTTGGCCCCGGTCATATCTGACCCTGGACACGTTGACCCGTTCCACCTGCAGTCCTGTCAGCCGCTCCACGACTTCTTTAATTCTGGTCTGAAGGTCGTCCCTTAGCTCTTTGATGTCCGAACCCATCACTATCTGGGGATAGCAAGCTATTACGATGCTGGCGGGCACGGAGGGAGGGTTGGTCCTTCGCGTGGCCAGTCGGCATCGCAAGTCCACAATGTTCCGGTTGACGGCGCCGGTGCGCTCCGCCAGAAGTCTCACGCTGTCCGCTTCCACGTTCAGCCTGCCCAGGTCGGTGACGCTGATGGGCAGCGCGCGTTCTCTCTTGCCCGATCCGCCTTTGTACTGGAAGACAAGCAACAGCGCCATCAGCACGATCACGATAATGGGAACGACAACCGCCGCCACTTCTCCGCCGCCCTGAAACTCGGCCAAGCCCCTCAGCTGCGGCTCGAACCAGGCGTTGGACTCAGATTCTATGTCGGAGCCGCCGGGCAAGAACCAGTAGTTGACAGCTCCAGAGGCCACCAGAAGCGTGATGATGGCCGAAAGTATGATGAACAGGGCCCCCAGTGACACTGCAATCCGGTTAAACCTATCCATACGCGGAGGTCCTCATCGCCATAATGAATAGCCTATTCCACTCTGGTCGGGGGTTTGTCGGTGAACTCTATGCTGGTGACGTTGATGTTTATCTCCTTGGCCACCAGCCCGCACAACTCCAGAACACGACGGGCCACGTTCTGCCGCACTTTCATGACGATTTCCGGGATCGAGAAGCCGTAGATAACCCTCAGGTCGATGTCCAGTATGGCTTCCCTATGGCCGGCCTCCACCTCCACCCCTCGAGACTTCCGTTCGCCGCCGCCAACCCGTTCACTGATCGCTCGGCGTATGGAGTTGGCGCCCAAGGACGCGACTCCCTCTATCTCTCTTGCCGCAATGCCAGCTATCGCCCCTATTACGTCATCGTCTATTTCGGTCTGGCCGACAACCTCGATTGCCTCGAGGCTGCTTATCTCGGCCATCCGTGTTTCCATCTCGGTGTCCCGGATTTCCTCGTCTGCCAAAAACGCCTCCTGAATCAGGCAAACAATCAGCCCGCGCCGGAATCGAGTCTGCCTGATACCATGCTAGCACTGAGCCCTATGGCTGTCTACTATATGGCCTCTCAATTAAGTTCCCGGAATTCTAACGCCCGGCGTCTTGACGCGGATTCTCAGTAGGGTCGTGCTGGTCGTCAGGTAGACATCGCGGCGGTCGTCGCCCCCAAAGGCCAGGTTTGCCGTCACCTCGGGAGTCTTTAGAAACTCTACGTCGGCGCCGTCGGGGCCGACTATGCAGACTCCGCCATTGGCGGTGCAGAATACGTTGCCCGCCGAGTCCACCTTCATGCCGTCGGGCACCCCGGGTTCGGCTGACGACAGGTCGGCAAACTTGCGGCCATTGCTTATGGAGCCGTCAGGGGCCACGTCGTAGACCTGAATGTACCGGTGATTGCACACCAGGCCCTTGGACTCCTCGTTTTCCACGCAGCCCTCAATGCGGCTATTGTCGACATACAACAGGGACTCGTCCGGGGAGAAGGCAATGCCGTTCGGGTAAGGAAGCTCGTTGGTCCCCAGATGGACTTCCCCGTCGGGGGTGATGTAGTAGACGCCGGATGAGTCCAGTTCCCGCTCCTCTTTTGGAGTGCGCATCTCCGGGTCGGTGAAGTAGAGGATGCCGTCGCTGCGTCCCACGATGTCGTTGGTGCGGCTGAGCCGCTTGCCCTGGAATCTGTCCGCGAGTGTAACTATGCTGCCATCGGGTTCGGTGCGGCTGATTCGCCGGTTGTTCATCTCGCAGGTGACCAACCGGCCCTGTAGGTCCAAGGTGCTCCCGTTGGCCTCACCGTTGTTTTCCCGGAACACCGCCACGCCTCCATCGGGGGACCAGCGGTAGGTGGTGTGGGTCCTGATGTCCACGAATATGACGCTTCCGTCAGTGGGCATCCACACGGGTCCCTCGGTGAACTGGAACCCGTCGGCTAGAGTCTCAAGCTCGCCCTCGAAAATCGTTGAGCCGCTGCTCATTGCTCTCCTCCTTATCTCGGCGATTGCGTGTTCCGTCCGGCGCCACACAACAATAGGGTCTGATTCTATATTATACTTGCAATGCATAGTCAGTCCCACGCAGGGCGGATTGGGGGCGAACATGGACGACACGGTGAAAAAGGCCTTGGAAACGGACCTGGTTATCGACATCACCACCAAAGGAAGAAAGACCGGCCAACCCCGCCGCAAGGAGATATGGTTCCACTACCTTGGTGAGGGTGAGATCTATATCACGGGCAGTCCCGGCAAGCGAGGCTGGTATGCCAACATGCTGGCCGAGGCGGAGTTCACCTTCCACCTGAAGCGAAGCGTTCAGGCTGACCTGAACGCCCGGGCTACGGCCGTCACTGATCTCCAGGAGAGGCAGGACGTGCTAAACCGGATAGAGGCCAAGCGGGGCCGGAACATGAACGCCCAGGACTGGGTCGATCGCAGCCCCTTGGTAAGGGTGGAGTTTCCGGACCAATAGAAGCATCTCGGTTTTCCAATAGACGGACCTTAGGAGGTTTGTAGTGGCTACAGAAACGACTGGCGCTCAGGTCAAGCTCCGGGCAGTGGAAATGGACCACATCGTCCTGAGAGTCAAGGACGTGGAGCGGGCCCTGCACTTCTACACCGAAATCATCGGCCTCGCCCCTTACCGAGTCGAGGAATACCGATCGGGCCAAGTCCCCTTCCCCTGCGCCCGCATCAACGGCCACACCATCATCGACCTGCTCCCCTGGACCCAGGACGAGCCGGTGGGAGACGGTCCGCGGAACATGGACCACTTCTGCCTCACTATCGAACCAACCGACCTTGTCGGCCTGTCCGAGTCCCTCAAAGACCAGGGCGTTGCCGTTGTAAGCGACGGGCCCGCTCTCAGGTCGGGAGCCCAGGGCACCGGCAACTCCATCTACATCAAGGACTGGGAAGGCAACACGATAGAGCTCCGGCATTACTGATCTGACCTATTGACACTCATATTTCGAGCGTTGTATCATCGGCCTTGATCGGGTTGGAAACCGTCTAGCCTGGTCGCTTTAACAACCGAATAGTCGCAAGAGGTTGCTCTAAAGGAGCTGAAAAGGGAAGCCGGTGCAATTCCGGCGTGGCCCCGCCACTGTAACTGGTAAGAGCCCTCCAATCCGAAAAGGAAGCCACTGGCCCTGTGGGCTGGGAAGGCTGGAGGGGTTCGCTAGCAGCCAGAAGCCAGGAGACCTGCCTCTCGCGTGGGACCTGTCTAACACTTCGTGGGAGGGTGTTGCCCAAGGAATTCGGAAACAGCCCAACCTGAAGAGGTTGGGTTTTTTATTGCCCGTACAAGAAGGGGAATCAGGGCCGACAAGAGGGACCTATGAAAATATTGCTTATTGCCACCAACCGCCACAAGGAGCTTATGAGCCGCATGGACGCCCGTCCTGTGCCCATCGGACTGGCCTACGTGGCCGGTCACTTGGACCCTGACCGCCACCAGGTGAAGACGTTGGACCTGATGTTCTCCGACGATTACGTGGCCGACGTGGAAACGACGGTGACGGACTTCCAACCCGACCTGGTGGGCCTGTCCCTCAGGAACCTGGACAACAACAGCTACCTGGACCCCCAGTGGGTGCTGCCCATCACCAAAGAGGTCGCGGACGCTGTCAGGTCTGTCTCCGAGGCGCCCATCGTATTGGGCGGCCCGGCCTTCAGCCTCTATCCCAGAGAGTGCTTCGACTACGTTCAGCCTGACGTGGGGGTCTACGGGGACGGGGGAGAAGCCTTTGCCCAGCTAGCCCACTCCATGGAATCCGGCGAGGACTTCCACAGGCTGCCTGGAATGGTGTACCGCTCAGCCAACGGGGCCGTGGCCGTCAACGGCCAGGCCTATTCCACCTTTACTACGCAGCCAAGGTTCGACGGCCTGGACATGGAACGGTACGAGAAGGCCGGCTTCGGCATTGGAGTGGTTACCAAGCTGGGGGACAACTTCACCGTGACTTCGCCCGCGTCCAGGCAGAGCCAAGGCTGGAGAGCTCTCCGGCCCATTGAGGACGTCTTAAATGAAGTCCGGGACCTCAAGGAGAGCTATGGGATGCGCAAGGTCTTCTTCATAGATTCCGGGTTCAATGTTCCCCTGGCCCACGCAAAGTCCCTATGCCAAGGCCTTCTGGATGCAGACATGGGCATCAGCTGGAACAGCTACCTGGCGCCTGTTCCCGACTCCTTCGACCTGGAAGCAGCCCGCCTTATGAAAGAGTCCGGGTGCGGGCTGGTGGTGATGACGGGCGTGGACTCCGGAAACTCGGAGCGCAGCCAGGAAGAACAGTTCGACCGCGTGAAGCGCATTTGCGACCTCTGTGAAGAGGGTGGGGTCCACTACACGATCTCCCAATCCTTCGGAGACCCCGGCGAGACAGCGGAAACGGTGCAGGCGAAACTAGATTTTCTGGCGAGCATCAATCCCGCCATTGCCAATCTACGGGTTGGAGCTCGGATACGTCCCGGAACGGACCTAGCTCAACGAGCCTTGGACGAAGGGCTTATCTCAGACCCAGCCGAGCTTATCAAGCCCGTCTTCTACATGGAGAAGGCGGTTGAGGACTGGCTGGTTGACCGGTTGAAGGAAGAAGCGGACCAGTGGCCCCGCTGGAATCTGGTCTAGACCTTTTCTATCACAAGGAGATACGAATATATGAGAACTATCCCGCGCTTGAGTGGACTGAGGAACGCAGTCGTTGTGGGAGTTCTGGCGTTGGCGGCGGCAGTCGCAGTAGCTTGCGGCGCCGACCCCACGCCAACCCCTGTGCCGACACCGACGACTGCTCTGCAGCCCACTTCCACCACAACGCCGGCGCCTACAATGGCCCCCACACAGGCGCCGACCAATACCCGTGTTCCTCCGGCGGCTACGTCCACTCCCCAGCCTACTTCGGCTCCCCAGCCAGCCGCCACGCCGACGGCGGCGCCAACGTTTACGCCCACGCCTGCACCGACTCCTACGCCCAGCATCTTCCCCCTGACGATAGCCGATTCGAACGGGAAGGACTTCGTGTTCAATGCTCCACCGGAGCGCATCATCGTCTATGACAGCGCAGCCGTTGAAATCCTGTTCGCCATAGGACAGGGCCACCGCGTGGCAGGCACCCACGATTTCGTCTTGTACCCCCCTGAGACCGCCGACGTGCCGCGGGTAGGCAGCGCGTTCACCATCAACGCCGAGGCCATCATCGACCTCGAGCCGGACCTGATCTATACGTTCTTCCCCAGTTCGCTCGAGGCGCTGGCGGCCACAGGTGTCCCTGTGCTCCTGATCGATTCCTTAAACACTTCCCTTGAAGACGTCATAGAGCATTTTCGGCTGTGGGGACGCCTTGCTGACTCCGTGGAGGAGGCTGAACTCCTGGCGGCTGATATACAGGGAAGACTCGAAGCCCTCTCCGCCACTCTGGAAGCCGTTAGAACAGGGTCCCAGGCTATATGACCATAGCTTCGACTTCTGGACCCCCGGCGGCGACACTCTTCACGGCAATATATTCGCATTGCTAAAGGTCGACCTGATCACCAAAGAGCAGTCCGGCTGGGCCCAGATCAGTCCCGAGCAGATAGTAGTGAAGGACCCGGAAGTGATTATCGCCGGCGACGATAGTGCGGAACAGATAACGGGGAACAGCGCCTTTGACGACGTGAGCGCCGTGAAGAATGGCCGGATTGTTATCCCCGAAGGCAGCTTCAGTATAGCGGGGACGACGCTCGTCGCGTCCATAGAGAAAATGGCGAGCCTCCTGTACCCGGACTTGTTTCCGTAAGAGAGCGGACCACTAGATGAGCTTGCCTATGACCGGAGACGACAAAGTATGGACCAGGGTGGCCAGGCGTTCCGTCGCCCTGAACTACCCTTGGTGGCGGCTGGGCGCAGGTCTGGGGGCTGTCCTGGTCATTGCCGTCGTGGCCGGCGGGGTGGGTTCGGTCTATATCCCTCCGTGGACCGTGGCCCAAATCGTGGCGGACGGCCTGCCTTTCGTGGAAATTTCAGGGGACTGGCCCGACAGCTGGAAGACCATCATCTGGGACCTGCGGTTCCCACGGGTGGCCCTGGCCGCGTTGGTGGGTTCCGCGTTGGCTGTGTCGGGCGCAACCTATCAGGGACTGTTCAGGAACCCCCTGGCCGACCCCTATTTCATCGGCGTAGCGTCGGGCGCCGCCCTCGGGGCGACCATAGTTCTGATGACCGGAGTCCCTGTCTACTATGGCAGCTTCACCGTCCTTCCAATTGCGGCGGCAATCGGAGCCCTGGGGGCCGTCACAGCCACGTACCTGATTGCCAGGCGATCGGGGCAGTTGCCGTTGCTGACCCTTATACTGGCGGGGTTGGCAATATCCTCTCTCCTTGGCGCTGTGACCAGCTACCTTATCATCAGCAGCGATCCTGATGTGCGGCCGCTGCTGGGGTGGCTGCTTGGGGGCTTTATAGGGACCCAGTGGAACGACATGTACACAGCGTTGCCCTATATCGTGCCGGCCACCTTGATAATGATGGCCTATGGGCGAGTCTTGAACATGTTCCAACTGAATGAGGAAGAGGCCAAGCACCTTGGCGTGAACGTCGAGCGCGCCAAGCTCGTTCTCATCGTGCTGGCTTCCATCACTGCGGCTGCTGCGGTGTCCGTCAGCGGCATCATCGGGTTCGTCGGAATCATAGCCCCCCACACCGTCAGGCTTATCTGGGGCGTAGACCACCGCTTCCTGCTTCCAATGGCCATGATTGTCGGCGCAGGTTTTCTGGTGCTGGCGGATTTGGCGGCGCGCACCGTTGCAAGCCCTACCGAGCTTCCGGTGGGCATCGTCACTGCTTTTTGCGGTGCCCCATTTTTCCTGTTCCTGTTGACTCGGACCAAAAGGGTATTTATGTGAACACAGTTGCAGAGAAACCTCGCGTCAAGCACGCGATACAAGCGGAAGACATCCATCTCTCCTATGGGGACAAGCCAATACTCGTTGGCGTGGACTTGGAGGTCTCACAAGGAGAAGTCTTGGGCCTGGTCGGCCCCAATGGGTCAGGAAAGAGCACCTTCCTCCGAATCGCTGCCGGTACTCTGGCTCCCCAGCGGGGCAGGGTCCTTCTCGGCGGCGAGGACATGGCCATGCTCAAGCCCAAGGACCGGGCCAAGCTGGTGGCGGTGGTGCAGCAAAGCCCCGCCGCTCCCCCTGGGTTTACGGCTATGGACCTGGCGTTGATGGGCCGGAACCCGCACCTGCGCCTGCTCCAGTGGGAAAGCCAGTCCGACTACGACAAGTGTCGGAGGGTCATGGAACTGACCGAAACTTGGGAGTTCGCGGACCGGCAGTTGTCTACCTTGTCCGGCGGAGAGCTCCAGCGGGTCTTTATGGCCAGGGCCCTGGCCCAGGAGACTCCGGCGCTGCTGCTGGACGAGCCAACCGCTCACCTGGACATTAGCTACCAGACCGCAACCCTTGACATCATAAACCGGGTGCGGAAGCAGTCGGACCTCACTGTGATCGTGGCCATGCACGACCTCACTCTCGCCGCCCAATACTGCGACCGCATCGCCGTGTTGTACGAAGGGTCTGTGCTGGCCTGTGGAGAGCCTACGGAGACTCTGAACGAAGAGGTGGTCTCCAAAGCCTTCGGAGCGCCCGTGCACATCATCTCCCACCCTTCAACCGGAACCCCGGTGGTCCTTCCCGTGGGCCAGTCGGTGGGCGTGAAAGAAGAAGCCCGCTCCCGTATCAACGGAAGCGGGCCCCGCGCATAGTCCTGTTCACCCCCATCTCAATCTTCCTCCTCAATGGGGAAGAGGTCTTGCAGGGGTCTCCGGTTGGGACAGATTCTTTCCTAGACCCTGGCCGGGGCCTCCTTGAAGTGAGGCATCACTTTCGTGGCGAACATCTCCAGGGAGCGCTTGGTCTTGTCGTGGGGCAGGCCCGGGAAGCCGAAATTGGAGAAGATGTGGTCGATTCCGGCGTCCTTGACGGCCTGCATGGCCTCTATGACCATGTCGGGGGTGCCCCGTAGGGGCGGAAGCCCGGCGTGCCCTGGATCGTCCCTGCGTTCCCGGTCGCGTTGTCTCCCTGCCCAGGCCTCGTAGCCCGGAGGCAGGTTGCCGTTCTTGTCCGTGGGCATGCCGACCGGGTTGCCGGAGGCCCCGGTGGCCTTCAGGATGCGCCATGCGAAATCGTCCAGCCCGATGGGGTCCCTGTCGGCCTCCTCTTTCGTGGGCGCCACGTAGATGTTCTTGGACATGGGCGGTGACAGGTGCTCGTGGGGGTGGCCGAATTCGTCCATCTTGTCCCGCCACAGTTTCAAGGTGTCCGGGGCCTGCCCCAGGATGTCCGTTGGCCCGCCCAGGATGGGCTGCACCTGGCGGCTGGCGGCCCACTCGATGGTGGCCGGGCTGGTGCTCACGGCGACGTACATAGGGGGGTGGGGCTTCTGTACCGGCTTGGGGATGACCCAAATGTCGTCCACGTGGGTGAATTTGCCGTGGAACGTCAGAGTTTCCTCCGTCCAGCTTTTTTGGATGATGTCCACCGACTCTCTGAACCGCTCGCGGGAGGTGGTGATGTCCACACCCATCCCGTCGAACTCCTGACGTTGGTAGCCCGATCCCATGCCGAACTCTATGCGCCCTCCGCTGACGACGTCCAGCATGGCCATCTCTTCGGCGACGTGTATGGGATTGTGCAGAGGCAGCACCACAACGGCTGTGCCGATTCGCAGCCTCTTGGTGCGGGCGGCCACGGCGCCTGCGAATGAAAAGATGCCTGACAGCAACCCGTGCCTGGAGAACCGGTGCTCACCCAGCCATACCTCGTCCAGTCCGAGCTCGTCGGCCATTTCGATTATTTCCAGGGACTCACTAAGCGCCCTCTCCTGGGACACGCTCTCGTGCCAGGGGACTATCGTAAACACACCGAACTTCATGGTTGCACCTTCCCGTAGTTGATGGCTGCCCCCTATTATATCCCAAATCCCAGCAGTGCGGCGTGAGCCTAGTCCAAGGCCGCCAGTGTGGCTTGAGATGCTATGTTCGCGGCGGGCCGGGGCTGCGTGGATGCTCCCAGAGGTTGTCGAGAGCGACCCAGAGACGAGTCCCGCACTGGGTGCAGAACCTTCTGACGCCGTTTACGATAACCGAAGCGCCGCATACGGGGCATGAAATTCGCACTTCCGGGCCCTGGCTTTCCATGCCTATAGACTCATTCCCAGGCGTCTAGTCGGTCTGCGATTCGGCGGAAGGCCGCTGTCGTCTTTTCCCTGTTGCGCTCCAGGTATGCGGCCGCCGCCAGCAGGACCGCTCCGAGGCCGCCGAATATCGCCCACATGAGGGTCGGCGAGCCAGCCTGCACCAATGGATTGAATACGAGCACGACGAGGTTAGCGGTGAAAGCCGCTATCCCTCCGAAGAATGGCCTCTTCCAGCGAAGGGCCGCTCCCCAGCCAATCACCGCCAGCGATTCGAACACCAGGATGGACCCGTAGACGTATGGGTTCACCCCGTGGGTGAACAGACCAAGGGATTGCAGGAAGGTTACGCCCAGCAGCAACAGGATTCCCCCAGTTTCCGCGGCGGTCATTGGGATGGAACGGCGGTATTGCCGCTCAAAATAGGTCAATCCCAGCAGGTAAAGGGCTGCGGGCGCTGCGAACAGTTGGGGCTGCCCCTGGTCGAAGATGACAAGCTGGGTCATGTATGACGCTATGAGGACCGCGACTCCTACGTAGGCCATCCGTTTCATCCGGTCGATGTAGGCGGCCCCGGCCACTCCCAGCCCAACTACTGCCAGGGCTAACACCAAGGGCTGCAGGTCGTCGTCGGCCCCTCCGCTGGAGCCCCAGAGGCCCAGGCTGACGAAGGGCGCTAAAGCGAATATGGCGTAACTTGTGTACTGGAGGGGCCTGTCCCATGCCTCTCCAGCATTGTCACTGCGTCCGCCGCTTAATAGGCGCCCTGTATATCTTATGCACGTGACACCGGCAGCGATGGCGGCGATATAGATAGGGATGTCATGCGCAGGTACATTTGCCAGGTCCATTCCGTGGCCAAAGCCAATGCCCAGGAAGGCCAGAGACCCCCAGGCTGTCCGCTCGTTCCCGATGAAAAGGGCGCCTGTTCCAAGAGCTCCTCCATAGACGAGTCCGGCCAACAACCCTGTAATTGGGTCGAAAGAAGCCAACGCAGTGGAAACGGGAACTCCCAGCAAAGCGAACGCCGCCCAGGGAAGAGCCCAATCGGAAGCCGCTTCCCGAACGCTGGGTCTAGCCCAGCCTTTTATGACGTTCAGGACTATCGTGCTCCAGTTCCGGGCAGCCAAGGCGCCTCCCACTGCCAAAAGCCCCGTCAGCAGGATCCAGTATCCGCCAACCTCTGCAATGGAGATGTCATTGTCGAGGTTGTAGAGGAGGCGGAAGAAGGCTCCATGGAAGGCTGCTAGGGCAGCAAACATCCACAATGGAGCCCGGTGTCTCCACGCTGAATATCCGAAGAGGAACACAGCAGCCAGCAAAGCGCCCAACAGGGGCCACTGAGTTCCGGCGGAGGCGGCTATGGCAGCTAAGATGCCCGCATAAGCCGCCAGAACGAAGGGCGCCCCTGGTTTGCAAAGCCACGACGGAATATCGGAGAACGTTTGAATCCGGGACGGAGTCCCAAAAAACCAGTCCTGTGGGCTTGCCAGCTTGGGATATTGGGACAAGACCAGGCCGACTATCATGGCGAGGGCCGCTCCGGGAAGGACTAGGACCCCGTAGTAGGACGGTTCGACCCCCGAGACGGTGAGACCAAGTCCGTAGGCCGCAGCCAGAAGGCCCGCCACTGGATAGAGGAGCCAGACGGTCCGGAAGTAGAGGGCAGAAGTCAGGAAATAGACGGACGACAGGGCCAATGCAGCAACCGTCATGGATTTCGCGTCCGCTCCGGCTAGCCCGACTCCTGCAAGGGCAGCCAACGCGGCAACCAGCGTCAGCGGCAGGGAAGCTGATTCTGGAGCGACCAGCATTGCGGCGGTCCACGACCGGGTACTGGCGGGTCGACGTACAAGACTTGCCCCTCCCATCAGGGCGGACAGTCCCGTCAGGCTGACTCCGATCACGCCCGGTTGGATGTCGGCCCTGAGCATGGCGAAAGCCATTGCCGACGCAGCCAGTAGGGACGCCGGATACATCCAAACGCCCTGGCGCGTGTAGAAGGCGGAACCGAGATAGACCAGACCGAGCAAGCCGGACACGGCCACACGAAGGGTGGGGTCCAGGGCGGACACTCCGACGGCTGCCGCCGACCCTGCAACACCGACTCCGTAAAGTTGCCCGTGCCGGCTGAGACGGCGGGGCCATCCCCTGGCCTTGGCTGCGTGGCCGTACACCAAAAAGGCGGTGGACAGCCCAGCCGCCGCCAGTCCGTACCAACCCGGGCCAGGGTCCCCGTAGCTGACGGCCAGCATGACCAGGGCCGAAGCGGTCCCAAGGAACATGTAGACGAACAGATTGGAAGCATAGTCCCCGATGAAGCCGCCCCAAGACGGACTTCTGCTGTCACCGGCCAGATACGCTGTAAGCCCGTATGCGAAGGCGGCAATGCCCACAGCGGCGACATTCAGGTCCTTGTCGGGGATGGTCCCAAAGACGGCGGCCAGGAGAAGCGAGTGACCTACGGCATGGAACACCCTGGCGTGGTTCGACCTCGCCCGGTCCAGCGCCAGGCCGATAGTCAAATAGGCGGCCGCCAGGATTCCGATTGCCATGAAGAGCCACTCGTTGGTGAGGTCCAATCCCAGGAAGAACCCTCGCTCGGCCAACAGCAGCGCAAAGGCCACGAATGCCAAGGAGGCGCCGAGGGAGAAGATGTTGTTCCGGCGCAGCCAGGCCCAGCCGCCCAACAGCCCCGCGGCCATCAGGTAAGTCCACGGGGTTGGGCCAGCCCCAACAAACTGCAGTCCGCCGCCAGTTCTGTCAGCGGTCCCTTCTCCGGCGGCAAAGAGGTCAACGGCGCCCCAAATCATGGCTGCGAGAACCGAAACCATCCCTGAAACGAGGAATGGCCTGACGAAAGCGCCGGCTGGCCCGCTCTGGACCATGGACTCCGCTCCCCGCGGTTCCAGGATTTCCCAGGTCCGTCTCCCTCTCTGCCCTGTCAGCGCTAGCCCGACTTCCGAGCCGGTTAGGAAAAGCAGAGCCAGGGGAGCCAAGGCCATGGCTCTCCAGTGGAGGCCTGCGTCCGTCCAGTAGAGAGTCAGGCCCACGGCGATGAATAGTAGCAGCGATGAAGCGATGGCAAGCTTCTCGTTCCGATTCAGAGCCGCGATGGAAGCGGCCAGGGCGACGAGGGCGTAAACAGTGGTTGTGGCGCTGGGGAGCGTGGCTGTGGGCCAAACGACCGCGGCTACGGCGATGACGCCCGCAACAGCTTCTGATGGTTTGATGGAAACTGGGAAGGAGCCGATGTTCCCTTTCCACTCCGACTCCAACCATATCCCTTTGGACCGCAGCAGCTTGACCGCTCCCAAATACACAGCTGCGCCCGACACCAATACGACGTTGTACCAAGCCATGGGTACAGGGGTGAGCACGGCCACAGTGGTCAGAACGGCCAACGGCAAGGCTGCCGCGGACAGCTGGCGGTGGGTCTCCTTCTTGTCCACCCGATAAGACGCAACATAGAAGGCAAACAACGCCCAAGTCACGGCGGCAAAGGCTTCCCAGGGCGCTTGGTCCACCGAGGCCAACACGGCTATGGCGATTGAAACCCCACGGACTGTCAAATGGGTGAAGAACATGAGGTGGGCTGCCGCCGCTGGCCGTTCCCTCTTGATCAGGAACCCGACTAAAGCTGCATACAGGGGACTTAAGAAGCTCGCCGCCGCCAGCTGCCACCCTAGAGACGTCCCGAGAGCGGCCAGGGCCGCAATGACCGCTCCGGCTGCGGCTATTGCGGCCGTATGGAGAAGGAACAGAAGGTTGAATTTATAGGACAGGTAAGCGTGGATGGGGACCGAGACCAGGGCGACGATCATCCATCCAACGGGAGCCAGACCCAAGGGTATGTCGAGCCCAGGAACTGAGGCGCCCCCTTCCCATCCCATGAATTGAAACAACAGAACGGCGACGTTTAGCGGCACCCACAAGGCGGCGATGTCCATAATCGCCCCGCCGGAGAGCCACAGTCCCATCTTTTCCCTTACCTGGTGACCGACCCAGAAGAGACCGGCCATTCCCGCCAAGAGAATCCCCTGACGGCCTGCCCAGTGGATGTCATCCCATAGACGCACGACAAGCGCCAGAGCCGACACCACGAAGAGGACCGCCCCTATGTAGAGGAATGCCTGAAGGGAGCGGCGGGAGAGAAGGGCTTCACCGACTTTTGCCCAGGAAATCGAGGGCCCGGACCGCGTGGGGCCCACTGTTGTTCGCGCCGCTTCATATCTGGTCCTGGTGGCCTGTTCGCTGGCCTGAGGACGGGCCGTGGAAGGACGCCTTGAGGGAACACCGGGCTGCGGGGCGCCCGTCCGGAGAGGAGCCAAGGGATCGCGCGGGAGGGGAGCTGCCGGTTCCGGCGGACCTTCATGTGTGCCGACCCGCTCACTTGTTTCGTCTATCTCGCGATAGATGTCGGAGAGGACCCGGTTGATGTCGTTTACTGTCCTACCGGGGAAAAGCAGTCTGACGCCTTGCGCTCTCCATTCTTGGAGACGGTCTCTCAGGAATCGGAGGTGATGGAGCTTCTCGAGATCGGCCCTGTCGTAGAACCGCCCGCAGCTGGGACATCTAAGCAGCGGTTCGCGGTTTTGGTAAGAACATGCTGGGCACTCCATGAGGCTCAGCCTATCATATCAGAGGCAAGGTTCCCTTGGCGGCGCGGACCGGGGCCGCCGGGAATCATCGTTGGGTTTTCACCCACAGCCTCTGGCCGTCGGTGGTGAACTCCACGTCCCCGTGTTCGGAGGTCAGGTACGTGTGCTCCCGGCCCGGCATTGTGTCGAGCCTTGCGATAACGTCGGCGTGGGGGTGCCCGAAACGATTGTCGGCCCCAGCCGACACCACCGCCGCCTTTGGATTCACCGCCCTGAGAAAACCAGGCGTCGTGGACGTGTGGCTCCCGTGGTGCCCCACCTTGAGCACGGAGCTTCTCAGGTCTACCCCGGAAGCCGTCAACTCCTTTTCCGCTTCCGCCTCTATGTCAGCGGTCAGCAGAAAGCTTACCTTGCCGTAGACCAGCCTCAGCACGACTCCGTTGTTGTTGTCTGCGGACCCCACGCCTATTATCGGTTCCAGCGGAGGTCCCAGCACATCCATGACCGCTCCTCCTCCCAGATCGATTCGCTGTCCCCGGACCGCCGTAAAAAGCTCGGTGGGACCGGACTTGGAAAGTTCTTGCCGCCATGCCGTGTAGAGGCCGTCGTCGGAGGGCAGACCGTTTTCCATCACACGTTTCACGTCGTACCGCCTGACCACCTCCGGCAGCCCTCCGAAGTGGTCCAGGTCAGCGTGGGTGAGGACGACTATGTCCAACCGCCGGTCCCAGAAGGGAAGGGCGCGGCCCAGCCCGTCCACACCGGTTCCAGGCCCGACGCCTCCGTCTATGAGTGTTCGTGTACCCGACGGAGCTTGAACTAAGATGGCGTCCCCCTGGCCCACGTCCATGATTCTGACGCGCAGCAGGTCGTCAGAGCGGGACCCCAGACCATGCCACAGCGCTCCGGCCAGCATGGCCAGAGCCAATGCCGTAACAAGAAGCGCAGGCGCTATTCCCGTCGTCTCCGCCGTGGCTGCCCCTTGCGGAACGGGCGCCGGAGTCTTTCGCATCCGTTCCAAAAGAGAGCGCAGATTGATTCGGCGGTGTGACAGGCCCACAACCGACGCCGCCAGGAGTCCATAGTAGACCCACACCAGCAACCCGGAGAACTCCGGCACTGAGATTGCGGAGCCGGGAACGTCCGAGGCGATGCCGACTGCCTGAAGCAAGTACTCCAGGGGCGCCCATGCTATCCATCCCAGGGCCTCTCCCAGGACTCCGTGTATGAGACCGCCGACCGCGGCTGCCCCTGAGGCAGCCAATATGAGGGGGAGGAACGGAAGGGTTATCAGAGTGACCAGTATCCCCAAAGTCGGGACCTGGTGGAAGTTGAACGCAACCAACGGCAACGTGGCAATGGTCGCGGCCAGGGAGACGGCGATGGCGGCAGTAACGCCTCGTTGGAGCGCCGCCTTGAGGCCCGGCCTGGGAGTGTCGCCGGCCAGCCCAGGGATGTCAAAGGAGAGGAAGGCGGCGATGCCCGCCATGGCGGCAAAACTCAGCTGAAAGGAGGTCTGCTTCAAAGCGACGGGGTCCACCGCCGTCATTACAACGGCGGCCAGGGCCAAGGCGGGAATGGCGCTCCTGGACCTCCCCAACCCCAACGCCGCTAGATATACCGTACCCATGATTGCCGCCCGTTCCGCCGACGGAGGCAGCCCGGCTATCAGTGCGTAAGCCCAGACGGCAACGATAGCAATTACGAGATGGATGTTCTTTCTGTGGCCGAACAGCCAGGTCCCCAACCAGAGTGCCATCACTAGAACGACACCTACGTGAAGCCCGGATATCGCCAACAAATGCGACGTCCCCGAAGTGCGGAACTGCTCCTCCACCTCCGGGTTGAGGCGGCTCCTGACCCCCAGCAAGAGGGTCTTGGACAGTGAGCCGTGGGGTTCGGGCAGCGACTCATCCAGGCTACGGGCCAAGCCATTCCTGGCGTCCAGCAGTTTCTCTTTCAGTGGGTTTCCGGCGCCTTCCCCGATGAAGCGGACCTCGGGCCGGAACATGGTCCAGTGGATGCCTTGGTTGGCCAGGTAACTGGGGTAGTCGAAGCCGCCGAAAGGCTCCGGCTCGACTAGAGTGCCGGTGAGTTCCAGGCGGTCTCCGTACTTGAAATGAGGAGCGTTCCTGGTTTCGACAAGCTCGGCCTGCGGTTCGGCCACAGCTCGGATGCGGTCTCTCTGGGGTTCCCAGCCGTTGCCCAGGTCAATTTCGTCCACAGCGAAGTCGAACCGGGCGCCGGTGGAGGAAGGGACCGGGTCGCTGATTATCGTTCCCTGGATGGCAACGAGGCCTGGCCCAGCCTCCAAGCCGGGTGTCCCACTGGAGAGGTCTCCTCGCACGGCTCCCAGAAGGACTGTGGCGGCCAGCAGCGCCGGGACAGCCGCAGGCAGCCGCTGGATGGCCAGCGCCACGCCGCCGGATGCAGCGGCCAGGGCCAGCAAGCCCAGCGCCGGTAGAGGAACGTCCATCTCCATCCCCAGCAGAAGCCCTGTCAGCCACGCCGCCGCCAGATATGACAGTTTCAATGAATGGTTGCCTATACCGAATTATTATATTGATCTTAATCATATCCCCGTTCCAGCGCCACCGTTGGTTCGGCCATCCCTCGATTGCTCTCCAATAACGGCCTATGTTTCGGGTATTGCCGCTCAGACTATGGTATAACTACCAACGGCATTTACCCGGACATGCTTGTGCCCGCGAGTCCTTTGCATTCGTCAGAAGGGCGGGATGTAATCTAGGTTGGACACCGACAGGCAAAAAGAAAACGAGCTGACCGAGTCCAGACCCGGGCGGCTCGCTGTCGGCGGGTGGATTTCATTCGAGGTTGCCAACGTCGTCTTCTGGATGGGCATCGTTGGCATGACATTCCCCCTATGGGCCGGGGATGACATCACCGTAGGCTACACTCTGGCGGCGACAATGACCGTGGTGCTCCTGGCTTCTCCCATAATCGGCGCCCTCTCTGACCAGTCGGGCCGCCGCAAACCCTATCTTATGGCAGCCGCCGGCATATGCGCCGCCGCCACGATGTTCGTGGGAGAAGTCAGCCTCATATCCTCCCTTGCCCTTTTCGCCTTGGCCTTCACCAGCATGGAGTTGGCCACCATCCTATACAACTCACTGCTGGTCGACGTGAGCAATCGGAGCAATCGAGGCTCTATAGCCGGCCTCGGTGTGGGAGTCGGCTACCTCGGCGCATTCATCGCGGTGGGATGCGCCCTCATCTTTTCCGAAGAGAAGGGCTACCTGTTCGTGTTCAAGGCCCTGGGCCTCATCTACTTCCTGTTCGCCCTTCCGATTTTCCTGTTCCTCAAGGAACAGAACGGGCACAAGGTAATGAGGCCCAGAGACGTCGGGAACCCACTGGCGCTGGCTTTCACTCAGATCATCGGCGTGGTGGGTAGCCTAAAGATGTATCCGGGTCTGCGGCCATACCTCACGGCCCGTTTCTTCTACATGCTAGGCATAAACACGGCTACGGCCTTCGCCGTGCGGTACGGCACCGAGACCATCGGACTCGATGAGCGGAAGATTCAAATCATCATGATAGTCGGCATCTCCGTGGCGGTGCCGAGCGCCCTCATTTGGGGTTGGATGGTTGACCGGTACGGTTCGTTCCCGGTGTTGCTTCTTTCGATGCTGGTATGGCTGGGGCTGTTATTCATCGCCGTTGGCATTCCGTGGATGGGGCTTCCAGAGGGGCTTTGGTGGCTTATCGGCTGCATGACCGGAACGGGACTTGCAGGCATATTCACGGCGGACAGGCCCGTGATGACGAGGTTCGCTCCCCGGGAGCAGATGGCGGAATTCTTTGCCCTTCATGCCATGGCCGGTAAGACAGGCCGGGTTGTGGGCCCCTTCATGTGGGCTTTTATCGCCGCTACGTTGAGTCTCGGACAGCCGGCCGCCATCCTGAGCCTCGTGGGCTGTCTCGTAATTGCATGTGCTATACTCCTGTGGGTCAGAGACCCTTTGAAATCAGGTTCTGAATCCGACGATGAGGTCGGACTTGTAACCACAGAGTCGTCCCAGAGTTAAGACGAGTTTTCATAATGGTCAGTCATCACGATCACGCCCAAGGCCATACCGACGGCGAAGGCGCCACAGCGGCGTCCGGCCTGCCCCACGGAGGCAGGTTCGGGTTCGTTGGCCGTGAGGATGACCTCCGTCGTCTGGACGAGGAGTTCCAGAAGAGCCCAGTCGTGGTCGTCACAGGTCCTCCCGGAGTAGGCAAGACGGCCTTGGCCGTGGAATACGGCCGGCGCGCGGCGGAAGACGGAGCCGCCTCGGAAGGCGTCGCCTACGTCACCTTTGAATACGGTGCTGGCCTCCCAAGGGTCCTCCACGAAATTGGCTCCCTTGCCACGGGAGTTGAATTTGCCAGGAAGAGCCTGGAGGAGCAGAGGCAGTGGCTGCTGGACTACGCTAACCGGAGAGCCTGCCTCATCATATTCGACAATCTGGAAGCCGCATCGGGACGCCTTCCCGAACATGAATGGCGCGAGTTGCTGCAGCTTCTCAAAGACCTGTCCTCCGGCGGCGGACGCACCTTGGTCACAGGCAGAGACCCGTTAAAGCTTTCTATGGAAGGGGATGGGGACGGGCTGGAGTTTACGACGGTGGAGCTGGGAGGACTAGACGCCCAGGACCGGCTTCAGGTGGCCTCGGCCATATTGGAAGAGGCCAAGATAGACCCTCCCGGAGACGAAACAGCTTTCTCCGAGCTTGTGGAGTTGCTCAGGGGAAACCCGATGGCTATGTCCCTGGTTCTGACCCACCTGAAGGGACACAATGCCCGGGAGTTGGTCCAGCTTCTATGGAACTCCTGCACCGGCCCGCCCAGGGAACCCAACGCGCTGGACAACGCTCTGGAACTGTCATACTCCCTGCTTCCCCAGCGGACTCAGAAGCACCTCCCGTTCATATCACTGTTCCGCCAGCGGGTGCTGTTGGACGTGCTCACCTTCATCACCCAGGACGAGACCTACCCCAAAATAATGGGAGAGAAACTGGGCTGGGGCGCCTGCCGCGGGCTGCTCAGAGAAGCGCGCAACCACGGCATCTTGGACTCCGTGTCTCCCAGCGTCTACCTGATTCATCCGGCGGTCTGGCCCTTCCTCAGGCGCCGTCTGGGGCAACTGTTTGACTCCGGCCAAATCAACGAGCTGGAAGAGGAGATGGTCCGGGTGTACGCCGGACTTGGCGACTACTTCCTGGAAAACCTGTCCACCGAGGAGTCGGAGTCCACGGTCACCGGCGTGATGGCCGAGGAACCCAACCTGCTTCGGGTGACGGAGTTGGCCGAGGCGGCCCGCAAGTGGGAATACGTCCAGTACGCCATGCAGCCTATCGGCCAAGTCTACAAGATGCAGCTTCGCGTCCTGGAACTGCGCAGGCTGAGGACCCGCATCCTGGAGTCTCTTGGGCCCGAGTCCGGGTTGGACGAGGAAGACGGGGCCAGGGACCTATGGGTGTACCTCCAGGGCACCGAAATAAGCGACTCCCTGGAGAGGGGCGAGATAGACATAGCCGAGGCTACGGCCCGCCGCATGTTGGACTACCTCTCCTCTGCTGAAGGTGACGACGTCGAGCTACAGTTCGCCTCGGTGTACCACCAGATGGGCATGGTGGCTTCCTCCCGCAAGGAGTACGAACAGGCTGCGGAGTGGCAGCAGAAGTCATTGGCAATCAATGAGCGGACCAACAGTCAGACGGACAGCGCCGACAACTACTACCAGTTGGGGCTGATAAGCCATGCTCAGTCAGAATTCGAGCAAGCCCGCGAGTGGCACCAGAAAGCCCTAACCATTAGAGAGTCGGAGGGCGACGACGAGGAGGCGGCCAGAGGACTGCATCAGATTGGCCTTGCCTACGAGGGCCTGTCACGGCTGGACGCCGCCTTCGATCACTACCTGCGGGCGCAGATGATGTACGAGCAGCTGGACGATAAGGTCTCAGCCGCCTCTGTCTACCACCGCCTGGGACTGATAGCCCAGGCCCATTACAACTATCCCGACGCCATCGGCTGGTATGAACGCGCCGTCAACAACTACGATGAGATCGGAGACGAGGTGGGTGGAGCGGCCGACAACTTCCAGCTGGGCGCTTTGGCCCTGAAGCTGGAAGAATACCAGATGGCTGAGGAGTCTCTGAACAAGGCCCTGGGGGCGTACCGCACAATGAACGACCGGACCGGGGAGTCTCACACGTCCCACCACCTCGGCATAGCCGCCCACGTACAGCGCAGGGGCAAAGAAGCCCAGGAATGGTACGAATGGGCGCTCCAGGGCTTCCTAGAACTGGACGACCCTATATCGGCGGCCAGCTCCTGGGGGCAGCTGGGACTTCTGGCCGACCAGATTGGCGAGCACGCAGCCGCCGTATGGTATGTGGCCCACACCTATGAGATTGCCAGGGAGCACGGTCTGTCGCTTGAGGAGCGGGCCGCCCTACACCTGGCCCGGCTCAGGTCCCTCATGGGTGACGAAGCCTTCCTTGACTCCTGGAACGAGGTCTCCGACACAGACATCATCCCCGTCCTCGACTCCGTCAAGATCACCGAATAGGGCCTGTTACCCTATGTGGGCCATGCTCTGAGGCTTTCAAGTCTGTGATTCCGCCTGCCCCACCTGCCATTCCATAGCGCCCCACCCGCCATCCCATACCGCCCCACCCTGTCATTCCGAGCGGAGCGAGGAATCTCAAGCTTTCGCTCGGAGTCATGGTGTGATTGGACTGACGAGCCGTGCCATCGGGGCGGGGCGCATCTGACAAGCGACGCTTGAGGGCAAGGATTGCAGATTCCTCACTGCGTTCGGAATGACACCTCGGGGGCGTCCCGAACGACGGACGGGAGGAAAGGCCGCCGGAAGTGAGACTGGGCGTCCTGTGTCTCAGCTGAGACCGTCCCTAATCGGCGACAGCTCCAGCCTCTTCTTTTTCCATCGAGCAGGCGGGGCAGAGGCCGTAGAAGTCCACACGCTGGGAGGCTATCTCGAACTCGGAGTTGGCCGACAGGGTCTGCCGCAGAATGTTGATGTGCTCCACGCCCAGGTCCGTGTCCACCACAGTGTCACAGGACACGCAGACCAGGTTGGCGTGGGGAGACAGATTGGCGTCGTAGCGGGACAGCTTCTGGAACGGCAGTTCCTGCACCAGTCCCTTCTTCTGCAGCACAGACAACGTGGAATACACGGTGGCCAGCGTAATGTACGGGAACCTCTCGCTGACGTTGTCGTAAATCTCCTGGACCGAGGGGTGGCTGGTCGAGTTGATGACCGCCTCCGTCACGGCGAGCCGCTGAGGCGTTAGCCTGATGCCCAGCCTTCTGAACTTGTTGGCCAGATCCTTTTGATTCACTTGTTTGTTCTCCTGAATCCCCATCTCGGAGAGGCTTATGATGGTCGGTCTAGAGTCTGCCTGGCTCGAAGAAGAAGGGGACCTGTTTCATGTATATCTGCACCCGGGAGCGGGAGGCCTCGACCACGAACACCCGGTTGGCGTCGTCAACCTCCACGGCCACGGGAGACCAGAACATCTTCTCGCGTTCCATACCCTGGGCCGTCTTCCGTATCTCCCACATCTCCGGGTTAGCGTTCAGCTTTTCCGTGCCCCACTTGGACATGGTCGCATCGCCCGTGCGCGTGGTGACGAATTCGCCTGCCCTGTCGAATACCTCCAGACGGTCGTTTCCCCAGTCAGTGACGTAGATGAACCCGTCTCCGTCAACGGCCACGTCCGACGGTCTGCGGAACTCGCCTTCCCCGTCGCCGGAGCTTCCTATGGTCATCTCGAAGGAGCCGTCGGCTCCCAGCTTCTGTATGCGGTCGTTGCTCCAGTCGGCCACGTATATGTTGTCGTCCTTGTCAACGGCCACTCCCCAGGGCATGTTGAACTCGCCTTCTCCCTGTCCGTGGCGCCCCGCAGAGGAGAGGAATCTCCCGTCCTTGGAGAACTTCTGCACCCGGTGGTTCTCCCCGTCCACCACCAGGAGCTCGTTCTGGGAGTTGAACGCAAGCCCTGCGGGATAGGATATTTCGCCCTCGGCGCTGCCTTGCGTTCCCCACTTGTTTACGAAATCTCCGTCGCTGCTGAACACGGTAATCCGGTTCAGCCAACCGTCGGCAAGGTAGACGTTGCCGTCCTCCCTGTCCACGGCAATG
The DNA here is from genome assembly GCA_965197415.1 of Dehalococcoidia bacterium. GTDB lineage: Bacteria > Chloroflexota > Dehalococcoidia > Lucifugimonadales > JAGWBF01 > DAOUJI01. The sequence goes on along the minus strand of OZ240207.1, from coordinate 1,934,099 downwards.
GCCGTCGGCCACACAATGGCTCCGTCCTCGGCGATGCGGTCAGGCCGGGTCGGGGTATGTCCCTTGCCGAACTCGGTGATGTAGTCTTCGCTCAGGGTGAACATGGTGATGCGCTTGCCGTCGGGGCGCGGCTCTGTGGCGCGGCTGACGACGTAAGCCACGTCACCCTCTCCTCTGGCGATGTCCACGGGAGAACGAAAACTGGGACCTGAAAAGTCCGACCGGCCAATGGTGTGGCTGTAATGGAGCTCCAAATGTTGGACCGGCCTGATCTTGTGTTCGACCGATATGCCCCTGTGAAGTTCGATGCTCATAGCCGCCTCCGTGTTGCGCCTGTGTTGCCCCTATCCTGGCCTTCCCCCGCTGGGGGAAGGGATTTTTGTCTAGATAAAGTCCAACTGCTCGAAAGAGTCCCCCAGGACGGCTTTCGAGTCGACCCCCAGCCACTTCTCCAGGATCGTGGCGTAGGTCCCCCGGAAGTCGTTGTTGTAGACGAGGTCTCCGTCAATCAGGTCGCCGTCTTTCAGTGAGGGGTATTCTCCGTAGAGGCCCCCCTTGACCTTCTCGCCTATGACCAGGGTGACACCTGCGGCGCCGTGGTCAGTGCCGGAGCCGTTGTCTCGGACCCGGCGTCCGAACTCTGAGAAGAGCAGCGTTATCACATTGTCGCCGGCCTCGTGCTCCTTGAGGTCTTCGTAGAAGTCACTGACGGTCCTGGAGGTCTCCGTCCACAACCTGGAGTGGCTGGCCATCTCCCCGGCGTGGGTGTCGAAGCTGTTGTACGGGGCGGTGGTGTATAGGATCCTGGTTCCCAGGCCCGCCGTGTGGACCTGTGCCATGTTCCTGACATATTGGGCCACCGAGTTCCTGGCGTATTCTACGCTGGAGGAGTACTGGATTGGGGCCGTTGCCAGGATGTCCGCTCCCTTGAGGGCGTCCATGCCCGTTTGGGTGATGTACTCCATCACCATAGTGCTGCCCAGCATGGGCGTATACAGGTTGGAGAACACATCCAGGGCTTCTTCCCTCTGGTCCTGGCCGGACATTCCGGTCAGGAGGCCATAGGTCTCCAGGTCGCCGACGGAGGCGACGGGAACGCCCGGCGCCGCCATAGCCCGGGGAAGCCCCCGACCGAAGTTGACCCCGGTCAGCACGTTCTCCTTGTCAGGGTCCAACTCACGGATAGTCTTGCCAAGCCATCCCTCGTTGACCACCTTTTGAGGCTCGCACGTGTGCCAGATGTCCATGGAGCGGAAATGGGTCCTCACCCAGTGGGGATACCCTATACCCTGAATGATGGCTACCTTGCCCATGTCCCAGAGTTCCTTGATGGGACCCATGTTGGGGTTGAAACCCAGGTAGTCGTTTATCGGGATGACCTGCTCCTCAGGCACCCGTACGTTCTGCCGGTTGTCGAAGTAGAGGGGGTCTCCGTAGGGCACGACGGTGTTCATGGCGTCGTTGCCTCCGGAAAGCTGGAGCACTGCCAGCACGGTGTCTTTCTTGTCGCCGGACATGTCAGGCCTCCTTGCCTATTCGAAGATGTACTCTTGGGTCGCCACCAGCAACTGGAGCGTCTGCCCCACCCGCCGGGAGAACTCTTCCGTACCAGGCTCAAGCTCACCCCAACGCTCGGCGGTGGCCACCAGTTTGCTCTTGTGCTCGTCCGACAGCTCGTAGTAGCCCAGAAGTTCCAGGCATCGGTCCACCAGCCGTTCGGCCGATATCGACGAGCCTTCCGACGCCACCTTGTCGATAATGTATCGTACGCCCGGCAGGTTGGTGTTGCCCACCTGGTCCGCGTTGAAGTTGACCCTCTCCACCAGGGTGCCGCTGTCAATCCACTCGTGGCCCGTGTGCCAGCCTTCAACTGTAGGGGGGTTGAGTAGAGATTGACCCATGTACTTGATTTCGTTGACCACCTGGTAGAAGTCGGGCCTGGGAGTCTTGTGGTCCCCCACCAACCTTATCATTCCCGCCACAGTCTCGGCGGGGCTCTTCACCTTCTTGAACCGGGCGTCCTTGAACCACTGGGAGTTGAACATCAACCTCAGCATGGACTTAATGTTGTAGTTGGACCGGTAGTACTCGTCTTCGAGTTCTTTGATGGCGTCCATGTCCATTGGCTCAGTGTGCTTCCACGACGGCACCTGAGGCTCGTCGGCCACGAAGAAGTTGTACAGGTGCCTCGAGACGAAGCGGGCCGTGGCCGGTCGCCTGCAGACGATGTCGATTATGTCCTCGCCGTTGAAGCGGCCAGTCTGCCCCAGGAAGGTCTTCTCCTCGTCGTCGTGGTCTTGATGGTTGTAGACGAAGTGGGACTCGTACCTGCCGAAGGGGTATCTGGGTATTGCGTTGGTGATGGTCCACCCGGTGAAGGCCCGGGCGCACTCCTTCACGTCCTCTTCGGTGTAGTTGTCCTCACTGTCTTTGCCCACGCCCATGGAAAAGAGTTCCAGAAGCTCTCTGCCCCAGTTCTCATTAATGGAGCCTTTGTGGCTAAGGCAGTTGTCCAGGTAGAAGGTCATGGCCGGGTCGGTGGCCAGCAGCATAAGCAGGTCGTGGAAGTTGCCCATGCCGTACAGCCGGAACTTGTCCAGCTGGATTTGAATCTGACGGCCATGCTCGCACTTGGAGTTCCCGACACAGAAGATTCCGTGCCAGAACAGGGCGATCTTCTCCTCTAGCGGGCGCATGGTGTTGATCATGCGGAAGGTCCAGTAGGACTGGTTCGAGTCCTCAGCCACCAGATCCTTCCACTCTCCGAAATACCGGGTCAGGAGGGCTATGTCCAGGGCGGGCTGTTCCTCGGGGTTCAGAAGTTCCTCCACAGTGGTCTCGTACCCTTTGGCCGCCCGTTCCTCAAGTTCGTTATAAGGGGCGCCGAACCCTGCCCGTCGCATCAAATGGGCCATCAGCGCAACGTCTTTGGCATCTGTCATCTGGCTCCTCCTAAGAAGGATTTCCTCCAATTGGCGGTTGGAATCGACCTCAGGATAAAGACAAACTGGCCTCCTCCGGAGGCCAGCGTATTTCCGGCTTCTATCGTGTTTTGAGAGTGGAAGGTTGAGTGTTCAGAAGCAATTCGCAGATTATAACGATTCTGCCCCCGATGATACACCTGCCGCATTTCCCTGTCAACGCGAGTGGACGCCTACAACCGTTCAGGCCCCTCGATTAGACGAAAAGACGAACGTTTCTGTCATGCGGTTCCAATACATAGCAATGATACAATGGCTTCGCCTCAGAGGCTGGGTGCGATTGAGGAGAAGATGTGCGTGGGTGGGGATTCAGCCTGGTCTTGCCAACCTCAGGTTTTACCCGTCGAACGTCCCCAAACCATTGTCTCAACGGACATCTATCGGACCTCCTCAGGTCTGTTGGTGATCGGTCCTGGATTCAGGGCTTCTCCCCCAACGGCGGCCACGGCCAGGAGTTTATAGGTGAAGGACAAGGCTTATGGACATTAACGACATATTCCCCAACGGATTGGATATTCGTGACGCCTTTGATTTGCTGCGTCCGGTGGTCGTGTACATCCTGGGTATGACCGTGTACGCGGTTTTTGTCTTCAGGTTCTACCGGTTCGTCGCCTCTCGCGACATGTTCCAATTGAATCTTGCCCAACATGAACAGTCACGGCATCGGTGGGTGAAAGCCTTCCTGGACTTCACCTTATACATCGTGGAATACATCATTTTGTTTCCGGTCTTTGCCTTCTTCTGGTTCGCCGTCCTTACGGCTATACTGACGTTCCTCTCAAAGGGGAATTCCTTCTCCGACGTACTGCTGATGGCGCTGGCCACGGTAAGCGCCATCAGAGTGGCAGCGTACTACAACGAAGACCTGTCAAAGGACCTGGCGAAAATCCTGCCGTTCGCGGTCCTGGCCATATTCCTGATTGACGCGTCGTTCTTCACAATCTCTGAGTCTCTGGACGTCCTGAAGGAGGCCGAGGGTTACTCCGAGAAGATTCTCTACTATCTGGTGTTCCTGATCGCGTTGGAGTTTGCGTTGCGTCTAATCTTCGGGGTCATAACCTTGTTCGGTCGTCTGAAAGATCGGATATTGAAACGGGTCAGTCCCGTTGCAGAAGTTGCGCCCTCCCCTTCGGCGGAAGGACAGCCAGCGGGCGACGACTGACGCGAGGTCGGTGCAGGCAAGTCCAACAGGCGGCACTGACGCCTGTTTAGCGATCTATGCGGTGAAGGAGTCTGTTTGAGACGATTGCTCAGGGTGTCCGTAGAGGACGCACTCAGGCCTCGAGATTAATCTCACGGCCCGAGTCTTTCTCCCGCTGGGCATAAATGTTCTCAACTAACGACTCCATGACTTCATCATCCAGTTCACGCCAAGCACCAGCCAACGCTAAGGCTCCCTGAGGCCGTTGGGAAGTTGGCCCGTCCGCCTCCAACCGCTCCAGGTCGCCTAAACTCACCAGCGCAGCCAGCGGCTCGCTCCGTCGCTCTATGACAACGCGCTGACCTCCATTGGCCACCTCAGCGGCCAATGCTGACAGCCGTGCCTTGGCGTATGTTGTGCTCACTCTTATTGTGAAGACTTATTTCTCCTCAATTCCTGCCTAACAGGACATCTCAATATATTTTAGTCCAGTCAGACGTTGTGTGCAGCTAGGGCGCAGCGACGTTAGGATTGCAACTGTGTCAAACGACGCAACGGAGAGTAACAGGTTCCGAGCTTGTTGCAGCCCTGGGCCTCTAGGACTTCCGCCTGTCGTTCCACCCCTGCGACTCGCTGAGGATATGGGCCACGCGCTGGTCGAAGACTTCCTTGAACTTGGGTAGGAGGTCGAGCATCCATGCCTTGGTCTCCTCCAGCTTCTCCGGCGGATCGTCTATGGAACCCTCTTTTCTTATATTTACGGTGAAGAAGGAGTTGGGTTCGAATCTGTGCCATTCCCATTCTGCGTCGATGGACTTTTCGATATCGGACTTGGCCTTTTGCAGTTCGTCAAATATCCGATTGTTTCGCTCGATGCTGTCCCACGTTCGAACATGTAGAGATACCCATGCGTTGTTCTTCCAGAAGCTGACCGCGTAACCGGTGTCTTTGTCGAACCAAGAGGGGAAGAACCGACCGGTGAAGTCGAAGTACTGGGTGGATCGTTCGGCAAAGCCCCTTCGCAACAACTCAGCGGTCAGGGGCTGGAAGAAGTCGTGGTGCTCCCGGATGTGGGACGGCATCTCGCCCGATTGGAGTGTAATCTCCCTGTCCCAGCCGCCGGGGTACACGACCTTGCGGAGCCTAGGCTCCGGGGGCGAATCGCCCGACTTCTTGACGATCTCGACCTTCACGCCGTAGAACCTGATTCCGTCCGTCGTCCACTCGTTGAGTCGGTGGAGCGCTTCGGCGTGTTCATACGTGAACTCGGGCGCAACCCATATTGCAACCTGGGCGTCGCATCCAGCGGCGTAGGTGAGCGTCTGGCCTAGATGGCTGTGGTCGGTCCATTCCAGTTGGTTCTCGATGGCCACATTCACGCCCTCGTCGAGCTCTCTCGCCAGAATATCGAGGGAGAACGGGCCAATCGGGTATTCCGTCTGGACCAGTTCAAGATTCATGCCAAGTTCGGCGCCCAGGAGGTGAAGGTTATCGGACAGCCAGCGCGTGAAGTCCAACGCTTCGTGCGGCCACCGGGTCCGGACGTCAACTTGCTCGATGCCTTCTTCGTGCTCGGCCAAAGTGAGCTGTCCTCCTCACACACCGGTGTCACCGGGGCGGATTTCGAAATCGCGGCGGTCTCTGTAAAGCAGGGCGCGGTTCAGAACGTAGTCGTCGGCGTTTAGGTCTATGTCGGGGCAGTCCGTCTCCGTCCAATATTTGTGGCCGCCCAGGAAGAGGTACTTTTTCCGGTGGCCGAAGAAACTGCCCTCGACGCCCTCTCCCCGCTGGATGCGCTCACAGAATGCGGCCAGAAGCGCCTGTTGGCCGTCCCTCTTGACCACCACGTACTCGTGGGGCCACGTGTCCCTATACGTAACAGCCTCGCGCCAGGGAGCCTCGGCAATCAACGGCATGATGTCATGGTCATGCGATACCATCGGCGGGGCCTCTTCTGTATAGCGTTCATGTAAACGGGACAGGCGTCATAAACCGCCTGAGCGGCAACCCGAACGCTTCGGGAGGAAGCGGCGGCTCTGTGGGAGAGCCAGCCCCGGCGCTAGCCCTAGCGGACTATATCCGCTGGCCGTCGTCGGTGGCCATCGTGGTGGCGAAGGTCCTGTACACCGAGTCCTCGACCCTGTCGCGGAACTCTTTCCACAGGTCGTTCTTGTCCACTGTGGGGTCGTCCTTGACCTCCATGTAGCGGTCCCGGAACTCAATGAGCATCCAGTCCTCGGAACGTCCCTGGGGCATCTTGAAGTCATCGGCCGTGAAGCGGGGCATCTCATCGGGTCCGTAGTAGTCCATGCCCGGCAGGCTGTATCCCTCCAGGTTGTGCGTTCCCTTGCCCAGCACTTCGCCCGTCTGGAGGTAGTGGTCCATGACAGCCTTCACGCCGTAGGCTCCGATGGGGCAGACCTTCATGCAGACCCCGCAGGCCAGGTACTTGGCCACGATGGGCTGACAGCGCTTGAAGGTGACCTTGTTCTTTTCGATGCCTCGGTACCATATCTTTTCACGCTGGAGCGCCCGACCGGGGCATCTGTTCACGCATACCAGGCATATCTGGCAGAAGGCGTGGAGGCCGAAGTCCTTGGGCTGGTCGTAGGTGACGTTAGCGTTGGTGTGAATCAGCTGCAGCCGCGCCCAAGACCCGAAGTGGGGAGACAGAAGCTGGCCGTTGGCGCCCAGCTGGCCCAGGCCGGCCGCCACAAAGAAGGGTATGACTGGAGCCAGGGAGACGGTGGGGCCGTTGACCTGAGCGCGGTATCCCAGGGACCTGATGTAGTCTACGAGCTGGATTGTGAGGTCGCCCATTATCTCATAGACGCCCTCGTGGGTTTCCTCCGATTGAAGGCTGGGAGTGGTCTGGCTCTTGGCGTAGTCCTGCTCGTATGCCAGGCATATCACGTTTGGCAGGTCGTAGCGCAGGTTCCTCTTCTGGCTGACGTAGAGGTAGCGGTGGTCAAATCTGGTGAATCCCACCTCGCCGTATCCCAGTTCCTTGGCTTTTGCCCTTAACAGCTCGGTTACGTCCTCTCCTGTGGCTTCTCCGGTGGGTTCCAGGTTCTTGGTCGACTGGACGTATTCGGCGATGGGAACCATAGCCGCGCGGTGGTCTTCGTAGTGCTTTAAGACTTCAGGCGGGTTGTTCTTTCGCTGCTCCCGGAGCCAGTCGAAAGAGGCGCTTTCAGTCAATGTCAGCATTTCCAGGGGGTAGTCCCTGGAGTAGAAGGAAACGTCTTCATCCCTGGTCGGGACACCCGGCTCGGTCACCAGGTCCTTCGGCACGTCGATGGTGATAGGCGGATCGTTTGCTCCCTTGCCGGGGTGGGTTACGGTGTGGCCGACTTCCTTCAACATGCCTTCCTCCTAGAGCTTTGACGCCTGGGTGTGTTTGGCGCAAGCGGCGCTGCTGTTGCGGCGCGCACTATGCCTACTTTCTCAATGAATGTGAGTAGGATAAGCAATGACCGCAAAGGTGTCAACTTGAGCAGGCGTGAGGCTGCGCCCGGCAGACTCTGTTCCAGATTGCGGGCCTAGCGGACGTTTGGTAAACTCGCTCCACTTGCTCATAGGGCCGGGCGGCCCCACGCGAGGAAAAAGATGCCTGACAACCCGCTGCAATACCGCTACAACCCCTTGCGCCAGGATATCGTCTGCTCTGAAACGGCCATAAACGCGCTGCCGGAAACGGTGGATGCGCTTGGACCAGGCCGGGCCATGATTACCTGCGGCCCCACGATCCTCGCTTCCTGCGACGTCGTTCCCAGGGTGCAGGAAGCCTTGGGCTCCCGCTGCGTCGGCGTCTACTCTGGGGTTGCGCCCCACTCGCCGGTGGAAACGGTAGAACGGGGTGTCGAGATGGCCAAAGAGCTGCAGCCCGACGTTTTTATCAGCGTTGGCGGCGGAAGCACCCATGACACCACCAAGGCCATTGCAACTCTGCTGGCTGAGGGCGGTGATATCCACGACTACGAAATAATCTTCGAGCCTCCGGACCGCATCACCGTGCCTCCTACGCCGTCGCCCAAGCTGCCCATCCTCAGCGTGCCGACGACGATGGGCTGCGCGGAGTTCAGCCGGGGCGGCGGCGGAATCACCGACCACAAGCTGGGCCGAAAGCTCATAATCGCCGGGGAGGGCGTCACCCACCGCACCGTGATCATCGACGGCCAGGCGCTGGCCACCACGCCCCTGCGAATCCTCACCTCCACCGCCATCGGGCAGCTGCGCATCGCCATCGAGACGGTCTACTCCACGGGCCACAACCCCATAGGCGACGGCATGGCGCTCCACGCCATACGGCTGTTGTTCGAGAACTTGCCTCACTGCAAGGACGGAGACATAGACACTCTGTTGACGACCAAGACGGCCTGTGCCATGGCGTCTCTGGCGTCTTTCGGCGGAATGGGTCTGAACACCGCCACGTGCCATCACGTCGGCGGACTGTACGGAGTGCCCCACGGCGAAGCAAACGGAATCTTGCTGCCCCACACCATGCGGTATAACCTGGACGCCTGCGCCGACCGGCAGCGTTTGATCGCCGAGGCCATAGGCGTTGCGAACAGCAGTATGACCGACGAGGAGGCGGGTCTGGCCGCAGCCGACGCTGTGGACGGGCTATGCCGGGAACTTGGGCTGCCCCGCACCCTCCGTGAAGCCGGAGTCCCCGAAGAGGGTCTGGAATACATCGCAGCCGCCACCCTGCACGACCGCAGCCTTAGCACGAACCCGAAGCCCGTCCGGGATGCTGGGCCAATCATGGAGGTCCTCCGCGCCGCCTACTGAGTGGGATGGAAACGGATGCGGCCCCCCATCGTCACTCCGGCGAGGCCGGAGTCCAGGGGCTGTGGATTTGGATTCCGGCCTGCGCCGAAAAGACGTGAACATGAGGCGGTCAGTCAGGGTTTGATTGCAGGCCCTACGGCCATTTGGTAAACTCGCCGCACTTGCTTACCGGGCCGACACATGGATACTGTCGGCCCCATCTGACGGGAGGGGATCATGGAGATCGGAATATCCAACTTTCCCACCGCCTACACCGTCGATCCCGCAGTCCTCGGCAAACGCGCAGAGGAGTTGGGATTCGACTCCTACTGGGTCCCGGAGCACGCCATCATTCCGGTGGAAAACAACAGTCGTTATCCTGGCTCCGCGGACGGAGCCATCCCCGAGGGATACGATCAGATAGCAGACCCCTTCATCACGTTGGCCCGTGTCGCGGGAGTGACGAAAAGCATCAAGTTGGGAACGGGAATCTGCCTGGTGCCGGAGCACAACCCTCTGTTGTTGGCCAAGCAGATAGCGACCCTGGACGTTCTTTCAGGCGGTCGTTATATTTTCGGCATCGGCGCCGGATGGCTCCGCGAAGAGACCGAGATAATGGGAGGGGACTTTGACCACCGGTGGACCCAGACAAGGGAGGCCATAGAGGTCATGCGGACCCTGTGGACCGAGGAAGAGGCTGAGCATCATGGCCGCTACTACGACTTCCCGGCCGTCCGCTTCAACCCCAAGCCGGTCCAAAAGCCTGGCCCGCCTGTCCTTCTCGGCAGCATAGCGCCCAACGTCTTCAAGCGGATAGTCGCCTGGGGCGACGGCTGGATGCCCACGCGCGCCACACCAGCGGAAATAGAAGCGGGGCGCAAGGAGCTGGACCGTTTAGCCGCCGAGGCCGGCAGAGACCCTGAGTCCATCACTGTTGTGGCATACAGCTCGTCCCCTGACAGGGAACTGATCAGAGCATACGAGGACGCCGGAGCCAATTGGGTAACCTGCAGGACGCCTATGGCCCCAGAGAAAGAGTGCATCGAGTTCCTGGAGGACATTGCCCGGAAGGTGTTGTAACGCCTATTGGCCCGGGGAAGGGCTCCTAACCTAAAAGTAAGCACAGGAGGCAGAGGCATGGTCACAACTGTAGGCGAAGGCAGATTTACGTACGAGGTGGAGGAAGACTGGGCCAAGCTTCCAGAGGGCTGGAACATGCCGGCGGCCGCAGTCTCCGTTGATTCCCAGGACCGGGTCTTCTGCTTCAACCGGGACCCCGACCATCCCATCGCGGTCTTCGACCGGCATGGGAACTTCCTCTACTCATGGGGTTCTGGGATTATCGCATTCGCCCATGCGATCCTGCTGGACAAGAACGACAACGTGTGGCTGGTGGACCGGAACCACGGCCAGGTCTACAAGTACACTGACACTGGGGAACTCCTGATGACCATCGGGGACAAGGGGTTCCGCTCGGACACCGGCGCAGACCCGGAAAACTTTGGCGCTGACACGTACAAGCAGGTCACCCACGCCGGAGGTCCCTTCAATCTACCCGCGGGAATAGCCCTCAACGATGCGGGCGAGATATTCATCGCCGACGGGTACGCCAACTGCCAGGTGCACAAGTTCTCACCGGAGGGAGAGTTGCTGCTGTCCTGGGGCGAGCCGGGGACCGGGCCGGGTCAGTTCAATCTTCCTCACGGAGCCTGGGTAGACAAGCAGGGTAGAGTGCTCATCGCCGACAGGGAGAATGACCGGATTCAAGTGTTCACTCAGGACGGAGAATACCTGACCACGTGGCCCTCGGAGGTGGTCGGCGCCGCTCTGGTATACGTGGACGACGAAGACATCGCCTACGTGCCGGAGCACAACGCCGGTCTGGTGAGCGTACTGACTTTGGACGGGGAGCGGCTGGCCCGCTGGGGTTCGGAAATCCACCGTTCCTGCCACGGGATATGGCTGGACTCCCACAAGGACGTGTACGTAGTGCGCCCGGGTGACTGGGGACGGGACCGGCGAGTGGTCAAGCTCCACCGGAAGTAGCGGGCCTAGGCTTCACCTTCTCACATTCAGAGAATACTCTTCCCCACTAGAGGGGAAGGTTAGGATGGGGGTGGGAAGGTTGCATTGCAAGCTACGGTTCACTGTGCATACCTTCTGGATTCCGGCCTGCGCCGGAAAGACGTGGTTGGGGGCTTGGGTTCCCACTCCTCCCGACATTATCCAGCCGGGTACGAAGAGATGGACGTTCGATTGTCTGGTAGGCCTACCTGAAGGAGCGGGGGAGGAGTGTGGCGCCGGAGAGATAGCTGTCCATATAGTGGGCAGTCTCGCGCCCCTCGGCTATAGCCCAGACGACCAGGGACTGGCCTCTGGCCATGTCTCCGGCGGCGAATACGCCGGGCCTGGAAGTCATACGGTTGGAGTCCAGCTTCACGTTGCCCCGAGCGTCAAACTCCACACCCAACTCGTTGAGCATGCCCTCGTGCTCCGGGTGAAGAAAACCCAGGGCCAGGAGCACCAGCTCCGTTTCTATTTCGAACTCAGAGCCGGGCACTTCCTTCATGGCCATGCGCCCATCGGCGCCGGGGGCCCACTCCAGTCGTACTCCGTGGAGCTTCTCAACGTGCCCGTTGCTGCCCGAAAAGCTCTTGGTCATGATGCTGTAGTCCCGTACGCCGCCCTCTTCGTGGGCGGCTGACGTGCGGAGGACTCTTCCCCATTGGGGCCAAGGGTTGTCTGAGGACCGGTCGGGGGGAGGCTCCGGCAGAAGCTCGAACTGGTGGACGATTTCGGCGCCCTGGCGGTGGGAAGTGCCCAGGCAGTCGGCGCCGGTGTCTCCGCCGCCAAGAATCACCACCCGCTTTCCCTCGGCGGATATTCGTTCTTCTGAGGGAACACTCTGGCCTGCGTTGAGCCGGTTCTGCTGGGGCAGGAATTCCATTGCAAGATGGACTCCCATCAGGTTTCTGCCGGGTATGTCCAGGTCCCGGGCCTTGGTGGAACCTCCGGCCAGGCATACGGCGTCGAACTTCTCCAACTCCGACGTGGGAACGTTGACTCCCACGTGGGCTTCAGTGCGGAAGACTATGCCCTCCTCTTCCATGAGACGAATCCTGCGGCGCACGACTTCTTTGTCCAGCTTGAAGTCGGGTATGCCAAGGGTGAGCAGGCCGCCGGGATACTCGTCTCTCTCGAAGACGGTGACGTGATGTCCGGCTCGGTTCAGCTGCTGGGCTGCGGCAAGTCCTGCCGGACCTGATCCAATGACGGCTGCCCGCTTGCCGGTCCGATGAGCAGGAGGCTCGGGCTGAATCCAACCTTCGCTGAAGCCCCGCTCGGCTATGGACTTTTCGATGTATTCGATGGTGACCGGGTCCTGGTTGATGGCCAGCACACAGGCGTCCTCGCAAGGGGCTGGGCATATCCGCCCGGTGAACTCGGGGAAGTTGTTGGTGGCAAGCAGCTGCTTCAAGGCTTCCTGCCACCGGCCCCGGTACACCAAGTCGTTCCAGTCGGGGATGACGTTGCCCAGAGGGCATCCGGTGTGGCAGAAGGGCACGGCGCAGTTCATGCACCGGGCGCCCTGGTCTCGAATGTCGGCCTCGGGCCACTCCTGGTATATCTCAGAGTAGTCCCTAAGCCGAATCTGAATCGGCCTTTTTTGAGGACCCTCGCGGTCGAACTCCTTGAAGCCGGTGACTTTACCCATGTACCGCCAGCTCCTGCTCTTCCCGCTCCTTCCTCTCTCTCAATACCCGTCGAAAGTCTCGTGGGAATATTTTCACGAATTTGGAGACAACGTTGTTCCAGTCTCCAAGCACCATTTCGGCTCTGGAACTTCCAGTCAGGTCGTAGTGTTCCTGGATGAGTGACTTGAGCCTCGCCAGGTCTTCGTCTTCCACCACCGGTTCCAGGTCCACCATTTCGGGGTTGCAACTGGTGGAAAAGGTCCCGTCTTCGTCGAATATGTAGCCGTATCCACCGCTCATGCCCGCCGCAAAGTTGCGTCCCGTAGGACCCAGCACGACGACCACGCCGCCGGTCATGTACTCGCAGCCGTGGTCTCCCACGCCCTCGACCACGGTGTGGGCGCCTGAGTTGCGCACGGCGAACCGCTCGCCAGCGAACCCTTTGATGAATGCCTTGCCTCCCGTGGCTCCATACAAGGCCACGTTGCCCACGATGATGTTCTCCTCCGGCACATAGGAAGCTTTCGGCGACGGCACGACGGTTACGTGCCCTCCAGAAAGCCCCTTGCAGAAATAGTCGTTGGAGTCGCCCTCCAACCGGAAGGAAACACCCTGCGCCAGGAAGGCCGCAAAGCTCTGCCCGGCCGAGCCGGTGAACCGCACCTTGATGGTGTCTGGAGGCAGCCCGTCTTCCCCGTACTTCAGGGAAACTCTGCCGCTGAGCATGGCTCCCGTGGTCCTGTTGGAGTTGAATATAGGCAGGTCCAACTCCACTCGCTTACCCGATTCGATGGCCTCCTGGCATTCGGAGATGAGACGGCGGTCCAGCACGTCTTCAAGCCCGTGGTCCTGGCCGTAGCTGTTGTGGGTGGCTACGTAGTCCGGTGCATCGGGTTTGTGGAGAAGGTTGGACAGGTCGATGCCCCTGGCTTTCCAATGGTCGATTGCCGCCCGCGTGTCCAGCATGTCAACTCTCCCGACCATCTCGCTGACGGTGCGGAAGCCCATGCTGGCCATGATTTCCCGAAGCTGGGCAGCCACAAAGAAAAAGTAGTTGATGACGTGCTCTGGTTGACCGGTGAACTTGGCCCGGAGTTCGGGGTCCTGGGTGGCTATGCCAACTGAGCAGGTGTTCAGATGGCATTTCCGCAGCATGATGCATCCCAGCGCTACCAGAGGGGCTGTGGAAAACCCGAACTCCTCGGCTCCCAACATACAAGCTATCGCAACGTCCCGGCCCGTTTTCAGTTGGCCGTCGGTCTGCACGACTATGCGGCCTCTCAGGTCGTTCATCACGAGGACTTGCTGGGTTTCGGCTACACCTAACTCCCACGGAAGCCCCGCGTTCTTGATGGAAGACTCTGGGGAGGCGCCGGTGCCGCCGCTGTCTCCGCTTATCAACACGACGTCTCCGTGGCCTTTGGAGACTCCGGCGGCGATGGTCCCCACGCCTACTTCGGCGACCAGCTTCACGTGGACGCGGGCGTCGGGATTGGTGTATTTCAGGTCGTAGATCAGCTGGGCCAAGTCTTCGATGGAGTATATGTCGTGGTGCGGAGGCGGGGAGATGAGTTCAACGCCGGGGGTGGTGTGGCGGACCCACCCTATATACTCGTCAACCTTGTGCCCCGGGAGCTGTCCGCCTTCTCCGGGCTTCGACCCCTGGGCCATCTTAATCTGAAGGTCCTTTGCATTTATCAGGTAGTTGCTGGTGACCCCGAACCGGCCTGAAGCCACCTGCTTTATAGCGCTGTTTCGCGAGGCGCCGTCGGGGTCTGGGGTGAAACGGTTGAAGTCCTCTCCACCCTCTCCGGTGTTGCTCCGGGCCTGTATCGAGTTCATGGCCAGGGCCAGGGTCTCGTGGGCCTCCCGGCTAATGGAGCCAAGGGAGATGGCTCCCGTGGCGAACCGTTTCACAATCGCCGACGCAGGTTCCACTTCGTCCAGGGAGATGGGTTCGTCCAACGTCTTGAAGTCTAGCAGCCCTCGGATAGTGGCGAGACGGGCGCTCTCCGAGTCGATGTGGTCTGTAAACTCCTTGAAAGTGGCGTAGCTCTTGGCGCGGACGGAATGTTGGAGTTTGGCGATAGTGTCGGGGTTGTACATGTGGTGTTCCCCGTCGCGCCGCCATTGGTAGACGCCGCCAGGGTCCAGGTCCATGTTGGCGGCCACGTCCCGCTCAGGGGTGGACGTGGAGTGCCTCCGCCGCGATTCCTCCTCTATGTCCCCTACGTCGATGCCGCCAATGCGGCTGGGCGTCCAGGTGAAATACTTGTCTATCAACTGCTCAGAGAGGCCGATGGCCTCATATATCTGGGCGCCGCGGTAGCTCTGGATGGTCGAGATGCCCATCTTGGACATGACTTTCACCACACCCTTGTGAACAGCCTTGATGTAGTTCTTCTCGGCGGTGTGGAAGTCGATGCCCCGTTCGATTATCCCCTCGTCAATGAGGGCGTCCAGAGTCTCGAAGGCAAGGTACGGGTTGACAGCTCCTGCGCCGTATCCAATGAGCAGAGAGAAGTGGGCCACCTCCCGGGGCTCCCCGGACTCCACCACCAGCCCCACCTTGGTGCGGCTGCCCTCTCTAATCAGGTGGTGGTGGACAGCCGAGGTTGCCAGCAGCGATGGAATGGGTATCCGGTCCCGCCCTGCTCCCCGGTCGGAGAGGATGAGGATGCAAGCGCCGTCCCGGATGGCCTCTGACGCCTGGTTGCACAGTTCGTCCAGGGCCTTCTCCAACGCGCCCTCGCCGGATTGGGCGTCGAACAGGGTTGAGAGTGTGGCCGACCTGACGTCTCCAGCTTGGATGTTCCTGATTTTCTCCAGCTCTTCGTTGGTGATTATGGGCTCTTTCAGCTTGAGCTGATGAGCGTGGCTTGGCGTCTCCTCAAAGAGGTTTTGCTCCGAGCCTATGAAGCTTTCCGTCGAGGTGACCAGCTCTTCCCGGATGGCGTCGAGGGGCGGGTTGGTAACCTGCGCGAAAAGCTGCTTGAAGTAGCTGAAAACCAGCTGCGGCCGCTCCGACAACACCGCCAAGGGGGCGTCGTTTCCCATGGAGCCGATGGGCTCACCGCCTGTCTCTGCCATGGGCTGGAGAATCATCCGCAGGTCTTCCAGTGTGTAGCCGAACAGTTGCTGCCGCTCCAAGAGAGTGGCGAAGTCCGTCCCGTGAACGTGTTCGGGCTCAGGGAGGTGGTCCAGGTGGACTGCGTTTTCCTTAAGCCAGTCGCCGTAAGGATGGCTCCGGGACACTAGGCCCTTGATTTCCTCGTCACCGATTATCCGGCCCTGGGAAGGGTCCACGTAGAACATGCGGCCGGGTTGGAGGCGGGCCTTGAAGAGGACATCCTCTGGGGGAATGTCCAGCACTCCCGTCTCGGAGGCCATGACCAGCACGTCGTCTTTCGTAACCAGGTATCTAAAGGGTCTCAGACCGTTGCGGTCGAGAATGGCGCCGACGCTGGTGCCGTCGGTGAAGGCCAGCAGGGCCGGGCCGTCCCACGGCTCCATCATGCAGGAATGGTACTCGTAAAAGTCCCTTTTCTCCTGGGACATTTCGATGTGGTCGCCCCATGCCTCGGGGACCAGCATCATCATGCAGTGGGCCAGCGGCCTACCGGTGTTGAGCAGAAGCTCCAAAGCGTTGTCTATGCACGCCGTATCGCTCTGTCCCGCTTCGATGATGGGGAAGAGTTTCTCCATGTCGTCCCCGAACAAGTCGGAGGAGAACATGGCCTGCCGCGCGTACATCCAGTTGATGTTGCCGCGGAGGGTGTTTATCTCGCCGTTGTGAATGAGATAACGGTAGGGATGCGCCAGACGCCACGAACCAAGGGTGTTGGTGGAGAACCGCGAGTGGACCATGGCGAAATAGGTCACCATGTCGGGGTCGGCCAAATCGGAGTAGAACCCCGGAATCTGGTGGGCCATCACCAGCCCCTTGAACACTATGCGGTTGGTGAACAGGCTGGGGATGTAGAAGGTCGACAGGTCCTCTATTCCCGAGGAAGCCACGCCTTTTTCGGCCACCCTTCGGATGACATAGAGCTTTCGGCCGAGGTGGGCCTCGTCCTTAATGTCGGGGCCTTTGCCTACGAAAAGCTGACGGATCCTGGGCATGACCTCCCTGGCGTCGTCGCCGATGGCGTCGGGGTCTACGGGAACATCCCGCCAACCCAACACTTCCTGCCCCTCGTCAACCACGGTCTGTTCGAGGATGCTTTCGCAGGTCTTCCGCTCGTCGGGGTCCTGGGGCAGGAAGACCATCGCCACGCCGTATTCGCCCTGGGGCGGAAGCGGGATGCCGAGTTTGGCGCATTCCTTTTGGAAGAACCGGTCAGGCAACTGAATGAGTATACCGGCGCCGTCGCCGGTGTTGGGGTCGCGGCCGCAGGCTCCCCGGTGACCGAGATTCACCAGAGTCTCGATGCCCTTTTCGATGATGTCGTGGGACTTTACGCCCTTTATGTTGGCGACCACGCCGACGCCGCAAGCGTCATGTTCAAAAGCGGGATCGTAGAGTCCTATTTTCGATGTGGGCAACCGCCTGGCCACTGGAATCCTCCGAAATCCCTGGCTATGGACGGGATATAGGCTGTAGGCGTGGGTTGGAGTTGAGAGCCATGCCGAAAGGCGCAACGCCCCGGAGCCCGACCTGCCACGGGAAAAAGACATTATACAGGCGAACAAGGCGTATGTGTACCCCTTCCGTGAAATTCATCACTAACTGGACGTTTTTCACGTCTAAAGTTCGCCGAATTGCCGGTCGCTGGTACATGCACCCTACCTTTTCGAGTGGAGGGTTGGGGCGGAGTGGCGCGCCCTCTGCCCTTGCGCGACTGAAATGACCCTCTGTAGAATCAGCGCACACTTAAGCTAGAGGCGACCATGAGTCTCCAAGACATGCCCTTCTCCCCCATGGACTTCTCCAGAATGGACGAGTCCGACGACCCATACTTTTACCAGATGCCCCGGTTGGTCGTTCACATAGACGACCAGGCTATCGAAACCGTGGGAGAGTTGTTCCGTGAGGAGATTCCGCCGGGCTCCAGGGTGTTGGACCTGTTGAGTAGCTGGAGGTCCCACTGGCCCAAAGGCCACCCCAAAGAGAGCATGACGGGCCTGGGGCTAAACAGCGTCGAGATGGCGGACAACCCCGATTTGGACGATTACGTGGTGCACGACCTGAACGGGGACCCTGTTCTCCCATTCGATGACGAGTCCTTCGACGCCGCCGTGATAACCGTGTCTATACAGTACATCACCCATCCTGTGGAAGTGTTCCAAGAGGTCAACCGGACCCTCAAACCCGGAGGGCCGTTTCTGGTGATATTTTCCAACCGCATGTTCGTCCAGAAAGCCGTACGCATCTGGACCATGAGCACAGACGGCCAGCGGGCGGGATTGGTACGGGCCTACTTCAATCTGGCGGGAAACTTTGAGGAGATGCGGACGGGATTCGCCAACCCTGAGACCAGTCCCCCCGGAGACCCCGTCTACCTGGTCTTGGGCAAGAAGGCCGGGGCATAAGGGGGGTCTGGGAGTTCCTTCCGATAGGAAACCTTGGCAAGACTCCCTCTCCCCCGGGGAGAGGGTTGGGGTGAGGGCGTAGGCGGCACAGAGCCTAAAGGGTCTTGACCATCCGTACGTGCTCTATGCCGGCTTCCTGGAACGTCCCGCCCTCTTCCTGGTAGCCGTGGGCGGCGTAAAAGTCTTTGACGTAGGTCTGGGCGTGGAGCACGGCGTCTCTGACCTCGTGCTGCAGGGCGAAGGACTCCAGTATGGCGAGAATCCTGGCTCCGATGCCTTGTCTACGCCTCTCCGGGACAACGGCCATCCGTCCAATTCTCGCGATTGTCGGCCCCGGCTCGGGAGTGTTCCCTGCGGTCAACACCAGCCGCCCAGTCCCCACCACCGTTCCGTTAAGCACGGCGATGGCGTGGACGGCCCTGGCGTCCAGTTCGTCCAGCTCTTCCTCTACGGATATGCCTTGCTCTCCGACGAACACCGCGACGCGCAGGTCGAAAGCGGCCTGCCGTTCGGCCGGGGTTTCAACCAATTTGATTGTAAGTCCTTCCATCGTCGCCATTCCCCAAGGTCTTGTTAGAAGACGATGACGCCCCGGCCTAGGCCGCCGCTGTTCAGGTCTTCGTAGGCCTTGTTTACCTCGTCCAGCTTGTACCTGCGGGTTATCATCCCGTCGATGTCCAGCTTCCGGGAGCGGTACATGTCCACGATGCGGGGCATGTCCACGTGGCAGCGGGCAGAGCCGTAGTAGGAACCCTTCAGCACCTTTTCCTGCCTGACCAGGGCCACAGGGTCGATGGAGGCGTTGTCGCCCATGGGGGCTATGCCTACGATGATCACGGTGCCGCCCTTGCGCGCCGACGCGAAGGCCGTCTCCGTCGTCTCCGAACCTCCGAACACCTCGAAGGCGTAGTCGGCCCCGCCGCCCGTCAATTCCCGCACCTGGGCCGCTGCGTCCTCGTGGGAGGCGTTCACCGTGTGTGTGGCGCCGAACTTGGAAGCGAACTCAAGGGCGCTGTCGCTCACGTCCACCGCTACGATCTGGGACGCGTTGGCCACCTTGGCCCCCTGAATCACGTTCAGCCCCACGCCGCCGCAGCCGACCACGGCCACGGAGCTTCCGGGGACTATCTCGGCAGTGTAGATGACCGAGCCCACGCCGGTGGTGACGCAGCACCCGATGAGGGCCGCCACGTCCAGGGGCACGTCCTCGTCAATCGGTATGCAGGCGGACTCAGGAGTCACCAGTTCCTCGGCAAAGCAGGCCAGCTTGGCAAAGTGGGTGATGCTCTGGTCCCCCTTGTGGAGCCGGGTTGTGCCGTCGTACATGGTGCCGACAGTGGCGGCATGAGCGTCGCAGAGGTTGGGGCGTCCGACGGCGCAGAAGTGGCACCGCCCGCAGTTGGGAACGAAGGACAGGATTACGCGATCGCCTGTCTTCACGCGAGTGACGCCTTCTCCCACCTCCGTTATCACTCCGGCCCCCTCGTGGCCCAGCACGGTGGGCAGAGGATGGCGCGCCTCGCCGGCCATGAAGTGGTAGTCGCTGCGGCATATCCCCGCAGCCCCGGTCCTGATCCGGACCTCTCCGGCCTTGGGTGGGTCCAATTCCAAGTCTTCAACCACAAGGGGAGTGTTGTAATCGTAGAGCACCGCAGCTTTCATCCGGCCCTCCAGCTAACTTGGCGCCTCTAGAGAAACGCGTTCCAAGCAGGATGGCCTAATCATGCCTTGCTGCCCTAAGCCTGTCAACTTTGGCCGTGGTCTTGAGTGAGTCCTCTGGGCACAACTGCAATGACCTTAAGCGCCTCCGCAGCGTCGGTGCTCGTTACGACAAACCTGACTGCGTCTTCCTCGTCCTGACTATCACGCCCTCGAGCTAGCGTGATGGTTGCTAATCCTTGAACCAGCCTTCGTCAGTTGCCACTCGACCCACTGGCATAATCCTCCCCGCATCCAGCTGGCGACAGCGGGCCTCGGCGACCCGTACCATGGCGGCAGGGAAGTCAAGCGGCTGATCGACTACTTCCCTGGCGACCGTGTCCGGAAGAGTAAGGTCAGGTTCCACAGGCTGGCGGAGCTGTAAGAAAAGACTGCTAGTAGGGGCACCTAGGCTATGACTCAATTTTAGACTCTCAATAGCTTGAGGCCACATCGTCTCGTCGCCAAAGGCCCGCATGACTTGGACATCGGCGCACAACGAGACTATGATCGGATCATCGCCCTTATAGACGGTCAGATACTGTTCATACAACTCGTTTGCGGTCTCCGGTGTACACCTCTGTGTTAGTAGGGCTGCTGTCCGCTCGCTCAGCAGGGATGGCAAGACGTTCACGCGAATCTCGAGTGGTTTGATCCAAGAACGACCGGAATTGATGCCAACGACCCGACGCTGCGATGAGTGGAGGCTGTACCATTCAGAGGTTCCCAAATTTACAACGAGCTTGTCGAATGACCCAGCCAGGTCCTCAATCGTCCTGGCCCCGGCCCAGGTGACGAAGATCAGGAGTGCCATCCAAACATCGTCAGCTTTGCTTGCCGACTGTAGCTGCTTTGACCACCACTTTCGCGAGCCAGCTCTCAGACGTGCGTACCGAGCACGCCTTACCATTGGTCGACCTATATTGAACAGGTCAGGGCTGTCCTGGCACTTCTCCTCTGTCGATCGTATGCCAGCTGCAAGATTCGCAAGTTCCACGAATCTTTTGCGCTCCCCGAACTCGCTTATCCCTTGCTGGATGATGCGACTCCACGGCTCAATGGAAGTGTTCCAATCCGCAGAAGAACGTTCGGCTGTGCTCGTAAAGGCCTCCACCAGTCGCGCGCTACGTTTGGCCATCCTGTAGCTCGGCCAGGTAATATCCTCCTCATATCCCTCATGCTCGCGGAATCTCCTTACGTATTCAAGTTGCGAGAATCGCCTCCCGAAGTTAGCCCGTGGGTTGTGCCTACCTAGGGGCGTTAGTTCTAACGACCATGCCAGTCTTTGGAGAAGCGAGCCGCCGCGCGATCGGCCAACCCTTTCGCCAGCGAGTACTGCTTCCACGCCCGCCTCGAACAACTCCTTGGAACTTTCGAGGACATCCATGCGACTAGCGTGCAGCAGTCCCTTGATCACGCTCGATGACGAAACCTCCTTTCGGTCGAGCAGGTCGATCACTGTGTCGATACCAACGACCGACCAGCACTGTAGGTGTTCGCCGAGCATACACCAATGTCTAGATTGCGTCTCGTCAGCTGAGCGTAGCTCCTTGATCCACCAGCCTAACAGTTCCTCTGGTTCCGAGTTCGGACGAAGCACACTGCGTACGACGTCCATAACCTGTTCGATGGGCCGATTCGGCCTGACTAGTTCCTTGCAAACGTCAATAAGTCGGTGTCTACCCACGACGTCTCTGACAATCACGTCTTCAATCTGACGTAGTCCTGACTCCGCCCCAGCCACAAGCATTCG
The DNA here is from genome assembly GCA_965197415.1 of Dehalococcoidia bacterium. GTDB lineage: Bacteria > Chloroflexota > Dehalococcoidia > Lucifugimonadales > JAGWBF01 > DAOUJI01. Next base: position 1,912,526 of record OZ240207.1, on the reverse strand, counting down.
CAGTCCCCGTGGTTCTAGAAGCAGATCGACGGCGTCGTGAATCGCTCGTGGTCTTTGGGAAAATACCCAATCGCCGAGCAGCGCGGCGGTAAGTATCTGCGGATGGCTCGTGCAACGAAAAACCTCGTCATTGCTCAAGGTACGCAGGTCATCGATTAAGGAGGGGAGCTCTCCTTCGCTATAGCAGCCTGCGTAGAATCTCGCCACGTTCAACCAATAATAGTTCCGCGCCAGGGCGCGCCAGCGGTCGGAAATGGTCCCACTACGTTCATCGCCTGTTGGTGAATAAGGCGCCGTCTCATAAAGGTGCCGAGCGGCGAAGTACTCCCGTAGCGTTTGGACATCGAATTCGTAAGTACCCTGCACGCGCGAGACAATGGCAACAATCCGTTCCACCATCCCGCTAAAGAGTTCTTCGATAAGAGCAGGGTCGCTCCCGTCCCTCTCGAGGAACTCTCTGAGCAGCGTTCTCAGATCTTGTTCGGCAATCGAACCGGAGATTGATGTGCCAGGTCTTTCCATCCCGGATATCGACTCAAAGGCGACTTCAGCTCCCGCCTGAAGTACCCAAGCCAAATACCGATGGATCCGGACAAGGAGCTCTCTGTTCTCTTTGACCACCGCCGCTTTCTCTGACTCCCGGTCGAAAAAAATTTCGACGTAGTTGTCGTAGAGAGATGTCCGCTTATCGGGCAACGATATGCCCCGTCGATGAATCAGGCTAAGCAGGATTGCCAACTGCATGGGGTTTCGTGCTAAGTCGCGTAGGTGCGGTTCATTCAGCTTAGTATCGAGGATCTGGCGAACGTCGTTCGCGTCTGCTTCGTTGATGGCCCGCGATTTCAGCCATCGGTTGGCGTATTCAGTAATCAGAGGCCTGGTTAGGGACCCAAGCGAATAGGTAGCAAAAATGTCGCTCGGTAGGACAGTTGAGTTCATGAACGGTGTTGGTCGGCTTGTAACTACGACTTGAATTGATGCAGCGAGTGAGTTCAGCCGCGTAACGGCGGAGGTGACCTCTTCGACAACTCGCTGCCTCTGTCTGATCTCTGCCACCTCGTCCAGCCCGTCAAGGACCACCAGCACTGGCGTCGATTTCACTATGGCTTGCAAGTCCGAGAAGTCGAAGGCGGACCCACCTGAGGTGTAGTGGACAAGTGCCGACAGGAACCCCTCGAGCGATCTTGGGGACGCATCTGGTGAGTCCCCGCCAATGACGGTCCCAAAGGGGTTGCCCCCTGACAGCCATGTCGCGAAGTCGCGAAGCTCGACCTTGAATGGGAGTCGCAGCGAAGAGGAGAGATGGGTCGGGTCTACAGCGCCACGGCCTGGGTGCTCAAGAAACTGCATCCGGTGCACTTGGCAGATGTACTGCGCGATGGTAGATTTGCCCTGCCCAGGTGCTCCCTCGAGGATCACGAGCGGCTCAGCCTCCCGGAAATCACTGTTGAGCAGGAGGGATGCAGCACCCAGCCAGGTTTCATCACGCGGGTAGTAGTTACCAAAGCTACTTTCACCTCCCGATGCTATTTCCAACCACTGGCGGACTCTTAGCCAATCGACCTCTCCCGATGCTGAAGTAGCTGCACGACGAAACGCAACCGCCAGTCCCTCTACTGTTCTCTGCCTCCTACCCGCCGGGTTCAGAGGGACCATCGGAACGTCAGTGAAGAGTTCGAAGATATCGTTCTCGAGATCTGCCTGTTTGAACTTCACCTCACGATCAGATTGGAACTGACCGGAGAGAAACGCAGTTATCGCATTTTGACGCCGTTCGCGACTCTCACTCGGGCTCGCTTCAACCGCAAGTCTTAAGAGATCCTCACCCGAGAACAGTGCAGGATACATGAACTTCAGGTTCCACGCGTTGTCTAGGCGCCGGTCGAGATCGTCTCGCCACCATGCTTGAGCTGTAATAGGAATGTGCTCAACCAGCAAATCCTGAAGCTTGTCGATTGATCCAACCTCGGGGTGGGCGGTCCCTGCGACATTCGTGACCAGCACGAAATGCTTTGCGCCCTCTCCGACCTGCTTCTGTACTTTGGGTAGCTCGTCTCTTAGTGTTCGCAGCAGCCAATCTCGGGCCTCGGCCGGATTAAGATCATGTCGAACGAACTTCACCTGAAAGAGGATGAATCCATCTGCGTCCGGAGCACCTTCGTAGAAACGAACAATAGCATCGCGACCTCCGTCGGGCTGACCCACTGGAAAGCATTGGAGGCCGGGGAATTCCTTAACAAGCAGACTTTGACTGAGTTGCTGGAAGCTTTCATCGTTTAGCTGTTCGTACTGGTATGACGCCATCTTTCTTCAACCTTCTTTACAAACTAGGGGATGCAAGGGATCCTAGTTACCCATAGCATAGCAAATTTTGTCGGTCTCAGCATTTTCCCAACGCGATGGTCTCCGTCTAGAGGTCACGGTGCACCCACGGCTTCGGTCCGGAAGTGGTGGACTCACGTGGAATCGAACGGGGGAAGCCGGTGTATCATGGAGATATGCCGGTATAGTCCATTAGCTTGATGGACCCTTGATGGGCAATGAGGGTGCATCGACTCACTGGGAGGTCAGGGATGGCAGCCAACGCATACGTGCTCTAACTTGCGAACCTGTCAGGACGGCGGAAATAGCCCAGAAGCTGCGGAGCATCAGGGGCGCCATCGTGCGAGAAGCGCTCGGCCCCTATGACTTCGTAGTGGAGCTTGAGGCCGACACCGACGAGGACCTCACCGCCCAGCTTCGCCACAACATCCGTACTCAGCTTGAGGAGCGACCGTCCTTGGTCCAACTCACCAATGAGCCTGCTAGCAGCTCTGCTTCTGTAAGAAGCGTCAAGTGATGTTTGGCAAGCCCCGAATCTCAGATGAGGTCGTGCAGGTACCGGTGGAGCAGGAACTTGATTAAGGCCAGAAGCAGCACAGCGCCGATGATGATCGGAATAGTGAACGGGTCCAAGGCCTTGGTGGCTATTCCCAGCACCGTCCCGGCGGCCGGCGCGTGTTCGGTGTCGGTTGTGGACATGGCCAGCATGAGGACTCCCACGGAAGCGGCCAGGATCGCGCCGCGCAGGAGGGTGGCGCCCGCAAGGACATCTTCCAGTGGGGTTGAGAACAGCAGAAGGGAGAATCCCAGGCCAATGAGCGCCCCTAGAACATGGCCTCCGATCAAAGACCGGGGCGTGGCAGACCGATTGGAAGGATTCACGAATACGATAAGGACGCTGGACCCCAGACCGGCAGCCAGGGCTGCATCGGAGAGGGAGTCTACCATCGAGAGGATGGCGAACATGGCGGCAGTTGCCAGAGCGACCTGGACTAAGTAGTTCTTGTGGGAATGGCGGAACTGGGGGTCCAAAAGATGGGTCTTGGGCGCGTAGCGCCGATGCATTTGCGCTACAAAGGAAACGAGCCAGCCGATAATCCCCATATTCGTTAGCTTTCGCATCCTTTCCCGCGCTTCTGCTGTCTCCATCACTCCGATGCCTGAAAAATCTCTAGAACGGGGTTGCAGCGGCAACCCTGGTCACTCTCTGTATACCGGTTTCCAGCCGGGGCCAACTTCCCTAGATACATAATATCGGAGTATGGTTACTTGGGAAGATGTGGACTTGCGTGGAATCGAACGGGAAGCCGGTGTATCATGGAGATATGCCGATATAGTCCATTAGCTTGATGGACCCTTGATGGGCAATGAGGGTGCATCGACTCACTGGGAGGTCTGAGATGGCAGCCAACGCATACGTGCTTATAACTTGTGAACCCGTCAGGACGGCGGAGATAGCCCAGAAGCTGCGGAGCATCAGGGGTGCCATCGTACGAGAAGTGCTTGGCCCCTACGACTTTGTAGTCGAACTCGAGGCCGACACAGACGAGGACCTCACCGCCCAGCTCCGCCACAACATCCGCACCATCACCGGAGTGACCGGGACCGTCACCTGCATCTGGTTATGACCGCTACTCCTCAAACCGCTTGAACACCAGGCAGGCGTTCTGCCCGCCGAATCCGAAAGCGTTGGACAGCGCCACGCGCACGTCCAGCTTTCTGGATTGGTTGGGTATATAGTCCAGGTCGCATTCAGGGTCGGGGAACTCGTAGTTTATGGTCGGGTGGACTTGCCCGTCGGTTATTGCTTTTATGCAAGGCACGGCTTCCAGAGCGCCTGCGGCTCCCAGCGAGTGTCCGGTCATGGACTTGGTGGAGCTAATGGGTATCTTGTACGCCTGCTCCCCGAACAACCCCTTAATGGCCTTGGTCTCCGCCATGTCGTTCAGAGGTGTGGAGGTGCCGTGGGCGTTGATGTAGTCCACCTCGTCCGGTGAAACTCCGGCGTCGTCGAGGGCGTTCTTCATGGCCAGGATGGTGCTGTCGCCAGACTCTTCCGGGTGAACAGGGTGGTAGGCGTCGGAGGTACATCCGAACCCCGCCAGCTCGCACAGTATGCGGGAGTTCCGCGCCAGGGCGTGGTCCAGGGACTCCAGGACTAGGACCACGGCTCCTTCCGCGGGAACGAACCCGTCTCTCTTGGCGTCGAAAGGTCTGCTGGCCCGCTGAGGCTCGTCGTTGCTGACGCTGAGCGCCTTCATTACGCAGAATCCGCCCAAGCCTAGCTGACTTATTCCGGCCTCGGCCCCTCCGGTGAATATAACGTCGGCGGTCCCTCTGCGCACCGCCTCCAGCGCCTCGCCCATCGCCTGGTTGGAGGCCGCGCAAGCTGTAATGGCAGTCGAGTTGTACCCCTTGGCCCCGAGCACCCGGCTCAAGTTCCCCGCTGCCATGTTGGGCAGCACCAAGGGAAAGAAGAAGGGGGACATTCTCATTCCGCCCTTCTCGACCACCACGCGGGCGCCCGATTCCATCTCCGGGAAGCCTCCATTTCCGTTCCCCAGAATCACGCCCACCTTGTGACGGTCTTCTTTGGACATGTCCAGACCGGAGTCCTCAGCCGCCATGAGACCGGCGGCGACGGCCAGTTGGGAGAAACGGGCCATGCGCCGGGCCTCCTTGGGGTTCACGTATTGTACGGGGTCGAAGTTCTTCACCTCGCCGGCTATGCGGCACGAGTATCCGGTGGGGTCGCAAAGGGTCATGTCGCCGATTCCCGACTTGCCGGCCAGCAAGTTCGCCCAGTATTCGTCCACGTTCGTTCCCAGCGGAGTCATCGCCCCCATGCCCGTAACCACCACTCTGCGCCTATCCATCCATCTCCTCTCGTCTGATCCCGGTTGCACCTGGCCCGGCGGCTATGTGTAGAGTTCCGGCTCGATTCCCAGTACCGCTTCCCTGACCTCTGCGGCTATGAAAAGGGACCCGGTAGCCAGCACTATGTCGTCGTCCCCAGCCATGGACCTGGCTTGCTCCAGCGCCTGACCCACGTCGGGCGCCACGACGGCTTCCGTGCCGTTCGTGCGGAAGGCCTCGGCCACCTCTTCGGCGTCGGCTGCCCGGGGATGCCTTGACCTGGCGACCACGGCCTTTCGGGTCATTCCGGCCAACTCGGCCACTATGCCGCCCATGTTCTTGTCCGCTGAGACTCCCGCCACCATGACCACGTCCGAATAGTCCAGGTATTCGGGAAGGGTGGCCTTGAGCTTGGCTGCCGAATATGGGTTGTGGCTGCCGTCGCACACGATTCTAGGCCTTCCCGGCAACACTTCCATGCGGCAGGGCCACGACACCGTGCGGAACCCTTCCTTCATGGCCTCCATAGTTATCTCCAGGCCCCGTTCCGCAGCAGCCTCCAACACTCCGACCGCCACCGCTCCGTTCTCCATCTGGAAGTTGCCAAGCAGGGGCGTCCACAAATCGTAAGAACCGGAACGACCGTGAACTGTGAAGCTCTGTCCGTCCTGGCTTTTGGCTCCTGGCGTCCAACGGATGTCCTCGCCCACGACGACCAAGTCCGCGCCTTTTTCGTTGGCGGTGGACTTGATGACATCCATCGCTTCCTGGGGTTGCGGCGCGCTGACGACCGTCGTGCCGGGCTTGATTATACCCGCTTTTTCGTTGGCGATGCTCTCAAGTGAGTTGCCAAGAATGGAGGTGTGGTCCAGGCTGATGGACGTGATGGCGCAGGCTTTCAGGGCAGGGGGTTGGATGACGTTGGTGGTGTCGAGCCTGCCCCCAAGACCCACCTCCAACACTTCGACCTCAGCACGTTCGCTGAAATGGAGAAAGGCCATAGCCGTAAGAGCTTCGAACATGGTGGCTCCACCCAGACCGGAGTCTTCCGTGACCCACGTGATATAAGGCCATACCCTCTCCACTAGAGATGCAAACTCATCAGGGCTTACCGGCTCCCCGTCCAGCCTGATGCGCTCCCTGAACGTATGGATGTGGGGTGATGAGTAGAATCCGGTGTGGTAGCCGGCGCTGACCAGGACGGAGGAACACAGGGCGGCCGTGCTCCCCTTTCCTTTGGTCCCAGTGATGTGGACCGCTGGCGTCCGGGTTTGGGGATTCCCCATCCGGTCGAGGATGGCTTCCATCTTCGCCAGGTTGTACCGTTTCCTGAACCTCGTGGCTGACCTCATCCGCTCTAGGTCCACCAGGCCCAGCAGCTTGGTATAAGCCGCCTGATAGTCCATTGCTCTAGTGGTCCCGGATGCGTTTCGGCATCTTACCCAGGGCCATCTTCAGGCCCTCGAAAGCACTGATGTCCCGGATGTATCCTATGTTCCCCTCAAGCGGCCTCGGCGAGAATCCGAAAACCTTCTCCACCGTGCCCAGCTCGGCCACGTTGTCTAAGCTCACCATGCCCAGCTGGTCGGTTGTGACGGGCGGCCTTGACATGACCGCCTCCATCAATTTAACCGCTGGCCGCATTGCGAACAACGGCACATGCAGCCTGAGCCTGCGAGCCCTATATGTGCGGCATATTGTGTCCACAATGTCGTTGTAAGACAGGTGGTGAGGGCCGCCAATCTCGACGGTCTCTCCCAAGGGGCCCTGCCGCTGGACGGCAAGGGCCACGCACTTGGCCGCCTCATCCACCGCGATAGGTTGGAACTTGTTGCGTCCGTTCCCCGCCACCGTCGCCACGGGAAGGGCTTTGACAAGTCCAGCCAGGGAGTTGATGAACTCGTCGCCGGGTCCGAACAGGATGGACCCCCTGATGATCGTGTAGGGGACGCCGGACTCCATCACGGCCTGCTCGCCTCTCCACTTGCTGTGTAAGTAAGGGAGTCTTGCATCTTCGACGGAGCCTATGGCCCCGACGTGGACCAGGTGCTTGACCCCCGTTTGGGCGGCGGCCCGGGCCACGTTTCTGGCCCCCCGGTGGTTGATGGCTTCGAAGGTGGACGATCCCCGCTCCCGGATGACCGCCACCAAGTGGACGACTGCGTCCACGTTGTATAGGGCTGAGCCTATTGATTCAGGGTCGCTTACGCTCCCGTAGTGCACGTCAACGCTAGTGCGTCCGAAGACATCTTCTTTTCCGGGCGTATGGACCAGGCAACGCACCTCGACGCCCATGTCGTCCAACGCTTTGACTACGTGGCGTCCGAGGAATCCGGTGGCCCCAGTCACGAGAGCAATCAAAACCCTATCCTCATCCGGTTCGTCTTTCCTGATTTCAGGCTAGCAAAGGCTTTGATGGGTGTCAACGACGGGGGTGTTGTCCGTTCCCCCTCATCCCAACCTTCTCCCGCCAGGGGAGAAGGAGTAGTCAACGCGTATGAGGCGCTATGATAATAGACGGAAACTGGCCCTTCTCCGCTGGCAAAAGCAGGTTGGGATGACGAGTATAGAACCCTTTTCATCATTCCTGCGGAGCAGGGATACAGGGAGCGCTTTTCCTCCTTGCAAGAGCCTGCCATGAGCTTGCCGAAGGGTCCCCTGGACTCCAGCCTTCGCTGGAGTGACGGTGTAACGTCCGTCCGACTTTATACTCTCGGGACCCTAGGACATGTAGCGCCACCGTAGCCTATGCAACAATTCCAGTATGAGCGACCGGCTGTGGCGCATATTCGTCCACAAGGGGGCGCTTGTAAGCACACCTAAGCCCCAGAACCTTTACGTTTAGGCGAGCCGTGCTCGACCAGGGCCCCGACGGCCTTTTCAAAGGTCAGGTCTTGGGAGCTAGAGGCAGTCTCCATCCTCGAGGATTCGGCGAGTGGCCGGAGAGAGGGTGCCCTGAGCACGTTGCGCCTCGTCCGCCAATGCAGACACCTCGTCCTCGAACTCCGACATCTTTTCTTGGATGCCCTCCAATTCGGACTGGAATTGCAGGACTTTAGTCTGGTTTTCCTCTTCGACAGCTTTCTCCAAGTCTTCCATCAGCTCCAAGAAACCTGTGTCTTTCAGAACGTTTATCGCTGCTTCCATGAATCTAATTCTGGTCTCGTGGAACTCCTTCAACTCCTCTGGCGGGTTCCACCGCCTGAACTCGGAGAGAGCATCCTCCGTGGAGTCGAACTGGAAAGAGAAGTCGTCCTCGAATTTGTCGCTTAGTTCTTCACAGGCAGACGCGTATTCCTCTACGGTCATTGGGGGGCCGCCTCCGCCTCCACACGCGACCACCGTTGCGACGACAGCCAACCACAAAGCAATCAAGACTTTGAACACCGGTTCTCCTCTCTCAGACGTTGTCTGTATCTTCTTTGAGAGCGGCTATGTCCTTTGGGTAAAGAGGGGTCGCCTATCTTCCATACATCCTGAAGGACTTGTTGCCCTCGGCGTTGAATGTCTCCCCGCTCCCCGTGTGTATTCCCCTGCCACGGCGTCCTGGGTGGAGATAGTCGCTGCACGACCGTTGGCTGGCTATCTCCCAAGTTGTTCCCGGCTTCCTTAGCTGATTGTCCCATTCAATCCTCACCGCGGCCTCGAATGGCGTCTCCCGCTCGGTCCATATTGGTCCGATCCTCGGGTGAAGCTTCTTCAGTCATCATGCTGCGAGATGTCCATTGACCCGTCCGACCTTTTGGCTCTGACGCTTAAACACCAGAGGAGAGCCGTTCGTACAGGATGTCCGCCTGTACATGGAGATGGTGTCGTGCCCTTGGATCATCACACAATAAGTGCGAATTGGCTTCGTCTTCCCAGTCTTGTCCGTAACGCACTCCCCAAATCGGTAATGGATTATATCGTAAAGGTCGTTTTCGTTCATTCCATGTTCAGAGTGGACGTGCCCAATCATCGATGCCCGCTAAGCTTGTCTTGCCATCGCTGAGGGTCATTTCCACTTCACCTTTCCCCATAGCCCGCACTCCCTTCGGCAAGCTCAGGGCAGGCTCTAGCAAGAACGACTGCACCTTCTGGCCTGCGCCGGGATGACGGCCTTTGAGAAACATTCCCCTCATCCCAACCTTCTCCGGCCAGTGGAGAAGGAGTAGTCAACGCGCTTGAGGCGCTATATCAGAAAGCTGATGAGGGCTGCGGCTATGCCCAGGAAGAGCACGAATCCGACTATGTCGGTGATGGTGGTCACGATCACGGCGGCGCCCAGGGCGGGGTCCAGCTTCAGAACTCGCAGCGCTATTGGAGTCGCCGCCCCGGCAAGGCCTGCCACAATCATGTTGCCTATCATGGCCAGGCACAGGACCACGCCCAGCATGAAGTTGCCCTTCCAGGCCCACGCCACCAAGCCCACAGCCACCCCCAGCAGCACCCCGTGGAGGATTCCCAGGCCTGCCTCTCGCACCAGCAGTCGGAAGGCCCGGCGAGCGGGAAGCTCTCCCAACGCCATGCTGCGAATGACCAGTGTGAGGGTCTGGGCGCCGCCGATTCCGCCCTGCCCCGCGATGACCGGGAGAAATACGGCGAGCACCACCAGCTTTTCGATGGTGGACTCGAATAGACTCACCACCGCCGCCGCCAGCACGGCGGTGGCCAGGTTCAGGTAGAGCCATGGCAGGCGCCGACGCATGGACGAGAAGAAGGGGTTGAACAGCCGTTCTCCGGCGATTCCGGTCATGCTGTACATGTCCTCGGTGGCTTCCTCCTGAAGCACGTCCACGAGGTCCTCGGTCAGGATGACGCCCAGCAGACGGCTCTGGCTGTCGACGACGGGCAGGCAGTGCAAGTCGTACCGCTCCATGAGGTGGGCGCACTCCTCCTGGTCAGTGTCCGCCTCCACCGACACCACCTCTGGGTCCATCAGTTCGCTCACCAGGGAGCCGGGGCGGGCCAAGGCCAGAGTAACCAGCCCCAGTGAACCCACCAGCCTCCGGTCTTCGTCCACCACGAGGATGGAACCCACGTCCTCAACCCTTGGGCCGAATATCCTGACGGAGTCCAAGGCGATGTCGGCGGTGGCCCCGGCCCGTATGGACAGGAACTCGGGAGTCATCAGCCCCCCGGCGGTCTCGTCGGAATAGCCCAGCAGCAGGGCCACTTCGTCCCGGTCTTCCATCGCCTCAAGGGTTTCCTGGGACTGTTCTTCGGGAAGATGCTTGAGGAAGTCGACCGCAACGTCGGGGGTCGTCTGGTCCAGCGCAGCCGATAGGACGGCAGTCTCCATGCCGCCGAACACCTCGACAGCCTCTTCAGGCTCCATGTGCTCCAGCAGACCCGCCGCGACTTCCGGGGTCATGGACCTGAGGATTTCCTCTTGTTGCCCGCCGCGCAGTTCACCGACCAACTCGGCCTGGTCCGCCGGACGCAGGTCCATGAACAGGGTCAGGGCCGATGCGAAGTCGTTCGCGGCCAGGTTCTCGCGCACCTGGGCCATGAGGTCCTCGGCTCGCTCGATGATGTCGCGAACCCCACGAGTGTCACTGGCTCGTCCTGGATGTTCGAGGTGGTCTTGTGGATGCTCCATGACTCTTTTCGCGTCGATGCCACGCGCGTTGCGCGGCTGGAAATGGACGTAGCCGGTCCGCTGCCGGTTAATCTGAAGCGCTAAGTCCCTGTGATGTGGAATCGCGTTGAGTGGGGACAAATTCAGGCTAGCAAACCTGTTGGAACGGTGTCAATCCAATCCGTGCCGGGCTTGGGGGTTTTAGGTCAGCCACCCTCACCCAACCATCTCCCGTTAAAGGCGAGGGGAACAATGTCCTTTCCCCCACTCCGGAGACCTTTGAACAACCGGAATGCCATGATACTTGGCTGGCCCGAATCCTCTCCCGCATGGCATTCCGTTCGTAGGGGCAGCCCTCGTGAGCCTGTTTCAGATGTAGCGTTGTTTGTGTTTAACGGGAGGGAAGTCCGCTTGGTTGCACCGGCTGAGGTCGGAGCCCCAAGAGTTGTAGCAGGGCGCTGGCAGGGCCCATGACAGCCGGGTGCGCCGCCCTAAAGGTTGAGCATGCACCCTCGGCTACCCAACGGCTGGTACTGGCAGCTGTGGTGCGCCATAGCCTCCACAGAGTGCGCAGGTTGAAGGCTGTGGCCAGCAGGCTCCACTCAGCCGCCACGTTGGGCAAGCCGCGCAACAGGAACCTGTGGGCTTGCTGTTGCTCTTTGATCATCCCGAAGACCGGTTCGACCAGTTGCATTCTCTGTCTATAGGCGCCTTTGGCTTCTTCGGTGGACATCCGGGCCCGGTGACGGCGCAACGCAGCGTCGTGGGGACCGATCTCCAGCGCGCGCCCATGACGCTTGTCCTTGGTGCACACCCCGAAGGCAGGACAGGCCCGGCACACGGCCCCTGATGCCCGGTAGAGCCGCATTGCTGTGTTGCGAGTGCGCTTGATGCGGGTGAAGCGCAGACGCTGTCCTTGCGGACATATATAGCTGTCGGTCTCCTCGTCGTAGGTGAATCCGTCCTTGTGATACGGGTGTCCTAGCGTCCGACTCTGCGACTCAGGCATCACAACCTGCTGGTCTCTGAGCGCGCACTCCTGCAGATTGCTCCCTGAGTGATATCCTGCATCGGCCAACGTCATCTCAGACCTGATGCCCGTCGTCTCCTCTGCCTTCTGAAGCATTGGGGCCAGTTGGGGTGGTCGTCGGGGTCATTGACCACCTCGACCGCAGTGATCAACATACCCCTCGCCCCTGCCTCGGTCTGCGTCGGAGAGACCATCGCCTGCGCGTTGTAGCAGGGCGATATCCCCTGGCGAGTCTTCATCATACGGGCGTCCTGATCGGTCAGGTTGATGTGTTTTTGTCCATCCCGATCGGCAAGTCTGCGCACCGTCTCACGCACCTGCTCACGCAAGACCTTGCGGTCGTGCAACGTCTCCGGCAGATGGCCGATAGCCGGCTCCTCCCCCGCCTCGTTCTGCCCTTCCAACTCGTCTATCGCCCCTTCCAACCGGTTCAACAGACGGCGCAACCCAGCGGCGTCGTAGGTGCGTCCCTTTGCCGCGTTGGCGCCTACCTTCGTTCCGTCAACCGCTTGCACCGCCATATCCACCAGGTCCATCTTGACCGCCGTCTGCACCGTGCGCTTCAGCAGCTTCCTCATACCATCCCGATGGGAACTGTAAAATCGCCACAACGTGACATGGTCCGGTCGCTGGCAGCCCGTCAGCCAAAGATACGGTATCTGGTCGCAGCACGCCGCCTCCAGCTTGCGGCTCGACCGCACACCGGTCATGAAGCCGTACAGCCACACCCCCAACAGCGCCCGAGGATGGTAGGCTGGCGCTCCCATCGGCTCCCCGTCTCTATCAACCCCGATCTCGCCCCAGCCCTCCCCGTCCAGAGCATCCACGAACTCAGCAACAAATCGAGCAGGATGACCGGCCTCGAGCATCTCGTCCAGGCTCGGCGGCAACATCCATATCTGCTCCCGGTTCATTGGGCGATGTGGCATCGCCACTCACCTCCATATCAACGTGTGGACCTTGCCTAGGATACCTTACTCCATACTGCCCATGACTTATGAAACAGGCTCCTCGTGGCTGCCCTGGTCCCCGATGGAACAACACCTAAGGGCGGCCACAAGGGTCTCCCCTACGCCGTTGCCAGCAGGGGGGTGGAGGTGTCTTCTGGCAAGCATTGGTTTCTCTTGTCCGTCTCCAGTGATAGAATCGCAGTGGCAAGGGAAACGCTGGGGAGCTCGACATGGATGTCAAAGAAGCCGCCAAGCTGGCCAAGGACTACATCGCCAACCTTTTCGCCGATGAAGGGATCACCAATGTTGGGCTGGAAGAGATAGTGCGGAGAAGTCCTGAGAATGTCTGGGAAGTAACTGTTGGATTCTCTAGGCCCTGGGACCACGGAGGTTTGGCGACCATTATGGTGGGACAGACCGGTCTGAGGCGCTCCTATAAGCTGCTTCGCATCGATGACGGCACTGGGGATGTGGAATGGGTTAAAGACCGCATCCTGCAGGAATCCAAGTGAGCCGGCAGCGGTGCAGGGATATTTTTTGGATGCCAACCTGCTGGTCCTGTCGCCGTCATCACGCGGTTCGTGGGGTAAGGGAGGAATGACGTGGAGTTCATGTTCAGTTCGGTGAATTTCCTGGGCGGCTTGGTGTTTTTGGCGTTTTTGATTTCAGTGGTGGGGTTACTAGTTGACAGTGCCTTGGAGCATAATCCGCTGGGGCTTGTGCCACGAACTCTATGGGTTATAGTTTGTCTCTTGTTGCTGACACCGTTTAGCCTCTTGTAGGCTAGGACATGAGGCAAAACCGTATATAATCCCCTAAAACTACATTGGCACCCACATCATCCCACAAGTAATCCTACGCCGTTTCCAGCCCCTCCATTGGGGGCTGGCGGCCCTGGGAGCGGCGGACCCGCTGGGCGGGCTGGTAGGCCGCCGGGCGGGGCGGCAGCTCGAAGTCGTTTCCCTCCAGCATCTCGGCCACGGTGCGAATCTGTATCTTGGGGTAGTCCCGGTCCCACAGGTCCGAGTGGAACAACCCGCCGCTGGCAGCCTCCGTGCGCATGTCCCGGGTCGGCTCCTCCAGGCTGATGAACAGTCCCAACGCCGCCTGCTCCCGCTCCACCACGCCCTTCAGGTCCCGTATCTGCGGTGACGAGACGTGGCCGCCCTTGACCTGTATCACCACCTTGTGGGGAGTCCTCCGTGGGCCGTCCAGGAAGTAGAGCATGCCGTCGACGCCCCGATCCGCGCCCCGTCTCTGTTCCTGTTGGGGCTGGGCCTCCAGCAGGGAGACGGCCCAGAACTGGAACTGGTAGGGGTCCTGCTCCCACAGGGCCCGCGCGCTTCCGGCGTCCTGGGGTTCGCCCACGACATCGTAGTCCCGGCGGGGCTCCAGGTCAAAAGCTGTCTTTAGGCGGTTCTTCATAAGGGCTACGGCCAGGTGAGTGATGTCCACGCCAATCCACTTGCGGTTCAACTTCTGGGCCGCCGCCACTGCAGTGCCGCAGCCGCAGAAGGGGTCCAGCACTAAGCCTCCCTCGTTGGAAGAGGCGCGGATGATGCGCTCCAGAAGGGCCTCTGGCTTTTGGGTCTTGTAACCGAGAAGTTCGGAGGATGATCCATGTATGAACGGAACATCTGCCCAGATGTCTTGGACTGGATTACCTGGCATTTCGTCTAGGTATCGCTTTAAGAACGGGCGTCCCTTTTGCGTGTAATAAAGACGCCCTTCTTTTTCGAACGCTTCCATGTTTGCTTTCGAGTAAGCCCAATACCTACCTCTGGGAGGAGAAACGCCGTTCCACTCATATTCAACATCGCCACCCGGCTTTTGTGCGCTCAGATCGCTTAGCCTAAATCGTCTTCCGGTAGCTTCTTCGATACGAGAGTAGTGGGCCTCAATTTGATCGGAAGAATATGACGTGTAGATGGGATTCCAGACGCGTTTAAGAGACTTGCTATAGTACAAAACAACGTCATGGATACGGCCGTATCGTTTTGCGTCATGGTGCGCGTTCGTTCTAGGCCAGACAACTTCGTTACGGAAATTTCTCGCCCCGAACACCGCATCCAGCAGAATCTTCAGGTAATGGCTGGCCGTGGGGTCGCAGTGGAGGTACAGGCTGCCAGTGGGCTTCAACACCCGGTGCAACTCCACCAGCCGGGGAGCCATCATCACCAGGTAGGCCATCATGGCGTTCTGCCCGATGAACTGGCGGAAGGAGCCAATCATGTCCTTGACCGCCGACGGCACCCCCGGGTTGCGGATGATGTCAAGCTCGTAGGTGAACTGGGTCTCTTGGGTCCACTCCCAGGTGTCGGTGAAGGCCTTTATCTGGGCCGGCGACTCCTCGCCCGTCTTCTCCTTGAACAGCACGTTGTACGACGCGTTGGAGTTGAAGGGCGGGTCCAGGTACACGAGGTCCACCGACTCGTCGGCGAT
This sequence comes from Dehalococcoidia bacterium, assembly GCA_965197415.1. GTDB lineage: Bacteria > Chloroflexota > Dehalococcoidia > Lucifugimonadales > JAGWBF01 > DAOUJI01. Next base: position 1,897,366 of record OZ240207.1, on the reverse strand, counting down.
GTGCTCCCGCAGCACCAGCAGGTTGTCCCCGTAGTAGAGCGCGTTGGGCATGGTGCTCATACGGTTTTTCAGAGGGAGGGATTTACTACCTAAGGGAGCCCGACTGTCTAGGCAGCAATCCATCCTGTAAGTCGCGTAGGTACTTAATGCCGGGATTCCAACCAAAACATTCGAACAACTCAAGGGCCGGTTTCAAAGCCAATTCTCTAGAATTTGCGACCAAGTCTAGCGTCGACACGTCTTCCCGATACTTACGCTCTCGTTTCGCATGGTCTGATAGCTTGAAAAGGCTGGACCCGACTTTGAGTACGGGATTGATTCGAGACATGGTGATTTCCATATGCATCCAGGCGTCGCCCGCGTCAGTGCGGGACAACCGAGATGCAAACTCGAAAATCTCGCTGAAGCGGACTATCAGTGATCTGGAATCCAGCGGTTGAGATTTATCGCGGTCAGGTGTCCTACTGGTGAAACCGATGAACTGGCCGCTTTGGTAAAACCGCCACAGATCAGCTATTTCCCAAAGCTCGGATTCTTTTTCTTGACCGACCCAATCGATGCCCTTGGTAAACGGCTCGGAACTATCGATGTGAGGAAACGGCCACGCTATGGGTGGGTAACCGAACCGTACATAAGTATTTTCCAGAATGTGAAGAAGACTACACATGTCTGCGACTCTCTTCTCGTCAAAAGAGCCGGGCCTGATGACCACTCTCCAGTGGCTACGTGATCTAATCTTGTCTAGAAGTGCACTCATCTCAAGTCACCAATCTGCTCCTCAAAGCCTTCTTGGTCCATCGGCGAACGAGCTGTTCGGTAGTCTATCAGCCCTGCCTGCCTTGCCCGCTCTAGGAATTGTCTTAACCCTCTGTCTATCCCTTTGTTTATTGCCAAATTCAACAAGTCCCGCATCTCGGTTTGAGTCGGTATCTCGGTAGTCTCTGGCTTCCTTCGAGTCCTTACGTAGCAGGCCCCTGCTCTCAAGACGTCTGGATAGTCCTTTTTGCACAACACCGGAATGTCGGAGAACTCTTCTACCGTGATAACTACATAACTGGCTCCATTATACTCCTTTATCTCCAATTCGAACGTGATACTAGGGTCGGCATAGACAGCGGCCCTGTCGGCCAAATTGTCGTAGACCCATGTGCCAAGATGATCATCGGCAATCCCGACAGGGTTGAACATGTTCCTGTCAGCTTCGACTCCTATTATCACGGCACCGCCTGCACCTGCATTCGCCATCCCTAACATTGCCTTGACAACCTGTGCTGCTAGCCTGCGATTGGTCAAAGGACCTGGGCCCTTAAACTCGATTCCAGCCGTCTCCTGCCCTGACGCCAGTATGGCGGCGAATTCCTCGTCGGTCATGGGCACTCGGCTAGCGCCTTATGAAACTTGTGGGCATCCGAAAAGAGGGCGCCTAATTGTCCTGTTTCAAGCACAAAGTCTCCAGAAAATAGTAGGTAATTTCAATTCTAGCATGCCCACGAAGTAGGGGATGTCAGGCCGTCTACCGCTAGGCTGTTTGCGAAACGAAGGGAACCGGCTGGCGGCCCTAGTTTGTGCGGACGCGCCAGAGTGTGTTGGACTCACCGTCCGCCAGGCCGCCGAACACGTAGAGGGTGTTCTCGCCGCTCAGGTAGACCGACGCATGGTTGCTGAGAAGGCCCGGCGCGTTCCCTGAGCCCAGGTCGCTCCAGCCCTCGGCGGCGGAGTAGGCCCAGAGGTCGTCCCTTTTGCCCTGGGTGCTGAGCCCCCCGTACAGGAAGAACTCTCCGGAGTCGGAATCTCCGGCCAGGGACAGGTTAAAGCGGGGGAAAGGGGCTGGTTCCCCTGGCTCGGTCTCAGTCCAGGCGCCCGAACCCACGTCGAACTTCCACAGGTCTCCCAGGATCGGCACAGAGTTGGACTGGCCGCCGAACAGGATCAGCTGGCCGGAAGTCCCGTCGAAGAAGCACTGGTGCAGGCAGCGTTTCACGGGCCGGTCTCCTGACGGCGACAAGTCCGTCCAGGAATCCGTCTGCAAGTCGAAGCTCCAGGTGTCGTCGAAACGGCCCGAATTGGTGAAGCCGTGGGAGATGTAGAACAGGTCGTTCTCGGCGTCGTAGCCTGAGCAGGAACCGTACCGGGTGACAGGGAGGTCTCCCTCGGGCTCCAGCTCCTCCCACTGCCCGGACGCAGGGTCATAGGCCCAGGTGTCGTTGAAGAAATCGGTCCCGGCCTGGCCGCTGAACACGACCATACGGCTGCGCTTCACGTCGTAGACGGCCAGGTGCCCGAAGCGTGGTGAAGGCCCGTCTGCGTCAACCTCCGTCCACATGCGGGTTTGGAGGTCGAAGCTCCATAGGTCGTTCAAAGCCTGCCCCTTTTCGCGTCCGCCGAAGAGGAGCAGGGTCGAGTTGGCGGAGTCATAGACCAGGGTCGAGTCTTTGCGGGGCACGGGCATGGGAGCCGACTTAGGGCCCGCAGGCATGACTTCCTCCCAAGCCAAGCCGCCCGTCATGGATGGCGCGTCGGTGGGAGGTTCCGTAGGCGCCTGGGTTGGTGTCGGAGTTGGCGGGACAGCCGTCGGGGTGGCAGTGGGAGTCTCGCCTCCGCATGACACCGCGAACAATGCCAGCGCCGCCAGACAGGCGGCCCCCATCCCAACCTTCCCCCAGAGGGGGAAGGGGCTGCGGAAACCGGCCCTAGCCCTCGTCGTCGGCATACTGCTCCTTCAGAGACTCCACCACTGCCGGGTCGGCCAGCGTTGTGGTGTCGCCCAAGGCCCTGCCCTCAGCCACATCCCTTAGAAGGCGGCGCATGATTTTGCCGCTCCGGGTCTTGGGAAGCTCGGCGGCGAAGAATATGTCGTCCGGTCGGGCTATGGCGCCTATCTTGGTGGCCACGTGGCCCTTCAGCTCCCTGATCAGGTCCTCAGAACCCTCGACACTCTCCTTCAAAGTCACGAAGGCCACCACGGCCTGTCCCTTGATTTCGTGGTTCTTGCCGATGGACGCAGCTTCCGCCACGGCTTCGTGGTCCACCAGAGCCGACTCCACCTCCATGGTGGAGATGCGGTGAGCGGACACGTTTATTACGTCGTCCACCCGACCTAGCAGCCAGAAATACCCCTCCTCGTCCATCCGGGCGCCGTCTCCGGTGAAGTAGACGTTGGGGTATTTGGACCAGTATTGCTCCACGTACCGATCATGGTCGCCGTAGATGGTGCGCAGCATGGAAGGCCAGGGCCGCTTGAGCACCAGGTAGCCGCCCTGGTTGGCTCCCACGGGGTCTCCCTTCTCGTCCACTACCTCCGCCTGGACTCCGGGGAAGGGTTTTGAGGCCGAGGCGGGCTTCAGGGTCGTGATTCCCGGCAGAGGGGTTATGAGAATCATTCCCGTCTCAGTCTGCCACCAGGTGTCCACGATGGGGCAGCGGCCACCGCCGATGTTCTCGTGGTACCACATCCACGCCTCGGGGTTGATGGGTTCTCCTACGCTTCCCAGCAGGCGCAGGGAGGTGAGATCGTGCTTCCTGGGGTATTCCTCGCCCCATCGCATGAAGCTGCGGATGGCCGTGGGCGCCGTGTAGCAGATGGTGGCGCCGTACTTCTCGATGATGGCCCAAAAGCGGTCACGGTCGGGGTAGTCGGGAGAACCCTCGTACATTATCGACGTGGCCCCGTTGGCCAGAGGGCCGTAGACGATGTAGCTGTGCCCGGTTATCCAACCGATGTCGGCGGTGCACCAATACACGTCGTCCTCTTTCAGGTCGAAGACCCACTTGGTCGTGGCGTATGTGCCCATCAGGTATCCGGCGGTGGTGTGGACGATGCCCTTGGGCTTGCCCGTCGTGCCGCTGGTGTAGAGTAGGAAGAGAAGGTCCTCCGAGTCCATCGGCTCAGGGTCGCACTTCAGCGGCTGGTCGGCCACCAGGTCATGCCACCAAATATCCCTGCCGTCCACCATCTGGTCATCGGCTGTGCCTGTGCGCCTGACCACGACCACGTGCTCCACCGTGGGGGCTCCGTCCAGGGACTCGTCGGCGTTCTTCTTCAAGGGAATGACGTTGCCCCGGCGGTAACCGCCGTCGGAGGTGATGAGCGCCTTGGCCTCGGAGTCGTTGATGCGGTCGCGCAGGGACTCGGAGCTGAATCCGCCAAAGACGATGCTGTGGGGCGCGCCGATGCGTGCGCAGGCCAGCATGGCGATGGCCAGTTCGGGGACCATTGGCAGGTATATGGTGACACGGTCACCCTTGCCGATTCCAAGGCTCTTGAGGCCGTTGGCGAACTTGCACACCTCACGGTAGAGGTCCCAGTAGGTGTAGACTTGCCAGTCGCCGGGCTCACCTTCCCAGATGATGGCTGCCTTGTTGCGGCGGGCGGTGGTCAGATGGCGGTCAAGGCAGTTGTAGGAGACGTTGATTTGCCCGCCCTGAAACCACTTGACGTCAGGCGGGTTCCAGTCCAGGACCTGGTCCCATTTCTTGAACCAGTCCAACTCCTCGGCGAACTTGGCCCAGAAGCCCTCGAAGTCGGCTTCCGCCTCGTCGTAGACGTCCGTCGTCTTGACGGTGGCGGCGCCGGCAAAGCCCTCCGGGGGAGGAAAGCGCCTGTCTTCCTGAAGCAGTGCATCGATCCCGCCTGTGCTCTCGACCATGGGCGCCCTCCTTAGTCCAACGGAGCTAGTTCAGCTTGAGGTTCACGGAATTATTAGCACAACGCCCCCAACTTGTAAACGACCGCCGCCATCCCAGCGTTCCGGCGAATGGGCAATGCCCCCTCTCCCTCGACGGGAGAGGGTTGGGGTGAGGGTGATATGCTTCATGCTCCCAGTCTTGTCTTTGCTTGGATACCGGCCGCATCCCAACCTTCCCCCACAGGAGGAAGGGGCAGTCTACGCCTAGTTGACGGCGAAGGCTAGGACTGGGGTGCTGGGCCTGTCGTAGGGGCGACCGGTTGGTCGCCCGTTCCGGGTAGCGTGATTCTGCCCAATAGGCTACGAAATAGACAGGACCGAGGAATTGGGGTATGTTAATCTGGATGAAATCGAATGTGGACGGCATGATATGGCGATGATGTTGGGCGAGCCCAAACCGGAAATCAGCATGGTCGTGGAGAACTATCTCCAGGCCATCTACAAACTGCATGAGCGGGGCGAAAGGGTGTTCCCCACCCGGCTGGCCGAGGTCATGGACGTTTCTGTGGCCACGGTGGTGGGCACTCTCAAGCGGCTCAACAAACAGGGCATGGTGGAAATCGGCCCAGACAAGGAAGTGCAATTCACCGACAGGGGACAGGAAGTGGGCGAATCGGTGGTCAGGCGCCACCGGCTGGCGGAAAGGATGCTTACCGAGCTCCTGGGCGTTGAATGGTTCCGCGCCCACACCGAGGCCCACCGGCTGGAACACGCCATATCCCCCTATGTCGAGAAGAAGCTGGCGGCGGTCCTGGGTTTTCCGCAGACGAGTCCCTTTGGAAGCCGCATCCCCGGGTATGACCAGGGCTTCAATCCGCCTCCCATGAAACCCCTCTCGGAGACCGAAGAAGGGGACTCCACCGTGATCCAGCAGGTGCCGGAAGAGGACATACAGCTATTGGAGTATTTCGACCGGAGCGGTCTAAGGCCCGGCGAGAGGCTGGACGTGCTGGAACTGGCTCCTTACAAAGGCACCATCAGCCTGCTACTAGACGGCAAAGAGGTGGTGCTGGGCATGGAAGTGGCGGAAAAGGTCCTGGTTAGAGCCTAGCCGTTCCCTGGGTAGGGCCTCGTTCACCCCCATCTTAATCTTCCCCCTCGAGGGGGAAGAGGGTCTACCACTTGACCATGAATGGAGACGAGGCAGTTGGCCGCTGCTCAGAGACCCTAGACGCGGTCCAGCAGCGTTCGGAGGGCTAGCAGGAACAGGCGGGGATTGTCCCCCTGTACCAGGTGGCCCGCTCCGGGTACGACGGCCGCTGTGCTTCCGGGAATGGCCTGGAGCATCTTGTCCATCGTTTCGGCTCCGAGAATGTCGCTGGCGCCGCCTCGGACAATAAGCGTGGGACAGGTGATGGCTCCGACAGCCTCCCACAACCGCTCAGTTGTCCAGCCTGATGGCCTGGGCCCAGAGGTGCGCAGCGCCTTGTCATATTTCCAGGTCCACTTGCCATCGTCCCTAAGCTTGATGCTGTACTTCAAGGCTCCCATTACCTGGTCCCGGTCCCGGTGGGTGTACTCCTGGACGCGGTCAGCGAACTCCTGGTAGCTGTCCAGCTCGTCGGGGAGTTCACGGAAACGCTGGATGCGGTTCTGACCCACCCGGATGGTTTCTGGTCCGGTGTCCACTATGGTGAGAGCCTTCACCTTGTCTGGGTTTCGAGAGGTGTAAATGTAGCTGCCTCTACCACCCATGGAGTGGCCCACCAGAATGAACTGGTGGAGCCCCAAGGCTTCGACGACGGCGTCCAGGTCTGCTTGGTGATCTTCCATGGAGTAGTTACCGTCGGGCGCCCACTGGGTGTCGCCGTGGCCCCTAGCGTCCAGGGCAATGACGTGGTAATCGGGGGCAAGCGGCAGGGATATGAAGTCCCAGCTGTGGGCCTGTTGCAATGCCCCGTGGAGAAAGAGGATGGTCTGGTTGGCCGGGTCGCCCCATTCGAGGTAACTGAAGGTGAGACCGTTGGCTTGCACCTCTTTTCGGGTGGGCTCCATCTCATGGACGAACTCGACCCCGACTTCACGGGCGGCGTCGAACATGGACAAGCCTTCTTTGAGCAACTCTTGGGCCATCTATAGGACCTCCCTGGAGCGGATGCCTGCGGCAGCGCGGCCTCAACCCGGAAATAAACCAGCGCAATCTTATATCGATTGCCCTGACGTTGCAAACTCGTCGTCGTTACGCTACTTGACCTGGTAGGCCCATACCTGGTGATATATGTCGGGTTCGCCTTTCGGCAGAGTCTGGTGCTTCTCACTCTGTTCGACCAAACTCCACTTCCCGTCGGCCTCCAACTCAGAGTGTTTCTCCTTGAAACCGTCTTCCTCATAGACGTCCGGCCTGAGGGTAAAGACTATGTGACCGCCGGGGCGGGTGATGCGCACAAGCTCGTCCAGGGAGCCGGCGGGAGCGTGTCCCACGGTCATGACTCCCACGCTGATGACGGCGTCGAAGGAGTCGGACGGGAAGTCCAGAGGTTCCCCCAACACCATCCGGTGGAACTCTTTGTACACGTTCTTCTTGGCGGCCTCTTCCAGCATACCCGTCGACATGTCCATGGCCGTCAAGTCTTCGAAGCCCAACTCGTGCAGGAACTGGCCCACCAGGCCGGTGCCTGCGCCCGCGTCCAGGATTCGCGCGTCCTTGGCGACGAACCTGGCTAAGGTCTCCGCGCTCTTCTGAGGGCCTAGCCAGCCAAAGTCGGAGTCCAGGTCCTGGTCGTATGAGGCGGCCCACTGATCGTACCTCTCCGCCAATTCTGTGTTGTCCTTGGATGAATATATCCACTGAATCAAGTTTTGTTCTTGGCTCATAAGTCTCCCCTATTCTGGAGTGCGTATTGCTTTCCTCGCCACATAAAATCCCCATCCCAAGTCTCCCGCCTCTATGGCCGCCACCATCTGAGTGTAGGCTGACGCCAGGGGGACGAGGGCCTCCGGGTTCAGGTCCTTCTTTTGGGAGGCCATCATGTGCAGATGCTGATAAGACCGCCGTAGATGGCTGGACAGGTCCCTGGCGTCTTCCACTTGAAACCCTGTTTTCTCCAGGGCTTCCTGGTAACCCTGGAAGCTGTAGTCTGTGTCGAAGAGAAGGCGGTCATACACGTACTTCCGAGCGTCGGCGCTGATGTCTGGTTTGGGTTTGATGAGGTCGTCGAACACCATGAGGCCGCCGGGCTTCAGTGTCCGGTGGGCTTCCTTCAAAGTCGTATCCTTGTCCGGCACATGGTAGATGGTGGCCTGGCTCCAGACGTGGCTGAAGGAGCCGTCTTCGAAGGGCAGGTCGGTGGCGGAGCATTTCTCGAAACGCACCCGCTCCCGAATGGACTCGGCCTGGCCGCTCAGGTCGGCTCTGGCGTTGTCGATTCGTACGCCGCTCAGGTCGATGCCGGTGACTTGGCAGCCCCACTCCTGGGCGAGCCAAATGGACGTGTTGCCGTTGCCGCATCCCAGGTCCAGCACGTGGGACTGGCTGCCGATTCTGGCCTCCAGGGCCATGATGCGGTTGAGGTTTACGCAGGCCTTGAGGAAGTCGTCTCCGGTTGTGTCGTCGAAAATACCCCAATGGAGGCTTCCTTCCGAGTCCCAGAAGGAGCGGTAGAGAGCGTCCTCTGCGTCGTAGAAACGCTCCGTGTCGCGCTCTGAGAACCGGTTTGTGGTCATGTATGTCCCCCTCGGTGTGATTAATGAGCTTGTCCGCGTCAACGAGGGCCATTCGCGGTGCAATGATATATCGCAGCTTGCCAAGGCCAGGAAGGAATATACCCCAAAGGATATAGGAGGCGTCAAATCGGCTCTCGCGGCGGGGGCCATTTTACGGGCAGTCGGAGCGTTGGACGGCAACCGTTCAGCCCTGTCGGTCCGGACTACAGCAATGCTCTAGGGTCTGTTAACACTAACGTAGTGCATCGATGATGAACCCGAATAGGATGAACCCCAGGAAGAGTACGTCGAGCTTGTCAAAGCGAGAGAAGATGCGGCGAAATCCCTTCAGCCGACGGAACAGCCGCTCGATTTCGTTGCGCTTCTTGTATATCTCCCGGTCGTATTCCCAAGGGTCAATCCGGCTCTTCAGCGGCGGAACGACGGGCGTGAACCCCAGCGCCAACGCCAACTGGCGGGTCTCGTTTCCCTCGTATGCCCTGTCCATCAGCAGAGACGGGCTCCCATGCTGAGGCCCCAGATGGTGCAGCAGCTTGCGCCCCTCCGGTGCGTCGTGGGCCTGTCCGGGAGAGAGGGAAACGGTTATAGCTGTCCGAGCATCCGCGGCAACCATATGAATCTTGGTAGTCCAACCTCCGCGGGATTTGCCGATGGACTGGGGTCCGTTTTTTTTAACGCACCCGTGCCGTCGGGATGGACCTTGACGGTAGTGCTGTCCATCGAAACCGCCTCCAGCTTGATGCGCACTATCTGTTCCTTCTGGAGGTGTTCGAATATCCGGTCCAGTACGCCGCTCTTGGACCAGCGGTTCATGCGGGTGTAGATGGTATGCCAGTTGCCAAACCGGGCCGGCAACCCCCGCCATTTGCAGCCATGCTCGGCGACGTACAAGATTGCGTTGAGCACTCGCAGGTTCGAAAGGCTGACATTGCCCCGCTGCACCGGGAGATGGGGCGCGATGCGTTGAAACTGGACTTCGGTTATTTCCATGCCAGAATTGTATCATAATTCGACTAATAGTGTTAACAGGCCCTAGTCCCATTGGTCCCGTTCGGACGAGCGCCTCTGGCGCAGCGCAGCGCCGTCCTTGACGGCCCCAAAACCCCAGAATTAGAATTAGCCCAACGACGCTGACCCCGTCAAATGGCGGGCCTCAGCTTTACACTACGTTTTGACAAAGGTGAAACGAATTGAACGAGAAGGGACCCCGCAAGAGGGTTCAAAGGGCCGTGTCGTCCGGAGGAGTGGTCTATAGGGTAGTCGCCGGGAAAGTTGAAACTGCGTTGTGCGGAAGAAGCGACCCCGTCAGGTGGAGTCTTCCCAAAGGGACCCCGGACCAGGGGGAGAGCCTGGAGCAGACGGCTCTCAGAGAAGTTCGGGAAGAGACCGGTCTCCTGGCCGACATCGAGGCGCCGATTGGAAATATCAACTACTGGTTTGTCATACCCCCGGAAGGGACCCACTGCAACAAGACGGTCCATTTCTACCTGATGGCTCACACAGGGGGGGCCACCTCCGACCACGACCCGGAGTTCGATCAAGTCCAGTGGTTCGACCCGGAGACGGCGCTAAAGAGCCTGATCTACGCCAACGAGGTCAAGGTTATGGAACAGGCGTTGACTATGATTGAAGAGAAGCTCGCAGGGTCGAACGGCACGGCGGCTCGGTAGGCCCGTCATGGTTAAGCTCGAAGGCGGCAAAGTCATCCTGCGCGAGAAGCGGATAGAGGACGCCGAGCTCGACTATGCATGGCGCACCGACGAGGAGATAGCGCGGCTCGACGCCTCAACCCCGCTTAGGATGCGCTTCGAGGAGTTCCAGCGCCTTCAGAGGGACCAGATCCGGTACCCCACGCCAGCCTCAGGCAGGTTCGCCATCGAGACCCTGGAGGGCAAGTACATAGGCAACTGCATGTTCTATGACTACGACTCGGTGAACCGGCAGGCCGAGGTGGGAATCGTAATAGGTGACCGGGACTACTGGAGCAAGGCATACGGCTACGACGCAGTGGTCACCATGCTGGACTATCTGTTCAGCAGGCTGAAGGTGGACCGGCTGTATCTCCACACTCTGGACTGGAACACGCGGGCGCAAAAGGCTTTCCAAAAATGTGGGTTCATTCCGGTGAAGTCGGTCAGGCGTGTAGGATTGGACTTCATCCACATGGAAGTGACAAGGCATCGGTGGACGGAAATCCGGGAAGCAAAGCTGACGAGCAGGGACGCCGGAATCGTCGACCAAACAGGAAAACCCTCGGACTGACCAGCGCCGCGTGGCAGAAAGGCGCCCTGTTCCACCCCACCGACCGCTGTCTTACAACCCCCGGGCTTTATCCACTCGCCTACGATACTGGAGCCTCAGGACTGTAGAGGGCTAAACGACTGTGCGTTCGTAGCTGGGCAGGTAGCCCTTGCGGTAGTCGTTCTCTTCCCAACTGCTGTCCTGCTCATCCCAGACGTAGGGGAGAATGACCACCTCGCCAGGAACGGAGATTGACTGGGCCGCAGCTAGGGCGTCCAGCACGATGGTTCGCTGCAACGCCGGGTCGTTGGGCTTGCCCGTCTGATGCCCCAAGGGGAAATTGACGAAAACCGACCTTGGAGGTTTCACCGCCCTGGTTATGTCCAGGGCCGAAGTGACGGCCACAGTGGGAATCCCCGCCTCTTCCGCTGCCCTGGCTATCAGTCCAACGGACTGATGGCACACTGGTCAAGCAGGCGCAAGAAACAGCAGGTCCACTCCGTCCCTGGCCAGACGGTCCACGACTTCGGGGCACAGCTCCTGGCGCACCCGCCGGATGGAGTAGATGCCGCCCATGAAGCTGTACGCCGGGTCCGACAGCTCTCCGATTACCCCCTCGGCTTCCAATTCCCTCATGCGCTCCAGGGGGAAGACGCAGTTGGGGTCGGCCTTGGCGTCGTTGGTGAGGTAGCCGAAGTGGCTGATGTGCAGTTCGGACGTAGGGGTGTCCTTGGGAATCTCCCTAAGCGAGGTGTCATCCTTCATGTGGAAGGGCTTCTGATCAGCCAGGTGGATGCCCCCGGACGTTATCAGGGCCACCTTGCACTGGTCCACGGGCTTGGACAGGGGCGTCCAGGGCGCGTCCTCGTTGACGACCCACCGGTAGGGCGGCTGGTCGGAATACATCTCCCTGGTGCGCGGTATGTAGTCTATCGGAGCCATGTTAATCGGGTTGGGCCGGTTCTGCCTGGGCAACCGGCCTGAGCGGTTCCACTACGGGCCTGGGCCTCTCTCCCTTTAGATATGATAGCACAGCCCCTGCCAGCAGGAGAATGCCGAAGGCCAAGCCCGCCCGACGCATTCCTGCAGTGAAGGCGGCGCATACTTCAGGGTCTCCGGCAGCGTTGGAGCAGGCTTCCAGGCTGGGCGGGAAGCCCATGGACGCCATAGTGGCGGTGACTATGGCAGTGGCTATGGCGATGCTGGTCACGTTGGCAGAGTTCCGCATAAGCTGGGTCAAAGCTCCCACGACTCCGAACTTCTCCCGCTCCACCGCGCTGAATATAGAACTGCTGTTGGGCGAGTTGAACATGCCCATGCCCATGCTTGAGAAGACGAAAGAGGCCACTACCAGGGCCACGGGCGTATTCACCGTCACTGTGGACAACAGTATCAGTCCGGAGGCGGACACCAGGTTTCCGCCCACGTTGAGTTTCCTCCACCCGTATCGGTCTGACAGCCGTCCGCTGAGAGGCCCCATGATGATCATGGCCAGGGCCCCTGGAGCCAGAAGCAGCCCCATCTGGGCCGGGCTGAACCCCAGCACCGGCTGGAGGAAGAATGGGATGAGGAACCTGACTGGGGAGTTGCTCAGGAAAGAAATCCACCCTGTCAGCACGCCTAAGGCGAATACCCGACGCTTGAATAAACTCAGGTCCAACATGGGGCTTTGAGTGTGGAGCTCCCACCAGATGAACGATGCAAGAAGGACGGCAAAGGCCGCCATCCCCGCCAGGACTCCGGGTGAACCCCAACCTGACGTGGGACCTGTGGTGAGGAACAAGAGGAAGGCCACAAGCAACCCTGCCGACAGTCCTGCGCCCAACCAATCGAATTTGGCCCGTCCCCCTTCCTGGCCCAGCCGGGAAGGGTCCAGAATTACCAGGACCGCCGTGATGACCATGAGTCCCGCCGGAACGTTGATGAAGAAGACCCACTGCCATCCGAGAGTCTCTACCAGCAGGCCCCCCAGGACGGGACCGGCCACGGCGCCCACGCCCACCACGCTCATATGCAAACCCAGGGCCTTGCCTCGCTCGTTGGCCGGGAATATGGAGGTTATCATTGCCATCCCGGTGCCCTGCACCATCGCCGAACCGGCGCCCTGGATGACCTTGAACAGGATGAGGGGAAGCATTTCACCTGCAAACCCGGACAGGGCGGCGCCAATGATGTAGATGACGAATCCGTATATGTAGATGCGTTTCCGCCCGATGATGTCCGACAGACGCCCCATCGGAAGAAGCAGGGCGCTTATAGTCAAGGCGTAGCCCACAACGACCCATTGCGCCGTGGGCAGGTCCGAGTTGAAGTGGTCGGTGATGGTGGGGAGAGCGACCAGGACTGTGCCGTGGTCCACCACGGAAACGAAAGTGCCCGACGCGATGGCGATGAAGGCCCACCACTTGTAGTTGGCGGCTTGCGTGAGGTGCGTTATCAAGGGGTATCCGGTCCGGTCTGCCTAGCGAGGGTCCGGGTGAAGCGACGGCGGTTCTGTCCGCCGAATCCTATCTGAATGACGGAATTACCTGCTTGCCAAGACGGTTGAGAGAGTCGAAGACCAATTCTTTGGGAATGCGTCCGCCCACGTTGAGTTCGGCGATGATGCCGGATATGCCCAGGTCCTCCCGCACCTCATTGATTCTTGCAATGACGGTCTCAGGGGCGCCGTAGGCCAGACGGTCTCTGAGTATATCGTCAAAAGTTGCACCTGCGATGCGCTTGGCCTGCTCAGCCCGCTCCTCCAATCCGGTCACTCCTGGAGTTGTGACGGTGACGTTGGACCAGGTGGCGGCCAGCCTTTCGTATGCCTTCATGGTGCTTGTCTCCGCGTCGTCCCGGGCGCGCTGGTCTGTGTCGGCCACGTAGACCGGCATGCGCAGAATCACATCGCCGTTTCCCGGGTGGCCAGCCTTGTTCCACTCTTCGCGGTAGACTTTGAGGCGCTCTTTGAGTTCTGGCAGGTCCATTCCTCGAAGCCCTACAAATATTGGGTACCCCAATTCACCCATCGCCGGGAAGGTCTCTCCCGTAGTGGCCGCGATGCGGATGGGAGGGTGAGGAGCCTGGAAAGGCTTAGGCATGACGCAGACGTTGTCAAATTGGTAGAAATCCCCTTCATAGGAGAAACGATGGTTGGTCCAAGCCCTGGTGATGACTTCCAGACATTCCCTGAAGCGGGGCCGGCTCTCTTCGTAGGGTATCCCGTAGCCCTCATAGGCGCGCATGAACCCGCTCCGACCCACCCCGAAGTCCAACCGTCCCTGGCTGATGTTGTCCAACGTGGCCGCCTCTTCGGCCATGCGTACGGGATGGTTCAGCGGCAGCACGCTGACGGCGATGCCCACCCTGACCCGCTGGGTTCGGGCTGCGACGGCCGTGGCCAGTATCATGGGAGTAGAAACGATGGAGGGTATGGCAGCCCCCATTGGGTCCAGGGAACTGGCGGGAGCGGCGAAGTGCCTCTCCGCCAGCCATACGCCATCCAGCCCCAGCCCTTCGGCGGTGTCCACCAGGTCGTACGCCTCCTGGAAGGCCTGGTCCTGGGTGGCGCCTTCCCGATAGTCCCCTTCTATTACAATGCCGAAATGCATTTGAAAGCTCTCTTCTGTTTTCCTATTTCATGTGTCTCGTGTGCCTGCCCTTCGACAAGCTCCGGACGAACGGAGTCGGGTCTTGGGCTCCTTACGCTAGGGCTAGGTCACTTTGCGTTGGGTGTAGGCCTCCCTGGCCCTGTCGATGGCCCTCGTTCTCATTTCCGTCAATACGGGGGAGCGTTCTCTGGCCCACTCGTTAGAGGTCTCGATGCCGACCAGTGAGTTCTGGAACTTGGGCATGACGTACCGGGCCATAAGCTCATAGCTCTTAAGGAGCTTCTCCCGCGGCGCCCAGTCGAAAGATTGGACCAGGTATCCCCCGTATCCGCCGCTCTCCTCATCAAGACGCTTGATGGCCGCCACGCAGTCGTCGGGCGTCCCCACGACCCATGACCCGGTCTCGACCATGGTGTCCACTATCTTGTCCATCGGCTCCGGGTCGTCCGGGAGTCGTCCGAGGGTCTCCTCGAAATACTTGCGTTGGATGCGCCCTCCGCCCTTCCTTACGTCCTCTATGGCCTCTTGTCGGGATTCAGCTATGTGGGTGGGAATGACTATGCGCCACTCGTCTCTGTTGACAGTTTGATTGTGCTCCGCCGCCGATTCCTCGGCTATAGTCCAGAGTTCAGCCAGCTCTGTAAAGCCGGGCCTGTCCCTGGAAGTGATGAGTGAGAGCACAGCCGTTCCGTGCTTTCCTGCCAGAGCCACACCAGACGGGGAAACGACCGATGCTACGGCAACGGGCATATGGGGCTTTGTATAGGGTCTGAGCTGGAGAAGGGCTTCGTTGAGTTGGAACCATCCTCCGTCGTAGGTGATGGGGTCTGTTTCGGTCATGAGCCTGAGCACCATGCCCAGGGACTCGTCCATCCGCTCCCGCTGCACTCCTGAGTCGATCCCCAGCATGTAGGCGTCGGTGACGAGGGCCCCTGGTCCTACGCCCAACATCACCCGCCCCCGGGTCATGTGGTCGAGCTGCACCATGCGGTTGGCCACCATGAAGGGATGGTGGTACGGCAGGCTGATGACGCCGGTCCCAAGCTTAATGTGGCGGGTGCGCTCGGCCGCCGCGGCTATGAACACTTCGGGAGAGGATATGGTCTCCCACCCGGCGCTGTGGTGCTCTCCCACCCAGGCCTCGTCGAACCCCAGGTAGTCGAGCCATTCCAGCAGCTCCATGTCTCTGTGCAAAGCGAGAGTGGGGTTCTCGTCAGTCGGGTGGAACGGGGCGAGAAATATGCCGAACTTCAGACGTTCCGGAAGGGCCATTGTTGTCTCCTGTTGGGCGCCCTTGAAGCCGCCTCAAGGGGGGCGCGGGGCGAGGCGCAAGAATACATCGGGCATTATATACCCGCCGCACAGGAGCGGCAACCAAAGCTGCGGTCGCGAGGGCGCCGGGGTCAGGAGGTCTGGTGGGTGTGCCCGTATAGGGCGTTTGCGACCTCTTTGATGCGGGCCAGACTGGCCGAGGCGTAGTCGGTGGCCTCGTACCTCTGTATCTGCTGCTCCTTCACTCCAATGTGTTCCGCCAACTCTCTCTGGCTCAGGCCTTGGGCGATGCGGGCTTTTATCAGGACTGTCGGCAGTTCCGCCACCAGGTTAAGCTCGTCCAGTTGGAAATCCCCAGCCTTCAGGGATTCATACTCCCTCAACTCATTTTCCAGGTCGGCAAGCTGGCTCTTCACCGCGTCGTGTTGTGCCTTGGCGATTAGGGGATGCATGCCTGAGGCCTCACTACGACGTTGTTCGAGACCATGCAGCGTCTCCAAGAACCGCTGCGTCTGTGCTTTAGTGATTCGGTACTGTCTTTCGTTCTTAATCATTTGAGTCAAACTCAAGGAGTATCACACAACAATAATATTGTGTGTGTAGCCAGTCAAGGACCATAATGCTGTGTTCCGTTGCCACTTCAATAAACTTTCACGTAACCGCTCTCAGATAGAGGCTGGGGCGACTGGCCAGTCGCCCCTACGAGTCCTCATCACAGTAATCCTCTAATCTTACTAATCCTGTTCAGACAGTTGCTCGGTGTTACTCGGCCCCGCCTCCTTCCGTAACTCTGCTGAGACCGAACGGGAGGGCCTCCAAGCGCCCACGTCTCCGTACCCTCCCCTGTTGCCACGGCGCTGGCGCCTGGAACATAATGACCCTCAGCAGAGAGCCGTTATACATGTCGGCCAGCAACAGGCTGGCCAGGAAAAGGAGACCGTTATGGCCAGCAGCGGCAAGGTTACCGGAAGCCAACTCATCGGAAGAGCGTTGAAACTGGAGGGCGTGCAAAACGTGTTCGCCCTGGCCGGAGACCACACCCTGCCCGTCATGGACACCATGTTCGACATGGACTTCCGGTTTGTCGACGTGCGCCACGAGCAGGCGGCCGTCCACATGGCCGACGCCTGGGGCCGCATCACCGGACAGCCAGGAGTCACCCTTTTCACGACCCCTGGCATGGCCAACTCGATACCCGGGCTTGCCAACGCTATGCACGGAGGCAGCCCCGTTGTGAACATCAGCGGAAGTGCCGCGGCATCCCAGCTTGGACGGGGAGCAATGCAGGAAATCGAGCAGACGGCCATGGCGGCGCCCGTGACCAAGGGTTCATGGCTGGTGCCCGACGCACGGCGCATCCCGGACTATCTCGCACGCGCCTTCAGGACGGCTATGACCGGCAGGCGGGGGCCTGTCCACCTGACCATTCCCATCGACGTGCAGGAACAGACGGTGGACGCGAGCGAGGTTGCCTTCTTCTCCGCTGAACAGTACCGGGCCGAAGAGCAAGCCTCGGCCAGCCCCGAGGCCATTCGGGAAATAATCCGCATACTGCAACAGGCCCAGCGTCCCATGATTGTGGCCGGAGGTCCTGCCGCCGACTCCAACGCTGGTGAGGCGTTGGTGCAGCTTCTGGACGTCACGGGCCTCCCCCTCCTCACCGAGGAGCACGCCACCGGCATTGTCTCTGACGACCACCCCAACTGCTTCGGGTTGTTCGTGCGCGGTCTCAATCGGGTGGCGAATCTGCTGTCTGAGGCCGACACAGTCGTTTTCTTGGGCAGGAAGATGGACAACGCTGTGGGGTTTGGGCTGCCTCCCTCCATATCCGCTGACGCCAAGGTCATTCAGGTCGACCCGGACCCGGCCGAGGTGGGACGAAACCGGGGCGCCGAGGTGGGAATAACGGCGGACGTGGGGGCGGTGGTGAAGCAGCTGGTCGAGGAGGCTGCCAAGCACAACTGGACTCCCCTGCCCTGGATGGACAGATTGCGCGGGGTGCAGGCCGCCCACGCCGAATGGCTGGACACCCTGGCCAAACCGGAATCGCCTATGCATGCCATGTACCTGCACAAGACCCTGGCTCCCTACCTCCGCCCGGACGACTTCCTCATTTTCGACGGAGGCGACTTCTGCCACTTCGGGAGGTGCCACTACAAAGCCCACATTCCCGGACGCTACCTGTACCTATCCACCCTCGGCATGTTGGGGTCGTCCCTGCCCACCTCCATCGCCGCGAAAATCGCCTATCCGGACGCCAGAATCATCAACCTGTGCGGGGACGGAGGATTCGGCTTCCAGGCCATGGAACTGGACACTGCGGTGAGGCACAAGATTCCTATGACCGTGATTATCGGCAACGACTCGGCCTGGGGCACGGACAAGCAGCGACAGTTGGGCTTCTATGGCAGAGCTGTGGTGACGGACCTGCTCCAGAGCCGATACGACATCGTGGCCCAAGGCCTGGGCTGCTACGGTGAGTTTGTCGAAACCCCAGATCGGCTTGCGCCAGCCTTGGAGCGCGCCCTGAGCGTCACCGACCGCCCCTACGTGGTCAACGTA
Source organism: Dehalococcoidia bacterium (assembly GCA_965197415.1). Taxonomy (GTDB): domain Bacteria; phylum Chloroflexota; class Dehalococcoidia; order Lucifugimonadales; family JAGWBF01; genus DAOUJI01. Next base: position 1,879,350 of record OZ240207.1, on the reverse strand, counting down.
GCGGTGCAGCAGGCGATCAGCCCAAGGGCCCAGGACGCCATCGACCGCCACAAGGCCGCCGCGTCGCCCTAGGTCCACGGATTAACCCATCAACAGGGGACTCCGGTCCCGGATTAGGAGGAACGTCATGGACGGACGATACCCCAACGGGATGCTGCTGGTGTTCAGCAACTGCGGCGAGGCGGGCCGGGAAGACGAGTTCAACCGCTGGTACAACCACATGCACCTGCCCGACGTGACGGCCACTGGAGTGTTTGGCAACCCCATGCGGCTAGAGAACGCGGACCGCAAAGACGGGCAGCCCGGCTACATCGCCCTCTACGAGACCGCATGGGACGACGCTATGGACGCGTGGAAAGCCCAGAACGAGTCTCCCAAAAGGGTAAGGTCCCCGGAACGAATGTCTCCCCTGCTGGACGTGGTGCACGTGGGCATCTACCAGAGGCTGGGCGGAGAGCTGCGGGCGGCCAGCCGGAAGTCCACCGGCGGGTTCGTGGTTATGGTTGACGTTCCGGACGCCTCTCGGACGGACGATTTCAACCGTTACTACACGGACCTACACGTCAGGGACATCCTGGAATCGGGCCTCTACCACATAGCCTACAGGTACGAGTGCAGGGAAGAGGTCACGGGCAAGGGCGCCAGGTTCCTGAACCTCTATGAAACGGACCAGCCCGACCCAGCCAAGGCATTCAAAGAGCTGCTGCAGCTCAACGCCGGGTGGAAGGAAGAGGGCCGCTTCTCCAACGACCACGAAACGGTCTACGCCTTCCCCTTCAAGCGCCTCTACCCGAAGTCATAACGTGATAGGGCCGCATAAGCCAGGTCATACCCGGCTTTAGAGACAGTCCTAAAGAGAGGCTATACATGGCACAAACAGGCCAGTCTTTCAGGTGCGCCAAGTGCGCACATCCGGAGTTCACCACCGAGGAAATCCGCACGACGGGCAAGTACTCCAGGTTCTTCGACATCCAGAACAAGAAGTTCACAGCAATTTCCTGCACCAGGTGCGGTTACACCGAGATATTCCGGGGCGACACCTCAGGCCTGGGCAACTTCCTGGACTTCCTCAGCGGTTAGACCTCGGTCAAAGGTCCTTCCCAGGCGTCGGGGGCAGGTCGCGAAGAGCCGGAAGCGGCCCTGCTACGCGGGTTCCAGGTGGGCGAAGCTGAGGAGCAGCCGCTTTACGCCGGCTCCTTCCGTGAATGCCACAGTCACCTCGAAGTCGGACCCTGAGGGGACGCAGCTGACCACCATTCCCTCGCCGAAGGTCGGATGGCGCACCTTGTCACCCGACTTGAACAACATCTGAGGTTGAGAGGGCGCCGGGGCGGGCTCCCATACGTCCCTGGCCAGGGCGGTCCGGACCTTTCTGGGAGCCGTGGCGGGCGGAGCAGTCAAATGCCTGGGAATCTCCTCCAGGAACCTGGAAGGCAGCGTAGTGGAGAATCCGCCCATGCCCATAAGGTTCCTACGGAAGGCCCTGAGTAGGTAGAGGCGCTCCTTGGAGCGGGTCATGCCCACGTAGCATAGCCTGCGCTCCTCCTCTATCTCCGCCTCGCTGTCCATCGAACGGAAGTGGGGCAGCACTCCCTCCTCCATCCCCAGAATGAAGACGACGGGAAACTCCAGCCCTTTGGCCTGGTGAAGGGTAATCAGAGTCAACGACTCCGAGGCCTCCACGTAGTCATCCACATTGGCCACCAGCGCCAAGCGCTCCAACATGCTTACCAGGCCGTCGGGCGGGTTCATAGCCCGGAACTCCTGGGCCGTGTGGCGCAGTTCCCGGATGTTCTCCAACCGTTCTTCAGAGTCCTCGGTCTTTTCCTCGAGGTGCCGCTTGTAGCCCGTCCGCTCTACAACCGAGTCGACCAGCTCCACCACGTCCACCTTGCGGCTCTCCTCGGCGAGTCCGTCCATCAGCTTGAGGAAATCCGCCAGGGGTCGCGCCGCCCTGGCAGAGCGGAGGGAAGCGGGAACCGTCTCCTCGTCCGGGCGGCCCTGACTAGAGCCGACGGTCCTCAAGGCTTCCATGAGGGACATCTCACGGCTCCTCGCCATGCGGGTCAGCTCCTGCACCGTGCGCTGGCCTATGCCCCTTGTGGGGGTGTTTATGATTCTGCTCAGGCTTACGTCGTCCTCGGGATTGGCCAGCAGACGCAGGTAGGCCATTACGTCCTTGACCTCTCGCCTCTGGTAGAACCTCACCCCTCCCACCAGCCGGTACTTCATCCCGTACCTTGCGCAAGCCTCTTCCAAAGCCCGCGACTGGGAGTTGACTCGGTACATCACGGCGCAGTCGCCGTAGGTGTAGCCCTCATGCTTCGACAGCCGGTCTATTTCCTGAAGAGCGAACTGGGCTTCCTCTTCCTGGTCGTACACCTCATGGGTCACAAGGAGGGCGCCCGTGCCCTTGGAGGTGCGGAGATCCTTAGCCAGGCGCATCTTATTGGCCGAAATTAGGTTGGAGGCGGCCTCGAGGATGGCTCCCGTCGAGCGGTAGTTCTCGTCCAGATTCACCGTGCGGGCCTCGGGGTAGTCGTTCTGGAAGCTGAGGATGTTGCGTATGTCTGCATGGCGCCAGGAATAGATGGACTGGTCGGCGTCTCCCACCACGCAGATGTTGCGGCTCTCCTGGGACAGCAGCCGGGCAAGGGAATACTGGGCGATGTTGGTGTCCTGGAACTCGTCGATGAGGACGTGCTGGTAACGGCGCTGGTACTTCTTCAACACCTCTGGGTGGTCCCGAAAGAGGACCACAGTCTTCATCAACAGGTCGTCGAAGTCGACGGCGTTGTTGCGGCTGAGTATCTCGTCGTACTGGCGGTAGACCTTTGCCGCCTGCGCCTCGAAGTAGCTCAGCTGGTTCTGTTCCAAGGCGTGGGAGTCGACCATCTGGCTCTTGGACCTGGAGATGGAGCTAAGGACCGCCCTTGGGTGGAAGCGTTTGGGGTCGAGATCCACCGCCTCCAGGGCCTGCTTTACCAAGTTTATCTGGTCCTCGTCGTCGTAAATGGTGAAGTTGGATTCCACGCCCACGTGTTTGCCGTCGCGTCTGAGGACCGACGCGCAAAAGGCGTGGAACGTGCCCACGGTGAACTGTTCCGCCCGGGTGCCCACCAGACGTTCGAGCCTCTCCTTCATCTCGCGGGCCGCCTTGTTGGTGAAGGTGACGGCCAGGATGCGGTAGGGAGTGACTCCGCACACCCGGACCAGATACGCGATCCTGTGGGTGATGACGCGGGTCTTGCCGCTGCCGGGGCCGGCGGCAATCAACAGAGGCCCTTCAATTGTCTCGACCGCTTCCCGTTGGGCCGGATTAAGCCCGTCCAGTATCGATTCCGACGCGGTGGTCATGCTCCAGCCATCCCCCTCATCCTAACCTTCTCCCGCCAGGGGAGAAGGGACTTATACTCCCTCACCCTTGACGGGAGAGGGCTGGGGTGAGGGTGACTAATGAACTCCTTCATGCCGCCAGCTTGGGCCTGACCTCATTGGCGAACCGCTCCATGTTGTCCAGCTTGGCCTGAAGAGTTTCGCCGGGGAAGCCCATGCGGTAGTGGCGCACGCCTATCTCGTGGTACCGCTTCAGGTCGTCGGCGATTTCTTGAGCAGTCCCTGTAAGAGGCCACCTCTCTCCGTTGCCTTTCCGCTCGTAATCGACCTCGCAGGAGAAGGCCAATTCCACGTCGTCTCTTGGCCGTCCCGCTTTCTCCGTCAGGTCCCTTAGCTCACCAATCTTCTTGGCCAACTCGTCGGGAGGGAACAGGTCGGGAGGCCTGGCGCCGATGGGAATCCAGCCGTCGCCCAGGCGCGCGGCTCTCCTAATGGCCGGAGGCGTGTTGCCCCCAACCCAGATGGGGACTCCGGGCTTCTGTGCGGGTTTCGGATAGAACTTCAGGTCCGAGAACTTCACGTATTCGCCGTCGTACTCAGGGTCCTCATTGCTCCACAACTCTCGAAAGACCTTGATGAACTCGTCGGTGACCTTGCCCCGCTGGCGGAAGGTGTCCAGCCCCAGGGCGACGAACTCCTCTTCCATCCAGCCTACTCCGATGCCCAGAATCACCCTGCCGCCGGAGAAGTAGTCGATGGTGGAGATTATCTTTGCCGCCAGCACAGCAGGCCGGTACGGAATCACCAAGACGCCGGTGCCGAACTTGATGCGGGAAGTGGCCCCGGCCATGAAAGCCATAACCGTCAGCGGGTCACTGTAGGGCTGCTCGACGGTGAACCGGGGCACTCCCGTGGCCGAGTAAGGGTAGCGGGGAGCCACGGTGTTGGGCAGAATCACATGGTCGCTGAACCATGCATGCTCGAAACCCATCTCCTCCGCCTTGACCACCTGGGTCTTCATCTCCTCCGGGGTGAACAGAGGGTTTCCTCTGTTCGGAATTACGCATCCGAAATTCATCCTTCTCCTCCAATCGTCTTGCCCTGCCCTCAGTATCCTTTAATCCCCCTCATCCTAACCTTCTCCCGCCAGGGGAGAAGGGACTTATGCTCCCTCTCCCTTGACGGGAGAGGGGTGGGGTGAGGGTGGGCGCACCATTTCCAACTCGCCCAGGAGAGCTTCCTGCACCGAAACGGGTTCGCTCAAGACTTGATTGTTCCAGAATCTGATTACTCTAAATCCCTGACACGTCAACCATTTCGTACGGTCGCTGTCGTACCCCTCACGAGTCACATGGTGTCCGCCGTCCAACTCAACAATCAGCCTATTCTCTAAACACACGAAGTCTACAACGTATGGGCCTATGGGGACTTGCCTGCGGAATTTTCGGTCTGCAAACTGACGGTTTCGCAAAAGCGACCACATACACCTTTCCGCGTCGGTGGAATCCTTTCTAAGTTGGCGAGCCTTGGATGCGCTGCTCATATCCCCCTCATCCTAACCTTCTCCCGCCAGGGGAGAAGGGACGGCCGCCGCGCCCCTACCCCACAACCCCCTCCGCATACATGCCGGATATCTCCGCTTCGGAGTATTCTGCCTCCGCCAGCAGCTCCCGGGTGTGCTGACCCAGAGTCGGAGCGGGAGCCGGAGCGAGGCGGGCGATGGGCTCTGAGAAGTCCCACGGGATGTCCAGTGTCCGATATCTTCCGACTACCGGGTGCTCTAGTTCGCGGACCATCTCCAACGCTTCCACCTGTGGATGGTTCATCAGCGAGTCGAAGGTGTTCATCCTGACTATGGTGGCCCCCATTCCCCTGGCCAGCTTCTCCAAGTCATCGAAGGTCCAGTTGGCCAGCGCGGCCGCCATCTCTTCCCGGATGGTGGGCATCCAGTTAAGCCGCTTGGCAAAGCTGTCATAGAGTGGGTTGTAGGCGACGTTGTCGGCGCCCACTGCGAGACAGAACTGCTTCCATTCTTCCTCCACGCGCCCCATATCCAGCAGAAAGTTGGCGTCCTTGCAGCGGAACCCGTGGTCGGGTGGTTCGGTGTACCCGGCAAGCTGCTTCCCCTTCCATTCGTCAGGGGCGGACTCGGCGGCCGTGGCCCACTGCATTAGGTTGACCGCCGCATCCAGCAACGAAGTCTCCACATGCTGTCCCAGACCCGTTGCTTCCCTCTCCATTATGCCTATGACCACAGCCTGAGCGGCGGCCCATCCGGCGTTCTCAGACACCACGTCGAACCCCACGCGCATGGGCGGCTCATCGGCGCGGCCCAGATGCCGATACTTTCCGATAATAGCCTGCACGTCAAGCTCGCTGGCGGGAAATTCGGCCATGGGACCCTGACTTCCCATTCCCGATATGGAGCAGTAAATGAGGCCCGGGTTCACCGCCGACAGGTCGTCATAGCCTAGGCCCAGTCCGTCCATGGCCCCTGGCCGGTAGCCCTCAATGAAAGCGTCGGCGCCCTGGACCAGCCGGACCAGGGCTTCCCTGCCAGCCGGAGATTTCAGGTCCAGGCAGATCCCGCGTCGGTTCCTATTCAGCCGGATGAACAGGGAGCCTTCACCGTTTTCGAAGGGGCCGATTTGCCGGAGCCAGTCACCCTCGATCGGCTCGACCTTAATGATCTCTGCCCCCAGGTCTCCCAGCATCATGGACCCCAGAGGTCCGGAAACGCCCTGGGAGACATCGACGACTCTTATTCCTTCAAGAGCCAGCGGCATCGTGTTAGACCCTCACCTTAAACGCCGGAAGCGCAATGAGGCTCAACTTCCGTTTCCCCTTGGGGAAGGTGAGGCTCCGTTTGACGCGGCCTTCTCTTCAAGTTCATGGACGATCTCATCCCGGTGCTGATTGAACACCGGCGCCGGCCTGTCCACCTTGGTGCGGGCGCGGCTGAACCTCCAGTGGCCCGTGGAGTAGTTCACCGGACCCCAAGCCGACTCTATGGTGTCCATCATGTGGTTGGCCACAACCTGGGGATGCTCCATAGCCAGGTGGCTCCTGGGCTTGTCGTACTTGTACTCGCCACACGGCACTCTGTGGCGTCGCAGTGTCTCCACCCACTGCCACGCGGCCCGTTTCATAAAGCGGTCTTCCAGGATGGGTATAAGCTCGTCCCGGTTGTCCACCCGGGCCTGATTGGTGGCGAAACGGGGGTCGTCCGTCAACTCAGGCATGTCCAGGGCCTGGCACAGGCGCCCCCAGATGCCGTTGTGGACCACGCTGACGCTGATGTACCCCAACGCCGTCAGGAAGGCCTGGTCCGGCACGATGTTGGGTCTGGACGATCCCATGGGCTCGGGAGATTCCCCAGAGGCGAAATACTCCGCAAGCCGTGTGAAGCCGCCGGTCACCGTAGACTGGAGCTGGCTGGTCTCCATGAAAACGCCTCGTCCCGTCTTGTTCCGGACGTGCAAGGCAGCGAGAATGCCCAGGCAGTTGAGCATGGCCCCGTTCCAGTCCAAGTGGGCGGAACCTCTAAGGAACTCGGGCTGGCCTCCCACCTTGCCGTTCAGGCTGGTGTAGGCCGCGGCGGCCTGGGTTGCCCACTCGTTGCTCAGCATCCCCTTCAGTGGACCCACAGGGCCATAGGCGGAGGCCTGCAGATAGATGATGCGTGGGTTGAGTTTGGAGATTACATCGTAGCCCAGGCCCAGCCGCACCATGATGTCCCGCTCACGGAAGTTGTCCAGGGCTACGTCGGCGGAGGCCACCAGCTTGAATGCGATGCCCAGGTCCGTCTCGTCCTTCAGGTCCAGCATCATGCCGCGCTTGGTGTAGTTGTTGCCGATGAAGGTGCATCCCATGCCCTGCATGGTGGCGCCGCTGCCTCGGCGCACCACGTCCCCGGTCGGCTGCTCTATCTTGATTACGTCGGCTCCCAGCACGCCCAGATATGTTGCAGAGAGGGGGCCGACCGCGGCCATGCCGAAGTCCAAGACCCTGATGCCTTCCATGGGAAGCCGCTTTTCGACGCTCATCGAACACCGCCGGACTCGATTCCTGGGCGGCCTTCATTATACACCCGCCCCAAGCCCGGTGGGACAGCCGTCGGGCGGCCTCGGGCGCTTATCGCCAGAGACGGGGCTCTTCCGAAGAATCTCCGATGTTCACTGCGACCAAGGTAGGGGGTTCCCAATAGAAGATGATCCAGTAATGGTTGTCTTGATATTCCAATAGATCAAACTCTTGGCTCCATATCCGCCGTACATATGGGTTGTCCAAGGAATCAAGCGAGGGGCTTCTGATGAGCCATGCTACGAGGTCGATGATGTCAGCCCTGGCGGTGGGAGACGCTGAGTTTAGATAGTGGCGCGCCGCTGGCAGCGGGTGGAAGATGGGAAGCATGCGCTAAAGGCCAACACGGCTGGGGTCCAATCCCCAGCCCTTCATCATCTCCCGCATTTCTTCAACTGTGGGAATGCCGTCGTTTTCTATGGAGGCTACAACCTTTTCCCAATCGTCCCTAGTGCAGTAAAACCCCGTGTCGGGGCAACGGTACTCATCAGGCGCTCCGGCAAGCGCTTCCTTGAACCTCTCTAGGACTCGCTGCTCGAATGCCGTGTGTTCGTCGGAAACTTCTCTGTGGTGCATGTCCCCTCTATGTTATAACAGGCTACAGCCCCAGTCTCTCTTGGAATCATAACCTACGCGGAGGCGTCAAACGGAATCACGTTCCGTCGCCGACCGGAGCGTATCAAGGTCGCCTACCCAGCCTGAGCCACGCAGTTTCCGGGCCTCGTCGATGGATAGCGGCTCAACCTCTGGGGAACGCAGTGATAAGTCCTCTGCTCCCCGCTTGGTCGACAGCCGGCGACGGCGCTTCGCATTTGTACAAGCTCGGTCATTGATATCAACGTTTTTGTGTTCCATTCACCTACTATACACCAGACATATTGCCGCTCCAAGGCAGCGTCAGAGGGGGACAAAAATCGGCATCGCATATGCTTACGATCAATACATTCCTTCACGTCCACAGAACAACAAACGCCCCAGACAGTCTGTACTCACCCTCGCGCTGCCAAGCCAAAGCGTACAAATGACGATATACTCGTATAATGGTACGAGAAGCTCGGATTATACTTGGGACAGAGGGGACCTGAACCGTGACCGACACGCCTTCCAAACCGCTGCCTCTGCCCGACGACCTGACCCGGCCCTTCTGGGACGCGGCCGGGGAACGCCGGCTTGAGATACAGCACTGCAGCGCCTGCGGCTACTACAACCACCCGCCGAGGCCGCTATGCGACGCCTGCGGCTCGGAGGACTTGGCTTTCGAGACGGTCAGCGGCAAGGGCACGGTGTACAGCTACACCGTCATGCGCCAGAGGAACGTGAAGGGTTTCGAGAACGATGTGCCCTACGTGAACGTCATTGTTGAGCTGGATGAGCAGCCCATGCTCTTCATGATTACGTACATGCCTGGCTCAGAGTCAGACAGAGTGCGGATAGGTCAGCGCGTGCAAGTCGTTTACGAGGAGCGGGAGGGAGTCGTCCTGCCCCAGTTCGAAATGGTGGAGGACTAGATGGTCTGGCAGGCCAAGGGCAAGACAGCGATCGTGGGAGTGGGCTTCTCCAAGCTGAGCCGCGCGCTTGAGGGAACTCTCGGCGCCCGATGCCTGGAGGCCTGCGCCAACGCAGTCGAGGACGCCGGGCTGGAACTGTCGGACATAGACGGCATCGCCAGCTACCCGGAACCTCCCTTCCGTGGGGCGGGGTCCACCGACGGACGCGACATGGTGAGCGTAAACTACATCATGCGCCACCTGAAGATTGGCCCGGACAAGGGACACGGGGTGCGCTGGTACGCCCAAATCGACCAGGGGATGGTCCTAAGCGCCGTCATAGAGTCCGTCAACGCACTGGCAGCGGGAGCGTGCAGCTATGCCCTGGTCTGGAGGGCGTTGCACCGCCCAAGGGGCGCGTACGGAGCCGTGTCTGACTCATACGCCCGTGGCGACGCCCAGTTTCAGACGCCCTACGGGTTCGCCTCATCCTTCCAGCCCCACTCCCTGGCGTATCGCCGCTACATGCACCTCTATGGGGCCGAGCGGGAGGATATGGCGACTTTAGCGGTGACCCAGCGGACAAACGCCAACCTGAATGAAAAGGCCTACTTCTTCGACACCCCTATGACCCGCGACGACTACATGAACTCTCGGATGATAGCCGACCCTCTCTGCCTCTTCGACTGCGACATTCCGGTGGAGGGCGCCGCCGCTATAGTGCTGACCACTGTGGAGCGGGCCAGGGACCTGCCCAACCCGCCAGCCTATGTGGCCGGTTACGGCCAGAACACCTCTAACATGCCCAACCTGATGGTCTATCCCCTGCTGGACTACATGGAGACGGGCGCCTCTATAGCCGACAGGGTGTGGGAACGGTCAGGGATGGGGCCGTCGGACGTGGACGTGGCCCTGCTCTACGACGGCTTCAGCCCCTCGGTCTACTACTGGTTGGAGTCGGCTGGATTTTGTGGCAAGGGCGAGGCCCACCAGTTCATACAGGACGAGCGGATTGAGCGAACGGGCCAGCTTCCGGTGAACACTCATGGAGGCGCCCTCAGCGAAGGACGCCTCCATTCCATAGGCCACTTGGCCGAGGGCGTGTATCAGGTCACCGGCAGGGCCGGGGAGCGGCAAGTGCCCGACTGCAGCACGGCATACGTGACCGCAGGCTCGCCAATGCTTAGGGGCAGCGGTATGCTGCTGACCGCCGAGCCCTAAAACTCCAGGATGGCCCGGCCAAAAATACGCCCGTGGTGCAGGTCATCGCAGGCCTCGGCTATGTCGTCGAGGGGATAGCGACGGGTGACCAGTTTCTCCAGAGGCAGCTTCCCCTCTCTGTTCCATCGCAGGAAGGTGGCAAAGTCCTTTTCAGGGTAAGTGGCGCCCAGGCTGCCCCGGAAACGCCTCTGTCCCATCATAAGCAGCTTGGGGTTTATGGTGATTTCATCGGGGGGATAGCCCACCATGACGGCCATGCCGCCGTGGTTTTCTGCTCCGTTGCCGCCGATGCGCACTGACGGAAGAATCTGCTCGGCGGTGGCCCGCACTCCTATGGTGTCGAAAGCGTACTCTGCACCGCCGCCCGTAAGGTCCAGCACCGCCTGAACCGGGTCCGTTTGAGAGGCGTTCACCGTGTGGGTGGCTCCGAACTCCTTGGCAAACTCCAGCTTGTCGTCCTGTAGGTCCACGGCGATGATGGGGTAGGCCTCCAGCATGGCCGCTGCGGCCACGGCGGACAGCCCCACTCCACCAACTCCAAAAATCGCGACTGAGTCGCCCGGGCGCACCTGAGCTGTATTCATAACTGCTCCGGAGCCGGTGAGCACTGCACAGCCCACGATGCAGCTGACGTCCGTGGGTTCGTCCTTGGAGATGGGCACAACCAACTGGCTATTCACTAAAGTGTGTTCGGCCCAGGTGAACACATTGGGCGGCATCGCCTGCTCCTGGTAAGTGACTCCTGTGGGAATCCTGGGAGGACTGCCCAGGACCGGGTTGCGGGGCACCCAGGTCACGATGACGTGGTCCCCTTCTTTAACGTGGCTCACGTCCCGGCCCGCGGCGACGACTACACCGGTCCCCTCATGCCCCAGGGTTGTGGGGCGGGCGAACTCGGTGTTGAATATGTTGTGAAGCTGGGAGTGGCATATTCCGCTGGAGAACAGCTTCACCAACGTCTGGTTAGGCTGGGGGTCGGGGACTTCGATCTCGTCGACTATGGGATACTCACCCAGGTTTATGTGAATCGCCGCGCGTGTCTTCATCGTCTCCTCCAGTATTCTTTAGTTTAGGCAGTAGGTTTGGGGAATGGTTCCTATTTTATCGCGTATGCGTTGGCCGGGGAGCCGCAGGCTCCGGGGATGTTCACCGGCTTGGCCGTGACCATGCATTCGTAGACTCCGTCCTCGGCGCAGTCGGCTGAAAGCTCCTCGAAGGTCAGCAATTCGGCGATGCCCATGCCCATCAGGGGTATGATGCGCCGGTGCTGGAACTCGCTTCCTTCCACCGGCATGGCCTCCAGGGCAATGTTGTCCGAAAACAGCAGCGAGAACTGATGGTCCCACAGCCATGCAGCGGTCTCACGGCTGGCGTCCAGCCCTGGGCAATGGAGTCCGTCGTCCCCCGGATGCACCGTACCGTGAGTGGCCTCCCGCTCCTCGGGACTCAAGCTCAGGTACCAGCGCATCCAGCCGGTCCGCAGCAGCATGATGTCGCCGGGCTGGAACTCCACTCCTTCGTCGGCGGCCACAGCCTCCATCAACTCCGGTCCGATGGGTAAGCGGGCGTTGGGGTCCACCGACTCACCCCGCTTCTCGAAGTAACGGGGAATGTCCAGGAAGACTCCGCGCCCCACCAGCCCGTGGTCGGCCCAGAGGTTGATGCCTAGCATGACCTTCTCGTCCAGCTCCTCGTCCTGCAGCCCTTGGTAGTAGCCGAACTCCCGGTAACGCATGTGGCGAAGCCCGTCCATGTGACCCATGCCGCCGTGGAGCTCCCAGCCGTCCACGTAGTCGCTCCGGCCTGTGCGGCGGACGTCTATGTGGTGCTGGTATGGCTCGTTCTTGGACCGTTGGGGGTGAGGGATGGACCTGGATGGTTCCAGGTTGAACACCTTGCCCTTTCGCACCAGGGACGCTGCCTGTACCACCCGCTCGGGAGTGAGCAGGTTAACCATGCCCAGCTGGTCGTCCTTGCCCCAAAGTCCCCAGCTATGGCGTTCTCCGGTCCTCTCGAATGCGGGCAGCTCTGTAAACTTGGGTAGGTCTGTCATACAAGCTCCTCTGGACGACTCATGGTTCGCTTGTCACTCCGGAACTTTCTCTCCTTGTTGAGTGTTCCGACCAGGGATGGAATATACCGTCACCTGGGCCGGGGGATGACGGCCACGTGTATGGCTGGGCGGTTGGTCTCGCCGGCAAGGGTCTTTATGGCCTCTTCCGTCTCCTCCACGGAGAAGGCATAGGTGTGCAGCTTCTCCAGGGGATAGCGGCGGGACTCGATGGTCTCCACAGCCCGCAAGAAGGAATCGAAGGGCACTCCGCGGATGCCCTTCAGGGTGACTTCTTTGTTAATCAGGTCGTCGGAGGAGAGGTCCTTCATAGGACGCCCTCCCTTCAGACCTGCCACTCCCAACGTTCCCCCGGTCTTCAACATGCCGACACCGTGGGTCACGGGATCAACGGCATACGGAGTCAGGTCCAGCGCCGTGTCCACGCCTTCACCGTTGGTGGCCTCCATGATGCGGCCCACCGCGTCCTCGGCCTCCACGTTGATGGTCATGTCGGCCCCGAACTCGCGGGCCAGGGCCAGCTTGTGCTCGTCCCTTCCGAGACCCGTCACGGCCACGAAGGAAGCTCCGGCTTCTTTGGCGGCTATCACCGAGCAGATTCCTCTTTGCCCGCAGCCCAGAACGGCGATGGACTGACCTGCTTCAAGACCCGTCGCTTCCACGGCCCAAGCAAAACCGGCGCCCAGGGGGTTGAACATGACAGCCACTTCCGGCGGAAGGGAACTGTCGATGGGGTGCACCACCGACCCCGGTGCCAGGTACATGAACTCGGCGTGACCTCCCCAAAGGCCCGGCGGCTTCTCCAAAGACGTTGAGCCAAAGCCGCCGCCATTGGGGCAGGGGGCGCCCTTGTCGTCCCAACACGCTTGGCACCGCCCGCACCTGTACCTGGAGCGCACGGCCACCCTGTCGCCGACATCCACGCCCCAGCGACGCTGTGCCTCAGGCCCAATGGCCTCTATCACGCCCAAAGGCTCGTGTCCCTGGATTACTGGAAAGGGAAGGTAGTAGTCTCCGTGGTACCCTTCGTAGTCGGTGCCGCAGACCCCCGACGCCTCGATGCGCACGAGGGCATCGTCTTCACCCACGTCGGGTATGTCCACTTCCCTTACGTCAATGGTCCTGGGGCCGGTGATTACCGCGGCCAGAGCCTTGCCCGCCATAGCGCCTCCTTGTGAATTAACCGGCGAACTGCTGACCTATCACCCTGCTGGGGCGAGGACTGGGTCCTTGTGGAGCTCGGGCAGGACTTCCCTGGCAAAAAGCTCAATGCTCTTCCTGGCCACTTCCGGACTCATGCCCCCGAACTTCACCATTCCGAACATCTCCGATGGCCGGGTCATGGTCTGTATGCGCCGGAGCTTGTCCAGACACTGCTCAGGAGTCCCGATAACCTGGGTGTCGTCCTGCTCGGACCTGAGGCCCCTGCCGGCCCTCAGCTTTTCGGCTGTATCGACATAGTGTTCATAGCCCTTGGTGTTCCTGAAGTGTTCGGGTTCGTCGTGCTCGTAATGGCGGGTGGAGGTGTAGATCATGTTGGGGTAGTACTGCTCCTTGGCTATCCTGACTTCTTCCTCGTTGGCCCCGCAGTACATGAAGCATCCCGTCACCGGGTTGCGGGGGCCCATCCCGACGGCGGCCCTCCTTGCATTGAACATCTTGATGTCGTCCTCGTAGGCTTCCCACGACTTCTGGGGGATGATCATCATGCCCAACCCTGCCTCCGCAGCCATCTCTACGCTGGCCGTGCTGTTGGCGGCGCAGTACATGCGTGAGGGCAGGTCCTTGGACAGGGGCTGGGGTCGGATGGTGGTCTCCGGGATCTGGAAGAACTCCCCGTCGTATGAGAAGAGCTCCTGGGACAGGGCCAGCCTGATGATGTCGTGGGCCTCGATAAAGCGGCCCCGCGACTCCTCCATAGGAATGTTGAAGGTCTCGAACTCAACTCTCGCGGCTCCCCGTCCGAATCCTACGGTGATGGGCCTGCCCTTGAGCATCACGTCGAGAAAGGAGAGATTCTCCGCCACCCGCACCGGATCGTGCCAGGGCAACACGATGACCATCGTGGCCATGCCCACCCGCTGAGTCCTTCCCGCGAAGTAGTTCAGGAACTGGATGGCATCGGGCATCAGCTCATAGGGGGTGAAATGGTGCTCAGTGGCCCATATAGCGTCGTATCCCAGGTCTTCGACCATGTCCGCCAGCCGCAGGTCTTCCATGACCATCTCGTGGTCAGGGTTCTTGGCTGGGCTGCTGAAGTCACCGGAAAGATACCTGGGCCAGTCCTCGTAGTTCTGGCAGAAGACGGAAACTCCGAACTTCATGAAGCTCCTCCTGTGAAACGGGTGGGTGAATTTGGCCGGGCGTACGCCCACGCCTGTGTAGCCGCGAGTATGGAAGGGAGTATATTAGCGGCCCGCCCCTCCGTCAAACGATGCGGGAACGGCGTCTCTCTCTGTGGAAGCTCGTTAGCGTAGTCACTCCGTCGCAGTGGGTTCCAGCATCCTCCGGAGTTTGGGCAGCAAATCTGGGACATCAGTTTGAATGATGTTCCACACGACCTTGTCGTCTATATTCCTATAGTCGTGAGTCACTCGGTTTCGAGTCTCGATCATGCTGCTCCACGGAATCTCGGGGTGTGCCTCCCGCACGTTTGAAGGAACAGGCGATGCCGCTCTACCGATCAGTTGGAGGTTGCGCAGTGTGGCATCGTATATGCGGCTGTCGGAGATGAAGGCATCCTCAGTGAGTCCATCTGTATACAACAGGACCTTTTCTCCGAATTCGATGATGTCCTGGACATACAAACGCCAGTCCCGGTTTTCGTGCTCAGAATCAGACATTGGTCAAATCTCGCTCCACGCATGGCTGGAACTGAGTCCGCAGTTCTTCATCCATTCATGCTCAAGGACCGCTTCTTCTGCTGAACGATCAACCCCCGGAAACCACTCCAGGAATTGTTCCACCGACGCACCATCCTTCAGGTTTTCAAAAAGAGCCGAGACGGGTACCCGGGTATGACGAAACACCCAAGCTCCTCCGAGTTTGTTCGGGTTTCGTTCGACAGCCTGACATGTTTCCCAGTTTGTAATAGGATCACCTCTCTTGATTCCGCCCGGAGCACCTAGGCTCTTTCATCTTGTTAACGGGTTGTCACGCAGCCAATCCGGGGATGTATTTCCCCAGGTTGGATGAACAATGTTCCCTTACCCGTTCCAGCCAGCGGTCATACCAGAACCAACTATTGGCTACCGTAACTCCGTAACCCTTCCGTACATCCTTTGGATCCATTTCTTTCCATAACTGAGTATGGTTATACATAGTGAATCCTGTATATCCTTCATCGCGCATTATTTGAATTATCTGACTAGGGATATACTTGGGCTTTTCGACACCCTTAACAACCCAGTACTGCCTATCTATCTCCTGAGCGAGCTCAGATTCATCTCCGATGAACTCGATTGCCTGATCTGCCTGCCCGGGATGATTCGCTTGTTTACGGACAAAGATAGTCCGATACGAGAAATATGGTGATTGGAAGTCTTCAGCATCGACCTTGGCGTCAAACGCTTGAACGTATTTCGCTACATCGGATGGCAAAGGCGAGCTCGTCTCTCCATGTTCTTGAGGAGCCGTAAAGTCTCGGAAATGAAGTGTGAAAGCCGCATGGTCAACAAGCGAGTATTTGTTTCCGAATAACTCACAAATATACCTTTCGTAGTTAAGACAACACGCGAGGTATCGGCCTGAAAATCTGTCTTCGAAACCAGCAGGCATATGATGCTCGATCTTATGTCGTAGTCCAATCAGGAAACGGAGGTTTTGTTTGGTTGCGCTATCTAGAGGACAAGATTTCTCGTTGAGACAGCGTTCAAGTTCCCAATATTTATATGCTTTCGCATTTGTAAGGTCGAATTTACGGCGACGTGGGCCTTGGTCGTAATATCTGTATTCTACTCCCTCACGTCGGTAATATGCGTGCATCAGATACATCCAGGCTATCGTCATCAGTACGATGAATGTTTCTGCCTTAAAGGTTGAGAGAGGGTTGTTAAATGTCTGAACCGCGTTGAGGGTTGCCTCTCGGGACTTGCTCAGCAATAGTTTCTGAACTGAAGGACCTCGTGTTCTAGCCATTGACTACACCTCCACACATCCGCACTCGCACCAACCCCGAGAACGGCGCATCAACACTAGGTATGTTCAACAATTGTAACCTATTCCTTTCCTTTTCAGCCTGCACTTTTGTCAAGTCCACCATGTCGGGCATGGTGGTATGGGTAAGGTCAAGAGTGCGGTAGAAACTGAACGGTTCCTTGTTGTTACCGCTATCGGACGCCCGCACCCATCGTCAACGACGCCAGACTTTGTAGTCTATAATTAGGCCGAATCGATAGTGGCCCCAATCCCCCGAAGCAAGGAGAGACGCCATGACCGACGCCAGGCAGACCGAAAAGACCTACGGCCAGTGGTGGGAGTCCTCGGAGGAGCAGGTGACCGTACGCCTGTCAGCCGTCGAAAACGTGGTCATGGCGGCCCTCAGGGAGGCCGGAGCCTCCGAGGAGGACGCCGCCTTTCTGCTCAGCATGGCAGTAGCAAAGGCGCTCCAGGGCGACTATGTCCGCGGGCTGGGCTCGATTCGCCGGCACGTCACGGCAGCCCGGAACGGTTCCGTGAACATGAATCCCACCATCGAGCACCTGGCGGACAAGGGAGCGATGGCCCTGGTTGACGGCGGCCCCAAGGCCCAGGATGCCCTGGTGTGCCGATACGCCATCGACCTGGCTTGCGACAAGGCGGCGGAATTCGGAGTCGGCTGGGTAAGCGCCCGTAGCTCCGGCGGCTCGCTGGCTCCCTTCATGAAACGGGCGGCGGCCAGGGACATGGCGGCCATGGTGTTCATCCAGGCCAGGTTCCCGGTTGTAGCGCCCACGGGAGGCTCCAGCCCTATGTTGGGGAACGCTCCGGTGGGCTTCGCCATACCAGCCGGTCGGCACGACCCGGTGATAGTGGACATGTCCATCACCCAGACCTCGGCCAGCCCCGTGGCTGACGCGGCCCGCCAAGGCAAGCCGGTGGCATCGGACATGATTCTGGACGCGTCAGGACAGCCGACCACCGACACCTCGAACTTCCTGAAACCCGACTACCAGGGGCCGCTGTTCGTTCCCCAGGGGAGCATCCTTCCGCTGGGAGGCGCCCGAAGCGGCCACAAAGGCTATGCTCTGGTCTTCTTTGTGGGGCTGTTGAGCTATCTGATGACGGACACCACCCCACCCTGGGACCTGGCTTTGGACTCCGACAAGGATGGCCGCCCAGGAACCATGTTCCTGGCCATGGACCCGTCCAACATCATGCCCATCGACCGTTTCAAGGAGCAGGTTGACGAGTTCATCGACCACATTACGTCGTCGCCCAGGAAAGAGGGTGTAGACCAGATCCTCTACCCTGGCCAAAGGTCCCAGAAGCTGCAACGCCAGGGAAGGGAGCGGGACAGCGTGACCATGCCAGCCAGCCAGTACCACGACTTGGCCGCGTTGGCCAAGGAACTGGGAATGGACGGGGTCCTGTAGGTACAAGCGGTGGATGGAGGACTGCGATATTGACAGCCGACTATAGACAGTCAGGTGAGGCCAATGATAGATTGGAGCTCTGATAGTGCAATGCCTGTAAAGAGACCTTTACTAGGGGCGCGGAGCCAATGAACGGTCCGGATATAATAGGAAACTCATAAAATGGTGTCTCAGGTTGAGATGGCGGTGCACAGTGCCCTCGACGCTTTTGCCGTAGGACTTGAAGGCTCGCGTCCTGAGGTCGCAGCCGTCAACATGGCTTCCCGCATTGCGAAGGCCGCCCTCGATAAGACTGTGGAACCCGAGATTACTGTAGACGTAGACGGCGCTTTGTCATTCGACCTGAGGTTGGCCGATGGCCGAATAGTCTTTGCCGAGTTGGAACCAAGCGGCCAATTAGACGCCAGCGTCTATGACCAAAACGGAGTCAACGTCGGCTGCCTTAGGAAAATCACCGACGTTGAATTGGTTGCCTGGTTCTAACGGGACCCGTGCCAGTTCCACCGGACGACATCCTATGCCGGTTCATCCGGCCCGACGATTGGAGCAGTCAGAACGGAAGGCCGAGGCCGGGCGCATTCAAGCAAGCAAGCCTCTCAGTCTGGCACAAAGACCGTTTGCTGGAACGCCAGGTTTCGTTAGAAGACCTACGAATAGGACATTTGGCCGGCTATGGGCAAGCTCATCACACCGCAGGGGATTATTTGCAGCTTGCTCTCACGGCGGCACAAACCGAAGGGACTCCGTTTCAGGTTCAGGTCGAGTGGCGGCCCGAGGACGAATGCGTAGAAGACCCGTGGCGACGCTGGGCATATGCTCACGTTCAGGTCGAAGCGACTGAAGGACCGCCTAAGTTCCTCAAGGAGTTTCGGTGGCTTCTTACTCTACACTCTCGCGTCGTCGTGCCCCCTGACTAACGGTCTACCCAGCCCCGATTCAGAGCAGGTTCCCGGCTTGGCACGAATGCGGACTGGGCTTATTCAGCGAAATCTCGTGGCCGCGTTGGCAGTGAGTGTTGTTCTCGCCGTCGGCTGTGGGGAACGCGCGCCCAGCCCAACCCCAACTCCCCCCTTGCCCTCCCAGACACAAGTCCCACCTACAACTGTTGCAGCAGTCCCTACGGCCACCCTCGGGCCGTCCTTGGAGACGCCCACCGAATCGCCTTCGACGTCAACTCCTTCTTCAGCCGACCCATCGGCAACTAATCCACCGGACCCCACTTCTACACCGCCGCCATTACGGCCTCTGCAGGTGGAGCGCGTCTTCAAGAACCTGGACTTTCGCGGCCTCACCAACCTGACCCAGCCCATCGCTGGAGACGACCGCTTGTTCGTCGCCGAGCAATCGGGCCGGATTCTAGCGTTTGCCAACGACCAGGATGTCGGTGAGGCACAGGTGTTCCTGGATATCCGGGACAACGTTAACGACTCGGGGTCGGAAGAGGGGCTGCTGGGCCTGGCTTTCGACCCTCGGTACGACGAAAACGGCTACTTCTACGTCTACTACTCGGCGTCAGGGCCGAGACGGTCAGTTGTCTCCCGGTTCCAGCTGAGCGCCGACGGCCAGACCGCCGACCCGGACAGTGAGCTGGTGATAATGGAAATCGAGCAACCCTACCGCAACCACAACGGAGGTCAACTTGCTTTTGGCCCAGACGGGTTCCTGTACATAGGCCTGGGGGACGGAGGGGCGGCGGGAGACCCGATGGGCCACGGACGCAATACGAGGACGCTGTTGGGCTCCATCTTGCGAATCGACGTGTCGGAGGCCACAGCGGAAACTCCGTACACTATCCCTGTCGACAATCCCCTTCTGGACGACCCAGACGCCCAACCGGAGATATGGGCCTACGGGTTGCGGAACCCCTGGCGGTTCAGCTTCGACCGGGAGACGGGGCAGTTATGGGCTGGCGACGTGGGGCAGAATACCTTGGAAGAGGTGGACCTGGTGGAAGGGGGCGGCGACTATGGCTGGAATACAGTGGAAGGCACACAGTGCTTTTCGCCCCGCTCCTCCTGTAACAGGTCGGGGACAGTTCCACCGGTGTGGGAATACCCCACGGGAGAAGAGGGCTGCTCGGTCATTGGCGGATACGTCTATCGCGGGGACAGGATTCCCTCGCTGTACGGGACCTATGTCTTCGGGGACTACTGCTCAGGCAAGATATGGGCCATCCGCTATGACGGCCAGGAAGTGACAGAACACTTACTCCTGGCCGACACCGACCTGCGCATCGCTTCCTTCGGCCAAGACCGGAACGGCGCCCTGTACGTGCTCTCCCAGAATTCTAGCATCCACCGCCTGCGGCCTTAGGGCCGGGTGGCCACTCCACAAGTCGGGTCGTTTAATCCTTCTCGATTGGGCCGATCCCGTTGCCTTGGCTTCACACCTCCCGCAGGGCAGGGAGAAGCTCCCGGGAGATCATGTCCATGCTGTGGAGAGCGGTTTCGGCTGGCATGCCCGCCCAGTGGGTGCGGACTACCAGGTGGTTGACGCCTATCTCCTCCCAGTAGGGACGGAGCTGCTCGTAGCATTCCTCTGGCGAGCCTATGATGAAGCGGTCCTCCAGAAGGTCGTCAAAAGCCTGGTTGAAGGTCTCGTCCTCTGGCATGGCCTCGTCCTGGCCCCACGCCGCGTAGTCCTGGTACTTGCCCGCCAGGTATGGGCCTGCCATCTCAAGGGCCTTCCGGCGGTCGGTGCTGCAGAAGACCTCCTTGAGGCAGGGCAGCTCCGTAGGAAAGGGCTTGGCGAGGCGGTCCAACTCTTCCCGGTACAGCCCCATCTGCCGCTTGATGGTTGCCGTCGTGGAGTGGGGGTTGATGAACCAGTTGTCTCCCAGCCGTGCGGCTCGCTTGACGGCCCTGTCGTTGTTGGCCGCGAACCACACCGGAGGGTGGGGCTTCTGGACCGGTCGGATGTTCATGTGCACCCCTAAAAGCTTGGTCACGTCACTCTCGTGGGTGACTTCGTCCTCCGTCCATAGCCGCTTCACCAGCTCCAGGCACTCCTCGAAACGGGCCACCCGCTTGCCTCTGGGCACTCCGAACGCGTCGAATTCGGTGTCACGGTAGCCAAGGCCGACTCCGAAAACGAAATTTCCCCTGCATATCACGTCCAATGAAGCCACGGTCTCGGCCACGTAGACAGGATTGTGGAGATTTAGCAGCAGGATTCCCAGCCCCAGGGTCATGTCTCCAGCCTCGGCCTGCAACCTAGCCAGGAAAGGCACCAACTGAAGCTGCTGGTTGTTGCCTTCGTTCAGATAGTGCTGACCTGAGAACAGCGAGTCCCAGCCGTTGTCCCGGGCATGGCGCACCATGAGGACCTGCTCGTCCAGGGCCTCCACCATGTCTTTGTCCAGATGCTGCTGGTTGGTGAGAAAGAGTCCGACTTTCATGCTTCGTCTCCGCGCGAGCTTCCGGAGCCGCTAGTTCCCGCCCTCCAGGCCGAACACGCGCCGGATGTTCCGGTGGAGTATGTTGGCCTTGTCCTCGTCACTAATGTCGGCGTCCAGGATTTCGTCCAGAATCGGAGGCCTCTTGGGATTGGGGCGGTCAGCGTATGACGGGCCCACAGCGAAGGTTATGTTCCTAGACCCGTGGTTCTTGACCCAACTGTCGATTTCTATCCGCGTCGGGCCTCCCACATCCCATACCACGTTGGGAGTAAGCTCGGCCAAGTACTCAAGGTATTGGGTGCCGCCGTGGGTGAAGAATGCGTCCAGCGCTAGGAAGTTCACATCGGGGAATTCTTGGGCCAGCTTCTGAAGCCTCCAGGGAGCTTCCAACCCCGACTCCGAGTTGGTGTGGAAAATGGCGGCCAGGCCCAGGTCGGACATCTTCCTGAGAATGGGCCGCATCCACACGTTGTCAATGAAGCATCCCTGAAATCGGTGGTGCCAGCTAACGGCTTCCAGCTTCAGTTCCTGCTTGATTCGGTCGATTTCCTCCAGGCTCCGTTCGCCGTGGGTGGGTTCCACGGTGCCGGCGGCGATGCCGAAATGGGCGAGATCCATGTTGCGGTATTCCGCCACTCCGTCGTTGACCCTCATGGTGTCCTTGATGCCGTCGGGTTTGAGGTAGCCGTGGGCGGGTTGTATCACCGCCCAGTCGATGCCCTGGGCCTTAAGGCCCGCCGCCCGTCGCTGTTGCTCTTCTTGGATCCCCAGCGAAGACCCGCCGAAGCCTCCGTCTCCCAGAATGTTGCTGAGATCTCCGATGTGCTGGTGGGCGTCTATGACTTCCATAGCTTCTACCTCCTCAAGCCGTTCCAGCGCCGCCTTGTAACAGAGGCAGCACAAGCCTATCTCTGATTTGCCGCACCATAATATACCTTTACCCGAATCTCTGCACGAGCGTAGCCAGCCACAAAGAGAAACGGGACGAGCTGCGTTGCCCGTCCCGTTCTGTTGTTCCCACCGATGACTTACGCTGGTTACTCGGTCGATGAGTCCTTGTCTAGGCCAGAGTAGCCGGACGTGCCCTTGTTATAGAATCCCATGCCCTTTCCGTGTTTCCAGCCGCCATGACCTCCGCGCTTGAACATGGGGAATGCGTCATCTGGTCGGTCCTGGAACCATTCAAGATACTCATCGGCCTGGTCCTGGGTAATAAGCCCTTTCTCGACCTTGGCGTCGAGCATGGCCTCAACCCTTTCGTCCGCAATCTCACTCCTGGCCTGCTCGAAGGCGTCGCTGACCGTGTCCTCGTCGAGTTCGAGAATGGAGGCCACCTTGGATATGAACGTGCCCTTGGTGGAATCTCCGTCTCCGTCTCCCGCGCTGAGTCCGCCTCTGGCAAACCCGGCCCCGACGCTAAGACCTGCCGCCAATATTCCTACGGCGACGATGACCAGCAACCATTTCTTACTCATACTCCTCGTCTCCTTCCCCTACTCGGTGGATGGTTTCGGGCGCGGTCGGGATGTCCCGGGCCCGTCCCGACAACGACCACGACAGCCACCATAGCAACGTGGTGTCAAGGAATTGTTAATCTTGGGGCCATTTTAGAGGACTTCGCTCCAAAGAAGAGACCCCCGTTATAGGCGGGGGCCTCTTGTCTCCACTATCCAGCCGGGTTCTTGATTTATACGATGGGCTCGGCGATGCCCAACTTCTTCACCTCGGGAAGCACTTCCTTGGCGAAGAGTTCCATGCTCCTCGTGGCCTTCTCCATGGGCATGCCGCCATAGCGGGCGAACCCGAACATGTGCATGGGCGAAGTGGTCTCGATGGCCAGCTTTATCTTGGCGATGCACTGCTCCGGGGTGCCGATGCAGGTCCCGGCCTCGGCTCGGAGGCGTTCTGTCTCTTCCAGCGAGTGGAAAGCCACCCGCTCAGACGCGGCCTGCTCATGGGCGGATGGAGGGTCGGCCTCGTTGGGCACCGGAGCGTCCGCCCCATACTGCTCGTATCCGGACGTGGCCTTAAAGTGTTCGGGGTCGTCGAACTCATAGTGTTTGGTGGCCGAGTAGTTGAATCCGGCCATCCACCTGCTGTAACCCTCTTCCGCCTCGTCCTCAGTCTCGGCGCAATACATGAACACGCCCACCACCGGGTTCCTGGGCTTCATGCCGGCTTCGCCGCGGGTGCGGTTGTAGAACTTCAGGTCGGCGATGTGGTCGTCCCACGGCTTCTGGGGAATGATCATCAGACCGGCGCCCAGCTGGGCAGCCGTCTCGATGCTGGGAGGCGTCACCGATGAGATGTACACCTTGTCCATCAGGTTCTTGGACCGGGGGGCGGGGCGTATTACCGTCTCTGGAATTTGGAAGAACTTGCCGTCGTAGGAGAAGGAGTTCTCGGTGAGCCCCAGCCTGATTATCTCGAAGGCTTCCCGGAACCGCTCGCGGGAGGTGTCCATGGGTATGCGGAACCGCTCGAACTCGTACCTGGCAAGACCGCGTCCGAACCCGATGATGAACTCCCGGTCCTCGCCCAACATAATGTCCACTAAGGCTATCTGCTCGGCCACCCTGACCGGGTCGTGCCAGGGCAGCACCACTACCATGGTGGCAACGTCCAGCTTCGGGTTTCTTCCCGCGTAGTAGGAGATTAGCTGCAGGCAGTCCGGGGCCATGCAGTAGGGGTCGAAGTGGTGTTCGGGAGACCAGACCGAGTCGAATCCCAGGTCCTCAGCCAGGTCGGTGAGCTGGAAGGTCTCGGTGGTCAGTTGGTGGTCGGGAGTCTCGGGATCTTTGGCGTAATCAGCAGCCAGGTGTCTATCCCAGTCATGCCAGTTGGCATTAAGATGGGCAATGCCGAATTTCACGTTTAGCCTCCTTCATATCCATGAACCTTACCTTTTTTGCAGCATGGGCAGTATATCTTGTCGACTCTTATGCGTCAAAGACGCCGACTCTCCGGCAGCCCCGACGCGCGCCCGAAACCGCCGCCGCAAGTTCTGATGAAACATAGCTCCAGACCCGTAACCGTGTTGACCAGCGCCGCAGGACTGGCCGAGGCTGTGAGGCACGCATACGACCATCCCCGTGTCGCCGTGGACTTAGAGTCCAACGGTTTCCACAGGTACCCTGAGCATATTTGCCTCGTCCAGCTTGCGGTCGACGAGTCCGTGTACATCGTCGACCCACTGGCCATCGACGACATGAGTCCATTGGGACAGCTGCTGGCGGACGACAAAGTGGAAAAGGTCATGCATTCGGCGGACTACGACCTCCGCAGCCTGGACCGCGACTGGGGATTCCATACGGCAGCGTTGTTCGACACCAGCATAGCCGCTGCGTTTCTGGGCTCGGCCAGGCTGGGACTGGCGGCGGTGCTGGAAGAGCATCTGGGCGTAGAAGTGACCAAGACCAAGAGCATGCAGAGGTCGGACTGGACCAGGCGTCCGTTGAGCGGCGAGTCGTTGGAGTATGCGGCGGACGACGTCCGGCATCTGGCGGCGCTGAGAGACGAGCTTGCGACGGAACTGGTCAAGCTCTCCAGGCTGGAGTGGGTTAAAGAGGAGTGTGCGCGTCTGAGCCGGGTGCGCAGCCAGGCGCCCGACCCGGAGTGGGCCTTTCTGTCAGTCAAAGGACGTTCGGCGCTGGACCCCCGGGGACTGGCAGTCCTCCGCTCATTGCACCGGTTCAGGGAGCAAGAAGCCCTGAGGCGGAACACGCCTCCCTTCAAGATAATACCAAACGCGACGCTGGTGGAATTGGCAGGCTCTCCTGAGCGGGACCTAGCCGCCGTAGGGGGGCTGGGACGGTTCGGGCGCGGCGCAGACATGGGGCGTCTCCGTGCGGCCATTCACGAAGGGTTGAGGGAGGGTCCGGTGAGGCTTCCCAAACGCGGGACGCCGGATACGCCCCGGCTGGGACCTCGGGAACGGGACCAGGTCGCCGCTCGCCTCCAGAAGCTGAAGGACTGGCGGGCGGACAAGGGCGCCGCTTTGGGCATAGACGCCCCTCTGGTCTGGCCTGCCGTCAGCCTGGAACGGATAGCCCGGCTGACCCAATCGCTGGAGGAAGAGATGGCCGGCCCGGACGTGCGGGCGTGGCAGGTTGGGGAGTTTGGGGACTCCCTGGGAAAGCTGACCGCCAGCCTATGAACGCAACCCGCCATTCCGGCGGAGGCCTTTTGGAATCTACAGTAGGGGCGACCGGCCGGTCGCCCCTACGACTGTTTTCTGGCAGGAGCGGGAGGACTCGAACCCCCGACATCCGGTTTTGGAGACCGGCGCTCTACCAACTGAGCTACGCTCCTATATGGTACCCCTGGAGGGACTCGAACCCCCGACGCGCGACTTAGGACGCCGCCGCTCTATCCAGGCTGAGCTACAGGGGCATGGGCCGGGCCAACGGTGCCCATATCGGACTGTCCGTATCGCTAGTTTCATTCTAGCAGGGAGACGGTGGGGATTCCAGTGGACTCGCAGGGAAGTACAGGGTCATTCGATTATTCACCCTCACCCCAACCCTCTCCCGTCAAGGGCGAGGGGGCATTGTCCAGGGTCTTTCGATTATGGGAAGGACCTGGCCCCACAGTCATTCCGAAACGGAGTGAGGAATCTACAATCCTTTGGCAGCAGAACGGTGGGAATGGCTAAGACTTTAGACCCCTCGCTCTGCTCGGGGTGACAATCGAAAGACCCTGGGGCATTGTCCCTTCTCCACTGGCGGGAGAAGGCTAGGATGAGGGGGGAAAGGCCTGTTAGGGATAAGCGGAATAGGAGAAGCGGGTACAATCGAAAGACCCTGCAGGGAAGTAAGCGGTGCATTGCCTTGATAATAGACAATGCCTATCCCTTCCCGCCCAGCGGAAGAAGATGAGCCGCTGGGGATTGACCTCAAGCCCTTCATGGGACGCCCGTTTTCGTCGAATCCGTACGCCTGTCACGTTGACAGAGGTTCCTCTAAAAGGCAAGAATAGATGGATTGTTTTCCGCCGAATATCGGCGCCACGAAATCAGGTGTTAGATGCATAACATAATGTCTTTCTCGATAATCGCAAGAGTGGGTCTGCTGGCCGGGATCATTCTGGCCCTTTTCCTGCTGTCGTCTGGTTTATATGACTCCGCCCACGCCCGAACAACGACGACGGAGACAGTAAATTACCAGGAGGGGCTCACGACTCCTGTCACGGCCTACACGGCGCTCGACCCTGAAGGCGACACGATCGTGTGGTCTCTGTCGGGAGAGGACATGGGCGACTTCTCCATATCCGGAGGACGGCTGACCTTCAGGGCGACGCCGAACTACGAGAGCCCGGCGGACCGGAACACGGACAACTCGTACCACGTAACGGTAAGAGCTACAGGAGGCGGCTTCACCGCCACGCGGCCAGTGACCGTGAAAGTTACCAACGTGGACGAGGACGGAGCCGTCACCCTGTCGTCGCGGGCGGCGGTGGGAGTGGAGTTGACAGCCACGTTGACCGACCCCGACGGCAGGTCGGGAGACACACCTCCCATCACCGGGACTGCGACCGACCTGACCGATGACGCCGCGTGGCAATGGGAGAAGTCCCCGGACGGTTCCACCGGCTGGGCCAGCATCGCCGGGGCTAATTCAAACACCTACACGCCAGACACGGACGACGTGGGCAGCTATCTGCGGGCGACTGCGAACTACACCGATGGAGAAGGTTTCGGCAAGAGCGAGCAGGATGAGACCGGCAGAGTCACCGCCGTGAGGCCGGACGGGCGCGTCACCCTGTCGTCGTCGCGGCCTGAGGTGGGCCTCGACCTGACGGCTTCGCTGACCGACCCCGACGGCGGTGTAACCGGGCTGACTTGGCAGTGGGCCAGGTCTCCCGACGGGACCACCGGCTGGGGCGACATATCGGGTGCCACGTCGGCCACCTACACGCCCGATGCGGGGGACCTGGGCGACTACCTGCGGGCGACGGCGACCTACACCGACAATGAAGCCTCCGGCCAGACCGCCGAGAGGGTGAGCGGCGTGGTCATAGCCGTGCAACCTGATGGAACAGTGACCCTGTCGTCGACGCAGCCGTCGGTGGGAACGGCGGTGACGGCCACGCTGAACGATCCCGACGGCAGAGTAAGCGGCCTGACGTGGCAGTGGGCCAGGTCCCCGGACGGGTCGACGCGCTGGACCAACATATCGGGCGCGACGTCAGACGCCTACCTGCCTGTTGACGCCGACGATGGCATGTACCTGCGGGCGACGGCGCGCTACACCGACGCGCAAGCCTCCGGCCAGACCGCCAGCGTGGTGAGTGGCAGAGTAGGGGTTGAAGTAGACATAGTCGACCGATATGACGCCGATGGCAATGGCGAGATTGAACGGCATGAGGCCGTCGCGGCAGTTAACGACTACTTCGACGACCGTATCACAAGAGAGCAGGTCATAAGGGTCATCCAGGCCTATCTCTCCAGCTAGGTCCCGCGAGAAGGGAATCCCGCAGCGCACAACGGACAACGTAAGGGGGCGACCAGAGGTCGTCCCTACGTCATCAGCTACAGGAAGTGCATGTTGCGATACATCTACCGTAAATCGATCTTCGGACTTTGGCTGACTCTGGTCTCAGCGTCGTTGTTGTTTCTGGCGGCTTGCGGTTCAGACCCAACGTCGACGCCAGTTGCCCCGACCGCAACCCCCACTGTTGAGCCCACTCCTGAGCCGACGGCTACACCCCCTGGCGAGCCTTTCGTGATTGGCGTCATGGACGCTTTGACCGGGGTCGCTGAGGCCTACGGGGACCCCTTGCTTAAGTCCAAGCTCCTTGCCATGGAGGAAATCAACGCTGCGGGTGGGATCAATGGCAGGAAGCTGGAACTCATCGTAGAGGACTCCAAATGCGCCGCTCAGGACGCGATCACCGCTTACAACAAGCTGACTGATGTGGACGGCGTGAAAATTATTTTGGGAACCACTTGCAGCGGCGCGATGCTCGGGATCGCTCCCCTGGCCGAGAAGGAGGGAGTAGTCCTTCTTTCGCCATCCGCCACCAGCCCTGACATTGCCGGCGCTGGAGACTACATCTTCCGTACGGCCATCAACGACCTTCAGTTGGGCATTGACACTGGCAACACCCTTTGGGTGGACGGGATGCGCAGGATCGTCACCATCACCGAGGCCACGGACTATGCCGAGGGCGCTCGCCGCACTTCCGTCGCTCAATTCGAGAAGCTGGGTGGCTCCGTAGCAGCGGCGGAAAGCTACTCATCCGACGTGATCGACTTCCGGAGCCAGCTTACCAAGCTGATCAATGAAGACCCGGACGCTCTGCTCCTGTCAGCACAGGGTACGGCTTCAGGCGGTTCCATCATGAAGCAAGCTCGCGAGCTTGGCTACGACGGTCCAATCTACTCCGAGTCAGTGCCCACTTCCCCCGATGCTCTCAGCATCGCCGGCGACGCCGCCACCGGCCTGAAAGCCATAGTCCCCAACCCCGACCTGTCCAGCGCCACTGGTAAGGAGTTCCTGACGAATTTTCAAGCTCGCTTCGGGGCCGTAGCGCCGTTTCCATGGTTCCAGGGCTCCGCCTACGACGATGTCTACATTGCCGCCGAGTGCCTGAAGCAGACCAACGACGACCAGGACGCAGACGGCTTCCGGGACTGTCTGTACAACCTTATCTGGAGTGGAGCAGTCGGCGACAACTACAGTTTCGACGAAAACGGCGACGCTGTCGGACTGTACAACGTATTGATCGAGGTGCTCCCCACCGCCGAACGAACTGATGAGAATTTGGGCTACCGTGTGCTAGGACCCGCTCCTACGCCGTAGCCCTTCCAGTTCCCTGCAATGACAGCGTGACCCAGGCGCTTCTGCTCTGGACATGTGGGTTACTACTTGACGCTCGTTGCATTGTTTAGGCGGGGGTGACCTCGTTGAGCCGCCCGGTGGCACAGTCGTACACGAAGCCGCGGACCTGGTCCTTCACGGGAATGAACGGGTTGGCCTGGATGCGGGCGATGGATTGTCGGATATTCTGTTCCAGGTTTCCGAACGATTCCAGCGCGAAGGAAGGGCGAAGGCCGGTGTCGGCCTCGATCGAATCCTTTACGTCATCATCTCGGAAGGTCAGCATGCCGCAGTCCGTGTGGTGAATCAGGACAATCTCGCGTGTTCCCAGAAGGCGCTGGGAAATCACCAGCGAACGGATTGCATCGTCGCTCACCACACCTCCCGCATTGCGTATTACGTGGGCGTCCCCTTCTGCCAAGCCTAACAGCTTGTGAGTGTCTAGCCGGGCGTCCATGCATGCCACCACCGCCAGACCCCGTCCGGGCGGCAAAGGCAGATCGCCTTTGTCGAAACTCGCAGCATAGCGAGCGTTGTTCTCCAACAGTTCATCCGTTTCCGACACAGTAACCTCCTTGTTGTACCAAGACAATCAATTCAACTGGCACCCATTGTAGCAAGTGTAACAAGACTCGACAAAACACCGTCGAAAGTCGGGGAAGCTAGGGACTTAGCCCTGCAACGACGGTAAGGGGCGTCGTGCTGGCGACTATTAGTTCACTGGTAGGATGCCCAAGCGAATGCCAGCGACCACTGCGTCCAGTTTGGTTGACGCATCAAGCTTATGGCGTAGATTACGGATATGATTGCGCACTGTGTGCCTGCTGATGCCCAGTTCGTCGGCAATCCGATGGGTTTCCCGGCCCAAAGCCACCAAACGCAACACCTCCAGCTCCCGCCGTGTCAGAGCGGGCGTCTGTCCGGGGCTGGCAGGCGCCGGAGGATGGTCCGATAGAATATCGGCGCCGCCCGCCAACAGCGCATCCCGCAACGAGCCTTCGGCTTGGCCGTAGTCTTCCGTTTCCTGGCTGTCGTCGAAGAGATGCACAAGCAGTGGGGCTCCTCCGAGGATGCCTGCGACTACCATGGGAGTGACGGTGACCCACTTTCGTTCTCCGGAGGAGCAGAGCATTCGCATCCGTGCTGTCGCCGGGATCAAGCCAGTCCGCAGGTAACGCATCGAGGGGCATCCTCCCAAGCATTCCGGCGTCAAGCCGCCAGGAGACAGACCCTTCATTACCTCGTAGCAACGACGGCCAAGGACCTCGTCGGACGGATAGCCTAGGATGCGCTCTGCGGCACGGTTCCAGAAAATAATCGTCTGGTCCACCGATACGGCGTAGATGCCGCATGAAGCGGATGCCAATGCCGTGAGGAGGGGACTTGAGGTCAATGCGTGCACTTTGATAGGGTCATAGGTCTGTAGAGTTTAGGAGGCGAAGTCCGGGAATCCGACAAACCCTAGACCGGAACTTCAGCTACTTGGTCACATCGGAAGCGAACTGGATATTCTGCTGGCGGTAATGGTAGCGCCTACGATGCGGTCGGTCTACGATATATAGGCGTTATGAACCGAGCCTCGTCCCACCGCAGGAATGAGTTCCCCGACGCCTACCAACAGCTCTAACCCGACCTGGAATCTGTTTTAACTAAGCTTTACACGGAGAAATGTCGTCTTGACTCTGAGAAATATAGTTGTGTCATTCAAGCGGAAGGGTCAAAGCGGAGAGCGCTGTAGTGTTGATGCCCCTATTTTCAGCGCGGGACCGGAGAATGTTGCCGTGAGTGTGGACCGCGCCCAGGCACACGCGAGTCGATTGAAGAAGCCTTCGGCAGACCTTGGGGATTGTGGGGGAGGCATAAGGGTGTAGCCTTACCTTCCACGAATGATGGGTGTGATGCTGTTGACCACGCTGAGGAGATGGCGCTGAACGGCTCGGTGCTGTCTTCCGTCAAAAATGGTGGGCCAGGGCGTACCGAACTGCGAACTTTTCGGTGGGAGGTTCTGCTATAAGGATTCAGTGAGGGCGCCTTGGACTAGGGGATGCTAACACCAGCCTTAGCGACGATGTCGGCCCCAACTTGCACTGAGCGCTACGCCCACGGCAACTCCTATTGCCACACCGACGCCGATGTTGCCGAGCGCCGCGCCTATGCCTACGCCTGCTCCAGCTCCGAGAGCGATGCCTAAACCGATTTTCTTATTTGCGCGCATGCTGTGTTTCCTACTTCGGCATTGTGTAACACATGTCTTTGTTGAGAAGGCGCTCTGGACAACGCTGTGGTCGCCTTGAGCGGCGGAGTTCGCAGTTCACTACGTCATGGTGGGCCCGGCTGGAATCGAACCAACGACCCGCCGGTTATGAGCCGGCTGCTCTACCTCTGAGCTACGGGCCCTGTGGGGTAAAGCCAGATTATCCCAGGCGCCTATGGGTGTCAACACAATCGCTCATCGTCCGTGGTTCTTTACATACCGACAACAGGCTTGCTAACCTAGCTTACGGCCATACTGACTCAGCCGTCATGTGAATCTCGCCAACAAACAAAGGAGGTCCCTTGGTCCACTATCTGGAACGGACGGACATGGACAAAATACTCTCCCTTTCCAAACGGAGAGGGTTCATCTTTCAGAGCAGCGAGATTTACGGAGGACTCAATGCCACCTGGGACTACGGCCCCCTGGGAGTTGAGCTGAAAAGAAACGTAAAGGACGCATGGTGGCGCACCGTGGTCCACGAGCGGGACGACATGGTGGGCCTGGACGCCGCCATACTCATGCACCCCCAGGTGTGGATCACCAGCGGCCACGTGGATAGCTTCTCCGACCCCCTGGTGGAGTGCAAGCAGTGCCATCTGCGGTTCAGGTCCGACGACTTGGAAGACGCTGCCAAATGCCCGGACTGTGGGGGCGAATTGACGGACCCTCGCAACTTCAACCTGATGTTCAAGACCTTCATGGGAGCCGTGGAGGACACCGCCAGCGAGGTCTATCTCAGGCCGGAGACGGCCCAGGGAATCTTCGTCAACTTTGCCAACGTGCTGGTGGCTTCCCGCCGGAAGCTGCCCTTTGGGATCGCCCAAATCGGCAAGGCGTTCCGCAACGAAATCACTCCCGGCAACACGACTTTCCGCACTCGGGAGTTCGAGCAGATGGAGATAGAGTATTTCGTCAAACCGGGCACGGACATGGACTGGCTGAAGTCCTGGGTGGACGAAAGACTGGGCTGGTACGTCAAGCACGGCCTGCGCCAGGAGAACCTGCGCCTGCGCCAGCACGGCGGTGACGAGTTGGCCCACTATGCCAAGGACTGTTATGACGTGGAATACAGGTTCCCGTGGGGATGGGCGGAGTTGGAAGGCATAGCCAACCGCTCAGACTACGACCTGAAGGCCCACGGAGAGTCCAGCGGCGAGGACCTCAAGTATTTCGACGACGAGATGAAAGAACATTACTATCCCTACGTCATCGAGCCCTCGGGGGGCGTGGACCGAGCAGCGCTGGCCTTCCTCATCGACTCCTACGACGAAGAGCCCGATACGTCCTCGTCTAAAGAGGAGACCCGGACCCTGTTGCGTCTGCACCGGAGGCTGGCGCCCATCAAAGCCGCCGTGCTGCCCCTGAGCCGAAACGAGAAACTGCTCCCCACGGCCAGGGACGTCCATGCCTTGCTCCGACAATACATACCCACCCAATTCGACGACGCCCAGAGCATCGGACGGCGTTACCGAAGGCAGGACGAAATAGGGACACCCTTCTGTGTCACCGTGGACTTTAACACTTTGGAAGATAAGCAGGTGACCATCCGGGAGCGTGATACGATGGAACAGATAAGGGTTCCCATCGCCGGTCTTATCGGCATATTGCAGGACAAGTTGCAGCACGGGTGGTAGCTCTACGCTCATCAAACCAAGCTTAAGAGGGCGTGATGTGAGGCTGGGATAAGGATGCGCATCGTTCACTTTTCTGACCTCCACATAGGAGTGGAGAATCACGGCCGGGTTGACCCGGCCACCGGACTTTCCACCCGACTTCTGGACTTCCTGTCGGCGCTGGACGAACTGGTCGAATACAGCCTCAGCTCCGACGTAGACCTCGTTGTGTTGGCTGGAGACGCCTACAAGGGCCGGGACCCCTCCCAGACTCACCAGAGGGAGCTTGCACGCCGTCTGGCGAAGCTGTCGTCGGCCGGGATAGCCGTCTTCCTCCTAGTGGGCAATCACGATCTCCCGGCGGCCCTGGGCAGAGCCACGGCAGTGGATATATTCGACACTCTCCAGGTCTCCTACGTGCAGGTCGGAGACGACCTGGCCACGTACACCATGCCCACCAAGAAGGGACCTGTCCAGATAGTCGGAGTCCCCTGGCCGAAAAGGAGCGGGCTGTTAAGCAGGGAGCAGTCCCGCGGTCTGTCCCTGGACCAGGTGAGGGAGCGGTTGGAAGAGCTATGCACTTCGGGAATCGAGCGGGAAACGCAAAAGCTGGACCCGGAACTCCCCGCCATACTTACGGCCCACGTCACCATCAACGGTTCCACCGTGGGGTCTGAACGTTCGATGATGCTCGGCCATGACCACGCTCTGTTCCCATCGGCTGTGCACAAGCCGTCGCTGGACTACGTTGCCTTG
Source organism: Dehalococcoidia bacterium (assembly GCA_965197415.1). Classification (GTDB taxonomy): domain Bacteria; phylum Chloroflexota; class Dehalococcoidia; order Lucifugimonadales; family JAGWBF01; genus DAOUJI01. Next base: position 1,845,736 of record OZ240207.1, on the reverse strand, counting down.
GGCCACATCCACAAACACCAGATTTTGCGCCATGACCCTATGGTGGTCTATTCGGGCAGCCTCCAGCGAGTCGACTTCAGCGAGGAGAAGGACACCAAGGGGTTCTGCGTCATAGACCTCGACCCCTCAGCCCCGCAAGGAAAGCGGGTCACCGACTTCCGCTTTCAGCAGGTGGACGCCAGACCCTTTGTCACCATAGGCGCCCGGATCAACCCAGGCGACCTAAATCCAACCCAGACCGTGATCAACGCCATCCAACGCCACAAAATCGCCGGCTCCATCCTGCGGGTGAGGATAACTACGCCGCCGGAGTTGGATGTCCACCTCAGCGAATCGGACATCCGTCAGGCGCTCAGCCCGGCCCACTACGTAACGGCCATCTCCCGGGAGGTGGACCAGCCCCGGCGCACACGCATCCCGGCGGCTGTGGCTGAGGGGCTATCGCCGATGGACGCCTTGAAGATGTATCTGGAGTCCAGGGGAACGGACGCCAAGCGTCAGGAAACGCTTCTGACATACGCTGGGGAGCTGATAACAGCTGAGGAACATTCAGAAGAGGGCTAAGCCCTCGCTGGGATACACGGCGCTAGGCCTAGCGCCCCATCTAGCGCAAGTTCCCCAGAATCTGGCTGGAGCCTTGGACTAGGCTGTTCACCACGTCCCCCGCCGACATTATGTCGGAGACCAGTCCGACTCCGGCTCCGCAGTAGGCTATGCTGCCGTCCAGGTCGCCGTCTAGGATTGCGGCTCGGACTCTGGAGGGGCCCAGCTCGGCGTCCCACTGTTCCGCCGAAGAGGAGTCAGCTCCCTCGGCGTCTCCGGTTTTTGCTTTCAGAGCCGTGCCGGTGCGCAGCAGCCGCGTGGGCCTGTGATAGCGTCCGGCGATGATGGTGCCTGTGTCGATGGCGCCCAACAGCGCTTCCTTGTGTCTGGGGTGGGCGATGCACTCTGTAGTGGCGACGAACCTGGTGCCAAGCTGTACGCCGTGGGCGCCCCATGCAAGGGCAGCGACGTATCCCCGGGCGTCCATAATGCCGCCTGAGACTATAACAGGCACGGAGACGGCGTCGACGATTTGTGGGACCAGCACCGAATTGGGGAGCTCGTCTGGGCCTCGCAACCCTCCGCCTTCAGACCCCTCGGCTATCATGATGTCCACGCCCTGGGCATCGGCGCCGCGAGCGTGGCGCACAGTGGACACGACGTGAATGACGCTCACCTGGTTGTTCTTCAACATTCCGGTGAAAAGCGCTGGACTCCCGCTGTAGGTGACGGCTATGCGCATGCCCTCTTCAATGGCAGCCTCCATCAGCTCCGCCGTAAGGGGGTTCGCCAGATAGAAACATACGCCGAAGGGGTTGTTGGTCAACCGTCGCAACCTGCGCATGTTCTCCCGCAGGTTGGTCAACATGTTGCCGTCGATGTCCATCCCGGCTGAAGGGTGGAGGATTCCCAAGCCGCCGGCGTTGGACACAGCCGCCACCAGCTCGGGGTTGGACACCCAGGGCATTCCAGCTTGGAGAATGGGGTGCTCAATGCCCAAGCTTCTGGTGACCCGCGGGTCTCTCATCTACATCTCCGTAGGCACAGTCTGGGAATCGCGGGAATTTTATGGGCATTTCGGATTAGCTGTCAACCGAATTGATTGACTCCCACGCCACCCCAGGGCCGCTTCTCGTTGACTGGCCTCGTAAGCCAACGTAGAATTCCGATGTCCGGGCTCCTGCACCCATGAGTTTCACCGAAGTCCTCATTCTGGTCATACGTTGGATTCACGCCATCGCAGCGGTCGCTTGGGTCGGCGGAGGACTCTTCTACTTGCTTGTGCTCCGTCCCAACCTCTCCAAGGGAGACGAAGCCGCAGACGATCGGCGGCGCATAGGGGAGCAGTTTCGGGGTCTTGTAAACACCGCCATAGCCGTGCTGCTGGTGACCGGGGTCATTATGACCCTAAGCCGGCTCACGTCCGACACCGCGGGGCCCGCTTACATAGCCGTCCTGGTTGTAAAGATCGCGTTGTCCCTGTACATGTTCTATTTGGTCAGATTCCTCAGGTCAAAGAGCTATCCCCAAGACCCGGAGGGGGAGACGCGGGGCCTGCGAAGAATCACGTCGGCGTTTAGCGGAGCGACGGCGGTCACTGTGATGGGTGTCGCGGTGTTCCTGCTTGCCGACGTATTGCGCGCCTTGGTGGAGATAAGCCTTGACGCATAAAGGCCCGGACGGTCCGACGGTCCTCGCGCACTGAAGGAGTGGGAAATGAAAAGAGACCTGGTTGATATTTTGGCGTGTCCGCTGTGCAAGAGTCCGCTGGAGCTGAATGTGGAGGTCGAGGACGCCGAGGAGGTTCTCAGCGGGTCCCTCCACTGCCAGGCCTGCAACGAAAGCTACCCGATAGAAGACTCCATACCCAACCTCTTGCCGCCCGACCTGCGGGGAGAGTGACAACTTAATAAGAAATTAAGAATCGCCTCCTACAATTCCAAATATCGGGAGCGATAGGCCGCTCCAGTTGCCCTATCGTAGGAGGTGGAACATGGCACAGTTTGCCAGGAGTCTCAGCATCGGCATGACAGCCGCCGCCATAGCGGCCATGCTGGCGGCGGCTTACTTCTGGGTGGGCCCGGGTTCTAACTCCTTCTTCACCAGTCCCGCCGCGGCGGCGTTGTTCGATGAGGACGAGGTGACCTCCGTATATCAAACCGTCAGTCCAGCAGTCGTGGAAATCAGCACAGGTGAGAGCGGAGGGTCAGGGTTCCTCATCGACTCCGACGGGCACATCGTCACCAACGACCACGTCGTAGAGGACGAAGAGACGGTAACCATCACCTTCTCCGACGGTTCTTCCTCCGAGGCCGACGTACACGGCCGCCTTCCCGGAAACGACCTTGCGCTCCTCAAGGTGGATTCGTCAGCAGTCGAAGGTATAACTCCGGTCACCCTTGGGGACTCCAGCGTTCTCAAACCGGGTCAGCTGGCTATAGCCATCGGCGCCCCGTTCGGACTTGAAGGCACAATTACCGTGGGAGTCGTGAGTCAGGTCAATAGGGACATGCCCAGCCACGTCGGGCGGCTGGTGTCAGGAGTGATACAGACCGACGCCGTCATCAATCCAGGCAACTCCGGTGGACCCCTTCTGGACTCCAACGGGTCGGTGATAGGCGTCACGACTGCTATCCGCACGACTGGGCTTCAGTCCACCTTCGGAGGAATCGGGTTTGCTGTGCCCATCAACTTCCTGAAGGACAACCTGGACGACCTGAAAGAGGGCGGAGTGATACGGCCTCCCTGGTTGGGCATACAGGCTACAGAGCTGACGCCCGAACTGGTTGAGGACTTGGACCTGTCCGTAGACAGTGGGGTGTACGTGATTGGCGTGGAGCCGGACAGCCCGGCTGACGACGCGGGCATCATGGGTTCGGGACTCTGGGATGACAGCCCGACGCGCGGAGGAGACATCATCACGGCGGTGAATGGAGTTTCGGTGGACAGCGTGACGGCCTTGATTACTCAGCTGGACGCTTACAGCCCAGGTGATGAGGCGCCTCTCACCATCGTCCGAGATGGAACAGCCAGAACGGTTACGGTGACTCTCGGCGAGTGGCCGGAGGAGATGCGCGAGCCTACGACCGGCGGGGGCTTCTCCCCAGACTTCGATGAGTGGTTCCCCGATCTCTTCCCCAGTTGCGACGAGCTGAACCTGCCTCCCCGTATAGAGGAATGGTTCTGCGACCGGTTCCCCTCCGACTAATCTGCAGAGGCCGAACGGCCCGCTGCATCAATCCAAGCCCCCTAGGCCGACCCTCCAGGCCTCGGGGGCTTCTCTTTTTGGATTCGTTCCTGCCCACATTCCAACCTTCCTCCAGAGGGTGTTTCCAGTTCACCCTGAGCTTGTCGAAGGGCCTCCTTGGGCTCACACGGAGCCGCTGGATTCCAGCCTCCGCTGGAATGACGGATGGAGGGGGAAGGAGAATGCCCCCTCTCCCCCCGGGAGAGGGTGTTTCCCGTTCGCCCTCAGCTTGTCGAAGGGCCTCCTTGGGCTCACACGGAGCCTCTGGATTTCAACCTCCGCTGGAATGACGGATGCGATGGGAAGCGACATACCCCCTCTCCCCCTGGGAGAGGGCCGGGGTGAGGGCCCCTATAGGGGCCATTGCTCCAGGTTGTAGGCCATGTCCCAGAAGAGGCGCTCGTAGCGTAGGCTGGTGACATAGGCCGCTTCCATCTTCCGCACTTCCTCGTCGGTGGAGCGGGCGGCCAACTCGTCAGCGAAGGTGCGGGCCCAGTCCGCCAATTCTTTGTACTCGGGCGACGAATACATCGCTATCCACTCGGCGTAGAGGGGAGCGTTCTCGGGCGTCCCCTGGCGCGACAGTTCGTCGCCTATCTCCCAATACCCCCACTGGCAAGGCAGCAGCGACGCCGCCAACTCCTGGTAGGTCCCCTGGTGGGCCACGTTCAGCAGGAAGCTGGTGTAGGAGACGGTGGTGGGGGCGGGTTCGGTGGCCTCCAGGTCCTCCCGGGTTACGCCAAACTTGGCGCAGTAGCTCAGGTGCAGGTCCATTTCCGTGTTCAGGGTCTCGTGGAGAAGCCGGGCGAACCAGGACTGGGCCTCAAGGTCCGGGGCCCTCGATGAAGCCAGGGCCAGAACGCGGCTGTAGTCAATTAAGTACAGATAGTCCTGGCGCACGTAGAACTTGAACTTCTCCACGTCCAGGGTGCCGTCGCCGACGCCCGTGACAAAAGGGTGCCCCAATATAGCTTCGCGTATCGGTAGAGCCCTCGTCTCGATCGCATCGGCAAACCCCACGGAAAACCTCCCGTTTCAGAAAAACGTTGGCAGAAGTATACCAACAGCGCGGGCTGGCGTTTGAAGCCCAAACCGCCAGGCATTAGAATGGGGTTAGGAATCTGACATGCCCATTGATTCAAGAACTGTCAAGAAACTCGCCGCCATAGTGGGCAGGGACCACGTGATTCACCATCCGGAAGACCTGCTCGTCTACGAATACGACGGCTCCATAGACCGCGCGACCCCCAGCGTTGTGGTGTTCCCGGTATCCACCGAAGAGGTGAGCCGGGTGGTTGCCCTGGCGCGAGATGAGGGGGCACCCGTGGTATGTCGAGGCTCCGGCACCGGGTTGAGCGGCGGGGCTATCGCCTCTATGGGAGGCGTCCAGATTGCCCTGACCCGCATGACCCGCATCCTGGAAATCAACACCGCCGACCGCATAGCCATTGTGGAGCCGGGAATCGCCAACCTGGAACTGGACACCCAGGCGCGTAAGCTGGGGTTCCGATACGCCCCCGACCCCTCAAGCCAGCGGGCGTGCAGCATCGGAGGGAATGTCGCCGAGAACGCCGGAGGCCCCCATTGCCTGGCCTACGGCGTGACGACCAACCACGTGGTGGGCATGGAGGTTGTGCTGGACGACGGCTCCGTGGTGTGGCTGGGCGGCGATTCAGCTGACGCCCCCGGCTACGATCTACGGGGAGTGTTTGTGGGTTCGGAAGGCACCTTTGGAATCGCAACCAAGATAGCCGTGCGGCTCCTCCCCGTCCCGGAGTCGGTGAAAACCCTGCTGGGGGTCTTCCCCGATATTGCTTCAGCCACCGGCACCGTGTCCGCCGTCATAGGCCGGGGCATCGTGCCCGCCGCCATGGAGATAATAGATTCGGTGTGCATCGGGGCCATACTTAACGTGAACAAGGGGGTCTTTCCCGAGGACGCAGGGGCTGTCCTGTTAGTGGAGCTGGAGGGACTCCAAGAAAGCGTGGACGACCTGGGCGCCGACGTGGAAGCGGCCATGTACGACGGCGGCGCCGGCGAGGTGCGCATAGCCGCCGACGCTGCGGAGCGGGAACGCCTCTGGTCGGCCCGGAAGGGAGCTTTCGGGGCCTTGGGGTCCATCGCCCCCAACTACTACCTCGTGGACGGGGTGGCGCCCCGCACGAGACTGACAGAAGCCCTGGAGAGGGTAGCCGAAATCGCGGACAAGTACGGACTTGTCGTGGCCAACGTGTTCCACGCCGGAGACGGCAATCTCCACCCGTGCATAGCCTTCGACGAACGGGAACCCGGAGCCGTGGAACGAGTGATCGCGGCTGGAGAGGCCATGCTGAGGGTGTGCGTCGAGATGGGAGGCTCCCTGACCGGCGAGCACGGAGTGGGGCTGGAGAAGAAGGCCTATATGCCCATGGTGTTCAACGACGATGACATGTCGGCCATGATGAAGGTCCGGGACGCCTTCTGCCCGTCGGGACTCTTCAACCCCGGCAAGATATTCCCCGGCGGCCCCGAATACGCCCACGAAATGCAGCGGGCCGCGATATCCACCGCCGGACCAGGGTCCTACATATAGGCGGCCATGCCTTCCCCCAATCGTACGGCCCCCTCCTCCATTGCACAGGTCTTTGCGCCTGAAGACAGCCTGGCAGAGTACGCCGTTGACGGCCTTACACCCCTAGAAGCTGTCCTTCCAACAAAAGCTGAAGACGTGTCCGAGGCGCTTGCATGGGCGTCCGCCGAGGGGATGGCCGTCATCCCGAGAGGCGGCGGTGTACACGTCGGGTTGGGCAATGTCCCCAGCCGAGTCGACCTGGTCATTGGTGCCGAAAGGCTGGACAATCTGAATTTCCACGAACCGCTGGACATGGTGGCGCAAGCGCAAGCCGGGATGACCCTCGAATCTCTCCAAGCCCAGCTTGCCAGGCACGGCCAGACCCTTCCTGTAGAGTCTCCGGCGTACGGAAAGGCCACCATCGGTGGAATCCTGGCCTCGGACGTGTCCGGGCCCTCCAGATTCGCTTACGGTTCGCCCCGGGACTGGTTGATAGGCATAACCGTGGCTCTGGCCGACGGAACGCTGACCAAGGCGGGCGGGCGCGTCGTGAAGAACGTCACCGGCTATGACATGGGCAAGCTCTACGTAGGCTCGCTGGGAACGCTGGGCGTGATTGTCGACGCCACGTTCAAGCTCGTTCCTCGGCCCGCTTCAAGCGTCGCGCTGCTGACGCCCTGCGCTACCGTCGAGGATGCTCTGTCCCTGGCCACTGGCATACTCAAGTTGCCGGGCCAGCCGACATCGGTCCATGCGGTCAACAGAATCGCAGCCGACAGGATGGACATGCCCGACGTGTTCTCTCCTCAGCACGGAGGATTCCTGCTGGCGGGCTACTCGGGGCGCAATAGCATGGTAGACCGGGCTGAGCGAGACGCCCTGGGCGTGCTTCCCGCCAATTCGACCGTGCTAAAGGGAGACGAAAGCGTCGACCTCTGGCACCGGCTGACCAACCTGGGATGGTCCGATGCCGTTCCACCTCCCTTCATGCTCCGAGCCTCCGTCCGGCCGTCCCGGATAGGAGGCTTGCTGAGGACCATCAATCAGCTGCCGGAAGGAGGCGTGGCCATAGATGCGGCGACCGGAACCGTCCGCCTCTACTGGTTTGATGACCAGGGAGACGACATGACTGAAAGCCTGATATACAGAATCCGGGAAGCCGCCCTTGATGCAGGCGGACACCTGACTGTGGAGAGCTGTCCGTTGAGCGTCAAGCGGCGCATCGATATTTGGGGAGACCTGGTCAGCGGCCAGGGGCTGGACCTTATGCGGCGTGTCAAACAGAAATTGGACCCGAACTCAATCATGAGTCCTGGGCGCATGGCGGGGAGGATATAGATGCTTCAGCCGCCGACCCATCCCGCTTTCACTGGCCCTGACGCGCCCGCCGACGAGGACCTCTACAAGTGTGTCCACTGCGGCCTTTGCCTGAACGCCTGCCCGACCTACGTCCAGCTGGGGGTGGAAACCGAGTCCCCCAGGGGCCGCATATCCTTGATGAAAGCCGTAAAAGAAGGCCGTCTGGGAATAACGGACCGGGTGGCGTCCCACTGGGAGCTATGCCTCCAATGCCGGGCCTGCGAGACGGCCTGCCCGTCCGGCGTGCCCTTTGGGCGGCTGATGGAGTACACCCGGGCCCAGACCAACGCCAACGGCGCCGGTGGTCTCAAGATGCGGCTGGTGCGTTGGGCTTTTCTCCGAGGCGCTTTGGGACGGCTTGGCCGTCTCCGTTTCGGAGCCAGGCTGTTGCGCGTCTACCAGCGGTGGGGCCTCCAGAAGCTAGTGCGGGCGTCGAGGCTGCTCCGGCTTCTGCCCGGCGGAGTGCATGACATGGAGAAGTCTCTCCCGCAAATGGCGGACCGCTTCTTCGGACCCAGCCCCGAAACACGGCGCAGCCTGATTCCACGGCGCATGACGGTGGCCCTATTGTCGGGATGCGTGATGCCGCTCGTGCAGGCCGACACCATGGAAGCAACAGTCAGAGTCCTGACCCGGAACGGCTGTGACACGACTACGCCGGTGGGCCAGGGATGCTGCGGCGCTCTGAGTTTGCACAGCGGTGAGCTGGAATCGGCCAGAAGCATGGCCCGGAAGAACATCGACGTATTCCTGTCAGCCGGAGTCGAAAAGGTCGTGGTGGCGTCTGCGGGCTGCGGTTCCGCTATGAAAGAGTACGGCGAGCTGCTTAAGGACGACGCTAGCTATTCAGAGAGGGCCCGCCAGCTCAGCGAAATGACGGTGGACGTGATCGAACTGTTGGCGGACCTTCCTCTGGAGGCTCCAAAAGGCGAGGTCCGGCGCAAAGTCACCTACCAAGACCCCTGCCACTTGGCCCATGCCCAAGGCATAACGCGGGCTCCCAGGGCCTTGCTGGAAGCCATTCCAGGGCTGGAGTTGGTAGAGATGGAAGACTCGACCCGCTGCTGCGGGGCGGCGGGCATCTATTCCATGGTGCAAAAAGAGATGTCCGGGAGAGTCCTTGACTCTAAAATGGAAGCGGTGGCAGCTACGGCCGCCGACTGCGTGGCCACCGCCAACCCAGGCTGCATGATCCAAATTGAGACCGGAATTGCCGAAAGAGGAATGAACGCAACCGTCTGCCACGTTGTGGACCTTCTTGACGAGGCCTACAGGAACGAGGAACTGAGCGGTTGAAGCCTGGGGCCATGCTCTTCGCTACGCTGGCCGCAGTCCTTGTCGCCGCGTCCTGCGGAGGGGAGTCGACTCCAGAGACTACGGTGCGGGACTACTACGACGCCCTGTCCAGGGGAAACGCCGTGCGACTCCCCGACCTCTTCGTTCCCGAAGTGGCGGATTCGATGCTAAGGACGCGGTTGCAGCCCATCGCCGTAGAAAACCTGATCATCAGGACGGTCTCCACGACTGATGACTCCGCGCGGCTCACCGCGGAATATGACGTGGACTTCCCCGAAATTGCCCGTATCAGGGCAACTATCAGCCTGTTGAAGCGAGGTCAGCGCTGGCTGATTTCGGAGTTGACCCAGGAGAAGGCGGGAGAGTAGGACATGGCCATTGGATGTCCGGCGATCCTAGGTCTGACTGCCATCTTCTTCGGAGTCCTCTTTCTCTTGGAGAACTTGGGCGTGCGGGACGGCTTGGTACGAGATTTCTGGCCGGTGGCGTTGATCATTGTAGGAGTGTTGAGCATCGTGAACGTCAACCGATTCAGAATTAGGTACGGAAGCAGGTACAGGCGCGGATGGCCGCCCGACACCGGGCCCTAGCCCCACGTCAAGAGGACGGTTGAATAGGACCGTACCCATCTCGGCGTTTAGTAGTGAAGATTCGGCACACCTGTTGACAGACAATGTCTTCGGGATTACGGTAATCCCAATAAATCTTTTTACATCGTTTGACTTTATTTGTCTTAGGAGAGAATTCCGATGACTCAAATCACCGCCCGTGTGCCAGATGAACTTGCGGAAGCCTTGGACGCGGCGGCCATGCAGCTCAAACGCAGCCGTGCTGAGGTGATTCGCCAAGCGTTGGAGCGATATCTGGAAGACTTCGATGACCTCTCCGTAGCGTTAGACCGGCTGCGCGACCCCTCCGACCCTGTTCTGGATTGGGATGAGGTCAGGCGTGAGCTACTCGGTTCGGATTAAGCGCAGCGTAGCCAAGGAGTTGGCTGACTGCCCGAAACGGGAGAGGACTCGCATAGTCCATGCCATCGACAGTCTTAGTGAGAAGCCGCTGGCAGGGAGACCGCTCAAGGGAGGGATGCGCGGACTACGGCGCCTACGCGTTGGTGATTGCAGGGTAGCGTACGAACTGCTTGACGACGAACTTGTCGTATTAGTGGTCCCAATCGCGCACCGCAGCGACGCCTACCGCCAGTCGTAACGAGAGGCCGACGCCTAGTCCTCTTCGGCGTACACCTTCTGAGCTGCAGCGACGCCTGCGCCTTTCGCGACTTCGAAGCCTTCTCTGGGGAGGATTCTTTCCAGAGCCGAGAGCAACGAGAGGACGTTGGCCGCCCTGGAACCGTCCCCCATAAGGCCAACGCGGAGTATCTTCCCAGCAAGAGGTCCCAGCCCGCCGCCTATCTCGATGCCGTACTCTTCTAGCAGGATTCTGCGCACCCTGTTCACATCTACACCCTCCGGAGTCAGAACGGTGGTGAGGGGGTCCAGCCGGGCGTCCGGGTCAGCCAGGAGCTTCATACCAAGGGCTTCTGCGCCCGCACGGAAGGCTTGGGCGTTGATAGCGTGCCGTGCAAACCTGGCTTCCAGCCCCTCCTCCTGTACCATGCGAAGGGCTTCTCTCAGAGCGTAAACCATGGAGATGGGCGCCGTGTGGTGGTAGGCCCGACGTTCGTCCCAGTAAGTCTCCAGGTCCGACAGGTTCAGATAGAAGCTTTGGACGGGCCTGGTGCGCTCTTTCAACATCTGTTCCGCCCTGGGTCCCAGTGTGACTGGAGCCAGTCCAGGAGGCCCGCCAAGGCACTTTTGGGTGCCGCTGTGGGCGACGTCTACGTCCCATTCGTCCACGTCTACGTCCACCCCGCCGAGACTGGTCACTGTGTCCGCTATGACCACTGCGTCGTATGCGTGGGCCAAGTCTGCAACAGGCTTCAGGGAATTGAGCACGCCGGTGGAGGTCTCCCCGTGGACGATAGCCACGGCCTTCACCCTCTTATGCTTCTTGATCTCATCCTCGAGCCTCGAAAGGTCCGGCCCAATGGCCTTGCCCCATTCGTACTCCACCGAATGGACCTCGGCGCCGCAACGGTTGCCTATGTCCACCATGCGGTTCCCGAAGAAGCCGTTGACGGCAATCACAACCACGTCTCCCGGCTCCAATATGTTGCAAAAGGCAGCTTCCATTCCAGCAGAACCCGTGGCCGACACGGGGAACGTCAGCTTGTTGGAGGTCTTGAAAACATCCCTGAGGGCCTGCATGACGTCGTCCATGACTTTCAGGAAAGCCCCGTCCAGGTGACCCAACATCGGCATTGCCATGGCCTGCAGCACACGGGGATGGACGCTGCTGGGGCCGGGGCCCAACAGCAGACGCGGCGGCGGATAGAAGGGTTCCATTTGTTTATTCACTATCGAACTGCTCCTCGGAAAGCTCCCAAGTCAAACGGCGCCCGCACATTATAGCGCCAGGGTGAAGCTTTTCTCCCTATTCGGCCTCTAATCATTTGGCCTTTATCATTGCGATAGACCGGGGAATTCGGTCCAGCAAGTCCCCCGCCAAGGCCCCCGTCTCGCCTATTTCCAGTCGCACCGCCTCCCCCGCCTCCCCGTGGATGTACACCCCGCAGCAAGCGGCGTCCTCCGGAGTAAGCCCTTGTGCGAGCAGCCCTCCGATGACACCGGTCAGCACGTCCCCTGTGCCCCCGCTGGCGAGGGCGGGATTGGCGAACGGGGCTATGCGGCAGACGCCTCCTGGAGAGGCCACGGCGGTGAACGCTCCTTTGAGAACCAGTGTAGTTCCCCACTTATTGGACCAGTCCCGCACGATGGCTGTCCGGTCGGCTTGAACCTGGGCGACGGTGAGATCAGTCAACGTAGCCATTTCCCCTGGGTGGGGAGTCAGCAACAATGGGGCCTTCATCCTCTCCCACCAGTCCGGAATCTGCGACAGGCTGTTCAGACCGTCGGCGTCAATAATTGTCGGCAGTGGCTGTCCCGGGTCGTCGCAGAGAAGCCGGCCGATGAACTCGACCAACCCAGGAGACCTGCCGAACCCGCATCCCACTGCCAGGGAGTCGTATTCTCCCAGGCGCTCCCTAAGGAGGTCGGCTCCGTCCGGGTGAAAGCGTCCGTCGGCGTCTTCAGGGAGGGGCAGGTGGATCGCCTCCGTTAGTTTGGAAGCAGCGATGGGGTATACGCTCTGTGGAGAAGCCAGGGTGACCAGCCCGGCTCCGCTCCGAGCGGCGGCCTGGGTCGCCAGATATGCCGCTCCCACGTAATGGCGGGAACCCGCCACTACAAGAGCATGGCCGAAAGTTCCCTTGTGACCTGACGTGGGCCTGGCTGGAAGCCTCTCGGCAACCCAACTCGAAGTAAGCGTTTCCAGTGGAATGTCCTCAGAAAGGTCTCTGGGGATCCCCAGGTCCGCCACTTCCAGCTTCCCGATGAAACTGGCTCCAGGGAACTTGTAGTGGCCGGTTTTCGGGAACCCGTAGGATATGGTCACGTCGGCTTCAGGACATGCCGGGTCCACCACGCCGGAGTCGGCGTCCATGCCCGTGGGCACGTCCAGGGCTACAACCTGCATCGAGGCACGACTTTCTCTGGTAGAGCGCAAAAGCAGCATTGTTTCCTTGACGATGCCCTCCAGTCGGCGGGACCTGCCAATGCCCAGGACTGCATCCATCACGAGGTCGCAGGACTGCAGGTCACTCTTCAGACCGTCCAGGCTCTCTCCAGTGATGGGCCTTATCGAAACGCCTGCGTTCCTGGCCAGGGATGTCTTAGGGTGCTCTTCTCTAGTCGTAGGTGTGGTCCATGCCGTAACGGACGCTCCCCAACCAGCCAGGAATCGCGCTGCGACCAACCCGTCCCCGCCGTTGTTGCCTGGGCCTACCAGGACGACGATTTTCCGGCCAGCGGCGCCCCCCGTGAGGTTGCGGGCAACGACAGCCGTAGCCATACCCGCTTTCTCCATGAGGGAGTCCTTGGGGACGCCCTGGGCCTCACAGGCATCTTCGATGCGGCGCATTTGTTCGGAGGTTACTATCTTCACAGGCCCGGCTTCACAGACCCGTTGCGGCCGGTCTCAACGGAGACTCAATCTCGCCGTCGATGTGGGCTATGACGAATGCCACTGCATACTCTCTAGAATGGGAGATGGACAGGGACATCTCCTGAAGCCCCAGCCTTTCGGCGCGAGCCAACGCCCTGCCGTGGAGCTTGATGGAAGGGGCCCCGGCCCGATTCCTCACCACCTCGATATCCTTCCATCCCACCCCGCGCACACCAGTGCCGAGAGACTTCATGGCGGCTTCCTTGGCGGCGAACCGGGCAGCCAGGTTGGGCGCTCTCCCGCGGCAGTATTCGATTTCCGACGGCGTGAATATCCGGTTAAGGAACCTTTGGCCGTACCTCTCGTAGACTCCCTTGATCCGCCATATCTCAATAATGTCTATGCCTGTACTGATCATCCCACGGGGCCTTTGGTACACGTCTCAAGCCAAGTTAGGGTATTATAGATACGCCCGACGCTGGGTGTCCAACAGGTTTGGGGCGCTGCTAAAGCAAGCGACGTCTGAAGAATGAGGGTTGATGGCCAAGATTCTGGACGGAAAAGCAGCCTCGGCGGAGATTCGCGCTGAGGTGGCCCGAGACGTGGCCAAGATGGGTCAAGCTCACGAGGTTGTCCCAGGGCTCGCGGCCATTCTCGTTGGCGACGACCCCGCGTCAGCCGTATATGTCAGGAACAAAGAAAAGGCCTGCGACGAGGTGGGGATATACACCGAGACCTTCCGGCTTCCCCACGACACGTCTCAAGGGGAGTTGTTGGAGCTGGTGTGCTCCCTTAACGGGAACCCCAGGTTCCACGGCATACTTCTACAGCTGCCCCTTCCGGAGCACATCGACGAAAACTCCACTCTGGCCTGCATAAGCCCCGACAAGGACGTGGACTCAATCCATCCTATGAACCTGGGCAAGCTGGCCCTGGGAGATTACGATTTCGTGCCCGCCACACCTGGGGGCGTTCAGCAGCTGCTCCTACGGAACGGGTACGACCCATCAGGCAAGCATGTGGTGATATGCGGGCGCAGCAACATCGTCGGCAAACCCCTGGCTATGACGCTTATGCAAAAGATGGATGGCGCCAACGCCACCGTAACCGTATGTCACACAGCCACACGGGACCTAGCCGCAATAACCAGCCAAGCCGACATTCTGGTGGCCGCTACCGGAGTTCCCCGTTCCATCACTCGGGAAATGGTCCGGGAAGGGGCCGTCGTGGTGGACGTGGGAGTGAACAGAATCAGCGACCCATCGCGGAAGTCCGGCTCCCGGCTGGTGGGGGACGTGGACTTCGATGGTGTCTATGACAAAGTGGAGGCCATCAGCCCTGTGCCGGGCGGAGTGGGGCCTATGACTATCGCAATGCTGCTCGTGAACACCGTCACGGCTGCCAAGCTGGCTATACGCAACGGGTAAACCGGGAACGTCCGTTCATGGCGTCCCTAAGGTTCCTCCCCTGGGTGTTCCGGGGCATTGCGGAGTATGTCGTCCAGAGCACGGTCCAGTCCGGGAGCCAACTCTACCGGTTCGACGTAAGGTGTGTGGTGGAAATCGGCCCTGGCCTGTTCCAGAGCTTGCCTGGCCGATGTGTTGGTCGATGCTATACGTTCCAAAGTGGCCTGTAATTCTTGGGACTCTGCTTCACCCTTCTCCCGCAGGTCAGACAGGTCAATGTCCATTCCCAGCAGCGCTCTTATTCTGCGTAGAATGTCGTAGAAAGACCTGTGGTCTCGCGAAATTCCCACAGGCCCGTTGTTGTTAGTAATGAATGAGTACATCGGGGCCATGGCCCCGAATCTGACCATGTTGATTTCCGGGTATTGGTAATGGGCCATGGACACCAGCCCCATGCCTATCGTGGGGCCGGCCTTGCGGTCGGAGCCGTAGCTCGAAAACCGCACCGAATACTTCTCCAGCTCTTCTTTCATCTCCGGCCGGCTGAATGAGCAGTTCACGCTTCGTTCCATCTCCGGCGGCGCCGGTCCGTTGTAGCCTTCCACCACGACGACCTTTTCCAACTCCAACTCCTTGGCGATGCCGAAGAACGCCTCGGAATACATGTCCAGCCGGAACCACGGCTCCTCACCCTGGAACACTATCAGCCCATTTCCGGCGTCGTAGACGGAGTTGTCCCGCGTGATCTCCCGGGTCGGAAGTCCCTGGTCAAAAGCCGCAGAGGGTCGGAAGGCATCGTGAGTCCCGGGGACCTGGAAGGGATAGCAAGTCATGGTGATTTCCCGGGTGAAACTTCCAATTTTTTGGGCGTTGAATTTCTTAATGAGATACTCCGGCAGGCCGCTGGATATCTCGCCGCCGTCGGACCATTGGGGTTTCCATCCGGCGATCATGTACGAGGCATGGGGTTTAGAGTCGAGGGTAAGCAGGTCCGAGGACATAGCGCCACCGCCTCCCGATTGATCCCAGGGGCCGCCAGCCGCAGGTTGCCGTGTGTGGGTCACGGCGTCCCCGGCCCTATCTCTTGGCCATTATAACATCGCGGTGACCGATGGGTTTGACGATAGCCTCGACCAAGCCGTAGGGTTATAATTGGCTTCTGTGGGGCTGTAGCTCAGGGGGAGAGCGCCTGCTTTGCACGCAGGAGGCCAGGGGTTCGAATCCCCCCACCACTTTTGACCGAAGGCAGAACCGCACCGTTCAGGGCCACCTTTTCGGTGGCCCGTCCCGGTATGAGACTATCGTCGGGCATGGGCACGGTGTAGCGCATCAGGGCGTCGTCGGGCGTGACGACGATCTCCTTGACGAAGGACTCGATGAAGGCCCGGCGCTCGGTCAGCTCGCTCTCGACCAGGAAGTCCCTCATCTCCTGGGCGTAGGCCGCGATGGTGTTCACGTCGTCCAGGACGGACCTGCGCTCGGCGAGGATGGCTCTGGCCTCCGCCGCCGAGTCCTCAAGGCGCTCCTGCCGCTCCCTGTGGTCCCTGATGCGGGGCCTAAAGTCGTCGATGTCCATGTCGGTGGTCTCCACGAGGTTGTAGAGCCGGTCCAGCCTGCGCCTCACGTCGGCAAGCTCCGAGTCGATGGTCTCCAGCCTCTTGCGCTGCTCGCGGGCCACGCCGTCCATCTCCTCGTCCACGGCCTTCACCAGGTCGGTGATGCTCCCCTCGGTGAGGATGTTGGAGCGAATCTTGCCGACGACCAGTTCCTCGAAGCGTCTGGCGTTGAGCCTGGGAGAGTCGCAGGCCCCGCTGCCCCGCTTGATGAGGGACTGGCACACGTAGTAGGCGAATTGGCCGCTCTTGGCGTCCTGGCCGCTGAGCGCCCGGTTGCACCTGTGGCACTTGACCAGCCCGCTTAGCAGGTAGGAGCTGCTGACCCTCCGGGGGTTGGCGACCTTGGGAGCGCGGGAGCGCATCAGCTTGGCTACGCGGCGGAACTGGGCCTTGGAGACGATGGCGGGGAACGCCTTCTCCACCCGCACCGGCTCTGCCTTGTCCTTGGCCGTATTGCCCCACACCATAGCCCCCGTGTAGACCTCGTTCTTGAGGATGTAGTGGACTCCGTTCTTGGACCAGAGCTTTCCCGCAGGGCTGGCGATGCCCTCGTCGTTCAGGGTGCGGGTGGTGTTCAGCATCCCCTTTCCGGCCTCCGCCAGGTCGAAGATGCGCTTGACGACGGGGGATGTGTCCGGGTCGGGTTCCAGCGTGGGGCGCTTCTTGGCCCCGTCCTTCACCATGACCTTGCTGTAGCCGTAGGGGATAGTGCTGCCGACCCAGAAGCCTCTGGACGCGGCCTCCCGCATCCCCCTGGTGACCTCCTGGGCCAAATTTTCGCTGTAGAACTCGTCCACGGACTCGATGATGGCCTCCATCAGCTTGCCGGTGGGGGTGTCGTCGGCGTGCTCGGTGATGGAGACCACCCGGACGCCCTTGCGCCTGAGCAGGGACTTGAAGGCGACGGCGTGCTCGCGCTTGCGGGTGAATCGGGAGAACTTCCAGACCAGAATCTCCCGGAATGGGGCACTGGGCTTAGTGGCCGCGTCGATCATCTTGCGGAACTCCGGGCGGTCGGCGATGCGACCGCTCTCGGCCTCATCCACGTACTCGCGGAAGACGATGTAGCCGTTCTTCTGTGCGTAGTCCCTGAGCGCCCGCAGCTGGGCGGCGATGGAGAGGTCCACGTCCTGGCGGTCACTGGACACCCTGGCGTAGAGGGCTGCGGGTGTGGGGTCGTGTCGGTCGCTCATCTGCTTGTCCTCCTTCTGTTCCCTATCGTTCGTTCCGGCGGGCCTCTGCCCGTTGGCGGCGCTCCCGCCGCAGCCACTCCCGCTCGTCCATGTACAGGCGGATGGCGTCTCGGAGGAACTCGCTCACGGTGCGGCCCTCCTCATCGACTACCTGCTGCACCTGCTCCGCCATCTCCGGGGGCATTGAGAAGCTGATGACCTTGGACTTTCTGGGCATGGACACTCTCTCTTTTTGCCTGATAGAGTATGACAATATCATACTCTTACCACGAACGCAACGGCCTTCCGTCGTCAAGGGCCGGGCATCTGTGAGAGGCGCTCCCGATGGGGTAGAATGGGTGGTAGACACTTCGATGGAGAGGCTCCCTCTATGGGGACATTCAAGTGGCCGCTGCGCATTGCCAGCATGGACGGCCAGCAGGGGCAGGACATCGAGGCGACGGTGGACACCGGCGCATCGTTCACCACGCTGCCCTCCCGCCTGCTGCGGGAGCTGGGCGTCGAGGCTACGGGCAAGCGCGGATTCCTGCTGGCGGACGGGCGGCGGGTCGAGATGGACTACGGGCAGGCGTGGGCCACGATAGACGGCGAGAGCGTGGTCACCATCGTGGTCTTCGGAGAGGACGAGGCCCCTCCGCTGCTGGGGGCCTACACCCTGGAGGGTCTGGCGTTGGCGGTGGACCCGGAGGCTCAACGGCTGGTCCCCACTCACATGATCCTGTACTAGGACGTTGCGGCGCTGGCCGCGTACCTTCTTCCTGCACATCTCAGTCTCCCGGCCCCTACGGGGCTCATCAGTCCTCCTCCTCGGCGTCGTCGTCTACGGTGAGGGAACCGGCCCCGTGCTTTCGCATGTAGGAGCGGATGGCGACCCTTGCCCAGATGCGCAGGCCCTTGCGAATCAGCCTGCGCTGCTCGGGGGTGTAGGACGCCATCGGGCTGTCGGGTGAGGGTTCCGGGGCGTCCTCGCCCGTCTGCTCCTCTCTGTTGCTTTGGTTCTTTCCGGTGGTATCTTTCATGGTGCGTAGTCGCAGCGGCGAATCGGTTGGGCCGCTGGCCTCTCGTTTCAGGTCTGTGCCGGGCCGCCTGCGCCGACGGAAGGGGCGAGCGCAGGCGGCGTCGGTTCCGGCCCCGCCGCGCCGCCGTTGCGCGGTGCGCCCGGCGGGGCCTCCGGTCTAGCTAACGTCCTCGAAGAGGGTCATCTGGAAGCCGTCGCCCATGAGGATCTGGACGCCTCCGGGGACGCGGCTGGCGAAGCGCAGGAGGGAGAGCATGGCTCCCCCACCGGGCTCGACGCCCCTGCGCCACCTGCGCAGCTGCTTGGGGTCCACGCCGAGGGCTCTGGCCATGCCGCGCCAGGAGAGGCCGCTGGCCTCCTTGAGGCGCACGAGGCACCGGGGGAAGTCCTCCGGGAAGACGCCGCTCTCAATGGGCAGCGCCAGGTCTTCGGGGGTGGTGTGGTGCGTGGTCCCGTTGTTACGGGACGGGTCGTTGAAGTTGTTCATTGCTACTCCTCCAATCTGAATAGGTCTCCGAACTCGGTCAGTTCCAGGGCCTTGAGCATCCGGCGGCGGATGCGACCGGAGGGCGAGCGCCCCGTGTTGACCAGCATCGAGACGTATCCGGGGCTGACCCCGATCTCCCTGGCGAGCCAGTTCTGGGAGCGGTTCAGCAGAGCGAGCCGCTTCCAGACGGCCGCCGTATCGAGCCGGACAACAGTCCGTCCTCCGCGCCTCCGGGGGCCTTTCGATTGGTTGGCGTCTTTATGTTTCATATCTTCCCGTCCCTCGTCTTTCATTGAGGCGGCAGGGCCTGGGTCGAGTTCCAGTCGCCGGGGGCGCGCCATGCGCGTCCCAGCGGCCCCAGGGCGTCGGTGGCCTCCCTGTGGGACACCCACAGGGGCACGTTTACTCTCGATTCGTGGGTCTCCTCCCGCGCCACGCGCAGGAAGTGGGTGGCGGCGATGTCGTCGTCGAAGACGACCAGGACCGCGGGTCTCGCGCCGTGGTCGTCGGTGGGCCTGTGAGATGAGTAGTAGCGCAGATATGGAGCGAGACGCTCCGACATGGTTGAGGGCCGCACGGCGCGGCGCTCCCACTCCAGGAAGAAAGGCCAGGTAGTCTCGTCCCTTCTGAGCACGCCGAAGGCGTCGGGGTTGACGGCGCGCGCCCGGTCGTCGTGCCGGAAGTGGCGGGAGGCCCTCCTGGGCGGGTCGAGCTGGACGACCTCCCACCCCAGGAGGGGGGCCTGGGCGGTGAGCGCGGCCAGGAAGCCGTGGACGGCGGCGGTGTGCTCGATGTTCCTGAGAAGCTGGCGGCTCCTGCCGCCGGACAGGTTGCGCCACTCGAAGGGGGCGTCGGGGTCCTGCGGGGCGATGCTCCACCGCCTCCTGGCCAGGACTACGGAGGTGCGGTCCCTGCGGGCCAGCAGCGCCAGACCCCGGTCGGTGAGGGCCAGCCGTCCGCCCCTGTCGCGGTGGCGGGCTGCGAGGCCGAATCCTTCGAGGGGTATGACGACCTGGGACGCCCTCTGGGGCGTCACGCCCATCAGCCCGGCCAGCTCATCGAGGGCGGTCCAGGGCCAATCGGATATCAGGTCCAGGGCGCGCTTCTCGGCGGAGCTGAGGGTGACGGGCAGCATGTGGTCGGGGATGTCCGCCGCCGCTGCCCTGCCGGAAAGGTCGGAGGGCGCGTCGGCCCGTCCGGGTTCCGGCTCGTGGGGCAGCCCGCCTCCGGGGGCCGCCCGTTCCAGCTCGTAGCGCAGGGAGATGTCGGCGCTGATCTCCGAGGGCGTCCATATCCGCTCGTCCGCCCCGGCTCGCACCACCTCGCGTTCCACGGCGAGAAGGGCCGGCACGTCGATGTTCGACAGCACCCTGCGGGCGTGCCTGAGCCGCACGTCGTCGGCCATGAGGACCAGAAGCGTTCCGGGGATGGGGCCGCCTTGCAGCCGCATGAGCCGCCCGGAGAAGCCCGACCTGTCGGCGGTGAGTCCCTGCCGGACGATGCCCACGGTCCTCCCGTCGGGCAGCGTCATGGCGGCGTCGAGGGGGATGGAGCGGTACCAGCGGAACCGGATGGGGTACGCCACGTCCGAGACGGCGGAGGCCAGGTGATATATGACGGCCACGGCGTCGAGGCGCTCCATCAGGCTGCGCCGCCACTGGGCGGACACGGGATGGGAGCGCACCAGCTCGTCTAGCGACATGCCCTCTTCTTCGGCGAGCCTGCGCAGGCCAGATTCGGTGAGGTGGAATCTGCGGGCCTGGGGGACCAGCTCCGTGGCGTGGAGCACGGAGGCGCAGAGGCCGGAGGCTTCCAGCCTCTCGACAGCCTCGTAGACCGCGCCCCTGGACCGGCCGGTGACGGCGACCATCTCCGTCCTGTCCAGGAAGGGCATGGACGCCAGGGCGCGGAGCAGCCGGGCCTCGCATCCTTCGGGTCTCATTCCCCGGCCTCCTCTCCCTGCTCGTCGTTTTCGAGGTCGTCTATGCCCTTGCGGTAGTCGTCCACCTTCCTGTGGCCGTCGGCGTCGCCGTAGTCCACCCGCCTGTGGGAGACCGTGTATGCGGAGGCGGCCTCGCGGATGCGGTCGGCGACGGCGGCTTCTCCCTCCTCGGGCTTTCTGACCATCATCGAGAAGGCGGGCATCCGCTCCGTCCCCACGGTGGCGCGGACGTAGCAGTGGTGGACGGGCAGCGAGGTGATGTCGTCCTCGGTCACGCGCTCCTTGCCCAGCTCCCACACCAGCGTCCTGGCGTCGTTGCCAGCGACCTGGAAGACGGCGAGGCATCCGACGTTGGCCAGGAGGGTGTCGCGCATGGTGCGGGAGAGGTCGTCCAGCTTGGCGAGGCTCTGGGTGGCGAGGACGAAGGACGCTCCGAACTTGCCCAGCTCGGAGAGCATCGACTCGTAGTCCACGCCGGGCATCGACTGCATCTCGTCCACCACCACCAGCGCGCCCCGCCGCTCCCTGAGCGTCACGCTTCCCTGCTCCCGGATCACCGCGTCCACGAGGTTGAGGAGGGACGCGCCCACCAGGGCGGCCACGTCCCTGCCGACGACTCCCTGGGCGGTGGAGACGAGCAGGACGCCGCCGTCGTGGATCGTCTTTCGCAGGTCGATGGTGGAGCGGCGCTGGCCCAGGATGGCCCTGGCCCGCTTGGATGAGGCGTAGTAGGAGAGGCGGGTCTGGACGGGGGCCAGGGCCTCGGCCCGGTACTGGCGGTGCCAGCTGCCGAAGTCCCTGGCCCACCACTCAAGGAGATAGGGGTCGGAGACCTTCTTGAGCACCTCCTTGCGGAAGGGCTCGTCCGACAGGAGCTTGAGGCCGTCGAGGATGGTGTACTGCCTGTCCGCCTCCACCTGCTCGTTGGCCTCGTGAAGGGTCTTAACCGTCTGTTCGAGGATGGACTGCATCCTCGGCCCCCACTGCTCCCAGAGGCCCTTGGCCACGCGCACCACCGAGTCGGCGGTGCGGTCCCGGTCGGCGAAGACGCGGGTGTCCAGCAGGTTGATGCCGGGGGAGCGCGTCTCGTCGGACAGGTCGATGAGGCGCACCCTGCCGACGAGGGACTCGGGGACGTGTTCGAGGATGCCGGCCACCAGGTCGGTGTGGGGGTCTATGACCACGATGGCGTCGCCGTCCCTGCCCTCGGCCTTCTCCCTCATCTTGTGCGTGACGAGGTGGTGCATGAGGGTGGACTTGCCCATGCGGGTGCGTGCGACGTAGAGGTGGTGACGCCGGAGCAGGTCTGCGGGGAAGCGGATCTCCCTCTTCGCCCCTGCGGTGGTGTCTCCCACCAGCGCGCCGCCCCTGACGCCCTTCGCCGAGGGGCTGAGCGCCCTCGCGCCGGAGCGCTCCACCAGGGGCGTCTCGTCGCCTGCGCCGGGCGGGTGCCACAGGCAGGCCGCCTCGCGGACTCCCAGGACGCTCCGCCTCCCGAACAGTCCGGGGCCTGCCGGGTGCAGCATGTCCGGGTTGGGGACGGCCGGCTTTACCTTCCCCACCTGGAACCGCGCCCCGGCGGGGTTGTCGTAGTGGCGGTAGGCGGCGGCCACCGTTCCCAGAAGCTCCCTGGCCCGCTGCGGCTCGGCGTCCGCGGGCACGACGGCGACGACCTGAAGCTCGGCGTCGAAGGCGATGCGGGAGACCTTCTCCTTGATGAGCAGGGGGTCTTCCACCCGCTTGCGGGCCTTCTTCCAGCGCCACCATCCCCAGCCGCCTGCGGCCAGCCCCAGGACCGTTCCTGCGCCAAGGAGCGCCGCCTTCCATATCTCCCCGTCCTGCACCCACAGGTAGCCCTTGAGGGCGGCAAGCGCGCCCAGGCCGAGGACGGCCATCGTCACGCCGTCCATCTGCAACGGCTTGGTCTGGTAGGTGTAGGCGGGCTCTCGCGGCTCCATGCCGGGCCGCTTGTGGGCCTTCTCCATGTGGGGCTGCGACCAGTCGGGACCCAGGGAGCGCAGCAGCAGACGCGCCACCACCCGCTCCCTCTCGTGGAGGGCCGACAGAGCGCCCATCAGGGCGATGAGGGGGTCCGAGCCGGGGTCGAGCAGGTCGTCGTCCCTGAAGGTCCTCAGGGGGACGTACTCGGGGCCGTCGGCCCGCAGCGTGATCGACCACGCCTGCTCGCCCTCGTCGAGGCGCAGGGGATCGTCCTCCGGCTCCACCTTCTGGATGCGTGCCTGGGGGTAGTGGGCCGAGAGCTGGCCCCGCACCACCTGGTCGTCCAGGCAGCGGGCCATCAAAATCACGCCGTCCACGTCCCCGGCCAGCTCCAGGGAGAAGGGCTCCGGCACGGCGATGGACTGGAGGAGGTTCTCCACGCCCAGCAGGGTGCGCTCCCCGGCCCTCGGCGGCGTCACCGCCAGCAGGACGGGGCCTTTCTTCTCTTTGTCGTCTCCAAACAGGATGTTCTTCGGGTTCAGCTTCAATGCTCTACTCCTCTCTATTGGCGTTCTCTCTGCGTGTCCGTCGTTGCGTTCTCTACCTGTGCTGGCCCGGCCGCCACTCGATGACCGCCGTCTCCTCCGGGGTCGCCTCGATGCGGACGGGGAAGCGGTGTCCCTTCGCCAGCAGCAGGCCGTCTCCCCTGGGGCAGGACAGCAGCCAGCGCTGAAGGTCTTCGGGCAGGTCGAAGGCGTCGCCAACGGTGCTTATGGCGGCGGCGTCCTGCTGGAGAAGCAGCTTGAAGGCGGCGTTCTGGAGGAGCGCCCTGCCGGAGTGTCCGGTGATGGTCCTAGACGTGTCCTCGGAGAGAAGGTCCTGCACGTCCTGGGTGATGAACTGGAGTCCGAGCCGGTGCTTGCGCGCCCGCTTCGCCATGCTGACCATGAAGGCCGCGCCCTCGGGGTGCTGCATGATCGACCACACCTCGTCCACGACCAGCAGGCGGGGCTTGGGGTCCTGGGCGGCCGCGGCCCACACCGTCTCGGTGCAGACCATCGCGGCGGCGGGGCGCAGCTCCGGTTCGAGCAATCGAAGGTCGAAGACCGTGACCAGGGCCTCGTTGCCGAGCAGGTCGTCGCCCTCGTCGGAGAGCAGGTGGCGGAGGCTGCCGGTGGCGAAGGGCCGCAGCAGCCTTGCCAGATCGGGGTCTCCCGCCTCGTCTTCCTGAAGGTGCTTGTAGAAGTCTCGGAAGCCGGTGCGCTCGCGGGGCTTGGCGTAGTAGCCCGCCAGGGCGTGGTCGAGCGACGCCCTGCGCTCCGCGCCGAGGCTCTCGCCCACCATCACCTCGATGAGCCGTCTCAGGCTGCCGATGCGCTGGAGCATCTCCTCGGAGTCGCCCCGCTCGATGACGAAGGGGTTCATGCCCTCGCCGGGCACGCCGGGGGACAGCACCCTGCCGCCCGCTGCGCGGGCCATGTCCGCGTACTCGCCTTCGGGGTCGATGACGTAGGCGGTGACGCCGCGAGTGATGCCGCGCAATACTCCCAGCTTGGTGGCGAAGGATTTGCCGCTGCCGGACCTTGCGAGGACGGCGGTGTTGGCGTTCAGGTGGGTGCCGTCCCAGGGGTCGTAGACCACGGGGGAGCAGGCCCGCATGTCGATGCCGTAGAGGGTGCCGCTGCGGGTGTCCAGGTCCGGGGGCGAGAAGGGGAAGAGACGGGCGATGCTGGACGTGTCCAGCGTCCGCCACTCGGCGACGGCGTTCAGGCCCAGGGGCAGGGTGGACAACAGGCCCTCGCGCTGGCGGAAGGCCAGGTTGTCCAGCTTGCCGAGCGTGGCGGCGAAGTGGGCCTTCGCCCGCTGGGTCATCTCCTTGAGCGCCGCCTCGTCCCTGGCGTGGAGGGTGACGGACAGGGACGCATGAAACAGCCTCTCCCTGCCCCGCTGCACCTCGTCCCTCAGCCGGGTGATGTCCTCCAGGGCGATCTCCGCCTCGGGGGACATGGTGCGGCCGCGCTTGAAGGACAGGGACTGGGCCGACTCGAAGCGGACCTTCTGCCACTCCAGCGTCCTCGCCGCCTGCTCAGCCGGTATCGGGCCGACGTGGACGGACAGGTCCATCGGCGCTCCCGCTGCCATGAGCCCTTGCAGGAAGCCGGGGGCCAGCGAGCGGGGCCACTTGCCCAGGTGAAGGGAGCGGACCAGCCGGTCTCCGACGCGCACGTCGCGCCGGCCTATCTCCACCTCGACCGGCGTCTCCTCGTCGAACTCGGATGGCGAGCCGCCAAGGGCTGCGGCCACCAGGAACATGCGGAGCTGCCTGCCCTTCAGCCGGTGGACGGACAGCCCGGCCCGTGCAAGCAGGCCGCGAAGATCGTCGATGCGGGCCGCCTCGCACACGGCGTAGAAGCGCCGGTCGAGGATGCCGTCGCGGGCCTCAAGGTCGGTCAACAGACGCCGTAGGGACTCGGCGGCGGCCCTCGTCTGCGGGGGCAGGTCGTCCGGCTGGGCCTGTTGCAGCTTCTCCCGCATCCCTGCCAACCGTGGCGGGTGCTGGCGGACGAGAAGCTGAGCGGGGAAGTCCAGGGCGTTGAGCGCCCCGGCGAAGGCTCCCAGCTTCGGCTCGTCTATTTCGAGACCCATCACCTCGCACACGCCGAGCTTCACCCCGTCGAGGCGCACCGGGCCGTCGTCGTCCAGGTGGGACAGCATGAAGAACAGGGGCAGCTCGGGGAGCGGCTTGGGGACCGGAGTCGTTGCCTCAGTGCTCTGCGGGTTGGCCGGAAGCCTCTCTTCCGGCGTCTCCTGCGAAGCGCCGGTCTCTCTCGTTGCGGTCTCCGTTCCTCGCCTTGTGATTCGTTCAATCAGCTTCTTCAATTCGCTCGTTTCCTTTGCTCTATGGGGTTGGAAAGGATGGGATGATGCCGCTGCTCAGCAGCGCGGCGACGCCCTTGGCCGACAGCACCAGCACGAGGCCGACGACCGCCATGACGACGGCGGCCTTGGCCCTGCCGCCGCCACGCTCCTCGCCTCCCTCGGCCATCAGGACGAATCCCGCCCAGACGATGGCGAACAGGCAGAGGCCGGAGGCGGCGTAGGCCATCGCCGTGAGCACGCGGTCGAACTGCTCCAGCATCGTGTCGTGCTCCTCCGGCGCAGCCCCCGTGAACACGAGGGCCGCGCCGGTGAGAATCAGCAGGGTCGCGGCGCGTCTCACCAGGGCCACTCCCAGCCCAATTGGTCGAACCAGCCGCGCAGCCCGTCGGCGGGCTCCTGCTCTGCGGGCGGGTCCTCCGGCTCCGGCTCCGGCAGGACCAGGACGGCGAAGGGGTCGTCCGATCCCACGGCGGACGCGAGGCTTAGTCGCTCCTCGCGGGTGCGTGTGACCGGCTCTCGCTCCACCGTCTCGGCCTTGACGTGCTCCTTGTGCAGGACCTCCACCGTCACCTCCTTGGCGATGGTGGCGCTGGGGACGTAGGCGTAGGCCGTCGCGGTGGCGGACGCCGTGGCGCCGTCCTCGCAGGTGGCCGTCGCCGTCTCACTGTCGGAGTCGCTGTCCCCCGGGCGATGGAGGTGCACGGTCCTGGTGACCTGCTCCGTCCGCTCCGGGTGGTGGGTGAGCACGGTCAGCGGGGGGATGGGGATGCTCAGGCTCGCCTCCAGGCTCACGTCCACGCTCACGGCGTGAATCGCCTCGCCTGCGGGCACGCCGAGCCGGAAGCTCGTCTCGCCGTTGGGAACGAAGGGTTCACTCGTTCGCGACGCGCCGGTCGCGGCGGAGAGCGTCCCCGTGGTCGCCGTCACCTGGGCGTCCTTCAGGGCCGTCTCGGTGACGCTCTCGTGCCCGGCCACCGTCTGAAGCTCGACGGCCTCCTCGACGGCGGCGGCGCACTCGGACTCGATGACGCCGCTGACCGCTCCGGGCGTCCAGCCCAGGGAGGTCATGCGAAGGTCGCACAACTCCCCCTCCACGACCGGCAGGGGGAAGGGAAGCTGTGCTTCCTCGAAGGTCAGCGCCCCGGCCTGGCCGAGGGTGTCCTCCCAGGACACGGTGAAGGACGGCGCGGGACCGTGGAGGGGGAGCGAGTAGTCGATGCGCTCCCCCTGGGCCAGGGTTGCCGAGCCCCAGAAGCGGAGCGACGCGCCCTCCGGCCCGCCGAAGGCCCGCACCCGGATGTCTATGTCCGTTGCCGCCCTCAGCGTGACGGCGGCCCGGTCGCCGGAGACGGTGAGGGCCTCGACGAATATCCTCCGTCCGGGGACGGGTTCCTCGACCTCGAAGTCGATCTCGTCCCGCCAGGGCTCGTGGTCGTCGGCCAGGGCCGACTGCGGGACGGCCACGACAGCCGCCATCAGGACGGCCAGGGCCACGACCGGAATCCAGCCCATGCGGGGCTTCCGATTCCTCGTCTCCAGCGTCTCGGCCCTGTGCTCTTGGCCGTGGTGGTTCCCCCCGTCCTTCCCCCTGCGCTTGCCGAACCAGCGCATGCGCCCGTTGCGGCGCTCCGTGTTCTTGCGGGTCTTCCTGTTCTTGCGCAACCTTCCCAGCCCGCGTCCGGCGCGTTTCGCCATCAGGCTCACGGGGCCGGGGCCGCTCTTCACCGGCTGCGCCGGCGCGGGCGGCTCGGCCCGCACCAGCTGGGACACCGGCCCGGCGTAGAGCCGCGCCCCCAGCCGGTACTTCAGCAGGTCGGCGGCCACCAGGGGCAGCCGCCGACCGCCTATCTTCCCCACGACCATCGCCACCCCCACCAGTCCGAAGAGGACTGCCAGGGCCATGCGCACCTCGGACGGGCCTACGGGGGCGTAGCGGTAGGCCCCGTAGGACAGGGCGCACACGGCCACCACCGCAACGACCTGCGGGAAGGTGAACCCCAATAGCACCCTGTCCTCGGCCTGAACGTGAGTCGGTACCTCGTGTTCTCTCATGTCTTTTTCCTCCCTTCTCACGTCCGCCTAGCTGTCGGCGGGTGCGTCCGGCGCTTCGGGTTCGGGCAGCACGTCGTCGATGTCGATTCCCGGGTCCACGACGGCGTTCATCACCAGCTCCACCACGCCGTAGGCGACCAGGGCCAGGACGATGCCCGCCAGGGCGGTCATCATTGCGCTCTTGCCGCGCTCCATCTGGTGGGGCGCTCCGCTGGCCGTGAGGTACAGGTACGCGCCGTAGATGAAGAAGCCGACGCCTATCGCTCCCACGACGCCCAGCAGGATGCCCACCAGGTTCGATATGGTCTGAGTCAGCTGTTCCATTCCTTCTTTCTCCTCTCTCGATTCGAGTGCTTTGCTCGTCTCTATCGGTCGGTGTCCGTAAGCTCCGTTTAGCTGCACATCTCTCCGCCTCCGTCGTGGTATTGCGGCTACTCGCCGCTGCTCCTGGGCTCGCCGCCGCCGTCTCCCCCGCCAGCCGATGGGGTCGCCATCGAAGCCGCCGAGCTGAGGCCGCTGGCGGCGGCCGAAACGCCCGCGCTGGCCGCCATCGCTCCCACCGCCATGCCTCCCGGCCCTCCCGCCGCGCCGCCCGCCACCAAGCCGATGGTCCGGGCCGAACGCGCCAGCGACGAGGGCAGGTTCATGCCGAAGTAGAGCATCGAGAGCCAGGAGTCGAAGGTGCCGTGATTGCCGAGCATCGACGGGACGCGGGTTGCCATGTAGACGAAGGCCAGGGACATGAGGAGCTTCCAGATCAGGTCCTGCACCGGCTCGAAGGCCGCTATCCCCGCGAACTCCTTCAGGAAGCCGAACCCAAGCGCCAACGCGATGAGCTGGATGGCCTGCTGGAACACCGTCGTCATGAAGAGGCGCAGCCAGTGGCGGCCCCATCCCGCCGTGTGGGGCAGAATCCATAGCCCCAGGGCAATCGGGGCAAGGGCCAAGAGAATGTCGATGAGGGCCAGGCGCAGCACCATCTGCACGATCACGTAGAGGACGAAGAAGCCGTAGACCAGGTAGAGGACCGCCAGCAGCAGGGCCATGCCCACGCTCCCGGCGTTGACGGCGGTAAGCAGAGTGCGGAGCGTGGAGCGGAGCATGTCGCCCGCCGTCACGTTCAGCGAGACGGCGACGAAGCCGGACACGGCGTCGGCCACGTCGAGGACCAGGGCGCACCACCACAGGGAAGACGCGGCGGCCACGAGGCCCAGCACCAGCCGGGGCACCATCTCCCGCCAGCCCGTCTGCTGGCGGCCCAGGTGCTCGCTCACGATGAAGCTCAGGCCCATCCAGCCGAGGATGACCACCAGGGCGCCGGTTGTTATGGCCCAGACGACCATCCACGCCTGGCGCACCAGCTCGTGGGCGTAGGTGAGGTCGGGAGGGGTGCCGGTGAGAATGTCGCTCATCGGCTACCCGCCCCCGCAGTTGTCGGCGTCCTCGCCGGACGCCCGCTCAACCACTCCGCAGAGGGTCCCGTGGACTCCCTCGATCATCCAGCCGGCGAAGGCCCTCGCCCAGCGCGCCGGGTTGAGGGCGGACAGGATCTTGTCCCAGATGCGTCCGGGTTCGTGGATGGGGACGACGGCGTAGAACTCGCCCCGCTTGCCGTCCTCGGCGACGGCCAGCATCACCAGCAGGTACGCCCTGTCGCGGTCGAGGTCGGGGTGCTCGTCGAGGTCGGGGTACTCCCACGAGTATTCCCAGCCGTCGCTTCGCTTCTTCTCTCCGCCGCTGACCCGGTACATGGCGCTTATCCAGTCGCCGGTGTCGGCGTCCCTGACCGCGTAGAAGAGGTCCGCGATCTCCCGGTCGAAGACTGGGCGGGCGACGAACTCGCCGCCGCCCTTTCGCTCCACGAACTCCCGGTCGGCGTTGACCAGGGTCAGCTCGTTGCCGGGCGGCGTCTGGGCCAGGGCCATGTTGCTTGCGGGGATTGCCAGAAGCGCCGCTAACAGCAGCGCGGAAACAAGGGGCAGGATTCGCCTGATAGACCTGGGTTTCGATTTCAGCGCCAAGATGTTCACCTCCCTGCGGTTTGCTGCGGTTCACCGGACCGCGTCAGTCGCAGAAAAGTGTGAACAAATGAAACTGGAAATAAGACCCCTCATAGCTCTGCGCACGGATGCGGGGGGTTACGGGCCGTTCCCCCGTGACCCTGCGCAGGGATGCGGGGGGTTATAGGCCCTCTTTTTTTCGGCCCCTTTCGTGCAGTATTGGGGGTGTACAGGAGTTTCAGTTTTGTAGCAGAGCAGCCTGAGTCGTGATTTCGTAGCTGATACAGGGGAAATCACCCCCCTACAGGACGTAAACAGGAAACACTTTTCCGAATGATGGCGTTCCGGACGGCAATGACATCGCCAAACGTGGGGAATGACATCGGCGGGTCGGTTGGAGCGGCGTCCCAATGACATTAGGCCCCGGAAAATGCGATTGAAGTGGGGGTGCATGACGTGCCCCAAAACAGTGGTCAGAGGCCGCTGGAAGGGCCGGACATTAGCTCAGGAGAGATACTGCGAGGGAGAAAAGAGCCATGAAAACGACAGAACACGGCATCGAGGACAGCAAGGACATCGAGAACATGCACCACATGCGGCTGATGACGCTGCTGCAAGAGCTGGTGCGGGACAAGGGCTTCAAGGGCGCGGCGCGGGTGCTGGAGCTGGACCAGCGGACGGTGGCCGAGTGCGCCAGGACTGGGCAGCTGTCGAGGCGGGTGCGGCAGGCCCTGGAGCGTGCGTTGCAGGAGGGCGTCGGCTCGGCTGCGGCCCGGCAGCGGGAGCGCAACGATAAGCTGGAGAGCCGGGTCGAGGCGCTGGAGAAGGGCCGTGAGGCGCATGAAAAGGGCCACGACGAGTTGGGCAAGGAGCTGCGCAGGCGAATGGCTGCCGTCGAGGGCCGGGTGGAAGCACTGAAGAGCAGCGAAGCCCAGGGGACCGGGGCCGGTCACGCCGGCGCCGGTCCCTCCCAGGCGGAAGCAGGTGCGTCGGACGCTGGAAGGAAGCCTCCGTCGAGGCCCACGGAGCGGCGTGAGTACCCCGACCTCGTGACCCTGGAGCCGGCCCCCGACGACGAGGAGGTGTTCGGCGATGCGTGGGCGATGATCGTCGAGTGGCGGGGGCTGAAGGACGCTCACCCCAACGACGGGAAGGGGCTTGCGTGGCTGGCGGAGGAGGAGCGCCTGCGGGCGGTGGAGCTGACGTTGCTCGAAGACCACGGCATGACGCTGCCGCCCGAGAAGCGGCCGCTGCGGGGGTTCGACCGCGACGGGCAGACCAACTGGCGAAGGACGGCGCTCTTCGACACGCGGAGAGCGCTGAAGAAGCGGGAGCTTCTGAACAGGCTGAGCCTCGGACTCTTGTGGCGATAGCCTGTCCGGGCGTGCGGCGGGTTTGCAGGCAACTTTAGTGAACGATTTGGCGGCGGTTTGCGAAAGGGGAGCCGCAGGCCCTCTTTTGCGGGTCTCGGAGCGGTGATACTAGCCTCACTGTTTGGCTTTCTCCAAGGTTTCCGACCATAGAAACCCTGGGTGCGTGATCCCTGTTGCACGGGCATGACCGGAGGATGATTCGCTCTCCCCCAGTCTCCCACGAGGGAATGCTGCTGAAGCGGAGTTGACGTTGGTCCTTCGCAGGTAGCGCGGACCGAAACGACGGAGTTGACTTAGCCCTTCGTCCTCGGCCCAGTCCGGCGGTTGGAGTGATAAGCCCTTCTCCCGCTGGACACCGGTCTGGCGGTTGGGGTTGATCGCTCCTTCCGTTGGGAACCAGTCTGCCGGTTGGGAGTGATCGCTCTCGCCGTTGGACACGAAGGACGGAGTGCACCCTGCGCCCCGGCCTCCACCAGTTGGTCGAAATGCGTCTGTCGTTTCGACCGGCTCCTCACGCCTGCGGCATGGCTGACACGCAGCCGGGCCGCAGCGTCGACATGCGCCGGTCTGCCGTTGCAAGCAGGCTGGCCGCTTCACGTCTCCCGGCTCTCCCACGGACGTTCTGCGCCCTGGGCCGAGCTGCGTCTTTCTCCCATGCGCTGACCTGCGTCTGAACCGTAGGCCGGCCGCTCCCCTCAGTAGCAGCCCCCCGGAGTCGATTCCCCGACGAATCACCCTGGGCCGGGCTGCGTCTTTCTTCACACCCCACTCCGTTTTCCGCGTCCGGCATCCGACCGTGGGCGGAGTGCGTCCAGCGTCAACCCCATCACCAATGACTCCCGCCGTGGATGCCGCGCGGGTCAATAACCGAAAGGAGGCGGCTATGCACGTCAACGAGGTCCATCGCCGCTGACGGCGGGGCCTCCGGCTCTCACAACACATCCCCATCCACAAGGGTCGTCTCGTTCGTTCGAGGCGGCCCTTCTTCTTTGCCCGCAGGCGGGCGCACGTCAAAGGCAACGCACAACACAACAGAAGGAGGACGGACCGATGACGACGGCAACGATGGCAACCGGAACGAGGACGGCGGAGAGCGAGCTGAGGGCTGCTGCGAGGCGGCGGGGGGTCACCATGAAGGAGCTCGCGGCCCTGATGGGCGTGAGTGCGGGATACCTGTCGCAGTTTGCGAACGGGGGCAGGCAGTGGACTCCCAAGATGCGGGAGAAGGTCGCGGCGGTCCTGGGAGAGGTCCCCGGCCAGGGGACCGTCTACCGCCAGGGCGGCGTCGTGGCCGGCGAGAGCAGCTTCATCAGGGAGCGCGCCCGCGAGATGGGAATGACCATGCGGGACCTGGCCGACCGCGCCGGGGTGTCCTACGGATACATGTCGGGGGTGGCCCGTGGCCGCGTCAACATGGGCGTCAAGGTCCAGACCCGGATCGAGTCGGCGCTCAAGGCCCCGGCGAAGATCGCTCCCGCACAGTGCGCCAACCGCCCGGCGAGCGTGGTGAGCGGGCAGAGCAGCTACGTCCGGGAGCGCGCCCGCGCCCTGGGCATGACCATGCGGGAGCTTGCCGAGCGGGTCGGCGTGTCCGCCAGCTACATGTCGGAGGTGTCCCGCGGCCGCAGGGGCATGGGCGTGAGGGTCCAGGCGCTGGTAGAGGCGGCGCTGGAGGCCGAGGCGACGGTCGCGTCCGCGCAGCTTGCCTGCGTCGACACGAAGGCCGTGTGGGACCGCATGGACGCTCACGGGTTCAGCCAGAACGAGGTCGCACGGCGAGCGGGCATCAGCTCCTCGTACCTCTCCCAGATCATGAACGGCAAGTCCACTCCGTCGGCGGGCGTGCTGAAGAGGCTGCACGCCGTGCTGTTCCGTCGCGCGAAGTCGGAGGAGCGTGTCATGCCCGCCGAGGTGAAGGTGCTGGGCTGGCGGAAGGGCGAGCGGAGCGGGATGGTGGTGCACGGCGCGGGCGGGCCTGGGCGCCGCGGCAGGTCCGGAGACCCCGCCGTCCGGGTCGGCGGCCGTGTGCCCTGGGGCGCGAAGGCGGAGTACGCCTACCGCGCCGGGTACGACGGCGCGGGCCGGTTGTCGATGACGCCCGTCCTGATGCCCGGCTACTCCGCCATGCTCAAGCAGCCGGAGCCGGCAGCCGCCTAGCGAGGCGTGAGCGACGGCCCGGCGCAAGACACCGGGCCGTCGCTCAGGGGGAAGGCCGTCGTCATTGCGGCGATGGCCTCCCCCTGCTTCCCATGTATGCCGCCTTTTTTTGTTGCCCGAAATCACCGCCCGTCTTCGACATCCCTGAAGTGGGGGCAGCGGGCGCTCACGTCCGCGCGGCGGCGCTACCGCGCCGCCTGTCCCTCGCCCGCGCCGCCCCGCATCTCCAGCGTCTCGCGGGCCAACCCCCTCGCCCCCCGCGCCGCGGCGTGCCCCGGCTCGATGCCGAGGATGGCCTCGAAGTCCTCGATGGCGCTCTCGAACCGCGCCGCGTACATCCGGGCGATCCCCCGGCTGTAGAGGACGTCCCTGTTCCGGGGGTCGATGTCCAGGACCCTGCCGTAGTCCTCTATAGCCAGCTCGTATTGCTCCAGGCTGCTGTGGGCCAGCCCCCGGGCAGCGAGGGCCTCGGCGTTGCCGGGGTCCAACTCCAGGGACCGGCCGAAGTCCCCGACCGCCTCGTCGAAACGGCCCAGGCTGCCCAGGGCAATGCCCCTGCCCCGGAGCGCCGGGGCGTTGTCGGGGTCGAGCCCCAGCACGGCGTCGAAGTCGCCGAGCGCGGCCTCGTGTGCTCCCAGGTTGACGTTGGTGATTCCCCTGGCGTAGAAGGCGAGGCCGTACCGCTCTTCGATCTCGACGGCGGCGTCGAAGTCCCTGACCGCCCTGTCCATCCGGCCCATGTCGCGGTAGGCCATGCCCCGGTGGTAGTGGGCGTCGGCGAGGTTGGGGTTCAAGTCTATGGCCCTGCTCAGGTCCTTCACCGCCCGGTGGCGTTTGCCCATCGCCACGTGGGTCAACCCCCGGTTGTAGTGGGCGTCGGCGTCGCCGGGGGCCATGGTGACGGCCACGTCGAAGTCGCTCATCGCCCCGGCCAGGTCGCCCAGCTCCGCCTTGCACGCCCCCCGGCTGTAGTGCGCCACGGCGTCGCCTGGGGCCAGGAGGATGGCGGCGTCGTAGTCCTCCACCGCCAGCCGGTGCTCCTCCAGCCTGCCATAGGCGCGCGCCCTGCCGAGGTGGGCGCCCGCGTTGCCGGGGTCCAGGGCGATGATTTTGCCGTAGTCCTCGGCGGCTTGGCGGTGCTCCCCCAGCTCGCCGTACGCCAGCCCCCTGCCGCCCAGGGCTTCGGCGTCGCGGGGGTTTGCCTCGATCCTCTCCGTCAGATGCTCGACCATGCGCCGGATGCCCTCGCGGCCCACGCCGTCCATCATCCTGCGGAACCTCTCGTACTCTTCTTCCGATGGATTCCCCTGGTCCGTCCCGTCATGCTCCTCGTTCATGACGCTCCTCCTGCATGTCCTGGCGTTCTCCTACCGGGCGGTTCCCCTGTCGCGGGAACGGTCGCCTGGGACGAGCCAAACTCCGAGCGGCGGCCCGGACCTGGGTTCGTCTCCCCGCCTGCTCGATACCGTTGCGGGACCGGCGCGGGGGACGTCTCAATGATGGCGAAGCCGTCACCGGAATGCAATGCGGGTCTGACGTTGAGGACTCGCCGCATGACGGCCTTGCGATGTCTCAGCCCATGCGGGCCGCGTTCTACTCAGTCGCTGAACAGGTGGCCCAGGCCCAGTGAGTCCGCCACTTGCAGGAGCGCCGCGTAGTTCCGCGTGTTGGGCAGCACGTCCTTCTCCCTCCAGCGCCTCACGGTCTCGGGATGGACGTCGAGACGTCGGTGTATCTCCGCCCACGGCAGGTCGGACTCCTCCTTGAACCGCACCAGGCGCTCGGGAAAGTCCTTGGGGAAGCCGGGGGGTTTTCTGCTGTGGTGTATGCGCTGTCTCGGCATCGAGCCGGTCCTTCAAAGGTGTACGCTGGGCGTCCTCCTACGGGAGCCTCTGGGCCGTGTGGCAACCGCGCAGAGGACGGAACAGCGCTTGCGATCCCGCCGCTTTCCGTCCGCTCCCCATGCCCAAGAGAGTCCCGGTCTGGGCGAGGCGGCTGCCCCCGCCCGGACGTATCCATCTGTGAGGCTCTCTTTGGTTGTCCGCGCCGACGGCCCGGCGGCAGGTCACTCGGCCAGGGTGAGGCTGACCTCCACGGTGTCCACATCCGCCAGGATCACTCCCTGGTTCGCCCACCCGTATTGGGTGGCGCCGGAGGAGTATTCACGGATGCTGGCGTCTTGCGAGCTGAGAGTGGTCGCGCCCACCTGCAATGTGAAGCCGACCGGAAGGGCCTTGTCCAATGTCAGGTCGAACTGCAGCCCGTTGGTGTCAGACAATACTTTGACCGTGTAGTCAACGCCGTCCAGCGTAAAGACCTCCGACGTGAGCTCTCCCATCCCAACGTCCTTCCAGAAACCGCGAAAACCGGCGATGCTGCCCACCGTCAGTGTCGCCGACCAGATGGAGGAGTCATCCGCCGCCGCTTCCACCGCCGCCGTCGCCGCGCTGGTCAGGGATTCCTGGTGGTTCCTGTCGTCTCTGAACGACACCTTCACCTGGATGGCCTTGCCAACGTCGTCGGCAACCGGGGTGTAGGTGTCGCCCGTTGCGCCCGTGATCTCCGCATCGTTGGCAAGCCACTGGTAGATGAAGACCGCGCCGCTCATCCCGTCGGCGTCGGCGATGGCCGAGGTTTCCGCCGTCAGGGTCTCGCCCACCCGGACCGTCCCGCTGATGGTGGGCGCTCCCGTGGCGGGAGAGTTGGGCCTCGGCTCCACCGCCGCCGTCGCAGCACTGGTCAGGGATTCCTGGTGGTTCCTGTCGTCTCTGAACGACACCTTCACCTTGATGGCCTTGCCAACGTCGGTTTCTACCAGGGTGTAGGTGTCGCTTGTCGCGCCCGCGATGTCCGCATCGTCGGCAAGCCACTGGTAGCTGAACACCGCGCCGCTCATACCATCGGCGTCGTCGATGGCCGAGGTTTCCGCCGTCAGGGTCTCGCCCACCCGGACCGTCCCGCTGATGCTGGGCGCTCCGGTGGCAGGGCTGTTCGGCCTCGGCTCCACCGCCGCCGTAGCCGCGCTGGTCAGCGTCTCCGGGTTATTCTTGTCGTCTCTGAACGACACTTTCACCTGGATGGTCTTGCCCTTGTCGGCTTCCACCAGCGTGTAGCTGGAACTGGTTGCGCCCGCGATGTCCGCGCCGTTGGCGAGCCACTGGTAGCTGTAACCTACGTTGTCCAGCCCGTCGGCGTCGTCAATGGCAGAGGTGGATGCCGTCAGCGTCTTCCCCACCTGGGCCGTCCCGCTGATGGTGGGCGCTCCGGTGGCCGGAGTGTTGACCGGCGGGGGAGTGTTGTTCGCTACCGGCTCGCCGTTAAAGGAGGCCGCAGCGTTGCCCGTCTCATCCAGAATGCGGGAGGCGGCGGCATCCGTCGGCACGGTGTAGCTCACCGTCACCGTCGCCCCGGACGCCACTGCCGACCCCAGAGTCAGTATCACCGAACTGCCGGACACCGACACCCCGTCAACCGCCCGGCCCGTGCCGCCGACAGTTACCGAGAAGGGGTCTGACGAAGGTTCTGAGTTCTCGTCCAGGTCCTTATCGTATGTCAGGGTCAGCGTCGGCCCGTCTACCGTTGCCGTAGCAAGCTCCGGCGGGGTGGTCTCCCTGGGCGTTCCCATCGCCTCGTCCGACGGCGGCCCGTCGCCGACGTCGTTGACGGCGATGACCCTGACCGCGTACTCCACGCCGTCGGTCAGTCCGGTGATGGTGTGGGTCCGGCTTGCCGGGTCGGAGATCTCCGCCTGCCGGGTTGAACCGGCGCTTCCGTCGTAGTCCTCGGAGCCTGACTTCCACTGCACCTTGTAGCCGGTGATGGCCGAGCCGCCGTCGCTGGCTGGGGCTTCCCAGGACACGTCCAGCGTGCCGGTGTCGTCCGGGGAGACGTTCAGGCTCCGCGGAGCATCAGGCGCCGCTGTTTCGGCTGCAACCGCCGCCGTCGCTGGGCTGGTCAGCGTCTCCTCGTTATTGTCGTCGTCGTTGAAGATCACCCGCACCTTGACGGCCTTGCCAACGTCGTCGGCAACCGGGGTGTAGGTGTCGCTTGTTGCGCCTGCGATATCTACGCCGTTGGCGAGCCACTGGTAGCTGAACACCGCACCGCTCATCCCGTCGGCGTCGTCAATGCCCGACGTGTCCACAGTCAGCGTCTCGCCCACCTGCGCTGTTCCACTGATGCTGGGCGCCCCCGTGGCCGGAGAGTTGGCAGCAGCCGGACCCGGAACGGTCAGCTCAGACCGGTTGGAGAGTTTCGTGCCGTCCCTGGTGCAAACGGCATCTTGTGCCGTGCAGTCCTCGGTGATAGGCAGGACGACGGTCACGTCGGCGTCTGAGTCCGGCTCGACCGTTATCTCCCACAGGTCGCTCTGACCATTCTCCCGCTTGGCCTTGGTAGCCGAGCCGTTGGTAACTTCCAGGGAGTCGTCCCGCAATGTGGCGTAGCTGATGGAGATGGGCTCGCTGAAGGCGATGACGAAAGTGAAAACGCCCGTTCCCGGGTGGTCGACCGGCGCGTCCTGGAACTCGGCCGTCAGCGGCGTGACTACGGTAGCGGTGGCCTCGCTGGTCAGCGTCTCTACATTGCTGGCCCCGTCCATGAAGGACACCCGGACCTTGATGGTCTTGCCCAGGTCGTCGGCCACCAGGGTGTAGGTGGGGTCCGTTGCGCCCGCGATGTCCGTGTCGATGTTCACTTCGTTGGCGAGCCACTGGTAGCTGAACACCGCCCCGCTCATCCCGTCCACATCGGCTATGCCGGAGATGTCCGCCCTCAACGTCTCGCCCACTCGGGCCGTGCCGCTGATGGTGGGTGCTCCGGTGGCGGGAGTGTTGGGCTTCGCCGCAACCGCTGCCGTCGCCGCGCTGGTCAGGGATTCGAAGTTGTTTTGGTCGTCGTCGAAGCTGACCCGGACCTTGATAGTCTTGCCCAGGTCGGCCACTAACGGCGCGTAGGTGGACCCCGTTGCCCCGGGGATGTCGGTGGTTCCGGCAATCCACTGGTAGGAGAAGGTGGCGTTGCCGATGCCGTCTGCGTCGTCAATGTCTGAGGCGGATGCCGTCAGCGTCTTCCCCACCTGCGCCGTTCCGCTGATGGTGGGAAGGCCGGTGGCTGGAGTGTTGGTCTGCTGTGTTGCGGGTCCGGTCACCGTGAACGAAACCTTCAGGGCTCCCAGGACGTTACCGCCCAGGCGCGCCTCGGAGTAGGCGGTCGCCGTCAGGGTGTACTCGCCAACGGGCAGCGACTCGCCGCTCAGGTTGCCGCCACTGTCACCGTACAACGAGTACGGCGCGATGTTTTCCGTCTGGTCATGGGTCTTTTCCCCGGTGAGTTGCAGACGCATGCTGCCGATGGTCGCGCCGGACTCCAGGTCGGCCCGGATACCGAAGCTGCCGCCGTCCGGGTCGTCGAGAGCCAGGGTGCCGCCGTCAGCCAGGGCGCCTTCGACCGACTGGTCGGAGGTGTCCACCACGGTGAATCCAGTGATCGGACCCGGGTCCGGGTCCACCGCAGCCGTCGCCGCGCTGGTCAGCGTCTCCGGGTTGTTCTTGT
Organism: Dehalococcoidia bacterium; assembly: GCA_965197415.1. Taxonomy (GTDB): domain Bacteria; phylum Chloroflexota; class Dehalococcoidia; order Lucifugimonadales; family JAGWBF01; genus DAOUJI01. The sequence goes on along the minus strand of OZ240207.1, from coordinate 1,807,060 downwards.
CGTCAAAGAACGACACCTTGACCTTGATGGTCAGGCCAGCGTCGGCATCTACCAGGGTGTAGGTGGGGTCCGTTGCGCCCGCGATCTCCGTGTCGTCGGCAAGCCACTGGTAGCTGAACGATACGTTGGCCAACCCGTCTTCGTCGTCGATGCCGGAGGTGTCAACCGTCAGCGTCTCGCCCACCTGGGCCGTCCCGCTGATGGTCGGCGCTCCCGTGGCCGGAGTGTTGGCTGGCGGGGGAGTGTTGTTCTCCACGTCCTGGTCGCTGAAGGACGCGGCAGGATTGCCCGCCTCGTCCTGGATTCGGGGAGCGGCGGCATCCGTCGGCACAGCGTAGCTCACCGTCACCGTCACCGTCGCCCCGGACGCCACCGCCGACCCCAGAGTCAGTATCACCGAACTGCCGGACACCGACACGCCGTCAACCGCCCGGCCCGTGCCGCCGACGGCTACCGAGAAGGCGTCTGACGAAGGTTCTGAGTTCTCGTCCAGGTCCTCGTCGTAGGTCAGGGTTAGTGTCGGCCCATCCACCGTTGCCGTAGCAAGCTCCGGCGGGGTGGTCTCCCTGGGCGTTCCCGTCGCCTCGTCCGACGGCGGGCCGTCGCCGATGTCGTTGACGGCGATGACCCTGACCGCGTACTCCACGCCGTCGGTCAGTCCGGTGATGGTGTGGGTCCGGCTTGCCGGGTCGGTGATCTCCGCCTGCCGGGTTGAACCGGCGCTTCCGTCGTAGTCCTCGGAGCCTGACTTCCACTGGACTTTGTACCCGGTGATGGGTGAGCCGCCGTCTCCGTGTGTTCCCTTTCCGTCAATCTCGCCCATCCAGTCCGCAATGGGCGCTTCCCATGACAGGTCCAGCGCCCCGGTACCGTGGTGGGAGACGTTGAGATGTTGCGGCGCAGCCGGCGTCGTTGCCACGACTGCCACGGTGTCTGCGCTGGTAAGTATCTCTAAGTTGCCCTCTTCGTCCGTGAAGCCCACCCACACCTTGATAGTCAACCCCACATCGCGGGCCTGAACCCTGTAAGTGTTGTAATCGCCCATGACCCGAAGATAGTCCCCGGCGCCCCAATTGAAGTTGTATTCCACGTTGTTCAAGCCATCGGGGTCGGCGATGTCCGACGTGTGCGCGGTCAGGATCTCGCCCACCCGTACCGTGCCGCTGATGGTCGGCGCTCCGGTGGCCGGACTGTTGGGCTTGGCCGCAACCGCCGCTGTCGGTTCGCTGGTCAGCGTCTCCTCGTTAGCGTCGTCGTCGTTGAAGATCACCCGCACCTTGACGGCCTTGTCAAAGTCGGCTTCGACCAGGGTGTAGGTGTCGCTCGTTGCGCCCGTGATGTCCACGTCGTCGGCAAGCCACTGGAAGCTGAAAGCCACGTTGTCCAGGCCGTCAGCGTCGTCGATACCGGAGGTGTCCGCGGTCAACGTCTTGCCCACCTGCGCCGTTCCGCTGATGGTGGGAAGGCCGGTTGCGGGGGTGTTGGACGCCGAGTCGTTGTTGGTCACCGCCTGAGACTCGGCGCTGGTGAGCGACTCTGCGTAGCCGCCCCTGTCGGTGAAAGACACCCGTACCTTGATGGTCTTACCCTGGTCTGCGGTTGTCAGGGTGTAGGCGGCGTCTGTCGCTCGCCGGATGTCTGTGTCTGTAGTCCCGTTGTAGGAGACCCACTGGTAGCTGAACTTCACCCGTCCCAGGCCGTTCGCGTCCTCGATAGCCGAAGCGGATGCCGTCAAGGTCTCTCCCACGTGAGCAGTCCCGACGATTGTGGGCACACCTGTCGGAGAGACGTTGCCGGGCCGGACCTGCTTACCTGAATCGTGGGTGTAGGTGGGTTCCATCCAGTGATAGTCGGACCATTCCGAGTAACCGAGCGGGTTTCCGGCCCGCACCCGGAACCAATACGACGCACCCTCGTGATTCAGTTGGCTGATGATAGCCCCGGCGCCGTAGAAGGCGATCTCAACGCCGTCTCCCGGCAGGTCAATCCACTGGCCGTTACGGAACGACTGGACCTCATAGGACTCCGCCTCCGGCACCTCGTTCCACTCCAGGTCCACGCCGCCGATAAAGACCGCCGTGCCGGTGGGGGTGTCCGGCGTATCTGGAACTTTGGTGTACTTCGGGGGGGATACCGTAGCCGTCGGCTCGCTGGTCAGCGACTCCTCGTTAAAGCCGTTGTCGATGAAGGTCACCGTGACCTTGATCATCTTCCTCTCGTCGGCGGAGACCAGGGTGTAGCTGGATGCGGTCGCGCCTTGAATCTCCGTGTCCGCGTTCGTATCGTTGACAATCCACTGGTAGCTGAAGGTCGCCCCGGTCAACCCGTCTGCATCGTGAATGCCCGAGGTATGCGCCGTTAGCGTCTCGCCCATCCGGGTTGTTCCAACAATGGTGGGCAGGCCCGTGGCCGGTGTGTTGTCGCCTTTTGCGTCCCGCAGAGTCAATGGCTGGCCCAGGACGGCTTCAATCCCTTCGAATTGGAAATTAAGTCCGCCGGCAGGAGCGGAGGACTGGAAGGCAGCGGATACTAGCGTGAGCGTAACCGGTCCTTCGTCATCCGGGGTGACCCTGATTTGTTCGCTACGGGAAGTGCCCGCGTCAACAGTAACGGTGCTTGTGGACAGTAAGCCGCCTTGGGCTGATAGGGTAACCACCATATCAAACGGCACTGCCTGGGCGAGTTCGATCACCACGGCCACGGCGGCAACCTGCGACAGTTCTGCTGTGAAGGTAAAGGGGGCTCCAGGGTTATCGTGCAACTCCAACTGTCGTATGCCGGACAGGCCATCAAATAGGTCGTCCGGCAACCCGCTCAGGTCGTTGGCGCCCAATGCCAGCGATTCCAGGTTGGTAAGATCGTCGAACACACCCTCCGGCAGGGCGCTCAGGTCGTTGCCGTCCAAGGTCAGCGATTCCAGGCTGGAGAGGTCGTCGAACACACCCTCCGGCAGGGCGCTCAGGCCGTTGCGGGCCAAGGTCAGCAATTCCAGGCTGGAGAGGTCGTCAAACACACCCTCCGGCAGGGCGCTCAGGTCGTTGGCGCCCAATGCCAGCGATTCCAGGTTGGTAAGATCGTCGAACACACCCTCCGGCAGGGCGCTCAGGTCGTTCCCCCATAGATACAGAACACGTAGATTGGAGAGCTTGTCGAATACACCCTCCGGCAACTTGCTCAGAGCGTTCTGGTACAAAAACAGACGTTCCATGTTGGTGAGGCCGTCGAGCGCGCCTTCCGGCAACTCGCTCAGGTCGTTGCCGTGCAAGCTCAGCCATTCCAGGCTGGAGAGATCGTTGAACACACTCTCCGGCCACTCGCTCAGGTCGTTGCCGGACAATGACAACTGTTTCAGGTTGGTGAGGTCGTCGAACACACCCTCCGGCAAGGCGCTGAAGTCATTGCCGGACAAGTCCAGCCGTTCCAGGTTGGTGAGGTCGTCGAACACACCCTCCGGCAAGGCGCTCAGGTCGTTGCTGTACAAGGTCAGGATTTCCAAGCTGGAGAGATCGTTGAATACACCCTCCGGCAGGGCGCTCAGGTCGTTGGAGCTCAAGGTCAGCCGTTCCAGGCTGGAGAGATCGTCGAACACACCCTCCGGCAACTCGCTCAGGTCGTTGGCGGATAAGGCCAGCCATTCCAGGTTGGAGAGTCCCCGGAAGTCTTCGGCCAGCAGCGCCTCAATCCCCGAATCCTCCAAATCAAGGCCCCTCACAGTCTCCAAATGGAGGTTGGTAACTATCGAGCAGTCGCCGATGTACGACTTCCTGGCCATGACCGCATCCCGCACCTGCTCAGTGCGGTCGCAGAGTTCCTGCAATATTGCGGCAACCCCTGGGATTCCCGGTATCACCCGCCTGATTTCTCCGAGCCGGCTGTCGCCGGTGCTGGTGACTGCAATCACCCGCACTGTGTATGCAACACCGTTGGTCAACGCCGGAACCTGGACTGCGTACTCGCCTCCACCGGTCACTAGGTTGGCCAGGTGAGTAACCGTCCCCTCGAACACATCACCGGGGGTGTCCCATCCCTGCGCGCCCCGCTTCCACTGAACCTTGTAGGCCGTGACCGGGGGGCTGTCTTCCTCGTCCGAAGGCAGCCATTTGACAGTGAGCCGTCCATCCCCTGGGATGACCACCAAGTCTTGCGGGGAGCTGGGTGCGGCTGACTCGGGCACGTCGTGCCAGTCTTGGTCCTGGGGCAATATCAGGATGCTTGGGGGGGCAACTCCCAGCCCGTGCCCATAGACCTTGATGCTCCATCCCTTGATCTTGCCGAGGCTCCACCCCGCAGGCCGGCTCGTTATCTCCAATTCCTCGAAGTGGTCGGTCACTCGCAGCGTCCATACGCCCGATGGGTCTTCTCCCAGGTGGGCTGCCGACCCGAAGCGAAACGTGCTATACAGTTCAGACCTGCGGAGGCCGTTCTTCTCGCTTGGCACGGTCAGCTTGGAAAAGGTTCCGCTTGGCGACTCGATTTCTATATCCAGGTCCCTGAAGGCCGGGTGGTGGAAGTCGATGGTGACCTCCACGAACTCCGTGAAGCCCACGTCAGAGTTGAGAAACAATTCCCTGGTTACCGTGGTGGAATCCCCGTCCTCCGTTAGGTCTGGGATGGTAAGGTCGATCTCGCCGGAGTCGGCGCCGGTCGACTTCATGGGCGGAAGGTTTGTCCAGGATTCCGCCAAGTCCAGGGCAGCCTCGGCGTCAATCACGCCAAAGCCGTACTCGGGGTTGTAGAAATACCGCTCGGTCACGGAGTTGTACTCTAGTGCACCCTCTCTCCGACTAGCGTTGTCCGGGTCGTTGTGCTGCGCCGACGCCGCTAGTATGAGCTTCACATCCCGCCAGGTGAGACTTGGATGAGCGCTCCGTATGAGCGCGGCCACGCCGGACACAAGGGGAGCGGCCGAGGAGGTGCCGCCGAAATCATCGCTATATCTGTTCCAGTTTTCGGTGGTAACCTTCGCTATGGGAGCACACACCCAGAGGGCATATCCCGTCTCCGAGTAATCGGCTCTTGTCCCGTCCGATTCCACGGAGCAGACCGTAGTCACCGCGTAGAAGTTCTTTTGCTCTCTGAGGTTCACGTGGCTGGTGTACGAGTGGGAATTGCCTGCGGAGTGAACGTAAAATGTTCCCTTGCCGCCGAATCCTTGACTAACCCCGGTCTCCAGGGCCATGGTATAGGTCTGGGAGACGGGCCTGGGATGCCCCGTGCCTGTCTTACCAAAGCTGGCGTTGGATACGGCCACCAAGTCCATATTTCGCGTCAGGGCATCAGCTCTGTTAAGCAGGGTTCCATTTTCCAGATAGTTGTAGCCGACAATCGTCGCTCTGGGCGCAACGCCGCGTACTCCCAGTTCGTTGTCCCTCGCCGCGATGAGGCCCGCCACGGATGTGCCATGGCCGGTTAGTCGTAAGACTAGCTGGTCCTCCTCGATGTAGTCATGGCTGAGGGTCCGGTTTATGTTGTCGCGCAAGTCTTCGTGGTCGTAGTCGACTTCCCTGTCGACTACGGCGACGTAGATCCCCTCCCCCTTGTTTGTCTCCCATACATCCTGAACGTTGATGCCCAGGTCCCCGGTCTCCGAGCTTCCCAGATGGGTCTGGCAACCTGAGAGTGGGTCTCCGAAAGGGGTCTCGATGCCGGTGCAATCCTCGATGAACTTCGTGTATTCCAGGTTCTCGTAGAACCAGACGTGGTAGTACCACATTTTGTCGGATGTCCAGTCTTGGATAAGTCGAGCTAGGCGGAAGTAGTAAGTGCCCGCGTTCAGGCTGTATGAACGATCCCCATTCCAGGACATCCCCACACCTGGTGGATGGAGCGGGTTGCCGTCCTTGTCAAATACGGCGAGACTAACCGTGTTATGGAACCCAAACCAATCAAGTACTAACTGGGCATCAACCCGGATCACCACTTCGGTGGCGGCATCCAGTTCCACCTTGAAGAAGTCCACGTCTGATTCGGAAGGCAAGTCTCCAACCGTGGAGTAGGCGGGGTTCCACGAATCGGCTATGTCGTAGCCGGGCGACACATTGAGGAGCGTCGCCGACTCGATTGTGTCGCCTTGGTCCGAAATGGCATTGACCTGAACATAGTATGGCCCCAAGCAATTGATATCTTCTGTAGAGCACGACGTCCGATGGGAGAACTTGAGGTAGTAGACTCCCGCGCCCAATCTTCTAATACTTTTTCCGCGGCGAAAGCCTCCGTCGTTCCCCTCTGGCAGCACCTCCTCGCCATCGGTGTCAAGCACCGTGAACGAAGAGAGGCTGGCATGTATCCAGATCACCGTAGACTCAACGAGTTGAAACCTGTAGTAGTCCAGGTCTTCGTAGGATGAGATGGTAGCGTTTACTTTGGTATCCAGCGTCAGGTCGATGGCTGTCCCGATGGTGTCGCCGGGATCCTCCACCGGGTCCTCATTTTCATCCCCATCGTCAGTGGTTACCTCAGTCGTCCAGTTGGGACTCGATATGACGACCCCCTCCTCGCCGGCCAGGGTGTTTGCCAACTGGAGGGACGGGAATCCCGGCTCGGTTTCGACGAAGTAGGCGTTCTCTGCAAAGCCCAACTCGGTAACCCTGCTGGCCTTGATCCCGTTGCCGGAAAAGAATCGCTTTACTTCCGAGCCGGTCCATGAGGGGTCCAACACCAGAAGTACGCCGCCGGGGAGGGTCATCACGCCGCCGCCCGAATCTGAGCGAAAGACCGGTTCGCCTTCGCCGCCGCCGTACCTCTGCGGGTCTTCATCCGGCTCAAGCCGTACCCTCATCACCCTGTCGCCGTCCCGCCAGGTGTAAACCCCGTCCCCGCCGTAGCCTCCCCTTGAGCCGTCCGGTTCATCTCCGGGCTCCGGATGCGTCGTGGCCGATTCCTCAAGGGACGGTGGGCCGTCGCCAACGCTGTTGGTGGCGATGACCCGCACGGTGTACTCTGTTCCGTTACTCAGGCCCCTGATGGTGTGCCCAAGTCGGTTAGGGTCCGTAATCACCGCCTGACGGGTCGATGAGGCCGAGTCGTCATAGTGCTCGGAACCGGACTTCCACTGCACCTTGTACCCGATGATTGGCGAACCGCCGTCGTCATGGGGCGCTCTCCAGGAGGCAGCCAACTCCCCGCTCCCGCCGGGAGAGACCCGTAGGCGGTGGGGAGCCTCCGGCGGATCGGCGCTGGGAACCTGCGGCGGGTCGTCAGCAGATGCGGTCGGAGCGCCGCCGAAGAGGATGGCAAGCGCCACAAGAGCCAGCAGGACTAGCGCGGCTCGCGAGATCAGTCGTCGGTTAGCAGGACGGGCGTTCATGCTCCCTTTCGTCTCAGGGTTCTTTGCTGTCCGGAAGACGGGCGGACAGCCCACGGGAGTTGCGCGCGTGCGGCGGCGCAGCGGTGTAGAGCGGGGTTGAAAGGGAGTAGAGCGGCCCGGCTACGGGCGGGTGATGAAAATCGGGGGGGGGGGGCACTTGTGCGAAAACGTCGTGGGCGGAGGACACCTCGGCCACGGTCGTCACTGCGGCCTTCGCAGCCAGTGAGCGCGGCGTCTCAAGCGTAGGTTGTCCCCATTCGAACGCCAAGTGAATATCTCCCTCAATCGGGCAAAGTCACTCCCCACTATACCGCACGCGTATCAACTCGCTATCAACTTTCGACGTGTTTTCCGTAATGTCTTATCAACTTTCGACCAAAATGCTATAATTGCCCCAGTTGTCCCCATTCCAGCCGGTCAATGAGGGTGGGAGTATGGGGTCTTCAGCAGCACAAGCGAGGTGGCGCATTGGAGCCAGCAGACGGCCTGAAACGGGAGATTGAAACCCTGCGGAACCGCCTCTCCGGACTGAGTGAGGCGGGCGTCCGCATCACCGAGGACCTGGACCTCGATACCGTCCTGCAAGAGGTGGTGGACGCAGCTCGCTCCCTCACCGGCGCGAGGATCAGCGGCCTTACCGCCCTCGACGAGGACGGCGTTCTGCAAGCCTTCATCACCTCCGGGATGGCCCCCGAAGACCACCAGAGATTCGTGGACCTGCCGGGGGGACCGGAGTTCTTCGCCCACCTGAGCAGCCTTCCCGAACCGCTCAGGGTCTCCGACTTCTCCGCCCACACGACGGCGCTGGGTCTGCCGGAGATCGGCCCTCCCCTGGGGCCGGTGCAGGGCTTCCTGGGCGCGCCCATCCGTCACAGGGGGCGACACATCGGCAACCTCTATCTATCGGACAAGGAGGGGGGCTTTGAGTTCACCCAGGAGGACGAGGACACGCTGCTGATGTTCGCGTCCCAGGCTGCGATGGCCATTACCAACGCCCGCAGGCACAGGGAGGAGCAGCGGGCCAGGGCCGACCTGGAGACCCTCGTCAACACCTGCCCCGTGGGCGTGGTGGTCTTCGATGCGAAGACCGGAGCCCCTTCGTCGCTCAACCGGGAGGGGAGGAGGATCGTCGACGGCCTGCGCAACCCGGACCAGTCGGCGGAGGAGCTGCTTCAGACGCTGACCTACCGGCGAGCCGACGGGCGGGAGATTTCACTGCAAGAGTTCCCGATAGCGCAGGCGCTGAGCACGGGGGAGACGGTGCGGGCCGAGGAGATCGTGATGCAGGTACCCGACGGGCGGAGCGTCACCACCATCATCAATGCCACGCCCATCCGCTCCGAGGAAGGCGAGCTGGAGTCGGTGGTCGTCACCCTCCAGGACATGACGGCCCTGGAGGAGCTTGAGCGGCTGCGCGCCGAGTTCCTGGGGATGGTGAGCCACGAGCTGCGGGGGCCGCTGACCTCCATCAAGGGCTCTGCGGCAACGGTGCTGGGTTCGTCCACCGACATGGACCCCGCAGTGGTGCGGCAGTTCTTCCGCATCATCGAGGAGCAGGCCGACCACATGCACGAACTGGTGGCCAACCTGCTGGACGTGGCCCGCATCGAGACGGGCACGCTGCCGGTCGCCCCGGAACCTGCTGAGGTGGCTGCGCTGGTGGACCGGGCAAGGAGCGCCTTCATCAGCTCAGGGGGCAGGAACAACCTCGCCATCGAGATCGGACCCGACCTGCCCCTGGTCATGGCGGACCGGCTGCGCATCGTGCAGGTCCTGGGCAACCTGCTGTCCAACGCGGCCAGGCACTCGCCGGAGTCGTCGGCCATAAGGGTGTCCGCCGTGCGGGAGGGCCTTCATGTTGCGTTCGCGGTCGCCGACGAGGGCAGGGGCATACCCTCCGAGCGGTTGCCCTTCCTGTTTCGGAAGTTCACCCGGATTGAGGGCGACGAACGTGGGAGCGGCGTCGCCGGGTCGGGCCTGGGTCTCGCCATCTGCAAGGGGATAGTGGAGGCGCACGGGGGCCGGATATGGGCGGAGAGCGAAGGTCCGGACATGGGAGCGCAGTTCACCTTCACGCTTCCGTCTGTCGAAGAGTCCGGGAGCGGCACGGCGAGCGTCCCCACGCCGCGCTCGGTCCGCTCCTCACAGCGAGCGGTGGGGGAGGCGGGTCAACCGGTGCGCGTCCTCGCGGTGGACGACGACCCCCAGGCGCTCAGGTACGTCAGCGACGCACTCAACAGGGCGGGCTATGCGCCGCTGGTGACTGGGGACCCGGGAGAGGCGCTCCGCCTCGTGGCAGACGAGAAGCCCGATCTTGTCCTGCTCGACATGATGCTGCCGGGCGCCGACGGGATCGAGTTGATGAAGGACATCCTGGAGACGGTGGACGTGCCGGTGATCTTCCTGTCCGCCTATGGACAGGACCAACTTGTCGCCAGGGCCTTAGACATGGGGGCCGTGGATTACGTCGCCAAGCCCTTCTCGCCAACTGAGCTTGCGGCGAGGATCAGGGCGGCCCTGCGGAAGCGGGCGGCGTCCGAGTCGTCAGAGCCGTATGTGCTGGGCGGCCTCGTGGTCAACTACGGCGAACGCCGGGCGACGCTGGCAGGCCGTCCGCTCCAGCTGATGGCCATCGAGTACCGGCTGCTCGCCGAGCTATCGGCGAACGGAGGACGGGTGTTGACCTACGAGCATCTGCTCCAACGGGTGTGGGGGGAGAAGACCGATAGCGACGTTCGCGCCATGAGGACCATCGTTAGCAGCCTCCGCCGCAAGCTGGGCGACGACGCCGACAATCCCACCTACATCTTCACCGAGCCCCGCGTCGGCTACCGGATGCCCAAGGGGGAGGCGCAGGCGTAAACACTGGTATCGTAGACCATGAATACTGTCCAATCCCACTAAGCTGCGGGATGACCCGACCTAGAGAAATCCAAAATGGATACGATATCCTGGGACAAACAGACTTGGACGACAAGGAGCACGCGCACGCAGCACTTATTGCAGTCCTCCGTGCAATCGGATCATAATACCTTAGCCTAGTGGCCTAGTAGGCCCATGGGTTTCAAGGAACCTGAATTGTCGAACAATACACAACCAATTCTCGACCAGAGTCACATTAACATAGTACGTGATGCCTTGAGTATCCGTCCTATCTCAAGGGCTTCCGTCATGATTGGTAGTGGATTCAGCCGAAATGCGCAGAAAACTCGATTCGATGCTCGTGACATGCCCTTGTGGGTCGATATCGCTAAGGAGCTTTTCAAGCAGCTGTACCCTGAGAATGCCGGCGATGGTTCCTACGGCGCCGGTGTAGTAGCTCCGTCGGTTGACAATGTTCTGAGATTAGCCCAAGAGTACGAGACAGCGTTTGGGCGGAGCGACTTGTACAGACTTCTCGACCAGCTCATTCGATATACCGAGTTTACACCTGGAGAGGCACATGTCAGGTTGTTGAAACTGCCTTGGCGTGACGTCTTCACTACTAACTGGGATACGCTCTTGGAAGACGCAAGCTCAGAAGCTCTGGAGCGTCCGTATCGTGTCGTTCAGAGCACAAAGCAGCTTCCTATAGTGAGTCAGCCACGCATTATCAAGTTGCATGGTTCATTCCCTTCGCAGTTTCCACTCATCGTCACAGAAGAAGACTACCGGACCTACCCCTCCGAGTTCGCGCCATTTGTCAATACAGTCCAGCAGGCAATGATGGAGACAGTTTTTTTCCTCATCGGCTTCTCCGGCGATGACCCCAATTTCCTCAATTGGTCGGGCTGGGTGCGCGACAATCTTGGTGAAGCAGCACTGAAGATTTACCTAGCCGGTTGGCTGGATCTATCGCCTCATCGACGTCGCATGCTGGAAGCGCGTGGCGTAGTGCCCATTGACGTTGCGAACCACCCGGAGGCTTCGAGTTGGCCTGAGCATAGTCGCCACAAATACGCGACCGAGTGGTTGCTCTACACACTTGAGCCAAGCCGACCCTACGACGAGACAGCATGGCCTTCACCACCACAGGAAGAGGAAATCCCCATACCCGACCACCTACAGCCTGTGATGAGAATTGTACCTGTTGTACCTATAGAGGAGCCGGATAGAAGGTAGCACCAAGATGATGCAGCCTAATGACAGTGAACCGCTAGACCGCATCAGAGAGGTTTTGGGCATTTGGGCCCACAACAGAAAACTCTATCCAGGGTGGCTAGCTTTCCCGTCTGGCCAAGAACGCTTTGATCTCAGTCATCGCACAAGTGAATGGGAGATGCCTATTCTGAATGCATTTCCTCACTTCACTCCGGTGGAGCAGTTAAAGGCCATTCATGAACTAGTGTGGCGTAAGGAGATCCTCCTTGAACCTATCACCATTGAGTTGGAGGCAGCTGCAAATCAGGCATTACATGAGATCGATTGCTATCAGCACACAATCGGAGGGGCCTACGCGAAACGTGAAGACTGGGCCGAGATACGTAAGGCCTGGATAGAGGTAGCGCTTGCGTTGGTAACGGATGCGCGTCTTGATTGCAATCTGCCTGTATTCGAGCAACGTCTTGATGCTTTGAAGCCATTCTTCAACGACAGCCCCGATGTCGAGCATCGAATTCAGCAGGAGCGTTGCCTATGGGCAGTCTATTCGCTGGACTTTGATCGTCTGAACGATTTGCTCGATAGGTGGACAGTCGAGAATTGCGATCCTGCATGGATGCTTCGCAAAGCAGCATTGCTAACAGAGGCGCGCCGTTACGACGAATCAGTCTCGTTGGTTGAAAGGGCACTCAATTCTCTACGACAAGATGCCTCAGAGGGTAGAAGTATTGCAAGCGCTTCGCGGGAAGGCTGGGCTTTGGCTTCCAGACTTACGAGGAATAACCGGCAGAGCATCCTTAGAGAATGGTCTAAGCTCGCTGCTCTGAAGTGCGATGCGGGAGCTGAGACGGACCATGTCAGGCAAGCGATGAGGCGTACTGATGAGCAGGATGAAGCACCGTCGTTCGATCTGGGGGTAAGACACGGCACGCGTGTTCGCTTTTCCAATCTAAGTCGCTACCGTCTGATAGCCGCATATAGAGCAATTCGCCTGCTTGAAGTAGCAGGCGTACCCCCAGTCAACAATCCTGGGCGTGATACGGTCCTACCTATGTCGATGGTGTCAGACCTTCTGACTTTGGCAGCGGATGAGCTGGTTGCGACTAATCCGAAACTGTCAATAAGGCTGGTGCTTCGCATCTCTACATATGACAAGGACAAGATGCTCCAACGGGTGCTGTCACGGACACACATTGCTAGGCTGCCAGGTGAAACCGTGACGGAGATTGCCCAGGTATGCATGGGAGTAATCAAGTACGCGCTTCCTCGCCTGTTTACGTCAGACGAACCCAGCGGGGGTGTTTCTTGGGTTGAACGCATGCGGGTGGCCTTCGAAGTCTTGTCTCGTCTTGCATTACGACTTCCTCCAGATATGTTGAATGATACGTTAGATATTGGGCTCGAATCCTATCGCACAGATCGAGTCGCCCAGCATTACTGGCTGGGACCTCCTCTCGGAAACATGCTGGAGCGTGCTTGGGGAGCTCTCTCGAAAGACCGCCGTACAAGTCGCGTGTTCGATCTGTTGAAGGCACCCATAGTGGGATTGGACAACTTCGTAGCAGATACGAATTGTCCCGATCCTGGGCAATTCGTGTCTGCGGACGATTTACCGTCCGAGCTCACGATTGGAAACGAAAAGCAATACCAGGAGGTCGTCAGCTTTCTGATACGCGGACTGCTCGGCAACGATGATGCACGTAAGCGAGCGATATTCAGGTTGATACCACTTGTTGATTCGCGCAGACTCACAGACAGAGATTCATCAGCTATCGCCGATGCCCTTTGGAGTAACGCTGACCCTATCCTACACAACTCATCAGGCCCCAACTCACCATTAGATTGGGTTTACTTCATCTTGCCCGAAATGGAGGAAGGCCAAGCTGAGCGGTCATTCAGACTCAAGTGGCTAACTTCGAACCCTGAGAGTCAGGCCAAAGGATTGGATTATTCCAGTAACATGCTTGCCCAGGTTGGAGCTGCTGTTTCCGGGTTGCGAGGATCGGGGCGGCCATTTGAGCTGTCGACTCAGGATGAGCAGCACATTGCAACTCACATCGAGAACCTCGTCGAGAAGTTCTCTTCAAGATCGGTCAGCTTCAACCTTGGCATTGGGTCTGCAATTAGGCATGTGGGTTCAATTGCCGCCGAAATCACAGTGCCTGAGCATATTGCTGAGAACCTCTTCCGACGAATGGAATTCATGCTTGGGGCGCATAGCCATTCAAAAGACCCTTTCTTGGGACCGGTAAATGATATACGCATAGCTCTGGGGTTTGCAGTTATCCCTGGTTTGGTGAAGGCAATGCCCGACCGTTTCGAAGCTATTTCACTTTGGCTAAGGACAGGATTGGCGTCTGAGGATGACGTACGAGTTAGAGGCACCATGGGGGCGCTACAGTCTTGGCTTTCGTCCTCGGCCACCTCGACGTTGCGTCCGGTTCCAGATGATTTGATTCGCGAAGTAGGAGTCATTATTGCCTCCGACCGAAGGGTCGCACTTGTAGAGGCCCTTGTTTGTGCCGCCTTAGTGTTTGACCGAGGATCAGAATCACATCGAGATACGATAAGGCCGCTTGCGTTACAAGGTCTTAGCTACCTTGCTGAGAAGTTGCAATATGATACGGAAGAAGCCGTTGAGGGAGATGTGCATACGTTAAGGTTGCTCTGTGCTCGACTAGCAACAAAAATGGCGCCACACGGGTTTGAGGACGACGCTGCTGTTGTCAAATGGTTGGACATTGGCAGGAGTGATCCGTTCCCAGAAACCAGAAACGTGGTGATGTCTTACGAGTCGGAGTGATGGCGGCGATACACTCTCGGGAAATGGAACCACAGGAAGTCTCTCAACTGCCGCCAAGGGTCAGTTGGGTGCAAGTCAAACCGCCAATGTGTACCTGAGTTTTGTGTAGATTGGAAAACAGACATCCTGTCTCTGGTGCAGCTGTCGTGGTAGTGGTGCTTGACTCGCGACACCAGTTCAACTTGAAGACTTGCCAGGTTCTCCCGGATCAGGAATGGGGGGTAAGCCTCCTGGACTCTGAATGGGGATGTTTACTACTTGCTGAACTTGCTGGCGACCCCAGGCAATGCCTGCTGAATTCTCGAAGACCTTGTAGAAGGACGACTTGTCAAAGAATAAAGCGTACTGATGAAAAAGACTCCGAACTAGGTTCGCCGCGTCGCCTTTGAGAATCATGGCTGGCACGCCAATCTTCTGACAAGCCTTTGCGTCGATACTTCGACCGTGGCTTTTATGTAGGTCCCAATTCCCAAAGTAGTCGACGACGGAGTCAATCTGCGTCTTGTTACTTTTGTTCATAGAGTACTTCGAAAGCCAAGTCTGAGCCAATTCTTCCGACAATTGTTGGGCGCTCCGGCATTGCTCAAGAAGATGGAGGTCGTATTTCTGTAATAAGGGAACGTAGGCCGTAAGAGCCTTAGCTCCTTCCTCGGCCAGTCGTTCCTCTAGAGTCTCAAAGGAACGGAGTATCGCTCTGGCGGGTATCCCATTCAACTGAGGATCAATGGGTCCCAACGTCCCTTCTGGGAGCATTAGAATTTTGTTTCCGGAGAAACACATCAACGTAGCCGCACTGTATGCATTCGAAGGAACTATAAAGCGTACATCATCAAAACGATCCCGCAATCGCTGAACGATTCGTTCGGTTGCTTCGGCCGATCCACCGTTCGAAATAATGAAAACGTCGGCTTCATCGCCAGTGACAGAGTCGACGAGATCACTGAATCCTATCAGATCTCCATCGTCTATAAAGGCAGGAGTTCCTGGCGTTACGTTCCAGGTGCGGCATGCATAGCAAAGCAGGGGGCGACCCAACCTTTTCTCAATGCGCCGGAAGGTCTCCAAGCGTAGAGAAAACGGGTTGCTGATCTTGGCATCTTGCAGGAAGCTCTGTAAGGCACCGTATGATTTGGGGAGTTGGTCAGGGATTTGTGGATTTGGCAGGTTGCTCTCTGACGCTTGCTGCGGCATCCCCTTTATCTCCAGATGGCCGGATGTTCTCCAGCACTAACGTCGGGGGCGAAAGTAATCACGACGCTAGTTGACGCCACGGGTGAAGCATTTCCAGCCACATGCTGACCCATCGCCGTCTGGGCCTCCCTGTGTACTCTGTCGGCCTCCTCAAAAACCTGCAATATGAGGTCCACATCAGGGGTTGATTGACGTAACTTCTGAAGCTCAGATGTTAGTTCCATCTCAAACTCCCATCCTTTCTATTCATACAAGGGTGTCTGGAGACAATGGGCTGGTTGATTTATGACTTCCTCCGTTCGTAGACAGCATTACCGAGTCGGGCCACAAGCGACTTCTCGACCAAGATCACCTAAGAACATTGTATGCCCACCGGGTATGAAACGCCAGTGACCTGAGATGAGTGGTGGAGGGAACAGAATTATATGGTCACTTCCCTTGCGAGTCAACCCGGCTGGGTCCCTTGCCAAGGGGAGACGCAGGAACGGGAGGAGGCGTAACGGGGCTGCAAGACGGGGACGGGGGCCACTGTGACAGTCCCTTGCGGTCCTCGACCCTATCACGCCATAATACTTGGGCCAAGGGCCTCGGTAGGTTCACAGAGCCCCCAGCCACATCTCGAAGACGGTTCTGCCTACAGTCAAAACAGGCCCACCACTTCGGCCCTAACTCGACGGTGGCCGTATGAGACCACCGGTGTAGCATGTCCCACCGTGCATTGACGCCGACCACCAAGTACAGAGGGAGCGGCGAACATCGAGGGCGTGGTTTGACCATTGAAATAGGCGGTAGGCCAACAAGAGCGCGACGTCACCACGAAAGACGGTGAGGTGTCCCCTACTACGCTTGTAATTGGCCTCTCGGCGGGTTACTCTACGGGAACCCTTCTGACTTCTCCCAAAACGTTCGGTTAAAGCATATATCTCCCGCGATGTATGAAATATTCAGTCTAAGTTGCCGAGAATTGATGAGGGCCAGCCAACAATAATGCCCCAGGCCAGCGTCGAATCGAATTGGAGGCAAGGTAATGCCCGTTTCTGAAGATGCCGCAGATGTTCTGATAATCGGCAGCGGGGCTTCCGGCGCGGCTTTCGCGTGGCGACTCAGCAAGGTCCCCGGGATACGGGTCGTCTGCCTCGAACAGGGCGACTGGGTCCAGCCCGCATACAATCCCACGGCCGACACGGACAACGAGTATCTGAAGCTCATTTCGCCGCCTCCTACGGACGGAGTCAACCGGTTCGCCGACGGCTACCCCTACGACTACACCCAGTCCGTCTGGCAGCCCGGCATGTACCACGGAGTGGGCGGCGGCACCATCCACTACGAAGGAGGGTTGACCAGGTGTCGCCCGTCCGACTTCCGGGTGAGGACTATTACCGGCGCTGCGGACGACTGGCCCATAAGCTACTGGGACCTGGAACCCTACTACGATCTCAACGAACGGATGATGGGCGTTTCCGGTCTCGCGGGCAACCCGGGCGGTCCTCCCCGCTCCGCCATGCCCTTGCCCCCGGCCAAGATAGGCAGAGGACCCCAGATATTCATCAAGGGATTCGAGAAGTTGGGTTGGCATTGGTGGATATCAACCCGGGGCATAGTCACCGAGCCGTATGGAGAAGGCCGGCTCCCATGCGACTACCAGTGCTCCTCGTGCGGCCTGGGATGCCACCGGAAAGCGAAAGCGAGCGTTGATATAGTCTATTGGCCCGAAGCGGTGCGCAACGGAGTGGAGGTCAAGACCCGGTCCACAGTCCGGGAAATCACCGTCAACAAGCAGGGATTGGCTGAGGGGGCGCTCTACTACGACGAAGAAGGGCGTCTACACGAGCAGAAGGCCCGACTAGTCGTGGTGGCTTGCAACGGCGTCGGCACTCCCCGGTTGCTCTTGAACTCCAAGTCTCCCCAGTTTCCGGATGGCTTGGCAAACAGCTCGGGGTTGGTCGGCAAGAACCTTATGAGCCACGTCATTGGCTATACGGTGGGACTGTCGGAGGAGGTGGACAGCTTCGACGACGGGCTGAGAGCCGGAGGCGTGTTCACCGAGCAGTTCTACGAACACGACTCTGCGCGGGGATTTGTCAATGGCTTTCGGTTGTCTGCCGGTTACGGCAGCGCCGGTCCGCTGGAAACGGCGATGGGGTGCCCTTCCGTCTCCATGGGTCTGGGGAACGGGCGCAGTCCGATATGGAACGCAGCGCCCTGGGGTGAAGGGCATCATGCCGCTTTCCGGAGATACTTCAGGCACACTCTGGGGGTAATGATGAGCGGCGACGATCTGCCCGAGGAAGCCAACCGGGTGGTTATCGATCCCACGCTGACCGACGATGCGGGCATACCGGCGCCTAAACTGGTGTACAGGCGGGGAGAGAACGGCGAAAAGCTGCTGGACCACGCCGCCGAGCGGGCCAAGGAGTTGCTGGATGCTTCCGGGTCCACCGAGATAATATCTGTGACACGCGGCGGCGGGGCCATAGGCCACTATCTGGGCACCGCCCGGATGGGAGATGACCCCAGCACGTCGGTCGTGGACGGCTGGTGCCGGTCCCACGACGTGCGGAACTTGTTCATCATCGACGGCAGCGTTTTCGTAACGTCGGGGACCGTGGCGCCCACGTCAACCATTGGGGCCATCGCACTGCGGGCCGGGGACTACGTCGCCGACAACGCCCGGCATCTGCTGGAGCTGGAAGGAGGGGCCGTTGGAAGATGAAACTCACCTGGTTTTGACGTCCCGCCAAGCCCTGACCTTGAAAGCAGTGTTGAACAGCCTGGTCCCTCCCGTGGATGACCTCCCTGGCGCGGGAGACCTCGGGCTGGTCTCTTACGTGGACAAAGCGATGGCGGACGCCCCCCATTTGAGGAGTCATATTCTCGGACTGCTGGACCAACTGGAGATCGACTGCCGGCAGGGCCGTCAACAAGATTTCTCGGACCTTACCGGTCCCGATAAAGCAGATATATTGCGCCGCTGTGAGGGGAGTCAACCGGAGAGCTTCAACAGCATGGTGCAGGCCGCATACGTCGGCTACTATAGCCACCCCGGAATTCTCGATGCGCTGCGCGCCGCGGCTCCCAGCGAGTTGGAGTCCCACCTGAAACCTTTCGACCCGCAATTGCTGGAGAACGTCGTCAATCGCGGGCCGATGTATACGGATGTATAGCGATTAAGAGGGCGCCGGGCTTACCCGACGGCCAATGCGCTCAGACGCTTGACATTCTCCGGCAGGGAACATTCCGTCCAGCTTGAGCCGTCGTCCAGCGACTCATAGAACTGCCCCTTGTTGGTGCTGCAGAATATCTGGGCGGAGTTGCGGGGGTCCACTGCCACTGCGTACATGGCGCCACGAGGAGCTATGCCGTGGTCCACTCTCTTCCACGTCTCGCCCCAGTCCTGGCTCCGCAACAACCCGCCGGGTTCCTCACTCAGAGCGGATACGCCATAGGTGACGTACATGCTGTAGGGTTCCCCAGGAGTGATGGCCAACTGGCGAGTGTGGGTAAAGTGGGTGTACTTACTGACGTCCAGGTGCTTCCAGCTTTCTCCCTTGTCAACGCTGTGGAACACTCCCTCGCGGGTGGACAGATAGACGGACCCGGCATGGATCGGACTGACTCTTATCCCGTGGGTGTCCAGCCTGTCCTCGCCGCCCTCGCGCAGTCCGCTGTTGATTGGCTGCCAGGTTTCGCCGCCGTCCAGGCTGCGACAGGCCCCGCCCACCTCTATCCCGGCGTATATCTCGTCTGGGTTGTTGGGGTCGGCGGACATGTCAATCACCTGGCTGGGGAGGAACACGCTCATGACCGTCGAAAGCTGGGTAATCACGTCGGGGCCGGGGTCGAAGGGCAGAAGCTCCCATGAGTCCCCGCCGTCGGCGGTGCGATAGATTTGGGCCGGAGTCATCCCAACGTACATGACCTTCGGGTCCGGGCGTGGGAACAGGATGGAACAGACGCGCCCGTCGTTCTCCGGCACGTTCATAGACCGCCATCGGCCCCCAGAGCCGTCGTTGGCATAAACGCCGCCCTGAACGCCGATGAAAGCCCGTTCCGGATCGAGGGGATGAATCGCAATTGCCCCCACGTCGGCGCCGGCAGGCAATCCGTCGGTGTATTCCTCCCATGCGGCTTCCCCCGGACGCTTGCGGAACAGGCCGTCGGCCCTGGCCCCCGCATAGACGCATGATTCGTTGGAAGAGGACTTGTTTCCCGCCATGACTCACCTCCCTTTTTGCTATCGAGACGGAAACGATATGTTTAACGAATACGATGTACAGAGCTGGACATTTCAGGTATTATGAGTCCTTGAGTTTCACAATTCCATCAGAAAAGAGACGCGTTGTCAAACGCCTACGCGAGGAAATGCCTGATGCGAAACGGAGTGGACTTACACACGCATCACCGTCCCTCTAACTCGCCTCTGGGGTGTTCGACTCACATCCGTCTCTGAAGAAATGGCGGCTAAATGACCATAGGTTCAGACGCACTGACATCGGATAGAGTGCAAGTCGACGGCTCCTTCGACGACGCCATCGAGCTTTGCTATCAAAGAGGTTGGACGGACGGCTTGCCGGTGACTCCCCCCACCCCAGGGAAGGTCTTGGCCTTCCTGGAATTCGTAGGACGGGGACCCTCGGACGTTATAGGCATCGAACCGATACGAGGACGGGTAATCACTGCTGAAAAGGTAGCTATCAACGCCGTAATGGCGGGTTGCCGTCCTGAATACATGCCAGTGGTCATCGCCTGTATGGAGGCGATGGTTGAACCCAAGTACAACCTCCACGGGAGTTCCGCCAGCACCGGCGGTTCGGCGCCGTTGGTGGTGGTAAATGGGCCTGTCCGCCAGAAGTTGGGGTTCGCCAGCGGCCACAACATCTTCGGTCCAGGCCCCGACCGCCGAGCCAACGCCACGGTGGGAAGGGCCATGCGGCTGATATTGATCAACGTGCTTGAGAACCACCCAGGCGTGTTGGACAAGTCCACGATGGGCCACCCGGGAAAGTACACCTACTGCATAGCCGAGGACGAGGAGAACAGCCCCTGGGAGCCAATGCACGTCGAGTTGGGCTACCCGCCCGAGTCGAGCACCGTATCCGTTTTCACCAGCCTGGCGCCCTGGCAAATCAACGTGGCGGGCGACGCAGGCACCCCGGAAGCCATTCTCACAGCCGCAGCCACCGCAATGCGAGGCCTCGGCCCCGGCCAGGGAAACCTCATTCTTGTGATTTCTCAGGAACACGGCGGCGTGATAAAAGAGGTGGGCTGGAGCAAGGAACAAGTCAGAGCGTTCCTGTTCGAGAAGGCCCGCAGGACAGCCAGGGAATGGGCTGAGACCGGCCAGACGCTCGCGCCAGAGCCGGGCGCCGAGGACGAAACGATTCCAGTGTGCCTGGAGCCCGACTCGTTGACCCTTTTGGCGGGCGGCGGCCCTGCCGGGGCAAACGACTCTCTGGTGCCGCGCTGGGCCAAGGGTCTGAACGGGCTATTTGCTACAAAGGAAATTGACACCAGCCGGATTCCCTAGAGACGACGGATTTAGATTCAGCTTAGGGGGTGACAGCATGGCAACTACAAGCGTAGGTTTCGAAATCCTGGACCCGACGGTCCAAGCCATCCCGGATGAGACTGTTCTGGCCAAAAGGCCGGGAGACCTGAACGGAAAGACGGTGGGGCTTCTCTCCAACGGCAAACGCAACGCCGACACTCTGCTCGACGCTGTGTACTCCCTGCTCCAGGACATTTACGACCTGGGAGGAGCCGTACGGCTGAACAAGGGGAATCCCGGACGCCCCGTTCCCCAGCACATGAAGGACGAGCTTCTGGAGAAATGTGACGTGATTATCACGTCGACAGGTGATTGAGGCTCCTGCAGCTCGTGCAGTGTGCACGATGCAATAACGATGGAGAAGGCGGGAAAGCCGGCCGTAGCCATCTGCACCGAACCCTTCATTCCCACCGGCAGAGCCATCGCGAAGATTCGCGGGATCGAGGACTACCCCTTCTCCGTGGTTCGCCACCCTGTCGGTAGCCTGGAAGAAGACGGTGTTATGGCCCGAGCCAGAGAAGCTCTTCCCAAGGTGCTTGAGATACTGTTGGTCAAATAGTCGCAGCTCGGCATTAAGAAAAGAACGCTGAATATGGAGGCGAGGCCTGGCCAGTATCGCTATGCCGGAGCCCCGGAATATTCGGCCCGACAGCCTGCAAAGTCAGGGCTTGGCGTGCGTCGTGGGCCGCTCACGGCGCTAAAGCCGTAGGTGAATGAATGCAAGCCTACATCCTGAAAAGAATTCTCCTTTTCATTCCCACGATGCTGATAGTCACTACCGCTGTGTTTATTATCCTGCGCCTCGTTCCGGGCGACCCGGCCAGAATCATCCTCGGCGGCACTGACGGCAGGTCCCAATACACAAGCGACCAGGTGTCAAAACTCCAGGCCAAGCTGGGTACGGACAAGCCTCTCATCGAACAATACGGGATATGGACCTGGAACCTGCTTCACCTGGACTTTGGCACGTCGTTCTGGTACGAGACTCCCGTGTGGGAGGACATCAAGACCAGGTTCCCCACTACGTTGGAACTAACCATCTTGGCCCTGCTGATTGCCACTGTCGTCGCAGTGCCGCTGGGGGCGCTCTCCGCAGTGTACCAGGACAGTCCCCTGGACTACCTAAGTCGATCGGTCACCATCTTAGGAATAGCCCTGCCCAACTTCTGGGTCGCCATAATGGTGTTGTTCATCTTGTCCAACGAGTTTGGCCACATACTGCCTCGCCTGGGCTACGTACAATTCTGGAAAGACCCCGGCAACAACCTTCATCAGTTGATATTTCCCGCTTTCGCGTTGGCCTTGTCCAACATGGCTTTTGTAGCCCGAATTACGCGTTCTGCCGTATTGGAAGTGTTCCGGGAGGACTACATCCGTACAGCCCGCTCCAAGGGACTGGCTGAGGGATTGGTCATCAGACGCCACGCTCTGAAGAACGCCTTGTTGCCGGTCGTCACGGTGAGCGCATACGAGTTCGGCCGTCTTATGGGCGGAACGGTCATCATAGAGAAGATATTCAACGTGCCCGGAATGGGATGGCTTCTGCTGTCCGCCATCTCCCAGCGTGACTTCCCGATGATCCAGGCCATAGTGATAGTGTTGACCGGCATAGTGCTGGTCCTGAATGTGGTGACGGACCTCTTGTACGCGTGGCTCAACCCGCGCATCCGCTACGCCTAAGTCTCGCTTTAGGAATGAATAAGAGATTGTAGAGAATAGATGAACCAGGAACAGGGCGCACAAACCGGCTCTTCCTCACGGGCATTCGCCGATCTTAGGGAGAAGCCGTCCCTTGCCCGTAACCTGGTTGGCTACGTCAAAACAAAGCCGCTGGGCGCATTTGGCGGTTTCGTGGCTACGCTCCTCATAGTCATCGCCATATTCGCCCCTCAGATTGCCACCCAAGACCACAGGACAACAGACCCTGACCGCATATACGCTCCTCCCAGCTCCGAACTGCTGTTCGGCGGCGACGAGTTGGGGCGGGACGTGTTCAGCCGCCTGGTTATGGGTTCGAGGATTTCCCTAACCGTGGGGCTGATAAGCGCCCTTGTCGGCTGCTCCGTAGGCATGTTGGTGGGACTGACCAGCGCCTACTTCGGGGGAATCACAGACCTCCTTGTCCAGCGACTAATTGATGGGATGATAGCCTTTCCGGCTCTTGTGCTGGTCATTGCAATCGTCTCGGCCCTGGGTTCGTCTCTCAACAACGTGGTAATCGCCTTGTCCATATTGTTCGTACCAATCACCGCCCGGATCGTCCGTTCTCAGGCCCTGGCAATCAAAGAGATGGACTACGTCCTGGCCGCGCAGGCTGTGGGCGCCAGAGAGATTCGAATCATCTTCAGGCACATGCTGCCCAACACTTTGGCTATTGTGTTAGTGATACTGACGTTCCAGCTGGGAGTGGCCATCATCGCCGAAGCCTCTCTAAGCTTCCTTGGTCTGGGCGCAGGCCCCGACGAGCCTTCCTGGGGACGCATGTTGGAAGGGGCCACGAAACGCTACGTTGGAATCGGCCCTTGGCTTGCGGTGTTTCCGGGAGCCGCCATCGCCATAATAGTGTTCTCCTGGAACGTGCTGGGCGATTCTTTGCGCGACATTTTGGACCCTCGGCTGAGAGGCAGCAGATAGGGAACATTTCGGGGAAATTTGTTAGAATATAGGCGCATATCTCCTGAAATCACAAATTTATTAACCCATTCAGGGGCGGCGCCGATGCAATTCGGTCAAGGAGGCGGCAGGATGTCAGACGAAGAACGAGCTGAAATGGCCCACTTGATGAGACGGGCGGGGTTCGGAGCGACTCCCGACGAGTTGGACGTGGCGCTGGCCAAGGGTTACGACCGGGTCATCGACGAGTTGCTGGACCCGGGAGCGTACGGCATACCGCGCATGGATGTCAGTTTGCTGGCCCGTGTGTTTCCGTCGGTGGTCGGAGGGTTCTCAAAGGAAGCCACCAACCATCACATTTGGTATTTGGTAAGCAACCCGCGTCCCCTGGAAGAGAAGATGAGCCTCTTCTGGCACTCCGTCTTCGCCACCGGCGTCACCAAGGTGGACTGTGCCCTGGAGCTGACGCGCCAGATGGACATGTTGCGCAACCGCGGCATGGGCAACTACCATGAGTTGCTGGTAGAGCTGGCCAAGGACCCGGCCATGATCTACTGGCTGGACAACAACGAAAACCATAGAGACCAGCCCAACGAAAACTGGGGCCGGGAGCTCTTGGAACTCTTCTCCATGGGCCAGGGCAACTACACTGAAGAGGACGTGTTCGAGTGCGCCCGGGCCTTTACCGGGTGGACCATAGCGCCAAAGCCGCCGTCCACCGGGTTGGGCCAATTCGCATGGGACTTCGAATACAGGGAAGAAGACCACGACGATGGAGAAAAACACTTCCTGGGACAGCGGGGCAAGTTCAACGGTGAGGACGTGATAGACATCGTAGTGCGCCAACCCGCCACCTCCCGGTTCATAGCCCGCCACCTGTACAACTTCTTCGTGGCCGACGAGGTCCAAGTGCCGGCGTGGCTGCACACTCCTCCCAGGGACTCGGTGGCCATCAACCTGATTGCCGACGCTTTCGTGTCCTCTAGTTACGAGATGAAAGATACCCTGCGGATGATATTCAAGTCCGACTTCTTCAAGGAGTCCCGGTTCAAGAGGGTGAAGAGTCCCGCTGAAACGATCGCGGGACTGTGCAAGCTGGTGGGAGACTTCAAGTACCCCAGGCTCGGCTTGGAGCTTCTGGGGCTGGAATGTTGGTACATGGGCCAATATTTGAGCGACCCGCCCAGCGTGGAGGGATGGAACCACGGGCACGAGTGGATAGACAGCGGCTCGCTGGTGAAGCGCATCAACCTGGCCGCTGACGCCGTGTCCAACATCGCCTACCCCGGAGTCCAGGCTATGGTGGACCGGATGAGAGGCATGGGCGAGATGGGGCCGGACGAGGCAGTGGACGCATGTCTGGACATGCTGGGTCCGGTCTGGGTGGAGGACGACACCCGCGAGGAGTTGATGACCAATGCTCGCATGAACGGTGGACTGCAATGGGAGACGGACGATCAGGTGAGCGAGTCCACCCAGAAGGTGGCCGACATTCTAGCGTTGATCGTAGCCACGCGGGAGTACCAGTTCTGCTAGGCGCCAGTGTTGGTCCTCTGAGATAGTCAATAGCAAAATATCCAGTGTTTCCGACGCAGGGAAGGAGAGAGGCATGAGAACGAAATACGTGAATGGGCGGGTATACAACTACGACTTCACCCACGGCTGCTCTGGAGTTGGGGGCAAGAATTTCTTCTATCCGGTGGACTTCGCCTTGGGGCCCCAGGGAAACATGTACGTGCTCAGCAAGGGCATGGAGTGGTTCCCTTCCCAGGGAATAACCAAGTGCAACCTGGACCACGAGTTCTTCTGGGAAGACCGTGGGAGGAAATTCATGGACGGGCAGGCCCCGCAGCCCAGCTCCATCGCTGTGGACAGCCAGGAGAACGTATACGTCTCCGAGGAGATGACCAACCACATATTCATTTTCGACAAGGACGGGAACCGGCTGGGCAGTTGGGGTTCCGGCAGAGAAGTCTACGGCCTCCACACGCCGGACCGAGGCTCCAACGACGTTGTGCTCAGCGGCCTAGAGGTCGAGGACGACCGCCCTTCCAGCGCTTTAATGCCCCTAGCCAACAACTTCACCATGCCCTTCGAACTCTACCTGAAGAAGGTGGGGGCTATGGACACATCTGGCGACGGCCAGTTGAACGGCCCCAACGGCCTCACCTTCGACGAAGACGACAAGCTGTTCATCTGCGACAGCCATAATCATCGCGTGCAGATATTCACCAAGGACGGCCAGTTCATCAACAAGTGGGGTCAGTACGGCAGCGACGAAGGCGACCTGAACCTGCCCTGGGGACTCGCTCTCGATAAGGACCACAACGTCTATGTCGCCGACTGGGGCAACTCCAGGGTCCAGAAGTTCTCCGATGACGGCCATTATCTGGGTTCATTCGGAGGACCCGACTCCGGGAAGGGCCGGCTCTACAGGCCGTCCAGCGTGGCGGTCGACAGCGAAGGCGACGTATACGTCACTGACTACGACGCCCACAGGCTGGTTGTCTACGAACCCAACGGCGACTACCTGGCGTCCTTTGAAGGCGACTCAGAGGAGCTCTCCCCGTGGGTCCTTGAGAGGTACGCCATAAACGCCGATGCAGCCAAAGCCCGAAAGCGGGCCGACTTGTCCGTGGAGAGATACTTCAAGTGGCCGGTGACCGTGAACGTAGACGATGAGGGACGCATTATCGTCCTTGAAGCGACCAGCGCTCGCATTCAGGTTTACATGAAAGAACGGGACTGGACGGACCCGCCCGAGAACCTATAGGTTCCTTCGGGTAGGCTCCTTCGGGCGATAGCAACGCTCGGAGCTTGAGTAAGAAGAAGTCGGGGAAAAAGTCTGGCCCGGGTTAAACCCGGGCCAGACTTTTCTATTTGCGCCGGTTGGGCTAACCTAGCATTCGGGGTCGCACCACAGGTGCTCGTGCTTCCGCTGGGCCGATACGGAAGCGGGGGCGTTGAAGTTCTTTATCCTGTTGTTGACTATCCATCCGGCCATGGTGAAGTAGGAGTTGACGAAGGTGGAGTCCTGCATCAGTATCTCGTTCACCTGCCCCACCAGCTCCTTGCGTCTGGCCGGGTCCAGCTCCGCCGCGATTTGGTCCCAAAGAGGCTCGGCAGCCTCGTTGTGGTAGCCGGTCTGAAGCTCGGCCATCCTGGAACCTTTTCTAATGGCCAGGCCGGAAGCGTCGGCGTCAGGGAATTGGAAGGAGTTGAAGCCCGACGCTAAGTCATACTCCCCTGCGTCGTAGATGGCGCCCGCAGCAGCCCGCTCTATCTGCCTTATCTCAACGTCCCATCCCAGGAATCTCCTGAATTGGTCCTGGAGCAAAACGGCCTGGTCGCAACCGTCGGCGACCGGATAGCAGGTCATCTCAACCTTGAACCCCTCGCCCGCTCCGGCTGCCTCCAGGAGTCTCTTGGCTTCGGCGATGTCGTCGGGGTGCTTCTCACCGTCCAACTCCCTTATGCCCGGGAACTGCAGGGCCTCTTCCGCCGTGAAGCTCCATGAGTATCCCGGCGGGACCGGAGTGCCCAATAGGTGTATGCCGCCAAACGTCTCAATTATCGGCTGACGGTGCACCGCCAGGTGTATCGCTCGTCTTACCCTCGGGTCGTCGAAGGGCGCTCGTCTGGCGTTCATGTGCGTACCCGTCGTCCAGAAAGGCCCTCCGAAATAGGCGGTTATATCGCCGTCGCTCTCCTCCACAAGCTGCTTGGTTGACTTGACGCTCAGGTTGCTGACCATGGAGCTGCTCATCATCACGTTCTCAGTCTTGTAGGCCGCGACTATGGCCGCCTCTTCAGTTATTACAAAGTGGCGCAGCTCATCTACGTAGGGCCGACCCTCCTTGAAGTAGTCGGTGTTCTTGATGTTCTGAGTGGAAACGTCCTTTACGAATTCGCCCATTCGGAAAGGCCCTGAGCCGATCATGGAACTCGGGTCCTTGTAGCTGGCGAACACCCCGGCCTCCACCTGGCTTTTAGGGACCACGACAACGGTGGTCTCGATGGCAAGAATCGGCATAAAGGCGGCTGAGGGCCTCTTCGTTTTGATCTCGATTGTACTGCCGTCCACCGCCCTGGAGGAGTCGTAGTACACCTTCAAGCTTCTGGCCGTGTTGCTCCGCCGGTCGCCCATCTCCTCGATGATGCGGGGGTCGTTGAGCGTCTCCGGCTCAATAAACAACGCCAGGCTGTACACCACGTCCTCGGACGTAACCGCCTCTCCGTCGTGGAACCGGGCGTTATCATTCAGGTAGAACGTGTAGGTTATGCCGTCGTCGGCCACTTCCCACTCGCGGGCCAAGTCTCCCCTCAGGTCGTCCAGCGGCTCGGACTCCGGATTGTATTCGACGATCTGGCTGTACATGGGAGGCACCTGAATCCAGGCTGCAAAAACTCCCAAAGCCAGGAAGTCCAACGCCGGCTGGTTGTTGGCCTGCAGATTTATAGTGCCTCCGAATATCCCTTCAATCTTGGGCGGGCTGGTTGCTGTAGGGATCGCTGTCGGTGTGGGAGTGATCGGGGGGCGCGTTGGTTCGGCGGCGGCCGGCGCGTCGGTCGGCGGGACAGCCGTGGCAGGCACAGGTGTGTCAGCGACTTGAGGAGGCGTGGTGGCCGTAGCGGCAGGCTCATCCTCTCCGCCACAGGAAACCGCGGTCACAAGGACCAGGATCAGTCCTATCACCAGGAACCAATGTACGTTCTTAGTAGTCACCTGCTCACCTCGTACTATTCGTTGAATCCCATTCCTAAAACCTTATGAATTGGGGTACGCTAGCACGCTGATGATTACCATGTCAATAGGCTTGGGTAAATACGAATCGACCTTCAGACCCCTAGACTGAATAATGATGAACAATATGGAATTGCGGCGACGAAAGCGGTTGACAGGCCAGCGAATTCGTCCCGAAGTCCTCCATAAGAAGGGAGACCGCCTGGCCCTTGGCCCCTGGCGGGAGAAGGTTGGGATAAGGGGGACAACGGTCTCGTATCGCCGCTGCTTTGGCGTACAGATTCCAGGGAACCTTGCAACAGGGGAAAGCCCCTGGATTCCGGCCTACGCCCGAAAGACTGGTGCAGAGAAGAGTCCCTCGTCCTCAATAGCTCGGGTAAGGCGCTTATTGCGCCCGACGCCTCTGGAAACCGGTTAAAGGTTGTACGGAGGCTCCGCCCAGTTCTGTTCTTTTACGTAAATCTGCAAGCGACAGGAGATGGCTTCCAGCACCATGATTCGCCCTTCGTTGTCTACGTTGACCGCCACCGGCCTCCGGAACTTCTGCTCTCGGCTCAGGTCGGCCCTCTTGCGGGCCTTTTGGAAGCCTGGATTCTGCATCAGCTTCTCTTGGGCCCAAGGGGTGATCTGGTCGGCGTCCCCGTGGAAGGAAGTCAGGAACTCTCCCTCGGCATCATAGACAACTAACCGCTGGCCGCCCCAGTCGGTGACATAGACGTCGCCGTCCCTGTCCACGGCCACGCTGGAGGGGTGGTCCAGTTCGCCGTCTCCGCTGCCCGCCGCGCCGAAGGTGGCCAGATGACGCCCGTCGTCGGAAAACTTCTGGACCCGCGAGTTGGCCCAGTCAGCCACGTAGACGTTGTGGTCCTTGTCGAGGGTGAGTCCCCAGGGCAGGTTCAACTCGCCCTCGTCGGTCCCATGCTGACCCCACTTACTGATAAATTGTCCGTCTTTGGTGAAAATCTGGATACGGTGGTTGTTGCTGTCGGAGACGAACAGCTTGTCGTCCTCGTCAAAGGTGAGGCCGTTGGGGCCGTTCAACTCGCCGTCGCCGGTTGCGTCCAACGCCCCTATCTTCTTCAGGTATTGCTCGAAAGGTATGCTGAAGTTGTTTGCGATGGGCATCAGTCCGGGAAGATCAGTTTGGAAGTCATTGGAAGTCCTCTGAGGAGTCGTCAGCCCGCCCAGAACTCCTGAACCCCAGTCCCCGACACGCTTTCCGTCACTGTCGAATATGTAGATGTGGTTCGTCATCTCGTCAGAAACGTACACGTTCTCCTGGCTGTCCACAGCTATCGAGCTGGGCACCGGAGCCTGGCCATCCATGAACCCTGTGTCTGTCTGGTTTCCCCGGTCCTCCCACAGCAAACGGTGGTCCAAGGTCACCTTGCTGATGCCGTGACACGTCACAAACTCGCAGCCTTTGTTCAACACGTACAAACTGCCTTCAGAGCCAACTGCGAAGTCCACCGGAAAGAAGAAATTCTCGCCTCCGATGCCGATCCCACCAAGGCAGTAGTCGTAGTTAAACACTCGACCGTTGACGTATTTAGTTCTCATGCTTCTCTCCTTACAAGAATCGGGCCAGACATCGAAAACACACCGGCGACTCCGGTCGCCTAGCAGAACTGGTACTCCCTCGTAGCAACCGCCAGGGCGAGGATGTCCAGCACCTTCTGGGCGGACTCTCTCGTTTGTTCAGCCGTTTCCCACTTCAGCCCGCCGCTCAACCGAGCTTTGGTGATCAACTCCTCACGTGTGTCGGACTCAACCTCCACAGGACCCAATATGTCAAGACATGCGTCCACGGACTCGTCCGGACCCAGCTCTCCCATGCCCCTCACCCTGTCCACCATCGCCTGGACTCCGGGGTAGGCAATGTTGGATACTGCGTCGGCGGCGAAGTTGATGCGCTTCACCAGCGAGCCGCTGTCTATCCACTCGTACCCATGGTTCCACCCCTCCACGCTGGGAGGGTTCCCCAGGAACTGGCCCATGTACTGGCACTCAACTCCGAGAAGCTCCAGCCCCAGCCGGGGATACTTAAAGTCGCCCACCAGCTTGCAGAGCCCTGCCACCGTCTCCGCGGGACTTTTTACCCTCTTGAACCGGGACTCCTTGAAGAAGTCAGAGGTGAAAATCATGCGCAGGGTGGGTTTCATCTCGTAGCCGGAGGACACGAAGGCGTCGGCGATGAGGTTGACGGCCACGGGGTCCTGGGGAGGGGTGTGGAGCCAGGACGGCACCTGCACTTCGTCAGCCACAAAGAAGTTGTACAGGTGGCGCGCTATGAACCTGGCCGTCGCGGGCTGGCGGACTATGATGTCGATTACGTCTTCGCCGTTGAACTTGCCCCGCTGCCCCAGGAAATGCTTTTCGCCGTCGTCGTGGTCGTCTTCCCGGTACTCGAAGTCCCAGGTGAAGCGGGAGCTCCCTCCCTGGGTCGGCTTTGGCGCAATGGTCCAGCCGGTAAAGGCCCGGGCGCACTCGAACACGTCCTCTTCGGTGTAGTTGCCCTGGCCCATGGAGAAGAGTTCAAGCAGCTCCCGGCCCCAGTTTTCGTTGGGCTGGTCTTTATGGTTGTAGTTGTTGTCCAGCCAGTAGATCATGGCCGGGTCCTTGGCCAGCTCTATCAGCAGCGTGTGATAGTTGCCCATGCCATAGGCCCTGAACATTCTCATCTGGCGGGCCAACTCTTGGGCGTTGTCTATCTTGGCGTCGCCGGTGGCGAAGATGGTGTGCCAGAATAGAGCCATCTTCTCTTCCAACGGACGCGGGTTGTTGATGAGGTGATAGATGTGAATCGACGCCGCTTCCGGAGGAATTGTTCCGCTTTCCAGCGACGGGTATATGCGATGAAGCAGGTTGGCGTCCATGGGTGGTATGCCGTACTCCTCAGGGTCCACCAATTCGTCTACCACCCGGTCGTAACCCTTGGCCAACAGCACGTCCAACTCGTCGGGAGTCGCTGCGAACCCAGCCCTCCTCATCAAATGCGCCATTTGAGATCTTTCTTGGTCTGACATCGTGTGCACCCCCTTAGTGAATGGCCCAGATACGCCTGGAGCTCTTGCCGGATGAAGGTGAAGTGAAAGGAACTACGGCGCCCCGTTTATTTGCGAAAAAGATACAATCTATGTGCCTATCTGTCAATATGTTCGTATTTGTAGCTGCAATAAATACTACATACACTAGTCCTCCAATGCCGTGCGCAGACCGGGCCACCCCCATCTCAATCTTCCCCCTCAGTGGGGAAGAGGGTTGTGCCAGGCTCCCGGCGGCGCTACAGAACGGCGATGGGGTTCACCGGCGACCCGGTGCCGCCGATGACCTTCAGTGGGGCGATAGTCAGCATGAATTCGTAGCGTCCTTCTTCGGCGCAGGCTATAGCCAGAGGTTCCAGAAGGGCGTTGTCCACCAGGCCCACTCCGTATGAGGATATGGCAGCGTGTATCGCCCAGGGGATGTCGTACCCCTTTGGGTTGCAGTCCATCATGTCCCAAACGAGGATGCACACATCGTGGTCACGGATGAACGGCATGCAGGAAACGTGGAGACCGGGCCTCGCTGACCCGGCGCGCCCCAGCCAGGGATGGTCGTCAGGGCGGGCCCTGATGCAGGCGTCCCTGCCGCTGTACACCACCAGTGCGTCCCCGGGCCTCACCGACACACCCTGGGCCTTGGCTATGTCCTCAAGCTCCCACCCGTGAACGGGTCGATCTTCTGTCACGTATGGCTCATTGCGGAATTTAGGCACGTCGAGCAGCACCCCGCGAGTGACTATTGCATCAGCCCACTTATCCACTCCGCCGAATTTGGCGCCGTGGAAGGTGATCTCCTCGGCTGGGTCCCTCCCGTTGTACATACGGCCGTAGTTCCAGATGTGGGAGATGGCGTCAAGGTGGGTCGCCGCCGAGCCATGAAAGGCGATGCCCAGGTAGTCTGCTGCATAGCCGCTGTCCGGGGCGACGTCGTGAGAGTACATCCAGTGCTCTGCCGGGGTCGGGTTCCACGGGGCCGGTTCTTTGGGGAAGGGCCTGCTGAGGGAGACCGTCCTGCCGCTGACCACCAGCTTTGCAGCCTCTATCCGCACTTCAGGAGTGATGAGGTTCACCGCCCCCACGTCATCGTCGTCGCCCCATCGTCCCCAGTTGTTCCGCTCGTTGAAATAGGATTGCACCTCTTCGAACGTCGGCAGTCGCCTCTCCATCTGAGTACCTCCTCAACTGTTGAATTGAAACCGGGAATATCAAACTGTCATGTTTCGTTCGCCAGCCTAGTCTGAGCCGGCCGGAGGGTTGGGAGTGTGGAAATCGTGAACGTATTGGCCGCCTCATTCGATTAACCACGTGGGGTTAAGGTCGTATACATTATGCCTGATTTCCGGGCCATGTGTTAGCCCGGCGGGCACATCAGGGCGTTTCACCCACCGATAAGTTGACCTGCCCCGGTCTTTGTACTGTCCGCTAGGTTGGCCCGACAAGCATCGGGATAGGTTCGGCAGTCAGGAATGCCTCCGGCAGTATGCTCTAAGAGAAGGCCGTCCAGCCCCCGGTCGCTGCCTGGAACCCTTTGCACTTGAGAAGTTCCTCCTCAACAATGGACGGTCCGTACTTAGCCGCCCTACATCCGTCCGATGTCACGGGTATGGACCGACTGTCCGTCTCAGTCGCCTCAGGCTGTTTGAATCAACCAGCGAAGTAGAGGGCGATGACGGCTATCGCCTCTTCCCTGGTTATGATGCCGCTAAAGTAATCCGCCACTGCCATGACGGCTTCATCTCGATCGATCACGCCGTTGTGGTTCCTGTCATATTCTTTGAGCAGGTTCAAACCTGGAATTCCTGTACTAGTTTCTGACCAGCGACCGGCTCCCCAGGAGTTGATTGCCCTAACCTGTATGTCGTACTGCACCTTGGCGGTCAGACCTGTGATGGTGTATTCCAAGTCGCCGCCTCCGGCAGCTGTCCAGACGTTGTCTATGACAGTCCAGTTGGAGTCTACGGTTTCATCCGAATCGATCTCCATATATCGTATATCGTACGCCGTGACCACGGAGTCCACGGGCTGGCTGGGAGCGGTCCATGCAACCGTCAAGGTTTCCACTCCAGTAGTTACCGAGTCCACTATGGGAGGCGCCGGAGTGCGTTCGTGACCGTATACGGTGATGTTCCACGCAAGGAGAATCCCTTCTCCCACATGAATATGGTCGGTGATTCGGAGCGTCCACACGCCGTTGGGGTCTTCACCCAGGTGTCTAGCCGACCCGAAGCGGAACGAGCCGTACATCGGCACAAAATCGGAAATGGGAATTAGGTCGGTAGAGGTGTCGAAGGGAACAGCCAGTTTCGAAACGGCTCCGGACGGCGACACCAACTCTATCTCCAAGTCCCTGAAAGACTCATGTTCTAAGGCGATCTCCACTTCGACAAATTCGGTAAAATAGATGCCTGTGTCCAGCTTGATTGCGCTGGCGATGGGTGTGGGTTGGGCACCAGCAGAAGCGTCCGGCATTTCTAAACCCAGCTTGCCCGACTCAGTCGTCGAGACCACTAACGGGGGCGCATTAGTCCACTTTTTCGCTAGGTTGACCGCGGCCTCCGCATCAACCGCTCCGAACCCGTATTCGTGGTTGAAGTGATACCTGCCAGAATCGGACGCGGCCCGGTATTTCTGAGCACCGTCTTCCCAGCCTGAGTTTTCTGGGTCGTTTTTCCGGGCGGAGGCGGCGAGAATCAATTTCAGATCACGCCACGTCAAGTCCGGGTTGGCTTCGCGCATCAACGCGGCGACTCCTGAGACCATCGGTGTAGACGCTGATGTCCCGCCAAAATCCGTCATATACCGGTCTGAATGCTCGGTTGTGAGAACTCCAGTCCCTCCCGTGGGATGGTCGTTGGAAGGCGCGCATACCCACAAGTTGGCTCCCATCTCTGAGTAAGAAGCTCTGACGCCGTTGCTGTTCACTGCGCAAACGGCGGTCACGGCATAGTGATTGACGTATTCGTCAAGGTTGGAGTTGTCTCCCATCATATGTCCGTTGCCGGCCCGGAAGACATAAAATGTCCCTTTGCCGTCGTAACCGGTGGTTATTCCAGTCCTGACCGCCTCTCTCCAGAACTCACTGGCAGAGGTTAGCCAGGGACCATCAGCGAAACCCCAGCTGTTGTTGGATACGGCTGTTACGTCGCTGTTTCTGGCCATGGCATCGGTCAGCGTCTCGATTGACATTTCAGCTAAGGCGTTGTAGCCATAGATGGCAGCTCGTGGGGCGACGCCCTTAACTCCGACGGAGTTGTCCCGGGCTGCGATGATGCCGGCAACATGCGTCCCGTGGTGTACGAGAGGAGAATATATGTCGTTGTTGCCGGTGTAATCGTGATTGAGAGCCGTGTCGACGTTGTCTTTCAGGTCTTCCTGACTGTAGTCCATGCCGTAATCGACCACAGCGATGTTGACGCCTTCGCCTTTGATTCCCTCCGCCCATACCGGTTCGACGTTGATGTCCTCATCATCAGGGCTGTTCAAGACCCACTGGCATGAATAGAGAGGGTCGTTGACCTCAGGGTCATCCAGAGAACTTGTCTTGGCTTCACACTCTTCGATGAAGGCAGTGTACTGGGTGTCTTCGACGGCAACTATGGTATAGGGGGCCGGTTGGGGCACAACTCCATTGGCGCCGCTCACCCTGATGTAGTGTACGCCCGGACCAAAATCATCCCTAATCTGGAAGCCATGCACGGTCCGGAAACCGGAGCCTATGACAAACAGAGAATAGATGTTCGAGGGAATTTCTTTGTCACGGGCCTCAACCAAGTCTGCGGTAATAGGGATCAGATTAGAAGTTCTGGCTTCGATGATTAAACTCGCAGATTCGGTTAAATCGAGCCTGAAGTAATCCAGGTAGTTAGACCCGCCAATCGTCCCTGCAGTGGGCGAATCGAGAGCCAGCCGTTTGGCCCTGCTGAGGGCGCTGCCAGGGTCTCTCACCGCCTCAGAGTGCAGGTTGTAGTCTCCCGGTTCCGCCCGGTGGCTGGCAACGACTACATAATAGACCCCTGGAAGGACCGCCTTACGTAGGCTGAAACCGGTCGGATGTCCCAAGGTGTAACTGTCGTCGTTGAATGCGAGGAGATTCTCATCGCTGTCATACAACCCTCCAACGGTGTCGTGTTCTCCGGTTGTGTACGCCCACAAATCCGTGGTCCTAGACGCGCGAGAAAGGTCAATTTTGAAGACGTCCATGTCGTTGCCAGGGTCGATGCGCCCAGACGTAGAAGTTCCTACTGCCACAGGGGTTGCAGTGGCAAACGTGTCGCCGTGGTCGTCCACTGCCTCTTGTGCGCCTACATCGCCCCCTCCTAGGATGAGACATAAGGTCAGGGAAGCCGTCAGTAGGAAAACCGTCGTTATGGACGACGGTGAGGACATTCGTACGCCGTTGTCAGGGAATAGACGGTTTAAGTTGTAAAGACGCATTCCTATATGCCCTACAGGAGCGGTGACATCAGTGCGCCCGACTCTTTGGTGGACTGGCTCTTGGAGTATGAGCGTCCCGGCCCTGAACGGGTGGGAATGCGATGATACGGGCTAGTCCCCATAGAGTTCCTTCCATCGGCGTTCCAGCTCAATGGCCAGTTGGGGGTCGGCCCACAGCGAAGGGCAACCGTGCCCCGCAAGGCACTCCGGACGTGGGTGAATATCGGGCAAGTTATACCAGTCGCTGACTTTGGGTGAATCTATCTTGCTCAGGTTACGGATTTCGTTGGTGACCACATCCTGACCACCCCAGATATCGCATAGCGACCGGTCACGCTTACTCACCATGAGGGCTTGAAGGAGGGCGGCTCGCTGGGCTTCGGTGATCCCCGCCAGGGAGCTTATAAGCGCGTGGGCATCGTCGATGCTTGTCTCTCCACAGGCAGGCAATACTTCCAGCGCCCGGCGAAGTGCGTTCCAATTTGATTCTTCAAGCTCGATGCCTGTATCAATGCCAATCTCGTCCGTGTACAGCAGGGAGCGGATAAGGTTCTCATACGAGTAGTGGGCCCAATACGAAGGGGCTGCGTTCCATAGC
The DNA here is from genome assembly GCA_965197415.1 of Dehalococcoidia bacterium. Classification (GTDB taxonomy): domain Bacteria; phylum Chloroflexota; class Dehalococcoidia; order Lucifugimonadales; family JAGWBF01; genus DAOUJI01. The sequence goes on along the minus strand of OZ240207.1, from coordinate 1,770,699 downwards.
TTTTCGCAGTCGGCATTGCATGAGATGTCCTCCAGCGTATTCACGAAGTCAACAAGTGCCTGGCGGTCCGCTCCCCTTACCAGATCTCTGAACGGTGCCGGGAGGGCTGTGAGAGACTTGCTGGGGTCAAAAACAATGTCGTAGGCGGAATGATCAAAGAGCCGGGGGTGGTTTCGAGAGGCAAAGTCCATAAGCCGACGATCCTCCCTCGTAAGAGTGGCGTACAGTTCAAGGTTGTCGTGCCAGGTGGTCGGCTCGGCTTCTTCGACAGGAGAGATAAACCCCTCGAAGTAGGGGCGCAATGGCGGCGGTATTAGATGAAGCTTGCCGCTCACGAGCATTGGGGGGTCCGTGTCGGCTACGTGGTATGCTACATTCCATATGTCGTTCCTGAAGTGGCTTCCCTCCTTGAACACCTCATCGAGCAGTTCCCATGCCGTTTCGTCATTGGGGCCTGAGTAGTGGCCGAAGTCTGCGATGAGGTTGTTGTAGTACGGACGCCAATCTTCCCAAGGGTTTACGTCTTCCGTGCGGTCGAACACCCGGAACATTAGGATGAACTCCGCGAGGTCTCGCCTGAACGTGTAGACGTTCATCTGGTCGCATGGCAGGGGAAATCCGTCCCAATGCTCCCAGAAGGCGTGCATAAACTCGTGTAAGAACGTCCATGGGTGGCTGATATGGCCGATGGCGACCCCCCGATTCGGACCCCAGTACCCTGCAGAGCCAGGCTCGTTTCTGTGTACGACCATCGGGATTTCTAATATCATCTCCCGAGCTTGCGCCGTGAGGTTGTATATTGCGACTACGTCCTCGATTCGACTGGCAAGCCAGGGATCGTCGGGTGGGGTCTGGGTCTCAGGAGGCGCGCCGGGGTAGTACATCCAACGTATGAGCGGTTCCGTCTCCAACCCGTTAAGGTTTCTAGCCACTACCTCGAATCTATGCCAGGCGTATTGGCGAAGTCCCTCAAATCTCCTGCACCGCGACGCGCTCCAATTCGAAACGGTCTTACCGCCCCTTTCGCCATCGGAAGCGGTAATCCGGTATTCCGTCCCGTACTGGCTCAACTCGTCCACCAACGCCAACGTAAACGCGTTGTCTTTCGCGTACATTGGGCCGACCAGTGCGGGCGTATGCGATATATCCCCAACTTTTGTCTGTTGGCAGTCAATAACTGGAGGGCCGCCCTCTATCGGCCATACCTCGACACATTTATCATAGATCGGTATTGGAAGCATCTCCTGAGCATCGTCGTCCTCTGCCGACTGCGTCATTGCCGTGGGGGAGGTGGACAGTACGGCAAGTACGACTAGAGCGGCTATGAACGTCGTGCGGCTACAAAGCCGCTTCAGTGTCATACTTCCCCCTCCCTTCAATTCGTCGACATCGAGAAGTCCTCAGAGAGTGCGGTAGCCCGGAACAGGTTCAAGCGCTGGAGAGTTATTGCCAATCGATTCTGGTAGACGGAAAGAGTTGCCCAACGGGCTATCGGAGAGGCCGCGCAACTCCGATGGAATCGGTTCGGCCAACCCTTTCGACTTGTAAGGCAACAATTGCCCTATTTGTTCTGGATTTTCAGATTCCGCAATAATATCAGGTCCGATTCCGTCATGCCTCCGTTGCGCGCCCGGCGCCACAACTGCATCCTTATCTACGGCATCTCCGGGATCGACGCTGACCTGTTCGGCATCGACTTGACCGGTGGCCGATTACGGTCGGATTGTGGACGGTCGTGGACTATAAGTCCAGGAGTTTATACTCACTGACGGCGGCTGCAGTCTTAGTACGGCAGTCGGGTGTCCGGGTGTTCAAGCATATAGTTGGCTTGCCGGACGCCGAAGTCCTCTTGGAGCTGTATGGTCAGCCCGCCGTCCACTACCAGGGCGTGGCCGGTGATGAACGTCGCCTCGTCTGAACTGAGGAACACCACAGCGTTGGCTACGTCCTCCGGCTTGCCCAGCTTCCTCAACGGGTACTGGTCCTCGAAGAACCGCTCACCCGACGGATTTTCGTCCCAATCGGCCCGGAGGCGTTCCGTGACGATGTGGCCGGGGCAGATGGCGTTGATCCTGATGCCCATCGGTCCGAAGTCTGTGGCCATCTGCCTGGTTACACCTATGACTGCCGACTTGCCTGCCTCATAGACCAGCTTTCCGGGGGCGGTAAGGAGACCATGGACGGACGAGATGTTCACGATGCTGCCGGCGCCCATCTTACTCATCTCTGGGACGGCGTACTTGGCTGCCAGGAAAATGGACTTCACCAGCAGGGACATTCCAACGTCCCACGCTTCTTCCGTGACTTCAAGGGCGCTCCCTTCCCCGCCGCCATGAGCGGGGCTGTAGGCATTGTTGACCAGTATGTCCAGCCTGCCCCATAGCTCGGTTGCCCGGTCGATCATGGCTTTGATATCGTCGTGTCGTCCCAGGTCGGCCCGGATGCTCTCAGCCATGCCGCCTTGCCTTCGGATGGTCTCAACGTTGGCTTCCGACGCAGTGGCGTCTATGTCGGCAATCAGCACCTTGGCCCCCTCCTCGGCGAGCCGCCGTGCACAGCTGCCTCCGATGCCCTGAGCGCCGCCTGTGACGATGGCCGCCTGGCCATCCAGTCTGCCCATTGCTCACCTCCGTATGCGAGGTCATTGGTTCGAAGTCAGCGACTTTGAAGATTTTTCAAGCCGTTGGAGGGAATCTCACTCAGGAGACCGCCTTCGGCCATCCACTAGGAACGCTGTTCCCAGTGAAGGAGAGGCTATTCGACAGGATCGATGCGCCTCGTGGGAGTATCGGCGATAAAGCCGGAGAGGTTCAGAGCGGTGTGAATCAGGCCGGTGTGGGAGTAGGCTTGGGGAAAGTTGCCCAACTGCCGGTCGATGACGGGGTCGAACATTTCGGCGAAAAGTCCCAGGTGGTTGGCGCGCTTGGTGATCATTTCGTGGAAGTAGTCTAAACCACGGTCCGTCTGCCCGGTGTAAATAAGGTTTCCAATCAGCCAGAAACTGAGCAGAGTGAAGGCTCCCTCCCGCTGGCCTTCCAGCCCGTCGTCCGTCTCTTCCGGTAGATAGCGCCAGACCAGTGGCCCTTCGGTCAGCTCCCGCTCGATGGCGTCTACATTTTGCCGAATGCGAGGGTCGTCGCGCGGTATCAGCCCCAGGAAGGGTATCGCCAGGTTGGAAGCGTCCAGGGCGTCGGAGCCGTACCGTTGGCGGAACGCTTGCTTGGAGGAGCTCCATCCCTGGTCCAGGATTTCGGTCTTTATCCCGTCGGCGGCTAGAGACCAACGCCTGTACAACCTTCTGTGCCCCGTAGCGGCGGCAATGTAGGCTGCCTGGTCGAGAGCCGCCCAACACATCACTTTGGAGTACACGAAGTGTTGCTGGTCGCCGCGCACTTCCCACACCCCCCGGTCTTTTCGCTGCCAATTGCCCATCACGGTTTCCGCCAGAGAGCGGACCAGATCCCAGGCTTCCTCCGGAATCTCTCCGCGAAGCACCAGCAGGGAATGGATGGAGAGGATGACTTCGCCGAAAACGTCCATTTGCAGATGGTCGGCTGCGGCGTTGCCGATGCGGACAGGACGAGAGTTTTCGTATCCGCTCAGATGGTCGAGAGTGTATTCTTGGAGCGATGAAGTCGGGCTGATGCCGTAGACGATCCGAGTTTTCCGCTGGCCTAACTGGCACTGGTCCAAGAGCCAGTGCATGTAGCGATCGGCCCCGTAGGAGTCTCCCAAACGATAGAGGACATCCACGGTGAATGCTGTGTCGCGCAGCCATGAGAAGCGGTAGTCCCAGTTGCGGGAACCGCCTATGGTCTCCGGCAGGCTGGTGGTGGGCGCGGCGACAATGGCTCCGGTGCGCTGGTACATCATGAGGTGAAGAGCCAGGAACGAGCGGACAACGGAGTCTCGCCACAGTCCCTCGTAGTTCATTCTGTCCACCAACCCCCGCCAGTATCGTTGCGTGTGGTCGAGTTTTTCGGAGGTGCGCCGCCGTCCCAGGCTGGCCGGGCGCCCGTGCCCGTACGACAGCACGAAGGTGGCTGTTTGTCCTTCTGTGAGGGTGAAATTGCACACGACTCCCCGGTCGTCGAAGGGCAAGGGAATGTCGGCCAGCAAGGTCATCGTCTGACGGCCGCCGCGGGCTTGGACTGCGCCCCCGCTGGAGTCGCCGCCCAGCGATCGGAAGCTGGGGACGGTGCGGGCGTAGTCGTGCCTGGGCTGGAAATCGCAGCGCAGCTCCATATTCCCTACCAGGCAAGTCACTATTCGATGAATTTCGTATGGAGCTTCGGGAGGGGTTTCCGGGTTGTCGTCGTGGTCAGCGGGGGCAGGCATGAAGTCGGTGACCGAAACGATCCCAGAGGCCGTGCGGAAAGTAGTTTGGAGGACGTTGGTGTCGGCTACGTACTCCTGCCGCGTCTCGATGATTGTGCCGGTGGGGCTGATTCGGAAATGGCCGCCGACGTCAGGGTCAAGGATGGCGGCGAAAACGCTGGGGGAATCGAATCGCGGAAAGCAACACCAGTCGATGGAGCCGTCGGTTCCGACAAGCGCCGCAGAGGACATGTTGCCTATAAGTCCGTAACTATACACGCTTGATGAGGCTTGGTGCGGTTCTGGTTGGCTTAGGTGAATTTATCACCGGAACCCAAAACTATGCAACGAATAATCCACGTCTTTTTAGCGGACGTTGCTTCGTCCCCAACGACACGCAGTCGGAGGACAGGCTATTTAACCCTGCCTAATTTCCGGACGCCCCCCTACAGGTCGGTGCGGTACAAGTAGCGGATGTCCCAGACCGCGTACAGGGTTGGGGTCAGGTTGCCGAAGACGTTTCGTACTGCGCTCAGCCGTTCTGAAAGGGTGGTGTATATGAGCGGCACGTTCTCGGCTGCGATTTCCTGGGAGCGGAGGTAATGGCCGATCCTCTTGGCTCGGTCCAGTTCCTGGCTGCCCTTGATGTACAACTCGTCGATTTCGGCTTCCCATTCCGTGGCTGGCTGCGGCTGGTTTGGGTTCCACAGGTGCAGGTTCTCGCTGCTGTGCCAGAATGTGATTCCGCCGTGGGGTTCGGTGCCGCCAGTGAAACCGATGACCATAGCCTCCCAGTCGTAGGATGCGGTCAACTGGGATACGAGGTCGCCGAACTCGAGAAGCTGTAAGTCCACCTTGAGGCCTATTTGCTCCATGCCCCTGCTGATAATGGCGGCGGACCTTTCACGGACACTGTTTCCCGTGTTGGTCACCAGTGAAAACTCTATGGAGTTGCCCTCGCCGTCTTCACGTATGCCGTCCCCGTCTGTGTCGGTCCACCCCATGCCGTCCAGGATTTCGTTGGCCTTGTCCAGGTCGTATTCGTATCTCCGCACGTCCGGATTGTGGAAGTCGCCTGCGGCCGGGCTAATGGCGGCCCACTGAGGGTAGCCGAGGCCGTGATGTACGTCGTCAATGATCGCGTCCTTGTCTATGCTGTGGGCGACGGCCTGCCGGAACTCCTTGTTCTGGAACCACTCCAACTTCTCGGGCGCTATGTAGGGGTCACCGGTCTCAGAGTTCTTGCCGGGGTTCATGTTAAACCCGAGGAATGTTGTGCCGAAAGCGGGGCCCCGCTTGTATATTGTGAAGTTGCCTTCCTCTTGTTGAGGTTCCAACTCCGCGAATTCCTCTCCCAGAACCCCGTGGGAGTCGGACTCGCCCGCCAGGAACTTGGCCAGCTCGGTCTCCAAGTCAGGAACGATGTTGTGGACGATTCGGTCCAGGTAGGGCAGGTTGTTTCCCGCTTCGTCCTTGAGCCAGTAGTCGGGGTTGCGGCGCATGACAACGCTGGCGCTGGGTTCGTAGCTTTCGATGGTGAAGGGGCCAGTGCCGATAATCTCCGCCGGGTCTGTTTCGACGTCCCACGTGTCGGTAAAAGAGTCGTCGTCTACGTGCTTCTCCAGGATGTGCCTTGGGTATATAGCCGTCCCCATAGAGCGGAGGAACGGGGCGAATGGCACAGGGAGGACGCATTCGACCGTGTATTCGTCTAATGCTCTGACCGTCATAGGCGACTCCTGCCACTGGCCGGTCTCCTCGTCTATAGAGCGGAATTGGAATGTAGCGCGGCTGCTGGCGAGTATGTCGTCGTTGTAGATAATGCGGTTGAACGTGAAGTCCACGTCGTGGGCGGTGAAGGGTTCTCCGTCGTGCCAGGTGACGTCCCTGCGAATGTAGAATGTCCAAGTCAAGCCGTCGTCCGAACGGGCCCAGGACTCCGCCAGGGCCGGTTCCACCTCGTCGGTGAGCCACGAGACCTCGGTCAGTCCCTCGAAGAGGGATCCCAGCACCCCCGACGACGAGGCGTCGTTGGCAATGGCCAGGTTGAAGGTGAGCGGTTCGGAAATTGTGGCGAACGTGAGTGTTCCGCCATGCTTTCCGACAGCGTATTCGAACTCTTCGGCGTTCTTTTTGAGTTGGTCGACGACATCCGGTTCGGGAGTGGGTGTTGCAGGCACGGGAGTGTGTGTGTTTGGCACGGGAGTGGCGGTGGCCTGTTGAGGAGTGGGTGTAGCCGGTTGGGGGTCGTCCGAGCATGCGGCAAGCATGAGCAGAGAAGCGACCAAAAGAATGGCCAGGCCCCACCGGAGCGTCAACTTATTTGCTCCGATATTCATCCCTGAAGCAAATTCGTTCCGGGATAGAGTCATCGGCATGTTCCTCATCGATTGAGATGCGTCTGGCGCTGTGCCCTATCATTTGTGGGACCAGTGTGGGACCAGCGCCTAGGCGTAGGATACGTTGCCATCGCTCTTATACCATCGTCGTATTAGCCCTGCAATAGCTGATACATCATCGTATTCTCGGATTTCTTCCATCTGGTGGGCGCAGATGGAAGGAACGGGTCGTGAGTTGAGCAGGAGGATGCGGTGGACGGCGCCGCGGCATGGGGTCTACGGCGGGTCTAGGCCACCGGGGCGTCGGCCTCATCGGCTGCGACGACCGCCATGCCCGTCAGGGGCAGTTCCACCGTCATCAGGGTGAACTCACCGGGCGCCGAGTCCACTCGTATGGAACCGCCGTGCTGGCGCACGATGTCGTTGCACAGCGACAGCCCCAGCCCAGTGCCCTTGTCGGTGGGCTTGGTCGTAAAGAACGGGTTGAATATCTTTTCAATGACCTCGGGCGGCATTCCGGACCCGTTGTCCCTTATTCCTATCTCGCAACGCTCCTCGGTGCGGCGGGTCGTCAGCGACAACGTTGGCATGTAGCCGCCGCCGTCCCCGCTGGCTTCGTTAGCCCGCCGCATCTCGTCGGTGGCGTAGCAGGCGTTGCTAACCATATTCAGGAACACGCGTCCCAAATCTTGGGATATAACTTCCAACTCACCCATTTCCGGGTCCAGATCCACTTCGATGTGAAGTTGGAAGTCAGGGTCTGTGGCCCGGACGCTGTGGTAAGCCAGGCGCGCGTGCTCTTCCAGCAGCTGGTTGATGTCGGTGGGCTGGGGCGCCCCGGGCCCCCGGCTCATGGACAGCATATCGTTGACGATGCGGTTGGCGCGGTCTCCGTGGGACTGTATGCGCTCCAGGTTGCCCTTGAGGTCGTCGGAGATCTCTTTGATGAGTCCCCGCTGCTCCTGGGTCAATTCACCGTCGCCTTCGTTTAGGGTCTCCTCGAGCTCCCCAAGCAGTTCCCCGGATATCTGGGAGAAGTTCTTGACGAAGTTGAGCGGATTGCGAATCTCATGGGCCACGCCGGCAGTAAGCTCACCCAGCGCGGCCAGTTTCTCCCGCATGACGATTTGGTCCTGGGCTGTTTGCAACTCGGCCAACACTCCCTCAAGCTCTACGTTCTTGCCTTGCAGCTCCTCGGCCAGCTTCTCCACAAGGTTCAGGCGTTGGACCTCCAGGGCGTGACGGCGGAACACTTCAAGGGCGGCGGCCATGTCGGCCACCTCGTCCCGGCCTTCTATCTCGACCGTGGTTTCGAGGTCGCCACCCGCCATGCGACGCATCCAACTGGACAGCATGGCAAGGCGACGCAGCAACACCCGCCCGACGAACAACCAGGCAAGGAGCACCGCTCCACCGATGCTGATGCCGCTGATGGCCAACAACAGCGTACGGCCAGTCAGGACAGCTTGTTCGGAGGCCAGGGTTGCCTCCTCGGCGCTCAATTGGGCCTCGGCCACCAACCCGTCCACCTGCTCCACAAGGTCAACAGCTATGCCTCGGTTGTCAGCCAGCAGGCCCGCCTGAAGCTCGGAGAGCGCCAGCACTCGAAAACTTAAGTCGAAGGCGTTCTGATCATGCAACCCCAACTCCAACAACCGGGCAAAGAGAGGGTCAAGTTCTGCGTGCAGCGGAGAGTCCTTCAAGGACTCCAGGTTCCGTTCTATGTGACCGGCGGAGGACTCGAACCGTTCCCTCAGAGGCTCGACTGTGTCGGCGTTGGACAGAGTGAACGCGCTGGCCAGCAATTGCGTCGCTATGCTGGCGTGGGCTTGGAGTTCTGAAAGGTAACGGAAGCGGGCTATCTCGGCCTCGGAAAAATGGGTGTCGCGCGGCTCCGGAAGAAGAGAATCGACGGCAGCGGCCTCGATCGGCGTTTCCGACGTCTGGAAGCCGGTGATCGTATAGAAGAACTGGTCGTCAATAGCCGGGTTTATAGTCGATTCCAGTTTCGCCCGGAGGCCAGGCTGGTTCCTGTCTCCGGAAAGTTCCAGGCTCACGGCGTGGGTGCGCTCGGCCAGCTCGAAGCGCTCCAACATGCTGCTTTCCACTGACCTGATGTTTTTCACCAACAAATCGCCTTCGGAACGGATGGTCTCGAACCGCGGGTCATCCCTGCCGCTTTGCAGACGGCCCAGCTCTTCCTCGAATCCGCTGTGCGCCTCGGCGATGCTGGCGGAGACTTGAGCGAATTCGTCGCGGGTCTCAGACGCCGTCAGGCTCGGCGCCGCCGCCGCCAGGATTCCTCCATAGCGGGCCACACCGAACGCCGCGGCCATGGAGGGTACGCTCTCATCGTTTACCCGCCCCTGCGCCGAACCCACGCTGTTGAATGAGAACCATCCCACGAGACTGGCTGCTATAGTGAGGACGACCGCTCCCCCCAGCGCGATGTAGAGCTGGGTGGAGATGCGGTACCGCAAGTCGAGAATGCGTTTCAGCCGCTCGCTCATTGCCCTAAAACCCCGGAGAGTGTGGCCAGATTATAGGCTCCGTCTTCCCCTATGACGGTCAGAAACACGGCGTCCGAACCTTGGTTGTCCCGCCCTCCGTATTTTAGTTGAAACCCATCTAGGTCAATGACTTCCGCCCCGAGCAGACTGTCGAGAAAACACTTCCGAGTCGGTTCAGGCCCGCACATCTCGAGTCCAGCCACAGCCAGGCGCCCGGCCAGATAGCCCTCCAGCGAAACGAAGCCTGGGACTGCGTCGGGGAGATAGTCCCCAATGGCTTTCAAGTATTTGTCGATTACGGGCAGTGAATCGTCGGTTGGGAAGGGCACCACCTGGGTGACGAAGACGCCTTCTCCGGTGGGGCCCAGTTCCTCGGCGAGTGCGTTGCTGCCGACAAAGGAAACGGTCATGAACACCGCGTCCATACCCAACCGCTTGGCCCAGGCAATTGAGTGGGCCACCGGCTCATACGCCCCGATCAATATTACCGCTTGAGGGTCTGCACTGAGAAGGTCGAGCACTCCGGTCTTGACCGAAGTGGTGTTGCGGGCGTACAACCCGACCGCCGCCGGTTCCATACCGCGGCGGTCCAAGGCCAGCCGAACGCCCCTGTAGCCGGCGCGTCCGAAGGAATCGTCCTGGTACATCACGGCGATCCGATCGTAGTTCAGGTCCCCGGTCAATTGGGCCACCATCGATTCGGTCTCATCGTAGTAGGAAGCTCGCAGGTTGACGATGTTTTCCCATTCCTGTTCCCGCAAGAAGGCTGCGCCGGTGAATGGAGCGATGTAGGGAACACCCGCCTCGGCTGCGATGGGGGTCGCGGAGCGGGACGTGGGGGTTCCCACTGCCCCTATCAGTGCAAACACCAACTCCTCTTCTATTAGACGAGTGGTGTTGGCGATGGCCGCTTCCGGCTCATAGGAATCGTCCAGGAAAACCAGGTCCAGGCGCCGACCGTGGACGCCTCCATTCTGGTTCGTTTCGTGAAAGGCAGCCCTTATCCCAAGTCGCATGTCGATGCCTAGTTGCTGGGCTGGTCCGCTGAAAGCGGCGGACTGGCCGAAAAGCACGCGGTCATCGTAGATTCCCGGGTCTGGACCGGATGAGGATGTGGACGCCGAGGTGGGGGTGGGGACGGATGTAGCGACGAGTGTTGCGGTTGGGTCTCCTTGGTTGCATCCAGTCAAGCCTACTACGGCGAGGGCGACCGCAGACCCAACCCCGCACAGCAACGCTGTGGACCAGCGGGGTTTTTGGTTCACTCAGCCCTTCGTTTGGCCAGGGCCAGGAAGTTCTTGCCCTGCTCCCGCCGGTAGTGCATTTCGTCCATCATCGTACGCACGAAATATAGGCCCAAGCCGCCGATGGGACGTTCGTCGATAGGCGCCGAGGTGTCCGGCTCGACGGCGTCGTTGAGCGGGTCGAACGGCTGGCCGTCGTCGGTGATTTCGATGGTGACCGATTCTTCTTCTGAGGAGAGAGAGACCTCAATCATGCTGACCTCTCCTCCGTAATTAACGATGTTGACGCTCAGTTCGTCAAGGACTAGGTTGACCTTGAACTCCAGGTCCTGAGACCAGTTCTCTCTCAGGGCCAAGTCTTCGACGGCGGCGGTGATTTGCTGAAGCTCGTCAAGGGCGGGCCGAATCTTCAAGGAGACGTGGGCGCTCAACTACCGCCTCCGATGTGACGCAGCGCCAGGCAAGTTATGTCGTCGGATTGGGCCGTCTCACCTGCAAAGGCGCTCACGGCGTCCAAAATTGCTTGAGTCAGCTCGTGGGAGTCCCCTAAAACTTTGTTCTGGAAGACCCCCCTCAGGCGCTCAAGTCCGAACTCTTCTCCGTCCGCGTTCATTGCCTCGGTGACTCCGTCGGTGTAGCAAATCAAGATGTCTCCCGGAGCGCAAGTTACGGTGTTCTGTTTGAAATCGATGTCCGGCATTACCCCAAGGGCCACGCCGCCGGTGGACGGAATTACGGATGAACTTCCGTCGGGATGGACTATTAGCGGGGGGTTGTGACCGGCGTTGGCGTAGGTCACTTGTCCGGTTGCCGGGTCATATACTGCGTACACGACGGTAACGAACATCATGGTTTCGTTGTCCGGGTAGAGCAGGTCGTTCACTTCCTTCAACACGTCGCCGGGTTCGGGATGTCCTATGGCGGCTCCCTTCAGCAGCGTCCGGCTAGACATCATGAAGAGGGCGGCTGGCACTCCCTTGTCGGACACGTCGGCGATAGCCAGCCCAATCCGGTTATTGTCCAAGCGTATAACGTCGAAGAAGTCGCCCCCCACAGTCCGAGCGGGATCCATGCTGCCGAAGAGCTGATAGCTGGGAGACTCAGGAAAGTGCCCCGGGAGAATCGATTGCTGGATGTTGCTGGCGATGTCGAGCTCGTTCTGCAGGGCCACCAGCTTGTCCCGGGAGGACAAGGCCTCCCGCCACTCCATCAGGTGGCTTAGCGTTCTTTCAATGGTGACTTCCAAGTCTTCGAAGTCGACGGGTTTTGTAACAAAATCAAAGGCGCCGCGGTTCATTGCGGTCCGGATGTTCTTCATGTCGCCATAGGCGGAAATGATCACACACCGGAGGTTCGGGTCCACCTTGGGAATCTGTTCCAGCAGGGCCAAGCCGTCCATCTTCGGCATGTTTATGTCCGAGAGGACCATGTCGATGTCTTTGTCTTCGTTCAGCTTCTCGAGGGCGTCCACCCCGTCATGTGCGAATACAAACTGGTAGCGGCCAGCCCGTATGGCCCTCCGCATCCGTTGTAGAACCATAGGCTCTACGTCCGGCTCGTCGTCGACCACCAATATCTTGAACTGATCTTCCACCGGGCGCGTTCCTCGTTCAGTTGTTGACAGCCGAGAGCGCTTGGTCTTGAGAGTTGTGGATAGGAATGATCTGGGAGAAACCGCTTATCTCGAATATCTCGCGGATGGCGTCCGAAGGCGAGCAGACGACGAAATTCGTGTTTGTTGACCGGAGTGTCTTTGCCACCATTAGAATGACGCGGAGTCCCGCGCTGCTGATGTACGAAAGCCCTCCCAGGTCCAGGATTACGCCTGAACCGCTTCCATCATTCACCACGGATAGCTCCTCCTGGAATTGGCTTGCGTTGGCGCTGTCGACGCGGCCACTGGCTACGGCGACTAAAGCGGTGCCCCGGGTCTCGATTGTCACTGCCATCGGTCCGCCTCCAAACTATCTTAGGGGTCGCTGTCCGTCGTATCAGGCTCTCTTCGGCGAGGCTCTTTTTCAGCGTGCTAGTGTAATATATTAGCACATCGTTGGCATGGCAACTATAAAGCCTCAAAGCCTCACCCAGCTGTCCTAGACGGAATCGGTCTGCTGAGTGCAGCCTCTCCGGTTTCTCAGCCCGCAATGGCCCGCCATTGAGTTGTGTGGGAAACGTTCCTCGGTTGGTGGATGCTTCCTGAGAACTGTACTCTCCATTTTTGCCAGGCGCATTGTCCCATACTCGCGGACACGTGGGTAGAGCTTGATGCGGTCTAGGGACCCAGTTCGAGCGGGCTTTAGGTCGTGGACGCTCCCATTGTAGTCGTCGCCTTTGCCACAGGCCGCCGCCTCTGGACTGAAGGCGGCGGCCTAGAAACGTATGGCTCCGCTTGAGGAGCACCGCAAAGGGCTAAGTCTAGGCTAGAGGCGCCTATTCACCTAAGGAGCGGGGAAGGCGTAGACGTTGCCGTCCAGCGACCCCACGTACAACACTCCGTCGGACACGGTGTAGGACGGGACGCCGTCGAAGTAGCCCTTCTGGAACTTCCAGATTTCTTCCCCTGTAGCCGCGTTCATAGCTCGCAGGTTGCCGTCACTGGACTCGGCGTACAGCACACCGTCGACCACTGAGGGCGAAGCCAGTCTCGAATCCGTTCCCTCACGGCTCCAAACGAGGTTGCCTGTGGCGGCGTCCAGTGCGTAGAACCGGCCGTCTTCAGACGCCGTGTACACCATGCCTTCAGCGGCCAAGGGCTTTGTGGTGATGAAATCACTTGCCTCGTAGGACCAGACGGTTTCACCTGTTGCCGCATCAAGAGCGTAGAATACATTGTCGGGAGAGAAGTAGTAGACCCCGTCTGCCACGACTGCCGGGAAGTCCCTGGCAGGCAACATCTCCGTATCGTATGTCCATATTACTGCCCCAGTCTCCTCGTCGAGCGCATGGGCAGCGTTGACGCCCGTCAGGTACACGACTCCTCCGACGACCGTGGGCGGGGATTCAGCCCCTAAGCCGACGTTGAAGCTCCAGACCGTCTCTCCGGTTGCCCTGTTCAGAGCGTGGAATTCGCCGGATTCGCCCGGGGTGTAGGCCTTGTCGCCCACAACCGCCAAAGCGAAATCGTCGATGTAAGGGTAAGGGTTCTCGGAAACCCACAGGGTCTCCCCGGACTGGGCGTCCACGGCATGGAGCTTTTGGTCTCCGCCATCCCTGGCTTTGAAGTAGACGACTCCGTCGCTTACGACGGGTGAGTATTGCACCCAATCCTCTGTGTCGTGGCTCCACAGCTCCGTTCCTGTGGATGCGTCCACGGCATACACGTGGTTGTCGTTGGACCCCACGTACACCACACCGTCGATCACGGTCGGGGACGACCGTATCACGTCCCCTGTCCCAAAGCTCCCAAGTGCAAATCCCGTGGAGGCGTCCAGCGCGTACACGTTGGTGTCGTCGGAGCCGACGTACACGACGCCGTCAACCACGGCGGGCGCGTTAACGACGAACCCTCCCGTGGGATGGCTCCAGAGCATGTCCGCTCCCGTCTGCATGGAGTCCGGGGGACCGCCCATCATCAACTCAGGAGCACAGGTTAGGAGCCCGATGGTGAATATCTGCATCGCTTGAGCGTCGGCAGGCGTGGCGCCTGGCATGGAGCCCGCGACTATGCCGGCTATGTCGACCTCCAACAACAGGTCCCGCAGGCACTTTTCCGCCTCCTCGCTCAATACACCCGCCTGCCCTTGGAAGGTAGCGAGGAACAATGTGGCAGCTGTTTCTTTGGACACACAGCGGAAAATCGATGGAATCGAAGTCTCCCCTGTGCCTTCGGACATGACCCGCTGCGACAACATCGCCTCCAGCAACTCGTTGCCTAGCTCGGAGCGAATGCAGTCCCGCTCCGATTCGGTAAATGCGTCGAACAGCTCCTGCCCACGGGTCGCGGGGGTCAGTTCGACGTTGAATTCCCCGGCGGGTGGCGCGACGGGCATGGCGGTCGGCTCCGTGGTTGGAGTTGGCGGAACTGGAGTGGGGGTTGGCATGGGCGTGGCCGTCGGCTCCGGCGTGGCAGTGGGCGCTGTCGTTGCGGTAGGAGGGGTGGTGGCTGTCGGGTCCGGGTCGCCGCCGCAAGCAGCCAACAAGGCTACGGCAGCAATGCACAGTAACACTATCAATGCGGCCCGGGGCCCAAGCATTGCAAGTCCGCGAATTTTTGGGAGAGTGGATGCCATCAACCGCCTCCTGGGTGTCCGCTGCCGTCAGACTTGACGTAGGGCCTGATTTTCAAGCGGGAAAAGTGTATAAGCCCTTTAATATAATTGTACGGTTGATTGTACGGAGCAGATTCGCTAAGCGCCCACGGGTTTGGTGGCAGGTTTCGGACAGTCAGCCGCAGTCTGCTCCTGTCACAGGGACTTGACCGCGTTCTCGATGGCCCACGTGGCGTCCTCGTAGTCCGTGCCGGGCGAGAAGCTCAGCGGCTCTCCCAGGCGCACTTCGACGCGTCCCCGCCGGAATAAGGGGAATCGCGCCGGCGACCCCAGGTCGTGGATGTGCAGGCGCAGGGGGACGACGGGAATCTGCCCTTCCACGGCCACCAGGCCTGCGCCTTTCATGAAAGGCTTTATGGGGCCGCCCACGGTCAGCTCTCCCTCCGGGTAAATCAGAACCGACCAGCCGTTGTCCATGATTTTGCCCATGTTCTCCAGGCTGGGGCGGACGGGTCCCTCGGTGGCCAGGGGAAAGGCGTTGCCCAGCAGCGGGTTCACAATCCACCACACAGGGTTCCGCCACAGGTTCGCGGCTCCGGCCACGGCCATGCGGCGGCGCCACTTCAGCGGCACGGCCTTGATTATCAGGGGGTTGTCCAGGCCCAGGTTGTGGTTGGAGGCGAAGAGCACGGGCCCCGTCACGCCCTCCAGGTTCTCGCGGCCCTCAACCTTCAGGCCGTAGGGGAGGCTCACCAGCGGGAAGACCACCGTGCGCTGGAGGAAGCCCCGCACCATGCGGCACCACCACCGCATCCCCCACGCCGGGAAGTGCATCCGCACGGGGTTGCGCGAACCCTCCTCCACCAGGTCCGCCAGCTCCCGCAGCGTCGTGCCGGCGCCAAGCTGGCTTTCGTCCAGGTAGATGTCCAGGTCCGCTTCTATTGCCGACAGAAGCTCGATGCGGCCCAGGGAGTCCAGCTTCAGGTCGTCGCCCAGTGCCAGGTCGTCGTGCAGCTCCTCCACGGTGCGCTTGCTCACGTCGGCGACGATGTCCCGGAGACCCCGCGCCTCGCCTGCCGGGCTGCGGCTGGCGGAGGCGGCCGGCGCGTCCTGCTGTATCCTGCCCAGGATCGTGTCGATGACCAGGTTCTTCTTTACCTTAAGGGTGTGGGTGCGGGGGAAGTCCTCGTCGGGCCACACGGTGAAGCCACGGACCCGCTGCTGCTCGGCCAGGCGGTCGTTGGCCCACGAGACCACGTCCGGGGCGGCGTCGGCGTCGTCCAGTATCAGCGCGGCGTGCACCTCTATAGATGAGCCCCGCTCCAGGCCCACCACCGCCGCGTCGGTGACGTTGGGGTGCTTGGTCAGGGCGGCCTCCACGTCCTCTGGGAAGACGTTCTGGCCGCTGGGGAGGGCAATCATGTCCTTCTTGCGGCCCTGGATGTGCAGGAAACCGTTCTCGTCCAGGAACCCCAGGTCTCCCGTCTTATACCAGTCGCCGTCGAAGGCTGCGGCCGTGGCCTCGGGGTTGTTCCAGTAGCCCGGCGTGATGCTGGCGCCACGGGCCAGGATTTCGCCGTCGCTGCTAATCTTCACCTCCACGTTGGGCAGGGGGCGCCCGGTGGAGTCCATGCGCCTTTCCTTTATAGAGTGGTTGCTTATCACCGGCGAGGCCTCGGTGGCGCCGTAGCCCTGGACGATCTTCACGCCCATCGCCTCCCACTTCCGGCCCAGGTCCGGGTCCAGCGCCGCCCCGCCCGACACGATGAAGTCCAGCTTTCCGCCGAACTGGCGGTGCACCCTTCCGAACAGATAGCGGCGCAGGGGGAAGGGCGTCTTCTCGGCAATCTTGTGGAGCTTGTTCCAGAGGGCTTCCTTGCCCTGACGCTTCACCTCCCGCTCGACGCCGTTCATGAGCAGCTCCAGGCCCTGGGGGACCAGCAGCATTATGGTCACCCGCCGCTCACGCATGGTCTGGGCCAGCACCGTCGGGCGGCGGCTTATGGGATAGGTTACGCTGGCGCCGTGGTACAGGGTCACCAGCAGCCCGCCCATCTGCTCGTACATGTGGCTCAGGGGGAGGATGGACAGCAGCCGGCTCGTGGGCTTGACCCCGATATAGGCCGACACGCCCACGATGTTGGCGGTCAGGTTGCGGTGGGTGATCATCACGCCCTTGGGGTCGCCGGTGGTGCCCGACGTGAACATGATTTCCACCAGGTCGTCGGGGGCGATTTCCACAGGCTCCGGCGGAGGCATGCCGCGGATGGCCTCCTCCAGCTCCTCGAAGGCAATCTCCGGGGCGCCCAGCTCCACGCCGCCTTTGGGGGTGAAGGCCGACGTGAAGGCCAGCTTGGGGTCTGTGCGGGAGACGACCTTCTCCACGTAGTCCGGCTCGCTGCGCACGTCCAGGGGCACGGCCACGACGCCAGCCCTGATGCATCCGAAGAAGATAATCACCCATTGGGGGGAGTTGGGCCCCCAGACCACCACGCGGTCGCCCTTCTCCAGGCCGCGGGACTGGAGCAGCGACGCCATGCGCCCCGACTCCTCCCACAGCCGCCGGTAGCTCCAGCGGAGGTAGCGGAAGGCCGGCTTCAGCAGCAGCGCGTCCCGCGGCCCGTGCCGCTCCACGGCCAGCCGCAGAAACTCCACCAGGGTCTCGCCCACTCGGCCCGCTTGGTTCACGGCTTCCTCCTACCCATGCCGCAATGATACCACGGCCCGGCCCTCACCCCGGCCCTCTCCCGGGGGGCGAGGGGGACGTATGCCCCACCCTCGCCGCCTGCCTCTTCCCCATCGAGGGGGAAGATTGAGATGGGGGTGAATGGCGCCCCCCCAGGGCGCCCACGAGGGACGCCCCTACGATGAGGGAGAGGGGGTAGGGACGCGCGTATCATATATAAGGCGCCGTTGTAGGGGCGACCGGCCGGTCGCCCTGGCGCCCCTCACCCCAGGGCGCCCCTACACCATCGGGCGTCCGGGCGTTATAATAGGGCAAAGGCCTGAACCTGAGCCGGGAGTTGGCATGGTGACGTCTGAAGAGAGAATGAGCAGGCTGGAGGGCGACGCCAATGCCGGTTTCACTGGGTGGCGCGGGATGACCAGAGAGATGCGGCGAGACTTCGTGCTGATGGGCGGCGCGTGGATCACGGTCATCGGGGCCATCATCGGACTCGCCATCACCGTTTGAAGGACCCCGCCCTCACCCCAGGGCGCCCACGAGGGACGCCCCTACGTTTGGGGCGAGGGGGTCCTTATATATACGCCCCCTCATCCTAGCCTTCTCCCGCCAGGGGAGAAGGGACATTTCCCCCTCGCCCTGGCCCCAACCCCCGTCTTTCCTGCGGAGGCAGGAATCCAGAAGGCGCCGTCGCTCCGGCAAGGTTCCCTGGGCTCCAGCCTTCGCTGGAGAGACGAAAGAGGGCGCCCACGAGGGACGCCCCTACGTTGGGTGGGAGAGACGAAACTGTAGGGGCGACCGGCCGGTCGCCCTGGGCCCCCACCCTTCGGCAGGCTCAGGGCAGGCTCGCCCCTACGTTGTGGGATGGGGGTGAGGGGGGAAACGGGCCCCATACCTGTTACAAACCTGTTACAATGCACAAGGAGCAGCACAAGGAGCAACGGGGCGGTTGGGGCCGAGATGCCTATTTCATTAAAAACTAATGGAAATTAGTGGTATAAAACGCATTGACACTTGCGTTTCCTACTGCTACTCTCTTAACGATAAAAAGCTCTAGGCGACTCTGGGAGTCGTATGGGAATTTGTGTAAACCGAGATTGGCGTGAGTGAGGGATTGCATGTTGAACCGACTGTCTAACAAAGCAATGGTGAAGGTGGTTGCCATCGTCGGCGTTCTGCTGGCGACTTTATTACTCTCATCCACCTTGTGGGCCCAAAGCTCCTCAATAGACCATCCCGAGAACAGCAAGGATGCCGTTGCGACGTTCAGCGGGACGGACCAGGACGGCGACGCGATTGAGTGGTCTCTGAGCGGAGATGACAAGCTCCTGTTCGAACTGTCCGACGACACCGGCGGAAGCACGACGCTCTCCTTCAAGAGCCCGCCCAACTTTGAGAGCAAGAAGGACGCCGGCAAGGACAACGTCTACAACGTGACGCTAGTAGCCACTGGCGCCACTCACAAAGTCGCCGTCACGGTGACGAACGTGGACGAGGACGGCTCGGTGAGTTTGAGCAACCCTCAGCCCCAGGTGGGCAGGAACTTGAAAGCCAGCCTGAGGGATGACGACGGCGGGGTGTCCGGTCAGGAGTGGAAGTGGGAGAGGTCCGAAGACGGCGCGACGGGGTGGGAGACCATTCCTAGAGCCGCCACGGACTCCCGGACGCCGACGTTGGATGACCTTGGGATGTACCTGCGCGCGACGGTGACGTATCAAGACCTGTTTGGCGCCGGGAAGGTAGAAGAGAAAGTGTCCAAAAACCCGGTGGAGGCCAGGACGGTGGCGAATGCACCGCCGTCGTTTGCCGGGCAGGACGAAGACGAAGACACGGCCAACGATGATATAGTGGTGACCCGTGACCTGAACGAGAACACGTCTGGGGGCGTGAACATAGGGAAGCCGGTGTCGGCGTCTGACAGGGACAACGACGAACTGGTCTACTCGATAAGGCCGGACCCGGACCCCCCTGTGTCGGATGAGCAGGACACCCCGAACATTCAGGAAAGCCCGACCCAAGGCAGCATGTTCTCGATTGACGGTTCCACCGGTCAGTTGAAGACCAAGACCAAGTTCAACTACGAGGCAGACCCGGCGGTCCTCGAATTCGTGGTCAACGTGATAGCCAGGGACCCGTCCGGGGCGATGACAGTCCAGAAGGTGACGATAAACCTAAAGGACGTGAACGAAGCGCCGTCGTTTAGCGCAGACAGTGATACTCAAACTGATGGGACTCAGCCTCCGCCGACTGAGCTGTCGGTTGTGGAAGCGGCGGTTCCCACTGCACCAGATACCTTACAGCTTCTCAAGCCAGATGGAGGCGACAGTGGCACCGAACTCGACACCCTGGGCGACGGCGATTACGTAGCAACCGACCCCGACGTGGACTCGAATGACGCTGCAGTGGACACCGTCAGTTACAGTGTGGAAGGCGCCGACGCCAAATACTTCAGCATCTCCGATGCCGGCGTGCTAACTATCGACCATGACCAGAACAATGACGGTACGAACGACTATGCGCCGGACTTCGAGAGGCAGAGTTCATACTCGATAACGATAGTGGCGACCGGCAAAGATGCGGACATCGAAGATACAGACGACCGGGGGTCGTTGAGCAAGAGGCTTGAGGTGATGGTCACGGTGACGAATGCGGAGGACACGGGCACGGTGAGCCTGTCGCAGTTGGAGCCTCAGGTGGGCAGTTCGGTGGTAGCCACGGTGAAAGACCAGGACGACGGCGTCACCGTCAGCACATGGCAGTGGGGCAGGTCGGCAGTACTGGACGGCGACGCCCAATGTGCGGAGAACACCCAATACGATCCCATAGCTAAAGCCACTTCGGCGGTCTACACCCCGAAGGGTGGCTCAGGAGAGAACAGTGATGTAGGCAGGTGCTTGCAGGCGACGGTGACGTACAAAGACGACTTTGGCGCGGACGATGAAGACCCTGCTCCTGCAGCGGCGACGACTCGCAAGGTGCAGATTAGCGATCCCGGCAACACAGCTCCGTCGTTCCCCGACCAGGACCTTGCCACGGTGGGAGACCAGTCGGACGAGACTAGCCGTGAGGTGGCGGAGAACACGAAGGCCAAGCAGCCGATAGGGGCGCTGGTCACGGCGGACGACGCCAACGGGGACCTGAGGCTGTACACGCTTAGCGGCACTGACGCTGACTCCTTCGGGATAAGCAGGACGACCGGTCAGTTGATGACGAAGGCTAAGCTGGACTACGAGACCAAGAACATGTACACGGTGGTGGTGACCGCCACGGACCCGTCGGGGGCGAGTGACAGCATACTGGTGACCATCAACGTCACCGACGAGGACGACAAGGCAGTGATTTCAGGTCTTGCCTCGAAGGATCACGCCGAGAACAGCAAGGATGCCGTTGCGACGTTCAGCGGGACGGACCAGGACGGCGACGCGATTGAGTGGTCTCTGAGCGGAGATGACAAGCTCCTGTTCGAACTGTCCGACGACACCGGCGGAAGCACGACGCTCTCCTTCAAGAGCCCGCCCAACTTTGAGAGCAAGAAGGACGCCGGCAAGGACAACGTCTACAACGTGACGCTAGTAGCCACTGGCGCCACTCACAAAGTCGCCGTCACGGTGACGAACGTGGACGAGGACGGCTCGGTGAGTTTGAGCAACCCTCAGCCCCAGGTGGGCAGGAACTTGAAAGCCAGCCTGAGGGATGACGACGGCGGGGTGTCCGGTCAGGAGTGGAAGTGGGAGAGGTCCGAAGACGGCGCGACGGGGTGGGAGACCATTCCTAGAGCCGCCACGGACTCCCGGACGCCGACGTTGGATGACCTTGGGATGTACCTGCGCGCGACGGTGACGTATCAAGACCTGTTTGGCGCCGGGAAGGTAGAAGAGAAAGTGTCCAAAAACCCGGTGGAGGCCAGGACGGTGGCGAATGCACCGCCGTCGTTTGCCGGGCAGGACGAAGACGAAGACACGGCCAACGATGATATAGTGGTGACCCGTGACCTGAACGAGAACACGTCTGGGGGCGTGAACATAGGGAAGCCGGTGTCGGCGTCTGACAGGGACAACGACGAACTGGTCTACTCGATAAGGCCGGACCCGGACCCCCCTGTGTCGGATGAGCAGGACACCCCGAACATTCAGGAAAGCCCGACCCAAGGCAGCATGTTCTCGATTGACGGTTCCACCGGTCAGTTGAAGACCAAGACCAAGTTCAACTACGAGGCAGACCCGGCGGTCCTCGAATTCGTGGTCAACGTGATAGCCAGGGACCCGTCCGGGGCGATGACAGTCCAGAAGGTGACGATAAACCTAAAGGACGTGAACGAAGCGCCGTCGTTTAGCGCAGACAGTGATACTCAAACTGATGGGACTCAGCCTCCGCCGACTGAGCTGTCGGTTGTGGAAGCGGCGGTTCCCACTGCACCAGATACCTTACAGCTTCTCAAGCCAGATGGAGGCGACAGTGGCACCGAACTCGACACCCTGGGCGACGGCGATTACGTAGCAACCGACCCCGACGTGGACTCGAATGACGCTGCAGTGGACACCGTCAGTTACAGTGTGGAAGGCGCCGACGCCAAATACTTCAGCATCTCCGATGCCGGCGTGCTAACTATCGACCATGACCAGAACAATGACGGTACGAACGACTATGCGCCGGACTTCGAGAGGCAGAGTTCATACTCGATAACGATAGTGGCGACCGGCAAAGATGCGGACATCGAAGATACAGACGACCGGGGGTCGTTGAGCAAGAGGCTTGAGGTGATGGTCACGGTGACGAATGCGGAGGACACGGGCACGGTGAGCCTGTCGCAGTTGGAGCCTCAGGTGGGCAGTTCGGTGGTAGCCACGGTGAAAGACCAGGACGACGGCGTCACCGTCAGCACATGGCAGTGGGGCAGGTCGGCAGTACTGGACGGCGACGCCCAATGTGCGGAGAACACCCAATACGATCCCATAGCTAAAGCCACTTCGGCGGTCTACACCCCGAAGGGTGGCTCAGGAGAGAACAGTGATGTAGGCAGGTGCTTGCAGGCGACGGTGACGTACAAAGACGACTTTGGCGCGGACGATGAAGACCCTGCTCCTGCAGCGGCGACGACTCGCAAGGTGCAGATTAGCGATCCCGGCAACACAGCTCCGTCGTTCCCCGACCAGGACCTTGCCACGGTGGGAGACCAGTCGGACGAGACTAGCCGTGAGGTGGCGGAGAACACGAAGGCCAAGCAGCCGATAGGGGCGCTGGTCACGGCGGACGACGCCAACGGGGACCTGAGGCTGTACACGCTTAGCGGCACTGACGCTGACTCCTTCGGGATAAGCAGGACGACCGGTCAGTTGATGACGAAGGCTAAGCTGGACTACGAGACCAAGAACATGTACACGGTGGTGGTGACCGCCACGGACCCGTCGGGGGCGAGTGACAGCATACTGGTGACCATCAACGTCACCGACGAGAACGACGGCGCGACGATAACGCTGAACTCGGCGCCCGCCTTTGACGCGGACACGGCCGAGCGAAGCGTGGAAGAGAACGCGGAGGCGGGCGGCGCCGTGGGCGACCCGGTCGCGGCCACTGATCCCAACGCCGGTCAGACATTGACCTACACGCTGGGCGGAGACGATGCCGGTTCCTTCACCATAGACGGCACGGGCCAGATCATGGTGGGTGAAGGGACGACGCTGGACTACGAGACAAAGAGCAGCTACACCGTTATGGTGACGGCCACGGACCCGGCCGGCGAGAGCGACTCCGTCACGGTGACTATCAGCGTGACCGACATGAACGAGGCGCCCGCATTCGACGCAGACATGGCCGAGAGAAGCGTTGAGGAGAACACTGCGGCGGGTGAGGCCCTGGGCGACCCGATTGCAGCCATGGACATGGACGCCGACGACACATTGACCTACACGCTGGGCGGCGACGACGCGGAGTCGTTTGCCATAGACGGCGAGACGGGTCAGCTGACGACAATGGCCGCGCTGGACTACGAGACAAAGAACAGCTACACCGTTATGGTGACGGCCACGGACTCGGGCGAAGCGAGCGACTCCATCATGGTGACCATCACCGTGACCGACGTGAACGAAGCGCCTGCGTTCGACGCGGACATGGCCGAGAGAAGCGTTGCGGAGAACACTGCGGCGGGTGAAGCCCTGGGCGACCCGATTGCAGCCATGGACGTGGACGCCGACGACACGTTGACCTACACGCTGAGCGGAGACGACGCAGAGTCGTTTGCCATAGACGGCGAGACGGGTCAGCTGACGACAATGGCCGCGCTGGACTACGAGACAAAGAACAGCTACACCGTTATGGTGACGGCCACGGACTCGGGCGAAGCGAGCGACTCCATCATGGTGACCATCACCGTGACCGACGTGAACGAAGCGCCGGTGGTGATGGGCGACGCCGAGGTAAGCTACGAAGAGGGCGGGATGGACGCGGTTGGGACCTACACGGTGGAGCCTGCGGAAGCGACCCTGTCCCTTGGCGGCGATGACGCGGACGCCTTTACCCTTACCGACGGCGTGCTGAGCTTCAACGAGACGCCGGACTACGAGGCGCCGGGCGACGCGGACATGGACAACGTATACATGGTGACTATAACGGGAACCATGGGCGACCAAATGGGTGAACAGGCTATCGCCATAACCGTCACCAACATGGACGAAATGGGCTCGATAAGCTTCGACACGGAGGAGCCCAGGGCCGGGACGGCGGTAACTGCCAGCCTGATGGACTACGACGGCGTGGTCGAAGGCAGCGTGACCTGGCAATGGTCGATAGAGTCGGAGCCGGGCACGTACGAGGATATTGAGGGAGCCACGTCCGACACCTACACCCCGGTCGTCGGAGACGAGGAGAAGCACATCCGGGTGACGGCGATGTACGACGACGGCGAAGGCATGGGCAAGACGGCGGTGGCGACGGTGATTAACCTGGTGTCCGCCGAGGTGGACTACGACGCCGACGGCGACGGCACGATAAGCCGCGACGAAGCCGTAACAGCCGTGCAGGACTACTTCGACAACGTGATAACCAGGGAGCAGGTGCTCGGGGTTATCATGGACTACTTCGCTGGCGTTGGACAGTAAACAAATCGATAACGATGCATAACGCGAAAGAAGGCGCATAGAGAAGGAGGAGGGCTTGTTGGTCAGAAATGCTATAACGCTGTGGGCGGTAGTGGCGGTGGTGGCGGCAGCGATGGGAGCGGCGTTGTTGCTCCCAGGCTCCACGGGCGCCAGCGAGCACAGCGCCACCAGGTCCTTCTCCTCGGATACAATAGAAGCGGGCGGCGAGCTGACGGTAACCATAGAGGGAGCTGATTTCGGGTTCGCGGCCAATGTAACCGAAAACCTGCCTGAGGGGTTCACGTACGTTAACTCCGACCTATCAGAAGGGTCCGTTACCGTGGCTGACGACGGCAGGTCCGTTGGGTTTTTCATAGGTTTCGGGGTTTCCAGTGTTGCTTACACCGTAACCGCATCGGATACTGCGGGTGAGTACGAGTTCTCAGGCACGATAACAGACTTCGACCAGGACACACGAGACGTTGGCGGCCCCACAACGGTAACGGTGGAGGCAGCGGCCCCTGAGCCGACCGAGGAACCCACCGAAGAGCCGACCGAGGAACCTACGGAAGAGCCTGAACCGCCGATGGCGAGCAGGACCCTGCCCGGCGCCGCGGTGGCCACGGACAGCGAATTCACGGTGAGCATCGCTGCCAGTGGCTACGGCTCGTTTGGGCGGGTAATTGAAAAGCTGCCCAACGGGTTCGGCTTCGTGGAAGGTTCCTCCAGCGTCGACGCCCCCGCGATTGAGGGCCGGACTCTCACGTTCATCCTGCTGGGAGCCACGGACTTTACCTATAAAGCCACCGCCTCCGACACGGCGGGAGACTACAGCTTCTCCGGAACCGTGACCAGTGACATGGGGGTTGCGTCCGACGTTGGAGGCGACACTGACGTTACGGTAGAGGTAGTGGAAGGCCCCAGGGCCGACCGGACCTTCTCTTCGGCGTCTGTGGATGCGGGCGACGAGGTTACGGTGAGCATCTCGGCTATGGACTACGGCAGCGCCGGTCAAGTCACGGAAACGCTGCCCGACGGGTTTAGCTACGTAATCTCGACTCTGGGGAGCAGCCAGGTGAGCGAGGATGGCCAGGCCGTCACGTTCACGCTGTTCGGAGAATCCTCCTTTGAATACACTGTGAGCGTCGCCAGCTCGGCGGCGGATACGTACGCCTTCACCGGCACACTGACGGACTTTGAGCAGGGGATGTTCCCGGTGGGCGGCGACTCGGAGATAACGGTAACGGCCACGGAGGGCCCCCGGGCCACCAGGGCGATTTCGTCCGAGTCGGTGGGGCGCAACGGTTCGCTGGTCGTATCCATCAGAGCCTTGGATTACGGCGCCATCGGGCAGGTTGTGGAAACGCTGCCTCTGGGCTTCACATACGTAGAATCCAGCCTGCCCATGACTTCGGTTGAGGCGGATGAGCAGAACGTAAGCTTCAGCTTGCTGGGTGAGACGGACTTCACGTACACGGTAACCGCTTCTGCCAACGAAGGGCCATACACGTTCAGCGGCATCCTGACGGACATTGACAGGGTCGACCACCCGGTTACCGGCGACTCCGAGATAACGGTCCGGACTCGGAGGCAGACGATCGTTGTGCCTTCAGCGCCGGTACAGTTGCCGCCCAGGTTCTTCCTGGGAGAGAGCGTGAAGCTGGAAGTGCGGGAGAACAGTACTGCAGGAACTCCGGTGGGCGACCCCGTGCTGGCCCAGGCCAACCTGAAACAGCCCATAACCTACGGCATAATGGGAGACGCGCCCTTCACGATTGACGCCGAGACCGGCCAGATCGCGGTGGGAGCGGGCGCCGAACTCGACTTCGAGTCGTCCAGAAGGTCCTACACCTTCGACGCAACGGCCACCTCCGAAGGCGGGACCGGGTCCATAAGCATCACGGTAGTCGTGACCAACGTGGACGAGGCTGGCAGCATAAGCTTGGCGCCGACCGGAACCCCGAGAATCGGCACGACCCTTACGGCCACGCTTACCGACCCCGACGGCAGAGTCAGGGACGTGGCATGGCAGTGGGAGCGGTCTCGCGATGGCCTGACGTGGAACAACATAAGCGGCGCCACGACGGACAGCTACACGGCGCGGGCAGCAGACGCAGGAATGCGCCTGCGAGCCACGGCGACCTACAGCGACGCGCTGGCCAGCGGAATTAGCGTAAGCTCGTCAAGTACGGCAGCAGTGCCTGTGCCGCCGACGGCGACGCCTCCGCCCACGCCCACGGCTCCGCCTACGCCGACAGCGACGGCTCCGCCGCCGCCTACGCCGACGGCTCCGCCTACGCCGACAGCGCCGCCACCGCCGACAGCGACGGCTCCGCCGCCGCCTACGCCGACAGCTACGGCAGTGCCGCCGACAGCGACGCCTCCGCCCACGGCGACGACGCCACCGACGCCCACAGCAACGGCAGTGCCGCCTCCGCAGCCCACGGCGACGTCTCGGCCGCTGCCGACGGCTACACCGCCGTCCACAGCGACGCCCAGGCCCACGGCTACGGCAGAGCCCACGGCAGAGCCCACAGCTACGCCGGAGCCCACGGCGACTCCCACAGTGGCGCCTCCTACGCCGGAAGATGAAGGCGGGTTCCCGATGTGGGCCATAATAGTTATAGTCATAGTGGCCCTGGCAGCAGCGGGAGGCATAGCCTTCGTGGTCAGGCAGAGGATGCAAGAACAATAGCCGCCGCTAAACCGGAAGCTTAGAAGCAACTAGACCGGGGGCCCCATAAGGCCCCCGGTCCCTTTTTGTCGCCGAATCCACGGGGCGCCCCAGCCGGAGAGCTTTATCCGGGAGGGCGCAGAACCGCCTTTCCCCGTCGATTCCGTCGACGTGCAAGACGTTTGGTACGTGCTGGACGTGCTGATGGTCATCGGGCTGGCGCTGGCGCTGGTGTTCAACTGCATGCGGAGACGGGCGGAGGGCGCACGCGACCCGGACGGGCCGGTCACCCGCCGCTATCTGGAGGCCAACACGGCTTTCTTCGTGACCGCGGGCGTTACGATCCTGTTTCTCCATAACTGGTTCTCGCTGCTGGCCGAGGGAGGGGACAGCCTGGAGGTCAACCACCAGGCCTGGATAATCTGGGCCGCCGTGGACGTGCTGCTCCCGCTGGTCCTGGGAGTCACCGGCTGCCGCCTCTGGCAGAAAGGCTCCCGCGCCTCCTCCTGAGGAGCGGTTGCCCTGGGGGCCTCTGGGGACGCCTCGGCCTAGCCGTTTTGCCTCAAACACAGGCAGCCGTCAAGTTGACAGAGGTTCCTCTGAAAGGCAAGAATAGACAGGTTGTTTTTCGCCGAATATCGGCGGCATGAAATCAGGTGTTAGATGTATAACTTGTCGTCTGTCTCGATAATAACAAAAGCAGGTCTCCTAATCGGTGTCATGCTGGCCCTTTTCCTGCTGTCCTCCAGTTTCTATGACTCCGCCCACGCCAACGTCGCGACGACCGAGACAGTAAATTACAAGGAGGGGCTCACCAGTCCGGTGACAGCCTACACGGCGCTGGACCCTGAAGGGGACACGATTGCGTGGTCGCTGTCGGGGACCGACGCCGACGACTTCGAGATAACAGGCGGAGCGCTCTCTTTCAAAAATATGCCCGACTACGAGAGCCCGACCGACGACGGCACGAATAACACATACGAAGTGACGATAGGAGCCACCGACGGTGGGGCCAATCCTCCTAGCCAGGTTGTAGTCGTCAAGGTCACCAACGTGGACGAGGATGGGGTCGTAAGCCTGACGACGCGGCAGCCGCAGGAGGGGATCCCGCTCACGGCTGATCTGACTGATGGTGACGGCGCCTCTGATTCTACGCCTCCGCTAGACTCCGGCGAGATGGAGATATCCGACGTCACCTGGCAATGGGCCAGGTCCACTAACAAGAGAACCTGGACCGACATCAAGGATGCCGATTCAGCATCCTACGAACCGGTTGAGGACGACGTGGACAACTATCTGCGGGCGACGGCGAGCTACAACGATGGGCATGGCAGCCAGAAGACCGCGGACAAGGTGTCTGACAATCTCGTTCAGGCGGACACCAGCAACAAGGCCCCTGTATTCCAGGACGCTGAGGGCCAGGAGATAACCACCGCCATAGAGAGAGAGGTTGCGGAGGACTCAGCGCCGGGAGACCCCGTGGGCGAACCGGTTGAGGCTACTGACGCACACGGAGGACTGACATACACGTTGGGCGGCACCAATGCGAGTTCGTTCGACATCGACAGAGGGACGGGCCAGATTAGAGTGGGCGTGGGGACTATGTTGGACTTCGAGACGACGCCCAGCTACTCTGTCGAGGTCACGGCCAGAGACCCAGCAAACTTAAACGACAGTATCGCGGTGACCATCACCGTCACCAACGTGGACGAGGCGCCGACGATAGCTGCGCCGGAAACAGATAATAACGGAGATGTAACGTCCGGACACACCGCGAAAGACTACCCAGAGATTATCGATGATAGCGATCCCCCAGGAGTATCCACCTACTCTGCGACTGACCCCGAGGATGAGGATGCCAGGTTGAAGTGGTCGCTGTCAGGCACCGACAGCGGCAAATTCTCCATCACCCCCAGAGGCCGCGATGGCACACTTAGTTTCGTAGCCTCTCCTAACTTCGAAGACCCGACGGACGCTGGCAGGAACAATGTATACGACGTGACAGTGGAAGTAACCGACAGTGTGGGCAATACTACCAAGCGGCCCGTAACCGTCAAAGTCACCAACAGCGACGAGGAAGGGATGGTAACCCTATCGTCGGAGCAGCCGCAGGTGGCGATTCCTCTGACGGCCACGCTGACCGATCCCGACGGCGCATCGGGTTCTACGCCTCCGCTCGACACCAACGAGATGCGGATAACCGGTGTCGCCTGGCAGTGGGAGTTTGTCAACCCATCGGGGAATACGTGTTCGACCATCACGTCCGGTTGGGCCACCATCCCCAGTGCCGACGCCATGTCTGCCATTTACACACCGGATCCGGCCTACGAGGACGACTGCTTGCGTGTGACGGCTACGTACACAGACGGATCTGGGGCCGATGACGCTGTTATGGGATCGTCCCATCCGGTTCAAGCGGACGACCCTGGCAACCAGGCTCCTGTGTTCCCTGACCAGGACCATGAGACCGAGAGGGTGCAGAACACTCAGACGGAAAGAACCGTGTCAGAGGAGGCGAGCGTAGGCACATCCGTAGGCTCTGAGGTTGCTGCCATCGACGACGACGATCTTAATCTGACATACTCCCTGGATAGCGGGCGTAGTGCCGTCCCTTTCAAAATCGCCAGGAGCTCGGGTCAGATCACGACGACCGCGCCTCTGGACTACGAAACGAGAACCAGCTACACCTTCACGGTCAGGGCCACGGACCCATCCTTGGCTAGCACGTCGATCAGGGTTACGATAAAAGTCACCGACAACGACGAGTCGCCGACGATAACCAGGGGAGAAACCTTCATAGATTACATGGAGAATGGCAGGGGCACCGTGTCAACCTACGCGGCGACGGACCCGGAGAGAGCCTCGATCGTCTGGTCGCTAGGCGGAAATGACGGCAACCTGTTTTCCATAACGCGCGGAGTGCTCAGGTTCAACAATCCGCCCGACTACGAGAGTGCGGCAGACAGCGGCACGAACAACGAATACAACGTAACCGTAACGGCCGGCGACGGCGGTGATAGCGAGGTCGCCACGAGGGACGTAACCATCACTGTCATCAACGTGGACGAGGATGGAGAGGTATCGCTGTCGGCAAACCAACCGCAGGAAGGAGTCGAGCTGACGGCCACTCTAAGCGATGATGACACGTTTACTAACACCACTGTTACATGGCAGTGGTCCCGATCCTCGTCCAAGACCGGGACCTTCACCGAGATCAAGGAGGCTGCGACGACATGTGACACGGAAGCGCCAGAATGTTATAAGCCTGATAAAGATGACATTGGCAAGTACCTGCGGGCTATGGCGAGCTACGACGACGAGCACGGCGACAACAAGACTGCTGATGGGGTATCAGACAGACCCGTTCAGGCGGACACCAGCAACAAGGCCCCTGTATTCCAGAACGCTGACGGCGAAGCGATACCTGTCGACCAAGGGATAAGCAGAAGCGTGGTGGAGAACACAGCTTCAGGCTCGCCCGTGGGCGAACCGGTTGAGGCCACTGATGCCCATGGGGGACTGACCTACACATTGGGCGGCCCCGATGCGAGTTCGTTCACCATCAACAGCGGTACAGGCCAGATTAGAGTGGGCGCTGGTACGACGCTGAACTTTGAGACGAGGACCAGCTATACCGTAACGGTCACGGCCACAGACCCAGCAAACTTACACGACGATATAACGGTGACCATAACAGTCACCAACGTGGACGAGGCTCCGCCGATCGATGCAGCGACGCAGAATGCCGGACTTGCCGCGATAAGCAGTGAAGAGAACACGGATATCACCACGACGCTGTCCGACTACAATGCGGACGACCCTGAGAACGGCGAAGTTGTGTGGTCATTGTCGGGACACGACGCCAATCATTTCTGTATCGACGATAGCGGCAACCTTACATTCATGGCTTCTCCGGACTACGAGAATCCTAAGGACGCCGGCAGAAACAACAGGTACGAGGTGACCGTTGTAGCCAGCGACAGCGCCGGCAACTCCTCTTCGCGCGACGTCACGGTGACGGTGACCAACGCGGACGATGATGGGAAGGTGACCTTGTCATCGGAGCAGCCACAAGACGCCATAGATCTGACGGCCACGCTCACGGACCCTGATGGCGCCGTCGGTTCTACTCCTCCGCTGAACGCCAACGAGATGAGGATAACCGGCGTTACGTGGGAGTGGGCGTGGAGGGCTCCCGTAGGGGATGATTGTTCAATTGACTCTGGATGGGTCCCCATCACCCGAGCCAATGCCCAGTCCGCCACATACAGGCCCGTACTGCCCGATGTGGGCAACTGCCTGCGGGCGACGGCGACCTACACAGACGGACATGGCGCTAGTAAGACAGCCTTCACGCCATCGGCCCACACCGTGCAACCCAGGGACCCTGGCAATCTACCCCCTGTGTTTCCTGACCAGGACCTTAATACAGAGAAAGTACAGAACGACAGAGCAGAAAGACGCGTGCGTGAGGACGCAGTGTCGAACTCGAATATCAGCATGAACGTGGACGACCCAGTTTTCGCCAATGACCCCGACGATGACAATTTGACCTACAGGCTAAGTGGCGTCGATGCTCGTTCGTTCGAGATTGGCAGAGGTACGGGCCAGATCACGGTACCCGAGAGGACAAAGCTCGACTACGAGACAAAGTCCACCTACACAGTCACCGTTACTGTCACGGATCCCTCCGGCGAGAGCGCCAGCATCATCGTGACTATCAAGGTTACCGACGTGGACGAGCGGCCGGAGTTGTCGAAGAAAGCCCTGGTGGTATCAGGGAGGACAAACATCGATCACCCGGAGAGAGACACGAGTACGGTGGCGACCTACACGGCGGCTGGTCCGCGGGCGGGCAACGCCTCCTGGACGTTGTTGGGAGACGACGCCAGCGACTTCACCATATCAGGGGGAACGCTTAGATTCAGGAGCACGCCCAACTACGAGAGTCCGGCTGACCGGGGCACGGACAACGTATACAACATAACGGTGAGAGCCAGAAGCGGGGCCTACACCGCCACGCAGAACGTGACTGTCACAGTCGCCAACGTGGACGAGGATGGGGCCGTTTCCCTGTCGCCCTCCAGGGCGGCGCTTGGGGTGGAGTTGACGGCCAGTCTCACCGACCCAGACGGCAGGTCAGGCGCCGTTCCCCCGATAACCACAGCGGAGACCAACTTGACCGATGACGCCGCGTGGCAGTGGGCCAGGTCCCCGGACGGAGACAGTGGCTGGACTAACATCGTGGGCGCCACGTCAAACACCTACACACCTGTCCAGGCGGACCAGGGTATGTACTTGCGGGCTACGGCGAACTACACCGACGCGCAAGGTTTCGGCAAGAGGGCGATTGATGTGACCACCCAAATAGCCGCCGTAAGGCCGGACGGGCGCGTCACCCTGTCGTCGTCGCGGCCTGAGGTCGGCCTCGACCTGACGGCTTCGCTGAGCGACCCTGACGGCGGCGTAACCGGGCTGACTTGGCAGTGGGCCAGGTCCACGGACGGGACCACGGGCTGGGGCGACATATTCGGCGCCACGTCGGCCACCTACAGGCCTGTTGCGTCGGACGTGGGCGACTACCTGCGGGCGACGGCGACCTACACCGACGCTGAAGCCTCCGGGCAGACCGCCGAGGAGGTGAGCGCCTTCCAAGTCGTCGAAGTACAAGCGGATGGGGTTGTAAACCTGTCGCGGTCGCGGCCTGAGGTTGGAATCGGGCTGACGGCCACGCTCACCGACCCTGACGGCGGCGTAATCGGCCTCACGTGGCGGTGGGCCAGGTCTCCAAACGGGTCGACCGGTTGGGCCGACATACCGGGCGCCACGTTAGCCACATACACGCCGGTTGCGGCGGATGTGGGCGACTACCTGCGGGCAACGGCAACCTACACCGACGCCCAGGCCCTCGGCCAGACCGCCGAGGCTGTGACCGCCGTCCAAGTCGTCGAAGTACAAGCGGATGGGGTTGTAACCCTGTCGACATCGCAGCTGGAGGTCGGGGTGGAGTTGACAGCCAGCCTGAACGATCCTGACGGCGGCGTGACCGGCCTCACGTGGCAATGGGCCAGGTCCCCTAATAGATCAACCGGCTGGGCTGACATATCCGGCGCTACATTAGGCGCCTACAGGCCCGTTGCGGCGGACGTGGGGTACTATCTGCGGGCCACGGCTGCCTACACTGACAATCAAGCCTCCGGCCAGACCGCCAATGCGGTGGGCGGAGTGGTCATCGACGCGCAACCGGACGGTCAAGTAACCCTGTCGTCGTCGCAACCGGAGGTTGGAGTACAGTTGACAGCCAGCCTAACCGATCCTGACGGAGGTGTGACCGGCCTCACGTGGCAGTGGGCCAGGTCGCCGAACCGGTCGATTGGCTGGACCGACATCCCGGGTGCCAGGTTAGGGACATATACACCTGTTGCGGCAGACTCGGACATGTACCTGCGGGCGACGGCGAGCTACACCGACGCTCAGGCGCCTGGCCAGAGCGCTCAGGCCATATCCAATAATGTCGTAAACACCATACCTGCGTTTCCTGCGACGGACACCGGTGAAAGGAGCGTGGCCGAGAACACGGCGGCAGGTCAGAACGTGGGAGCTCCGGTTATGGCTACAGACTCCCCCTCCGACACATTGACCTACACGCTAGGTGGTGATGACGCCGAATCATTCGACGTTGCCGCATCGACCGGCCAGTTGATGACGAAGGCGCCGCTGGATTACGAAACGAAAAGTCTCTACAGGGTTAACGTCACGGCCACCGATCGGTTCGGCGCCAGCGACACCATAATGGTGATTATCACCGTCATAGATGTGAACGAACACCCGTCGGTGGTGACAGGCGACACCATGGTCGATTACTCCGAGAACATCTCTGAAGCGGTGTCCACCTACGCAGCTACCGATGCTGAGGATGATCCTGCCGACTTGGCATGGTCGGTGTTGGGAGCTGACATGGACGCCTTCGACATCAGCGCCACCGGCGAGCTTACCTTTAAGGAGCCGCCTGACTTCGAGGCCCCGACGGACGCAGACACGGACAACGTATACGAGGTCACGGTAGTAGTCACCGACAGCGGGTCGAACACCGCTACAAGAGACGTAACCGTCACAGTCATCAATGTGCCAGAGGATGGTGTCGTAACCCTGTCGTCGCAGCCGGAGGTTGGGGTCGAGTTGACAGCCAGCCTGAACGATCCTGACGGCGGTGTGACCGGCCTCGCGTGGCAATGGGCCAGGTCCGCGGACGGGTCGACGGGCTGGACCAACATATCGGGCGCCACATCGGCCAATTACACGCCCGTAGACGCCGACGCGAACATGTTCCTACGTGCGACGGCGAGCTACACCGACGCGCATGCCTCCGGTCAGACCGCCAGCGCCGTGACCGGCTCAGCCACAGAACTGGACGTGATCAGACGGTATGACGCCAATGGCAACGGAATAATTGAAAGGGATGAGGCCATCGCGGCTGTGCGAGACTACTTCGATCGCCTCATCACCCGAGACCAGGTCATAATGGTCATCCAGAGTTACTTCGCGTCAGCGGGGCAGTCCGACAGCTAGCTAAGCAACCCCAATCGGCCTGAACAAAGGACGCGGGGCGCATTCAGGGTGTGTCTGTTGTTGCCTGGGGAATTGGTGGGCCCGGATAGACTCGAACTATCGACCTCAGTCTTATCAGGACTGCGCTCTAACCACCTGAGCTACGGGCCCCCCCAAGGGTGTTGATTATAATCCCCCAGACTCGAGGCGGGCAAGGACAGCCATGATGCTGTGGTATGGACGGAGACCAGGGGCGACCGGCCAGTTGCTCCTACGGCAGACCAAGCCCTGTCGCCGTCATTCCGGCGGAGGCCGGAATCCAGGAGCACTGGATGGGCAAGGCCGACTTCAAGTTTCATACGATGGTCAGGGTACGATGGGGGGAGTGCGACCGCCAGGGGATAGTCTATTACGGGGCCTACCTGGACTATCTGGAGACGGCCCAGGGAGCTTACTTTAGGAACCTGGGCTTCTCTCTGTACAAGCTGGCGGAGACCGGCCACTTCGACACCGCGACGGTGAAAGTCACCATAGAGTACAAAGCCCCGGCCCGCGTTGAAGACCTGCTGGATATATGCTTTCGCGTTGCCGGCATCGGTTCCACGTCTATGACGGCCTGCATGGATATATACCAGCACGGAACGGAAACGCTGCTGACCTCCGCGGAGGCGGTGTACGTTGGGTATGACGCATCCACGGGCAGCAAGAAGCCTGTCCCCGGCGACCTGCGGGCCGTGGTGGGGGCATACGAGGACACCGGCGTGCCTCTGGACCTGGACGCGTTTCCTGAGTTGGCAAAGGCTAGGGTGGAGCCTGACGTTCCGTCGCCGGAGTAGCTGTAGTTGCCGCTGAGGGATTGTCCCCTCGCCCTTGGCGGGAGAGGGTTAGGGAGAGGGTTAGGGTGAGGGTGAAAGGACTTCGGCCCCGGTGTGCTATACTCGTAGCTGAGGCGTCATGTAATGGCTGATTTCAGGCTGGCGCTGGCCCAGATAAATCCCACCGTAGGCGACCTGGAAGGGAACACTTCCAGGATTCTCTCCGTCATGGAAGAGGCCAGGGCGTTGGGGGCCGACCTGGTTGCGTTTCCCGAACTGGCCGTTTCGGGCTATCCCCCGGAAGACCTTCTCCTCAGACCCAGCTTCATCAGAGACAACATAGCGGCGATGGAGCGCATCGTCGCGGCCTCTGGAGACATGGCCGTGGTGGTGGGCTACGCCGACATGGACTCGGACATCTACAACGCGGCTGCTGTGGGCTACGGCGGGGAACTTGTGGGCGTGTACCACAAGATTCACCTGCCGACGTACGGAGTGTTCGACGAGGACCGTTATTTCAAGAAAGGCTCCGCATGCCCCGTTTACAACATCAACGGGGTTGGCGTGGGAGTGAACATTTGCGAGGACATCTGGAGTCCCATGGGGCCGATGGTGGTCCAACGGGACGCCGGCGCTCAGGTCATTGTCAACATCAACGCCTCTCCCTTCCATGCGGGCAAGGCAGCCTTCCGGGAGCGGATGGTGGCCACCCGCGCCCAGGACAATGGGGTCTACGTCGCCTACGTGAACACTGTTGGGGGCCAGGACGAGCTGGTCTTCGATGGGGCAAGCCTGGTCTTTGATCCGTCGGGAGAACTGGTCGCCAGGGGCCAGCAGTTTCAGGAGGACTTGCTCGTTGCTGACCTGGAGATGGACCAGCTCTTCTCGTACCGACTGCGCGGGCCACGGCATAGGCAGGGACTTCCCTATCTCTTCGACGAAATCGGCGAACCCGAAGTGGTGCATGTATCAGCCCGCACACCGCGCCCAAGGCCGCAGATTCCGTCCTGGAATGGCCGGAGACCCTTGGAACCGGCGACAGAGGTCTACGAGGCGTTGCTTCTGGGTGTGCGGGACTATGTAAAGAAGAGCGGATTCGAGAAGACTGTAATCGGACTGTCGGGCGGGATCGATTCATCCCTGACGGCATGTGTGGCCGTGGACGCTCTGGGCAAGGAGAACGTGGTCGGCGTGGGCATGCCCTCCCGCTATTCCAGCGAGGGGAGCCTGGCTGACGCCGCGGAGCTGGCTCGGCGGCTGGGCATCGAGTTCTGGGTTGTGCCCATAGAGGCAGCCCACGGTGCATTTGAGGACATGCTGGAGCCCTACTTCAAGGGCGCTGCACCCAACATGGCCGAGGAGAACGTCCAGGCCCGAATCAGGGGCAACATAATCATGTCCATCTCCAACAAGTTCGGATGGTTGACCCTCACCACCGGCAACAAGAGCGAGATGGCCATGGGATACGCCACGCTGTACGGAGACATGGCGGGCGGGTTCGCAGTCATCAAGGACGTGCCCAAAACGCTGGTGTACGCGCTGAGCCGGTGGCGCAACGAGAACAGCTCTCCGAAAAACGTCATCCCCGAAGCGGTGTTGGAGAAGCCTCCCAGCGCTGAGTTGCGGCCCGACCAGACGGACCAAGACAGCCTCCCACCCTACGACGTGTTGGACCCGGTCGTCGAAGCCTACGTGGAAGAGGACCGCAGCTACCAGGAGATGGTGGACATGGGGTTCGACCCGGCCGTTGTGAGGCAGGTCATAGCAGCGGTAGACCGGACCGAGTACAAGCGCCGCCAAGCTCCTCCGGGCGTAAAAATCACCCCCCGCGCATTCGGAAAAGATCGGCGGCTCCCCATCGTCAACCGTTATCGACCAGTTCAAGGTTAGCGACGCCGGCTGGCTGCGGGTCCCTAGAAGTCGTCGGTTTCACCTTCCAGAACCGTTCCCTCGGCGTCTCGTTCGGGGCAGTCGGCGATAGTGATGTTGCAGAAGCGGCATTCGTCGGCACTTGGGACCTTCCGCGCGGGAGTATCGGCCCCGACTCTTCTTATCAGGGCGCCCAAATTGGCGACGAAGGCTTCATCGACTGATTCAGCAGGCACAGGGACTTCATGGTCCGCATAAACGAGCTTGCCCTCGAACTCTACGCCCACGTGCGGCCCGGGCGCTCTCGCCACGGCGTACATGTATGTGAGCAATTGGATGTGATGTGATGGCCGGGGGACGCCTGACTTGACCTCTACGACAATCCCCTCGCCGCCCCGCCGGGCAACCAGATCAGGCCTGCCGCCCAGGGTTATCGCCGTAGACCTTCCTCTAAGCGCAAATGCGTTCTGGCTCTCTGTAAAGACGGCGTACCCTTCCTCTTCGAGTTGCTCGCGCACCTCAGCCACCATTGCTGTGTGCTCTATCCGTGAAGGAGTCCAGTCTATTGAGTCCGGGACCTTTTCCCAGCTGAAGCCCTCATGCTGCGCCTTGAACCAAGCGGCCCATTCGCACGAGGCGTCCCCAACCAGCAGCTTAGTTAGCCAGGTCACCCACACGTAGGGGCCGCTCTGCCTCAACAGCGCCATGCATCGGCTCCTTCCATGATATTGGTTGCCAATCTCCCTCGCCCTTGATGCGAGAAGGTTGGAGTGAGGGTGGCCGCTGGTCCTTCGAAGCCGAGGCGGGCTACGTCTTGGGGAAGGTGAACCCCTTGGCCTTGGTCTCGATGCGGAACAGCGAATCGATGGTCGTCACGAAGAGCGTCGAGAGACCGTCGCCGCCGAAAGCACAGTTGGTGGTCTGCCTCGATCCTGTCAGGACCGTTCCCAGGTGTTCACCCGACGGGGTGATAATCCAGA
Source organism: Dehalococcoidia bacterium (assembly GCA_965197415.1). GTDB lineage: Bacteria > Chloroflexota > Dehalococcoidia > Lucifugimonadales > JAGWBF01 > DAOUJI01. The sequence continues at coordinate 1,732,439 of OZ240207.1, read as the reverse complement.
CCCCTCCTGGACCGGTGCAGTAGAGGTTTCCGTTCACGTCGATGGCCATGCCGTCGGGCACCCCTGGCAGCTCGGTCTTGAATTGGAAGAAGATTCTCTCCGTCTGCCGCTCAAGGGCGCCAGTCTCGTGGAGGTCGAAAACCCGAATGTGTTGGCGTTGGGAGTCGTCGATGTACAGGACGCTTTCATCGGGAGAGAAGGCCAGGCCGTTGGGGTATACGAAGTCGTCGGCCAGCAGAAAGTGGGAACCCAGGTCGGGCGAAACCCAGAAAACAGACGAGTGGCGCTGTTGCCGTTGGGCGAGAGGCATTCCCCGACCGGGGTCTGTGAAGTATATGGAGCCGTCGGAGCGCACGGCCACGTCGTTGGGGCGGTTGAGGGCCAGCCCGTTGTGCTGGTTCATGACCACCGTGATGTCTCCTGCGGGTTCCAGGCGGGTGACTCGGCGGGCGCCGCTCTCACATGACAGCAGACGTCCGTGAATGTCCTTCGTCATCCCGTTGGTCTCGTTGGTGGGGCTGCGGACCTCCGCCACGCTGCCTGCACTCCCGTCGGGAGTCCACGTCAGCCTGCGGTTGCCCCGCATGTCGCTGAAGAGCAGGCAGCCCTCCTCTGGGAGCCACAACGGTCCCTCAGCCACGTTGTAGCCTGTGCTAAGCAACTCCAAGTCGGAGTCCCGGTCCAGGATGCTGTCCAACCCCGGCGACGTTCGTTCAACTGCCATTGCTATTCCTTTCTGCGTTTCGGATCAAACTGACCCGGACCCGTCTTTCCGGCGGAGGGCGTAATCCAGGATTCGCCGTCTGCTCCAGTGCCGGAGGGTGACCGCCGGTCACCCCTACACCATCCGTCGGAGAGATGATCGAACAGCTGTCCGGCCCCACATACTAGGGGCCGAGCGGTTGTTTCTTCTTTGTGTCAACGTGTCCTCCTAAGGGCGCCCGTCTCCAAAAGCCAAGCTAAGTCGCGGCGGTGTCCGGGTGGGACTGGATGAAGTTTGCAAAAGACTCTGAGTCTCCCCGGATGTATCTGATTTCATGGGTCTTCATGGTTGGGCCGCTGATGCGGATGGTGGCGCCTGTCACTCCCTGCCTGTCGGTGACCTCTCCGATGTCCTTGTACTCGACCTGGATAACTTTCTCCGCTCCGTGCCGTCTTTTTTCCACGCCAAGCAGCCGCTTGCCGGTCGCTACGACTATGCCGTCGACAATCGGCGCTCCCGCCTCCCGTCGTTCGAGTCTGAAGGTCCCCGCTATCAGGCCCTCCGGGAATTCATCCCTCTCGAGAAGGTCGTACAGCGCTTCCCGGCTTTCCTGATAGTCGTTCTCGCTCCAAGACATGGGTTTGAGTTCGTTCCAGCGGCTGTCCAGCCGCCGCTGTCTCTCGTTCTGGGCCCTGGAGGCGGTTTCCTGGGCCGCTGGCGCTTGTTCCAATTCGCGCTGTGGTTCGGCGGCCTCCTGGGCGGCTATGGTCTGTGGACTCTCGGTCACCCAATCTACGGGTCCGCGGACCGGAGAGACGCCAAGCAACTGGTTCTTCTGGGCATCGAACTCGCTTTGCGTAAGAATGCCTTTCTCCACGAGCGCCGCCAGCTTTTCAAGCTCATCGGCGACGGACAACGGGGGCATGCTTTGCTGGGTGGAGGGCGCATGGGCAAAGGCGGCTTTCTGGGCTGCTATGAAATGGGGGTTCTCCTCCAGGGACGTTCTACCCATGCGAGCTTGAACGTAGTTTACGAAGGGATCTTCAACCCCATCCTCGAAGATGGATTCTATCTTATATGTCATGTGTAAGCCGATGATATGAACGGCTTCTTCTTCATGTCGTATGTCCCTGATGTCCCTATAGTCTATTTGGGCGACGTCCTCGTTCCCAAACATTCCCCTGTCGACGGCAAGCAATCGTTTGTTGGTCGCCACGACCACGCCGTCGATATAGAGGTCGTCCCCTGAGTCCGACCCTTCGGAGGTGAATAGTCCCGCAATCATGCACTCCGGCGCCTCGTCGTCCTCGAGAAGGTCGTGCAGAGCTTCCCGTTTTCTGCGGTGGGTATCGTCGTCCCACGAATCGGGTTTGATACGGTCCCAACTCTCGTCTATCCTTTCGGTTCTTGACGACCTCTCGCTGACGGACGGTTGGTCGATGTATCCCAGGACGCAGTTTATGAACGGCTTCTGAAGGTTATCCTCCCCGATGGTTGCGATCTTATATGTTCCCAAGGTTGGGCCGCTGACGATAACGTCGTTTTTATTATGGTAGATGTCTCTAATGTCCTTATAGTCTATCTGATGGACCTGCTCCTTCCCCAACATTCCCCTGTCCACGGCGAGCACTCGTTTGTTGGTCGCCACGACTACCCCGTCAATCAAGATGAACTCCCCGCTCTGGGTCCCCGTAAAGACCCCAGCTATCATGCGCTCCGGCAGTTCATCGTCGTGGAGAAGGTCGTACAGCGCTTCCCGTTTTCTCCGGTGGGTCCCCTTGCCCCAGGACTTGGGCTTGATCCTGTCCCAACTCTCTTCAATCCTTTGCGCCTTCGTATTCATTGCCATACTCGTTGTCCTCCTTTTGTTGCCGCCGGGAGGTGGACTCCCGCAAAAGCGGGAATTACGGGTTGGGAGCGGCGCTGTCCATTTTCATGGCGATGAAGGGTGGGGCTCCCCTACTTGGGCATGAAGAATTCGTGGATTGCGGGGTCACCGTAGCCCTCGATGGCCCCGGGTGCTATGCCGGGGAAGCGAAGGCAGGAGTCCACGATGCTCTTGTTGAAGGGGCTGATGTCTTCCCTGTCCAGGAACTCCTGGACGGGCATCCAGAGGGCCTCGTCAAGCTCCTCTGCCTGCATAGTGATATCGGCGCTCTGGGGGGAGAGGCGGCATACGAAATAGATGTCCGACTTGCCGTAGCGGTAGCCGTGCCAGTGGCGGAAGAAGTGTAGGGACTGGAACGTGGCTTTGATCCCCGTCTCCTCAAGCACTTCCCGTTCGGCTGCCTCCACCAGGTGCTCGCCGGGGTGGAGCGCTCCTCCGGGCAGCTTGTAGGCCGGGCCGCGCCCGGCCCTGCGGTACTTCTCCGACACCACCAGCAGCTCGTTGGCGTCGTTAATCACGACTCCGCCGACCCCAACGTAGTGGGTGGCGTAGGGAGGAATGTACGCTCCTTCCACCAGCTGGAGAGTGAGCATTGCGTAGCCTTCCTCCGCGTGGTGAAAAGTGAAGCCCGCCTCAACCGCCGCCGGAATCACCGCCGACTTGGCAAGTGGGACCTCGATCCAGACCACCTTGTACTCTTCAGCCTTCCACGATTCGATAGAGAGGAGGAGACGCTCTCGGAAACCCGCTGGGTCGTCTGGGAGGCCGTCAGGCGCCGTGACTATGCCGCCGAATGGGTTGGGACTGGCTTCAAGAAGGTCCATGTCGGCTGCTCCCCCGTTATTCGGCGGTGGTCCCGCCGTCGATGACCAGCTCGCTGCCCGTCATGTAGGATGACTCGTCAGATGCGAGGAAGAGGACGCCCATGCCGATTTCCTCCGGCTCAGCCGGGCGGCCGATGGGCAGCCTACGCAGCCGTTGCTGGTAGTTTTCGGGGTCGTTCAGGGTGTCAGCTATCATCTCCGTCTTCACGGGGCCTGGGTGGACCGAGTTGGCCCGGATCTGGTCTTTGGCGTGCTGCACGGCGGTGGCCTTGGTGAAGATGCGGACTGCGCCCTTGGTGGCCGCGTACGCGGCGGTCTCGCCAGGGCTTCCCACCAGGCCCGCCGTGGACGATATGTTGATTATCGAGCCGCCTCCAGCCCGGCGCATGGCGGGTATGGAGTGTTTGGTGCCCAGGAACACGCCTTTGACGTTTACGTCCATGATGCGGTCCCATTGCTCGACGGTAATGTTGGGTATGGCGGCCCTGAAGAGAATTCCAGCGTTGTTGACCAGCACGTTCAGCTTTCCGTACTTGGACTCGGCCTCAGCGACGGCCTTCTGCCAGTCCTCCTCAACAGTGACGTCCAGGTGCACGTAGGTGATTTCTCCGCCGGCTTCGGCGATTTCGGCCTCCGTCTTCTTGCCTTCCTCGTCCAGAATGTCGCCGATGACCACGCTTGCGCCCTCTCTGGCGAATATCTTGGCCTCGGCGGCGCCCTGTCCTCTAGCCCCACCGCTTATAATGGCAACTTTGCCGTCAAGCCGTCCCATGCCGTCCTCCTCGCATGTGGTGTGCGTCCCCGCCTATGGCCTAAGCCTGAAAGAGGGGCGTCCGAACGGTCGTCGGACGCCCCTCTTTCTTAACCGGATGCCTCTTTAGAGGGGGTCCATTAATTGGTCTTTGTGAATCTCCGGAAGCACCTCTTTGGCAAAGAGCTTCATGCTTTCGATGGACTTTTCCAGGGGCATGGCCCCGAACTTGAAGACGCCGTACATCTCCTCGGGGTGGGTCTTCCCCTGGATTTCTCGGATGGCCTCCAAGCACATTTCCGGAGTGCCCCATATCTGGGTGTGGCTGTGGGTGTGCCTGGAGCCGGCCCCGCCGTCGCGAATCCTGTAAGCGGCCTCGGCGTAGTGGTCGTAGCCGCCCACCTCTTTGAAGTGCTCCGGTTCGTCCAGCTCGTAGTGGTGGATGGCCGACATTGCGTGGTCGTGCACCGCGTCCCAAAATGTCTCTTTGGCGTCATCCAGGTCGTTGGTGCAGTAGACGTTGCAGCCCACGATGGGGCGGCGGGCCTCCATGCCCTGCTCCCTGCGCCGGATGTTGTAGACTCGTATGTCGTCGGAGTACTCGTCCCAGTCCTTCTGGGGGACGACGATGAGGCGGAGGTCGGCGTCGGCGGCCATGTTGACGCTCTGGCGGCTCTGGGCCGCGCAGTACATATTGTCGGTCAGGTTCTTGTTCATTGGCTGCGGCCGGATGCTTATCTCCGGTATCTTGTAGAACTCGCCGTCGTAGGAGAACCTCTCCTGGCTCAGGGCCATCTTAACTATCTTGGCCGACTCCACGAACCGGTCCCTGGACTCGGACATGGGGATTCGCAGCCCCTCGAACTCCCGGCGGGCGGCGCCGCGCCCGAACCCTATGGCGAAGGAGCGCCCCTGGAGCAATATATCCAGCAGGGCTATCTGCTCCGCCACCCTCAGGGGCTCGTGCCACGGCAGCACGATGACCATGGTTCCCACTCCGGCGTTCTTGACTTTGCCGGCGAAGTAGGCCAGGAACTGGGTCACGCTGGGCACCATGGTGTAGGGCGTGAAGTGGTGCTCGATGGACCATATCCGGTCGAACCCCAGGTCGTCGGCCAGCTCGCCGACCTTCACGTCTTCCAGGACCTTGACGTGGTCGGGAGTGGCGGGGCCAGGGCCGAATTGGCCGGCGTTGAAGCGGTCCCAGTCGGGGTAGTTCTGGCAATACAACGAAGTTCCGAATTTCATGGTGGACCTCCTAAAAGAGCCGCCGGCGTTGAAAATGACGCGCCGTTTGAGTCAAGGATTTCCCCCGGCGGGGTTGAGCAATTTTAGTGTCTAGCCCCGCAGCCAGTCAAATCAGGGGTGGTGGGGCCTACCCCCTCTCCCTTGATGAGAGAGGGTTGGGGTGAGGGTGGTCTCGGGGATTCGCTTGAACTGTGCCTTCGATGTTCTGGTGTCCCCCCTCATCCTAACCTTCTCCCGCCAGGGGAGAAGGGACAAAGACCCACGGAACTCAGGAGAAGAATGAATTGGAGCGGGTGATGGGAATCGAACCCACATGACCAGCTTGGAAGGCTGGAGCTCTACCATTGAGCTACACCCGCTTGTGCTGCTGTGGGGCGCGAATAATGTCCCGCTTTTCAGCATAGCTCTAGCTCATCCGTGCGAATCCGTAGCTTAGGACTATCGTTCGGAGACCCTCCGATCTTCCGGCAGCGCCCTTCAGACTGGCAGAAAAGGACAGGATGGTGGGGTTCTGCGGTCAACTCCGTTGGGATGCATCCCGTCACACTTGTGCCGTATATGGCCAATACCTCAAGGTTGACCAGTCTCCCCAACTCCGGTGGAATGCCTCCGGTCAATCGCCTGTTTTTCCACAAGAACAGTCCAGTAAGATTGGCCAGATTGCCCAACTCTGGGGGAATAGAGCCGCTCAGATCGTTGCGCGAGAGACCGAGACTTTCCAAGTTGCTTAATCTGCCCAGTTCCGAAGGAATCTCGCCCGTGAGTTCGTTTTCGTGCAGGGACAAATCCCTCAGCTTAGAAAGGTTTCCCAACTCCGGTGGAATCGGGCCGGTGAGACGGCGCCCGAGCCATAACCTTTCCAAGCCTGTCAGGGCGCCTATCTCGGGAGGAATAGAGCCCGTCAACTGGACATGGTAATGCTGGTAACCAGCGGTCAGCCCTTGCACCCTCGGCGGATCGCCTCCCACATGTACCCTTGGCCACTCATCTATCGGAGTGTCTGCGCCCCAACCCAACACCACGTTTTCTCCGGCCAGAGTGTCCCTGATGCTCAGAAGAATCTCACAGTCTCCGACCAATCCGGCGTTCTTCTTCGGATTGGAGACCACAAAACCCTCGGAGCAGGCGGCAATGTCACCGGAAACGTCCCTCCATCCGGAGTTCTCCGCCACCAGCCGACCGCCGCCGCTCCGCACCAGGACCCGCCTGTCCGACCCATCCTTGGCTACGGTGTAGAGAACTGTGTTTTCATCAGGATAGACTTTGGATTCGCCTCGTGCCCCTGGGAGGACGTAAACGGCGATTCTAGATTGGTCCGGCGACCAGGCAACAAGTCCGGGCAGGTCCAATTCGACCAGAGTCCTAAGCCCTGTGCCATCGGTCTTAACCGAGTGCATACCTGTGACACTTCTTATCGAATTTGTGTTGATTGGGACTAGCCGAGTAGCTACGAACCGAATCTCGGAACCGTCACTGGACCAAGCAATGTCAAACAGGTATTCATTCCTGTTCAACCCTGAAACCTCGGCGAACGAATTAGCCGGTGCGGTGAATATCGTACGTTCTTCAGAGCTGTCAGCAGATTCCGAGACAATGACTAGATCGACAAGGCGACCCCCACTAAGCCGTGCAAAGGCTAGATGCTCACCGTCCGGCGACCACACCGGCGGACCCGTTGCTTCTCCCAACCGTCTCGGGTTCGAACCGTCCGGTGAGACCGTGAATATTCTGCCTGCCTGTCCCAGAAAGGCCACCCTCGTTCCGTCGGGAGACCATGTCGGGCGGACGGCGTATGCTGGGTTGGACGGCGCCACGCTGCGTACGTCCGAACCGTCCGCCTTCATAACGTACATATGGAAGCCGTGTGCCCAATTCGAATTCAGACTTGACAAGAATGCGATCTGGCTGCCGTCGGGGGACCAAACCGGATGTATGTCTATGACGTCATTCTTGGTGAGCCTGCGGTAAGACGAGCCGTCGAGAGCCGAGGCCACGATCTCGAAATTGTTGGTCCCACCGAAGAAAAGGAAACCGGTCGTGTGTCTGAACGTCGTGTACGCTACACGAGATCCATCGGGGGAAACATCAGGTGAATAGTTTAAATCGCATCGACCTCCTCTTCTTGAGTCTTTGACAATGGACCCCAAGTTAGTCCCATTGGAGTCAACGATGTTGTCTCGGAACAAGACGTGCCCAGTGTCTGGGGACCATACCGGTGTGTGATCATGAAGAGGGTCTAGCTGTATGATGTGATCGAGTTCAAAACCCGAAACGCCAGCGCATTCGCTCGGACCGTCACATCCGAATGCCATTCCCAGCGCCAGCGCAAGTGCTCCGAATGCGGCTATCTTACCGACTTTTTGTATTCCAGGGAGACTTATCTTCACTAGTTTGTCTATGGTCGAGGGAAATGAAGGAATCATTTGGGATTTTAGCATGGGTGCCCAAAAGGTGTATGCAACCGTTCCACGACCAGCGGCGGACTCACTTACCCACGCAATGGGACGGTAGCCGGAGTCGTAGCACCCCTCATCCTAACCTTCTCCCACCAGGGGAGAAGGGACAGAGACCCGCGCAAGTGACGAGGAGAGAATGAACTGGAGCGGGTGATGGGAATCGAACCCACATGACCAGCTTGGAAGGCTGGAGCTCTACCATTGAGCTACACCCGCTTGTGCTGCCAGGGTGTGCAGAAGAGCGGCGGGCTGTCGGCGCCCTCACATTTTAGCCCAGGGCAAGGGCGGACGCCAGGCGCCTCTAAATCTTGTCTATCAGGGCGTCCAGCTCCAGGAAAAGGGGTGCGAACACCAGAGACACAATCGCCATGAGCTTCAGCAGGATGTTCAGCGACGGACCGGAGGTGTCCTTGAACGGGTCTCCCACCACGTCGCCTTCCACCGCGGCCTTGTGGGCGTCGGACCCCTTGCCGCCGTAGTTGCCCAGCTCGATGTACTTCTTGGCGTTGTCCCAGGCTCCTCCAGCGTTGGCCATAGTGATCGCCAGGACGAAACCGCCGCCAACAGCGCCTATAAGCAGGCCGCCCAGGGCCTCCTCGCCGAGCACAAACCCCACCGCCAGCGGTGCGGCCACGGCCATGATGCCGGGTATGATCATCTCCTTGAGGGCGCCAGTGGTGGATATTTCCACGCACTTTGCATACTCAGGCCGGCCTGTGCCGTCCATTATTCCCGGAATTTCGCGGAACTGTCTCCGCACCTCGTTGACTATGGAGAAGGCCGCCCGGCCCACGGCCCGCATGGTCATGGCCGAGAACAGGAAGGGAAGCATGGCGCCGATAAGCAGTCCGGTGAGCGTGGTGTGGGTCAGCAGGTCGATTCTGTTCAGGTCAGCCGCTTGCCCGTAGGCCGCCAGCAGGGCCAGTGAAGTCAGCCCGGCCGAGCCTATAGCGAATCCCTTTCCGGTGGCGGCGGTGGTGTTGCCCAGGGCGTCCAGGGCGTCGGTGCGCTCACGCACCTCCGGGGCCAGCTGCGCCTGTTCGGCGATTCCTCCGGCGTTGTCGGCTACGGGACCGTAGGCGTCAGTGGCCAGGGTGATGCCCAGGGTGGAGAGCATCCCCACTCCTGCCAGCGCAACTCCGTAGAACCCTGCCAGCTCGAAGGCCGCGAGGATGGCTCCAGCGATTATAAGCACAGGCACCACGGTGCTCTGCATTCCCGTCGCTATACCGCTGATCATGGTGGTTGCAGAGCCTGTCTGGGCTGATTCGGCGACTGACTTGGTCGGGCCGTAGTCGTATGACGTGTAGTACTCGGTTACCAGGCCGATGATTACTCCGGCGCCTAGCCCTGCGACGATGGCCCAGAAGATGTCGAAGTCGCTGACCGTAGGGCCTATCAATCCGTCCAGGTCCAGCCAGACCACGGCTATGGCGGCGAAACCCACGACCAGTAAGGCCGAGGCGAAGATGCCTCGCCTGAGGGCCCACAGCAGGTCTCCGAAGCTGGCCCTCTCTCCGCTTCGCACTACGAAGGTTCCCAGGATGGACGCGGCTATGCCGAATCCCGCCAGCAGCAGGGGCAGAAGCGCCACGTCGCTTTTCCAGCCCTGTCCCGGGATTGAGGCCACGGCTGCAGCGGCCAGGGCTATGGCCGCTATGATGGAGCCGACGTAGGACTCGAACAGGTCCGCTCCCATGCCGGCCACGTCTCCCACGTTGTCACCGACGTTGTCGGCTATGACAGCGGGGTTTCTGGGGTCGTCCTCCGGGATTCCGGCCTCCACCTTGCCCACCAGGTCGGCGCCCACGTCCGCCGCCTTGGTGAAGATTCCACCGCCCACCCTGGCGAACAGCGCTATGGAAGACGCTCCGAAAGCGAACCCAGTGACCCACAGGATGTCCTGGAATATGACGTAGAGAATGGTTACGCCCAGAAGGCCGATGCCGACCACTGTGATGCCCATGACTGCCCCGCTGTTGAATGCAACGCGGAGCGCAGGGTTGAGGCCCCTCATGGCGGCGGCGGCAGTTCTGACGTTGGCCCTTACGGCCACGTTCATGCCTATGTATCCCGCAACGGCTGAGCAGGCCGCGCCCGCCAGGTAGGCTATGGCCGTACGGGGAATCCAGTCTCCGTGGGTGTACCTGTCGATGAGTAGCCACAGGCCGACGGACACTATGATGATGAAGGGCAGCAGGACCATATACTCCCGGTTGAGGAAAGCCTGTGAGCCTTCTCTGATGGCGGTCCCGATGCTTCTCATGCGGTCATTGCCATCATCGGCCTTCACCACCCGAAAGATCAAGGCCACTGCGAAAAGCAGCCCGACTACCGCCAGGATTACTGCAACCAAGATAGGTCCCATAGGCGTAACTCCAACCCCTCCCGCGGCCCGATTCTTGAGCGCCAACAACCCTAACATGGCGCCCAAGGGGTGTCAAGGAAAATCGGGTTGGCGGAATGTGCTTTCTGGCGTCGCCACGCGCGTGGGGTATAATCCTCCAGGCGGCCGCCAAGACCATGCCCACAAGAGCGAGGAATAGATGAAGTTCGGGGTCTCCCTTACCGGGTTCGCCCAGCAGCCAGCAGGCACGGACATGCGCCGCGTCGTCGGAGACATACTGGAGTACGTCAGAGAAGCCAGAGCGCTGGGTTTCGACTTCGTCTACCAGGGCCAACACTATCTGACCGACCCGTACCTCCAGCTCCAGAACCTGCCCTTTCTGGCCAGGGTCGCCGCTGAAGCGGAGGGCATGGGCATCGTCGCAACCCAGGTGGTCCCCCTCCTCAACCCAGTGGACCTGGCGGAACGCTGCGCCACCATGGACGTTCTCACCGGAGGCAGGTTCGTTCTCAGCGCCGCTCTGGGATACAGGGACCAGGAGTACGCCGCCTTCAACGTAGACCGACGAACCAGGGTTGCCAGGATGGTGGAGTGCCTGGAGGTCGTGAAGCGGCTGTGGACGGAGGACGAAGTAGACCACCGCGGGAGCCACTTCACCCTTCACGGAGCGCGAATGCCCCTCAAACCGCTGCAAAAGCCCCATCCGCCCATCTGGATTGCCGCCAACAGCGATGCGGCGGTGGTGCGGGCTGCGCGCCTGGGCTATACGTGGTACGTCAACCCCCACGCAACCTACGCGACCATCAAGGACCAGATTGAGTTGTACCGGCGGGCCGGAAAGGAAGCAGGCACGGATGCGGCCTATGCGCCCCTTCCCATGGCGCGGGAACTGTACGTCCACACAGACCAGGAGGCCGCATACGCGGAGGCTGCACCATATCTGGGAGGGAAGTACGAGACCTACTCCCGCTGGGGGCAGGACGACGCTCTGCCTGACGACTCCTTCTCCAGCGCCTTCCGCGAGCTGTCCCGGGATAGGTTCATCATCGGCTCGCCTGAGGACTGCATCGCCGACCTGAAGCGGTGCGTGGCGTTGGGAGTGGACCGGCTGGCCCTGCGCATGGTGTGGCCGGGGATGCCCTTGGCCAAGGCTATGGAGGCCCTGCGCCTCTTCGCCGCCAGGGTGATGCCGGCCTTCACGGCGTAGCCCGCTCCGGCTCTAGCTATGCTGCTAGCCGCTATCCTCCACTGCCTTGGGTCGGATGACCAAAACCGGACTTCCTGAGTGGCGGACGATGCGGTCTGCCACGCTGCCCATCACCCAGCGTCCCATTCCAGAGCGTCCATGGGAGGTCATCACAACCAGGCTGTTGGGCTCTTCATGAACCAAGTTCACGACGGCATCGGCAGGGCTGCCGCTGAGCAGGTGTTCCTCCACGGTTACGCCGTTATCCATAGAGAATCTCTCCCCTATGTCACGGAGATAGCCCATGGCGTTGGCGTCGGCCTCTCGTGACCACTCCTCGTATGGACCGGTGTATACGGACGTGGACGCGTCTATCATCGAGTATTGCATGTACTTCTGGTATTCGCCCAGGGAAGGAGTGGCCCTGGCCAGAATCACCTTGAGACGCCGGGGTCTGGCCAGGGCAGCGGCGTGTTGCAGGGCTTCTGCGGCAAACTCCGAGCCGTCCAGGGGTACGATGATGCTGTTGACCCTGGCATCCGCTTCGATTTCCGCGTCTTCCCTGGCCTTTATCAGCAAGAAGGGGCAGTCGGTTGTGTGGAGAGCCTTGTCAGCGACGCTGCCCATGACCCACCGGGCCATGCCGGACCTTCCATGGGTGGTCATGGCTATTATGGTGTCGGGATCTTGCTCGGCTGCTTCAACGATCGCCTGGGCCGGAGCTCCGTCCCGGACAGATACCGAAACCGAGAGGCCAATATTGTCCAACCGCCGCATGGCGTCGTTCAGATAGTTGTTGGCCTCGTTCCTCATGGCGTCCATGATGTCCTGGGGATGGAGAGTCTGGTTGTTAAGGAATTCCAGGGGCACGCCCCCGGAGATTCTCAACAACTCCACCTTGGCTTGAAGGTCCTTGGCCAGGAACCTGACGTAGGGAAGCGCTTGCTCCGCCATCTCCGAGCCGTCCAGGGGCGCCAAAATCCGTTTGTACATCTCCGCCTCCATCCTTGGCTTGGGGCGTTCACCGCTAACGATCCAATCCGCCCTGTGACAGGCGCATTGACGAACGGGGGCCTCCCGCTTATCGTGGCTTCTACATCTAAGCTTATCAAAAAGAGGGGCGTGATGGCCAAGCTGGAAGTTCTCACCAGCCTCGCCAGCTTCCTTAGGATACGCTTCCGGTGGGCTTGATGGGAGGGTGGTATAATTCAAGGTGCGGCTCATACCCTCGGCTTGGGCCGGGGCGGCTGGGTTGCCGTGAATGATTTCATACACTAAAGAGGAGGGTTTAATGGCTTCTGCCGGTGAGGACCGCGTCGTTAGTCTGGACGACGAAAAACTTACTGAGATAGCCGACCTCCTACGGTTCGAGGGTCAACGGTTCCCCGTTCAGATTCAGGGAGAGACGGTCGGGGTACTGGCGCCGCTCTCGGACTTGCGTGCGCTGGAGGCGCTGGAAGACCTGCTTGACCTGCTCGACTCTCTGGATGCGCTGGAAGACTATCGCAAAAACGGCGGCGTCGATTTCGAGAGCATCAAGGCAGACCTCGGTCTTTGACCTACAGGGTCATCCTGTCCAATGCGGCGGAACGAGACCTCCGCGGGATTAGAGATACTTCTGTAGCACGCCGCTTAGTAAACGCCATTGATGCGTTGGCGGATGACCCTATGCCGCCCGGCTCCGGGAAACTTCGGGGACACCGTGACGTGTGGCGCATCCGGGTCGGCGCTTGGCGCATCTGCTATGCGATAGAAGGGGATCGGCTGATAGTCCTGATATTGACCGTGGCCCAACGCGGCAGCGTCTACGATAGGCTTCGCCGACGGTTGGGATAGGTTCGCGGATTCAAGCGCCTCTCTTAGTCGAGTGGCCGCGCATTGACGAACAGGGTTGGCCCGCTTATCGTGACTTCTAGTTCCAAGCCTATCAAAAAGGGGGGTGTGATGGCCAAGCTGGAAGTTCTCACCTACGGTTTTACTCTGATTACCAATCAAGGCTCCATGGGGTACTCAACCAACTCCTTGCTCACCTATGGCAACCAGACCATCCTGGTCGACACCGGGCCGCCTTCCAGACGGGGGTTGCTGGTGGAAAGCCTCAAAGAGCATGGCATGACGCCCGCAGACGTGGACATGGTTATCCTTACCCACCTCCACTGGGACCACTGTCTGAACACCGATCTGTTCAAGAACTCCCGTATACTGGTCCATCCCGTTGAGCTGGACTACGCCCGCAATCCCAACCCCGGAGACCATGCCTGCGCCACCTACGTAGCGGACATGCTGGCCCGTTTGAAGGTCGAACCCGTCTCTGAAGGGGACGTTATAGTGGACGGCCTTACCATCATGGACACTCCCGGCCACACCAAGGGCCACATCAGTGTGCAGGCCGACCTGGACGGCGAGAAGACGCTGATTGCCGGAGACGCCCTGCCCGACGGCGGCGCGGTGAAACGCGGCTTGCCCTACAACATATTCTGGGACATGAACGACGCACGGGACAGCGTCGAGAAGATGGTGGAAAGTTCCACCGTGTTCTACCCAGGCCACGACCTGCCCTTCAAGCTAGACGGGAAGGAGATTTCCTATCTGGACGGCCCGACGAACCTGGAGATCATCACGTCCAACGAGGGCGGGCAGGCACCGACCATAAGCTGCACGGTGCACTCGGTCAAGGAAGTCAACCACAACCCGGTGCAGAAGGGCTGAAGGACCCTTCAGGACGTACTGGAAACCTCTAAGCTCCGACGACCCCTGCGTGCAACCCCTTCGCCCCTGGGAGACCTTTTCGCAACTCCCTCTCTCTCTGGGAGAGGGTTGGGGTGGGGGCTGGACAGGTCTCATTGCGACCGGGTTGACCCCCATCTAAATCTTCCCCCTGAGGGGGAAGACGGTCTCTGAAGGTCTCTCTTGGGGAGAAAGAAAGCACTCCCCGGATCGGGCTTTACCGGGCGCCGGCTTTGGCCTCCGCCTTCTTGAACTCCGGTATCACGTACTTGCCGAACATCTCGATGGTCTTCATCGCGGCGTTGTGGTCGAGGATTTCGGTGGCGACCTGAACTCCCAACTGGTCTATGCCGGTGTCCTGGTAGAGCTTGGCGGCCTTGATGCAGCTTTCGGGGTTGCCGCCTACGACCACGCCCCGCTCGGCCAACGTCTTGCCGTCGATTTCCTTCCAGGCCCATTCGGCAAGCGCGCCTCCGCCGGACTCGTCCACCTCTTCAGGCTTCTCCAGTTGCGACGTGTCCACCGCACCGTCGAATGCGGCGCCCCTGCCCGTGGAGCGATAGAAGTCTTCCTTCAGGTGGTCGGGGATGCCTCCCCACTGGTCCAGCAGGGTCTTGTAGACGTCGACCTGTCCCTGGAGATAGGGTTTGTCCGGCCCGATGAAGGTCTTGAGAGACAGTGCAGCTTTCTCCTTGGCAGCAAGGTCGTCTTCGTCGCAGCAGGCCTGGGAGAGGCTGAGCCAGTTGTTGTTCACGAACTTGCCCACCGGCTTGGCGCTCTTGATGTTCTCCCGGTAGGCTTTGATGTGGGGCTCCAAAAGCTCAGGAGCCGTGAATGAGAGGGCCAGTACGCCGATGCCCTTCTCCGCGGCAAGCTGATAGGTGTGGGGCTGCAACGCCGCCACCCATATCGGCGGGTGGGGGTCCTGGTATGGCTTGGGAAGCACCTCACGCTGAGGGACGTTCCAGAACTGGCCCTCGTACTCGAAATCCTTCGAGTCCCATATCTTGGGAATCATCTCCAGGGACTCTGACCACATGGCCCTGGTGTTCCGGGGGTCAATGCCCATGCCGGTCTGCTCGTAGGGAGCGGAGCGGCCGGTGCCGAAATCGAGCCTGCCTTTTGCCAGGTGGTCGATCATGGCCACCCGCTCAGCCGCGCGAACCGGGTGGTGGTAGGGCAGTATCATGACCCCGAAGCCAAGCCTGATGCGCTTCGTGATCCTGCTCAGGGCCGCCAGTATCACCTCCGGGCAGGGAGACATGGAGAACCCGGTTAGGAAGTGGTGCTCCACAAACCAAACGTAGTCCCAGCCCATCTCATCTGCCAGGACGCACTGCTCAATCGTCTCCTCGATGGCCTTGTTGTCGTCGAGGGTGGGGCGCTGGATTTCGTACAACACTCCGAACTTCATGGCGGCTCTCCCATCACAGCTTAGCTGCGTTCTTCGCTCCTTGGCGCCAACATTCTACCGCCTATGCCCCGTTCCAACAACTTGACTGTCCCACCTAACCTTGACACCGCCAAGGCGCAACCGCACCATGTTTGATTATGATTGCGCTGGACACTGGAGCGGGCGGAGACGGTCCGTGAAGCGTCGCGGGATACTGATTTTCGTTGTCCTGGCGGTGGCGGTGTTCGCCGGCCTGGCCTTCTATGGAGACTTCCCCGAGCTTATCGACCAAATCGCGGATTTCCCCGTCCGGTTTTGGATGGCCGCCCTTGGCCTTGCCGCCGCCAACTATGTACTCCGGCTGGTCCGCTGGCACTACTACATGCGGGTCCTAAAGATTCCGGTGGGGCTGGTGTCCAGCGGACTGATATTTGTCGCCGGGCTCAGCATGGCCATCAGCCCCGGCCGGGTGGGGGAGTTGGCCAAGTCCTACTTCCTCAGAGAGCGGGCGGCCGTCCCCGTGGCACGCTCGTCAGCCGCCGTGGTGGCCGAGCGTGTGATGGATCTGGTGGGAGTGCTGCTCCTGAGTGTTTGGGGACTGTTCCTCGTTCCCTACGGCTGGGTAGCTGCAATATTAGTCATCGCGGGCGTGGTCGCGTTCTTCTTGCTGTGCGTATCTTCCTGGGGGAGCGCAAAGGTCCTGGCCCTTCCCCTTCCGGAACGTTGGAAGCCCTTCCTCACCAACGCCCGCGACTCGATACGACAGCTGTCAGGGCCCCGGGAGCTGGCGGTTGTACTGCCTGTGAGCGTCGCGGCCTGGTTTATGGAGGGACTGGCCATGTGGGTGGTGCTGCAGGGCCTGGGAGCGCCGGGCTCTCTGGTCGAGGCGGTGTCCATCTATGCCGCCGCCACCCTCCTGGGCGCCGTCAGCTTGCTCCCCGGCGGTCTTGTAGGCACGGAGGGCGGAATGATAGCATTGCTTGGCCGCCTCGACATGTCCAGGACAACGGCATCTTCAGCTACATTTATTGTTCGCGTCTGCACACTCTGGTTTGCCATTGCACTGGGAGTCCTGGCCCTGGTCTATTTGCAGTTCCAACCGTCCAACAAAGAAAGAGAGTCCGTTGATACAGAGCGGGTTGAGACCGAAGCGCAAGGGCCCGCAGCTTAGGCGCTGGCAGCATGGCTGAACAAGAAAGACCCGCAGACTCACATCAGCCCGGCGTCCTCAGGGGTTTCAAGGCCGCCGTCATGTCCACACGCCCGGTGCAGTGGACCAAGGCCATCGTCGTATTTCTGCCTTTGGCCTTTTCCCTTGATGAACGATGGACCTTGGACGAGGGCGGGCTGTTCGTTGATCTGTTCCTGAACACTCTGGCAGGCGCAGCCATATTCGCCGCCTTGGCGGGTGCGGTCTACATCATTAACGACCTCTTCGATAGAGAACGGGACAGGAACCACCCTCGAAAACGCTCCAGGCCCATAGCCTCCGGGGTTTTCCCTGCGCCCGCCGCGGGGGCTCTAGCGACGCTTCTACTGGCGGCAGGGTTGGCCGGGGCGTATTTCTTGGACGTGGGATTCGGGGTCGTAGTGTCCGTCTACGTGGCCATCAACGTGGGCTATTCCGGCCTGCTCAAGGGGATTGCCCTCCTGGACGTCATGTTGGTCAGCGCAGGGTATATCCTGCGTGTTGTGGCGGGCGCCCAGATCATCGACGTGACGGTTTCTCCGTGGCTTTACTTCACGATAGGCCTGGGAGCCTTGTTCATAGCTCTGAGCAAGCGCCACAGCGAGCTGTCGGCGTCGGGAGACAATGCGGTCAGCCAACGATCAACCCTGGACCGGTACACCAAGGAATACCTCAGTCAGTTGATAATCATCACGGCAGCTGCGACCCTGGTGGCCTACTCCCTATACACCTTCGAGGCAGCCAACGTTCCGGACAACCACAGCATGATGCTGACCATACCCTTCGTGATTTTCGGCCTGTTCCGCTATCTCTGGATTGTGAACCACACCACCGACGCCGAAAGCCCCGAGTGGGTGATTATCAGAGACAAACAGTTGGTCCTGGGCCTGGCGCTTTGGGCCGTGGCAGCAGTAACCATCCTGGCTGTAGACCGCGGTTGAGGCGGCCCTCTCGTCGTCAGCCTCTTCTTCCTAATGCCGGCGAGGCCTAGCGTCGGAGTTTTGATTTGACAGGCCATAGGGCCAGTCGTAGAATGGTCGCGGTTTACCAGCCCCGTAGCATGACGCCCGAGGGGGTGTTGCATGGCCAGCAGAGCGTTCATACTGATAGAAACCGCCGTTGGGAAAACACGGGAGGTGGGCGACTCCCTCCGGGGCGTCGCTGGAGTGTCGTCGGTGGACGTAGTCACCGGTCCCTACGACGTCATAGCCGTGATTGACGCACCGGACATGAACGTGATGGGCTCTTTGGTTACAGAGAGAATACACACTATTGGCGGTGTAGTCAGGACGGTAACCTGTGTTGCCGTAAGCAGTTCCTGACGCCGATGATTTCCCGCTGATAGATCCCCAGGAGCTCCTCTAGAATGGACTTCAGATTCTCCCCTGAAGACGAGGCTTTTCGCGCCGAGTTGCGCCGGTTCTTCGAGGATGAGATTCCTCCCGATTGGGTGGGAGGAAGCCGTAACCCGGACAACGAGGACTGGGACTTGACCCTGTCCATGCGCAAGAAGATGTCCGAAAGAGGCTGGCTCACCATGCACTGGCCCAGCGAATACGGCGGCCAGGACGCAGGCCAAATCAAGTCCACCATCCTCACCGAGGAGTTGACCTACAACAGGTGTCCCGGCAGGGATATCTTCGCTGTGAAGATGCTCTCCCCGACCCTGATGATTCACGGCACTGAGGACCAGAAGCAGGAGTTTCTTCCTCCCATCGCAAAGGGCGAGGTCCAGTGGTGCCAGGGCTACAGTGAGCCTGAGTCGGGGTCCGATCTGGCTTCCCTCCAGACCTCCGCCAGGTCCGACGGAGACGACTACGTCATCAACGGCAGCAAGATATGGACCTCGATGGCCCATCGGGCGGACCGGATTTTCATGCTGGTGCGAACGGACCCGGACGCTCCGAAACACCGGGGCATCAGCTTCGTTCTCGTGGACATGAACACGCCCGGCATCACGGTCCGGCCCATACCCAACATGACAGGCATTCATGAGTTCAACCAGGTGTTCTTCGATGAGGTGCGGGTGCCTAAGAAGAACAGGGTTGGCGAGGAAAACCGGGGCTGGTATGTAGCGGTCACGCTTCTGGACTTCGAGAGGTCGGGTGTGGACTTTTCTGCCAGCGCCAGGCGGCTGGTGGCTGACACAGTGGACTATGTTAAGGACCGTCCCAACACGGTGAACGAGCACAACAGCCGTGTGGCCCGCAACAAGCTTACCGACCTGCATATCGAGGCGGAGGTCGCCCGGCTCACAGCCTACAACGTAGCCTGGATGCAGGAACAGGGGATGATTCCCAACAAGGAAGCTTCGATGAGCAAGGTGATGGGCACCGAGTTGCTCCAGCAGGTCACCTCCGGCTGCCTGGAAGTCATGGGGATGTATGGACAGCTCAGGCCCGGAAACGCACGCTCCCAAATGATGGGTCGAATGGTCGAGCACTGGATGTCTTCCTTCTCCGGCACCATCGCCGCGGGGACGTCGGAGATTCAAAGGAACATCATCGCCACCAGGGGTGTGGGGCTTCCCAGGGGATAAACCCGCGGTGGCCAACCCCATCAAATAGCGAGAATGGATTAGCAAAGTCCACCTTGGACTGCGCAGGAGGAAGAGAAAGATGGACCTAGGATTCAACGAGACCCAGCAGATGCTGCAGAACAGCGCCCGAGAATTCCTGTCCCAGGAATGTCCCCACAGCCTGGTGCGGGAAATGGAACAGGACCCCAAGGGATACCCAGACCAACTTTGGAAGTCCATTGTGGACTTGGGGTGGACGGGGGTCGCATTTCCCCAGAAGTACGGAGGCACTGAGGGCAGCTTCGTGGACCTCGCCGTGTTGGTGGAAGAGTTGGGTCGAGCCTTGGCGCCAAGCCCCTTCTTCTCCACGGTGGTCATGGGCGGCATGACCATTCTCGACGCGGGAAGCGACGCCCAGAAGGACGAATACCTGACCCAGATTTGCCAGGGGCAGACCACAATCGCCTTTGCAGTCCTTGAACCCAGCGCCACATACGAGGCGTGGGGCATAGAAACGGAAGCGACACGGGACGGCGACGGGTTCACCCTCAACGGCACCAAGCTGTTCGTGCCCGACGCCCACACCGCCGACAACATCGTCGTTGCGGCCCGGACGACCAAAGGGAGCGACCCCGAGGACGGCATAACCCTGTTCATCGTGCCCGCCTCGGCCCAGGGCATATCCATCGAAATGCTCAGCACCGTAGCGTCGGACAGGCAGTCGGAAGTCGGCCTCAACAACGTGAAGGTCCCCGCGTCGGCTGTCTTGGGAGAGGTGGACAAAGGGTGGGCGGCGCTGAACCTGGCTATCCAGCGGGGTGCCGCCGCCAAGTCCGTGGAGATGCTGGGAGGCGCTGGGGCAGTCCTGGACATGACTCTGGAGTACGTTAAGCAGAGGGTTCAGTTCGGGCGGCCCATCGGCTCGTTCCAGGCTGTACAGCACCACTGCGCCAACATGGTCACCTTCGCCGAGTCCTGCCGCTACATGGCCTACCAGGCGGTGTGGACCCTGGACGAGGGGCTACCCGCCACCCGGGAAGTCTCAATGGCCAAGACGTGGGTCAACGAGGCCTACCGCAAGGTGTGCGCACTGGCCCACCAGTGCCACGGCGCCATCGGGTTCACGATGGAGCACGACCTCCAGCTCTTCTCCAGGCGCGCCCGGGTGGCCGAATTGGCCTTCGGGGATGCCGAGCACCACAGAGAGCTTGTGGCCGGGGCCTTGGGACTCTAGTCCGTGTCAGCCAAAGACTGCATCTTCTGCAAGATTCACCGGGGCGAGCTCGACGCCGAGGTCGTTTACCGCGACGAGCGTGTCTTTGTCATAAAGGACATTAACCCGCAAGCTCCGGTGCATCTGCTCATCATCCCCCTGGAGCATCTGGCCGGGTTGGCCTACATAGGCCCTGGGCAGATACCGGCAATGGGACACGCTTTCGTGGTGGCCGAGGAGATGGCCCGGCGTCATGAAGTCACTCTGAGCGGGTACAGGCTCATCGTGAACCAGGGCCCCGACGCCGGACAAGAGATAGAGCACAACCACGTGCACCTCTTGGGCGGAAAGCCGCTTCCATCTCTGGGCTGAGCCGGTGGCCGCTTCCATAGAAGCCTTTATTGAGAGCCGGTTGGAGTCGCTTCCAACCGGCCTCTTCAATCATATCCAGCGGGTGCGCGACATCGCCTTAGACCTGGCCGAGCGTCACGGGCTGGACTCGGAAAAGACCAGGCTGGGCGCCTTGGCCCACGACCTGGCCAGGGCCGCCGGAAGCGAGGCGCTATTGCGGGAAGCTCACGAACTGGGCATCCACGTGCATCCTGTGGAGGAGAAGGTCCCCATTCTGCTGCATGGCCCTGTCGCCGCCGAAACCCTCAGGCGGAATGGCCTCGATGACCCGGAGGTCTACGAGGCGGTGTACTGGCACAGCACGGCCCACCCGGGGCTGCCCGAAGTGGCCAAGGCCGTTTTCCTGGCCGACAAGCTGGACCCGTCCAAACAGAGGCGATACCCTTTCATAGACTCGGTGATGTCCCAGTCTCACGAGAGCCTGGATAGCGCCATGCTCATCTTCCTGGACCGGGAGCTTGTCAGGCTCATTGAAATGGGGGAGCTTGTGCACCCCGCTTCGGTGGACGCCCGCAATGACCTGCTGAGCAGGCGTCTCTAGTCCGTGGAATTAGAGAGGCGGGTCCCCGCTCCCGGCCTCTTCACATTCCTCTGCTATACTTGAAACCCAGTCTACACTCTTTATTGGCGAGGCTCCTTTGACCCAGACTCCCAGTTCCCAGGTCCAACGTTCCGACGGCCGCAGGTGGGATGAGCCGCGTAAAACGGTCATCACGCCGGGCTATCAGCGCTTTGCGGAAGGCTCGGCCCTCATCCAGATGGGCCAGACCACCGTGCTGTGCGCTGCGTCCATCGAGGAGAGAGTCCCTGCTTTCCTGCGGGGCGAGGGCAAAGGCTGGGTCACCGCTGAATACGCTATGCTTCCCCGATCGACGGCGACGCGAACGTCCAGGGAAAGCGCTGGGCAAGTCAGAGGCCGATCCCAGGAAATACAGCGGCTGATTGGCCGGTGCCTGCGTGCTGTGACAGACCTCCATGCCCTGGGAGAGCGGACCATCACTCTGGACTGTGACGTGATTCAGGCTGACGGCGGCACTCGCACCGCCGCCGTTTCGGGCGGCTACGTGGCCCTTCACCAAGCCATGGGCCAGCTGGTCAAGGCCGGACTTATGCGCTCAGTTCCCCTGAAGTCCGCTGTAGCTGCTTTGAGCGTTGGGTTAATCGACGGCCAACCTCTTCTCGACCTGGCTTACGACGAGGACGTAAGGGCGCAGGTGGATTTCAACCTGGTGATGACGGACTCTGGAGACTTGGTGGAGATTCAGGGAGCCGCCGAGGGGAGCCCTTTCCCAAGCGCCATCGTCCCCCAATGGATTGAGCTGGCCTTCAAGGGAATGGGAGCCGTATTCCAGGCCCAACAGGCCGCGATTCAGTCCTACGCGCAAGGATTGCGATAGTCCTTTGTAAGACGACCGGACCTGCATTGAGTTCCCGCAGCTTAGCTTCAACCTTCCTGCTGGCGGCTGCCCTCAGCTTGCTGTTTGCCGCCGCCTGCGCATCTGAGGAGCGCAGCGCCGATCCGACACCCGCTGATACTTCCGCGCCGCCGCCCACAGCTACGCCTATTCAAGAGGGTTCTCCCACCGTTGCCCCTCCGGCCCCGACGCGGACTCCCTGGGCCCCGCCTCTAGAAGGCCGCTCCGGGCTTGGGGAGACTATCATTGCGGAGACAAAGCCCATACCGACGCCGGTCCGGCTGGAGTACGAGTTTCCAGACGTGGCTGGTGTGGTGGAGTGGGTCAGGCCAGCGGTGGTCTCTGTAGTGACGGAGTTCACGGCCCTCACCTTCTTTGGCCCCCAGCGTGACGTGCAAAGCGGTAGTGGTGTAATCATCGATCCCCGGGGCTACCTTCTGACCAATTACCACGTGATCCAGGACTACGACAGGATAACCGTGACCACTGACGACGGCGTGCAATATGACGCGGAGGTCATCGGCACTGACCTGCTCAGCGACTTGGCAGTGCTTAAGATTGACCGACAAGAATATTCCTTTGTCACTGCTGCTCTTCCGGAGAGCGTCTGGGTGGGGGATTGGGTGATTGCGATTGGGAACGCTTTGGCTCTTCCAGGAGGGCCGTCGGTGACGGTCGGGGTGGTCAGCGCTTTGGACCGCTCCTACGAAATCCACCCAGGTCTAACGTTGTACGGCCTGATACAGACCGACGCCTCCATCAATCCCGGCAACAGCGGAGGCCCGCTGCTGAACCTTCAGGGTCAGCTGGTGGGGATCAATACTGCGGTGGCCCGGGGCGATGACGCAGGCAGGACCATTGAGGGAATAGGGTTTGCGGTTGCTACGGACACGGCCATGTCGGTGGCCTGGCAACTAATCGAGTTAGGCAAGGTGAGATGGGCATTTTTAGGCGTGGGAGTGGACGACCTCACTCCCAGCATGACGACCAGCCTGGGAATCCCCGTCAGGGGAGGGGTGGTGGTCGCAACCGTGAGACCGGACAGTCCCGCCTGGGAGGGCGGTCTCCGCAGCGGTGACGTGATAGTCTCTTTTGGGGGAGAGAACGTGTCAACCGCCCGCCAACTCATCGGAATGATCCGGGAGTCGCAGGTGGGGAGGAAGGTCGAAGTGGAGGCGTTCAGCAATGAAGAACGGGTTACTTTCACCGTGACGCTAGGCGAACGCCCAGACAGCTAGACCTTCTTCACGGCCAAGACCAGCGCCTCTCCCTCCAGTTTCCCCGACTCGGAATGGGCGCCCTCGGGCGGCTCTTCTTCCGCCACTGCGTCCGCCAGCGTCTCCTCCCGCACGTATTCCCCGTGGACTTTCAGCATGTCCCGGATAACGTCGGGACCCTGGTAGTAGGCCGCTATGCGGTCGGTGATTTCCAGACCCGCCGACCGGCGCAGGTTCTGTATTCGGTGTACGAACTCGCGGGCGAGACCTTCGGATGCCAGTTCCGGGGTTATGGTGGAGTCGATGGCGACCATGTAGCCGCCCTCCAACGCCGCCCAGTATCCGTCGACCTGGACTATGGCCTCTACAGCGTGTCCTGAGCTTGCCGAAGGATGGGAAGCCGACGAGGAGTCCTGCGAGTCTCCCGCCGCTTCCAGTGCTTTCCGGTGGATTTCGTCGGCGAGATCGGCGTCTCCGTGGCGCAGCTGCTTGACGTTGAGTTCGTCGAGAATTTGGTCCTCTACCTTGGGCAGCCACTGCTCCTCGCCCGCCCGTCCCGACTTGACCAGGACGCCAGCCAAGGGTTGTCGAACCTTAATGCCTGCCCTGGACCTCGCTCCTCTTCCCATGCTGGAAACCCGCATGGCGAGCCGCGTGGCGTCCATCAGCTCCTGGTCTACCCCTTGGTCTGAGGTTTGGGGGAAAGCGGTCAAATGGACGCTTTCCGGGGCGTCAGCGTCCACAGAACGCACCAGGTTCTGGTACATCTCGTCGGCGATGAAGGGGGTAAAAGGCGCCATGAGCTTGCACAGGGTGGACAGACAGGTGTAGAGGGCGGCGTAGCCAGACAGTTTGTCGGAGCCTCCTTCACTCCTCCAAAAGCGTCTGCGGCTCCGGCGCACGTACCAGTTGGAAAGCCGGTCTACGAATTCCTGGATGCGGCGGCCCGCGTCGGTGGGGTTGTACTGCTCCAGGTTTGTGTCCACCTGGGTGATCAGGATGTCCAACTCGGACATGAGCCACCGGTCCAGTTCCGACTGGGGTTTCCAGTCTTCTGGAATCTGGTCGGGGTGGAACTTGTCTACCGTGGCGTAGGTGGTGAAGAAGGAGTAGACATTCCAAAGGGTCAGCAGGAACCGTCGTACGGTGTCTCCCACCAGGTCTTCCGAGAAACGGCGGGAGTCGCCTGGCTGGGCCGACGTGTACAAGTACCAACGGGTGGCGTCGGCGCCGTGTTTGTCCAGGACGCTCCACGGGTTCACCACGTTGCCCGTGCTCTTGCTCATCTTGCGGCCCTTGGCGTCCAGTATCAGTCCCAGGCAGATGACGTTCTTGTAGGACGGCCCGCCTCTGATGAGAGTCGAGAGGGCGTGGAGAGTATAGAACCAGCCCCGGGTCTGGTCCACGGCCTCGCAGATGTAGTCGGCGGGGAACCTGCCGTCCTGGAGAGCTTCCTCCCCGTCGAATGGGTAGTGGGCTTGGGCAAAGGGCATCGACCCTGAGTCGAACCAGCAGTCAATCACCTCCGGAACCCTGGTCATGGTCCCGGCGCAATTCGGGCAGCGTATGAATACACGGTCCACGTAGGGCCTGTGCAGGTCCAGGGCTTGCGCGGAGTCGCCGTCCATGTTGACGGCCATCTCCTGCAGCTCCTGGACGCTGCCGACGCAGTGGTTGTGGCCGCAGTTGTCGCAGCGCCAGATGGGAATGGGGGAGCCCCAGAACCGCTCCCGGGAGATGGCCCAGTCCACGTTGTTTCGCAGCCACTCCCCGAACCGGCCTTCTTTGATGTAGTCGGGACGCCAGTTGATTTCCTGGTTTCCGCTGATGAGGCGGTCCTTTTCCGCGCTGGTGCGGATGTACCAGGAGGGCTTGGCGTAATAGAGAAGCGGAGTGTCGCACCGCCAGCAGAAGGGGTAGGTGTGCCGGTATATTTCGCGGCGGTGGAGCAAGCCTCGCTCTGTAAGATCGGCCATGATGTCTTCGTCGGCGTCCTTGACGAACTTTCCCGCGAAGGGGTAGCTGCCTGTGATCGTTCCGTGGAGGTCCACCTGCTGGATGAAGGCCAGGCCATGGTACCGCCCGGCTTGGAGGTCCTCGTCTCCGAAGGCTGGCGCCAGATGTACGATGCCTGAGCCGTCGGACATGGAGACGAAACCGGCGTCGATGACCGTGGGCTGGTAGCTGTCGGCAGGTTGGAGGGTGGGCGTCCCGCCGTCCTCTGAGGCCTGGAAGCTGCTTATCTCCACCCCGTATCGGGTTGCGTCGTACAGAGGTTCATAGGTCAGGGCGACTAGTTCCCGACCGGCGAAGGTTTCAAGTAGGACGTAAGGTTCCTGGACAACTGCACTGAGCAGGGCCGAGGCCAGCACTAGCTTCTCGCCGCTTTCCAGTTGTATCAGGCTGTACTCAGCGGAGGCGTCCACCGCCAGCGCTGTGTTGCCGGGCAGCGTCCACGGCGTCGTGGTCCAGGCCACGAAATAGACGTCCTCGCCGTGGGACATCAAGCGTTCGTACGAGCTGTTGAAGGCTCTGAGAGCCCTTCTGGTGGCGTCCCAGCCTTTGACGCGAAATTTCACGAACACCGACGGGTCAGGGGTATTCTCCTTATAGCCCAGGGCCACCTCATGGGAGCTGAGGCTGGTGACGCACCGGGGACAGTGGGGGGCGCCTTTCATGTCCTGGTAGAGCCGTCCCTTGTCCCACAAACTGCGAAGTATCCACCAGCCCGTTTCGATGTAGTCGTTGTCCAGGGTCACGTAGGGATCGTCCATGTCCACCCAGAAGCCGATGCGGTCAGTCATCTCTTCCCACTCTTTGACGTAGCGGAAGACGCTCTCACGGCACTTGTGGTTGAACTTCTCGATTCCGTACTCCTCGATGTCCCGCTTGTTGGAAAGGCCCAATTCCTTCTCCACCTCCAACTCAACCGGCAGACCGTGAGTGTCCCATCCGCCCTTGCGCACGCACCTGTAGCCCTTCATGGTCTTGTAGCGAGGGATGATGTCCTTGAAAGCCCGGGCCAGGACATGGTGGATTCCCGGGCTTCCGTTGGCCGTGGGCGGCCCCTCGTATAGCATGAAGAGGGGGCGGCCCTCCGATTCTGTCTCGGTGCGGCGGAAGATGTCCCGCTCCTTCCAGAACTCCAGGATGCGCTTCTCCATATCCGGGAAGCTCACCCTGCTGGACACTGTCTTGAACATGGACTACCTCAGTTCGGGAGTAAATGACATAAGCACAGAATAAACATATTATCGCAACGAAATTGCCCCGTCCATCACACTGGCCGCCTTACCTGCCGTCGGGAGACCTTTGCATAACTCCCTCCCCCAGAGGGGGAGGGCTGGGGTTGGGGTGTCCTTGTGAATCAGCGCAGGCTCTGGATTCCGGTCTACGCCGGAATGACGAAAGCTGTGCACGGGCCTCAGCGGGCGTCTCCAGAATTAGGTTTTGCGTGTACTGTCATCGGGCGTTCGATAGAGGCGTTTTTTGTCAGACAACGATGGCACCGTATTGTTGGCAAGGGACATAGGAAGCGATCTGGTCACAGAGACACATCTATCGAATCTGTCTAGTGAGGATCGGTTACGACTCCTTGAGGGCATTGGCGAAGAGTTCATTCGCCAACGCTTGACCCAAGGGGTTTGAGTTCATCGAATAAATCCGGTAACTGACTGAGAGCTATATCTGAGTACGGAATATCCTCGTCCAAATCTATCCCGATACAGACCACCCCTCGCGGTTGCTGGGATTCTCCATCTTCCAAAACCTCCGAGATCACTGAATTTTTAACATCGCGATCAAGGTTCATGTAGGGATAGAGAACAACGCAAAATTGCCGCTGTGGTGGCCCAACTAGAAGCACGATTCGACTAAAAGGTGCCTTAAGTTTGCCGTATCTGATCCGTCGATTCAGTTTTTCAAACTGTCGTTTAAGCTTCTTCTGATCGTCGTAGGGGACATTCAGTAGCAACAGTGCTGCGTCAAGCCAATGTTGAAATTGCCTAGTTTCGATTCGCTGAAGTATACGTCTCCACCAGTAAGTCATTGCTAGCCTTGGCTTGTCAACTAAGTATCCCGAATACTTACCTACAAAGTAGGGAGACAACTGGACAGAGAACATCCACAGACCCAATTCAACCTCACCTGAATACTCGTATTCCCCTATGTTGAAACCATGTTCTAGATAAAACGCTAGAACATCCAGTTCGTCACCGTTGTAACGTACATGTGCATTGAAGTCTCTGCGTCGAGCAAGGTAGTGTATCTTTTCAGACTGCAGGTTGAGGATCTCAAATGTCGCCATTAAGTCAGTCAAATTGACTACTAAAGCGAGGTCCTGCAACTTCTTGTTTGTGATGCCCGTTTCCACAAGCTCTCTCAGGTTGAAACTAGAACCGAATTGCTCCAGGGTCACCGCTAATGGAATAAAGTAACGAACACCTTTTGTGTCTATCTTGTTCTCAGTGCCATGATTGGTTCGGAAAGTATGATTCTGTTTTGATTTGAGAAGTTTGATGAACCCGTAAGCTTGCTCGGATGGTTCATCAACTAACTCTCTGACCGTCCGTCTGACCCGCTCAGGGGCACCCCTGCTCGCTGGAGGCGAGAGCAGACCCGATTTCGCCTCAACTACGATTGCTACGCTATCTACGATCACCGTCAGATCGTTTTCTCCGCTGATTCCGGCGCCGTCGTACCATAGGCTTCCTCGGTATAACTTGCCGCTCGGAAATGATTCTCTGAAAAGGTTTTCAAGCTCGTCTTCAAGGTAACTTGCCTTTCGGTTGCGATATTTTTGTCCCAGATCACGATTGGCCGACGCCAAGCTCTCAAATAAGCGGAGAGCGTAGTGCGGCAATAAACTGATCACCGCCGAAAAATAAGAGTCTTGGTCAACCTTGATGAATGGTTTTCTCCATACCGGATTGTCGAGAATTACATACTCCTTGTTCTGACCATGAAGCCCCCCGAATTCAATGGCTAATTTGTCGAATAACTCTTGGAGCGCTTCGCCGTCAGCGCCTTCGCCATAGGCAACCATGATGTCGTCGAGCGTAAAGGTCAGGATGTTCGCCAGTTTCAGGTCCGTGTGTAGAACCAGTAAGGACTTAAATTCTTCTAGATTTTTGCCCGCCATATCGAATCGGCGGTCGGCGTCAAGGTCGACCACATCGGGGAATGACTGGATGTAAGACGACGCCACTTCGTTATAGTTGTGTTGGTGCCAAAAAGCACGGACTCGGTCTCTGTGTTGGTTTAAGCGGTATTCTGTCATTTCAGCAAGGTCGAATAGAGAATCCACGAACCTGACTGGGTCAACCTGGTATAGGTCTGTGAACTCGTCGCGGATCGTTTCTGCTAGTGCGTGTGTCACCTTCCGCATATGCTGTGGATATCCCCAGTTCCGTACAGCCGTGGTTTGCATGCGGGTTTTCCACAGAAACTCATATTGCTCGATTTCTTCTTGAGGCCGGTCGAACAGCTCCTTCATAGTGCGAAAACTGATGGCTTGTCCAATGGTTCCCATTAGTTGGCGTAATCTGTCAGCGTCTTTTTGTAATGGAAATGGGGATGAGGAGCGGTCTTGCATTAATGAAAACGCTTGGAGAATTTCCAGATAGTGTGGGTAAAAATCAAGCCATCCTTTGGCTTCAGGGTCGATGCCCTCTGGGTGAGTAAGGAAATACGTAGCGCAGTAGGAAAGCAGGTACAATGCGTCGTACTTCTGGAACCATTGGTCGAGAATGAAGTACTCGCGCTGGAACGTGTCCTCAGCCTGTTCGGCAACTGCCCTCATGACACCCAGTCGCTCATCTTGTGTCATGGACTCAGGAAACAGTTGTGGAACCTTAAACAACTGCATCTTTACTGGTGTCCAAGGCTTTTGACCAGCCCAAGGTGCGTCACGCTGAGGGCTACCTCCACGTGGTTTTGTCTCTGCCTGCCGCCGCCGGCGGTTTAGTTGCTTCTCTCTCCGTTGTTTTTTGTTCGCCATGATTGAATAACGTAGTGCTAGTCCTTGTTCGCTTACTCGATTTTCACTGCGTAAGGAAGTGGGGAAGGTTGCCTCATCGCCCTCCGGGCGTTTCGAGGTGCAGGAAGAACTCGGCGTTGCCCGCGTCTCCGAGGATTGGGGAAGGAGTCAGGTTTCGCAGACGCAGGCCCGTGGCCACGACCCAGACGACAAACCTGGCCAGGACTCTTGAGTGGACCTGGGGGTCTTTGATGACGCCTTTTCGGCCTACCTCCTGTTTCAGTGCTTCGAATTGGGGCTTCAATAGCACAACCAGTGGGCGCCCTGGTCCGAGGTGTTTGACAGCTTCAGGTATAACCTTGGCAGCAGATATGAAGGACACGTCCATCACGGCGATGCCAATCTCATCTGTGTCCGGGAGCTGGAATGGATAGCGGGCGTTCATTCCCTCCATGACCGTGACTCGCGGGTCCTGTCTGAGGCCGTAGTCCATCTGTCCCCGGCCAACGTCCACGGCGTAGACTCGTTTGGCGCCTCGCTGCAGCAGGCAGTCGGTGAAGCCGCCGGTGGAGGCTCCCACGTCCAGAGCCTCCAGCCCCTGCACGTCCAGGTCGAATGCGTCCAGCGCGTGGGCCAGCTTTACTCCTCCCCGGCTGACGTAAGGGAGCCTGCCCTTGACCTCCAACGGCGTGTCCGCGGCCAGAGTTGAACCGGCCTTCAGCACGCGGCCAACAGGTGAATAGACGACGCCCTCCATGATGAGGGCCTGGGCCTTTTCTCGGCTGTCCGCCAGACCCCTCTCCACCAGGAGCAAGTCGGCTCTCGCCTTCAGCTGCTTTTTCGGCACGTCTTTTGGGCCTGTTCAAATTGACACTCGTTCACGGCATCAATTATAATCCATTGGCTCAATAGGAGACCCATGCCTAAGCGCACTTATCAACCCAAGAAACGACGCCGTCAGCGTGTGCACGGCTTCATGTCCCGTTCCAGTTCACGCGGGGGCAGAGCGGTTCTGAAACGCCGGCGGTTCAAGGGACGACATCGGTTGGCGGTCTAGCGGCGTGGCCAGTCCCAGATGCAACGGAAAAACCGCCTTACCAGCGGCAAGCGCTACGCACAAATACATCGCGAGTCCAGGGGCCGGGCCAACCGGCTGCTCGTAATCAAGTCCCTTCCGAACGATCTGGGTGATACCCGTTTCGGCATCCTGGTGGGAAAGCGCATCGGCAACGCAGTGGTCCGCAACCGGACCAAACGGCGCATTCGAGAATCTCTCCGCCAGGCGTCTGTGAAACCCGGTTGGGACGTGGTCATCATCGCCAGGCGGGACGCCGGAAAAGCAGACTATCAACAGCTAAAGACCGCGACGGAAAACTTGCTCAATAAATCCCACCTTGTCTATACAGGGGCGCGCCAAGGTCCCGGCGGCCCGGGGGATGAACAATCAACCCCTGCCGACCTCCTTCCAGTCCGGGAAGAACGGTCAACCGGCTCGTTCTCTCCGTTCGAGGGAGTCAAGAAACTGGCCCTGCTGTCCATAGTCCTGTATCAGCGTGCAGTCTCCCCCTTCCTGCCGATGTCCTGCAGGTACATTCCAACCTGCTCCCACTACTCCCACGAGGCGATAAGCCAGCATGGGACGCTGAAGGGGGGTTGGCTGACGTTAAAACGGCTTGCCCGATGCCATCCCCTGGGGGGGAAAGGTTACGACCCTGTTCCCTAGCCGTCAGTTCGCCAAGTCCGATAAAGGCTCACAGCCTGGATTCAGGCCTGAACTTCGTATTTCCAGCCCCACGGCCCTGCTGCTGGCTATGGCGATCCTTCTTCTAGCTGCTGTGGCCTGCGCTCCCGGACGAATCATCGGTTACGGCTCGGGTTGGAACAGCGTGGCCTACAGCGATGGTGTGGTCTACGTCGGCGGCAAGGACAACTTTGTAGCCGCCCTCGACGCGTCCACAGGCCGTCTACTGGAGGGCGTCGGGGAGGGAGCCGCTCAGGGCCGCTGGTTCCGTGAACTGCCCGACACTCACGGCGTGTTCGGACCTCCGGCTGTGGGAGAGAAACTGGTATACTTTGCCGATAGAGGAAGCCGGGACGGGGAGGAAAGCAGCCTGCTGGCCCTGGACCGGGCAACGGGGGCCAGGAAGTGGCAAAAGACGGTCGGTGAAGGGAAGGCTTTGGTGGGCGGCCCAGCGTTGGGCGACGGCCTCGTCATTGTCGGCTCTGAGGATGGAATAGTCTACGCTTTTCAACAAGAAGATGGGGCGGCGCAGTGGCACTTCCCAACCGGAGACCGTGTCTGGTCCACCCCCACGGCAGCCAACGGACGGGTCTATTTCGGGTCTATGGACGGGAACCTTTACGCGGTGGCCACCACCGGGGAGACGGCAGGAAAGAAGGTCTGGAGTTTTGACACTGGAGCGGCGGTGGTAACCCAGCCTCTAGTCTTGGATGACATGGTAGTTTTCGGAGCCTTGAATAAGAAGTTCTACGGGCTCGATCTTGAGGGCAACCTGCTTTGGACCTTCGAAGGGGACGACTGGTTCTGGGCGGCCCCAGTGGGAGTGGACGGGGTCGTCTACGCCTCCACCATGAGCGGGCGCGTCTACGCCTTGGACCGTGATGGGAATGAGCTTTGGCCCAGGCCCTTCAACGCAGGGTCACCCATCGTCTCCAGGCCAGCGCTTCTGGACAATCGTCTGGTGGTGGGCACCGACGAGGGCAGACTATTCCTTCTAGACTCTTCCGACGGAACGAACGTACACGACACACCTAAACTTGACGGTCGGATCAAGGCAGACCTGACCGTGCATCAGGACTCCGACGACGGCAAGGTGTTCGTATTCTTGGGGTTGGACGACTCCACAATTCGCAGGTTCGAAGTGAGGGCCGGCGTAGACCTGTTGGAACCTGACTGGGTGTTCAAGCCTTAGGCGAGAAGCGGCATGGAAATCCTGAGATTCATATTCAACGACGTTCTTGTCAACCCGATGTTGAACGTGCTGGTGCTGCTCTACAGCTACCTGTTCAGCAGCATGGGTGTCGCTATAATCGCCTTCACCGTGGGCGTCCGGGTGGCCCTGCTCCGCCTCCAGCTCAAGCAGACGCGGATGATGAAGGCCCTACAGGCCATACAACCCAAGATGAAAGAAGTCCAGGAGCGGTTCAAGAACGACCCCCAGCGCAGGTCCCGCGAAATGATGGCCCTTTACCGGCGGGAGGGGGTCAACCCCCTGGGTTGTCTGGGGCCGATGTTCGTCCAGATACCCATCTGGGTGGGACTTTATCAGGCATTGCTCAAGAGCCTGGGCACTAACCCCAACGACCTCGTAGGACTCTCCCAGCGGATATACTCCTGGAATCCGGTCGCCGACTCCATAATCCCTCTGAACGCCAACTTCCTGGGCTTAGACCTGGCCAACCCGGACCCCACAAGAATCATTATGCCCGTCCTGGTCGGCATATCAACGTGGGCCCTTCAGAAGACCACCACTCCCCCCAGCACCGACGAAAGGCAACAGTCCACAGCCAACACCATGCTGTGGATGATGCCGCTGATGCTCGCTTTTCTCTCTCTTACGTTCCCGAGCGGACTCGCCCTGTACTGGACCATCTCCAACGCCATAGGCGTCGCTATCCACGTTTACATGACCAAAGACGTGGGCGCCATCGTGCCTGACTTTGCCAAACCATATTTCGGACTCTCGGTACCCGCGCGCGCTGACGAGGGAAGCTCGACCACGGCCATCGTCGAGGCCCCTCCTCCGACTGCGGAAGACGACGGAGAGCCTGAGGAGAAAGCCATAGATGGAACAAGAACGAACGATGACGGGAAAAACCGTAGAAGAAGCAATCGAAGTGGCCCTGAGAGAACTAGACGTAGGTCGGGAAGAGGCCGAGGTAGAAATTATAAGCCGAGGTAAGCCGGGGTTCCTAGGCATTGGCTCGGAGCTGGCAAAAGTCAGGGTTAGAAAGATCGCAGGTTCCCAAGGCGCCGCCACATTCGCCATGGAAACGGTGAAGAATATACTGGGCGCCGCTGGGGCCCAGACCCTGGCCACTCTACGGAGCGCCCACGACCAGGAGAGCGGAGGCCCGGTTATCGACATATCCGGCGAGGACTCCGGCCTGCTCATTGGCCGCAGGGGAGAGACCCTCAGGGCGCTTCAATTCATGGTGAACATGATAGTCAATACCAAGTTGGACGACGCCGACGTAAGGGTGGCGCTGGACGTGGAACGCTACCGGGAACGCCGCTCCAACAATCTACGCGACCTGGCCAAGACTGTGGCTGACAAGGTGGCCAGCAGCGGCAGGGCCATAACCCTCGAACCCATGTCTCCAGCCGACAGGAGGGTGGTGCACGTCACTTTGGCCGAACATCCCAGGGTGACCACCCAAAGCGCCGGTTTCGGAGAGCAGCGGAAAGTGACCATCGCACCCAAACGGGAATAGGGTAAACGCCCTCACCCCAGCCCTCTCCCAGGGGGAGAGGGAGTTACGCAAAGGTTACCCGGGGAGGAACCCAAGGAGCCTGGTGGATCAGCGGCGTTCTATTGCGTGGGACTTGATGAAATCGTCGTTGAGTCCGTAACCGAGACCCGGTGCCTCGGGCAGATGCAGGACACCATCCCTGATGTCCAGCGGCTTATCCAACATCTGGTTGTACGTCTCCAACCCCGACAGAGAAAACTCCACCCGGTAGAGGTTGGGAACCGTCATCATCGCATGGGCTGCGGCCAGTAGCTGTATGGGACCCAGGACCGTGTGGGGGCTGATGGGGACGTAGTGAGTCTCGAGCAAGTGGGCCGTCTTGCGCATCTCGCTGATTCCGCCGGACCAGCACACGTCCTGCATCACGTAGTCGGCCAGTCGGCTCTCCACGATGGGAGCGACATCGAAGCGCCCGAAGAGTCGTTCTCCTACTGAAATGGGGACGTTGACTGAATCCCGGACCTGTTTCAGCGCAGTCAGGCTTTCAGGGGGCACAGGCTCTTCGTACCAGCCGATGTTGTAAGGCTCCAACCGCCTGCCGATGCGTATGGCGGAGGCCACGTTGTAATGGCCGTGGGCGTCTATGAGGATGTCCACGTGGGGCCCCACGGCCTCTCTCACCGCTGCCGTGATGTCCAGGCCCTGCTGCTCGCCCTGGGGTGAAATGACTCCGTTCACGTAACCTGACGGCTCTGACGGTCCAATGGCCCCTTCCACCGCCGAATGGTGGGGGCGCATTTCCAGAAAGGGGTCCATCTTCATGGAGGTGTACCCCAGTTCCACGACGTGTTTAGCGGCCAGGGCGTAGTCCTCGGGAGACTGGCAGCCGCGGAACCAGGTGTTGGCGTACAGGGGAACTCCGTCCCTGAAACGGCCTCCTAGAAGGTCATATATGGGTCTGCCTAATGTCTTGCCCTTGATGTCCCAGAGGGCAATGTCTATGCCCGAAATCAGGCAGGTGGCCATGCCCCGGCTGCCCATATAGGAGAAGCGTCGGAATAATTTGTTCCACAGCCGGTCTATGTCGGCGGGGTCCTCCCCCACCACGCTGTCCTTCGCCCAGTCCACGGCGTCGGCGAGGATAAAGCTCCCCGCTCCGGGAGTGTTGCTGGCCTCGCCAATGCCCGTCACGCCTTCATCGGTGTCCACCAACACCAGCAGCCAGCTTCCGAACCACTCGGAGCTGTCGGGGGTTGGTTTAAGCAGTTGGGCCCTGACGTCGGTGATTTTCATGGCGGCTCCTATCCTTCGGGCGGCTTCCATAGGTCCTGGTGAGAGGGTTCACAAGGTCAACGACAGCGGCAGAGGGCCTTGTCTCGAACCCGGACAATGCGGGCCGGATGACGCGTTTGATGTGCTAGAATATGCCATCCCCAAGCTTTTTTCCACATCGACTAAAGGGAGGAGACGCCATGATTGACCAGAACGACCTTATTCGCGTATTGGATGGCATCCGGGGCGACGCTGTCGTAATAACCTCCATGAGGATCGCGATCCGGTGGCCTGAAACCACGGGAAACGACAACCGGGTCATTCCCCTGGACTCCGCGTTCATTCCCAGCGCCATGGGAAAGGTGTCTTCTTTCGGGTTGGGCCTGGCCCTGGCCCAGCCGGACACCAAAGTCATCTTGCTGGACGGCGACGGGGGCCTGCTGATGAACCTGGGGACCCTGGTCACTGTGGCCAACAAGGCCCCGCAAAACCTCTACCACTTCGTAGTGGACAATGGCGTGTACGCCACCACCGGGGGACAAAGCACTCCCGGAGCCGGCACTTCATCCTTCACCGAGATGGCCGACGGAGCGGGCTACGCCAACACCTACGACTTCACCGACCTGGAGGAGTTTACCAACCGGGCGGAAGAGGTGCTCAGCACGCCAGGGCCTTCGCTTATTCGCATAGACACAGTCCCCGACATTCGTGCCCCGAACGAACGGGCTACCGGCAGGCAGCGGCCAGCAGCGAACCGTCCGCGTGCATTCAACGTCATCCGGGACAAGATGAAGGAGTTGGGCACGAATTAGCGCCCTAGCTTAACTCTGGCAAGGAGGAGTTATCACCGACCCAATCATTGGTGACATCTTCGACCAGATGGACAAGGATCGTCATCTCGCGGGTTTCCCGCTTGAAAACCGTACATCACCATTCTTCAGGCAATTCCTGCCGGACGTGTTGGAGAGTTGTGGCGGGCCTATTCACCCAGTGGTAATTCCAGAGTTCCCATACAAAAAGGCTGACGACAGCAATAGGTCTCCTAAGGCTGACTTTTTCGCCCTGACAGCAGACAGGAAATGCGCTTACTTCATAGAACTCAAAACTGACATGAATTCTCTAGGCTGGCAGCAATCTAAAGACCTTGCTGAGGCCGCCCAGAAAGGCCTAAGTTGTATCCTTAACGATATGACGTTAATGGCCAAGCATAACAAAAGGCCAATTCGTCAGAAGTATTTCCATCTGTTACAACGCCTTGAAGACCTAAAGCTCATCAAGATGCCCCCAGAACTTTGCACGGTAATGTTTAGTAGTAACTCTAATGGCGTATACGAGC
This sequence comes from Dehalococcoidia bacterium, assembly GCA_965197415.1. Lineage (GTDB taxonomy): Bacteria > Chloroflexota > Dehalococcoidia > Lucifugimonadales > JAGWBF01 > DAOUJI01. The sequence continues at coordinate 1,695,934 of OZ240207.1, read as the reverse complement.
TGATTGATTGCATCGAAATCATTGGTGAGGACCTTAAGCCTGAGGTCATCTACATATTGCCTGAACCAGACGGAAGCAAAAAGGTCATCACCTTTGAGGAGTTCGCGAGCGTTGTAGAGGGGCGAGGAGATATCGGCAAAAGGTTCGCACAATCGCTGAGGAGTTGGGCCAAAGTCAAAGCCGGCTCACCCCAACCCTGCTGATCTGATAAGGAGGGCAAACATGGAGCGTGTAGGTTTCATTGGCTTGGGCAACATGGGTTCCGGCATGGCCGCCAACATCCAGAAGGCGGGATACCCGATGGTCGTATACGACATCCGAGAGGAAGCCACAAAGCCCTACCTGGAGCGGGGAGCGTCCCTGGGCAGTTCTCCCGCCGACGTGGCGGCCCGCAGCGATGTCGTCCTGACGTCCGTCCCTGGGCCGAAGGAGATGGAGCAGGTCGCGTTGGGCCCGGAGGGAATCCTGAACGGGATTACTCCCGGTTCCATTTACTTGGACCTGACAACCAACCGGCCTTCGTTGATCCGGGAGACTGAACCCAAGTTTCGAGAAAAGGGCGCCCACCTTCTGGACGCTCCGGTAAGCGGAGGCAAGGACGGGGCTGCCTCTGGCAACCTCGCAGTGATGGTGGGAGGAGACCCGGAGGTGTACGAAAAGGTCAAGCCGCTGCTGGACTCCTTCGGTGACAAGGTCTTCTATGTGGGGGGTATAGGCTGCGGTTGCGTAGCCAAGCTGGTCCACAACATGATTAGCCGGGGAGTGCGTTTGGCCTTCGAAGAGGGGATGACCCTGGGCGTGAAGGCCGGCGTGGACGCGGAATCGTTGTGGGAGGCCGTCCGCCGCGGCGCCCTGGGACGGGCCAGTTTTATACACTATGACTTTCCGAAGAAGGTCCTTTTACAGGACAACGACCCGCCCACAGCCGACCTCTCCATCTCGATCAAGGACATCTCCCTGGCCACCGAGCTTGGCCGGGATTTCAGCGTGCCTCTGCCCATAGCCAACCTTGGTGAGCAGCAAGTCATAGAGGGAATCAACCGGGGCTGGTTGAGGGAGGACTCGTCGGTACTGTTCAGGCTTCAGGAAGAGAAAGCTGGAGTGGAGGTCCGCGCTCCCAACGTGGACCCGGAAAAGGCGGCCAAGTTCATCACCACGCATCCTGAGACACAATAGTCGAGCCGAAACCCAGAGGACAGCCGATAGTCGGAGGAGGCGGACCATGCCTGGAATGAGGGAAAACAGAGTTAAGACCAAACTTGAGCAGGGGCAAGTTGCCACGGTGGCTGTGGGCTTGAATGACCCGGACACCATCGAGTTCCTGGGCCAATTCGGATTCGATGGGATGTGGATTGAGACGGAGCATGCCCCCACCACCTGGGACCAAGTAACCCACCAGTCCAGGGCATGCGACCTTTGGGGAATGACGTCGATATGCCGTGTGATGAACAACGACACGGCCCTGATTACTCGGACCCTGGACGCCGGATGCACCGGAATCGCAGTGCCCCACGTGCGGACCAAAGCCGAGGCTGAGCACATGGCCAAGTCCGCAAAATACGCCCCCATGGGATACAGGGGCATGGGGGGAGGCCGCCAGTCCTTCGGCGTCACCGACTACCACGCCGAGGCCAACGAAAAGACCCTGACGGTGGCGTTCATCGAGGATATAGAGGCCATCGACAACTTGCCGGAGATACTCACTGTGGAACACATAGACGTGTTCATGGTCGCCCCTGCAGACCTGGGCGCCAGCATGGGCATCATCTGGAGGTTCGGGCGGGAGCCCGCCCCGGCTCCCGTGGCCGAGGCCATCGACCGGGGAATATCCACCATCGTGGACGCGGGCAAAGTGGCGGGCCACGTCATAACCACGGAAAATGTCGGGGCCATGTACGACAAGGGAGTGCGTTTCATGCTGTCGCCCTGGCAACCCTGGCTGGGCCGGGGCGCAACTGAGTATATGGCCGAAGTGGCCAAGCTGGGGAACTAGCTCAGCGCAGGGTGCTCATGACACCGCCTGGTAGCGGCTTCGCTCACATCAGGTCATACTGACGAACAGAGAGTTGATTCAGGGTGGCGGTGAGACAATGGAAGATGGGGTGCATAGTGGGGAGAGATATCAACCTCTATTGGTAGAAACGTCAGGGATGTCGGCATTGAGTTCGCTGGAGCCACAGGATTGGCGGGTGGTTGCCAACGACCACGTAGTGCTGGCCTGCGAAGACAACCTCACCTTCATGAGGAAGCTTCCTGATGGTCTGATGAAGCTGGTTGTGACTTCGCCTCCCTACAATCTTGGTAAGAGCTACGAATCCAAGACTTCACTCAACGATTACCTCAGGACTCAGGAGCGCGTAATAGAGGAGTGTGTGCGAGTACTCCATCCGCAAGGGTCGATCTGCTGGCAGGTCGGTAACTACGTCGACAATGGAGAAATCGTGCCGCTCGATGCGGTCCTTTACCCTGTATTTCGAAATCAGGGGCTCAAGCTACGGAACCGGATAGTCTGGCACTTCGGACACGGTTTGCACTCTACTAGACGTTTGTCCGGGCGGTACGAGACCATCAACTGGTGGACGAAAAACGACGACTACACATGGAACCTGGACTCAATCAGGGTTCCCTCTAAGTACCCAAGTAAGCGCCACTTCAAAGGACCCAACATTGGCAAGTTGTCGGGAAACCCCAAAGGAAAGAACCCGAGCGACGTATGGGAATTCCCGAATGTAAAAAACAATCATCCAGAGAAAACGATTCATCCCTGTCAATTCCCTGTCGAACTCGTCGAACGGCTCGTCCTTTCCATGACGAATGCTGAAGATGCAATATTCGATCCCTATATGGGAGTCGGTTCATCTGTGATTGCTGCTCTTATGCGTGACCGTGTCGCTTACGGATGTGACATAGTTCAGGAGTACGTGGATATTGCTTGGCAACGAGTGAGCCAACTGGGTACAGGCAATCTCCGTACCCGCCCAATGGGGAAGCCTATCTACGACCCTCTAAAGCCCAATGGCGGACATTGATGCAGATCAAGGCTCGCTATTCACACCTTAACGGTGAAGAATACTTGCTCGTTCACCGGAAGCATCTGTGGGAGGAAGTGCAAGACGTAATAGCCGCAGTCGACGCCTATGCTTGTCGTACTAAGGTTTCAAAGGAACGAACGATGCAAGGCCAGACCCTATTCTCTCCCACCGACATGAACAAAGCATTCAAAGATGGATTTCGGGCCCTCGGGTGGACCGAACGCCGGAGTACCTTCTGGGTAACTGCCGATGAGAAGCTCTTGCGAGGCATCTATGGCTTGTCAGAAAACGACCAGAAACAAGCCATCGAGGAAGCAGGACAGACGCCTATAATGTCTTACAACCAGACCGACTTTGTTAAGGACCGCGTCGCGGTGGAGGTCCAATTCGGCAAGTATGCTTTTGTCGCACACGATCTGTTCGTAAAGCATCTCAGCTTCTTCGTGTCAGATATCATAGACGTGGGGATCGAGGTACTTCCTATGAAGGAACTCGAACGGGAAATGTCCTCGGGAGTTCCTTATTACGAACGGGATCTGTTGAACATCCTTCGACAAGGGCGCGGAGTTCCTGCGGTCCCCTTGGTGCTAGTCGGAATAACCCAGTGAGTATTCAATACGTCAGGGGTAGCGCTCAGTCCTGACGTCTCGGCTCGTTGTGCACACATAAGGCAGGATGTGAACGAGCCGGGTCTAGCTAACCGAACGCCGTTGCAAGTGTGGAACCGCCCAGGCGTAAAAGGTCGAAACTTGACGGGGCAAACCGGCTAGCGTTCGTACCAGCCTGAGGCGAACAACAGGCCGTCGTGTCTGACCGCCCACGTGTGTTTCTGGGATTCTCCGCCAGTGTCCGGGTTCAAGAGTACGTAGTCGACCCACCGGCCCTGCTCCGTAGCGCCGAGCAGTTCATCTCCGTAGAACTTTCCGGCCGCGTCAACCCTGAGGCTGGGGTCGCGGTTCCTAAACATGGGATTGTGGTGGGCGATGGTGTAGCCATCCTCGTTGATGATGAACACGTACCATTCGCCGTCAACGTTGTCCCGGTTGTTGTAGTACTCGATGGACGCTTCCAGGCCTATCTCCTGGTAGCGTCGTATGGCGTCCTCCACCACGGCCTTGGTGTAGGCTCCGGGCTCGTCTTTGGTCGGGGCTGCTGGGGCCGGAGGGTCGTTGACCAGAGCCGTCACCGCTAACGCCACGGCCACGGCAGACGCCAGCAAGGCAGCCGCGGCCAGTCCGGCGGCTACTCGAGCAACCATTCGAGTCCTCCGTGGGTTGGTAGAGTCAGTGGCGTGACTTCAGTTGTGATGGGACTCCAAGCCTAGGACAGGTTGTACAGTCGGACCACGTTGTCCAGGGTCATCTTCCGCCGGTAATCGGCCCTCTTGTCCTCAGGGACCTCCAGGAAGGTCTTGTCCAGGACTTCCTGGGAGTGGGGCCAGATAGAGTCGTGGTGGGGATAGTCGCTGCCCCAAACTAGGTTGTTCTCGCCGATGATGTCGGCTGTGCGGAGGCCAACCCTGTCGTCCTCGAAGGTCATGTAGAACTGGCGGTGGAAATATTCGCTGGGTTCCATGTCCAGGTCCGGAGACAACACCTCCGGAGTGCGGTAGGCGGCGTGGTCCAGCCGTTCCAGATAGTGGGCGACCCAGCCGGTCTCCCACTCGGTGGGAACGAACTTCAGGTTGGGGAAGCGGTGGCACACACCCGACGTAATCAGGGTACTGATGGTCACGGCGCCGGCTGACAGCGCCAGGGCGTACTTCTGTATAGGGTCCCAGGTGTCCGGCAGGTCCATGCCGGGGATTGCGCCAGTGAAGATGTGCATGGTCACCGGCATCCCAGCCTCTTCTGCTGCCCTCCAGAAAGGGTCGTAGGAGGGGTCGCCGAATGGCCTGTCTCTAGGCGGGGTGCAGGTCACCGAAACGCCTACGAACCCCTGGTTGGCCGCCCTGTCCAACTCCTGGACCGCCTCTTCAATGTCGTGAAGGCTGATGCAAGCCAGGCCTTTCAGCCGGTCCGGAGCGTGGCCGCAATATTCGGCGAGCCAGTCGTTGTACCTGCCGAAGGCGGCGGATACGATTCTGGGGTCGTCAATGCCGAACACGGCCATGCACATGGATGGGTAGACTACTTCCATATCCACTCCATCGATGTCCTGGTCCTTCAGCCTCTCGGCGGGGTCGAACACCCCCTTGCGCAGTCCGGCATAGCCCTGTTTCATCAGCTCGTGGGTCTTGGGGTCGTCCAGCCGGTTGCCGGCAATGCCGAACCGCCCCACAAGAGAGGTCCGAGCGCCCACCTTGAGCAAATGCCCTCGTTCTGGGTCTTCGACGATTCGGGGAGCTTTCTCGCCGAACTTCTCGTACAGCCCCTCGAAGACCTCCGGCGGCTCGACGATGTGGGAGTCCCCGGATATGCATTTCCATTCAGTTATTCTGCCCCTCCGTGTTTATCGACGGCCTCCGTACACTAGGCCTTTGTCTTACAACCCCTGGATGCTAAAGGACAGGGCCGAGTCCGTCAATCGTGGGGGGCAGCTCTGTTCGGCAACCAACCCTTCTTGCTGAGGACCTCGATTGCCAAGTGTATTTGGCGTTCCGAGAACTGCCGCTTCCTACGTCCCCAAGAATATATACGCTCGATGAGTTCCGGCTTCGGTGCGGATGGATATTCGCAGGCGGTCCAATGGACAGTCGCCAGCAGTTCGAGGCCGAACGATGATTCGAACCCCTCAACGAGCTGGGCCACGCTGTCCAACCGGTTCTTGGCGTCGGGATGGTTGTCCAAAAATGCGACGGCATCTTCGACAGCCCCGGGTACCAGTGCGAGAGGTTTGCTCGGAGCGTCTCCGTCGTCTTTGTATCCTGTTATTAGATGGCCTTCAGTAGACCTCAAGACATGGCGTAGATTCTCGGCGTATGGGCCATAGTGACCTTTTTGGAAATTCAGTCGAAGCGGCTCACCCGCCGTCTGCATAAAGTACATAAGCTTGTGAACTTCCAACAGTGTCACGAAAGGGTCTAGGAGGCCTCCAAGATAGCGATGCATCAGTGCAACCAGCGCCGCGCGCCCCGGCGTCATGTTCGGTGCCTCTGTCGAGCGGTTGGGTCGTCCGTCTGAGGGTGCGCTGCCTGGCTCGAATAGAACGGCTTGCAGACCGTCTATATTGTTCAGTGTCGCGTGTATGCGCGGGCGTACGTTGTTCCAATCCAACCCCCCTAGGTCGCTCCCCAAAGGAGGGACAGCGATAGACCGGATTCCCCGTTCCCTGATTTCCGAAGCCAGGGCCGCTAGCCCGGTCTCAATGTCTTCCATGCGGCTCTTGGCGCGCCAGTGTCGTTTAGTGGGGAAGTTGATGATGTATCGAGGGTTAGTTAGCAGTCCCGTATCAAAGACAAACACGCGCCCGGGTTGAACCTCTTGGCGTTGGCAAGCTTCAGCGTACGCTTTGAAGTTCTCTGGGAAAATCTCCTTGAACTGGAGGGCGATTCCACGCCCCATGACACCTACGCAGTTGACGCTATTAACGAGGGCTTCGACGTTCTCTGCGAATATGTCCCCGGTTTTATATTCGATCATCCCGCCCTCCTCAGTAGTACCAGTCTCGCCTGATTTCGACGGTTGGATGATGCGGAGTACCAGCCATCGCATCGAGCGCTTGGCTGCGTATCGCAGCGGACAGGACTCCGATGCCCGTGATTAGCGTCCAGGGGAACGACTGCTCCATTAAGAACTCGGCTTGCTTGCCATGCTGTCTCTCACCTGCCCAGTCTCTCGCATGAATCGCATCCCAATCAAGCTTGTCCAGGTGCTCCAAATCCGCGTAGTCTTCAAAGTGCCAGGAGCCGGCGTTGGACGGTGTAAAAGCCCATCGCCTTTGATTAGCGTTTGCCCAGGCAACCGCCCGCCGCAAGTCCACCTCCAGGTGTACTATTGACCCCTGTCCGCCTCGATAGGTGAGCTCAGCGTTGTTTGCCATGTGAATCACGTAAAGCATGACGGACCGTGGACAGAAGTAGAACGGTACACAATCACCAACGTGTAAACCGGAGTGGCTGGTCAGAGTCAACTGCTTGAGGCGGCGTTCCTTAATGCTGGCCATGCCTATAGCGGTTCCCGTCTCGCGATTGCCTTGCGCCATCTTTGCGTCGCACCAAAGATAACCGTCTTCGACGATAGAGTGCAGACGGTCGACGTGAACGATGTGGTATATCTTAGGCTCAGTGGGGACAAGCATGGCAATGCCTCAGCACTATGTAAGTCCGCCCCCGTCGCCATTGCCTGTGCTCTGCCGCGATATTAGTTTAATTCCCTCACAGTGGTCAATGCCACGATTGCATTGCAGTGCCAATGATCACCCTACCAAGCGGCTTATGCCGTCGCGGATGAGGAGTACGCCTGTCACGAGGAGGACAAGGCTCATAACCTGGAGGAGGCGGTTGATAGAAGCCTTCCCAGCCAGGTGAGCGCCGATGTATGCCCCGACCATGGCCGTACTGCCCATGACGAGCAGCAGCCCGACGTCCACTTCTCCCTTGATGCCGTGGCCGATGAAGCCCACAAGGCCCATTATGAACCCTATGACGAGGTTGGAACCTGAGGCTACAAGGGGGTTTATCCTAAGGAATCGGATGATTACCGGCAGACGGACGCTTCCGAGAATCAGACCTACCGCTCCGCCAACCAGCCCTACGACGGCGCCGGTAAGCCCCTCTATAGCGGCTTGGCCTGGAGAGATGGAGGCTTTCCCTTCTGGCCAGTCCCCGGACGCCCCAGCGGGTGCGCTTCTGAGTCTGATGATGAACTCCACCGCCTGCCAGACGACGAAACCTCCCGCGACGGTGATCAAGGCGCCTTCCGGAACGGATGTAGAGCTGGCGAACCCGCCTATAAAGGACCCTATAGCTGCGGGGATCCCCATAACGGCCACGAGCCGCCAGTCTATTCGTCCGGCCCTGAAGTGCCTGTAGCCTCCCACGAAGGCGCTCACGGTGGAGACCAGTATGTTGACGCCCGCCGCAGTGGACGGGGGAACGTTCAGCAGCAGAAGGGCGGGGAGACGCATGGTGCCCAGGGCCAAGCCCACGAACCCTGCCAGTATGCCCACGAAGAAGGAAATGACACCCAGAATGGCAACTTGCCAGACTGGAAGGGGGAAGCCCAGGTCCATCTAGCGTTTACAGGCCCAGGATGTTGCCCGCCGCGTCGATGTCCAGGCTGCGGGGAGAACCGGGCAGTCCGGGCATGGTGACGACGCTTCCCGCAATGGGATATATGAACCCGGCGCCCACCGACGCCCTCACGTCGGATATCTCGAAGGTGTAGTCGGAAGGCCTGCCTTTAAGCGAGGAGTTGTGGGATATGGAGAGGTGGGTCTTGGCCATGCACACCGGAAGCCCGCCCCATCCGAGCTCTTCGTAACGGGCCAGCTGCCTCCGGGCTGACGGTTCCCACCGTACGTCGCTGGCGTTGTAGACCTTCTGGGCAAGGGCCAGGGTCTTCTCCCGCAGCGGGGCGTCCTGGGGGTACAGGTATGAGACCGTGCCGCCTTGCTCCACAGCCCCGACTACAGCCTCAGCCAGGGCCACTCCGCCCTCGCCGCCGTCGGAAAAGACCGTGCTCTCTACTGCCGCGAAGGCGCCGGAGTTCAGCGCTCCCTGCCTCACGAGATCGACTTCCGGAGGCGTGTCTGAGGGGAAGGCGTTCACTGCCACCACCACAGGAATGCCAAAGGACTTGACCACGGAGATGTGGTGCTCCAGGTTGGGCATGCCCTTGCTGATGGCTTCTTCGTTGGGGGTGTCCAGGTCTCGGATTCGGACGCCGCCGTGGGACTTGAGGGCGCGCACCGACGCCACCAGCACAGCCGCTCGAGGTTCTAGGTCGTTGTACCGTGCCTTGATGTGCATGAACTTCTCGAAACCCAGGTCGGAGCCGAATCCCGCCTCGGTGAGGACGTAGTCGGAGTACCCCAGAGCAAGCCGGTCAGCCACTACGGAGCTGCAGCCGTGGGCGATGTTTCCGAAAGGACCTGCATGGACCAGCACCGGCTGCCCTTCGGTGGTCTGGACCAGGTTGGGTTGTATGGCGTACCGGAGGAGCGACATCATGGAGCCGACGGCTCCGATGTCCTGGGCCGTGACGGGTTCCCGGCTGTCGGTGAAACCCACGACCATCCTGCTCAATCGCGCCCGTAAGTCGTCCAGGTCGCGGGACAAGGCCAAGACCGCCATTATTTCCGATGCGGTCACGATGTCGAAACCAGTTTCTCTTACCGGAGCGTTGTTGGAGCCGCCGATGCCCGTAACGATGTCCCTGAGGGCCCGGTCCTCGACGTCAGTCACCCTGCGCCACGTGGAGCCTGAAGGAGTGAATCCCGGAATCTGTCCCCGCTGAGTCGTGTTGTCGGTGAGAGCGGCCAGCAGGTTGTGGGCCGACGCCACGGCGTGGGCGTCTCCGGTGAAGTGGATGTTGACCTCATCCTGGGGTTCGACGTAGCATGCGCCGCCGCCCGTTCCGCCGCCCTTGATGCCGAATATGGGGCCGAGAGACGGCTCCCGCAGCGTGGCCGTGACTCTCTTCCCAATCTTGCCCATTCCCTGGGCCAGTCCCACCGTTGTGGTGGTCTTTCCCTCGCCCGCCGGAGTAGGGGTTATCCCGGTCACTACGACCATCGACCCCTGTGGGCCGTCGGATTTTATGGCTTCCAGGAGTATCTTGGCCTTGTACTTCCCATAGGGGATGACCATGGCCGGGTCCAGCCCCAACACCTCGGCAATCTCAGCTATGGGCCGCATCTCTCCTCCCTTACCACCGACAGTCTCTCAACACGGCTAGATTATCTCACACCCAACCAACGCAGAGTAGGGAGAGTCTGTCATTTCGCCATAGCATATAGGTATAGGCGGTCATAATGTGGACGTGAGTGCAAACATTTTTCGAACACAGGAGAATTGTGGTATGTCTATCGAGCACTGCCCAATCTGGGGCAATGAATATGGAGCAACGGGATCCGTGAGCACCTCAAATAATATTGAGCGTTACCAGGTAAATGATTCCCCTCGTGCAGGCGGAGGATACACTATTGTTGATTGGAAGGCGCGGCTCGAGATCGATAGTTTAACTGACCCGGAGAAAGCGAGACTCACCACATGGCTTGTCGATCAACGTCTGCAGCTCAACTGGCAACCAGAGATTACGGAGGCGGTCGTTAACACTATTAAAGCCAAAAGACCTTTACCGATCCACGAACGGGCAGATAGACTGCTCCGATTCATGGTGGTTCAGTCAACAAAGATTGAAGATGCGATGTATCTTTACTGGGTACCTGCAATGGCTAACGAACAGTATTGGGGAGCCATGGCCTGGACAGAATCTACAACCTTCGGTGACGTACAGTATTTGTTGGAATACCTCATTAGCATGGGTTGGGTTTCAGAATACGGGCAGAACCATTACCGCGTGACAGTAGACGGGTACAGCCACATATCTGACTTAGGCACGTCTGTTGATTCGTCCCAGGCGTTCGTTGCCATGTGGTTTCATGCGACTACGACCGAAGCATATGAGAAGGGCATCGAACCCGCAATCGAGGACGCTGGGTATAACGCTTTACGCATAGACCAGAAGGAACACTTTAATAAGATCGATGACGAGATAATCGCTGAGATTCGACGCTCGAGATTTCTTGTAGCCGACTTTACGCACGGAGATGACGGTGCGAGGGGAAGTGTGTATTTCGAAGCTGGATTTGCCCATGGACTGGGAATACCTGTCATCTACACTTGCCGGAGAGACATGGTGAACGACGTCCATTTTGACACACGACAATATCCACACATCACATGGGATACCCCAGACGACTTACGTCAAGGATTGTGCAATAGGATTCGAGCTCTGATTGGTGAAGGGCCGGGTATCTCCGCACTTCCATAACCCTCCACTCCTAGGCAGATATTTTGTTGGCGCATCGGGCCAGCGTGGTCTATGCTGGACTAGGGTCTGTTAACACTAACGTAGTGCATCGATGATGAACCCGAATAGGATGAACCCCAGGAAGAGTACGTCGAGCTTGTCAAAGCGAGAGAAGATGCGGCGAAATCCCTTCAGCCGACGGAACAGCCGCTCGATTTCGTTGCGCTTCTTGTATATCTCCCGGTCGTATTCCCAAGGGTCAATCCGGCTCTTCAGCGGCGGAACGACGGGCGTGAACCCCAGCGCCAACGCCAACTGGCGGGTCTCGTTTCCCTCGTATGCCCTGTCCATCAGCAGAGACGGGCTCCCATGCTGAGGCCCCAGATGGTGCAGCAGCTTGCGCCCCTCCGGTGCGTCGTGGGCCTGTCCGGGAGAGAGGGAAACGGTTATAGCTGTCCGAGCATCCGCGGCAACCATATGAATCTTGGTAGTCCAACCTCCGCGGGATTTGCCGATGGACTGGGGTCCGTTTTTTTAACGCACCCGTGCCGTCGGGATGGACCTTGACGGTAGTGCTGTCCATCGAAACCGCCTCCAGCTTGATGCGCACTATCTGTTCCTTCTGGAGGTGTTCGAATATCCGGTCCAGTACGCCGCTCTTGGACCAGCGGTTCATGCGGGTGTAGATGGTATGCCAGTTGCCAAACCGGGCCGGCAACCCCCGCCATTTGCAGCCATGCTCGGCGACGTACAAGATTGCGTTGAGCACTCGCAGGTTCGAAAGGCTGACATTGCCCCGCTGCACCGGGAGATGGGGCGCGATGCGTTGAAACTGGACTTCGGTTATTTCCATGCCAGAATTGTATCATAATTCGACTAATAGTGTTAACGGGCCCTAATGCAAACCAATCTGGGGGAACCTCTATTTAACCGCAACAAAACTCGTCGAGTCTGGACCGTAGCCGAGGCCAAGGTGCGCTTGTCGGAAGTCCTGCGACTCGCAGAGGAGGAGGGGCCGCAGCCCATCGGTGTTCGGAAGTCTTTTGTGGTGGTCCCCGAGAAAGTATGGCAGGCCCGAATGCCGGACCGGAAACCCTTGGGCCAATGGCTGGTGGAAAACATGCCCCGGGGAATCGAGCTTGAACTCCCGGACCGCAACGGTGGGGACCGGGACAGTGCATTCCGGTTGACGTCCTGAACCCCTGGGCACCTCCTTAGTCCCACCCCATCGGAGGGTACCCACCGAAATTTGACCCTGCTCATAGGCACGGCTAAAATGGTTTTCATCCCTTAACTCCCCAAACTACTACGTAAATCGGCCCATCGACATCGGTACGACAGGAGGACGGCGCTATGGCTAGCCAGGAAATAGTGTTGATGGCGCACTTGATGCGGAGGGCCGGGTTCGGCGCCCGCCGCGACGAGCTGGAGAGGCGCGCCGCTATTGGCTATGAGCAGACGGTCGAGGAGTTGCTGAGCCCGGAGGAATACGGGATACCTCCCACAGACACTGACATCCTCTTCCGCAGCCAACACTTCCTGGAGGCGGGCAACGACCCGCCGGGCGCCCAGAGCGTCCACATGTACCATTTGATAAACAACCCCCGGCCCCTGGAAGAGAAGATGTCCCTGCTGTGGCACATGGTGTTTGCCACGGGGAACGCCAAGATAGACAACCCCCTCGAGCTTGCGCGCCAGATGGACCTGTTCCGCCGGTCGGGTCTGGGCAGCTTCCACGATCTGCTGGTGGAGCTATCCAAGAACCCGGCCATGATTTACTGGCTGGACAACAACTACAACCACAAGGACCAACCCAACGAGAACTGGGGCAGGGAGCTTCTGGAGCTCTTCTCCATGGGGCAGGGCAACTATACCGAGCAGGACGTGTTCGAGTGCGCCAGGGCCTTTACAGGCTGGACCCTGGCCCCCAAACCCCCCAACGGCTTGGGACGCCGGGTCTGGGACTTCGAGTACCTGGCTGACGACCACGACGACGGCGAGAAACACTTCCTGGGTCACAAGGGGCGGTTCAACGGAGAGGACGTCATAGACATCATCGTGCGCCAGCCAGCCACGGCAAGGTTCGTCGCCAGGCACCTGTACAACTTCTTCGTGGCGGACGAGGTGCAGGTCCCGGCGTGGCTCCACACGCCTCCGCGGGATCCGGTGGCCATCAACATCATCGCCGACGCCTTCATATCTTCCAACTACATGATCAGGGACACGCTGCGTGTGCTGTTCAACTCCGACTTCTTCAAAGAGGCCCGGTTCCAGAGGGTGAAGAGTCCGGCGGAAGTGGTGGCGGGGACTATGAGGTTGGTGGGGGACTTCTCATATCCCAGGCCGGGCCTGGAACCGTTGGGCATGGAATGCTCCTACATGGGCCAGTTCCTGTGCGACCCGCCCAGCGTGGAGGGATGGCATTTTGGGGCCGAGTGGATAGACAGCGGCTCCCTGGTGAAGCGCATCAACTTTGTGGCCGACGCCGTGTCGAACGTCAACTATCCCGGGGTCCAGGCCATGATTCGGCGAATCGCGGCCGAAGGCGACCTGTCGCAGATGGAGTTCGTGGACGCATGTCTGGACCAGCTGGGCCCGCTGGAGGTGATGGACGACACCCGTCAGGAACTGCTGGTTATGGCTGAGAAGGGCGGCGGGCTGCGCTGGGACACGGAGGAGAATCGCAACGCATCGGCCCTGAAGGTCGGCGACATGTTCGGCCTGATCGCAGCCACCAGAGAATACCAGTTGGCTTAGAGACGGCCCACGCGCCAAAGGGAGAGGCATGAAGACCGCATACGTACAAGGCCGCATTTTCAACTACGGCTACTGCCTTGGCGGCACGGGGCTGGCCGGAGAGGCTTTCTTCTATCCCTCTGATTTCACGCTGGGCGCCGACAGCTCCCTTTACGTCCTAAACAAGGGCGAGGAGTTTGTCTCCTGCGCGGGCATCACCAAGCTCAACCTCGACTCGGATTTCATCTGGGAGAGCCGCGGGAACGACTTTGCCAAGGGTCGAGGGCCGTTCCCCAGCGCCATCGCTGTCGACAGCGCTGAAAACGTATACGTCGCCGACGAGTTCAAGAACCAGATATACGTCTTTGACTGTGAAGGGAACCCTCTCGGTGATTGGAGGCCCGGGAAGCCCACGGACAACCGGTCAAGTGACCTGGTGTTCCCGGCGCCGAACACCGCTGGAGACGGCGTTTCCTTCGACCTTATTCTGAAGAAGGAAGGGGCTTGGGACACCTCCGCAGATGGGGAACTGAACGGCCCCATGGGCTTGGCTTTCGATCAGGACGACCGGATGTACGTGTCGGACAGCTATAACCACCGGGTCCAGGTGTTCACCAAAGGCGGAGAGTTCCTGGGTAAGTGGGGACGCCTTGGCTGCGACGAGGGCGAGTTCAACCTCCCCTGGGGCATCACGGTCGACAAAGAGGGCTGCGTGTACGTGGCGGACTGGAAGAACGCGCGGGTGCAGAAGTTTTCGCCCGACGGCGAGTTCCTGGCCGTGTTTGGCGGACCAGATGCAGGCGAGGGGCGGCTGCAACGCCCGTCGGGGGTCGCGGTAGACAACGACGGGGATGTGTACGTAGCGGACTGGGGAGCACATTGCCTGAAGATATACGCTCCCGACGGCAGCCACATGCTGACTTTGCTGGGAGACGCCGACCGGCTCCCGCCGTGGCAGCAGGCCAAGGTTGAAGCCAACGTCAACACTCTGAGGGCTCGCCAGAGGGCCGATCTGTCCCAGGAGAGGTACTTCCGGCGCCCCGTGGCGGTGCAGGTGGACGACGAAGGCCGCATTGTCGTCCTGGAAACGGTCAGCAACCGCCTGCAGGTCTACATCAAGGAGCAGAACTGGATTGAACCGCCGTTCAACCAGTAGGTGGGCGCCTCCCTCTTTCCGTTCGGCCTGAGCCGGTCGAAGGCCCGGCCCACTCCCCTAGATGAGTCCTTCGACGCTGCTGGCGCCTCGCTCAGGGTGAACAGGGGTAGGCGGTTCGGCAGGATTTCAATCAACTGTATTCGCGAATGGGGGATCGGGCGACTGGCCAGTCGCCCCTACGACATACCCGAGGCCCGGCCCCTGTCTTTCCGGCGAAGAGCCTGCCCCGTACTCCGATACGGAGCCGGAATCCAGAAGAGCCGTGCGTTCTTGCAAGGTTCCCTGGACTCCGGCCTCCGCCGGAGTGACGGAAGGGTGTCCGCCTTTTTACGAGGCTGTGAGCTGGCTGGCGCCAGTTACTCGGCGTTCCTCTGTCCCGCCCCTGGTATAACGTTGACCAGTGCAAACGAAAGCAGTGCGCCTGGCATAACCCAAAGGCCCGGCTCCGCCGGTAAGGCGCCCGCACCGCCTTATTGGTAGTTCGGGCTTGATATCATGACGACGGCCATGGTGCACGGCTCGTCGCCGGCAACTCGCCAAGCATGATTTGTTCCCCTCTGAACATACACGTCACCCGGACCGAGGATCACGGAGCCTTCATCGACCGTCAGCTCCATTTCACCCGAAATCACTATGCCGTAGTCGATGGTTGGAGTGGTGTGCCATCCTGGGCCGCTGTCCAGTCCCGGATAGTGGGGAGGCCAGGTCACGACGCGTATCGCCGAGCCGTTCTCCGGCGGGTCCCGGTGGAAGACCTCTGGGTCGACGGGGTCGCGGGATGAGGTCGGGTCGGGGTCGGCTGGATTGTCTATCCAGATTTCGTTGATGACCACCGGACCTCCCCGATTAGGCGTCCCGGGGGTCGGTCCGTCGTACACGAAGTAGGACTTTCCCTCAGCATTGGTTCCTGTAACCACTCTTCTGGTAGCCATTGTGGCGCCTCCTTCTGAGCCTGCGTCATATTGGGGAAACGGTAGCGCCCGCTTGGGCCGGTGTCAAAAGCTGTAGAATGAGGCGACTGTTCAGACGTAGGCGTGTTCCTAGTGGCCGGTTCTTACAGTCCCTTCCCCCGCGGACGGGGGAAGGTTAGGATGGGGGCACCGGGTAAGCGAGGCGAGAACCCCCATCTCAATCTTCCCCCTCGGACAGGGGGAAGAGGCAGGAGCCGCCTCTACGGAGATACGATGAAATCTGAACTATACAGAATAAGTCCGGGCGTAGGTCGGTCTTGAATACTAGCCGGACGGAGAGGGAATCATGGGACTCTTGTCACCCCGAATGCGCAGAGGGCTGCACGTCCTGGAGTATCGCACTACGGGCGGCTGGAGAGGAGGCATGAGAATTGGAGACGGGTATACGATACCCATTCTCTTGCTGACCACCACAGGCCGTAAAACGGGCAGAAACCACACGGTTCCCCTCGGGTACATGGAGGACGGCCCCAACTATCTTATTGTCGGGTCGTACGGTGGGGCCGTCAGGGACCCTGCGTGGATTCTCAACCTGGAGAAAAACCCTGCGGCAACCATTCAGATAAAGCGGCGGCGAATTCCGGTTTTGGCGGAGCGTCCCGGTCCGGACGAGCGGACTCGCCTATGGACGAACCTGGTCGAAAGCAACCCCGTCTTCGGCGTCTACCAGGGAAGGACTTCCCGCGAGATTCCGCTGATGGTCCTGAGGCCCCAGAGCTAGCCGCCTGTAGGCGGAGCCGCTGGGGCCTCTTCCAAGCGCTCGTAGGCTAGGGTGAGCCGGGACTTAGACCACCTGTGACTCGGCCAGGGCGGCGAGTTCGGCCTTGCTCAGCCCAAGTTCACCGCAGAGTATCTCCGCGTTGTGCTCGCCCACCAGCGGGGCGCGACGGGAGATGCGCCACGGGGAGCCGTTGTATACGGAGCCGGGGCCCGGGTAGGTGAAGGTCTTGCCCAGTTCCGGATGCTCCACTTCCACGTAGAAGCCCCTTTCACGGAGATGGTCGTCGTCGATTATCTCGTCCGAAGACCTGATGTATGCCCAGGGCAGGCCGATCTTTGCGGCTCCGTGCCAGAGGTCGTTTCCGGGCATCGACTTGAAGAACTTTTCGATGGCCACGTAGAGGTCAGCCTTGTGTTCCTGAATCCCCTCGGGTGTGTCGTACCCGCCATCCAGAAGGTTTCCGGCCATGCCGTACTCAGCCATCCAGTCGCCCAGCCTTTTTATTGCCGCGGGCAGTTCCAAGGGGTCGCTCCATGCGGTGGTGGCGTAATGGCCCTCCTTGGTGGCATGAGAAATTCCGCTGCGGTAAACCTTGTCGATCCGGTGAGCTGAAGCGTGGCGCCCGGTATGCCGCCAGACCACCTGGCCGGTGTATATGTAATTTGCCACGGCGCCTTCCGTGGTCAAGGCGCAGGCCTGGTGTATGGAAGCGTCGATGTATTGGCCTTCGCCTCTCCGGTCGCGGTCCAGCAGCGCGGTGGCGATGGCGATGTATGCGTAGTGGGCCCCGATTTGCCAGGCCTGTCCACCGCCGGGAGCTATGGGGGACTGCTCGGGATCGTCGTCCGCGTCATAGCCACAGGACGCCATGACCCCGCCCGCGGCCAAATGGGTCAGGTCGCCGGCCTTGTAGTCGCGCCAAGGGCCGGTCTGGCCGAAGGGAGTGAGGGAGCACATGATGAGCTTGGGGTTGAGCTTGGAAAGCTCATCGTAACCCAGGCCCAGGGACTGGAGATATCCGGGCGCTTGGGTCTCCAGCAATACGTCGGCGGAAGCCGCCAGCTTTCGGAACAGCTCCCTGCCGTCAGCGGTTTCCAGGTTCAAGGTCACTCCCCGCTTGGAGGTGTTGTAGTGCCAGAAGTAGAGGCTCCGGTCCCGGTTGGGCACGTCGTCCAGGAAGGGCCCCATCGACCGGGCGTCATCCCCGCCGGGAGGCTCAATCTTGATTACGTCGGCTCCCAGGTCGCCCATGAGCTTCCCGCAGAACTGTCCCTTCTCATCGGCAAGCTCCAGCACACGAACTCCGTCCAGCGGGCCTATTCCGGGAGTAGCGGGTTTCCAGGGATCGGGAGCCGCAGGTGAAGCCCCGTTACCGGAGACCCCCTTGGAAACACTGGGGGGGTTGGCCAGCGCCTCCTCGATGTGAGGATAGCGGGGAAACTCAGCGGGCCAGAAAGTGCCGTCTTCGAACCCCTCGACCAGTTCCTGATGTTCCAGGCCAAGCACCCGCTCCATGACCTCCACGGTGTGCTCTCCAATCATGGGGGACCTGCGGTTCACCCCAACGGTGGACTTGGACATGGAGAAGGGGACGTTCTGGTACTTATTGCGGCCCAGGGCCGGGTGGTCCAGTTCGGGGTACATGTTCTGGGAGCGCAGTTGAGGGTCGTTCTCCACCCGGTCCTCGGAACTCTGCACCGGCATGGCCCCCACGCCCGCCTGCTGGCACTTCTCCATGACGTCGTACTTGTTGAGGCCGAGAGTCCATGCCCGGATTCCCTCGTCCAACTCCTCTTGGTGCTCTATTCGGCCCATCAGCGAGCTGAATTTGCCGTTCGCGGCCCAAGAGGGGCTTCCCATGACTTGCACCAGGTCTTGCCACTCCTGGTCCGAGAAGCAGGCGATGGCGCACCAGTCGTTGTGGCCTCCGCCCAGTGTGGGGTAGGCGTTGTGGGGAGCCACGTTGGGGGCCCGGTAGTTGGGGGCCGCTCCGACGCCCGGCCATACAGCGCGGTTGCCGGGCGGGTAGCCTTCGCGGCGGGCAGAGCGCCCGTTAACGGACCGGTCGAGGAAAGCAGGTCCCGTCAGGGTGGCGGCTGCAATCATCTGTGCCAGGTCAACGTGTTGACCCTCGCCCGTGGCGTTCTTGTGGTGAAGCGCCGTCAGGACTCCTATTGTCCCGTAGAGGCCCGCCGTGTCGTCCATGTAGGAGTATCCGAAGCCCGCAGAGGGTTTTCCAGGAAGGCCGGAGAGGTAGGTCAGCCCGGAAAGGGACTGGGTGGCCTGACCCACTATCATGTAGGCGCTCTGGGGGCCGGTGTGCCCGAACCCCGCCATAGACACGTATACAATGCCGGGGTTTATCTCCCTCATCTCCTCGTAACCGAGGCCCCACCTCTTCAGCACTGTGGCCGTGAAGTTCTCAACCACCACGTCGGAAGCGGCCACAAGCTGCTTGACCAACTCGAAACCCTTCTCACTCCGTACGTTGACGGTCACGCTCAGCTTATCGGCGTTGGTGTCGGCAAACGTGCCGTTCACGTTGGGGTCGGGCACAGGAGCTCCCCCGGCTCCGACCACTACGCCCCGCTGGCCGGGGGCGAAGGTCCATTGGATTTTCATCACCTCTGCCCCAAGGGCGCCAAGCCATCGAGTGCCCCAGGGACCGGACCTAAGCCACGTAAAGTCCAGGACTCTGATTCCCTCAAGAGGTCGTGGGAAAGCCATTTCTTGCCTCCTGTCCTACTGACCGGCGGTCCATACGGGGCATGTCCGAGGCGAATGGGTGGGGGAAAAGGCGCCTTACCCCGGTGTTGGACGCTCGGTTGCCGTTTGTAGGATTTTAGAGGCCGCGCAATCTTGCGTCAAATCGAGCAAATGGACTTTGCATTGGCGCGATTCGATATATAATGTGCGGAAATATTCTTAGGAGGCTCACATGGGTTCCCCTTCCGCCCAAAAAGTGCTTTGCGTTCTCTATGACGACCCGGTGGAGGGGTTTCCTCCCAACTACGCCCGCGACACCATACCAACCCTGACCCACTACCCGGACGGTCAGACTCTTCCTTCCCCGTCCTCCGTAGACTTCAATCCCGGCCACCTCCTCGGTTCGGTTTCTGGCGGGCTTGGTCTGGAAGAGTTCCTAACAGGGCGGGGGCACAAATTTGTGGTGACCTCCGACAAAGACGGCCCCGAATCCGTGTTCGAGAGGGAGTTGGCCGACGCCGACGTGGTCATCTCCCAACCCTTCTGGCCCGCCTATCTCACCGCCGAGCGCATAGAAAAGGCGGCCCGGCTCAAGATGGCCATAACCGCCGGAATAGGATCGGACCACGTGGACCTTCAAGCGGCCATCGACAGGGGCATCACCGTGTGCGAGGTGACCTGGTGCAACAGCGTCAGCGTCTCCGAACACGCAGTCATGCAGATTCTGGCGCTGGTCAGGGACTATATTCCCCAGTATGGCTGGGTCGTCAGGGGCGGTTGGAACATCGCCGACGCCGTTTCCAGGTCCTACGACGTGGAAGGGATGGACGTGGGCGTGGTGGCGGCGGGACGAATCGGTCTGGGGGTGCTGCGCCGGATGAAACCGTTCGACGTCAAACTCCACTACACCGACAGGCATAGGCTTTCCGCTGAGGTCGAGCAGGAGTTGGGCCTAACCTTCCATGAGACTGTTGAGTCCCTCGTCAGCGTGTGCGACGTGGTGAGCATCCATTGTCCCCTCCACCCTGAGACGGAGGACATGTTCAACGACGCTCTGATAGGCAAGATGAAGCGCGGGTCTTACATCGTCAACACCGCCCGCGGCAAAATCTGCAACCGGGAAGCCATCGTCGGAGCCCTGGAAAGCGGCCAGCTGGCAGGGTACGCGGGAGATGTCTGGTTTCCTCAGCCTGCTCCCAACGACCACCCCTGGAGGTCCATGCCCAACCAGGCGATGACACCCCACACTTCGGGCACCTCTCTTTCCGCCCAGGCGCGATACGCGGCGGGAGTGCGTGAGATTCTGGAGTGCTGGCTGGATGGACGCCCTATCCGGGACGAGTACCTGATTGTCCAGGGAGGCGGCCTGGCCGGGACGGGCGCGCACTCATACAGTGAAGGGGACGCTACAGGCGGTTCGGAAGAGGCGGCCCAATACACCGCCGGTTCGTCGGCCCAATAATCATAAGGAGGACCGGATGCCCGACTACACCGTTTACTCAGACCTCACCGTGGACGTTTCCGAGAAGGTGGCGACGGTCACCCTCAACCGGCCCGACAGACTCAACGCCATCAACTTCCCCGGCCTTCACGAAGAGCTGGAGAACGTGATGCTGGACCTGAACGCCGACCCGGAGGTGCACGCCATCATCCTGACAGGCTCCGGGCGCGCCTTTTCAGCCGGCGGAGACATCGCGGGCATGAAGCAGAGGGCCGCCAACCCCGACCTCCGGTACTTGCCCACAGGCTATGGACGCAGGCTCATCTTGAACATGCTGGAGGTGCAGCAGCCGATCATCGCCGCCCTCAATGGAGACGCGGTGGGTCTGGGCGCCACCCTGGCGCTCTTCTGCGACATCATCATCGCAGCCGACACGGCTCGCGTCGGAGACCCCCACGTAAGGGTGGGGCTGGTGGCCGGAGACGGCGGGGCTATCATATGGCCCGCATTGATAGGCGTTGCCAAGGCCAAAGAGTTCCTGATGACGGGCAACCTTATGAGCGCTGAAGAGGCGGAACGGATTGGTCTCATAAACAAAGTTGTGCCCGCCGACGAGTTAATGGACTCCGCCAACCAGATGGCCAGCCGCCTGGCCAACGGCGCGACCCTGGCCATACGCTGGACCAAGTTTTCGATTAACAAGCAACTGCGCATCCAGATGAACCAGATCCTGGACACGTCCCTGGCGTTGGAAGCCCTCACCTTCTTGAGCAAGGACCACATGGAAGCGGCCGACGCCTTTCTGGAGAAGCGGCGGCCAAACTTCACGGGCCAGTAGCCCGGCGCACGCTGCGGGGCTCCGGAGGCCTGTCTCTTTGTGCAAGGATTCTTGGATTCCGGCCGTCGCCGGAATGACGGGTTGGTGGGCCATCCCCCTCATCCCAACCTTCTCCCGCCAGGGGAGAAGGGGCAGTTATCGCCTATTTTCAGGGAAACGACGGTGTGAGGGAGTTCGGAACCGCTGTGACCTTGCGGAGGACGGACCCTCCCTCCCCATTTAGGTGGAGGGTTGGGGTGGGGGTGAATTGCTCTTTGCTGTTCCCCGACGCAAGTTGACGTAATTTGTGCAGGCACAAGCGCTTGACACGGAATATGGGGTCAACTATTATTGAGGTTCGAACAACGTGTGCACCTTAACAACTGGATAGTGGAAGGACGGTAAGGTTAAAAAAGCAACTAACGTTTACTCTAGAGAGTTTGATCTTGGCTCAGGGTGAACGCTGGCGGTGCGCCTAATGCATGCAAGTCGAGCGAGCTTCACCCGCTTCGGTGGGTGAGGAAAGCGGCGGACGGCTGAGTAACGCGTGAGAAACCTGCCCTCCGGTGGGGTAAAACGCCGAGAAATTGGCGTTAATACCGCATACGGTCATGCCGCCTCGGCGGCGTGAAGAAAGATTTATCGCCGGAGGAGGGTCTCGCGTCCTATCAGGTAGTTGGTGGGGTAACGGCCTACCAAGCCGATAACGGGTAGCTGGTCTGAGAGGATGGCCAGCCAGAGGGGGACTGAGACACGGCCCCCACTCCTACGGGAGGCAGCAGCAGGGAATCTTGGGCAATGGGCGAAAGCCTGACCCAGCGACACCGCGTGGGGGATGAAGGTCTAAGGGCTGTAAACCCCTTTTCCGAGGGAAGAGATAGGACGGTACCTCGGGAATAAGCCCCGGCTAACTACGTGCCAGCAGCCGCGGTAACACGTAGGGGGCAAGCGTTACCCGGATT
Source organism: Dehalococcoidia bacterium (assembly GCA_965197415.1). Taxonomy (GTDB): domain Bacteria; phylum Chloroflexota; class Dehalococcoidia; order Lucifugimonadales; family JAGWBF01; genus DAOUJI01. Next base: position 1,673,476 of record OZ240207.1, on the reverse strand, counting down.
TACTGGGCGTAAAGGGCGCGTAGGCGGCTGGTTAAGTCTCCTGTGAAAGCTCCAGGCTTAACTTGGAGAGGTCAGGGGATACTGGTCAGCTCGAGGGCAGTAGAGGAAGGCGGAATTCCCGGTGTAGCGGTGAAATGCGTAGATATCGGGAGGAACACCAGTGGCGAAGGCGGCCTTCTGGGCTGTTCCTGACGCTGAGGCGCGAAAGCGTGGGTAGCAAACCGGATTAGATACCCGGGTAGTCCACGCCCTAAACTATGGATGCTAGGTATTGGGGGTATCGACCCCCCCTGTGCCGCAGCTAACGCGATAAGCATCCCGCCTGGGGAGTACGGCCGCAAGGCTAAAACTCAAAAGAATTGACGGGGGCCCGCACAAGCGGTGGAGCGTGTGGTTTAATTCGATGCTAAGCGAAGAACCTTACCAGGGCTTGACATGTTGGTGGTAGAAACCCGAAAGGGCAACGACCCGGTTCGCCGGGAGCCTTCACAGGTGCTGCATGGCTGTCGTCAGCTCGTGCCGTGAGGTGTTGGGTTAAGTCCCGCAACGAGCGCAACCCTCGCCGTTAGTTACTCTCTCTAGCGGGACAGCCTCCCACAAGGAGGAGGAAGGTGGGGATGACGTCAAGTCAGCATGGCCCTTACGCCCTGGGCTACACACACGCTACAATGGTCGGTACAATGGGTCGCGAAAGCGCGAGCTGGAGCCAATCCCATCAAAGCCGACCTCAGTTGGGATCGCAGGCTGCAACTCGCCTGCGTGAACGTGGAATCGCTAGTAACCGCAGGTCAGCACACTGCGGTGAATACGTTCCCGGGCCTTGTACACACCGCCCGTCACGTCATGGAAGCCGAGAACACCCGAAGTCGTTGAGCTAACCCGCAAGGGAGGCAGGCGCCGAGGGCGGGCTTGGTGACTGGGACGAAGTCGTAACAAGGTAGCTGTACCGGAAGGTGCGGCTGGATCACCTCCTTTCTAAGGAGATAAGGTTGGCGTCTTTCTCGTATGAGTGGTCGCCCGCCCAACTCCTAGGTCGGTCGGTGGGTGTTCCGCCCCACGGTCGGCCGTCCGATTGAGCCCTTTGCTCTCGGGCCGGCCCCAAGGCGGTCCCCTGAGAAAGCCTACCGTTTTCACAACGGCCTAATCCTTCCTTCCACTATCCAGTTTAAGGTGCAAAGACAAAAGCCGGGCTTGTAAAAGGGCTCGGCTCTTTTTTTGTGGGGATATATGAGGAGCTTTAATGTCTGACTTCGCGCTTTCGCTGACGGGCGCATATATCCGCCTGACTGTCGAGCGGTGGGACCACATCATTAAGAACAAGGGGGCAAGTATGGCCCCGAAAGACTTGACCGAATACCTGAGCATGGCTCCGGTAGTGAACCAATTTCCAAGCGCCAATTTATGGTCGTCCTATGACGAAGAGGCGGATGTTCTCTACATCCGCGTCGACAGGCTGCTCCCGGTCACTGACAGCGAGTTGACCGACGAGGACATCATCCTGCGGTACAACGGCGATGACGTAGTAGGTATTACGGTCCTGCACGCCAGCCAACGCTGAGGATTTGAGATGCCGGATACTGAGGACCTGTACGAAATCCTTCAAGTCCATCCGTTGGCGCACCCGAATAAGGAGAAACAATGAAACGGAACAAGGGTTGGCTGATGGCCTCAATTAGAGAAGCGGTCAATAGCGGGAGGCTGAAGGAGCCCTTCGGTCACGACGATCTGGTCGGCATCGGCGTTAGGACAACCACCGCAGGGGCATTCCCTTACAAACACCGAGTCGGCAACCCAGGGGGATACACTGAGCATTTTGTGTTGGTTTCCCCGGGGCTCTTTCGAGTTAAGAGGCAGGGAGAATGAAGCGCAACGATTGTGAACACCAGGATGCCATCTGTCAGATGCCGAGAGGACATGGTGACGATGTGAAGTGCAGATTTGTCTGCGAGGATTGCAACGAGGAGTTCGAGTCGGAAGACCGTTGCATCAGTCAAATCGTTATTGCAACGGACATCTCTCAGCCTGTTTCGGCTAGTGAGTTCACGGCTTCAGGTGCGGCGTCGAAAGAAGCAGCACAAGTTGTCGGTGAGATAATCATGGAGTTCGCGCTAGCGGAGCACACTTTGCGAGAGGTGCTGAAACAGTTGGACGGACACCAAGAACGCAGCACTATCTCCGAAGATTTATGGAGGCTTGAAAAGTGGTTGCCGACGATCTTTGAACAAGCGTCTGGAGAAGAGTGGAAAGCAGCCTTTGAAAAGTGCGTGAGTAAATTGCGAAGTGTCTTTGATGTCGTGAACCCTAAGAGAAACACGTTGGCGCATGGACAACTAGTCGTCCATGTATCGGAGACCATCTCCGTCGACGCATCTGAAGAGGACACCCCTACCGAACCAAGCAAGAGTTGGTGCACAATGAAACATCCGCAACATGGCGAAGTGTCCCTTTCTGAATCGCAAATCTCGAAGGTGTTGACGGAGGCGATAGAACTTCGTGAGCAAGTAGGCGTTCTTGAGAGGCTAGCAGGATTTCAGCGAGTGCTTAGCAGTGGGGACACTCCATACGTCACAGTGAAAAGACGACTATGACCGAAGGGACTATCAAAGTGGTTGAAGACGTTTCTACCGGGGAACTGAAAGTCCAGCTCATAATTGATGAAGTAGGAAACTTCATCCCCATAGTTTCAGCAGCCCGATCGACTTCCTGCCGGCTCCGGCCCCGATTTTCGTACCGCACCGGCTGATTTGGGCGCTGTTGGCTGCGATAATCGTGTTCTGGATGTTGAGGAACCTTCCTGTTGGCCCCTTCGTGTTCCTGGCGCCATAAACCCGACGGTGACGACGGTGCTCTCGTCCGGCGATTGGCAAACCCCTGAGATTCGCCTACAATCTCTACTGCTTGGCGGGAAGCCGCAATGGTCTTTCCACGCCGGTCGTTAGCTACGCAACTATTAGCTATGCAACTACAGGAGGCATCAATCCGATGGCATCTCAGCAGACAAGGACCGAGCGTGACTCCATGGGGACTATGGAAGTGCCCATAGACGCTTACTACGGTGCGTCCACCCGCAGGGCCGAGCTAAACTTCCCCATATCCGACCTGCGCTTTCCCAGGAGCTTCATCCGGGCGCTGGCCCTCATAAAACTGGCTGCGGCCAAGGCCAACATGGAGATGGAACTTCTTGACGAAAAGACGGGCGCCGCCATCGTCGAGGCGGCTCAGGAAGTCGCCGACGGCAATTTCGACAAAGAGTTCGTCGTGGACATCTTCCAGACCGGCTCCGGCACTTCCACCAACACCAACGCCAACGAGGTCATTGCCAACAGGGCCACGGAGAATCTCGGCGGAGAACGGGGCTCCAGGCTGGTCCACCCCAACGACCACGTGAACATGGGCCAGTCCTCCAACGACGTCATACCCACCGCCATCCATCTATCCGCCCTCATGCAAATCAAAGAGCGGCTAATACCGGCCCTTGAGGACCTGAACGGCTCCCTGAGCGCTAAGAGTGAGGAGTTTTGGTCTATCATCAAGACGGGGCGGACCCACCTCCAGGACGCCACTCCCGTCAGACTTGGCCAGGAGTTCGCGGGGTACGCAGGGCAGGTGGAATTCGGCTTGACGCGGATCGCCCACGCCCAGGAGGAGTTGTCCGAAGTGGCCCTGGGGGGCACTGCCGTGGGAACGGGCGTCAACACCCACCCGGAGTTTTCTGAGAGGGCCTGCCGCATCGTCTCGGAAATGACCGGAGTCACAGTAAGGGAGACGTCCAACCACTTTCAGGCCCAGAGCGCCCTGGACTCCGCCGTGGAGGCCAGCGGCGCTCTCAAGACCCTGGCCGTAAGCCTTCACAAAATCGCCAACGACATCCGGTGGCTGGGCTGCGGACCCAGGGCCGGATTGGGCGAGTTGGACGTGCCCGAGGTGCAGCCGGGAAGCTCCATCATGCCGGGCAAGGTGAACCCGGTCATATCCGAGTCGCTGATTCAGGCGGCGGCCCAGGTGGTGGGCAACGACGCCACCATAGCGTTGGCTGGTCTTGGCGGATACTTCGAGTTGAACACGATGATGCCGGTGTGCGCCTACAACCTGCTCCAGTCCATCGACCTGCTGGCGGCGTCGGCCAGCAACTTCTCCGATCAGTGCGTCAAGGGGCTGAAGGCCACCGAAACAGGCCCCGCCATGGTGGAGAGGGGGCTGATGCTGGGCACTGCGCTTGCTCCCGCCATCGGCTACGACAAAGCTGCGGAGATAGCCAAGACGGCGGCGGCCAACGGCGGCGTAATCAGGGAGACCGCCAAGCAGATGACCACACTGACCGACGAGGAGCTGGACGAGCTGCTTAATCCTGAGAAAATGACCGAGCCCGGCCTCGGCGGAGGCCCCGGCGGCGGGTAGAAACCGAACAAAGTGGTATAATCCCGTTAATACACGCGGCGTCGCCGCGCGAATGAGCACAGCCCCAGGGTGAGAGGAGGGTTCTCATGAAGATATCCATGTTCCACCTGATGCCCCACAGAGAGCTTCCCGCCGACTTCGAGAAGCGTTACCACTCGGTGTGGGTTGACCCTCCCTGGTGGGAGCTGGCCGACGCCAAGAGGGTGGGCCAGTACTACAACTGGACCCTGGACGAACTTATACACGCTGCCGAGGCCGGTCTCGACGGAATATGCGTGAACGAGCACCACCAGAACGCTTACGGCTTCATGCCCGGCCCCAACCTGATGGGGTCGGTGCTGGCGCGGGCCACCAACGGCATGGACGTGGGCATCGTCCAGATGGGCGCCACCCTTCCCACCACCATCCCTCCTATTCGCGTGGCGGAAGAGTACGCCATGCTGGACTGCATCAGCGGAGGCCGCATGATTGCCGGGATGCCTCTGGGGTCGTCCATGGACGTCAACCTGTGCTACGGCATTCCCCCTATAGAGCAGAGGGACCGCTACTACGAGGCCCACGACCTGATAATGAAGGCATGGACCACCGATGAGATATTTCCGTGGAATGGCCGCTACTACCAGCTTCCCATGGTGAACCTCTGGCCGCGTCCAATCCAGTCGCCTCACCCGCCGGTGTGGGTGCCGGGGTCCGGGAGCCGCAGCACCTGGGACTTCGCCACCAGGAACAATCACTGCTATTGCTACCTGAGCTATTTCGGCAGCGGCATTGGAAAGCGGATCATGGATGGGTTCTGGGAGTTCGTGGACTCCCGCAACCTGGACAATAACCCATACCGCGCGGGATTCCTCCAGCTTGTCGCCGTGTCCGAGTCCGACGCCCAGGCGGAGAAGGACTACTACGAGCACATCCGCTACTTCTACGACAAGACCCAGTACATCGCGCCCGAGTTCATGATGGCCCCCGGCCACGTGGACTACCGGAGCATGGAATACACCTTCCGGAGAGGATTCCGCGAGCAGATAGGCGGAGTGCTCTCGGACATGAAAAACTGGAGCTTCAAGGACTTTGTAGACCATCGTCTGGTCATATCCGGCGGTCCCGAAACGGTGACAGAAATGCTCAGGGAGGCGATCGAAGACCTCCACTGCGGCAATCTGATGGTGCTGCTCCACATCGGCTCCATGCCTCACGAGCTGACCCTGAAGAACATCGACATATTCGCCAAAGAAGTCCAGCCCCACCTGCAGAACATGTGGGACGACGACCAATGGGTGAACCACTGGTGGCCAAGCGGAATCAGGGACAAGCGTAAGGTCACGGGGGCGGGGACATAGCCTTTTACTCTATTTAGGCCAGTCAGGCCGGGAGAGCCGACAATGCCCAGTGTTGAAGACAAGACCCTCAGTGTCTGGCAGGACCAGATCAACGTCCGTGTGAAGATTTCCGGTTCAGGCCCGCCGGCGGTGTTCCTGCATGGTCCGTACGGACTGGAGTGGGACAGCTTCCTCGACTCTCTGTCGGCCAGCCACACGGTTTACGCGCCGGAGCACCCGGGCACGACCCCCGGCGACCCGGATGCGGTTAAACCCCTGGACAACCTGTGGGACCTGGTTCTGCTGTACTACGAACTGTTCGACCAGCTTGGCCTGGACGCTCCCGCCGTCGTCGGCCACTCATACGGCGGCATGTTGGCGGCGGAGTTGGCAGCGACCAACCCCGCCAGCGTCAGCAAGCTGGCGCTAATCAACCCCATCGGACTGTGGAGGGACGACGCTCCGGTGAAGAACTGGATGTCCATGTCCTCGGAACAAGTTGCCGAAGTTTCATACTTCGACCCCGACGGGCCGGCGGCAAAGGCTTTCACCGAGCTCCCAGAAGATGCAGACGCTAGCGTGGATGCCCAGCTCTACAGGGTATGGTCACTGAGCTGCACGGGCAAGTTCATATGGCCCATTCCCGACAAGGGTTTGAAGAAACGCATCAACCGCATCACCGCCCCGACGCTTGTGGTATGGGGCGAACACGACAAGCTGGTGTCCCCGATCTACGCGGAGGAGTTTGCTAAGGGCATCGCCGGCTCCCGCGTGGAGATGGTGGCGGAGGCCGCCCACGTGCCCCACGTGGAGCAGCAGGAACGGGTTTCCCAGTTAGTGGAGGCTTTCCTGAAGGCCTGATCGGGCGACAAAGCTGGCCGACGGCCGGTTGGAGTTGTCCCAGCCTTTGCATGCACGTTAGGAGGGGTGGCCGAGCGGTCGATGGCGGCGGTCTTGAAAACCGCTAACCCGTAACCCGGGTTCGTGGGTTCGAATCCCACCCCCTCCGCCAGTGACATCTTGTCGACGGTTTCCCATCGCTCCTTACTCCTTTTCCATATCGAAGTCTCGGTGACAAGAGACCCGCCAAACCGTCACTCGAACAACTCTCCCGGAGGAACAGGCAGTTGAGGATATTGGTTACCGGCGGCTGCGGCTTCATTGGGTCTCATCTGGTGGACAGACTGGTGAGAGACGGCCATGAGGTCCACGTGGCGGACAACCTATCGTCAGGCCATACAAGGAATCTGAACCCCAAGGCCCGCATGCACGACGCCGACATACGTTCCGCCAAGCTGGCCCTGGTTTTTCGTGAGACCCGACCCGAAACGGTGTTCCACATGGCTGCTCAAATCAGCGTCGCCTACTCGACCCGAGCTCCCGTCGCCGACGCCAGCGCCAACATCATGGGGACTCTGAACCTCATCAAACAGTGCGGCAGGTACGGTGTACGGCACATCATCTACAGCTCGACGGGAGGGGCCTTATACGGGGAGCCTGTTTATCTGCCCTGTGACGAGGAGCACCCAGTCAAACCACTGTCTCCCTATGGGGCGAGCAAGTATGCCGCGGAGACCTACTTGCACACCATGAGTTCCCTGGGCGGATTCGAGTATACGTGCCTCCGGTACTCCAACGTGTACGGCCCCCGCCAAGACCCCCACGGCGAGGCGGGAGTCGTGGCCATCTTTTGCGGACGTATGCTGTGGGATGAAGAGGTCGTGATATTCGGCGACGGCTCTCAGGAACGGGACTTTGTATACGTAGACGACGTGGTTGAGGCTAACGTCAAGGCCCTGGAGCAGGAAGTGGTAGGGGTCTACAACATAGGGGCTGGAGTGGGAACGGACGTCAACACGGTGTTCCGGGCCTTGGCCGACGCTGCGGGTTACACACGGCAACCACGCTACGCGCCTTGCAGGAAGGGCGACGTGTACAAGATACGGTTAGACGCCAGTCTTGCCGAGCGGGAACTGGGATGGGAACCCAAAGTGGGGATCGACGAAGGTCTCCAGAGGACCCTGGACTACTTCAGGTCTGCGATGAGCGCTTCCTGAGCCGCTGCTAGGTGTTCCCGGCTTGACCCGTGGGGACCCGGCCCTCCACTATGTCCATGATGGTCCGGGCCAGGGGAATGGGGTCATGCCGGATGTAGACCCCAGACGACAGCAACGGTAGTTGGATGATCTCCTTCGCCTCGACCAGGCATGCTTCCCTGTCGGTCTCCACAGGCGCCTGCCCGTAGGAGTAGTACCGGGAGAGCAGCCTTTCCGGGAAGGGCGAGTTATTCACTATCAGGTAGTCCAGCTTGTCAGAGGTCCCCAAATACTCCCGGGACAGCCTGGCAAAGTCCGACGCATTGAATGAGTCCGACTCGCCCGGCTTGGTCATCAGGTTGCTGACACAGATTTTCAGGGCGTTGGAGGACCTGATAGCCTCGGCGATGTCCTTTACCAACAGGTTGGGCAGAATGCTCGTATATATGTCACCCGGGCCAAGCACTATGGCGTCGGCGCTCTCCAGGGCGTCCACCGCAGGCCGGTAAGCGTATGCCGGCGGGTCCAGGTAGACGTAGTCGATGGGTTGTGTGGGTTCGGCTCCGTCCACGGCTCCCCGCTGGTCAATGTTGGCCTCTTCCCTGATTTCCGAGCCGTCCTTCAGGTGGGCCACGAGGGTGGTCTTGGTCAGGGTCACGGGCAGGACCTTGCCTTTGATGCCGAGCATAGCACCCGCTTCTGAGATCGCTGTGGCAGTGTTGCCTGTAACCTCCGTCAGTGCCGAGAGCAGAAGGTTCCCGAAACTGTGGCCGCTCAGCCCGCCTCCGCCGTTGAAACGGTAGTCGAACAGGCGGACCAGAATGGAAGTGGAGCTATCATCGGGGGCCAGGGCCACCAGGCACCTGCGGATGTCTCCGTGGGGCAATTGGTTCAACTCATCCCGGAGCCGCCCGGAACTTCCGCCGCTGTCGGTCATGGCCACAACGGCCGTGACGTCGCAGTCCAGGTGTTTAAGGCCGGTAAGGGTAATGTAGTTTCCGCCGCCTCCGCCTACAACTACAATTCTCTTATGCGACATATATTCAGCAATGCCGGGAAGGCCAACGGCCAACCCAAGGTTTGCGGGAGTGTAAACACTGCCCAGAACAGTGTCAAGGACGGTTTAAGCAGGGCGGCGCCCCAGTTCGATGCGCCTCCTCAGTCGTCAAAAGGTTCCTCTTTCTGATAGGGATACGGGATACCATTTCTAAATTCCCACCAATTGTTCAACAAACCTCGCTGCCAGCCTAATTTCTGTTGTGCCTCACGCTGTATGTCGAACTCTTCTGCCAATTCCTCTTCTGAATAAAGCATAGTACGCATTCCTCATGATGTTCTTTGATGGCCGCTATTTTTCTCCATGCCTCGTATCAACCTTTCAAGATTGCCGGGCTTTCTACTGCATGATAGACTGTATCCATCCGATTGACCCCGCCGGTGAGCGAAGGCTGGCTCGGGTAGAAAAATTCCTCCGGGAGCAAATCGTAGCGTTCTCAACCATTCCAATCTTTGCAGATATGAATCAATCGGACAGGAGAATATCAAAACAATGCCACGTTCTCGAAGCACACGTAAGGTTCCGAAGACTACTTTCGAGCCGCTTACAATTGAGGAATTCTGCAAAAAATACGGAAGGGAACTCCCGAAAAATAATGAAGACTCTCTGCTTAAAGATAAATGGCTTATCTTTTGGTGCGCTTCCGCCGTAGTCGCAGCCTGCATCATAGGAGTATGGGCGAATACATAAGGAGAAAGACTGTGGCCCTTGGCCTGAGTTTTCAAAGATTGGCAGGCCCAGCAAATGGTCCATCAACTAGTCTGCTAAACGTTATGGTTGCTCCTTCCATCAACACCCTAAACGCCTAGTACGGTCGAAGTCAACGATTGCAATACGCAGCAATATCATAAGGAAATATATATAACGGCTGCGGCAGTGAACTCGATGATTCACTGCCGCAGTTGTATTTCTGCCGCACGGCATGGGTAACAGCGCCTATGATTGCAGGATCAGGGTTTGTCGGAAATATCTGCCATAGGGACACCAGGATTAGAAGAGGACCTAATGGTTGACTTAGAAGAGGTGCGACGCCGGGAGTTGAGCTACCACAGGTAGGGAGGCCTTCAAGTCGGGAGTTCCGAACAAGCTGTGACCGTACCTGAACAGGAAGGTTACAGCAATTGCGGTCAGATTGGGCGTGGGTCGATGACGGGAAGCTGGATTGAGTCGAATCCCAGGCCTCAAATCTTGCCGACAGGGGCGGACGCAGGTAATATTGTCGGGCTGAAGTCCAAACGATGGGCGCTTCAACCCGCCCATGCCCGATCCCCGTTCGCGAGGAGAATCCTTGGAATCCTGCCGAATCGACAAACCCTGGGGTTTCGAGGACATCAAAGTCCACACCCCCTTCTACGTAGTAAAGCTCCTGAACGTGACCCCTGGGCATGGCACCAGCGTTCAGTATCACGCAGTGAAAGACGAGGCCCTAACCCTGAGTTCGGGCGAAATCAGCATTCTGCTGTTCCATGGTCCAATAGATGAGGAGCCGGAACGGATACGCCTGCTCCAGGGCGAGTGGGTCAGGATACCTCAAGGCACGGTCCACAGGATCGAATCGACTGACGGCGGCGTGGCTTTGGAGGTTTCGACGCCTGAGCTTGACGACGTGGTTAGGCTTTTCGACCCCTACGGCCGCTAGGTTCTTGTATGGGCCGAATGACGCTGGGTAGGGCTGCATGAACCGGTTGAGAGTGGGGATGCTCCACCTCGCGCCCCAGTTGGGACGCGTTGAACAAAACCGATCTCTGATCGAGGCGGGCGTGGACCTGGCCGCCGAACAAGGCGTCGACTGGGTGTTGACTCCGGAGTTGTGCGTGACCGGTTACTCTTTTACTCCCCACATCGGAACGGACTGGATTCTCGCCCAACCCGACGAGTGGATGACAGGCGTGATGAAAAAAGCTCGGAGCAGGGGCGTAACTATCTTCCTTTCCCACCCCGAGCGTGACCTTCAGACGGGGCTGCTGCACAATTCCGTCTTCGTAATCGGTCCGGGTGGAGACATTATGGGCAGTCACCGCAAGATCAAGGTGACAGGCGGCGCAGAGAGCTGGTCGTCGCCTGGGGATTCGCTGGTCGTCGTGGACTGTCCGAAAGCCAAGGTGGGGTTGCTGGTCTGCGCAGACTCCTGGTTCCCGGAGATAGTTAACGGCCTCAAAGAAGAAGGCGCTGAAATCCTGGTTTCCGCGGCGGCGTGGGCCGATGGCGAGCATGGGCCGGAGGACTCATGGGAGCGGAGGACGCTGGAGACGGGCTGCCCCCTGTGGGTGTGCAACCGGACCGGTTGGGAAGAGGGAGTCCACCTGGACTTCAGAGTGGCCGACAGCGCCGTGGTGCACCGGGGCCGCCGCCTGCTTGAAGCCCGCTACGACTCCTCCACGCTGCTTTGCTTTGACTGGGACCTGGACAAAAAAGACCTGGCGGGCCATTTCACCCTGCCCATCCACGCTCCTGAGGGGGGACCTTAGGAAGCGCGCCGCCAGGAGTTTCCCCACCGCTCCGAGTGGGCCACCTCCCTGACGGGGCGCCTGCGGGTGGGACCGTATTCCACTCCGTCTATTGGGAAGCCCAGCGGAAGCAGCGCCGCGGTCTCCACGTCTTCGGGGATTCCCAGAAGGCTCTTCAGTTCCTCCTCGAACCTCCTCTGACGGGTGGTCAGAACGGACCCCAGCCCCATGCCCCTGGCCGCCAGCAGTATGTTCTGCACTGCCGGAAATATTGACGACCCAAGGGTGAAGGTGGCCGTGGCTTCGGTCCGCTGGATGCAGCATAGAATCATTGCAGGGACTGTTTCCATGCGCCCTTCCAGGGCGATGGCGGTGGCGTACATCTTCTGCTGCTGCTCAGTCATGGTTGGTGTGATTGCAAGGGGCGTATGGGCCCGGTACAGCTCACCGATGCGGTCCTTGGTGGACTGCTCACGTATCACGACGAAGGACCAACCTTGACGTGCGCCCCCTGACGGCGCCTTTATGGCCGCCCTGAGAAGCCGGTGAATCATCTCGTCGGGAATGGGGTCCGGCTTGAATTGGCGGATGCCCCGCTGTGTGGTGATGGCCTCGAACAGGTCTATATTGGACGTCATGCGCCTCCTCCTGGCTGGGTTTTATGGGCGGGTAAAGGTTAGCCCGCTCCTCGGATTGAGCGGACCGCCGGCTCGAGAACGCGCACCATCTGGGATACGCTTCCCGCTACAACTATGAGAAGGTCTTCGTCGAGAGAGTCGAACTCGAACGTGCGGTGGACCCGGGTCCAGGACTTGTCCCATTCCTCGGCCTTGACCTCCGGACCAAGGGACGAGACCAGGTCGGCGTACTCGCTGCGTATAGCTTCCAGGCAGCGGGAGTTTTCCTCGGCGGCCCCTTCGAAGTGAAGACCGGTCTCCAAGACGCCCATTCGTTTCCTGACCCACATCTCATAGTGGACCTTTGGGTTGCCGTAGTGCAGCTTGACCAGAGAACCAACGGGTCCCGACACGGCTGGGGCGCCTAACGACTGCGGAAGCTGGGCACGAACCAGTTCGGCGGCCTCCGTCAGGAACTCTTTTGTCTTCATACCGGGGGTCTTTTTGACGGCTTTCATCGGCCCAATTGTACCAGCTTGGCGCTGGCTTGGGCAGGGAATTTTTCGGCAGCCACCCCGCCGCCTGTGGTAAAATAGTGTATATGGCTGGGACGCTGGGAGAGGGATGTCCGTAACCGACGACATTAAGAGCCGCATGGACATCCTGGACCTGGTTTCCAATTACGCCGCACTGCAGCGTTCGGGCCGCAGCTACAAGGCGAACTGTCCCTTCCACAACGAGCGCACCCCGTCCTTCCACGTCTTCCCGGATCGACAGACGTGGCGCTGTTTCGGAGCTTGCGCCTCCGGCGGCGACATCTTCTCCTTCCTGATGCGCGTGGAGAACCTGGACTTCGGGGAAGCCCTTCGGCGCCTTGCCCAACAGGCGGGGGTGAACATACCCGAAAAGGCGCCGAGAAGAGGTCCGGCGGAGGGAGACCCCCTGGTCCTCATCAACGAGGAGGCCGCCCGGTTCTTCCAGGAACGGTTGGCTTCTCCTGCTGGTGCTGGGACCAGGAACTACCTGGAGAGCAGGGGTGTGACGCGGGAAACCGTGGACGCATTCCGTCTGGGAGTCAGCCCCCCCGACGGCGAGTCGGTGAAGCGGCTCCTTACGTCCAAGGGCTACAGCGAGGAGCAGCTTGCGTTGGCCGGAGTGGTCACCCAGAACCGCGACGGCCGGTATAGGGACATGTTCCGGGGGAGGCTCATGTTCCCTATCCAGGACGCCGGCGGGAAAGTCGTGGGCTTTGGCGGGCGGGAGATGGACGGCTCCCAACCCAAGTATTTGAACACAGGCCGCACTCCAATATTCGACAAGGGTCGGCTCTTCTACGGGATGCACCTTGCCGATGAATCCATCAGGGAGAAAGGGGTCGTAATAGCCGAAGGTTACATGGACGTCATTACGGCCCACCAGCACGGGTTCAGGAACGTGGTCGCGTGCATGGGCACGGCTCTCACACGAGACCAGGCTTCCCTGGTGGGAAGCATCGTGCGTCCGGCGCCCCAGGGAGAAAGCCCTCCCGTGGTGCTGGCCCTGGACGCCGACGCTGCAGGCCAGGAGGCCACGCTCAGGAGCCTGGAGTCTTCCTGGATGGTCTTCCAGAGGAGGCTGGCGGGCCGCTCCAGAGGTTCCGACCTGTTCCAGAGGCCGTCGCTGCCGGAAATCAAGGTTGCGCCCATCTCTGGAGGCAAGGACCCCGACGAGATAATCAGGGAGGACCCAGAGGCGTGGAAAGCTTTGGTCGCCGACGCCATGCCGTTGATGGACTACCTCCTCGAGGCCCTGGCATCCCGTATCGACGTGACGACCCCCGAAGGGCAAGACGCCGTTGCGGCAAGGCTGTCGCACCTGGTGTGGGCGCTCCCCAACCCCTTCCGGCAGGACCACTACTTCCAGAAGCTGGCCAAGTTGCTGGGAATGAGCGACGCCCAACTGAAGGCTCGTTTGGACCATCCCCGGTACAAAGGCGTGACTAGGGCGCAGACAGTGAATTCAATGCGCCGCGCAGATGGAATCGGACAGACGAGCCAGACCGGGACGGCACCCGTCGCTGCCGTTGATGGAGACCCCTGGGAGGAACACTGCCTGTCCCTCATGCTGCAAAGCGTCAAAACGGACGACAGCAATGATATACCCTTCCCTGATGATGTGATGGACGTGATAGACGCCCTGAGGCTTGAGCATTTCCGCAGAGTGGAAAACCGCGAGGTATTTACAAATCTGGCCCGATGCACCACACTAGGAGGGTTGCAAGTTGCTCTAGACGACGAGCTTCTGGGACATCTGGACTATCTTCTGACTAGGCCCCTGCCTCCCACCGACAAGAAAGCGAGAGAAGCTGCATTGTGGCAATGTGGCCACCGGATGATGGTGAGGCATCTCAGTGAGCTCAAACTGGAAGAGGAGCTTAGGTTGTCGGAAGGGACTTTCGAAGAGGTTAAAGAGAACGAAGAGTCCATATTGGATTTGACCGACCGAATCAAAGAATCGACCAAAAGGTTGAGCCGGTATTAGAGGCCCAGAGAAGGTGAAACGATGGTAAGGCGCAGACGCGGCCTTGGGGACAACCCCGAAGAGTATATCGAGGGGGTCAACGGTGACCGGGGAATCGGCAATAAGGACGAACTCCTCAGCGTAGTCGGAGGCGTACCGGCCACCCACGGTGCAAAACCCCTGTCTGACGAGGCCGAACCCCTGGCTGGGACGGCCACCATCACCATGCCTCCCCCTCCCGCCGAAGAGACTTGGGAGGAGGACGAGGCGACTCCGGGTGAAACTCCCGCCACTGCCGAGGCTGGCGGAGCCCAGACCGAAACCGAGAAAGAAGAGGTGGAGTGGGACCATGAGGTCGAGGGGGCAGAAGTCCTCGATGACCCGGTCCGCATGTATCTACGCGAGATAGGCCGTGTGCGCCTTCTCACGTCTAAGGACGAGCGAGTTCTGGCGCGCAAGATGGAAGGTGAGCGCCACATCGAGAAGCTGGAAAAGGAGCTTGGTCAGGACGGAATGACTCCCGAGGCGTGGGAGGTATGCTGCGCCATACTCTTGAAAATCGCCCAGTCCTCTCCCCTGATCAGCGCCCTTGCCCGACAGATTGGCCTTTCTCCCTATTTGACCCTGTCCCAGCTTACCGACCACCCCAAGCTCCGGGCCGCCATCGACGCCGAGCTTAACCCGGAACTGATGGCTTCTCTGGCTGAGGAACTGGGAGTGGAGCAGCCCGAGATCGAGGCCGAAATCATCCGGATTTCATTGGGAAGCTGGGTCCTTCCCACCGACGTCATTGATGTCCTGGAGGACTGCAACCTTGACGAGTTAAGGGACATCGCTTCCAACCCCGACACCCAGGACAGGCTCCAAGAGATGGACAGGCTCTTCAAGGCGTACCTGCAACGCATCAAGGACGAGGGTATGCGGTCTCAGGGCCACCTGACAGAGGCAAACCTGCGTTTGGTGGTCAGCGTGGCAAAGAAATACATCGGACGGGGCATGGCTCTTCTGGACCTGATTCAGGAGGGAAACATCGGGCTGATACGGGCGGTTGAGAAGTTCGACTACCGCAAGGGGTACAAGTTCTCCACCTACGCTACGTGGTGGATTAGGCAGGCGATAACCCGCGCAATCGCCGACCAGGCCCGCACAATTCGCATACCTGTCCACATGGTGGAGACCATCAACAAGCTGATGCGACAACACCGGCGTCTGCTCCAGGAGTACGGACGCGAGCCCACCCCCGAAGAAATCGGCAGGGCCATGGAGGTCATGCCTGAGAAGGTCGAGGAGATACTGAAAATCTCCCAGGAACCCGTCTCCCTGGAGACTCCCATCGGAGAAGAGGAAGACAGCCACCTGGGAGACTTCATCGAGGACCGGAGCGCCCCGGCGCCCTCGGACTTCGCTTCCTTCCAACTGCTCAAGGAGCAGATTCAGGACGTGCTCGACACCCTGACGGACCGGGAAAGCCGAGTCCTTCAACTCCGTTTCGGGCTGGAAGACGGCCGGAGCAGGACGTTGGAGGAAGTGGGACGGGAGTTCGGCGTCACCCGTGAGCGGATACGCCAAATTGAGGCCAAAGCGTTGCGAAAGCTCCGGCATCCCACCCGTTCCCGCAAGCTCCGGGACTTCCTGGAATAGCCGCCTTTCTGTAGCAGGTTCCCTCTGACCGGTGGTCCCTCTGGAACCGTGTCCAGGCCCGGTGGATTGTCGGGGCGGTTAGCTGACGGCCCCGAAAGAAGACCGCCGCCCTTCCGTTACTCTACCCATTGCCCGAAAAATCTGTGATTTGGGCCTTGGTTCCCCCTCATTCCAACCTTCTCCCGCCACGGTGGGAGGAGTAATTTCCGTTAGTGTTCAATGGCAACGGCAGTGTGGAGCGGTTTAGACCCGTGACAGTGTGTAAGGTTCCGTCGTTCAAACTGGTTAAACCCTGCTGCATTGTTGCATTGGGAGCGTACAAAATCCGGCGCTATAATCCTCGTATCTTTTTTGTTGGCTCAGGGCCCGATGGGACCTGAAGCTGACGGTGGGAGGAGGTTTTGGTGGAAGACCAGGGTATCCCCAAGTGCCTAAAGTGTGACATTGGCTATCTCGTGCCCCTGTCGGACTACGGCAGCCAGGGCGCGGCTGTCCACTACAAGGCGTGGGTCTGCATCAACCCGGACTGTGGGTTCAACATCAAGATACGCAACGGTGACATCTACTTGAACGAACCCATAGCCAGCGGGGCGGCACTGCATTCCCAACGAGTCCGCTAGGCGCCTGGGCAAAGTATATCGTCCATTGGACGAACCATTTCTACATCCACGGCAGGGTGTAGCAAAATACGATACAACACCCCGATTGATGCCGAATATGTCGGGGTAAGATAGGAGACTCACGAAAGATGGAAGCAGGCTATGACTACATACTGGTGCAGTCTAGACAACAGCACCGGTTGATACGCATGGCAGCGTTATGCTCCTTCGGCATTGGGGTCATCATGGTGGCCGCATCTGTTATATACTACAGCTATGCCTGATGATCCACGGGGCTAGACTCCCCGAGGAAAGCGGTGTTGACCATAGAGCTAAGCGCTTGTGGCCGCCTCTAAACATCCGGATAAACCAGGGCTGGAATGAGTTCAAGCTATGGCCCTTCTGGTGCAGTCAAGGCCGCAGCGCCGAGCGCTCCGTCAAACAGCAATATTCTTAATCATCTTTGGAGCAGTCCTGGTCTTGGGGGCCGTCGCCTACTACGTCTATGACTACAAGGCGACGGCCGACCTGGACAAGCTGGAGGCGTCATTGCCCCCAGCCTCCAACCAAGGCCAACCTGACACCGCTTCCCAGACAAACAACCGGGAAGGCCCTTTGGAAGGAAACGGGGTCTCCACGGCATACACGGACCTCACCCCGGCCACCGGCGAAGACGCCGTTGACCACGGGGCCCGATCGGGCAACATAGGGGCGTCAGAGGACTCACAACCCGTTACGGTGTCCATATCCGCTGACGCCATCGACGCCGAAAAAACGCTGCCTATCGATGGAACAAGGCCCAACGATTGGGACAATCCTCTGGAGTATGAGCCGCTTTCCCAAGCGGAGGCGGCTCTGCTCCGGCGGTTCCAACCTATCGACGCCTCCGACGCCTCTTTACCCGGAACTCTTCCCCCGCCGGACCGTCTTATCGTCCACGCCATAGGCATAGACTCAGCGGTGACAGCTCTGGAAATTCTTGACCTGGGAGACCGAAAGGCATACGAAACCCCGGACAACGTAGTGGGGCACATACCATCCACCTCCAGCCCGGGAGAGCTGGGCAGCCAGTGGCTGTTCGGCCATCTGGAAAGCCCGATTGTGGGTGAAGGCAACGTCTTCCACAACCTGCCCAAGATACCCGGCCTGCTGCGTGAAAGCGAGGACGTGTTCGCGGTGGTCGAGTCCGGGCCCAGGTCCTATCTCTACAAGCTAACCGAGGCTCTGGTCGTGCACCAGGACGACATGTCTCTGAACTACGGGCGGCTCCGGGAGCAGAAGCCTGAGTTCGCCCTTCTAACCCCCACCAACGCCAACTTGCACCTGGTGGCCTGCGTTCCCAGTCTCGTCTAT
Source organism: Dehalococcoidia bacterium (assembly GCA_965197415.1). Classification (GTDB taxonomy): domain Bacteria; phylum Chloroflexota; class Dehalococcoidia; order Lucifugimonadales; family JAGWBF01; genus DAOUJI01. The sequence goes on along the minus strand of OZ240207.1, from coordinate 1,655,513 downwards.
GACCACAGAATCGTGGTCAGCGGCGAATTGGTTGGAATCGACCGGATTGGGCCCGACTTCGGGAACTGGGTAAGTCCCCCCTAGGACGTCTCCAAAGCGTCGCTCAAGAGAAGGTCAAGGAACTCTTCGTCGGAGAGGCCGACCCATTCCTTAAGAATCATCTCGTTGTGCTCGCCAATCATCGCCTGGTGGCGCAGGATTCCTCCCGGTGTTTTGGAGAGAAGGAACTGAAGCCCGTCGTAGGGCATCTGGCCCACTTCGGGGTGCTCTTTCCATTGCCAGAAGCCCCGATGTTCCAGCTGTGGGTCCTGGCGCATGTCGGACTGGCTCTGGACCACTCCAGCGGGCACTCCGCACCGCTGAACGGTCTCCATAAGTTCCCACGCGTCCCGTCCGACTGTCCATTCCGCTACGAGCCGGTCCAACTCCTCTTCATTCTCCCTGCGGGCAGAAAAGGTGGCGAACCGCTCATCGCGGCTCCAATCCGGGTTCCCCATCACCCCGCATAAGGCGTTCCATTCCTCGTCGCAGGTCACGGCTATGGCGCACCAATAGCCTCCGGTGCGTTCCATGTCCGGGTCGGGAGGGCGCTCCTTGCACGGATAGACGTTGTGGGGGACGTGGGAATCGTCCGTATTGCCCCTTCTGTTGGCTATCCGGTTGTTAATCTGGTAGTCCATGAGGGCGGGCGCAAAGAAATGGGTGGTGCACTCGAACTGGGACAGGTCCAGGTGTTGTCCCTTGCCCGTCCTGCGTCGGTATTCCAGCGCGCCCACGATGGCTGCCAGGGCGTTGGGCGGGTTTATGAAGTCGGAGTAGGCTCCGTAGGGGCTGACAGGAGCCCTGTCCGGCCAGCCGGTCACGTGATAGATGCCACCGACTGACGCCGCAAGGTTGCCGAATCCGGGTTGCAGGGAGTTGGGACCGGTCTGCCCCTGCTGGCAAGTGCTGAAGAAGATGATGTCAGGCTTGATTTCCTTCACGTTGGGATAGTCCAACTCCCAATTGCGCATGGTCTTTGGCGTAAAGCTCTCTCCGATGATGTCCGGCTGCCACTCGGTGACGATTCTCCGTATAAGGTCCTGGGACTGTGGCAAGGCCATGTTCAGCCCAAGCCCGAACTTGCTGCTGTTGAAGTTGCCCGCAAAGGCGCTGGCGTTGAGTCCGGAGAACCCTTCCTTCATGGGTATGGAGCTCCGCAGACCGTCCGTCCTTGTCGTGGACTCGATGTGGACTACTGTGGCGCCGTGGTCGGCCAGATATTTCATGGTGATGGGGCCGACTCCCCACCAGGTGAAGTCCAGGACCTTCAGGTCGTCGAAGGGCATTTCAGGCATTGCCGCCCCCAATGGATATTCGGCTCTACAGACGGAACCAGGCTAACAATATAGCAAAGGCCGTTTCGTTGTCCACACGGCCCAACCTGCTCACTGCCGCCCGCCGTTAAAGCACCCATGGGCTATGCTATACTACCGCCCATCGAGGCTGGCCGGACCACACGGCCGGCGCACATCAGAGGAGGCGACTAGATGGGGAGCATGGATGGGATGGTAGCCGCCGTTACGGGAGCCAGCCGAGGCATCGGAGCGGCCATAGCCAAGGCCTACGCCCAGGAGGGAGCCCAAGTCATTATTGTGGCTAGGACAGAGCAGGAGGGTGGAAGGCTGCCCGGCACTATCCACGGCACCGTCGACCAGATCAAAGAGGCTGGGGGCAGTGCCGTTGCAGTCAAGTGTGACGTGACCAAACAGGAGGAGGTCCAAGCCCTGGCGCAGGAAGTGAGAGACCATTTCGGCCGTCTCGACGTGCTGGTTAACAATGCGGGCATACGGGTCAACGTGCCGCTGCTGGACCTGGAGTTTCGCCATTGGGACCTGACTATGAAGGTCAACATGCACGGCCCCTTCCTGGGCTGCAAGCATTTGGCGCCCATAATGGTGGAGCAGGGCAAGGGCAGCATCATTAACGTAACCTCCAGCGCCGCCCAGAACATCAGGCCGAGGGGCGTGAGCTACTCGGTGTCCAAGGCTGGGCTGGACGTTTTCACCATCGGTCTGGCCAAGGAGCTGGAAGAGAACGACATCGCCGTCAACGCTCTTAGTCCCGGTCCCATCAAGACGGAAGGGGCCGTATTCACCTCGCCGCCCGACTTCGACTGGACAGGTTGGCATCCGCCGGAAGTCCTTGGTCCCCCGTCCATTTGGTTGGCCCATCAGACGGCCAAGACTTTCACCGGACAAGTCGTCCACAAGGATGACTTTGGCAAGACGTGGGGAACCTCTTAAGTCCACACGCTGGAACCGCATGAGATAGAGCGAAGTAAAGGATGATGGAGGCAGTACAGCGATGCCGTTAGACCCGCAGGCCCAGGAACTGCTCAACCAGATGGAAGCCGCGGGATTCCCTCCGCTGCATGAGTTGACTGCTGCCCAAGCCCGTGACCACGTCAACGCATTGCCCCTTGGCGCTGGGCCGGAGGTGGGCAAGGTCGAGGACCTCTTCATAGCCGTGCCCGATCACAGCGTCCCCGTTCGGGTGTACACCCCGGAAGGTCCAGGCCCCTTCCCGGCGCTGGTGTGGTTTCACGGCGGAGGGTGGGTTGTGGGCAATGTCGCGCGGGCCGACGGAGTGGCTCGGCATCTGTCTCACGGCTCCGGCTGTGTGGTGATCTCCGTGGACTATCGTCTGGCGCCTGACACCAAGTTCCCTGGTCCCCTCGAAGACTGCTTCGCCGTGACTAAATGGGTGGCCGTGAACGCCGCCGCTTTGAACGTCGATCCCGCCCGAATCGCTGTGGGAGGGGACAGCGCCGGGGGCAACCTGACTGCCGCCGTGACCCTGATGGCGCGTGACAGGAGCGGCCCCGAGTTCGCGTTCCAGCTGCTGGTGTACCCCGTCACCGACATGGACTTCGACACCAAGTCGTACCTGGACAACGCCGACGGCTATCTGCTGACCAGGGACACGATGATTTGGTTTTGGGACCACTATCTGGCAGAGCAGCAAGACGGCGCCAACCCGTATGCCTCGCCTCTAAGGGCCGAAGACCTGACAGGACTGCCGCCTGCGTTGGTGATCACTGCGGAGTACGACCCCTTGCGTGACGAGGGAGAGGCCTACGCAGAGAAGCTGAAGCGATGCGGCGTCCCCACTGAACTCTCCCGCTATGACGGGATGGTGCACGGCTTCTTCGAGATGTACGGCGCCGTGGACAGGGGCGTCGAGGCCCTAGCCCATGCAGCGAGATCCCTCAGGGCCGCGTTGGGCGCATAGCCAAGTCAAGGGTGTTCACCAGGGGTCTACAAGCGACTTCTCTAGTTTAGGTGGGGGCGACCGGCCGGTCGCCCCCACGTTTTCAGTTGCGGGGCCCACCTCAAGCATCTCCTTAGAAGGGGGGAGATAAGGCCCTACGGCCGAGGCCCCGTCATTCCGGCGGAGGCCGGAATCCAGAGGAGCCTCTCTTCGAGGAGCTTTCAATTAACCGTCCTCAGTTGCACACCGTAGCTTGGCTCTGGTGACAGGGCGTAGCTGTGCCTATCTTTCAGCCTAACGTGGTCAGGCCGTCGAGCGGCGGGTCGGACCCGTGCGCGGGTTCCCCATATATAGATACAGGAGAGCAGCTGTCAGGTAGAAGGGTATGAAGGCTATCAGCGCCAAGCTGTAGTCTCCGTCGTGGGTGTCCACGATGCGGCCCGCCAATATGGGCGACAGCATCAGCCCCACGTTGATAGTCGACGACATGAACCCCATGAGTGTTCCGTAGCTCCTGCGGCCGAAGAGGAGTCCAAGCGCCACGAACGCCAACATTCCTCCTCCCTCCCCGACAGCCAGCAGAACGATGAAAGCGACTATGCCAAGGGTACCGTCCAGAAGCAACAGGGCCAGGAGGGCCATGCCTGCCGAGACCCTTCCGGCAAACGACAGCAGGTGGAGGGGGACGCGCATTCCCAGGGCTCCGATTCCAATCCTGATGGGAATGGCCATCGACCACATGGCAGTGATCATGAAGCCGGCGGTCTTCGCGTCCATGCCCTTCCACACCATCATTTGCACCGAATGCAGCGAAATGGCCCCTTGCACCCCGACCCCCAGCGTGGTTGCGATCAGCAGCACCCACCAGATTCTGGTCTTTAGAACTTCCCGCGCCGTGAAGTCTCCACTGTCCCTCTGAGACTGCCCTTCCCCCTGGGGTTCAGAGCCGGCCCCCAATCCTTCCACCGGCCTCGCTCCCTCAAGCCGAAGGCCCATCCTCTCGGGCGAATGGCGGACCAACAGCCCCAGGGGGATGATGGCGAAGACCGTGAAGATTCCTGCGTAGAGGAGAACGTCGCGCCATCCGACGGTGTGGACCCCCAGAGTGACCAGGGGCAGAAGCACGATTCCGCCGGCGGTGCTTCCGGTGGTCGAGATGGACATGGCTAGGGAGAGCCTGCGGTGGAACCACCGGTTGATGGCGCTCATCAACGGATGTCCACCCAGGCCGGCGCTTCTGCCGACGGAAACGACGCCCACGAACACCAGCATGAACAGCCAGTAGTTGTGAGTCCAGTGGAGAATGATGTAGCCGACGCCGGCCATTACTCCCCCGATGATTATCAACGGCATGGAGCCGAATCGGTCCACCAACGGCCCCACGATAGGCCCGGCTATGCTGCCCTCCGCCCTCTGCATGCCGAATACGATGGAGGCTTGAGTGCTGTTGAGTCTCAGGTCGTCCCGAATGGGACCGAAGAGGATGGGGGCGCTGTTATGGAAGAGCCCTCCGGCGAGGACCCAAACGGCAAAGGTTGCGGCCAGGACCCACCAACCGTAGTAGATCCCCCTCAGTCTTCGCACAAAAGGAAATGCAGGAGTCAAAGCTTAAGGACTGTCAACTCCGGGGAATTCCTGAAACCGACGGCTCCATGTGTATTCCAAGACGTTCGCCCCAGGTGTGTGGAAAACCTTAGGATTTGGAGTATAATATCCGAACATGCCGTTCCCAGCGGCCTGTGGCCTCCAATAGCTGGACATGCTGTACCAAGGGAAGGATGTTCCGGCTCTGCGGCGGTTTTTGTAATATATCATTTCTGAAACCCATACTATCACGGAGAGACAACCGATAAGGGGGGCGAAATGGCCGACCAAGACATAGCGTTGATGGCCCACTTGATGCGCCGCGCCGGGTTCGGCGCAAACCGCGACGAACTGGAAGAGCGCGTTGCTAGAGGGTATGAGCAGACTGTAGAGGACCTGCTGGACCCGGACACGCACGGCGTTCCGAAGATGGACACCGACATCTTGCTGAGGACCTACCTATACCTGCAAAGCGGAGTCGGTCCTCCCAGCGGCAGCAACCGTCACGTCTACTACCTTATCAACAACCCCCGGCCGCTGGAGGAGAAGATGGCCCTCCTGTGGCACATGGTCTTCGCTACCGGCAATGCCAAGCTGGACAACCCGTTGGAACTGGCCCGGCAGTTGGACATGTTCCGCGAATACGGGCTTGGCAACTTCCGCGAGCTTCTTGTGCAGCTGTCTATGAACCCTGCCATGATTTATTGGCTGGACAACAACTACAACCACAAGGACCAGCCCAATGAGAACTGGGGCCGCGAGCTTCTGGAGCTCTTCTCCATGGGCCAGGGCAACTACACCGAAAAGGACGTTTTCGAGTGCGCCCGGGCCTTTACAGGTTGGACCCTGGCTCCCAAGTCCCCTTCCGGCAGCGGAATGGGGCGTTGGGTGTGGGACTTCAAGTACGACGACGAAGACCACGACGACGGGGAAAAGGACTTTCTAGGCCACAAGGGACGGTTCAACGGAGAGGACGTTATCGATATCATCGTGCGCCAACCGGCCACGGCGCGGTTCATCGCCCGCCACCTTTACAACTTCTTCGTGGCCGACGAGGTCCAGGTGCCTGCGTGGCTTCACACTCCCCCGAGGGACCCGGTGGCAGTCAACATCATCGCCGACACCTTCACTTCCTCTGGCTACGTGCTGAAGGACACGCTGCGCGTCATATTCAACTCAGACTTCTTCAAGGAGTCGGCCTTCCAGCGCGTCAAGAGCCCGGCGGAGGTCATCGCCGGCACCATGAGGTTGGTGGGAGACTTCTCCTACCCCAGGCCCGGTTTGGAAATCCTGGGTATGGAATGCTCATACATGGGCCAGTTCCTGTGCGACCCGCCTTCAGTTGAGGGGTGGCACTACGGGGACGAATGGATCGACAGCGGCTCGCTGGTGAAGCGCATCAACTTCTGCGCCGACGCCGTCTCCACCATCGACTATCCGGGAGTCCAGGCCATCATCAAGCGCGTCAGGGATAAGGGGAACCTTAGGTCTGAAGACTTCGTGGACGCTTGTTTGGACCTGCTTGGCCCCATCGTCGTGAATGAGGGCACCCGGGGCGAGCTGTTGGCCCTGGCTGAGAAAGACGGAGACCTGAGGTGGGACACGGACGAGGCGGCCAGCGGCGCTCCCCAGCGCGTCGGCGACATGCTTGCGCTGATAGCCTCCACCAGGGAATACCAATTTGCATAGGGCTTAGGAGCCGGCAATCGAAAAAGACGTCTTACAGGGGGTGAAATGCCTACCGCGTATGTGAAGGGAAGGGTTTTCAACTTTGAATATTCCATTGGCGGCACCGGTTTGGCCGGAAACGGCTTTTTCTACCCCTCGGACTTTGCATTGGGCCATGACGGGTTGCTCTACGTCTTGAGTAAGAGCATCGAGTTCGCCCCCGCAGCGGGAATCACTTGTTGCACGTTCGAACCGAAGGTGCTCTGGGAAAGCCGGGGCAACGACTTTCTGAAGGACACGGGACCTCTGCCCAGCGCCATAGCGGTGGACAAGGACAGGACGGTCTACGTGGCCGACGAGTTCAACAACCGGATCTATTTGTATGACGAGGAAGGTTCGTACGCAGGGGTCTGGCGGGAGGGAGACCAGTACGCACCCGCCCCCGGTGAACGAATATTCGAGGCGCAGAACACGGTTAACAAGGGAACGCCTCTGGGCCTGTACCTGCAGAAGGTCGGAGCCCGAGACACGTCGGGAGAAGGCGAAATCAACGGGGCCATGGGTCTCGTGTTCGACAACGAAGAAAACCTCTACGTCTCCGACAGTCACAACCACCGCATCCAGGTTTTTAAGAAGGACGGGACCTTCCTCAGGAAGTGGGGAAGCTACGGTGACGGTCCGGGCCAGTTCAATCTGCCCTGGGGCTTGACCATAGACAAAGAAGGATTCGTCTACGTGGCCGACTGGAAGAACTCCAGGGTCCAGAAGTTCACGCCCGACGGAGAGTACGTCTCCTCCATCGGAGGCCCCGGCTCGGGTGAGGGAGAGTTGGACCGCCCTTCCGGCGTGGCGGTGGACAAGGACGGCGACATCTACGTCGTGGACTGGAAGGCGGCGCGGCTGAACATATACGACTCCGAAGGGACGTATTTGTGGAAGTTTCTGGGAGACTGTGAACGCCCTTCAGTCTGGTCCCAGGCAAGGATCGACTCGAACCTGGACATCACCAGGGCCAGGAAGAGGGCGGACATTTCCAGGGAGAAGTTCTTCCGTGTGCCGGTGGCGGTGCGAGTAGACGACGAGGGCCGAGTCATGGTCCTGGAGTCCGTCGGCTCCCGCATCCAGATATACGTCAAAGAGCAGGACTGGACCGACCCCCCGTTTAACTTGTAGGACTCCGACCAATAGGAAACTCTGCGTTTTGGCCGTCGCCCTCTATGAAGGTGGCGGCCAAAACATTTAGCCTATGAATGGACCGCCTTTTGAGGCGGAGTCGTTTTAGGACTGGCTCGAAATATCTTCGGTCTCTTGGCTGCCTTGGCCGACAAGTTCATACTGTTCATCAATGAGAAGAGTATCCTCATCAAAGTCTTCCAAACGTTGTTGGATCTTCAATAATTTCCGGTATCTACTTCCAGTCCAAGGGTTAAGTATTGAGAGCACTATCCATTGAAACCATCTAGGAAAATGACGCCCCTCTGATTCCAGAACTCGTATGGAAAACTCAGTCATCTGGAGGATACCATTCACAGCAGTAAGCTCCATCACGTTTTTCGGATTTTTTCTTTACAGTTCTTCTTTAACTCCAGCAGTGGTCTTTCCGCGTTTTCTCTAGCTAACTCCAGTTCCCTTAGGGTGGTCTTTCCGCGTTTTTCTAATCCGTCATCCATGGTGGTGTGCTGCTCCGACCGAAATGGGTTTCCGTTGCTAGTATACCGCTTGACCTAGTGTCCTGTTTAGGAGCTTAGGAAGCTCTCCACGACCGGCAGTTGGACCGGATCTGTCGTCCGTAAAGTACACCGATATGCTAGTGCCCCCAACTACCTGAAGACGTTATCGTGTGATCCCGCAAAGGACTCTAACAACATCACGTGGGTCTGTGCCAAGTCACATTGACAACCGAACGCCAAGGGCATGGATGCCTAAGCCTGAGGTATTGCGACGGTCGAACCTGATCTCTGGAATCGTAGCGTGCCATTGCCCACACTGGAACGGGACTAGGTCTGATCACAGGTCCAGAACGAACCTCGGGTGAAGGTTCTTGATTTTGTAACGTATGGTAGGCCGTCAGGGAATCGAACCCTGGACACCCGGATTAAAAGTCCGGCGCTCTGCCAACTGAGCTAACGGCCCACACAGCTGCTTGAGCAAGCAGAGTACGATTCTATCAAGCACCCCTTCCGTCGGCAACCGGGCTATGGCCGATCTACCGCGTTTATGAGGCTCCGTTATTGTTCTCGGCAAGGGCCAGATGGCTATTGACACCCGTTCTTTAGCCACCCTATAATTCGAATTGGACTTCAGACGCGGGCCTTTCGAGGCGTCTCCGTCCACTTCGTTTCCCCCGATGACTCTCCCAGCATGATGCTTGCCTTTTCCCAGGACTTGGACAGGCGCCCTTTGTATGAGCGCTAAGTACGTATTCGTCACCGGAGGGGTCGTAAGTTCCGTCGGGAAAGGGATCAGCGTCGCCTCCATTGGTCGTATCCTCAAGAGCCGCGGCATATCCGTATCGGTGATGAAACTGGACCCTTACCTTAATGTGGACCCCGGCACCATGTCTCCCTACCAGCACGGCGAAGTGTTCGTTACGCGGGACGGCGGCGAGACGGACATGGACCTGGGCCATTACGAGAGATTCATCGACCTGGAGCTCACCAAGTCGTCCAACCTCACCGCCGGCCAAGTGTACGGGGCTATCCTGACCAAGGAGCGACGAGGGGACTTCCTAGGCGGCACTATACAGGCTGTGCCCCACGTCACCAACGAGATAAAGTCGAGAATTCTGGACTTGGCTGAGGAATCGGCTGCTGACGTAATCGTCGTCGAGGTCGGCGGCACCGTCGGAGACATCGAGGGCCTTCCATTCCTGGAAGCGATACGGCAAATGCGTAATGAGGTGGGCAGGGACAACGTGTTCTATATCCACGTCACACTTCTGCTCCACATGTCCGCTACGGGAGAGCTCAAGACCAAGCCGACCCAGCACAGCGTCAAGGAGCTTCGCACCATCGGAATTCAGCCGGACTGTCTCATCTGCCGCAGCGACCATGAGATGACCGACTCCATTAAGGACAAGCTCTCTCTGTTCTGCGACGTGACACGGGAAGCCATCATACCCCTTATGAACGTTCCCACCGTCTACCAGGCCCCCCTTATCCTGGAGGACTACGGCTTGGGAGACTTGCTGGTCAAGTCCCTCGGTCTCCAGAGCAGCGGCAGGGACATGACCGAATGGTCGAACATGGTGGACAGGATTTGCCAGCCTAAGGAAAGGCTGCCCATTGCCCTGGTCGGCAAGTATGTCGAGCTTCCCGACGCCTACATATCCGTCAACGAGGCCCTGAAACACGCGGGCCTCTTTCATGACCGGGACGTGGACATCCAGTGGGTGCATTCAGAGGACATCGAGCGGGACGGCCCTGACGACCTGCTCAAGACCGTCTCCGGAATCATCGTGCCCGGTGGATTCGGCCCAAGGGGTGTGGAAGGCATGATTGCCACGGCGAAGTACGCCAGGGTCAACAAGATTCCCTACCTGGGCTTGTGTCTGGGACTTCAGATGATGGTGGTGGAGTACGCGAGGAACGTGCTGGGACTTAACGGCGCACACTCGTCGGAGATGGACGACGCCACCGAGTTCCCCGTAATAGACATCATGCCAGACCAGCGCGATATAACCGAGAAAGGCGGGACGATGCGCCTTGGGGTATATCCGTGCAAGCTCACCGAGAAGAGCCGCTCTCAGGCGGCCTATCATAAGTCCGAGGTGGCTGAGCGACACCGCCATAGGTTCGAGGTCAATAACAGCTTTCGCGAAGACTTGGAGAATCGGGGCCTTCTGGCCGGCGGAATATCCCCGGACGGACGGCTGGTCGAGATTACTGAGGTCGTGGACCATCCCTTCATGATCGGAGTCCAGTTCCACCCCGAGTTCCTGTCCAGACCCAACCGACCCCACCCGTTGTTCCGGGACTTTCTGGCGGCAGCGAAAGAGACCTTGAGGGAGGGCGCACAACCTGCGCTTCCACTTTAATGCCGGAGTCGAATCGCCATTAGGCGGACAGCATCGACCGGCTCTGCCGGTTCAAGCCAAACCAAAGTGTGTGATGAGGTGTGATGATGGAGCTGTTTCTGGACACCGCGAATATAGATGAAATACGCAGCGCAGCAAGAATGGGTGTCATCAAGGGTGTAACCACCAACCCCTCTCTTGCTGCAAAAGAGGGTATTGGCAAGCTTTCAGCCTACAAGGAAGCTGTGCAGGAGATTGCCAACATTCTGGACGGCCCAATTTCCGTAGAGGTGGTCAGCCAGGACGTGGAAGGGATGATAACCGAGGGCAGAGACATCGTGGACTGGATTCCCAACCCCTGGGTCAAGCTGCCTTCCACTCCGGCGGGCATCGAGGCCATGTCCGTCCTGACCAGGGACGGCATCAGAGTAAACCAGACCCTCTGTTTCTCCGTGAACCAGGCCCTGCTGGGAGCCCAGGCCGGAGCCACGGCGGTCAGCCCATTCATTGGCCGTCTGGACGACATAGGCCAGGACGGAATGGACGTGGTGGAGGACATAGTGGAGATATTCTCCAACTACGAAATCGAGACCAGAGTGCTGGCGGCCAGCATCAGGAACCCATTGCACTGCGTCATGGCCGCCAAGGTTGGAGCGCATATCGCGACCCTTCCCTATTCCGTGCTTTTGCAGATGTTCAAGCACCCTCTGACCGATGCAGGTCAGACCCGATTCCTGCAGGACTGGGAGAAGGTCTCCCAATAGCTCTTGACGCCACTGGAGGCGTCCGCCGGACCACCACGATAGCTATCGAATTTCTACAAAACAGCGGCCCGGCTCCCAACATCAGGAGGAAGTAAATGACCACGACAAAAGAGCCACCGATGGTGACCATAGCTGACCTGGACGTCAAGTCCAAGGAGGAGCTTGTCTCCATCGCCGAGGCGGCGGGCCTGGACGCCAACGGCCAGCTGGCCAGCCGTCCCAGGGATGAAGTCCTCAACAAGGTGCTCCAGTTCATAGCCGACAAGCAGGGGCTTTCCGCTCTAGGCATACTGGAGACGATGTCGGAAGGCTACGGCTTCCTGCGTCAGAAGGCCCTTCGGCCCGCCTCGGGGGACGTCTACGTGTCCCAGTCCCAGATACGCCGATTCGCCCTGAAGACCGGGGACATGGTGTCCGGCCAGGTGCGCCCTCCCAAGGATGGCGAGCGCTACTTCGGCATGGTGCGAGTCGAAAAGGTCAACGGGCTCAACCCCGACGACGCCAGGTCCCGCCAGAACTTCGAGTACCTGACCCCCATCTTCCCCGACGAGCACATCAAACTGGAGACCGTCTCCAACAACCTCACCACCAGGATGATCGACCTGTTCTCCCCCATCGGTTTGGGACAGCGAGGCCTTATCGTGTCGCCGCCCAAGGCCGGAAAGACGACGGTCCTCAAGCACATAGCCAACGGCGTAACCACCAACTGCCCCGAGGCCGAGCTGATGGTGGTGCTGATAGGGGAGCGGCCTGAAGAGGTCACCGACATGCGCCGCTCGGTGAACGGTGAGGTGTTCGCCTCCACCTTCGATGACTCGGTGGAAGACCAGTGCCGCGTGGGAGAGCTGGCCCTGGAACGGGCCAAGCGGCTGGTGGAAAACGAAGTTGACGTTGTAATCCTGTTGGACAGCATCACCAGGTTCACCAGGGCCTATAACCTGGCCGTTCCCTCCAGCGGACGCACCCTGTCCGGCGGTATAGACCCGGTGGCCCTCTACCCGCCTAAGCGATTCTTCGGAGCCGCCCGCAACGTGGAGCACGGCGGCAGCCTGACCATCATTGCCACCTGCCTGGTGGACACGGGCAGCCGGATGGATGAGGTCATATACGAGGAGTTCAAGGGCACCGGCAACATGGAGCTTCACCTGGACCGGAGGCTCTCCGAGCGGCGCTTCTTCCCGGCCATCGACATCCAGCGCAGCGGCACCCGGCGCGAAGACCTGTTCTTCGAGGAGACCATGCTTAGACAGGTCGTCCTGCTCCGGCGGATGGTGGCTCTGCTCTCCAACGACTCAGTGAACAGCGCGGACGCTACGGAGAAGGTGCTGGAACAGCTGGCGAGGGCCAAGACGAACAAAGAGTTCCTGGACAACCTGTCCAAAAACTCCTAGTCTCTCCGAACCCTTAGCTCTGCTCCCATGCCTTGGGTAACCTCAGCACGCCGGTGTGGTGTTCCTCGCATCCCGCGGGTTTCGGCCCCGGCTCAAGCCCAGACAGGCTAGGCGTCTGTAGGACGGGGGTGTCCTTAAAGCGCCGGCCGTCGCCGGGATTCCTCAATTCTGCCAGTCTTGTTCAGACGGGGCCTTCAGCATCCTCGGCAGAGGCAAGGAAATGCCTCTAACAGAATCGCGCCAAAGCCCGCCGTTTTTCTTGACATGCAGTGTCTGACTCGCTATAGTCTCCCTAGCTTTCACCGAGCGGGTGAAGCGTACCCTGGAGTGAGCTTCTAGTTTGAGTGTTGCAATACTTCATAACGCTGACTTTCCTGGCGCCCCAGCCTAATCGAATGGGGCGATTTTTAGGTCAGAAAACCCGCTTGGAAGTCCTTGACAGGGATTCCGTATGGTGATTGAATAGTCTGGGTCATTCATAGGGAAGGACTCACGTTTAATACTACGTGCATGGAACAAGTGAGAATCGCAGCCGGGTCCCTCGCCAATTCACGATACGTGGCGAGGCCAAATCTATTTCAGACGGCGTTGGCGGTTAGGGGAGTTAGAGCATGACGAACAAGAGGGCGCTACTCATTCTCTCGGGGACCGGCATTTTGGTCATCATGGCATTGACTCTCATGTGGGGGGCTCTCGTGGGTGCGGCTCCGTCGGGCGCATGGACTGGCGTCATCGATGTCAACCCCGGCGCAGTTTCCGATGACGAAACTGTTGGCGACGGTCCCAGGACGGTGACGATCGAAGTAACCGACCCTGACCTGGACAGTGCAGTCTACGTCGGTCTAGGTCCCAACAAAGAACCCAACGTCCTCGGGACTGACGATGATGGCATAACGATCATGGTGGACGCCTCACAGCTTGGAGGGACCGGCGTTGTGCAGCTTTCGGTCCCTGCCGACCTTGACGGTGACGGCACGTCCGATGACGCGTCACCGATAGGGGACTATGACGGCGACGGCGACGTTGACGTGAACGACATTATTATAGTCGACTCCGATCTGGACGGCGATGGCACTGACGGCGACATAGCGGTCGCCTCGATATTCAACGCCCTCCGAGGTCAGGTTACGTTCAACATATTCCAGCAAGGCCTGAGCGCCGCCCAACCGGTCCAAATAAAGTACGTGGCGGCTGTCCGGCAGGTTACGAGGGCGGCCAAGAGTGGCATAACCAAGAATTTCGAACTTGAAGACGACTTGGCGGAAGAAGGAACAGTCATGATTCCGTTGGGCATGACCACTCTTCCGCTTCAAGACGCCAACGGCGACGGCGCGGTGGACGTGAAAGATGTGACGGCGACCGCTGTGGGAGTGAGCGGCGTTACCCTTAAGGTTATGAGCATCGGTGACGCCGGTACGACAGGCAGCTACGTGGACGGTTCCGCTGCCGGCAACATGATTGAGGTATTGCACGACGAAGGCGACACGGTGGAAGCCGGCAAGACGATACGAATAACCTACACCGGTCTGGAAGACTTGGTAACGGTTAGGGGCGCCAGGGACAAAGCCATACCCATACGTCTCAGAGAGACCAGCGCCAATTCGGGCGTGTTCGCAGGATCCATCAAGGCCATCGACGGTGTAGACCCGGCCGTGGACGATTTCAGCGACTACAGCCTGATGCCCCAAATGACGGCAACGGACCAAATCACCCGGATAGCGGTAATACAAGGCGACAACATAACCGTCACCTACAAAGACAGGTCTAACGCGGCAGGAGCCGCCCAGACCATCACCAAGATAATTGACGTGGACCCGGACCCGCCCACCTTCACCAACATCACCCCTTCGGACGAGTCCTCGACCAACGACCTTACAACCGAGTTGAGCGTCGAAGTGTCTGACACCATCGGCGGAGTCGACGCGAAGTCTGCTGTGCTCTCCGTTGGAGTGGATGGCGGCGCCTTGGCGGAACAAGACGAAGACGTGACCGTGGCGGAGACCAGCGCAGGAAGCGGCGTATACAAGGTGTCCTTCCCGGTGAATAAGATTCCGCAGGTTAAGGGCGCCATCGACGACGACGACACCCTTGATCTCAACATAGAGTGGGAGGTCAGCGTCAAGGACGTGGCCGGCAACCAAGCCGAAACCGGCTCCCAGGCTCTGAGAATCCTAAAGCAGACTCCTGGATTGGAAGCGGCGACAACGGGGAACAACTGGGACTCGGGCAGCGAGGCGTTGAAGACCGCCAAAGCGGCCAACGGGGATGACAGGACCAGCATTGAGGTCGAACTCACAGTGCCGATTAACGGCGCCAGCGTGGATGCTGACGACTTCACCGTGGACGGCGAGGTCCCCTCGGACGCTGAGCACTTCAGCGGCAGGGCCAGTAGCGTCTTCCTGACTGTGGACGCATTGGCCCCCGATGCAACCCCGACCGTGGCCATAGTGGGCGAGTTGGAGGACACTGGAGGAAACGTTATCGACAGCGGCTCGGAGACGGCTGTGGACGGAATCGCCCCCGACCTGACTGTGACCTTCACTGGCGGCAACTACACCAAGTCGGGTGTGGAAATCTCCGTGGTGTCCGATGAGCCTATCGCCGGAAGCTTGCCCAGCCGGATGGTATACAAGTGCACCACCAGCGCTGACGCCTGCGACGGCGCGGCCAGCCACAAGGAGACGAGTTCGGTGGTAGAAACCCGGAAGGAATGGACCTTCAGCATGTCCGGGTTCGGTGAAGGACGGTACTCCCTGGAAGTGGGAGCCCGGGACACCAAAGGGAACATAGTGACAGCTGGCGGCGCCAACGCCAAAAAAGGACTCTCCTTCGAAATCGACAAGACATTGCCGGCGCCGGTGAAGGACGTTAACGGAGACGAGGTGCTGGACACCGTTCCGGCTCCAGGCGGATCGATAACTCTTAGCGACTCTACGCTCCTGCGGATCAGGTGGGAGACTGAGGCTGACGAGTACGTTGGAGACTCCCATGTGACCGTGTGGATAACCAAGATGGAGTTGGACGGGGCTGACGTAAGCGACCAAGTCAGCACACGGGACAACAAGAACTTCACCATCACGGTGAGCAAAGAGCTGTTGGGAGCGACCCAGGCAGACCAGTTGGGCAGTCACAGCCTAGTGTTCAACGCGACGGACGAGGCAGGGAACGCCCTGTCCCAGGACGCGAAACTGGACTTCACGGTTGCGTTGAGAGACCTGTACGAACTTAACCTGAACCCCGGCATCAACCTGGTCTCTCTGCCCTCGGACCCGGCCAGCACCGACATAAATGACGTGATTACGTCAAGCGACAACATCAACCTGGTGTTCACGTACAACCCGGCCGACCCGCGAGGTCCGTGGCTCTTCGCCTCCAGGGCGAGCGTCGATGATCCGTTCACTGGCGACTTGGAGACGATAGACGGGAACCACGCCTACTTCATGCGGGCAGTATCCGACGTGACGCTTAAGGTCGACGTGCCGCCGACCGACCCGTCTCGCCCGGCCCCGCCCAAGACGTTCAACGTGGTGCAGGGCTGGAACTTGGTGCCGGTGTCCGACATAACCCGGCAGGCGTTCGACAGCACAATAGACGCTGATTCCTACCTGACAGGCATAGACTGGACAAGGGCGCTCACCTACGACTCCAACGAGGCCCAGCCTTGGGTGGTTGTCAGCCCGGGAACAAGCGCCGATTTGAAGGTTGGATTCGGCTACTGGCTGTGGGCCAACAATGCCGGTCAGATAATCCCAGGCGGCTAGCAGGTGACAGCCAGCCAATAGGATCCGTTCATAGCGGATTAGGGACAGACCATACGAGAGCCCTCCCCAGGATGCGGGGAGGGCTCTTGATTTATCCGACGACTCCCGCAACCGCATGCCTGAGTTTGGCTTCCCCAACAGAATCGAGACAGAGTCTGCTTTCTCCCGTGGAGGCTCGAGGCAGCGGCTGCTGGGAATCTGGTTAGTTGCTTACGTTATTAACTTGTAATTTATAGACGCCCGAGGGCTACAATAGAGGGTGGATAAGGCGCCGGGCCTCTGCCGGGCGCCGGTAGTGGAGGCAGAGGAGGTAAGGGTGGCGGCTAATGTTCTTTGGAGAACAATCGCACTAGTGGCTGTTACCGCAGTTGCTGTGGCAATCATGGGTGCCGGGCAGCCTCAGGCATTGCCGGACATCCCCAACGTGTTCAACGGTGCGGTCACTTTCGCAGGGGAGCCCGCTCCCGACGGGGTCGAGATATTTGCCCGTGTAGGAAGCTACCAGTCCAACGTGGCACGCCCGGGGTTCGAGGCCCACGAGCGCGCCATTGTTCTTACTGAAGGTGGCCGGTACGAAAACCTGAAAGTGCAGCCCACCGGGACCAATAATATCGGCCGCACGATATCTTTCTTCGCCACCTATGGCAACGGCGAGGTACAGTCCGAGGAAACAATCGCGTTTCAGGCAGGTCCTTTCTTCGAGAACGACAACGATCTGACCTTTGCCGCATTGCCGCCGGGAGCGGCGGAGCCGACGCCGGTATCGACAACCGAGGCGACCACTCCCACTCCCGCCGAACCTACCCCTACGCCAAGTCCCAGTCCCACGCCGGTCCTGCCCATACCCGGAGACCCCAACATACCGCGCATTTCTCAGCTGGTCCTTGTGTTGGGAGCGGCAGCCATTATCGCGGGAGGCGCAATGTTGGTGCTGATTCGTCGCAGGAAGGTCTTGTAGACAGCAACTAGGGCGTGTTCACATTAAAGCTGGACGTGGGCGCGAGACCCCCAAACCTGCCATATCAAAAGCTGTGAGGAATCCAGGAATGTTGTTCGGAATCATGCAGCGATTCGACTGACATCCTCTTCTTGTGAATGAGAGTCGAGGAGGCGGAAAGACGCAGGGTCTAATGAGAACAGGCCCTAGACGCGGCGTTCAAGGACGTTCACTCTGAGTTCTGCCGGGAGGTTGGTGGCTGTCACATTGAGCCTGTTCTGAGGTTGCACTTCTCTCAGGCTCATTTCCCGCAGAAACGGCTCCAGATCGCTCAGTCCCGACGATTCGGCGCCGGGAATAGCGTAGTGCATGGGAACGACGATCCTGGGTTCCAGGGCGTGAATCATCACTGCCGCCTGGGACGTGGAAATGGTGCAGAGGCCTCCCACGGGCAAGAACAACACGTCCATAGGGGTAAGCTCCTCTGCCTGCCTGCTGGTCAGGGTGGAGCTTACATCCCCAAGATGGCAGAGGCGCACCCTCTCCATTTCGATGAGATAGGCAGTGTTCCGTTTGCCGGGCGGGTCGCTCTCGCCGGGAGGAGTCATCACACCGGTGATATAGACGCCTGCCAGCTCATATTCGCCTGGGCCGCTGAGGATCTTGGGGTCGTCGGATACGCCCTGCCAATGGGCGTGGTGGTGGTGGTCGTGGCTGACCGTCACCGCAGTGGCCTGCTGGGAGCCCATATCCAAGCCGAGAGAGCTTGAATAGGGGTCGGTGATGATGGACACGTCGCCGGAGCGGAGCCGGAAACAGGAATGCCCAAGCCAGGTTATGTCCAATCCTTGGACCCCTTCCAACGGTTCACTATAGCCCAGCCCAGAGGCAGGGCCAGTGACGCGAGCATCAGCTTCATGAGGTCGCCGACGATGAAGGGGTAGAGGCCCCACTCGAGGGTCTGCGGCCACAGGCCCATGCCGTCGATTTGGAGTTCTTCCCTGACTATCCAGAATGACAGCCACAGGAGCCCGGGGACGTAGAGGACGATGTTGCCCATGAGCATTCCCAGGTGGACCCAGGGCTTGCGGTCCCATTGGCGTTCAGCCAGCCATCCGACCAGGATGGCCGTGACTATGAAGCCGAGGATGTATCCGAAGCTGCTCATGGCCCAAATGGAGTGCGGCTGCCAGATAAAGAACCGTGACCCGTCCCATGTGAAGTCGGAGGACAGGATGAAGTGGACGTACCATGTGTCGGCGTCGATTCCGAGTGGAGCGAACACAGGGATGCCGATGATCCCCATGATCAAGTAGACGCTGAGGCTGGCGGCGCCCCGCCACGCCCCCAAGGCGCCGCCTGTGAAAAGAACAGCGAAGGTCTGTCCGGTGAAGGGCACTGGCGTCCAAGGTGTGTTGACGGCTATCTGTGCGCATAGGGCGACGAACCATGCGAATCCCAGTATCAACGCAATCTCGCGCGCAGCCCACTTGATGCGGGCGTCCACCTGGGGGGCGGGGAAGGCCGCGGCGACAAGTGTGGGGGCTGTGGTTGATGGACGCATTTGAAGCTGTCGTCCTTTGTGTCTTTAGCTTAGCGGCCCACTTCCAGACCGCTTGGTTATTCAACCAACATACAGAATCCGATGTCAAGGAGTTCTATGCGTGTCTTCCAGGCGAAATGGGTCTTTACATTCCATAACTAAAAGCGTCAATTGACCTATAATCCGCTTGACAGTCATAAGAGGCGATGCTAGATTCCCTTCTAACTCACAAGCGCTCCAGGCATTGACGGGTAAGGGTGGAAAGAGTGAAAGCAGGTCCGCAGCCGCTAAAGGAACGCACCGGCGTTGTGCTCAAGACCCTGGTGAGTGAGTTCATCAATACGGCCTCACCCGTGGGGTCCGGAGACATCGCCCGTGTCTCGCTGCTCAAAGTGAGCCCCGCGACCATCAGGAACGAGATGGCGGAGCTTGAGGAGGGCGGCTACATCAAGAGGCCCCACATATCCGCCGGAGGCGTCCCCTCGGACAAGGGTTACCGCTACTTCGTGGAAACCCTGGACGAGCCGCCGGAGTTGCCTGTCAACCTCAAGGACGAGATACGGGACCAGTTCCGGCAAGCCGACATGGACATGGAGGTGTGGGTCCAGACGGCTGCCTCGGCTCTGTCCGAAACCCTGGGGAACATGGCCATCGTCACCCTTCCTCGCGCCGACGCCAATCGCCTGAACTACATTCAGTTGGTCTACTTGCAGGACTTCCTTGCGCTGATAATCATTGTTCTCAGGGGTGCCACGCTGGCGAAACAGCTTCTTCCGCTGGAGGAACCCACAACCCAGGAAGACCTGACCAAGGCGGCCAACAAGCTGAATGATAACATCGCCGGGCTGAAGCACAGCGAGATAATGGGCAAAGAAAAGGACCTGGAACTTACTCCCCTGGAGAACAAGGTGAAAGCCCAGGCCCTCCTGGCCCTTAAGAAGATGGACCTGGAAGCGTCAGTGGACTTCTACGTTGACGGGCTCCGGCTTCTTCTTGGCCAGCCGGAGTTCGACCGCACCGCCCTGGCCCGTGAAGTCGTGGGGATGGTGGAGGAGCGGGTCCTTATCAACTCCATGCTGGCTGAGGCGCCGGGTCCGGGTTCCGTGGGTGTGTTCATAGGTGAAGAAAACTCTCATGAAGTCCTCAAGCCCTTTACAATTGTCCTAAGCAGATACGGTGTGCCTCAAGAAGCTTCGGGAACCATCGGAGTGGTGGGCCCGACGCGCATAGGCTACGAGACGACCATCGGTGGAGTCCGGTTCCTGTCGTCGTTGATGAGCCGCCTGATGATGGGCGTCAACGGGCGCATCTAAGGAAGCTCGGTTTTCCTACGGACGCTTTGACGCTCCTTGAGTGTGACCAACCCCTGCCTTATAATTACCGTGTAGTTTTGCGCACCACAACCTGACTATGCAGAAGAGAGATTACTACGACGTACTAGGAGTGTCCCGGGGGTCCTCGGAAGAGGACGTCCGAAAGGCTTTCAGGAAGAAGGCCATGGACTACCACCCGGACCGCAACAAGAGCCCGGACGCCGAGGGGAAGTTCAAAGAGGTCAACGAGGCCTATCAGGTCCTTACAGACCCGGAGAAGCGCTCCAGGTACGACCGGTTCGGCCATGCGGGCGTCACCACCGACGCTAGCGGGTCCCGGAATTTTGATGGCTTCGACGTTTTCGGCGGGTTCGGAGACATCTTCGACTCCTTCTTCGGCGACTTTGCCGGACGGGGCGGCTCCACGGCACAAAGGGGCGGCGACGTTCAGGTTGGCGTTGACGTCTCCTTCGAGGAGTCAGTGTTCGGGGTCGAAAAAGAAGTGCAAGTGAACCGCGTAGAGCGGTGCGCAGAATGTGCCGGGACGGGAAGTGAGCCTGGAACCGACACCCAGACCTGTGCCACCTGCAAGGGCATGGGCCAGCTGCGGCGGACGCAGAGAGCGTTATTTGGTCAGTTCTCCCAGGTCACCCCCTGCTCCACTTGCCGGGGTCGAGGTAACATCATTCTCCATCCCTGCAACTCATGCAGCGGCGCCGGCTCGAAGCGTCAGGCCCGCAAGATAGGGGTGAGGATACCCGGCGGCATCGAAGACGGGATGCAGGTGCGCCTAACTGGAGAGGGCCACGTCGGGACCGGCGGTGGAGTTCCCGGCAACCTCTACGTCGGGGTCTCCGTGGAGCCTCATAGGCGGTTCCAGCGAGATGGCTACGACCTTGTTTACGAGCTGCCTATAAACGTGGTGCAGGCAGCGCTTGGCGATGAGGTGGAGATAGTAACCCTTTCCGGGGACGTAGAGACTGTCAAAATCCCTCCGGGAACGCAGCCCGGCTCAATATTCAAGATGAAGGGCAAGGGAGTGCCGTTGATCAACGGCGGAAGCCGTCGGGGCGACCTGGTGATGCCCGTCAAGGTCGAGGTGCCTACAAGCTTGGACCCACGTCAGAAGCAGCTTATCCGTGAGTTGGGAGACACTCTGGAGAAGCCCGAAAACGGCCATTCAAAAGACAAAGGGATTTTCGACAAAATCAAGGATGCCCTCGGATAGTCCTTGGTCATATCAACCCCGGATTGTCTCGGCCTAGGTCCATCATCAGTTGACCGGGCTTTTTGATTAGGTTTAATGGTCTGGCAGGAGCTTAGCGTAACCGTCCCTCCCGAGTATGTGGAACCGATTTCCTATCTCTTTGGAAAATACGGCCACGGGTTCTCCGCCGAACACCAGGTTGACGGCAGCCTCAAGTTGCGCACATATCTGACCTCCGCCTCCAAACGACGACGTGCACACATAGAGGTGGGGGTTAACTTGGTCCGTTCCATCGAGCCGTCCGCCGTCCTTCAGGTGCAGGACCTGGAGGACACCCAGTGGGAAGAGGCCTGGAAGTCCCATTTCAGCCTGCTGCGACTGGGAAAGCGGCTGGTCGTCAAACCATCCTGGATTGAGTATGAACCCGTGGAAGGCGACCTGGTTATCGAGCTGGACCCCGGAATGGCTTTCGGCACCGGCTACCATCCCACCACCAGAATGTGCATGGAGGCCCTGGAAGAGCTGGTCAAGCCCGGGGTGAAGCTGCTGGACCTGGGCGCGGGCTCAGGCATCCTAACCATCCTGGCGCTCCGGCTGGGCGCCGGCTCCGCGGTGGCCGTCGACATAGATCCCCTGGCCGTCAGGACGGCCCGGCGGAACCTCAGGGCCGCCAAGTTGCTGTCCCAGGTCGCGCTGGTGAAGGGCTCCATTCCTTATCAAACCGCTCGCGAAGCCGAATTCGACCTGGCGGTGGCAAACATCAGCGCCAGGGTGCTGACTGAACGGTCTGATGCCCTCTTCTCGGCATTGAAGCCGGGCGGCGCTTTGGTGGCCTCGGGCATCATTCAAAGCCAATCGGACGGGGTTGTAGAAGCATTTCTGGCCGCTGGACTCACTTTGCAGTCGTCTACGGTCCAGGACGACTGGACGGCGATGGTCTTGTCGAAGCCGGAGTAGGCCAGTGCACCGGTTTTTTGTTCCGTCCGAATGGATCGGCGATGACCACGTGGAGATCCATGGCGAGGTCGCCCACCGCATCGGCAGAGTCCTCAGGTTGGCTCCCGGCGCCGAGATCGTCCTTTTCGACGGCTCCGGCATGGAGTGGACTGTCCGGCTGCACAGCGTTGCAAGAGACTACGCAGCAGGGCGCGTCCTGTCTTCGGAGAGGGGAAGGGGAGAACCCACAGTCAGGCTTACGCTCTACCAAGGAGTGATGAAGGGAAACAAGTTCGACTGGACGCTGCAGAAGGGGACCGAGCTGGGCGTTTCCTGCTTTGTTCCGATGCACTGTCGTAGGTCAGTGCCGAGAGTTCGGGGTGAGTCCCAGCCCGCAAGGCTGGCCAGATGGAGAAAGATTATTGTGGAGGCCGCCGAACAGTCGGGACGGGCCGTTATCCCCGATGTGGCGGACCCAGTGGCCTTTAAGGAAGTCTGTGACGCCCTAGAAAACGCCTCCACGCTGGTTGCGCTCCCCTGGGAGGGTGAAAGTGTCAAAAGCCTCTCTGCGGCTGTTTCAGAAGCCCCAGACTCGAAAGAAGTGGCCTTGATAATCGGCCCGGAGGGTGGACTCGATCGGGAAGAGGTCGATTATGCTCTTGGAAGAGGCCTGGCCCCGGTGAGTCTGGGCAGGAGGACACTCCGGGCCGAGACCGCTGGTATAGCGGCGGTCAGCGCATTGATGTACGCCCTGGGAGAAATGGAGCCTTAGGGCCGCTCCAACTCTGAGCGCGGCGGGCGCCCCATCAGCTCCGCCGCCGCCTGCTGAGGGTCGAGACCCTCGTAGAGAACGCGGTAAGTGGCCTGAGTAATGGGCATCTCCACTCCTAGCGAATCGGCCATCTTCAAGGCCGCTACCGTGGTGTACACTCCCTCGGCCACGTTGTCCATGCCGTCGAGGATGTCTTGAAGGCGTTTCCCTGACGCTAGCTGCACTCCAACGTGGTGGTTGCGGCTGAGAGGGCTGGTGCAGGTGGCCATCAGGTCGCCCACTCCGGCCAGCCCGGCAAACGTGGCGGGATTTGCCCCAGCGGCCGTTCCAAGCCGGGTGATTTCTGCCAGGCCCCTGGTCATGAAAGCGGCCTTGCTGTTGTCTCCCGCTCCAAGGCCGTCGCATATCCCAGCCCCCAAGGCGATGATGTTTTTGAGAGCCCCCCCAAGCTCGACGCCGATGATGTCGTCGTTGACGTACACGCGGAAGCTGGGCGACATGAACATGGCTTGGGCCTGGGCCGCCACTCTTTCGTCGGCGGAGGCTATCACCGTGGAAGCGGGCATGCCGCTTACGATTTCCTTGGCAAGATTGGGGCCTGACAGCACAGCGATGCGGTCGGCCAGGCCCTCCGGCAGCTCTTCCAGCAGCGCCTGGCTCATGGACTTACCGGTGTCCATTTCCAGCCCCTTGGAGGCGCTGAGGACTATAGGGCTCCCGTTAATCGAATCGTAAATGCGGCGCACGTTGTGCCGGAAGCTGCTAGAAGGCACGGCCAACGCCAGCATGTCGGTGCTGGCCAGGGCTTCACCGTAGTCGTGGGTGCAGGTCAATCCTTCCGGAAAGGACACTCCAGGCAAAAATCGGGCGTTCTCGCGGGCTGCTTCAAGCGCTGCGGCCTCGGCCTCAGTGCGGGCCAGAAGGGTGGTCTGGACTCCGTTCTTGGCAAGGATGATGGCCAGGGTCGTTCCCCAGCTTGTGGGACCGATTACCGTTGCACTGGACATGGCGACGGCCGGCGTACTATCCGCCCGCTCCGGGAGTGGAGGCTTCTTCCAGTTGTTCGGCGGGTTGGCCCAGGCGTCTCTCGGTCCCGCGTATGATGCGTTGGATGTTGTCCCTGTGTTGCCAGGTGATGAGCGCACAGCCAATTCCCGTGTACCAGAGGTATGTGGCGGAGGTGTATTCCAAAAGGACTATACCCAGCAACACAAAGAATGCCGCCCAGTTGGAAACGATGGAGCCTAACGAAAGGATTCGGGTGAGCAGTGTCACCGGCAGGAATACTCCAACGGCTATGGCGCCGGCTATGGGCTCCATGATGAGCAATCCCCCGAGACCCGTGGCTATTCCCCTGCCGCCCTTGAAATTCAGGAACACGGACCAGTTGTGACCTGCCAGGGCTGCCAAGCCCGCCACGACCTCCACTCCAGGGTCATCGGCCACCAGCCGTGCCATGAGAACGGCAAGAAGCCCCTTGCTCAGGTCCAACGCCAACGCCAGCGCCGCGAACTTGCCGCCTGCAGTCCGGAGGACGTTTGAAGTCCCTATCTTCCCGCTGCCGTACTGCCGTATGTCCACACCCTTCACGGCCAGCCCAATCAGGAAGCCCCAGGGGATCGAGCCCAGAACGTAGGCGACTGGGATGAGGAGGGCGTACTGTCCCGCGGCGGAGTCCAGGTCAGCCCTTACGAGCATTATGGCGACGTATATGGCCAGCGCCGGGGGAATAATCAGGGCTGTCACGACCTGGGCCATGAACTATATCCTCTGTCTGAACACGAGCCTTAGATGGGTGTGCGTGTAGCCGAAGGCGGTGCGAAGCCGATTCTCCAGGAACCGTTCGTATGAGAAGTGTACCAGTTTGGGATCGCTTACAGCAAAGACGAACGTCGGCGGGTTGGCGCCCAGCTGTCTCACCTGGGTGATTCTCAGCCGCCTGCCCCGTCTGGCCGGGGGCATGTGGTCGGCCATGGCGTCCATCAATGTCCGGTTCAGCTTTTCGGGCGGGACTCTCTGAGTCCGTTCTTTGTATATGGCAAGCGAGAGCTTGACCAGGTCATCCACCCCGTCGCCGTTCAAGGCAGACGTGAAGGTGATGGGGACGTAGGGCATGAAGTGGAGCCTGCTCCTGACGGTCTGGATGGCTTCCTCTTTCTCATAGGCGTCCACGTTTTCCCTGAGGTCCCATTTGTTGATGACTGCAACAATGCCTCGGTAGGCGTCCCATGCATAGCCGGAGACGTGGGCGTCCTGGGCGGTGGCCAACTCAGCCGCGTCCATGATCAGCAGGGCTATGTCGCACCGTTGCACCGCACGGGTCGAGCGCAGGGTGGAATAGTATTCGATTCCCTTGCCCACCTTGCCGGGTCGCCTTATGCCCGCCGTGTCTATAAGGGTCACAGGCGCGCCGTCATAGGTGAAGCGAGTGTCCAGGGCGTCTCGAGTGGTGCCAGGAATCTCACTGACTATGGCCCGGTCCTGGCCCAGGATGGCGTTGGTCAGCATGGACTTTCCCACGTTGGTGCGCCCGATTATCGCCAGCTTGAGAGACTCCTCTTCGTCGGGATAGAGTTCCTCGGATGGGGGAAGCTGTGCCACCACATGGTCCATCAGGTCGTGGATTCCCAGGTTGTGGTATGCGCTGATGAGGAACGGGTCTCCCAACCCAAGGCCGTAGAATTCAGCTCCTGAGGCCTCTCTGTTCTGGTTGTCCGCCTTGTTCACAGCCGTAACGACGGGCTTGTTGATGCGCCGGAGCCAGTCGGCGATTTCCGCGTCCATGGGGTTTAGCCCGGTTACAGCGTCCATCACGAAGATGATTATCTCCGCTTCCGCCACCGCCGCCTCAACCTGGGCTTTGACCTGCTCCCTCAGAGGGTCTTGGGGACGCGGCTCCAGTCCACCGGTGTCCACGATGGTCATCCGGCAATCGGCCCAGACCACCTCGTCCAACAGGCGGTCGCGGGTGGTGCCCGGAATGTCCGACACTATCGCGTCGCGGCCTCCGGCCAGGCGGTTGAAGAGAGTAGACTTGCCGACGTTTGGTCGGCCAACGATGGCTACGAGGGGGTTAGTCATGGCGCTCCAGGGGTGGAATAATGAGGTCAGGCTCCTCCCATTATATACTCAAGGAGCGCTTTTTGGGCGTGGAGCCTGTTTTCGGCCTGGGTGTATGCGACAGACTGGGGATGTTCCAGCATTCCCGGAGCCACCTCTTCACCGTAATGGGCCGGCATGTCGTGCATGAATATGGCTCCCTCGGCGGCCTGGCTCATCAGATCTGAGTCCACGGTATATCCTTCAAAAGCTGCGCGACGCGTCTGGGCTTCGGCCTCTTGTCCCATGCTGGCCCAGACATCGGTGTAGACTATGTCGGCTCCCGCCGCCGCGTCCGAGGGCAAGGTCACTGTCCTCAACTCGGCTCCGGTCGCGTCGGAGGCCCTTCTGGCTGCCTCCAGCGTTTCTCCGTCCAGCCCATAGCCGTCGGGCGCCGCGATGGAGAAGCTCATGCCCATCGCCACTGCGCCCAGGCAAAGGCTGCGGGCCACGTTGTTGCCGTCTCCCACATAGGCTGCTTTGAGGCTGTTAAGGCGGCCTTTCGAGTCGCGTATCGTCATCAGGTCGGCCAGGGTCTGGCACGGGTGCTCCCAATCGGATAAGGCGTTTACTACTGGAACGGACGAGCATTGGGCCAGTTCCTCCAGGTCATCGTGTCCGAAAACTCTGGCCACTATGCAGTCCACGTACCGGGACAACACCCTCGCCACGTCGGACACCGCCTCCCGCTTGCCCAGACCCACCTCTTCCGGCCCCATGTATACCGAATATCCCCCAAGTTGCTGAATCCCCACCTGGAAGGAGACCTTGGTCCGGAGGGACGGCTTGTCGAACAGGAGGGCCACGGTCTTGCCTGCCAGCGACGCAGCCGCTGCTCCGTCGGCCAGCTCTCGACCTCGCACCAGCAGCCCTTCAATTTGACGGCTGGTCAAGTCCTGAATCGAGAGTAGATGGGGCGCCATGTCCAGTCCTCCTTCTTTCCGTCTTAGGAAAGGGAATATTATCCCATAACCCGTCGCGGCTTCAAGGAGTGCCGTAGCGGCTCTTTGCAGTGGATAAGTGGATTTACACTCGCCAGTGGATATAGAATTGGCGGCAGCCAAAACGTACTGCAGTAGGGTATCACAGGAGGCTCGATGGCCGGAGAAAAGGTAACCATCGGATTGAAAGGCGAAAGGGAAACCATAGTCTGCGACCACAATGTCGCCGGACACATCAACAAGTTCTCGACGCCTGCAATGATAGGCCTGATGGAAGGCGCTTCCCAACAGGCGGTGGACGCTCATCTGGAACCGGGGCAGACCACGGTCGGCTTCATCGTCAACGTAAGGCACCTGGCTCCGGCTTCCATAGGAGCCAGAATAGTGGCGCGGGCCGAACTGACGGAGATGTCAGGAAACAAGCTCACCTTTACGGTCGAAGCCTACGATGGGGAAAACAAGATAGGCGATGGCACCCACGTGAGGGCCCTGATTACCCGTCCCGGCTGAGGCGCGTCGAAGTCTGGGCAGCTAGCTCGGGTCGTTGACGGCCTCTGAGGCGGGGATGTCGTCTTCCAGGTTGGCCAGGAGTTGTTCCAGCGCAGCCGCGTACTCTGTCCCAGTCTCCCAGCCGCGGAAGTCAAACAGCCGGTATCCGGCCAGTCCCAGTAGCTTGACGTTGCGGTTTCTCTCGTCGTAAGTCAGGTCTGAAATCGTCACAGGTTTCATTACCCATTGACCGCTGTCGCTCTGCTTCTTGGCTCCTCTGTTGAACTCCTCCCTCAGGTGCTCGTTGGCCAGGGAGTAGTCGGACAGCACAACCACCAGCTTGTCGTAGTAGAGGATGCCCTTCTCTACGTCAGCGGTCACCCAGAGGCCGAGTTCGCTGGAACTGGCGGTCTCGGGCACCCAACGTCCGACTTTGGCGTCTGCGGGAAAGGCCCAGCACCTTACTCCTCGTCCCTGAAGGTCCAGGCACAGCTTCTGGGCGAACTCCCTGTCTTTGGAAAAGTAGGAGACGAAGCATGTGTAGTGGCCGACCGAGTCCCGGGACGGCCCAGAGTCAATCAG
Source organism: Dehalococcoidia bacterium (assembly GCA_965197415.1). Taxonomy (GTDB): domain Bacteria; phylum Chloroflexota; class Dehalococcoidia; order Lucifugimonadales; family JAGWBF01; genus DAOUJI01. Next base: position 1,627,259 of record OZ240207.1, on the reverse strand, counting down.
TTCCTCCGGCGTTCCGGCCCCTCGCAAGAAGGATTCCGGCAACTTGGCGGAAGTGCGGGATATGGTGTCCAGGCCGATGACGCTGGGGCCCACGTGCCGCAGCTGGTCCAAGCCGATGGCTTGGCTTAGGTCGCAGTCTCCGAAAACGGTGTGGAAGAGTATGGCGTCGGTCAACCTAGTAGCGCTCAGCGTGGACCTGAAGAAGATGGCCTTACCCAGATTGGCACCTTCGAGGTTCGCGTCCGTCAGGTCTGCATAGCTGAGGTCGGCCCTGTTCAAGTCGGCGCTTGATAAGTTGGCTCCCTTGAGGTTCGCCTCACCTAGTTTGGCGCCATCCAGGCTGGCCCGTTCCAGATCGGCGCCTGCTAAATCGGCTCCCCGCAGGTCAGCCCCCGGGAGGTGGGCCCCCTTCAAGTCGGCCCCCGTCAGCACAGCCTTCTGGAGGATGGTGTTGGTGAGAGTGGCCTCTGCCATGATGGCGTTGGCCAGTCTGCCCATGCGGCAGCCTGAACGGCTCAGGTTCGCCTTGCTCAAGTTGGCTTCCACGAGGTGGATGCCGCTCAGGTCTGCGTCGCTCAGATCAGCGTAGCTGAGGTCGGCCCTGTTGAGCTTGTGGCTGCTTAAACTGGCGCCTTTGAAATCCAGGCGCTCGTTGGGGTTGTCCTGCCGCCACTGCTCGATGGCCGGAGCGCCCCGCAGGGCCAGTTGCATATGCTCAGTCTTAGACACGCTGAGATTTTAGCACAGAGGGAGGCTTGGGGCGTCACGCCTTGACGGGTTCCGGAGGCTTTTCGTTAGACTAGCATCTCCGCAACTTCGTCCGGCACTTTGACGTTATTGCGCTGTTCGAAGTCCGATACACTTTCGTACAGGTTGCGGAAAAACGCAGACACATCCGTCCCCAAGTCATTAGCGACCTGAAAATCTAACTTGGCTTTTCCTAAATCTGACAGGTATAGCCATGCTAATCCTCGATAGAAATAGGCATCTGCTAAGTGCGGATTGGTAGTCAGTGCCTTCTCAAAGTCCTGTATAGCATTCCGATAGTTCCTTTCGAAAATGTAGGAGATGCCACGACTGTAATGAATGTTGGCATCATCGGGTTTCAGTTCTAGTGCCGCATTGAAGCTAGATACAGCACTGTGGTGGTCTTCTTTGAGCGAGTAAACCCTTCCACGTTGGTAGTAGGCGTCGGCATGGCTAGGTTCCAACTCTATCACGTTGTTGAAGTCCTGTAGGGCCTTGTCATAGTTGCCTAGAATATAAACCAAGCCACGACGGAAATGAGCGTCGACATGGGAAGGTTCCAGTTCTATAGCCCTATCTAACTCTTTTACGGCGCGGTCATGCTCCCCTGTGAGATGGTAAATGACCCCACGAGTACTGTAGGCGTCGGCATACGACGGGTTCAGTTCAATGGCTTTGTCCAAGTCCTTCAGAGCGTTGTCATCCTCTTCAATTAGATGATAAACAGCACCCCGATTGTTATAAGCTTCGGCATAGTTTGGGTCAAGCTCTATCGCTTTGTTGAAGTCATCGAAGGCCTGCAGGTAGTCCCCAGTCAAACTATAGGTGTCTCCTCGCAGGTTAAAGGCCTCTGCCATATCGGGATTGAATTCCAAAGCCTCGGAATAAACTTCAATGGTTTGTGGGTAGTCTCCTTCATCACGCAGTTCGAGTCCCCTCAATAACTTCGCAAGAGCCTTGTGCTCCGCTGGTGCATCAAGCTTGGCCCCGGCGAGCGGAAGTGAGTCTTGAGGCAAAGCTGATACGGTCGTCTGAAGCGTCTTGATCACCATGCTGGTATCTGTGTCTATGTCTATGACCAGCAAGTAGTCGTTTTCAGGACTTTTCAATGCATCCAACGACGTCATGGCCCCTGAAAGAATTTGGTAGAGACGTGACGCACTGAGAGGTAAATATACCCATCTTTCAACGGCCTCGGCCGAATCGTTCCACCAGCCAAGGTACAACTGGCCTGTTTCGGTTCGTTGCCACACAAGACGAGGACCGTCATAGTACAGCAAAACTCGTTGGACTGAGATACTGACCCAAGCGGGATTCGGAAGTTTGGTTCCTTCGATCTCGGTCAACACGGTATTTCCCCGATGGTTACAGGATATGGACGATTTGGGCCGATACGGTTGGGTCTACGTCTAGAGGGTTCCACCAAGTATGGTGGGACGATGGTCGAACACCAGTTTGGAGTATTTTGCCATTTCCTGGGGTAAGGCTTAAGCTTGCTATCAACGTCCCAATCTTTGGGTTTTGACTGGCGCATTCGATGGCGTGACGCAGGTCTGCATAAACGGATAGCCCCACCATTATACACTTGGTTATGCTTCCGATTTTTAGGAGTCTCTCCGCTCGGGTTTGATTTTGATGATACATCGAAATGAAGTCTTGCGAGTTGGGAGGATCATTTTTGACTATACGATAATAAGTCCCATCAGCGGGTTGAGCTTCTTCAGGGGGACAGTCTTCCGGGAAGTCTGGGGGCCAGGTCACGTAACTATAGTTACCATCTCGTTACTCTGATACATCGGCTATAGCCTGATGTAGAAAATTGTACCACACCTCCGTCTACCCACCGACGTTCTCCGTACCATCGCCGTACGATTCCCGACCGAGTCCAAGAGTGTGGCTACCTAGTTTGTACGTAGACAAAACCGAGGCCGGCTCCCAACGGAGCCGGCCTCTCTGTAGTCGGTGGGAATGGGAGGGGGTTAGGCTTCTTCGACGCCTCCCGGGGCTTCCATAGTGACGCCGGACTTCGCGATCGAGATGTACTCGGACACCTTGTCCTTGAACTCCTGTAAGACCACGTCGCCGTTGGTGTCGGAGGAGACCTCTCCGCTGGATATCTTCTCCTTGAGGTCCTCGAAGAGAACGTCTTCCGACTTGCCGTGGGGTATGTCGAAGAAGGCCCTGCCGAAGCTGGGGAGTTCGCCCGGACCGAAGTATCCCATTTCCCTGATGGAGTACCCCTCCAGGAGGTGGGTGCCCTTGCCAAGCACCTGTCCAGTGGCCACGTAGTGGTCCATTACAGCGGGTACTCCGTACCGCTGTACGGGGCAGGTCTTCATGCACACTGCGCAGCCGTCGTACCGTGCCATGACGGGTCGGCAGCGCTTGTATATCAGCTTGTGCTTCTGGACGCCTCTCCACCATACCTTGTCACGCATCAGCGCTCGGCCAGGGCACCGGTTGACGCACACCTGGCAGATGGAGCAGAAGGCGTGGAGGCCATAATCGATGGGTTGGTCGTGGGTGACCGCGGCGTCGGTGGTTATGATCATCAACCGCGCCCTGGAGCCAAAGTGGGGTGAGAGGAGCTGGCCGTTCGCTCCCAACTGGCCCAGTCCTGCGGCTACAAACATGGGAATGTAGACGCCGCTGTTGTCGTTTGGACTGTGAATCTGGGCGTGGTATCCCAAACTCCGAATGTGCTCAGCCAAGTCCAGGGCCACGGCGCCCATTATCCGATACACACTGTGGTGCGGACCCTCGGCGAACAGGCTGGGAGCTGTCTGGGTGGGCTCGTAGTCCTGCTCCCAGGCCAGGCATAGGGCGTGGGGGTATTTGATCCACTCGCGCTTGGAAGAAAACGCGTAGCGCATGTCGTAGGCGGTGAACCCCGCTTCGGAGAAGCCCAGTTCCCTAGCCTTCAGACGGATCTCTTCCGTGACATCTTTGGCGTAGTTGGGCTCGACGGACGGTTGGATGTCGCCGCTGTCCTTGGCGGCCTCTACGATGGGCTTGTTGAGCACATCGTGAATCCGCCGATCGGCCAGCTGGTCCTCCTTGTACACGGTCCAGACCCATTCGCGGTCTGCTGTGTACTCGATCTGCTGGCTTTCCAGTGGATACTCCCTGGAGTAGAAGTCCACCTCGCTGCGAAGCTGGACAATGCCCGGCTCGGTTTCCAACTCCTCCGGCACGGTTATCTTGACGTCATTGTCCCCGTGCCTCCTGCCAGGGCGGTCTACGGAATGGCCGACCTTTAGCATGTCGCACCTCCACTCGATATTGGACTCTGGTTCTTGACGGCGCACAGCGACGCACGGTAGAGCAGGCCCATGTTGCCCCTATTGTCCGTTTGGCGACGCCCATTGTCAAGTGAAATGTCCCCGCTATCTGGCGGGTCGTTGGGCTGTCTTCCTGGCCACCATTGCGTCGGCCAGGGGACTCTGGTGGGAGCCTATAACCACGTTCAGGAGCGACGGCTTGCCCGAACCCAAAGCGCGTCCCAAGGCGGGAGCTATCTGTTCCCTTCTCGAAACGGTCTCGCCGTGGCCTCCCAGCGTCGAAACAAGCTGGTCGTAGGCGACGTAACGCAGGTCGGTGTTGACCGCCCTACCGTAATAGGCCAACTGGAAGTTCTTGTCTATGCCCCAAGTCGAGTCGTTCCCTAAGACCGTAGTAATGTCCAGGTTGAATCTAACCGCCGTGTCGTATTCCATGACGTAGAACCCGATGGAGCCGTCTCCCATGAACAGGAACACGTTGGACTGGGGCCGGGCCAGCTTGGCGCCCAGGGCGTAGGGCAGGCCGCACCCCAGTTGGCTCAGGGGCCCCAACCGCATCCAGTGGCCCAACTTCCTGGCTCTCAGATAACACCGGCCCCATTGGACGTAGTCTCCGCCGTCGATGATTATCACGTCGTCCTCTCCGATGAGAGGTTCGACCTCGGAATACACGCTGATGGGGTGGAGGGGAGTCTCCTCGCCGCTGAAGGAGTCCAGATGCTCCCTCCAACCTCGTACGTCGGACTCTAGCTGCTCCACCCAGGGGGAGATGTCTCCGGCCTTGGCGCCCTCGGCCTTGGCCTCCGCCAGCATCTGCGCGACGACTGCTTCAACGTCGCCCTGGATTCCCAGAGACACTCCACGGTTCTTCCCGATCTCGTCGGGGGAGAGGTCCACCTGGATAATCTTGGCCTCAGAGCTGAAATAGGGTGGAGAGCCGTAGCGGTAACGATGGTCCAAGCGCTTTCCCAGGAGGACCACCACGTCGGCCTCCCTGAACCGCCTAGCAGCCGCATTCAGAGCGGCGTCTCCGTAGCCGAAACAAAGGGGATGGTCGTCGGAGATGATGCCTCGGGCCTGCTCCACGGTGAACACTGGGATGCCCATGTGTTCGATGAAGTCCCGGAGCGTAGATGGATTCAGAGAATAACGAGCCGCGTTGGCCGCTACAACCACAGGCCGCTTTGCGTTCGCTAGCAGTTCTACAGCCTGTTTCACCATATACGGATCGCCCTGGGGCTTGCCTGGGCTCCTGTACGCCGATGGTCCATACTTTGGGAGGTCTTCTTCGGAGCGTTCTTGTTCTTGGATGTCGATGGGCATGGTCAGGCATACGGGGCCGGGTCTTCCCGACAACGCTGTCCTGAAGGCGGTGGCGGCCATGTCGGGAATGCGGCTGGCGTCGTGAATCAGCCACGATCCCTTGGTTACGGGCGAGGCCAGGCTAACCTGGTCAATTTCCTGGAAGGCGTACATTCCCTTCTCCGGCAGCTCTGCGGAACCCGTGAGCAGGACGACGGGAGACTCGGAGGTGTAGATGTTGGGCAAAGCGGATATGGCGTTGGCGAAACCGGGTCCACCCGTAACCAGGACCACGCCCGGCTGGCCGGTTATCCTGGCCCAGCCGTCGGCCATGTGCATAGCAGCCGCTTCATGCCTGGTGTCCACCAACCTCATTCCCTCGTCTGCGCAGGCGTCCACCAGTGGCAGGATGGTGTCGCCGACGATGGTGAAAATGGTGTCGACGCCCTCCAGTTTGAGGGCGCGAAGGAGCACGTGGGAGCCGGTGAGCTTGGGCATCGGGGCCTCCTGACGTAGGTCTGTCATCTGTCAAACAGGCACAGATTATCACCAGGCTATGCGGAAACGCAAAGACGCCAGGACGCAATGGCGCAATGCCAGCGATCTGCGGCAGCGTTTGGAGGTCTTGCTCCGCTAGAGGCCGTTGACTACTCGGTGGATGCCGTTCTTGACCACGCGCTCGCCGAAGTTGATGACCATGCCCAGCTTCATGCCCGACAAGCGCAAATACGTCAGAGTTTGGGCCTCAAATATTTGATTGTATCTAGAAGTCGACTTGCATTCGACTATCACTTTGTCACTGACAACCAAGTCAATCCTCAACGGCGCGGATAGTTCAACTCCTTTGTAGACCAAGGGCAACGAGACCTGTTGGCTTACGGCCAGTCCGGCTTGGCGAAATTCCCAGACTAACGCATCTTCGTAGACGCTTTCCAGCAGTCCAGGACCGCCAAGGGTTCGGTGAACTTCAAGGGCGCAGCGGACGATTTCCCGGCTGATCTCGTTTTCAGTCATGGGGAGAGGTTAGAAGGAAGGCACCGCAGAGCGCAATGGCACAATGTCAATGAACAACCTCTGCGTCATTGCGCCCTTGCGTCTTTGCGTTAGGGTTAGCCCAACACCATGATGGAGCTGGACTTGATGACCAGGTAAACGTCCTGGCCCTCTTGCAGCCCCAGTGAGTCCAGAGCGTCTGGTGTGACTTGGGCCATCAAGGGCGCGCCCACGTCGGCGAAGAGCAGCACGTCGTGGTCTATCCGGTGGATAGCCTCCAACCGCCCCTTGAGAATGTTCCGGGCGCTGATGCGTTCCGGCCTATCCACGGCGATGATTATGTCCCCCGCTCGTATTCCGATGGACAGTGTATCCCCCACAGAGACCGAGTCGCTAAGGCCGGTGAGTCTCAGTGAGGTTGTGCCCAGAGTCGCTGTTGTAAGGCCGTTGGACGGGCCGCTGTCCGTCACTCGAACGTCCAGCAAGTTTTCCAGACTGCCCAGGTGGACTAGAGAGTGGACGTAGGGCTCTAACAGGACTTTCCGGGGCTCGTCGAAAGCCAGCTGGCGTCCGTTGGAAATCACCAGAGCCTGATGGGCCAGTGCCAGTGCCTCAGAGATGGAGTGGGAAACGTACACCATTGGCATTCCCAGGCTCCGATGAAGGTCCCCCAGGTATCGCAGCACACGTCCCCGTAGGGCAATGTCCAGGGACCCCAGAGGCTCGTCCATGAGAAGCAACTCAGGCGATGCGGCCACGGCCCGTGCCAAGGCCACTCGTTGCCGCTCTCCAGCGGACAGGTTCTTGGGGCGGCGGTCCATCAGGCGGTCGAGGTCCAGTAGATTCACCAGATGTTCAGGGTCAACGTTGCGGCCTTCCGGGGGAGTCTGGTTATAGCCGTACATCACGTTTTCTCTGACGCTCATGTGAGGGAACAGAAGTCCGTCCTGGAATACATAGCCCACCCGGCGGCGTTCGGGAGCAAGGCTGACGCCGGAACCGGAAGAGAACAGAGTTTTACCCCGCAGTGTGATTTCGCCTTCGTCCGGGTCGATGAGTCCTGCGATGGCGTTGAGGATGGTGGTCTTGCCGCTGCCGGACGGCCCGAAAATTGCCGTGACGCCTGAGCCGAACCGGCTGTCGATGCTCAAATCGAAGCCAGGGTAGCTCTTGTGGAGGGTCAGGCTGAGGGTCGTGTCGTTCATGGTGGGAGTACGCCCAGCAAACGTCGTCAGGATACCGCGGCTCGCCGCACAAGGAACTGGTGGGCCGTCAACGCAATCAAGGCCAGAACCAGAGACGCGACTATCATTCTTACGGCCGAAGCCTCGTCACCGACCTGCACCCGATTATATATCAAGAGAGGAATGGTCTGGGTCTGGCCTGGGATGTTTCCTGCCACCATGATGGTGGCGCCGAACTCACCCAGCCCTCGGGCGAAAGCAAGCAGTATGGCCGCCAGAATTCCCCTATGGGCCAGGGGCGCGGTCACCCGTAAGAAGGTCTTGACGGAGCCGGCCCCCAGGCTGCGAGAGGCCATCTCCAGGCGCGGGTCGACTCCGGCCATAGCCACCTCTATGGTCCGCACCATCAGGGGCAGCCCGACCAGACCTGCGGCCAGCGCCGCCGCAATCCAGGTGAACACCAAGTCCACCCCGAAGAGCCTGTCCAAGACCCAGCCAACGGGTCCGTCCGGGCCAAGGACCAATAGCAGAACGTAACCGGTAACCACCGGAGGCAGCACCAGAGGGAAGGAAACCAGCGTGTCAATAATCGGCTTGCCCCTTATTGAGGACTTGGCTAGCAGCCACCCTATCCAAAGCGCCACAGGGAATCCCAACGCCGTCCCCACGGCGGCCACTTGCAGCGAAAGCGCGATTATCTGAAGCTCACCGGCTGACAAATAGAAACCTCACGGTCGGCGTCGGGCTGGAGCGGCGGAGAATCAGCGGAACGGCCCCTCCGAAGCTCGACCCTGGTCTATTCTACTCCACGCCGGTGAATCCCCAACGTTCGAACAGGGACGCTCCCTCGGGGCTTTGCAGGAATTGCAAAAATCTCCCGGCGGTGTCGCGGCGCTCCGAGTCATTTATCAGGGCCGCCGGGTAGAGTATGGACGAGTGGCTGTCAGCGGGGATGTCCGCGACGCTGACAAGACCTGCGGCCAGAGCGTCGGTGGCGTAGACTATCCCGAAGTCCAGGGCTCCGGTTTGAACGTAGGCCAGGGCTGCCCGGACGTCAGGGCCGTATACAAGCCGCCCCTCCAGGCCTTTCCAGTATCCCAGGTTCCGCAAGGCTTCCTCAGCATAGGACCCGGCAGGGGCCAAGTCGGGGTCCGCTATAGCAATCCGGTAGTCTCCATCCGGCTCCAGCAGATTGTCCAAGCGGCCCGTATTCTCATCTGACTGCACCGTCAAGCCGTCCGAGCGGGTCGCCAGTGTCAGACGGTTGGTCAGGAGGTCAATCCTTGTGCCCTCCGCCAAAAGCCCCAGTGTCTCCAGACGGTCCATGGGAGTTGGTCCAGCCGACAGGAGGACATCAACGGGGGCGCCCTTGACTATTTGCTGGGCCAAGGCCGTCGAGCCGCCGAAGTTAAATCGGACCTCGACTCCTTCCAGCTCCTCGAACCTCTGCCCCAGCTCCTCCATGACGTCAGTCAGGCTGGAGGCGGCGGAAACCAATATACTGTCGCGGTCAGAGCCGCAGGCTGGAAGAGCCAATGCAAGGACGAGGCTTAACGCGACGAAGAGCCGAATATGGGACCGCATAGCACCGGGCTGATGGGTTCCTTATTTCACAAAGCCTTGCTTCAGGTCGTACAGGACGCCGGGCTGGCGTGACGTTAGATGGCGCCCTCTTCCTTCAGCTTGGCGAGGTCTTCCTTGCTGTATCCCAGGTCGGTCAGTATCTCCTCGTTGTGCTCACCGTGTTCCGGCGGGCGGCGGCGGTAGTTGGGAGGAGTGTCGTAGAGCTTGAGCGGGTTTCCGGGGACCTTCAGGTCCGGCACCCTGGGATGGGGCAGGTCGACCATCATTTCGCGGGCCAACACCTGCGGGTCCACCACCACATCGGACACCCGGTTGATGGGACCCACTGGCACTCCGGCCTCCGTGATGATTTCCACCCACTCGGCAGTGGTCTTGGACTTTGTGTGCTCACTGAGTATGGAGACGATTTCGGCCCTGTTCTCCACCCGGAGAGTGTTGGTCTGGAACTTGGGATCGTCCATCAGGTCTTCCCGTCCTATGGCCGGGCAGAGCCGCCGCCAGAGGCCGTCGTTGCCGCACCCGATGATGAAGAATCCGTCTGACGACGGAAACGCCTGGTACGGCACCAGGCTTGGGTGTCCTGAGCCAAGCCTGCCGGGGACGCGGCCCGTCGCCAGGTATCCCACGGCGTGGTAGCTCATCACTGCCACCTGACCTTCCAGCAGGGACGCCTCTACGTATTGGCCCTTTCCAGTGTGTTCACGGTTGTACAACGCGGTGACGATGGAGCCGTAGGCCATCATGCCGGTGAACAGGTCCACCAGCGAGTATCCCGTGCGCAGCGGGGGACCGTCCGGCTCTCCGGTGGTGCTCATCAAGCCGCTGTACCCTTGGATGATGAGGTCGTAGCCCGGCTTGTCGGCTAAAGGCCCCGTTCGCCCGTAGCCCGAAACGGAGCAGTACACAATGCGGGGGTTCAGCTCGCTTATCACGTCGTACCCCAGGCCCATGCGGTCGGCGGTGCCGGTGCGCAGAGACTCCAGCATCACGTCGGCGTCCTTGGCCAGGTCCTTGAATATCTGGACAGACCTTTGATCTTTCAGGTTGAGGGTCAAGCTGCGTTTGTTCCGGTTGAAGGCAAGAAACTGGGTGCCCACGTCGTTCCAGAAGGGAGTCCAGTTCCTGGTCTCGTCGCCGTGGCCGGGTTCCTCCACCTTGATTACGTCGGCGCCCATGTCGCCCAGGAACATGGTGCAGAAGGGTCCGGCCAGGGTCCGGGTGATGTCGATTACCTTTATTCCATCAAGCGCTGAGGCCACTTTTACCTCCGGGTGGACTGATTGAATGTTTTTTAGCAGTCAGAATTATACCATGTCTTTAGCGGCTGCTCTCCCTTGCAGTTCCCTTGACCTCGCCCGCCTCGGCGCCTAATATGGCTTCGTGCCTAAAATGGCCACAAGGAGGCGTCCCATGCCAGCCAAAAACGATCTGAAAGCCAGACTGTCCAGGGGAGAGACCATCGTCGCTCCCGGGGCCTACGACCCGTTCAGCGCCAGGGTTGTGCAGACCCTGGGCTTCACTGCCGTCTATACCGGAGGCTACATGTCGGGCGCGCACCTCGCCGTATCCGAGCCTCTTATGACCATGACCGAGCAAATTGACGTAGGCAAACGAGTGGCAGACGCCGTGGACCTGCCGGTCATTGTGGACGGGGGAGCGGGCTACGGAGACCCGGTGCACACGATGCGCTCGGTCAAGGCCTACGAGGCCGCCGGGCTGGCTGGGATGCACATCGAGGACCAGGTCTACCCCAAACGGGCCTCATATCACGCTGGTTTGGAGCACATAGTTCCCAGGGACGAGTTCCTGCAGAAAATGGAATACGCCCTCAGAGCGCGCAGCAACCCTGATTTCCTGATTATCGGGCGCACCGACGCCTTCACAGCCGTGGAAGGGGACATGGACGAGGCCATCGCCAGGGGCCTGGCCATGAGGGACTTGGGCGTCGACGCTGTCATGCCCAGGGGCGTCAAAGCTGCGGAGGACCTGGCAACCTTCCGAAAGGGCGTGCCGGACGTTCCGTTGCTGGTCATCGCGGGCGCTGACGACATATCCGTCCAGGAGTACACCGACCTGGGGTACCAGATAATCATCTACGCCACCACTCCCATCATCGCCGCCGCCAAGGGTCTCATAGAGGTCTACACAAGCCTGCGGGATACCGGACTTACGGGCATCAGCGCGGCGGACGTGGTCTGGCGCCGGGCGGAAGTGGAGGACCTTATCAGCTTACCTGACTACTACCAGGTGGAAGCGGAAACCACAGAGAAGGAATTCCAGGGACGCCGCGCCCACTAGCCCGCCCTCACAGAACCCTTGCAGGACCTCTTCCCCATTCAAGGGGGAAGATTGAGATGGGGTCTAAGGGTCTCTGTGACGGGACCGCACACGGATTGAGCAAAGCCCTCTCAAAGGTGCACAGGGATAGCGTCCGACAGGACTATCTCATCCTGAGAAACGCGACAGCGGTAGGCATAGGCTTCTACGCCCTTCTCAATGGCGCGTCTCAAAGCTGCGCCGAACGCAGGGTCCGCGATGTCGTGAGGCGTCAGGGCCGAGGCATCTTCTCGTTGCACCACGAAGACCGCGGCTGCCCTGTGCCCTTGTTCAACCGCCTTGGCCAAAGTGCCCACGTGCTTGGCGCCGCGCACTGTTGGCGCATCAGGGAAAAGGCCCACTCCGTCCACCACGAGGGTCACGGACTTGGCTTCGATGTAACAAACTCCGGAAGGGCCGCTCAAAACCAAGTCCAGCCGGGAATCCTCGAAAGTGCGTTCGCGGGCAATATCGGTGTAGCCTTCGAATTCCTCCAGCCGGCCTTCGACAAGGGCCTCGTGGAGGAGGAAGTTGGGCAGCCGGGCGTCGGAGGAGCAGAGCGTGTGGCCAAGGTCTACGAGGGCGAGGTCGTAGCCTGTCTTCCGGTGAGTTCCGGCGGCGGGTTTCAGCAACACGCGGAAACCCTCCACGAGCAGTTCCTTCATCCGGCCTGAGTTGGCGATGTGGACCAGGGTTTCGCTGCCGTCCACGTCCACCAACCCCGCAAACCGGTTCAACCTGCGGAGAAACCGCCCCTCTATCAACCTGTCGTAATTCATATCCGTCCCTGGCAGCTTCATGCTACCATCACACCGTGAGGCTGGATAGAAGCGCACCGCCCGGCATGAAGGGCGCCGCCAAAGCCGTTGACCGGCGTCTGACCGGTTGCTAGACTCGACTGGATAGGGGAATCATACAGTGTCGAAGTTCCTGCAAAAGCTAGACCACGCCTGCCGTGCCAACCAGAGCCTGCTGTGCGTAGGGCTAGACCCCGACCCCGCCCGGATGCCGGTGGCCGATGCTGCCGAGTTCAACCGGGCCATCGTAGATTCCACCTCCGACCTGGTGTGCGCATATAAACCCAACCTCTCCTTCTATGAGGCTATGGGCATAGAGGGGCTGAAGGCCCTGGAGCGCACAGTCGCCCATATCAAAGAAAGCGCCCCTGACGCAGTCATAATCGGTGACGCCAAACGGGGCGACGTAGGAGCCTCAGCGGAGGCTTATGCCAGGGCGATGTTTGACGTTTGGGGTTTTGACGCTGCCACCGTAAATGCCTATGGAGGCGGCGACACCGTCCGGCCCTTCCTGGAATACCGCGACCGGGGAGTCTTCATATGGTGCCGCAGCTCCAATCCCGGGGCTGGAGACTTCCAGGATCTGGAATGGGAAGAATCGGGTGAGCCTGTCTACCGGGAGCTGGCGGGTCGAACGGTCGAGTGGTCCTCGGCAGGGAATGTAGGTCTGGTGGTGGGAGCCACCTATCCCGGCGAGATGAAACAGCTTAGAGAGATGTGCCCCGATATACCGTTTCTCATACCAGGGGTTGGGTCCCAGGGAGGTGACGTCAGGGACGCGACTCTCAACGGTGTGGACTCCCACGGACGCAGGGCCGTCATCAACTCTTCTCGCGGGGTTATCTACGCTTCCACGGGAAAGGACTACGCCGAGGCCGCCCGCAAGGAAGCTGGCAACCTCAGGGACGGGATCAACGCCGCTCTGACTGAAGCGGGGCTGGGATGGTCCTAGAACTCAGGCTCGGCGACCTCCTGCGTCTGAAGAAAGGCCATCCCTGCGGCAGCTACGAATGGGAAGTGACCCGGCTCGGCGCCGACATTGGGCTGAAATGCCAGGGATGCGGCCGCTATCTGATGATGCCCCGCTCCGACCTGGAAAAGCGGGTGAAGCAAGTGGTAGGCAAACCTCGCGAAGGCGACTCTTAAAGCATTTTACCTCCAAGCTGGTTGGTTCGGCGCCAATCACACTTCGTCTCTCCGGCGAAGGCCGGAGTCGAGGGGCCTGAGTCTCGATTCCGTCGTTCGCCTGAAAGACCATCCGGAACACCCCCAAAATTGACGCTCCATCAGCCCACTGATAGACTGGCTCCAAAGCTAACGTGCAGGTGTTCATTGTCTAGCTCTAAGGAAAACGACATGTCTTCGCCACGGAAAGAGAGATTCACCTCTCCTTCCCAAATACCCATAGAGACTTTCTACACCGGTCAGGAGAACACGCCTGAGCCCAATCCTCCGGGAGAGTTCCCGTTCGTTAGGGGCATCCACCCCACCGGGTACCGCAGCCGGCTGTGGACCATGCGCATGTTTGCCGGTTACGGCGCCGCCGAGGAGACCAACGCAAGGTTCAAGTATCTTCTGGAGAACGGCCAGACCGGCCTGTCCACGGCCTTTGACATGCCCACCCTGTATGGCTACGACACCGACGCTCCCCAGGCCGCTGGAGAATTCGGCAAGTGCGGCGTGGCGGTGTCATCCCTGGCGGACATGGAAATCCTGTTCGACTCAATTCCCCTCGACCGAATTACGACTTCCATGACCATCAACAGCCCGGCAGCCATCATCTGGGCCATGTACATAGCTGTGGCCGAGAAGCAGGGAGTTCCTCTAAACAAGGTGGGCGGGACCCTCCAGAACGACATACTCAAGGAATACATCGCCCAGAACGAGTACATCTTCCCTCCTGAGCCGTCCATGAAGCTGGTGGTGGACACCGTGGAGTTCGCGACCAACCACCTGCCCCTCTGGAACCCCATATCCATTTCGGGATACCACATCCGTGAGGCCGGGGCCACGGCGATCCAGGAACTGGCCTTCACCATGGCCGACGGATTCGAGTACGTCCGCTGGTGCCTGGACCGGGGCATGGACGTGGACGACTTCGCCCCGCGCTTGAGCTTCTTCTTCAACGTGGACAACTACTTCTTCGAGGAAATCGCCAAGCTCCGTGCGGCCAGGAAGATTTGGGCCCAGGAGATGCGTGATACTTTTGGCGCCAAGAACCCCCGGTCGTGGTGGATGCGCACCCACGCCCAGACGGCGGGATGGACCCTCACGGCCCAGCAGCCGGAGAACAACTACTCGCGGGTCGCGCTCCAGACGCTGGCGGCTGCGCTGGGCGGAGTCCAGTCGCTGCACACTAATTCTGCTGACGAGGCATGGGCGTTGCCCTCGGATAAGGCTGCGCTGGTGGCCCTGCGGACCCAGCAAATCGTCGCTCACGAAACAGGTGTAACCGACGCAGTTGACCCGCTGGGCGGCAGCTACTTCCTGGAAGAGCTTACCCAGCGCGTTGAGGCCGGCGCCTACGAATACTTCCGCAGCATAGAGGACATCGGAGGCGTGCTTCCGGCCCTGGAAACGGGTTATCTCCAGAGGGAGATTGCCGAGGCCGCATACCGGCTCCAAAGGGAGATGGACAGGGGTGAGCGAGTGACTGTGGGCGTGAATGAGTACGTCAACGACGACGTTCTTGAAATCCCCCTGCTTCGCGTGGACCGCGAAAGCGAGGAACGCCACCTGACGCGCCTCAACGACGTGCGCCGCCGCCGTGACGACCGGGAAGTCAAGGAAAGGCTGAGAGACTTGGAGCGGGCGGCCCGTGACTCGGAAAACGTCATGCCCTATCTCCTGGATGCGGTAAAAGCCTACGCCACCCTCGGTGAGACGATGGACGTGTTCAGGGAAGTCTACGGCGAATACACCCCCTCCTGGGGCTATTAGCGCCCTGATACGGACAAGGGCGCTGATCGTTTTCCACATTCACAGGACCGCGCCAATGGCTTCACCTATCTCGCCGCCGAGAAGGAACGGACAATGACGTCCCCATCGGCCTCGGACAGGGAGGCGCTGGTTGTCTTCTACCATGCCACCGAAGGCCCGGACTGGGAAGACAACGAGGGTTGGTTGAGCGACGCCCCCATTGGAGACTGGTACGGCGTCATCACTGACGGAGACGGGCGGGTCGTTTCTCTGTCCCTTGACGACAACAACCTGGGTGGGGAACTGCCGCCAGAATTGGGCGGTCTCACCAGCCTGGAAGTTCTGTCTCTGGCCCTCAACAACCTGAGTGGCGAGATACCTTCGGCGTTAGGCAACCTCACCGAGCTGGAAGAGCTGGACCTCTCTTTGAACAACCTGAGCGGAGAGATACCGCGGGAGTTGGGCAACCTTACGAACTTGGAAGACCTGTACCTCGACCACAACAACCTGAGAGGTGAGATACCGGCCGAGCTGGGCGATCTTCCCGATCTGGAAAGGCTGGCCCTCGGCGGTGAAGTCCTTCGTGTGAATTCGCCTCCTGGGTTCCCGGAACCCGATGTGGTTATCGGCAATCAGTTCGCCGGATGCATACCCGAGCGTTTATGTGACCTGTTGACGGACGATGAGGTGGCTGAGCTTGGCCTTCCGGTTTGCGACCCGTAGTCCTGGCCGTAGGCAGGGTTGGGTGGACGGCGCCCAGGTTCGGCGCCTCCCGCATGACCGCTGCTGGGATTAGTCGAAACCCGTTCGTGACATTGACGATGTCGGCCAGCCATGCCCTTTTGGAGATGGATGCGGTTTTTGACACCCGCCCGCCTCGTTTGCTAGACTGACCTTGGCTTTCAGGGACCTCTGACATACGGTAGAGCGGCCCTTGTTAGAGCATCAAAAACCTTAGTCAGGCAGTGGAGGTGGTGGAATGAAAATCACCCTTTCCGTTCTCAAGGCAGACGTCGGCTCCGTGGGCGGCCACACCAAACCTATCGAAGAGATGATGGACGCTGTCCGGTCCGCTGCTCGGTCCGCCGAAAGCAGCGGGCTGCTGATTGACTCCTTTGTGTGCCACACCGGCGACGACATAGCCATCATCTGCTCCCACACTCGAGGCGCTGACGACACCGACGTGCACCAGTTCGCTTGGAACTCCTTCCTGGAAGCCACTGCCATCGCGTCCAAACACGGCCTCTACGGAGCGGGGCAGGACCTGCTGGTGGACGCACCGTCAGGAAACATCCGGGGAGCCGGTCCGGCTGTGGCGGAAGTTGAGTTCGACCACGACCCCGTAAAGACCAACAGGGTCAGGCCAGCCGAGTCCTTCATGGTGCTGGCTGCCGACAAGTGCGGCCCCGGCGCCTACAACCTGCCCATGTTCCTGGGCTTCGCGGACCCCATGTACTGTGCGGGCCTTATGCTGCCCAACATGATCAAGGGGTTCACCTTCCACATCATCGACATGAACAACGTCGGCGGCGACAGCATCATCAAGCTGAACGCCCCGGAAGACTACTACCACATATCTGCGTTGCTCCGGGACAACGAGCGGTTCGGCATAGACGGCATCTACTCCAGGACCCACGACCAGCGAGCCGTGTCCATCTCGGCCACCCGGCTGCACAACATCGCCGGCAGCTACACGGGGAAGGATGACCCGGTGGCAATCGTGCGCAACCAGGGCATCTTCCCGGCGCCAGAGGAGCTGAGTTCGCCTTACGCCAAGGCCCACTTCATCGGCGGAGACGCTCGCGGGTCCCACAACATGCCTCTGATGCCGGTTCCCATAAACACCGCGGTCACGGGCATCTACTGCCTGCCGCTGGTTTCTTGCGTCGGGTTCTCACTGAACGGCGAGGGCAAATTCTCCGGTTCCTACATTGACTTCTTCGACAACCCGGCCTGGGACCTGGTCAGGACCCGCGCCCAGGAGAAGGGGCTTGAGATGCGGAGCCAGGGTTGGTCAGGGCCTGCCATGCTGCCCTACACGGAGTTGGAGTACGGCGGGTTCCGCACCACCGTCGGAAACCTGGAGGAGCGGTTCGGTTTCCGCAACGGCAAGGAGGAGGCCCCCATCCCCGAGCGGGCCACCGCCGACTAACCCCGCCCCCGAATTTAGGCACAACGAGCACGAGGCCCGCCCCAACCGGCGGGCCTCAAACTTTACCCGACGCCTGCTCAGGTAATACAATTACTTGGAGCCTCTTAAGACCCAGGCCACCGTTACTATGAGAATTGGCGGCGACTTCCCCTTCTCCCCTGGCGGGAGAAGGTAGGGATGAGGGGGAACCGAGGGAGTATTCAAGCCAGACCTTGAAGAGGATGACCCAACTGCCCTCACCCCAACCCTCTCCCCGAGGGAGAGGGGGTACAGGCGCTATAATCCACGAACATGAATGACACATCGGCAAGTACAATCAAGGCATTTCTGAGGCATGACCGAAACGAATCTTTCTAAGCTGCTGGTGGCCACGCGGAATCCCGGCAAGATGGTCGAGTTGAGGGAGCTGCTCGACGGCGTCCCCTTCCGGTTGACCTCCCTGGATGATGAAGGGGTCGCTGATGAGGTGGAGGAAACGGGTGCCACCTTCGAGGAGAACGCCCGCCTGAAGGCGTCCTTCTATGCCTCATTGACGGGACTGCTGACCCTGGCCGACGATTCGGGCCTGGAGGTGGACGCCCTGTCCGGCGAACCGGGTGTACACTCGGCCCGCTATGGAGGCCCCGGCCTCACCGACGAGGACAGAGTGGAGCTGCTTCTGAAGAACATGAAAGACGTGCCTTGGGAGAAGCGCGCGGGCCGGTTCCGGTGCGTCATATCGATACTGTCGCCGTCTGAGGACTTTGGTATGGTGAATGGCGTAGTTGAGGGAGTTATCCAGTACGAGCCCAAAGGAGCCAATGGGTTCGGCTACGACCCCGTGTTCTTTCTGCCGCACCTGGGTAAGACCACCGCCGAACTGTCCCTGGAAGAGAAAAACCTGCTTAGCCATCGGGGCCAGGCCGCTCGAAAAGCTGCCGGCCTCTTGAAATCCATGGCTTTAACGTCACAGGAAACTTTCGTAAGACCATGACACAGACCGGACGTAAAACCGACTCTCTCGTCAAGGACAAGCTGGGACGCCCGGTTAGGGACCTGCGTATCTCCGTCACGGACCGGTGCAACTTCCGCTGCCCATACTGTATGCCCGCCGAGATATACGGTGAGCGCTACCAGTTTCTGGAACGCAGCGAGCTGCTGGACTTCGAGGAGATTGCCCGCCTCGCCGCCATTTTTGCGCAGCTAGGGGTCAATAAGCTCAGGCTCACCGGCGGCGAGCCGCTGGTCCGCAACGGGTTGGAGCGTCTAGTCGACCTGCTTTCGGGCGTCGACGGCATCGATGATCTCACCCTGACCACCAATGGCTATCTGCTGGCCCAGCAAGCGCAAGCCTTGAAAGACGCTGGACTCCAGCGCATCACCGTGTCCCTGGACTCCCTGGACGAAGAGGTCTTCAAGGCCATGAACGGCCGCAACTACGGCACTGAGAGGGTGCTGGAGGGGATAGCCGCCGCCGAGAAGGCCGGACTCAGTCCCATCAAGATAAACGCCGTGGTCCAAAAGGGCGTCAACGACTATACAGTCGTGGACCTCGCGCGGCGTTTCAAGGGAACAGGCCACATAGTCAGGTTCATCGAATACATGGACGTGGGCAACCTGAACGGTTGGAAGATGGACCAGGTCACGCCTGCAAGCGAAATCGTCGCCACGATAAATGCCGAGATGCCTTTGGAACCGGTCGAGGCCAACTACGTGGGTGAGGTGGCGAACCGTTACCGTTACACCGACGGTTCCGGCGAAATAGGGGTCATTGCATCGGTGACTCAGCCCTTCTGTGGCGACTGCACCCGCGCCCGCCTCTCCACCGACGGCAAGCTCTTCACCTGCCTTTTCGCGAGCCAGGGGACCGACCTGCGCGGGCCCATCAGAGACGGCGCCTCTGACGACCAGCTGAGAGACGTCATTGCTGGAATCTGGCGGCTCCGAGAGGACCGCTATTCGGAACTGCGCACCGAGTTTACTGGTCTGGAGTCCGCCCCCCGCAAGATAGAAATGTACCAAATCGGAGGCTAGGTGGAGTGAACGCCCTCACGGACAAGCACGTGGACATCTACACCGACGGCGCTTGTCTGGGCAATCCGGGTCCCGGCGGATACGGCGTAGTCCTGCTCTATGGGCAGCATCGCAAAGAGCTTTCAGGAGGCTTCCGACTGACCACCAACAACCGCATGGAGATTGTGGCCGTGATAGTAGGCCTCGAGGAGCTTCAGGAGCCGTGTTCGGTCAGCCTCTACAGCGATTCCCAATACGTGGTCAACGCCATCAGCAAAGGCTGGGCTAAACGCTGGAAAACCAACGGATGGAAGCGCAACTCCAAGGGCGAGAAGGCCCTCAACCCTGACCTCTGGGACAAGATGCTGGACCTGTGCGGCAAGCACGAAGTTACGTTCAAGTGGGTCAAGGGACACTCAGGCAACAAGGAGAACGAGCGGTGCGACAGTCTGGCCGTCGGGTCCGCGAAGATGAAGGGGTTGCCAGCCGACTCTGGATACACTGGTTGAGGGCATGAGCATGGATGCGGACGATAGAGCGGAAATTACAACTGGCGATGGGTCAAGGCTGACTCACCTGGACTCCCAAGGAGCCGCCTCTATGGTCGACGTTGGAGACAAGCCCGTCACTGACCGGGAGGCGGTGGCCGGGGGATTCGTCTCGATGAAACCTGACACGTTGCGCCTGATCAGGGAAGGGTTGATGAAGAAGGGGGACGTGCTCACCGTGGCCCGCATTGCCGGAATAATGGGTGGCAAGCAGACCTCCAGCCTGATTCCACTGTGCCATCCCATCCCCCTCGACAACATCAGTGTGGACCTGGAACTGGACGAGGAACGGGGAGGGGTCAACATAACCGCCGCAGTCAGGACCTCCCACAAGACGGGGGTGGAGATGGAAGCTCTTACAGCCGTGTCCGTGGCTGCCCTGACCATATACGACATGTGCAAGTCGGTGGACAGGGCTATGCGCATCCAGGACGTCCGGCTCCTTCGTAAACGCGGGGGGAAAAGCGGCGACATGGATCTGGAGTAGCTCTGTGGAGGTCGTCCCGGGGATTCATAAAGTGGACGGCACGTGGGGCGGCAACGTCTATCTCCTGGTCGACTCGGACTCCCTGACTCTGGTGGACGCGGCCCTGCCCTTCAATGCGGGCAAGATTCGCCGATACATCGAGTCCATCGGACGCACCGTCTCTGACGTGCAGCAGGTTGTTCTCACCCACTCCCACCCCGACCATACGGGAAGCATTCGCGCCTTGTTCGGCGATTCGGCCGTCGAGGTCCTTGTCCATGACGACGACACCCTGAGCGGCGGCTCAGGCAGGGCGCTTCATTATCCCGGTCAGCTCATTTCCTTGCCGGGGAACCTGCCCCTACTGAGTAGAATCCAAGCACAAGGCCGGCTGGACGATGGGGCCGAACTTTCCGTCCTGGATGGGGTCAAAGTCCTGCACACA
The DNA here is from genome assembly GCA_965197415.1 of Dehalococcoidia bacterium. GTDB lineage: Bacteria > Chloroflexota > Dehalococcoidia > Lucifugimonadales > JAGWBF01 > DAOUJI01. Next base: position 1,606,533 of record OZ240207.1, on the reverse strand, counting down.
CCTGGGCATACGCCGGGCAGTGTTTGTTTTCTGGACGAAAAGCGCGGAGTCCTCATTGCGGGAGACATGCTCATCGCTGACGGAAAGAGTTTTCACCGTCCGGTGCAGTTTCCGGGCACCGACTTCGGTGCATACCGCGGGTCAATCGACCGGATCGCAGCGCTGGACTTCGACACGGTGTGCGTAGGCCACGGCAATCCCGTGGTGGGCGGCGCCAAAGCGGCGCTGGAACGGATGCTCGAAGGATACACCTGGGCCCTGTTCCCCTGGCGGTTCATACCCCGCCCCGCCCCTAGGGCCAGAGCCTAGGTTATGGTGTGACGCAGTCGGTGACGGGCGGTCCCAAATCGTCGATTGGGTGGGGACCTCCTGTCCCTACTAATCGTTGCTTTGTGCTGTCTGGTTAGCGTACCAAAAATCGTTGACCCGATCCGTCGAACCGCTTGTTGTCTTGACAGCCCGCAAATTCGACGCCCAAGATCGACCCGGGTGCATTGTGTCCCACCAACTTCGCTCGCTGTTCCGCCTACCGCTGCCTGGATCGTGGTCACCGAACCCATCCAGACTGAGATTCCACACCGGGCGGAAATAGTCTATCAAGAACCGTTCCGCAAGGGTAATCCAAACCGGCTGTACCGCCAGATGGCGACACCAGAACTCGGCTGTATCCAGGTTTTCAGCTTGAGCGATGGACTTAGCATGTTCCGTAATACGACGTTGTAGACTGGGGGTGTTAACGTTGACCGTGTCCCCTTTGCGGGATCCGGGTGGAATGGCCTTCCCGACGTAAATGGGGCTCTCGCTGTTGGCGATAGGTGCGTAGATGGGCAAAGTCCCCGAAAAGTACAGCGAATATATTCCGGGGCCTTCTATGCCTGATGCTTGGTCCAACCGGACCTTGTTCTGCTTCATGAAGTACAGTACCAGGCCGGCCATGAGGTTGTCATAGGTCAGTGGGTCGTAGAGAGTCGTCATGATTTCAGTTCCACAACCGATTCGTAGAGGCGGCCACTGCCGGGTACACGAGAGTCAACGATGCTGTTGCCGACCCTTTTGTGCCGTGGTCTATGAATGTCTACGGTTTCCAGCCCGCATCGTTCGGCAATCGTCGCAAGAAACCGGTCGGTAGGAATGGGCACCCCTTGGAGAATGCTGTTCCCTATCACGACCAGAGCGGTGCCGCCCGAACGTAGACACCATCTAGCGCCATTTAGAAACCGTGCACAATCGTTGAAGTACAACGCAGCATAGTTTGCCCATCCCCGTCCACCATAGATGCCTTTTTCAGGGTTTTTCCGGCGTATTTCAGCAATACTGTCCTCAATCTCCTCATCGTAGGCCAGCGGGTCCAATTCCACGTTGTCAAGCTCTCTTGCGTTCTGCCAATAGGTTCCGAAATTCATGTATTCAAGGTGTTTCAGGTCTTGCGTGGTGTTGCACAATCCTAGCCAGTAGAGATGAGGTCGGGTGTTCCGGTTATAGTGGTAGTTGTTCAGGTATGGGGGTGAAGTCACTATCAAGTCCACGCTTCCCGCCAGCAGATTTCGATAGCCGTCAAAGAACGATTGAGCGATTACTCGCCCGTCCCTTCGCTGGTTCCTTACACGCGTGTGCCGATACCAGTCGGCGTCATCGGCCATCTGGGACAACTTCTCCGCCACAGTCTCGATGACAGGAAAGTCCGTCACGTCAGGGCGCCGCGCTGTCGATTTCCGCCCCAAGCTGGGCTCGTAGGAGTAGTTCGAGTATTGCACCATAGTTGAAGCAAACGCTAGCTGGAAAACCTCCGACAGGCGGGGGTCTAGGTCCTGGTCAATGAAATCCAGAGTTAATAAGACTTTCCGAAGCACCTTGGGACTATAGAACGGCGTTCTTGTGCGAAATCCCGCTGGTGGAGCCGTGTGAGGCTCGACGCCGTTAGCACTCACCTTACGTCCGAAGGACCAGAGTGCGCCGATGGCCTCGCGGAGCCTACTGGAATCAATACGGTGCGCCGTCAGCTTGGTTCGAGCTGCGAACGTTGCGTAGGGGTTGATTTCAAAGCCGATTGCCTCATGCCCAGCGAGGTCGGCTTCAATCAGCGTAGTCCCGACACCGGCAAACGGATCGAGAACTACGCTTTCGGCCGTGGCATGGCGACCTAACGCTTCCTCGACGAACGTCTTCGAATACCCGGCGATCCATGGTACCCACCGATGGAGTGGAGCTTCGCGGTTGGCCGTAAAGGCCAGGTCGTGAAAGTTGCCCGTCACCACACCCCCAAGTCACGCACGAATATTTGTGGTTTACGTTAGGGCTAATCAGACCCCCGGCAAAGCCACAAAGTTTTTCAAGCTACGGTCCCAAATCCCTTGGGAACCTTCCGGTTACTCTAATGTATTGTTCCCCAATAAAATACCCTCTGGTGTCATCCTTGTGAAGTGGGACATGGTGAATAGACGCCGGATTTGGTGATGACCATTCTGACGCCGAAGTAGGGATTCTTCAACGGTTCACGGCATCCTCTGCCGTTGTTGCAGAGAACGGCCCAAGCCCTAGGTTATGGTGTGGCGGGCCTCGAAGGCGCCTAACGCAGAGTCAGGTGGTCGTTATCGCTTTCTAGTTCACTTGTATCGATCAACCCTTGAATCACCGAATCAACATTTCTTCTAGTGTTATCGGACACACTCTTGAACCCCAAGAGTCTTGCGGCCTCTGTCGCCGCGTCCGCCCTGTCTATTCCGTAGGAGCGCTCCACGACCATTCTGACAGCCTCGGCTATCTCCTCTGGCGGGATTAAGTCTATCTTCCTAAGAGCAGGAACACGACTCCTGTCACGAACGACAGGTTTGTCCATCGTAGGGGGCCATAGGAACTCGCCCTTTTGGACTATCGCGCCGCTCCGTACAGCACTATGTATCGCATGTGCAAGATTTTCCTGAATCCTACGGCCGCTTCTCGCGAGTCCCGCAGCTTCTCTGATTCTTCGAACGCTCTCGCTTACGTGGACCGGTCCCTCAACACGGACAATCTCGAAAATAGGCTCACGCAACAAACGTTGTGGGACGTCATGCAACTCATAGACGTCAAGGTCTACATGGGGTCTTGCCAATTCGTATAGAGGTATGTCCAAGCCTCTAGTCATTTCCCGCTGGTCGGCTCGGTGAATCTCTGGCCGAGATATTTGCTGGTGTGAAGCCGTTGAGGGTTGCCTCTCTTTCGCGTTCTCGATCGCTTCAACAGCTCGATTCAATTCGCGTTCCGGGTTACGGAACCAGTCGGTGCTCCATATTCGGTGCAGAGTCCATCCTAGGTTCTGAAGGTGGCGCTCCCTGATCTTGTCTCTTTCCCTTGCAGACCTAGAACTGTGATAGGAAGCGCCGTCACATTCAATCCCAAGTAGATAACGGCCTGGACGGACAGGATCCACTACGGCTATATCGACAAACTTGCCTCCCGAAGCGACCTCCTCATGAACCTCATACCCCTGCCCGCGTAGCATGGTGGCGACCTCTCGCTGGAATGGGGAATCAACATCGCGTTCTGACTCCACCGGCATATCCGCCGGTAGTTCTCCTGACTTAGCGTAAGCCAGGAACGTCTTGAACGCGTGTACGCCTCGTGACTGGGTCCTGCTTAGATCAATGTCATCGGGGCCTAGATTTGTGAAAACATGGCACCGCGACCTTGCCCTGGATATAATGACGTTCAGGCGTCTTTCTCCTCCGTCTTTGTTCAAAGGCCCGAAGTTCATCGCGACCTGCCCATTAGCGTCGCGTCCGTATCCAACGCTTATAAAGATCACGTCCCTCTCGTCGCCTTGGACGTTCTCCAGGTTTTTTACAAAGAAAGGTTCCTCCGGGTGGGCTGCGAAGAACGGCTCGCAAGATATGTCCTGTTTTCGCAGCATCTCCAGATCGTCCTCGATGGCCTCAGCCTGGGCATTGCTGAACGCGGCAACGCCCAACGTCAGGTCTGGACACTGTCGGGCATGTAACATGACGGCTTTCGCGACCTCTGAAGCTTCAATGCGATTCTTTCGGCTTCTGCTCCGATCATAGACCGAGTCTGGGATATGGTGGTATCGCAACCCGACCTCTTGCCTATTGGCGTCGGGGCTGGAAAACACGAATAGTTCATTGCCATAGAATTCGCGATTGGACACCGCGATCAACGATTCATGTCGGCTCCTGTAATGCCACCGTAACATTCTGGAGGGACAGCTTTGTGACCGCATTAGTCCCAATATGCTCTCTATGTCTTTTGTTACGTTTACATCTAGGTCAACGTCGTTGTCATCATTCGTGACAGAATCAAAGAAGCTGGTCGGCGGCAACTGTTTATCGTCTCCCACAACCACAGCTTGTTCAGCCCTGACCAAAGCGTTCAAAGCGTCAGCTGGCTTGACTTGGCTGGCCTCGTCAAATACGACGAGATCGAATTTGACGCTTCCAGGCTCTAAGTAGGTTGCGATAGATAGTGGGCTCATCATGAACACCGGTTTGATTGCCTGAATAGCGTTTCCTGCCTGTTGTATCAAACGCCGAATCGGGAGATGCCTCCTCCGTTTCTCGAATTCCCTTCTCAAGACCCCTAGTTGGCCTGCTGCGTCATGCTTGGGAAGAGCTTCCCAATGAACGTGGAGCGCTTTTATGCGGTTGTGGTCCAGTGTGCTTTGGTCCAGTTCGCGAAACCGGTCGATACTAGAGTCGTGGTTGGAGCCTTGGAAATTTCGCAGTGCAGGCCGTTCGCCGAAAGCGCGCCTCACGATAAGTTCATACCGTGTGAATTCAAAAAGGTCCAATAACTGTTGGGATGGCTTTGCCCATTCCTCAGCAAGATTTGCGACGGCATGGAGTCCTGCCTCTTTAGCAACTGCAAGGGTGTTGTTTACTCTTGAAACGTCATGGATTTCATCGATTCCGTCCGACCAGTTATTAAGGATGCGGCGTTGCATGATATAGGGCAATTGTATAAACCCGTCAGGACTGCCGAATCGCTTCTCAGTGTCCATTTGGAGGGAGTCCAAAAGTTCTATTGAACGATTTAGATGTTGCTCTAGCAGGTCGCTGCAACGAGGCGTTAACTCCATGATGCGGTCGATGTCCAATCCGTCAACCAGGGAGTTAACGATTCCTGGGTCAATCCTATCGTTGTCGATTCCATCGAACAGTTCCAGAGCCCAATCTATGACTCGAACAACCCCATCCCAATCGGGTTCTTTCTCGCTCCACTGTCGTCCCAGAGCTCCACTCGCAACCGGCGCCAAGGCCGCTATTTGCTTTTTAGCCCTGTAGTATCCGGGGGACAGGACTTTTAGGAAATTTCTCCCGGCCCATTTGGCGCCAACATCTCTTAGGAATTTTAAGTCGTCCCTGTTGTCTCTCCATTTCGACCCTTTAAGAACAATGCCAGAGATGTCGGGTGCGTCAGCTGTGTGCTTGGCCGTGGACAGAATTATCTCGGTCTGAGCGGTGTCTTTAGGAGCGTTCAGGTGCATGGCATCGGAGAGAGCCATAGATGCGTTATCCAAAACATCCAATGACTGTTCCGCTGAGCGGATTTTGTCGCGTAACGAGTCCATTCCATAGTTCATCACGTCCCGGATCTGGGACCCCCAAAATACGTGGTTCTTGAGCGTTCCGATTTCCCGAAGGGCGTTCTGAAGGCTCTTTACGACATCCCTTTTCTCTACGTATTCTGAACGTGACCATGAATCGATGCCGTCTATTTCAAGTCGAGTAAGCGAACTGGCAGATTCTCCGGCATTGTTCCGAATCCGCAGAAGCTCTCCGTAGGCCCGAAAAGGATCTATGCCAGTGTTTCCCACAGGATTATTCACCGCATCGGCATATTCGTTTAAGCTGCTTTGGACACGAGCAAGGGCTGTGAAATCGTCTTCTATGCCTTCAGCATTGGGTCTGCCTAAGCTTAGGGTTCTCTTCATCTCTTCAAGAACAGTCCTTTTGGCGGTCTTGTGGCTGTGCAACTCCAAACAAGCGTCACCCAGTCGGAGGTCGTCAAGCCGGCGTTTGACAACCTCTAGGGCGGCCATCTTCTCGGAAACGAACAAGACCTTCTTGCCCTGGCTAATTGCCTCGGCGATGATGTTGGTGATAGTCTGCGACTTGCCAGTCCCCGGCGGCCCTTGTATGACCAAGTTCCGGCCATGATTTACGTCAAGTATCGCCCGAGCCTGTGATGAATCGGCGTCAACGACATGGTGTACGTCTTCTGGGAGCACGAATCGGTCAACGTGGACGTCGTCGTCTATCGCAGGTCCAGGGTCGTCGAATCCATCCCCGAATAGAGAATGCAATGTGTTGCTCTTCAGAAAACCGGATTCTTCCGGCCAAGTCTTCACATCCAGGTCCTTATACATGAGGAACTTGTTGTAGGAGAAAAAGCCTAGGGCAACACTGGACGTGTCGATGGACCACCGGACCATGTCTTTTATACTAAGTTCCGCTTTTTCGAAATAGACGTCCAAGTCTATTTCCCTATCATCCTCCTCATCGTCGTTCACATGTGGGAGATTGATGCCGAAATCTCTTCTGAATTTCTCAATCAATGGGACATTAGTGCCGATATCCTCTCCGGTATACTCAATGCTGAAGCCGGACCGTATGCCGGCCCTATCCAATTTTACCGGGACCAGGACAAGAGGTGCATAGCGTTTTTCATCGCTGGCATCGGATTCGAACCACTGGACCATCCCTAGCGCCAGGAACAGGCTATTGACACCAGTATCTGCTATCAGTGTATTGGACGTGTAGTAGGTCTTTAACAGTCGGTTATCCAACACATTAGAGGAATACGGCGTCTGTAGACGGGTGTCTGGGGATTTTGGGGTAGGGCCACGTAATGCATCCTCGTTCGGCCAGTGGGGAGGGGCATTGAAGCCAGGAAGCACTAGGGCGGTTGACTCGTCGTCATCAGGCAGCGGCAGGAAAGAAATAGTTTGGCCTCTGCGGACGAGAACGTCGAAGACACTGGCAGGATTCGCGCCCGTGGTCCCCGCCCCTTTAGCCCGCAATGGTCGATAGTTTATTAGGGGATTGCGGAGGCCAAGATCCAGCAACTCTTTTCTGGCGGACTCGATTTTGGCGGCGAGGTCGTCGATATCCATATGGATCCCGGGCCTAGGTTATGGTGTGGCGGGCCTCGAAGGTGGAGATTTTGTCCTCGTGCTGGAGGGTGAGGGCGATGTCGTCCAGGCCGTTCATCAGGCAGTGGCGGCGGAACTCATGGGTGCCCGGGTCGTTGTGGACGACGAAGCTGAAGCTCAAACCTTCGTCATCGGCGATGGTGCAGGTCTCCAGGTCGACTGTCAGCTTGTAGCCGGGCCGATTCAGAGCCTTCTGCATGAGTTGCTGCACCTGGTCCTCAGGCAGGTGGGCTGGCACGATGCCATTGTCGAAGCAGTTTTTGTGAAAGATGTCGGCGAAGCTGGGAGCAATCACCACGCGGAAGCCGTAGTCCAGCAGGGCCCACGGAGCATGTTCGCGGGAGGAGCCGCAGCCGAAGTTGCGTCCCCCCACCAGGATGGTGGAGTCAGTGTAGCCTTCCTGGTTCAGGATGAAGTCCATCTTGGGGCTGCCGTCCTCGTTAAACCGCCAGGAAGCGAACAACGCGTCGTCATATCCTGTGCGCTCGATGCGCTTTAGAAAGACTGCCGGGATTATCTGGTCGGTGTCGACGTTCACCCGGTCCAGGGGCAGCGCAGTTCCGGTGGCCTTGGTTATTGCTTCCATCTATGGCTCTCCTTAGATAGTGTCGTACCCCATCCTAGTCTTCCCCGTGAGGAGGAAGGGACTATTGTGGGGAGGACGGCTTATAGGACAGGACTAGTTCCAGTCCCTGATGTCTACGAAGTGGCCGGCTATGGCGGCGGCGGCGGCCATCTGTGGGCTGACCAGGTGAGTGCGGCCGCCCTTGCCCTGGCGTCCCTCGAAGTTGCGGTTGGAGGTGGAGGCGCATCGCTCTCCCGGCTGGAGGATGTCGGGGTTCATGCCCAGGCACATGGAGCAGCCAGCTTCCCGCCAGTCGAAACCTGCGTCCTTGAATATTCCGTCGATGCCTTCCTTTTCGGCTTGGAGCTTTATTAGAGTGGAGCCGGGCACCACCATGGCGTAGACGTTGGGGTTGACCCTCTTTCCTTTGACCACTTCCGCGGCATTCCGGAGGTCTTCCAGCCGAGCGTTGGTGCATGAGCCGAGGAAGACCCGGTCCAGCTTGATTTCTTGCATGGGAGTGTTGGGCTCGAGACCCATGTACTCCAGTGCTCTGACGCCGGCCTCCCTTTGGTCCGAGTCGTCGAACGAAGCAGGGTCGGGGACCCGCCCGGTCACGGATACGACCATGCCGGGGTTGGTGCCCCAGGTGACCAACGGCTCCAGAGAAGCAGCGTCAATCTGCACCAGCGTGTCAAATACGGCGTCGGCGTCGGTGGGAAGCTCCCGCCAGCGTTCTACAGCCGCGTCGAATTCAGCTCCCTGGGGGGCGTGAGGCCTACCCCGAAGGTAGTCAAAGGTGGTGTCGTCGGGCGCCACCATGCCCGCTCGGGCGCCTCCCTCGATGGTCATGTTACAGACCGTCATTCGGCCTTCCATGGACAGGGACCTGAGCGCCTCGCCGGTGTATTCGATGACGTGGCCGATGCCTCCGTTGACTCCGATCCTCCCGATGATTCCCAGGGCTAGGTCCTTGGCGGTGACCCCGAAGGGGAGCGGCCCGTCAACACGAATCTCCATGGTCTTTTGCTTGGCTTGTACGAGACATTGTGTGGCAAGCGCTTGCTCGACCTGGGTGGTGCCGATGCCCAGGGCCAGGGCGCCGAACGCTCCGTGGGTGGAGGTGTGGCTGTCTCCACAGACGATGGTCTTGCCCGGTTGTGTGTATCCCTGTTCTGGGCCGATGATGTGGACAATGCCCTGGTTGGCGCTGTCCATGTCGTACAGGGTTATCCCGAACTCTTTTGCGTTCCGGGTCATAGCCTCCAGTTGCTTGCGGGACATCTCGTCGGCGATGGGCTGGGACCGGTCCGAAGTGGGCACGTTGTGGTCCACGGTGGCGATGGTAAGTTCCGGACGCCGGATTTTTCGTCCCGTCATGCGCAGGCCGTCGAAAGCCTGCGGCGACGTGACCTCGTGCACGAGGTGGAGGTCGATGTACAGCAGGGTTGATTGGCCCGGCTCCTCGTGGACGACGTGGCTGTCCCAGATTTTGTCAAACATGGTCTTGGGCATGGGCGTGCCTCCTAGTTAGATCAAAGCGTCCCGGAATGTACTGAGGACTCCCTCACGCGAGTCGCCGCTACGGGGTGGTCAGAGGTGCCACCTGATAGGTCGCCCCGCTCTGAGCAAGGGCGCGGTTGACTGCGCTCAGGTAGGCATTGGCGCTGGCGACTATGATGTCCGTCGAAGCTGCCCGCCCCGTGTAGATTTCCCCGTCCTGATCCACCCGGATGACAACCTCGCCGATGGAGTCCAGGCCCTCGGTCACCGAGTGGACATTGAAGTCGATGAGTTGCGCGCCCACGCCTGCGGCTCTCTGGATGGCCTTGCACACCGCGTCCACAGGCCCGTTGCCGGTGGATGCATCGCTGTAGACTACGTCCTGCGGGCCGATAACGCGTACCGTAGCGGTGGCAATGTCGTGATCCCCGCCGGAGAACTGCACGTGGTCCAGCTTGAACGTGGCCTGCTCGTAAGCCATCCGGTTTTCCTCGGCCATGAGAGTTTCCAGGTCCCGGTCGGTGACCTCGGACTTCTTGTCGGCCAGGTCTTTGAAAGCGTCGAAAACCCTGTCAAGGTCCGGTCTCTCCAGGTTGTAGCCCAGGTCTTCCAGCCGGGAGCGGAGTCCCGCTCGTCCGCTAAGTTTGCCCAGCACGAGGGAGTTCCCGGGCCAACCGATGGAGACGGGGTCCATGAGCTCGTATGTGCTGCGTTCTTTCAGGACTCCGTCCTGGTGTATCCCAGAAGCGTGGCGGAAGGCGTTTTCCCCCACCACAGACTTGTTGGGCTGTATGGGCATGCCCGTAATGCGGCTCACCATGCGGCTCGTGGGGTAGAGCTGGTGAGTGTGGGCGTTGGTGGCCACGTTCATGTAGTCTTTCCGGGTGTGGAGGGCCATGATGATTTCTTCAACCGACGCGTTGCCCGCCCGTTCTCCTATTCCGTTGATGCAGCCTTCCACCTGGCGAGCGCCCGCCTGCACTGCGGCAAGGCTGTTGGCCACGGCAAGGCCCAGGTCGTTGTGGCAATGTACGCTGAGAGTCGCTCGGTGGATGTTGGGCACGGCTTCTTGTATGTCCAGTAGAAGCTGGGCGAATTGGGCGGGAATGGCGTAGCCCACAGTGTCCGCTATGTTGACGGTGGTGGCTCCCGCGTCAATGACCGCCCTCAGCAGTTGGAACAGGTATTCCGGGTTGGTCCGGGTGGCATCCATGGGTGAGAACTCCACGTCGGAGCAGTACTTTTTGGCTCTGGCCACCATAGAGACGGCCTGCTCCATGACCTCTTCCCGGTTCTTCCTAAGTTGGTGCATGATGTGGATGTCCGAGCTGGACAGGAAAACGTGGATGCGGGGGTTTTCCGCGTCCTGTATGGCTTCCCACGCGGCGTCCACGTCCTCGGGCACCGCCCGCGCCAGAGATGCTATGACGGGGCCTTTCACGTCTTTGGCGATGGTTTTGACCGCCTGGAAGTCGCCCGGGCTTGACGCGGCGAAACCCGCCTCGATTACGTCAACGTTCAGCCGCGCCAACTGGCGGGCGATGATCAGCTTCTCATCTCCAGTGAGTCCGATGCCGGCCGATTGCTCTCCGTCCCGGAGAGTGGTGTCGAACACTATCACTTTTTCTTGGTCGATTTCCTCGTCCATAGTCATCCTTCCCTTCCGGTCCTCCGCGTGATGTCGGCACACAGGCGCCTCGACGTTTGGAAGACGGCGCCGGACCGCAGGGCGCCGTAGTCCGCCCCCTCCAGCCCTGCCAGGACCAGAGAGCGGCGGCGAACTACGCTCACCGTTGCCTCCATCAATGTATCGTGTGTGGAGCTCATCGCCTTAGTCGACTTCAACCGGGTTCATCCAGGGCATCATGCGCCTGAGCTCCCGGCCTACGGTCTCGATTTGATGTTCGTTGGCGTCGGTCCTGAGTTGAAGGAACCGCTGCCGTCCTTCGTCGTTCTCGGCCATCCACTCCTTGGCAAAGCTGCCGTCCTGGATGTCCTTGAGAATCTGCTTCATGTTCTCCCGCACGTGGTCGTCAATGACTCTTGGTCCCCGGGAGTAGTCCCCATACTCGGCGGTGTCGCTCACGGAGTAGCGCATGTACTTGAAGCCGCCCTGGAAAATCAAGTCAACGATGAGCTTCATTTCATGGAGGCATTCGAAGTAGGCCAGTTCCGGCGGGTAGCCGGCCTCCACCAGCGTCTCAAATGCGGCCTTGATGAGGGACGTGACGCCGCCGCAGAGCACGTTCTGCTCACCGAACAGGTCGGTCTCGGTCTCGTCCTTGAAGGTGGTCTCCAGCACACCGGCGTTGGTCGAGCCTATGCCCTTGGCGTAGGCCAGCGTGGTCTGGAGGGCGTCGCCGGTGGCGTCCTGGTGGATAGCCAGCAGCGCGGGCACACCGATGCCTTCCGTGAACATCTCCCGCATCCGGTGGCCAGGGGCTTTGGGCGCTACCATGGAGACGTTCAGGTCGGGGCCAGGCACGATCTGCTCGTAGTGGATGTTGAAGCCGTGGCCGAACATCAAGGTGGAACCCGACTTGATATGGGGCTCAATCGACTGCTTGTACACCGTGCCCTGGACATGGTCAGGGATGAGCACCATGACTATGTCCGAGCCTGCGGTGACCTCTTCCACGTCGGCTACTTCCAAGCCTGCGTTCCTGACGTTTTCGCGGCTTTTGCTGGTGGGCGCAAGCCCCACGATGACCTTTTGCCCATTGTCATTCAGGTTGAGGGCGTGGGCGTGGCCCTGGCTCCCGTAGCCGATTACTCCGATGGTCTTGCTTCCCAGGACGCTCATGTCGGCGTCGTTGTCGTAGTAGACGGTTGGGCTTGTCATACTGCTTCCTCTCTTAACTGGCTGTCGTCTGATTCGCCGGCGTCGGCGGGCTGACTCTGGGGAGAGCCTCCCCGGCCATTGGTCATTACGCTTCTGGACATGGCGATTCGACCCGTGCGCATCACTTCCCTGATTCCGAAGGGCCTCAGCAGGTTGAACAGGGAGTTTATCCTTTCCTCGTCTCCTGTGGCCTCGATTATCAGGGAGGTCTGGCTCACGTCCAGAATGTCGGCGCCGAATATGTTCACGAGCTGCATGATTTCACTTCGGGTCGTGGGAGTCGCGTGGACCCGTATCATGGCCAGCTCGCGGAGCACCACTTCTTCGTTCTTGTAGTCCGAGACCTTGAGGACTTCGATGAGCTTGTTCAGTTGCTTGGTGCACTGCTCTACGGTGTCCTCGTCGCCTTCGACCACGAAAGTCATTCTGGACAGGTTGGGCTGCTCGCTCTGGCCCACGGCCAGGCTTGCGATGTTGAAACCCCTGCGGCGGAAGAGGCTGGATATTCTGTTGAGGACCCCCGGTTTGTCCTGCACGAGGGCCACTATCGTGTGCTGGCCTGCCATTAGGTCGGTATCTCCTCTGGCTCCTCAATGAGCTCGTTGATGCTCTCGCCCGCCGGAATCATGGGGTACACGTTCTCTTCCTGCTCCACCTGGAAGTCGATGACCACCGGGCCGGGTTCGGCCATTGCCTGCTCCAGGGCGGTCACCACCTGGTCCTTCTCCGTGACGCGCAGGCCCAGGATGCCGTAGGCTTCGGCCAGCTTCACGAAGTCAGGGTTGCCAGTGTAATAGGTCGCCGTATAAGTCTTGTCGTAGAACAGGTCCTGCCACTGGCGCACCATGCCAAGGAACCCGTTGTTCATAATGGCGAACTTGACGGGAATGTTGGCTTCAACGGCTGTCGCCAGGTCGCACAACGTCATCTGGAAGCCGCCGTCCCCCGCGATGGACCAGACGGTCTTGTCGGGCCTTCCAACCTTTGCGCCCAGGGCGGCGGGAACCTCGAAACCCATGGCGCCCAACCCGCCGGAGGTGATAAGCAGGTTGTGCTCCTTGAAGGAGCAGTGCTGGGCCGCCCACATCTGGTGCTGGCCCACTCCCGTGATGATTATCGCCTTGCTGTCGGTGACCTCTGAGAGTTTCTTCAGGATGAACTGGGGCAGCAGCTTGTTGGTCTCCCGTATCTTCAACGACGGGTGGTCCAGCCGCATCTGTTCGATGTGCTTGATCCAGTCGGTGTGGTCCGCAGATTCCACCTGGGGCACCATCGCCTGAAGGACTCTCTTGAGGTCCCCTACGATGGGAACGGTGGCCTTGACGTTCTTGCTTATCTCCGAAGGGTCAATGTCTACGTGTATGACCTTGGCGTTGGGAGCGAATGCGCTCAGCCTGCCGGTTACCCGGTCGTCGAAGCGGGCCCCTAGGGAGATGATAAGGTCCGACTGGTCCAGCGCCAAGCTGGCGTAGGCCATTCCGTGCATCCCCGGCATTCCCACGTTCAGGAAGTGGTCCGACGGGAAGGAACTGATGCCCAGCAGCGTGGTGATTACTGGGATCTGGGCCTTCTCAGCGAGCTCCTGGACCTCTTCGAAGGCGCGGGAGATTGTGATGCCGTGGCCAGCCAGTATCACAGGGCGTTTGGCTTCGCTGATGAGGTTGACGGCCTTGCGGATTTGGGCAGGGTGGCCTTCCATGTTGGGCTTGTAGCCGGGAAGGTCCACGCTGGACGGGTACACGAAATCTGCCGCCGTGGCCAGCACGTCCTTGGGTATGTCAACCAGGACAGGTCCGGGACGTCCGGTGTTGGCTATGTAGAACGCCTCTTTGATTGCCGGAGCAATCTCGGCGGGGTCCATCACCAGGTAGTTGTGCTTGGTGATGGGCAGAGTGATACCGGTTACGTCTGTCTCCTGGAAGGCGTCTTTACCGATGGCTGGGCGGGCCACCTGACCCGTGATGGCCACTACGGGGATGGAGTCCATTTGGGCGCAGGCCAACCCCGTAGCCAGGTTGGTGGCTCCCGGACCCGACGTGGCCATGCATACGCCCACCTGTCCAGTTGCACGGGCGTATCCGTCGGCTGCCATTACGGCAGCCTGCTCATGTCGCACCAGGATGTGGCGAAGTTGAGGGTACTGGTGGAGGACGCCGTAAAGCGGCAGAATGGCGCCGCCGGGCAGTCCAAAGACCACGTCCGCTCCCTCCTTCAGAAGACTTTCGCAAACGATCTGGGATCCGGTGAGTCTCATTTTCTTTCCCGTCCTACGGCGGCGTGTGAACGCCGCATTAAATTAAAAACGCCCATCCCTGCTAAGGGACGGGCTCTTCTCCCGCGGTGCCACCCTAATTCCCCTCCGGCATGGTCGTCGACCAAACCATCGGGACTCCTCATCGACTATAACGGTGTCGAACCGCCGAGCCCTACTGGTGTTTCAGGCTGGCCGCTCCGGGGCGAGTTCAGGGCCTTGCTGACACCGGCCTCACACCTTGGGCTTATAGACGCCCTTCGCCGGCTCGCTCTGCCAGTGTACCCCTACTACTCCCCTTCCTAGCGGAGTCGTATTCAATAAACCGACGTACTATATCAGCGCGCTAGTTCCTTGTCAAACATACCTAGTTCGGACCAGCAACAATCAGTACACGCATCAAGTGACCTGTTGTTGCGGCCGGTGGGATTCGATAACAGCTTTAGCAGATTCATCAAGTCCGGGAAAGAGGGTTTCGCGGGTGACGTTGAGCAACGCAAGGTCGTTCAGAATCGCCTCCTTGCTGCCTGCTGGTATTTTCAGCTTGTAGTGCGCGTAGATTGGAATGTTGGCGTTCAAATCCAGAATTTTGTCTCGTTCGAACTGTTCATGTAAGGCCGATACCAGGAAGGCCCCTGACTGTGCACGGACCCGTTCGGAGGACTGCTGAGGCTCCACGACGAAAACCCGATATAAATCTCTCGGATCAATCCGCTCATCAAAATAAGGCTTTTCCTGCCGTATTAATTGGTATAGGCGGCGCATAGCTTCCCTATATGGGTTTACGAGGAATGCGTGGCTAGTTTTACCCAGGAGTGCTTCCTGATCCTTCGACGATAACCTCGCGACATTAGCGATAATGCTGATGGTGTCGCTGTTGAATGGTTTGACCAACTCTTTAGGCACGGAAAAAATGTGTATACACCCGTTCTGCTTCTCTTGTCCTTCTTCGCAGCGTGGAACAGGCCAACCAGAGGATTTTTTGTGATGTCCAAAAAACGGGTTCGGAGACCGTGATGTTGGGCCAACACCCATTGGGCAAGAGCTGAAGTCATTCCGTTGAATTCTTCAGGTCTCCGTGAGATAAGGTCAACTAGCATGTCTCTCTCAGATTTGGTAAATTCATCTCGCGTTACAGATGGGCGTAACTCCCAGCCGGATCCGGACTCCCCTCTGAAATACATTGAAGAGTCTGGGTGAAGGGTTTTCAGGCTTCGGATTTTGGCCAGCGAATCTTCGATCGACTTGATGGGTGTTGACATATCTTGGATCTGGTCTAGTGAGATATTGCTTGACGAGTAGAGATAGGCATTCCAAGGTTCTGTACTGTACAGGTCGGCGTCAGTTAGGATCGCACCTTCCAGGTTGGTGTCGGTGAGGCAGGAATGGCTGAGGTTGGCCCCAGTAAGGTCGGTATAGCTGAGGTTCGCCTGGGTCAGCTTGGCAAAAGAGATGTCGGCGTCGCGAAGGTTGGCTGCATTGAAGTCGGCTCTGACCAAGTTGGCAAATAAGAGGTTTACCCGGTCGAGCTGCACTGACCCATTAGGGCCAAGCTTGCCGACCCGGTCGAACTCCTCACGCAGGTTCGTTTGTTCAAAATCTGGGTAGAAGTATTCTTTTTCGCGCCGCCTATTCCAAGACTCGACGCCTTCGAGGAGCCATGCAATATGTTTAGGGTTGGCCATGAAACATGTTCTCCGGTGCTGGTGCTCTACGGCTGGTCGCCAGTTCGGTCAAGCCCTGAGTCCGCTACGTGCAGCGATTTGGGGTAAAGGTCTTTTAGAGCTTCCCTCAGATGATGAGAGAGGTTCTGGTCGAAGAGCAATCTCACTCGGAGGGAGGCAGCGACACCAATCGCCGCTCCCGGTCGGCGGCGAAGGACAGGCAGGCAAGGATGTCTTCTCGGGTCAGGTCAGGAAAATCGGACAGGATTTCGTCCTCGGACATGCCAGAAGCCAGGTACTCTAAGACGTCGTACACCGTAATACGCATGCCCCGAATGCATGGCTTCCCGCCGCGCTTACCTGGCTCGATGGTGATTATCTTGGTGTAATTCTTCGACATCTCTTACATCCTGGTAGGTTAAGGACAGTCTACCACATTGCATGAGTTTGCCCCCGGCTTAGGCTCGAACAATCTCCCCGCCTCGTCAATACAGGTGGCAGGAGACGAAGTGGCCTGGGGTTGCTTCCTGGAACTCCGGCTCTTCCTCTGAGCATCGCTCCATCACCCAGGGGCAGCGGGGGTTGAAGTTGCAGCCAGCGGGCGGATTCAACGGTGAGGGCACCTCGCCGGTAAGAATTATCTCATCCCGCTCTATGTCGGGATGAGAAGGCAGCGCCGCCGACATGAGGGCTTTGGTGTAGGGATGAAGCGGGTTGTCGAACAGCTCCCTGCTCTCGGCGAACTCAACCACCTTGCCCAGATACATCACGGCCACCGAATGGCACATATACCTCACCGTCGCCAAATTGTGGGCGATGAGCAAATAGCTGACGTTGTACTCATCCTGCAGGTCCTTTAGCAGGTTCATGATCTGGGCGCGGATGGACACGTCCAGGGCTGAAACAGGCTCGTCCAGGACTATGATTTGGGGATTGACCGACAACGCGCGGGCTATGGCGAGGCGCTGCCTCTGACCGCCGCTGAATTCATGGGGATACAGGTTGGCGTGGTACGGGTTTAACCCCACGTCGATGAGGAGCTTTTCCACTATGTTCTGCGCCTCGCCACGCGACAGCCGCGAGTTGATTGCCACAGGTTCGGCGATGACGTCTCTAACGCGCATCCTGGGATTCAGCGAGCTCCAAGGGTCCTGGAACACGGCTTGGACGGATCTGCGGTACTCTTTGCGCTGAGAGGAGTTGGCCCGGTGGATGTCCTGTCCTTGGAAGAGCACTGCGCCGTCGGTTGGACGCTCCAGCATCAGCAGCATCTTGGCTGTGGTGGTCTTTCCGCAGCCTGACTCTCCAACCAGGCCCAAAGTCTTCCCCTCCCGCAGGTCAAAGGACACGCCATCGACGGCCTTGATCGATCCCGTCGTCTTGGAGAAGAGCAGTCCCTTGGTGACGGGGAAATGCTTCTTCAGGTTTTGGGCCTCAAGCAGGACTCCGGGGTGGCCGTTATCGAGTACGGGCGCCTGCTCGGAGGTCACTCCAGCCTCCAGCAGCTGGCGGAGTGTCCGTCTTCCACCTGCGTCTCTGGAGGGTACTCCTCGCTGCAACGTTCCATGACGTATGGGCAGCGGGGTGCGAAGGGGCAGCCTGTAAGCTGCTCGTGCAGGGCGGGCGGCTGTCCCTCAATGGACGTGAGCCGGTCCACGTCGGCCTCCATCTTTGGCACGGAGTTCAAGAGGGCCTCGGTGTATGGATGGGAGGGGCGGTTGAATATGCTCCGCACGTCTCCTATTTCTACAATCTTCCCGGCGTACATCACCGCCACCCGGTCGCACATCTTGGCCACTATCCCGAAGTCGTGGGTGATGAAGATTATCGCCAGGTCCGATTCCGCCTGGATGTCCTTCAGCAGCTTGAGGTACTGGGCTTGTATGGTGGCGTCGAGAGAAGTGGTCGGCTCGTCGGCGATGAGCACAAGGGGCTGGCAGGATATGCCAATGGCCCCGACGACTCGCTGCCTCATTCCGCCGCTCATCTGGTGGGGGTAGTCCCTTACGCGCACCTCAGCGGCCGGTATCCTGACTTTCCGCAGGACATCCACCGCCATTTCGAACACGCTTCTTCTGGGGATGTTCTGATGAATGCTGATGGTCTCCCTGACTTGGTTTCCTATGGTGAAAACAGGATTCAGGGAGGTCATGGGGTCCTGAAGGATGATGCCTATTTTGCTGCCTCGGACCCGGCTCATCTCCCGCTCCGACAGTTTGAGCACGTCCTGACAGTCCAGGATTACCTTGCCGCCCACTATGCGCCCCGGAGGCGACGGCACAAGACGCATCAGCGAGTTCATCGTGACCGATTTGCCGGAGCCCGACTCTCCTACCACTCCCAAAGTCTCACCGGCCCGGATGCTAAAGCTGACGCCGTCCACCGCTTTGACCGTGCCCCAGCGGGTCTGGAAATAGGTGCGAAGGTCTTGGACCTCCAGCACAACGTCATCATTGGCTTTAATGTTCACAATATATGCTCTGTGGTTTTCCGTTCGTTGTCCTCAAAAAGCACTATAGTGCCTGTTACTCACGCTGTCTAAGTCTTGGGTCCAACGTGTCCCGCAGCCAGTCACCAAAGAGATTGAGGGACATGACTGTAGCCAGGATGGCCAGTCCTGGGATGGTGGATACCCACCAGTGTTCCGCCAGCAAGTCTCTGCCGCCAGCCACCATGGACCCCCATGCCGGTGTGGGCGACGGCACTCCGGCTCCCAGATAGCTCAGGCTGGACTCTAAGAGTATAACTATTCCCACCTGAAGCGTGGCCACCACTATCAGCGTATTGGTTACGCCCGGGAAAAGGTGTTTGAAGAGAATCCTTGGAGTGGACGCCCCGGCCACCCGCGCCAGGGCCACGTAGTCCAGGGTCTTAAGCTGCAGCACCTCTCCCCTAATCTGGCGGGCGAAACGCGGCCATATCCATATAGCCAGCACTATCAGAAGAATATTGAAAGTGTGTCCTAGGGCCACCACCATCACCAGCGCCACCAGGATAATGGGTATGGCCAGCTCGATGTCCACCAGTCGCATTATCAGTTCGTCCACCCAGCCTCCGTACCAGCCGGCCAGGAGACCTAGCGTGACCCCTAGCGTGCCCCCGGTCGCCAGCGCCACTCCCGCCACTATCAGCGAAATCCGGGCGCCGTAGATCATGCGGGTCAGTATGTCCCTGCCTAGATGGTCAGTTCCCAGCAAGTATTTAGTCGTTCCACCCTCTCGGGTCACTTCTTCAATCTGGTCGCCCACTTTGACGTCCTGGTCGTACCTTTGGGCCCTGAACAAGGATATCTGTACGTGTTCCAGCTCCGGGTTTAGTGTTTCGACAACGGTCTTGAACCTGCTTTCATCCCCCACCCAGGCAGGCGGCTGCAACCTTTCTTTGATGCTGGTCCTCTCCGGATGATGAGGTGAAATCCAGGGAGCCAGTATTCCGGCGGCCACCACTATAGCGAGCATCGACGCCGGGACGATGGGCAGCCGCCTCGATGCCCGCCACAGAGTGAGCATGCGGGCCCTCAGCGGCTGACGTGCAGCGATGGCTATGGAGGCGTCGGCCATCCGGCGGTCCCTCCTAATCTCTACCCGAACCGGATTCGAGGATCAACGTAGGCATACAGTATGTCCACCAGGAAGGAGGCGATGACGTACATCAGCGTGAAGATTATGACGATCCCCTGTAGCAGCCCGAAGTCCAGCCCGTTCATGGCGCGTACAGCCAGCTGCCCCAGGCCGGGCCACGCGAAAACGGTCTCTGCGATAAGAGAGCCTGTCACCAGGCTGCCCATAGTGACCCCGGCGAAGGTGAGCGGCGGGATGAGGGAATTTCGCAGGGCGTGTTTCCATATAATCACTCTGGTGGAAACCCCCTTGGCCCGCGCCAGCTTGATGTATTCCGAATCCAACACGTCCAGCATGGCCGAGCGCACCAGGCGCATGTTGGCCGCCACGAACAGCCAACCTAGAGTGATGGTGGGAAGTATGATGCCTGTGGGCTCCTGGCGCCCGTATGGAGGGAGCCAGCCCAACTGCACAGCGAAGAAGAAGATGCCCATGATGCCCAACCAGAATGGTGGGGCCGCCTGCCCAATCAGGGCGATTATTTTACCAATCTGGTCGACAACGCTTCCTCTCCATACCGCCGAGATGATGCCCATGGGGATCCCAATCACAAGAGCGAACGCGAAGGAGGAGGCCCCCAGCATTAACGTTGCGGGCAGCCGCTCCATGATAACTTCACTAACGGGTCGCCGCTCACGTATGGACTCTCCCAGGTTCCCCGTCGCCAGGTTCTTGAGAAATATCCCGTACTGGTGTACCGGGTGCTTGTCCAACCCCAGAAGGCTTCGCATGGCGTCGACATCCTCCTGGGTGACGTCTTCGGGGTTTCCAAGGTAGAGGTAAGTCGGGTCGCCGACGGCCCTGCTCATGACGAAGATAATTAACGACACCGCAAGCAGGGTGAGGATCGAGACTATGAACCGGCGTACCAAGAACCTCTGCATGTTATGGCTTCACCGTCAATAGACTCCCAGGTGGAATGACTTGGAAACGGGATGTAAGCTTGTGGTTCACCTAACCCTGTATGCTTTGGAGCTTGTTTGATGGATACAGGCCCTAGACCTCCTATGGAAAGACGTCTAGGGCCCGACTCTTCCTCGTTGCCGTCAAGTTTAACCGCGGGCTGGAGGATTCTCCATCTTCCGTTTCTCAGACTATGTTACTGACGCTGAGGTATCCATTCGAGGCCGCTGATGTTCCGGGCGTCCCCCCGGCTCAGGTGGTCCAGCCAACTGTCGATTCGCGGGCCGATGGGCCACACCATGTTCACGGCGTAGATGTCGAAGGCCAGCGAATTGTCGAAAATGAATTGCTCGATTTTTAGCGAGGTCTCAAGGCGCTTGGCGTAATCGAAGGTCCTCAGGGTTTCTGAGGCCAACTCTTCAACGTACGGGTGGTTCATGCCTCTGCTCCAGGTATGGCCCGGCGCATAGGCGCCGTATCCTATTGTGGGGTCGGGGATGAGTGACCCGCCGCGGCAGTGCACCCTCTTGGAGGAGCGTCCAAACTCGTGTTCGACCAATTGGGAGAAGGGGATGTGGACGAAATTCACGTTGAGGCCGATGTCCCTCCACATCTGGGATACTGCTTCACAGGCCGCCTCCTCACCGACTACGCCTCGGACCGAGGTGACCATGTCGAACTGGCGTCCGTCGTAGTTGGCCTCTTCCAACAACTCCCGGGCTCGGTCGGGATCGTAGTCCACTTTCATGCTCTCCGGCAGCAGGCTCAAAGAGCCTGCCCAACCGCCGACCCATGAGGGAATGCCCTCTCCGCCCAATATGCTGCCTACAATGCCTTCTCTATCGATGGCCATAGTCATGGCAAGGCGAATTTTGGCGACTCGTTTCCACTCGTCCGATTCGGGGTCCGGGTCGGATGAGACGTAAGGCAAAGTCTCCGGGTCGTAACCGGGCCACTGGTCCGGCGTGCCCAGCTTGTCGTAGTGGCTCCCGTACAGGCTGATGTACTCATAGGTGGCGCCTTCCTGGCGCATCAGCTTGGCGCCCTCGACCTTCTCGATGGCCGGGATGGAGTCCAGGGTCATGTAGAAAGTGTCAAGCAGGCCCGTCTGGAACCCGGCGACACGCGCTGACTCTTCAGGTATTTCCTGCCATACCGTCTCCGCGAAGAAAGGAGTCTTGCGCCAGTGGTCTTGAACGGCCTCAAACCTGAAGATGCCCGCCTCCTCTGAGATGAAGTCGTTGGGACCCGTTCCGGCGCCGTTGGTGTTGACCGCGTCTTCACCGTCAGTATCGGCCTGGTTTTTGCTCATGACCCAGAAACCCGCGCCGCCGGGAACTCCTATGCGGCGTAGGGTGTCAACCTTAGGGACGCCGGTGTTGTGCTGGATGGTGTAGTCGTCTATGGCCGTCATAGGCCCGGCTTCATTCAAGAAATAGGCGGCCAGTGTCTTGCCGATGCCGTGAAGTGAGTCTTCCCTGCCGGCTTGCTCCAGCGAGTAGATGACGTCCTGGGCGGTGAACTCTCCGTATCCGTCGTGGAACTGGACTCCTTTCTGGAGCTTGTAGGTCCAAGTCTGGTTGTCGGAGGCGACCTCCCATTCAGTGGCTAGCATTGGAGTGTATTGGCCGTCAGCATCGATTTCTATGAGTCCCTCACCGAACCCTGAAGTGAGGATAGAGGTTAGAGGATAGCCCGCAAGTGCAGGATGCGCCCTGAATGGTCCCAGCTCTTTGAAGCCGATGCTAAGAGTACCCTCGGGGCCGCCTTCCGGCATCGCCACCGGCGTGGCGGTGGGTCGCGGCGCCGCAGTGGGTGTGGGCGCCTGAGTTGCCGGAGCGTCGGTGGCTTGAGGCGCGGGAACGCTGGTGGCTTCCATCATCGCCGTGGGCTCCGGTGTGTCGGTGGGTTGAGGAGCCTGTGTATTGGTGGGCACAGGCGTTGGATCATCCCCTCCGCAGGCCGCTCCTACGACGAGTCCGATGGCAAGCAGAAGGGCAATGATAAAGACGGGGGTTGAAAAGGCAGATCGTATCATGGTGAATCCTCCTTCATGGCGCCATTGGTGTCCACTTGGGGAAGCAAATCACCAAACCTCAAAGAGTCCAGGGATGTTAGGGAAGTTCTGGTGAAGCAGATATGCCAACGGTCCCAGAGCCTATCTAGAACACGACCTCAGCATAATCATAATAATGGGCGTAAGGACGCTAACATACGACTAGAAGAGTTGTCAAACGACTGTATTGGTCCCGAGAGTCCCGTAATAATTGCGTCTTTTCGTTTCAAGGGCGAAAAGATGTCGCGGTTGTGGGACCTGATGGAGCGCGTTGGACAGAGTTGCCTCTACCCGCCTCGCGGTGAGTCCGATACGGGGCCGGGGTCCTACTGCGCGCCGCCGGCTATTATCTTCCGGCTGCCCGTGGGCTGAACAGGACGGTTGTTGGGGCCGCCGCTCAATGCCAACAGACTGTCGACCTGTTCTTCCGAAATGGATTTCGGCTCGCGCATCACGTACCAATCAACCGGTTCAGAGCAGGGAGGAGTAGTCAACGAGCCGTCGTACTTGTAATAGGCCAATTCGCCCGGCGTGTAGACACCGGAGTTGAGGTCGTTTGTGGGGACAACGGCATCGCCGACGTCCGGCGCGGCGTCGAGAATAGCCTGCACTACGGGGCTGGGCGGGCCCAGTCTGAACAACAGCCCCACTACGGCCAAGGCGCCTCCGGCGTCCTGGTGTACCAGGTGCAGCTCCGCCGCAAAGCTCACTCCGTCTACTAGGTGTTCCGAGGGCGAATGGAGGTGCGCCGACTTTAACTCAAAGGTCCGCTGGCCTACGTTGAACGAGGCGCCGGGCGCGTAGTCGACGTATACGAACTTGCCTTTGTTGCGCACTGCTTTTGCGTCGCTGACGTATGAAAATGAAATAGGCCCGGCGGCGCCCGTCTCGTATCCGGCAATGTCGATGGGCGACTGACGCTTGCCTTCGGCGCAGAGTGCGTAGTCCTCAGACAGCGAGGCCCAATTTTCCGGCGCCCGGCCCTTGGTATCCCCACTTCACTGTGTGTGCGATCGTTGGCGCAGGCTCGCCGCCGCAGCAGGCTGCAATTAAGAACATTGTCGGCAGTAGCCAGGCCGATGTCACCCAGGCGGTTTTCATCCTTCGCTGATTTCTCAAGTCGGGACAGAGGAATCCGATGCTTCTTCGGGGATTCAACCATAACCCTTAGACACAGGGTCGTCAACTCAGCGCCCCATTCGTCAACCCGGTGGGGTCGCAGTCCATTGGGGCCTCATAAGCAGATGCGGGGTGTCCTGGGTTCCGGCCTGCGCCGGAACGACGGGGGGAGAACCGTACGTCGGGTGGCAGATGGGGCTGAGCGGCGCTATAATCCACGCAGAGCGGAATGCTCCAACGCTCGGTTCCCGCTTAGGAGCCGTCTACTTATCCTACGGAGGTGGCGTTTTAATGACTTCCAACATCGTTTTGTCCAACGTGGAATATGACGTAGTGGGCACTCGACCGGTCCGGCCTGATGGGGTGGACAAGGTCACTGGCCGGGCGGAGTACGGAGCCGACATAAAGCTGACAGGCCTCCTCCACGCCAAGATACTCCGCAGCCCCCACGCCCACGCCCGCATCAAGTCCATCGACACCAGCGCCGCCGAGGCCTACCCGGGCGTCTACGCGGTGGTAACGGGCAAAGACCTGCCCTTCTCGTCCAAGACTAGAGAGGGGCTGGGGAACGGCTACCTCCCGTTGAAGTTCAAGAGTGACAACGTTCTCGCTTCCAACAAGGTGCAGTACAAGGGACACGCCGTCGCCGCCGTCGCCGCCGTCAACCCCCACGTGGCCGAGGAAGCCACGGAGCTAATCAAGGTGGACTATGAGGTCCTCCCCGCGCTCACCAACGCCAGGGACGCAATGAAAGAGGACGCGGTCCTGGTGCACGACGACAACCTGTACACCTCCGGGTTGGAAGGCAAGTCTGAAAAGCCCAGCAACATAGCTTCCCACTCCCGGTTCGAGCTCGGGGACCTGGACGAGGGCTTCGCCAAGGCCGACGTGGTGGTGGAGCACGAGTTCGACACCAAGACGGTCCACCAGGGTTACATTGAGCCGCACACGGCCACGGCCTACTGGAACAAGGATGGCCAGTTGGACATCTGGTGCAGCACCCAGGGCCCCTTCTGGGTCCGGCGGGACACCGCAGAGCTGCTGGACCACCCCGTCTCCAGGATCAAGGTGACGCCGATGGAAATCGGAGGCGGATTCGGCGGCAAGATTCCCGTGTACCTTGAGCCGGTAGCGTCGCTGCTGTCGGCCAAGTCGGGCCACCCGGTGAAGGTGACCATGACCAGAGCTGAGGTGTTCGAGGCTTCGGGACCCGGCGCAGGCGCCTGGATGCGGGTGAAGATAGGCGCAACCAAAGACGGGATGCTGACCGCCATGCAGGCCGAGTACGCCTTCGAGGCCGGAGCTTTCCCCGGCTCTCCCGTGGGCCAGGCCGCAACCTGTGGCTTCTCAGCCTACGACTTCCCCAACGGTCGAGCCGACGCCTACGACGTGATTACCAACAAGCCCAAGACGGCGGCCTATCGCGCTCCGGGATCGCCGCAGGCCTCCTTCGCGGTTGAAACCGTCGTGGACGAAATCTGCGAGAAGATCGGCGTGGACCCGGTGGAGTTCAGGTTGAAGAACGCGGCCATAGACGGCACCCGCAAGATCGAAGGTCCCGTCCTCCGCAACGTCACCCAGGTGGAGTGCATCAACGCGCTGATGGACCATGACCACTACAAGACCAAGCTGGAAGGAAAGAACCGCGGCCGTGGCGTGGCCACGGGCTTCTGGGGCAACGCCAACCTCCAGTCCAGCGCCACTCTCACAGTGGAACCCGACGGCACCATAAGCATGTTGGAAGGCTCCGTGGACATTGGCGGCACCAGGGCGTCCATCGCCATGCAGGCGGCCGAGGCCCTGGAACTGCCCTTCTCGGACATCAAGCCGACAGTGGCCGACACGGACTCGGTGGGCTACACCGCAGTCACCGGAGGCAGCCGGACTGCATTCGCCACCGGATGGGCGGCCATCGACGCCGCTGAGGACGTAAAGCGGCAGATGATCGAGCGGGCCGCCAAGATATGGGACACGGACGTGGAAAACGTCCAGTACTCCAAGGGTGTGTTCACTCACGGTGCCGACCCGGAACTCAAGATGACCTTCAAGGAGCTGGCTGGGCGCCTCATAGGGACCGGTGGCGGCGTCGCAGCCTCGGCCAGCGTAGAGCCCACCGGCCAGGCCGTGTCTGTCGGCACCCACATCGTGGACGTAGAGGTGGACCCGGATACGGGCAAGGTGACCATTCTCCGCTACACTGCGGTGCAGGACGCTGGAAAGGCCATCCACCCCTCCTACGTGGAAGGGCAGATGCAGGGCGGAGTCGTCCAGGGAATAGGCTGGGCTCTCAACGAGGAGTACTACTTCAACGACAACGGCCAGATGGTCAACTCCAGCCTCCTCGACTACCGGATGCCCACCAGCCTGGACCTGCCTATGATCGACACTATCATCGTCGAGCAGGCCAACCCCGGCCACCGCTACGGCGCTAAGGGTGTGGGCGAGATACCGATAGTCCCGCCCATGGCCGCCATAGCCAACGCCATATACGATGCCGTGGGTGTCAGGATGAAGGTCCTGCCCATGAGCCCCGGCGCTGTCTTGGAAGCTCTATGGGAGAAGAACGGGGGCTAACGGATGCCCACGGTGTTCATACCCACCATGCTCCAGAAGCTGACGGACGGCGTCAAACAAATAGATATGGAAGCCTCCAACGTCCGCCAGGTCGTTGAACGGCTTGAGGAGCAGTTCCCCGGTCTGAAGGAGCGCTTGGTGGAGGATGGAAACATCCGCTCCAATATCCAGGTGGCCGTGGATGGCGAGATAGCCAACATGGGCATCCTGGAGAAGGTGGGAGAGAGCAGCGAGGTCCACTTCGTGCCCGCCATCGGCGGAGGCTGAGCCGCCCGGCCTATAGAATGGCTAAGCTTCAGGCCGCCTCAAGTTCAGAGGCGGCCTGAAAGGTTTCCTAGAGAGTGTGGAAGACGGGTTTGCCTGAAACGATTCCCGTCTAAGAGCATTGGTTCGATTATCCTCAATGACTCATGAGTGGGACAACATTGCAAGGGGAAGTTGATTTATTTGTTAGGACCTTCGCGATCGACATCTTCCATAGGGTAGCCGTGTTCGGACAGCCAGGTACGTACTAGGCTAGAGAGTTGCCTGCCACGCGATGCGAAACGGACTAGAATCTCTGTTGTTCGGGGTGTCAGATCATTCGGATTGTCCGGCATCGTCGCTGAAAACATTTCAAGCCATTCGACTCTGTTTTTCAAATGGTGGGGGTCGTTGAGCCTTAGTTGAGCGATGGTTCTGCGCGCCTTCTCACTACGATGGGGGCTTAGCGATTGTTTGGGAGAGATAAAGCCTGTCTGAGTGTTGAAAACAAAGTGGTGTTCTGCCCGATCTACCCTGGAGAACGCGCAGGGATCCACATACCCCAGGGGTGGCCAGACCCCCGTTTTCGCATTGTTACACTCGTGGCAGGCGAACAGCCAATTGAACCACGAATATACTAGGTCGGGAAACTGACTCTTCGGCCGGAAATGGTCTATCTCCCCTTTTGTGGTTTCTTCGCAGTAGGCGCAGAGCCCACCAAAAACAACATTTAAGTCATCATGGAACCGGCGCCAGTGAGAGTCCGTTGGTCTGTCTCCGACGCCTTTTGTATAGTATTGGACCCAACGTGGAGTATGATCGGCTCGAATTTGGCGTAATCCTATGGGCTCGGGCCCACGATCTACCCAGTGCATCGTTACTCGCGGGAAGTCTCCTGGTTTGTCGGGCTTCCCGTGTGAGGTAGAGAAGACTTGCTTCCTGATGCTTTAAGTTCTTCCGCGAACCGTATGACCTGTGCGGAGTTCGGACCACTGAGCAGGTCGTCTCGGACGAGGTGACGCAGTTGCTCTAGTTCATCGGACTGAGCACTGGATCGTTCCTCAATGCTCATGCTCATCAATTCCTGGAAACGGCTGATGCGCTCCGCTGTTTCCAAGTCAGTGGGATTGGGCACATCCATGAATTGGCGCAGAATTTCGTCTGCCGTCCAGCCAGCAATGTCAGACTCGTTCTGGGACACGCGCACTTTGCCGTTGTCTTCGCGATTAAGCAGTTGCACCTGTCCCGCTTTTAAACTTGCTAGCATCAGAGGAGAATGGGTGGAGCAGAAGATCTGAAGGTTCGGAAAATGTTTCGTTAAGGTTGGAATAATACGTCTCTGCCACGTCGGATGCAGATGGGCGTCTATCTCATCAATGATCAAGATTCCTTGCTTCTTCTCAAGGTCTGGCGGGAAGTCATAATACTCGGCGTACCCGAAGACCAAGTGTGCAAGGAATTGGATGATTGACTGTGTCCCTTGGCTCAGGACATCAAGCGGAAGGTCTCCATCTTGAGTACGAAGCTGTGGGAATAGACCCTCTGAACCCTCCGCGACTTCTAGGTACTCAATCGGGAAGCCCTCAGTAATCTCAGAGGCGATCGAAACAACTTTAACAATCGTGGATTTGATATCTGGATTATTTCTTCTATGTGCAGCGTAGTCCAAGTCAACGATCTTTTGCTTAACTGCTCTATCGTTCACCAATGAGGTGCCAACTAGCATCAGTTTTCTGCGTCTCGCGAGTTCTGTTGGCTCCCCACGATCTATAGTTGATCTTAAAGCCTGCCGAATTGCCTCACGTCCCCTCAGCCGGAAACTAGGGTGAATGTCTGGGAAAAATGTAGCCAACTCTTCATCTAAACGGGAGTCCATATTCTGGTTTAGTGTGGGTCCAGGTGACCGAAAATTGGTACTCTGCCGCTGTGCCGGTACGTAGCACGTGTGTCCGATCTTTTCGTAGACATTTACGAATTTCGCTGGTTCAGTCGGCAGAACACCATTAATGGAATCAATATCCGTCGATGAGGATATGTTCAGTCTCCACACAGCTTGCTCAGACCTGAGCAACCTCGATGGCATAGTGAAGGGGTAGACCAACAGTTCTGCCAACACCCACAATAGAGTTGACTTGCCGGAGTTGTTCGGACCTATGAAGACGTTTACCTTGGGGTCGAATTCGACCGTAATTTCGTCGAATGGACCTACATGTGTAACGTACAGACTGGTTATAGGCATTGTTGAAACCCCCACCATACTACGGAACATCGGTGATCGGCTTGTTTGGTGCCCTCATCCATTTAAGTATAATCCATAGAACCGCATTCTTCGACAGTCGTCTCGCAGTGTCCAGCAAGCCCGGATTTTCATGTTCAACTGACTACTTTGAGGCAGGTACCGTGATAGCTCCTATTATGCGATACCAACACGGTCTGTTTATCAATGGTGGTGGTTACGTAACTACCTTTTCACTGAAATCGTGAGGACTTTGGTCGGAGCGGCCGATTGTTTCACTGTGGAACCAGGAGTGGTCTTCTTTCTTCTTGTAAGAAGCGAGGCAGTCGATTACCAGCGTACTTGACACTCCGGGCAGACGTGGTATGCTTTTGTGTGATGTTTCTCGCTCGGTTCGGAGACGATTTGCACCACTTGTGTAGCCGCCCCCAATAGTCGGGGCAGGTTACGAATCGTAAGTTCCGGAATCCTAAACTGTGCCCGTCAAGCTAAGGCGAGCGCAGTTTTTGTTTGTGCGGCGCGACAATTGAGGCCCCTTGAATCGTAAGCCCGGTCCGGCAGTCCAATCTTAAGACGGGAGAAAACCCGACAGAGGTAAGAATCATGAGCATTAGCCCAAGCACGGAAAACGTTATAGAGCTGGTGGACGGGCTGCATTTCGCCCAGAAAGTGGAGCGGGCCCTGGACTTGATCAATGACTCGTACCAGAAGTTCGGCGACAAGATGGTGGTCGCCAACAGCCTGGGCAAGGACTCGGTGGTCGTCTGGCACTTGGCCAAGCGGGTCAGCGCCAACATTCCCGGTTTCATCATCACGACCCGGTACAAGCCCGCCGAGACCGTCAACTTCATGCACCAACAGGTGGGTCAGTACCCCGAGCTCAAGGTCTTCAAGAACGACTCACAGCAGCCGGAAGCGCTTTACGCCTCCGACCCCGACCTTTGCTGCTACAACCTGAAGGTGCTTCCCACCCGACAGGCCGTCGAGGATATGGACGTGGAGTGCTGGGTGACCGGTCTCCGGTGCACCGAAGGCCGCACGCGCACTGACTTTCAGGAAATCGAGGAGCGGGACGAGGGGCTGATGAAGCTTAATCCCATCCTGATATGGCACGAGCGGGAAGTGTGGCAATACATAGCCCTCCACCAGGTCGCTGTGAACCCTCTCTACACACAGGGCTACCGGTCCCTGGGTTGTGCGCCCTGCACCCGCATCTCCAGCGGACCGGATGAAAGAGCAGGCCGCTGGGTGGGCACCAGCAAATGCGGTGGCGAGTGCGGCATCCACACACGCCCTCTGAAGATGGCCGTAGAACCTAAGAGCTAGCTCTCCTCGGAGAGGAATCTATCCGAAAAGAGCCGGGCCCTGTACCCAGGGGCCCGGCTTCTTGTTTAATGTCTTACGGATGGAAAAAACCAAACAAACCGGATATAGTGCTAAGACAGCGTGGCGAACTATGGATCGACGCCGAAGTGGCGGAATGGTAGACGCGCCGGTCTCAAAAACCGGTGGGGGCAACCCCGTGTCGGTTCGAATCCGACCTTCGGCACCAGCTTCCGGCAGGATACAGGCGGAAGCCCGTCTTTCCCGGCTGTTGCGGCGAGGTCCATTTGGTGATCGGCATAGATGAGCGTACGTTCTGATTCTAAAATGGCTTGCACCTCCGTTAAGACCTAAACCGCAAGCCTTGAAAAGGAGGCGGCAATGGCCAACCGAGCATGGGTATACAGGGGAGGCTCCCAGTGGACGATGGAAGACGCTCCAACCCCTGAGCCGAGGGCTGGAGAGGCGCTGATTAAGATCGGCGGCGTCGGCTTCTGCGGTTCGGAACGGAGATTCGAAAAGGAGGCTGGGGAACTCCTCGGCCCGGACGAGACGGCCACCTTGCCCTGGGTTGGGGGCAAGGGGCATGAAGTCGCCGGAGTTGTGGAGGAAACTGGCGCCGGAGTGGTCAACTGTAAGCCTGGAGACCGGGTGGCTATCCTGCATAACATGGGATGCAAGCGATGCCGCTATTGCACGTCGGGATTCGAGAACAACTGCCCCACTCCTAGAGAACGGGTCCATCTTGCGGGGTACCAGGGCTACATGGCTGTGCCCTCGGCTCTGGCCTTTCAAATTCCCGACGACATGTCCATAGAAGAAGCGGCGATGGTGGAACCCTGCGCCATAGGAGTCCACGCGGCTGAGAGGCGGGCCAAAGTGGGCCCCGGTGAGACGGTGGTGGTGCTAGGAGTGGGCCAGATAGGCGCTTTTGCCGCCCAGATGGCCAGAATCTCAGGAGGCAGGATAATCGCGGTGGACCCCAGGGGCCTCGCGCGCCAGTCGGCGGCAGACCTGGGATTCGACGTCATCGTGGACCCCTCCACCGAAAACGTCGTAGAAGCCGTTATGGATGAAACTGACGGCCGGGGAGCGGACGTGGTGATGGAATGCGCCGGGATTCCGGGAAACTACAACAACCAGATGCTGGAGATGCTTGCCCCTGCCAGCCGTATCGTGCAGGTGGGACACTGGGGAACAGGCAGCCCCATAACGTTGGACCTGCTTAAGCTGTTTAACACCGAAAGCAGCTTGATAA
The DNA here is from genome assembly GCA_965197415.1 of Dehalococcoidia bacterium. GTDB lineage: Bacteria > Chloroflexota > Dehalococcoidia > Lucifugimonadales > JAGWBF01 > DAOUJI01. The sequence goes on along the minus strand of OZ240207.1, from coordinate 1,575,229 downwards.
CCTCCAGGACATGCCTCGGGGCCGACTATGACCGGACATTGGACCTGGTCGGGATGGGGCGCATGAAACTGAATTGGATGGGCGGGACAGCCATACGGTCTTATCCTATGGAAGACTTCATCGATGGCCGCAAGGAATGGCTGGACGAGCAGCACATGCTTTACGTGATGACCCCGTAACCTCTTATCGTAAAATAAGTTTAACCCACACGTGATGTGAAGGAGCCAATATGGTCCAAGGAGCTAAGGCCACTTGGTTCGTAGTCTCGGATGAGAACCAGCCGATGGGACAAGTGAGCAAAGACGCTGCGGAAGCTGTGCCCACGGTGGGCGGCGGCGTGGCGGGCCTCAACGAAGGGAAGCAGGGCACGGTCGTGGAGTTCAACGAGTTGGCTCCGAGTTGTGGGGCCCGCAGATTCAAAGTGGTTGTAAAGGCTTTGAGATAGGCCCTGGCCTGTCGGGCGTTACAACCATCGAGACGATTTCATGTTAAAATAAGCCAACCTTTTTCAACCCATGGGTCGCGGCCAGGCTGTGGCTCATCAACCGACCGGTCTATCCATAGGAAGGGAAGGGAGCGCTATGGCGGTAGAAGCTCCAGGCAAGACGTATGTTGAGAACCGAAACGGCGGCTCTAACGGTCTGAACGAACCTACAATCTCAGTCAAGGACCTGTGGAAAGTCTACGGGAAGAATCCCCAGCAGGCTCTCAACTCCGAGAACTCCGGGCTCGGGAAACGCGATATGCAGGAGAACCTGGGGCTGGTTGTAGCGCTCCAGCAGGTCACTTTCGACGTTCACAAGGGAGAGACCTTCGTCGTAATGGGTCTGTCGGGAAGCGGAAAGTCAACCCTGGTGCGCTGCCTCACCCGGCTCATAGAACCTACGTCGGGCGAGATAATGGTGGACGGGGAAGACATTATCAAAGCCGACGACCAACGGCTGACCGAGTTCAGGCGAGGGAAAGTGGCTATGGTGTTCCAGCACTACGGGCTTCTTCCTCACCGCAACGTGATTGACAATGCTTCCTGGGGCCTTGAAATTCGGGGAGTGGAAAAGCTGGATAGATACTCCAAAACGCTCGAGATTCTGGAACTGGTGGGCCTGGACGGCTGGGAAAAGGCGTATCCCAGAGAACTCAGCGGAGGCATGCAGCAGAGGGTAGGCCTGGCCAGAGCTTTGGCCATGGACCCGGACATCCTGCTGATGGACGAGCCCTTCAGCGGACTGGACCCGCTCATCCGGAGGCACATGCAGGACGAGTTGGTCCGGTTGCAGCAGGAGCTCAACAAGACCATCGTGTTCATCACCCACGACTTGGCCGAGGCCCTGAAGCTGGGAGACCGCATCGCTATTATGCGGGATGGGGCCGTAGTGCAGATAGGACAGCCCGAAGATATCGTGCTCAGCCCGGAAGACGATTACGTGGCCGAGTTCACCCAGGACGTTCGCAAGGAGTCCATCTTGACAGCCAGCCACGTGATGGAGGACCCCTCTACGGTCATTCCGTCATGCAAGGGTCCGCAGGAAGCTCTCCAGGCAATGCGCGGCGACGCCTCCGACTTGGCGTTGGTGCTGGACGATGACGACACCTACCTGGGAATGCTCACCATCGAACAGGCCCATGCCGCTCTCCAAGCAGGCGTGGACAAGCTGGGGGACCATATCGAGCGTTACCTATACACCGATCCCGAACCCATCTCCAACGACATCGCTCTGGAGCAACTGATACCCATCTGCATGTCCAGCGACTATCCGATCCCCGTAGTGGATGAAGACGGCAAGCTGATGGGAGTCGTGCGGCGCTACGCAGTCGCCGAGGCCATTTCAGAGAACCAATAGCTCTTCCACTCCACCAAAGGGACCGCTCCAACTTTCGGCCAAGACGACCTATTTCAGGAGGCATCCTGTGGCTAAAGCTGTCCCAGGTGAGGACGACCTTGAGTCCCAAGACCAGCCCGCTGTTTCAACCGCTATCCGCTCATGGTTTGAAGGACGGTTGAACGGGTTTTCCAACGCTCCCTTCCGGATTTGGGCGCCCATCGCGGCGGTCTTGGTAGTGGGCGTAGGCGCTGTTGCATCCGCTGGATGGGGACACAACCTGAGCTTCCCCGTCGAATGGGGTCGACCCATTGGCGGCAACATCGACGAATTCGTCAGCTGGTTGACCACCAATCTAGACTGGTTGTTCGGCGGCATAAAGAAGGTAGTGCTGCAACTTCTGGTCTGGCTGGAAGACGGTCTATTGTGGGTCCCCTGGCCGGCCATAATAGCGGCTGTGGTGCTGGTGGCTTGGCGCGTCTCCGGGCTGGCCCTGGCCGTATTCGCCATCGCCGCTCTGCTGTTGATCGGGTTCATGGGCAGACTTCCCGACAACACCGAAACTTTGTGGGATAGTTCGATGGAGACCCTGGCCCTAATCCTAGTCTCGGTGCTCATCTCACTGCTTATAGGGATCCCTCTCGGTGTATTTGGAGCCAGAACCACCTGGGCGGACAATGTCTTGCGCCCGATTCTCGACGGGGCTCAGACCATGCCCAGCTTCGTATACCTGGTCCCGGCGCTGCTCTTCTTTGGCTTGGGGGCTGTGCCGGCTGTAATGGCCACCGTGATATACGCAGTGCCGCCGGTGATACGCCTTACCAACCTGGGCATAAGACAAGTGTCGCCGCAGACCGTGGAGGCGGCTCGCTCTTTCGGAGCAACTCCTACACAACTCCTTGTCAAAGTCCAAATACCCATGGCTCTCCCCACCATAATGGCGGGTGTGAACCAGACCACGATGCTCGCCCTTTCCATGGTCGTGGTGGCGTCCCTAGTCGGCGCCGGTGGACTTGGTGAGGTGGTGCTTCGGGCTCTCGGTCGTCAAGAACCCGGCAACGCCTTCCTTGGCGGTGTTGCCATCATCTTCATAGCCATCGTCATCGACAGGATCACTCAAGCCATGGCCAAGTCCCGGGAACGGTCTTTATCTGGCGGCTAGTAGGAAACTAAGCCGCTATGGTCATGCATCGGTTAGGCGATGAACTCCTATCAACTTGACAGACGTGCGAAAATGGTTAGAATATTGGCGAATAGACGCTCAGCGAGAACGAATTAGGGGAGGGATCATGTTTAGATTCTTTAGGGTAGGGGGGTTGCTCCTCCTCATCGTATTGCTTGCCCTTTCATTGGGGACTGCCGCATGTGGAGGGGGCGATGACGGAGGTGAAAAACCTACTATCGTCTTCTCGGACCTGAACTGGACCAGCGCCCAGGTGCAGAACAGGATCGCCCAATATATCTTGGAGAACGGGTACGGTTATGAGACCGACGCCATTCTTGGAGGCACACTTCCCAACTTCCAGGGCCTCATAGCCGGAGACATCGACGTGACTATGGAGATATGGCTGCCAAACCAGGACGAAGCCTGGAACAAGGCTATCGTCGCAGGGCAGGTGGTCTCCATTGGAGAGAGCCTCGGCAAGGACTGGCAAAGCGCTTTCGTCATACCCAAATACGTGGCGGACGCGAACCCCGGTCTTAAGACCGTGGAGGACCTGAAGAAAGAAGAACACATGAAGTTGTTCGAGACCACCGACAGCCGGGGCAAGGCCCGTATCGTGGGCTGCGTGGTCGGCTGGTCCTGCGAAGCGGTCAACGATGCCCAGGTTGTGGGCTACGGCTTGACCGACTATGTAGAACCCATCAAGCCCGGCTCCCAGGAGGGGTTGTTCAGCGACCTCCAGGGCGCTTACGACAAGCAGGAACCCTGGCTTGGATACATGTGGGGAACGGGAGACCCGGGCTTGACCCTGGACTTGGTAAGACTGGAAGAGCCCTCGTACTCCGATGAGTGCTGGTTCACCACGAAAGCCTGCGCCTACGAGGACGCCACCATATTGATAGCAGTGCATCCTGATTTGGTGACTGCGGCGCCCGACGCCATCACGTTCCTGAGGAATTGGGGCTTCAACATCGAACTGTACAAGACCGTCGCGAAATATTCGGCCGACAATCCAGGGACAGAGGCAATGGACGCGGCCCTCTGGTTCCTGAAGAGCAACAATGTCTGGACCAACTGGGTGCCGGCTGACGTAGCTGAGAAAGTCAGCGAAGCTCTGGCCGACGCATAAGCTAACCTCAACGTCAACTATGGTTCGAAAGAGCGGCTTGATTCAAGCCGCTCTTTCCTTTTCAACGGGCTTCGAGGGGCTTCGAATAGGACTTTATTACTGAGCGCCAGCGTGGACGACAGCAGCCCTCACCGAAATTCGGTATGGTAAAATGGCACTGATTTCCCTGTGGAGGTAAGATGAGACATGGCTACTGAAGCTAAGGCGCAAGACCTCAAAGTCATCGGGACGCGTCCGGTTCGCCACGATGGCCCCGACAAGGTAACTGGCAGGGCCAGATACGGAGCGGACGTCAACCTGCCAGGGCTTTTGTATGCGAGAGTCCTGCGGAGCCCCCACGCCCACGCTCGCATCAAATCCATCGACACCAGCAAGGCCCTGGCTCTTCCAGGAGTCAAGGCTGTGGTGACCGGCGCCGACTTCCCCCAGCCGTCGGGCAAAGTGGCTGACCTGGGCGAAGGCTCCATGATAAACATGAAGTTTCTGAGCAACCAGGCTATGGCCTCGGACAAGGCACTCTACAAGGGCCACGCCATCGCGGCGGTGGCCGCCATCAGCCTCCATGAAGCCGAGGAGGCGTTGAAGCTTATCGAGGTGGACTATGAGGTCCTCCCGTTTGCCATAAACGTGCGCGACGCCATGAAGCACGACGCTCCCAAAATCCACGAGCGTCTGGCCAACCTGTCCAACCCGGGACTGCGGCCCGGAGGTCTCCGAGACGACTCAGACGACTCGGAGTCCACCAACGTGGCCAATCACTTCGTGTACGAAATCGGGGACGTGGAGAAGGGATTCAAAGAGGCTGACATCATTATCGAGCAGGAGTTTGAGACTCAGCCTGTGCACCAGGGATTCATCGAGCCGCAGAGCGCCACCGCTCAATGGAGTCCCGACGGGTCATTGACCGTATGGGGCAGCAGCCAGGGACACTTCAACATCCGGGACCAGCTAGCCGGACTCCTGAATTTGCCACGGTCAAAGGTGAAAGTTACGCCCATGGAGATAGGCGGCGGCTTTGGAGCCAAGCTCCACGTCATCCTGGAGCCGGTGGTGGCCATCCTTTCCAGGAAGACGGGCCGCCCAGTCAAGGCGAGCCTTTCCCGGACGGAAGTATTCGAGACATCCGGCCCCACGTCAGGCTCATACATGAAGGTGAAAATCGGCGCCACCAACGAGGGCAAGATAACCGCGGCCAACGCATACCTGGCCTATCAGGCGGGGGCCTATCCCGGCTCTCCGGTCATGGGCGGAACTCAGAACGTCTTCACACCCTACGACCTGGAGAACGCCCGGGCAGAAGGACTGGACGTAATCACCAACATGCCCAAGGTCTTGGCGTACCGGGCGCCCGGAGTGGGTGGCGCAGGCTTCGCTGTCGAACAGGTCATGGACCAGATATGCGAAAAGCTTGGCATGGACCCGATAGAGTTCCGCATTCTCAACGGCGCCAAGGAAGGCACCCGCCGCATCACGGGGCCGCAGCTTCCCAAGACGGGATACCCGGAGATTCTGCAGACCGCCAAGGAGCACGACCACTACAAGACGCCCCTGACGGGACACAACCAGGGCCGCGGTGTGGCCGTGGGATTCTGGGGCAACACAACCGGACCTGCCAGCGCCGTGGCCAGCGTCAACTCCGACGGCACCGTGAGCCTGGTGGAAGGGTCCGTGGACATTGGCGGCACCAGGGCAGTGGCGGCCATGCACGTGGCGGAGGAATTGGGCATCGCAGCCGAAGATGTCAAGCCTACCGTCGGCGACACAGACTCCATCGGCTACACCAAGATCACCGGAGGCAGCTCGGTTGCCTTCATGACAGGCTGGGCCTCCTACGAAGCGGCCAACGACATCAAGAGGCAGATGATAGACCGGGCCGCGCGGATATGGGACGTCTCCTCGGAAGACGTGACTTACAGCGAAGGTGAGGTCGCCCACAAGTCGGACCCTGAGTTGAAGATGACCTTCAAGGAGATGTCGGCAAGGTTGAACGCCACAGGCGGCCCCGTTGTGGGCCGGGCCAACCTGAGCCCTGCCGGGCAGGGCCCCTCGTTCGCCCTACACATGGTGGACGTGGAGGTGGACCCGGACACCGGCAAAGTGGACGTGCTCCGCTACACGACGTTCCAGGACGTGGGCAAGGCTATCCACCCCAGCTACGTGGAAGGTCAGATGCAGGGAGGCGCTTCCCAGGGAATCGGATGGGCCCTCACCGAGGAGTATTACTTCAACGATCAAGGCCAGATGGCGAACTCGTCCTTCTTGGACTACCGCATGCCCACTGCCCTGGACCTGCCCATGATTGAGACGGTGATGATCGAGTGCCACAACCCCGGCCATCCATACGGGGCCAGGGGTGTCGGCGAGGTGCCCATAGTGCCTCCGCCGGGAGCCATAGCCAACGCCGTCTACCATGCAACGGGTGTCAGGATGCACAAGCTCCCCATGGCTCCGGGGACCATCCTGGACGCGGTGTGGGAGTCAAAAGAGGGCAAGTAGCCTGGATACAAAGCCACGGAGTTGAGCGGATGCGATTAGAGGGCAAGACAGCCATTGTCACAGGAGCCGGCAGCGGCATCGGCCGTGGAGTGTCCCGTCGCTTCAATCAGGAGGGCGCCCGCCTTGTCCTGGCGGACTGGTCTGAGGAGAGTCTCCAGGCCACCGTCAACGAGATAAACGACGTGGGAGGCCAGGCCATTGGCGTAACGGCTGATGTCTCCAAGAAAGCCGACGTGGAGGGCTTGGTGGCTACCGCGGTGGAAACCTACGGGGGGCTGGACATCATGGTCAACAACGCCGGCGTTGCCAGTTGGGCCTCGGTGTTGGACCAGACTGAAGAGGAATGGGACCGCATGATAGCGGTTAACCTGAAGGGCGTCTTCCTGGGAATTCAGGCGGCGGCAAAGCAAATGGTGAGTCAGGGCACGAAGGGGAAAATCGTCAACACCGCCTCGGTTAACTCTATGGTCATCTCTGAAAATCAGACTGCTTACGCCGCGTCCAAAGGCGGAGTGTACATGCTGACCCGTGCGGCGGCGGCGGACTTGGCCAAGTACGGCATAAACGTCAACTGCATCGCTCCGGGCGGGACCCGCACCAACATAGACCCCAGGCTGCAAAGTCCCAGGATAGATGAGCACACCAAGAAAACGGTGCCTCTGGGTCGGGTGGCCGAGCCGCTGGACCAGGCGAACGGCGTGGTGTTCCTGTCATCCGACGAGGCCGACTACATCACCGGCCACATGCTGGTAATCGACGGCGGCATGACCATGCGCCAGTATTCAGGCCAGGACCAGTCCGCCTGGGACTGACGTTGCGCCGGTTGCGTGGTCTTCCTAAGCCAGGAATCCCATGATGGCGGCTATTGCTGCCAAGCCGCCGAGTTGAAACATGGCCATCCATTTGACGACGCTGCTGATGTCGCCTTTTAACTCTGCTCGCAAGTCTCCGATGTCCTTGGTCAGTCTGGTCTCGACTGCGGCGAGGTCTGACTTTAACAGGGCTATGTCAGATTTGGTCGCCCACTGTCCGGAGGCGCCCTCAAGGTGACTGACCCGCTCTTCTATCGTCGCCACAATACTCTCGTATACTATAGCCCCGACTGCCGTTGAGGCTCGCGATCCAATTTTCCTAAAGATACACCAACAGGCTATATCTGTATACACCGGCCTGACACCGTTGTACCAGCGCAGCCAAAGGGGTTCTACAGTCCCACAGACGCTCGCTTGTGCCCTCCCCCCCGTGCTTCGAACGGAGGCGGGAACCCAGACGCTTGGGAAAAGAGACAATACCTTCGAGGGGCCTATCTACGTGAGATTGAATGTCCGCCATTCCCCTAACGATGTGAGCGGCAAGGAATATCCGCTAGCCCGCTGCTAAGGCGTGGAGGCGATATTCCGCTTGACAATATGTCCCTTATATAAGACAGTGAATATGTGAACTCTAGGGAGAAAACGATGAAACTCAAAAAGTTCGACGCGGTCGATTTTCTCGACAACGATGAGGCGTTGATAGAGTACCTCAATGCGGCTCTGGAGGAGAATGCCCCGGCGTTCTTCGCCAAGGCAATCGGTGATGTAGCGCGCGCTAAAGGAATGACCTCCGTCTCCGAATCTACAGGCCTGGGGAGGCAAGCTCTGTACAGGTCCCTCTCCAGCGACGGCAATCCACGCATCGACACGTTGTTCAAAGTCCTTGATACACTGAACGTTCGGCTGGCCGTCACCCGATAAGCTCAGTCCGGCGCCCCTTCTAATACAGCCTTGTAGTTTTGAAGTCCCGGGCCGGATGATGTTTTGTGATTTAGACAGGCCGACTACATCACAGGGCACATGCTGGTAATCGACGGCGGAATGACCATGCGCCAATATTCAGGTCAGGACCAGTCCGCCTGGGACTGACGTCACGTCAACTAGGTTTGTCTGGCCTAGGCGAGGAATCCCATGATGGCGGCTATGGCTGCCAGTCCGCCTAGTTGCACCATGGCCATCCACTTGATCACGCTGCTGATGTCGCCCTTCAACTCCGCTTTCAACTCAGCCAAGTCAGACTTGGTCGCCCACTGTCCGGAGGCCCCTTCAATGTGACTGACCCGCTCTTCTATCGTCGCCATCAATACTCTCGTTCACTATAGCCCCAACCGCCGTTGAGGCTCGCGATCCAATTAGCCTAAAGATACACCAACGCGCTATGCCTGTATACACCGTCCTGACACAGTTGTGCGAGATATGAGCCTACCGTGTGTGGTGGGAGAGGGTGTTCTCCTCCTTGGTCATGAACTCCAGCAGCGCGGGCTGCCCTGCGTCCATCGCAGCCTGGGCCCTCTTGATGGCGGGCACGATTTCGGCTGGGTCCTCGACTCGCTCGCTGTAGGAGCCCAGGGCCCTGGCCAGGTCGGCGTACTGGCCGTAGAGGTTGGTGAAGGCGTACTTCTCGGCAGCCACCGGGTAGTTGGCCGAGTAGCCCGAGAGGACGTGGTTGTTAAGCACTATGATGAGAATGGGAATCTTGTGCCGCGCGGCCGTCTCAATGTCCATCCCGGCCATGCCTATGGCGGCGTCTCCCATGATGGTGGCCACCGTCTTCTCCTTGGCCCCCAGCTTGACTCCCATGGCGACTCCGATGGAGTACCCCAGCTGGCTGGAGTTGCCCCATCCGATGTAGCCCCTGGGGACTATGGCCTCGTAGAAGGGTATGGTCTGGTCTCTGGGGTGGCCGGAGTCGTGGGTCAGGATGGTCTTGGTGCGGTCTACGGTGTGCATGAAGTCCCAGATGACCCTGTAGGGATTGATGGGCGTTTCGTTGGACGTAAGCAGGGGCATCCACTCCTCCAGCCACTCGTCCTTGACCTGCTTTATCTCCTGGGCGACCGAGTCATCACCCCTCTTGCCGTCCGGTCCCGCCTGCTTCTTCACCTCTTCGATGAGCTGTTGCAGCACCAGCTTGGCGTCCCCTACGACGGCGTGGTCGATTGGAAGCCGCTTGTTCAGGTCGGCCACGTCGACGGTGCACTGCACAAGCGTCTTGCCTGATGGAACGGTTGCGTTGGCCAGGTTGGAGGCGAAACCCGCCCCGACCCCAAAGATGAGGTCCGACTTTTCCATGAAGACCCTCGCCATCCTGGTCATCGTCCGGGCCGCCGTGCCAAGAGCAAGGGGATGGTCTTCGGGGAAAGAGCTCTTGCCGGGGTTGGTGGTCATGACCGGGCAGTTGACTAGTTCCGCGAACTCCTTAAGCTCCTCCGACGCCTCGGCCCAAAGCACTCCTTGTCCGGCGAATATGACGGGCCTCTTGGCTGACAGTATGGCGCGAGCGGCGGCGGCGATGTCCTCGGGGTCTCCCATGCTCCGTAGGGCCTTGACGGGCCTGTAGTCGAAGGCGGCCTCGTCCAATTCGTCCCCTCCCACGTCCTGCGGCACCTCGAGGGCCACGGGGCCTCCGCGCCCTGATTTCAGCTGGGTGTAGGCCCGCCGCATGAGCTCGGGAATTCTTTCGGTCTGGTTGATTTGGGCCGTCCACTTCGTGATGCCACGGTAGTTGTCCACGGCGCTGAAATCGGGGGGCTGGCCCGCGGAGCCTCGAGGCGTCCCGCCCGGCAGCACGAGGATTGGCACCGATTCGGCGTAGGCGTGGGCGATGCCTCCCACTGCGTTCTCCGCCCCCGGCCCTGACTGGGTGACGACCACTCCGAGCTTACGGCCGTTGTTGATGCGGCTGTACCCGTCGGCCATGTTGACGGTGGTGCGCTCCGTGCGGGACATGATGGGTTCGATGTCGGCTTTGGCCGCTTCCTCGATGAGGAGGTTGGCGGGATAGCAGAATAGGTAGTCTGTGTTTTCCAGCTTGAGGATGTTGGCGATGGCCGTGTTGCCTTTCATGGGACATCTCCTTGGGACACGTATTTGGCGCCTAATCCTACCATACAACGGGGAAGGCGTGGGAGGACGGGCCTTCGACAGAACCAGGCCGAATGGCGATGTGAGGCGGCTAGCCTAGGACGACGTTTACGAGGCGGCCGGGGACGTAGACGACGCGGCGGGGTTCCTGGCCCTCGGCCAGGTGTTTTCTTAGGCGGAGGGCATCCATCGCCTTCTCTTTGGCCTCGTCCTCTGTGATGTCTACAGAGACTTGCAGGCGGTCGCGCAGCTTGCCGTTGACTTGGACCACCAGCGTGATTTCTTCTTCAGCGGCCAAGTCATCATCCCACTGAGGAAAGAGCCGGTCGTGGACGCTGTACTCGTGGCCAGTCTGCTCCCAGAGCTCCTCGGCCAGGTGCGGAGCGAAGGGCGCCAGCATCAGCAGGAACTTCTCCACGCAATCGCGCCAGGTATGCGAGTCCAGGTCGGCGGCGTTCCACCGGCGCGACATCTCGTTGGAAAGCTCCATCAGGAACGCTATGGACGTGTTGAACTTGAACTTGTCCAGGTCGTTATGGCACTTCTTGACGGTCTGGTGAAGCATCCGCACCGTGTTCTTCACGGCTTGCGGCTCGGTGGGAGACCCGTCCAAGTCGGACGCGTCGCTGCGGCAAAGCTCCCACACACGGTTGAGCCACCGGGCTACGCCGTTGATTCCCGACGTGCTCCAGGGTCCTCCTTGGTCCCAGGGTCCCAGGAACATGAGGAAGCAGCGCATGGAATCGGCCCCAAGGGACTCCACGTAGTCGTCAGGGTTGATCACGTTGCCCCGGCTCTTGCTCATCTTCTCGTGGTCTTCGCCTAGCATGATCCCTTGGTTGTAGAGCCGGAGGAAGGGCTCGTCGAAGTCGAGAATTCCTATATCGCGGAGGGCCTTGGTAAAGAATCGGGAGTAGAGCAGATGCATGACGGCGTGCTCAGCCCCTCCAGTGTACTGTTTGGTGGGCATCCACTGCTTGAGGACGTTGACGTCGAATGCGCCGTCGTCGTAGTTGGCGCTGGTGAAACGCTGCATGTACCAGGAGGAGTCTACGAAGGTGTCCATGGTGTCCGTCTCCCGTTTGGCCGGACCGCCGCACTTAGGGCATTCAGCGTTGACGAAAGAAGCGTTGGACGCCAGGGGTGACTCGCCTGTGGGCTTAAATTCGGCGTCTTCCGGCAGAAGGACGGGCAGGTCCTCCTCGGGCACGGTCACTGTCCCGCACTTCTGGCAGTAGACCACGGGGATGGGCGTACCCCAGTACCGTTGCCGTGAGATGAGCCAGTCCCGGATTCTGTAGGAGATTCCACGCTTCCCCCAGTCCTGGGCTTCCACGTAGTCGGCGATGGCCTCCTTGCCCTGGGCGCTGGGCATGCCGTCGAATTGGTCCGAGGCCGCCATGACTCCCTCATCCACGTACGCTTCCGGCAGTTCCTGCCCGCCCCAATCGGGAGGAGCGACGACCACGCGGATGGGCAGCCCGTATTTCAGGGCGAACTCATAGTCCCGCTGGTCGTGGGCTGGCACGCCCATGACGGCTCCTGAGCCATAGCTCATCAGGGCGTAGTCGGCGGTGAATATCGGGACCCTGTCGCCGTTGACCCGATTGATCGCGTAGGAACCCAGGAAGACTCCCGACTTCTCCTTGTCGGCGGACAGGCGGGCTATCTCCGTCTGGCGGCGGGTCTCGTCCAAGTAGGCTTCCACCTCGGCCTGCTTGTCGGCAGTCGTCAATTGGGGGACCAACGGGTGCTCCGGGGCAAGCACGAGGAAGGTGACCCCGTAGATGGTGTCGATGCGAGTGGTGAAGGTTCGAATCTCCTCCTGGCCGGCTCCCAGGTGGGATATGTCGAAGCTTATTTCCACTCCCTCGCTTCTTCCCACCCAGTTGCGCTGCATGGTGAGAATCTTTTCGGGCCAGTCTTCCAGGCCGCTGAAGTCCAGCAGCTGCTCGGCGTAGTCGGTGATCTTGAAGAACCACTGTTCAAGGTCGCGGCGTGTGATGGGAGTCTCGCATCGCTCACAGCGTCCGTTGACCACCTGCTCGTTTGCCAGAACGGTTTGGCAGGAAGGGCACCATACCACCGGCGCCTGTCCCCTGTAGGCGAGACCGTTTTCGTAGAGCTTAATGAAGAACCACTGGTTCCACTTGTAGTATTCGGGCAGGCAGCAAATCACCTCACGGTCCCAGTCGTAGACAGCCCCTATCGAACGGAGCTGCGTGCGCATCCTCTCGATGTTGGACATGGTCCAGGTAAAGGGATGGATGCCCCGCTGTATTGCGGCGTTCTCAGCAGGCAGCCCGAAAGCGTCGAAGCCGATGGGGTGGAGAACGTTGTAGCCCTGCATCCGCCGGAACCGGGCGTGGCAGTCCGACGGCGCCATGACGTACCAGTGGCCGATGTGCAGGTCGCCCGATGGATAGGGGTACATGGTCAGCTCGTACCACTTCGGCCTGGGGTCGTCGTCGCGGACCTTGTGGAGGCCGTCCTGCTCCCAGCGGCTTTGCCACTTGCGGTCCATCTCCTTTGGACTGTACCTGAGTTCCACCTGTTTCACGGTCATTGACCAAGGCTCCCGTGCGAGTGTGAATCTGTGGATGTATGTTAGAGCAGAAGATGAATCTGAGCAAGCTGGCCCGACCGGAACTCACGCCAGGTGAAACCGTCGAGCGGCCCTGATCACCAAACTTGGCAGGGGTTCGATTAGCATAAACCACCGCCACGTCAAATAGCCCATGACGACCCCAATGAGGCCGCCGACAACTACGTCGGTGGGATAGAACACTCCGGCGGTTATTCGAGACAGCCCCCAGACCGCGGCCAGCAAGTACATGACCGCGCCCGTTTTCCGGTGTCCTTGCCAAACGGCGGTGGCCATAGCGAATCCCACCGCCGCAGGATGGGCCGGAAAAGAGGAGTCGGTGGGTTGGTAGAAGAGCAGGGCGAGGTCATGGTCGACGAAAGGCCTGTCCCTGAAGAAGGGGATGTTCAGCATGAGGACGACAAAGCTGGCGAAGCCCATGCCGGCCATAGCCGCCAGGACAGCTTTCTGCGTCCTCTCACGCCGGGTCGGGTCGCGCTCTATGAACCACGACGCCAGCATAAGCAAGGAGATAAGTGTGGGGATGAAGTGGTCTCCAACGAAAAGCTCCACTGCATTCCCTAGGGGAGTGACGTCCCCAGCCAGCCCGTTGAGCCAGAGGACTATCGCCTCGTCAGCGTCTATCAGCGGGCCCATAGGCTCCTAATGGCCGCCTTGAAGGCCCTCACGTAGTTGGTCTGCTCCAGGGCTTCCAGGCCGGGCGGATAGGGGTCTTGGTTTCGTTCTCCTGCATTCCGGCCCAAAGAACGATTCAGCAGAGACGACAACAGTAACGTCGTCAGAACGGCGGCCCCTGCCCCTCCGGCGAAGAGGGCCGACGACTGGTTGCCGTCAATGCCTCCCTCAATGTCGGAGATGTTGCGGGGTTCGGACAGGTAGAACCAGATGAAGGCGGCGGACATGACCGCCAGTCCCAACAAGAAGGCTGCTGTCCTGCTGCGGACGAAGAGCAGCCCTCGTAAGGAGCGGTAAGCGGCTGCCATCTGGAGCGTCCCCAGAGATATGAGGAACGCCAGGATGAAAAAGTCCAGGGCGAAAGGACCGGGCATCGCTGAGGTCAACCGGACTGGACGCGTTCCCCATCAATCATGGTTTCTGGCATGTTCTCCGGGGCGGGTTTAGGTTGGTTGCGGGTGGTCTGATAATGGCGCAGTCCGATAAGCACGGGCAGCGCAACCGAATAGACTGCCAACGTCGGCTCATTCAGGACGAGCCAGACCAACAAGGCCATGGGGACCATGATTATGGCCACCGCCGCGGTAGTGCTCTTCAGCAGCTTGAGGACGATGAATCCCACGGCGCAGAGGGGCATGGCCACGTACGGCGCCAACGCCAGAAAGACCCCTACGGCGCTGGCGGCGCCCCTACCGCCCTTCAGCTTGAGGAATATGGGCCAGTTGTGGCCTACCACGACGGCCAGCCCTGCGGCCATTGCTGCTTCGGTCGTGCCCGCTATCTCTCTAGCTATCAGGACGGCTCCTGCACCCTTGACCACGTCCAAAGCCCCCACGATCACACCCACCCTGGGCCCAATGATGCGGTAGGTGTTGTTGGCGCCGGGGTTTCGGTCTCCTTCTTGGCGGATGTCCTGTCCCTTGACCAGCCTTCCGGCCAGGTACGCGAAGGGGACAGAGCCCAGCAAGTAGGCCAGCGCCACGGATATGACCCAGTGAGAGTTCAGCCAGTCCAAGTTATCGTCGCCTCAACTGAGCGTTCTCAGTGGGACACTACGGTCCCTAGACCCTGACAGCTTTGGGGTTGGCGGGCGTGCACCACTGAATGTATTTGGGATTCTTCCCAACGACTACGTCGAAGTAAAGCCGCTGGAGCTTTCTGGATATGGCGCCGGGTTCGCCGTCGGCGATGTTGCGGCTGTCAATTTGGACGACGGGAGTCAGGTGGGCGGCAGTGCCGGTGAGGAAGACCTCATCTGCGATGTACAGCTGGCTTCGGTCTATTTTCGCCTCGATAACGTTGAGGTCCAGCTCCGATTGGGCCAGCTGGATTATGGTGTCGCGGGTGATGCCGGGGAGCACGTTCTCCTCGATGGGAGGTGTGTACAGCTTCCCGTCCATGACCAAGAAGATGTTTTCTCCTGAACCCTCGCAGACGTGGCCGTCCTGGTTCAAAAGGATGGCTTCGTCGAATCCGGCGAGGGTGGCTTCCGTCTTGGCCAGGATGCTGTTTACGTATATGCCTGAAATCTTGAAGCGGGCCGGAATCATGGGGTCGTCCACCCTGCGCCAAGAGGAGGTGCAGCAGCGCAGTATGTCGGTGCCCAGATAGCTGCCGAAAGGCACCGCTACAAGACAGAAGTCGCTGGACAAGTCCTGGAGCTTAAGGTTGGCCACCCGTTCCTCGGCTTTGTAGGCGAGGGGGCGTATGTACAGGTCCTCGGAATGGCCGCAGCGTTCCACAAGCTCCACGGTGATGTTGCACAGGTCGTCAAGGGAGTAGGGGATGTCCAACAACAACATCTTGCAGCCCCGCAGCAGACGCTCGTAGTGCTCCCGGAGCCTGAAGATGTATATCCTTTCCGCCTCGGCGTTCCAGTTGCCCCGCACGCCTTCAAATACACCCGTGCCGTAGTGCAGGGCATGGGTCATAATGCCGACTTTGGCCTCTTCAAGGGGCATGTATTCTCCGCGCAAAAAGGCCGTAGGGTTGGGGCTCACCAGGTCACCTCCCGTTTTTTGGCGGCTCCGCCGTCGCTTGCGCAGGGGTCGTAGTGACGTTCGCTGCGGGTAGGACATTGGGCTGTATTGTACTGCGTGGCTGGGTCATTATAATCAGCCCCAGCGATTTTAATCAACGGGGACAGATGTTGAAACTATCCTACAATGGCGTACTGAGCATTTTCCTGGTCATAGTTGCGATAGCAGCCCTGTCGGGAGGAATCGCCCTGGTCGTGGTCCGGAACAGCTCTCCCGGCGACGCCGTGGAAATCACTTTGCCGACCTTGACTCCTACTCCTGAACTCAAGGTCTACGTAAGCGGCTCGGTGGCGTCGCCCGGTGTGTATTCGTTGACGCCTGGGGACAGGGTGGCAGACGCTCTGGAAGCAGCCGGAGGTTTCGCCGAGGACGCCGACTTGGACTGCGTCAACCTGGCCCTGAGGGTGAAAGACGAAGGCCGCTACCACTTCCCAGGCGCCGCGGAAGGGTGTAAGCCTGCTTTGGCGGCAGCAGCCTCGGATACCCTGGCGGAAGATGCGCAAACTGCAACCGTACTTATAGACCTGAACACAGCCTCTGTGGATGATCTGAAAGACCTCCCTGGAATAGGGGACGTCAAAGCCCGCGCCATTATTGACCACAGGGAGCTTAACGGCCCCTTCACCGACATCCATCAGGCGATGGACGTGAAGGGCATCGGCCCCGCCACATTCAACGGGATGAAAGACCTCATCACCGTAGTCCCCTGACCGGAGCTTCTTTCCCTTAGTCCTGTCCGGAGATTGTCGTGGACTTTGTGTCTGGCGACCACGGCTGGCGTGCTCATGGCGCTGCGCTATACAGCTTGTCAGGGCGGGGATATACTGAAACATATCCATTGAAACGGGTAGAGTCTTGCCTTTCGGACATCCGGCGAATCCAGAGCGGCGTCTTGTGCGTATAAATCAGCGCAATGGGCTGGCGTCTCCATTTTTGAGAGGCGCAAGTGCTTAGCTACGACGACCTCAGGGACGAGCAGCTGATAACCCTGATCGCCAACGGCGAGAAGGACGCCTTGGAGGTCTTCTATAACCGCTACGCACGACCAGTCTTTTCGCTGGCCAGGTATATGCTCAGGGACCCGTCCCTGGCAGAGGAGGCGACGCAGGACGTCTTTCTGAACCTATGGCTGAAAGCGGCAAGCTACAACCCCGAGAGGGGGGCGCCCAAGTCATGGTTCATGAGTGTTGCCCACCATCGGATAGTCGACGTTATCAAGTCACGCAACAGGAGGCTCCAATCTTCCAACTCGGCGCCCCACGAACTGCTGGACCTCCACCCCACCGCCGGCGACAGCACGGAGGATGCGGCTCACCGCAATATCGCCAGAGACGAGATTCTGGAAGTATTGGGGCGGCTTCCTGAGGAGCAGCGCAGGGTGTTGGTGATGGCTTATTTCGAGGGCTATTCCCAGTCGGAGATAGCGAGCAGATTGGGCGAGCCGTTGGGAACGGTGAAGACCAGGGCAAGGCTGGGGATTCAGAAGCTGAGAGCAGCCATGGTGCA
The DNA here is from genome assembly GCA_965197415.1 of Dehalococcoidia bacterium. Classification (GTDB taxonomy): domain Bacteria; phylum Chloroflexota; class Dehalococcoidia; order Lucifugimonadales; family JAGWBF01; genus DAOUJI01. The sequence goes on along the minus strand of OZ240207.1, from coordinate 1,557,898 downwards.
AGGAGAGGATCGGCCTTCATAGGCGGAAGACGATATGGACTGCAGCCACGTAGAGGAACTGCTGCCGGGCTATGCCCTCAACGCTCTGGATACGGCGGAAGCCGCCGGAGTGGAGGAACACCTGGACTCGTGCGCGTCGTGCACAGCGGCGTATCGTGGCGAAATCGAGTCCGTAATCTTGTTGTCTCAGGCGGCCTCGCCTGCCGCTCCCCCGGACCGGTTGAAGAGTCGTCTGATGGCCCGCATCCCGTCGCCGCCTCGACGTGAGCCCGAGCGGACCAGCTGGTTCGCTGGAAGATATTCCTTCGGCTACGTTGCGCTGGGGGCCGCCACCTCGGTGATGATTGTGGCGCTCGCAGCTTTCATAGGCGTCTCCATAGGCATGTCCAACAAGATTGGGAGTTTGGAGCAGGAGAACGGTCTACTCACCGCCCGCATAGACGAGATGGGCGACATGGACGACAAGCTGGTGGAGATGACCGAGGAGCAACGGTCCATCAGCTACGCCATGGCGGACCCCTACAGTGAAGTCGTCCCCCTTAGCTCGGCCCAGGAGTCTCAGTCGGCAAAGGCGTTGCTGCTGGTATCCCACCAAGACGGCGTCGGGATACTGATGGCGTTCGGGATGACTCCTCTTCCCGGCGGCGACCACTACGACGTCTGGCTCAGTTCTGATGACAGCCACCACATGATGGGAGCCCTCAGCGTGGACGAAACCGGCTGGGGCGTCCTGACAATTGTGCCGGAAAAGCCTATGGACAACTTCGAACACATATTGGTGACGCACCGGACATCGACGCAGACATCCTCCTCAGATGAGGGGGCTACGGTGCTTTGGGGCGCCCTTAACGAGGGGTAGTCAGCACGACCCGACAAGCGCTGACCGGTTGCGCGCATTTCATTGACTCCCATTACGGCTGCAGGTACATTGGACATTGGGGGAACGGTCACGTTGGCGTCTTCGAGCCGCATAACCTTGCCCATTGACGGGATGACCTGCGCCGGATGTGTCTCCACCGTGGAGAACGCCCTGAAGCGCGTGCAGGGGATTAGCCACGCCTCCGTCAACCTGGCCACGGAAAAGGCCACCGTCGAGACCCCCGACGATCGAATAGACGCCTCGGCCATCGTGCGGGCAGTGAAGATGGCCGGGTACTCGGCCCCGGTTGAGCAGCGTGACCTCAGCATTACCGGAACGGACAATGCCGGACCGGAGTCAATAGTCCAAGGCTCCCTCTCTAAAATTGCCGGAGTCGTCTCAGTCGATATTTTGCCGGGCGTTGGCCCGTCCAACGGAAACCGTGCGGCTCTGAAAGTCACGGTCCAGTCCATCTCCGGCGTTGTGACTTTGGAGGACTTCCGAACGGCGTTGGCCGGAGTGGGGTGGGGCCTGGATGGAGACGAACCTGCGGACGGTGACGTTCCATCGCCGGAAGACGCCTCGTTACAGCGTCTGGCGCGAACTGAGGAGACGGCGGACCTGCGTCGGCGATTAGGGTTTGCGGGCCCCATAGCCTTCCTTCTATTTCTGGGGAGCTTCCACGGTTTCCCCTGGGTCGGCCCTCTGATGGACATGGGCTTCTATCCCTACCTGCTCTGGGCGGCGGCCACCCCTGTGCTCTTCTGGGCGGGTTGGCCCTTCTATGCGTCTGGGTTCCACGCCGTCAGGCGGGGTGCAGCCAACATGCACACCCTGATTGCCTTAGGGACAGCCACGGCATATTTCTTCAGTGTCGCCTCCTTGCTCTTACATGCTTTCTCCGCCGACGCCATCTCCTCCGCCGGATTCGAGCGGGACGTCTACTTTGACACGGCGGCGATTATCATCGCGTTGGTCCTGCTGGGCAGACTCCTTGAGACCTTGGCCAAGGCGCGGACCTCCCAGGCCATAAGTCGCCTCATGTCATTGCGCCCTAAGACAGCCCGGGTCCTGCGGGGCGGCGACGAAAATGAGACGCCGGTGGACCGGATTGTCCCCGGCGACATGGTGGTCATACGCCCTGGAGAGAGGCTGCCCGTCGACGGAGAGGTGGTCCAGGGTTATTCCAGTGTGGATGAGTCAATGCTCACGGGCGAAAGCCTGCCCGTCGAAAAGACGGTGGGGACGCAGGTCTACGGGGGAACCATAAACAGCGCCGGCTTCTTCACATTCGTAGCCGGGAAGGTTGGTCGGGACACCATGCTGTCCCAAATCATCCGCATGGTTGAGGAAGCTCAGGGCTCACGAGCGCCCATCCAGAGGCTTGCCGACCGGGTGGCCGCCTTTTTCGTGCCCGCCGTGTTGGGTGTCAGCATCGTGTCGTTCCTGGTTTGGCTGACGGTTGGGCCGGACCCGGCGTTGACTTACGCCGTGCTGGTCATGGTGGCGGTGATGATCATCGCCTGTCCCTGCGCCTTGGGGTTGGCTACGCCCACAGCGATAATGGTGGGTTCGGGAAAGGGGTCAGAGGCCGGAGTCTTGGTGCGCAACGCCGAGGCTCTGGAAAAAGCTCACCGTGTGGACGTTGTGTTGTTGGATAAAACAGGAACTCTGACTGTGGGTCGCCCGTCGGTTACTGACGTAGCGGTCCGGTCCGGGACCACGGAAGACGAACTGCTCAGCTTGGCCGCGTCAGCCGAGTTGGGCTCGGAGCATCCCCTGGCAGAGGCCGTCATAAGAGAGGCGAGGGACCGAGGTGTCTCGATCACCTCTGGAGAGACCTTCGACGCGGTCCCCGGAGAAGGGATAGTTAGTCGTGTCAACGGCGCTGCCGTATATCTCGGCAGCGAGGCTTACATGAAATCGACGGGGCAGGACCTTGGGGGACTGAACGCCGTCGCAAGCGAACTTACCCGTCAGGGAAAGACGCCGGTTTTCGTGGGGTCCGGAGGCGAGGTCCTCGGGGTTATCGCCGTGGCCGATTCACTCAAACCCGAGGCAGTGGAGACAGTGGCTGGCCTGCGACGGCAGGGCATGGAAGTGCATATGGTGACCGGAGACGCCGCTGGCGTGGCCGATGCCGTGGCCGGGCAGTTGGGCCTGGACGGGGCCATCTCGGAAGTCTTGCCTGACAACAAAGTCCAGGTCGTGAAAGACTTCCAGGCTAAGGGCCGGATTGTGGCCATGGTGGGGGATGGCATCAACGATGCTCCGGCCCTTGCCCAGGCCGACGTGGGCATAGCCATGGGGACTGGAACAGACGTGGCTATGGAGTCGGCCGACATCACTCTCGTGCGCGGCGATTTGCACGGGGCGCTTGCAGCGTTCAAGTTAAGCCGCGGGACCATGCGCGCCATAAAGCAGAACCTGTTCTGGGCCTTCTTCTACAACGTGGCCCTTATTCCCGTCGCCGCTGGCGTCCTCTACCCAGTTTTCAGCAGTTTGGGAGGCGTGCCCGAGGGGTTGGGATTCTTCTTTGGGGACCAGGGCTTCCTCAACCCAGTCCTGGCGGCGCTGGCTATGGCTTTCAGCTCCGTGACCGTCCTCACCAACTCCCTGCGTCTACGACGGTTGAAACTATAGGGGCACACAATAGGGAAAGTGACGGCAGGGCGGCCCGTGCCTCCGTCATATATCGTATAATGAAGCCCGCTTGGAGCGAGGTTTCACAAAAACCTTAAGGAGGAGCCGGTTGGCTCAGGAAAAGATAGGGACGATCATTGTCTACACTCACCCCGATTGCGGCTATTCCGACGAGGCCAGAGCCGACTTCATCAAGAGGGGGATCGAGTTCCAGGAAATTGACGTGGCCACCGTTCCAGGGGCGGCGGAAGAGGTGGAGCGTCTGGCCGGAGAGAGAATCACCCCCGTCATCATTGATGGAGACGAGGTGACAGTCGGCTTCAACGGAATGGGTTGAGCCTTCGACTAGGGAGCGGTCCGCTCCTTGGATTCTGCGCTGCGCAACCGCGTGAAGATGCCTTTGGGAGTTGTTCGAGAGGACGTTGCAAGCACCGAGGTTGAAAAATATATGACGATACAAATTGACTTCCGGCTGTAGGTGTCTGTAAAGTTAAGCTCGGTAAAATTTGACGGGAGGGAACGGAGTATGAAGCGTTGGAGTTTAGCGATTCTGGCTGGCTTGGTCGTAGCGTTGCTGGCGTTGGCTGCGTGTGGAGGAGAAGAAGAAACCACCAGCCGACTGGACACTGTGACAGAGCGTGGGAAACTAATCTGTGCCAGCCGCAGCGACGTCCCAGGTTACGGCTCCCTTGACGCTGGAGGAAATAACGTGGGCTTCGACATCGACCTATGCCGCGCGGTGGCCACGGCTGTGCTTGGCGACCCTAAAGCGATAGAGATTCGCTTGATCAGCGCCGCCGAGCGCGGGCCGACGATTCAGTCGGGTGAGGTTGACCTATTGGTGCGCACAGTTACGTGGACCACGTCCCGCGACTCACAGTGGGGCAACTACGTGCAGACCATGTTCTACGACGGCCAGGGATTCATGGTACGGAAGGACAGCGGGGTGGAAAGCGCTCTTGACCTTAAGGGAGCGTCAGTCTGTGTGACGCTGGGCACCACGACAGAGCTAAACTTGCAGGACTTTTCCAACCAGAACGACTTAAGCATTTCGGTTGTGCCGTTCGAGGACACCGACGCCGTGGTTGCAGCCTATGAGGGCGGCCGATGCGACGCCTTCACCAACGACCGGTCCCAGCTGGCGGCCATCGGAAGCGCGTTCCAGGACCCCAGCGCCCACGTCATCCTCCCGGAGACTATTTCGGAGGAGCCCCTGGGCCCAGTGGTCCCCCATGGCGATGAGCAGTGGTTCGACATCGTCAAAACGGTGATGAGTATTCTCATCTACTCCGAGGCTTACGGAATCAATTCCGGCAACGTTCCCGCCGCCAAGACCGGCGCTACAAAGGTTGACCGGTTGTTCGGCATGGAGGGCGCCTTCGGCCAGGATACCCTGGGACTTAAAGAGACCGTGGCCCAGGACATTATCAGGGCCGTCGGGAACTACGGAGAGATATACGACCGCAACCTCGGCGCAGGCGGCATCAATCTACCCCGGGAGAACGGTCGGAACGCCTTATGGGCCGACGCTCCGTGCACCGACTGCCCCAAGGGCGGCCAGATATATGGGGCGCCTCTGCGATAAGTCCGACTCCGGACGACGATTGAAGGGCTGAATATAGGCAGCCAATGGCAAGAATGGGCGGCCAGCGCTTTGCTGGCCGCCCGCCTTTTTGGGCCGAACGAATCGCCAAAAAAGTATCGGTATAGAGTACAATCAGGCGAAGTTCGATGCGGCCGGTCAGTAGATAGCGATGGCTTCAACGCCCCGTAGGCTAACTTATCAGGGCATACCGGTCTGGAGACACGCCCAGATCATCCAGTGGACCACTCAGATCGTGTCTGGGATACTGGTGGTGGCGCTGGTGGTCTGGTTCTTTGCCAACATCGCCTCCGCCGTCCAGGAGCGGGACATACCCCACGGGTTCGGCTTTCTGGACCGCGAGTACTCGACGGGTATTGGGCACGACTTCTTGCCCTATGAGTCGTCTGACTCCTTCCGGTACGCCATTCTTGTGGGTGTGACCAACACCCTGTTTGTCTCAATAATCGGAGTAATTCTGGCGACCCTCCTGGGTATAGTGGTGGGCGTTGCTCGAATGTCGAGCAACTGGATTGTCTCCAAGGCGGCGCTGGTCTACGTCGAATTCTTCCGCAACGTTCCTCTGTTGATTCAGCTCTTCTTCTGGTTCTACATTCTGCTGGTGCTGCCGCCCGTGCTCGAGGGCTACGTCATCGGGGACAAGCTGTACATCAACAACGCGGGCATTTGGATTCCCATGATCGACCCCAGCGGCCCCGCCGCCGCCTCTGTCTGGCTTGGTGTTGCGGTCGTCTCTGTCTTGGTCGGATTTGCGGTCCACCGTTGGCAAAACTCGTATGAGACCCGGACAGGGCAAACGTCCTATCCCTTACTGTTGGGGGCCGACGCCGCCCTGGTTATCGGCGCTCTCGGTTGGCTGGTCATCTACTTTGTCTACAACAGTTCTCCCTTCGGCATCTCGTACCCGGCCCCTGAAGGCGACTTCGGGCGCCTTCAGGGAGGATTCGACATAGTGGCGGGGCTGATAGGTCTGCTGGTAGGCCTGGTGATGTATACGTCGTCCTTCATCGCGGAGATTGTCCGCGCAGGTGTGCAGTCTGTGGGACGAGGGCAGACCGAGGCTGGCCGGTCCGTTGGACTGACCGGGAGCAAGACACTGCGTTACGTGACGTTTCCTCAAGCCTTGCCGGTGATTGTGCCTCCGCTGATAAGCCAGTGGCTCAATCTGACGAAGAACAGCAGCCTCGCCGGTGCAATCGGCTACTCAGACCTCACCAACATTGCCAAGACCATGACTCAGACCGCTCCGGCCATCTCAATATTCATCATTATCATGGCGGCTTATCTGGCCATGAGCCTGGCTTACTCACTTATAGGCAACCTGTACAACCGCACACTACGCTATTGAGATGAAGAAAGGATGACCAAAGGCGCCGACTATGTCGACAAACGTTGAAGTTGAGTTGGGACAGACCCTTCCGCCGCCGCCCTTAGAACGAGGCGCAGTCGGATGGGTCTACGCTAACCTATTCAACTCAAAGTTAAATGCTGTTCTCACCGTCCTGAGCGTTGCCGTCATTGTTACGGCGCTGTGGTTCGGCGTGAAGTGGCTGCTGGTTGACGCTGACTGGGAGGTTATAGGGGTTCTGGGCGGCCGGATGGTGATTGGACAGTACAACAATGAGATAGCCTGTCCGAGCCTGAATTGCTTCTGGAGGCCCCAGGTTGCCCTGCTTTTGGTGACCGCCTTGCTGGGGATGGGCTGGGGAATCGCCGGCAGCGGCCTGGCGAAACGCCTTGCCATAGCGGTCGCGGCGGTCCTGGCGCTGTTCGCGCTGCTTCCGTACAGCATGGAGCGTATGGGTCTGGACGTGCGTCTGCTGTTGGCAGCCAACCTGCCTGCCCTGGGACTTGGATGGCTGATAGCCCGTTACACTCCACTGGGTTCGATGAAGTGGGTGATGATTTTGGGGGCAGTCGTGTTTATTGTCACCCTCTTGCTGCTGCGTGGAATCGAGGGAATGCCAGGCCTTGGCGGTGTGCCGGTGATTTACTGGGGCGGGCTGATGCTGAATCTGATTCTGGCCGTTGGGGGGATTGCGGTGAGCTTCCCCATAGGGATTGCTCTGGCCCTTGGACGGCGGAGCCGGCTCCCCGTGGTTAAGGTGTTGTGCGTGGTGTTCATAGAAGTGTTCCGGGGAGTCCCTCTTATAACGCTTCTGTTCATGTCACAGACGTTGGCGCCGTTGGCTTTTCCAGAGGACTTCCCTATAAACACCCTGCTCCGCGCCGCCATCGTGATCACGTTGTTCAGTTCCGCGTATATGGCCGAGAACATCCGGGGAGGGTTGCAAGCTCTGCATCCCGGCCAGGCGGAAGCAGCACGGGCGTTGGGCCTCCCGGCTTGGCAGACCACCTTGTTCATCTCCCTGCCTCAGGCGATCCGGAATGTCATACCGGCAATAGTGGGGCAGTTCATCTCGTTGTTTAAGGACACTAGCCTGGTGTACATAATTGGAATGTTGGACATAGTGCAGTTCAGCAGAGATTTCATTCAGGGCAACACAGAGTACCTGTTGAGCGCCAAAGAGTTGTTCATTTTCCTGGCGTTGGTTTTCTGGATATTCACGTACACTATGTCCTACGTGAGCCGCCGGATCGAGGACAACCTGGGCGTGGGTCGCAGGTAATGGGGTCGCCCACGTCTGGGTCTGTAAGGAGCGAAAGATGACTACGACGGAAGCCGTAAACGGCGCGGATGACATAATCGTCTGCCGAGACGTGAACAAGTGGTTCGGTGACTTTCACGCGCTAAAAGGGATCACCACCTCCGTTGCTCGGAGTGAAAAGGTAGTGATCCTGGGCCCGTCCGGTTCAGGAAAGTCCACGTTCATACGCACCATAAACCGGCTGGAAGAGCACCAGAGGGGCGACATCATCGTAGACGGAGTCCCTCTGACCAACGACGTGCGGAACATCGACGTCATCCGGAGAGAGGTCGGGATGGTATTCCAGTCGTTCAACCTCTTCCCGCATCTCACCGTCAGGCAAAATATCACGCTGGCGCCCATAAAGGTCAGAAAGTGGCCCAAGGACCAGGCCGACCACACGGCCGACGAGCTTCTGGAACGGGTGGGCATACCGGAGCAGTCGGAGAAGTATCCCTCCGAGCTTTCAGGGGGTCAGCAGCAGCGTGTGGCCATCGCCCGGGCCCTTGCGATGCAGCCTAAGATAATGCTGTTCGACGAACCGACGTCGGCTCTGGACCCGGAGATGATAAAAGAGGTATTGGACGTTATGCGTGAACTGGCGAACTCCGGCATGACCATGCTGATTGTCAGCCACGAGGTGGGGTTCGCCAGGGAAGTCGCCGACCGGATAATCATGTTCGACCACGGGCGCATCATTGAGCAGGCGCCGCCGTCAATCTTTTTCAATAGTCCCCAGCACGAGCGGGCCAAGACATTTCTTTCGCAGATTCTGTAGCGGACCTTAGGGTGTAAACACAGTAATTTCGGACGTTGTAACCTAGGGAAACGTCGGCGCGAACAACCCTAGCCGCCCTCACCCCAACCCTCTCCCAGCGGGAGAGGGGGTTCCGTTAAGGTCACGTCGGAGTAGAGGGGGCGTGGGCCCCGGACTGTGACGGGGAGGAGCGGTCTATACGTTCCGGCCTTGGAGTATCTCCATGATGCGGGGCAGGGCTTGCCTTGCGCGGAGCATTACGCCGTCCTCATCCAGGCTTCCCACGGGGTGCGGGACTATGGAGAGCGGGTAGTCTTCAATGCCCCGTATCCTGGCGATGGCCCGTCCGGTTGGGATGAAGGGTTCCGTGCATATTACCGCCGCAGGCTTTCCGGCCTTCTCGATGGTGATGCCGTCGTGCACACTGCACGAGGAGCAGGACCCTCAATCACCTGTTGCGACAATTGCGATGTCACACTTCTCCAGCAGCTCATCCATAATGGGTTGAGGGCATGGCCTGGAGGCGTCCCTCTTGTTGTAGCGGTGAATTTCACCAAGCTCGTAAGTGTCCTGCAACAGGGCTACGACCGCCTCCAAGAGCTCTTCTGCGTTCCGCTTGCCGTTGGAGAGCAGGCCGACTTTCAGCCCGGTCAGGTTCTTGGGCCTTTCGGCCATCAGGGTGGTGTCGGGCAGGGCCTCCACCGTGGGGTCCAGAATCCTGAGACCAGTTGTCATAACGCCTCCTCTTCCGCCTTTTGACGGCTACCGTTGCAGTCGCGCCAATTTTCTACGCCGGATTATAGCATCCGGAGGTCAGAGCGGCCAAATACGCAAATTCCTGTGGGGCTCAAGGCGGTGGCCTCTCGGTCTCGGGCCTAGAGAATCTTGCTGGTGTCTATCTCTTTGGTGATGGACTTGGAGTTTACGCCGCGGCCCCAACGGGTGATGATGCAGTCCCAGGGGCCTCCAGCTCCGCCGCCGGAAATCAGAGTAAGGGCGTCAGGACTCTCTATGGCGTGGATAAGTTCCTTCTCCTGGCCCTGTTCGGGTGGGTCAACCTTCTTGACCCGGGCGTACTCCTCGTGGGTGCGGCAGGCGTGGTCGTAGACGAACTGCTTCACCTGCTTCTTGGACCATCCGGCGTTCTTGTAGAGGTGGCTGTGCTCGATGGACATGACCAGGATTACCTCGCCCTGTCTTGGCATGATGCCCAGCATGGTGTCTGAGATGTTGATGAGCATGGCCTCGGGAGTCCCCTCCCACACCACGCCCATCTGCTGGGGACCGTGGGAAGCGGCTACTGTTACGGTGCTGGCGTCGGGGTCGAACCCTTTTTCCACGTGGAGGGGTTCCCAAGGGCTGTTCTCCTCGTCCTCGGCAATGCAGTAGCTGTACTTGCCCGGGTGGCCCAGGGTTGAGCGGTCCAGGACTCCGGGATGGTTTTCCAGCACGTTGATAAGTATCATCCTGATGGCCCGGCCCACGGTGGCGTTGGCCCGGCGGTCGGGGCCGGGGCCGAAGAGGTTGTTGCCGGAGGCGAGCCCCAGCTTCTGGCGGATGGGGCCGTTGATTATGAGCAGAGGCGCCGAGCCTCCTGTGCTGGCAGAGCTCCCGTGGAGGTTGTACTCGGGCAGGACCATCCCCTCCACCGCTGCCATGATGATGGGCATGTACTCTTGTTTGCATCCGGCCATTACTGCGTTGATGGCCACCTTCTCTGCTGTGACGACACGGCCGCGGACGGGTTCTATCCCAATCACGTCCGATGGGTCACGTTCCGCGAACTCCAGAAACCGGAGCACTTTCTCTTCCGTCGGAGGCACGACGGGCAGGCCATCGGTCCACCCCTTCTGGTAGCACATCTCGATGGCGTCGTCCAAGTCGCCGGCGACGTCTACGCGGCTGGAGACAAGGGAGTCGGAGTTAAGGGTCATGCTGCACCGCCTAAGAACAAGCTGGGGATAGAGCCATGCGGAATTCGTGCGTAAAGTAGCACAAAACAGAGCGCCCTTCAACCGGGCGACGGTGGGAGGCAAGGGTGGAAAAAGGGATGCTCAAGGTGTAAACTTGGCGAATCCAATTACGTACAGTCGGGGTTGGACATGCCCATCATTCCGGACAAAGACAGGGACTCACTCAAGAGGGAACTGCGCAAGGACCTCAAAAACGACGTTACAATCAAGCTCTTCTCCCAGGGTTCCTCGCTCCTGACCATCCCGGGCCGGGAGTGCCGCTACTGCCCCCAGACCCAGCAGCTCATGGAGGAGCTTACGTCCCTTTCTCCCAAGCTGCACCTGGAGGTGGTGGACGTATACAGCCAGGCGGAGGAGAAGCAAAAGTACGGCATAGAGCAGATACCGGCCATCGTTCTGGGAGACAACGGCGACGGGCGGCTGAAGTTCTACGGCCTGCCTGCTGGCCTCGAATTCCCAACCATCGTCGCGGGCATCAAGACCATATCCAGGGGGGTAAGTCCTCTCTCCATGGACTCCCGGAGAAAGCTCAAGAAGGTGAGCAAACCGGTGCACATCCGGGTGTTCGTCACGCCGTCGTGCGGTTATTGCCCCGGCGTGGCCCGGATTGCTCACGCCATTGCCCTGGAGAACTCCAATGTCAGCGCTGATGTGATTGAGGTGGAGGAGTTCCCCGCCCTGGCCCAGACCTACCAGGTGCGGGGAGTGCCCAAGACGGTCATCACCCAGGACAGCAAGCTGGGGGTCCTGCCAAAAGCGCAGTTGGTGGGAGCCGTATCCGAGGCGGAGTTCGTGGACAAGGTGCTGGAGGCGGGTGCGGACGACGAAGAGGCCACGTAGGGGCCTCAGAATCCGATTACAGGAGACTGACCTTGGCTAGAGAGTTGTCGGGAGACCTTGATGGTCGGGGCTTGAGCATCGGGATTGCCGTGGCCCGATTCAACCAGTTTGTTACACAGAAACTGCTGGACGGCGCCCGTGACACCCTGTCCAGGTACGGAGTCCAGGACGTGGACATCGTCTGGGTGCCGGGGTCTTTCGAACTGCCTGTGGCGGCCAAGACCATGGCCCAAACTGGCAGATACGACGCAGTAGTCTGCCTGGGCACTATCATACGAGGGGAAACCGGTCACTACGATATGGTGGCGAACCAAGCGGCCTCCGGCATCAACCGAGCTTCCACCGAGACCGGCGTGCCCATCATGTTCGGAGTGCTGACCACCGAGAACATGGAGCAGGCCATCAACCGGGCCGGCGGAAAGTCGGGCAACCTGGGCGCCAGCGCCGCCGAGGGCGCGGTCGAGATGGCTCGCGTCCTGAGGGCTGTCAAGGATTCGCAATAGAGCCTATACCCAGGCCCGTCATTCCTGCGGAGGCCGGAACTCAGGCACTCTGATGTAGCTGTGACATCCCTCACCCCAACCTTCTCCCAGAGGGAGAGGGGGCCTAGACTCCCTCGGAACCCGGAATCCTTGAACGGCATCTCCCCGTTCGCGCTGAGGTTGTCGAAACTCCCTTTGTAATGAATCAGCCGACCTCCGGGTGAGCGCTCCACGAGGTGAATGGTTGGCTGGACGCCGGGAGATTTATGTCCACTGTCTCACCAGGAGCCAGGTCCACCGGGGTCGTCGGACCCAACTCGATCCCGTTCGAAAGATGCACCTCGACCCTGACCCTCCTTAACGTGTCCTCCGTGGTGTTCTCCACTGTGCCCGTGAAAGCATTGGCAGTCGAGTCATACGACAGGACCAGCCGAGCGCCGGCCCGGATCGAGTCGAAGGTTTCGCTCAGCGCGAACTGAGCGCCGGACTCTTCACCGCCTTCACCTGACTCCGATTCACTACTGTGCTCACCTGACTCCGATTCACCGCGGCGCTCATCTGGCTCCGATACACTACTGTGCTCACCCGACTCCGATTCACCGCGACCCTCGCCTGACTCAGATACACTACTGTGTTCACCCGACTCTGATTCACTGCGGCGCTCGCTTGACTCCGATACACCATTGCGTTCACCCGACTCTGATTCACCGCGGCCCTCATCTGGCTCCGATACACTATTACGTTCACCCGACTCTGATTCACTGCGGCGCTCGTCTGTGTCCGAGCTGGCGTTGCAGCCGATGAAGGCGAATGCTAGGACGACGCCTATCACCGCAAGGATCACTGGGAGATGTTTCATGGGATTCCCCTTTTCGTACTGTGTCTGAAGGCGCCGAGAAAATGATTGTGACCGGCGGCCCCGGATGCGGTTGGTTGTGTCGGCATTCGAGATAAGACGGTCTCACAAGACAATAGGCTACTACAACATTGTTAAGTACTTGGCAAGACCGGTCGGCGATTTTACCGGAGCGACGGGCTGAGCGCTTAAGAACCGGAAGCCCCTGGGTTCCCTCCTTTGGTTGACAATCCACTAGGCGGCTCGTATTCTTACGCCACCTTTCCGGCGCCCGCTGGAGCGGCGCCCCAAAACCCCATCGCCTAAGGAGTTGCGGTGGCCTCTATTGACCGCCTCATGGAAGACTCGGTGGATATCCACGTCCACTTCGACCCCGACCCCAGAGTCGAGCGCCGCAGCGACGCCCTTGATGTTGCGCAGATGGCTAAAGACATGGGCATGAGGGGCCTAGTGTTGAAGAGTCACGAGTACCCAACCCATCCCGTGGCGTTCACCGTAAGCAAGGTCGTCCCGGGAATATCTCTCATGGGAGGGATAGCCCTGGACGAAGAGGTGGGAGGCATAAACGCCGCCGCAGTGGAAGCTTCGGCTAGAATGGGCGCCCGAATGGTATGGATGCCCACATTCTCCGCCCAGGCGGACAAGCGGCGCAAGGGGCTCCCTGGTGGAATATACATCTTGGACCAAGAAGGGAAACTGGCGCCGGAAGTCTACCCGGTGCTGGAGTCGATCAAAGCCCACGATATGGCCCTCGCCACGGGCCATCTCTCGACGCAGGAGTCCATGGTGCTCGTGGACGAGGCGAGAGCAATGGGCATCAACCGGGTAGTGGTCACCCACGGATCATCCATGACAGTGATGACTGGCATGACCACCGAAGACATGATAGCCCTGGCGGCCAAGGGAGCCTACATAGAGCACTGCGTCCACGTCATGATGCCGTTGGGGTTCGGCATGGAGGTCAAGCAGCTCGCCGACATCATCAGGGCCATCGGTGCCGAGCACTGCATCATAAGTTCCGACTTCGGCCAGGCCTTCCACCCCATGCCGCCCGAAGGGATGCGCATGGGCATCGCCACCCTGTTGGAAGCGGGCCTCGAAGACGTGGAAGTTGGGTTGATGGTCAAGGACAACCCGTCCCGGCTCCTGGGACTCTGAAAGACAGCCGCAGTTTCGGCTGGCCGGGGCAGCCTCTAGCCCACTCGGCAACCCTGTAACCCACCACCCAGGCTATTCCCCTTTCAGTCGTCACCAGCGGCGTCCTGTCGCGCCATGCCCGGGGAACCTTCTGGTCGACGAAAAAGTCCTGGAGCTTCTTAGAATGGTCCATCCCCAGGGGGTGGAACCGGTCGCCGGGCTTCCGGGTACGTATGGTGATGGCCTCTCCGCCCAGGGAATCCAGGTCGAGGTCGGCGGTGAAAAGCCCCTCGGACGGCTCTTTCGTCGCGTCCGTCCGCTCCATGCCGCACTGCCATCCTGAAACCGTATGTGCTACGGCGTGACCCGGTTGAGCAATGGGAATCCGGGTCTCTCCGTGGAACTCAGGGAACGGACACGGAACTTCCGCTCCCTTCCCCATCCACAGTCTGTCGTAGCTTGAGTGGAGATAGAGACCCCGGGGCAGTCGCAGGCTTTTGCCGGGCGACGCTTCAATCAGGTTGGCCATGTCCCTGAGGTGGGACTGGTAAAGCCTCCGGGGGTCTCCCGTAAGCTCAAGATAGGCTCTCCGCAGCAGCAGCCTCGCGGCCAAAGGATGCTCTTGAGCCAGAGCGGATGAGTCCATCACAAGCCACCCGCCCTGCTCCTTAACGCACCGTTCCCAGAGGGCGTCAACCTGGCTCTCCAGGTAGTCAATCACTAGCGTCGAGGTCTCGGACAGCCGGTTCAGGGACTCGATAATGCGGGGGTTGTATTCAGCCAGGGCGGGCATAAGGTCTCCACGGACCCTGTTGCGGGTGAACCGGGGCATGTCGTTGCCCAGGTCTTTCCTAACCGCGATCCCATTCTCCAGGCAGTAGTCGGCGGTCTCACGTTTGGAGGTCCCCAGGAGAGGGCGAAATAGGGTCGTCTGGTGGTCTCCGGAGCGGCTTACCCAGGGGGACACTTCCTCCATGCCCCGCAGCCCGTGGAGGCCGGACCCCCTGATTACGTGCATCAGGACCGTCTCGGCAAGGTCGTCGGCGGTGTGGCCTACGGCGACGGCTTGGGATCCCTGGCTCTCCGCCACCCGCGCCAGGAAGCGGTATCTCAGTTCCCTGGCCGCCTCTTCAAAGGAGCTGACGCCCGACTCCTGCCGGTACGCTTCAGGGTCGTCCTCTTCGACTGTCCAGGGCAGCTCCAGGTCGCGGGCGGCGTCGGCCACGAACCTTGCGTCCACGAATGCCTCTTCCCCCCTGAAGTCGTGGTTGAGGTGGGCTACGTGCAGCTCCAATCGCGCCGTTTCCTTCAGAGCCGTAAGAAGGTGCATGAGGGCCATGGAGTCGGGTCCGCCGGAAACCGCCACAACCAGTTTGACGCCGCCGGAGGCATAGCCTGCCCTCAGAAGGGCCGCTTGGACTCTGGCATCCAGGGAGGGCACGGAAAAGGTGTCTCCGACCTTTTCAGTCGATGTGGCAGGTGTCGTTCAACCTGACTACCTGCCGGGCGCCTGACTTGCTGGATACAACGGAAATGGAGGCTAGGTCGACGTTGATGCGGTGGAACCCGGACAGCGGCAGACCAAGGTAGGTCAGGAGAGCGATTTTGATGGGGAAGTTATGGCTTACCACGGCCACGGTCTTCCCGTCGTAGTTTTGCTCGAAGCTCTCTATGGTGTTTGTCACGCGGGTCTGCAGTTCTGCCATCGACTCCCCAGCGGGGAAGCATACCGGGGAGGGGTCGCTCCTCCATTGGGCCAGCAGACCGGGATATTGCTCCTTCATGTCGCGGCCTTCCAGCCCTTCCAGGTCCCCCAGGTTGATTTCAGTGAGTTCCTCCATGGTGGACGGGCACAGGCCAGCCTTCTCCGCTATAGCGCCTGCGGTCATCCTGGCCCTCAGCAAGGGGCTGCTGATGAGGTAGTCGGGCTTGAGTTCAGCCACGGCTCCAGCGGCCATCCAAGCCTGCTGGATTCCCTCGTCAGTGAGCTCCACATCGGTGGCTCCCAGGAACTTGTTGTCCCTGTTCCAGGCTGTCTCGGCGTGTCGAATAAGTATTAGCTGCATCGTCTAAACTTTGCGGTAAGCCCATAGTAGCAGTATGCCCATACAGCGTCAAAGTCGGGGTTGTGGACAAAGGGTGGGCGGCATTATAGACTTCCCGCAGGCGGAGCAGACCCGGGAAATCCCCTCATAAGGAGACGGACATGCCTGTGTTTCCCCATGACTACCTGGAGAAGATGACCTTCCACATCTATGTCGCAGAAGGCGTACCGGAAGACGAAGCCCGCACGGTGGCCAGGCACCAGATATGGGCCAACCTCGTGGGCCACGACTCCCACGGCGTGATACACATCCCCGAGTATGTGGAGCGAATCCACAAGGGGCACATCGTGCCTGGCGCTCCATTCGAAGTCGAGCACGAGACTCCCACTACGGCCCGCATCAACGGCAACTGGGGTTTCGGGTTCGTCGTGACTGAGCGGGCTATGGGCATGGCTATCCAGAAGGCCAAGGCCAACGGCGTTTCGGCCATGACTATACGGTACCAGAGCCACATTGGACGCCTGGGCGCCTATCCCACCATGGCTGCGGCGGAGGGCATGATCGGCATGATCACCGCCGACTCCGGCCGAGGCCCCAAGTCCGTCGCTCCCTTCGGGGGACGTGAGCGGAGGCTGGGGACGAACCCCATCTGCATGGCGATGCCCAGCGACCTGGAGGGGACCGTGCTGTTGGACATGGCCACCAGCGCCGTCGCCGGTGGCAAGGTGTCCCTGGCCCGCAACCGGCGGGAGCAGGTGCCCCTGGGTTGGATAATCGACAAGGACGGCAACCCGACCACCGATCCCATGGACCAGGCTCAGGGCGGGGCCATTCTGCCCCTGGGAGGAGACCAGGGCCACAAGGGCTACGGCCTCTCCTTTATGGTGGAAACCCTCTCTGCGGTGCTGACGGGCCTGGGATTCGGCATCGACCCCCAGGGAAAGCACAACGACGGCTGCTTCCTAGCCTGCTTTGACGTGAACGCCTTCCGCCCGCTGGACGTGTTCAAGAAGGACCTGAAGGAGTTCGGAGAATACGTAAAGCAGACGCCTCCGGCCAAAGGGTTCACCGAGGTGCTCTATCCGGGAGAGATCGAGCACAAAAATGAGCAACAACGGCGTCGGGACGGAATCTATATCGAGGACGACACCTGGTCTGAGATATGGGAGCTGGTGGAGCATCATAAGCTGGAGCAGGTCATCGGCCAACCGTAGGAGAGCTGGCGCCTGTCCCTTCTCACGTTGGAGGCCTTTCCGGAATTCCCTCTCCCCCTGGGAGAGGGTTAGGGTGAGGGCAGCCCCCGGCTTCAGAGAAGACCCTGACACCGGCCTGTACCGGTATGACAGGGGCTATGCAAAGGTCTGCCTTGAGAGGTCTTTGGGGCGACCGGCCGGTCGCCCCTACACTTGGCTCTTGAACCGCTTGGGCGCAAAACATCTGGTCAAGAACGAACGGCCAGCGTTTATTCGAATCATTGGGCTTGACAGCTAGGGCGGCCTTTGCTAATCTTGCGAGCATCGTCTTGCGATGTATCCCTGTTCAGGGACGTCTTATGGCTGGAGCGGGTAGGGTTAAGACAGGCGAGTCTGGTACGGGAGGCGTTGTAGGGCCTTCCCTACCTTCATTCTTTTCTAGGTACAACGAAGAGTTGGAGAGTGCTCTACGGCGCGCCATCTCCCCAGTGAGCGACTCAGGAGGCAGCGGCTCCGATCTTTACACGATGATGCTCTATCACATGGGCTGGGCGAATGAAGAGGGATACCTGCTGGATGAGCGGGTTTCCGCAGGCAAGGCCCTCAGGCCCATCCTTTGCCTGTTCTCCTGTGAGGCCCATTCCGGCGCCTGGGACCAGGCAATGCCCGCCGCCGTGGCTCTTGAACTAGTCCATAACTTCTCACTCATCCATGACGATATACAAGACGGAGACACTGAGCGTAGGCACAGGTCGACCCTCTGGGTCTTGTGGGGGCAGCCCCAGGCCATTACGGCCGGAAACGCAATGCGTTCGCTGGCGGACATATCCGTTTTATCGGGAGCGGGACTGCCTGAGCATAAGGCTCTGAGGGCCTCCGGTCTGTTGACACAGGCATACTTGGACATGATTCGCGGACAATGTATGGACCTGTCCTTTGAGGGGCGCCTGGACATCCGTTTGGAAGACTACCTGGGGATG
Organism: Dehalococcoidia bacterium; assembly: GCA_965197415.1. Lineage (GTDB taxonomy): Bacteria > Chloroflexota > Dehalococcoidia > Lucifugimonadales > JAGWBF01 > DAOUJI01. The sequence continues at coordinate 1,539,882 of OZ240207.1, read as the reverse complement.
ATCGCCTGCAAGACTGGCGCCCTGATCAGGTGCGGAATGGAGATGGGCGCCCTGATAGGGGCAGACGACGAGGACTCCGTGCACCATTTCGCCCGAATAGGAGCGTATCTCGGGCGCGCTTTTCAGATACGGGACGACCACCTGGGAATTTGGGGAGACGAGGGGGCCACCGGCAAGTCCGTGGGCAACGACATAAGGAGGAAGAAGAAGTCTTTCCCCATAGTCTTTGCTCTGGAAGCGGCCGAGGGGCCGTCGCTGAAGAGGTTGACGGAAGTGTACAGCAGCGAGGAGGTGGACGAACGGGACGTAGATGACGTCCTGGACGTCCTGGCTGAGTTGAACGCTGCGGAATATTCCACGTCGGACACTCAGCGCGCTGCGGGACTGGCGCTTGGACACGCCAGGGAAGCCGACATGAGTCCATGGGCTTTGCAGGAGCTGGAGCATATGGCGGCGTTCCTTGTGGAACGCCAGTCGTGATGCTAGAGATGGAGCGTAAGAATTGAAGGCGATTGAAGAACGGCAGGAAGAGTTAGGCGTCCGCGCCAAGAAGCGGGCTTCCAGGCCAATGGTGATGTCCGTCAAGCTGGCTTGGTATATGGTCAGCAACCGGCTGAAAGGGAGGAAGCGGTTTCCCCTTGTCACGATGCTCGAACCGTTGGAGATGTGCAACCTGGCCTGCGTGGGATGCGGCCGCATCCACGAGTACAAGCCGGTCATGGACAAGATGATGGACGTGGACGAATGCGTACGGGCAGTTGAGGAGTCAGGGGCGCCCATCGTCTCCATAGCTGGGGGAGAACCCACCATCCACCCCAAGATAGACGAGATTATCAACGAGTTGGTCCGGCGGAAGTATTTCGTCTACTGCTGCACCAACGGGTTGCTCCTCGAAAGAGTTATGAAGAAAGTCCCGCCCTCCAAATACCTCTCGTGGGTTGTCCACATGGACGGCATGGAAGAGAAACATGACGAGGCTGTGGCCCGCAAGGGCGTCTTCAAGAGGGCCCTACAGGCCATAGAAACGGCCCTGGACTCGGGCTACAGGGTATGCACCAACTCCACTATCTACCGTGGCGTGGACGTGGAAGACATGCACACTCTCTTCAAGACGATGACTGACCTGGGAGTGGAGGGTTGCATGGTCTCGCCAGGTTACGACTACACCCACGCCCCGGACCACGACATCTTCCTGACCCGTAAGGAGTCCACGGAGGCCTTCAAGGAAATCCTGGATGAAAAGGCTATCAAGGACCTGAAGATGTACAACAACCCCATCTATCTAGACTTCCTCCGGGGGAAACGGGAATACCAGTGCACCGCCTGGTCCAACCCCACCTACACCGTCATGGGCTGGAGGAAGCCCTGCTATCCCCTGGCTGATGAGCATGTGCAGAACGTGGATGAGCTTTACGACGCTACTCTCTGGAACGAGAAATACGGAGTGGGTCGGGACCCCAGGTGCTCCGGCTGCATGATGCACTGCGGGTTCGAGTCGGCCACCATCTTCAACGCGGTCAGCAGCCCGAGGGATTGGGTCACTCTCATCAAGTCCGGCGCCGTCAGCAAGAGCGGGATTACGGCCAGCTAGCTTATGCCTCGAACTGTCTTCTTGACGCCGATGGCGCGGGAGGCCCAGGCCCTCCACAGAGCCGCCGCTTTATCCAACATTCGCGCTGATGGCCTCGTCGCTGGAGTGGGGCCGTGGCCGTCCGGTTTCTCTATGCGTCCATTAACGGAGGCTGTGCGGGGTGGGGGCGCCATTGTAGCTTTGGGGTTCGCCGGCGGTTTGGACCCGACCCTGAAGGTTGGAGACTTGGTCACACCAACCCAAATCCAGGAAGAGGCCGGTCCTCCCATTGAATGTGACCGGGAGATGCTGGCTACTGTCCAGACAATAACCTCGGAATGGGGTTGCCGCTCATTGCCTGCGTATACATCACGCCGACCGGTGTGTACGCCAACTGAAAAGCGAGACTTATTTGACCGAACTGGGGCCTCTTTCGTGACCATGGAAGACTACTATTTTGCGAAAGAAGCATCCCGACTCGGAGTTCCTTTCATCAGCGTTCGAGCTGTCGTGGACACTGCCGACCAGTTTGTTCCGCCCCAAATGGCAGGCATCGGAAACGCGTCATTGGCAAGCCAGGCCGTGTCGGGACTGTCTTATGCGGTCACTCACCCTTGGGATTTGCCGGCGCTCATAGCTTTGAGAGTAGGGGCGTCGAAAGCGACGGGCGCCTTGGAAAGGTTTCTTCAAGCTTATCTTCCGATGACGGTCCAGACGGCAATCGGCAGGAAGGGCGTGGCTCTAGACAGGCGGTGACTTGAAGGCGTTAGTCACGGGAGCGACGGGATTCATAGGAGCAAACGTAGTCCGAGCCCTCGTGTCAGGAGGGCACCAGGCCAAAGCTCTGGTTAGACCAGAGAGCACTTTAATAAATCTACAAGGCACAGGCGTTGAGACAGCGCTAGGCGACGTAACTGACCGCAAGTCAATAGCGTCCGCGCTTGACGGCTGCGACGCAGTAATCCACTGCGCGGCCGTCTACTCTTTTTGGTCAAGCGCCCCGGACCGTATCTATGAAGTAAACGTGGAGGGGACCAAGAACGTCCTGGAAGAGGCCGCGCGGGCAAAGGTAAACAGGGTGGTGTACACAAGCACCGTCTCTACCGTGAAGTTCCATAGAGACCGGTCGGCCACCGAGGAAGATCATCCCGAACCCAGCGAATTGACGGGCCACTACAAAAAGTCAAAGTATTTGGCGGAGAAAGTGGCCTTAGAGAAGGCGGAAAAGGGGCTTCCGGTGGTGGTGGTGAACCCGACTTACCCGGTGGGGCCGTGGGACGTGAAGCCTACTCCGTCGGGACGGGTGGTGGTGGACTTCCTCAAGGGGAAAGTTCCGGCGTACGTGAACACGGGGTTGAACGTGGTGGACGTTGAGGACGTCGCAAAAGGCCACGTGTTGGCCTTGGAACGTGGGAGAGTGGGAGAGCGTTACCTTCTGGGAAATCGGAACATGTCGCTGGAGGAGATTCTGAGAACGCTGGCCAATCTGACCGGAAGGAAACCCCCAAGATTCCGCATACCCTTCTGGGCGGGTATGGCGGCAGGCTATCTCGACGGCCTGGTTGAATCCGGACTAATGAAGCGGGAGCCGACGATTCCCGTGGAAGCCCTCAAGCTGGCCCGAAAGCCCATGTATGTCGACTGCACGAAAGCAGTCAACGAGTTGGGGCTTCCCCAGAGTCCGGTGGAAGGCGCCTTGGAGAAAGCAGTCAAGTGGTTCAAGGATCACAACTACTGTTAAAAAAGAGAATAAGAGATGGTTGAAGCATCCCCTAAACCGGATAAGAGCACGTTCTTTGCCCTTCACCTGAAGCCGCTCTTGAGGCTCGAACTGTCCCGCAAAGCGGAACGGAGCCTCCAGGAGAGGGCTGAGTCTGTCATCAAGCGTTCGCAGAAATACCTTCTGTCGGTCCAATGGCCGGAAGGTTACTGGTGGGGCGAGTTGGAGTCCAACCCAACCATGGAAGCCGAGTACCTGATGCTTACTTACTTCCTGGAGGTGGAAGACAAAGAGCGTTGGCGCAAGTTAGTCAACCACATCCGCAGTCGCCAGCAGGAGGACGGCTCCTGGGGACAGTATTACGAGGCCCCCGGCGACGTGTCCACCTCCGTGGAGTGCTACTTTGCTCTGAAGCTGGCTGGAGTTTCGGCTGACCGTCCGGAGATGAAGAAGGCCAGGGACTTTATCCTCAGCAAGGGCGGGGTGCCCGAGGTGCGCATCTTCACCAAGATATGGCTGTCCCTGTTCGGCCAATGGGAATGGAAAGGCACTCCGGCCATGTTGCCTGAGATAGTCTTGCTTCCCACGTGGGCGCCGTTCAACATATATCGGTTCTCCAGTTGGGCCAGGGCCACCGTCGTGCCTATGACTATCATTCTGTCCGAGCAGCCTTCCAAGCCAGCGCCGCCATGGGCGACCATCGACGAGCTGTACCCGACGCCCAGGCAACTCACGGACTATTCCCTTCGCAAGCCGAAGTCACTTTTTTCTGTACGAACGATGCTGCTCATGGCCGACTCCGTCCTACGACTGTACAATGGCCTTCCCATAAAGCCCGGCCGCGACAGGGCCATTAGAAAAGTCATGGAGTGGATAATGTCGCGCCAGGAGGCTGACGGTTCATGGGGTGGAATCCAGCCGCCGTGGGTCTACTCGCTTATCGCCCTCAAGCACATGGGTTTCTCCATGGACCACCCGGTGATGAGGAAGGGCTTCGAGGGCTTTGAAAAGTTCGGAATCGAGGAGGGCGACACTTGGAGGGTCCAGGCCTGTGTGTCGCCCGTCTGGGACACCTGTCTGGCGGCCATCGGGCTGTTGGACTCAGGCCTTGCCCCCGACCACCCGGCGCTCCAACGTGCCGGTTACTGGATGCTGGACGAACAAGTCACCTCCGGAGGTGACTGGCAGGTGAACGTGAAAGGCGTGGAGCCGGGAGGATGGGCTTTCGAATTCGCCAACGACACTTATCCCGACGTGGACGATGCTGCGGAAGTGTTGATAGCCCTGAAGGAGATCCGGCTTGACAGGGAAGGGGAGTCCAAGAAGGCGCAGGCCATTCGGAGAGGCGTCGATTGGATGCTTGCCATGCAGTGCTCCAACGGCGGGTGGGCGGCCTTTGACAAGGACAACGACGCGGGGTACGTGGCCAAGATACCCTTCTCCGATTTTGGAGAGACCTTGGATGCTCCCAGCGTCGACGTGACGGCCCATGTGCTGGAGGCCCTGGGCAAGCTGGGCTACTCCAAGGACTTCGAACCCTTGCTCAGAGGGTACCAATACATCCGGTCTGAGCAGGAGCCCGACGGCCCCTGGTTCGGGCGGTGGGGCGTCAACTACATCTACGGCACCGGCGCCGTCCTGCCGGCTCTGGAGGCCATAGGCGAAGATATGAGCCAACCCTACGTCAGGAAGGCCGTGGACTGGCTGCTTGCCCACCAGAACCCGGACGGCGGTTGGGGAGAAAGCTGCGCCTCATACGTGGACTGGGAGTGGCGGGGACGAGGCCCGTCCACGCCGTCCCAGACGGCTTGGGCCTTGCTGGCCTTGATGTCAGCCGGAGAAATCGACCATCCCGCCACCGAGCAGGGCATAAGGCATTTGATGGAGACACAACTCTCAGACGGCTCCTGGGATGAGCCTTACTTTACGGGCACAGGGTTCCCGGGATATGGCATTGGCAAACGGTTGGCCCGCTATCCAAAGCCCACCGATGACGGCTACCAAGGCACAGAAATGCCGGCCGGGTTCATGATCAACTACCACATGTACCGCAACATTTGGCCGTTGATGGCGTTGGGTCGTTACAGGGAAAAGGCGTCAAAGACAATCTAGGAAAGTTGTTTCCGGGAACGGCGGAGGTTAATATGGTAAAAAGACTTATTGAGGAAATCGCCCCAGAAACTGTGACGCAGTTGTCGATGCCACAAGAACGGGGTCCGGAAACCTATGCGATGGTCCCGGAGTCCCACCCCGAGAAGCTAGAAAGCGCCAACGCCGGGCCCATGGCGTGCAAGACCTATTGTATCAAGGTGCACAGCGAACGGGCTCCGGAATTCATGGACATCACGTCCCACGTTCGCGAGTGCGTGGCGGATTCCGGTGTCAGAAGCGGATTTGTGGTGGTCTATTCCAAACACACCACCGCCGCCGTAAAGATAAATGAGAACGAACCGTTGCTGCTCCAAGACATGGAGGACTTCTTGGAGCGTATTTCGCCCCGAAACGCCTACTACCGGCATAATGACTTCGAGATTCGCACCGCCAACATGACGGACAACGAGGCGCCCAATGGCCACGCCCATTGCCAGCACCTGTTGATGGGAGGAAGCGAGACTATACCCATCGCCAACGGCGGCATAGTGTTCGGCCCCTGGCAGAGCATTTTCATGGTGGAATTGGACCATCCACGACCCCGTGAAGTGGTGGTCCAGGTTATCGGCCAGTGATGACGAGGCTCCTACGCCATGCCGGACGTGGACCTAGCTTATGATGTCTGTCGCCTTATAGCCAAGCGCGAGGCGAAGAACTTCTATTACGCGTTCATTACTCTGCCGCCCCAAAAGCGGCAGTCGATCTATGCTTCCTACGCTTTCTGCAGGCTTTGCGACGACGCCAGCGACGAAGACCTCCCCATTGAAGAGAAATTGGCCCGCCTGACAGAGATTCGCCGCAAGCTGTCGCTGGCGTACAAAGGAGTCATCGACGACCCCGCGGACGAGCCCGTGTTCACGGCAATAGCCGATACTGCGTCAACTTTCGACATCCCCGAAGACTATTTCCTGGAAGTCGTGGCCGGGGTAGAAACGGACCTGACCAAACACACCTACAACAACTTCGTCGAGCTCACGGACTATTGTTACAAAGTGGCCTCGGTGGTGGGGCTCTGCTGCATCCAGATATTCGGATACTCAGACGAACGGGCCAAGAGCCACGCCATAGACTTGGGCGTGGCCATGCAGCTCACCAACATTCTCAGAGACGTCAAGGAGGATCTGGAGCGCGGCCGAGTCTACATTCCGCTGAACGAGATAGAGGAATTTGGATACTCCATAGAAGAACTCCGAGCCGGCGTCGTCAACGAGCCCTTCAACAATCTCATGAGGTTCCAGGCCCATCGCACCCGGACATATTTCGAGAGCGGCTTCAAACTGCTGCCCTATCTGTCGGCCAGAGAGCGGGCGTGTCCTGCTGTCTTGGGACGGTTGTACAGCCAGATACTGCGCAGATTGGAAGCCAGGAACTTTGACGTATTCGCCGGACGGGTGAGCCTTACTGCACGGGAGAAGTATCTGATTACAGCCAGCGCCTGGATGCGAAGCCTGCTCCCCATGGGAAGTCCTCGCTCGGAGAGTCTCTGAAGTCCTGCCCGAGCCTGGAGTCAGGCGTGAATTGCTCCCGGAACATCTATAACCCTTACGGCAAATGTGGTATGAATGTGCAGATAAATTGACGTGGGCATCAGTCCGCCCGGTCACAACCGGCGTGGGTCGGGTCTTTCAACGCTGAGAACAATCACGGCTGGGAATGAAGTGAGATGGTAAAGAGCGGCGCTAAACCGACGGTGGTGGCCGTGACCGGAGCCTCAGGGTATGTCGGGACAAACCTGTTGGGCCAGCTGGAAGAAGATGAATCGCTGGGTCGCGTCTTGGCCATCGACCACAGGCCGCTGCCCATCCCCTTCCACAACGTAACCACCCGACGCATGGACATCGTCCAGGCTACGGAAGACCTCTTCAAAGACAATCACGTGGACACGGTGGTCCACTTGGCCTTCATCCTAAAGCCTGGCAGGACCCGCAAGGAGGTGGAGGCGGTCAGGAACAACAATCTGAAGGGTCTAGAAAGTGTGCTGAACGCCTGCAGAGGTGCCAGGGTCAAGAACCTGGTCTATGTCAGCTCCCACACTGTCTACGGCGCCCAACGGGTCAACCCGATACCCATAACCGAAGAAGCTTACGTCCGTCCTTTGAAGAGGTTCCAGTACTCCGAGGACAAGTCTATGGCCGAGGAAATGGTGCGGACCTTTGCCGCCGACAACCCAGGAGTGACGGTATCGGTCCTGCGTCCTTGCGTTGTTATGGGCCCCGGCGCCGACAACTATGTCACCCGTGCCCTGTTCAGGCCGGCGCTTGTGGGCGTGGTCGGATCAGACCCCCCGTTGCAGTTCGTCCACGAATACGACCTCGCTTCCATTCTTCACCGGTTCGTAAACAATCCAATGCCGGGCACGTACAACGTAGCCGGGGACGGGGTCATTCATTACAGTCGGATGGCCAAGTTGTCCAATCGCAAGCTTGTATTCCTACCGTCCTTCTTAGCCTACGGGTTGGTGGAGACGACCTGGAAATTGGGCATCCAGAAAGAGTCTCCTTCCGCGGGGTTGAATTTTGTGCGCCACCCTATCATTATGAGCACGGCCAAGCTGAAGCGGGACACTGGATATAAGTTCACGTACACGTCCACCGACGCCCTCATGTCCTACCTGCCCGACCGGAACCCGTGATGGCGGAGCGGTGGACACGGCCCGCCCCTTCAAGATATTCTACGGCCCGTTGGGTTGAGCAAACGCTTCCGCAAGAAGAATTTCTGGAGGTCCGATGGCCCTTTTCCTAAATGAAAGCGACGTTCGGGGACTGTTGACCATGAAGGAGTGCATCGACGCGTTGGAGACGGCGTTTATCCACTCGTCAAGCGGCATGGCTGAGAACGTTCCCCGCAATCGCATTCGACTGCCCAGGGGCTTCCTGCACCTGATGTCGGCCGCCGCCGTCGCTTCCGACATGACAGGGTTCGGCTACAAGGCCTACACTACCTTCCCGCGGGGTGATAGCAAGTTCCTCATGATGCTGTATGACGGCGATCAAGGTGGGTTGCTGTCCGTTATGGAAGCCGGGAATTTGGGACAGATACGGACCGGAGCAGCCTCCGGTCTGGCCACCAGGTTTATGGCCTCTGAGGACGCTGACACCGTGGGCATACTCGGCACCGGGTTTCAGGCCAGGAGCCAAGTGGAAGCAATATGCGCGGTCCGACCCATTAAGCGCATCCGTGCCTTCAGCCGGAACGCTGCAAATCGCGAGGCTTTCGCATCCAGAATGTCCCAGCGGTTGGACGTGGAGGTGACCCCTGCGGCCAGCGCCGAGGAGTGCATTCGCGGCGCGGACATCGCTGTCACAATTACAGACTCCAGGGACCCGGTGCTAATGGGCGAATGGCTCAAGGACGGGGCCCACGTCAACGCCGCCGGGGGCAACCACTGGTTGCGTCGAGAGGTCGACGAGGAGACAGTGACCCGATCATCGGTCATAGTCGTCGACGATTTGGACCAGGCCAAGGCGGAATGCGGCGACCTGATTTGGCCGGCTGAGCGGGGAGCGTTCCGCTGGACCAAGGTCGCCACGTTGGCCGACCTGGTGGCCAAAAAAGTCGCAGGTCGCCCGGAGGCTGCTGACGTGACGCTCTTCGAGTCCCAGGGAGTGGCCTTGGAAGATGTGGCGGCGGCCCTCCACGTATATAAGAAGGCCCGGGAAAGGGGCGTAGGCCAGGAATTGCCCTTCTGATAGAGCCATGTTGTGGCGGCGCCTGCCTAACGTACATATAATGGGCCTGACGCTTCCAAGCTTCGTTGACAACGGCATGGTCATTTCCCTGCGATTCGGCCCCTTGGGAAACGTTATGTCGGGGTCTCTCTCGTCAAAGGAGGAACTATGGCAACCGCCAGCGGCGCCGGTCTAAAGCACAAGAGCCGAGACATCACCGAGGGTCCCGACAGGGCGCCTGCCAGGGCGATGCTTCTGGCTATGGGCCTCAGCCGGGACGACCTTGACAAGCCTTTCATTGGCATCGCCAACCTCGCCAGCGACATCACCCCCTGCAACGTACACTTGGGCAAGCTGGTCGAGCCGGTAAGGGAAGGAGTGATTTCTTCCGGAGGCACGCCCTTCCAGTTCGGATCCATCACCGTCAGCGACGGCATATCCATGGGTACGGAAGGGATGAAGGCATCCCTCATCAGCCGGGAGGTTATAGCAGACTCTATAGAGGTCGTCGCGTTCGGCCAGAGGTTTGACGGGTTGGTGACCATCGCCGGGTGTGATAAGAACCTCCCCGGCTGTCTCATGGCCGCCGCTCGGCTGAACATCCCGTCCGTCTTCATATACGGCGGCTCTATAATGCCAGGGCAGTTCCTTGAGAGGGACGTGAACATTCAGGACGTGTTTGAGGCCGTCGGCGCCCATTCCAAAGGAGCCATGTCCACTCAGGACTTGACCTCCCTAGAGTCCTGCGCCTGTCCTGGCGAAGGCTCGTGCGCGGGGTTGTTCACCGCCAACACTATGGCCGCCGCCATCGAGGCCATTGGGATGTCTCTGCCGGGCGCGGCGTCCATTCCGGCCATAGACGGGCGCAGGCTGTCCAGCTCTGTGGAGGCCGGCCAGGCGGTGATGAGTTGCCTGGAAAGGGGAATCAAGCCCAGAGACATAATGACCCGTCAGGCCTTCGAAAACGCCATCACTGTCGTGTCCGCGATGGGAGGCTCCACCAACGCCGTCCTTCATCTGCTGGCAGTCGCCCACGAAGCCGAGGTTGACCTGGACATAGACGACTTCGACCGCATCAGCTCCAATACTCCCTATATCGCCGACATGAAGCCGGGCGGGCGGTATGTCATGTCGGACCTGGACCGCGTGGGAGGCGTGCCCCTGGTTATGAAGCGGCTGCTGTCGGCTGGACTTCTGGACGGCAGCCAACTGACGATCACGGGAAGGACAATTGAGGAGAACTTGGCTGCCCTGGACGTGGTCGAGGACCAGCCCGTAGTGGCACATGTGGGCCAGCCCCTGGCGTCCACGGGAGGGTTGGTCATCCTGAAGGGCAACCTGGCTCCGGAGGGCGCCGTCGTCAAGGTCTCAGCCAGCCAAGGTCACATCCAGCAGACGGGTCCGGCGCGAGTATTCGACCGGGAAGAAGACGCCTTTGCGGCCATACGGCGCCAGGAGATTCAAGCAGGAGACGTAGTCGTCATACGCTATGAGGGCCCCAGGGGCGGACCTGGGATGCGTGAGATGCTGGGAGTGACGGCGGCGCTGGTCGGACAAGGACTGGGCGAGCAAGTGGCCCTAGTGACTGACGGACGCTTTTCTGGAGCCACTCGCGGCCTCATGGCAGGCCACATAGCGCCGGAGGCTGCGGTGGGAGGCCCCATCGGACTGGTCAACGACGGCGACATGGTGACTCTGGACATACCACGGCGTCTGCTGGCTGTCGATGTTCCCGACGAGGAGATGGAACGGCGCCGCCGCGCGTGGCAGGCCCCCGAGCCGCAATACACCGTCGGCGCTCTAGCAAAATACGCCCGCCTAGTCTCCTCCGCTTCTTCGGGGGCCGTAACAAGTTAGAGTCGCCAATCCAAGATTCAGAACGGAAGTTAAAGATGTCTGAAAGAGTGGAAGTGGGCCTGCTGGACAAAATCAGGCCTCAACTGGTCTCGATAGTCAACGATGACGCCAAGCGCCTACCTGGCTTGGAGTATTGCGACGTCCGTGTGCAGGTGCGGGAGGAAAAGGGAGCAGTCGCGGAAAACGGAAACGAGAAGGCTTCGTCGGAGGACTATGCGTTCGACTTTGGGGTACGTGTAATTTCGGGAGGACGCGTTACCGCTCCAGGGTTTTATGGTCGCATCCTTGGCGCCGCTGACATCGACCGGATAGGCCACGTCATCATGGAAGGCATCACCCAGGCCCACGACAGGGCCAGGGCCAGCGCCAGGATGAAAGCGTCCGCCGCGAAGCGGTTGGGCGCGCTGGGCGCCAGCCTTTCCAACGCCGTACTGGCTCCAGTGACCATCGCTCAGGATACGGTCGAAGCCGTGTACAAGATAGACCCTCGGTCCGTGTCCCTCAATGACGCAATGGGCATGGCTCTGGACGGCTGCAAGGCCGCCCAAGCCAGCGACCAGGTGGTGTACACAGCGGCCTCGGCGGGGACCTTTGTTCTGCGAGAGCTGTTCTGCAGTTCCGAAGGTGCAGACATCGACCAGAGCTTCGCCCAAACCGAAGGGTTTGTCGTGGCAATATGCGCCGCCGACCACGGCACGATGGAGATATACGACTTCACCGGCCACCAGCGGGGATGGGAGATTCTTACGGAGGGTTACGACAACGGCCCCATCGTACTGCCTGACTTCATCTCATTTTGCAAGAAACTGGGAGTCGATGCCGTCGAGGTGGTGAACGCCCCGCCGCTGAGGCCTCCGGACAAGGACGTGACGGTGGTCACCGACCCCCACTTCAACACCCTTCTGGTCCACGAGGTGGTGGGTCACCCGTCGGAGTTGGACCGGGCCCTTAAATACGAGACCTCCTACGCCGGGCGCAGCTGGTTCTTCAGGGACATGAAAGACAACCAGATGGGCAAGTCCATCGCCTCGCCTCTGGTGAACGCCTTCTCCGATCCCACCATGGAGGGGTTCGGGTCCTTCAAGTATGACCACGACGGGACTCCCGCCCGCCGGGCCTACCATATCCGGGACGGCATAATGGAGGAGTTTCTGAACAATCGGCAGACAGCCGCCATTCTGGGGGCTGAGGCCAACGGCTCATCAAGGGCCACCGAGGCAAGCCTTGTTCCCCTGATTCGTATGACCAACACCGTATTCGCACCCGGCGAGCAAGACCCGCAGCAGATTATTAGCGAAGTCGAGGATGGATACTACGTCTCCGGCCACCGCATACCCTCCGTGTCAGAGGCCCGGGAGAACTTCCGCATTACCGCGGTGAAGGTCTATGAGATAAAGAATGGTCAGTTGGGCCAGCTGTACAGGGACGGCGGAATCACGTCCGACTCACGAGACTACTTCATGAGCATCGACGCCGTTGGCTCCGACTTCAAGATGTATCCCGTACCCAACTGCGGTAAAGGCCAGCCCATGCAGGCCAAACGCATGAGCAACGGCGGCCCCACCATGCGGGGCATCGCCCGTCTCACAGGTCCGGCGGCGTGACTTGGCCGCCGCAGCGGGCTGGCATTACGGGAAATTACAGGCCAGCCGCTCAATTCCAAGCCGGAGAAATGAAATGCCCCTGACATCCACGAGCCGATTGCGCAGGTCAGTCAAAGAAGGCTTGGCGTATCTCAAAGCTCAACCTGACGTGTCTGAGGCAGAAGTGTTCGCCGCGGCCAACGGCAACCTAACAGTCCGGCTCAACTACACGTCCCGGATACCCAGCAATGGCGTTGAAGAACCCAAGTCGCTGGAGTCCTACGGCCTGGGCATCCGTGTGGCCTTCTCCACCGGGGACGGCATAAAGACTGGCTTCGGCAGCGAACCAGCAGACCTGTCTTTGGAGGGAGTGAGGAAGGCGTTGGAAAAGGCCCGCCTGGGCGCCGTGGCGGATAGGGAATACGTGTCCCTGCCCAAGCCTACCGGAGAGACTCCCGGCTTGTCTAAGTACCACGACCCGGCCGTCATGCGTATTAAGAGCGGCAAGATGGTCGCCGCCGGATGGCAGACGGTGGAGCGGACTCTGGAGACTATAGGGACCTCCGAGGACTTGTTGAACCTGGCCGGGTCTCCTGAAGGAGTCAGGGACCTGGGAGTCATCCTGGGCGGCGACGTAATCATGCTGCAAGAACGAATGGCCATAGCTTCCACTCACATGCCCCAGGTCCAATCGGACGAGTCAACGCTCGTCATGTCCTTCGCCACGGCCATGCTGGAAGACGCTGCGGCCAAGGGGAGCGGCTGGTCTGTAGGAAGCCGCCTTTCGGACATTACGGGCGATGCAGGCGCAGAGGCGGCCCGCAATGCCATAGCATCTGTGAACGGCCAACGGGTGGAAACGGGAGCCTTTCGTGTGGTTCTTGGTCCGCAGACGCTCACTGAGATTTTGGAGTGGATTCTGATGCCCAGCCTCTATGCGGAGATGTTCTACGCTGGGGCGTCAACCTACATGGGCAAGTTCGGCCAGCAGGTGGCCGATGAGACGTTGAGCATCTATGACGACGGCTCGGCGTCGGGACTGGCGGCCAGCAAAGCCATCACCGATGAGGGTCTTCCCACAGGAAGGGTTGACCTGATTCAAGGGGGCTCCCTTGTAGGGCTTCTGTCCAACCATTATGAGACCCAGCGGCTTCTTAACGACCCCAAGGGAAGCGAAAAGCTGGGTGTGGACCCCAAGGGAGTGGCTGCGGCGTTGTCTCCCCGCAACGGCTTCCGCAGTGGCAGGGGCGGAGGACGGAACTTCGACGCCTCTCCGGGCGTGACTCCCACCAACTTGATTATCGAGAGCAGCGATCCCTGTTCCAGAGAGGAACTGCTGCGGCGCGTCGGCGACGGCCTCTACATCGGCCGGATATGGTACACATATCCCGTCAACGGCATAGGAGCCGGAGACTTCAGCGGCACAGTCATCGGCGACTCCTACATAATCAAAGACGGCAAACTCGCGGCTCCCATCAAGCCCAACACCCTGCGTATGAACGAGAACGTCCACAACGTGCTGAGGAACATCCTGGGCATCGGGGCGGAACGCAAGGGGACGATACGCTGGTCTTCCGACCAGATAGTGTGGGCACCCGAGGTGGCGGTGGCCGACTTCCACCTGTCGGAAATCGGCGAGTACATGGAGCAGGTGTTCTAAGGGGCGTCAGGGCTTGAAACCCCAACAGCCCACCGGCAACGTTCGCTGACTCTATCCCCCAAGCCCAGTGCTCAAGTTTGAGCGCACACCATCCTGGTCGCGCGGCTGCGGTCAGCCCGGTCATTTTAATGGGAGGCTGTCCAGTGTAACCGCCGCTTCGCCATGCTCCGTTCCCGCCAGCGCATTTACAAAACGGGCGTCAGCCGTTACCAACGTCGCGCTTATTCGATACGCCAGAGCGAGATAGAGACAGTCATATACAGGACGGTCCAGCGCCAGGGATAAGCGGACCGCATCGGAAGAAATGCCTTCATCGCTTGCCCAACTGACGGCCATATCGGGAATGGCAGCGGCCAGCGCTCCGGCCCGGCTTCTCTCTATCTCCCCCCTGTGGACTTTTCGCCATAACGCGTTGCCGACCTCCGACGCCAGCAGGCGAGGGGCAAAGAGATCGTGGCTCCCATCAAGCAGGCGATCGGCTGCGTCGGAGCCTTCCTCTTCGACAAACCATTTGACGGCGACGCTGGCATCAACCACCAATCGCATTATTCAGGACCATGTCCGTTGTCGCGGTCTTCTCTGATCGAAATATGCGATGGGGTTTGAGGACGGTTGTTGGTCTTCTTTCGCAGACCCTCCGCCAAGGCCCGGAATGCCGTGACCTTTTCGACCGTGCCACCCTCGGCGGCCTCTTCTAAAATGTGGCGGGCCTCGCTCTCGAGGGAGCGGTTGTTCTCAGCGGCTCGGCGTTTTAGCCGCCTAACGACTTCATCGTCCAAACGTCGCACGTTTACGGTTGCCATATGGCACTCTCAGGCAAGTGATAGCAATATGATAACATTATTCCGGCGACGACGCTATCGAGGAAGTGGCTGTATCTGATTTCCATCTATGGGAAGTCGATGCGGCTGGTCATGAGCTGAGTTGGCGTTTGAGCCATGCAAGCTGTTCACCGATGCGCAGTCCCTTCATCGGAACGTGCACGTCGAAACCCCGCTCCCTCAGGGAGGGCTCAAGGAATTCGCGGTAGCGTCGGCTGGTCAGAAGCACGACTGACTCGGCGTCTCCAAGCCTCCGCTCGATGTCCACCAAGACACGCTGAGCCCAACCGCGCCGCTGGTCGATGGGCATGGTCCTCAGCGTCCTGTCGTATGGCTCGATGACTGTCTCCGGGTGGAGCAAGCCATGCTTTGCGGACAAGATGGACCAGGGTTGACCTGTCCTCTCCACGTATCCCCGCGCCTTGCGGAACCAGTCGGAGGTGTAGAGGTCCTTGGCCGGCGCCGGCGCGGGACTCTTACGCCTCACACACGAGACGAGATAGTGCGTTCTGCCGTTGGCGGCCGTAGGGTTTTCCTTTGTAGGGTTGCTCACAATTGTCTCCCAGCTTTGGTACGGTGGGGACAATGGGTGGGCGTCGGAGCGCCCTAGTCCTGGATGAGGACGATTTCGCGCTGGATGGCGGTGGTAGGCACGGGGCCTTCCTCCGACATGAATACGTCTATCTCCGAGCGCATGCCGAAATCGGGCAGGTATATGCCCGGCTCTATGGAGAAGCATATACCGGGTATTATGGCGCGCCTGTCATCGGTCTCGAAGCTATCCAGGTTCACTGCGTCTCCGTGGACCTCCCCGCTGATGCTGTGGCCGAGCCGGTGGGTGAAGTAGTCGCCGTAGTTGTAGCCCGTTATCACCTCTCGGGCCACATAGTCCACGTCTCGCCCCTCTACGCTGCGCCCGTCGGCGTGGGCCTCCTGGATGAACTCCAGGGCGGCGTCGCGGGCTTCCACCACGATGTCGAACACTTCCCGGCAACGTTGGGACGGCTCGTCGCCGATGTACGCCACCCAGGTGATGTCGGCGTACACTCCCTCCTCCGACTCCTCCCGTGCCCACAGGTCGATCAAGACCCAGTCCCCTTCTTTGAAGGGAGGTCCGTCGGACTGCGGTTCATAGTGAGGGTCGCCGGCATGGCCGTTGGCCGCCACGATGGGGCCGTCGGGGGAGTGGATGTTCTCCTCTCTGAAGCGGCCCCTGATGAACTCCGCCACGGCATGTTCCGTGACACCCGGAGAGAGATTCTCTCCGATGTAGTCGAAAGCCTCTAGCACGATGTGTCCCAGCTTGTCCGACGTGCGTTTGTGGGATGCCAGCTGGGCTTCTCCCCAACGCTGGGTTGCATATTGGAGCAGGTCCGCCGACGAGGTCACGTCCACTCCGAGGTCGCGAACCAACTCCACCGTTCCCGCGTCCACCTTGGAGACCCTGGGAATGGACCCCAGGGGAGAATACTCCATAGCGATCCGTCTACCCGACGGCAGCGCCTTTGCCAGAGACTCGATCATGGTCTCTCGGTTTCTATACACATCCGTCCGGTAAGGTAGGTCCCGGAATCGGCCGGCGTCCACGTGGTGGACGATGAGGACGGGTTCTCCCGAAGTCGGCACGTAGAGCCAGCAGGGACGGGTCACGTTGGAGATACGGCCCCCAAGCGCTTGCCACATGATAGGGTTGGAGTAGCGATAGTCGTGAATCAACCACCCGTCGACGGGACGGGACGATTGTTGCATGAAGCTTTGGGCAGCTTGGATTACAGCGTCGGTGTTCATAGCGGCTCGACGGGGGGGGGTCTTATCAAATGGGGAACTGGACAGCCCCTCCATCCACAGGAACGGTGGTTCCGGTGATGTAGCTGGATCGTTCGGAGGCTAGGAAGGTTATCAGGTCGGCCATCTCGCCAGGCTTCCCCATCCGGTGCATGGGTATGTCCGACTTCACGATTTCGGAGAGGGACGTCCCCTGGTCGTTGGCCGCCGCCTCGTAGAAGGGGGTTAAGGGTTCTACGTCTATCATTCCGGCCATCACCGAATTCACGGTAATGTTATAAGCGGCCAGTTCCACGGCTAGCATCTTCGAGTATCCTAAGACGGCGGTGGGGTTGGATATGGAGACCACCCGGCCCTTGAATGAACGGCCTACCGGCGCCGACAGGGGATTGATGATTCGTCCCCATTGCTGCTGCTGCATGTACGGCATGACCTCGCGGCACATGCGTACGACGCTCAGGAAGTTACGCTGAAGGGCTTCTTCCCATTCCTGGTCGTCCATCAGGGACGGGGCCTTGGTGGGTTGCTGGCCGATGCTGTTGACCAGTATGTCTATGCGTCCGAACCTGTTGTGTGTGCCCCTGACGATCCTTCTTACGTCGGCGGAACTGAGCATCTCTCCCGGAATGGCCAGCACTTTGTGTTGTGAACTGACCCTTGAGATGTCCCTCTCGGTTTGTCGCAGTTCGTCCTCGTGGTCGGAGACGATGGTCAGGTTGACTCCCTCGCGGGCAAGGGTAAGCGCCGTCTCCCGGCCAATTCCCTGGCTGGAATTGCCTACGATAGCCACCCTGTCCAGGAGACCCAGGTCCATAAAGCTGTTACCAGCCTACAATCGAATTCCGGGGGTCCGACGCCGCCCCAATCATAATGCCGGAGTCGTACCTAGGCAATAGAATTCCTGTCCATAACTCCGCCCGGGTTTTAGATGGCCCCTTCGTCCTTAAGGCGGGCGGCGTCCTGTTCCGAGTAGCCCAGCTCGGACAGAATTTCCAAGTTGTGTTGACCCAGCACGGGGGCGCCTCGTTCGACGCTTCCGGGGGTCTGGGAGAACTTGATGGGTATGCCCGCGACCTTGACCGTGCCGAGGCTGGCGTGGGGCGCTTCTTGCAGCATTTCCCGGTGAATGACCTGTGGATCGCTGAAAACGTCGCTGACCTCGTTGATGGGTCCGCATGGAACTCCGCCCTCTTCCAGCGTTTTCACCCACTCGTCCACGGACCTCTTTCCGAACTCTTCCTGGAGCAAAGCAACCAGCTGGGAACGGTTCCTCACCCTGTCCCCGTTCTGGCGGTAGTCGGGATGGTCGAACAGGTCTTCCCTGTCCATCGCCTTGCAGAACCTCTCCCAGAGGCGGTCAGACCCGACGGCGATGTTGATGTACTTGCCGCCCTGGCACTGGAAGGCCTGGTAGGGGACGAGGGTCGGGTGGGCCGCCCCGACCTTCTCCGGGTTCTCGCCGGTGGCGAAATAATAGCCCGCCATGTAGGTCAGCCACGCCACCTGGAGGTCCAACATGGACACGTCTATGTACTGGCCCACGTCCAAACCGTGCAGTGACTGGTGGAACAGGGCGGTCATTATGGCGTAGGCCCCCATCATCCCGGCGCCGATGTCGGTGAGGGCGATTCCCATTTTGGTGGGGGCTCCTCCTGGTTCGCCGGTGAGGCTCATGATGCCTCCTATGCCCTGCATCACCTGGTCATACGCAGACTTGGTGCGGTAGGGCCCGGTCTGCCCGAAGCCCGATATGGAGCAGTAGACGATTTTGGGGTTGACGGCCTTCACCGCCTCGTAGTCGATGCCCAGCCTGCTGGTTACGTCGGGCGTGAAGTTTTCCACGACTATGTGGGCGTTCTTAGCCAGCTCCAGGAATATCTTCGGGCCTTCTTCGTGCCGAAAGTTCAGAGTCAAGCTGCGCTTGTTCCGGTTGATGGACAGAAAGTAGGCGCTTTCGTCCTCGATGAAGGGCGGGCCCCATTTCCGCGTGTCGTCACCGCTTCCGGGCACCTCTATCTTTATCACATCGGCGCCGTAGTCCCCCAGCATCATGGCGCAATAAGGGCCGGCCAGCGCCCTGGTCAAGTCCAGCACACGTATTCCTTCTAAAGGCTTCATCAACTCCTCCGGTTGGTCGATTCAGTGTGATTGTGTGGAGAATGCGCCGGTATTCTAACCCATAGCGGCGGCGCTAAACAGGGTTGACGGTATCCAGGGCCCTCAGATAGTCCTCGGGAGTGTTCATGTCCAGCGCCACCTGAGGGTCTCCCAGATCCACCCTCTGGGTGCGGTCCTCGTGCCGTATTCGCAACGCTTTGACCCCGAGGGTTTCCTCGCGGATTTCCAGAAGCTCGTCCAACAGGCTGGCGGACAGGACAATAGGATGGCCTCCCTTGCCTCTCCACGTCGGGACGGTGACCAGCGCCTCCCCGTTGTTGTGTGCGTTCACCACTTTCTTTATCAGATCGGAGGTGCGGGGCTGGTCGACGTTGAGCAGCAGAAGGGAGTCGCCGGCGCCCAGCCGTTGGAGTTCACGCGCACCGGCTTTGATGGAGGTGGTCTTACCCAACTTATAGTCTGGGTTACGGACGGTGTGTACCCCTGGGGAATTGGGAACAAGCGGCGCCAACTCTTCATAGGCGTGCCCCAGCACGACTATTATGGGGGAGACGTCTGCTTCCGCCAACGCGTCGACCTGCCGCCGTATGAGGGGAACTCCGCGCCAGTCAAGGAGGGCTTTGGGTTTCCCCATGCGGGTGGACTCGCCCGCTGACAAGAGAAGGGCGGCTGTTGTGGGCACGGGTCAGTCTGAGGCTGCCTGGCCCGCCAGGGCCTTGCCCACAGCCCGGTCAAAGTACCGTTCCTCCATCTTCATGGGACCACCTTTGCCGTCGTGGCGGAACATGATGATTT
This sequence comes from Dehalococcoidia bacterium, assembly GCA_965197415.1. GTDB lineage: Bacteria > Chloroflexota > Dehalococcoidia > Lucifugimonadales > JAGWBF01 > DAOUJI01. The sequence continues at coordinate 1,520,154 of OZ240207.1, read as the reverse complement.
CGGACATGATGCTCACGGCCAACTCCTCCGGAGTCCTGGCGCCTATGTCTAGGCCGACGGGAGCGTGCACCGCCTTGAGTCTTTCGGGCGACATGCCCAGTTGGACCAGCCGCTGATAGATCATTATGGTCTTGCGCCTGCTCCCCAGCAGGCCGATGTATTTGGCGGGCGTCTTGACAGCCGCTTCCAGGGCTACGTCGTCGAACCAGTGGCCTCTAGTCGCCACGACGATGAAGGTGTTGGCGTTTATCGGCACGTCTTCGAAGCTGTGGCCGTAGTCCGGGACTTTGAACGTTCCGGCTGCGTCCGGGAACCGCTCCGAGTTGGAGAATTCCTCTCTGTCGTCCACCACGTATATTCTGTAGCCCAGCAGTACGGCCAGATTGTAGGTGGCTCTGGCCACATGGCCGCCGCCCACCAACACGAGGGTGGGAGGAGTGGTGATTCCCTCGACGAATATCTCAACCCCGTCGTGGGTCATGATGTCTTTGTTGTTTCCCAAGTCGGCCACTTGCCGTGCTGCTTCAAGGGCCATACTGTCCAGTTCTTCGTCGCCCAGGCTGCCTTGCGTGGAGCCGTCGTCTCGCAGCATCAGCCGGGCTCCCATGTCCCCGCGGCCTGAATCGGACCTGACCACTATGGCGACGCTGACGGGGCGCCCGGTCTCGTAGGCCTTCATCATCTCCCTGGCGTAGGGCAGGAAGTCCTCCCCGCCTCTTAGAGGCTCCAGGAAGAAGTACATAGAACCGCCGCAGACCAGTCCGTCCCTGGCCGCGATGTCCTCGTTGAGAAGGTAGTCCTTGTACTCGGGGCCGTCGCCCTTGCGCAGCATTTCCTTGGCCGCGTACCAGATGTCTCCTTCAACGCAGCCGCCGCCCAGAGTTCCAATGCCTGAGCCGTCCTTGCGCACGAGCAGCTGTGCACCGGGTTTCTGGGGCGTGGAGCCTTTGGTCCTCACCACCGTGGCCATGACGCAGGGTTCACCCTGCTCCAGCAACCTTGCAGCTTCTTCTACCGTTTCTCTCATCCGCTTCTCTCAATTGGGGCGTGTAAGGGACGATGCCCTATAGCCCACCGCTCTATAGAAAGGATACCAAATATCCGGCTCCCCTTCCATTCACTCCGGTCAAACGCTGGACTCGAACAGGTTCTGTCTTCGTCGTATTTAGGGTTGGGGATGAGGTACAGCCGACTGTCAGAAAACCTTAGTGTACCATTGTACGCACGGAAGTTGTAGAATCGGAAACCGCATAGGAAACTTTTGCAATGCCAATAACTAGAAACGCAGTCGATAAGTCCGGGTTTAATTCCTCTGCCATCCTGCCCTACGAGCTCCGAATCATGGACTTTGATTCCGCGATGCAAGACGTGTACGACTTCTTTTACGATGTCAATTCTAATCTGGTAGCTAAGGGACTTGAGCGGCTAGACGACATGTTGCGCCCAGCAATACTGTCTGGTGTTTTATCGGACATGTTGACGGGCAGCTTGGCCAAGCATTCTAGAGTTCTGACGGAGAACCGGTATTTCAATGGGCACCCTGACTTGGTTGTGCGTGGTCTATATGCGGACAACGCTGTGAAGTCAGGTGATGAGGGGATAGAAATCAAGACCACGAAAAAGGCCGGCGGAGCCGTGGACACGCATGGAGCCCGGGACCAGTGGATGTGCGTGTTCGTGTACCGTGTGGACAACGATACTGAGCCCGCTATGAATCGACAGCCGTTGATTTTCACGGAGGTCTACTTAAGGCAGGTAACCACGGACGACTTCAGGCGAAACGAGCGAGGTGAACTGGGGACTAGAACGGCCACTCTGCACAGCGAAGGCATTAAGAAACTTCGGGAGAATTGGTTGTATAAGGTCTAGCGCCGGATTTGGCGTGGGGAAGCTTGGCCAAACGGGGGACGGCGGACGCGGCCATGCCGAAGTAATGCGGGTCCTTCTCGATTCCGATGGAGTCATATCCAACCGCTTCTGCCGCGGCCAGAGTGGTCCCAGCCCCGGCGAAGGGGTCAACCACCACGCCTTCTCCCAGAGGAAGCGCTCCCCTGACAAGCTGCCTCAGAAAGGCTTGGGGTTTCAAGCTGGGGTGAGGGGCGATTCGCCTTTCGTTCTCTGGCGTGGGAGTTGACCTGATTACGTCACCGAAAGGCCTGTCTCCTGAAGGTCGTCGGAACCCGCCCGTTTTCCACTTGCGCAGATTGTCCTGCACCCTTCCTTCGACCGGCTTGCGGAACACCACCCACGGTTCCCACATCGACCTTGGCATGACGCTCACGTCCTCAAATTCCTCGTGGGCTGCTTTGGGCCTGTCGCCTCCGCGCATAGTCATGACCAGCCTGATGATTTCTCCCCGCTTCTCGAACCCGGCGTCGGCCAAGGCGGCGCTGACTATGTGAGAGAGCAACGGGTTGGACGCGACAATGACGTGTGCTCCAGGCACGACTTTGGGCATCAGAAGGCATCCCCATACATGGAAAAACTCCCCAAGATGTGCCCGCTGCGAATCGGTCATAGTGGTGAATCGGGGCAAAGGAGACCTTCTATAGCCGTCAAACGATGGAGGAATCCGCCAGACCCCTCCTTTACCGTTGCGGAGCTTGGACTGCTCTTTGGACGAATATTCGTTTAGGCCGAAGGGCGGATCGGTGACGATTGCGTGGATTGAGCAGTCGTCACGCGCATCCAGCCAATCGAAGCAATCCGCGTGAAACATTGTCGAGTTTCCATATTGAAAAGGCTCTCTCCAAGAACCATCACTGTCCAGTGACCGTTGAATGCCGCCGGCGTACGTCGTAAGACGGTAAACTCCACGAGCTTCTCTGGCGAACAGGTGCGGCGTGTTCAGCCGCAGGTACGATCGAATCGATGACTCGGATGTCGGCCCGTTTATCTTTGACACCCTCTCAGCGATGCGCTTGACTGACAGACCTTCTGACGTGTGGTTGAGGGCCTGCATTATCGCATCCCGGACACGACCGGGCGCGTATCGCTCAATGCTTTCGCTCATGCGGACATGGTGGACGTCCAGACGTCGTATGTCAAGGGAAGAATGTCAGGCGCGGCCGTGATATTGTCTATGTTTCACATCTCCGGTTCACTCCGCTGGTGGATACTCAATCGTACCGACTTGCTCTCCTACTTCGTCCCTGATTGTGAGGCTCGCATTTTCCTATGAAATGGCGTATTAAACTCGTTACATCGACCTGAGATGTGCCAATAGGGCATTTGAGAAAAAATTCCCCGGCGGGCCCTAGGAATGGCCTGTCATATAAGTACGCGTGCTCGTCGATCGCTGCTAGGAAGTCCTCTGGATCGGTTGGCAGTTTGTACCCCAAGATTCCAGTGACGGAGCGAACACCTACCTTGTCCCCATGGGTCACGGCATAGATCATGAGCTGATCTATAGGAGCGATCTTACACCACGCTTTCTTGAATCGTTCTCTCGCTACTCTATATTGGTGTCCCGCGCCATATCGTTCTGAGGATTTAACGAATGCTCCGTAAATCAACGCTCGATAATAGGCTGAAGCTCTTTTCCCGCACGTTCCTAGGCCCTCGATTTCCTGCTCATACCAATTGGTTCTGTGTCGCACGCCTTTGGCTCTTATTCCCGTCGGGTCGTTAAATATGACCGGTGTGAAAGGAGGTGTAAAACAAACTAGTCCGTCAGGGGGAATCCATAACTTCTCTCCGGTTGTAAGGTTGGTAAGCTCGGCCTCAAATCCACCCATTCACTTCCTCCCGGTGTCTCCATTATACAACCAGGGGAGTGAAACGGCGGTCGAACCTATTGGATATGTTTGAATTTATGTGTGACGGCTATCGGGAGACCATCTTCTTGCGGTTGTTGACGTAGTCCACTAGGACGAACTCGCCCAGCTTGTCGGGTGCGCTGTAGAAGGCCCTGCCCCGGTTGATGCGCGTCATCCTATCCACAAAGTCCATCAGCTGGTAGTTGTTCTCCAGCATGAAGGTGTTAATGACGATGCCTTCCTGGGTGCACTTCCGGGCTTCCTTCAGGGTTTCCATGATGGTCTTGTAGCTGGGAGGGTAGCTGAACAGGGACTGGTTGCCCTCCAGGTAGGCCGTGGGTTCCCCGTCGGTGATGAGAAGTATCTGGCGGGAGCCGCCCTTTTCCTTGGACAGGAGTTTCCGGGAGAGCATCAGGGCGTGGTGGATGTTGGTGCCTGAGACCCAGGAGTTCCAGTTGGACTTGGCGAGCTCATCTTCCTTGATTTCGACGGCGTAGTCGGAGAACCCCACCACGTAGAGGTTGTCCCTAGGGAACTGGCTGTGTATGAGCGCGAACAGGGCCATAGCGACCTTCTTGGCGGCGTGGAAACTGCCGAAAAGCCCCATAGACCGGCTCTGGTCGAGCAACACCACGGTGGCGGCCCTGGTCATGTGCTCGTTGCGGTATATCTCGAAGTCTTGAGGAGTCAGCTTCACGGGCAGGTCCGGACCCGTCCGGGTGATGGCGTTCTTCACGGTGGTGTTCAGGTCTAGCTGGAAGGGGTCGCCGAACTCGTAGGTCTTGGTCTCGGTGATGGTGTCTCCGCCTCCGCCCCGGTTGTCAAGCTCATGGTTGCCCATGCGGTCCTTCTTCAGATTGACGAAGACCTCTTTCAGCGCCCTTTGGCCGATGCGCCGGATGGCTTTGGCCGTCAGGTCGGGCCGTGCGCCGTCGGTGATGTAGCCCGCTTCCTTAAGCTGGTCCATCAGCTTCTGGAGCTGTTCCCAGGCCTTGCGGGCCTCTTCACCCAGTTGCTCTTCCAACTGCTGCGGGTCCAAGTCGTCCGGGTTGCCCGACCTCATGGTCTGCCTTATGGCCCGTTCCAGCTCGTCCATGCTCTGGAGGTCCGACATCAACTCCATGGCCTGGTCCAGGGTCAGGCTCTCGTCTCCCAGGAAGGGATACTGGCGTCTCAGCTCGTCCATGGGCATCAGCTGTTCCATCAGCGAGGCCAACTGTGCCATCTGGCTCTGGGTTTCCGGGTCGAGGACCGAACTCAGGGCCTCCTCAAGCTCACGTCGCGCCTCCGGAGACATGCTGTCCATCATCGATTGCATCTGGGCCATCTGTTGCAGCATGTGCTGCATCAACTCTTCCAGGTTTTGGGGCGGGTTCGGGCCGAACATCTGGCCGTACTGTTGCATGAACCCGTCGAAATCGGGTTGCTGTCCGTTTGCCTGGTCCTGGAGCATCTGGTTCAGCTGGGTTAGCATGTCGCGCATAGCGGCCATGTCGTCGGGGGTCATGTCCTTCAGCCGCTGCTGGATGTCCTGGGACAGGTTCTGGGCCATTTGGCTCTGGAGCATGTCCAAGAGTTCCTGGAACTTCCGCTGGGCCTCGGGGTCCATGAAGTCGTACTCCATGAGCTCCCGTATGGCGCCCCCGGCGCTGTCCGGAAGGGCGTCCAGCTTTTCCAGATTGCGTTGGGCCCGCTGTTCCAGCAGCTTGGTCAGTTGCTCCATCTGGGCCCGCTCGGGGCCTTCGGCGTCGCCGGCCTTGGACGCGGCTTCATCCAGCCGCTTGCCGATTCCTTCCCTTTCGGTCTTCAGGACATCTTTGAGCCGCTCTTTGATGTCGTCCATGACCGAGTCCATGTTGTACCGTTGGAGCTGCTCTTTTCGCCGGTCCTTCAGCTTGTCCAGAAGGTCCCGCAGGCCGGGCATCTGTCTACCGGACTGGTCCTTCATGCCCCGGCGCATCAGCTCTCTCAGGGCACGGAATACGTCTCCGTCGGCAAGGACGTCGTTGGACAGATGGTCCATAAGCTCATCGGCGTCCATCTGGAAGACGTCTTGTGAGCCGTCCCACCGACTGTATCTATAACTACCGGTTAACATAACTGCTGTCTGGGATGAAGCCGGATACCGTAAGGGACTGTATGCCTCCCCTGCTCCCTGTCCCTCATATTGCGCCCTGGGCGATGCCGTGATTCCAGGGTGATCTCCGCGACCTTACCGGCCTTTGAAGGCGGGTTTGCGCTTTTCCACAAAAGCCCTGACGGCTTCCTTGTGGTCATCGGTGCTTCTGGCGATGTCCTGGGCGGCGTGGCCCATCTCCAGGCTTTCTTCCAGGCTGACGTCCATGGACTTTCTGACCAGGTACTTGATCAGGGACATGGCCTGTGTCGGGCCGTTGGCGAGCCTCGTGGCCAACTCCATGGCTGCGGGCATCAACTCGTCGTGGGGGTAAAGTTTGCTGGCGATGCCCAAACGGTGGGCTTCGTTCCCGTCGATCCTGTCTCCTGTGTACTGTATGAGAAGCGTGTTGCTCAGTCCGATTAGCCGAGGCAGTTGCCAGCAGCTTCCGTCTCCGGGTATTAACCCTCTGAGAACGAAGGCTTCCGAAAAGATCGCATTCTCCGAGGCCAGGCGTATGTCGCAGGCGAGGGAGATGCCCATGCCGACGCCCATCGCGTAGCCGTTTACTGCGGCGATGGACGGCTTCTGCAGATCGTGGATGCGGAGGGGGAAGTTACCCACTCTCCAGGCTTCATCCGATTCAGCACGGGACCCGAACCGCTTCTCCATCTTGCCCCAGGGAAGTTCGGTTTTTTCAGCAGGCGGCTCGTCCGAGCGCTGCTGGGCTTCCCGGTCCATTCGCCGGACATTGGCGCCGGAGCAGAAGGCGGGGTCGGCGCCGGTGAGGAGAAGTACGCGGTCGTCCGGGTCCTGCTCGAAGCGGTCCAACTCGGCCCTGATCTGTGCGGTCATGTCCGCTCCCAGAGAGTTGCGCGTAGGCGGGTCGTCCATGGTTATGACGAGGACGCCGTCCGTACGTTCCACCCTAATCATCTGGTCAGCCATGCGTTCCTCCCGGTCTGGGAATGGTAGAAAGGCCCTTAGCCGTGACAATTCTACACCACGTTCCTATAATGTGATAGTCTTAGCCAGAGGGTGCTTGCAGGCGTAGATTGGATAGGGGGCGATAACGTTGGCCCAAGACACAACAGGAAAAGTTCTGGCGATACAGGTTAGCAAAGAACGGCGTCAGCCCATGACCTCCGCGGAAACCGCTACAGCCATTGCCGACGTGGGAATCGAGGGGGACAGACACGCCCAGAGGGGTTTCGCAAGACAAGTCCTGATAATGGACAGGGAAACCCTCGACCTGCTCGGGCTGTCTCCCGGACAAATCAAAGAGAACATCACCATTGAGGGCGTAGACCTGAGCGGCATCCGCCCGGGCCAGGTCTTCTTCTTCGGCGACGAAGTGACCATGGAGGCCACCGGCGACTGTGAGCCGTGCGGCCGCATGGACGATATACGCCCCGGTCTGCGCGAAACGCTCCAGGGCAGGCGGGGCATCCTGGCGATGGTGCTGAATGGAGGCGAGCTCCGCGTGGGAGACAGCGTCAGAGTCGAGCCTTCCCCTGAGGCCCTCCAATCTAACTCCTAGTCTCCGCCCCCTGTCGCCGCCTGCCTTACGCCCAAGGTCTTTCGATAGTCAGAGCTTTGTTCTCTCCGTTCGTGGTGAGCTTGTCGAACCACCATTCGACCGGCTCAGTGTGAACGTAAAGACGTGGAGTCCTATCCCAACATTAGTCCCACGCCCAAGGCGTTCACGGACGGCCCGTGTTAGAATAGGGAGAACACCCCGCCCAGAGGTGGACATCCCCTATGCAGTACCGCGACCTGCCCAGCGTTGAAAGCATCCTTTCCACCCGTTCCATCCGGGCGTTGAACAGCGAGTACTCCAGAGAGTGGCTGACCACACTGGTGCGGGAGGAGATTGACCGGGTCCGCAAGTCCATAAGCGAGGTCGACGGCAACAGAGGACAGCCCATCACCCCAGAGAGAATCACCGAACAGGTGGCGGCCAGGGTGGAGAGGCTAGGGAAGGTCAACCCCGTCCCAGTAATCAACGCCACTGGGGTCATAATCCACACTAATCTGGGCAGGGCTCCCCTTAGCCTGGAGTCTATGGAGGCTGTCCTCCAAGCGTCGGAAGGCTACTCTAATTTGGAGCTAAACCTGGACGACGGACGGAGGGGCAGCAGACAAGCCCACGTTCAGCATCTTCTCAGGCACCTTACCGGGGCGGAGGCGGCCATCGTCGTCAACAACAACGCCTCAGCCGTCCTCCTGGGGTTGTCGGCCCTGGCAACGGGCAAAGAGGTTATCGTCTCCCGAGGGGAAGAGGTGGAAATCGGGGGTGGGTTCCGCATACCGGATGTTCTCCGCCAAAGCGGGGCAACCCTGGTGGAAGTTGGAACGACCAACCGGACCTATGCTGCCGACTACAGCGCTGCCATCACCGAGAACACCGCCGCCCTGCTAAAAGTCCACGCCAGCAACTTCCGAGTGGAGGGCTTTACCCACTCTCCGGACACGACAGAGTTGGTCCAGGTCGGGGCACGGCATGGAGTTCCGGTGCTTCACGACATAGGCAGCGGCTGCTTCCTAAACACCCAGGACTACGGTCTTGCCCACGAACCCACGCCGCAGGAAGCTATTTCGGCTGGCGCCAAGCTGGTCTTCTTCTCCGGGGACAAGCTTATGGGCGGCCCCCAGTGCGGAATCGTTGTGGGAACCAGGGAGTTGATAACGCGCCTGGAACGGCACCCGCTGGCCAGGGCGGTGCGCATCGACAAGCTGAGCTTGGCGGCCCTGGTGGCCACGCTTCTTCACTATATTAAGGGAGAAGCCGAGGAAAAGGTGCCGGTTTGGAGAATGATCGCCGCATCGGCAGGGGAGATCGAGGACCGGGCCTACCACTGGCAGACCATCATGGGACGGGGAGCCCAAGTCAGGCGAAGCCTCTCCACCATCGGAGGAGGCAGCCTGCCCGGGGAGACGCTGGGCACGTGGGTGGTCGCCCTGGAAACCCAGATGCTGGGCGGCCCACAAGGAGTTGTGGACCGGTTGCGGAGCCATTCGACGCCAGTTTTGGCACGCATAGAAGAAAACCGGGTTGTCTTGGACCCCCGCACGGTTTTCCTGGAGGAAGAGGAATCCCTCTTTAGAGCAGTCCGAGAAGCCCTCGGCGTTTAGTCCGAGCGCACTTCAGTCAGCGCTTCGAGCGGGGCGCCTTATCGCTTTCCGGTATTACAGAATTGCTCATAATGCCGACCTGTTCCCGTCCTTGTAGGTGACCGCGGCGCACAGCGCTTGAAGCTGGAATGAGTCCCGGAACAGAGCCACGTCGGATATGCCGAGTCTGTCCGCTCCGGCCTCGTCCACAATCCGGGACAGCTCCAGCAACTCATCCGTCGTCACCACCGGGCTGAGTTCAACCTCTGTTTTCATCCACTATTCCCGCGTGTGCCGTATATAATCGGGTATGATTGTACATGACAGACCCTACCTGAGGCGGAATATAGACTATGCCCGATTATCGAATAGGAGCCAGTGTGCTGTTGCGCCGCCCGATCTCCGAAATCTTTGAGTTCTTTGCTCTGGCGGAGAACCTCAACCTCCTTACGCCTGCGCGGTTGCAGTTCTCCATCCTAACCCCGCTGCCTATCCACATGGAGGTTGGGACCAGAATCAAATACCGGATAAAGCTGCGAGGCTTCCCTGTGATGTGGGACAGCGAAATCACCGAATGGGACCCGCCCTATGGATTTACGGACACCCAGATAAACGGCCCGTACGGGAGCTGGGTGCACCGACACCGTTTCGAAGAGACGCCCGAGGGTACCCTGGTCACTGATGATGTCACCTATCGGGTGCCAGGCGGCGACCTGGTTAACCAGCTTTTCGTGCGCCCGGAGTTAAAGAAAATCTTCGACTATAGAACTGCCAAGCTCGTTGAACTCTACCCCTGACCAACGTCGAGGGTCACGGCGCCAAGTCTCAGATGGTTATACGGGATGGGCTGCCTAGGGTGCGGCCGTCATCTCCGGACGCAAGTCCAGACCTTTATACGTCCGGCAGTCGTCCTTCCTGCCGTAAGTATATCCGCGCCAGCCGCAGCTCGTTGTAATCGAACTCGGACCCCAAGAAGTCCCATACCGGCTTCAGGAAAGCAGGGCCGCAGGCGTCGAACGCTTCCACTATCCGGTTGAGCCTTTCCCCGTCGGGAAGCAGATGTTCGATGTCCAGGACGATTCCCGTGTCAGCCATGTGTTCGATGTGTCCGATGACGGTGGTGTCTGCCAGGCCTCGCTGCTGGGCTATCAGACTGATGGGCAGCTTCTCGGATAGCAGCTCTTTGGTCACATCGTAAGTTGTTCCCCGGCGACGCTCGGCTCGTTCGCGGTCCTTTTCTTCAGACTCCTCCACATGGCGCATTCTCACTGGAGGTGCGTCCGTCCGGTCCGGAAGACCGTTGGCCTCGGCGTAGCTACAAATGGCTTCCAAGAACTCCGGCCCGTACTGCTCCAGTTTGGTCTTGCCCACCCCTGGGATGCGGGAAAACTCTTCCACGTTTCGGGGAAAAGCCGAGGCCATGTGGCGGAGCGACACGTCGTTGAAGACCACAAAGGCCGCAACGGCCCGTGCTTCGGCCAGCCTTCTCCGTAAAGCGCGCAGTTCCTCGAACAGGCCCTCGTCACATTCCATTGCAGTCGATCTCTTGGCTCGGCTGGGTGTCCCTTCTGCCGTCCCTGGTGCGGCGATGGGCCGTGGGAGGGACAGCGTTTCGCGCCGGCTCAGAAATTCCTTCCCTTCAGGGGTGACGGCCAGGGTTGGATACTCCCCCTCGCTCCGCGACAGGAGCCTACGTGACTGCAATTGGCCGATAATGTCCCTGAGTTGAGTCTGTGCGAAGTCCTTGGCCAAGCCGTACACGCTCAGCTGATCGTGGCCCAGTTCCAGGACTCGCTTAGTTCGGCTTCCGACCAGCACTTGGATGACGTGGTTTGCGCCGAACCGTTCCCCGGTCCGGATTACCGCTGACAGGACCTTCTGGGCTATTTCTGTGGCGTCAAACGGCTCTTCCGACCTGAGGCATTTGTCGCACGCGCCGCAGTTTTCTTCCTCCCAACTCTCTCCGAAATACTCCAAGATGAACCTGCGACGGCAGGTTGCGAGTTCGGCGAATTCCACCATCTTGGCCAGCTTCTGACGGGCGTTGCGCCGCTCTGACGGGTCTTCGATCTGGTTGATGAAATAGTCCTGTTTAGCTTTGTCAGCGTACGCGTAGAAGAGGACACACTCGCTGGGCAGTCCATCCCTGCCGGCCCTTCCCGTTTCTTGGTAGTAACTCTCCAAGGACTTGGGCAGGCTGTAGTGGACCACCAATCGGATATCCGGTTTGTCCACTCCCATGCCAAAGGCGACGGTGGCGACTATGATGGAGACCCTGTCTTGGACGAAGTCTTCCTGCGTCCGGCGTCGGGTCTCGGCGTCCAGCCCGGCGTGGTATGGCTTGGCAGCCAGACCTTGGCGGTTCAGGTCCTCGGCCAGGTCTTCGGTGTCCTGCCGGGAGAAGCAGTAGATGATGGACGACTGGCCCCGCAGCCGACGGAGCATTGCCGTCAACTGCTCCCAGGACGTGCTCTTGGGCTGGACTGAGTAGCTGAGATTGGCCCTGTTGAAGCTGGACAGAAACACTTGTCCCTGCTGCAAATCAAGCTGGGCGATAATGTCTTCCCGCACCTGTTCCGTGGCTGTTGCGGTCAGGGCAATCACTGGAACGGACGGAAAGTCCTCCCGGAGTTGCCGCAGGTTGCGGTAGTCGGGGCGGAACTCGTGGCCCCATTCGGAAATGCAGTGGGCCTCGTCGATTGCGATGAGGCTCAGGTCCAGGTTGCGGAGATAGCGGCGGAATCCTGGCAGGATGAGTCTCTCCGGGGCCACGTACAGCAACTTGGCCTGTCCCTGCAGGACCTCGGCCAGCGCCTGCTCCATCTCTGATGATGACAATGTGCTGTTGATGAACCGGGCGGCGATTCCGTTGGCGTGCAACGCGTCCACCTGGTCCTTCATCAAAGCAATTAGCGGCGAGACGACCAGGGTGACTCCATCAAAGACTAGAGCTGGCAGCTGGTAGCAAAGGGACTTGCCGCCGCCGGTGGGCATGAGGACCAGGCTGTCCCGACGGGCCAGGACATTGGTGATGACTTCTTCCTGACGATCCCGAAAGCTGTCGTACCCGAAGCGGGCTTTGAGGATGGAAGTCAGAGCTGCGTTGTCCATAGATTGGCGGGCCATTGCGTGAATGTTTGCACCATGCCGTGGCTTTCGGACCGACCGGATAAAGAACGGCGACGCCAATTATACTCCCGCCTGCTGGAAAGGCTACCGGAGGTTGTCAGAGGGGCAGGCGCAGTTCCACATGCTGCTGCGGCAGGCCCCCAAGTCCTGGCCCGGTTCCGCCGAGCACGGGAAGAGGATTCAGCCCCCTATATTTCGGTCGACCCGCGAGGGGCGCGTGGACAAAGTGTGGGGAGGTTGGGGAAAAGGAACCTGGGCAGTATGGGCGGCAGGCTATACAGGAGTTTCTGTCACAACCTTGCGGGAGGCGCTGGCTATCATTTCGGCGGCGTCCTGAACGGTCAACGCCCCCATGTTCAGAACCAGATGGTAGTTGTTCGGGTCAAGCTGGTGGGACTTGAAGAACCGTCGGAAGTAGGTGGTCATGGCCTTGTCCATGTCGGCGATGTACTTCTCGGCCTCTTTGCGGTTGAACCCTTCCCGGTTCATTATGACGTTCATGCGCGTTTCCATAGGCGCTGTAAGGCCGACGTGCATCACACCCGGCTCGTCCTGAAGGATCATATTGGAACCGCGGCCGTTTATTACTACATTCCCCGACTTGGCCAGGTCTTGTATAACGGACTGGGTGGCATCGATGAATTGCTGGTCATGAAGCCTTATGGCGGCCGTCTGAGGTTCCGGGGCCAAGTCGGTGTATTCCTCCGACGGAAGATACTCCATGCCGGGCCCGAAATAGGGTTCTCCTCCGGCTCCCGACATTGCAGAACGTTCCAGCATGGTGCGGAGGAACATTGCCAGCTTGTCCCTGAAAGCCGTGGGCTGGCGTTCCTTTATCTCCAGCACCTGCACCGAGGCGCCGATTCGCTTGGCAGCTTCGGCGAGGACCAACCTGTCTACGTAGTCGTAGTCAAGGAGCCTTGCAACCTCGAGTCCGACCTCTCTGCCGCCTGCTCCCATAGGGCCGTTTAGAGTTACTGCCGCCATCAGTCCTCCCTAGACCCTTGACGATTGATCGTGAGCCTTCTCCAAGTGCCTGAGGCTCACTCTAAGGATAGTGTATGGGAGTCTAAAAGATACTGTCAACATTGTGCTTTTAGGAACTATTCACCGGCGGGCAACACCTTCGGGATGGGACGCCTGGCATCCCGGCGTTCGGTTGACCCCGCCTGGGGCCTCTCATATAATTGGGCCACCAATTCCCAGGCAACGAGTCAACGCCCCTACGCGGTCCTAAGGAGACGCCATGCAACAAGAAGCAGTGCTCCACCCCATGGCCATCATAGACGAGCTCAAGGCCAACAACATCACCCACGTGGTCTGGCTTCCCGACAGCGAGACCAACTTCATGTTCCATCAGTTGACCGCCGACCCAACCCTGGACCTGGTCCCCGTTTGCCGGGAAGGAGAGACTATGGCCATAGCCGCCGGTCTCTGGGCTGGAGGGAAGAAGCCCGTGGCATTGATTCAGAACACTGGTGTGTTAGAGTCGGGAGACTCCATTCGGGGGCTGGGCCTCGACATAGGCCAGCCGCTGGTGATGCTTATCGGATACCGCGGCTGGGACCGACACGGTCTAACCCGTGATTCCGCCGCAAAATACATCGAGCATATCCTCCATGCTTGGGGCCTGGAGTACTACCTGGTGGAGGTGGACGACGACGCCCATCGCATATCTCTGGCGTTCCAACGGGCCGAGGAGACATCTAAACCCGTGGCGGTGCTCCTGGGAACGGAGTTCGGAGCCTAGGAGCCTGGAAGGTCCACCGCGCCACTTATGAGCTACCCAATAACGGGGGCAACTAATGATTAAGAACGAAGACGCAGCGAGAATCATTGACGAGCACAGGCAGGACGGCATCATTGTTGCCACGATGAACGCCGGCAATGTGAACTTTGGGCTGGCCGCCGTCAGCAAAAACCAGGAGTTGGACCTGCCCCTGTCCGGGTGTATGGGCAAGGCATCGTCTATGGGTTTGGGAGTGGCCTTGGCCCAACCCGACAGGAAAGTGATCGTCCTGGACGGAGACGGCAGCCTGCTCATGAACCTGGGGACCTTGGTGACCATAGGCAACAAGGCCCCTGAGAACCTGTACCATTTCGTTTTCGACAACGGAGTCTACGCCGTAACTGGAGGCCAGCCGACACCTCTTGAGGGGTCCGGCAACTACGTAGAGATGGCCTCCGGCGCGGGCTATGCCGCCGTATACGACTTCGAGGACACCGAAGACCTGGCCACCGGCATCGACCAGGCATTGAACGAAAAGGGACCGGTCTTCATCAGATTGAGGATCGAACCTGAGATTGAGAATACTCCCGTCCAGTTTCGTAAGCGGGCCACGAGGAACACCACCTCAGCGGCCAGAGAGTTGCGCCAACGATTCGCCGGCTGACCTGATGCGCCCCGCCGGTCTCCTTGGGCAGGCGCTGGGACTTGCAGGATTCGTAGGTGGATTTCTTCTGTTGGGGCGAGGCGTCGTCGACTCCAACGTCGTTCTGGGAATCCTCGGCGGGCTGCTTATTCCTGTAGGGATGTGGATTATGGTCAGCAACAGACGGGGACGTTGACCGCGAGGGTTATATCCATTGACGACTTCCGAAAAGGCTGTAAGAGCAAGTCAAGCTCTACGAGCCATTCAAGACAACCGTGGTGACTGCCTGGTGGTGTCCGCCGGGGCGCCTCTAGCGGGATGGTCCGCAGTTTCCCAACGCAGGGACCTGGACATAGACCTGACAGACTGCGTCGGGCGCGCTCCAGCCCTTGCGCTGGGGCTGGCCTTGGCCCAACCCCAGCGCAAGGTGTTGACCCTTGACTCCGACAGCGCTCTCAGGACCAGCTTGGACACCCTTGCCACGGTGGGCGCCGCAGGAGCGGAAAACCTGGTCCACTTCCTTCTCTGCGACTCCGACGACCGGTCTACAGGCGGCGGTGTCATACCGGGCCTGGGCAAGCTGGACTTCCCCGCCCTGGCTGAGAACGGGGGCTATAATGCCGTCTTCAGCTTTGACAGCCTGGAGGACCTGGTGCTGGGAATCCCGGAAGTCATGGAGGCGCCAGGGCCTGCTTTCGTAAGCATCAAGGTTTTCTACGACTCCGAATCCACAGACCACTCCAGGGTCGGAAACACCAGGGACTCCCTCTGGAATGTCAGGGAGTACCTCGTCTCCGGCCCGACAGACTCCGATTAAATCCAAGGTAAAGCGAGGAGGCAAATGCCGCGCATCGGACTGAGGTTGGACACAAGCGTACCGCTTAAACCGGGCGAGTTAATGGACCTGGCCCGCAGGGCTGAGGAACGAGGCTACGAGTCGGTGTGGATTCCCGAAGGAAACGGACGTGACTGCACCACTCAGTTGGCGGCCATAGGCGCAGTCACCAGCCGAATCAACCTGGGAACGGGAATCCTGCCCGTGTTCACCCGCACACCCACCCTGTTGGCCATGACAGCGGGGGGCGTGGACGCCATATCCCAGGGCCGGTTCATCCTGGGTCTGGGCACTGGACACAAAAACTCCGTGGAGGAGACCCAGGGAACGGCGTTTGAGAGGCCCGTTACTCGTCTTAAGGAGACGATCCAGGCGATTCGGGGCCTCCTGCGGGGGGAGACGGTTGACCTGGACGGGCGGACGTTCAGCCTGAAGGGTTCGTCTCTCGGCTTCAAGCCCTACAGGGCCGACATGCCCATCTACATCGCCGCCCTCGGCCCAAAGATGATGGAGCTGGCGGGCGAGGTGGCCGACGGAGCGCTTATTACCTGGGCCAACCCCGACTATCTGAGGGTTGCCAGGGAGCATATCGCCATAGGAGCCAAGCGGGCGGGCCGGAACCCCGACGACATTGAACTGGCGGGCTACGTGCGGGTCGCCGTGGAAGAGGACCTGGACCTGCTCAGGCCCACCCTGCAAGTGGAAATCTCCCGCTATTGCAGCCGGCCCTTCTACCAGGCCTACTTCAGGCAGGCAGGGTTTGAGGAAGAGTCTGACGCCATTACGGAAGCCTGGAACCGGGGAGACCCCGAGGCCGCGGCGGCGGCCGTAACCGACAAAATGGCCAGGAACCTGAGCGTCTTCGGCACTCCGGAGCAGTGCCGCGCCGAGGTGGAGCGTCGCCGCGCCATGGGTATCGACCAGCCCATCGTGGGACCATATGTATACAAGCGGGACGACCCGATGTCCTGCTTCCGTGGCGTGGTGGAAGCCTTCTCCGGCTAGTCAACATATATTGACATACCAATGCGGCTGAACCAAAATGGCCCAGATTTGAGCGATAAGTTCCTGCGAAAGCAGGCACTATGACGGCTAAAGGAGGCCCGATGACCCAGCAGCCCACAACGTACATCACTCCGGAGATTGAGGCCCAGGTCGGCGTTGAGCGAGACCGGAGAGTCTCGCCGCCCGTCGAGTTGGGGGAAATACGCCGCTGGGCCATCGCCGTCTACTGGCCCGAGAGGCCGCCTCCTGTATACTGGGATGCCGAATATGCCAAGAACACCCGGTGGGGAGGCGTCATAGCTCCCCCCGACTTCAACCCCTTCACCTGGCCTATTGATGAGGAGGGGTTCAACCAAAGGGTGGAGCACTGGCGGCGTCAGACCAAGCGGGACTCCAGCACCGACGACGTGGGCAGCACTCCGGGGAACCGTGTGCTCAACGGCGGCAGCAACACTGAATACTTCAACCCCATCCGCCCTGGCGACGTAATAACCACCGTGACCAAACTCGCCTCTATGGAAGAACGCCAGGGTTCCAAGACCGGGCTTATGCTCTTCATGTTCAGCGAGGAGCGGTGGACCAACCAGAAGGATGAGCTCATCAAGATTAACACCCGCACGACTATCTGGTACTAACGGTCCGGCGGGAAGAAACCAAAGGAGGCTCAAGAGTGGCAGCCGACTATGAAGTGAAACTCTACTGGGACGACATCGAGGAAGGCCAGGAGGTCCCCGAGTTCTCCCGGGAAACAGACCTGATGAACTGGAACCGCTTTGCCGCGGTGAACGACGAGTTCCTGTACATACACATGGACGACGGTGCCGCCCAGAAGGCCAACCAGCCCGGCGTTTTCGGCATGGGCAACGTGCGTTGGGCCTACATGCACAACATGCTTGGCCGGTGGATAGGCGACAGCGGCTTCATCAAGAGGTTGCAGACCCAGTACAGGGGCATGAACTTCTACGGGGACGTGCTCACGGCCAAGGGCAAAGTCACCCGGAAGTATGAAGAGGACGGCGACTACAGGCTGGACCTGGACGTGTGGGTGGAGAACCAGGACAACGTAAACACTTGCCCCAGCAAGGCCACCGTCTCGCTGCCTAAGCGGTAGGCCCTTTTAGCATTCAGTTCAGTACGAGTAGACTCAGGCTGACCTGTCTGTATACCTGCTAGCGGCAAATGTATATATGAAACTACCGGCCATGAAGAGAAAGCTTACTATCACTATGGACTCCGAGGTGCTGCTGGCAGGCGAGCGGTACGCTCGTTCACTCGGCGTGTCCCTTTCGTCACTGATAGAGCAATTCCTCAGAAGTGTCGCTGAGGAAGGAAAGCCGTCCTTTGCCTCGCGGTGGCGAGGCCAGTTTCGGGCGAGAGACCGCAAGGATTCCAGGTATGCTGCCCTGGCCCGGAAGTATCTCTGAATACGTTGGTGTCGACGAATATCACGTCCCAGTGGTTCCGCTGGCTCGCGACTCGTTAATCACTCGCAGATGCTCGCTCCAGTCCGGCTCTGCCTCTGGTCCTTCCACCGCCTCGCACGCCCGAAAAAAGGCTTCCAGATCTTCTGGCGACTCGAAACGCTGGACTTGATTCCGTTCTTCCAACCTTGCGCGGGCGGCGGCTCGCAGCCACGCGCTTAGGGTCATGCCCTCTCTCCGCGCTTGGTGGACGAAACGGTCGCGGTCCTCGTCGGGGACCACTATATGAACTCTGGCCATTCGGCTTTTCCACTCTCTCTATGAGTGTGTGTATATAACTTACAAACCGCAAATCTGCACGTCAACCTACCCGTTCCGCCGCAGCATATTGGCGACTCAACCTGATGGGCGAACCCCGTCACAACAGCCCTACGAAATCGGCAACGCCGAGGTCGGCCTGTTTGATAATGGCCCGTAGGGTGCCTCGGTCGAGTTCCCTGTGGTTGGGAACGACAACTTGAGCGAACGGATTGTCACGGCGTAATATCATGTGGCTGCCTTGTTGTCGTTTCAAGTAAAACCCGATTTTGCCGAGCGCTTTGACACAGTCTTGCCCGGAAATCCTTGGCAGACCGGTCATACGGCCAGGACTAGAGCCTCAAAACGTTCTTCAGGCGCCTGAATCCCGTCTTCCTCGAGCGACAACAGATAGCCTTCGATAGCCTCTTTGATGTTGGCGATGGTCTCCTGTTTGGTAGTGCCCTGGCTTACACATCCGGGCAAGCTGGGGCATTCCGCAACCCAATAACCGTCCTCACCGGGATAAATTACTACCTGCCTCATGGTTTCACCTCTTGGCAATCTGTATCAGTTTCTTGAAGTCGGGATTGGACTGGTTCACCAAAGCGGTCCTCTTGTCCGACGTGGTTTTGTTCGTATGCGCGGTTAGTCGTCAGCTGCTACGGGTTCTTCCACGTAGGCGGCGTCTCCTAGTGGGTCGAAATCGTCGTCGTCCGACGGTTCTATGGCCCACTCGATATCGGTCGGCGCGACATCTTGTGGGGCATCGACGACACCAGCTGAACGTAAGGCAGCCATAAAGGTCTCCCGTCCACCTGCGATAGGCTTGCCCATCGCCTGGCCAATCAGTTCGAGCATAGCTTCACCACGTTCCAAAAAGCACTTGGCGAACTGGTCGTCCTCTAGGAGTTCTTGATTCAACCAGTGTGTCTCCAGCACGTGGGTCATTTGGGCATTGTGTGGACGCAACCTAGGCAAGTAGCGGGAAGGAGCGTTGCTGCCAATGATTCTGTTGGTCCGGGCATCAATGGGGGTCTTATTGATGATCGAATCGTACAACTCTTTAGGTATCCTGGGGATTGCCTCGGCCTCACACCACCTCTTGGGAAAGATGTGATGTATGTCAATGTTCTGGTCGTGCCAGTTGGCTATGGTCAACGATTCTCCGGTTAGCCAGTCAGCGGCCCCGCTTTTCATTTGGAGCGCGTACAAGCCCTTATAGGCCGCACTTAAGCGAGTGCGCAAACTGATGAGACGATTGGGATCGAAGTTTGCCTCTCTTATCAAAGTGGGTTCAATGCCATTGCGGACATAGTCCGCAACCTCAGTTAAGTCTCTAGCATACTGGCTTTCAACAGCGCTCCCATACATTTCTCCGAACACGCCCGACCAAAACCAATGTTCCACGCGCTTATTGGCGTTGAAAGACTCCATTTCATGGCCGAGTTCCACTTGAAGGGCTGCCAAGGGAACCAGTTGGGTGTTGTATGGGATGTTGGCCTGAGTGAACACGGACTGGCTGTGCAGGAATTTGGCGGCCGCCTCAAACCCGGATTCTATTTTGTTGGCCCACTCTTGGTACTCATGGAGGGTCAGGCTGAGTATGTCAGACCTCTTGCAACCAATTCCAGGCGGCAGTTGGCCTGCTATTGCCTGTTTCCTACGCTGCTGCGTTGCCAATAGGGTTACGGCCTGTAGGAAATTGGAGCCGTCTACTCCGTGTAGCACACCAAATTTGGAACGCAGCCGACTGCGCCGGGCATCCCAGTCATCCCTTAGACGAAAACCGTCGGCGGCCAGAGAGGCAGTCAACAACTCAAATACGCTGAGCGTAACACCGCCGGTGTTCACTTTCTCGAAAACCGTGCACACCGCCTCTTTGGACGTGTCCTTGTCCAGGTTGATGACCGGCAGTTTATACTTTGTGAAGTTATTCAGTACGTTGTGTTGGAATCTCATGAAATACTCGAACGCGTTACCATAAGGATGCTCGTCGCTGCTGTTCTCCCAATGCTTAGCGTAATTAAAGCCCCATTGCGTATTGTCCATGATTCGCTCAGTAGGTATCATGTGGGCTTTAAATTCTAGTTCAGAGCAAGAAAGGTCGCGAACGATTTCCCTTCCAAAATTTCTCTTTTCAACCCGGTCTTCCGGTACACTGATCACTGTATCCTCCGGGTCCACTGACGGATCCAGAGCCTTCTGTATGTCAATGTAATAACGCCGCTTGATTACTTTGGTGCCACCGGGCCTGTCCCGGGTTTCAACCGGCCCATCGTACAGCAACGCTTGGTACAAAGACGTAAGTCTCTGTTGTCCGTCAAGCAGGTAGCTTTCAAGTTTCGAGTTTCGATCGGCAGGTACCCCTTCTATAGGCCGCTTCTGAAACTGGATGTCTCCGGCGGCGGACATGGTCATTATGGCACCGACTGGGAAGAATCGAGAAATGCTTACGAGGAGGCCCTTAATGCGCTCGTCATCCCAGACCCAGCCCCGTTGAAAGTCGGGCAATTGGATTTTGCCGTCGTGCACCTCTTCAAGTAAATCATTTAGCAGAATATCGTTGGTTTTAAACAACACATTCCTCCGAAAAATAGCGAATGAAACAGTTGGGTCAGTTCTCGGATTAACAAATGGCGGACCCGACCGGATTCGAACCGGCGATCTCTGCCTTGACAGGGCAGTGTGTTTGGCCAGCTACACCACGGGTCCGTGTCTTGAGGAGTGGGTTGAACGGCAGGCCGAGCTTGCGGCCCGCTTGAAGCCCACAATAAGATTGTAAGCGTCCTACGCCCCAGCGTCAACGGCGGGAACCGCAGGGCGGTCCGGTTATTCCCCCTCGCCCTTGACGGGAGAGGGTTGGGGTGAGGGTGTCTCCCTGCTTTAGAGAAGACCCTGGGTTCCGGCCTACGCCGGAAAGACGAGGTGGGGCCTCGACCCCCATCCCAACCTTCCCCCAGAAGGGGAAGGGGCAGTTGCTGCAAGTTTTCATAGGAAAGAAGTTGCGGATAGGGCGGCGCTTGACCCTCTTCCCATAGGGCGCCAGAATGGGCATGGCCTCTTCATGGTTGAATCATGAGCGGGCCGCCATGAGGCTGAAACCCTCTTGAGGAGGAAGCTATGAAGGTAGGAGCTGTCTTTCCCCAGACCGAAATAGGGAGCGACCCTATAGCCGTACGGGACTGGACCCAGGCGGCGGAAGACCTGGGATTCGACCATCTGATAGTGTATGACCACGTGCTGGGCGCCGACGGCTCCCATCACACCAACCTGACCGGCCCCTACAGGCTGGAAGACATGTTCCACGAGCCCTTTGTGCTGTTCGGTTACATGGCCGCCCTGACCCAGCGCATCGAGTTGGTCACGGCGGTCATCATCATAGGCCAACGGCAGACGGCCCTGGCGGCCAAGCAGGCGGCAGAGGTGGACGTGCTCAGCGGAGGCAGGCTCCGTCTCGGCCTCGGCACTGGGTGGAACCACGTCGAGTATGAGGCCCTGAGTGAGAACTTCAACAACCGGGGCAGGCGCAGTGAAGAGCAAATTGAGCTTATGCGAGAGCTTTGGACCAAGGACGTACTAGATTTCGACGGCAAGTGGCACAAGGTCACCAAGGCCGGAATCAACCCCCGGCCCGTACAGCAGACCATACCCATCTGGCTGGGCGGCGGCCGTGAGGCGGCGCCGGGCAACAGGGGTGAGCGTGTCCTGGAGCGGGTAGGGCGCATGGCCGACGGTTTCTTCCCAATGTGGCCGCCGGACCGGGCCGCGGACGGCCTGGAGAGAGTAAGGAACTACGCCAGGGAGGCTGGCCGCGATCCCGCGTCCATCGGAATCGAGGGCCGGGTCAATCATGCCGACGGGCTGGAGCAGTGCGTGAGCTTGAGCCAGGCGTGGAAGGACCTCGACGCCAGCCACATCTCCATCAACACCATGAACGCGGGTCTCAAGACCGTTCAAGACCACATCAATGCAGTCCGCGACTACAAGGACGCCGTGAAGGGGATCGTGTAGTCGGCCCTGGATATAGCCGTGGCCGAGGATTCACCCTCACCCCAACCCTCTTCCGTCAAGGGCTAGGGCGCATGGAACCCCCCGGACATAAAGGAGCGAAATAGATGAAAGTCGTACAACTCTACACGGGCGACGACGGTGAGTCCCACTTCAGGGACCTGCCGCTGGAAGAATTCCACGCGATAGTGGCCCGGCAGACAGAGGGCGAAATACGTTTTGTGCAACGTGAACCCGATTTCTACAGCGACTGGCACACCGCCCCGCGGCGCCAGTACACCCTCTTCCTCCAAGGGGAGTGGCAGGTGGAGTGCGCCGACGGCGCCGTCAGGCGGTTCTTCCCTGGCGACGTCATAGTGGCAGAGGATATGACCGGCCACGGCCACATCATGCGAGGCGTGGGGAAGGCGGAACGGTGTCTGGTGGCCATACCCCTGGCCGACCCGGAATAGCCCGGCTAGCCTTGAGCACGGCCTTGTAGCAAAGCTGCTCCCATTGGATAAGACGCACCATTCGGGAGGGACACATGCCTGAAATAAAGCATCTGGTGACAGGGTTCCACGTAAACACCGACCAGGGCGCCTTGGCCCTGTGCACCATCGTCCTGATACAGGGCGAGAAGAACTACTTGGTGGATGTGGGATTCAAGGGAAGAGCCGACCTGCTGAAGACATCCCTGGAGGGACTTGGGCTGGGAGTCGACGACATAGACGCAATCATATTGACTCACTCCCACTGGGACCACAGCCAGAACACCGACGTGTTCCCCGACGCCCAGATAATGATTCATCCCAAGGAGTTGGAGTACGCCGAGGCGCCCAAGAAGGGCGACTACGCCACCCCGCGCTACTTCATAAACACGCTGCAAGGCAGAGATGTAAAGGAAATCGTCGAAGGCCAGGAAATCGAGCCGGGCATTACGGTGTTGGACACGCCCGGCCACACCCGGGGCCACGTCAGCGTCATGGTTGACACCTCATGCGGCAAGATAGCCGTGGCCGGAGACGCTCTGCCCATGGCTACGTCGGTGTTCACCAAAGAACCGATGATAGCCTTCTGGGACAAGAAGGAAGCGGCCGACAGCATAAACAAGCTGATCGACTCCACCAAGGTCTTCTACCCCGGCCACGACCGGGCTTTTGAGATAAAACCTGGGGATGTTATCGAGTATTTCAGCGGAGACGAGTACATCACGCTCCAGACCCGTCACCGGGGAATCGGCGACGTGAGGATCAAGGTGGCCCCCGACGCTCCGCAGCCTCTCAGAGTCCTGGAAGAGGAGTGGGTGCCGCCACGAAAGTAGTCTTGGATTGCCCCCTCTCCCACTGGGAGAGGGTTGGGGTGAGGGCGGCCCGCACTTTAGTAGAGGCCCTGGATACCGGCTTTCGCCGGTAGCACGGAGGTTTTCAAAGGTCTCTTTGAGGGTCACGATTGAGATATGAGAGTGAGAAACGCCTATGCCTGATGGTTTTGTGAAAGTCGCCAGCGTTGAGGCCGTCCCGCCGGGGGAGATGACGGCTGTTGAGGTGAACGGAGAGGGTGTCCTTCTGGTCAACCTGGAAGGCGAGTATTATGCCTTGAGCGAGGAATGCACCCATGCGTTCGGCAGGCTCTCGATGGGAACCCTCAAGGGCCACGAGGTGAAGTGCCCATCCCATGACGCCTGGTTCAACCTGAAGACCGGCGACGCTGTGACCCGCCCAGCCATATATCCCCTGGTCCGGTATGAGGTTCGGGTGGAAGGCGGCGACATTCTCGTCGGCCCGGCCGTCTGACGTACTGCGCCTCTCTTCTCCGGTGAAGAGACCCTTCACAACTTTCGTCATACCGGCGCAGGCCGGTATCCAGGGGCTCCCCCTGAAGCTACGGTGATACCCTCACCCCAACCCTCTCCCGGGGGGAGAGGGGCCATTGCACAAGGTCTCATTGAGTAAAGAGACTCTATGGGGCCAGGGTCTTTCGATTGTACCCGCTTCTCCTATTCGGCTTATCCCTAGCAGGCCTTTCCCCCCTCATCCTAGCCTTCTCCCGCCAGTGGGGAAGGGACAATGCCCCCGGGTCTTTCGATTGTCACCCCGAGCAGAGCGAGGGGTCTAAAGTCTTAGCCATTCCCACCGTTCTGCTGCCAAAGGATTGTAGATTCCTCACTCCGTTTCGGAATGACTGTGGGGCCAGGTCCTTCCCATAATCGAAAGACCCTGGACAATGCCCCCTCGCCCTTGACGGGAGAGGGTTGGGGTGAGGGTGAATAATCGAATGACCCTGCTATGGGGCAATGGCTCGTTTACGCTTCCGGCGGGTGGGGCTATAATGAATCCAAGCTATCCGACAGGAATGGGATAGAGGAACATTGACTCAGACAAGGTCGAAAGCTCCAGGCGAGAAGGCTGACCATCTCCATAGTCGGCTGGGAATCAGCGACGAGGAGATACGGGACTTCTACTGGAAGATGGCGCTGGCCCGCACCTTCGACGAGAGGGTTTGGGCGCTTAACCGCCAGGGACAAGTCCCCATCGCAGCATCGGGCCAGGGCCAGGAAGGCGCCCAACTGGGAAGCCTGCTGGCCGCTCACAAGGATGGAGACTGCTTTCTGTTCCCCTACTACCGCGATCTGGCGCTTAAGCTCTCCAACGGGCTTTCGGTGTTGGAGACCATGCTCTCCTATACAGGCAGGCAAGGAGGCGCTTACAGCGGAGGCCGCCAGTTCCCCCTCCAGGGCGCCCATCTGGAGGGGAAGCTCATCCAGCTTTCCAACGTAGTAGCGGCCGGGATGACCCAGTCCGTGGGCTTCGCTCTAGGTTGCCGGATGCGGGGAGAAGATACGGTCGTCCTGTCCTACTTTGGAGACGGCGCCACCAGCGAGGGCGAATGTCACGAGGCCATGAATTTCGCCGGAATACACCGCCTTCCCGTAGTCTTCATCTGCGAGAACAACCGCTACGCCATATCGGTGCCCCAGTCAAAGCAGATGGCGGTGGAAGACATCGCTTTCCGGGCAGAGGGCTATGGGCTGTTGGGCCGCGTGGTGGACGGCATGGACTTCCTGACCGCCTTCGAGGCTACCCGCGATGCTATTGTCCACGCGCGTAGCGTAGGTCCTGTTCTGCTGGAAATGAAAGTGGAGCGGTTCATGCCCCACACGACCGACGATGACGACCGACGCTACCGCCCCAAAGAGGAAGTGGAGTCTGTGCGCAACCGGGACCCCCTCCATATCCTGCGCGACTACCTTTTGGAGTCCGGGCTGATGACGGCCCAACAGGACGAAGAGATTCAGGCCACTGCCCTGGAACAAGTGGACCAAGCCACCGAGCAGGCTCTGGCCGCTCCACTGCCAAACCCAGCCACCATCAACGACAACTTGTTTGCCCCCTAGCGCTTTCTTCTAAGCGCGTTGAAGGAGTGCATTGCCGGAAAAGTCAGTCATTGAAGCAGTAAGGGAAGCCATTTTCGAGGAAATGGAACGAGACCCCGACGTCTTCATCATAGGCGAGGACGTGGGCAAGCGCGGCGGCGTTTTCCTTGCTTCCCAGGGGCTTATAGACCAGTTCGGTGAGGAGCGGGTCATCGACGCTCCGCTGGCCGAGGCGTCGATAGTGGGGATAGCCTTGGGGGCCTCCTACAAGGGCTTGCGTCCCATTGCGGAGATACAGTTTTCCGACTTCATCTGGCCCGCCGCCAACCAGCTTATCGGAGAAGCGGCCAGAGTTCACTATGGGACAGATGGAGCCGTCAACGCGCCGATGGTGGTGCGAGTCCCTTACGGGGGCGGCATAAGAGGTGGCCTCTTTCACTCCCAGAACGTCGAGTCCTACTTCTTCCACACGCCCGGCCTCAAGGTCATCGCCCCGTCCACCCCTTACGATGTCAAAGGGCTGCTCAAGTCCTCCATCCGGGACAATAACCCGGTAGTGTTCTTTGAGCATAAGAAGACATACAGGCTCGTGAGGGGCGAAGTCCCGGATGGGGACTACACCCTTCCCATCGGAAAGGCCGACGTGAAGCTGGAGGGCAATCACATCAGCGTCATCAGCTATGGGTTGACGCTCCACTACTGTCTTGAGGCCGCCAACGCGGTGAATGCAGATGGAATCTCTGCAGAGGTCGTGGACCTGCGGTCCTTGCGTCCCTTGGACACCGCGACCATTCTGGAGTCCGTTCGCAAGACGGGCCGGGCTCTGATTGTGCATGAGGACAACATCACAGGCGGCGTGGGAGCCGAAGTGGCGGCCATACTGGCCCAGGACGCTTTCGAATACCTGGACGCGCCGGTGACACGGCTCTGCGGCCCGGATGTGCCCACCATGCCCTTTGCCGCCAGCCTGGAAGACGAGTACATGCCCAGCACCGAAAAAATCACGGCGGCGCTGCGTGAGTTGGCGGCTTACTAGAGACGTGTGAGATGAGACATGCCCCTGATTATTGATCTGCCGCATGTAGGGGAGTCCGTTGTCGAAGGCATCATCGGCAAATGGCTCAAGCAGCCGGGCGAGGCGGTGCGGAAATACGACCCCCTCGTTGAGGTGGTCACGGACAAGGTGACTATGGAGGTCCCCTCTCCAGTGTCGGGCATAATAGCCAGATTGTTGGTGGAGGAGGGTGAGACGGTCCCCATGGGAGCTCCCATTTTGGAGATTGACACCGACGAGACTCCCGAACCCGTCCCTCCGGCCCCCGTTGAGGCGGTGGCTCCTGAACAGTCCCGTCCGGCGACGTCCACCATTGGCCATCTGGTCAAAGACGTCAAGCTGGTGGGTCCCACCGGCGGCGGTATGGTGGACAACGCGGCCGGTCTGCCGATTGATAGTGCTGACGATGCCGACGGGGGACGGCGGCGGTACTCACCAGCGGTCCGGCGCATGGCTCAGGAACACAACGTAGACCTGACACGCGTTCCCGGTACGGGCATGGGAGGGCGCGTTACCCGCGAGGACGTAGAGCGGTTCATCGAATCAGCCGAGTCCGATGGAGCTGCGCTATCTGCGGAAATTCTGAGTCCTGTTCCTGAAGGCGGTTCTCAGGACGACGCCGAGCTCCCCCTTAGCCCCGTGCGACGCCTCATAGCCCAACACATGGTGAGGAGCGCCACTGAAATACCCCACGCCTGGACTATGGTGGAGGTGGATGTAACGGGTCTGGTCCGGTACAGACAGTCTATCCGGGAGAAGTTCGAGGTGCGGGAAGGCGTGGCGCTTACCTATCTGCCTTTCTTCATCCATGCCGTCGCGGGAGCATTAAAGGAGAACCCCAAGCTGAACTCCACGTGGGCCGGAGACAAGATAGTCCTCAAAAAGCGCATAAACGTGGGAATCGCCGTGGCGGCGTCGGAAGGGCTTATTGTGCCCGTGATCCACGATGCAGATACCATGAGCATAACGGCCCTGGCCCGTGCGTCCCGAGACCTGACTGCCAAGGCAAGGGAAGGCAGGCTCGCCCTCGGCGACGTTCAGGAAGGGACCTTCACTCTGAACAACACAGGAGCCCTGGGTTCCATCGCGTCCCAGCCAATCATCAACCACCCCCAGGCAGCCATCATGACGACCGAGGCGGTCCAGAAGAGGCCGGTTGTGATAGGAGAGGGGATAGCCGTCAGGTCGATGATGAATGTCTGCCTATCCTTCGATCACCGAATCATTGACGGGGCTGAGTCTGGCTCGTTCCTCCAAGCCGTGAAGAGGCTTTTGGAAACCATTGGGCCGGACACGCCCCTTACGTAGGAGCCTTGTGCCGTCCTCACCTGATTGCTCTGTAGTCAACCTTGGGCTTGTGGACTATCAGGACGCCTGGGACCTCCAAGCGTCCCTGGCCGGTCAAGTCGCCGACGGGAGCCGCTGCAGCGTTCTGCTGCTTCTACAGCATCCCCACGTTTACACTATAGGCCGGCGGGGAAGGCGCGACGAAATCCTCCTGGACGAGGCTGGCCTACAACGTCTGGGTGTTGCCGTCCATGAAGTGGACCGGGGCGGCCAGACCTCGTATCACGGTCCCGGTCAGCTTGTTGCATATCCCGTGCTGGACCTGCGGGGATGGGGCGGCCCCGTGAAATACGTCCGGGCCTTGGAGCGGGCCATGATAGCGACGTTAGGCGACTTTGGCGTGCAGGCCGAAACGGTGGAAGGCGTCACGGGAGTCTGGGCGGACGGGAGGAAGATAGGCGCCATCGGTGTGAAAATAAGCCGAGGGGTCTGTTGGCACGGGCTTTCCCTGAACGTGAGCGTGTATCTGTCCTACTACGACCATATCGTGCCCTGTGGAATGCCTGACCTGGGCGTAACCTCGATGGAGGCCATTCTGGGGCATGCTCCCGACATGGAAGCGGTAGAATACAGCCTGTCATACCATCTGGGCGCCGAGCTTGGATTTCGCATGGCGGCGTCCGACGAGACGATGGAAAGTCTGATGCCGAGTTTAAGCCAGAAGTCCCCTCTCCCCGTTGCGGGAGAGGGTTAGGGTGAGGGGAGACGTGAATCGCAATATTTCCATCACCCTCACCTCAATCCTCTCCCGTCAAGGGCGAGGAAGGAACCGCCGGGAGCGTTAGCTGATGTTCATTGAGGTGGATGTCCAGGGTTTTTTGAACTCACCCATGCCGTTGGTCCGTATGTTCGACGCAATGGAGGAGCCTCGCCAGGTGACGAAGGTAGTGGCCAGTGACCCTATGGGAGCCGACAGGGAATGTCAAGTCACAGGCTGGTCAAGTGAGTCTGGACCGTGTCCGGCTTATGCGGCATTAGTCGAGGACTCAGGGGAAGGCGTAGCTATGCTGGTTTATGGCGGAGACGAGGGCATTCGGCTCAGGCCCGTTGCCGCAGACGGAGACTGGGACTTAGACGATCCCCGCCAGTGGGGAGAGGCCTGCCTGCTTCTGGACAAAGACGTAGCGTTGTCGTGACACATAATGTCCCTTCCCCCAGAGGGGGAAGGTTAGGATGGGGGCGAGGCCTCTACTTGAGGAACTGAGAAACGGCGGCGTAGAAGTCCTCGCCGCATTCCAGGTGCGGGTAATGACCGCAGCCTTCCATGACCTGTAGCCTCGACCCAGGGATTATCCTTTGGAACTCCTCGCCGTATGCGGGCGGGGCCACCCCGTCTCCTGATCCCCAGACTATCAGTGTGGGCGACTTGATTCGGTGGGCCCTCTTCTTGAGGCCCCGCTCGGGTATAGGCCAGCTGAACTTGGCGATGGAGATGAGGGTTTTGGTGCGGTCCAGGTCGAACTCGATTCGCTCTTCCGGGTCTTCCGGCGCCGTGAGCTGTGCCTTGGCAGCTTCCGAGCTCGAGTCGAACCAGTAGTTCTGGGCCCGCTCGTCGGGAGTGAAGATGAAGAAGTCGGCCATGGGCTTCTCGTCCAGCCAGACTCCGAAGGGAGATATCAGAGCCAGTTTCCGGATGCGGGCCGGTATGTGGGCCGCCAACTCGGCGGCGATCATGCCGCCGTAGGAGTGGCCGACCAAGTCTACTTTGTCCAGACCGAGGGCGTCGAGGAACTCTTCATAGAAGAGCGCCAGGTCCCACACATCGTCCAAGCCTTCCAGTCCGGTGGAGTTTCCTACGCCCGGCTGTCTTGGGGCATAGACATGGCGGTCTTGGGCCAACTGCTCCAGGTTGGAGTCCCAGCCGCTGAGGCCCTCCACGCCGTGTAGAAACACCAGCGGTTCCCCGGTCCCGCCCTCCAGGACAGAGACCTCTATCTTTCCGTCGCGTACCGATACCATGCGCTCTTGGTGGTGCGCCATCTACATGCCTCCGAATTGTTGGGGGTGAGTTTGCCGTTAGACTACGGGTTGGAGCCTGTCGGGCACAGCCTGGGGCCACCAGGGGTCGTCGTATTCTTCCCAGATGTCCTTGAGGCCGGGCATGACCTCTTTGGCGAACATCTCCATGTTCTTCATAGCCTGGTGCCTGGGCATGCTGCCAATCTGGAGCAGCACCATGAGGTTCCCTATGCGCAGCTCTTTGACCGACTCTCTCAGTTGGTCACGCACAGTGGCCGGGCTGCCGGCAATGACGTAACCTGCGTCCTTGTAGTCCTGCCAGGTTTCCACCTTCTTCAGTTCGGACTGCTCGGCCCGCAGGTCCCGCGCCGCGGATGCCCTCAGGGTCTCAATGGAGCGGTATCCAGGGGCGTTGAACTGCGGGTAGATGTGGATCATCTTTTCGTAGAAGTATTTGACGTGCTCGAAATACTCGGCCTCGGCGCGTTCGTCGGTCTCGGACACCCCTACCATCTGCAGGAATCCCATGCGGTAGGGGTTGTCGTCCACGCCCAGTTCTTCCGCCCGCTCTCGGAAGCCCCTGGCCGTGCGTCTGCCCCGCAGCCAGCCCTGGTATATCAGGTAGCAGTAGACGTAGTCGCGGGAGAGCACCCAGTCCCAGGTCTCCAGGCTCCCACTGCCCGGCACCCACACTGGCGGGTGGGGCTGCTGCATGGGCCTGGGCCAGACGTTGACGTAACGTATCTTGTTGTACTTACCGTTGAAAGCGAAGGGTTCCCTTTCGGTCCAGGCTTTCATTATCAAGTCGTGGGCTTCAGTGTGCTTCTCCCGGATGGTTACGGGGTTTTGGCCGTAGGAGAAGTTGGTGTCCATGGACGTGCCGACGGGGAACCCGGCCACCATACGCCCATTGCTTATCACGTCGATCATCGCCATCTCTTCCGCGACCCTATGGGCAGGCTGATAGAGGCCCAGGCTGTTGCCCAGCACGATAATCGCCGAGCGACGCGTGCTCCGGGCCAGGATGGAGGCCATCAGATTGGGCGACGGCATCAACCCGTAAGCGTTCGAGTGGTGCTCGTTGACGCATATTCCATCGAACCCCAGATTGTCGGCGAACTCCAATTCGTCCAGGTATTCGTGGTAATACTGTTGCCCCAGTTCCGGCTCGAACTCGCTGTTAGGCAGGTCCACCCAGGCGCTTCTATGCCTGTCCCTGAAGTCCTCGGGCAGAGCTTTGTAGGGCATCAGATGGAAGAAATTGATTTTCACAGTAGCCTCCCTGTTATTGGGGGAACAAACTAGAGTCCCAGGGCTTCGACTCCCAGACGGGCAAGGTCCTCGTCTTCCTGAGCAGTCAGTCCGCTTACGCCGATGGCGCCCAGTATGGCGTTGTCGCTGGGACGCCGGATGACCACCCCTCCCTGCACTGCAACCAAGTCGGGGTCGCCGTAGTCCATGACGTTTCCGGGCATTCCGGTCCCGGGGCCTCCGCCGTCAATGATGCCCTGGGCCCAGGCCGCAGAGTCCCGCCCGTATGAAGCGGCCGTGTACGCCTTTTTGATGGCCATCTTTCGGGGAATGGAGCGGCAGTTGTCCAGCCTGGCGAACGCCAGCAGCCTCGCCATGTCGTCAACAATGGCTATGGCCAACGGTTTGTGGGGTTCTTCCATAGCCTTGTCCAGCATGGCGTCCATGGCTGACTGGACTTGTGCGCAACTTAGACGTGGCTTGTCGTACATCGGCTAGGCCTGGTCCAAACCCATCGCGGCTATTCCCAGCAGGGCCAGGTCCTCGTCCTCCTGTGGACGCAGCCCGCTGACTCCGACCCCTCCCAGCAACGCCCCGCTTCCCGGCGCCCTGATGGGCGCGCCTCCTTGGCCGGCGGTCAGACTGGGATCTCTGAAGGAACCGACGGTCCGCCCCTCTCGCATGATGCGGTCGCCGAATTCCCTCGATGTCTGGCCAAAAGCCGCGGCAGTGTAGGCCTTTTCGATGGCCGCCTTCATGGGACGCTGCATGCAGTTGTCCGTGCGGGCGTAGGCCAGCAGGTCTCCCATGTCGTCCACAATGGCCAGCACGACGGGCCGGTCGGGTTGCTTTGCGCAGTGGTCGAGCATGGCCTTCATGGCCGCTCTGACCTCAGATATGCTCAACTGGGGCTTATTGAACACGCCGCCGCCTTGGTGAAAGATGCCCCATTGTACCCCCACGACGGCAAGGTGACAAGTTTGGGGCGTGCCTTGGGGATGTCAAGGGGCTAGGCAGGTGCAAGCATTTCAACGCGGTGTTTGTCCAACATCAGACTGGGTGGCGGTGTCTATCTGATGGTTGATTTTTCCTGTAACAGACTTCTACGCAGTCCAGTGGATTTAAGAGCTGACCATTCTGTCGTAATCGTCATGATTGCCAATCCACACCCAAATGAAGTCGTCGCCGTCCTCAACAGCCAAGGCCCTGTACGCGGCTCCGACTCGGGCAGACCAGAACTTGCCCACCTTTTTGAATCTAAGAGATGGATGGCTCGAATCCAGCACAAGGCGGTGAAAACTCCGTCTTGCAACAGCCTGGAGCGGTTCCGGGAGACGGTCAAAATGCCGCCAGAAACCAGAGGTCGTCCGATGCACTATAGTTCTTGCAGCTTCCCCCGTTCTTTAGCCTCCGCAGCGTCATCAATCAGGAAATCCAGCTTTCCGTCATCGGAGTCCAGTTCGATGCTGCGGTCCCACTCCGTCCAGTCCAATTCGTTGAACCATTGTCTAAATTGAACGTAATCGGCTTTAGCGAGACCCAGAATGGCCTGCTGAATTTCTGCGATGCTTGACATCACTCCTTCTCCTGCTGGAAGTCGAATGGGTTGGGGGTTAGTAACGTTCAGTCAGGGTCTACTCGTAAACCATGAACTCCAGGAGATTGTCGTCCGGGTCCCGTACGTAGACGCTGGTGCCGAACCTCTGGCCGCCGTCTCGCCCGCCTTTCCTTGGGGCCGGTCCTTGGATGACCTCTACGCCAGCGTCGGCGAGCATCTTGACGACTTCATCCACTGCGCCGTCCCATACGAAGCAGAGGTCGCCGCATCCGGGGCTGGCGGTGACTCCTCGCAGGTTCGCAATCATGCCCTGGGGATGGACGTTAATCTTGGAGTTCCCGATTTGAATGGCGAAGATGCGGGCCTCGCCCCGACGCCACTCATCTTCGTCGATAATGCTGAAGCCTAGCTTCTTATAGAACTCGATGAACCTGTCGGCGTCGGAGGTGGGAAGGGCTACATGATCGAAACCTGCAACGGGCATTTCGGCTCCTTTACAGTCGCAAAATCCTCCCTGGGAACGGGGTCGCGGGCTGGTTTAAGCTTACCAGATAGAGAGAGGCCGTACAACGCGGCTCAGTTTTGGCCGTGAACCGGGGATTCGGGGAAAAGAAAAAGGTTGGCGGGGCCCTTTTTGAGTTTTGGTCGTCCGAAGCCTCCTGGCCCCGGGGCGATGGCAGACACTCGCCTGGGCCCGACCAACCTTGGATGTTCAGTAGTTTTTTACAGGGACTCTGGCCCTTTCGGGTCCAGACAGGCGCCTACCATCGCCCCTTCTTAGTTAAATCATCACTCATCTATCACCTCCCGGCTCCCCGCAACGAGCAGCCTCTCTAAGATTTCCGACTAAGCGGATTAAGTGAATTTTATGGGCGGGGATTCCACAATGTCAAGCTGTCGGATCGACTAATAATCGAAGTTGCCGACGGAGGTGTCGTTGCCTCGCAAGCTGTGTTGCAGGAAGTTCGAGCGGTTCGAGGCGGTATGAAGGAGCATTTGAAAGCGCCAACAGAGCGGTACATTTCCAGAGGGAACAGGAACGCCTATGGTCCCCGGCGGATCCCAACGGTATAACCCAGACCCAGGGCAACAATGACATCTGAGACAACACGGTACCGGCCAGCCCTCCAGGCTGAGTTGCGTCACCAACGGCGAGGCATTGACTCCGATTTCGGCGGTGGACTCAAAGAGAAGTCACCGCGATTCAGCGTTGGAGGACCGGTTTTGCTTCGAGCATACGAATATCGCATACCGTTTTCGCTCGTATAAAATCAAACTAATTGGGAATATAATCAATCTATTGTTAAATAGATATTCAAGACTATATACTTGGGGAAATTTTAGTCGGAACCACAAGGCTGATTTGGTCAACAGGGAGGCGCGCAATGACAAAATGGATAATTAGACCCTGGTTCGTCCCTATTGTGGCCATTGCGATGCTGTTAGCCGTGTCTGTAGCCTGCGGCGGAGATGACGCGACCGTGGCGCCCACTTCCACAACAGTTCCTACTGCAACTACGGCGGCGCCTGCTGCCACGGATACACCCGTGCCGATGGCGACCACGGCTTCACCCACTGCCACTGCACCGCCTTCAGCTACGGATACACCTGTGCCGACAGCTACTCCCGAGGCTATGAAGGGCGGAGTGGTCGATATGTCTTTTGTGATGGAAGGCAGGGTTGGAGGTCTGTCTCTCCCCATGTACAACTACTCCTACTCCTCACACTGGGATATGCACGCAGCCAATGCGCTGGACTCCACCCGCGGCGCCAGGTCCATGTTCAACGGCCTGGTGCACTACTCCTTTCAGGACCCACGGATAGTCATCTGTGACCTGTGTGAAAGCTGGACCCTGGCCGATGATGGCTTGACCTACACCTTCAACATCAACCCTAATGCCAACTGGTCCAACGGGGAGCCCGTCACTGCGGAGGACGTAGCATTCAGCCTGGACAGGATGGTGGACCCGGATGCAGTCAGGCCCAGGACATCGGCGCTGAAGCCCTACTATGAGAGTTCCAAAGTGATAGATGAGAAAACCCTGGAGCTCACCACCAAGTTCCCGGCCGCGGCTTTCCTCAAGTTCCTGGCGCTGGACTACATGGTCATACATAACAAGAAGCACGTAGAATCGTTGGACCCTGAGAGTTTAGACCTGTTCGACGGTGTGCTGGGTTCGGGCGCCTTCGTCCCGGTGGAGTCCCTGGTTGGCGAGGCGTGGACACTTGAAAGAAACCCCAACTACTGGAAAGAGGGTTTGCCTTTCCTGGACAAGGTCCAGGTCATCGTCGTCCGGGGCCGCAGCAACCAGTTGGCGTCAATGCTGGCGGACCAGACGCTGGGGTCGCTGCAATCCGGCGGCGGCGTTACCGTCGCGACCCAATCTGAAGCGGTAGAGCAGTCAGGGGGTAAGCTGAGGCCCACCACCGCGTACGTGGGTCCCGCCGCGGCATGGGTTAACCCTCTGACGCCGCCCTTTGATGACAAGAGAGTGAGGCGAGCCGCCTTCCTGCTCATTAACCGCGAGGAGATGAATCAGGGCGTTTTCAAAGGGGGCATGTCACCGGGCTCCTTCTTCGGGCCGGGGGTGGCCCATTCAGGAGAAGAGATAGCCCAGTGGGAGGGGTACCGGAATAACCCCGACGGCTCCAAGCTCCAAGAGGACATCGACACCGCCGTGGCTCTGTTGACAGAGGCCGGGTACAGCGAAAACAATCGGTTGAAATTCACGCTCACGATCACGAACGTAGGCGACAACCCTCTCGGCGCAACCTTCCTCAAGCAGCAGTTCGAGCGCAACGGCTTGATAGAAGTGGAAATCGAGCCGGTTGAAAGCGGCGTCGGCCTTGCCCGCCAGACGGCGGGAGAGTTCCAGATGACCTATCGGAGGACCGCTGTATCGACCGACGACCCTGATGGAGTCTTCCTACCCATTTATCTGCCCGGAGGGGGAGAAAACCCTCACGGGTATGTGGACCCCAGGATACAGGAAATCTTCGACAGCCAGACCAAAGAGTTCGACCCTGCCACACGGCGCGAGCTGCTCAGGGAGGCCGACAACATCCTCAGACAAGGGGAGGGCCATTTCCTCACAATCGGGAACACCTCCAGCTTCGGAGTGTGGAGCGTCAAGCTTCGGAATATGGGCCTGTGGGAGGGGCAGTGGGGTGAGTACCTCCGGCCCATCGACATGCTGGCCGAAATGGAGCACGTCTGGATCGATGAGGACGCCCCGATATACGATCCTGGCACACCGTACCCCAATATAGATTAATTCCAGCGGGACATACGTGTGAATTAGCTTGGGACCCCTGCCGGTGGGATAAGCCGGCAGGGGTCTTGATAGTCCTAGCAAAGTTTGATGGGCACTGGGCGTATAGAGTAGTATCGAGGTTGTTTCCTAGTCGGCGGCTGCACGTGGGAAGTTGAGGGGAACTTCACCCGGTAAGACCATTAAAGGGAACGGGGATGCACGCTTATTTCGCCAAAAGGGTACTCCTATTCGTTCCCACCCTGATAATCGTCTCTTTTGCCGCCTTCTTTATCGTCAATATCCTCCCCGGTGACCCAGCCTTATTCCTCCTTGCAGGAGGTGAGCCGGGAGGGGAAGGCGGCGTTGACCCCGTTGAATACGATAAGCTGCGTCGCCAGCTGGGGACAGATAGGCCCATCATGGTCCAGTATGCGGACTGGTCATGGGGCGTGCTGCGGGGAGAGCTTGGCAGCTCTCTGCAGACCAGGAACCCCGTTACCAACGAGATGAAACGCAGGTTCCCCATGACCCTTCAGCTGGCGGTCATGGCCATTCTCATTTCTATGATCGTCGCCGTGCCGCTGGGCGTTTTATCTGCTGTGAAGCAGGACTCTGGGTTCGATTACGGTGCTAAAGCGTTTTCCATACTCTTCGTGGCAGCGCCTACCTTCTGGGTAGCTCTGGTGCTGCAGGTGGGTCTTGTCAGATGGGCCGGGTGGCTGCCTCCACTGCTTTATGTCGACCCCTGGACCGACCCCCTGACGAACCTGGAAATACTCATCTTCCCGGCGGTCGTACTGGGACTTCACGACATCGCATTCATAGCCCGCTTGACCCGCTCCTCTATGCTGGAGGTGCTGCGAGAGGACTACGTCAGGACCGCCAGGGCCAAGGGTTTGGTTGAGGCCGTGGTAATCGTCCGACATAGCCTCAAAAACGCCTTCCTCCCCGTGCTTACCGTGTCTGGCTGGAGGTTTGCCAGCCTCCTGGGAGGCATCGTGATAATAGAGAGGGTATTCAACCTGCCGGGCATGGGACAATTGCTGATAACTGGCCTTGAACATCGGGACCTGCCCGTCATTCAATCACTGATCCTGCTGCCTGCTTTGGCGGTTATGGCGGTGAACCTGATGGTAGACCTGCTCTACGGCTGGCTGGACCCCCGGGTCCGTTACACGTAGTAGACCAGCTCCACTGGAGGACTATGCTAAGCGGGCGAAGAGACAATGAGACAACCCTCCCAAGGTTTGGGGGAGGGTTGCTGCGTGCGTCGGCCCCGGCCAGGGCGCTGTGGAACTTCTCCAGGAGAAAGCCTGTGGGGGCTCTTGGGGCCTTCATACTGCTGGCTCTGGTCGTGATCGCCATTTTCGCTCCTCTCCTCGCGCCTCAGGACCCCTACGAGCTCAACGCCTTGAATGCATGGGCTGCTCCGGGAACAGGCGCCCACCTCCTGGGGACCGATGAGGGCGGTCGAGACAACATGAGCCGCCTGCTTTACGGCACCCGAGTCTCTCTTCATGTGGGTGTCATGAGCGTCCTGATAGGGATAACTATAGGAGCGCTCATGGGAATCGTTAGCGCCTACGTCGGAGGGGCATTCGACCTGATCTTCCAACGGGTCGTCGACGCCTTCATGGCTTTCCCGGGGATAATCCTTGCCCTGGGCATCGTGGCGATCCTTGGCGCCTCTGTGTGGAACGTTATATGGGCGCTGTCATTCTTCCTAGCGCCTGGGACGGCACGAACCGTCCGGTCCCAGGTTTTGAGCATCAAAGAGATGGACTACATGTTGGCGGCTAAGGCCGTAGGCGTCTCTCCTGTACGCATCATCTTCCGCCATATCGTGCCCAACTGTCTGGCCGTCTATATGATTCTCGCCTCCCTGACCCTTGGCACCGCCATCACGGCGGAAGCCTCCCTCAGCTTCCTGGGGCTTGGCGTGCCTATCACGACAGCCACCTGGGGCGGCATGTTGAACTCTGCAAGCGCCGATTTCTTACTGGTGGCGCAGTGGGCTCCTATAGCGCCGGGCGTTGCCATAGCCCTGGCTGTGTATGGCGCGAACCTGTTAGGAGATGCCATGCGTGACGTGCTCGACCCTCGGCTACGGGGTGGCCGTTAAACCGAAATCCTGTTCCTGAACCTACCAGAGGTTCGAGCGTTTGCTGAGTGGACGTTGCAGCGCCGGAAACTTTTCTGCGGTGAACTTGGCCCCAACCTGGACTTGTTCAGCTTTCGATCCCGAAATTTGTGGCGATAATCCACTATCAGGTTGGGGCTGGCCAGGCCACCGCGGTGTGAAGAGTCCGCGCTTAGTTGAAGAACCGGATAATGGCCGTCAGGTCATCCTCTCGGAAGGTGCCGTAAGCGTCCTCCCGTCCCCGGTTAGCGCTTCGCTTTTCGTCCACCAGCGCTTTGAGGCTGTCGATGGCCTCCTGGGCGTTGGCCGCCTCATTTACAAGCTGGGCAATCTCCTCGGGCCGAATGTTGTGAATCAGGCCGTCAGTGATGAGCACAAGCCTGTCTCCCGGTTCCAGAGCAGCCTCGTTCCGTTGCAGCTCCAGCTTCTCCTTCTGTCCCAAAGCCCCTCCGGAGAGGCTGGAGATGAGGGTGGACTTTACGATGGTGTTGAGCTCAGTGATTTCTCCGCCTCTGACGAGGAACATGGGACTGTCGCCAAGGCTGAGGACGTGCAGCCGGTCTCCCTGCTTGAGGGTGGCTGAAATGGTGGTGAGCAGGTTCCTGCCCCGGCCTCCCTGGAAAAGCAGGGAGTTCACTTGGTCCAGGGCGGTGATTAGGTCATCCAGCCCATTGATCTTGGCGGTCTCCAGAGTCTGCTGGGTGAATGTGCTGGCGTAGGCGCCTTCCAGCTGGGACACGCCGTCCATTACGGCGTCCAACACCGAGTCCTCGTCCAGCTCCACGATGACGAAAGCGTCTTCGCCGTGGGCCGAATTGTCTTGAAAGGTCGCCGCTTCTCCGTTGTTCATGACTCCAGCGCCTGATGGAATGTGTGGACGTTTATTGGTAAGCCGAAAACATCGAATCACGGTCCAGCAGGAACTTGGACCAATACTCATCCGAAAGGAGGTCCAGCGCCTCTCGCCACACCGTCGCCAGCGCTTCCAACCCTGAGTCGGAAGCGTTTCTGGACTCTACCTCGCCGAGGTATGCGTTCAGGTCCTTCTGGAACTCGTCGTAAGAGCCGTAGGCCCGCTCACGGACCTTTTCGAGCGTTGTCAGCGCCGATTCTCTTACGTTGGGCGCCGCAGGCATATAGGAATCAATCAACAGCTGAAGCTGCTTGTCGAAGTCGGGCACCCCCCTCATTCCCTCGGGTTCGCCGTACCCCCGCACGGCGGACGGGGGGGAATTGGGAGAGGCGTAGTATTGGAAGATCTCCAGAAAGAAGTCATGGAAGTCCCGAGGGCGCGACCCGAAGCTGATTTTGCCTTGGCTGGCCTCACCCAGGCTTGGAATGACGCCAATGTCGATTACGGTGATTTTCCCGTCGGAGGGGTCGAAGTATACGTTCTGGGGCCGGAGGTCCAGCACCAGAAGCCCCGCCGCGTCGAAGGGACGTTCAAGCTCGATAAGCTGGTCTTGCACCGGGAATCGGCCGGCCTTGGCATGAACGGCCATCGGGTGAATGGTGAACAGGTTTTGCGGCAACCCAATGGGGACGCCTTTGAACTTGTCCCGTATGTCGCAGGCCAGCGGCACACCCTTGGCGCGCTCTTCTATCAAGACAGTATAAGGGTCCGTAATGGTGTCGCCGAAATAGCCGTCATGCCGTCCGGGCTCGGCGTATCCCACCAGATGTGCTAGGCGCTCGGCAGAATCGCCCACCGACTGGTGGACCTGTATCAGGGCTTGGGACAGACGCTCTATGCCGTGGTGCATCTGCCGGACTATGTAGTCCGGGTTGGGGCGCTTGAGCACCACGGGCAGGCCGGTCTCGGTATCCGTGGCGGACCGGACCTCGTAATCGGAGCCGGAGCCCAGCAATTCTTCCAGCTTGAATCTGTTCAGGTCTGTTGGGTTCATGGTCTAACCGTTCCGGCTGTCATAGGGTGGGAGCCAGTCCCTCCAGGGTGCGGAAGAGCGCTTCCCTGGGAGAGCCGTTGGGGAACCCAACCACCGGAGCGTCCACGCCCGAGGCCCGCAGTCGGGCCATTTTGTCCCGGCACTCGTCCCGGTCGCCGTATATGGTGATATTGTCCAGCATGTCGTCGCTGATTTGGCTGGCAGCCGACCCCCGGTCGCCCTGGGCCCACAGCTCCTTGACCCTATCG
This sequence comes from Dehalococcoidia bacterium, assembly GCA_965197415.1. GTDB lineage: Bacteria > Chloroflexota > Dehalococcoidia > Lucifugimonadales > JAGWBF01 > DAOUJI01. Next base: position 1,480,023 of record OZ240207.1, on the reverse strand, counting down.
GATTCCTCAACGTAGCCGTAGCGTTGGAATAGGGCGTGGTAATAAACGCCCATCCCGCCAATGTAGTAGGCCATGTGGGAGCGGAGCAGCCTTCTGGCGTGTTCCCTGTCCTCCGGGCCGTCGGTGACGTAGCACAGGACCTGGGGAGCTACGGTCACCTCGGACGGATCTCGTCCGGCTTTTCTGGCTCCGTCGGTCAGAGGGGCCATCAGCGTTTCCAGATGCCCCGGATGCACCCATATGGGCAACCAGCCGTCGGCCAGTTCCCCGGTGAGGGCCAGGTTCTTGGGGCCTAGCGAGGCTACGTAGATGGGGATGCGCTCTTGCAGGGTCTCGAAGGGCAGCTTGAAACGCTTCAAGTTGAAGTGGGGGCCCTGATAGTCGACCCTGTCTCCGGCCAGGGCAAGCCGGACGATTTCGATGTACTCCCGTGTCCGGATGATAGGCTGCTCGTACTTGAGTCCGTGCCACTGCTCCACCACGATGCGTCCGCTGGTGCCCAGACCAAGCACCGCCCGACCCTTGGACACCAGGTCCAGGGTGGCCGTGCTTTGGGCAATCAGCCCCGGGGTGCGGCTGTACACGTTGACGATTCCCGGGCCAACCTTGATGTTGGAAGTGTTGCAGGCGACCATGCCCAGGGCTATGAAAGAGTCCGGCCCCCAGGACTCGCCCATCCACAACGTGTCGTAGCCAAGTTCGTCGGCCCGTTTAGCCAACTCGACCACGGTGTCGAAATCTATGCCTCGCCTGCTGCTTATGGTGAGGGACGTGGGTTCCATGTTAGAAAACGGCAACCGGATTTACCGGAGAGCCGGTGCCTCCCTTCATCCGCAGAGGCAGCACCATTAGCATGAACTCATAGCGGCCCTCTTCCGCACAGGCCTCGGCGAGGGGTTCCAGCAGGGCGTTGTCCAACAGCACTATGCCGAAGGCCGCTATGGCGCTGTGCAGGTTCCAGTCGTAACCGGAGCAGTCCATCATGTCCCATACGACCATGCAGGCGTCGTTTTCTCTGACGTAGGGCACACAGGAGGGATGAATCCCCGGCTTTTCCGTCTTTGAACCCCAAGGCGCGTCGGGATTGGCGCTGTTGTAGGCTTCTCGCCCGCTGTAGAGGATCAGGGCGTCGCCCGGTTGCACCGAAACGCCCTGGGATTTGGCCGCCGCCTCCAGGTCCCAGCCGTGGACAGGCTTGTCGATAGCTGCGAATGGCTCTCCCCGGTATCTGGGTATGTCTATGAGCACGCCCCGGGTGATGATGCCCTCGTGGAAGTTGTCCACGGAGCACCAATTCGAGCCGTCGAACGTGATTTCGTCCTTGGGCTGCCTGTTGTTGTATAGACGGTCATCGGTCCATATATGGCAGATGGAGTCCAGGTGTGTCGTGGACTGCCCGTGATATCTGAGGCCGTAGAAGTCTCCGGATGAGCCCCTTCCTCCGCCTCGGTTCAGGGTGTACATCCAGTGCTGGGCTGGGACGGGGTTGTCCGGGGCGGGAGTTTTTGGCAAGAACCTGCTCAGGGACACTCTGCGGCCATTCTTGACCAGCTGCGTAGCCTCCACGACCTTTTCCGCCGTGACCAGATTGAGGACGCCCCGTTGGTCGTCGTCGCCCCACCGCCCCCAGTTCCTATTTTCGATGAGGTACTGTTTGGTTTCCTCTTCGGTTGGGATGTTTCGCGCCATTGGCTATCCTCCCGTTCCAGCCTTTGATATTGAGGGATCGACTCGTTAGAACAACGCCACCGGATTCACCGGAGACCCGGTGCCTCCCAAAACTCTGAGAGGCAGAACCATGAGCATAAACTCGTAGCGGCCCTCTTCAGTGCAGGCGGCTGCAAGGGGTTCCAGCAGAGCGTTGTCCTGCAGAGCCACTCCGTAGGAGGGTATGACGCCGTGCACCGACCAGGCTAGGTCGTATCCGCTGGGGTGGAGGTCCATCATGTCCCACGAAATCATGGCGACGTCGTTGTCCCGCACGAAGGGCAGGCACGAGGCGTGAAGGCCCGGCCTCTGGGCCGCATTCGCCGTGCCCCAAGGCACATCCGGATTGTCTTTGTTGTATGCTTCCCGTCCGCTGAAGACACACATGGCGTCGCCTGGCTCCAGAGTGACTCCCTGTGCCTTGGCCACGTCCTCCAACTCCCAGCCGTGGACCGGCTTGTCCTGGGTCACGTAGGGTTCTCCACGGAATTTGGGGATGTCCAGAAGGACTCCCCGGGTCACGATGCCTGTGGGCCAGTTGTCCACGGAGCCGAACTTGGCGCCGTCGAACGCAATGACCTCCTTAGGGTCCCTGCCATTGTACAGGCCGCCGCTGGTCCAGACGTGGCACAACGCGTCCAGGTGGGTGGTGGCGGTGCCGTGATACGCCACTCCGTAGAAGTCCACAGCAGAACCGCCTCCATATCCACGGTCGTTGGTGCGCATCCAGTGCTGGGCCGGTGTTGGGTTGTTGGGAGCCGCGTCTTTGGGCAAATAGCGGCTCAGGGAGACCGCCCGGCCTGAGCGCACCAGCGCGGCGGCCCTTATCCTCTTTTCAGGGGTTATGAGATTGACTGCTCCCACTTGGTCATCGTCGCCCCAACGGCCCCAGTTCCGACGCTCGGTCAGATACGACATCACCTCATCACTGGTGGGTATGTTTCGTCCGGCCATGTTGTCCTCCTTGTTTTAATCAAATAGGACCGGTTGCCTAGAGAATGGCTATGGGGTTCACCGGCGAGCCGGTGCCGCCTTCCACTTTGAGGGGGGCCACCAGGAACATGAACTCGTACCGTCCCTCTTCCGCGCATATATCCGCTAAGGGTTCCAGAAGGGAGTTGTCCACCAGCCCGACGCCATAGGAGCTTATAACCGCGTGGACAGCCCAGGGTATGCCGTAGCCGTTGGGCGACAAGTCCATCATGTCCCAAGCCAGTATCGACACGTCGTGGTCCCTGATGAAGGAGAGGCAGGATACGTGAAGCCCCGGCCGTTCGGTGATAGGGGCGGCGCCACCGGGCGCACCGTAGACGGGTATCCCCGCCATCCACGGGTGGTTGGTCGGATATTCCCTGACCAGAGCTTCCCTGCCGCTGTATACGCAAAGGGCGTCGCCGGGCCTAACTTCTACGCCCTGTGCTGCGGCTACCTCCTCCAGCTCCCAGGCGTGGACAGGCCTGTCCTGGGTTACATATGGAACGCCTCGGTGTCTGGGCACGTCCAGGAGGACTCCTCTGGTTATGATGCCGTCGCTCCATGCGTCCACGGCGCCCCACCGGGCGCCGCTGAAGGTAATTTCCTTGTCGGGGTCGCGCCCGTTCCACATGCCGTCTTCGTCCCATACGTGGCACAGGGCGTCGAGGTGGGTGGCTGCCGAGCCGTGGTAGACCAGACCGTAGTAATCAATGGCGGCTACGGTCTTTCCGTCCCGCTGCATTGTGGCCATCCAGTGCTGGGCCGGTTGCGGGTTGTCCGGGCCGGCGGTCTTGGGGAAGTAGCGGCTCAGGGACACACTCTGGCCCTTCTTGACCAGTTGTGCAGCCTCGAGCTTCTTCTCGGGTGTGACCAGGTTCATCGCGCCCATCTGGTCGTCGTCTCCCCATCTGCCCCAGTTCCGCCTGTCCCGTATGTAAGAGATGACTTCCTCTTTGGTGGGCGGGTTTGGTTCGGCCATGTTGTCCTCCTCGTCGGTGAGAGGTCGATGTCCGGCTGCTCGAATTCCGCCCCTTATGATAACCGATGGGGGAAGTTGGGGGAATAAGCTAGGGGGATGCTGACTGAACGCGGGAGAAGGCACGCCGTTTGCGGGCGGCTCCCCTGTGCTATAATTGATGTCTAAACAGCGCAGCGGAAAGGTTGTTGGCAGACGAGAATGCTCCCTGAGATTTCGCTAAAGGCGGTCACTAGAGAGGACGTAGTCAGGGTAGACGGCTGGCTCAAGGAAGAGATTGTCAACTCCTCCTGGTACGGTGTGGACGACAACGGTAACCCGGTGCATCTGGGATACACTCCTCGCCGCGTGCTCAGCGGTGAGTCCGACCCCGAGTGGGACGAGCTTTTCGGCAACGAACGTCCGCGCAAGATATACGCCATCTACACCCCCGGCGGCGAGCACATCGGAGAGGCTCAGATGGTCATAAGGGCCCCGATGTGGGAGGCCCAGCTGTTCGTCCTCATTGGACGCACAGACATGTGGCATCAAAGCTACGGCAGCGCCGCTCTGATTCAATTGATGGATATAGCCTTCTACACTTACGGCCTGCACCGGGCTTGGGTGGACGTGCCCGACTACAACCAAGTGGCCATACACATGTGCGAGCGCCTGGGCTTCCAGATCGAGGGAAGGCTCAGGGGCACCCACCCCAAGGGCGGGGAATGGTACGACTCCTTGGCCATGGGGCTGCTGTCCAACGAATACCCAAGACGGCGCGCCAGGTTAATGGGTGGCCAGGAAGAGCCGCCTATGTGGACCAGCCCTGTGATGGAAGGGCCGTTGGACCGGGAGCCCCGGGAACGGTAGTCCAGGGCAGTCCGCCTTCTGATACATCGATTTGTCCCACACCGATGTGGGCGTCCTTTGAGAGGCTGGTACAGCGGCGGCATCCTGACTGTTTGAGCGCCCGATTTGATTCCCCTATACGACGCATCAGTCCGCCGCCGAAAGCTTCCGGTCGTAAATATAGCTCTGATAGTCGTCAACGCCCTCGTCTTCATCTACGAGCTAACCCTTGGCGGCATTGACCGGGACATCTTCTTCTTTACGTTCGGACTGATGCCCGTCGAGTTGACTCAAGGGATTTCGTTCCAGATATTGCCCCTCAGAGACTCCCTTGGCAATGTCGTGGAAGTTAAGGACATAGAGACTCCGTTCCACACGTGGGGTACGGTGTTCACTTCCATGTTCATGCACGGCGGGTTTATGCACTTCATCGGAAACATGTTGTTTCTGTGGGTGTTCGGAGACAACGTGGAGGAACGGCTGGGCCACGTCAAATACCTGCTGTTCTACGTCGCCGCGGGCGTTGCGGCGGCCTGGGCCCAGATTGGGATTGATTTAGACTCCCAGACGCCCATGATAGGCGCCAGCGGCGCCATATCCGGCGTGCTCGGAGCGTATCTTATGCTGTACCCCTATAACCGCATCACTACCCTGGTCATGTTCGTCTTCATCACGGTTATACAGCTTCCCGCTCTGCTTGTGTTGGGCGCATGGTTCGCGCTCCAGCTTATCAACGGGCTCGGCTCGCTGGGCACATTCTCGTCAGGCGCGGGAGTGGCCTACATGGCCCACATTGGGGGATTCGCGGCCGGCATGGTACTGATGGCCCTGTACAAGCTCTTGACCGGAGAGCCGGTATGGCCCTCTCGCCCCTGGGACTATAATCCATGGCGGCTGCGGCCTTGATGGTTCGCGTGATTTGGGGCCGTCCGTCTAACGTATGTGGCCGGGCGTATAGGCGTATAATGGACGCGGAACCCCTCAACAGGTGCTTGTCATGCTTAAAGTAAAGATATGCGGAATCATGCGGCCCGAAGATGCGCGGTTGGCTGCCGACGCGGGAGCCGACGTTCTGGGCATGAATTTTGTGGCAGGAAGCAAAAGGCTCGTTGACCGCTCCCAGGCCGCGCGCATAATCGAGGCGGCTCGGGCCGGAGACAAACGTCCTCAGGTGGCGGGGCTTTTCGCTGACCAGCCGGAAGATGAGGTGAATGGCGTGGCGGCTGAGCTAGGGCTGGACTTAGTGCAGCTGTGCGGGGGCGAGTCTCCCGCGTACTGCACCCGAATGGGGTCCCCCGTGATGAAGACAATCCACGTCGGAACGGGAGCGGTGGACTGCGGTGAGTTGTCGAACAGGATCAAAGCGTACACTGATGACGGGCATGTCGTGGTAGTGGACCGTAAGGTGGAAGGACTGGCTGGAGGCACTGGCCAGACCTTCAACTGGGACATTGCCAGGGACCTTTCCGAGGGGGGCATAGATTTCTTTCTCGCAGGCGGGCTTACGCCGGATAACGTAGGAGGCGCTGTGCAGTTGGTCAGGCCTTGGGGAGTGGACGTTTCCAGCGGTGTCGAGACCAAGGGCAGCCCGGGCAAGGACCACGATAAGGTAAGATCATTCATCCGAACGGCCAGGGAGGCGCAATAACATGGTGGACGTTAGCTCATTGCCGGACAAACGAGGCAGGTTCGGCTTATTCGGCGGCAAGTTCGTGCCGGAGACTTTGATGGCTGCCTTGGAGGAGTTGGAGAGCGCCTATTCGGACCTGAAGGACTCCCCGGAATTCCGGCGGGAGTTGGGCAGGTTGAACAAGGACTATTCGGGAAGGCCCACTCCTCTCTACCTGGCCGAAAACCTCAGCCGGAAGACCGGAGGAGCGCGCATCTACCTGAAGCGCGAAGACCTGGCTCACACGGGGGCTCACAAGATAAACAACGCTCTGGGTCAGGCGCTCCTGGCCAGGCACATGGGCAAGACGCGTATCATCGCCGAGACCGGCGCTGGACAGCACGGAGTGGCAACCGCCACGGTCTGCGCAATGGCGGGCCTTCCCTGTGTTGTTTACATGGGGTCCGAGGACATCGTTCGCCAGTCGCCCAACGTGTACCGGATGAAGCTTCTTGGCGCCGAGGTGACGCCGGTGGAGTCGGGCAGCCGCACTCTAAAGGACGCTATCAACGAGGCCATACGAGACTGGGTAACCAACGTCGGGACGACCCATTACCTCCTGGGAAGTGCAGTAGGACCCCACCCCTATCCCATGCTGGTACGGGACTTCCAGTCCGTGATTGGACGCGAGTCCAGGGAGCAGATCCTGGAAGCCGAGGGACGCCTTCCAGACTACGTCGTCGCCTGCGTCGGAGGAGGCAGCAACGCCATTGGCATGTTCCACTCCTTCATAGGAGACGAAGAAGTGAAGTTGGTGGGCGTCGAAGCGGGAGGGAAGGGCGCAGGCGCCAACCAGAACGCGGCCCCCCTTAGCGAGGGGCGGCCCGGTGTGCTCCACGGTTCTATGTCATATTTACTGCAAGACGACCACGGCCAGGTGGTGGAGACCCACTCCATCTCTGCGGGGCTGGACTACCCTGGCGTGGGCCCTGAGCACAGCTACTTGAAGGATTTGGGGCGGGCGGAGTATACGACGGTGAAGGACGAGGAGGCCCTCGAAGGGTTCCACATGTTGTCCCGTACGGAGGGCATTATACCAGCCTTGGAACCCTCCCACGCCGTATATTACGCCGCACGGCTGGCTGAGACTCTGCCGGAGGACAAAACAGTCCTGGTGTGTCTCAGTGGGCGAGGGGACAAGGACATTCACGTCGTGGCCCAGGCGGGCGGCCTGGAGGTTTAGTCCACGTCTGTCACATGCGGCGCGGATAAGAGCCGAACACCCTCAGCATGGCCGTCTGGCTTTTGATGAAGTCCAATACTCCCTGGACCTTCGGGTCTTCCCTATGGCCGTCGAAGTCCACCAGGAACCAGTAAAGACCCAGGGACTCTTTGGTGGGCCTCGACTCTATTTTGGCCAAGTTGATGTTCCGTATGGCGAACTCCCCGAGAGCGTTGTAGAGCATCCCGGGCTTATCCTCCGAGAAGGAGAAGCAGATAGACGTCTTGTCATGCCCGGTGGCCTCATGGTCCTCTCTCGCCAGGGCGACAAAGCGAGTCTCATTCGAGGAGTTGTCCTGAATCCCGCGGGCCAAGGTTTCCATGTTTCGGAGCTCGGCAGCCCGTTGCGGCGATATGGCCGCCGCCGGCACGGGGCTGGCCCATACGTCGTCGATGGCCGAGACGGTGCTTAGGGAGGCTATCTTCTGGGCGTTTGGAAAGCATTGTTCCAGGTACGCCCTGCACTGGCCCAGGGCTTGGGGGTGGGAGAAGATGGTCTGGATGTCCGCCGCCCTGGTCCCCGGGACCACCAGTAGGGTGTGGGCTATGGGTATCACAAGCTCGTTTCGTATGGAAAGACGAGAGTCCTGAATGAGAATGTCCAAGGTGGCGGTGACCGACCCCTCCAGGCTGTTCTCTATGGGAGCCACTCCTTCGTCGGCTATGCCCGACGCCACCGCCAAGGCCACGGCCTGGATAGTTGGAAAGGGCACCAGGGTCCAGTCGCCTCCGATCTTGTCGGCATACTTGACGGCAGCCTCTTCCGAGTAGGTGCCCTCAGGGCCCAGGTATGCGATGGAGCCGGTGACGACAGGGGACATTACTCCACTCCTGTGAAGATCTCAAATAGAATATGTTCATCGCCGTGGGAGGTCACGGCGACAATCTGGTCGTCGGCCATGAGGACCACGTCATCGGTGGGGAGATGGGGTCCGTCGGGTTTTATCACCAAGGAGATGAAGCTGCCAGGCGGAAGGGGAATGTCCCCCAAGGACTTTCCCATTGCGCCGGCGTCTTCAGGTATGGTCACGGTAATCATTTCCTGCTGGGACGCCAGAGACATGAGATGCACCAATGATTGACCCGGCAGTTCATCCTCGATGTTGGCGACCACAAGGTGGGTGCCGTTTACCACCTTGTCGACACCCAGAATCTTAAACAGGGACTCGTTTTGCGGGTCTTTAATCACAGAGATGGTGCGGGGAGTGTTGAACACCTGTTTTGCGGTCTGGCAGATGGCCAGATTGTCCTCGTCCCTGGCGGTCACAGCAATTACCAGGTTGGCACGGGCGGCGCCGGCTTCCTTCAGGACTTCAATCCGGGTGGCGTCCCCGAGTAGAGCCACCCTGCCCAACTCTTCATTAACCGTGTCGCAAATGCGCCGGTCCTTATCGATCACTAGCACCTCGTTGTCCATGGCCAGCAAGACCCTGGTCAGCTGGTGGCCTACCTTGCCGCATCCTGCGATGAGAGCGTACATGCTTGGTGTTTTCCTCCGGGCCTTTTCACCCTTTAACGGGGCTGTTCGAACGTGCCGGCAACTATTGTGTCCGTCATCAGTTGGGTGGGAGATATTACGTCGAGACCGAGGTTCCGGTACAGGAGTTCCCGTTCCGGGTCTTCAATTCTGCACACGACTTCTGGAATATGGAAGATATGGACGGCGATTTGGGCCGCCATAGCGTTTCTGGAGTCGTCGTCCGACAGGGCCAAAGCGGCGTCGATTGTGGCCGTCCCAATGTTCCTGATGTCGGCGATAAGGGACTCAGAACCCGGAACTATGTCGACTCCCTCCTCGTTGATGAGGGGGTCATTGGGGGACGTCTGGTAGTCAAGGGCCGTGACGGCGTGTCCTGACCTGGCCAACCTCGAGACCAGGTGGGCGCCCATGCGGTCATAGCCCACTACCAAGACGTTCATGGTCTATCCGTCCCCACCCTTGTTTTGGTAACCCTCCGCGTCTTTCCACAGCAAGACCTGGCAGGGTGCGTTCCTCAATACATAACTGATGGTGTCCCCAAAGCGATCGTCTCGTCCATAGCGTTTGCTGGGCAGTCCGAGGACCACCATCTGAGCGTTCTTGTTGACAGCCTCTTCCACAATGGCGGGTCCGGCGTGCCTGGCTTGGACGTACCCGCCTTCCAGGCTGCATTTTTCACGCCCGCCGATCGATTCCAACCTATCCAAAATCGCCTCTTCACGCGAAGGGTCCAATTCTATGTCCAAGGGGAGCTCGTGGCCAACTTCAATGACGTACAAGACTACTACCTTGGCTTTGCTCGTTCGGGCCAGCCCGCAAGCCAGCCGAGCGGCCCCTTCATCGCTGGAGCCGCCGTCTACGGCGACCAGTATGCTGCTGTGGTTTGAAGGCATGTCAAAACTGGGCAGTTGGAGTGGGCCGTTCCGTTAACCTTCAGTGTTGCCGTTTTCTGAGGGTCCCCGGGGTATGGAATGAATCTTCCCAAGCTGCTCACTGTTGCCGGCCACTATCAGAATGTCACCGGGTCGTATCTCTTCGTCCTTTGACGGCATCAAGAGGAATTCTCTTCCCCGGCGCAAGGCCAAGACAGCCAGGCCGTACTTGTCCCTGGGCCCGGTCAGTCCGGCGTCTTCAAGAGTCCGCTTTATAATGTTGGCAGGGGGTCTTAGCTTGGTGATGCCGTAACCGGGTCCGACCTCCATGAACTCCAGCACGCCCGGCTCGAACCCGACGTGAGAGAGCCTTTGCCCGATTTCTTGCTCCGGATAGACTACTTTGTCCGCCCCTATACGGTCCATCGTGGCCCCGTGAAGCTGATTTATTGCCCTCACTACGATGTATGGCACACCCAGGTCTTTAAGGACCACGGTAATCAGGATGGATGCCTGGATGTCCTCGCCAATGGCTACCAGCGCCACGTCGAAGTTAGGCGCCCCCAGTTCCCTGAGCACGGCCTCGTTGGTGGCGTCGGCTTTCACGGCGTAGGTGACGTGTCCCAACATATCCTGGACCGGCTTGTCTTCGATGTCTATGCCCAGGACATCATGCCCCATCTGGTACAGCTCCCTTGCCGCGCTGGACCCGAACCGCCCCAGCCCAATTACTATCACCTGCTTTTTCATGGTTCTCCTTATGGACATTCCTGAGAGCCACGTTTGGCTGGGACTTCTGTGCCGCCCGCCCTCAGGGAATCCCTAGCCTATTTTAACTCTTTCCTGTACGTAGCGGTACTCTGTAGATTCCTCGCCGGACGTAAGGGCCAACGCCATTGTCAACGGTCCGAGCCTGCCGAGGAACATGGCCACCATGAACACGATCTTTCCCGCTAAAGAGAGTTCTGGGGGAACTCCGGTGGACAGTCCCGTAGTGCCGAACGCAGACACCGTGTCGAAGTAGAGGCGGAGGAAGTTAATTCCCTCTTCCGTGAGGACCAGAGTCAATGAAGCCAGGAATACGAAAGTCATTCCCAGTGCGGCGACCGAGACGGCTCGGTGGACCTGGAAATGGGGCACCTCTCTTCCGAAAGCCTCGACCTCGGAGCGTCCTCGTATTGACGAAATCACCGCAGCTATAATGACCGCCAGCGTTGCCACCTTGATCCCCCCGGCAACTGATCCCGCCGCTCCGCCTACGAACATCAGGAAGGGATAGAACAGCAAGGTCAGCTCTTTAGCCGAGCTGAAGTCCAAAGCCGTCAGACCCGCAGTCCTTCCGCTCACTGAATGGAAGAGAGACAAGAACCCCTTTTCCGGGACTGTATACGAACCTAGAGTCGCCGGGTTGTCGAATTCAGCGGTGAAGAGAATTATCCCTCCCAGGAACCACAAGAACAGGCTGGTGACCACCACCAGTTTCGTGTCCAGGGTAAACCTCGAAAAGCGCCGCTGCCGAAAAACGTCCACCAGGGTTGTCCAGCCTATGCTCCCGACGATGATGAGCGCCATCACAATGGTAAGGAGAATCGGAAAGGCGGCGAAATCCTCAAGACTTCCCGCGTTCGGCAAGATGGAGAAGCCGGCGTTGTTGAAGGATGATACAGACAGGAAGGCCGAGTGCCAGAGTGTGTCCGGCAGGCTTAGGCCAAGCTCATGGCGAAGTTGCCACCAGATGAGCGCCATTCCCAGAAAGTACAGGGAAAGCACAATGAATACGATGTTGCGGAGAACGTGGATAATCCCCCCAAGCCGTTCCATTCCCATGGTGTCGCGCATGAGCATCCGTTCCGGCAAGGTGATGCGTTGGCCGATCATGATGAGGAAGAAAGTGGCCATGGTCGTGAATCCCAGGCCGCCAAGAAGCATCAGCGTGAAAATGACAGCGTGGCCGAAATCGCTCCAATAGTCACCGGTGTTCACGACGACGTGCCCCGTGACAGTCACTGCCGACACGGAAGTGAAGAATGCCACTTCGATGGGAGTGAAAGCTCCCGGGCCTATGTTGTTGGATACGGGTAGCAACAGGAGAATGCCGCCGATTGCAACCAGGGCTGCGAAGCTGTAGAAGAGGATGTAGGCCGGAGATAGTATTCTAGCGGGCCGTCTGTCCGGCAGGCTTTCCGCCACAACGGGAACCATGTCTCGCCTTCGGGGTCGGCGGACTATGCGGTCCCCTATTCTGCCCTGCCTCTCCACCTAAGCCTGTTCCTCCTCCCGTAGGGGGAAAAGATTCCAAGTAGTATACTCTCCGGCCCGAACCAACGGACAACTCATTTTACCCTGGCGCCATCCCTTCATATAACGGCGTGGGAAGCGATTTACGGCGCCTTGAAACCTAAATCACGAGGGCCTCATTAAACTGGATGGCATGAAATGCGGCGGAAAATGGGAAAAAGCGCTGGAAAAGGGCGAACATCATCTTGACGAGCTTTGACGCCTGATGATAGCGTGAATTTGGAAGGGGAGACGACATAATGGTTCAGCAAATATCCAGGCCAACGCTTGGTCATGAAGATGAGCCGGTATACTGCCGGCACTATTGGATAATCGAGGCCCCTACGGGTCCAGTGAGCCGCGGCGTATGCCAAGTCTGCGAGGAGATCAGGGACTTCAAGAACTACATCGAATCGGCGCCCTGGGGTGACGATTCATCCTCGTCCCAAGACTCATCTGAGCCGATTCCGGTGCACGTTGCCGGTCCTGAAGACGCTGGCGACAGCGAAGAGATCGAGATCTAGCCGACTTCGGGGCCGGCCCTGCCGCCCGGTCCTCAGCCGCCCAACGGTCCAAGCTTCCGGCCTCGGTTTTCCACTGCTCAAGCAGCTTCTGCCTTACCGGAACATGTCTTTTTCCGGGGCGCGGACCAGCGCCGACGCTCCGCTTCTTTCGGGAAGTTCAGGGTCGTACCTGTAGCCACGAATTAGGGTCACTGGAATTCCGAGAGTCTTTCCCGTTGCCAGCTCCGCTGCCGCCGCAAGCTCATCAGCCACGGCTATCACGGTAGTCCTCATCATCAGACCGTGCTCGTCGGGCAGACCTCGGTAGTCCTTCACAGGGTCCATGCCGGCTACGCCGATGGCCACGTTTGCGGCGCCCTCTCTCCACGGTCTCCCGAAGGTGTCTGAAATAATAACGGCCACGTCCACTCCAGCCCGGTCGAGTGCAGCTTGACGAATTTGTCGGGCCGAGGCGTCGGGGTCAATGGGAAGCATGGCCACCGTTTCTTCGCCTGGTACGTTGGAGGCGTCGATTCCCGCGTTGGCGCAGATAAACCCGTGGCGGGTCTCGGCGATGATGTTGCCCCGGTCCATGCGAACGATTCGTCTGCTCTCCCGCAGAATCGCTTCCGTGTGTCGGGCGTCCCTGTTGTGGCCCTCCGACAGTTGCACGGCGATGACGGACGGCTCCAATTCGTCCACGGTTATAACACGCCCCTCGGCCTTGGAAACCACCTTCTGGGTCACTACCAGGACGTCTCCGTCGCGAATGCCTAAGTCCTGTTTCAGCGCCGCCTCGATGATCATTGCCGGAAGGTCGTCGCCCGAGTTTATCTCAGGAATCCCTTCTATGCCTGTAACCGTAATTTGCTGACTCAAAACCGCCGTCTCCGGAATTTTCCCAAAGTATACCACGCTACAAATCCACGGCGGCTTCAGGTAGACTAGAAGGCGGCGTCTGATTCGGAAGGGAGTCCAAATTGTCTGACGGGAAGATATACACGAAACGCGGAGATCAAGGAGAAACAAACCTGCTCTATGGCGGCAGGGTGTCGAAAACCAGCCTCCATACCGAAGCCTATGGTGTGGTGGACGAAGCGGTGTCCACCTTGGGCTTAGCCCGCGCTTTGTCTGAAGACGACGAGGTGAAGGACCTCATCGTGCAGCTCCAGCGGGAACTATTCGTGGTGATGTCTGAGTTGGCCACCGACCCGGACTGGTACGACAACTTCATGGAACACTTCAACCCCACTACCCAGGAGATGGTGGACAACCTGGAACGGACCATCGACAGCCTGGAGGAGCGGGCCAAGGTCCCCAAGATGTTTACGCTGCCGGGAGGGTCCCCTCCGTCGTCGGCCATTAACATGGCCAGGGCCATGATTCGAACAGCGGAACGGCGAGTGGTGGCCCTTAATGACGCAGGACGGCTTACCAACCCAGTGATACTGACCTACATCAACAGGCTGGGCGACCTGCTCTTTGCTTTGGCGCGCTTCCAGGACAGGGACATCCCCGTCGAGCGGGCCACAGGAGAACGTAAGAAGCAATGAGCAGCGCCATCCAGCCTGTTTCGTCCATCAAACGCTTGTTCGACGGCCGCTTCTTCCTGCCTCCGTTGCTCATAGGGGTGGTTGCGGTGTTGGTTGCGGCTTGCGGCAGCGTCAAGGGAACGCCGATTCCGTCGCCCTCCGCCGATGCGGCCCGGCGCGTCAGTTTTGTGACTGCCGACGGCGTCGAACTCAAAGGGCGCGTCTTTGGACGGGGAGAAACGGGCGTAGTCCTGGCCCACATGTACCCGTCGGAACAGAGCGCCTGGTGGCCCTTCGCCCGAATGCTGAACGAGCAGGGCTACATGGCATTGACCTTCAACTTTCGGGGATATGGAGAAGGCGAAGACCTTTCAGGGGGCGACAAGAAAGATATCGAATCCATTCCCTTGGACGTGGACGCCGCTAAGGAGTTCCTTCGGAGCCAGGGAGCGTCAGCCATATTTCTGGTCGGCGCGAGCATGGGCGGCGCGGCCTCCCTGAAGGCGTCAGAGGGCAACGATGTAAGAGGCGTCGTGGCCTTGTCGGCTCCCGTGGACTTCAGAGGACTGTCCCTGAGGGGCGAGAGTGTGCCGGTCCCCGTGCTCATGCTTGCCGCTAATGGTGACCGGGGAGCTAAGAACAGCGCAGAAGTGATGATGGATCAGGGAATCGTTAGCGGGGACACGGAATTTGTGCTTTACGAGGGCGGCGCAGACCACGGCTCCGACCTCCTTTTTGGCAGACATGGGGATGACGCCCGGGCTAGGATGGCCCGGTTTTTCGAGGAGAAGAAGTAGAAGACGGCGCCCTCCCGGTAAACTTGAGTAGAGGGAATTCTGCCGGACCTGTTGCATTGATGATGAGAGACCCGAAGATAACTGTCATTGACTACGAGTCAGGCAACCTGCGCAGCGTAGCTAAGGCTCTGGAGAAGACGGGGATAACTCCCGTTGTCTCCGGTGAGCCGGAGGCTGTCTTGAACGCCGACGCCCTGGTGTTGCCCGGCGTGGGCGCCGGAAGTTCCGCCATGAAAGCGCTGGAAAACCGAGGGCTTGTGGAGCCAATACGTCGGTTCGAGGCCTCCGGCAAACCGTTCCTTGGCGTGTGCGTCGGACTCCAGCTTCTCATGGAATCAACTGAAGAGGGTGACGCTCAATGTCTGGGCATTGTTCCGGGGCGGACGGTTAAGCTCCCACCCGGCCTCAAAACGCCCCACATGGGCTGGAACAGGGTGACCCTAAACACCAACCATCCAGTGTTGGACGGAATACCCTCCGGGTCCCACTTCTATTTCGTGCACAGCTACTATCCCCAGCCTGAAGACCCGGCCGTAGTTGCGGGGACCACCGACTACGGAGTCGACTTCTGCTCGGCGCTGGTGCGGGGCAACCTTGTCGCAACCCAGTTCCACCCGGAAAAGAGCGGGGATATCGGCCTGCGCATATACAAGAACTTTGTCGACCATGCCCGTCGGTCCCTGGAATCGTAAGGAGCCGACGGCTATGGAGGTCATACCCAGCATCGACATCAGAGGCGGACGGTGTGTACGGTTGTACCAGGGAGACTATGACAGGGAGACAGTCTTCTCCAACGACCCCGTGGAAATGGCCCGACGCTGGCAAGACGAAGGCGGCGCCAGGCTTCACGTCGTGGACTTGGACGGAGCGGCCACCGGCCAGCCCGCCAACCTCTCGATAATATGGGAAATCCTGGATGCCCTGTCTATACCGGTGCAGGTCGGGGGCGGAATACGGTCCCTTGACGCCGTGCGGCAGCTCATCGAGGCCGGGGCTGACCGGGTGGTCCTGGGAACGGCCGCGGTTCGAGACCCGGACATGGTGCGGGAGATTTGCCGGAGCATGGGAGGCGAAAGAGTGATAGTCGCCGCCGACGCCCGGGACGGAAAAGTGGCGGTCGAAGGATGGCGCGAGGGCACGTCTGTAGAAGCCGCCGACCATATCGCCGATATGGAGAAGCTGGGAGTCGTCCGTTTTCTCTACACCGACATCTCGCGGGACGGCGCCATGACCCAGCCCAACTTCCAGGCCTACCGCGAGCTTGTGGCGTCCACAAAGGGTGCGGTAATAGCCTCCGGAGGGGTGTCATCCCTCGAACACCTGCGGCAACTCGCAGAAATAGGGACGGAAGGCGCGATTCTAGGCAGCGCCCTGTACAGGGGCGTTCTAGAGCTTTCCCAGGCCGTCCATGCAATGGAAACGCTGGGCTGACGCCGGATAGAAACATGGTAGAGCGAGACACTCAGGAATTCATCAAAGCCCTGCTGTCCCAGGAGAGGGAGCAGAGGTTGGACCCCTTCACCGCGCTTACCTACATGCCCATAGACCCCTACGACCAGGTCGCCGACATAGGCTGCGGACCGGGCTATTTCACCATTCCCCTGGGCAAGTATCTGGTGCATGGAAAGCTCTATGCCCTGGACATTTCGGAGGAAATGGTCGAGGCGGCCCGACTCCGAGTGAATGAAGCCAACCTGGGCAACGTGACCGTGGAGACTTGCGGCGATTACGACTTCCCCGTGCCTCAGGGATCCCTGGACGGAGTCCTGATGGCCTTTGTGGTGCATCACAACCAGGACCGTCCAGCTCTGCTAAAGGCAGCCGCCAACTTGCTGCGGCCCCGTGGCTGGTGCGCCATAATGGAATGGCACAGGGTGGAGACGGAGCAGGGGCCTCCCCTGGAGATGAGGATCGAGCCCGCCGAGCTCAGGGAGTTGGCTGAGAAATCGGGGTTGGAGTTTACGTCCTTCAGAGGGCTTAACGAATTCCAATATATGTCCGTGTTCAGAAAGGTCCGGGTAAGGTGAAGCCATGCTGACAAAACGAATCATTCCGTGCCTGGATGTTGACGCTGGCCGGGTGGTCAAGGGAATCAAGTTCATGGAACACAGGGACGCCGGGGACCCGGTGGAGCTGGCGTCCATTTACGACGCGGAAGGCGCCGACGAGTTGGTCTTCTATGACATCACCGCCTCGGCTGACCAGAGGGGAATCATGCTGGACGTGGTTTCCAGGACCGCAGAGCAGTTGTTCATCCCCTTGACAGTGGGCGGCGGCCTTCGGTCCGTCCAGGACATGCGCAGGATGCTCAACGCCGGGGCCGACAAGGTGTCAATCAACACGGCGGCGGTGCAGAACCCGGAACTGATAAGTGAAGGAGCGGAGGCGTTCGGCAGCCAGTGCATCGTACTCGGCATGGACGCTCTGCAAGTCCCAGGAAGCTCGCCGAGACGCTGGGAGGTGCGGACGCACACGGGCAGGGCTGGCGGCAGGTCTGCCGGATTGGACGCCATTGAGTGGGCGTTCAGAGCCGTTGAGCTAGGCGCCGGTGAGATCGTAGTAAACTCCATCGACGCCGACGGCACCCAGGAAGGATACGACCTGGAGCTGCTCCACGCCATATCAACCGGAGTTACAGTCCCGGTGGTGGCCAGCGGCGGCGCCGGGAACTTGGAGCACCTCTACGACGCCATAGACCAAGGTAAGGCCGACGCAGTGCTCGCGGCCAGCATCTTCCATTTTGGGACATATAGAATAAGCGAGGCCAAGGAGTACCTGGCCTCCAAAGGCGTCCCCATGCGGCTGAACGAAGACACGGGTGCATGAGTCAAGCGACGCCTGGAGCTGCTCGGCCGTTACAACGCTAGGAGTAAATCTTTCAAACTCCCTTCCCCCTCAGGGGGAAGGTTAGGATGGGGGAATGAGCAAAATCACTACGGTAATCTTTGACATGTACGAGACGCTGGCAGAAAACAACCCTGACCTGTGGGTGGGAACTTTCGGAGATATAGTGCGGGACCAGGGGTTGGACGTAGACCCCGACGAGCTGTACAGGAACTGGAAGTCTCTGGAGGTCGGTTTCAGGAAGGTGAGAATCAACCTGGAGCGGCCTGAGCTGACGCCTCCCTTCAAGTCCTACGAAACAGCCTGGATGGAATGCTTTGTGCAGACCTTCCAGGACATGGGCCTTGGCTCCGCCGACCCCGCCGCCGCCGCCCGGAAAGCCGTGGTGGACATGGGCCTCCGGGAAGCCTACCCCGAAACGGATGCGGCCCTGTCCGAGATACAGGAAGGATGGAAGACCGCCGTGCTGTCCAACGCCGATGACGATTACCTGTTCCCCCTCATCGAACGGATGGGCTGGAAGTTCGACGCCACACTTTCGTCCGAGGGGGCCAAGGCGTACAAGCCCCTGCCGGAGGCTTTCCACCGGATTCTGGAGATGCTGGGCGCAGGGTCGGAGGAGTGCATCTACGTAGGAGATACGCTCTTGGATGACGTTTTCGGTTCCAGGGGAGTCGGGATGCGCTCGGTCTGGATAAACCGGACAGGGGCCGTCCACGACCCCAATATGCCTATGCCCGACTATGAGATAAGCAGCCTGGACCAGCTGCCCGGTCTGCTTAGAGCGGAGTCTTGAAGCCCCGGCCATTGTCGGGGTTGGACTCTGTCGGGCTGTAGAAGGAGACGACGTTGGAAATCAAACTGAATGAGCAGGGATTGGTCCCCGCAATAGCCCAGGACATAAACACCGGCCAGGTGCTCATGCTGGGATACATGAACCCCGGCTCCCTCAAGAGGACAGTCGAGGGAACGCAGGTTTGGTACTACAGCCGGAGCAGGGAAGACCTGTGGCACAAGGGAGAGGTGTCGGGCAACTACCTGAACCTGCGGGAAGCCTACGTTGACTGTGACTCTGACACCATTCTGCTCAAAGTGGAACCCGACGGGCCGACCTGCCACACAGGCGAGGCCACCTGCTTCTTCACTCCCATGCCGGGAATGCCGGACGACTTCACGGCTACGGATGAAGGTTCGGGCATCCTGGAAGAACTGTTCGCCCTAATCCAGGACAGAAAGCGGGAAATGCCCGAGGGCAGCTACACGACTTCACTGCTTCAGGGAGGCGTCGGTCGGATAGCCCAGAAGGTCATTGAAGAGGCAGGCGAGTGCGCCCTTTCAGCCGCCCAGGGGGAGAAAGAGGACCTGCCCAAAGAAGCGGCGGACCTGTTGTACCATTTGCTGACGCTGCTGGCGGCGTCGGACGTGACGCCCAGGCAGGTGTGGGCGGAGTTGAGGGCGCGGAGAAGTTAGCCCCTAGCCGCCGAACTGGAATATCTTGCCCTCGGTGCGGATGGCCGGGGCTACCACCATCTCGGCCTTGTGCATGTCCCGAATCGTGTAAGCGCCGCACATTCCCATCGCCACCCTGAGGGCGCCCACCAAGTTCTGGGTGCCGTCGGTCACGGATGTCGGCCCGAACAGCAGGCTGCCCAAGCTTCCCTTGGTCCCCACCTTGATGCGGGTGCCTCTGGGCAGTTCGGGATGGGGGTTGGCCATTCCCCAGTTGTATCCCCTGCCCGGCGCTTCCTCGGCCTGTGCGAAGGGTGTGCCGAGCATGACGGCGTCGGCGCCGCTGGCGATGGATTTGCAAAGGTCGCCGCCGGTCCGGATGCCGCCGTCGGTGATCACCGAGACGTAGCGGCCCGTCCGCTTGTAATACTCTTCGCGGGCTGAAGCGCACTCCAGGGTGGCCGAAATCTGAGGGACTCCTACGCCCACCACCTCGCGGGTGGTGCAGGCGGCCCCTGGGCCGACTCCCACCATGATGCCGTCAATCCCAGTCTCCATCAGTTCCAGGGCAACGTTGTAGGAGACGCAGTTCCCTACCAGCACGGGCACGTTGAGCTGCTGCCGCAGTTCGGAAAATATCAGTCCGCGGTAGCTGCGGGACATGTGCCGGGCCGTGGTGACGGTGGACTGCACCAATATCATGTCGGCGCCGGCCTCCACGGCTATCGGGGATAGCTTCTTGGTGTTCTGAGGCGTGATGGACACACAGCAGACGGCGCCGGTCTCTTTTATCTGCCGGACCGACTTGCTGATGAGTTCTTCTTTTACGGGT
Source organism: Dehalococcoidia bacterium (assembly GCA_965197415.1). GTDB lineage: Bacteria > Chloroflexota > Dehalococcoidia > Lucifugimonadales > JAGWBF01 > DAOUJI01. Next base: position 1,460,061 of record OZ240207.1, on the reverse strand, counting down.
TCGGAGTATATTTGCTGGAGCAGCTCCGTGCACTCCTCCTGCCGAGCCGCCACCACCTCTTCCAAAGCGGAGTAGGGATCTTCGTAGCGGCTGTATATGCCCTCCAGGTTCATGACCCCCAAGCCGCCGTTCTGGTGCATGAGTCCGGCGAATGACGGGGAGACGATGGCGTCCATGGCCGCCGCGATGATGGGGATGCCGAACACTCTGTCCCCAACGGAGAAGTCAGTGGAAGCCAGATCGGGGTTGATGGTCACTTCGCCGGGGACGATGGCGACCTCATCGAAACCGTAGGCCCTGCGGAATTCCTTAAAAAGCGGCGCTCCCATCCTCTCAACCACCTCTCAAATGCACCCCTGAGATGGCCTCTGCGGATGCCCTGTGGCCGTGTTTGTGGGCTGGCAAAGGGCTGAGCGCCATCGGCAGGTGGGATAGTTCGCAAGACTCTATCAGAGCCAAGCCCCAAAGTCAACATAACTTGAAGGGGGAGTTACGGTTGTGGGCGGGCCATTTTCGACAGAGTGAACGTCATAGCCGCCAGATTGAACGTGCTCCCTGTTATGCCTCTTTGAGCTTCTCCGGTATCCAGGTGCGGAGGAGGTCACGCAGCTCGTCGGATGATTCCCGAAGGCCGTGTTCGGTGTCGGGGTATAGAACAAGCTCTTTGGGTTCTCCCGACCAGGCGTAGATTTGCTCAGCGCACTTGGGAGGCAGGCGCGTGTCGGACAGCCCATGCACCACGAGAATAGGACGCGGAGCTATCTCCCCGGCGTTTTGTGCGCCGTAGGTCTGAGGTGACAGCGACACGACGGCGCTGGCCGTTGGGCTTAACGCGGCCGCGGCTATCACTACAGCCCCGCCAAAGGAGTGGCCGACCACCGCCGTCCGGGCACAGCCGATGCCTTTCAGGAAGGAGAGGCCCACCAGTGTGTCCAACACCGACTCTGGGAACACGCCGGGCTGCCTGTAGTTGAGTCGTAGCGAGATTATTCCCTGGGCCGTCAGCTCTTCCGACAGGTCTCCGTAGACGTTGTTGGCCGGGCCTGTGTATCCGCCCCGGGCTCCCGCAACCCACAAGACGCCTTGGTCGATTCGGTCCTGGCCCCTGTGCAGAATTCCAGGCAGAGGGCCGCGGCTGGTGTGGATGACTATGCCCTCTCCAGCGTCTCCTTCATGGGGAGGACCGGAGTCCACCCTGAGAATGTCGGCACGGAGTTCGCCGGAGTCTTGGCCAGGCGGTTGGTTGAGCGGTTGGGTCATGCACTCTGTCCCAGGTAAGGTTAAAGGGATGCTAGCGCCAGTGTTGCAGGGCGTCAAACTTGGGTCGAGACGCAGGCTCCGAGAGGGGTGTATAATTGAGGAAGGAGAGCAACATGGCTCCTCATATTTTGCCAGAACTAACCCCTGAAGAGGCGTCCCGGACCTGCATGGAGGAATGCCATGGGATGTGCTGCAGGGGTCCGATCGTGTTGTTGCTGGAGTGGGACGAGGTGGACCTGTTCCTGGGCTCCGCCAGGGACCTCGGCGTCTCTCCGGTGGTCGTCCGGGACCAGTATGGCTCAGGATGGCTGCGTTTCACGGATCACCAGGGCGACCGCTGCCCGATGCTTGACCCCGATACGTGGGCATGCCGCATTTACGACAGCCGTCCCCAAAGGTGCAGGGACTTTCCTGAAAAGAAGACTCCGGGGTGCGCCATATCCGGCGGTTGATTTAAGGCCCTGTTTGGCCCGGACTACTCTACGGGCATCCCGTCGTCAATCCACCGCTCGATTTCCTGGACCTCGTCCTCTTTGAGAAAAGGTCCTCCTCGGGGCATCTTCGGGATTGAGCCTATGCCCTTCCTGAGGAATACTACCAGGAAGGTTTCCTTGCCAGGGACCCCAGGCTCGATAAGCTGCCGTCCGTAGGGCTTGTTGGCCGCCAACTCCTCAGGCGTGTCCCACCAGTAGTCATGGATGCCGGGTGCCGGCTCTCCGTGCCTTGCGGTCCAGCGTTCCATGATGCCGTCCAAAAGCTCCTTGACCCTGGGCCACGTCACTCTATCGTCGGCCATTCTGTTTCCTCACTGGCAAGCGCCTGAACGTGAAAGTCCCCCGACTGTCGGGGGACTTTCATTGGCTTTGCAGCATTGGGGACAGGGCGGCTAGTAGTCTTCTTTCTGGTAGATCTGTATGCGTGACCGGTTGGTATCCAGGATGAAGATGCGCCCGTTGTCGTCGATCATTATCGCCTTGGGCCGCCACATCTTGCGCTCCATCACGAGGTCGCGCACCAGCTTGCGCATTCTTAGGTGGTCCGGATTGGCGTTGAGCTTCTCATGTCCCCACTTGGACAGGCCGGCCTCGCCGGTCAGCGAGGTGATGTAGCGTCCGTCGGGCGAAAGGACTTCCACCCGGTCGTTGCGCCAGTCGCATACGTACACGTCGCCGTACTTGTCGACAGCTACTCCCGTGGGACGGTCGAACTGACCCGGGGGCATGGCCTGCCTGGGCTCGTCGCTGAAAACTTTGTCCACGCCTATCTGGACGCTAAGGACGTACTGTTGGCTGTCGGCTTCGGACATCTCCGTGTGGGGAGCGCCGAACTCGGCCAGGTACTCGCCATCAGGAGAGAACTTTTGGACGCGGTCGTTGCGCCAGTCGCAGACGTACACGTCTCCGTTGTGGTCGATGGTCAGGCCCCAGGGCAGGTTAAACTGCCCCGGCTCGGTCCCGTGGGAGCCCCAGGACCCCAGGAACTTGCCGTCCTTGGTGAACTTCTGCACCCTGTGGTTGGCGCTGTCCACCATAATCATGTTTCCGTCTGCGTCGAAGCGTATGCCCGACGGCTTGTTGATTTGGCCCTCTTCCGAGCCGGGGACTCCCCACTTTTCCAGGAAGCCGCCGTCCTTGTCGAATATGGAAATGCGGTTCAGGGCCTCGTCGGCCAGGTACACGTTGTCGTCTTTGTCCAGGGCGATGGAGGTGGGCCATACCATGTCGCCGTCCCCGTCCCCGAACTTGCTGAACTCGCCCACGAAGTCCTCATCCGGCGTCACCATGGTGACCCGGACTCCGTCGGGGCGGTACTCCCAGCACCGGCTGGGCACGTATATGATTCCCTCGGAGGACATGGCCATGTCCATGGGCTGCCTGAACCCGGAGCCTGAGAACTCGGCCCTGCCGATAGTGTGGTCATAGGTGAATACGCGGTCTGTTATTCCAAAGAAGAAGCTTGACATGCTAACTCTCCACTGTCGGGACGGTTTCCCGATGTACACCGTGATGGGCGGCAGGGGAGATGAGTCTTCCCTGCCGCCTTTTGTTCCGGTCTTCGCGCCTAGAGGAAGTCGATCTGCTCGAAGTTGCCGTTGACGATGGGCTGAGGCTCCAATCCAAACCACTTGTCCAGGATGGTGGAGTATACGCTGCGGAAGTCCACAGTGTGCATCAGGTCCCCGCCGTCTTCCAGGTCGGCTTCCTTCAGGGAGGGGTACTCGCCGTACAGTCCGCCCTTTACGTGGTCGCCGATGACGAAGCACACGCTGCCTGTGCCGTGGTCGGTCCCGCCTCCGTTGTCCTTGGCCCTGCGTCCGAACTCGCTGAACAGGAGCAGGACGACTTCGTCGCCCTGGTTGTGCTCCCGAAGGTCGTCGTAGAAGTCGGACACGGTCCGGGAGACCTCGCGCCACAGGCGGGCCTGGTTGCCGGCCTGGCTGGCGTGGGTGTCAAAGGAGTTGTATGGGGACGTGGTGTAGAGCACCCTGGTCCCAAGCTCGGCGAAGTGGACCTGCGCGATGCCGCGCATTCCCTGGGCGATGGGGAAGTGGCCGTATTCCACGGTGGACTCGTACCGTTCGGGGGCGATTTTCAGAATGTCGGCGCCCTTGAGGGCCGAACGGCCCGTTTCCCAGATGTAGTCCATCACGGGGCCGGAGCCGATGGCCGGGGAGTACATCCTGCTGAAGGTCTCGAGGGCCTGGGACCGCTGGTCCTGGCCGTCGATTCCCGTAAGCACGCCGTACGTTTCTATGTTGGAGACTGACGCCACGGGGACACCCGGGGCCACCAGGGCCCTGGGGAGTCCGCGCCCAAAGTTAACTCCGGTCAGGACGTTCTCACCGTTGGGGTCAATGTCACGGATGGACCTTCCGAGCCAGCCTTCCTGGCCGATGATGTCCGGCTCACAGGTGTGCCAGATGTCCATGGAGCGGAAGTGGGAGCGGCTGGGGTGGGGGTATCCGACGCCCTGAATCACCGCCACGTTGCCCTCGTCGTACATGTCCTTGAGCTCGGTCATGCTGGGGTGGAAGCCCACCTCGTCGTTTATCTTGAGGACCTGGTCTTCCTGCACCCCAAGAGTGCGCCGGTAGTCGTAGTAGTTCGAGTTGGTGTACGGCACAAGGGTGTTGAGCCCGTCGTTTCCACCGGACATGGAGAGGACTACCAAGACTCGTTCTCTGCCGTTGCCGTTTCCTGCCATGATTCCTCCTCGTGGTTAACCTATGCGTATTGGTATTCTGCGGTGGCTGAAATCAGCTGGAGCATCTCGACGACCCGGTCCCCGAACTCGCCGCGGGCCTCTTCGGAGTCCCTCTTCAGTTCTCCGCCGGCAGAGGCGTATTCGACCAGGGACTTGCGGGTGTCGCCCTGGACCTCGATGGGCCCCATCAGGTCAAGGCAGCCGTCCACGAATTCTTCGGCAGCCATGGGCGTCGTGCCGTCGCTGAGCCGGTCGATGATCAACTGCACGCCAGGGGCTCTCTGAGATATCTGGTCGGCGACGAAGTTGATTCGCTCCACCAGTGTGCCGCTGTCTATCCATTCCCTTCCGGTGTGCCATCCCTCCACGGAGGGTGGGTTCATCAGGTCCTGCCCCATGTAGGTGCATTCCTGCATTATCTCGAACATGCCGCGCTTGATGTCTCCCTGGTGGTCCTTGGTCAGCCTGACCGTGCCTATAACCACCTCGGCGGGGCTCTTCACCTTCTGGAACTGGGCCTCTTTGAAGAACTCCGAGTTGAACAGAGTTCGGTATACGGGCCGCATCTCGTAGTCGTTGTCAAGTATGGCCTTTTCCAGGGTTTGGATGGCCTCGACGTCCCTGGGAGCTGTGTCCTTCCACGCGGGCACCTGGGGCTCGTCGGCCACGAAGAAGTTGTAGAGGTGGCGGGCGATGAACCTGGCCGTTCCGGGCTGGCGGAGGATGATGTCGATCGCGTCTTCGCCGTTCCAGCGGCCGGTCTCTCCCAGGAGGGTCTTCTCGCTGTCGTCGTGGTCGGCGGGGTCGTATCGGAACTTCCACAAGGCCCGTCCGTACGGGTAGGTGGGGTATGTGGGCTCGATGTTCCAACCCGTGAAGGCCCTGGAAGCGGCCTTTACGTCGTCCTCGGTGTAGTTGAAGTCGCCGTCCATGCCCACGCCGAGGGAGAACAGTTCCAGAAGCTCACGGCCAAAGTTCTCGTTGATGTTGCCCTTGTGGTTGTCGTTGTTGTCCAGGTAGTAGACCATCGTGGGGTGTTTGGACAACTCCACCAGCAGGGTGCGGAAGTTCCCGAAGGCGAATTGCCGGAAGAGGTCGATGTTGTAGCTCATCATCCGGCCGTGGTCGATCTTGGCGAAGCCGGTGCACAGAATGCCGTGCCAGAACAGGACGACCTTCTCCTGGAAGGGACGCTGTGTGGTGCACATCCGGTAGGCCCAGCCTTGCTGATTGGCCTCGATTCCGGCCAGTTCACCATACTCGGGGACGTAGCGCTCCATCAGGTCGAACTCTACGTCGGGCTGCCCCGCGGGGTGAATCAGCTCCTCGACCGTAGCTTCATAGCCTTTGGCCACGCGGGATTCCAACTCGTCTCTGGTGGCTCCGAACCCGGCCCTACGCATGAGGTGGGCCATTGACGCAATGTCCTTATCAGGCATAGACGCCTCCTTTCGTCATCAACAATCGTTGTTAAGTATACAATCGCAGAGAAAGGGAGTAAAGCAGGGGAAAACAGGGCTAAACTGCCCTATACCTCCAACGAGAGCATTCCATCGATTCTCTCATTAGAATCATTATTGGAAGTTTAGTTTCCGGCGCCCCCTTTGTCAATGTGGCTTGGGCCTTCATGCGAGTCCTTTCGATTGTCTCTGGCCACTCCTTCGTTCCGTTCGGCCCCGTATCGAGTACGGGGCAGGCTCTGAGCTTGTCGAAGGTCCGCTCCACGCAGCAGGATTCGACTATGTCACCGGCGGCGAATTAAGCCCAACGATGCGGTAGAGCAGGTCCATCTTGAGGCTGTCCCTGACCGTCTGGGCGAGCTTGTCGTACTCACCGTCGCGGGATAGCTGACCTCCCGTGTTGGAGGGGTCGGGCAGGGACGCTCCCTTCCATTCGGCCAACTGCTCTAGTATTGCCTTGCGCAGGCTGTAGCTGTTGAAGACCCCGTGGATGTACGTCCCCACTGCAAGCCCGTCTTGGGTAGCGGAGCCATCGACTCCTGACGAGGGTTGGCCGGAAGTGCGGCTGATTCGGAAGGGGTCCGACAGACCTCGCGAGCCTGTCGGTGTGGACGAACCCATGTGAATCTCATAGCCCTCGACGGCGGCTCCTGCCGCTTTAGCCAGCAATCCGTTGGATGCGGTAACCGTCCCGCGGACCCTGTGCGTTTCTTTTTCCGTAGCGAACACCGTGTCCACGGGAAGCAGGCCCAGACCCTCCGTTTCCTTCTGATCGGACTCCACGCCCATAGGGTCCAGTATGCGGCGGCCCATCATCTGGTAGCCGCCGCATATCCCTATTACCGGAGTCCCCGCACGGGCCAGGGCTTGTATCTCCGACGCAAACCCGCGTTCCCGCAGCCACCACAGGTCGGCCATGGTTGTCTTGGTGCCGGGCAGGACTATCAGGTCGGGTTTCCCCAGGGTGTCCCGGTTCTCAACGTAACGCAGCCGGACTCCGGGTTCCCGCTTCAGGGGATCGAAGTCATCGAAGTTGGATATATGAGGCAGGCCCAGCACGGCAATGTCCAGCACGTAGTCGGTCTGTGATTTCAACATCCTGCGTTCTTCCAGGGATACGGCGTCTTCTTCGGCAATCTCTATGTCCCTGAAGTAAGGCACCACTCCCAGCACCGGAATGCCGGTGCGTTCTTCCAGCCAGTCCAGCCCAGGCTCCAGCAGGGAGAGCTGCCCCCGGAACTTGTTGACTATGAAGGCCTTGACCACTTCCTTCTCAGGGGGGTCCAGGAGTTCCATAGTGCCCACCAGGGAAGCGAACACTCCTCCCCGGTCGATGTCGCCCACCAGCAGCACTGGGGCCTTGGCGTGTAGGGCCACTCTCATGTTGACGATTTCGTTGGCCTTCAAGTTGATTTCGGCGGGGCTGCCGGCGCCTTCAATGACCACCACGTCGTATTGGCTTCTCAGCTTGTCCAGAGACTCTGACACTGCCTGCCACAGCATGGGCTTGGCTGTGGCGAAATACTCGGCGGTGGCGGAGGCGGCGGGCTTGCCCATCAGCACCACCTGGGAGCGGTGGTCGGCCTCGGGTTTCAGCAGGATGGGGTTCATCTCGACGGCCGGTTCAACTCCGGCAGCCTCCGCCTGCACCGCCTGAGCGCGTCCAATTTCCCCGCCGTCGGGGGTGACGAAGGAGTTGTTGGACATGTTCTGGGCCTTGAAGGGGGCCACTCTGTAGCCGTCTTGCCGGAAAATGCGACAGAGCGCGGCTACCAGAATGCTTTTGCCCACGTGGGAGGCCGTGCCCTGGACCATCACCACTTTGGACCGTGGGGCCTGTGACTTTGAACTTGACATCAGACCTTCCCTTCCCAGTGGGAGATGTCACCGAACAGCCTCATGGCTCGGCCCCAAAGGAGAGGCTCGATTACAGTCAAGCTGGCCGACGGCAGAGCAAAGCGTCTCGCTGCGGACGGGGGAAGCTCGAGCAGGTTCACCAGTAGGGCGTTAAGGCACCCCCCATGTCCTACGGCCAGCACGGTGTCCTCCTGGGCGTGGAGTCCATTGATACTCTGTACAAAGTCCGTGGTGCGGGACATTAGGTCCAACACACTCTCGCCCCCAGGCGGGGAGACTTCAACGGATTCTCGGACCGCCGCGTATTGCTCGGGAAACTGCTTTCGCACCTCTCCGAAGGTCATCCCTTCCCATTCTCCCCAGGACCGTTCCCTGAGCAGGGGCGCAGGTTGGGGTTCCAGCTTGTGGCCCTTCAGGGCCAACCGGGCCGTCTCCCAGGCGCGGGACAAGTCGCTGGCATAGGCGGCGTCAATCTTGTGTCCAGCCAGCCTGTCACCCAGAGCCTCGGCCTGCTTGATTCCTCTCTCGGACATGGGAGTGTCGATCTGGCCCTGCACACGCCCTTCGGCGTTCCATGCCGTCTCTCCGTGCCGGACCAGCAGCCACCTAACCACGTACTTTCTCCCTGGAGGAAGAGCGAGTCTCTATGACCAGCCATCGGGTCTTTTCATTCTTCAAGTGTAATCGTGTCATATCTCAGGCTGCTCTTGTCAACAAATGCGCTCTCGTACACAATGCCTGCGCCGCCTATTTTACCATCGTTGTCGTGGAGGTTTCTTGTGGACCGAATACTGGACTATCTGAGCGATTACGCCACCAGCCTGGACTACGATCAGATTCCCGCCGACGCAGTGGAGAAAACCAAGGGCTTGATAGTGGACACCATCGGCTGTGCACTCGGTGGGTACGACAGCTTTCCATCGCAAGTCGCCGTGGACCTTGCCCAGTCCGTCACCTCCAAGCAGCCCGCCACCGTGCTGGTCAGCGGCCATTCAACCACCCCGGACCTGGCAGCCTTCGCCAACGGAGTGATGATTCGATACCTGGACTTCAACGACGGCTACACCAGCATCGACTCCGGCCACCCCAGCGATGCCATAGCCGCCGTGCTGCCTCTGGCCGAGATGCGCCACGCGTCGGGCAAGGAATTCATCGCATCCACGGTGCTGGCCTACGAGACCTTCTGCCGCTTGTGTGACGCCGTTGAGGTGCGCAACCGGGGCTACGACCACGTGACCCTGGGCGTAATATCGGCTGGCGTGGGGGCCGCCCGCGCTCTGGGCCTGGACAAGGAGAAAACGGCCGAGGCCATCAGCCTCTCCCTGGTTCCCAACGTGTCCCTGCACCAGACGCGTATCGGCACCGTCTCCATGTGGAAAGGTTGCGCTTTCGCCAACGCCTCACGCAACGCAGTATTCGCGGCCCAGCTGGCGGAGAAGGGCCTGACCGGACCGGCGGATATTTTCGACGGGCGGGAAGGCTTCGGCAAAGTGATAACGGGCGACCTGATAGAGCTGGCCCCCTTCGGCGGAGGCGAGACCCCCTTCAAGGTGTCAGAGGTGAGCATCAAGCGATTCCCGCTGGGCCTCTACTCCCAGACGGTGATGGAGGCGGCCCTCAAGGTGAGGGAGCGGCTGTCCGGAGTGGACGACATCGAGGAGATTCACGTGTCCACGTTGGGGACGGCCGTGCGCATTATGGCCGGGGACCAGGAGAAGTGGCGGCCCGCCACCCGGGAGACGGCGGACCACTCCATGCCCTACACCGTGGCGGTCATGTTGAAGTACGGAGACGTGGGAGTGGAGCGTTTCGACGACGCCTATCTCAACGACGTTGCGCTGTTGGACCTCGTTCAGCGGGTTAAGGTGTCCGTGTCCGAGGAAGCCAACCGCCGCGCGCCCGAGGCCATGCTGTGCAGCATCGAGGTCACCACCAAGTCCGGGGAACGCATAGAATCAGGCGACGTGCCCTTTCATAGGGGCCACTGGCGCAACCCCATGGACCGCGGCGAAATCGACTCCAAGTTCCGCGCCCTGGCCGACGGCGTCCTCCCCAACGACCGCACCGAAGTCCTCCTGGAGACCCTATGGCGCCTGGAAGAAGCCCCAGACATCGCCGACGTGGTGGCGATGATACGGGCTTAAGGGTGCCCTGCCTCTACAAGACCTCCAGGGCCAGCTTGTCCAGGTAGTCGAGGGCAGACTGGGTGGAGTCGCCGTCGATTCGGGTGACGGCGCGGTAAGCGCCCGCTTCACCCAAGCGGCGCATCACGTCCCTCTCGGGAGGGATCTGGTACACCGTAATCCCGATCCCTCGCGGGTCGCGCCCTGCTTCGGCGCAAAGCATCGTTAGCTTATGGGCGGCTGCGGTGATGTCGTGGTAGCTGGCGATGTTGGGCGCCCAGCCGTCGCCGTACTCCACAACCCGGTTCAGCACCCTCTTGGCCATGCCTCCCAGCAGAATGGGCGGATGGGGCTTCTGCGCGGGCTTGGGGAAGGACCTGAGGGGCGGGAAGTCGTAGAACTCGCCGTGGAACTCGGACACCTCTTTGGTCCAAAGCTTCTTCATGGCCAGCACCGACTCCCTGGCCTGGCTCCAGCGGCGGCGGAAGTTGCCTCCCATTATCTCCAACTCCTCACGGAGCCATCCGGCCCCTATACCAACCACCGTCCGGCCTCCGGAGAAGTGGTCCAGGGAGGCTATGACCTTGGCTAGAAGTATAGGGTTGCGCTCGGGCAGCAGGGTGACCCCGGTGCCCAGCTTGATGGTGGACGTGGAGGCGGAGGCGTGGGACAGGGCCACAAAGGGGTCCATCATGTGGCTGTAGTATGGGGGGACTGCGCCGTCCTCGCTGTAGGGGAAACGCGTCTCCACGTTGACGGGCACCAGGGTGTGCTCCGGCGCCCAGATGGACTCGAACCCCAGCTCCTCGGCCCGCTTGGCCACCGTCGCCATGTCTATGGGGTTCCCAATGATCGTGGGAATGGATACGCCTACCTTGATGTCTGCCATAGTGCCGCTCCCTTGTTTGTTTTAGGGGCTATCGCCTGGGGCGCCGGCCCTAGTGCATTGGCGAAAAGGCCGCCGGCTCCATGATTTTGCACTCGTTCCTGAGCAGCCATTCGTAGGTCAGCACGGGCCAGTGGGGGTCCCTCAACGACTGGCCTCTGAGGTACTCGCGCTCCTCCAGGTCCTTGTATGCCCACAGGTGGTACCACTTGTTGAGACGCCCCATCTCTGGGTACCACGCAGCCACCAGGGGCGAGTACTGCTCCCGGTATTCGATGGACTCGGACCAGCGCTGGACCACGTGGGGGATGCCGCCGGGAACGTAGGAGTAGATGCGCATCTCGTAGATGTTCCCCAACTGCCGGTTTCCTAGGGGCTTCATGAAGGGCGCCGGGGACATGACCTCCACCTGGACGTTCATGGTCAGGTCGTCGACCTGCGGGGGCCATCCGGGTTCCTGGGCGGCTTCCGTACGCACCCTGGCCCGGTGCGCCAGGTCCTCGTAGGGCCAGACGTGTATCACCTGGTTCAGGGGGCCTATGACGGTGTGCCAGAAGGCCCCCAGCTTCGAGTGCTTCTCCCGGCTAGGCAGCTTCTCCCCGAACCGGCGCTCGTACTCAGGCACGGCGCCGGACCTCAGCGTCTCGGTCCTCATCTCGTATATCATGGGTCGTTCCGGTTGGGCGACCGGCCAGTCGCCCCTACCGTATGGGCGAGAATGACGCCGGGTTGAGTATCTTGTTCTCCTGGCTCAGCCAGTACTCGCGGGTGGGCGGCGGCCACTTAGGGTCAGACCTGGCCTCGTCGCGGACCCTGTCGCGCTCGGCCAGGCTAGGGTAAGCCCAGACGTGGTACCAGCGGTTCAGCCCGCCGATTTCGGTGTAGCCGGTGAACACGTTGGGCGAGTACTTTTCCCGGGCCGGAAGTGAGTCTTTCCAGGCCTCAATGACGTGGGGCAAAGCGCCCGGCTGGAAGGTGTAGATGCGTATTTCGAACACGGGGCCAATCTCCGCCGGCTCCAGGGCCTTGGCGAAGGGCGCGGGCTCGATGATTACGTTCTCCATGTTCAGAATCAGGTCCTGGGTCTTCGGGGGCCAGTTGGGGCTTTTGGCGGCCTCCGCGCGGATGGCCGCCCTGGCGTTCAGGTCTTCGTAGGGCCAGATATGGACGACCTGGTTCAGCGGGCCGATGGACGTGTGCCAAAAGGCCGCCATAGGGGACAGGTGGGTCCTGTGGGGCAGGGCCTCTTCCACCCGCCTCTCGAACTCTTCGATGGAACCGGGCCTCATGTCGTAGGTGCGCAGCTCGTAAATCATGTAACCTCCAGATGTCTCGAAATGGCGCCGAAAATAAAGAGGGTCAAGAGTCGTGTTATTCTACGACAGCCCACTAGAGGCGGCAACCGCCCGCCGCGGTCGATTCATTTCCGTTCGCCCTGAGCGTGTCGAAGGGCGGTTCTGTAGGCGACCATTGGGACGAGACACAGTGAAGCTCTGTAAGACAATTGATGGACGCCATGGGAAGGCTGACGGGTAAGACGGCGCTTGTTACGGGAGGGGCTAGGGGAATGGGCGCCGCCCAAGCCCGGCTGCTGGCCAGTGAGGGCGCCGCGGTTGTCATCGGTGACATCCGGGACGATGAAGGCCTTGAGCAGGTCGCCGTGATAGAGAAGGGTGGGGGTTCTGCCGCATACTGTCATCTTGACGTATCGGAGGAATCCCACTGGGTTGAGGCCGTCGACAGCGCCGTGGAGATGATGGGCGGACTCCACATATTGGTGAACAACGCGGGCATAGGCCAACGGCTTTCCATCGAGGAGACAAGCGAGGAACTTTGGGACCGGGTCATGGCCGTCAACGCCCGAGGCCCCTTCCTGGGCGTCAAGCATTCCATCCCCCACATGCGGAAGGCCGGCGGCGGCTCAGTCATCAACATCTCCTCCATCGCCGGAATAGTCGCCGGAGGCACGTCAGCCGTCTACCACGCCTCCAAGGCGGCTGTCCGCCTATTCACCAAGGCTGCGGCGGTGCAGCTTGCGCCCTATGGCATCAGGGTCAACTCCATTCACCCGGGAGACGTAATAACGCCCATGACAGCCGCTTACTTTACAGACCCTGCCAACGTAGAGGACCGGATACGTAAGACTCCGCTGGGCCGCATAGGGACCCCGGAGGACGTGGCCCAGGCCGTACTGTTCCTGGCTTCCGACGAATCCTCATACATGACAGGCGCTGAGCTAGTCCTCGACGGAGGCCGCACGGCCCAGTAAACGTGGGGTCGGGGCGCCGCCGGTGGACGTTTCTACGTAATGGCGGGTTTGTTCGGACGAATATATACTCTATGAGGCAGCGCCAGTACCGGAACGACTCACTCTTATCAACTGACCTTTTGGACTAGCCGTGAACTCTACTGTTCCGTCTGAGGGTGGGAATCTCATTCCCCTGAGCGCAGCTGCCCGCATCAGCGGTTACAGCGCCGACCACGTGCGTTACCTGGTTGCGCGGGGTTTAGTGGCAGGATGGGGAATAGAGCTTTAGGCGCGAGCATGAATCTTCAAATGGACCCGTCAGCCGGAGCAGGGTACTCCAGCAGTTCACAAATAGCGCGGCGAGTCAGCGAAGACTGGGCTGCTCGCAACCTCTTCTGCCTTGCCTGTTCGTCGGCCAGCATACTGTCCGAGCCGCCCAACCGGGCCGTTCTGGACTACAGGTGTCCGGAGTGCAGCGCGGAATATCAGTTGAAGAGCCAACGCGGAGCGTTTGGAAAATCCGTCACAAATTCGGCCTACGGAAAGAAGATGGAGGCAGTCGAACAAGGGCGGGCGCCACATTATGTGTTTCTGCGATACTCCGAGTCGGCTTGGAATGTCACTGATTTGTTTGTCGTTCCGGGCCATTTCTTCACACGCGCCGTCATAGAAGCAAGACCCGCATTAAAGAAAGGCGCACGGAGAGAAGGCTGGGTAGGCTCTAAAATCCTGCTGAAAGAATTGCCAACCGACGGTCAGGTTTCAGTGGTTGAACGTGGAATTGCGCGTGACGTGGCCGATGTTAGGTCTGAATGGCAGAAGTTCGACTTTCTGAGGTCAGACTCCCGGGCCATTGGCGGTTGGGGAGCGGAGATTCTTGCCTGCGTTCGCAGACTCCAAGTAGAAACCGGAAGTCAGGAATTCACGCTTCAGGACTTTTATGCCCAGTTTGCGGACGAATTGGCCGCCCGGCACCCAGAGAACCGACACGTCGAACCCAAAATCCGTCAGCAACTCCAAGTATTGAGGAAAGGCAATGTGCTGAGGTTTTTGGGAAGGGGACGGTACCGGATCATTGGTTAGGTTGAGCGCTCAGTAATGCAACCAATGAATTGACACGAATGCCGAGTTTGATCAATAGTCTCGATCTCAACGCAACTATGTGTGAGGTCGGGAGGCCTGATGAATCAGTGGGAATCAGGGAGCTATCAGTGGAACGAGGACCAGGTAGTCGAGGCAATAGTTGCGTACTTGGGGAATTTGGAAGGGATACGTGGTGTGGAATGGGTTAGCCAAGGATCTGCTGCGATGTTTCAAGCCTTGGTCAAGATTTCATTTGTCAACGGGGAAGTAATACGACTGGGTGTTGGTTATGTGGAAGATGAAGAAGAGCAGGAGGCATTCGACGGAGGTTTTCCGCCGTAGATGCCGTTAGGCTTTAGACCGTTGGAGGAATTTGTCGCAATTAGTCGGTCGTTGACTTCCACAACTGCCGGTCGACAGGTCAAAGTCAGCGCAGAAAATATGGGAGGCGGAAGATGAAAGCCATTGTTTATGAATCGGGCGGCGTGGAGATGCTGGGCATAAGCCAGGTCACGGACCCCGTGGCCGGGCCTGGGGAGGTCGTGGTGCGGGTGCGGGCTTGCGCCATGAACCACGCCGACGTGTGGGGCCACAAGTCCGAGGGTCCGCGTTTCGGCGGACCCAGGATTCTGGGGCGGGACGTGGCCGGAGTCATTGAAGAGGTGGGGGAAGGCGTGGCCTGCTGGGCCAAGGGCGACCCCGTAGTGGTGGCGCCGGGCGTAAGCTGCAACGTCTGCTTCCATTGCCAGCATGGGCAGCACTCCGACTGTCCCGAATACGGAATGCTGGGGGCCAAGGTTGACGGTGGCTACGCGGAGCTGATGAAGGTCTCGGCCATGAACCTTTACCCGAAGCCCGACAACCTCAGCTACGAAGAGGCTGCGTCGATTCCCCTGGTCTTCATCACGGCTTGGCGGTGCCTGGTGGAAAAGGCCCGCGTCCAGCCTGGGGAATGGGTGCTGGTGAACGCAGCCGGAAGCGGCGTCGGCATAGCCGCCATCCAGATAGCCCGGATGCTGGGCGCACGTGTGGTGACTACGGCCAGCAGCCAGGAGAAGCGGGAAAGAGGACTCGAGCTTGGGGCCGCTGCCGCCGTGGACTACACACAGGAAGGTTGGCCTGACATGGTTGTGAGGGCCACCGGCGGAGGCGCCCACGTCGCGGTGGACAGCGTGGGCGGCCAGACGCTTATGGACACCTTCCGCGCCATGGCCTACGCCGGACGGGTCATCAACTGCGGATTCACGGCAGGGACAGGCATGGAGTTTGACTGGGGCGAGTTCCGGGGCAAGCGTTTGTCCCTGCTTATGTCCTTCATGGGTAGCAACAGCTACCTGCACGACATTATGCGGCTGGTCAAGGACGGGCGGCTCAAGCCGGTGGTCCACAAGGTCTTCCCTTTCAACCAGGTGCAGGAAGCCCACAGCGCCATGCTGAACAGGGAGAATTTCGGGAAGATAGTCCTGACCTGGTAGGAGTGACCGACCCGCCCCACCCCAGCCTTCCCCTAGCGAGGAAGAAGCAATATCCCCTCCCCTTTAGGCGGAGGGTTAGGGTGACTCCTCCGCCAGAATGACGGGAGCGGGACTACACCTCCATCCCAACCTTCCCCCATTGGGGGAAGGAGTATTCTCCGCTCTCCCTCAACGATGTCTTTACAAATCTCCCTCTCCCCTGGGAGAGGGCCGGGGTGAGGGTTCAGCCTACGTGGTACAATGTGTCCGACTATCTGCGGGAGGGCGTCATGGCCCAGGAATTCAAGGGCCGTTTCATCAAGTATTCCTTCTACAAGGCCGACCCCGGATGGAAGTTGCTTCCCGACGACGAGCGTGACCGCGGGAAGCGTGAGTTCGCCGCCGTGGTGGACGAGTTCTCCTCCAGGATGGGCATTGCCAGCTACAGTCTGCTGGGCACCAGGGGCGACGTGGACTTCCTCCTCTGGAAGGTGAGCGAGTCCCTGGACCTACTGGACAGTCTGTCAGTCCAACTGAACCGCACGGGGCTGGGCAGGCGTCTCCAAATGCCCCATTCCTACCTGGCCATGACCAAGCGTTCCCCGTACATCGACAGCCACGGCCACGAAGGCCAGGACGGCTCAGGCGAGGGGTTCCGGGCCATCGGGCGTGACTACCTTTTCGTCTACCCCTTCGTCAAGACCCACGACTGGTACCAGCTTCCCAAAGACGAACGGCAGCGCATGATGAACGAGCACTTCCAGGTGGGTCACAAGTACCCGTCCGTGAAGATAAGCACCTCCTATTCGTTCGGGTTCGACGACCAGGAGTTTGTGCTCGGTTTCGAGACTGCGAATCCCGTGGACTTCCTGGACTTGGTGATGGAACTGCGGGAGGCCGAGGCCAGGCCCTATACGGAGAGGGACACGCCCATATTCACCTGCATCCACAAGCCCCTGAGGGAATGCCTCGACGGCTTGGGGTGAACGGCGCAGTCCCTGGGGAAAGCTGAGTATGGCTCCGTCAGCCTGGGCAAAAGCGTGGCAGCCCAGGTGAGCATCCCGATATTGTTGCCGTATAATCATTAGTGTAAGCTAGCTTAAATCCCAGGGGAGGAATGAATGGCTCTGAAAGTATATCCGGCCAGCCAGGAAGAGACGCTGGAAACGCTGCTGGCGGTCGTTGAAGAGGTGCGCCCCGTCCTTGAGGCCCATGCCGAGGAAGGGGAAGTCATCGCCACTCTCCCTAAGGCTTCGGTGGAGGCGCTGTACGACGCTGGACTGTTTGCCATAAAGCTGCCCAGGGTGTTGGGCGGAGCGGAAGCCGACCCCGTGGTCCAAATGGAGATAATCGAGGCCATCACCCGGATAGAGCCGTCAGCGGGTTGGTGTGTAATGATCGGCAGCTCCAGCGCGGGGCAGCCGGGAGCATATCTTAACGACCAAGCCCTGGAGATAGTGTTTCCTGGAGGGCGTCCTCCGAAGGTGGCCTCATCCCTGGCCCAGGGAGGCTCCGCCGAGCCAGTGGACGGCGGCTATAGGGTTACCGGGAAATGGTCCTTTGCCAGCGGCATCCGCCACTCCAACTGGGTGCGCGGCGGGGCTCTGGTGCCGGGAGTCGAAAGCGAGTCCGAACGTCACATAGTCTGCATGATGCCCACGGAGCAGGTGAACGTGCACGACAACTGGGACGTGATGGGTCTAAGAGGCACGGGAAGCTGCGACTTCTCAGTGAAAGACCTATTCGTCCCTGAGGAGTTTACCTGGGACGTTTGGAAGCCCACCATCTACCGGGGCGGAGCCCTGTACCGGCTTGGCCGCCCAGGATTCGTGATTAACGAGCACTCCGCCTTTGCCATAGGGTGTGCGCGCAAGGCGATGGACATTGTCATGGAAAAGGCGGCGATAAGGCAGCGGGGCTACTACAGCCGGCCTCCTCTATCCGAGCGGGGCGCCTTCCAGAGAGACCTGGGAGAGTGCGACCTGAAGCTGCGGGCCGCCAAGGCCCTGGCGAAAGAGGTCATGGACGAAGGCTGGCAAGTCGCCTGCCAGGGTGAGACGCCCGGGCCCGAGCTCCAGTCCGCCATGCGGGCCACGTCCAGCTACGTCACCCAGGTGTCCGTAGAGGTGACGGAGATGCTGTTCAGGTACTCTGGAGGAGAGGCCATCTTCAACTCCAGCCAGCTTCAACGGTGCCTGCGGGACGTATACGCCGGAGGCCAGCACCTCATGGTCAGCGAACGTGCCATGGAGAACCACGGCAGGTTCCTGTTGGGCCACCCCGACGCCAACCCCATGGGATAGGGCGTCCACCGCTACGACGGCCGACTCCGGACAAATTGCAGCCCCCAACTAGTTAGGGGCTGTTTTTCGGTTAACGTTGGCCATCCGTTTACCGGTCTCCGGCCACATCTGCCATAGCTGCTTTGAGCACTTGAAAGCAGATCTTGGCTGTATGCTCGTCGGGTTTGAAACCTGACACCATTTGTTGGTACGGGTGGATGTAGTTTCTGAAGTCACGCAACTCGTGACTAAATTTCTGTACATCTGGCTTGAGCAATCTGATGTCGCGCGCGACATCAATGAACTCTGACAGTTTCCAATCCTGGAACGCCTTTACTTTGCCATTGTGTTTTGGACTCTTGGACGACCGATTAAATCTTTCGGGCTCATGTTGAGCCGCTCCGAGGAGAACTGCCTCCAAGATACTGCCACACTGGAATATGACAGATAGGTGAGCGCGATTGGACAGACATAACTGGGCTTCCTTCAATCGGTCTTGGATAATCTCACATACCGCAAAATCCACTGGTAGTCTCTGAATGTTCGGTATTTCAAATTCCCTGCTCAGAAATCCGTCGTCGGGCGTGGAATTCTCGTTGAAGGGTTCTCCGCATAATCTGGCGACTGTCTCACGGCTTTTTCCGAGCGACACAGGGTCTCGTTCGAGGCCGCCCGATTCACATTGTGCCTCATGATAGTCAAGCAAATCAGACAAGACTCGCCCTACGAGGCAGTCAGGCTCTAGTTCCCAAAACCCCCGCATCTTTTTTGCTTTGGATGTCCCGTAGGTCTGATATTGGTTGGCATGGATGTTAACACGGTGACGTTTGAAGAATGCTGCAAACGTGGCGTCGGTGAAGTCAAGAACAAATCCGCCACCCATGCTCAGAACCTTCTCGACATGGTGTTGTTCGGAGACATTGAGGCTACTCATGCAATACCACCCTTCACCCTGCTTCTATCCCATCCGGTTGGGCATCAGAAGAAACTACCTTCCCTTTACTCCATCTGATATACTATGTTATTCTCTTATATAGATGTTTACAAGTAACTTATCATAGAAATAACATCGAAGATATGGAAAAGGGAAGCACGACCGACAACGAGATTCAACCCTTTGAGGTTATGGTGAGGGGGCCGTTTGCATCACTCCTCCGAGTCCCTGAGGATGGTTTCAGTTGGCGTGATGGTCTCGTCGTCTTAGATGGCAAGGGAGTTGGAGAGAATATTGCTGGGCCTTGGTTGATTAGACGGAACGGCCTGTACGTACGCCAGTATTCGCCTTTGGCCGTTCCAGATCTACATAGGCGATTCGCTCGGACTGAACCCACGGATAAATCTATCCTTGCCTTTGCCAACAAGTACGGATTCCTCGGCCATTCTCTAGCTCTCCGCGACCCTGAACTACACACGGTACGTATCGACGAGATTCCAGTTGGTGAATCCTTGGAGTTTTGGCGGCACGAGATAGTGCGCATGGTTCGGCTGATGGCTCTCTGGGAGTTGGTAAAGGGTGGGTGCCAGCGGGAACTGAGCCACTTGGTCCAATGGACGCCACAAGGTGAACCGCAACAGGTAAGGCTCTATCTCGTGGTCCTAGATGGAAAGATTCGACCTGACCTAACAGAATTCATGCGGCAAAGTCCCCACGAGTTTCACAATTATGTTTACCAGAACGACGATCTGGCCGGGCGAATGTTGCACTGGGAAGTCACGGTACTTGCTTACCAGGAGAACGCTAGCGATGTGGAGCTACTGGAACGCTGGGTGCATGGTGACCCGATAGAGCCAGCCCGCTACTTTGTCCATCGAGAGGTCAACAAACGCCTAAGGGGCCACGTAAATCCAGCCGTACTCCCCTATCGCAAGGGTGAAATCTACTTCTTTCCAGATTGTCTGCGTGGTGCTCTCTATACCCTATTCATGCTGGAACTGTCCGGGCGACAGCGTCCAGCGATTCTGTGTGCGAGACCGGGATGCGGAGGCTATTTTAAGCCCGGGCACGGTCGCCAGCGTTATTGCGATAAGCTGTGTCAGCAGTTGGCCTACTACTATCGAAGGAAGGAGAAGCTACAGACTAACTAACATCTGCTCAGAAGGTTAAGCAAATCCAACGTTGCCTCCTGGTACTCCCAGCGACACGTTTGGCCCTATCACGGGGTTCATGTGAAGCCCCCTACCCTGCTCACTTGGTCGAGGAACTGCGGCCAGCCGACCTTTATCCCCAGATGTTCGGCAAGCCGCCTTAGAAGGTCTGTTGTCTCATCTCTATCTGGGGACTGGCTTCGGCGACTGGACTGCGATTGACTATCGTCGCCTACGCCTTCAACTTTTGGCGTCGGCGACCGCGTGTCTTGTCATCTCTTAAGATTCCTCCTGCGGGTATGACCTAATCAAAGACTTTCCGTACAGTCTGAGCCCTTTAGCCGCCACGTAGCAGGTTCAGCGCGGCCCCGGCCTTGAACCACTCGATTTGGGTGGGGTTCATCGTCTGGTGCAGGTTAAGGTCCTCGGTCGTGCCGTCGGCGTGGTGCAGTGTGGCCTTGACCGGCTTGCCGGGGGCCAGGTCCTTGAGATCGACCAGGCTGATGCGGTCGGCTTCCTCCACTTTGTCATAGTCGGCTGCGTCCTCGAAGGTGAGGGGCAGCAAACCCTGCTTCTTCAGGTTCGTCTCATGTATGCGGGCGAAGGAGCGAGTAATGATGGCTGCGGCTCCCAACAACCTGGGAGACATGGCAGCGTGCTCGCGGCTGCTTCCCTCGCCGTAGTTGTAGTCTCCAACGGCCACCCACCGCTTGCCCTCGGCCTTGTAGTTGCGGGCGATTTGGGGTATGGGCTGGCCTGTTTCTCCGGTGAGCTGGTTCAGGCCCTCTCCCGACTTGTCGGTGTAGGAGTTTGTGGCCCCCAGGAACATGTTGTCGCTCAGGTTGTCCAGGTGGCCTCGGAACCTGAGCCACGGTCCGGCTGGGGAGATGTGGTCTGTGGTGCATTTACCCTTAGCCTTCAGGAGGATGGGCAGTTCGAGGAAGTCCTCACCGTCCCAGGGAGCAAAGGGTTCCAGCGCCTGCAGACGGTTGCTGGCCGGGTCTACGCTCACCTCCACAGAGTCCCCGTCGTCCTCGGGTTCTACGTACACGTCCGTAGCTCTGACAAAGCCGCCGGCGGGTATCTCAGGAGCGGACTTGGGGGGTTCCAGCTTGAAGGTCTCGCCGGAAGGAGCGGTTACTTCATCGGTTAGGGGATTGAACGACAGACGGCCCGCCAGGGAGTAGGCGATGACTATCTCGGGGCTCGTGATGAAGGCGGCGGTATCGGCCCTGCCGTCGTTCCGGCGGGGGAAGTTGCGGTTGAAAGACGTGACGATGGTGTTGGGCTGGCCGTCGGCCACGTCGTCCCGCTTCCACTGGCCGATGCAGGGCCCGCAGGCGTTTGCCAAGACGGTTGCGCCGATGTCTCCCAGTGACTGCATTTGGCCGTCCCGCTCGATGGTTGCCCGAATCTGCTCGGAGCCCGGAGTCACCAGCAGGGGAATGTTCACGGAAAATCCCCTGGCCTTGGCCTGCTCTGCCACGTCGGCGGCCCGAGACATGTCCTCGTACGACGAGTTGGTGCAGCTTCCGATAAGGCAGTCGGATATGTCGTCCACGTAGCCCTTTTCCTGGACCTCTTTTGCCATCTGAGATATTGGCCGCGCCAGGTCCGGGGTGTGGGGGCCCACCACCTGGGGTTCCAGGCTGGACAGGTCTATTTCCACCACCCTCTGATAGTAGCTCTCCGGGTTCTGCACCGCTTGATCGTCGGCTGCCAGCAGGCTGCGGTTGGCTTCCGCCAGGTCGGCCAAAGCTCTCCGTTGGGTGGCCCTGAGATAGGTGGCCATGCGGCTGTCAAAGGGGAACACGGAACAGGTGGCGCCCAATTCAGCGCCCATGTTGGTGATGGTGGCCTTGCCGGTGCAGCTTATGGACTCGGCTCCTGGGCCGAAGTACTCGATGATGGCGTTGGTGCCCCCGGAGACCGTGAGGACTCCGGCCAGGTACAGGATGATGTCTTTAGGAGCCGTCCATCCGCTCAACTCCCCGGTCAGGCGCACTCCGACGGACGTAGGGTACTTCAGTTCCCAGGGAAGCCCAGCCATCACGTCGGCTCCGTCGGCTCCTCCGACTCCAATGGCCAGCATCCCCAGGCCGCCGGCGTTGGGGGTGTGGGAGTCGGTGCCTATCATCAACCCGCCCGGGAAGGCGTAGTTTTCCAGGACGACCTGGTGGATAATGCCCGCTCCGGGCTTCCAGAAACCCATGCCGTACTTGCGGGCGGAGGACTCCAGGAAGTGGTAGACCTCGTTGTTCTCGTTGAGCGCGTCCTGCGTGTCGGCTCTTCCCTCGACCCGCGCCTGGATCAGGTGGTCGCAATGTATGGTCGTGGGCACGGCGACCCTGTTCCGCCCTGCCTGCATGAACTGGAGCACCGCCATCTGGCCGGTGACGTCCTGGTGAGCGACCCGGTCGGGCCGGAGCATAAGATAGCTGTCTCCCGCCGCCAATTCCTGGCTTTCGGGGTCGTCCAAGTGGCCCAGGAGAATCTTCTCGGCCAGATTGAGGGGCCGTCCCAGCTTCCGACGGGCCACGGCCAGGTTGGCTTCAACCGTCTTATATGCCGCTGCGACGAATTCGGGAGTGGAGTCTATAACGTTGGCTGTCATGCTTGGCCTCCGTCTATGGAATTGGATTTGGGAGTTGGCTTATTGCGTCCCCGGTTCCGTTCTCACTACAGGACCAGTCCATAGGTGCGTTTCTTGATGGCCAGGTTGACGAAGGTCTCGGTCCGGGTGATTCCTGATATGACGCCTATCTTCCCCCGGATGAAGTTGCCCAGCTGCTCTGTGGACTCAACTCCGACCCAGGCGAATATGTCCCACGCCCCCGTGGTAATGGCGACGTAGTGGGCCTCGTCCAATGCCGATATAGAGTCGGCCACCTCGTCGACCCGGCCTGGGGAAGTCTGCACTCCGATGAGGGCGGCAGTGGCGTAGCCCATCTCCTCCAGGTTCGGCACCGCTATGACCTTAACGACTTCGTCTTCCATAAGACGCCGCAGCCGTCGTCTAACCGTGCCCTCGCTGACGCCCACATCCCGGGCAATCTTGGCGTTGGAGGCGCGTCCGTCAGCCTGAAGGAGGTTGATGATTCTGCCGTCCAGTTCATCCATAATCGTCGCTCCCGAATAGAGTATAGGGGTGACATGATAGAGTAGAGCAGTAATCAAGTCAATGGTTAACTCTTTTCGGCGCCAACCGAGCGAAAACCATCGCTTTCATTCACGAATCAAATGTTCCTCGGACTTGTTCATAGCCTTGCTGTCGGGCTGCGGTTCTTGTATATTTGAGAGCTAAGAATGGAGGGATCGCATAGTGGCCTAGTGCGGGCGCCTGCTAAGCGCTTAGCCTGAGAAATCGGGCTCATGGGTTCGAATCCCATTCCCTCCGCCATCATATGATTCCTTAGCTTGTCGCATTATGAACAGCTACTATATTTGGACTATCGGCTGCCAGATGAACGTGGCGGATTCGGAGCGCCTCAGCAGCGGTCTGGAACAGTTGGGGCTGACAGAAACCGACAAGCCCGGCGACGCTGACGTGTTGGTACTGAACTCCTGCGTGGTTCGGCAGAGCGCCGAGGACAAGGTTGTCAGCCACCTGGGATTCGTCAAGCAGGCGAAAGTGAAACGCCCCGATAGTGTCCTAGCCCTCATGGGGTGCATGGTGGGATCAGACGCTTCACCTCTTCGAAAGCGTTTCCCCTACGTAGACGCTTTCCTGAAACCCCAGGAATACGGCCCATTGCTTGACATCGTGGGCCAACGCATGGGGTTGGACTGGGAAGGCTGCGTTGGGACTCTGACGCCTCCCCGACCGTCGGTCAGCGCTCATGTGCCCATCATCCACGGGTGCGACCTGATGTGCACATTCTGCATAATACCGTACCGCAGGGGCAGGCAGACTAGCCGTACCGTGGATGACGTTGTTCACGAGATCGAGCTTCTGGCGAGCCGAGGCGTAAGAGAGGTCACCCTTCTCGGCCAGACCGTCGACGCCTACGGGCACGACCTGGACGAGGATGTGGACCTGGCCGACCTGCTCCGGGCCGTCGACGACGTCGATGGGCTGCAGCGTATCCGTTTCCTCACCTCCCACCCCATGTTCATGAGCGACCGGATTCTCGACGCGGTTGCCGGCTTGGACAAAGTCTGCGAACACATCAACCTTCCCGTGCAAGCGGCTGATGACGAGGTGTTGGCCAACATGCGCCGACGCTACACCCTGGACGAATACAGACGACTGGTCGACCGTATTCGCCAGAAGGTCCCGCACGCCGCGCTGTCCACCGATGTGATAGTGGGGTTTCCTGGAGAGACCAGGGAGCAGTACGAAAGGACCCTCGACTTGCTTGAGGAGGTGGAGTTCGAGAAGGTGCACTCCGCCGCCTACTCTCCCAGGCCGGGAACGATAGCATGGCGCAAGATGCCCGACGACGTGCCCGCTGAGGAAAAGCAGTTCCGCCTAAAAAACCTGACGGAGTTGCAGGAAGGCATCGCTGCACGCCGAAACTCCCGGCTCCAGGGGAAAACCGTAGAGGTCCTTGCAGAGACCCGGAAGAAGGGAAAGTTGCAGGGAAGGACGCGAAGCGATAAGCTGGTGTTTTGGGAAGGGGACGACTCGCAGATAGGCAAGTTGGTCAACGTCGAAGTGGCCAAGACCAGCCCCTGGTCTCTCCAGGGGAACGCGGTTTAACGCCGAAAGCAGGTGAACGCGTGACAACCAAGGCCAAACAGCCGGTGATTCCCATTACCGAGATAGAGCACTCCGCCTTCTGTCGCACGGAAGACGAGCTACCCGCCAAGTCCCTGGCTGAAGAAATCAAGGTCAACATCCGCTGGCAAAAGATTCCCACTGAGTACCTCCATCTTTCGCCTGAGGAACTGGACAGCCGCATTAGGGAAGTTCGCGCCCAGCTCGGCGAGCGCGTGACGATACTGGGCCACCACTATCAGCGGGAAGAGGTCATCAAGTACGCCGATTTTCAGGGAGACTCCTTCAAGCTCTCCCAGAACGCCGCCTCCAAGTCCGAAGCCGACTTTATTATCTTCTGCGGCGTCCACTTCATGGCCGAGACAGCCAGCGTCCTCTCCGCAGACCATCAAAAAGTCATCCTGCCCAACATCACCGCGGGATGCTCCATGGCCGACATGGCTCCCTTGGACGACGTGCTGGACGCCTGGGAAGACCTGCAGGATGTGGTGGGAGACCAGGGCGGCATACTCCCTGTTGCCTACATGAACACCATCGCTGGCCTCAAGGCGCTGTGCGGCCGTCACGACGGGATCATATGCACTTCCTCTAACGCCGCCGCAGCCCTTAAATGGGCCTACGAACGCTCGGACAGAGTATTCTTCCTGCCCGACCAGCACCTGGGCCGCAACACCGGGGTAAAGCTGGGCATAGACCCCAATGAAATGGTCGTCTGGAACCCGTACAAGCCCCTGGGAGGCAACACGAGAGAACAGCTCCAAAAGGCCAAGATGGTGCTGTGGCAGGGCCACTGCTCAGTCCACACCCGGTTCACCGTCAAGCAAATCGAGGGCGCCCGGGTGCGCTTCCCCGATGTAAACGTCATAGTCCACCCCGAATGTATCATGGAAGTGGTGCAGGCCGCGGACATAGACGGCTCCACAGAGGTCATTCGCAAGACTATCAACGAAGCCCCGGCGGGTTCGGTATGGGCCGTGGGCACCGAGATTAGCCTCGTAAACAGGTTGGCCAAGCAGAACCCGGACAAGACCGTTTTTTGCCTGGACTC
Source organism: Dehalococcoidia bacterium (assembly GCA_965197415.1). Lineage (GTDB taxonomy): Bacteria > Chloroflexota > Dehalococcoidia > Lucifugimonadales > JAGWBF01 > DAOUJI01. The sequence goes on along the minus strand of OZ240207.1, from coordinate 1,434,351 downwards.
GGTGGTATGCCCTTGCTCCACTATGTACCGGATTCACCCCGCCTACGTCTACTGGGTGTTGGAGGGTCTGGCCCACGGCCAAGTCGTCAATGAGGTGTCGGTGGACGAAGAAACCAGGCGTTTGTCCCGCATAGCCCTGGAGCGCATGTTGGCAGTGGTGTAGGGCCAGCGGGTTCTATGATTCATCTGCTTCCCGAAGTCCAGCAGCTAGTCGAGATGGCCCTTGCCGAGGACCAGGTGGCCAACGACCCCACCACGGATTCCCTGGTGCCTCAAGACCTTCAGGCCAGGGGCGTCATCCGGTCCAAGGGCGAAGGAGTCCTGGCCGGAGTGGACGTGGCCCTCTCCGTGTTCCGGTGCGTCGACCAACAACTTCAGACCACTGCATGGCTGGCGGATGGGGCGTCCGTGTCACCCGGCAACAATCTGGCCTTCGTCGACGGTCAGGCGACCTCCATCCTGAGAGCAGAGCGGACCGCCATCAACTTTCTCCAGCGCATGAGCGGCATAGCCACGGAGGCTGCACGCTACGTCAAGTCGGTGGAAGGGACCCGAGCCCGCATCGTGGACACCCGCAAGACGGCGCCCGGCTTCAGGCTGCTGGACAAATACTCCGTGCGAATGGGAGGGGCGGGCAACCATCGTATGAATCTCGCCGACGGAATCCTGGTCAAGGACAACCACCTCGAGGCCATGCGCCACCAGGGTTTTGGAATCGACGGCATAGTCCGCAAGGCCCTGGACCAAGCCCCTCACAACCTCAAGGTTGAAATCGAAGTGGAGGACCTGACGGAGCTACAACAGGCTCTGGACGCCGGCGCCCACATCATACTGCTGGACAACATGTCGCCGGAGGAAATGAAGCAGGCCGTGGACATCGTGGCGGGGCGAGTTGTGTTGGAAGCGTCAGGCGGGGTCAACCTTGAGACTGTCCGGGCTGTCGCGGAAACGGGAGTGGACCTCATCTCAGTGGGCAGCCTGACCCACTCGGTCAAAGCCCTGGACATCAGCCTGGACCTGGAATTCGCCTAGGCGCGTCGCGGGCGGTTACGGTCTGCCGAGTCCAACATGATGGTGACCGGACCGTCGTTCACCAGGTCCACCCGCATATATTCACCGAACCTCCCGGTCTCGACCTTCAGCCCTCGGCTTCTGAACAACTCCACGACGTACTCGTAGAGACCCTCCGCGGGTTCAGGAGCGGCTGCTTGGTTGAAGTCCGGACGCCTGCCCTTGCGGATGTCGGCGTAGAGGGTGAATTGGCTCACGACTAGGAATTCTGCCCCCACGTCTAGAGCGGATTTGTTGAAACGACTTTCGTCGTCAGCGAATATTCGAAGGTTGACGGTCTTTTCCACCAGATAGGCTGCGTCTTCTTGGGTGTCGTCTTTGGAGACTCCCAGAAGGACCAGAAGACCCGGGCCGGTCTTGGCCGTCTGCCTTCCGTCGATGGACACGGAAGCGTGGGAGACGCGCTGGAGCAGGGCCCTCAAGCCAGCCCCCTAGTGGGAGGGGCTCGCCGTTTCTTCTTTGCTTTCGGTGGCGGTGGCGGACTTGGATGGCTTGGAGGAAGAAGTTGACTCCTTTTCCTCCTTCTCCTCCTTGGCTTCATCCTTGGAGCTGGAGGCCCCGCTGTGGCCCGTCTTCTTGTAGTCGGTGGTGTAGAACCCTGAACCCTTGTATATGATGGGGACCACCTGGAACTTGCGCCTGGCCTGACCTGCACACAAGGGACAGTCGGCCCGAGGCTCGGAGTCAAAACTTTGTCTCATCTCGAACACGTGCTCGCAACTGCTGCACTGGTAATCGTACCTGGGCAAACCGGCCCTCCTGAGTCGTCGTTGGCTTCAAAAGCAGCCCGAAGGAGACTGCGAATCGGAATCTAATCTATCATTGGGCTGTTTCCGATGTCAATCGAAACACGGCCGTTCGATGAGCGGATGGAGCGTCCGCCAATGCCAAACAACTATTGGCAGCGACCGACAGGTGACCACTGCGGGCCCCGTGTGGCATGATTAGGGGGTGAAGGTTGTCAGGGCTTGAAGCCGCCGTTGTTTCAACGATTCTTTGGTGCCGCAGGGATGGCCGCTGTGCTTTGTTTGTCCCTAGCTGCGTGCGGGGGAGCTGCCAATCCGACGTTGACCCCTACACTAGAGCCTACTTCCACGCCGGTTCTCACCGCGACCGCGACTCCAACGCCGCCGCCTGCCCTTGACCCAACGTCCGAGCCGGTCCCATACGTGCGGTTGCCCCAGGACGAGGGGGCGCACTTGACTCCTGTGGAGTGGTGGTATTTCAACGGACATCTTACCGCCGACACGGGCCAAGACTACAGCTACCACTTCGTGACATTCCAGTTGGTCTTGCCGGATGGCCCGACGGTCAGAATCGCCCAACTAAGCTGGGCCGACCATTCCCAGGGAGTCCACCTGATCGCCGAACTCCCCGAGCTGGTCGAGGCTGAAGAGACCTCCGGCGAATTTGACGGCAGCGTGTCCTCATGGAAGATGACGGGGGATGGTGAGGACTACTCGCTGGCGTTCCAGGTTGGCGAGTATGAGGTAGAGATGGAGGCAACATCCCGTAAACAGGCTGCGCTCCACGACGGCAACGGGTACGTCGACCTGGGAGTCGCCGGCAAGACCTACTACTATTCCCGCACGAACTTGGAGACCACTGGTTCTCTCACAATGCACGGAAAGTCCCGGGAGCTTTCCGGAATGTCCTGGATGGACCACCAGTGGGGAGATTTCACCACAGCCGAGATAGGTTGGGACTGGTTGAGCCTGTTCCTGGACGACGGCTCGGAACTTACTGTGTCGGTAGTCTGGGAGAGCGACGGACGGAAACATATCGAGACCTACGGGACCTACGTCCCGCCGGATTCCGGCGCGGTGCATCTGGCCGCAGATGACATAACGCTCAGCCCCACAGGATCATGGACGAGCGAGGCCACTGGCGGAGAGTACCCTATGGGATGGGACCTGCGGGTCGAATCGCTGGGGCTGGACGTGGCTCTTATTCCTCTTATGGAAGACGCCGAGTTCATCGCCATAGGGCTGATACCGGTGCATTATTGGGAAGGTGGTGTGGATGTAGAGGGAGTGAAGGGTGGCTCACCAATCATGGGCAAAGGGTTCGTGGAGATGACAGGCTACGCGCCCCTTAGAGAGGCATTCCCGACCCTAACGCCCTAACTGGGGGGTCAAAGGGAGGGATGTTCGGTTAAACCAGGGAGGAGCCATGAATAGGGCTGGAATGGTGATATACCACGGCATCGGCGGCGGCGCTGACCTGCGTGAGTACGGGAGCATAGCCGATGACCTGGGCTACGACTCCTTGTGGGTGACCGAGCGTTATCTTCACGAGGAGACGGCGTCCATGCTGGGTTTTCTGGCCGCGGCGACTTCCAGGGTCAAGTTGGGCGTTGGTGTCGTAAACCCCTTTACCCGCCACCCGGCCTTGCTGGCAATGATGGCGGCCACTCTGGACCGCATCAGCGTAGGGCGGTTCATCCTGGGCATGGGCCGGAGCGACAGCTTCATCATCGAGGAGCGGCTTGGGATGTCCTATTCCCGGTCGCGAGCCAGGCTGGAGGAGGCGCTGACAATCGTCCGTGCGTTTCTGGAAAAAGGTTCAGCTTCCTATCAGGGCAGGATATTCAACCAACCCGAGGTCAGCCTGGAGATGAGGCCAGTACAGGACAGGCTGCCCATCTACATGGCGGCTATCGGTCCTAAGGCCCTGAAGACAGCTGGCGCCCTGGCCGACGGAGTGCTGCTGAACGCCTACGTGTCGCCCGGGTATGTGAAGTGGGCGGTGAATGTCGTCAGCACGTCAGCGCAGGAAGCGGGTAGAGACCCGGAATCGGTACGTATCGCCTGCATGTTGGTCATGCGCATGACGCCACGCCCCGAAGAAGTCCGGTCCGGACTCAGGCAAAGGTTGGTGCGCCTGTATTCTGAGCCGCACGTGGGGGAGATTCTCCTGGAGACGGCTGGGTTCGACCCCGGAGCGGCTCCCCGGCTGCGCCAACTCTACGCCGAAGACGACATGGACGGTGCGGTCCGGCTCGTCACAGACGACATGGTGGACTCATGCTACGTGATAGGTCCGCCGGAGCAATGCAGGGAACGGGTGGAAGAGTACGTGAGAGCTGGTGTGGACGAACCGTTGCTGCTTCCCAGGTTGGAGGACTACAGGGACGTGGCTGAAGCCATGGCCGGGTAAGTCTGGCAATAGATAGCGTCGGCCTGACCGACGCCGGAGCATCGACCTTGTCCTTTGCATCGAACCTAAAGTCGGGAACTTTCCCTAGGCCAGACGTGTCTTAGTTATATGAACGCAAATAGGAGTCTAGTTGTGAGACGGTGCACCATGGGGCTTCAGATGGTCATCATCTTGGCGTTAACGGCTCTTGCATTGGCGGCCTGCGGCGCCGACACTCCGCAGGCACCCGATAGTTCCGACCGAGAATCATCGGACCATTTTGTAGGCCGTGTCCCAATATATACCGTTCGCCATGAGGGTATCTCTTATAGGCCCGTCGCTGGCCCGATACGAGAGGAACTGCTGGATCTGGATCGTTTGACACCGACCGGACTGGTGCTTGGTGACAGCGACCAAGAGCTGGTAAAAGGCAGCGAAGGGCGGACGGTCTTCACATTGCCTGGAGTGCCCATAGAACAAGGGTTCCTGGTGCGTTCCAACGATAGGGGGTATGGGCCTGACGTCGGATGGGGGACAAAAGCAACATCATATCCGGTCTGTCAGTCTGGCTCCGGCGCTTACGTCTACACCGCTAAGGGCGCCTCGCCCTCGCCTCGGTGGATCCCGTCTCGCGGACCGGCCTATCCCGGCGGACCTACTCCCACGCCGGTCCCTACTCCCCCCAACGTACCCATCGTCGCCACAGCTTTATCGGCACAGGGGTTGTTGGGCGTAGGCTGGCCGGTTGTGAACATGGAACGCCTTCAGTTCGGATTTCGGGGAGTCGAATACTTATTTACCGCTTTTCGTTCCATAAACGAGTTTGGGGCGGACTCATCCATCTCTCCCTCCGAAATTGAGGAGGTGGAAACTCTGTCCATAACCTACTTCATCGACGTGGGGCCGCTACCGGCTCCCGCATTGGAGGAGATAGCTTCCGACTTAACAGTAACAGACCAGGTCCGCGTCTATCGTTTCGCAGACCGACCCGCCGACGAAGTCATAGTGGTCGACCAGTGTCCGGCAGACCTCCAAGGCGACCAATTCTCCTTTTTTCAGCCCACTCAGGCGGCGACTCATTCCAACAATGACGACTCTTCTTCGGTCCCCACTCCTACTCCAGAGCCTTAGCTGCCCGGCAGCACGTCTAGGGCGTCGGACCACGTCAGGCTCGACCTAGATGACGGAGTCGTGGTTGCTTTCGCCGACGACCGGAGTCTCGGACGGATAGCGTATCTCACCCACGTACCGTCGGGCGCCCAGGTTGTACCCGACCACGCCGGTAAGTCTGATCATCGCTGGGGCGGTGCAAGAAGCAACCGGACCTGGCCCCGCGCTTCTATATCAGCCCAGTCCGGCACTACGTCGCCTTCTAGCAGTCCTATCCTCACAATGACCTCGGACAGAAGATTTGCCGTGTCGATGCCCATGAATGAGGGTGTGAAAGGCTCCAGCCCCGTTCGGGCATCCCTCAGTTTTGACAGAGCGCCTCTGCGGTTATGCCGCTCCATGTGGAGCAAGCCCACGGCAGACTTCAACAGGGCCTGGTAGAAGAGCCGGATGGGATAACCCTCTACTAGCCATATCTCTTCCAGGGTTTCGTGGCAGCGCCAGTACTGGCCTTCGTTGAACTGCTGGACCGCGGTCTGAAGAGCGGCGGGAGGAACGAGAGGGCCTTGGAGGAAAGCGTTTATGCCCCGGTCTTGAATGAGGTCCAGCCACTGACGGTCAAGCGCGGGGCGTTCTCCCTTGGCGGGCGTTGACGGAGGCATTTCAAACGGCATCAGAGCATGTTGCTGGGACAGTGGGTCCAAGTCCACAGCCGGACATCTTGTCCAGCCATTCAGTCTCCTGAGAGTATAGCTGTCCCAGGTCTTATTGGGGAGAGTTCAGGGAGCCGGTCGATGCACCCACGTCCGGCGCTCCTAGACCCTGGTGGTAGTCGCCTATGGCGATGGCGTTCCATTCATGGGTGGACTTGCCCGTGCCGATCATGCCCCACCTGGTCATGACGGTGTAAGCCAGTTCCTCTTTACCTGCGTTGGCCCTCCCCAACATGGCGATGCGGACGTCCTTAAGGGGATATATGAACAGGCGTATGTCGTGTTCCCTGGACCACTGGTCCAGTATCTTACCCAGAGCCTCGACGCTCTCCTTCCTTTGAGGCAGATGCAACAGGGACTGGCGTCCGCATGCCGCCTCCGTGGGTCGCCAGAGCTGGGCCATCCGTTCCAGCTCTTTCTTGATGTTTTCCAACCGTTCCGGCAGCTTTGTGTGCTTCGAGCCGCATTTGGGATCCATCGCGCCGGTGTTGACTATGCTCCAGGCACACCCCTCTTGCCCTTGCAGCCGTTTTGGGTATCGGCCTTCGCCAGGCGTTCCCAACTCGGGGTCGTTTTCGGTGGAGAAGAGGGCCCAGCCCAACTCCCTTACCGACAAGTCTATCGCCAACAGGTTAGCCACGCGTTGCGCCTTCCTTCATTGGGCATTGGGTCAGATGCGTCAGAATCCCCCGTGCTCCTTTAGGAATTATACGTCGCCGCTGCCAATCCAGACGCATCCGACGACGCTTTTGTTCCGCGTCTTTTCCTGGAAGTCCCTGGCGCGTTTGCCCAGACAGTCTCCTGGAGGACCGCAAAATCGAAAGGATTGCTGAGCCAGTAGTTCCTGGCACATTGAAGGCATCTCCAGTGGTCCTCTTCCTTGTACAGGTCACCGCTGCACCTGGTGCATCCCCTGAGTCTGAACATCGTACAAGCCTCCGCTATTTGCTCTTGTTGACTCTTAGCACACCTTAACAATCGAATATTAATAATTTGTTTAGGAATGTTAGGATTTTGCTGGCTCTTCTCGGGGCCTGGCCCCGGAAGGATATTTCGGGCTAAGGCGTTGAGAATATCAGCACATTTGTACTAGGGTCAACGGAGCGGCGTCATCCCCCTTCGGCAGGCTCATTGCTAACCGTTCACAGGGGAGTTATCATGCAGGCAAGTGACTCAACGGCCCGGAAACGACCGGGCAGCGGCCAATCTGCGCAGGCTCAGGAGGCCTCCATGAGCATACGTGTAGGGTACATGCCGGGCGGCTATCCCGCCGGAGAAGAGGGGAAAAGCCATCTCAAGCGCCTGGTGGAAGTGGGAGACGAGTATGGCTATGACTCGATATGGCTCTCCGACAGAGTGGTCGGGGAGAGATTCAGCCCAGAGCCCATGATTGCCATGGCCATGGTTGCTGGATATTCACAGACGCTCAAGTTCGGCACCAGCGTTCTGCAACTCCCCATCCGGAGTCCCGTGGTGTTGGCCAAGGAGATGGCAACGCTGGACTACCTTTCCGACGGGCGCTTTCTGCCGGCCATAGGGCTTGGTCAGGAAGACCCGCGAGAGTATGAAGCCTGTGGAGTCACGAAGGCGGACCGGGGTAAGCGCACCGACGAGGCTATGGAGGTCATGCGCCGTCTCTGGCACGAGGACAACGTCACTCACGAGGGACAGTTCTACACCCTCCACGATGTAACTGTCACTCCCAAACCCGTGCAGGAACCTTCCCTTCCCGTTTGGGTCGGCGGACGAAGCAAGGCGGCCCAGAGACGGGTCGGACGGGTCGGGGACGGATGGCTGGTTTCCTTTGCCACTCCCGACGAGGTGGCCCAGGGCATCGAGGTGGTGTTTGAAACGGCCGGAGAAAATGGACGGTCGGTGGATGAGGACCACGTGGGAGCCCTGATAGGTTTCTACATAGCGTCGACTAAAGAAGAAGCCGAGCAACGCTCCGAGGGGTATCTGACAAGGCTGCGCGACGACGCCCACTTCACCGAATACACGGCCCTGGGGTCGCCGGACGAGGTCCGTGGCCTGGTGAAGCAGTACCTGAACGCTGGAGCTTCCAAGTTTGTCATGAGGCCAACCTGCTCGCCGGAAGAGACCCTGGAGCAACTCGAACTCTTCGGCAAAGAGGTCCTCCCCGACTTCCACGGCTAGGCTTATTCTGGGCATTGCTGCCGCCCGCACGAATTGACACCCACACAGCGGGCTATATATACTTGATGCATATATCTAAAGGCTGAGAAGAGGAGTAGTAGGTTTTCAAGCGGGGCTACAGAGAGCCGGGTGAGATGAGAGCCGGCGCCGGCGCGAAAACTGAATGGACCTCTGAGCCGCAGGGCGAACCCTCCCCGGACACCGCTGGGGAACAGTAGCCCGAGCCGGGTGGAGCCCGTTACAGATCCGCGGCACGGAGGGCGGCGCATCCCTCCCCGCCGGTTGAGACGCCCCAAGCGGCCGCGCATGACAGGTCAAGCCGCAGGGCAATAAGGGTGGCGCCACGGGAACGTCCCGTCCCTTGAGGACTGGGCGTTTTTTATTGGGTCGCCATGGGCTGGAGAAGGGACATATTGGGGAAACAAGGAGCGGAATGACCAACGGCAAGCGACGGATACTCACCGGAATGCGTCCCACTGGCAAGCTCCATCTGGGGCATTATGCGGGCGCCCTGGAGAACTGGGTGCGGCTGCAGCACGAGTACGAATGCTACTTTCTAATTGCCGACTACCAGGCGCTGGGAGACCACATCGGGGACATCGCCGGAATACGCCAATCGGTTATCGACGTGGCAATGGACTGGTTGTCGGTAGGGCTGGACCCTGAGGAGAACGCTTTCGTGGTCCAGAGCTACGTTCCTGAGCACGCAGAGTTGACTATGTACATGGCCATGCTCACGTCCCTGGGTCGGCTCCAACGCAATCCCACGCTAAAGAACGAGATGGCCCAGTTGGCCGACGAAAAGACCGAGGTGACCCTGGGGTTCTTCAATTACCCGGTGAGCCAGGTGGCCGACATACTGCTGCCCAAAGGTGAGCTGGTCCCCGTGGGAGAGGACCAGGCTCCTCACATCGAGTTCGCAAGAGAGCTTGCTCGCAAGTTCAACCGGACTTACGGGAAGGTTTTCCCTGAGCCTCGGGCTATGGTGGGCAGGGTGCCCCGGCTGGTGGGGGTGGACGGGCAGACCAAGATGAGCAAGAGCCTGGACAACGCCATCTACCTGTCCGACGACTCCAAGATTGTCGAGAATAAGATTAAGCGCATGATCACCGACGTCACAGGCAAGAACCCGCGTCTCAAGGCCACCGACCCCGGTGTGGTTGAGTACAATCCAGTGTTCCTGTACCACGACGCCTTCAACCCCGACACCCAAGAGGTGGATGACTTGAAGGACCGCTACGGGAAAGGAACGGTCAGTGATGCCGAAGTGAAGCAGACGCTAATCAAAGCCCTAAACGACCTGCTGGACCCCATCCGCGAGAGGCGTGCCCACTACGAGGCCAATGTTGGTGAGGTGCACGAGGCGATAGACTCTGGGACCAAGCGCGCCAAGGTCATAGCCGAGCAGACTATGCAGGAAGTCCGCGAGGCCATGCAGGTTATCTACACGTGACCTTGCGGCCTACAGGCTCCGCGGAAGATATCCAAGAAAGTATGGACAAGCCATGTATAGACCGACACTAGACGAAGTAAAGGCCATGTCGGGCCAGGGCAACCTGGTCCCCATATACCGGGAAATCGAGGCTGACCTGGAGACCCCAGTTTCTGCTTACCTGAAGGTGGCTCGCTCTCCTTACTCTTTCCTGTTGGAAAGCGTCGAAGGCGGAGAGAAGCTGGCACGGTACAGTTTCATTGGCACCGACCCCTACAAGATTCTCAAGACGGGTAGGGGCACTGCAGAGGGCGCCGTGGACCCGCTCATTCCCATCAAGGCGGAGATGGACAAGTATAAGCTTATCCCGACGCCGGACCTGCCCAGGTTCCACGGCGGAGGCGTGGGATACCTGGCTTACGACGTGGTGAGGTATTTCGAACCGAGACTCAAAGAACCTCCGCAGGACACCCTGGGACTCCCGGAGTCGGTCTTCATGTTCACCGACACTCTCCTGGTCTTTGACCACCTGGCCCATACGATTAAAGTGGTCAGCCATGTCTTCCTGGAAGGCGACGTTGAAGCGGCGTACCGGGAAGCTGTAGCCAAGATAGAACTCATGGTGGACCGGCTTACGACTCCTCTGGAGTTCCCGCGTTCTCTGAAAGTTGACCCTTCTTCGGCGGGCCGTCCCGTAGAGTCCAGCTTCACCCAGGTGGAATATGAGGCCGCCGTGAAGGAAGCAGTTGAATACACCCACGCCGGGGACATTATCCAGGTGGTCCCATCCCAACGGCTCCGGCGCAAGACCGACGCCCATCCCTTCCAGATATACCGCGCCCTGCGTTCCATCAATCCGTCGCCATATATGTACTACCTGGAACTGGGCGACATGCACATCGTGGGCGCTTCCATAGAGACCCTGGTGCGGGCCGAGGACGGAGTCGTCGTCACTCACCCCATTGCCGGCACTCGCCCCAGAGGCGGGACTCCTGCTGAGGACGCGGCGCTGGAAGAGGAGCTCAAGACCAGCGAGAAGCAGCGGGCCGAACACATCATGCTGGTGGACCTCGCGCGAAACGACGTGGGCCGTGTCAGCATTCCGGGTTCGGTGCACGTTCCCGACCTGATGTACGTCGAGAAGTATTCCAGGGTCATGCACCTGGTGTCCCACGTGGAGGGGCGGCTCAAGCCGGAGCTTAACGCCTACGACGCACTGCGGGCGTGCTTCCCGGCGGGGACTCTGTCCGGCGCCCCCAAGATACGGGCTATGGAGATCATCAGCGAGTTAGAGGGCGACAAGCGGGGCCCCTACGGCGGAGCCGTGGGGTACTTCAGCTTCTCGGGCAACGTGGACACCGCCATCGTCCTAAGGACGGCGGTTATCAAAGACGGCGTGGCCTACGTGCAGGCTGGGGGAGGAGTGGTGGCCGACTCCATGCCCACCGATGAGTACGAGGAGACCCTCCACAAGGCTGGCGCCCTGCTCCGCGCCATCGACAAGGCCGAAGGCTTGGCGTAGGCGGTGTCCCGAGACCATACGGTATGCGCCATTGCAGGCCAAAGATGCTAAACTGGATATCATCCCAGTCGTGATGTCAATTTGTAAATGGCGGGCCTTGCCGCCCAGGGGACGCGAGATGAAACAGCGCGGCGTTGTCAAGGGACAGACCATCTTACTCGACAGTCCCATCGACTTGTTTGACGGTCAGCGGGTAGAGATCGATGTCCATCCGGTCGATGACGTGATCGAGAACGCCAGGGAAATCAGGGACAAACTAGAAAGACAGTGGGGAGGCAAACTCAACCGCTCACTCGATTACATCAGAGAAGACAGAGACCGTTGACCGCTTACGTCATAGATACGAGCGCACTGGTGAAGTTGACAATACCTGAAGACCATTCTGATACTGTTTCGGAAATCGCCTCGTTGCATACTGCCTCACGGATTCAGCTTGTCGCACCTGATTTTATTCTGCTGGAATGCGCCAACGTATTGTGGAAGCACGCCCGACGTGACAATTTGCCTATAGCGGATGCGATGTCTGCCATCGATACACTCAACAGGCTTGATGTTCGCCTTATACGTCAGGACGGACTAATGGAAGACGCTTTGAAATTTGCGTTGAGTGTAGGGGTAGCGGTCTATGACGCCCTGTTTTGCGTGGTGGCTGAGCGTAATGGCGTTGAACTAATCACGGCTGACAGTAGGCTGGCCGGGAGTCTCGTCGGTACAACAGTTCGTGCGATTACGTTGGATGCCTGGGTTCCTCCGGCTTGAAGGCCCCATCGTATGTCATATGAGGCAAGAGTTGTTTCTTAGCGTCACCGTATGGAAAAGGACAATTGACCTATGGGCCCAACGAGGAGTCCGTAGAAAGCAATGAGCCAATCACAAAAGGGAGGGCAAATATGCTGAAGTCGTTTTATCACACGGGGTTTGTAGTCAAGAGCCTGGAAGATTCGGTGAAGTTCTACACCGAGATTATGGGACTCAACCTCAAGCGGGAACCCTTCGAGGCCACCGGCGAGGCCACGGAGCAGGTGACGGGCCTCAAGGGAGTCACCATGAAGGTGGCTTTCGTGGACCTGTTGAACGGCCATCATCTGGAGCTCATCGAGTACGTCTATCCGCCTGGCACAGAGGCCCACACCAACATAAACGACCTGGGGGCGGCCCACATTGCCTTCTACGTGGACCGGGCGGAAGAGCTTTACGAAACGGCCAGCGCCAAGGGCGTGAAGTTTGTGAATCCTCCATCCTACCGTTACAACGACCAGGGCGAAATCATACGCAAGACCTTCTACGCCAGGGACCCGGACGGGAACTGGATGGAGTTCATAGAGGCCTTGGAGTAGGCCCATGATTCTCCTCATAGACAATTACGACAGCTTCACCTACAACCTCTACCAATATCTGTGTGAGCTGGGCGCTGAGGTTTCAGTAAGACGCAACGACGAGTTGACTCCTGAGGATGTGGAATCCCTGGAGCCCAAGGGCATCGTCGTGTCCCCAGGGCCGTGCACGCCTAAAGAGGCGGGAGTGTCCAACGACGTGATACTGCGCTGGGGGCCCACGATCCCCACGCTGGGCGTGTGCCTGGGGCACCAGTGCATCGGCAGCGCGTTTGGCGGCGTCGTGGACCGGGCCGGAGAAATCATGCATGGCAAGACATCCATGGTCCACCACGACGGCAAGGGCGTCTTCAAGGGACTCCCGGACCCCTTCGAGGCCATACGCTACCACTCCCTGGCCGTCTACAAAGAAGACCTGCCCGACTCGCTGGAGGTCACGGCGTGGACCGACAATGGGATTATCATGGGCCTGCGCCACAAGGAGCATCCGATAGAGGGGATTCAATTCCACCCGGAGTCCATCATGACTCCCGTGGGCAAAGACCTCCTACAGAACTATCTCGACCAGGTGTATGGCAACAGCTAAGACAGCTCCCCAAGCCGGCAAAACAGCAGGAGGTAGTCGATGACAACGCCGTCCAGCGAAGGCCCTATGGGTGTGTGGCGTCCCCCGGCAAGGCGGGAGATGCGGGAAAACCGAGTCAAGCGGGTTTTGAGGGAAGGCAAATGCGCCGTCTGCATCTACGGCGTTCCCACAGCCGACATGACCGAGGTGATGGGCAATCTTGGCTACGACGCCATCTGGATCGAGATGGAGCATGCGCCGCCCACGCTGACATTGAGGGACGTGGGCGAGATTTCCCGGGCCTGCGACCTGTGGGGCATGAGCTCCATCTGCCGGGTCCCCAACGACCCGTGGATGATAACCCGTGTGTTGGATGCGGGATGTGACGGGGTGGCAGTGCCCCACGTACGCACCAAAGCCGAGGCTGAGGCAGTCGTGCAGGCTGCCAAGTACGGACCCATCGGGCGCCGAGGCGACTACACGGGGCGTCAGGGAATCGGAGTCGCCAACACCAGGGACGCCGCCAACAAGGAGACGCTGGTCATGGTCTTCGTAGAAGAGGTGGAGGGCGTAAAGAACCTGGACGAAATCCTGGAGGTTGAGCACATAGACGTGATTTTCCTTGGCGCCGGAGACCTGTCCCAGGACATGGGCTACGCGGGCCAACGGTATCACCCGGAAGTCCAGGCGGTCGTCGACGACATGATACGCAAGTGCGCTGCAGCCGGAAAAGCCGCCGGAGTGGTCACCAATGACGACGACGTGGAAGAGTACGTTGAAAAGGGCGCCAGGTTCTTCCACATAGGTTGGCAGACCTGGGTGGCCAAGGGCACGGCGGCGTACATGGAGAAGATAACCCAGAAGATGAACAGCCTACCTTAGCATCAGGCGGCGGTATGCTAGAATACGCCTGAACGGACTCAGAGGGAAAAGGGGAAGAAGCCGACATGGTTTCCGCAAGCTCAAGACGAGTCATGGAATTCACCCAGCATATATATCTGGGCATCCTGGCCACGGTTTATCCCAGCGGGGGTCCCCAAGCCTTCCCCGTCTGGTTCGACTATGACGGAGACCGGTTCAACATTGCCACGGACGCCGACGCCGTCAAGGTGCGGAACATCAGGACGAATTCCAAGGTGGCTCTGTGCATCACTGACACCTCCCGGCAGGTGAGGTCGCTGACGGTGCTGGGCGACGCCGAGGTGGAGATGAACAACCTGGCTGCCCAGGACCTGCACAAGAGACTGGCGGTGCGCTACATGGGCCAGGACGAGGGAGAGGAATGGGCCGAGTCCATGGGTGGGGACGAAATGGCCATCGTGCGAATTGTCCCGACCAACTTTCTGTGGACCGGCTAGCCGGCGTCGGGCTATAGGCTCAAAACATGCCGCTTAAGATACAACAGTTCCTCGATCCACTTCTCGACGGCCAGTCCTTGATCATGGAAGAGGCCGCCTCCGTCATGGAAGAAATCATGGAGGGAGAGACGACGCCGGTCCAGTTGTCGGCCTTCCTTGCGGCGCTGCGCGCTAAAGGAGAGACCGCCGAGGAAATAGCTGGCATGGCTTCGGTCATGCGTCGAAAGGCTGTCCAGGTGTCTGTAGAGGGTGACGTGGTAGACACCGCTGGGACCGGCGGCGACGGAAAAGGCAGTTTCAACGTGTCCACCGCGGCAGCTCTAGTAGCCGCTGGGGCTGGCCTTAAAGTGGCCAAGCACGGCAACCGGGCCGTGACCGGCTCATGCGGCAGCGCCGACGTGCTGGAGGCCTTAGGGGTCAAAATAGACCTGGGACCTGGCGGAGTGAAACGGTGTATTGAAGAGGTTGGTTTCGGCTTCATGTTCGCGCCGACGTATCATCCGGCCATGCGTCATGCCATGCCCGTTCGCCGCGAATTGGGAGTGAGGACGGTATTCAACCTGTTGGGGCCGTTGACCAATCCCGCTGGGGCGAAGCGCCAACTGCTGGGTGTGGCCGACCCACATATGTGTGAAACAATGTCCGAGGCCCTTGGTCTGCTGGGCGCTGAACATTCGATGGTCGTGCATGGAGAGGACGGGCTGGACGAGTTGACCCTCGGCGGCATGACTCACGTGTGGGAGACTGAAAGCGGAGTCACGCAGAAATACGTGTTGTGGCCGGAAGACTGCGCGATGATGCCCTGCTCCTTGGACGAAATCAAGGGAGGGACTCCTGAAGAAAGCGCTCGAATGATGAGAGAGACGCTCCAAGGGGAACGGGGACCGCTGCGGGACCTAGTCGTGTTCAACAGCGCAGCCGTGATGCAGGTGGGCGGACTGGCGCCCGATTTCATAGAAGGGCGAGGCCGAGCCTTGGGCGCCATTGACAGCGGTGCCGCCCTCCGTACGCTGGATAGCCTCTCGGCCCTGAGCCAGTCCTTGGCCTGACGCGGTTCGTGTCGTTCCCAATTTCCGCCGCATCCTCGGTCCGCTTGATTCTTCAACACTCCATAACCGTCAGTGGCCATTTCCCCGTCATTCCGGCGAAAGACGAACCCATAGTAGGCGGGGTGGTTGCACTCCCCCGTCGTCCCGGCGTAGGCCGGAATACAGAATAGTCGGCTGTCCAGTTGTGGTGGATACTAGGCTCCGGCCTTCACCGATGCGACGAAAAAGTGGCACGAGAGACGAAAAGGACCAGGGAGACGAAGTAGTGAGAAACCGGTCGTGCAAAAATCGTACACGACAGGTTTTCTGAAAAGAAATAATGAATAAAGAGGCGGAGTTGCCCATATGACCACCATACTTGAGGACATAGTCATGGCCAAGAAAGGTGAACTGGAAGCCCAGCGTTGGAACATGCCTCTTGAGGCTCTGGAAGAACAAATCGACTCCCAGCCGAGACCTCTGAACCTGAGCGGAGCCCTTATGGGAGACCGGGTGCGGTTGATAGCAGAGGTCAAGAAGGCGTCTCCCTCAAAGGGCCTCCTCTGTCCCGACTTCGACCCGGTGCGCCTGGCCTCAGCATACGTGGCCAACGGAGCGGCTGCCGTCTCCGTTGTAACCGACCTACGCTTTCAAGGAGAGTTGGACCACCTGGGTGTGGTGAAGCAGGCCATCAGGGACAGCGGAACACCGGTCCTCCGAAAGGACTTCATCTTCGACCCATACCAAGTCTATGAAGCCAGGGCCTACGGGGCCGACGCTATTCTACTCATCGTGTCCATACTGTCGCCGGGCGAGCTAAAAGACCTGCTGGCTCTCAGCCGCGAGTTCTGGATGCAGTGCCTGGTGGAGGTTCACACGGCTGAAGAGCTGGATACCGCGTTGGGCGCCGGGGCGGAAATCATCGGCATCAACAACCGGGACCTCAAGACGTTCCACACCGACATTCAGGTGACCGCCGGAATCGCTCCGCGGGTGCCCAGGGGAAAGCTGGTGGTCAGTGAAAGCGGCATCAACACCTCCGAGCACATGACTTATCTAAAGGGTTTGGGTGTCCATGCCGCCCTGGTGGGTGAAGCCCTGGTTACAGCTCCCGATGCGGGTGTCAAGACGGCGGAATTGGCGGGGTAGCAATAATGGTTGGGGACCTTATTGGTGTGACCGTCTGGACCGACGATTTGGAACGGTTGGTGGAGTTCTATAGAGATACTCTAGGCTTGGTCTTGAGGACACGCCACAATGGCTGGGCAAACTTTGCCTTCGGAGAAATGCGGCTTAACCTGGGGCTGCACGATCAGGTCCATGGACCGTCCAAGGACCCCTATCGGGTCATGCTGTCCTTCAGGGTGGGCAACATCCAGTCCGAATATGGCAGGCTGTCGGAGCAGGGAGTCGAATTTATCAGAGTCCCCGAAAAGGAAGATTGGGGAGGTATGGTGGCGACCTTTCTGGACCCCGACGGCAACGTTCTTCAGCTTCTCGAGAAGCCGGATAGCGCGCATGGATAGAGGTCGCAGCCGGGCGTGCCTCCGTCGAATTCAGGTTTACTTGAAACCGCAGGTGCATGCCGCCTATAATTGATTGAACGATCCAGGGCGGTTAGCTCAGTGGTTAGAGCGCCTCGTTCACACCGAGGAGGTCAGAGGTTCAAATCCTCTATCGCCCACCATCAGTACCGGGGCATGCCCCTGTAGAACAAGCCGAGGTGGCGGAACGGCAGACGCGCTGCGTTCAGGGCGCAGTGCCCCTTGCGGGCGTGTGGGTTCAAATCCCACTCTCGGCACCATTGACAAGTCGGCACGCGCTTGTAGCTCAGTTGGATAGAGCGCATCCCTGCGGAGGATGAGGCCGTGGGTTCGAGTCCCGCCAAGCGCGCCATTCTCTGTCGCCGCTAGCCGAGGAAGATGTAGACGTCTGCGTGTGGGAAGGCCACTTCCACCGCTCCCTTGAGCCGGTCCCTCACTAAACGCCGGTAGCCGTCCAAAGGTTGCTCGACGTCCAGGTGGGAGCATCTCTGGCCCCTCTGCTCGTCTGGGCAAATGTGGCCTCCCGTGGGGCCGTCCCAGAACCCCACGCAATGCATGGGGAAGAAGAAGGTCTCGGCGGCGTTGCGCAAGTCGGCGACGATCTCAGTGGCCCGAAAGCCGCTGTCAGTCGTCACCTCGACGACTACTCTGGCAAGTTCAGCCACGCTGCCTCACGCCGCCGTCGACGGGACAGGCGGGTTAGCCGCCCCGGAATAGCTTGTTCCGCTCACCGTCTTGGCATTCTTTGTTGGTGCAGAACCAGAAGATGGTTGGCATCGGGGGCGTCCTGACGCCGTCCATCTCTCTACGCATCGGCTGTTTGCAAGTCGGGCAGACGCTTGAACCTTGAGCGCTTTCAGATGACATGGAATCTCCCGGGAGGTTATACCTGGAATGTTCTACCATCCCAGCCTAGTGTGTTGCAAGTGTACAGTCAGCCCTGCGTCTCCAACTGGCGCCCTCTCCGAGAACTTCGGACACCACTCGAGGATTCGAAATATTTACCGCCTGGGATTACGGTATAATATATCGTCGTGCCGGGCGGTTAGCTCAGCCGGTTAGAGCGCCTGCTTTACACGCAGGAGGTCAGTGGTTCGAGTCCACTACCGCCCACCACGCTTGACAAAATCAAGAACTTTCACATTGACCCTGGTGCTGGACCTGTAGGCTGAGCCAGCTTCTCGTCCCGTCGGTCGAGAGCCCGCCGCGGGGGTGAGGGAGGGCTTCGACCTCACTCCTCGTCCCGCACCGGCATCTCCGCCTTTGGCATCCGGTAGCCGACGCGAGGCTCGGTGAAGATGTAGGTGGGATTGTCGGCGTCGTCGCCCAGCTTGCGGCGGAGGCTGCTAACGATGGTCCTCATGGCGCGAACGTCGCTGTCGGTCTTCTCCCCCCATACCCGTTGCAGCAGATGCTCGTAGGTCAACACCCGTCCTCCGTTCGCCGATAGCTCGGCGAGCAGCCGGTACTCGATGGCCATCAGCTGGAGCGGACGGCCTGCCAGCGTCACCCGGCGTTCGGCGTAGTCGATTGTCAGGTCGCCCAGCACATACGGCTCTGACGACTCGGACGCCGCTCGCTTCCGCAGGGCCGCCCTGATCCTCGCCGCAAGCTCCGTTGGAGAGAAGGGCTTGGCGACGTAATCCACCGCCCCCATGTCCAAGGCCCTGGCAACAAGCTGATCCTGTCCATAGGCGGACAGGAAGATCACCGGCACGTCCACCGTCTCCAGGATGTCCTTCATCAACTCGATCCCGTCAGCGCCCGGCAGCATCATGTCGAGCAGGACAAGATCGGGCTTCCCGTCTGCCACGAGGCGGAGCGCCTCTCCCGGGTCCCCGGTCACCAGCGGCGCATAGCCCGCATTAGTGAGGGCGTCGCCGACGTACCTGAGCGCCTGGGGGTCGTCGTCCACCGCGAGGACGCGCACCGGTTGACCCGCCTCCCCCACCGCTCGCCGTGAGGAGCGGACCGAGCGCGGCGTGGGGACGCTCGCCGCGCCGCCACCGGACTCTTCGACGGACGGAAGCGTGAAGGTGAACCGCGCTCCCATGCCCGGACCCTCGCTCTCCGCCCATATCCGGCCCCCGTGCGCCTCCACTATCCCCTTGCAGATGGCGAGGCCCAGGCCAGACCCGAGGACACCGCTTCCGCGTTCGTCCCCCTCGATACGGGTGAACTTCCGAAACAGGAAGGGCAGCTGCTCGGAGGGTATGCCCCTGCCCTCGTCGGCCACCGAGACCGCAACGTAAACGTCCTCCCGCACGGCGGCCACCGTGATGACCGACGACTCCGAGGAGTGCCGGGCGGCGTTGGACAGGAGGTTGCCCAGGACCTGCACGACGCGCAGCCGGTCCGCCATGACCAGGGGCAGGTCGAGTTCGATCTCGATGGCGAGGTTGTTCCTTCCCCCTGAGCTGATGAAGGCGCTCCTTGCCCGGTCCACCAGCGCCGCCACCTCAGCAGGTTCCGGGGCGACCGGCAGCGTGCCCGTCTCGATGCGGGCCACGTCCAGCAGGTCGGCCACCAGGTCGTGCATGTGGTCGGCCTGCTCCTCGATGATGCGGAAGAACTGCCGCACCACTGCGGGGTCCATGTCGGTGGACGAACCCAGCACCGTTGCCGCCGAGCCCTTGATGGAGGTCAGCGGCCCCCGCAGCTCGTGGCTCACCATCCCCAGGAACTGCGCCCGCAGCCGCTCAAGCTCCTCCAGGGCCGTCATGTCCTGTAGGGTGACCACCACCGACTCCAGCTCGCCCTCCGCCGAGCGGATGGGCGTGGCGTTGATGATGGTGGTGACGCTCCGCCCGTCGGGGACCTGCATCACGATCTCCTCGGCCCGCACCGTCTCCCCCGTGCTCAGCGCCTGCGCTATCGGGAACTCTTGCAGCGAAATCTCCCGCCCGTCGGCTCGCCGGTAGGTCAGCGTCTGAAGCAGCTCCTCCGCCGTCTGGTCCGGGTTGCGCAGGCCGTCGACGATTCTCCTCCCCTCACGGTTGAGCGACGACGGGGCTCCGGTCTTCGCATCGAAGACCACCACGCCCACGGGGCAGGTGTTGACGAGGGTTTCCAGGTCGGCCCTGGCCCGCTGCTCCTCCCTGTGCCTGCGGGCGTTGGTAATGGCCATCGCAGCCTGGGACGCGAACATCAGCAGCGTGTCCTCGTCCTCCTGGGTGAACTCCAGGCCCCCTTCCTTGTCCGATAGGTAGAGGTTGCCGATGTGTCGCCCCCTGTGACGGATGGGCGCGCCCAGGAAGCCTTGCACCGGCCCCAGGGGAGGGCCGATCTCCGGCAGACCCAGCGCCGTCGTGTAGGCGGAGAAGTCGGAGACCCTGAGCGGTTCGGGAAGGCTGCTCAGGTAGGCGAAGAACTCCGGTCCCCCCGGCAGATCGACGAACCGCTGGCGCTCTTCGGCGGTCATCCCGGAGGTGATGAATGCCGTCAACTCCCCCGCCTCGTCAAGGGCCGTAAGACCGCTGATCCTCGCGCCGGTGAGGGAGCGAGCTGCGTCCACCACCTCTTGCAGGACGGTATCGAGGTCGAGGTCCTCGGTGATGCGGACGCCCGCCTCACTCAGTCCGGAGAGGCGGTCCCGCAGGGTTTCAATCTCCCGTTTCAGGCCGTCTGCTGACTCCAATGCGCCACCTCGCTTGTGCTGCGGAAGACCCCATACTCCCACCTCATTGACCGCTGGAATGGGGACAACCGGGGCAATTCTAGCATTTTGGGCCAAAGTTGATAAGACATTATGAAAAACACGTCGAAAGTTGATAGCGAGTTGATACGCATGCGGTATAGTGGGGAAGGACTTTGCCCAATTGAGGGAGATACTTGCATGTCGCTTGAATGGCGACAATCCGTACTGAAGACAGCGTGCTCACTGTTGGACACACGACCAACGCTGAAACGCTCGCATACGCTGCTACCGGTTTCGCTCCCGACGACTCCAACACGACATGAGGGGAGTCAACCGAAATGACCGTATCATCTCTTCGCATCCACTGGCTCTCAGTCCTGACGGTTCTGGCCATCGCCGTCGTCCTGAGCGCCTGTAGCGACTCGTCCGCTCCCACGCCGGAGCAGACCGCAATAGCGACGTCTACGCCCACACCCATGTCCGTTCCAACTGCGACACCAACGGCCACGGCCACCTCGATAGCGATGCCCACGCCTACACTCACTCCTTCAGGCGGCGCGGCGTTGGAACCAACGGCCACTGCCCCCGTGCCGATCAACACGCCTACCTCTGCCCCTACCGATACGGTTGAGTCCACACCGGGCTCTGCCCAATCGCCGACGAACGCCTTCGCTTCGGTTAGCGCCGGGGGCGCCCACACCTGCCTCGTGAGGACCGACGGCTCGGTGGAATGCTGGGGCTCCAACGAGGATCCGTTCGGCAATGTTGTCGGCCAAGCCACGCCGCCCGGCGGCTCCTTCGCTTCGGTCAGCGCTGGGTTCTTTCACACGTGCGGAGTGAGAACCGACGGCTCGGTGGAATGCTGGGGCTCCAACGAGGATCCGGACAGCAATGTTGTCGGCCAAGCCACGCCGCCCCGCTTTCACTTCGCTTCGGTCAGCGCCGGCGTGGACCACACCTGCGGCGTGAAGACCGACGCCTCTGTGGAATGCTGGGGCGACATTGAGCATGGCCAAGCCGCGCCGCTAAGCGGTCCCTTCACTTCCGTCAGCGCCGGCGTGGACCACACCTGCGGAGTGAAGACCGACGCCTCTGTGGAATGCTGGGGCGACATCGAGTATGGCCAAGCCGCGCCGCTAAGCGGTCCCTTCACTTCCGTCAGCGCCGGAGGGGTCCACACCTGCGGAGTGAGGCCCGACGGCTCGGTGAAATGCTGGGGCAGCGACTGGGATCACTCCCGCGACGTCTTTATTGGACAAGCCACGCCGCCGTCCGGGGAGTTCGCCTCGGTCAGCGCCGGGTATTACCACACCTGCGGAGTGAGGACCGACCGCTCGGTAGAATGCTGGGGCTCCTATGGGCATTGGGCCGGGATTGTTGTCGGCCCGGTCACGCCGCGCGGCGGTTCCTTCGCTTCGGTAAGCACCGGGTGGTTGCACACCTGCGGAGTGAGGACCGACGGCTCGTTGGAATGCTGGGGCGATGACTACTATGGTCAGGCCTCGCCACCCGGTGGTTCCTTCGCTTCGGTCAGCGCCGGGGGGCACCACACTTGCGGAGTAAGGACCGACGGCTCGTTGGAATGCTGGGGACTTGACGACGATGGTCAAGCCTCGCCGCCCGACGGCGCATTCGCCTCCGTCAGCGCCGGGGAGAGCCACAGTTGCGGAGTGAGAACCGACGGTTCCATCGCCTGCTGGGGCTCTGACAGCCTCCGTGAGTCGCCGGTCGCCGCGGCGACCCCTCAGGCAGTGCCAGTGGCGGAGCAGCCAGCCATGTCCTCAGTAGAACTCGCCTCGGTAAGCGCCGGGACGTTCTATAGCTGCGGGCTCCGGAGCGAGGGGTCGATGGTCTGCTGGGGCGATCAGTCGTTAGGCGGGAGGGCGGTACAAATGGCGCCGGGCACGGCACCGCCCGAGGGCCCCTTCACCTCCATCAGCGTGGGGGAAATCCACACCTGCGGAGTGCGGACCAACTGGTCGGTGGCCTGCTGGGGCCATGACGAGGATGGTCAAGCCTCGCCGCCGCCCGGGACGTTCGCTTCGGTCAGCGCCGGGCCACTCCACAGCTGCGGAGTGCAGACCAGCGGCTCGGTGGCCTGCTGGGGCCGGGATGAATACGGCCAGGCCACGCCGCCGTCCGGGGAGTTCGCCTCCGTCAGCGCCGGGCCACTCCACAGCTGCGGAGTGCAGACCAGCGGCTCGGTGGCCTGCTGGGGCCGGGATGAATATGGTCAGGCCACGCCGCCGTCCGGGGAGTTCGCCTCCGTCAGCGCCGGGCGCGCCCACACCTGCGGGGTGAAGACCGACGGCTCCGTCGAGTGCTGGGGCAATGATGAAGATGGCCAGGCCACGCCGCCAGCAGGGGAGTTCGCCTCCGTCAGCGTCGGATACTGGCACACTTGCGGGGTGAGGCAGGACGACTCCGTCGAGTGCTGGGGCGATGATGACGATGGCCAGGCCACGCCGCCGTCCGGGGAGTTCGCCTCTGTTAGTGCCGGGGAGTTACACACCTGCGGGGTGAGGCGGGACGGCTCCGTCGAATGTTGGGGCGATGATGATTATGGCCAGGCCACGCCGCCGTCCAGGTAGTTCTCCTCGGTCGGCGCCGCGAGCATCCAATGAGGGCAGAGTGCGATGAGCAAGACCTTCCGTTCCTACGGTCCCGACCAGCAGTTGCGGCTGCCGGTTTCGCTTCCGGCAATTCCAAACAAGACCTGAGAGGAGGCAAGCGAAATGACCGTATCGTCTTTTCGTATCCACCGAATCACTATCCTGATGGTCCTGGCCATGGCCGTTGTCCTGCTCCTGGCCGCCATATTCTCCGCCTGCGGAGACGGCCAATCCGCCACTGATGATGCCTCGGGCCTGCCGCCGCAGGGACGTTTTATCGAGCTCATGAACCTCATCCCGCTCAACGAAGAAAGCCGCGCCTTCGTTTCATTCAACGACTACACCCTGGCACGGGAAGCCAACAGCATTCAGGCCCCTGCGGAGGACGCCAGCGACGAGGACCTGGAAGAATACATGCGAGCGCTCTCTGCAACAGGGCTGTCTATTGGGCCCTGGATAAGCGGATTCACCCAGTATGGCATACGACAACTGGAACACAGGGCATATCTGAGCCTCGACATTGGCGACCTAGAGCAGAGCATCCTGGCTGGAGAACCACCTTTCATACTGGAGGTTGCATCTGGCCGAATTGATCCCGAGGACACCGAGAGTTCGCTGTCCCGCTGCACCGAGTGCGAGGAACCCGAGATACACGAACACTCGGGAATTAAGTTCTACAGTTGGGGAGAGGACCTTGAGTGGGACTCGGAAAAGAGATTCCAGCCGCCGGCATTCGACTATCTGGGCAGAGATGGCCGGATCGCCGTGCTGGACTCTCTTGTCTTCAGAACACTTGAGACAGAGGGAATGAGGTCCTTGATCGACACCTATCGCGATAACAGGGACTCCCTTGCAGACGATCCGGACATGGCACTGGCCGCTGGCGCATTACAGAATCTCGGCGTCTGTTCGGCGATGCTGTTTGGGGATGTGGAGAGGTTTAATACCGACCCTCTTGATTCCTTCCTCAGTGCCGAAGACCCAACAACATCCGCATCCGCCGAGTGCGAAACCATGCCCGCTCAACGGAGGAACGCCGATGACCTTCACCGCTAGCCGCCGACTGCCCATCCTGTTTGTCGCCCTGGCAGCGCTGGTCTTGGCGCTCGTCGGAGGGCCGGTCCAGGCCCAGGCCAACCCCGCCGAGCTGAGCGGCTCGCCGCCTGAGGCGCCCGCCAACCAGCGCTACGAGTACGACGGCTCGGCCATCGTTCTCACGTGGGATGCCTCCGCGGATGCCGACTCCTACACGGTCTACTACGACGACTTCTTCGGTTCGAGTTGCGAGTTGCTCTTCGGCGAGCCCCTCCTCTGTGAAGAACTGGCAAGCAACATCACCTCAACAACGTACACCCACATGAGCCCGGATGAGACGGCAAACTACTATTGGATAACGGCGTGCAACGATGCAGGTTGCTCAGCGATTGACAGCGAGAATCCTGCCAAGATGGAAGGCGCAGCGCCCTCACCAGACCTTGTAGTGGACACACCCACGGTGAGCGAGAGCGCTCCGGCTGCTGGAGCCCGCTTCACCCTCAATGCCACAGTGCGCAACCAGGGCAACGGCTCATCGGCTTCGACCACCCTGCGCTACTACCGGTCGTCGGACTCGACGGTCAGTGCGGCAGACACGGAGCTGGGCAGCGACTACGTATCGCGGCTTGACCCCTTGGAGAGCGGCGATGAATCGATCAGTGTCACCGCCCCTTCAGATGCGGGCACGTACTATTATGGGGCGTGCGTGGACTCGGTCTCCGACGAGTCGGACACGACCAACAACTGCTCCGTTGCGGTGACTGTCACTGTCGGCGCAGCGCCCTCACCAGACCTTGTAGTGGACACACCCACGGTGAGCGAGAGCGCTCCGGCTGCTGGAGCCCGCTTCACCCTCAATGCCACAGTGCGCAACCAGGGCAACGGCTCATCGGCTTCGACCACCCTGCGCTACTACCGGTCGTCGGACTCGACGGTCAGTGCGGCAGACACGGAGCTGGGCAGCGACTACGTATCGCGGCTTGACCCCTTGGAGAGCGGCGATGAATCGATCAGTGTCACCGCCCCTTCAGATGCGGGCACGTACTATTATGGGGCGTGCGTGGACTCGGTCTCCGACGAGTCGGACACGACCAACAACTGCTCCGTTGCGGTGACTGTCACTGTCGGCGCAGCGCCCTCACCAGACCTTGTAGTGGACATGCCTACGGTAAGCGAGAGCGCTCCGGCTGCTGGAGCCCGCTTCACCCTCAATGCCACAGTGCGCAACCAGGGCAACGGCTCATCGGCTTCGACCACCCTGCGCTACTACCGGTCGTCGGACTCGACGGTCAGTGCGGCGGACACGGAGCTGGGCAGCGACTACGTATCGCGGCTTGACCCCTTGGAGAGCGGCGCCGAGTCGATCGGCCTGACTGCGCCATCCACAGCGGGTACCTACTACTACGGGGCCTGCGTGGAGCCGGTAGAGGAAGAGTCCGACACGACGAACAACTGCTCGGCGGCGCTGGCGGTCACGGTCAGCGCCGCGCCCGCGCCGGACCTGGTGGTAGATGCGCCGACGGTTGACACGGGCGCGCCGGCGGCGGGCGCGCGCTTCACGCTGAGCGCTGCGGTGCGCAACCAGGGTGACGGGCGTTCGGGCACGACCACGTTGCGCTACTACCGATCATCGGACTCGACGGTCAGTGCGGCGGACACGGAGCTGGGCAGCGACTACGTATCGCGGCTTGACCCCTTGGAGAGCAGCGCCGAGTCGATCGGCTTGGAGGCACCGTCTACAGCGGGTACCTACTACTACGGGGCCTGCGTGGAGCCGGTAGAGGAAGAGTCGGACACGACGAACAACTGCTCGGCGGCGGTGGCGGTCACGGTTGGGGTGGCGCCCGCGCCGGACCTAGTGGTAGATGCGCCGACGGTTGACACGGGCGCGCCGGCGGCGGGCGCGCGCTTCACGCTGAGCGCTGCGGTGCGCAACCAGGGTGACGGGCGTTCGGGCACGACCACGTTGCGCTACTACCGATCATCGGACTCGACGGTCAGTGCGGCGGACACGGAGCTGGGCAGCGACTACGTATCGCGGCTTGACCCCTTGGAGAGCAGCGCCGAGTCGATCGGCTTGGAGGCACCGTCTACAGCGGGTACCTACTACTACGGGGCCTGCGTGGAGCCGGTAGAGGAAGAGTCGGACACGACGAACAACTGCTCGGCGGCGGTGGCGGTCACGGTTGGGGTGGCGCCCGCGCCGGACCTAGTAGTTCGCCACCCCAGCTTGGGAGGCGGCATACCAATAGCCGGGCAGTCCTTCCTTCTGAACGCCACCGTGGACAATCAGGGCAGCGCCTCTTCGGCCAGGACCACCATCCGCTACTACCTGTCTCTTGACTCAACCATCACCACCGGTGATACGCAGATCAGCGCTGACTCGGTGGTGCTACTCGGGGCACGGGGCGGCTACGCAACTAGCGCCAGGCCGACAGCTCCTCCTATGGCAGGCACGTATTACTACGGGGCCTGCGTGGATGCGGTGTCGGCTGAGTCCGACACCACGAACAACTGCTCGCCGGCGCTCGCGGTCACGGTCAGCGCGGCGCCCGTGCCGGACCTCGTAGCGGACGCGCCGACGGTCGACACCGGTGCCCCGGCGGCGGGCGCGCGGTTCACCCTGAGCGCTTTGGTGCGCAACCAAGGCGATGGACCATCGGCCACGACCAGCCTCCGCTACTACCGGTCCGCAGACGCGACGATCACCGCGGAAGACACGGAGGTCGGCAGCGATTATGTATCGCCGCTGAACCCACTGCAGAGCAGAGCAGAATCGATCGCCTTAAGCGCGCCGTCGACGCCGGGGACGTACTACTACGGGGCCTGTGTGAAGGCGGTGTCGGCTGAGTCCGATACCACGAACAACTGCTCGCTGGCGGCTACTATCACGGTCGGCGCGGCACCCGCGCCGGATGTTGTATTGAGTACACCTCGCGTGAGCGACAGTACTCCGAAGGTCGGTGCGTCCTTCAGTCTCGCTGTTACGGCCGAGAACCAAGGGAGTGCGTCGTCTCAATCGGCCACGCTCCGCTTCTACCGATCGAACGACTCGACGATTTCTTCAAGCGACACAGAATTGAGCCGGGATTCAATACCTACCTTAGATCCAGGCGGAGGCTTTGTATCGAACGCCAACCCGATGGCGCCACCCACATCCGGCACGTACTACTACGGGGCCTGTGTAGAGACCGTAGCGGATGAATTTGACACCACGAACAACTGCTCGGTCG
This sequence comes from Dehalococcoidia bacterium, assembly GCA_965197415.1. Taxonomy (GTDB): domain Bacteria; phylum Chloroflexota; class Dehalococcoidia; order Lucifugimonadales; family JAGWBF01; genus DAOUJI01. The sequence goes on along the minus strand of OZ240207.1, from coordinate 1,406,862 downwards.
CAGTAGCGGTCACGGTTGGGGCCGCTCCCGCCCCGGACCTAGTGGTTCGCCAGCCCAGCCTGGGAGGCGACATACTGACAGCCGGACAGTCGTTCCTTCTGAACGCCACCGTGGACAATCAGGGCAGCGCCTCTTCGACCAGGACCACCATCCGCTACTACCTGTCTCTTGACTCAACCATCACCACCGGTGATACGCAGATCAGCGCTGACTCGGTGGTGCTACTCGGGGCACGGGGCGGCTACGTAACTAGCACCAGGCCGACAGCTCCCCCTATGGCAGGCACGTATTACTACGGGGCCTGCGTGGATGCGGTGTCGGCTGAGTCCGACACCACGAACAACTGCTCGCCGGCGCTCGCGGTCACGGTCAGCGCGGCGCCCGCGCCGGACCTCGTAGCGGACGCGCCGACGGTCGACCCGGGCGCTCCGGCGGCGGGCGCGCGGTTCACCCTGAGCGCTTCGGTGCGCAACCAGGGCGACGGACCATCGGCCTTCACCACCCTGCGATATTACCGGTCTACCGACTCAACGATCACCACCGGCGACACCGTGGTAGGGACGGGCTCGATGAGCGGGCTTGGCCCATCGGGTAGCAAGTCCGAGTCGATCAGTCTGACCGCGCCAACCATGCTAGGCGCCTACTACTATGGCATCTGCGTGGACGCGTCCAGCGATGAGTCGGATACCACGAACAACTGCTCGCCGGCGCTCGCGGTCACGGTCAGCGCGGCGCCCGCGCCGGACCTCGTAGCGGACGCGCCGACGGTCGACCCGGGCGCTCCGGCGGCGGGCGCGCGGTTCACCCTGAGCGCTTCGGTGCGCAACCAGGGCGACGGACCATCGGCCTTCACCACCCTGCGATATTACCGGTCTACCGACTCAACGATCACCACCGGCGACACCGTGGTAGGGACGGGCTCGATGAGCGGGCTTGGCCCATCGGGTAGCAAGTCCGAGTCGATCAGTCTGACCGCGCCAACCATGCTAGGCGCCTACTACTATGGCATCTGCGTGGACGCGTCCAGCGATGAGTCGGATACCACGAACAACTGCTCGCCGGCAGTAGCGGTCACGGTCGGCGCGGCACCCGCGCCGGACCTTGTGGTGGGGGCACCGACGGTCGACCCGGGCGCTCCGGCGGCGGGCGCGCGGTTCACCCTGAGCGCTTCGGTGCGCAACCAGGGCGATGGACCATCGGCCTTCACCACCCTGCGATATTATCGGTCTACCGACTCGACGATCACCACCGGCGACACGGATGTTGGGTCGGGTTCCGTAAGCGGTCTTAGCCCATCGGGGAGCAGAGACCAGTCGATTAACCTGACCGCCCCGTCCACTCCAGGTACGCACTACTACGGTTCTTGCGTGGAGGCAACAGCGGACGAGTCGAACACGACCAACAACTGCTCTTTGGCGCTTGCAGTGAACGTCGTCGACGGGACCACTTATGAAGAGGGCGACTTCCTTCCAGGAGTTCCTACCACAGGTATATTCGTTCCTGCCGTAATCACAGGTGCGAGCCTGTCAAGTTCAGGTGCAAGTACAACTATCACATTCACTAACGGCGGATACATCGAACTTCTGGACGGCACAAGATATACGTGTGCAAGTACGGATGGATGCGAAGTTCGCAATGGCATAGCCACTCAAGGGACTTTGTTGAGCCAAACGCCCTCTGTCTCGACCGCCGACTTCGTCGTAGAACCTCCCACGGTAAGTCAGAGCGCTCCCACAGCGGGGGCCACCTTCACGCTGGAGACCACGGTACGTAACCAGGGCAGCGACCCGGCAGGCTCGACCACACTGAACTATTACCGGTCCACCGACTCAACCATTACCGCCTCGGACACACTGGTGGGCACAAGCGCGGTGGCGGCCCTTGCGGGCTACGGAAGTAGGGCAGAGTCGATCAGTCTGACCGCGCCGTTGATAGCCGGCCCCTACTACTACGGAGCCTGCCTAGAAGCCACAGCCGATGAGTCCGATACGCAGAACAACTGCTCATCAGCGGTGACTGTAACAGTTAGCGCAACTCGGGCTCCAGACCTTATCGTCGACACACCCAATGTGAGCGACAGTAGTGCAACTGGCGGTGAAACTCTCACGCTATGGGCTACGGTGCGCAACCAAGGCCAAGGCTCTGCCGACTCGACCTTGTTGCACCACTATCGCTCCACCGACGCTCCGCTTGCGATGCCGGAGACGTCATGGAGAAGGAACAACATCTATGTAGAGGGGCTAGGTCCATCCGAGAGTCGCGGCAAGTGGTTAGACTTTGTCGCTCCGCTCACAGCTGGGATATATTACTACGCTGTTTGCGTAGATTCAGTGACGGGCGAAAGCGATACGACGAACAACTGCTCTGACGCGGTTACTGTGACCGTTGGCGGCCCTGACCTCGTGATGGGCGCGCCGACCGTCGACACCGAGGCTCCGGCGGCCGGGGCGGGCTTCACGCTGAGCGCGGCAGTACGCAACCAGGGTAGTGGGCGTTCGGACTCGACCACCGTGCGCTATTTCCGGTCCCCGGACTCGACTATCACCATCGCAGACACGGAGGTTGGCTCAGCTTCTGTGTCCAGGCTTGACCCATCGCAGAACGGAGATGAGTCGATCACTCTGTATGCGCCGTCCTCAGCTGGCAGCTATTACTATGGCGCTTGCGTGGGCGCGGTACCGGCTGAGTCCGATACCACCAACAACTGCTCGCCGGCGGTCGCGGTCACGGTCGGCGCGACCCCCGCCCCCGACCTGGTAGTTCGCCAGCCCAGCCTCGGAGGCAGTTCGCCGATAGCAGGGCAGTCGTTCCTTCTAAACGTCACCGTGGACAATCGTGGCAGCGCTCCTTCGGTCTCGACCACATTGCGCTACTACCGGTCTTCAGACTCGACCATCAGCGATTCGGACACGTCGGTGGGTACCGCGGTGGTGGCGGACCTTGCGGGCTCCGAGAGTATTGCCGAGTCGATCAACCTGACCGCGCCGTCCACACCGGGTGTCTACTACTACGGCGCCTGCGTGACCGCGGTCGCGGATGAATCGGATACACAGAACAACTGCTCAGCCGCCAAGACTGTGACGGTCGATCCGGCGCCGGCGCCGGACCTCGTAGTCGATGCGCCGACGGTCGGCGGCAACGCTCCGGTGGCTGGAACAGGCTTCACCCTGGTGGCCACGGTCGGGAATCAGGGCGATGGATACTCGGCCTCGACTAACCTGCGTTTCTACCGGTCGTCGGACCCGACTATCAGCGATCCGGACACGTCGGTGGGCACCGCGGTGGTGGCGGGCCTTGCGGGATCCGAGAGTATTGCCGTGTCGACCAACCCGACCGCGCCGTCCACACCGGGCGTCTACTACTACGGGGCCTGCGTGGACGCGGTAGCGGATGAGTCCAATACTCAGAACAACTGCTCGGCCGCCATAACTGTAGCGGTCGGTCCGGCTCCGGCGCCGGACCTCGTAGTCGACGCGCCGACGGTCGACAGCGGCGCTCCGGCGATGGGAGCAGGCTTCGCCCTGATGGCCACGGCCCGCAATCAGGGAGATGGACGTTCGGCCTCGACCAACCTGCATTACTACCAGTCCTCAGACTCGACCATCAGTCGTTCGGATACGTCGGTGGGTACCGCCGGGGTGTCGGGACTTGCGGGATACGAGAGTGTTGCCGAGTCGATCAACCTGACCGCGCCGCCCACACCGGGCGTCTACTACTACGGGGCCTGCGTGGAGGTGGTCGCGGATGAATCCGATACTCAGAACAACTGCTCAATCGCCGTGAGTGTGACGGTCGGCGCGGCACCGGCACCGGACCTCGTGCCGGAAACGCCCACGCCATACTGGAGTAGTGTCGCACCCGGTGCGCCCTTTTCTATAAGGGGTGAATTGCGCAACCAGGGCAGCGTCTCAGTGCGCGGCTACATCTGGCGCTTCTACCTATCCACTGACGCGACGATCAGCGAAGCGGACACGGCGGTGGGCACAGGCAAGGCGTGGTGGGTACTCGAACCGTCCGGGAGTATTGCCGACTCGATCAACCTGACCGCGCCGTCCACACCGGGCACGTATTACTACGGAGTCTGCGTGGACGCGGTACCGGATGAATCCGATACGCAGAACAATTGCTCGGACGCCCTGACTCTGATCGTTGGCGGCGCCCCAGACCTGGTGCTAGACACACCTGTCATCAGCGACAACGCATTGCCTGCCGAAGCGAGCTTCACCCTGAGCGTCACCGTGCGCAACCAAGGTAGTGTCTCGTCTACCTACTCCAGTTTGCGAATCTACAGGTCGCCCGATTCAACCATCACCACCAGTGATACCGTCAGTGATACCGTACTCGGATCACATTATGTGGTCCATCAATTCTCCCTGGGGCCGTTAGGCAGTACAACCTACAATCCAACTCTTGCTGCCCCGTCAACGGCAGGGACGTACTACTATGGAGCGTGCGTGGACCCGGTGTGGGGCGAAAGCGATACCGCGAACAACTGCTCGGCGGGAGTAGCAGTGACCGTGTCGCCTGTGCCCGATCTAGTTGTCGATACGCTCACGGTGAGCAATAGCAGTCCGGTCGCTGGGACATCGTTCACCCTGACCGCCACGGTGCGAAACCGAGGCGAGAAGTCCTCGCCGACGACTACGCTGCGCTACTACCAGATAGACCGCCAGGCCGTCATCTACAGTTCCCAGCTGGTTTCCTCCACAGAAGTCAGCGGCTTGGTTGCTTCCGGCGCCAGTGTCGAATCTATCAGCTTAACCGCTCCAACAGAGCCCGGCACCTACGACTATAAAGTCTGTGCCAGCCGCGTGGAGGGCGAGCCGACTGACACGAGCAACTGCTCGGACAGAGTGAGGGTCACCGTCGTCCTTACGGCTCCCGCCCCAGATCTTGTGGTAGTTGCGCCCACCGCCACTCAAAGCCATGCGACTGTGGGTAGCTCCCTATCCATGCGGACTTCAGTGCGCAATCAGGGCAATGAGGCGTCCGACTCTTCAACAGTGCGATTTTTTCACTCGACCGACTCGACCATCACAACAGATGACGCTGACGCTACGGGTAGCCAGGTTGTTGATATCGGGGCCTTAGATCCCATGGAAGAGCAGTCCATTAGGTCCCGCAGCGTTCGGACGCCGAACAGCGCAGGTACCTATTACTATGGTGCGTGTGTGGTTCCCGTTGCGGGCGAGGCCAACATAGAAAACAATTGCTCATCCGCTGTGGCGATAGTCGTCGGCCAACCCGATCTCGTGGTCGATCCTCCTACCGTTACTGAGAGATACGAAAGGGAATTTGTACTCGAAGCTACTGTGCGTAACCAAGGCAACGGCTTCGCCACAAGGGCCACGGTGACGGTTATGATTTCGACTGATGGTACCATCACCCGGTGGGATCAGGGGAATTGGCAGTTCTTTTTGACGACTGGGGATTACGTCAAAGATTATCGACTGGACGTCTCAGAGAGCGCTGTTGCTGCGGTAGCCTTAACCGAACCAAACACTCCTGGAGTCTACTATTATGGCTTCTGTGTAGATAGTGCCAATGGTGATTCCAATGGCGAGAACGACTGCTCCGAGGCAGTGAAAATTACCGTCGGGGCCGCCCATCTAGTGTTGCTGACGCCCAACGCTGGCGATCGTGACCCGGCCGTCGGCGCGACGTTCAGCCTACTCGCAGATGTGGGGAATCCAAGCGACTCACTGTCCGACTTCACCACGCTGCACTTCTACCGCTCTACCGACGCGGCGATCACGGACAGCGATACGTGGTTGAGCTCGGAGTCAGTGGATAGCCTCAGTGCTTACGAAACCATCTCCTTTAGGGTTAGTTTGCAGGCTCCACCTACACAAGGCACGTATTACTATTACGTCTGCGTTGAGGAGAAGAGTAACTGTTCCGCGCTCGAGAAAGTGACGGTCGGCGCTGCGAAGCCGCCGCCCCTTAAGTTCAGGCTAACGAATTGTTTCATGCTCCAGGGTCAGCATTTCGCCCAATTTCAAATGACCGCGCAAGTCCGGCTGGAGAACCTCGTCGTCAAGACATACCAGGTCGAAGGCAGAATCAACAACAAGCACCTGATGCAGACCATTAACGTGGGTACCCTCGCGGCTGGCGCTTCCTATACCAAAATGACGACGAAATTGTTCCCGGCACATTTGAGGCCACACCTGGGTACTTGCATTGCCGGGGTGGAATGGGAAGGCGGAGCACTCGAGGCGGCGTTCGGAATCGGAACGGTGTTTGTGTCTCCGCCGCCAAGCTCTACAGATACACCTCCACCTTCGGAAACATCTCCGGGGGGAATTATTATTCCTGATAGGGACCAGGCTTATGCCCTGTTTGGAGAGATAATCGATGCCGCTGTCCGTGATTCTTCGTATACCCACCTCATGAATTGCGGCTACAGCGGGTCACGTCCCTGTCCGAATAATGGTTACGTGTTCTGGTGGTTGTCGCTGCCTCCTGACATTCGGGATTGTGCATTTGAGCGATGCACGTTCCCATAGCAGTGGAGTAACTGACGAACAGGGACAGTGAAGCTTTGCAGCCCACCGAAGAATCACGTCTATCGGGCCGTTGGGGTTTACTAAGCGAGCATCCGATGAGGGCAGAGCGCGATGAGCAAGAGCTTCCGTTCCTGCGGTCCCGACCAGCAGTTGCCGCTGCCGGTTTCGCTCCTGGCAATTCCAACACGACATAGGGGAGACAACTGAAATGACCGTATCGTTTCTTCGCGTCCGCTGGCTCGCAGTCCTGACGGTTCTGGCCATCGCAGCCATCCTGAGCGCCTGCAGCGACTCGTCCGCTCCCACGCAGGAACCGACGGCTACTCCGACACCGGGTGGTGAAGACGTGTCTTCCCCTGCAACTGAGTCTACTGGGATTGCAATAGCAACGGAGCATACCGCAGGGTTCGTCTCCGTCAGCGCCGGGGGGTTCCACACCTGCGGAGTGAGGACCGACGGCTCGGTGGAATGCTGGGGCCGGAACGAGGATGGGCGCGGCAATGTTGTCGGCCAAGCCACGCCGCCCGGCGGCTCCTTCGCTTCGGTCAGCGCCGGCGGGGCCCACACCTGCGGAGTGAGGACCGACGGCTCGGTGGAGTGCTGGGGACTCAACGAGGGTCCGAACGGCAATGTTCTTGGCCAGGCGAGGCCGCCCGGCGGCTCCTTCGCTTCGGTCAGCGCTGGCTTGCTGCATACGTGTGGGTTGAGGACCGACGGCTCGGTGGAATGCTGGGGATACAACGAGTTTGGCCAGGCCACGCCGCCCGGCGGCTCCTTCGCTTCCGTCAGCGCTGGGTACTGGCACACCTGCGGGGTGAGGACCGACGGCTCGTTGGAATGCTGGGGACTCAACGAGGATCTGAACGGCAATGTTGTTGGCCAGGCGAGGCCGCCCGGCGGCTCCTTCGCTTCGGTCAGCGCCGGGGCTGTCCACACCTGCGGAGTGAGGACCGGCGGCTCGGTGGAATGCTGGGGCCGGAACGAGGATAGGCGCGGCAATGTTGTCGGCCAGGCCACGCCTCCCCCCGGTCCCTTCGTTTCCGTCAGCGCCGGCGGGGCCCACACCTGCGGAGTGAGGACCGACGGCTCGGTGGAATGCTGGGGCTGGAACGAGGATGGGCGCGGCAATGTTGTCGGCCAAGCCACGCCGCCCGGCGGCTCCTTCGCTTCGGTCAGCGCCGGAGATGGCCACACCTGCGGAGTGAGGACCGACGGCTCGGTGGAATGCTGGGGCTCCAACGATGATGGGTTAGGCAATGTTGTCGGCCAGGCCACGCCGCCCGGCGCTCCTTTCGCTTCCGTCAGCGCCGGCGGGGCCCACACTTGCGGAGTGAGGACGGACGACTCCGTGGCATGCTGGGGCTCCAACGAGAATGGGGACGGCAATGTTGTTGGCCAGGCCAGCCCGCCCGGCGGCTCCTTCGCCTCGGTCAGCGCCGGGTTCTTGCACACCTGCGGGGTGAGGACCGACGGCTCGGTGGCATGCTGGGGACTCAACGAGGATTATGACGGCAATGTCTCGGGCCAGGCCAGCCCGCCCGGCCCTCCCTTCGCTTCGGTCAGCGCAGGGCATTGGCACACCTGCGGGGTGAGGACCGACGGCTCGGTGGCATGCTGGGGCTCCAACGCGCGTGGCCAAGCCACGCCGCCCGGCGGCTCCTTCGCCTCGGTCAGCGCCGGGTTCTTGCACACCTGCGGGGTGAGGACCGACGGCTCGGTGGAATGCTGGGGCTCCAACCAGTCGTATGGAAGTGTAGTTGGCCAAGCCAGTCCACCCGGCGGTTCCTTCACTTCGGCCAGCGCGGGAACGGACCACACCTGCGGGGTGAGGACCGACGGCTCGGTGGCATGCTGGGGCTCCAACGAGGAGGGCCGGGCCAGTCCGCCCGGTGGTTCCTTCACCTCGGTCAGCGCCGGGAGGGTACATACCTGCGGGGTGAAAACCGACGGCTCGGTGGAATGCTGGGGCACCAACGCGCGTGGCCAAGCCACGCCGCCCGGCGGCTCCTTCGCCTCGGTCAGCGCCGGGAGGTACCACACCTGCGGGGTGAGGACCGACGGCTCGGTGGAATGCTGGGGAGACAGCGAGGATGGCCAGTCAGAACCACCCCAGGGAGCAACGGGCCGCGCCGAACCTGTTCCGCAGCGCCCGGCATCGACGTTCGCCGAACCTGCTGTTCCGCGGCAGCGCTCGGCATCGACGTTCAGGGTAGGCGTGATGGAGTCGCTCACGGGCCCAGGCGAGACGTACGGCAACATGGCCGTTCAGGCCAAGCGGATGGCGGTGGAAGAGATCAACGCCGCAGGCGGCATCAACGGGCGCACGTTGGAGCTCATCGTCGAGGACTCGAAATGTAACCGGCAAGACTCGGTCACCGCCTACAACAAGCTGACGAACGTGGACGGGGTGAAGATCATCCTGGGTCCAACATGCGGCGGGGCCATGCTGGCGGTCGCGCCCCTGGCCGAGGCGGATGGTGTGGTGCTCCTATCCGCGATTGCGGGCAATCCGGATATCGCCGAGGTGGGCGACTACATCTTCCGCACCGCGATGAGCGACGTTCAGTTAGGCATCGACACCGGTAACGCGCTCTGGGCCAACGGCATCCGCAAGCTGGCCACCATCAGTGAGTTAACCAACTACGCCGAGGGTGTGAGGCGCACATCAGTGGCCCAGTTCGAGAAGCGCGGCGGCAGGGTAGTGGCCGAGGAGAGGTACGCGTCCGACGTCACAGATTTCAGGTCGCAGCTTGAGAAGCTGTTCGCCGAGAGCCCTGACGCGCTCCACCTGTCACCGCAGTCCGAGTTCGCGGCCGGCACCATCATCAAGCAGGCGCGGGAGCTGGGCTACGAAGGCCCGATCTACGCGGAGACGCTGTCCGTGGGAACGACCGCCCTCGAAATCGCCGGCGAAGCCGCCACGGGCCTGAAAGCGATAAGAGCGGAACTGGATCCGGCCAACGACACGGCCCAGGTGGTCCTCGCCAACTTCGAGCAACGGTATGGCTATGTTGTGCTCCCGTGGTACCTGGGCTCGGCGTACGACAACGTGTATATCACTGGAGAATGCTTGAAGAGGACGGGTGACGACTGGGACACGGACGGATTCAGGGACTGCCTCTACGACATCACCTGGAGCGGCGCCATCGGAAACAACTATAGCTTCGACCATCGGGGTGAGGTCGTCGGCCTCTCCAACCTCGTTGTAGAGGTGCTGCCGCCAGCCGAGAGGACCGATGAGAACCAGGGCTACAAGGTGCTGTGGCCTGCTCCGACAGAGTAGCGGATCATGGGTCATCGCATAGGCATCGTAAATGAGAGAGCAGTTAGAAGGATGATCGCTTATCGCATGGGAGTGCGAACCGACGGCTCGGTGGCCTGCTGGGGCCGGGATGAATATGGTCAGGCCACGCCGCCGGCAGGGGAGTTCGCCTCCGTCACCGCCGGGCGCGCCCACACCTGCGGGGTGAAGACCGACGGCTCCGTCGAGTGCTGGGGCGATGATGAAGATGGCCAAGCCACGCCGCCAGCAGGGGAGTTCGCCTCCATCAGCGCCGGGGGGCGCCACACCTGCGGGGTGAGGACCGACGGCTCCGTCGAGTGCTGGGGCGATGATGACGATGGCCAGGCCACGCCGCCGTCCGGGGAGTTCGCCTCTGTTAGTGCCGGGCGATTACACACCTGCGGGGTGAGGCGGGACGACTCCGTCGAGTGCTGGGGTGATGATGATTATGGCCAGGCCACGCCGCCGTCCAGGTAGTTCTCCTCGGTCGGCGCCGCGAGCATCCGATGAGGGCAGAGCGCGATGGGCAAGAGCTTCCGTTCCTGCGGTCTCGACCGGCGATTCCAACACGACATGAGAGGAGACAACTGAAATGACCGTATCATCCCTTCGTATCCGCTGTATCGCAGTCCTGACGGTTCTGACCATCGCCATCGTCCTGAGCGCCTGTAGCGACTCGTCCGCTCCCACATCGGAGCCGGCTGCAACAGCGACGTCTACGCCTACACTCACTCCTTCAAGCGGCGCGGCGTCGGAACCAATGGCCACTGCCCCCGTGCCGACCAACACGCCTAACGCTGCGCCTACCGATACAGCTGAGTCCACGCTGGACTCTGCTCAATCGCCGATCATTGCCTTCGCTTCCGTCAGCGCCGGGTGGGGCCATACCTGTGGGGTGAAGACGGACGGCGCCATCGCCTGCTGGGGATTCAATTTCTTAGACGAGGCCACGCCGCCGTCTGGGGAGTTCGCCTCTGTCAGCGCCGGGATGGGACAATTCACCTGTGGGGTGAAGACGGACGGGGCTGTCGTCTGCTGGGGCAATGATGGAGATGGCCGGGCCACGCCGCCGGCAGGGGAGTTCGCCTCCGTCAACGCCGGGGCGTACCACTCATGCGGTGTGAAGAGGGACGGCGCCATCGAATGCTGGGGCAATGATGGAGATGGCCGGGCCACGCCGCCGGCAGGGGAGTTCGCCTCGGTTAGCGCCGGGTGGATCCACACCTGCGGGGTGAAGACGGACGGGGCCGTCGTCTGCTGGGGCTCTGATAGATATGGCCGGGCCACGCCGCCGGCAGGGGAGTTCGCCTCAGTCAGCGCGGGGAGCGACCACACATGCGGAGTGAAGATCGACGGCTCGGTCGAATGCTGGGGCGATGATGAATATGGCCAGGCCACGCCGCCGGCAGGGGAGTTCGCCTCCGTCGGCGTCGGGTATGCCCACACATGCGGGGTGAGGACCGACGGCTCGGTGGAGTGTTGGGGACTCAACACGGATTTGGGCGGCAATGTTGCTGGCCAGGCTACGCCGCCGGCAGGGGAGTTCGCCTCGATCAGCGCCGGGTGGACCCACACCTGTGGGGTGAAGACGGACGGGGCCGTCGTCTGCTGGGGCTACAGCGGAAATAGCCAGGCCACGCCGCCCGGCATTCCCTTCGCTTCGGTCAGCGCCGGGAGCGACCACACATGCGTAGTGAGGATCGACGGCTCGGTCGAATGCTGGGGCGATGATGAATATGGCCAGGCCACCCCGCAGGGAGGGGAGTTCGTCTCGATCAGCGCCGGAGGGTACCACACCTGCGGAGTGAAGACGGACGGGGCCGTCGTCTGCTGGGGATCCAACGAGGATCGGGCCGAGGATTTTGCTGGCCAGGCCACGCCGCCGGCCGGGGAGTTCGACTCGGTCAGCGCCGGGTTCTACCACACCTGCGGGGTGAGGCGGGACGGCTCCGTCGAATGCTGGGGCTATGACTTCTTTGGCAATGCTATTCCACCGGCCGGGGCGTTCGCCTCCGTCAGCGCTGGGTTCAACCACACCTGCGGCGTGGCTCGTGACGGCTCGGTCGAATGCTGGGGCCAGGATTACGATGGCCAGTCCACGCCGCCGGCAGGGGAGTTCGCCTCCGTCAGCGTCGGGTATGCCTACACCTGCGGGTTGAAGCGGGACGGCTCCGTCGAATGCTGGGGCGATGATGAAGATGGCCAGGCAACGCCGCCGTCCGGGGAGTTCGCCTCCGTTAGTGCCGGACACCGCCACATCTGCGGGGTTAAGACGGACGGGGCCGTCGTCTGCTGGGGCGATGATAGTGATGGCCAGTCCACGCCGCCGGCAGGGTTATTCGCCTCCGTCGGCGCCGGCGTGAAGCACACCTGCGGGGTGAAGCGGGACGGCTCCGTCGAATGCTGGGGGCTTCGGGCTATGGTGCTGCTGGCTGCGTCGGAGGGCTAACGGAGATGGCCAGCCAAACCGCCCAGCGGTTCCTTCGCTTCGCCCGGCGCCGGAGGGAACCACACGTGAGGAGCGAGGACCGACGGCTCGGTGGAATGCTGGGGCGTAGATGAATGAACGATCAGTTTGAGGACTTGGTCAGCCTCAATGAAGACAGAATCGACGCCTTGGAGGACGTTCTCGCCGAGGTGAAGCGGTGGAACCCGCCAGAGGAGCTACAAGAATTCCATAGGTTCAGAGTCAGAAGCTCAGACGCAATCTTGGAGGCCCTGAAAGATACAGGCTTATTGGAACTGATGCAGGAGTTGGAGGAAGCATCTGAGGAAGAAGACCAGGCTAAGGTGCTGAGTCTGTCGGCCGAGATTTCGGAGCTCGAAAACGAGATGTCGGGCTTGGAGGACGACTTAGCTGAAATGGAGGATGAGATTGAACGAACCAAGGAAGACCTCTCTCCTGCGACCCGTCAAATCCTGGCCGATGCCGGCTGCCTCTAAGGCTCCGTTGGTGCGCATTCAGACAGTGGAGGCTCCTTTGCGTTGGTTTGCAACGCTACTCCTAGCGACGGTTCTGGCGGTGGCACTGGCGGCCTGCAGCGACGACTCCACCGGGTCCGGGGGGAGCGGTATAGAAAGACAGCCCACGGCAAAGCCCGGGGACAGCAGGAACGGAGAAGCTGACCCACTCCCAATCCCGGGGTCGCCACGGGAAGACCTGGATGCACTCGTCGCATTGTACGAAGCCTTCGGAGAGCGGCCAGGGTGGGCGGACGACGCCGAATCAATTTGGGACGTGCCCCCGGAGGAAGAATTTTTCGGGGTCATCCCCGACGAGAATGGCCGCATCGTCGGGCTGCTTCTGAGCAACAGCCTGTTCAGCGGTGAGATACCTCCCGAGGTGGGCAGTCTCACAGCCCTGAGGTGGTTGGATCTTGGCGCTAACCAACTGAGCGGGAAGATACCTTCGGAGTTGGGCAATCTGGTCAATCTGGAAGGACTGAAACTCGGACTTAATTTGCTGACTGGCGAGATACCTGCGGAGTTAGGCAATCTCACCAGTCTGAGGCAGCTAAGCTTGGGTTCTAACCAACTGAGCGGGGAGATTCCCTCGGAGCTGAGCAACCTGGTCAATCTGGAAGGGTTATCTCTCAGACGTAATTTGCTCACTGGGGAGATACCTTCCGAGTTGGGCAGCCTTGTTAACCTGGAGAGTCTGGACCTTGCGGTCAATCAACTGACGGGTGATTTGCCGGCTGAATTGGGTGGACTAACCAGTTTGCGGTGGTTGAACCTACGGGGCAATGACTTTGCGCTGATGCCGGAGGAATTGCGCAAGCTCGCGATGCAAAACGGCCTGGAAATCAATGATATCTACGTGCGGGTCTCCACCGCAATTCCCTACAGCACCGTGGAGGCGTTGGATAACGACGACGAAGAGCTGACGGGATTGCTCGATCAAGCCACGAAATGCCGCAGGGGCTTGAGGTTTCCAGAGGACAGCTTTTGTGTAGGCGGCGGACGCTACATTCTGGCCCATGACGCCAGAGGCCGCATAGTCGTGCGTGACTTGCTCTGGCAGGAATCCGACAGCCCCGCGACCTTTGAAAGCCTCTTTAGAGCTTTGGATGATGGAGAGATACCGGGGTTTATAGCCGCGGCCGCTCTATCCGCGAACTTCAGCTCCCCAGAGGGTAACTTCACTCTCGAGGAATCGAACACTCCGGCCACGGTAAATGCTCCCGACAAGCGGATAGTAATCACCAGCCACAGGTACGACTTTGAACTCCTGTCCGACGCTGTTTCAGAGGGAAACCCGGAAAGGCTCCGGTCGCTTGTGGCGGAGGAGGGCGCCGACGTTAACGCGATAGGTCGTAACCGACGTTCTGTTCTGCACCGTGCAATCGAAGGGGGGAATCCCGAGATGGTCGGGGCTTTGCTGGAACTTGGCGCGAACCCTGACACAAGGAACGACTTCGGGAGTCCCATCATCAAATGGGCCGCCGAGCTTGGGAATGCTGACGTGGTGAGACTTCTAGTTGACGCGGGATCGGATGTTGACGCAGGCGCAGCCCTTTGGACGGCCGTGTCGTATGGGCACACTGAGGTCGTTAGATTGCTCGTTGACGCTGGAGCCGATGTCAACCTGAAGGACAACCTCTGGAACTCGGACCCGTCGGGAGGTTCGCTACTCGACATGGCGAAGTGGAATAGCAACTCCGAAATCATTCAGATACTTGTTGACGCTGGAGCTAAGGCGACGGAAGGGGTCACGGTTGTCGAAGAAGGACATTTTCCGGAGGCTGTCGAAGAGAGGTATCCGACTACGGCGTCGGGCCTGTACGGTGCTGTTGCCGACGGAGATGTTGAGGCGGTTCGGCATCTGGTCGAAGCTGGCGTGGACGTTGACGCCAAAGCCTCTGGCGGAGAGTCAATCCTAAACAATGCGGTTATGCGGGCCGGCCCTGAAATCGTTCAGGTTTTGGTGGATGGCGGGGTGGATGTTAATGCCATAGATAACTTTGGACGTTCGGTCCTGTATGAAGCCGTAGAGTTTGACCCCGACCCGGAAATCGTGCGGATATTGGTGGATGCCGGCGCCGACGTGAACTTCAAACACGACGACGGGCGTTCGATCCTGTACGAGGCCGCTAGGAATTCTGACCCCAACCCAGAGGTGGTGCGGGTGCTGGTGGATGCCGGGGCCGATGTCAACGAAATAATTTACGAAGGACGTTCGATTCTGTACGAGATGGTCACGGACTCTCGGGCCAACCCCGAAGTGGTGCGGATTCTGGTGGATGCCGGGGCAGATGTTAATGCCATAGATGACGACGGGCGTTCGATACTGTACCAGGCGGTTACGTACTCCCTAGCCGACCCTGAAATCGTCCGGATATTGGTGTATGCCGGAGCTGACGTGAACTTCAAACACGAATATGGGGACCCGATCCTGTTCCAGGCGGCTACGGGCTTTGAGCCCAATCCTGAAATCGTGCGGATTCTGGTGGAGGCCGGGGCGGACGTGAATGCAAGAGACTGGTCTGGAACCTCAGCGCTAACAGCGGCGAAGGGCAGAGGCAACCTTGAAGTAGCGAGGATTCTCACCGAGGCGGGCGCTGTGGAGTAACCAGCCAACCGGGGATGAAAAAGCACCAGCCTGGGAAGTCTGGGGTTCTGTTGTCTCCGCCCTGCCAGATCGGTATCAGGTTCGCTACCAAGATTTCTGCGATCTGTCCATCAATGGGTCGCAGCTAAGTACGCTCCAGCCAAACCTAACATGACTCTAAAGAGCATACGCAACTCATTGATAAGGCATATCCGCCAATCCCTGGTAGGCGGGTTGCTGCTTCTCGTTCCGGTGGCCATTACATATGTGATCATCCGCTTCCTGTTCGACCTCGTGGACGGGGTCCTGGGGCCTTGGATTGAGTGGCTTCTCGGACAGTTTGGCATCGGATGGACGCTCCCCGGGCCCGGAGTTGTTGCTGCGGTGATCATTGTTTACATGCTCGGGGCCTTTGCTACGTTCGGAATTGGTAGGATGGCGGTGGACCGGACACGGATAGCTCTATTACGCATACCTCTCATCGGGACGATCTATTCTGCCAACCGACAGCTGATCGAGTCCTTTTCTGGCACGAGTGTCACCGGCTTCAAGCGAGTGGTGCTCGTCCAATTTCCCAGGGCCAATGCCTGGAGCCTGGGCTTTCTAACGGGGATAACGGACGCAGTTGATGGGGATAGGCTGATAATGACCTACGTCCCCACCGCGCCGCTCCCTAACTCGGGATTCGTCGTGCTTATGCCTCCGGAAGACGTTCTGGACACGGACCTCTCGGTCCCCGAGGCAATGCAGCTCATATTCTCCGGAGGCATCGTCTCCCCCAGGACGATTGGGACCAAGAAGATAGACATCGGGGAAGTTGAAAGGCAGATCTATGGTGAACCCGGTTAGTTGGACAGAATCAAGGCGAGTCAAGCGAGGGTCCCATCGCTCTGGATATGATGACGACACAGGTTACGGCAAACACCTCCGTTCCTTCGCCTCATCCTCCCGGGCGGCTAGTTTCCTTGGACCACGTCACAGGAGTCCGATAGCCCAATGGCTGATGGGGTCTCGGTTCCTTTCAGAATCCGAGGGGAGACAATCGAAATGACCGTATCGTCTTTTCGTATCCACCGAATCACTATCCTGACAGTTCTGACCATCACCGTCGTCCTGCTCCTAGCCGCCATATTCTCCGCCTGCGGAGACGGCCAATCCGCCACCGATGATGCCTCGGGCCTGCCGCCGCAGGGACGTTTTATCGAGCTCATGACCCTCATCCCGCTCAACGAAGAAAGCCGCGCCTTCGTTTCATTCAACAACTACGCCCTGGCACGGGAAGCCAACGGCATTCAGGCCCCGGCGGAGGACGCCAGCGACGAGGACCTGGAAGAATACCTGTTTGAACTCTTTATTTCACTCGATACCCCAACAGGACTGGCCGAAGGCCCCTGGATAAGCGGATTCAGCTGGAATGCCATACGAGAACTGAAACCAAGCGACTATCTGGGCTTCGACATTGGGGACATGGAGCAGAGCATCCTGGCTGGAGAACCACCCTATGTACTGGAGGTTGCATCTGGCCGGATTGATCCCGAGGACACCGAGAGTTCGCTGTCCCGCTGCACCGAGTGCGAGGAACCCGAGATACACGAACATTCGGGAATTAGTTTCTACAGTTGGGGAGAGGACGGCCTTGAGCCGGACTTTAAAAAGATATTCCAGCCGCCGGCATTCGATGGCTTCGGTAGAGGTAGCCGGATAGCCGTCCTGGACTCTCTTGTCTTCAGAACACTTGAGACAGAGAAAATGAGGTCCTTGATCGACACCTATCGTGATAACAGGGACTCCCTTGCAGACGATCCGGACATGGCACTGGCCGCTGGCGAATTGCAGAATCTCGGCGTCTATTCGGCGATACTGTTTGGGGATGTGGAGAGGTTTACTACCGACCCTCTTGATTCCCTCCTCAGTGCCGAAGAGCGGGCCCAGCTAGAGAAAGCGCGGGCCGAGCTAGGAATGGAAGCAGAAGATACCCCAGATTACTACAGCGCCCTGGGGACGGGTGTTGCAAAGGACTCAGACGGCTTCTTAACTATCCTGGTCTTTGTCTACGAGGACGAGGATGTGGCAAACCGCAATGTGCAAGGCCTGGAGGAGATGTTGGCCAACGGGCAGAGCATAGCAACGGGGCAGCCCTGGACCGAGTACTTTCCACAGAGCGAGGTCTGGAGTGACGGGAGAGCGCTGATCGCCAGGTTGCGCACCGAGTTCCCCTCGATTTGGCAGAGCATCGTGTCCAACAATGAAAACCTGCTGATGCCCAAATAGCTGAGTCCAACACGTACTCAGCCTCGTCAGTGCCAGGCGGGTCAAGGGAGGCAAGAGATGACAAAGTGTGTGGAGCACATCAAACGGGTGAGGTCGGCGGCCCGGACGATCCGCTGCCGGTCCTGATTGATGGAGGGGAAGCATGAGTGATTTGTTGGAACTGAGAGATATATTGCTCCTGAGGCGTACTGTCACACGTACGGAATACTGGATTTCGTTGGTGGTGATCTGGGTTGTCGTGATGGTTCTGATGGTGACGGTCGTTGAGGTTGCGGAATCCTCAGGCTGGGTGGCATTTATTATCGGGCTTCTGGGTCTTCCGTCCGCGTTTTACTTTTTGTTTGCCGTGATGGCTGGGCGCTGTCGGGATGCCGGTCATTCCTCCTGGACCGCTTTCTGGGCGTTGCTTATTTTGCCTCTTGGTCCCGCAGTTATGGTAATGATGGGCTTTGCCCCCTCAAACGAACATTACCGGTGGGTGCCTGGCATAGGTTGGGACTACTTCGACTGATCCTGATCGGGTCGTAGGAGTTGTATGGGGAGGTTACAACCGAAATGACCGTATCATTTCTTCGTATCCGCTGGCTCTCAGTCCTGGCGGTGCTGGCCATTGCCGTCGTCCTGAGCGCCTGTAGCGACTCGTCCGCTCCCACGCCGGAGCAGACCGCAACAGCGACGTCTACGCCCACACCCATGTCCGTTCCAACTGCGACACCAACGGCCACGGCCACCCAGATAGCGACGCCCACGCCTACACTCACTCCTTCAGGCGGCGCGGCGTTGGAACCAACGGCCACTGCCCCCGTGCCGACCAACACGCCTACCTCTGCCCCTACCGATACGGTTGAGTCCACACTGGGCTCTGCCCAATCGCCGACGAACGCCTTCGCTGCGGTCAGTGCCGGGGCCTTGCACACATGCCTCGCGAGGACCGACGGCTCGGTGGAATGCTGGGGACTCAACGAGGATGGCCAAGCGACACCCCCCAGCGGTCCCTTCGCTTCTGTCAGCGCCGGTTTGTTCCACACGTGCGGAGTGAAGACCGACGGCTCGGTGGAATGCTGGGGCTCCAACGAGGATGGCCAGGCCACGCCGCCATAGTGACGGGGCGAACAGCGCGTCGCTCCCACTCTAATGAAGAAGGGCCAACCGTGCGCACAGGTGACTGGCGCAGGTCCATTGAGAATGTTTCTTTAAAGAACTCGATGCAAGAACAAAGGAACAAGAGGCAGTTCAGAGGAGGTAAGACGTGAATAATCCTAGGGCCGTGCGCCGACTATTCAGACCGTGGAGGACACTCATGGTGAGCGCGGCAGCCAAGAGTTCAGCACGTCTGGCTATATTGGCGCTGGTTCTGCTGGTGACCGTATCCTGCGGCATCTTCGGGGGCGACCCAAGTCCGACTCCAGTGCCCGAGCTGGTCTCCACTAACATCCTCACACCGACTCCTACCGCCGAGAGCCCAGGTACCGGCGACCGTCCCGAAGAGAGAACCATCGATCCGACGCCGCAACCGACGTACACGCCCGAGCCGACGCCTACACCACAGCCCACTCATACGCCCGAACAGGCAGTCACGCCTGAACTCACGCCCACTCCGGAGCCATCGTCTACACCCCAACCGACCTATACCCCTGTCCCCACGGCAACGCCAACGCCGACAGTGACGCCTGTCCCCACGGCAACGCCAACGCCGACAGTGACGCCTGTCCCCACGGCAACGCCAACGCCGACAGTGACGCCTGTCCCCACGGCAACGCCAACGCCAACGCCGACAGTGACGCCTGTCCCCACGGCAACGCCAACGCCGACAGTGACGCCTGTCCCCACGGCAACGCCAACGCCAACGCCGACAGTGACGCCTGTCCCCACGGCAACGCCTCTGGATGCTTCTCTCAGCGTCCACGTCACGGGGAGGACCTCCGAATCGATAACGATTGGGTGGAGAGCTGGTACGTCGGCTGAAGACATTATTCAGTACTTTGAGTTGCGGCGCAGTACCGCGGACGACCCGGCGGGCGGCAACACTAACACGATGAAAATTCCCGCTGACAGAAAATTTCGCTCCGTCAGCGCCGGGGATCTTCATACCTGCGGGGTGAGGACCGACGGCACGGTGGGATGCTGGGGCTCGAACAGATTTGGCCAAGCTACGTCGCCCGATGGG
Organism: Dehalococcoidia bacterium; assembly: GCA_965197415.1. Classification (GTDB taxonomy): domain Bacteria; phylum Chloroflexota; class Dehalococcoidia; order Lucifugimonadales; family JAGWBF01; genus DAOUJI01. The sequence continues at coordinate 1,387,081 of OZ240207.1, read as the reverse complement.
GAGTTCGCCTCCGTCAGCGCCGGATACCGGCACACCTGCGGGGTGAGGACCGACGGCACGGTCTTCTGCTGGGGTTCTGACGCATATGGCCAAGCTACGCCGCCCGATGGGGAGTTCGCCTCGGTCAGCGCCGGGGAGGATCACACCTGCGGGGTGGGGACCGACGGCACGGTCTTCTGCTGGGGTTCTGACGCATATGGCCAAGCTACGCCGCCCGATGGGGAGTTCGCCTCCGTCAGCGCCGGGAATTTTCACACCTGCGGGGTGAGGACCGACGGCACGGTGGAATGCTGGGGCTCGAACAGATTTGGCCAAGCCACGCCGCCCGATGGGGAGTTCGCCTCCGTCAGCGCCGGATACCGGCACACCTGCGGGGTGAGGACCGACGGCACGGTGGAATGCTGGGGCTCGAACAGATTTGGCCGAGCCACGCCGCCCGATGGGGAGTTCGCCTCCGTCAGCGCCGGGGATTTTCACACCTGCGGGGTGAGGACCGACGGCACGGTGGAATGCTGGGGCTCGAACGGATCTGGCCGAGCTACGCCGCCCGATGGGGAGTTCGCCTCCGTCAGCGCCGGGAAGACTCACACCTGCGGGGTGAGGACCGACGGCACGGTCTTCTGCTGGGGCTGGGACGGATATGGCCAAGCCACGCCGTCCAAGGCGTACTTCGGGTTCACACACGATGGTTTGCAGCCCAGCACCGTTTACTCCTACGAGGTGCGCGCATGCAACGAAACGGGGTGTTCATCGCCCGGACGAGTAGCGGGTCTGACAGAGGCGGTCGGCCTTGTCGATATCCCTTCCCCTCCCACTATTCAGGCGGAGAAGGTCGACGTGGTCGGCACTGATGAAGCGAGAGTCACCTGGGGAAAGGTCGATGGCGCGACCTACTATGAGGTCTATCAGCGAGGAGACGGTCGCGCGTTTCACTTGGATGCGGTAGTGAGCGCCCCAAGAACGAGCTATTACGACGACCGTCCGCGCAGTCATTTCTTCCAGTTCATTGCGACCACCTACACCGTCAGAGCGTGCAATAAGGCCGGCTGCTCCGCACATTCTGAAGAATCTACGGCGCGTTAACTGAGATGGAACCGGAATTTCGGACAGAACCAGGGCTGTGTTAAGTTGTTGCTATTCGGCAACTAGTTCCCGGCGCTCCTGGCGTAGCCGGAACAGGCACTTCTCTCATAACTGGCACTGACATGTGACGGCTGCGCACTCTGCCCGTCCTTTGCTACGCTCGAAACATGGCGCTATCCGAACGACAGCTGCTCGACGCTCTCAGCCGGACGCCGTTCGTCGATTCGGCGGAGCTGGCCCTCATCCTGGGCGAGCCGCACGCCACGGTTCACCGAGCCCTGACCGGCCTGCTGGCAGACGGCATCACCGGACGTGTGAGCCACGGCACCGCCCACCTGCCGTCGAGCCAGAGATACCACCTGACGGCCCAGGGCATCGGAGAAGCTGCCGGGGTCCTCGGCTTCGACACGCCCTCGGACTTCGTGCGGGCCTACCCCATGTCCAGGGAGTGGCTGACGCTGCTCATCCGCCGGATGGACGTGGTGGCCAGCGTCTACCGTCTCGCCGCCTCACTCTCCCCCTGCATCGGCGGGCTCCGGTCCCGCGTGGAGTGCCACCGCAGGGGGCGCTTCGATGCCACGATCACGCTCCACGACGGCCGCAGCGTCGGCGTGGTGCGCCAGGGCCTCGCCCTGCGTCGCCGGTCTCTCTACGACCGGCTGAGAGCCATAGCGCAGTACGACTATAGCCGCCGTCCCGGCACCGTCCTGATCCTTGTGCCGAGCGCATGGGAGCTTCGGCGGACGGCGAGGTTCTGCATCAACAACGACCTCCGTGACTGCTACGTTGCCGTGGAGTCCAGGGACGCCCTCGAAAGACGGGACCTGCGCCTCTGGTGCGAACCCACGGGGCTGTTCGGACTCACGGACTACACGCTGGAGACGGTGAGCGCCTACGGCAAGCCAGGCGGAGGGCCTCAGTCGCCGGAGCGGAAGCGTGCGTCCATTCCCGACCCCGAGCGGATGGCGGGGGCTGCGCCAGCCTTCGGCGTCAGCCCGTCGGAGAAGCGGACGCTGGACCTAATCACCGACCACCCGATGATCCCCCGTGAGCATCTTGCCACCTGGCTCGGCGTCTCCGATGGCCGGGTCAGCCAGATGATGCGCAGCCTCGTCGATGCCTGGGGCCTGGTCGAACAGAGAGGAAAGCGCGGAGACGTTCGCTACACGCTGTCCGCCGAGGGCATACGCTACATCACCCACAGGGACCGCGCCCAGCTGCCCACCACGCAGGGCATCTGGAGCACCGCCCTAACCACCGACAAACAGGTCCGCAGGCGTCACGTGGGCCACCGCATCGAGACGTGGGCGAGGCAGACGAAGCACGCAGACGGCATCACCTGGTTCCTGTCGCAGCTTCAGGCCGAGGCCAGGGCCGACCCCGGCAGCGAGCTGGCGTGGTCCGTCCCCACCGCCCGGTCCGACCGAACCTACAACTGGGGCGATTCCGCCATCGCACCCGACGCCGTGGGGCAGATGACCGCCCAGGGCCTTCAGATACCCTTCTACTTCGAGTACGAGCTGCGAGCCCGTCACCCCAGGGGAGTCATCGCCCGCCTGAGTCCATACGAGGACTACTACTGGTCACCCGAGCATAAGGACGACCAGCCGCCGTACCCCGTCACCCTGTTCGTCGTGGACACCGAGGAGGTCGAGGACACCTACGTGCGCACCGCAGCCCGCATGAGCCGGATGTCCCTGCCCATCTTCGTGTCGTGCATACCCGCTCTGTCCACCGCAGGAATACTCGGACGGTCATGGCGTCCACTGTGGGAACCGGAGTCTCCCCGACTGCCCCTGTCCGCACTGAGAGCCTACCAGTGGGACTCACTCTACCACCGGATGCGTCCGAGTCCTGTAGGGGGGGATAGATAGCGACGATACGTCCCTATCTCCACTCTATGCTGTCTGGGGGGTACAAAATGGCACAACCGGGCCGATTTCCGGGGTCTGCCGACCCCCAAATCACCCTTGTTTTAGCTATGAAACGGGGTTGACGTGTCGCCTGACCGGTCAGGGTACAAAATGGGAAGCCATGCTAAAATACCTGGCGAGTCTGATGACAACTTGATTGCACTTTGGGAACCCTGACGTGTCAGCCGATAGGGAGGGAGAAACGATGGATGAGCCCGTCCGCTGGGTGACGAAGGCGGAGGCTGCGGAGGAACTGGAGGTCTCCCTCTCGACCCTGGACCGGAAGATCAGGCAGGGGGAGGTGGAGGTCCGCAGGGAGGGCCGCCGGGTGTTCGTGCGGATGGCGGGGGAGTACATCACCGACGAGGAGTTGCTGCGCCGGGCCGTCGCCAGGGAGCATGAGCTTGAGCGGACCGTGCGGGAGTTGGAGCAGAGCGTATCCGAGTTGAACCTTCGGGCATCCGAGTTGGAGCGGGAGCGAGACGAGGCCAGGGAGGCCGCAGCCACCGCCAGAGGGCCGTATGTGAAGCTTGAGATGGCGCACCGGCAGGAGGTCTCCGACCACAAGGTGACGAAGGGCGTGCTCAACGTCGTCCACGTGATCGCCCTGGTGCTGCTCGTGCTGTTGATCGGCAGCGTTCTCCTGTGGTGGTTCGTGCTGAGGTAGAGGAAGCGTTGCCGGCCCGTCACTCCGGTCTCCAGCCACATATTCGGGAGACGTAACGCACCCCCACTTCAATCGCCTTTTCGGGGGCCAAATGTCATTGGGACCCCGCTCCAACCGGACCGCTCATGTCATTCCCCACGTTTGGCGATGTCATTGCAGTCCGGAACGCACCCTTTCTAAAAGTGTTCACTGCTTACGTCCTGTAGAGGGGCCTATTACCCCTGTTTCAGCTACGAAATCACAACTCTTGGCGCTCAGTTACAAAACTCAAACTCCTGTACACCCCCACTACTGCGAGGAAGGGGCCGAAAAAAAGAGAGCCTATAGCACCCCTCATCCCTGCGCAGAGCTAAGAGGGGTCTTATTCAGCGTTGCGATTGTGCACACTCACTTGCGAGAGCCGCGCTCCGATGAGTTGCGGCAGACGGCAGGGAGGTGCACGAGTGGGCGCGGAGACCATCGACCAACCGCCGGGCGACGGCACACTCCGCCGAGCAGCGGGAGGCAGTGCGGCGTGGACTGCGGATCCTCGCCCGGGGGTGCATATATGGCGGGGGACATACATGCACCCCCTCATGGGAGGTTCCGAGCGGCCATCTCGCCGTTCACACTGGAGGGAGGACGCCGAAACACGACGGCTCCGACGACCGCACGGTTGGCGTCGGGAACCACGACTGGGAGCGGAATGAGAAGGGCCAACGGACGGAACCCATCGAGAGACCAACGGGCGACGGCGTACACCGCCGAGCAGCAGGAGACGCTGCGGCGCGGTCTGCGCATCCTTGCCCGGATCATCGCCCGCTCTCACCTGCGGCGTCTGGAGTCCCGGTCCACAGCCGCGCCCAGGCCACCAACGGAGGGCGAGGAAGGGGATTGAGCGGCTCACGGAACCATCTTCCGCCGCTCCCTGTGTTTGTGTTCCACTTTCCCCACTTCGTAGCTGCCGCTGCCCCATCAACCCCGCAAACCGCCATGTTCCACCTTCCCCACTTCGTAGCTGACACTGCCCCATGACCGTGGAAGGAGCACAGGAATCGGATTGCTTACTCCAATGTGACACAATGCCCCGTCCACCCCGATTTCAGCTACAGAATCGCTCATTCTGCAACTTGCCGCCCCGTGCATTCTCCTGTACACGGGCGTGACGCCGCCGCCGCTCCCCCGAATCTTGCGCCCTGTGAGGGGGGCTGTGTGCGTGCCCTGCTTGGCCCGTGTTCTCGCCGAAATCGGCCATTCCCTCTTGCGTTCTAGGTATCCTGTGGCCTACAATAGGGTGATGGTCGAGATTCGCCAGACCGACGCCTATGCCCGCTGGTTCAGACGGCTTCGGGACAGGCAGGCTAGGGTGAGAATCGACAACCGCATCAGGCGGCTGTCACTGGGCAACCCCGGCGACGTGAGGCCGGTGGGCGAAGGGGTTTCGGAGATTCGAATCGACTACGGACCCGGCTACCGGGTGTACTTCGCGCAGAGGGGGGAGGCCCTGGTCGTCCTTCTGGCCGGAGGCGACAAGGACAGCCAGGAGCGGGACATACGAAGGGCGCTGGAGCTGGCGAGAGGACTGTAGGGAGGCAGCTATGGCAAAGACGCAGACAAGGCCGTGGGACCCGGCTGAGCACCTTGAGACCGAGGAGGACATGGCGGCATACCTGAGCGTGGCGCTGGAGGAGGGCGACCTGGCCCTTATCATGGCGACCCTCGGAGACATCGCCCGCGCCCGCAGGATGGCGCTGGTGGCGCAGGAGACGGGGCTGGGCAGGGAGAGCCTGTACAAGTCGCTGTCAGCCGACGGGAACCCGGAGTTCGCCACCGTGCTGAAGGTGGTGCGCGCACTGGGACTCAGACTTCAGGCCGCAGCAGGGCCTGGAGCGAACGACGCCGCTTGAGGGCGTCGCAGGATTGGACGACACGACCGAGAGACAGACGATTGCAGAGGAGGAAGCAATGAAGAAGAATCACCTACAGCCGCTCACGCCGGCGGCGCTCTACGCCAGGGTGTCCAGCGACCGGCAGGACGTGGACCTGTCCGTGTCCGCCCAGCTACGGGCGCTCAAGGAGTACGCCAAGGCCAACGACTACTCCGTGGCCCGCGAGTACGTGGACGAGGCCGAGAGCGGCCGCGTCGCCGACCGGCCCCAGTTCAGGGAGATGATCGAGGAGGGCGGCAAGCCGAAGGCCCCCTTCGACGTGATTCTCGTTTGGAAATTCAGCCGCTTCACCCGCAAGCGCGAGCACGCCGTCGCCTTCAAATCCCAGCTGCGGCGCAAGGGCATCCGCGTGGTGTCCATCACCGAGCAGGCCGAGGACAACGCCACCGGCAGGCTCCTTGAGGGAATCATCGAGAGCGTGGACGAATACTACAGCGAAAATCTTGCCCAGGAGGTCGTCCGGGGAATGAGGGAGGCCGCGTCGAGAGGCTTCTTCCTCGGCTCCAACGCCCCCTTCGGCTACAGGAAGATCAAGGTCAGCGACGGGGCTAAGGAGCGCCCCACCCTGGAGGTTGACCCGGCCACCGCCCCGGTGGTAAGGGAGCTATTCGAGAAGTCCCTGCGGGGCAGCGGCCTCAAGGAGCTATGCAAGGAGCTGAACGAGAGGGGCATCACCAACCGTGGCAAGCACTGGTACAAGGGAACGCTCCACTACGTGCTGCGAAACGAGGCGTACACAGGCACCGCCGTCTGGGGCAAGGCCAGCAAGGGCCAGGAAGCCCAGGACCCTGTGCGTGTTGAGCGAGCGTGGCCCGCCCTGGTGTCGAGAGAGCTGTTCGAGGACGTGCAGCAGGCGATGAGTGAGCGCGCCCCCAAGGTGCAGAGGCCCGGTAGAGTTGGGAGCAAGTTCCTGCTGAGCGGACTGCTCAAGTGCGGGGTGTGCGGCAGGCCCTACTCGGCCCAGGGAGCCAAGAGCGGCCAGTTCGCCTACTACATCTGCGGCACCCTGTTCAGGGAGGGAGCGGGGACGTGCAGCGCCCGCTACCTGAACGCCCCGAGGCTGGAGACGTTCGTGGTGGAGAAGATCAGGGAGCGGATTCTGAACGAGGAGACCATCGTGGCGCTGGTGACGCTGGTGGCCGAGGAGATCGACGCCATGGCCGGGGAGCTGTCCGGCAGGCTGGAGGTCGTCGAGGCCGAGCTATCCGACGTGAGGAAGCGTCTTGAGAAGCTCTACGAGGCCATTGAGACGAGCGAGTTGACCCTTGAGGTCCTGTCGCCCCGCATCATGTCTCTGAGGCACCGTGAGGAGCAGCTGGAGGCTGCGAGAGAGGACGCCGAGACCCAGCTTGAGCAGAGGAGGGTCGAGCTTCCGAACACCGAGGAGATAGCGCGGTACGTTGCGGACTTCCGTGACTTCCTGAAGGACGGGACGATCCCCGAGCGGAAGGCGCTCATCCGCAACTTCGTGGAGGGCATCGAGGTGATGGGAGACGAGGCGACGCTGACGTACACGGTCCCCATGCCGAGCGACGGAGTGATGTCGGAATCGGCCTCGGTTCTTGATTTCGTCAAGTCCAGCCCACCAGAAGAGGCTCGAACAGGAGACTCCGTGAACTGTCGTGGCTTGCAGCCGGGCACACGGTCCACCTTTCGGGGAGTACCGCAGGTTCCCTGTTAAATCCGTCGATATTGTGGTACCGAGTGTGGTAAGCAGTCTCAATACGGAGCTTATTTGTAGCTAAATATTATTACCCTCTCCACCCAACTCGCAGAAGTCAAGAATCCTCTGGTTGAGGTTCGTTCTTGTACTGTGCAGACACTCACTTCCACCCACGCGGGCCATTCCTTCAGGGACCACCGTCGTGCTCACTCCGTATTCACCGTTATTACCGCCGGGTCGTCCTCATCGGTGACGTTGATGGTCACCGTTATGCTGTCCATGGCGCCAAACGGGTCGGTGGCAGTGACCACCACCGTGTAGCTGTTTCTGGCCTCGTAGTTCAGGGGAGCCTTCGTCTTGAGCTGGCCATTGTTCCTCCCTATGTCGAAGGATGCCGCGTCGGCGCCACTCAGAGTGTAGATCAGCAGATCACCGTCGTCGTCATGGGCTCTGACCGGAGCTCCGACGCTCCGCCCCGCCTCCGTGTTCTCGGGCGCCTCCCGGCTCGTCATATCGGACTGTACGCCCTCAGTGGTGAAGTCCTGGTCAGGGAAGAGGGGCGCCGCATTAACAAAACCGCTGTCTGATGCCTGACCAGCGCCAGAAGACCCGTGTCGCCCTACTGGGACTTCCAACACTCCCGTTGCCTGCTCTTCAGCGCGGCCTACGTTGTCGGTGTAGACCGCCGTCGCCCGCAGACACCTGCCCACGTCGACCAGCTTCGGGGCGTAGACCGCTGCTGAGGCCCCGGCGATCCTGTTCCAGCCGCCAACGGCATCTATGCCGGGCGTGTCAGGGTCGTCCTGGCACTCGGCCGACGGCGCTCCCCTGTCGTTCACCGCAACCTCGTCGGACAGTTCCCACATCCACCGTTTGATGGTTACGCCGCCATCGTCATCACTGGCCGTGGCATGCACCGCGACGCCCACCTCCGGCTGCCTCTGGGACAGCACCACCGCTCCTGGGTCTTCCCCATCCACCACCTCGATGGTCACATCCAGGGTGGTCGACAGCCTGCGGGAGCCCTCACCGGAGTGAGCGACGACGGTTATCGAGTACGAGCTTTGATCTTCGAAGTCAGGCTCGTGGCCCGTTATGAAAGTCAGTTTGCCGGCGGGGTCGAAGGCAAAGTCATCGCTGTCGGCGCCCAAAACGGAGTACGTGTAGGTGGTGTCGTCATAGCCGTCAGGGCCGGTGACGCTGCCGTCCTGGTCGGTGACGGCGTAGGTATCGGCATCAATAGGGAGGCCGCGGTGCCCAACCGTGATGACCGGCGGGTCCGCGTTCTCCACTACGCTTAGCAGCGTCGGCGCGTCATCATCGAAGGCAGGGGCCTCGTTCACCTCGGTGACCCTGACGATAACGTTCACAGTGGCCGAGGCGATCGACGGATCGCTCACCCTCACCCGCAGGACGTACTCGCCGTTGTTTTCCTCGTCGGCCTCGCCGGGGTCGGCGCCCAGCTGCTTGCCGACCCTTATCTGGCCGGAAAGGCTGTCGATGGTGAAGCGCGCAACGCCGTCTTCATCTGCCAGGTCGGGAGTGTCCAGCAGCTCGTAGAACAGGATATCCTCGTCGGCGTCCGTCGCCGATATCGGCTCGCCTATGGGCATGCCCACAGACGTGTTCTCCGCGACGGACCGGGTGACGTCGATGTAGGAAGTGGACTCATCGTCATCCTGGTCGGCGAAGGAGGGAGCGGCATCGAACAGGGTCGTCGCCTCCACAGGATAGGCGCTCATCGCCAAGGCGGTCTTGCCGGCGCCGAACTTGTCGGAGTAGGTGACCGTCGCACGCAGGTGCATGCCCACGTCGGCCAGCGCCGGCCGACGCCCTGGCGATGTGGCTCCCTCTATGTCCGTCCATGTCCTTCCGTCCTCTGACCTTGCCCACTGCCACCTCTCGTCCTCCACCCCGTCATCCTCGTCCGACAGGCTGGCCGAGAGAGGCCTGCCGACCTGCGGCTGCGGCCTGTCTATCCTCGCTGTGCCCGCCTCGTCCACGTCTGTAACCGTCACGGTCACGTTGCGCGTGCCGCCGGCAGCTTCTACGGTTACTCGGTGCACGTTCCTCACCGACAACAGCGCGGAATCTGCCGCAGATTGGGGGTCTTCGTAGTTGGGGGGCTTCCTGAAAGCCAGCATGCCGTCATCGATGGTGAACAGGTCTTCATCACGGCCACTTACCGACCACCTGATGGTATGTTCTCCCTCGTCAAATGCCGTGAAAGAGGCTATCGGGGCCGTATCGTTCTCGGAGTAGCGTACCGACCGGATTCCGGTTATACGCACCGGGTCGTTTACATCGGTGACGTTGACAGTAACCTGTATGCTGTCCGCGGCTCCCGACGGATCGGTGGCGGTCACCACCACGCCGTAACTGTTCCTGGCCTCGAAGTTCAAGGCAGCCTTCGTCTTCAGTTGGCCATCGTTCCTCGACATGCTGAAGAAGGCGGCGTCGCCGCCATCCAGGGTGTAGATCAGCAGCTCGTCGTCATCGTCGAAGGCGCTGACCGGGACGCCAATGCTCTGCCCGGCCTCCGTGTTCTCCTCCACCTTCCTGCTCGTCTTGTCCGACTGGTCTCCCGGTGTGTTCAGGTCCTGGTCCACGAACTTCGGAGCGGCGTTGGCAGGGTTGCTGTTCTCCACGGGAGCTTCCAACACTCCTGTTGCCTCCTCGTCTGCGTCATCTATGTTGTCGGTGTAGACCGCTGTCGCCCGCAGACATTTGTCCACGTCGGCTGGCGTTGGCGTGTACACCGCCAGCGAGGCCCCATCTATCGTGGTCCAGCCGTCTGGATCAACGACATCCAAAGGCGTGTCAGGGTCGTCCCGGCATTCGGCCGAAGGTGTTCCTTCATCCACCGTGATCTCAGCCGACCGCTCCCACTCCCACCTCTTGATGCTCACGCCGCCGTCGGGGTCGCTGGCCGTCGCATGTACAGCGACGCCCACTTGCGGCTGCCTCTGGGACAGGGAAACTTCTCCCACGTCTTCCGTATCCACCACCTCGATAGTCACATCCAGGGTGGTCGACCGCCCGCGGGAGCGGGCCGTAATGGTTATCGAGTACGAGCTTTTCACTTCAAAGTTGGGCTTGTGGTCCGCTATAAAGCCCAGGATCTTGGTGGAGCTGTCGAAGGCGAGGACCTCATCGTCGTCACCCGTCACCGAGTACGTAAAGGTGGTGTCATTAGCGTTCTGGTCGGTGACGGCGAAGGTCTCCGCATCCACCGGGCTGTCGTCGTCCCCAAACGTGAGGCCCGGCGCGTCCGCGTTCTCCCTGACCCTCAGCGCCGTCGGCACGTCCTCACCAAAGGCGGGTGGCTCGTTCACGTTGGTGACCTTGATGATCACGTTCACTGTAGCCGAGGCGGTTGACGGGTCGCTCACCCGCACCCGCAGCACGTACTCGCTGTTGTCTTCCTCGTCGGCATCTTCATCAGGGGGCAGCGCAGGATCCTCGTTGAGATCCTCCGTCGAGTCCACGTCTTCCCGCTCCCCGTCGTCCGCTCCCAGCACCTTGCCGACTCTTATCTGGCCGGAGGCGCTGTCGATGGTGAAGCGGGCATCGCCGCCGCCATCCTCCAGGTCGGGGGTGTCCAGCAGCTCGTAGAACAGGATGTCGTCGTCTTCGTCCGTCGCCGACACGCGCCGTCCTATGGGCCTGCCCACGGCCGTGTTCTCGAAGACGCGCAGGGTTACCGTGGTAACTACATCTCCACTCCGGTCCACGAAGCTGGGAGCGGCATTGGACAGGGTCCTCGCCTCCACACGCCTGGCGCTCACCGCCGAGGCCGTCTTGCCGGGGCCGAACTTGTCGGAGTAGATCACCGATGCGCGCAGATACATACCCACGTCTGCCGGCGCCGGACTCCGCCTCGGAGATGTCGCTCCCTCTACGTCCGTCCAGGTCGTGCGGTCTACGGACCTCGCCCACTGCCACCTGTCGGACGTGACCCCCTCGTCCTCGTCCGACAGGCTGGCCCCCAAGGGCCGGTCGGCCTGCGGCTGCGGCCTGTTCATGCTCGCCGTTCCCGCCTCGTCCACGTCTGTGACCGTCACGGCCACGTCGTGCGTGCCGCCGCCCGCCTCGATGGTAACCCTGTACACGTTCCTCTCCGCCAGTGGCACGCCCCTTGCCGCAGACTGCGGGTCTTCGTAGTTGGGGGGCTCGCTGAAGGCCAGCACGCCGCCATCGATGGTGAACCGGTCGGCATCGGGGCCGGTCAGGGACCACACAATGGCGTCGCCGTCCTGGTCATAGGCAAAGAAGGTGGCGACTGGGGCCGTTCTGTTCTCGGCGAAGTCTACGTTGGAGTCGGCTGTTTGCGCATGTGCCAAACGGCTTGCGGGACCATCCGTGATGGCATTCGCAACCAACACTCCGGCGAGCACGATAACCAATGCCATGGCCCGGGAATTCCCGGATGGGGGAGTCCTCAGGCTTGGATGATGTCCCAAGCGGGATGGCGGTGCCAAATTAGGGCTCTTCGGGGCCATTAAACTTCCGCCCTAGGATATGCGGTAGAGTGCAGCCCCGCAAGGGATTTCAAGACATGGCAGTCTCGCGCGGAATATTCCTTTGCCGGATACGGATACTCCTGACGGGTTGTGGTCCACGTCCAAGTAGTCGACGACGAAGGGCTGGTTGGGGGCGCGGAGTTCTGGTCGAGTGGTTAGTTGTAAGTGAGGATAAGAGTTCCGCCGTTTATCTCGCCACTTGGGAGTTGGAGGGCAGTGGTGACCAGGATCTGGACGCATGCGCTCCAGTTGATCGCCAGAGCTATCGGGAGTGCCAAGGTCAGGAGCCCTTTCTTCCTTGCCTCCAGCGTTCCTCATTTCGTTTCCATCTGGAAGGCGTCCTCGGGTCGTGACGGCGGCGGAAGCCGCCGTCAAACGGGATGTCTCCGGCCCGGGTTGTCGCCTGTACAGTGCCAAGCGAATGCCTCCCAGCATTGGGCCGGTTGGCACTCTATTTTTGTAAGAGGGGCATATTAAGATGGCCGTGAGAATAAGGCAGACTTTGTATCATTTTGGTATGAGTTTCGGTCGTGGCAGGTATGATTGCACGATTTCCGACCTAGGCCACCCCCTGCGCTTCCACTATCCTACAGACCGGCGATGGCCGTGAATCGGTGAACAACTCCTGGGCCTCATTCCGCAGAGTGTCCCCTTCCCACTTCCCAACGCCTGTTCATAATAGCTAGCTGGCGTGGGCGAGGGCAATCGACGAGGCTAGGGCCGCGCTCGCACGTGCAGAACACATCACCCCGTGGAGCTGGCCTCCCGCTTCGCTGATGATGAGTTCGCAGACGACGGTGGGCTCGTCCCGCATTGGGTTTTCACAGAAGGTGGTGCACGAATTCAGCGTCGCTCGCCAATCCAGCCGCTGTCACGGGACGCCGACCGGGTGGTAGCACTCCGAGTCGCTCGCCAATCCAGCCGCTGTCACGGGACGCCGACCGGGTGGTAGCACTCCGACGGTCACTGGCCGTGTACCGCATGGTTCTTGGACGGCCCCGAAAGGATGACTTGCTGGAGTTCAAGCCGCGGTAGGTACCCGACGATCTCAAGGACGATCTCGCGGCGGCACTGACTATCGACCTAAGGCCACCATCATGAGCCCGCTCATGAGATACCGGATATCCGCTTCGCGGCCCGGACACGGTGAAGAGTGGCCTCGCAGGGTTACGTCTAAGGCGTTCCTGGCCGAAGTGTCACTGCCTTCAACGCCATGCCCTGTGCCCGCGCAGTTGACTTGCGTTCTTCCGCTCCAACGGGCCACAATGGACGAGCCAAGGGCCTCGGTGGCTCCACAGGCCGCCCAATGACAACTCGAAGATAGTACTGTCTATCGTCCAAATGGTCCACCAAACTAGGGTCTGTTAACACTAACGTAGTGCATCGATGATGAACCCGAATAGGATGAACCCCAGGAAGAGTACGTCGAGCTTGTCAAAGCGAGAGAAGATGCGGCGAAATCCCTTCAGCCGACGGAACAGCCGCTCGATTTCGTTGCGCTTCTTGTATATCTCCCGGTCGTATTCCCAAGGGTCAATCCGGCTCTTCAGCGGCGGAACGACGGGCGTGAACCCCAGCGCCAACGCCAACTGGCGGGTCTCGTTTCCCTCGTATGCCCTGTCCATCAGCAGAGACGGGCTCCCATGCTGAGGCCCCAGATGGTGCAGCAGCTTGCGCCCCTCCGGTGCGTCGTGGGCCTGTCCGGGAGAGAGGAAAACGGTTATAGCTGTCCGAGCATCCGCGGCAACCATATGAATCTTGGTAGTCCAACCTCCGCGGGATTTGCCGATGGACTGGGGTCCGTTTTTTTTAACGCACCCGTGCCGTCGGGATGGACCTTGACGGTAGTGCTGTCCATCGAAACCGCCTCCAGCTTGATGCGCACTATCTGTTCCTTCTGGAGGTGTTCGAATATCCGGTCCAGTACGCCGCTCTTGGACCAGCGGTTCATGCGGGTGTAGATGGTATGCCAGTTGCCAAACCGGGCCGGCAACCCCCGCCATTTGCAGCCATGCTCGGCGACGTACAAGATTGCGTTGAGCACTCGCAGGTTCGAAAGGCTGACATTGCCCCGCTGCACCGGGAGATGGGGCGCGATGCGTTGAAACTGGACTTCGGTTATTTCCATGCCAGAATTGTATCATAATTCGACTAATAGTGTTAACAGGCCCTAGACAAAATCGAGAACCTTTATGTTGCGCTTCAGGTTGGTGCTGTAACAGAGTGTCGCCGGAGTGACTGGAAGGGAACAGCGACGCTGTGCCAGGAATCGCTCACCGGATCGCATGAATTAGACTGCTATGTTTGCTAGCCACCGCTGAGCGCTCCGAGACCAGTACGCCCCGTGTCCTGATCCACCGTCGCCATTCTTCCATCGGCTACCATGCTCAAATAGCAGGTATACGGCCAGCATTCAGCAAGTCGAACCACTGACTGTCCACTGAACTGGGGCAACTCCGCCCACCTTCGTGGTGCGATAAAGCTACCCCAGCGGGAGATACCGCCCATGAGCCAACGTGAACACCAGATAGAGGTCAACAACGTATGGAAGATATTCGGCGATAAGCCGGAGACGGCTCTTCAGCCGAAGTATGCGTCGAAGAGTCGTACTGAGATTCGGCAGGAGTTGGGTGTCGTTGTCGCGCTCAGGGACGTCTCATTCGTCGTCAACACTGGACAGGTCTTCGTCGTCATGGGCCTGTCCGGCAGCGGCAAGTCGACCCTGGTGCGCTGCCTCATCAGACTCACAGAAATCAGCGCGGGGCAGATATATTTCGACGGTGAGGACATTCAGAGATACTCTCTGGAGCAGCTAGTGCAATTCCGGCGCAGCAAGATCGCCATGGTTTTTCAGCACTACGGCCTTCTTCCGCACCTCAACGTAATGGGCAACGTGGCATACGGCCTGGAAGTAAGGGGCATGGACAAGGAAGCTAGGCGCCAAGCTGCGGCGGAGGCCATCGAGACCGTGGGACTCAAGGGTTGGGAATACAACTACCCCAGGGAGATGAGCGGCGGGATGCAGCAGCGCGTCGGCCTCGCCAGAGCCCTGGCGGTCAATTCAGATGTGCTGCTTATGGACGAGCCCTTCAGCGGCCTGGACCCCCTCATACGAAGAGAGATGCAAGACGAGCTCAATTCCCTTCAGACTGATCTCCACAAGACCATAGTGTTCATAACTCACGATCTGAACGAAGCCCTCAAAATAGGCGATCGCATCGCAATCATGCGGGACGGAGAGATCATCCAGGAGGGTTCGCCCGAGGAGATTGTCACGCTGCCGACTGACGACTACGTAACCGATTTCGTGCGGGACGTATCCAGGGCAAAGGTCATTCAGGCGAAGGCAATCATGAGGGAGCCGGACGTGGTCATGTACGAACGGCAGGGCCCTCGCGTGGCCCTGCACACCATGCAGAATTACGGCCTCGACGCCGTGTTCCTGATAGCACGCGATTTCACGCTGCGGGGGATTCTAACTGAGGACGAAGCTAAGGCCCTAGTCTCCCAACGGAAGGAGTCCCTGGAAGAAGCAAATATCATCCCGGCGATGACCACGGACCCGGATGCATATATCGAAGAGATTATCCCGATGGCGGCCGAGACCGAACAACCGATTGCGGTGGTCGCTGATAACGGGAGCCTGCTGGGCGAGATTGATAGGGGCGCTCTACTAATGGGGATGTCAGGCAGGGGTTAGGACGCTTGACAGGGCCACTCTGTCTTGGTGAAGGCGGCGGTGGAGCGGATGTTTGCTGCGTTACGGAGGTGATTAGCTCCCCGATAAGGTCGGCGCATTTGCGGTGCAGCTGGCTGACGTAGCTCCGCCAGTAGCACCCGCGCCTCATCTGCAACGATCTCTAGCTGTTCCTGGCGCTCCCGGTGCTTCCCGATGTGGGAGGCTGCGTTCGAGATGTCGAGCTCGGAGTTCACGATGACGCACCAGATGCGTTTCAGCCTCCGCTTCATATCCTCAAGCTCCTCCTCGGTGGTCTCCAGCCTTTGTGCTGCTCACGTGCCACCCCGTCGATCCTCTCGTTCGGCATCTTCACCAAGCGGCGCCAGCCCAGGGATGGAAGGGGCTGTGAAAACGCCGTACCCGCGGTTTTATGCGCAGGCGCGTAGGTGCATAGTACGCGAGAAGTCATCAAGCTTCCCTAGACTCTGGTGGAGGTGACTGAGCACTTCATTTAGGCCCGCATGCGAGGACTATGCAGAAGACGGCGGCTGACGCAGGATCAGTTGTAGAGACTGGCGTGAAGCGTCAACGTTTTGAGGTCAATCTTGTGAGTCTGATGATGACGTTGCGGGAGGTGGGATGGCTGCCATTTCGGGCGATCAATAGTATCTGCAAACCTTGCATCGGTTCGGCCTGAGCGTCGGGGTCATCCTCAGGACCAACCATCAGGCCGCCCAAAAGGCCCAATCACCAATTCGCACCCAGACTTGCCCCCGAAAACAACTCTATAGAACGTATCCTGAGGCATTTGGTGATTAGCTGTAAGATGAGTGGCGGCACACGGTCTGAACAGGGCACGTCCAGTAAAATGGTCTTGGCATCCCTCTTTGGATGCTGGCGGTCCCAAAACCTCAATCCGCTCTTTGAATGGGGCAGTTTACTCCTCTCTCATCAACTCTGAACAGTTACTGAAACGAACCATACCCAAAGGCGAGGTAGCCATTGGCGGTTCTCCAGGACGGGATGCTGATCAATCCAGGCTGGAAACCCTGTTGAACCGCTATCCCTATGACTTCTTCTCAATAGACATGCAACACAATGCGTTGAACGAAGTGACACTGAGCGAACTCTGCCGGCTCACCGCCGAGCTAGAGACGCTGGTCAAGTCGCGTACCAGGCACCCGCGCGAAGCGTATCTAATCGGCTCCCTTTTCGATTTGGGGATCGCTGAGGCGCCCTAGATCGACAACGTCGAGACGATGAGGGAGGCCGTGGATGCCTCTACTATCCTCCCACAGGATGAAAAAGGGGTTGGGATGGTGTGAAATATAACGAGGGCTTCACCGACGGCCGGCCCCACTCCTGCCAAACCAAGGCCTACCACGCCGAGTACTGGGCAAATACAGGTGTCCTCATGCTTCAGATGGAGTTCGTCTAGTCCGCGATCAATGTCCGCCAGCTCTACCTGCCCAGAGTGGACTGCCTCTCATGGAGGCTCAACCCTGACTCCAACGACCTGGCCTTCAGCCGTGATCAGCGGCCCCGAAATCCCCTTGAAGACTCGCCTGGAGCGCGTGGCTTACACCATCGAGCAAGTGAAGGATACTCACGTCAAGGTTGGTATGAGGAGTCTAGGTCGGGAGAATCGGGGAATGTGACTGGAGATGGGTGCACTGTGCTCATGGAGACCGTCGGGAGCTAGATCCACATACGAGCTAGTCGTCGCCAATGATCAAAGAGGGGCTGACCTTACCCCCGAAAACAGGAGCAGTGGCAAAGAGAGTCCTCCGGGTAAAATAGGACATGGAAGGAGGGCTCATGGCACGGAAGAGGTACACCGAGGAGCAGATCATAGCGGTCCTGAACGAGGCGGAGGCAGGGGCCAAGACTGGGGAGTTGTGTCGCAGGCACGGCATGAGCGAAGGCGCCTTCTACAAGTGGAAGGCCAAGTACGCTGGGCTGACGCTGAACGAGTTGAAGAGGCTGAGGTCCCTTGAGGAAGAGAACCGGCGTCTTAAGCAGATTGTGGCCCAGCAGGCGTTGGACAACTGGTCTCTTAAGGAGTTGCTGGCAAAAAACTTCTGAAGCCCAAGGTGAAGAAGCTGGCAGCGGCATATGCCACAGAAAGCCTTGGGCTGAGTGAGAGAAGGGCCTGTCTGCTTACCGGTATCTCACCCTCGGTCTACCGGTACAAGCCGAAGCAGGGCGACGATGACGTCCTGCGCCGGAGAATGCGTGAGTTGGCAGGGGAGAGGAAGCGCTTCGGCAGTCCCAGGTTGCACATCATGCTGAAGAGGGAAGGCCTGGTGATCAATCACAAGCGTACAGAGCGCATCTACAGTGAAGAGGGCCTTGCGCTCAGGAAGAAGAGAAGGCGCAAGGGCGCGGCAAGGGCCAGGGAGACCGTTCCATCCCCGGTGCGCCCTAACCAGAGGTGGTCCATGGACTTTGTCTCGGATAACACTGTGATCGGTCGGCGCTTCCGGGCATTGGCCATAGTGGATGACTACTCCCGGGAGTGCCCGGCCATCGAGGTAGATACTTCCTTGGGAGGCGCCAGAGTAGTGGGAGTCCTGGAGAGGCTGGCAGAGACATGGGGGCTACCTGAAGTGATCACCGTAGACAACGGCCCGGAATTCGCAGGCAAGGCCATGGATGAGTGGGCTTATCGGAGGGGCATCAAGCTGAGCTTTATCCGTCCTGGCAAGCCGGTAGAGAACGCCTTCGCTGAAAGCTTCAACGGCCGACTGCGCGACGAATGCTTGAACATCAACTGGTTCATGAGCGTGAGGCACGCCAGGGAGATCATAGAGACCTGGCGGCAGGACTACAATGAGGTCAGGCCTCACAGCTCCCTGAAAGGCAAAACACCCAAAGAGTTTGCTGACTCAATGGCCGGGCTCTCCTAGGCAGTGATACTAACTTCGGGGTAAGGTCAGGGCGGCCTAGATAGGACCCGTATGCTATTGTTGTAGCGGAACTCGATCCCCTGCTGCGCTCTCTCGCGGCTGACTACTGCCGAGTCAGGTGCGACTTGTGGTAACTGTCCAGAGTCGGCTAAGTCTGCGGGGTATCGCTGGTCAAGAACCAGGTGGCAAGATACACCATAGACATGAATCTCCCTACACTCCAAACTGGAGCTATCCTCAGTCTGAAGAGTTACAACCTGTGAATATTGTGGCCAGGTTCGGCGTTGCTCTCTATAATAGTTCCGTACCGATAATGCCCTTGCGCCCGAGGGTCATGCCCTATGACGGCGGGCTTGTGGCGCCAAAGGAGAGGGTCATGGAAGGACGCTACCCCAACGGACTAATCTTTGCGCTAACCAACTGTGCCAACCCCGAGAAGGAGGCGGAGTTCAACCGCTGGTATAACCACATACATCTGCCGGACGCGTCAGCGCCGGGGATATTCGTGAACCCCATGCGGCTCGCCAACGCGGATCCCAAGCCGGGTGAGCCAGGGTACCTGGCCATGGGCGAGTGCACCTGGGACGACGTTTCGGCTGCCTGGGAGGTCCAGCAACAGCAGTCTCCCTCGCGCCAGAATCCGGAGCGCATGTCGCCCCTGGCGGATGTGCAGCTTGTAGGGCTGTTCAAAAAACTAGGCGGCCAGTTCCGCTCCGCCATCCGGCCCGTCACCGGAAATCTGGTTGTGCTGCTGAACTGTGACGACCAGAGCCGGGAAGGGGAGTTCAATCGCTGGTACAACGATGTCCACATCCCAGATGTACTGGACACCGGGCTGTACCACACCGCCTACCGGTATGAAAGTCTGGACATCGAGGGGTCCAAGGGAAAGTACCTCAACCTCTTCGAGACGGACCGAGCGGACCCCGGTCAGGCCCTGCGCGAACTGGCGACAATCGGCGAGGAATGGGAGCAGCAGGGACGAATGTTCGACGGTATGTCACTGATCTATACTCTAGCTATGAGGCGCGTCTGGCCCATGGACTAGCGCTCACCTGACCTAAAACATGAACGGGAGCCTCTCGTTCGTAGTGAGCCTGTCGAATCATCAAGCCTGTAGCCCTTCACTCTGGCCTGCGGGCCATCCCTCTCCGCGGGGGTCAGGGGCGCCTTCGGGGCCGGCGCGCTATGCCGTGGCCTTAGCTTTTTTCGCCTTCTCTTGGAAGTGCGGTATGACATACTTCCCAAAGAGACGAATCGAGTTCATGCTGTCTTGGTGGGTGGTGCCAAAGACAGCCTGAAAGTCGAGCATGAGTTCTTCTAGGCCCGCCGCCTCATATTGCTCCGCGAACTCGATACAGGCGTCGGGGTCACCAAAGCACCAACACGCGTCGTCCAGCAGACTTTCAAGATCATCGGGCGCCTGATAGGGCGGATCGTTCTGAACGTGCTGCAACTGGTCCACCGATTTCTCGGACGGCGAGTCCTCACGGCCCCTTGACCAATGCAGCCGCCGTCGTAGTTGGCCCTTCTTGTTTTGGATGACCACCGACTCCGCACCCCTCTGCCTGGCCCGTTGGTTGTTTTCCTCACATAAGGCTATCGTTTCACCGATCGCATGGTCGTTGACAAAACTCCCAACCGGCTTGGCATCCCTTATTGCCTCCTTGTAGGTTTTTACAAACCTTTGCACCCGCTCAAGGCCAAACCTGACATGAAGCATGCATCCGAGGCCCAAATTTCCTGCCATACGGGCCGTATCTTCCTGGCCTGCTGCTGTCCATATGGGTGGGTGCGGCTTCTGCAAGGGCTTAGGGGCTATCTCGCGGGGTGGTACGTTATAGTATTCACCTTCAAAGGAAAAGACATCCTCAGTCCACATGCGAGGGATCATAGACAGGGCTTCCCGGGTCATACCAGCAGAGTCGTCAATGCTTACGCCGAAGGGGACGGTGAAGTAAGGATTTGGCGGACGGCCTATGCCCAGGTCCACCCGGCCATTGCTCAGCAGGTCGAGGGTGGATACCTTCACGGCAACGTGCAGTGGGTGGTGAATAGGAGACAACACCATCCCAAAACCCAGACGCATCTTTGAGGTTCGCTGGCTCACAGCGCTCAGCATCACATCGGGAGCGCTTGCAGTGGACCAATTAGGTGAAAAGGGGTGTTCCGTCATCCACACAGCGTCGAAACCCATCTCTTCAGCGTAGATGATTTGCTCCATAGCTTCCTGCAGGCACTTGTACTCTCCGTCGGCTGTCCAGGGTTCGGGGAAACGAAGCTGGAAAAATATGCTGAATCTCATCAGTTGGCTCCTACTGGCTTTTCGGGACCTCCGAAACCCGCCTGGAATCTCATTGAAGCCGAGGATGGCAGGCCTGTAGCAGCCTCGGCATAGCCGGGTCTTAACCTTCGGGACCGACCACAGCTAGAGGAGGCTTCCCCAGCAGCACCCGCCCGATGTTGGCCCAACAGAATCGTACTCCTCGCACTGAGCTTTCCTGAGTGCCGCCCGCTCTATGGGGCGTGGCGACCACGTTGTCCAGATCGAACAGAGGATTGTCAGGCGAAGGAGGCTCAGGGTCGAAAACGTCCAGGGCGGCGCCGGCGATGCTTTTGTTTTTCAGGACGCGATAGAGAGCCTCTTCGTCAACTATACCACCCCTGCCGGTGTTGATAAGGTAGGAAGTTGGCTTCATTAGCCCCAACTCGTGCTCCCCGATGATCTTCCGTGTCTTTGAATAGTAGGGCAGATGGAGGGACACGATGTCCGACCGGCGCATCACGTCCTCCAGGGACGCCGGTTCAGCCATGAGCTCTGTCCGTACGTCCAATGGGACCTCCACCATGTCGTAGTAGATGGTCTCGGTGTCAAATCCCCTGAGCAATCTGGCTACGTTCTTCCCGATGGCTCCAAATCCTACGATGCCGACGGTCTTGCCGGTGATCTCTATTCCGGGCGGGCCTTCCAGCCCTTCTTTCCAGCGACGTTCGTTCACTATATTGTGCCAGTGGCTCATCATCTTCCTGGAAGCGGCGATCATCAGGGCGATGGCATACTCCGCAACGGCGGTGGCGTTGGAGCCCCCATTAGAGGCTAGAGGGATGCCCAACTCGGCCAGGGACTTGAGGTCCAAGAGGTCGTTCCCCGCGCTAATCGACTGGACCAGCTTCACGCTGGGGCAGCCACGAAGGAAACTGAAGTCCAGGGGCTCGGAGATGACGACGATGGCCTCGACATCCTGGAGAAGGCGAACCTTCTCATCATCGGGCAGGGTGGCATCCACTATAGTCGCCTCTACATCAAGTGGGGCCTCGGCTAGCACCCTGGGCCCGGTGGGCCCCCCCAAAGATCGGGGCCCGGCCAGGAAAGCTACCCTTTTCCTAGTTGTGGTCATGGCGCCTCCTTTTCATCAGAGCCTAGCGACGGGGGCGCTAAGCCGGAACCCGCGGAATTCGTATTCCCGGGATCTTCAACTGAATACGGCCCATGGAGCAGATGCCACAATAAAACAGGGTCTTCCAATCGTCTCCTCCCCAACCTATGTTGGCGATCTGCTCCTCCCAAGTCCGAATCGGTATAGACCATGGCTCCTTGATCCAGATGATCCCCAGATGCTTGCCTGTCGGGTCGTAAATCCAGACACCGCCTGGGCCCGCACAATAGATATTCCCCTCGCTGTCCACTTTCATGCCATCAAACACCCCAGGCCCTTCCGAGTCCTTCATCTGGCAAATAACGCGTCCGGAGGCCCGGTTAATGGACCCGTTGGGCGAAAGGTCATAGCCCCACACCTGGCGAGCGCGACTGTGGACCAGGTAAAGGATGCTTTCGTCGGGAGACAGGTCCAGGCCGTTGGGTGAGCCGAAATCCAATAAGTTGACTATTTCGCCAAGGTCCGGGGTGACCATGTAAAAGCTCGCATGGTCCAGGTCGAATCCCGGGGCCGGCGCCCCGGGATCGGAGAAGTAGACACATCCGTCGGACCTGACTATGACGTCGTTGGGGCGGTTCAGCTGCGTGGCCCGATACTTGTTGGCGATTACCGTGACGGACCCGTCGTGCTCGATGCGGGTGACCCGCCGACGGCTCTGCTCACAGGCCACCAGCCTGCCCTGGGGGTCCCTGGTGAGGCCGTTGGCGAAGTTGGTGGGCTCCTGATACACGGAGAGGCCCTCGCCGGGCGCCCATTTCATCCTGCGGTTATGGGTGATGTCGCTGAAGAGCAGGAATCCTCCCTCTTCCCACCATACCGGTCCTTCGGTACAGGGAGAGACTCCCCCCAGGCCTCGCGAGTCCTTTTCCGGTGACTCTTCGGGCCCAAACCCCTCGCCCAACATCTCGTGTTCTTCGTCCAGGGACACGATGCGTTCCAACTCCGGGGAGATTACCTCTATAGTTGTCATAGCGCACTCCTCGTTGCTTGCTCCATGTCTGTCCTCTCAGCCTGCCGGTTCCGGAAACACCTTACGATCTGGCGTTAGAGCCATGGACGTTCCAGAGGACGGTTGGTATATCACCTCTTTCGCGGCCTCCTCAAGCTTGAATAGGGCGTCGTCGGTGGAGCGACTTCCTCTCAGGGTAATCTCTACCCGTGTTGCTCCCGCCTCTTCGAATCGCTCGATGAGTTTCCTGTCCGCAGGACGGCTGGTCAAGGAGATCTCAATCGAGCGTGGGTCCCTGCCGGCCTTGGCCGCCAACTCGTCGAGCCGATCCCTGCATTCCCTCACCTTTTCGGGACCTATCCAGTTGGGCATCCAACCATCGCCCCATCGGGCGACACGGCGCAGAGTTTTTTCAGGATCGGTGCCCAGAGGGTCGGCTCCTCCCCCGTGGAAGATGGGAGGGTGAGGCTTCTGCACCGGCTTGGGGAAGGAACGGACCGGCGGGAAGTCGTAGTATTTGCCGTGGTACTCGGCCTCGTCTTCGGCCCACAGCTCCTTCATGGCTTCTGTCGCCTCACGAGCCTGACTCCAGCGGTGGGGGAAGTCCCCGCCCATGATGGTCAGCTCTTCCTCGAAGATACCCGCCCCTATCCCAAATATGAACCTGCCGCCTGATAGGAAGTCCAGGGTGGCCACCTCCTTGGCGGTGACGATGGGGTTCCGCACGGTTACAAGGCAGATGGCAGTCCCCACCTTCAACTTTGTGGTGGCCGCCGCTGCCATGGCCAAAGTCACAAAGGGGTCGGTCATGTGGGCCAGGGAGGGGTCATAGGTTCCGTTGGCCCTGCCGGGGTGTGGGGTGGTTGTCACCACTGGGATCATGGGATGCTCCGAAGCCCAAATAGACTCGAAGCCCAAATCTTCGCCAAACTTGGCGAGGCGGGGAATATCTACGGGCGCTCCAACGACGATGGGTATTCTGAAGCCGATCTTCATGCTCACCTAATGTCGTTCCATCCCGTACCGCCTGCCCTGGGACAGTCCCATTCTGCCGATATGCGGCGGGCTACTCCAGATGGTAGACCCTCGCCGCGTTACCCCAGAGGATCTTGTGCTTCTCCTCGTCCGTGCACTCAGCCAGTAGCCTGTCCGCGATCTCCTGGGACTTGGGGAAGGTGCCCTCGTCGTGGGGGTAATCGGCGCCGAACTGGAGGTTGTCCACGCCTATTACGTCCCTATTTCGTATGGCCAGTGGGTCCTCTTGCCATCCGATGAAGCAGTTATCGTACCAGAATTGGCTGGGGAGCGCATCGTTCTTGAACTTGCGTCGGCCGCGCCGGGAAGAGGCGGTGCGCTGGGTGTCCAAATAGTCCATGCGCTCCAGGAAGTGGGTCACCCAGGTGACCTCGTGCTCGATAACCCCAATCTGGAGCTTAGGGTGGCTCTCGAAAACGAAGCTGAAGATCATATCGGCTAGCGCCATCCGAGGGAAGTGGTCTATGTTGACCCGGAAGGCCATGGTACTGGTCGTAAGGTCCATGAACTCGTTCTCGGGGGATGGACGGATAGCTGCGACGTGCATCGCCAGGGGGATATCCAGGTCCTCGGCGGCAGCCCAGAAAGGCTCGTACATAGGGTCGCTGTACCTCTTACCCGGGCTGGTGCCCTCGGGAATCAGAGCCCCCACCAGCCCCATGTTCTTGCAGCGTTGCAGCTCCTGCACCGCTGCCTCCGTGTCCTCGGGATTGATAAGGGCCACGCCATGAAGCCGCGGGCTTGCACTGCAGTATTCGGCGATCCAGTCGTTGTAGGCCTTCTGGACCTCTGTCAGGAAATGGTCGTCTGCTATCTTGTAAAGATGGAGGCCGAGTGTAGAGTAAATGATGGTCTGGTCGATGCCGTCTGTGTCCATGTCCTTCAGGCGTTCTAGCGGGTCGTAGGCGCCTGGACGGAGGTGTTCCTCCCGTATCCGTGTCGCGCCTATCTCTTCCCGCACCAGAGGGTCGGGTTCGTACCTCCTGCCGGGATGAGTCCCCGGAGAGAGGCCCACCAGCCGTGTGTCCCCGTACCACCAGAAGTCCCCATCCTCTTGGGAGACCAAGTGGGGAATCTTGTCCCCGTACTTGGGGTCCATCCGATCGACCCAGAGGTTCGACGGCTCGAAAGTGTGGTCATCGGCTGACAGGATCTTGTACTTTTTCATTGACTGGCCTCCTCATTCCACCCGGGATCGCCTGCGCTTCTGTTTCACGGGCTCGTCTGGTAGGAAGCTGAGCAGGCTAGCGTGGAGCTCGCCCCGGCTCCGCTTCCTGGGCGCCGGTCGCCACTGCCTGAAAGTGGCGCCGGCCGGTTAGCTCACGCGGACGAATTTCTGGAAGGTGCGTTGCCCCCGATCCACCTGCATCACCTGTTCGGATGCCTCAGCGACATATATGCTGCCCTGAGAGTCCACTGCTATACCGTGGGGGGCGCCAAAACGGCCGGGGCCCGGGTCGCCGCCCACCACCCCGCCGGACACGGGCCGGCCGTCGGATAGAAGGGTAGGGTCGCGGCTGGGAGAGTCGGGCAGAGCAAGCCCACTCACACCATAGTCGTAGCCCGGCCGGTCGGCTATCGGCAAGTCCTCTTCATCACCCCAGCGGGCCAGCACCTCACCTTCCGGGCTCATAATGCTCATCCGGTGACGCAGCTCCGCCACGTAGAAGTTCCCGTCGGGCCCACGGCGCACGTGGTTCGGCATGTGCAGGCCTTCCCACCTGCCCAGGAACTCACCTTCCTTGGTGAAGAACTGCACGCAACAGTTGTAACGGTCTGCCACGTATATCTTGTCGTTATCGGTCCAGTCTATGAAGAGGCTATGGATGCAGTTGAACTGTCCGGGTCCGGTGCCGTGGCTGCCGAAGGAGTACTTCAGCTTGCCATAGGGATCGAAGCAGTGGACCCGGGAATTCTGGTAGCCGTCTGAGCCGAAGAGGTCCCCGTTGGACGCAACCGACAGGTGGGTTGGTTGGTTGAAGGGAATCCCGCTCTGCACCGGTGCGTTCTGGTTGGCGCGCCCGAGAGTAAGGAGAAGCTTCCCCTCCTTGGTCCAGACCTTCAGGGTGTGGTTCTGGTTGTCGGCGGTGTATACGTTCCCGTCGGGGCCCACCGTAATGCCATGGGGCGCGCCGAAGTCGTCTCCCATGCGGCCCCAGGAGTCCAGGAAGTCCCCGTCCTTGTCGAAGACCATGACAGCCGCGTAAGCGCTGCGGGCGAATAGATAGACGTTGTCGTCCTTGTCAACCGCCACGTCGGCGCCGTCGATGAAGGCCGCTCTCCGGGGGCGTTTAAAAAAGGGCTCTACAACCTGGTATTGAAACTTCCCACTGCCGAAAGTCGTCAAAATTAAAACCCCTTTTCCCCCTGGTTATTTTAATATCTCCAAGTGGTCCACGGGCCACAGCTACAGTGGCCCGTGACCAAGATTCTCGCGGACCCCTCCTATGGGTTCACCAGCCAGAGCTGTTCTGCTTTGCATTCGAGGTATCCACTTTGCGTCGGCATCTGTCCGGCCACTTTATCAGTGTTGAACACTCGTGAGAAGGTCCGCACGAAACCATTGATGAAATGGCTGTCCTTGGTCATGGTGATTATCTCTATCTCACGTACTATTTGGCGCCTCTCGAACAGGTCCAGAGCCTGGCTTTGCCGGGCGATCAAATCCAGGAGGTCTTCCGGACCCTCGTATATCCAGCCATGAGGGTTGTCGGGCGCGTCGGGCAGGTACCAACGCTCGAGGTACTGGTTGGGGGTGACCACGCCGGCGCCGGCGCCCGCGGTTATGATGTCATACTTCCCGTTTGCGCCTAGCTCGCGCGTGGCGGCGCCATCCAGGGGCAGTTGTTTTACCCGGATGTTCAGGAACTTCTTCATCTGTTGCTGGAATGTGGCAGCAAGAGCGGCGCTACGCGGAGTCGTGAATGCGAGCGTCGTATCGAACCCATCGGGATAGCCTGCTTCTGTCAGCAGCCTCTGGGCCTCGGCCACATCCGCATCCTTAGGAGTTCGGTACCCGGGAAGCGTTGTTATTTCATCAAGGGGCATGGTAAGTGGATGGCCGGGACCCCCTGCAGTCGTCCCAAGGATGCCCATCCCAGACCACGCTATCTCGTTGAGTTCGGGTCGGTCTAGCGCCAGCATTAGAGCTCTGCGGACCCGGGCGTCGTCGAAAGGAGGCTTCGAGGGATTCACGAGGAAGCCCTGGGGGCAACAGGGAACCGGATAGGCCACGAATTTCCCATTGCTCCTCTCTACCATTTCCCTAAGCTGGCCCGCAGGCAGTCTGGCGTTGTGTTGCCATTGTGTGTTCCACACCTGCTCAGTTTCCCAAGCGGCCTGGGCAGCCGAGGGGTCCTGGATGCTATAGTAATTCATACCGTCCAGGTAGGGCAGCGAACGGCCGTCAGGGTCTTTTTTCCAGTAATCAGGGTTCCTCTCAAAGCTAATGGTGTCCTTGTCCTTCACCTCAGAGATCATAAAAGGCCCTGAGCCCAGGATATTCTCTACTCCCGTGTCCCACTCGAACTTCTTGTCGCCGCCAGCCGTGGCCTGGTCCAACGGGAGGTAATGAGATTTGGGCACGATGGTGAGCATGTCGTCAGCCATGTAGGAGATGAAGTCTGCCCACGGGTGCAGCAGGTGTATCCTCACCGTGACGGCATCCAGGGCCTCGCTCCTGTCAAAGTGGGGCTTCACGTACTGTCGGGCATCGTACTGAGAGTCCGGGTGCCCTTCGGTCCTGCCCAGCATGCGATCGAAACTGTAGACCACATCCTCAGCGGTCACTTGGCTTCCGTCCCAAAACTTGGCGTGGGGCTTCAGCTTGAAGTCCCAGATTGTAGGATCGCCATTCACCATGGTCCAACTTTCCGCCAGGTCCGGATAGATGTCGAACCTGTCGAAGGTCCAGGCGTTCCACCCTAGAAGAGAGTTATACAAGGGGCTAAATTGCGGGGTCCTAACCGTGTTCGCGTGGGGGTTCCAGGTGGCGACTGGGTATTGGTGGTGGACCTCCATGACGCCGCCGTACTTAGGCTCCCCGAAGTCCTCTATCTTCAGCCCTATCTGGCCGTACCCAATGGCCCCCTCTGAGATGGCTCGAGGCTCCGGGATTGCTTTGGCAACAGCCGCGTCTACGGCCGCCTGGACGTCTGCCGGGCTTATTCCAGGCTGGGCCTTCAGGGCATTCTCTATAGCCATGGCCACATCTTCCTGGCTAACCCCGGGTTGCTGGGCCTCCATCGCCGACTTAATGGCCGCCGCAACGTCCGCGGCAGTCACCCCGGGTTGCGCGGCCAGGGCGCTGGCGACGGCCGAGGCCACATCGTCAGGGGAGACCCCGCCTGTCTGCGAGGAAATGGCCTGCTGCACTATACCCGCAACGTCTATTGGGGTTGGGGT
This sequence comes from Dehalococcoidia bacterium, assembly GCA_965197415.1. GTDB lineage: Bacteria > Chloroflexota > Dehalococcoidia > Lucifugimonadales > JAGWBF01 > DAOUJI01. The sequence continues at coordinate 1,358,891 of OZ240207.1, read as the reverse complement.
CGGCTGCGCGGTCGGCTGCGGAGTCGGATCGTCGGACCCACAGGCCACCGCAGTCAGCATCAGCAACAACAAAACTGGCACGATTAGTATGAACTGGGACTTTATGATCCAGCGATAAGCCATGACTTGCCTCACTATTTTCACGAATGAAAAGGAATTGAGCACACGGTATCACTGCGGTGATGCGGTGTCAAACGCCGTATTGACAATCGCACTCCCTGTCTGCTACATAGGGGATTGACGCCCATCCATCGGCCGCTCGCACCAGTCCCCTTGGGAATAGCTGCCAGGGCAATACCCCTTCCTCACCTACCCTCCTAACGGTGGAATAACCCGCCGGCATCTGATAATTGCGGCTTACCGCAGGCTTCCAGACCGAAGGATCGGCGTACCCAAAGCGCCGTCACGGGTCAAGAAAGAGGACCCATGCGGGCATACGTGCAAAAACGGTTCCTCGCCTTTATACCTACGGTCATCCTGGTTTCGTTGATCGCTTTCACCTTGCTCCGGATCATCCCCGGAGATCCTGCCGTAGCCAGGCTCTTAGGACCCACGGACGATGCCGACTACACTAAGGAAGACTTGAAGGAATTACAGGCTAAGCTGGGCACTGACCGCTCTCTCCTGGTTCAATACTTTGAATGGTTGGGAAACATGCTACGGGGCGACCTTGGCCTCTCATTGTTCGATGACAGCGATATCAATCAGGAAATGGCCCGGCGGCTGCCCGTAAGCGCCCAGCTGGCGGTTGGCGCCATCATATTCAGCCTGGTGTTGGCCATCCCATTGGGGGTCATATCCGCCGTCAAGCAGAACACGTGGATCGACTACGTTGGTAGGTCAGTGGCCATCACCGGGGTGACGATACCTTTGTTCGTGTTCTCAGTTTTAATACTCTTCCTCCTCGTGGTGGTCGTCGATTGGCTCCCGCCCTTAGGCTATGCCGACCTGTGGGAGGACCCCTGGACCAACTTCAAGCAAATGGCATTCCCCATCCTGGCGTTGTCCGCGACTCGCATCGGCTACATGGCCCGGATCACCCGGTCAGGCATGCTGGAAGTCTTGCGTGAAGACTACGTCAGGACCGCCCGCTCCAAGGGCTTGACAGAGAACGCGGTGATATACCGCCACGCCCTGCGCAACGCCCTGCTGCCTGTGCTCACCCTGGCCGCCTTCCAGTTCGCTGTTCTCCTGGGGGGGACTGTGATCGTGGAGAACATCTTCCGGCTTCCGGGCATCGGCCAGCTCCTTCTAACGTCCATCCAGACCCGAGACTACACCACCGTCCAGGCCATCGTCATGACGATGATCGGCGCCATCCTGATCATCAATCTCCTGGTGGACCTGACCTACGGCATGCTGGACCCACGCATCCGCTACAATTAGCGATCGCCAGAGAGACGCATTTATATAAGTTGACGGGAGGCGGCCCGTGAGTGAACAGGTAGAGCCGGGAAGAGCCGAGCGGTTTCTGGCTCTCGGTGTGTCCGGCAGGCTGGCCATGGTGGGCCGTACCCTGGCTGCCCTCGCGGTGCGGCAGCCGCTGGGAGCCTTCAGCTCGGTGATCATCGTCCTGTTGATACTGGTGGCTATCTTTGCCCCTCTCCTGGCGCCGTCAGACCCCTACGAGGTCGATGCCAAGGCCATCTTCGTCGGCCAGGGGGCTGATGGTCACCTTCTGGGCGGCGATGAGCTAGGTCGGGACGTCCTGAGCCGCCTCATCTACGGGGCGCGCATCTCCCTCTACGTCAGCCTGGTCTCTTGCCTGCTGGGGGTCGCCATCGGAAGCGCGGTAGGCATTGTGAGCGCGACCCGCGGCGGGGCCCTAGACCTGATTCTCCAGCGAGTTATCGATGCCCTAATGGGCTTCCCCAACCTGATACTTGCGCTGGCCATTATGGCCACCATGGGTTCCTCGCTGAGGAACGTCATCATAGCTATCATAATTGTTGTGATTCCTCCCACGGCCAGGGGCGTCCGAGCCCAGGCCCTCACCATTGCACCCATGGACTACATAACTGCGGCTCGAGCCGTGGGAGCAGGGTACTGGCGCATTGTCTTCAGGCACGTACTGCCCAACTGCCTCTCCCTAATATTCATCTTGGCCTCGGTGACCTTGGGGGCTGCCATCATCATCGAAAGCTCCCTGAGCTTCCTGGGGCTGGGCGCCCCGCCCGAAGAGCCCTCCTGGGGCGGCATGATAGGCGGCGCCCAGACCTACCGCTTCCTAAGGGTCGCCCCAACTCTGGTAGCCTACCCGGCCATCGCCATAGGGCTTGTGGTGTTCGCTTTCAATGTGTTGGGGGACGCCCTGCGTGATATGTGGGACCCCCGGCTACGCGGCAGCCGGGAGGAGTAGGCTGACTTCAGCCTCGCACTGGGCGTGATCGGTAACGGTCACCAATGCTTAAGGGGAGAATGGAAAAATATTATTGAAGCAGAAACCCTTCATAACCATTGGCCGCCACCTCGGCACACTTGGCCCGATAGGCTGGGGCGCTGTCCGGATAGAGGAGCAACGCGTGTGCCTTGCCGGGGATGTTCGTCCCCACGAACCAATTGGTTTTGGCCTGGGTCCGGAGCGAGCCTGCGCTCAACTCGGCAATGTGCTGCGTCCAGGCCTCTTCCGCCTGTGGGCTGGCCGAAATGCGCGCAAAGCCCTTGTCGCGCATATAGCCTACGCACTCGCTCACCCACTCCACGATCGCCTCCGCGCATCTGGGGAAGTTGCAGGACGCGGCCGAATTGACGATGAAGAGATTCGGGAAGCCCGCGCTTTGGACGCCCAGATAGGTGCGCGGGCCCTCGGCGAATTTATCCGTGAACGCCTGTCCGCCTTCGCCGCGGATATCCATCCTGGTCAGTGACCCGGTCACGGCGTCAAATCCCGTGGCAAATATGATGACGTCCAGCTCGTACTCGGCATCGCTGGTTTTGAGGCCGCTGGGAGTGATGCGCTCAATGGGGGCCTCGTACACGTCAACCAACTGGACATTGTCCCGGTTGTACACCTCATAATACCCGCTCTCCAGGGGGAGGCGCTTGGAGCCGAACGGGTGGTCCTTGGGCACGAGTTTTTCCGCCACCACTGGGTCCTTGACACGCTCGCGGATCTTATTGCGGACGAATTCGGCGTAGTCCTCGTTGGCCTCCCCTGGGACCATGATGTCCTGGAAATTGGCCTGCCATTTCTTGAAACCGGGCTCCGCCCACAACTCTTCGTACTGCGCCAGCCGCTCTCCCGGTGAGACTTCCAGGGCCGACCGCGGGTCGGAGTCGTACATAAACGCGCTTTTGCTTTCGCGACACTTTTCGAAGATTTCAGGGTAGGCGGCCTTGATCTTGCCCTGGGTCTCGGCGTCGATCTCCGAGTTGCGTAGCGGCGCACAGTAATTCGCCGTGCGCTGGAAGACCGTCAGATGGGAGACCTCCTTGGCGATTTCTGTGATGAGTTGAACGGCGGTGGCCCCTGTGCCGACGACCCCCACGCGCTTGCCGGCTAAATGCATTCCTTCCTGCGGCCATCTGCCGGTGTGGCACCAGTCGCCCTTGAAGCTCTCAAGCCCCGCAAAGTCGGGGAGATAATGCGCGGACATGATGCCAACGGCCGCGATTAGAAATTGCGCCTGCGCCTGGTGGCCGTCCTCCGTTTGGACCTGCCAGATATTCTCCCGCTCGCTGTAGACCGCCGAAGTTACGCGGGCATTCAACTGGATGTCCCGGCGCAGGTCGAACTTATCCGCTACGTAGTTGAGGTAGCGTTCGTTCTCCGGCTGGGCTGAAAAATGCTCTTTCCAGTCCCATTCCTGGAGGAGTTCCTCCGAGAAGGAGTATCCGTAGGTGTAACTCTCCGAGTCGAAGCGCGCGCCCGGGTAGCGGTTCCAATACCAGGTGCCGCCGACCCCACCGCCATCTTCGAAGACCCGAACCGAGAGGCCAAGCTGACGCAAGCGGTACAACTGATACAGCCCGGTAAGCCCAGCGCCGATGATAATGGCGTCGTACTGCTCGACCTCGTCCACCAGCGCCGTATCGGGTGACGAGCCTTCTCGTAGAGAATCTCCCATCACAGTTCCTCCTCTAGGACTCTGAACGGTTCCAGTTTGAGCTGTCCCCTCATACAAAGATGTCACGTGCGTTTTCGACGCTTCCAAAGGAAGTCCTTTTGGTGCACCCAATCCTACCACCTCCATGGTTACACCGCATCCGACACCCCTTGTGGTCAATTCCCTCCAATCTCACTTATCCACCTGTCCAGTCGTCCGGGTCTGACTCGGCGGTGCGGCCGGAGGGAAATCGTGAGGAGTCATAGGGTCTATATGGAGGCGGGCGAATTGTTGGTCTCAGGGATAGGGGGCGTCAAGACGCCATCAAACCAAGATCACGGAACTCTCGACATCCCTCGTACCGGCTCATCTATACCAGTACCCTTTCAGAGACATACCGACCAATGTCCCGGTTCTCCTCGAAGGAAAACCCGGCGAAGTCGCCGTTGTACCCTATCAGTGGGACCAGGCTCTCGTGGGTGGAGCCGTGGGTACGCAGGTTGGGCGGCATCGCCACTTCCGTCGCGTCTCCGAATACTACATCCTTCTCCCCTGTCACGACGATATCGCCGATGCGTTCGCCGCGTAGCCTGAATCTTGCCGCGGCTTCTTCCCTGGAGAAGGCATCCTCTACACCGGGCGTTTCCCTTATCACTTTCACGGCTTCGGCAAGGTCGCGGGGTCGAACGTACAAGTACATGCAGCCTCCCAAATTGGCGTGGTGAACCACGTACCGGTCCTTGATTATGGGCGCCGCGTGAGCCCTGATCCGCCGTCTTGCCAGGACGCGCGCAAGGTCCACCATCTGAGACTTGCGAGACATGCCGTGGTCCGCGGTGACCAGAAGGGTCATGTCTGGGTATGCCTCGACCAACTCACCTATCGCCTCATCCATGATGGAGAGGTGCCTCTGGGACTGAGGATGGTCCGGTCCATATTTGTGCATGGCGTAGTCGGTGGTGGCGATGTATACAAGGTCGGCGGGGTGTTGTGACATGATGTAGCCAGCTGCTCGGATGACCCAACCGTTGACCTCTAGCGAGTATATCTCGGGTGATGGGCCGACGCCTGCGACGACCCAGTCTGGCGGCTGTTCCGATGAAACGGTGACGGCGGCGCCATCGCCTAGCAAGGTCCGCAGCTTATCTTTAGACGTAACTAGTACAGAGGACCTCCCCTGTTTTTGCGCCCTCTGAAAGATGGTTTCCGATAGGATGTATTCTCCTGATTCGAGGTAGGTCCCATCCCCCCGTCCAGGGTCGAACCAGAAGTTCGAGCATATTCCGTGGACGTCCGGATAGCTGGCGGTAACGACGGAGACGTTGTTTACGTTGGTCACCGATGGCATCATGCACCGACCCGTCGTGTGGAACCCCTTCTTGGACAACTTCCGCAGATTGGGCGCCTCGCACGCCTTGAGGTACTCAGGATCGAGTCCATCGATACATATAATCACTGTAGGTGTGTTCATATGTGGACCCAGCAACGGGTAGACTGGCACGCCTTTCAGGGGACTTAAAGGGCGGAGCTAGGGATCGAACGGGAGTATAGACTTCCCGCAGAGAGGGATTATCCTCACGGGAGGAAGAACGGTTGAGTAGCCGATTCGGTTGATCCGAAGGTAAATGTTGCTCATCTGGTTTGCGGCTCCGGGAAGGATATGGGCATCTAGGGCTTGTGCCACAGAGCCGCTTCGTGATCATAACTACACGATGAGTCGCCTGCAAGTGGCTTTACTGGTTCAGTACATACGAGACAGACTGGTGGAGACCAACCGTTTGGGGCCCCGTTAATGTCACCACTGTGACTCGCCAAGCCTGTCGGTTTAGACCGGATGCGGAGGGACAGAAGACGCTGCCTGTCGAACACCGATTCAGGACGTGGCTGGGTATTTTTATGGGCTTATCAGGAACGTTTGACATAAATTATGGGGGATACTACACTGGCTCTCGTCAAAGATGGTTGTTCAGGAAGCTTTATACGGGGACGGGGAGTAAGGAGTTTCCAGCCTGATTTTCCGTGGAGGAGGGCGCCGATGGCGACCCAGCATGCGGCATACGACTTGGTTTTGAAGGGCGGGACTCTTATGGACGCCGCCCAGAACATCAACGACCGCCGAGACGTTGCCTTCAAGGACGGGAAGGTAGCGGCGGTATCCCAACGTATTGACCCTACCCTGGCAACCGAAGTGATAGACGTTACGGGCAAGCTGGTTGCCCCCGGTTTCATCGACCTTCACGGCCACTTCTACGAAGGTGTAATCACAGGGAGGGGAGGGGTGGCTAGCGACGCCGACGCGACGTGTCTTCCCGCAGGTGTGACCACGGCTGTGGACGCCGGGACAGCGGGCTGGGCCAACTACAAGACCATGCGCGATTTCATAGTCCCTACCAAGCTTACCCGGGTGCTGGCCTGCCTCCACATCGGGGCCACCGGGCTGCTGCTTCACGAAGCTGTTGGCGGAGAGCTCCGAGATTTGAGTCATGCCGACCCCGACCGAACGGCCGATGCCATCAAGGAGAATCCAGGCTATCTGGTAGGGGTAAAGATTCGTATGGCCCACGACGCGGTCTCCTACTGGGAGGCTGAGACCGCGCTAAAGCGCGCGAGGGAAGCAGCTGATAAGGCTGGAGTGACCTTAATGGTCCACGTCGCGGGAACACCGATACCTCTACCGAGAATCCTTGAGCTTCTAGGTCCCCAGGACATCTCCACTCACGCCTTCAATGGCTCTCATGAAAATATTCTTGACGCCAATAGCGCTCTCCGCCCTGAAGTTTTGGAGGCCGTTCGACGGGGCGTAGTCATGGATACGGGCGACGCTGGGGGAGTTCTAAATATCGACATATGCAAGCCGGCATTTCGTGAGGGGTTCTTCCCCACCACCATTAGCACGGATATGCATACCTGTGATCCCACAGTCAGGACCGTGCACGGGGTGAACGACCTGGTGAGTAAGAGCTTCGCCTTGGGCCAGCCGCTGGAAGATGCGGTGGCCGCCGCGACCTCCAGGGCAGCCAAAGCCATCCACATGGAGAGGGAGATCGGGTCGCTGGCGCCGGGAATGGAAGGGGACGCGGCCGTCTTCAGCGAGCAGGAGGGGCAGTTCCAGTGGACCAACACCTCAAAGCAGACCGTCGAAGGCAACTTTCGCCTGGACACTTACCTCACAATCCGGAGCGGCTCGGTAGTCTGGCGTGAGGGCCAGATAGTACGACCCGCCGCCGAATAGAGCTGCAACAGATGTCCTTCGCAGTCCGGGAAAGCTCGCGGAGGCGCTCAACATACTTCGGGCGACTGCTCACGGCAGGTTTGCTGGAGCACATTGACGCCTTTCGACTGGGACTATACAGTACGCGTCAAATCCGTGGAAGGGGGCCAATCCAAGAATGTTTAGGACAGGCTCTGGCAAATACACTTACGAGTGGGTCGAAGGCTGGCCCACACTGCCTGACGGATGGACCATCGGCCAGAACGGTGTTGCTACGGATTCGGAGGACCGGGTGTACTGCTTTAACCGCAGTGACCACCCCTTGATAGTGTTCGACCGGGACGGCGATGTGCTTACTTCGTGGGGAGAAGGGGTGCTGAGCGACGCCCATGGCATGCATATCGACGAGGACGACAACCTGTACCTTCCGGTCAAAGATGGCCATGTAGTGCTGAAATACGACAAGAACGGCAACCAGCTGATGACTATGGGCACGTGGAACGAGCCCTCGGACACCGGCATCCCCCACGGCCACGGGCCGGGCCAGCCGGGTTGGACCGAAGGCGCTGTGCCCTTTTCAGGCCCTACGCGTATGTGGCCCAACGTACGCGCCGCTGGGCCCTTCAACATGCCCAGCGATATCTCCCAGGCCCCCAACGGCGACTTGTACGTCTCCGACGGCTACGCCAACTTCCGGGTCCATGTCTTTACGCCCGACGGCCATCTAAAGTTCTCCTGGGGCGAGTTCGGCAAGAATGAGCCGGGAGAGTTTCACACACCGCATGGAATATGGGTGGACAAAAAGCGGGACCAGGTCTTCGTCGCTGACCGGGAGAACGACCGTATTCAGATCTTCGATCTGGAGGGGAAATATAAGACTCACTGGACCGGGTTCCGCCGGCCCTGCTCTATCTACATCGACGAGGACGATACCGTGTTCGTCCCGGAGCTTCAGAATTTCATCTCAATTCTCGACATCGACGGCCGTTTAATCACCCGCCTCGACAGCCCGTACGGCCACTGGCCCCAAGGGACAGCCGCCCACTTCTTGTGGCTGGATTCCCACGGGGACATATACATCAACCAGCACCTGCAGGGGCAGGAGGACAAGGACTACTATAAGACGGCTTCGTGCCTCATCAAGTACCGGAGAGTGGGCTGACGGGATTCCCTAGCGCCGGGACCTTAATGTAGTAAGGACCGGCCTCAGCAAGCACGCCTGCTAAAGGTGTGCGGCCGCAGCCCCAGGACTCTCTGGGCTACCCGCTGCAGGGAAGAAAAAGTTGAGAGCGACGCGCCAGACCGGTCACTTGAGTGTGACGGGGTAGGCCCGGATGGCGTTGTCCCACAGTATCTTGCGCTTGCTGTCCAGGGATATCCCCGGCACCTCCATCATATCCTGCACCGCTGTAGCGTATTTGCGGCCCTCGGGGTGGCCAAAGTCGGTGCCCGTGATGAGGACCTGGTCGCCCACGGCATCTATGACCATTTTGAGGCCAGGATCGTCTTGGTCAGCAGCGACGAAGCACTGCTCCTGGAAGTATTCGATAGGCCACTTGGAGAGACCCGTAATGCGGACCCCCCTGTTTCCGCCGTTTACTGCCGACTCCATGCGCTCCGGCCAGTAGGCTGCCCAACCGGCGCCCGATTCCAGGAATATCAGCTTTAGTTTGGGATGGCGCTCCAGAACCCCGCCCATGATAAAGGATGCACAGGCCATCATGTTGCCGATGCAGAAGCCTACCGTGTTCTGGAGGTCTCCCAGACCGCGATGGTAATCTAACAGTCCTTGGTCCAGCGGATTTTGTGCGCTGGGATGGAGTCCAATTGGCACACCCAGGTCTGCGCATGTGGCCCACAGTGGATCACAGACCTCGTCGTAGAGGCGTAGGTCGGGAACGGGGGCCGGGTTAAGGTGGACGGCTCCGAAGCCATACTCCTTGACGCAACGTATCACTTCCTGTCTGGCAGCCTCCGGGTCCCGCAGGTCTATGGAGACCGCTCCAATAAGCCTGTCCTTGCCTCCCTCCTGGCAGAAATCCCCGAGCCAACGGTTGTACGCACGGCGTATGGCGGTGGCCGTCTCGGCGCCCATTTCGGGGACACTTGTGGTCCAGAAGCCCACGGTGGGGTAGACGATCATGTAGTCGATGCCCGACTGCTCCATCACCTCTTTGTAGGCGCTGGGGGGGAAGTTCTGTTCGGCCCACTTCTCGTATGGACCGTCAAGCTCAATCGGCTCGCGGTCCTCTGTCCCAACCTCTTGCTGAGCACCACCCATTATCTGGCGCCCCATCACGTTGATGGCCGAGGTCAGGCATAGAGGGTTTTCACCGATTCCTCTTATCGCGATCCTATCACCTAGCTCGGAGGCCCGCACGTATTTAAAGTATCCCTTCACCATCCCCTGGTGCCTCTTCTCTAGGTAGTTGTCCCACATGTCCTCGGGCTCCAGCACATGGGAGTCGCTGTCAACGAACCTGAACCGCTCCATTAGTCTCCTCCCCTCTCCCCAGATGGATTTGTGAAAGCCGGCAACCACTTTTATGGTACTCGTGCTTCGATGGGGCGTCAATTATCACCCTTGGTGATTCAGATAGACTGGGCCGCCCGTACCTCAAACTCAGGAACTAGGTCGGGCATCGAGGGATTCGGGAGGTCTCGTTGATATGGTAGATGATACTTAGAGTATGTGAACGTTGACACTATTCGTGGGTGAAAATACACTGGCGGTCGTCAAAGATAGTTGATCAGGAAGCGTCATATAGGGATACGGAGTAAGTAGTTTCCAGGCCGGTTTCCCTAGGAGGAGGACGCTGATGGCAACCCATCGACCGCCGTTTAGTTACCCGCCTCGACAGCTCCTACGGCCGCTGGCCCCAAGGGTTGGCCGCCCACTTCACGTGGCTCGATTCCCACGGGGCATCTACATCAACCAGCGCTTGCAGGGGCAGGAGGACAAGGACTATTATAAGACAGCTTCATACCTCATCAAGTATCGGAGAGTGGGCTGAAGGGATTCTCCAGCGCCGGGACCTTCATGTGCTAAGGACCGGCCTCAGCAAGGATACTTGCGCAGTCTTCTCGACCGTAGAAGCAGCATACTGAGGGTCTCTTCAGGGGTCAAGGACGGGAGGCCATGCAGGCATACGTGCAAAAACGGTTTCTGGCCTTTATACCCACCTTATTCCTGGTTTCGTTGATCGCTTTCACAATGCTCCGAATCATTCCGGGGGATCCCGCCGTGGCCAGGCTCCTGGGTCCCACGGGGGAAGCCGACTATACCCAGGACGACCTGCAAGCATTACAGGCCAAGCTCGGCACCGACCGCTCCCTCCTGGTCCAATACTTCCAATGGGTTGGAGACCTGTTCCAGGGCGACCTGGGAGAGTCACTGTTGGATGACAACCCCATCAATGAGGAAATGGCCCGGCGTCTGCCCGTAAGCGCCCAGTTGGCGGTTGGCGCCATTATATTCAGCCTGGCGCTGGCTATCCCGTTGGGGGTCATATCCGCTGTCAAGCAGAACACATGGATCGATTACGTTGGCAGGTCCGTGGCCATAACCGGGGTGACGATACCTTTGTTCGTGTTCTCAGTCTTGATACTCTTCGTCTTGGTGGTGGTTTTCGATTGGCTCCCACCCCTGGGCTATGCCGACCCGTGGGAAGACCCCTGGACCAACTTCAAGCAAACGGGGTTCGCCATCTTGGCGTTGTCCGTGACCCGCATCGGCTACATGGCCCGCATCACCCGGTCAGGCATGCTCGAAGTCTTACGTGAAGACTACGTCAGGACTGCTCGCTCCAAGGGCCTCGTAGAGAACGTAGTAATTTACCGCCATGCCCTGCGCAACGCAATGTTGCCTCTACTCACCTTGGCAGCCTTCCAGTTCGCTGTCCTCCTAGGGGGCACTGTGATCGTGGAGAACATCTTCCAGCTTCCCGGCATAGGCCAGCTCCTCCTATTGTCCATCGTGTCCCGCGACTACACCATGGTGCAAGCTATCGTTATGACGATGATCGGCGCCATCCTGATTATCAACCTCGTGGTGGACCTGACCTATGGCATGCTGGACCCACGCATCCGCTACAATTAACGATCACCAGAGAGACACATCAATATAGATTGATGGGAGACGGCCCGTGAGTGAACAGGTAGAGTCGAGAAGGGCCGAGCGGTTTCTGGCTCCAACTGTGGGGGGCTGGCTGGCGAAGATCGGCCGTCCCCTGGCTGCCTTCGCGGTGCGCCAGCCGGTGGGAGCCTTCAGTGCGGTGATCATCGTCCTGTTGATACTGGTGGCGATACTGGCCCCCGTCCTGGCGCCATCAGACCCCTACTCCGTCGATCCCGATGCCTTCTTCATTGGCCATGGGAAGGATGGGCACATCCTGGGCGGCGACTACCTGGGGCGTGACGTCCTGAGCCGCCTCATCTACGGGGCTCGTATCTCCCTCTACGTCAGCATGGTATCTTGTTTATTGGGGATCACCATCGGAAGCGCCGTGGGCATTGTCAGCGCGACCCGCGGCGGCGCACTAGACTTGATTCTCCAGCGCGTCATCGATGCCCTGATGGCCTTCCCCAACTTGATACTTGCGCTGGCCATTATGGCCACCATGGGCGCCTCCCTTGAAAACGTCATCATAGCCATCACCATTACTATCATTCCACCCACGGCCAGGGCTGTCCGGTCCCAGGCCCTCACCATTATACCCATGGACTACGTGACCGCTGCCAGGGCCGTCGGGGCAGGGTACTGGCGCATCGTCTTGAGGCACGTTCTCCCTAGCTGTCTCTCTCTCATATTCATCATGGCCTCAGTAACGTTGGGAGCTGCCATCATCATCGAAAGCTCCTTGAGCTTCCTGGGTCTGGGCGCTCCGGAGTCCGAACCCTCCTGGGGCGGCATGATGGGCGGCCAGACCTACCGCTTCCTGAGGATTTCCCCTACGCTTGTAGCTTACCCCACCATCGCAATAGGCCTCGTGGTTTTCGCATTTAACATGCTAGGCGACGCCCTGCGTGATATGTGGGACCCCCGGCTACGGGGCAGCCGGTGATCGGCTGCGGTCAGTCTCGCACGGCGCCGCGGGGGAAGGTCTGGACTTGGGGTACATTACCTTGCTCATGCGGAACTTTACCTCAGTGAATGGTCTGAATATGCCCCCAGATGAGGAGATTCTTTATCCGGATCCGGTCGACACCGTGAACAGAGAATAGGGCACAAGGAACAAGGGACAAGGAATGGGGTTTTATCCTAGTTCTCGCCCCCCATTCGAGTACCCCCGATACAAAGGAGCCGACATGACGATTGCCAAGCCCAAAGTAGCCTTCCTCGCCGGGCCCCGTTACGGGCCGACCTCTGGTCCCAGGTGGGTATCCCAAGCGCCGCCCGATCTGGACGTCCTGGTAGTGGACGCTGCCCTTCCCGAAGAGGAGAAAATTCGCCTTTGCACAGACGTGCAGGCTATTATCGTCGTGGACGAGACTGTGGACTTCGACTTCCTCAGGAGCTGCCACAACGTGAAGCTGGTTCAGTCTGCCAGCGCCGGCAACGAGATGCTGGACCTCGTGGCCTTGGGCGAGATGGGCATACCTGTCGCTAACAATGGGGGCTCCAACGCCAACTCTATGGCCGAGAAAACCATCGGGCTCATGATCGCCGTCTGCCGGAACCTGATGAACCAGTGGTACAACGTGCACAAGGAGCGGCGCTGGAACCAGGGGCTGGTGAGTCTACCCGCCATAGAGATCACTGGTAGAACAGTCGGCATCGTGGGACTCGGCCGCATCGGCAAGAATGTAGCCCGGTTGCTCAGGGGATTTGACACCAGGACCATATATTACGACTCTCTGGAGGTGCCCAGGGACGTGCAGGAGGAGCTCAACGCCGAGCCCGTTTCCTTTGAAGGGTTGCTGCGCGAGTCGGACTTCGTGAGCCTGCACGTGCCCCTCCTCTCCGCCACGCGGAAGATGATCGGGGAGAGGCAGTTGCAGATGATGAAGCCAACTGCATATCTTATCAACACGTGCCGTGGAGGTGTGGTGGACGAAGAGGCGCTGTTGAAGGCCCTGAAGAACAAGGAGATCGCCGGAGCGGCGTTGGATGTAACCGACCCGGAGCCCCCTTTTCCCGACAACCCGCTATTCGACCTGGACAACGTGATCATCACCCCTCACAGCGGGGGCACCCTAGAGAGCCAGCAGCGGGGCACCGAGTTCGTCTTGGCTAACATACGGCGTGTTCTGTCGGGAGAGCCTCCGTTGGCGGTCATCACAGCCGAAAATTGAGGGAAGACAGGCACAGGGCATCCCCAGATCACTTCACAAGAGAGACCAATGAGTCGGCACGGGCGCTGGCCAGGGTGAAGACCAGGAACCTTAAGACGCATAGGTGGGAATCGACCGGATTAATGATTTTGCTAACCTTCGACCGCCATCGAGACGCGATGGATTCAAGGGCAGACGATGTTTATCTGGAGAATCTCGCCTTGGATACCGTCGGAGTCCGGCAAGCGGACGCGGTTGGCGAGAGTCGGATCCTGTTTGAGAGGATACTAGGCGACAAGACCAATTAGTGGCAAGGTTAGGAGGGTTCTATGCCGATTGAGCGGGTTTCACCCGAACTGGACCGCATCGTTTCATCGGATGAGGAGCACGAGGTCTTAAGCATCGGATACGGCCCCGAAGAGTCCCCCGATCAAGACTCTCGACGCGCCGGAATCTTTCCCAACCCCGAAGGTCCTGTCTGGATTGCAGAGGGTGGTTATCTCCTCTTCAGCGACATCGGTCATAACCGTAGGATAAAGTGGGCCCCCGGCGAAGGCATCTCGGTTTTCCATGAGCCTACAAACTACGCCAACGGGCTCACCCGGGACCCCCAAGGTCGCCTCTTGGCCTGCGAGCAGGGCGCACGGCGGGTGGCCCGTATCGAGCACGACGGCTCCACCACCGTCGCAGCCAACCGGTATCAGGGCAGGCGGCTGAACCACCCCAACGACGTCGCGGCGAGGTCAGATGGATGCATCTACTTCTCCGACCCTGGGGCGCCGGCCCCGGGATTGGACCTGGACGTCGCGGGCTATTACCTGGTCACCCCAGACCTTGGCGAAGTAGTCTTATTGCTGGATTTCGGGTCGCCCAACGGCCTCGCCCTGTCTCCCGACGAACGTATCCTCTATCTGATCCACAGTCGCAACCGGCAGGTGTGGGGCTATGACCTTATGGCCAACGGGTCCATCAGCAGGCCCTCGGGTCGTGTTGTATACCAGATGAAGGAGTCCGACCCGCCGGGGGTCTTCGATGGTATGAAAGTGGACAGCGAGGGCAACCTGTATTTAGCAGGGCCCGGCGGCATCTGGATCGTTGACCCGGCAGGCAAGCATCTGGGTACCATTTGGATCAAGGAACCGCCCTTCCGGCAGATCCTCCCTTGGGAGGAACAGATAGCCAACGTGGGGTGGGGTGGAGATGACTGGAAGACCCTGTTCTATACAGGCCTGGAAAGCATGGGGCGGATTCAGATGAAAATCCCAGGGGCGCCCGTTCCTCCGCGGCGTTAGACGGTTGGTTGACGGCCCAAGCGGAGAGGCTTCCATCGTACGGGTGTTCCACGAGAGGGAAGGGAGCCAGGTGTCACTACTCCACTGGCCGAGGACATCTGGTTTGACACGACAATCACCGCAGTGATACCGTGTGCTGAATTCCTTTTCATTCGTGAAAATAGTGAGGTAAGTCATGGCATATCGCTGGATTTTGAAGCCCCAGTTCATATTGATTGTACCAGTTCTGTTGTTGATGCTGATTGCGGTTGCCTGTGGGGCCGACGAGCCGACACCGCAACCCACCCCACAACCGACTCCAACCCCAATCGACGTGGCCGGTATAGTGCAGCAAGCCATTTCCGCTCAGTCCGGAGGGGCGACCGCTGATGATGTGGCGTCAGCGGTCGCCAAAGCCCTGGCCGCGCAACCCGGAGTGACTTCGGGGGACGTGGCATCGGCCATTAAGTCGGCGATGGAGGCGCAGCAACCTGGGGTTAGCCAAGAAGATGTGGTGATGGCCATCGAGAAGGCGCTACAGGCCCAGCCTGGCATAAGCCAAGAGGAAATTCAGAAAGCCGTAGAAGAGGCTGTGGTGAAAGCTTTGCCCACGGCGGCGCCGTCAGAAGAAGTCCGTGCTCTCTCTGAGGGGGCCATTGGATACGGTGTCTTCGGTCCCAGGATCACGGACTTCGGAGAGCCCAAGTACGGCGGCGTCATCCAGGTCCACCACCAGTTCCCCATACGCACTTGGAACCCCCACGGGAACGTGATTAACACCCCTCAGTTTAGCCCGATGTACAACTCCTTTCTCCAATTCAACCCATTCACCTTCGACAGGTTCGACATATGGGGGGACGTGGCCGAAAGCTGGGAGCAAGTTGACGAAGAGGGCAAGGTGTGGGATTTCAAGATAAAGCCCCACGCCACCTGGTGGGATGGCTCACAGGTCACCGCCGAGGACGTCTCCTATAGCCTTGACCGAATGACGGGCAGGAGTGAGGACCATGACACGATACAGTGGGAGGCCAACCGGTTCCTCAAACAACAATATGAAAAGTCCGAGGCCTTAGACGCCACGACGGTGAGGGTCCATCTATTCGCGCCATGGGGAGACTTCGTCCAGTATATGGCCAACGACCATTTCACCTTTGTTCCCAAAGCCCATTACCTGGCGTTGGACAAGGCGACGGCCGCTGGCGACGACAAGTTCGAATTCGATACTGGGATCGAGAGCGTTATGGGATCGGGCCCGTACAAGGTCACCAAGGTATTGGACAAGGATAATTGGACCTACGAGGCGAACCCCACCTACTGGAAGAAAGACCCTGATGGCCGTAAGCTGCCTTACACGGACGGTATGGAATACCATGTCATTCAAGACCCTACGGCATCCCAGGCTGCTTGGGAAGCTGAGCAGATCTGGGTTGTGCTATGGCAAAGCAGCGCCCAGATGGGTCCGGGACAGCTCAAGGAAATGGTAGAGAGGGGGAACGGCAAGTTTGTCGCTTATCCGGTTCCCTGTTGCCCGAATGGCATCTTGCTGAATACCTCCAAGCCTCCTTTCGACAATCCCTTGGTTCGAAGAGCCCTCATGCTCGGAATGGACCGACAGAATCTCAACGCGGTTGGCTGGGCTGGGGAGGGTATCATTGGGACAACGGCAGGGGCCCCGGGACATCCGCTTACCATGTCCGCCGAAGAAATAGCGACCCTTCCCGGGTACAGGACTCCAAAGGACCAGGATATAGCCGCAGCCAAGGCGCTGCTTACGGAAGCAGGCTATCCTGATGGCTTCGATACCTCACTCATACATAGAACTGAGCAAGGCGATAACGAGTTGGCTGCAGCGTATAAGCAGCAGCTGAAGGAGATCTTCAACATCAACTTGACGACCATAGTCCTGGACCGGCAGGGTAGAGTAGAAGCCCAGGCAGCGGGGAACTTCGATATGATAATCGCGGGCAGCGGCGCCGGCGTGGTTACCCCCAACAACTCCCTGGACCTTTTCTACAGGACCGATGCCCCTAACAACCCCCTGAACTGGGTGTACCCCGGTCCGGAGGACCTAGAGGGTTTGGTCAAGGAGCAAAGCCGGACTCTCGACACCTTCGAGAGACGTCAGATAGTACGCGAAATAGAGATAATCACCATGACCAAGGACAGCAACTGGATTCTAGCTTTCGTGAAGACCTTCTCCCGAGTGTTCAACCGGGACAAAGTGGCTGGGCAGATGCCGACCCAAAGTGGGTATATCGAGAGTAAGGCAGAGCATCTCTGGTTAGTGAACCCATAGTTGGCTCGGAACTAGGCGTGTGCCTCAGGGGCCAATGGCGGCCTAGCCGTGAGACTGCGGGAAGGGCGTTGAACTATGACGACATTCGGCGAAGGTGACTTTCGGTACGAGGTGGTGGAGCCTTTCTTCAAGCGGCCTCGCAGGGCCGCGTTCATCGACGGCCCCGACGTGGCCGTGGATGATGACGACAACGTTTACTTGCTCACCCGCAGCGCCTACGCGGTGGTCTTCATCTTCGACAAGAACGGCGCCTTTCTGGACTCCTGGGGCCGCATGGGAGACGATTTCGGCGCCCCCCATGGCATTACCATCGGCCCCGACGGGAACGTATACACCGCCGACAACCAGAACCACACCCTGAAGGTCTGGACCAAAGAGGGGAAGCTTCTCCTTACACTTGGGCGCGCCAACCAGAATGCGCCTGTGCAGAGCGGAGACCCTTTCAATATGCCGACCCATCTGTCAGTCGCGTCCAACGGGGACCTCTTCGGCTCAGACGGCTACCGGAACTCCCGGGTCCACTGCTTCGATCCCTACGGCAAGCTGAAGTACTCCTTCGGCAGCCACGGCACGGGGCCCGGGCAGTTCAATTGCATCCATAGCCTGTTCATAGACCGCACCGACAACGACAAAATATACGTGGCCGATCGTTACAACTGTTGCGTGCAGTTCTTTACCAAGGAAGGGGAGTTCCTGGGCAGGTGGGAAGGCTTGCACATGCCCAACCACGTGCGCCGCGGGCCCGACGGGAACTTCTACGTGGCGGAACTGCGCCACAGGGTAAGCATCCTCACCCCGGAGGGAGAGTTGCTGGCTCGCTGGGGCGATGAGGATGGGCTGGAGTTGGATGATCGCCCCGGCATCGGAGGCTACGGCGTGGAGGGGTTAGGGCTGCCCGATTCCCCCAGCCGGGACCCCGCTTTGATGCCCGATGGGTATCCTATGGCCAAAGGTGTTGTGAAGAACGATCCGGGCCCGGGCCTTTTCGGCGCTCCCCACGGCCTCGCTGTGGACTCTGAGGGGAGCCTCTACGTGGCCGAGGTGTGCGAGGCCGTAATGGGTGTAGACCGAGGGCAGCGTACGTTCCAGAAGTTCGTCCGCGTAAACAGGTAGAATAGTCACGTCAAGCGGTCGGCCAGTCCGGTGAGGAAGACCCCACCGACCAACCGGCGTCTTTGATGAGTCTGCTAGCCCGCGGGCCAGATATGCCTCGTCGCTAGAGTGTAAATCGGTGACAGGCCGACGAACATTCGACCCTACTGCTTCCATCGAACCCTGCATGTTTAGACTTTCGTACCGATTGGCAGTGTAGTACAGGCCGGTGTACAGCATGTCTGGGATGTGGAAGTCGTTGTACCATCGGTTGAACTTTTCATCTGGCGCACTCGTTCCTTGCGGGCTGGCGTGAAGTCGACGGCGGAGTTCCAAGTGGCGGAACAGCATTGGAACTGCTCAGGGGGACCCCATGTTTGGTATGTCTGGCCTTGACGTATATGAACCTCTGCCAGCAACAGAACTGGCATATCGCTGGCTGGTCGATGAGTCACGTGAGTTGGGTTGGGCCGAATTGTAATGATACCATAGCACTCTTGCCTAGCCATGACAGGTAAAAGGGGATTCGGACTGGTCACCGTATGGAAATTACGGCGTGCCCTAATTCGCAGCTACCTTTTCGTAAACTTTGCAGAGCCCGTAATTTGACAACAAGCTCGAAAACGGTACTGTGTACAGTCCCCTTAGACCCACCAATCTCGGCCGTCGCTGACTGTAGTTAGTGCAGAGCGCCACTTTGGAAATTCTGTTGGCAGACCTCTTTGGTCTTAGGCGGAAAGCAGTTCTGTGCATTCGAGGTCTGATATCGCGGCGTCGAGGCGCCGCAATGTGTTGTACAGGTACTTTTTGGCCCGTAGACCATCGAAGTTGCAGTGTCCCCCTGTGACCACCCAGAAGACGAGAACTTCCATCATGGATAGCCGGTAATCATGTAAGCACTCTTCGAACGAGTAACCGCTCACGCCGCAGCGGATCAGTGTGTTGTGATAGCTTCGCAGGAGACCGATCTCGTGGTCTCGTCGCTGGCCCGGGGAGAACGCTTCACTGACGAAGGTAGCCACGTCGTAGACACCCCTGCTGCGCGTACAGAACTCCCAATCGATGACAGTAAGCGGTCCGCGACCCGGCGAATGGGGAAAGAAGCAATTGTCCAGGCGATAGTCACCATGAACCATGGTGCGAGGATGTCTGGTGAGTGTGGCCTTTATCTTCGGAATATCAACGGCTAGGCGTTCACCAACTAGTCTCAACCCAGGCTGCATGCCCTCCTCGCTCTTTTTCACAAGAGATTTCCACGCATCGGCGTAAACTTCCTGGTAATCGCCGGTTTCACCGTCCTTCAGGGGGACCCACTCCAGCCGGTCCAAGCAGGGGTTGCCCCACCAAGAGGCATGGAATTTGGCCAACTCGCTCAAGCATAGACGGGCCTCGGCCAACGAGCAACCCGCCACACTGTCACCTTGCCGGGCCCACGTCATATCCTCCAACAGCACAACCGTATTCCCGGTCGTTGGGTCTGTATGTGAATAGTAGCTCTTAGGAGTCCGCAACGGTCCGCGTCCCGCAAGGTGTTGGTAGAAGCTGACTTCGCGCCGTTGATGTCCCAACCTGTCTGAGAGGTTCTTCAACAAGGGGTCTGCGGAGGGAAGCTTGGCTATGATGCTGGCAGGCAGGGCCGTAGGGTCGCCCTCGTATTGGGGCTCGAGTCGGGCCACCTGGTTCATAAACCCGTTTCCGCCTGTAATGGTCTCTGTCGAGATGCGTGTCACGCGGGCGCCCCGTGTGGCATCTCTACTATGCAGCGCGTCGGTCAACCAACGTGGGGTAATCTCTTCGAGGTTTCTGGGGACGCGCAAACTGGCCATGTTAATCCCATAGGCTGGCACAAGTTCGGTCGCGGACGCAGGGCTCTTCGGACTTCATCCTGTTTTCCGCGCGAAAAGGACGCAGTGGTCCATGGGCTTGGGGTCGGTGAAGTACATAACTCCTCCCAGTTTCTCGCCCTCGGCCTGCACTATGCTCAATCCCTGTTGTTCAAGGACCTTAAGTAACTCATTCTCACTGTAAAGCTGGAATGTCCTATCGGTGCCGTAATCCTTGTCATAGACCGTTGCGATTCCCGTTCCCACTTTGAACATCAACTGGAGAACGCCCAGTCTGTCGAGGAGTCTGGTGAAGTCCGGCAAAATGACCCCCAATACTAGCTCGGGCTCTATATGCTGAATAACCGCGTTGCACAGGATGAAGTCGAAAGATGCGTCCTGATACGGCAAGGGCTTGCGGAGGTCTGCGACGCGAACCCTGCCCGCGATCTCCGGATGAAGCCTGCGCGCCTCGGCTATGTTTTCTTCTACCGCGTCCACCCCATAGATATCGTACCCCTTTCCCCAGTACATGAAGACGTCCCTCGCTCCTGCACCGCAGCCGGCATCCAGTCCTCGTGATCCGGGAGGGACTAGCTCTTGCAGCCGGTCCATAAGGTCCCGGTCACTCTTGAGCCCCGGATGCGAGGCTTTGATATACACAGACTGGAGGAAACTGTGGCTAACTTCGGCGTAACGCTGCGCATTGCGCGAATAGAAAGCCTCGGAAAAGTCTGGTGTTGCATTCATTGGTTTGGGCTTCCCTTGTTGCAGTAGGGCAGCGTGCTAGAGGCGCAATTCCCGTCGAGGGCTCAGCAAACGCTCAGGGACTTTGGTCTCGCGCATGAACTGCACAAGGAGGCGATGGACCTCTCGGGCGTCGTCGATATGGGCTTCTATGATGTTTTCCAACTGACGGGAGTCTGAGGCGAGATTGTACAACTCCGAGTACCGTTCCCGTGGGCTGTAGAGCAGAGACCACTCTCCCGAAGTCACGGTAGTGACAGGGTGGTCCGAAAGGGGCCGGAGGAGGCTGTCGACGGAATGGACCGGGTCACCGGGGTTGGCGAAGGGGATGCTGCTTACCACGTACTCCCGACCCGGAATAGAGGGGTCTCGCATTCCGGGCGCCAGAGACTTGCCCTGGACGTAGGCCGGAATCTCCATACCCATCAACTCGAGCACCGTGGGCATGACGTCGATGGCCGAGGTCAGGCCCTTGTATACTCCCTGCCCCGTTCCCGGTGTGCGAATCAGTAGCGGCAGGTGGATGAGTTCCTCGAAGAGGGGAGAGTAGGTCCACTTGGACCCAGACTCGCCATAGGCGCGTAGATTCCCATCCGGGCGTTTGTCCGAGGTCATCTTGCCAAAGAGCCCGCCGTGCTCCCCAAAGTAGAAGCCATGGTCCGTGGTGAAGATGATCGTCGTCTTCTCCATCAAGCCCATGTTTTCCACAGCCCTCAGCAGGAACCCCAGCCAAGTGTCGACCATAGTGATCTCGCCGCAGTAGGTGGCGTGACCTTTACGCAGCTTCTCTTCACCGTATCCCGGTACGTCGCGCCAGTTCCCATATACGGGCAGCACAACCTCTCCATCGTATCCCGGCCAATACAGCTCCGTGTAGTAGGCTGGGGCGTCCCAAGGCTCGTGGGGGTCCCAAGTGTCGACGTAAAGAAAGAAGTCCTCCTTGTAGTGCCGCTCCAGCCACTGCATTGCCGTCATAAAGGTCCGAGGAGCGCTCCGGTCCGATTCGAACCGCCACGCCTCCCGTACGTCCAGAGCCTCGTTGTGGTAGCCGGGTTGAGGGACGAGGGACCACATGGTGTCCTGGCTTCGGTTCATGAAGAAGGATTGAAACCCTCGATCGTAGTTCATACCGTTCCGCAGATAGTACGGGGTGTCAACCGACGCCGCCGTGTGGAAGCCGCGGTCGGCCAGTATCTCCGTTAGGGTGGTTACCCCCGGGGGCAGAGGCTCCCAGCCCATGAAGGACATCGTCCAACGTCCCGTGAGATGGTCTGCCCGCGTGGGCATGGTCGGAAATCCGGCGGCGTAGTGTGCATCAAATCTAACCGATTTGGAAGCCAACGCATCCAGTGAAGGAGTCCTGATGGTCGGATTGCCGTAAGCCCCGATGTGGTCTCTACGAAAGGTATCAGCAACTATCCAGATGACGTTCATTTTGATCGCTCCGACGGCCGCTGTGCTGTAAGCAATTATCTTAACATCTTGAGGGTCGATTTATCGAGGGTCTCGAGTCCGTTGACCACGACGCACACGATGTTGTTTGATTTCGCCTCGTACACCATCTGTGTGTTGTCGCCGGACACGCCGTCTCCTATTTTTATACGCCTAACCACTCTCAGAAACACTTTTTATTCTGAGGCGCCGCTCTGCGTTGACCGAAGGGTTGGATCGTTCTACAATCTTGGCAGATTCCCGGAGGGCGCCTTGGAAAGCCCGTTTCGGTAAGCGGGAACCGCCGGTTGCAGAGATATCCCAATTGCGGTCCCCGCGTGCGCAGATTTAGGCCGAGCAGCCTGAACCCTCCTCCCTGTAGACGCTGGCTGCGCCGTCCTAATCATGACTTACCGCATCACGCCGAGAGCTGGGTAACTGGCAGAGGAGGATTCGATGCTGGCTACAACGAGGGAAAAGGAATTCCGAGACAAGATGGCCATCGCCGGCGTCGGCTACAGCCGAAGCCCCGGCGTGCCGGGAGGATTCACCCGCAGGTCCGGCGTCAGCGTACAGACTCTTGCCGTACGGGCCGCGGTGGACGCCTGCAACGATGCCGGCCTGGACCCAAAGGAATTGGACGGGGCTGTGTGTTATGGACTCCAGGACACAGTATGGCCCAGGAACCTGCTAACCGCCCTTGGCGTTAAAAGCATCAACTGGGACTGCAACTTGCAGGGAGGGGGCAACTGCTCCACGCTGTGCTATACGATGGCAGTCCAGGCGGTCCACCACGGCATCTGCAACTACGTGCTGGCTTACCGGGGCATGAACGGACGCACCGGCGTACGCATGGGACAGTATGGCGGGTGGTCCTCCAACGTCGGGTCAGCTCAGAGAGTGGGGGATCAGTGGCAGTTCATATCCGTATACGGTATGGCCGGAGCCCCACACCAGTTCGCGCTGAACGCTCGGCGCTGGATGGACCTGTACGGGGTCACCAGCGAGGACCTGGCCAGATACTGCGTCCACGCCCGCTCCAACGCCGTCAAGAATCCCAGGGCCATCATGCGCGACCCGATCACAGTAGAAGACCATCAGAGTTCCCGCATGATTGTGGACCCCTACCACATCCTGGACTGCTGCCTGGAAACCGACGTCGCCGGAGCTGTCATCATCACCACCGCCGAGCGGGCCAGGGACCTGAAGAAGCGCCCTGTGCTGGTCTCCGCAGCCATCAAAAATGAAGCGCCCAAGACTGACATTATAGACACGGGCTACCCAGGGATGATGCCCAGGTTGCTGGACGCCGCCGGTGTGGAGTTGAAGGACATAGACATCTATGAACCCTATGACAACTTCTCGGACACACCGATACGTGCCCTGGAAGAGATGGGTTACTGCAAGAGGGGCGAGGGAAAAGACTTCATCAGGGACGGGCGCATTAGCTTGGACGGGCAGCTTCCCATGACCACCCACGGCGGCCTGATGAACGAGGGCTACGTCCACGGCTTCAACAGCGGCATGGAGGCTGTTCAGCAACTCCGGGGGGACGCCGAAGACCTTTGTCCCAACTGGCGTGAGGGCGAACACACCTATGACCGCACCATCTGCCGCCAGGTGCGAGACCCACAGATCGCTCTCTTCAACTCCGAGGGCGGCGTCGGCGGCGTAATCCTCAAGAGGGGTTAGTCCCATCCGCCGACCGCCGGTTCCGGATCACAGCCCCGGCGCCGAAACGCAACCCTACTGAGGCTGTCTCACAATAGCTTCTGTTCCGGCAGGAAGCCCCTTCGACAAGCTCAGGGCCAACGGTTTAGGGTACACAATCGGTTCTTGGTGAGCCTGTCGAACCACCACCTTGCTGGTTTGTTTGGACTTCTGAGACAGGCCCTATCGGGACGCCGTCAAGAATCATGACTAAGGGTCCCTAAGCGCACAGACTGCCCACAAATCAGACAGTGGGCCAACTCTCACCTGCATCCAGGGCTACGGCGAAACGCCGCAGCGCCTAGCTGACCTGTCCCCGGGCGCCCATCAAGAGCTGTCTGAAGCTACGAGTCCCTCGTGAAGACAACGCCCCCGCCTCCGCCCTCCGCCGTGAACAGGGCCGTCTGGGGATCGCGCACCTGACGACATATTGTGCGGTCGTAGGTGTGCTCACCTTCACGCCAGTTGGGGCACAGGTCCTCAGCGTCGCCCCGAAGCTGCTGCACCGCCTCCATAGCATTGTTGAAGCCGTGGACGTAGCCCTCGTTCATCAGACCGCCGTGGGTGGTCATGGGCAGCTCCCCGTCCAGGCTTATGCGACCGCCCAGAATGAAGTCCTTTCCCTCGCCCCTCTTGCAGTAACCGATCTCCTCCAGCGCACGGATGGGGGTGTCCGAGAAGTTATCGTAAGGCTCGTAGACATCGATGTCCTTCAGCTCCATGCCGGCCGCGTCCAACAGCCTTGGCATCATCTGCGGGAAACCCGTGTCTATGATGTCCTCCTTGGGCGCCATGCTCTTGATAGCTGCTGAGACCAGCACTGGCCGTTTCTTCAGGTCCCTGGCCCGCTCGGCGGTAGTGATGATCACCGCTCCGGCGACGTCGGTTTCCAGGCAGCAGTCCAGAATGTGGTACGGGTCCACAATCATCCGGGAGTTCTGGTGGTCCTCTACGGTGATGGGGTCTCTCATCACGGCCCGGGGGTTCTTGGCGGCGTTGGAGCGGGCGTGGACACAATAGTTGGCCAGATCGGCGCTGGTGACGCCGTACAGGTCCATCCAGCGTCGCGCGTTCATCGCGAACTGGTGTGGGGCCCCGGCCATCCCGTAAGGGGAAATGAACTGCCTTGGACCGCCGACCCTCTGGGCTGACCCGACATTGGAGGCCCACCCTCCCCACTGGCCCATGCGCGGCCCTGTGCGCCCGTTCATGCCCCGGTAAGCCAGCACGTAGTTGCAGATACCGTGGTAAACAGCCTGGACCGCCATAATGTAGCATATGGAAGAGGCGGTGCCTCCACCCTCCAGGTTGCACTCCCAGTTGATGGCTTTGACGCCCAGGGCTGTCAGCAGTGTACGGGGCCATACGGTGTCCTGAAGCCCGTAACACACAGCCGCGTCCAGCTCCTTGGGGTCGAGGCCCGCGTCGTTGCAGGCGTCCACCGCGGCCCTGACGGCCAGAGTCTGTACACTGACCCCGGACCTGCGGGTGAATCCTCCCGGAACGCCGGGGCTTCGGCTGTAGCCAATGCCGGCGATGGCCGTCTTGTTCCGGAATTCCTTTTCCCTCGTTGTCGCCGGCATCGAATCCTCCTCTGATAGCTGCCCGGCTCTCGGCGCGATGAGGTAAGTTTCGGTCAGGGCGGCAAGTCGGCCCGGTTATTCGCTGCGGCGTCTCCAGCGGGGAATGGTGTCCTCGGGAGTCACGTCGTCGAATACGATCTCCATGGGTATCCCCACCTTCAACTCGGAGTCGTCCATATCCACGGCGTTGCCCATTATCTGGACGTGTGGGGCCTCTTCCAGAGCAACTTGTATCACGTTGAAGGGGGTCAATTCCCTCCACTGGGGCAAGACCGCCTGGTGAATAATCACGTAGGTGTAAAGAGTGCCACGCCCGCTCATCTGCACCCATTCGACGTTCTCGCCGTAGCACTGGTTGCAGGTGAGTTGGGGCGGCCATCTCGTTAGCCCGCAGTCGGAGCACTTAGGAACCCTTAGCTCGTGATTCTTGATGGCGTCCCAGTACGGCTGGGTGTCTGTGTCGGGATGGGGGAGCAGAAACTGGTAATCAGTGGTCATGACTAACCCCTCTTGAAGATGATGCCGCCGCCGCCGCTGACGGCTGTGAACAGGGCGGTCTGAGGGTCTCGCACCTGGCGGCATATGGTGCGGTCGTAGGTGTGCTCGCCATCACGCCAGTGTGGGCACAGGTCTTCGGCGTCCCCCCGAAGCTGCTGGATCGCCTCCATGCCGTTGTTGAAGCCGTGGACGTAGCCCTCGTTCATCAGGCCGCCGTGGGTGGTCATGGGAAGCTCACCGTCCAGGCTTATGCGGCCGTCCCTGATGAAGTCCTTCCCCTCGCCTCTCTTGCAATAGCCGATGTCCTCGACGGCCCGCAGAGGGGAGTCGGAGAAGTTATCGTAGGGCTCATAGATGTCTATATCCTTCAACTCCATGCCGGCAGCGTCCAACAGCCTGGGCATTAACTGCGGGAAGCCCGTGTCTATGAGGTCGTTTCTGGGCGTCTGGCTGCTGATGGCTGCTGAGACCAGCACCGGTCGTTTCTTGAGGTCCCTGGCCCGCTCGGCGGTGGTGATGATCACGGCCCCGGCAACGTCGGTTTCCAGGCAGCAGTCCAGGATGTGGTAGGGGTCCACGATCATGCGGGAGTTCTGGTGGTCCTCTAATGTGATGGGGTCGCGCATGACGGCCCTGGGGTTCTTGACGGCGTTGGAGCGGGCATGGACGCAATACCTGCCCAGGTCCTCGCTGGTGACGCCGTAGAGGTCCATCCAGCGTCGAGCTTCCAGGGCGAACTGATGTGGGGCTCCGGCCATCCCGTATATGGATAAGAACTGCCAGCGGTCAGACGCCGGGGGCGCCCCGGCATTGGACGACCACCCGCCCCACTGTCCCATGCGCGGTCCCGTGCGTCCGTTCATGCCCCGGTAGGCCAGCACGTAGTTGCAGATTCCGTGATGGACCGCCTGGGCTGCATTTAGATAGCAGGCTGTGGAGCAGTTGCCGCCGCCCTCTATGAGACAGTCCCAGTTGATGTTCTTGACGCTCAGAGCAGTCAGCAGGGCCCTGGGCCATACTGTGTCCTGGAGTCCATAGCAGACAGCCCCGTCCAGTTCCCTTGGGTCAAGGCCGGCGTCGTTGCAGGCGTCCAAGGCGGCCCTGACGGCCAGGGTCTGCACAGTCATGCCGGACCTACGGGTGAAACCTCCCGGCACGCCGGGGCTTCGGCTGTAGCCGACACCGGCGACAGCGATTTGGTCTCGAAATTCCTTCTCAGTAGTTGTCGCGAACATAGGCCTCCTTTTCACTGGCCGCCGGAGATGTCCATCGGCTTTATGATACCCAGAGGACGACGATCAGTTCCTTTCGGAAGCGCGGACAAATGCCCAATGGGCATCATAGCGGGTCGGTTAGAGGTTCCGGGAGCCCAGTCAGGCACGGGATGACTTGCCTTAGGGCGCCAGGACCCTTCTTGGGCTGGCCACGACTTTAGCAGTCCGGCGCCTCCCAAGTCAACATCGGGCGCTCGCTCGATACACGGGGAACCGAGAGGCTTCGGCCAAGTCGGACTGTGCCTGGCTGTTGTCTGAAGGCCGTCCTACATGAACGGCACGGGAATCGGGACAGCCTGCCTCACACACCTCCTTCAGGATATGGCAGCCGCACCGACTCGCGCCGTCCTTACGCAACATATCTCCTAAAACCGCTACCTATTTCGGTAATAATATTTTATAGGTCAATCTGATTTATTGACAATAGAGCTCTTTCTTGATATTAAACAGTGAGAATTGGTGAATTCCACATTGGGATGATAATCCGTTGATTGAGCGCCTGACCTAAGCGCTATAGGAGAGTAGAAATGAAACTCCGCGCACCACGGATGAATATCGTAGCTTTAATCTTGGCTTTGGTTCTGGGGTCCGCAGTGTTGGCATGCGGAGACGACGCTACACCCACCTCCCCGCCGGCCACCGCCACCTCCCCCGCGGCCACGGCAACCTCCCCGCCGGCCACGGCAATCCCTCCGGAGGCCACCGCTGCGCCCACTGCAACCTCCCAGCCGGTGGCTCCTACGGCTGCTCCGACCGAGGTAATGACCGAACCCGGCGAAGTTGACTTCGGGGACATCGGCTACGGCATGCAAGGGTACAGAATAGTGGACTTCGGGGAGCCCAAGTACGGCGGCGTCAGTAAGAACTCCTACTGGACACCGCTTAGGGCCTGGGACCCGCACGGCGGTTTCACCTCACAATCAGGCAATTTCAGCCCTATGTTCAGCAACATGATGCAGTTCAACCCCTTCACATTCGACCGTTTCGATATGTGGGGGGACCTGGCGGAGAGTTGGGAGATGACGGATCCGGCAGGTTTTCACTGGACCTTCGAGCTGAAGTCGCACGCCATCTTCTCTGACGGCAGTCCAGTGACTGCTGAAGACGTGGTCTACAGCTTCGATAGGATGTTGGGAAGGACACCAAATCACCCCGACCCCCTATTTGAGGCCTCCAAGAACCTCGACCCCCATTTCGATCATGCTGAAGCTATCGACACCAGGACAGTCCGCATATTCCTGAACGCCCCTTGGGCCGATTTCATATCCTTCATGGCGGAAGACCACTTTGTAATAGTGCCCAAGGCGCACTACGAGGAGTTGGACGCGAAGACGATGGCCGGCGACGACCAATTCACGTGGGACCAGGGTTGGAAGAATGTCGTGGGTTCCGGCCCGTACAAGCTGTCGGCCGTCCCTTCCAAGGAACAGTATAGCTACGAGAAAGTCCCGGGCTACTGGAAGCAAGACCCGGAAGGACGGGACCTGCCATATCTGGACGGGATGGACTACTTCGTCCTGGCATTCGGAGACGTGGCCTACGGAGCCTGGGCGGCGGAACAGGTCTGGGTCTCGGTGCCCCGGGCCAACGGCGGCATGAGCCGCCCCCTGCTGACTAACCTTCTGGAGGAAGGCAACAACGAGAAGTGGATAGCCTATCGAACGCCCGGGTCCGTCACCGGCCTGGTGGTCAACCCGACCAGGGCTCCCTTTGACAATCCCATCGTTCGGAGGGCCATGTTCCTGGCCATGGATCGTCATCTCCTTAACGAGGTCATAGAAGGAAACCTTGCGATATGGGCCAGCACCTGCGGCCCTTCGGGACACCCGCTCTGTATGTCCGCCGAGGAGGTGTTGTCGCTGCCAGGATACAGGCAGCTCAACGGTGAGAAGCACCCCGACGACATAGCGGAGGCGCGGCGTTTGATGGAATCGGTGGGTTATACGGCCGACAACCCCGCCGAAACCACGTATCCCATCAGAGAGGGATCGCTGGGCGGCACGGCAGCAAGGGATGAGTCCGCCTTGTACCAGGAAATGTTCAAGCCCATACATCTCAAGATAGATGTCAGAGTGGTGGACACGGCCACTCATAACGAACTCAGGGCCAAGGGGGACTTTGACATGCTGGGCGTCGGGCTTGCATCGGCCAGCACTATAGTGTCACCCGACGCATACCTGTACGGCACCTACCAGGTGAGCCCGAACGCCTTTGGCTGGACGTACGCCCGGCAAGACGAACTGATCAAGCTCATCAACGAGCAGTCCGCCATATCTGATTTCGATGAACGGAAGAAGGTGCTACAGCAGATAGAAGATATAACCATGAGAGAAGACAGCTTCTGGATACCTTCCTTCGGCAGAGCATACAGCACGGTGTTCAACGCGGAGAAGATTGCCGGCATGATGCCGACCCAGGGGCAGGTCACCGAGACTAAGTACGAGGCGATCTGGTTGGTCAACCCGTAAGGCAGGCGGCGAATGCTTAGTGAAGGGCCAGGGAGATACATCCCTGGCCCTTCATTTTGCTTACATGGAACGGCCTAGGCCAACAGCGCCCAGTCCGTTTGCCTCCCAAGCAACCGCTCGCGAATGGAGCCGGGCGACCGCCGGTCGCCCCTACGACAGACACGAGCCCCAACTCATGTCTTTCCGGTGGAGGCCGGAATCCGGAGACGCCATACTAGGCTCCGGCCTGTGCCGGAGCGACGAAAGTGAATCCAGGTGCGGACCTTCCGCCTTTAACCGGCCGCTCCCAGTCGGCCGCCGAAGCTAAGCCCCGTCATTGGGGCATAACGTGGCTCATACCAACGTTGGACGGGTGAGTGGGTCTTTACTCGCGGCTGCCGCGCAACCTGGGGTCCCAGGTGTCCCGGAGTGCATCGCCCAATATATTGAAGGCGAACACCACCAGTCCAATTGCCATCGCCGGGAATATCACCAGAGTTGGCGCGTTTTTCACGAAACGGAAGGTCTGTCCGGCCATCATTCCGCCCCAGGAGGGCTCCTCCGGAGGCGCTCCCAGGCCCAGGAAGCTGAGGGAGGTCTCAATAATGATGGCGGCGCCCAGAGAGATAGAGGCCATGATGATGACGAGAGCCATACAATTGGGGACGATGTGCTTTAGGATCAACCTCCCGTACCCGACGCCCACGGCCCTGGCTGCCAGGACATAGTCCATACCACTAATGGAGAGGGCTTGAGCGCGAACCGCGCGAGTGGTTGGAGGTATCATGGTAATGGTTATAGCTGCAATCACGTTCTCCAGAGATGCGCCCATGGTGGCCATAATGGCCATCGCCAGGATGATGCTGGGAAAGGCCATGAGGGCGTCAATGACACGCTGGAGCGCCAAGTCCAGGATTCCGCCTCTTGTGGCGCTGACGACCCCCAAAAAAGTGCCTATGGTAACCCCGGCTAGGGTCGACACCAGACTGACGTAGAGGGTGATGCGCGCCCCATAAATCAGGCGGCTCAGGACGTCTCGGCCAACCTGGTCTCCCCCGGCCAGGTATCCCTCCGTACCAACGCCGGCGAACACGGCCTTCCGGTTGATCTGGTAAGGGTCGGCTGGAGCGAGAAGGGGAGCAAACGCAGCCATAAGAATCAGGAGAATAATGATGGCGGCTGCCACTGCACCGAGGGGCTGGTGTACCGTGAAAGACGCCAAACGGCGCCTGGCGTCGGAAAGTCTGCCCCCGAAACCTCGGCGTACAACGTCAACGGTTTCCGCCCTTAACAACGCGCCCTCGCTATTTGCCCCACGCTAGCCTCCCCCTGCAAGGTCTCACCGGTAGCGAATTCTGGGGTCAATCACCGGATAGATAAGGTCCACTATGAGGTTCACCATCAGGATTATGCCAATCATGGTCATAACAACAGCCTGGACTATGTTGTAGTCCCTTGTAGTGATGGACCCGAGGAGCAGGCGACCCACTCCGGGCAGCTGAAATATTTCCTCGATAATGACCGTCCCGCCGACCAGAACAGAGAACTGGAATGAGGCCAGGGTAAACACCGGCAATATGGCGTTCTGCAGGGCGTGTCGATACACCACCGCCCGTGCTCCCAGCCCTTTGGCACGGGCGGTGCGTACATAGTCTTCCCGCAGGACCTCCAACATGCTTGATCTGGTGATTCGGGCCGTGTAGCCGATACGGGTAAACGAAAGGGCGATGATTGGGAACGCCAGTTGCTTGAGATTGGTCAACGGCTCATCCCAGATGTGCCGGTAACCTATGGGTGGGAGCCATTCGAAAAACCTGACGAGAATGAAGACGATCATTATGGCCACAACGAACAATGGGACGGTGACTCCCGTGATCGCTATCAGCCTTCCGACGTAATCGACCCAGGTGTTTTGATTAACAGCGGAAATGACTCCCAGAGGAATGGCCAGGACCGTGCTTAACACCAAGGAGACGATTGCGAGTTCCAACGTCAGGGGCAGCCGGTGCGCCATCGTCTGGTTTATGCTGGTGTCGTCAAACAGGGACTTGCCGAGGTCGCCCCTTAGCAAGCTGAAAGCCCAGTCGCCGTATTGCACAAGCAATGGCCGGTCGGTGCCCAACTTAGCTCGGATGAGCTTCAGGTCTTCTTCGGTGTAATCCGCAGTCCCTGTGGGACCTTCTAGTCTTGCGGCGGCCGGGTCGCCGGGGACAATGCGCAGCATGAGAAAGGCAATGATCGAGACGAGCACAATGGTGGGGATCGTTGCGAGGAGCCGTTTAACCAGGTACGCGGTCATCTGGCAGGCTACACCAGTTTAGTTAGCGGCATCGGCAGACCAGGGCATGTCGAGAAGGGAAACCCTGTTCCAGGCCCACGCACACCACTCGGAAGATGCGCAACTATAGCAGGCCATTTAATTGAGTGTCAAGAAATCGAATTGAGTCATAAATATCATTACGGAAAATGGCATCGCCGTCTCGGAGACCATCTTCCGGTTGATGGCCTCACCCAGGCTCAGAATCACTTCCCTCTCTTATGGGGCAAGGTGATTCAGGCTCAAGACCTGGGTGACATGCGTCCCAGCAACGCCTCGGTGATGTGCAAGCTCCGCTCTGGAGGCAACATGGCTTTGACACGAATTTATCTCACTCAGAGCGGCCCCCCGTCCCGTCGCTGTGTTGACGATTGTCAACACTGAATGTTAAGCTTCTCGGAATCAGCCCGGCACGAGTGACCGGCAGGCGTCCGGCTTCCGAGCCGGGCCGTCTTAGTTTCGTAGAGGGCTGAAAGTCAGGGCCCTCGCTTCATCTCGATAGAGTGGTATTGAGCCGGGTATATGCCGGCCTTGTTTACTAGGAAGCCTGATGCATTTTTATGTGATAAAGCGGCTTCTAGCCTTCATCCCCACCATAATTTTGGTCTCCTTGATAGCCTTTATCATGCTCCGGATCGTGCCTGGAGACCCGGCGGTGGCGAGAATGCGGGGCCCCACAGGTGAGGCCGACTATACCGAGGAAGATCTCCAGATCCAGCGTCAGAAGATGGGCACTGACCGACACTTGACCGTCCAGTATTTTACCTGGGCAGGCGGGTTGCTCCGCGGGGACATGGGCAAATCTCTTAACGATGACAGTGAGGTCCGCCAGGCTATATGGAAGCGTCTACCCATTAGCGCTGAGCTGGCCATAGGAGCTATCGTATTCAGCATGGTCTTCGCCATACCACTGGGCGTCCTCTCAGCCGTAAAACAAAACACGTGGATAGATTACGTCGGGAGGGCAGTGGCCATCATGGGGGTGAGCATACCCCTGTTCGTGTTTGCCATTCTGGTGATTTTTCTACTGGTGGTGGTGTTCGAATGGCTTCCACCTCCAGGGTTCGCTAATCTATGGGAAGACCCGTGGACAAATATAAAGCAGATGTTCTTTCCCATTTTGGCTCTCTCCTTTACTCGAATCGGTTACATGGCGCGTATCACACGCTCCGGTATGTTAGAGGTGCTCCGCGAGGACTATGTGCGCACCGCCAGGGCAAAGGGCCTAAGCGAAAACCTGGTGGTGGCCCGGCATGCCCTGCGGAACGCCATGCTGCCGGTGGTGACCCTGGCGGCCTTTCAGTTCGCGGTGTTGATAGGCGGCACGGTCATCATAGAGGGCATCTTCCGGCTAAACGGCATGGGACAGCTTCTCCTCAGTTCCATCGGGAACAGGGACTACACCACTACGCAGGCTATCATCATGACCATGATCGGCGGGATTCTGCTCATCAACCTCTTCGTGGACCTTCTGTACGGGGCGCTGGACCCGCGAATCCGGTATTCATAATGGACAAACTCAAGCCTTTATATGCCTACTAGGAGGGCTGAGTGTCGGTAGCAGGAATTGAAGCTCGCGGCGCCGACCTGGGACGAAAACTCAGAGTGGCAGGGGTCTTGCGGGTCTCAAGGGATTTCGCTGTCCGGCAGCCCCTGGGGGCGATAGGGCTGGTCATAATCCTATTCCTGGTCGCAGTGGCCGTATTCGCCCCGGTGTTGGCGCCTGCCGACCCACTTAAACCCAATGCACAGGGTGTCTTCGCCGAATGGGGATCGGGAGAGGGGGGACTTTTTATACTGGGGGGCGACCAGCTGGGCCGAGACGTGCTAAGCCGGCTTATCTACGGAGCCCGCATCTCCATGTACGTCAGCGTGGTCGCCACGTTAGTCGGAATCTTAACCGGCACAATGTTGGGGATAATCAGCGCCGTATCGGGTGGTAAGGTGGACATGGTTATCCAGCGGATAGTTGATTCTTTCATGGCCTTCCCCTCCCTCATCCTGGCCCTGGCCATCGTGGCCACCATGGGCAACTCGCTGGAGAACGTCATCATCGCCATCAGCTTCACCATTATCGCGCCAACGGCCCGGGCCTTACGCGCTCAGGCCTTGGGCATCGTTCCCATGGACTATGTGATGGCGGCCAGGGCTATCGGCAGTGGGTACTGGCGTATCCTCTTCCGGCACGTCATGCCCAACTGCATCTCCTTGGCCATCATTCTGTTCTCCATTACCCTGGGCGCCGCGATCGTTATTGAAAGCTCCCTAAGCTTCCTGGGCCTGGGGGCTTCCGCGGAAGAGTCAACCTGGGGTGGAATGATGAGTCGCCAAACATATCGGTACCTGAGGGTGGCTCCCAGCCTGGTGTGGCTGCCCGCTCTCGCAATAGGCTTAGTGGTGTTCGCATTTAATATGTTGGGCGACGCTCTACGAGACATGTGGGACCCGAGACTTCGCGGCAGCCGATAGCAGTCGCGACCACCCCTTAAGCCACGGAAGCCGTCCGACGCCGCGGAGGAACGGACCTGAGACCTCAGCCGTCTCCGCCGACGCTGGAGATGGTCTTACTCTTAACTATCCCGGGTTGGCAAAGTTCCCGGCCAAGACACCCCAGCCAGTTGGGCAGATAGCCATCTTAGCAAAGCTGGAGGCCCTGCCGTTGTGACCGCTGACTGCGTGAGGGACCGGATTTAGCTGATGCCGTAGGTCCTGGCCGCGTTGTCGTAGAGGATCTTGCGCTTTTCCTCGTCGGTGCAAGGCTCCAGGAGCCTCTCGGCTATCTCCCGGGACTTGGGGAACGTGCCTTCGTCGTGGGGATAGTCGACGCCGAACTGGATATTGTCCACGCCGATCAAGTCCCGCAGCCTTATTGTCAGCGGGTCCTCCTGGAAGCCCACGAAACAGTTCGAGTACCAGAAGTCGCTGGGAAGCATGCCGTCCGGGAACTTGTAGCGTCCCTGCCGGGTTGATTGTAGGAACCGGTCGGTCCATGTGTAGTCCATGCGCTCCAGGAAGTGGGGTATCCAGGCGACTTCGTGTTCGATTACGCCCACCTTTAGCTTGGGGTGCCGCTCGAACACTCCGGCGAAGATCATGTCGGTGAGGTTCATCCGGGGGTAGTGGTCGACATTCGCCAGAAAAGCTGCAGTTACGGGGTCCGGGCCCAGGAACTCGTTTTCGGGCGAGGGGCGGTTGCATCCGATGTGGAACACCACGGGCATCTGCAGGTCCTGGCAGGCCGCCCAGAAGGGCTCGTACATGGGGTTGCTGTACCTCATTCCCGGACCGGGGCCTTCGGGTATCATGCACCCCACGAATCCCATATTCTTACATCGCTCCAGTTCTACCACCGCGTCTTCCACGAGCTCGGGATTGAGCAGGGCAGTTGCGTAGAGCCTGTCGGGGTGAGCGTTGCAATACTCGCCGATCCAGTCGTTCCAGGTCTTGTGGATTTCATGGAGAAGGACCTGGTCGGTAACTTTGTAAAGGTGCAACCCGATGGTCGAATAGATTATGGTCTTGTCGATGCCGTCGATGTCCATGTCCTTGATCCGTTCATCGGGATCATAGGCTCCAGGGCGGAGGTGTTCCTCCCTGATTCGTGTCAGGCCTATCTCTTTGCGCACCTCAGGGTCCTTCTCATACCTCCTACCGGGATGAGTGCCTGGTGAAAGTCTCTGTAGTATCAGCGTGTCGTCACATACCCAGAAATCCGAATCTTCCCCTTGGACAAGGTGTGGGGCGCGGTCGCGGTACTCCGCGGGCATCCTGGTCACCCACAGGTCCGAGCGCTCAAAGGTGTGGTCGTCTTGAGACAGTATCTTGTAGCCTTCCAGAGCCATGTTCACCCTCCTTGTAACGAGTCTCGTCCGCAGCCTTAACCCTATTTTACGACAAGATTCCTCGGATAAGATAGTCTACGCTTCAGTCGAGATTAGCGCTGCAACTTGATTGGGTCAACACCTGTCCGCATATTTTGGAGAGCTTAGTCTTCGCCGGTGATAACCGACAGCGGAGGCTCTCCTGCCAAGACCCGTCTTATGTTGCCGAGGACGAACTCGATTTGCCGCTGCTGGCTCTCTATAGTGGCTCCCGAATGGGGCGTGATAACCACGTTGTCCAGATCGAACAAGGGGTTGTCGGGAGAAGGTGGCTCGGGGTCGGTGACGTCCAGGGCGGCTCCGGCGATGACCTTGTCCACCAAGGCCCTATATAGTGCCGGTTCGTCGACGACGTCGCCCCGGCACGTGTTGATGAGATAGGCCGTCGGCATCATCATCTCCAGTTCCCGCTGTCCGATCAGCTTTCGCGTCCTCGACGTAAGGGCTACGTGCAGGGTCACGAAATCCGATTGCCGCAGGACTGCCTCAAAAGACGCCGGTTCCGCCTTGAGCTCCTCCTGGACCTCACTGGGGACCTCCATTGAGTCGTAGTAGATGGTCCTGGTGTCAAAGCCCCTGAGCAGCCTGGCTACGTTCTTGCCTATGCGCCCGAGTCCTATGATTCCGACTGTTCTGCCGGTGATTTCTATCCCCGGCGGCCTCGATAGCCCCTCGTTCCAACGACGCTCCTTGTGTACGTTATGCCACTGGTTCATCAGGTTCCGGCAAGCTCCTATCATCAGGCCGATGGTTTTCTCAGCCATGGCGTTGGCGTTGGCGCCCCCATTGTCCGCCACGGGTATTCTCAACTCGGCGAAGAGCTTGAGGTCCAGGAGGTCGTTGCCGGCGCTTCCGGACTGAATCAGTTTTACGCTAGGGCAGCTTCTGAGGAACCCGAAATCAACACCCTCGTTGGGGGTCACCAAAACCTGGACGCCTTCAAACAGCCGGATTTTCTCATCGTCAGGGAGTTCGGCGTCCACCACAAAGGCATCCAAATCAGTCGGGGCCTGGGACACAAACCTGGGTCCGGAGGCCCTTCCGAAACGGGGGCCGGCAAGGAAAGCTACTTTGGGCCTGGCTGAGGCCATAACTCCTCCCACTGGACCGGGGAACAGGGAACGAGAGGACCCTATTCCTGCTCTTTGTTCCTTATCCTTATAAAGCGCCGCGAGGCACGGGCACACCGGGTACTTTGAGTTGGATGCGGCCTATGGTGCCCATGCCGGTGTAATACAAGGTTTTCCAGTCGTCTTGCCCAAAGCCGATGTTGACCGTCTGGTCCCTCCAGGGAAGGATCTTTAGAATCTCAGGGTGGACGGGTTCGCGCACCCATATGATGCCCAGGTGTTCGCCCGAGGGAGCCACCACCCAGATGCCCCCCGGCCCGGCCATGTACACGTTGCCTTCCATGTCCGTCTTCATCCCGTCGAACACCCCTGGCGGGGCAGTAGGTTCCAGCTGGTACAGCATTCGCTGAGAAGGCAGGCTCAGACAGCCATTGGCCTGCACGTCAAAGGCCCATAACTGCCGGTTCCTGGCGTGCACCAGGTAAAGTATCTTTTCATCCGGGGAGAAGGTCAGGCCGTTGGGCGAGGTAAAGTCCCGTATAAGCAATGTGATGTCTCCCAGGTCCGGTGAGACACGAAACACACCGCTGAAGTCCAGGTCGTGTCCGGGGGCGGGGGCCCCTGGGTCGGTGAAGTATGTTGATCCATCCGATGTTACGACCACGTCGTTGGGGCGGTTGAGCCTCATGCCCATATACTTGTTGGCGATGACCGTCACGCTGCCGTCGTGTTCAACCCGGGTCACCCGGCGCAGCCCCTGCTCACAGGCAACCAACCTCCCTTGCCTGTCCCTGGTGAGACCGTTGGCGAAGTTGGTGGGTTCGCGGAACACTGAAAACTCCTCACCCTCCACCCATTTCATCGTCCGGCTGTGGCCGATGTCGCTCCACACGAGGAAACCGCCCTCTTTCCACCACACCGGACCCTCGCCGGGGTTGGGGAAGATGCCGCCGTGGGCGCGGGAGTCATCCTCAGGAGAGGCCTCGGGCCCGAAGCCGTAGGGCAGCATTTCGTACTCTGGATTCGCGGATACGACGCGCTCGAATGCTGGCGAAACTTGCTCTATCTCTATCTTCATAACGTCCTTCTCTCCTGGGACCTCCTATTCCAGATTGTAGGCCCTGGCCGCGTTGCCCCAGAGAATCTTGTCCGTTTCTTCCTCAGTGCAATCCGCCAGCAGCCTGGCCACTATCTCCTGGGACTTGGGGAAGGTGCCCTCGTCGTGAGGGTAGTCGGCGCCAAACTGGAGGTTATCCACCCCGATAATATCCCGGAGGCGGACGGTCAGGGCGTCTTCCTGGAATCCCACAAAGCAATTCTGATACCAGAAGTCGCTGGGCAGCATGGCGTTCTTGAATTTTTGCCGGTTGCGGCGGGCGGAACCGGTGCGCTGGGTGTAGGTGTAGTCGATGCGCTCCAGGAAGTGGGGCACCCAGGCTGTCTCGTGCTCGATGACTCCCACCCGGAGCTTGGGGAAGCGCTCGAATACAAAGGCGAAGATCATGTCGCTGAGGGACATGCGTGGGAAGTGGTCGACGTTGGCCAGGAAGGAGCTGGAGAGGGTCTTAGTGTCCATGAACTCGTTCTCGGGCGCAGGTCGGTTGCAGCCGATGTGGAAGCTCAAAGGCATCTCCAATTCCTCACATGCCGCCCAGAAGGGGTCGTACATAGGGAGGTTGTACCGCTTGCCCGGGCTTGGCCCCTCTGGAATCAAGGCTCCCACCAGCCCCATCTTTTTGCACCGGTAAAGCTCCGCGACCGCCGCTTCCGTGTCTTCGACGCTGATGAAGGCGATTCCGAACAGCCGGTCGGGGACCGCGCTGCAATATTCGGCAATCCAGTCGTTGTAGGCCCTGTACAGCTCTGTCAGGTACTGGTCATCGTCCACCTTGTTCAGGTGCATGGCTATCGTCGAATAGACGATGCTCTTGTCAATGCCGTCTATCTCCATGTCCTTCAGCCGCTCTATCGGATCGTAGCCCCCCGGGCGGAGATGTTCCCGCCGTATCCGGGTAGCGGAGATCTCATCACGTACTTCGGGGTCGGGCTCGTATCTCCTGCCCGGATGGGTGCCGGAGGAGAGGCCCGCCACCCTGAGGTCTCCAACCCACCAGAAGTCTCCGTCGTCGTTTTGCACCAGACGGGGGATCTTGTCTCCGTACTTCGGGTCCATCCGGTTGAGCCACAAGTCCCAGGGTTCATGGGTGTGATCGTCCGAGGACAGTATCCTACGCCTTTCCATGACTGAACCTCCTTAGGGGCTCGTTATTCCTCGTCGCCTCTATCTCAGGCGCGTTCCACCTTTTCATCGGCCTCCTGGTAATCGTCCCAGGTCCAGGGGGGCTCTCCCTCGGCCAGCTGGAAGTTGACGCCGCAAGCGTCCTCGGGATCGACGTCGAAGCGTATGTAGCCCTTCGGACTTTTGACAATTGCATCCCTTTTTATCTTGGACCCTTTGTCTCTCATCTCGTCGAACAGGTTTTCGATGCCGTCGACTGCATAGGCGACGTGGCTGATGCCGGGCCCATTTTCCTGCAGATCCCGGGCCAGCCCGGAATCTCCCACGGGAGATATAAAGTCCATAAGCGTTTCGCCGACCTTGTACGCGATATAGTCGAAGCGGGTCTGGGTCTCGGAGCGCCCCTCCAATGTGGGCAACATCCCGAAGTTCTTCTCAAGGTACGCCCGCATTTGTTTAACGTCATGAACCCGATGTGTTACATGGTGAACTTTTAAGAACGTCATGCCCAAGCGTCTCCTTTCCCAATGATTTGGTGATTATGCTCTGAGCGTCTGGGCGTGTCAAACTCCAGGCCTGCTCTTGGATGCGTAAATAGGCTTGGGGAGCCCAAAAGCGGGCTCCCCAAGTGAGTGTCACCTATCTTTGCAGCTTCGAACCTTTATGGGTTGTTCAGCCAGAGCTGCTCCATCTTGGTCTCCAGATACCCTGTCTGAGTGGGCATCTGGCCGCTTACTTCGTCGGAGTTAAATATCTGCCCCCAAGCCTTGACGTAGTCGATGATCCAGTGGCTGTCTATGGTCATCGTGATTAACTCGATCTTCCGCAGTATCGCCCGCCTCTCGGCCACGTCTATAGCGGCGCTCTGCTGTTTGACAAGCTCCCGCAGGTCTCCCTCCGGCCCTACGTAAGTCCAGTTGTAGGGGTTCTTGGGCACGTCAAACTGGTAGTATTGGTTCAGGTAGTTGTCAGGCGTGGTCATGCCTCCGGTGCCGGAGACGATGATGTCGTAGTCTCCGCTGCTCTCCGCGGGTACGAAGGCTTCCCTCTCCAGCGTGACCAGTTTGACATCTATGTTCAAGTTCCGCTTCATCTGGTCCTTGAATATGATCGCCGTCTCCTGCGAACCCCCGATCTGGGTGGTGCTGGATAGTATGGTCGTGCTGAAGCCATCGGGGTATCCGGCTTCCGCCAGGAGCTGCTTGGCCTCTTCAATGTCCCTGGGGTCCTTTGTTATCCCGTCGTCCAGGTACCGGTGCCCGGGCAGAGAACTGAGCTCCTCTATGCTCATGCACAGGGGTCCCGGAGCGCCGCAGGTGGTCCCCCGCGTCCCCAAGCCCGACCAGATCAACTGGTGCAGCTCTTCCCTGTCCAAGGCCCGCATAATGGCCTGACGCACCAATATATTGTTGAAGGGCTCCTTCGATACGTTCAGGGTGTAGCCGGTGGGGCAGCAGGGGACGCCGTAGGATATGATGCTGCCGTCGCTACGCTCCACCAGCTCTTTTAGCTGGCCAATCGCCATGCCTCCGTTGGTTCGGGTGGAGGTGGCTACGACCTGCGCGACTTCCCAGGCCGCCTGGGCGGCGGTCCGGTCGTTGATGGTGTAATAGGTCATGCCGTCCAAATAGGGGAGTCCCCTGCCGTCGGGGTCCTGCTTCCAATAGTTAGGGTTCTTCTCCCAGTTTTGTGTCACGTCGTCAGGCACGTCGGCCACCATGAACGGCCCTGACCCCATCATGTTCTTCCAACCGTTGTCCCAGGTGTACACGTCCTCACCGCCGGCCATCCGGGCGTCCAGGTCCTCATAGTGATTCTTGGGTATGGTGAGAATCAAGTCGTTGGCCATGAAGAGCAGAAAGTCAGCCCAGGGCGCGTTAAGGGTGATCCTGAAGGTAAGGGGATCGACGACCTCAGAACTCTCATAGTGAGGCCTGATGAAGTTCTTGAACTCGTTGCCAAGGTCCGGGCGGTTGGGCAGCATCCCCAAGGCCCTTTGGAAGCTATAGTGCACGTCCTCGGCGGTCACCGGAGTGCCGTCTCGGAAGGTGGCGTGGGGCTTAATCTTGAAGGACCAGACCGTCCCCTCATCGTTCTCTTGTTTCCAACTCTCGGCCAGGTCTCCCCAGATGTCGAACCGGTCGAAGGTCCAGGGGTTTAGCTGGAGCAAACTGTTATAGGGCGGGCTGAAGACCGAGGCCCGGGCGCTGAACGTGGGGTGGGGGTCCCAGCGCTGGACCTTGGACCAGTACTGGACTCCCAGGGTGCCGCCGTAGACGGGCTCCCCGAACTCCTGAATGGCCTTGCCGACCATCCCATACCCGATGGCTCCCTCAGCCACCGAAGCCCGGCCTACCGGCCTGGCGGTGGCCGTCGCCGCCGGAGTGTCAGTGGGTTCAGGCGCCGCCATGGTGGCGGTGGCCGGAGGAACCGGAGTGGCGGTGGGTGTTGGTGTAGCTTCGTCGCCGCAAGCAACTGCTGTCAGCAACACCAGCAACAACGGCAGTCCCAACAACCACGTAGCTCGAAGTGGCCTTCGATATTTCATGCGTTTCCCCCTTTATGATTCACAAAAGACGTACGTTGGGCAGTTTCGCATATACCGTAGGGCTTGTTATAAGCCTTGTCAATAGTTTGTAACGTACTTGTTTTCCTTATTTGCGACGGTATCCATCACTGAGCATAGAGATGCTTTGCAGGAACCCAGCAGAGAATTTCCACTGTTGTTGGGGGCGTGTTGCGTCGATGGGCGTGGAATGATACCGTGCGGCATGTAGAATGTTGGGCTTTTCGGCGCCGCGAAAATCAAAACTTTAGTGGAGGTGAACCATGCCAGGCAAGGGGTCGGTAAAGCAGAAAATACGTAATGGCGAGACTGTAATCGGGACTTCTCCGGGGAGAAATGCGGACCGGGGCAGACTTGAAGCTTTGCTCAACCACTATCCCTACGACTTTTTCACAATAGATATGCAACACACTGCACTGAACGAAGTGGCGTTGAGCGAGCTTTGCCAGATCGCTGCCGACCTGGAAACGCCCGTCCAGTTGCGGACCAGGCATCCCCGCCAGGCATACTTAATCGGCTCAATCGTCGACTGGGGTCTGGGCGGGGTCGAAGTTCCCCAGATCGACACCGTCGCAACGGTCAGAGAGGCGTTGGACTCCTTCTACTATCCGCCGACAGGCGGTCAGAGAGGCTGGGGCGGCGTGAAATATTCCGTGGGCTTCACTGGAGGCGACGGACAGCCCCATTCCAGCCAGACCAAAGCCGACTACTCCGAGTATTGGGCCAACACCGGCGTGCTTATGTTGCAAGTGGAGTCCGTCGAGTCCGTCGTCAATGCCCGCCAGCTCTGCCTGCCGGGTGTGGACTGCCTCTCCTGGGGAGCCCACCCCGATTCCAATGACCTGGCCTTCAGCCGTGAGCAGCACCCCGAATTCCCACTGAAGACTGACCTGGAGTGCCTGGCCTACGTCATAGATCTGGTGAAGGACACTCACGTAAAGGTGTGCATGAGGAGCGGCGCCCGGGAGAACCGGGACATGTACTTGAAGATGGGATGCACCGTGCTCATGGAGACCGCTGGGGTGTAGGGTTCGGCTCCTTTCGACAGCCTCCTGGCGGTCTCCTCAATCGTGTCCTTCAGGGTCCTGCTCCGGTCGATATTCTCTGGATTCTCGGCAGCGAACGACGTGGAATCCAGCAGCCTGAATGTCTCCGCGGCACCCTGGTGGAAGTGAGGTGTTACTCCAACCACCTCGAAAGTTTTACCGATTTCCTCCATCTCCCGACTATACGCTGGCGCCCAGCTATTTGTACGCCAGCGGTCCGGCCGGGCCGGCCCTATTGTATCTTACCTTGGACTTGGTGAAGGTGTCCTCCTGACACCTGCCAAGCAATTCTGGTGTCTGCAACCCCCGTGAAACATGCCGTTCTCGAATTTTTGCCGGTTGCGGCGGGGGGTGTGGGATGGTACCGTGCGACATGTAGCGGTTGGATTGTGGGCGCCCCGAAAAGCAGAATGCAAATGGAGGTGAACCATGCCTGGCAAGGGGTCCGTAAAGCAGAAAATACGGAATGGCGAGATTGTCATCGGGACTTATATAGGGAGAAATGTGGACCGACGCAGACTTGAAGCTTTGCTGGAGCATTACCCCTATGACTTTTTCTCAGTGGACATGCAACACAGCCCAATTAACGAAGTGGCTCTGAGCGAGCTTTGCCAGATAGCTGCCGACCTGGAGACGCCCGTCCAGTTGCGCACCAGGCATCCCCGGCAGGCATACTTAATTGGCTCAATCGTCGACTGGGGTCTGGGTGGCGCCGAAGTTCCCCAGATAGACAGCGTCGAGACGGTAAGGGAGGCGGTGGACTCCTTCTACTATCCGCCGACGGGAGGCCAGAGGGGCTGGGGCGGCGTGAAATATTCAGTGGGATTCACGGGCGGCGACGGACAGCCTCACTCCAGCCAGACCAAGGCCGACTACTCCGAGTATTGGGCCAATACCGGCGTCCTCATGCTGCAAGTGGAGTCGGTAGAATCCGTCATCAACGCCCGCCAGCTCTGCCTGCCGGGAGTGGACTGCCTGTCCTGGGGAGCGCACCCCGACTCCAACGACTTGGCCTTCAGCCGCGAACAACACCCCGAATTCCCACTGAAGACTGACCTGGAGTGTTTGGCTTACGTGATAGACGTGGTGAAGGACACTCACGTAAAGGTGTGCATGAGGAGCGGCGACCGAGAGAACAGGGACATGTATCTAAAGATGGGTTGCACCGTGCTAATGGAGGCCCCTGGGGTCTAGGACCGGATACACGCCGGCCGAGGTCCGTTAACCGGCTCTGGATCGGTTCCCCAGGTCCTTCCTGGGGAACCGATAGCGGCATCAGATGGCATCCAAGCCTCGCTGTCGCATCTTCTAGCTTGTTCCATTCTCCCGACTTCCCTCGCTCGGTTCCGTCCCGACAGCAAACGGACCGCCGACTTGCCGTCGAGGCTTGACACGTTTTGTC
Source organism: Dehalococcoidia bacterium (assembly GCA_965197415.1). Lineage (GTDB taxonomy): Bacteria > Chloroflexota > Dehalococcoidia > Lucifugimonadales > JAGWBF01 > DAOUJI01. Next base: position 1,314,668 of record OZ240207.1, on the reverse strand, counting down.
GGCGACCCTTCTCCGCATTCTCCTCTCCAGCTACGCAACCTAGGAACCAGCGATGTACTTTTCAGCAACCTTAATCATGATTTAATTCGGTTCATTGACATGAATATTTGATGGACTTACACTTTACGGTAATCAAGTTGCTCATGTCGTTGCATTGGGCAAGTTGAAATCGTCACAACTCGTCGTTGGAGGCAATCGTATGGCCGAGTTTGATGTAGTTATCCGTGGTGGGACCGTAGTCGACGGCACGGGCATTCCCCGCATCCGCGCCGACGTTGGGATCAAGGATGGGCGGGTGGCCATGATCAGCGGCCGCATAACCGCTGGCGGCGCCAGGGAGTTGGATGCCAGCGGCTGCATTGTGGCTCCTGGGGCAGTAGACCTGCATACGCACTACGACGCTCAGTTGAACTGGGACCCCTACGCGTCCCTATCCGGGTGGTTTGGGGTAACCTCGCTGACCGTTGGACAATGCGGCTTCGGGTTTGCGCCGACGCGGCCCGAGGACCGGGAACTGAACATGCGTATGATGAACCGCATCGAGGCGATACCCCTCGAGTCTATGCGCCAAGGGATGCGCTGGGACTGGGAGACGTTCCCTGAATACATGGACAGCCTTGACCGCCAGGGCCTGGGGGTAAACGTTGGCGCCCTGGTGCCCTTCTCGCCGTTGCGCGGTTACGTCTTGGGCATGATACCGGCCCGGGAGCGGACCTCCGTCACGGAGGCAGAGCTGAACCAGATGAAGCAGATTCTGCACGAATCCATGAAGGCCGGGGCGTTCGGGTTCTCCGCTGACAAGAACCTGGAGGACCGGCCGGAGGACGGCAGTTGGTTGCCCAGTCATGTGGCCTCTCCTGAGGAGTTCTACGCCCTATCCCAGGTTCTTGGCGAGTTCGGCGTGGGGCACCTGGGATGGACCATCGGCATCTCCGACGACCGGGCAGGCCAGCGGGAAATGTTGGCGGAAATGGTCCGGATGAGCGGGCGCCCGTTGCATGTAGTCCTGGGAGACGATGAAGGCTACGAGTGGTTGAAAAAAGTCCGGGAAGAAGAGGGACTCCCCATCCTGGCACAACACGGTTCGGTGCCGACTGTCTCCGAGTTCAAGCTCTCCGAATACAATTTGTTCGACTACATGCCCAACTGGGTTCAGCCGCTGGTTGGCTCCAAAGAGGAGCGGATCGCCAAACTGTCTGAGGAAGGCGTCCGCGTAGGCATGAAGCGTGACGTTTTAGACCGCCCACACCCCAGGACTGACTGGGCCCGATTGCAAGTGGTGGAGGTAGCCCTGGAGCGTAACCTTAAATACGAGGGACTGTCCATCGCCGACATCGCTGAAGCCGAAGGCAAGCACCCGCTGGACGCCTTTGTGGACCTTGCCCTGGACGAGGACCTGGAAACCGAGTTCGCTCACCCGGCAGGAGGGCAAGCCGACGATGTCCAGGCCGAAAGGCTGCTCAACCCCTATGTCCACATCTCGTTGTCCGACGGAGGCGCTCACACCAGATTCCTGATCATCAGTGTGTGGCCCGTCTATTTCCTGGGACACTGGGTCCGGGACAGGGGCATAATGACCCTGGAACAGGCACACTATAAGATGAGCGCTCTGCCAGCCTGGTTCTCCGGAATGAAGAACCGTGGCACGTTGCGCGTCGGCGATTGGGCCGATGTGATGATTTACAACTTGGACGAGCTGGGGCTGATGTACGATAAGCCGCAGTTCGCGACGGACTTCCCCGGCGGTGAGAAGAGGTTGGTGCAAAAGCCCACCGGGATTCGCTACATCCTGGTCAACGGCGCCGTCACCTTCGTGGAAAACGAATGCACCGAGGCGCTCCCCGGCAAACTGCTGCGCAGCTATGACATGGTAGGGTAGCTCTACCCGGCAGTTGTTCTTGTAAATCGCCCCGCCCCGGGACTTGGGTTTCCGGGGCGGGGTTTACTTTTTCCGATTGATTCGCAGGCCTCCGGTCTGACTCCAACCATTGATCAGGGCTGCTCAGTAGGGGACTTGGCAGGCTACTCGTCAGGCACCAGGGCGACCAAGCGGTTGTCTTGTAGCGTAACCAGGAACGACTTCATACGGAAGTCTGGCCGGTTGGCGCAAACGCCTTCGCCCTTTTCGTACTGCCAACCGTGCCCATCACAGACGAACAACTCGTCCCCCTCGTCCATGATCTCGCCGCCTTGATGCGGGCATATCGTTGACAGCAGCTTATATCCGTCACGTCCTCGCACAAGAAAATACGAAGCGTCGCCTACTTTCACTAAAGCAGGAAAGGCAGCAAACGAAGATTCCTCTCCCAGGTCCACCCTGACTTTCTTGGACCGGGCTGATCCGCTAACCTGGCGAAGGGAAACCGTCCCTTTTCTACGTTCTGTGCTCATTGCGATTTTCCTTATCTCTATATCTCTGTCATGGAGTTTCGGCGATTGGGAGCGCCCCAAGTATAACAAACCACAGACTTCGGGGAGTGCAAGACATAGGCCCGTTAAGCAGCAGTAGCGGCTGAGAGGGTGTGGTTGTAGTCCCCTTCTCTGTGACGCGAATGTCAGGACAAGGGAAATCTTCCGCATGCGGCATGTTTGCCCTTCCTGTACTATGGCCTCTGAACTCTGCCGCCGCCCGGTCGTCCTCTGCGGGTGTCGAACACAGTGGCGCCCCAGGGATGTAAGTTGAATGTTAAGCGTCACCACAGCAGAGCGAGTCGTTCATGGGCGCCTGTATCGACCTACTATCACACGGGCAATCTGTGCCGGGACGACGGAGTCTTGTGTTAGTGATGGCGCTAACCGAGACTCCCCATATATTAGGTAAGGTGAAGCGTAAGGACACAGAGGGCAAGAGATAGCTGGAAAGGGACGCTGGCTACAGTCCCTTCAGGCTCATTGCCTCCACATGCCGCCGCATCTTTGATGCCAGCGCTTCGGCCCTGCCTTTATCAGCAATGGATGTGCCGACTTCTCGGTAGGCTGTCGTATGCGGCCTTGTGCCGTCCAACCGCTCAACGATATACTCCCCTCCTCTTAATCCTTGTTGACTAGGAGAAACATGCCCCCGCCAGACTACACCGAGGCAGCCAAGACCTCTGACGTTGCGCCCGGCGAGAAAAAGGTCGTGGTTGTTGAAGGCGAGCGGTACGTCCTTGTGAACTTGGATGGTGAGTTCGCCGCTATTCTGGATGAGTGCGGCCATGCAACCGGCTTGCTGTCCAAGGGGAAGTTGGAGGGGGACGTAATCGTTTGCCCGCGCCACTTTGCCCGCTACGACTTACGCACCGGCGCTTTGGTGGACGGCCCCCTGGCCGACGATGTGCCCGTCTGTGAGGTCCTAGTGGAGGAAGGGACGGTTTACCTGAAACCGCCGGCCGAGCTGGGCTCGCCAAAGTCCAACTGGCGGTACAGGTAGACCGCATACCACATATCCTCGGTTGTTCCTCCGGTGTAATAGGACGACACAGGACATCTACCACTCTACGTACACTTGGCCGAAGGCCCCAAGGACGTAATCGAACAAGCCCGGACCTCCCGATGACATGGTCAAGCACATCCCTAGTCTGGATGAGGAGTCGAGGGGATTGGCAAGGCGCTGGTTCCGGCTACGGAATGGGGTACACGGGAACAGGCGTCCCACTCCTACGAACTGATAGCCCGCTACGTAATGCTTCGATTCCAATGCGCCGCCGGCGGAGTCGGTCATGACAGCAAATGCATCCAGCCGCAGACAAATCGGCTCGAGGATCGTGGAATCCCAAGACCGGTCTCGACGCCGCGAACCGTCGTGCCAGAACTCAAGGTCAGGCTACGAGAAAGACGCGGGCGATTTTGACTCACCCGAACAGGAAGCCCCCGCACTTCAGCGTACGGGTGAGTCAGGGTCTAGCTGTGCACAGCGGCTATCGCGCCAACGCTCCCAGAGAGACTTCCTGCATCCTCCGGATTTCTTCGTCGCTCAGGCACTGCCACATCCTCAAACCGTCGTCCGCTATCTCAGTGACCTCGCTCGCCGTCATCGTCGACAAGTCGTATGAATCGGGGTTAATCAGCGCTACGTAGTGCTGGTGTTCCCTGGCGAAGTCAACGACGCAGCTAAGGGATTCTTCGCTCAGGCCGCCGCCTTGCGAGGCTGAGATGAACAGGAAGATTTCGACGTAGCCCTCCGGCGTGATGCATTCGGCCACTGACTCAGATGCCTCAACGCCCGTGTGCATCTGAGTCGACGATTGTGGAAGCGGCGCCGTCAGATAGACCCCCATACAAAGGCTCAGGGGCAATTCGAGTGGATGTGCTCATGGGACTGGTCGGACCACGACGGCCCCATATGGGAGTATGTCCGCAAAGGTCAACTATGTCGCCCCCAGGTGCGGCCCCCATCCGGTTTAGGGAGTCGAACTGGCATTTTGCTGAAGTGAGCGGTCAATGAGCTCTGAGATTTCGACCCATCCCAATGATGGGCAGCCTCTGGTCCATGTTGAGACAACGAAGCTGCAAATGTCTTCTTTGGGAACTTCCCCGACTCGTCGAAGAAGAACATCCTCTGGTGGATCAAGACGGCCCGGAAGCCTGAAACGCGGGCGGCACGAGTTTCGAAGACCGTCATATTGGCGACATCAAATCGAATGGCCAACCACCCTGCGGGGCGGAGCAAAGGTCTGGCAAACCGTTCCAGATAGGGCGCTAATCCTGCTTGCGACGGCGCACCGAGGCCGTTTGACGACAAGGACGCTCAGCGCTACTTTCTTGACCTATGCTTCGTTAGCTCCGTTAGTTGTTCCCAGGCCCACAACTCCTTAACGCACCTAGGTAAGAGAGAGGCGCCGGGAACGCTTGCCGGTCAGACAGAGGAAGAAACAGCAAGACATGTCGTCAGCCTCCGACAGTTCAACGCGCGGTTCGGTCAACAAGTGGATTGGCCTGGTCGCGGCGTCGACTGGAATTTTCTTGGGCAGCCTGGACATCACGGTCAACGTAGCTCTTCCCAATATCACCAGCAGCTTCGGCGCCGACGTCCAGACGGTTCAATGGATAATCATATTCTACGTTGGCAGCAGCGCCGGACTTCAGATCAGCCTGGGCAGCGCTGCGGACGCTTACGGGCTGAAGCGGTTCTTTATTATCGGCCTGGTTGTGTACACCCTGGCCGTGCTGCTGATAAGCCTTGCGCCCCTGTTGCAGATAGTGTTTGGGCTGCGTGTGCTCCAAGCGGTGGGAAACGGACTCCTGATGGCCTGTGCGCCGGCGTTGGTCACGAGCATGTTTCCAGGGAAAGAACGTGGCAAGGCGCTCGGTTTGATGGCCGGGCTCGGCACATTGGGAATGTTGGTGGGGACCCTGGCTGGAGGAGTGTTGGTGGACAGCTTTGGCTGGCGGGCTATCTTCGCCGCCAGGGTCCCCCTGGGCGTATGCGCCATCGCTTTGTCGTTGGCGGCTCTGTCCGAGAGACCGCTGCTTGAGGCTCGGCGGGGATTCGATTTTCGAGGGGCCTTCACCCTGTTCACCGGAGTAGTGTCGTTTATCTTGTTCCTTGCGCTTGGCGGAAGGATGGGATGGACAGACCCTGTCACGCTGACTTTGGCTCCGGTCTCGATGGCCTCCCTTGCCGCCTTTGTGTACATTGAGGGCCGTGTGCGTCTTCCTGTGCTGGATGTCGGTCTGCTCAGGCATCGGGTTCTGGCGCCTGCGTTCGTCTCAGCCTACCTGATATCCATGAGTTCGTTTGTCAATTGGTTCATACTTCCTTTCTTCGTTAGCGACGTAATGGGCGCCAACGCCAAGACTTGGGGCATGTTAATGATGCTGATGCCGCTGACAGTAGCGGCCTCGGCGCCTATTGGCGGCTGGGTTTCAGACCGGGTTCCACCTGCGTACGTCAACACGGTTGCGGCCGTCATGACCGCCGCGACGGTCTTTAGCTACGTCATGCTGGGTGAAGGAGCAACGGTGTTTGACGTGGCGTGGAGGAGCGCCGCTATGGGGGTCAGCATGGGCCTGCATCAAGTTTCCAACGCCAATTTGGTCATGGGCTCCGTGCCATCGAACAGGCTCGGCACCGGCGGCGCCATCATGACGCTGTCGCGCAGCATGGGCAGCGTATCCAGCGTAGCGATACTGAGCGCCTTATTGGTGGCCCGTCAAGAGTGGCATGTTCCGGACCTGACCGGGTTGGGCATCGTCGGAGACCCGGAGGGAGTCCAGGCGTTCGTTCGTGCCTTCAAAGACACCTATTTCGTCGCGTCACTGTTGGGTCTAGCGGCGGCGGCAGTGTCGGTAACATATTGGCCTCGCTTTCTTCGATAGCGGACGCGGACAACTTCGCCGCCTAGCCTGCGGTGTACATGGGCCCATCATCGACCAATCGTTGGCAATGAGGTTGGGACGAGTGGCCGCGGAGACCGATGCTGCATTGGGCCAACCGCAATCTCGATTGTGGTATTGTGTAAACTAACCTGAGCCCATGATGCGATAAGGTCCAGGAGGCAGTTTGGCGGCTGCATCGTCTCAGAACCCCCGATATGAGGCGCACGAGAGTCCGCCCCTGCTCACGTCTCTGGGACTTGCTGCCCAGTTCAGCCTGATGGCCACGGCGACCCTGCTGGTCACGCCAGTGATAGTGGCCTCGGAATCGGGCATGGATGACTCCTACCTGGTGTGGATGGTCTTCGCCTCGCTGGTGGTCGTCGGGGTTTCCACGCTTGTCCAGGTGCGGGGAATCGGCCCCATCGGAGCCGGGGCTGTCCTGCCCATGTTTACGGCGGCCGTCTCCATTCCCTTTTGCATTACGGCGGTGACGGACGGTGGCCCTGCGACGCTGACCACGCTGGTGTTGGTGGCGGCTGTGGCCCAACTTGTCATCTCCAAGTGGTTGTTCATACTAAGGCGGATCGTGACCCCGACCGTGGGCGGCATCGTGATAATGATATTGTCTATCACGCTGGCTTCCGTCGTATTTGACCTGCTGGACGATGCGTCACACGAGGAGCCCACGAAGGCGCCGTTGACGGCCCTGGTCACCCTGGTTGTCGTGGCGGCCCTTGCTCTCCGGGGCGCCCCTTTGCTGCGTCTATGGGGGCCGGTGATAGGAATAATAGTCGGTTCCTCGGTCGCTGCCGGATTGGGCATATTCGACGTTGACAGGATATTGGAGGCGCCTTGGGTCGGGTTGCCTGGGTCAGCGCCTGGGTTGGGATTCGATTTCGGCTTGTCGTTCTGGACGCTGGTCCCGGCCTTCCTGTTCCTGGGTGTGATTTTTCCCATTCAGGCGAACGGGGAAGCCATTGCCCTGCAACGTGTCTCGTGGCGGGAAAGCAGGGCCGTGGACTTTCGGCAAGTGCAAGGTGCGATGGCAGGCGGCGGCATTAGCAATCTCATGGCCGGCCTGGCCGGCGGCGTCCCCAACATCATAAACGCGGGCATCGTATCCTTCACGCAGACCACCGGCGTCGCTTCCCGCAGCGTGGGTTACTGCATAGGCTTCATCTTCATAGCGCTGGCGTTTCTGCCCAAGGTGTCGGCGTTGTTCAGCTCCATTCCGGGCCCGGTCATGACGGGATACCTTCTTCTGGTGACCGGTACATTGTTCGTTGACGGCGCTCGGACAGTCATACAGACCGAGCAGAACAGGGAGAAAGTCATAGTCGGCGGGGTGTGCTTCTGGATTGGAGCGGCTTTCCAGTTCGGGCTGTTCTCGCTGCCGGACCTTGGGCCCGTCTGGGGAGCCCTGTTCAAGAGCGGCATAACAACCGGAGGGTTCGCCGCAATAGCAATGATACTGTACTTGGAGTTCACCAACCCGCGCCGAATGCGCTTTCAGTCTCGGCTTGACATCGAGGTCTTACCGGAGCTCAACGAATTCCTCCACAAGTTTGCTGATCGCAGGGGATGGGACGCCGCCATGAAGGATCGGCTGGGCGCAGTGGCAGAGGAGACTCTCCTGACCCTCGCCCCGCTGGACCTGGAAGGGCTGTTGGACGACAAGGAAGAAGAGGAAGCCCCTGAAGAGATGCGGCGGTTGGTGGTAGTGGCGTCCAGCGACGGGCCTATTGCGGACTTGGAATTCATCGGCGGAGCAGGAAACGAAACAAACATCGAAGACCGGCTCCGTCAACTTCAGCAGCACGATTCGGAAACGCCGGTGGAAAACGAAATGTCGCTTCGGCTGCTGCGAAGCTATGCCTCATCGGTGCGTCACCAGCAATTCCACGGGACCGACATCATCACGGTTCGAGTAACCCATCCGGGGACGCGGTAAGCGTTCTTGGTGGATCGCGAAACGGCATGACCACCCAGCTGATGGACTCCGCGGCCCGGAAAGCGGGAGCGCTACTGCTGCTCACAGCGGCTGCAACCGTTGTGTCGGTCATGGCCCGGCTTTCCGCTGACGCTGACCAAGCCACATTGGCGGAGTCCCTGGCTGCTATTGCCGACAGCAGGTGGTTTTATGGGGTCGGAGGCGTAGCAAGGTTCGTCTCAGGAGTCACGTTGATGGCTGCGGCTTGTTTCCTGTTGAGGACCTGGATTATTCGAGAGCGGCTGGCTACACCCATTGTCCCAGCGCTGTTGGGCGTGTCGGGGGTTGTGACTGGCTTGTCAGGTGTGTGCGCCGTCGTGCTGGCGGTGTCGGCGCCCGAGGCGCCAGGAGCCGTCATTTCAGGGTCGACTGAGACGATTCACTATCTCCGGTGGCTGACCGGAAAGATCGGGTTCACTGCGTCAGGTCTCGCCCTGATTGGCGCCGCCCGCTATCAGTGGAAGGCTGGCGGAGGCTTGAGGTACATATCACCCGCGTCAGCCATAATCGGTGTGGCGATGTTGTTCATCTGGGTCGACGCCGCAACCGTCCTCCACCCGATTAGCGGGGCCGCGTTCTTCGTGTGGCTGGCTGTCGTGGGTGTCATGCTCGTGACGGGGCGAGTGGAACGGCGTTTTTCCGCGACGGCAACCCTGCCTCCTAAGACCGAGTAGCCGACTGGTTCATGGAGCCGAATCTAAGTGAATGCACGACGCTCGTGTTTTCATTGACCCTTAGACCGCCTGTTGACTACAATGCGTCCGATTGATTCGGGATATTCTCTAAAACTGCGAAGGGCACAGGTACATTATGAAGCATCGTTTAGCTACAGGGATAGTCGTCGTAATCGCCTCCATCGGGTTGGCTCTTGGTTTGGGAGCTTGTGGCGGCGACCCGGATCCCACCGACACTCCCGTGCCTACAGCTACTACTCCTCCGACCTCCACTCCATCTCCTACTAACACTCCTGCTCCAACCGCCACCACACCTCCGACCGCCATGGAGACGAAGGAACCCGCCACCGAACCCGAGGCCATGTCCGATGAGGAAAAGGCGTTGGCCGAATATGCCGCCGAACATGCAAACGGGCCTGGCGCAATATTTGTAGGCGACCCTACGCAGTTGCTTGGACCGCCGCCCCACCCTGGCCTGATGTTCGAGACGCCGGAGTTTTTGTACACCCAGATATTCCAGATGTCTCTGTTCGGCGCGCCTGAGCTGCGCCTCGACAGCCACATGTTCATCTACACCAGCGATTACTACCAGGACCTGTTGGAGAAGGCCAAGCTGACCAACCCAACCGAGCTTACGTCGTCCGGCGAGAACATAGAGATTCAGCACGCCTGCATAACTCGCACCCTCCCCACGTGCGTGATGATTCAAGCCTACTGGGCTCCCAACCTGGCCGAGCGGACCAACGGCCAGGTGAAACTATCCGTCGTCTCCTTCCCCGAGCTGGGGCTGGATGGACCGGACACTCTGGATCAGGTCGGAGACGGAACGCTGGACATGGCGAACATATACGCAGGCTACGTTGCGGGTGCGCTGCCGCCCCTCGAGATACAGGCGATGTGGGGCCTATTTACAGATTGGGAGACATCATATTCGGTTCTGACGGCGGTAGCCGAGGACGTGGACCAGATTATTCTCGAAGCCACTGACGGCAGCCACGTGTTGAACCGGAACTGGTTCGCAGGCGCCGACCAGTGGTTCTTTGGGAACAAGCCGCTTCAGACAGTCGAGGACTTCAAGGATGCCAAGATTAGGTCCCACGGGGCCGCGATGTCGGACTTTATCAACGGGATGGGAGGCGAGCCTGTATTCCTGGGTCCGGGCCAGTCGTACGTCGCTTTGGAACTGGACAACATAGACTTTGCAACCACGGGAGTGCTGCTGGCGATACCCGAACGGCTGTATGAAGTGGCTGACTACATGTCAGGTGCGGTCATTGGCTTCGGATACACAAACAACGTAATCAACAAGGACGTTTGGGACGAGATACCGGAGGACCTGCAGCAAATCATCATCGAAGAAGGCGCCAAAACCGAACTCGAAGCGCTGCGTCTCGCTCCCTTCCATAATGTCATTCCGGTCCAAATCAACCAACAATTTGGACTTGAGATAGTTCCCTTCTCTCCAGAGATAGTCGAACACATTCAGACCGTGGCGCTGGCTGAACACGTAATCCCCGGCTGGCTGAAACGTCTTGGATACCCCGGAAAGAACGACGCAATCGTCAATGCATTCAACGAGAAAATCAGCGCATACACGGGGATATCGATCAACGAGGACGGGTCTCTAAGCGAGGTTCCCATCACCAAGGGCCCCCGTTCCAGGTGATTGCCTGTGGGTGTCGTCGGGACCTGAGTGAGTTGCGTCAGGTCTCTAAGGATGTTCGTAAAGCCAACGGTCAGGTTGAAAGGCTCCCGAAGTCTCGACAAAGGCGTGTTGGAGAATGTCCGGATTAGCCTTGAGCTTCTATTAGTGAAAGCGCCTCAGTGACGATGACATCCACAAGCTCGTCAGCCTACACTGGACGCAAGACTGCGGCTCTATATGCGTTGTTGGGGTTCCGGGCGGCCGCTCGTAGAGTTGACCGTCTGTATTTGTTTCTTGGGTATGTCTGTGGCCTTCAATTGCTGCTCCTGGGCTTTTTCATCACTTACCAGGCGATAGCCCGACAACTGGATTGGGTCTATGCCCCGGCCGGAGACGTGATGAGCGGGTACGTACTGGCGATGGCCGCCACCTGGGCTTTTGCCTACGCACTTCGGTCGGACGCCCACGTGCGAATCGACGTGCTGCTCCCAAAGATGAGCCCCCCGATCAGAGCGATTGCCGACTGGGTAGCTTTGGCCGGCGTGTGTTTTCTGTCGGTAATCACGTCGTGGAAGCTATGGGACAAGGTAATCGACGATTATCAGAAGGGTGTGGTCGTCAACGACTATGCCTGGGTCCCGGTGTTCATCCCCAAGATTGTAGTAGCCATTGGATTCAGTTTGCTAGTGGTCGCTTCCGTACAGATGATGACTTCCTTAATCGCCGAGAGATGGCTGCCCCGCATACACAAGGCGATGGGCGGGGACGAAATCGAATGACGGGCTGGCGTCATGAGAGATCGGGTGTCCTCTCGCGCCCCGGAGGTTAAGGCTTGGTCCTTGGCATTGCATTCGGTTTAATGTCAGCCTTCTTTACGGCGGGCATGTATGTCGCTGGAGCCTTGGGCTGTATGTCCCTCATAATCATGTTCTTTTTCTCCGCGCGTGCGCCGTGGGGCATCATGGACAACATAGCCTGGGACCGGAACACCAACTTCATCCTGGTCGCAATTCCTCTATTCATACTGATGGGAGAATTGATGAACCGGTCGGGAATGGGAGAGCGGATGTATTCCGTCATCTCCCGCTGGATATGGTTCCTCCCCGGAGGCCTGATTCACACCAACATCGTGTCCTGCGCCATATTCGCCGCCTGTTCCGGCTCCAGTGTGGCGACCTCCGCCACCATCAGCCGCACGTCGCTGCCGGCCTTCCGGCAGCGGAATTACTCGGAACGCATGGTAATTGGCTCGCTGGCGGCGGGAGGCACGCTGGGCATCCTGATTCCCCCAAGCATCAGCCTGATTCTCTACGGTATTTTGGCGGAGGAGTCCATTGGGCGCCTCTATATGGCCGGGTTCTTCCCAGGCATCCTGTTGGCATTGTCGTTCATGGTGATGATCGCCGTGACGGCGATATTCTGGCGGGGCATGGCGCCCAGGGAACAAGGAGAGAGTTTCACCAGCTGGGAAGGCTGGAAGCTCAGGCTAATTGGGGCAGTCCAACTGCTGCCTGTTGGGGCTTTGATATTTCTCGTGTTGGTGTCCATATACCTGGGATGGGCCGCTCCCAGCGAAGCGGCTGCTTTCGGTGTAACAGGCGCCTTCGTCTTGACGATTCTGTTGAACTCTGGTGAACTGCTGACGCCCCTGTTCAGGAGCCTGTGGAGGAGCGCCGGGCTGGTGTACTTCACGGCCCAAAGCTCTCAGGAAACTCTACAGGCAGACCGTATACCCTTCGGCGATGCGGTCAGGGCAGTGGTCCAACGCAACGGCCGCATTGTGCTGGACTCGGTTATCTCAACGGTGCGGACAACGGGAATGATATTCCTGATTCTAATGGCCGCGTTCACGTTGAGCTACGCTTTCGCGCGGTTGGGCATCTCTCAAGACATTGCCGACGTTATCGTAGGCTGGAACCTGACTGATTGGCAGCTCGTGCTGGCGTTGGTCGTGTTCTATCTTATTCTAGGCACCTTTATGGAAAGTTTCGCCATGATGGTGACCACCGTGCCCATCCTGCTTCCCACGTTGTCGCAGGCCGGCGTCGACTTGGTCTGGTTCGGCGTCATCATAGTGTTGTTGGTGGAAGCTGCGCTCATCAGCCCGCCCGAGGGCATCAACTTGTACGTCTTGCATGGGGTGCGTCAGGACGTGGACAGGGAAGAAGCGGCGAGGACCAACACTCCGATACGGCAAAGCACTATTTCAGACGTCTGGATAGGCGTGCTGCCCTTTATGGGCTGCATGGCCGTAACTACGGCCCTGGTTCTGGCGTTCCCGGAGATTGCCCTCTGGCTGCCGAATGTTCTCTTCGACAGGTGATCGAGTTTAGGCCCGGCAGTCCGGCCTTGAAAGCTGTCCTCAGACTCCCTTGACGCCCAAGCTATTGACGTAAAGCATAGTCGTTCCGTATAGTTAACTCCGTACATTGGTGTACTCACAAGAGAGGGGAGAACATGGCGCGGCTAGATGTACGGCTCGACGCCGAACAACGCAAACGATTGGATGAGATCGTCGAGGAAAGTGGAACGCCCATCTCCGAGGTCGTACGCCGTCTGATTGATGACGCCTATGAGCGTGTGGCGCTGGAACGCCGGAAAAGGGCCGTTGCCCGGTTGATCAGTCTGGAGGTCGAGGACCCCCCTGACGCCAATGCGCTCTCCCGCGAATTGGAGGCGGCCCATGAACCGGGCGGTCTTCATTGATGCCAATGTCCCTATCTATGCCGCTGGCCGGGACCATCCCAACAAGAAGTGGTGTGCTCAGGTGCTCATGATGACCGCGGAGCATCCGCTGGCGTTTGTCACTGACGCAGAGGTCCTTCAAGAACTTCTGCATCGTTACGTCTCCTCTGGGAGATGGGCCTTGGGCAGAGAGGTCCTCCGGGAGTTCGCTGAGGTGATGCAAGACCGTATCGAACCGGTCTATCTTGAGGACATCAACGAGGCGGCGAGGCTGGCGGACCTGAATATGGGGGTTAGCGCCCGCGACCTTGTCCACGCGGCGGTGATGCGTCGTCTGGGAGTCGACAGAATCGTTTCCGTAGACGCTGACTTTGACCGCCTGCCAGACGTAATCCGGCTGGACCCTTCCGACGTAGAGTTATGGGCAGACTCCATACTGGCGGATTAGGGACGCCAGCCCAACGATCGGCTGTAGACGGCGGCTGCGACTCAGGACTGGGGCTTACGGGCAATCCCCTCGCCGAAAGCGATGGCTCCACAGGCGCCCTGATGGTCTTTCCACTGGTCCAGCCCTTGGCGGGCTGTGTCGAATTGCTCCTGGGTCGCCAGCCCGTATTTGACGGCCGCGGCTATTACTTCAGGCAAAAAGAACCAGTCCACAATAAAACTATAGAGGAAAGCAACGTCATCGTCGGATCCAAAGAAGTCGAAGGAGCCGCTCGTCTGAATGTCCGAAAACCCGGCTTCAAGGAACTTGTGCTTTAGTTCTTTTCCCATCTTTGGATGTCCGCCATTGGCGGCCAGAAGGTTCGAAAACAATTCCCATCCGGCGTCTGTGCCATCGGAGGCCGGCTCCAGGAACGAGGAGGCGACAATAGTCTCGCGGCTGGCCACTATTCCGCCGGGCTTCAAGACCCGCTTGACCTCGGCCAGCGCAGCCTGTGTGTCGGGGATGTGCATTAGAACGGCATGGCAATGGGCGGCATCGAAGGAGTTGTCTTCGAACGGTAGATCGAAAACGGAGCCTACGTGAAACGTCACGTTGGTGTGACCTCCAGCCTCGGCCGCGGACCGGGCCAGGTTAATCTGCGACTCCTCCATGTCTATTCCGTGGACCTCGCCTGGTTCAACGGCCTTGGCCAGACCCATCGTAATCGTTCCGGGGCCGCAGCCGAAGTCGAGCACACGAAACCCGGGATTCAGATGGGGCAGCAGATGTTTGGCATGGGTCTCGGCGCTCCGTCGATTGAGAAGCTGTCGGAACTCCTCGCTGTAACCCATTGTGTAGCTGGACGTGGATGATGCCTGGTCGGTCATCGTCAGCTCTCCCTTCCCGTGCCGCTCGTATGCTATCGTCTAGGTTGCGCGTCGGATTGGGTTGCGTCGCTCTACTTTTAATTATAGTTGATGATGGTTGATTGTTGGAGAAGGGCAACCAGACCGACGGTTGTCCTGGACCGCTTGGACGGGGAGCTTTCGTTCCACCTAAGCCAAACCAGTCACGCTAGACATCCGTAGGATATTATGCAGCGATCCACTCACGCCAAGGAGATGCCAAATTGTCGTTCGCTTTCGGCTTGATGAAAGCCGTCCAACGGACGGTGTGGATTGGCCTGTCATGTTTGACGGTGGCAATCCTGCTCTCGGCATGTGACGACAGCGCGACACCCACACCAACACTCAAACCTACCGCTACCCCGACCCTGGCGCCGACAGCTACACCGACGGTGCAGCCGACGCCCACGCCTCTCCTGGATGCTCGTCCAGGCGCTGCCGGGTTGGGCGATCCCCTCTTTCCTGGTCTGGGCAACGGAGGTTACGACGTTGTCCGCTACACCGTCACCCTGGACATAGTCGTAGAAGCCAACACGATTTCGGGCCAGACTCAAATAGAGGCCAATGCAACCCAGGACCTTGCCACATTTAATTTAGACTTTCGCGGTTTGACGGTGACCTTGGTCGAAGTGGACAGCCAGCCTGCCGAACACTCCCGCTCGGGCCCCGAGATGAAAATAAGACCGGCAGCGCCCATCCCTAAAGGAACGGCCTTCAATGTCACTGTGTCGTACGAGGGTCATCCTTTCTCGACCCATGTTCCGGGGACCAACCTGCTGGTAGGCTGGATCAAATATGAGACTGGGATAATTGCCTATGGTGAACCCTGGGGCGCCTCTTATTGGTTTCCGGTCAATGAGCATCCGTCCGACAAAGCTCTTTATACCTTTATCTTGACGGTCCCAAAACCCTATGAGGCGGAATCAAATGGTGAACTCATCGAGACGATGGACCACGGAGAGACCGTAACCTATGTATGGGAAAGCGGCCATGAGATGGCCAGCTATCTGGCGTTTCTGGCCATAGCCCAGTTTGACGATGTTGTCACGGAAAGCCCGGGTGGCATATCTGTGGTTGACTCTGTGGAGGAATCGATAGGGGAATACGCAACGAGGGGTTTGGATAACGCTCCTTTGATCATCGATTATTTTAGCGAGGTGTTCGGGCAGTATCCGTTTGATTCCTCAGGAGCCGTTGTGGTCGACGTGACGTTCCTGCCGGGTCGCGGTGTAGTGACGGCGCTGGAAACCCAACCCAGACCACTCTATGGAGCCGGGATACTGGAGGAGGTCGGCGACAGAGTTGTAGCCCACGAGTTGGCCCACCAATGGTTCGGAAACCTGCTTACCCCCGTGTCTTGGCGAGACGTGTGGTTAAACGAAGGGTTCGCTGTCTATGCCGAGTGGCTGTGGGAAGACCACAAGTCCGGAGGAGGAGTGTTCGATTCATTCTGGGAAGAGATGTGGCGTCCCAACTATGGTCCTCCGGCCGATCCCGATTCCCGCGACCTTTTCAGCGGCACAGTCTATGTGAGAGGAGCAATGGCCCTCCACGCATTGCGCGGGGAGGTCGGGGACGAGGCGTTTTTCGAGACGCTCCGTGAGTATGTGTCCCGTTATGCCGGAGGCAACGTGACCACTGAGGACTTTATCGGCGTGGCAGAGGAGATCGCGGGCAAAGACTTGGGCAGCCTGTTCGATTCCTGGCTCTACGCCGAAACGACGCCAGCCTCGCCGGAGCAGTAGCCGTCTGGCTATAGGGGAAGGGCGTCTCTGAGGACCTCTACGAGATGTCTGGCCCTTCTGCCCGTGGCGTGCTCTATCTGCTGTCTGCAGGACACGCCCATAACCGCCACCTCCCAGTCGGGGCCTTTGGACTCCACAGCCGGGAACAGAGTCTGCCTTCCCACGGCCATGGACACGTCGTAGTGTTCCTTCTCGTATCCGAAGGAACCGGCCATACCGCAGCAGCCGGAGTTGACTTCCTGGACCTCATACCCCGGAGCAAGCCGGAGGGCGGCCATTGCGTTGACGGTGCCCGTTAGAGCTTTCTGGTGGCAGTGGCCGTGGAACAACACCTTCTTGCTCAGGTCGCTGAAGTCAAGTTCCAGGCGCCCCTCTGACTTCAACCCTGCAAGGAAATCGTCTATGAGGAAGCTGTTGGCGGCCACCGCGTCGGCCTTGTCGTCTCTCAGCAGGTCGGGACATTCGTCCTTGAGGGTCAGCAGACAACTGGGCTCACAGCCGACGATGGGAATGCCGTCTCGCGCGTAGGGGTAGAGCAAGTCCACGTTTCGCCGGGCGTTGTCCTTTGCTTTGGACAGAAGTCCCTTGGAAATCATGGGCCTCCCGCAACACACGGGGTTGGCCGGGATGACATTGAATCCCGCCGCTTCCAGAATCTCCACCGCAGCTATGCCCACGCCCGGGTAGTTGTAGTCCATGAACGTGTCATTGAACAGGACGACGCTGCCGTTTCGGCCGTCTGTGTTGGGTCGGCGAGATTTGGCCCACGCGGGGAATGTCTTGGAAGCCAGCCTGGGCAGGGACCGGTTGGGGTGGACTCCCATGAGCTTGCTGAGGATCAAGCGGCTGAGAGGGAACCCGGAAGCCAGGTTCACCAGAGGAGCTATTCGAGACCCCAGGCGGCTTAGCGTGTTGATGTTTGCGAACGCCCTGGTGCGCAAAGAAATCCCGTGGGAGCGATTGTAGTGGTCCAGGAACTCGTACTTGATCTTGGCCATGTCCACGCCCGTCTGGCACTCGGCTTTACAGCCCTTGCACTCCAGGCACAGGTCCATCGCCTCGTAGAGCCGTTTGCTGTCCAAACCGTGCTGGGGCAGTGCCCCGGACAGGATGCCCCGCAACAAGTTGGCCCTGCCACGGGTGGAGTGCTCCTCCTCCCTGGTGACCATGTAAGAGGGGCACATGGTGCCCGTAGCCTTGCGGCAGGCGCCCATGCCGTTGCACATCTCGGCGGCGGCGGCGTAGCCCAAGTCCTTGGAGAAGTCCAGCGTCGTTTCGGGCTGAACGGCCTTGTACGAGGGGCTGATGCGGAGGTTTTCGGTCATGGGCGGGCAGTCTACGATTTTGCCGGGGTTCATGATGTTGTGGGGGTCGAATGCCTGCTTCACTTCGCGAAAAGCCTGATACAGCTGGCTTCCGAACATCTTCTCGTTCCAGACCCCCCGGACTATGCCGTCACCGTGCTCGCCGCTAAGGGAGCCTCCAAACTCCAGTGTCAAGTCGCTGATTTCGCTGGCCAGGGACACCATCTTGTCTGTCCCGTCTGTGGTCTTCAGGTTGACTAGTGGGCGGACGTGAAGGCATCCCACGCTGGCGTGGCCGTAGTAGGCGGCCTCGGTGTCGTGAGCCTTGACGATTTCGTCGAACCGCTTGATGAACGGCCCCAACTTCTGGGGGTCCACCGCTGTGTCCTCGACGTAGGCCAGGGGTTTCGAGTCTCCCCTTGCGCTCATCAGCAGACCTAAGCCGGAGCTTCTAAGCGCCCACACCTTGGCCTGTTCCGAGGGATCGAGGATGTTCAGGCAGGTGTATCCCAGCCCTTTCCGGGCCATGTCGGAGCGGAGGTCGGAGAGTCTTGAAACGACTTCTTCCTCGGACTCGCCTGTGAGTTCCACAACCAGAAGGGCGTCCGGGGAGCCTTCCACGAAGTCCATCAGACGGGCCGAACCCAGGGACTCGCGGCAGCGGTCCAATATCATCCGGCCTATCATCTCCACGGCGGCGGGATTGTGCTTGAGAATCTCCCACGTGGCGTCGCACGCCTCCACTACGTCGTCGAAATGGACGACGGCGAGACCCTTATGGTGTGGCACGGGCACCAGGTTCACTTTTGCCTCGGTGACCACGCACAGGGTTCCCTCGGACCCCACGACCATACGCGACATGTTCACCTGAGCGCCGGGATCGATGAAATCATCCAGGTTGTATCCGCTGACACGACGCATGATTTGGGGGTATCGGGCCAGTACCTCGTCCCGATTTTCCCGCCCGATGCGCAACACATCTCGGTATAGACTGGACTCCAGACTGTCTCCGGAGAGCTTGGACTCCAGTTCCGCTTGGTCCAGCGGCCTGAAATGGGCCTGGCTTCCGTCGGAGAGGATGGCGCGGAGCTCCATGATATGGTCGATGGTCTTGCCATAGACCACCGAATGGGAGCCGCAAGTGTTGTTTCCGATTCCGCCACCCACGCAGGCCCGGTTCGAAGTAGTAGGGTCGGGGGCATACTTCAGGCCGAAGGGCGCTGCGATGCGGTTCAACTCGTCGAGCACGATTCCCGGCTCCACCCTGGCCCAGCCCTCCTCCTCGTTGAGGGCGATGACCCGGCTCATGTACTTTGTGAAGTCCATGACGATGGCGTGGTTCACAGTTTGTCCCGCCAGGCTTGTGCCGCCGCACCTGGCCAATACGGGCGTCTTGTGCTGGGAGGCCACTTCCATGACGGCCAGCACGTCCTCCACGCTTCGGGGAACCACCACTCCCACAGGGTCCATCTGATACATGGACGCGTCGGTGCTGTAGAGGTAGCGGGAGAAGGGATCGAACCGGACTTCGCCTGAGACCCGCTTCCGAAGTTCGTTAGCCAGGTGCCGACCTTCGTCGGCTTGGTTCCGGGTCGCCTGGGTTGAATGTCTTACGGATGAGGTCATCCCTGCGTCCTTATTATGGGCTGTGCCCTACTTTAGCCGATGCTGCGCATGGCTTCAATGTGCCGCGACGCTCGGGCATCCATCTAGGCTTGTCATAACGGTGCGCTCTTGCCAACGTCGTGATATTCTAAGGGCCGCATGATGGACCAAGAGAACTACTGTCCCAGGTGCGCCCATTCCCTTGAGTTGAAAGAGACCCAGGGGAAGGAGCGGCCTGTATGCCCAAGCTGCGGCAAGGTAATCTACTACGACCCCAAGGTCACTGCCGTGGCGGTGGTGGAACGGGGCGGGGATGTCTTGTTCATCCGGCGTGCCCTTGAGCCGGGCATGGGGCTGTGGAGTCTGCCTGGAGGCTACGTAGACAGGGGCGAGGAAGTGGGCAGCGCAGCCGAGCGGGAAGTGATGGAGGAGACTGGGCTTGAGGTGCGCGTCGAAGGTGTGGTGGGTGTTTACTCGCAAGCAGGCCATCCCGTGATTCTGGTGGTCTATGACTCCGTCATTATAGGCGGGGTACTCACGCCTGGGGAAGAAGCCTCCGACGCCCGGTTCTTCAGCTTGGAGGACCTCCCTGAATTGGCTTTCGAAAGGGATGCTACAGTCCTCCAGGACTGGAAAAGTCACCGAGAACAAGCCGTTAAGTCAGGCTCCATTCGTTGACAGTTGTCGCCTGTCCTTTAATAATGTTGCGGGCCCCATTCAAGGGTCTGAGGAGGCGTCTCAGCAATGGCCTCTAACATAGGATTTATTGGTCTTGGAATCATGGGAAAGCCCATGGCCCGCAACCTGATGAGGGCGGGCCATTCCCTCGTTGTCCACAACCGTAACCCGGAGCCGGTCGAGGAGTTGGCGGCTGAAGGAGCTTCCAGGGCTTCCACGTCCGCTGAGGCGGCGTCGCAGGCCGACATCGTAATCACCATGCTGCCCGACTCCGCCGACTCGGAAGAGGTGATTCTGGGCAAGGACGGCGTGCTTGAGGGCGCCCGGAAGGGCTCGGTCATAATAGACATGAGTTCCATAGCTCCGCTGGTGTCCATCAAGATAGCCGCCGAGGCCGAAAAAGCGGGAGTGGACATGCTGGACGCCCCGGTCAGCGGCGGAGAGCCGAGGGCCGTCGACGGCACCCTGGCCATTATGGTGGGGGGCAATGAAGAAACATTTGAACGTTGCAAGCCGCTCCTAGAGTGCATGGGGACGTCCATTGTCCGAGTAGGGCAGGTAGGGGCAGGCAATACGGTGAAACTGGCGAACCAGATTATCGTAGCGGCCAACATCGAGGCCCTTGGAGAAGCGCTGGTGTTGGCAAAGAAGGCCGGAATAGACCCCGACCTGGTCTTCAACGCCATACGGGGAGGCCTGGCTGGCAGCGCCGTCATGGAAGCCAAGGCCCCGTTGATTATGAACGGCGCTTTCGATCCAGGGTTCCGAATCAGGCTCCATCAGAAGGACCTTCACAACGCCTTGCTGACCGGCAAAGACCTGGGAGTCCCGCTTCCTGTGACAGGTCTGGTCCAGCAGATGCTGGGCGCCCTTATCAACAAAGGCCTCGGCGAAAAGGACCATTCCGCTATAGCCACCTTCCTGGAAGACCTGGCGGGGGTGGAGGCCAGGAACACCTCCGCTCCGGAAGGTTAATAGATGAAAATCCACGAATACCAGGCGAAAGAAATTTTCGCCCGCTACGGAATACCTGTACCCAGGGGAGAGGTCGTTTCGTCCCCTGAAGAGGCCGCCGAAGCCGCTCGCAGGTTGGGCGGGAAAGTCGTCGTAAAAGCCCAGGTCCACGCGGGAGGGCGTGGCAAGGGCGGCGGGATTAGGATCGTGAACAGCCCTGAAGAGGCCAAGGCTGCTGCTGCAGACCTTATAGGAAAACGACTGATGACGCCCCAAACGGGCCCCGAGGGCGTTCCCGTAGAAAAGCTGATGATAGAAGAGGCGGAGACTCTGGAGACGGAGTTCTACCTGTCCGTCACCGTGGACCGTAACTTCCGTGGTCCTGTTTTCATCGCAAGCGCTTCCGGCGGGATGGACATCGAACAGGTCGCCGCTGAGACTCCTTCCAAGATACACACCGAGGCCGTCGACCCGTTGGTGGGACTCCAGCCCTTCCAGGGTCGCCGCATTTGCCGATTTTTGGAACTGCCCCGGCCCCAGTTCATGGCAGCCTTGCAGATCATAGACGCTCTCTACCGGGTATTTACAGAGAACGATTGCTCTCTAGTGGAGGTCAACCCTCTGGCGGTGAACGCCGAGGGCCGAATCTTCGCGCTGGACGCAAAGATAAACCTGGAAGACGATGCACTGGCGCGCCATCCAGAGCTTAGGGAGTTGAGGGACCCCAACCAGGAAGATCCATTAGAAGCCCAGGCCCAGGAGCACCAAATCTCCTACGTCAAGCTGGACGGAGACGTCGCCTGTCTGGTCAACGGAGCCGGGCTGGCTATGGCCACCATGGACGTGGTCAAAACGGCTGGAGGACGCCCTGCCAATTTCCTCGACGTTGGAGGAGGCGCCAGTGAGGAGAAAGTGGCCCAGGCGTTAGGAATAATGCTCTCCGACCCGCAAGTGAAGTCGGTCCTCGTGAACATATTCGGGGGCATTCTCCACTGCGACCTAGCGGCAAGGGGCATAGTGCAAGGTTACCGCAACGCAGCCGCCGACCTCCCCTTGTTGGTGCGTATGTTGGGCACCAACGTGGAAGAGGGACAGGCGATACTCAGGGAGTCGGGCATCAACGTGACCTTCGCCGAGACCCTGGCGGAGTTGGCTGATCGTATGCGAGATGCGCTGTCAGTTCCCGGCGCCGCGGACCAACGAGGCTACGGAGCGTGAGCATACTGATTGGGAGCGGCACCCGCGCCATCGTCCAGGGGATAACCGGCAACGAAGGCAGCTACCATGCCAGCGCCTGCCTCGAGTACGGCACAAATATTGTCGCCGGAGTGACTCCCGGAAGGGGAGGGCAGCTCTTCGAGGACAAGATTCCCGTCTTCAACTCAGTAGAGCAGGCCGTGAGGGAGGAACAGGCCGACACCTCAATGATTTTTGTGCCGGCCATGTTCGCCACTGACGCCATTCTGGAAGCTGCCGACGGCGGGATAAAACTGGTCATATGCATCACCGAAGGCATGCCTGCCCTGGACATGGTAAAGGTGCTCCGCTACCTGGACAGGCGTGATGTCAGTCTCATTGGTCCGAATTGCCCGGGCGTAATTTCTCCGGGTGAACGGTGCAAACTGGGAATTATGCCCGCTTCCATACACACTCCGGGCAGGGTTGGTGTGGTCTCCCGCAGCGGCACGCTTACCTACGAGGCCGTATCCCAGCTCACGGCGTTGGGCATCGGGCAGTCGACCTGTGTCGGGATAGGCGGCGATCCCCTTGTCGGATCAAGCTTCGTGGAAATACTCAAGCTGTTCGAAGACGACCCGGAAACCGATGCCGTGGCGCTTATCGGCGAGATAGGCGGGGCCATGGAGCAGGAAGCGGCGCGATACATAGAAGACCACTTCACCAAGCCGGTTGCGGCGCTGGTGGCTGGTGTGACAGCTCCTCCAGGCAAGAGAATGGGCCATGCTGGCGCCATAATCACCGGGGAGGCAGCCACCGCCGCTGCCAAGATACGATCTTTCGAAGAGGCGGGCGCCGCCATCATCCCCTCCCCTGCGGCCATCGGCGCAACCGTGAAGAAAATCCTGCCCACGGCATAGCCTTTGGAACATGCTCCGGCCTACTCATCAGGATAGCTGAACTAGCCACGTTCCTTGACCACACACCAGGCCAATCCTATAATGAATAGCCGCAACTCTAGACCATAGGACTCGGCGGATTTGGCGCCCGGTCAGACGGACTCTTCCATACAAGTCTCACCAGACCTCATAGAACAGTTAAGCGCGCAGGCCATCCAGGAATTGGAGCAATCGGAAGACCTCGATTCCCTGGAGCAATGGCGCTTGTCCTACCTGGGCCGCAGGGGCAGCTTGACCAATCTTCTAAGAGGTCTGGGGTCTTTGCCCTCCGAGGAGCGCGCAAGCGTTGGGGCGCTGGCGAACCGGACCAAGCAGAAGCTGGAAGAAGAGTTGGCCAACCGCCAGCAGGAGCTTGAGGCGGCACGCCTGGAGGGACTGGCCGAATCGGAACGCATCGACATCACACTCCCAGGTCGGCCCGTACGTGTGGGCCGCTTGCACCCTTCGACCCAGATGCTACGAGAAATATGCGACGCCTTCATTGGGATGGGATTCGGCGTGGTAGAGGGGCCTGAGGTCGAATGGGACCATTACAACTTCCAGCTGCTGAACATACCCACTGACCACCCGGCAAGGGATATGTGGAGCACCATTTGGGTCGATTCCCCCAACGAACAGGGCGAGTATGACATGCTGCTCCGTACCCACACCTCACCCATGCAGGCGCGGGTCATGGAGCGTATGAAGCCGCCCATACGGGTGATCGTGCCCGGCAAGGTCTATCGGTACGAGGCCACTGACGCCACTCACGAGTGGCATTTCTTCCAGGTGGAGGGGTTGGCGGTGGACGAAGGGATAACCTTCGCCGACCTGAAAGGGACTCTCTACGAGCTCGCCCGCCGGATATTCGGCTCCGAACGGAAAGTGCGTTTCCGGTGCGACTACTTCCCCTTCGTCGAGCCTGGCGTGGACATGTCCATAGACTGCTTCGCCTGCGATGGAAGCGGGAACGGCTGCCGGATATGCAGAGACACCGGTTGGATTGAGATAATGGGGGCCGGCATGGTGCACCCCAAGGTGCTGGAAGGTGTGGGCTACGACCCGCAAGTGTACACTGGCTTCGCGTTCGGTCTGGGAGTGGAACGCATCGCAATGCTGAAGTACGGCATAACCGACATAAGGCTCTTCTACTCCAACGACCTGCGTTTTTTGAAGCAGTTTTAGTCCGTCCCTAGTGTACGGACATATATGTTGAGCAACCGAAACGGGAATAACGATAGGAGGCAGATTCGATGACCCAGAGCTTTATCACCAGGCTGCAAGACCGCATATCGACCAGGAGCTTGCTGACGCACCCCTTTTACGTCGATTGGCAGGAGGGCAAGCTGACGTTGGAAGACCTGCGCATCTACGCCGCCCAGTACTACCGCGTAGAGGCCGCCTTCCCCCGGTTCCTCAGCGCGGTCCACGCCAATTGCCCTGACACCGAGGTCAGGCAGGGCATACTGAACAACCTGTGGGATGAAGAGCACGGCGAGAACAACCACCGGGCCCAGTGGCTGGACTTTTGCCGCGGGCTGGGCATGACCGAGGAGGAAGTTCTGGCTTCTTCCATTCACCCGAACACGCAGCGGCTTCTGGATGTCTACACGAGCATCTGCTCCGGCGGCTCGTTCCAAGAGGGACTGGCGGCCATCTACGCTTACGAGCAGCAGACGCCCCAGGTGGCGGCGGAGAAAGCGTCAGGTCTCCGGGACCTGTACGGAATCACTGACGGGGCGGCGCTGGCCTTCTTCGATGTCCACTCTACCCTGGACATAGAGCACTCCAGGCAAGAAGAAGAGGGCATCGCCAACCACACCGCCCCCGGCGACGAGGCAAGGGTTGAAGCCGCCCTGGAAGCCGGCCTTGAGGCTTGGTGGGGTTTCCTGGACGGAGTCAACGAGCTGCGGCCAGTGGGCGCAGCCCGATAAAGGCATCGTGACGTACGCCCCATGAGGGTCCCCTTATCCTGGCTTAAGGACTACGTCGACATCGATGCGCCGGTTGACGAACTGGCGCATCGGCTCACTATGGCCGGAATCGAGGTGGGGGAGGTTGTTTCCGTTGGAGACTGGGCCGAGTGTTACGTGGGCCTGGTGACCGACGTGGCGGCCCACCCCAACGCCGACCGGCTAACCCTCTGCACCGTAGACCGGGGAGAGGAAGTGGCCCAAGTGGTCTGCGGCGCTCCCAACGTCGCCCAAGGGCAGAAAATAGCCTATGCGAAGATCGGCGCCAGGCTGTTCAACAGCCACTCAGGCAAAGTTGAGGAGCTGAAGGCGGCGAAGATTCGCGGCGTGGTCTCCGAGGGAATGATTTGCTCCCAACTGGAGTTGGGTATGGGAGACGACCATGCCGGGATTTTGGTCCTGCCGGAAGAAGCTCCCGTAGGCATGAGCTTGGCCGACTATCTGGGCGACCAGATTCTAGTCCTGGAGTTGACGCCCAACCGCTCCGACTGTCTTTCGATGTTGGGGGTGGCCCGCGAGACGGCGGCCCTCACCGGAGGCTCCGTAAGGGAACCGGACATTGCATACCCGGAAGATGGAGGCCCTATCGAATCCCTGGCATCCGTTGAAATTGCAGACCCCGATCTGTGCCGCCGGTACACGGCCGCCCTCATCCACGGGGTTAAGTTGGGACCCTCGCCCGGCTGGATGCAGGAGCGTCTGGAGAAGGCCGGCATGAGGCCGGTCAACAACATAGTTGACATAACCAACTACGTGATGCTTGAGTTCAATCAACCCCTTCACGCCTTTGACTTCAACACCCTGAAAGAGGGCAAGGTCATTGTCCGGCGGGCCCGACCAGGTGAGACGCTGACAACCTTGGACGGGGAAGAGAGGAAACTCTCGACCGATATGCTCCTGATAGCCGACTCCCAAGGAGGCATAGGTCTGGCGGGAGTGATCGGAGGCGAGAACACCGAAATCAGCGAGTCGACCGATACTGTCTTCTTGGAGTCCGCCTGCTTCGACGCCTCCAATAACCGCCGGACAGCCCAGGCACTCCAGATTTCCAGCGAGGCGTCGCAGAGATTCGAGAAGGGACTCAGGCCGCAATTGGCGCCCATCGCTCTCCGCAGAGCCGTCAAGCTGATCCTGGAAATAGCCGGAGGGAAAGCCGCCAGGGGAATCATAGACGTCTTTCCCGACGGGGACGGCTCCTCTCTGCCAACGGTCCTGCTGACCCTGGCGCGAATCCGCAAGGTCCTGGGTGTGGACATTCCCATGGAGCGAGTCAGAAGCGTGCTTACGTCTCTGGGGATGACGATTGTCGGAGACGACGTAGGAGAAGGTTCGCTGGTCGTGGAAGCCCCCTATTGGCGCACCGACCTGGAAATTGAAGAGGACTTGATTGAGGAGTTGGCCCGGATCATCGGCTACGACGAGACGCCCACCGCCATGTTGTCCACTCCTATACCCCACAGGGAGCCTGAGACGGCCCTGGACTTCAAGGACCGGCTGAAGGACCTGTTGGCGGCCTTTGGCATGCAGGAAGTCATCAATTACCCCGTCTGCGCTCTGGAAGACCTGGAGGCGGCGAGGGTTAGCACCGGGGGTGCTCCGCTCAAGCTGGCCAACCCCATGAGCTCTCGTGAACAGTACATGCGCACCAGCCTGCTTCCCGGACTGTTGTCGACAATGGCCGCCAACCAGGCCAGGGAGACGGGCCCCGTGGCGATTTTCGAACTGGGCCGAGTCTATCTCGACCAAGGCCGACGGTTGCCCGACGAACGGGAGATGGCGGCGGGTCTTATGGCTGGCGCCCGTTGGGACGTTCATTGGACCGGCGGAGAGGGCGCTTTGGACTTCTACGACGTAAAAGGCCTGGCGGGGGCGGCGCTGGAAAGGTTGGGAGTCAACGTCTCATACAGTCAAAGCTCCGACCCCTCCATGCATCCGGCAAGGTCAGCCAAGCTGGAGTCCAACGGGACTGAGATTGGAGTAGTTGGCGAGATACATCCGGCGGTCGTCGAGTCCTTCGACCTGCAGCCGAGGCCGGTGGCCGCCTTCATCCTGGACTTGGAAGCCCTCATCAATGCCGCCTCAGGCGCCGGACGCTCTTACCAGCCCTTCGGCAGATTTCCTGCGGCCGTGAGGGACTTGGCGCTTTTGATACCGGAAGATGTGCCCGCGGACCGGGTCAGTACGTTGATACACAACCATAGGCTTGTGTCCGACGTGAAGCTTTTCGACGTATATTCGGGGGAGAACATTCCCGATGGGAAGCGTTCACTGGCTTATCACATACAGTTCCAAGCGATGGACCGGACGCTCAACTCCGATGAGGTCGGCAAAGCGTTCAACTCGCTGGTGGCCCGGCTTGGCAGGGAACTGGGCGCCGAGCTAAGGGAATAATAGGCTGATTCATGAAAAACCCCGGTGAACTGCGTTCACGATGGCTCAAACAGGCCGAGCATCAGCTTAGCGTCACCAAAGGACTGTTTGAACTTGGTTTCTGGTCCGATGCCTGTTTCCACGCGGAGCAGACCGCAAAGATGGCTATGAAAGCGTTGTTGTTTGGGGCTGGGCGCCGTTTTGTTCCTGTATACTCAGCCTACGAGTTGTCTATCGAGTGCGCCAAGGTGGATGAGTCCTTTAGGCCTTTGGTTAATAAGGGGAGGGCATTGGACAGGTTCTATCTCCAGACCCGGTATCCTGACTCTTTGGAATTCCCGGCCGTGCCCTTCAAGTCGTTCTTCAAGGAAGACGCAGTACGAGCCTACCGAGATGCGTCGGACATAGTGGATATGGTGAAGCCAAAGCCGGGCGGACCGTAAATCTCGGCGGAGCCGATAGTATGACAACGGGCCACACACACACCTACGAACCTAGACGAGGCCATCGGCACGCCGACATGCTCAGCGTGGAGGAAGCCTTTGAGAGAATCATGGCCCATTTCAGCCCTCTTGATCCGGAAGACGTCCCCATCCTTCAAGCCTTGGGTCAGACGTTGGCTGAGGACGTGACTGCGCCGCTGCAGATTCCGCCGATGGACAATTCGGCAATGGACGGCTACGCGCTGAAGTTCGCCGACATCGAGGGCGCCGAAGCCGACTCTCCGCGAGAGCTTAAAGTAATAGGTATGGTTGCCGCAGGCGATGTGCCTACCTCCCCGGTGGCGCCGGGAACAGCGATTCGCATCATGACGGGGGCCCCAGTGCCCCAGGGTTCCGATACTGTGGTGCCCTTCGAGGATACCGATGAGGTTGAAAGGGAAAGACAAAGTCTTGGTCTGGATCGAATAAACATTAATGTGGAGCTTCCTCTCGGGGCAAACGTCCGTCCCGCGGGTGAGGACGTCAAGAAGGGCGCGCTCGTGCTGGAAAAGGGCACTGTCGTCCGGCCTGCGGAAGTAGGGGTGTTGGCGTCTCTCGGGAAGGTGACTGTCCGAGTGGTGAGGCGTCCGGTGGTCGCAGTGCTGTCCACCGGAAACGAGCTCCTCTCCCCCGGAGACCTCCAGCAGGCTGGCAAGATATACGACAGCAACAACTACAGCCTAACCTCCTCGATTATAAAATATGGGGGCATCCCCAAGATGCTGGGCATCGCCCGCGACAATCTGGACGACCTCAACGACAAGATTTCCCAGGGCGCAGACTCCGACTTGCTAATCACATCCGCCGGAGTCTCCAAAGGCGACTACGACATTGTAAAGGACGTGCTTAACCACCGGGGGGAAATCAGCTTCTGGTCGGTGCGCATGCGCCCGGCCAAGCCGCTGGCCTTCGGGTTGATAGAAGGCGCCGGCGGACGGCGAGTCCCCCACCTGGGATTGCCCGGCAACCCGGTAAGCGCGATGGTGGCGTTCGAGGAGTTTGCACGCCCTGCCATCCTGAAGATGCTGGGCAAGAGCCGCTTCTCCAAACCCACCGTAGAGGCGGTGTTGGAAGGGCCTATACACAACTATGACGAAAGGCGGGTGTTCGCACGGGTGGAGGTGACGAACCGAGACGGCGCCTACTATGCGAATCCCACGGGACCGCAGGGGTCCAATATTCTGACCTCTATGTCCAAGGCCAACGGGCTGGCGATATGCCCTGAGGACGTGCCAGTAATGAAGGCCGGGGAACGGGTCAAGGTCAAAATGCTCGATTGGAGTGAAGAGGTGTCTAGTTGACCGTATCTACAGAAGGCGAGGGCCAGATGCCGGAGCAGGAGGCTCAAGAAGACCGGATGCCCGAGTACGTAGTGGACGAAAGCAAACTCCAGTTGCACAGCAGGTCGCTTTCGGTGATGCTGCTCAGCCGCCGTTGCCCGGAGTGTGAAGAAAAGGCGGATGAAAAGGGAGGGTCCACCCCGACCATCCAGCAGCAGATTCGGCAAATCTCGTCCCACTGCTCAAAGCAAGACGGTTTCATAAGCCCAGAAATGCCCATGCAGGAAATAATCTTCCGTCACGTACTGAGCGGGGGCAACAAGCCGGTCAGTCTTGAGAAGCTCTTCCACGTGGTGACGCAGGACTTCTTTACGCCCATCAATCCACGCAACATCTCAATGCTGGCCCTCAGCAAGGTGCTGGACTCCGACGGCTACTACGGGTTTGCCCGGTCAGCGTAACACAACCTGACGTCGAGTCCTTCTATTCAAACCCCAGAGCCTGGAACACCTGCAGGAATTGTGCCGGGTTGCCCGGTTGGTACCAGGGTATGGCAAGAGCCACCGAGCCGCCGGAATCTATCACAAACACCGCACGCTGGCTCCTCTTGCCGTCCTCTGCCGCTACTCCGTAGAGACGGGCAACGCTGAGGTCCAGGTCGGAAGCCAATGGGAAGGGAAGCCCTCCAAGTCGCTCGATCGCGTTGAGGTGGGACTCCAGACTGTCGGCGCTGAGTCCCAGCACCTGTGCTCCCAGCTCGGCCAACGTCTCGTGCTCGTCTTTGAAAGACGCCAGTTCCTGAGCGCAGCTTGGCGTGTTGTCTTCAGTGTAAAAGGCCAGCACCACCGGCCCTGAGGCCAGGGCTTGCTCTAGACTGAAGTCTCCCTGAGTCGTTGGTACGCTAAAGGCCGGGGCGGTCTGCCCCTCTTCCGGTGAAGTCATGGAATGTTCCTGGTGGTGGTAAGTTGCACCGGAGGATTATAGCAAAGGGCTATACGGTGTAGTGGGGGCAGCTTCCGGTTGCGTCGAGGCTGGCTTGATGTTAGGTTGTTGTTCCATGGGCACGCTTTGGGCAAGGACTTCTACGTTCGACTCGGTTCAGGTGGGCGACAACATGCCGATTCTGATTAAAGACCTGTTCGCCGAGGCGATAGAACCCGGGTCTCCGGCGTTTATGGGATTTGCCAGGGAACTGCTCGTAAAGGGACTTCCGCCTGAAAGGGTCCACGCGGAGGGAAGCAGTGTCGAGTTGGTCTCGTCCGCTTTGGTTGAGAAAAGTGACACGCTTACCTTCTCGGGCCGTGTGTCGGACAAGAGGAGCGAGGCGGGCGTAGGGTTCATCGATTGCGAGGTCCAGGGAGTCAACCAGGCAGACGAAACGGTGGCCCATCTCAAGGCCACCGTCCGGTTTGATCCGCCTTCTAGCTAGTTCCGAGCAAGCAGCGTCTGGAACTCCAGCCTTTCCAGGTCTCGTCCGGCTCTGAGGCACGCCACTGCGTACTCGGAGGCCATCCGTGCAAACCCGGAATACTCCAGTACGTGGCTTCCCACGACCACTGTCGGGATCGGCCCTTCCCGCTCTACCCGCAGAGCGCTCTGGTCGTCGTGGTCCAGGTCCAGCCTAATGGCAACGCCGCTTAACTGCTCGATCTTTTCTTTAATTTTGTCGAGGAACTCCCGGTCATCCATACGTCAGGGCCGCCGGTCTAGCCTCCGTAGAACCAGCCGGTGTCCCACATCTCCATAGGCTTGTCGTCCCGCCGTTCCTGAGCGTCTACCACCTCGCCGACGAAGACTGAGTGGTCCCCGTTCTCGACGCTGCCCACCACGTTGCATTCGAAATAGCAGTAGACTTCATCCAGGACCGGAGACCCGGTAGCGCCGGCGGCAAAGGCGTGCCCGTTGATTTGGTTGCCCTCGACTTTGCTGGGCCGGAAGAAGTCCTCCGCTATTTGCTTCTGGTCGGCTGACAGCACATTAACGGAGAAGGAGTTGGATTTCTTCACGGTCTCATGGAGGCCGCTGTCGGTCTTCACGCCCATCATTATTAGCGGAGGCGAGAAGGACGCCTGGGACAACCAGTTGACCGTCCCCGCCGAGGAGTCGCCGTCGGCCGTTGAGCCGACGACGTACATGCCGTAACTGATCTGCCTGAGCACCTTCTTCTTAACGTCCTGGTCCATTCAACACCTCCCATATATTGCGTCAGAGTCGTAGGCCCCATACCCCTTCCCTCTGGGAGAGGGCCGGGGTGAGGGCCTATCAAGCATGCTTCAACAGGGCTTCGGCCACCTGTTCCGGGCGTTCAAGAATAACCTCATGACAAGCATCCAGTTCTCTTTCTATCTCAACTCTTGGCAATTTCTGGGCCATCCGGCGTTGGAGAGGGCTGGGAACAAGTCTGTCCCTCCAAAGGGGGACGTAACTGATGGGGAAATTGAAGTTGAGGTTTCCGAGTTGATGGCGGGCCGAAAGCATGGCCGACGGTATTGTCCTGTACCAGCCGGAGGCGAGGACGCTGTCGAACTTGGTCATTCCGTTGCAGTAGATGTTGTCTATGACTGGCCTGGCCAGCTTGATTTCTTTCTTGCTGGCCCCCGTCGGCTTCCGGGACATGATTTTGAACATCATCCTAGTCGCCTGTGGCAGGGAGTCCAAGACGCTCTTTCCATGGTCGGGAACCAGTCCGGCCAGCAGGATGACCCTGCGCGGCGGAGTCTCCAGCATGGATGCGGCTTGGAGCACGTACGCCGCCGACAGGCCATGTCCGACCATTATCAGGTCCCGGAGCTCCCGGTCCTTCACAGGGTCCAGGATGGCTTTTATGAAGTCGTCGGCTGTGTAGGGACCGGAGCCGTTCATTTCCACGGAGTTGTGGCCCGGCAGGTCGGGCGTAACGATTTCACCGGCCTTGCGCTGGGCGTAGAGTCTGGGTGGGTATTGTTGAGGAGCCGTCAACTGTCCCCAAACGCGGCCCCACCACCACGAACCGTGTCCAGCGTCGGGAATAAGCAGGAAGTCAGCCATCAACAGTTAGTATACAATCGACGACGTTGAGGCGCCAGTTTTTCCGCTGACACGTCGGCAAACAGGATGGCAAGCACGTGGAATCTGCGCGGTTTCTTGCCTGCCATTTTGGCCGCCCTGGATTTCTGGACTGTCCGGCGGTTGAACCATATAATCAGACGCAAACATCCGTATCCGATGGTTCCTCACCTCAGGACAAGCGCGTGAGGATGAACGAGGGAGGTCAGATGACTAACGGCAACCTGCGCATTGGAATTGTGGGAGCGGGAAACAATATGCGGGTAAGGCATGTACCCGGATTCCGGGCCGTCGACGGCGTGGATATAGTGAGCGTCTGCAACCGGAGCCGGGAGTCCAGCGAACGTGCGGCGGCAGAGTTCGAGATACCCGTCGTCTACGACAACTGGATAGACTTGGTGGAAGCCGACGACACGGACGCCATCTGCATAGGCACCTGGCCCTATATGCACTGCCAGATGACATTGGCGGCCCTGGAAAACGAAAAGCACGTTCTATGTGAAGCACGCATGGCCATGAACTCCGAGGAAGCCAAGATGATGTTGGAGGCGTCCCGACTGAAACCCCACCTGGTTACGCAAATCGTGCCGTCGCCTCTCAGCTTCAAGGTGGACGCCACTCTTCAGGGGCTGGTGGCCGACGGCTACCTGGGAGACCTGTTGACCATAGAGGTCCAGGTCAACACTCCCGATTTCATTGATAGAGACAGCCCCCTCCATTGGCGCCACGACCGGAATCTGAGCGGGTACAACATCCTGTCTATGGGCATCTGGTACGAGGCCATGATGCGCTGGGTAGGTCCCGCCACCAGGGTGATGGCGATGACAAAGGTCAACGTGGACCGACGGAAAGACGAAACGGGAGAGCTACGGTTCATCACAGTGCCGGACCACGTGGACATTCTTTGCCACATGGCCTGCGGCGCCCAGGCCCACATGCGTTTCAGCGCCGTGACGGGGCTGGCCACTCCCCCGGAGGTGTGGATATACGGCAGTGAAGGAACCGTGAGGTTGGAGGGGCCTCCGGCCCTGAAGGTCTACGGCGCCAGACGCGGGCAGTCGACGTTGGCCGAAATTCCCGTCACCCCGGGCAAGGAATACTCCTGGAGGGTGGAGGAGGAGTTCGTCAGCGCGATTCGAGGGGCCGAAAAGATTACCCGCACTCCCTTTGACGTGGGTGTCCAGTACATGGAGTTCACCGAGGCGGTATACCGCAGTTCGCAGACAGGGCAGGCGGTGGCGCTGCCTTTGTAAGACCTGGGGTCATCCATATTTTACGTTTGATATGGACTTGAAAAAGGCGGATAATGTTGCCCGGTCACGTGTGATTCGGCAGAGCAGCGTGGGTGTGGCGGTCGTAGCGGCTACGCTTCTGATAGCCGCCGTTGTAGCCTGTGAAAGCCAAAGGATGGACAGGCATGCCGAAACTGTGACGCCTCTGGAGAATGATGTTCCAACAACCAGACGAGCTGAGCCATTTTCAGGGATAGACACGCCAGGAGTTAGCTTGAACCGAATAGCCTATGTGGGCAACGACGGCAACCTGTTTACCGTCAACCCCGATGGCACTGATGTATCCAAGCTGACCAATACGGACCTGCGTGTTGGACCGGCCGGACCCGTTCTGGCCCAGACGGTCCAGACCCAGCTCTTCTACGCCTGGCCCACCTGGTCTCCAGACAGCGTGAAGATAGCAGCATCTCTGGTCGTGGTCAGCGGCGAAGACGTCCGTTTGTCGGTGGAAGTCATTGACGTAGCCGACGGCGAGTCTACCCGTGTATACACCAATGAACCCAATACGGCGTCGATAGCGAGGGGCGCTCCCCACTATCTCTATTGGGCGCCGGACAGCGCCAAAGTGACCTTCCTGGCCGCTGAGCCCACCGCGCTAACGTTGTTTGCAGCTGCCGCCGACGGTTCCACCCCTGCCGTGGGTGTGCTTTCCGGGAGTCCTCTGTACTACTCCTTCAGCTCGGAGGGGGAAGTCGCTGTCTTCCACCTGGGTGAGGAACTGTTGCGGTCGTCGTATGTTCAAGGAGAGATAAGCGCGCCGGAGCAGATAGGCGCCGCCGGGTTTGGATTCAAGACCCCGGCGGTGTCGCCTGACGGAAGCCAGGTTGCATACGCTGCCCGAGACATGGCGTCGGGTTCCCAAGCCCTTTTCCTGGGAGACCCTAAGGGCCCCCTGGACCAGCCCAAAGCCGTCGCCGACCTGGGTCCCTCCTCGGCGGTGGTGTGGTCCCCCGCCGGCACGCATCTTGCGGCGGCCGAGAGTCTTGCCGCCACGAGCCAGATATACGACCGGATGATTCTCGTCAGCAGCGACGGCGCGGTCGCCAGGATAATGGTTGGCGAGCCCTTCCTATCCTTCTTCTGGTCTCCCACCGGAGACAAAATTGTATATGTGGCGTTCGACCAA
The DNA here is from genome assembly GCA_965197415.1 of Dehalococcoidia bacterium. Taxonomy (GTDB): domain Bacteria; phylum Chloroflexota; class Dehalococcoidia; order Lucifugimonadales; family JAGWBF01; genus DAOUJI01. The sequence continues at coordinate 1,280,071 of OZ240207.1, read as the reverse complement.
ATAGCCCAGACCTTCACGTGGAAATATGTGGAAGTGGACGGAGGCGAACCTGTCAAGATGGTAGAGTTCGTTCCGTCGGCGGACTTTCTGACCTTTTTGACCTTCTTCGATCAATATGCTCTGTCCAACTCGATATGGTCGCCGGATGGGACACAAATCCTGTTCAGCGGAACGACGGATGCGGGAGGAGTGCGCAGGAACGGGTCTTCGCCCAACGTGGACCACGTGTACGTAATCGACGTGAAAGAAGGCTCTGTGCCCCGTGAGATTGCCGCCTCTCCGTTGGCTGTGTGGTCATGGAGATAGATAAGGAGACGAACGTGTTCAAGCCTTTCCTTCTCCCGTTGTCGATTGTCGTATTGATGACGGGTTTCCTATTCCTGGCTGCCGCGTGCGAAACGGAACCGGCGCCCACCGACACACCAGCCCCTACGGCAACACCAGTCCCCACGCCAACCCCGGAGTTGACGTTGGAGGACTTGTTGGTCAGCGTAAGGGAGAAGTTGTCCTCAATGTCGACGGCCAGGTTCCAAATGATCGACGAATTGGAATCCGGCTCCAAGTTTTTTGGAAACACCTTGAAGAGCATCGAAGGAGACATCAAGTCTCCCGACAGCTTCAGAATGCTGGTGGACGTAGTGGCTCCCGGTTTTGGGTTTGTACAGATCGAAATGATGGCCATCGGAGACCAGGCCTTCATGAAGTTCGCGAAGGATGCGCCGTGGGCGCCTCTGCCTCTGGATCAGGTCCCCTTCAACTTCGGAGGGATTGGTACGACTTTGAGCGACTTGGTGCCTGTCATCAAAGACTTGTCCATTGCAGGCACAGAGACCTTGGAGGGCGCTGTGGCGATCCGCTTGGATGGCACTGTAACTTCCGAGGATTTGTTGAGCCTCATTACGTCAGCGGATCCCGGTTATGCCGTCGCATTGAGTTTTTGGGTCGACGAGGCCGACCATACGTTGCGACAGATAAGGATAGCGGGGCAAATTTTCGATGACGACGCACCGGAGACGACCCGGTTGCTGATCATAGACCGCATCAATGACCCGGTCGACATTCAACTTCCGGACATAGCCTCTGGGCAGTGAGCGCCGCAACGTCGAGCCTCGCCTCTCTTAGGTCATCCCCAACGGTTGTTCTGGGGATTCTCTGCTTGGGAGTTTTTTCCACTGCACTGGACCAGACCGTGGTGGTCGCAGCGCTCCCCAGCGTAATGGTTGACGTCGAGATTCCTCTTACGGAACTGGACAAGGCGGCATGGATAGTAACTGCGTATTTGGTGGGGTATACGGTGGCCATGCCATTGGCCGGGCGGCTGTCCGACGTCTATGGCAGGGTCAGAATGTTTCAGGCGGCGCTGGTCCTGTTTTCCATCGGGTCGGCGTTGGTGGCGGTCGCCCCGGACTTCTCTTGGATAGTATCCGCCCGAGTCCTCCAAGCCATAGGCGGCGGCGCCACTGTTCCCATTGGGCTTGCGATGGCCGTAGGAGCCGTATCCCCGGAGAAAAGAGGCATAGCGCTGGGCTTGGTGGCAGCCTCGGCTGAGGCGGGGTCTGTATTAGGCCCCCTCTACGGAGGAGGCATCATCGAGTGGATTGGTTGGCGGTGGATATTCTGGCTGGACATTCCCCAGAGTTTCATTCTGATTGCGCTTCTGTTCATCTTGACGAATCGACCCAACCCTGCCGGAAAAATGGACTACGCCGGAGCTCTTGCACTGGGAGGGGCGCTTACCGTCCTGACCCTGGCGCTGTCCCAGAGAAGCATCTTTTCAGGGGAGTCAATCATCCCCTATCTAATGGCCGCTTTGGGGGTCGCTCTGGTAGTCGTTTTGATTGTAGTGGAGAGACGGGCTGTCCAACCGCTGTTGGCGTCTTTCTTGTACAGTTCCAGGGCGTTTGTATCATCCAACATCACCCAATTCATGGTGGGAGTGGCGCTTATCATTGCCCTGGTCTCCGTGCCTCTTATGGCCGCCACGGTCATGGAGAAAAATGCATGGAACAGCGCCCTGCACCTGGTCCGACTCACCGCCGCTATACCTGTGGGGGCCGTGGTGGGAGGATACATTCTGCGCTGGACAGGGGTCAGGGCAGTGTGCATAACAGGCCTAGGATTCATGGGAGTGGGTTTGCTGCTTATGAGCGGTTGGGGTACGGAGGTGAAGGAAATCAGGCTGTCCGTGCCCTTGGCCTTAGCAGGTCTAGGGTTTGGTCTGGTCATCCCTCCCATTAATGTGTGCGCTCTTAGCGCATCTCCCAGTCATTATTGGGGGGCTGCCGCCTCATTGGTTACTGCATCGAGGATGGTGGGTATGGCGTTGGGGTTGGCGGCCTTGTCTGCCTGGGGCATAGAGCATTTCTACAGCCTCACATCCGAAGTAACGATAGTAGACGAAACCTTTCGGGATGAGCAGATCAAGGCCGGAGTCACGGTGTTTCAGGACATGTTTACAATTATCGGCATTTTGTCTCTGGTTGCAATTCTGCCGGCGCTGCTGATGCGGACGGAAGACGTGGAGGAAACCGAAGGTCTCGAGGCTGAAGGCTTTGCCTGATGCCTTTATCGCCAATGTCTGAGCGTTGGAAGCCGCGAAGATGATGCAACAATTGATTGACAACCCAAAAGGGCCTAAGTACACTTGTGCCCTATAGAGAGGGCCGCTCCGATATCAGGTGTTCAACTCTGGAAGTCATGGACTCTCTTGTAGTCGGCATCCGGAGATGAGATAGAGAAACAGCCTAACGGTCGAAGACGGAGACATGGGGAGCCGGAACGTCCGGCTCAAGCGAGGCGCCATGGTCTCCGTCTTTCGTTATATGTAGGGGCGAGTAATTGAACTGGCGACGTGCACTGACCCTCAAGCTGATAACCGGCATAGACAGATGGCTGCAGGTCAACGGCGGCACTGCCGGTGCGTTGATCAGCGACCGGGTTGATCGCAGATTCGACATGGCCGTCGACTATCTGACGTGGAAGAAGGCCGTCAACTTCATCAAAATCGAGACTCAACTCAGGTTCGGTACGAAGAAGGTGTCGGGCTATCCCTACGAATGGGAGTTGGACACCACCAACATCTGCCAGCTCAAGTGTCCCCTTTGTCACACCGGTCTCGGCACGGTCAATCGCGACAAGGGCGTCATGCACTTTGACCTGTACAAGAAGGTCATCGACGAGATAAAGGACTACTGCATGTGGCTTAGCCTCTATAGCTGGGGCGAGCCCTTCTTGAACAAAGAGATAGACAGGTTCATTAGATACGCGCACGACGCGAACATAGGAACGGTGACCAGCTCCAACTTGAACAAGCCCCTGACCCCGGAGATGGCCGAGCGGCTGGTGGACTCGGGGCTGGATGGCCTGATTGTCTCCCTTGACGGGACGACTCAGGAAGTCTACGAAGTCTATCGTGTCGGGGGACATCTCGACCGCGTGCTGGACAACATCAAGCTCATATCGGAGACTAAGGCTCGGATGGGGGTCAAGACTCCCCACGTCGAGTGGCAGTTCATTGTAATGAGGCAGAACGAACACCAGATACCGGAAGCCAGACGTATGGCTGCCGAGTTGGGCGTGGACGACATCGTCTTCAAGAAGGTGGACTTCCCTCACGGAGCGGACGACTTCGAGCTGGCGGAGAAGTGGCTTCCGGTGAACACCAGGGAGTTCACGAGAGACAACCCCTTCGACAAGCCCTATAAGGAGAACGGCGCCCGCTGCTGGAGGTTGTGGCGCAGCGGAGTCGTAAATTGGGACGGCGGGTATGCTCCCTGCTGCTACCTCACCGACGCCGCCGACGACTTCGGGAGCGTAAAGACTAGCTCCATCAGGGAAATATGGAACAACCAGGACTACGTGACGGCGCGGGGTCTGTTCCAGGAAAACTTTGTGCCTCAGAAATACGTCGGCTGCATGGACTGCAACGTCTATCAGGAGAGCAAAGCCGCCCAAAAGCGGGGGATGCTCCAGTTTAAGAGGTCCAACGGACACAAGCCCGCTGCGGCGGTCCCAATGGTCGACGACCGGGTGATAGCCCGGGCCAAGGTGAAGGCAGGAGTCGATGAAAGAACGTAGGCCATTGCTGGAACGGTTCAAAGACGAAACCGGTCCCTACCGTTTGATGCGGGAAATCGGCCTGGTGTTGGGCGCCTATTTCGTCTACATGTTCATACGGAAGTTCCTGATCCCCAATATCGAGGCCATGTCCTTCGAGAACGCCTTGAAGGTCGTGGACTTCGAAATGGCGGTGGGAATCTTCAAAGAGGCGGCCTGGCAGGCCTGGATACTGGACAACGCCAAGGGCGTAGCCATCTTTATGAATTGGGCCTATGTTCTCACCTTCGGGCCGATCATAGGGGCGTCCGCCATCCTCTTCTATGTATTCGACCGCAAGAAGTACCTCTATTACAGGAACGTGGTGCTGATAAGCTTCGTCTTGGCCCTCCTCGGTTTTGCCCTCTATCCCTTGGCGCCGCCGCGGTTCATACCTGAATACGGGATCATAGATTCGATTCGCAACCTGGGGCCGGCCTGGTGGGTGGGACATTCCTGGTACGGGAGTAGGGACACGGCGGTCTATTTTAACGTATTCGCGGCCATGCCCAGCCTCCATTTTGGCTGGACAGTGATGTTCGGCATCATGTTCCTGGGCACCAGGTCCAAACTCTTGAAGGCAATTGGCGTTCTTTACCCGACGCTGACCTTCTTTGCCATAGTCCTGACCGGCAACCACTACATGGTGGACGCATTCGGCGGCGCTGCCGTAGCCATTCTTTCCCTGTCGATTCACTGGGCATTGATGAAGAGCAGGGCGCACTACCAAAGCTCCTCTGTTCCCCTCAGACGGTATCCCGAACGGGTGTATGCTTCAGTCATCGGCTACGTTCTAGGGCTGAAAACCCAACCTCGAAGGGAGCTGGCATCGGCTGAAACCCGGAGAGGGGATATGAAGTCTACCATCAACTTGGCCTGGCGGCGTTCTAAACTTAAGGCCAAGGTAGACAGCTTCCTGGGGAAACGTTACAACGAGGCGGGGAACTACCGCGGCTAGTCTTCCCGCGCAGGCAGATCGGGTGGGACCACCCCATTGGCTCTCAAATGCGCCGTCTCAGCCTCGCTGTAGCCCAGCTCTCCCAGGACCTCATCGGTGTGCTCCCCCAGCAGCGGCGCACGTCTCCTGATTGATCCGGGGGTCTCCGATAGACGGACAGGGACATTGAACATGTCGACTCGGCCTACGTCGGGATGGTGGACGGAAGCGAACATCTCGTTTTCAGTCATCTGGGGATGATCGAAGACTTCGTTCCTCTCCAGGATGGGCATGGAGGGCACGTCGTAGGCGCGGAACGTCTCCAGCCACTCCTCGCGGGTGCGGGTCGATAAGATGCCGTCAATCAAAGAATAGAGCTCTTCGCTGTTTTGGGCGCGGGACTCGTTGTTTCCGTAGCGAGGGTCATCTATAAGATGCTCCAACTCCAGGGCCCTGCATAGCTGGTGGAACTGCCTAGTGTTCAGCACCACCAAGATGACGTATCGACCGTCAGCGCACCGGTAGGGGGAGTACAGCGCCTGTTTCGAGAAGTCCGTCTCCTCTGTGTTGGGCGATTCGGTTTCGACGCGCACCATGTCCACGGATTGCATGGCCAGCGCCATATGGAGCAACGACGATTCCACCTTCTGGCCTCGTCCCGTTTTTTGCCTGGCCAAGAGGGCCAGCGCGACGCCGTAGGCCATGCCCATGGGAAGCGAACAGTCCGCAGCCCATATGCCGCTCGAAGTGGGCGTGCCGTCGGGCGCTCGGCGTTTGGTCAGCAGGCCGGACAACGCTTGGAACAGCAGGTCATAGCCCCGGAACTGGGCGTAGGGGCCTTGCTTGCCGTAAGCTCCCAGTTCGGCGTATATCAGTCCGGGGTTCAACCGGCTCAACGTATCGTAGTCGTATCCCAACTTGGCTTCGACCCCCGGACGGAAGTTGTGAATGAACACGTCACTGGACTTGATCATGCGGTGCACGACTTCCCGGCCTTCTTCGGAGGCTATGTCCATGGCCACGCCCCTCTTGTTGCGGTTCACGACCTGGAACGCACGACTCTCACCGTTGGCCATGGGAGGTTGAGTTAGGACGGTCCTGGCGTCGTCGCCCCAGAGGGGCTCGATTTTCACTACGTCGGCGCCTTGGTCCGCCAAGTACATGCCCAACCCGGGACCAGCCCAAACCTGGGATATTTCCACAACCTTGATCCCGTCCAGAGCCTGCATGAATTTCTCCTTGATGTAGGACTGGCTTGGACTTTATTTCCGTCCGCATTAGAATGATAGCATGGCTCAGGACTCCATAATTGAAACCTCCAATAAGGACACCCTTCCTGACAAGATGAAGGGCCCAGCGCAGGACAGACCGGCGACCTTCTTCATTGAGACCCAGGGATGCAAACTTAACCAGGCGGACAGCGAGGTCCTGGCCAGAAGGTTCGTTGAAGCCGGCTATAAGGAAGCCGGTGGCAGAGATGAAGCGGACGTACGGGTCATCAACAGCTGCACCGTCACCCACACGGCCGACAAGAAGGCACGCCAGGCCACCCGCGCGGCACTGCGTTCCAACGGCTCGTCACTGGTTGTGCTAACCGGCTGCTTTGCGGAAAGAGCGCCAGAGGATGCGGCGAATCTGGGAGATCGCGTTCTGGTAGTGTCCAACAGGGACAAGGACAACCTCGTACGGCGCGTCGTCGATTCAGGCGCCGCACCTACAACGCCCAAGAGGCCGCCCACTTCCCAGCCTGTACCTCACCGGCGACCCCGTGCCATGGTGAAGATACAGGAGGGATGCGACCAGGTGTGCGCCTACTGCATCGTCCCCAAGGTGAGAGGGCGGGAAAGAAGCATCCGTCCGGATGTCATACTAGAACAGGTTAGACGGAGGGTGGACGAAGGGCGGAAGGAGGTCGTTCTTACAGGCACCCAGTTGGGCACGTACGGGTTTGATCTGGAACCGGGGATCGACTTAACCAGCCTGGTTAGATCGCTGCTGGACTGTTCGGCAGTTGAGCGGCTGCGGGTGTCGTCTCTCCAGCCCCAGGAGATAACGCCGGCCTTGCTCAGCCTGTGGAAGGACCCCAGGCTCTGCCCTCACTTCCACTTACCCCTTCAGAGCGGCTCCGATGCTGTGCTCAAGCGCATGAGACGTCGCTACACGGCAGGGCAATACGTGGAAAGCGTCCGAATGATTAGAGGCAGCGTGGACAACGTTTCCATTACCGCTGATGTCATCGTGGGCTTCCCAGGAGAAGACGACACCGAGTTTTCTCAGACTCTGGATTTGGCGGAAAGATTGGAGTTGGCGTCCATTCACGCCTTCCCTTACTCCACCAGGCCGGGAACCACCGCCGCATATTTGAAGCCGAAGGTGGACGAGGTCGTGAAAAAGGGGCGTATGGCCAGTATCCTGGAGCTTTCCAGAAAACTAGAACGAGCTTTCAAAGAAAAGGCGTTGGGTTCTGTCAGACCCGTTCTCTGGGAACGTGCGGCATCAGGTCTGGTCGGTCCGGTATTGACAGGGCTTACCGACAACTATCTGAGGGTAAGCGCCGGGGCCGACTGGGACATGGTGGGACACATAACCCCTGCCCGCCTATTGTCCTTGGATGGCGACCGGATTTCAGCGGCGCTTGTGTAAGCGCAAAGAAAACGATGCGGCGTGTCCCGGCCAGTGTTGGGAAACGCCGCACCGAAGCGGGAATCAGCCTGCTTAGTAGCGGACGTAGTGGCGGCTACAGGTCCACAGGTCGGAAGCAGGCATTGTTGCCGATGCGCTCGAGGTATCCGGCCTTCTGGTCATGACCGTGGCTGAAAACCAACAGCCATCCGTCCTTTTCCGCTTGGGCAAGGAGCTCCCTTTTTTGCTCCAGGGTGCGTTCCGGGAACTGGTCGAATGCGGAAATGGCGCCCAAGTCCAGGTGATAGGGTGTCGGCACCAGGTCGCCCATGAAGACTATGCGTTCTCCTCCGTGGTGGAGAAGAGCCACTTGGTGGCCCTTGGAATGGCCGTCGGTGACCTTGACCGACAGGCCGGGGAATATCTGCTCATCGCCGTCGATAAGTTCTAGTTGACCTCGCTCTTGTATGGGGTAGAAGTCCTCCTCCCGATGTATGTCGGAGCAGCGCTCGTTGGGGCTGGCGGCTTCTTCCCAGCACGCACGTTGTACAATGTACTTTGCCTTGCTGAAGGTGGGCACAAGGTTTCCTGAGCGGTCTTGGCGAGTGCATCCTCCGCTGTGGTCGAAATGAAGATGAGAGAGAATGACTACGTCGATGTCCTTGGGATAGACCTCCAGGGCCCTCAGTTCCTTGGTCAACCTCGATGGGACTAGACCGTAGGTCTCCTTTTCGTTGTCCAGCTCTTTGGAGCCTACGCCTGTGTCGATGAGCACCCATTTCCCGCTTATCCTGATGAGTGCACAGTTGAGACCGAGGGTCATGCGGTTGCGCCGGTCGGTGGAGACCTTGTCCTCCCAAGCGGTCTTGGGGACCCTCCCGAACATGCTGCCGCCGTCGAATTTGATGATTCCGTCGCTGATAAGCCGGACTGAAGTAGGTTCAGTCCGTACCGATGGGACTAACGACCTGAACGATGGTGTCACCGGGCTGGCCGGTGTTGTCATGGTTGTCACTTCAGCGCCTCCAGGGATTTATTGGTGCAAAGCAACGCCAGCTGTTGCTTTTGGTCGGATGCGTTCTTGTCCAATCAATTTTTAGACCAACCTCCTTTCCCGGCGCCGGGAAAGCCGGGTGCGAAGAGTGGTTCCCAGGAAGCGGTGCGAACAACCCTCAGGGAGAATATGATTCCTTGAGGATTGAATGTTTCGACTTAAACGATTCTTATACTTTAGCAAAGTCTCTGTTCGCAAAGCGACTCAGGTTCAATTTCTAAATGGAAACGTGATCACCCAGTGGTATGGGTGCCCATAAAAGCGATTATAAAAGCATAAACGGCAGTATAAGTCAAGAGGACGGCGGAGTCAATTTGCAGTCGGATTTAAGATTAGTATAAAATTCGGGCAAAACTTGGCCAGATGTTCTCGCTCGACAACCCATATGCCGGGTAGATGAATAGGAGCCTCATCAGGTGACGCCAAAACATTTGCTGTCCCACCTAAGGGAGTTGAAACAGCTTCTATCCGAAGAACGGTTGGGTCTTTTCCTCGATATGGACGGCACTTTGTCTGAGATTGTCGAACGACCGGAGGACGCCAGAGTCAGCCGGAACGTGGCTGGGTCGCTGCAAGTCCTGGCTGGGAGACTCGCCCTCGTAGCTGTCGTTACCGGCAGGGCCTCCGCCGTGGCCGAATCGACTGTCAGCGTCCCCGGCCTAGTCTATGCGGGGAATCACGGACTGGAGCGCAGGGAGAACGGTCTGACACGGCTGGCGCCTGAAGCGGAAGCTCACCGGGAACGCCTTAGCCGTCTGTTCGACGACTTGGCCAAGCGTTTTTCCACCGGCGGTTTCATGATGGAGGACAAGGGAGGTTCCTTTGCAGTCCACTACCGTCACACCTTTGATACTGAGGCGTCCCGACAAGAGGTATTGGAGGCATTGGGGGCTTTGGCAGGGGATTCGGTAAAGCTGGTGATGGGTAAGATGGTCGTCAATGTGCTGCCGCCGGTGGTCTTGTCCAAAGGGACGGCTTTGTCGGACCTGACGAGGGAGAGGCGGCTTACGGCCCTCATTTCCTTGGGGGATGACGTAACCGACGTGGACGCCTTCAAGAGCGCCCGTGAACTGTCCAAAATCGGGGAAGTGGAAGCGGTGTGCGTGGCTGTCGTGGGCGGAGGAGCGCCGGACGAATTGGTCGCCCTGGCCGACTATACGGTGGAAAACGTGGGGGAAGTGGAGGAATTCCTTAGATGGTTGGCGCGGCAGACAGATCCATGACCGCACCGATGTCGTCCAACTGGCTGTATATCCAATGGATGATGTCCTCGTCAGAAATTATCTGAACTAGGGAGTTGGTTCGCTGCTCTCGCTCCTCGGCTGTCATGGTGATGGCCTGGTGCAGCGCCTGCATGGTGCCTTCGATGTCCGATGGCGCCACCGCCAAGGCCCCTGGCGCCAATTGCTTGAATGCGCCGGTGGTCTCCGACAGCACTAGGACCCCTGAGTTCTGGTTGACCACGGGCCCCTCTTTGGCCACCAGATTCATACCGTCGAAAACCGAGTTGACCAGCATTACGTCGTATAGTTTCATCCCGGCTATGGCCTGTGTGTAGTTGTTTTCTATAAACGTCACTATGGGCGTCCAGTCTTCGGAACCGTGGGTGACGTTGATGTCTTTGACCACTTCCTCGATGTCGTTCATATAGCGCTGGTACTGGCGGATGTGAGTCCGGGAAGGCACCAGGAACGCCATGAAGGTGACCTTGCCCTTGAGTTCGGGGTACTTGGACAGAAGCAGACCATAGGCCTTGAACCCCCGGACAACGTTTTTGCTGGGCTCTGCCCTGTCCACTCGGACAATGGTTGTTTCGTTGAGCATCGGTTCCAGCTTGCGCTCGTATTCCAATGCTCTGGGAGAGTTGGCGATTCGCCGAATCTCATCGACGTTTATGGATATGGGATAGGCGCGCACCTTGATTTGGCGGCCGTTATAGAAGAGAGAACGGTCAGTGTAGTCTATCTTGGCGTCTGGCAAGAACTCTTCGCAGGTGTCCAGGAAGTTGCGGACGTCGTGGGTAGTCTGAAATCCAACTATGTCCGACCCGCAAAGCCCGGTGCAGATGCCTCTGATGATGTACGACGGCAGAAGCTGCCAGTATCTGGGCGACGGCCAAGGAATGTGGGTGAAGTGGTGGATGATGGCGTCGGGCCGACCCTGACGCACGTACTCCGGCGCCAGGTAGAGATGGTAATCGTGGACCATCACGACGGGCGGGTCCCGGCTGGCCTCGGTTTCCGCTATGATCTCTTTCGCAAAGGCCCGGTTCACTTCCACGTAACCGTTGTGCCAGGCGTCGTGCACGTTGGAGTCCAAATTGGGATTGTATGGAGAGTTCCACATGTAGTGCTGGAGGAACCAAACCAGGGGATTGCAAAAGATGTTGTAGTATTTGTGGTAGACCCTCCGGGGAGTCACCACGAAGCGCAGATAGATGCGGTGCGATGGTATGGGTGACCTGACCGGGCCTCCGCCTCCGCTTTCTGAGACCTTCCGGTCGCCTTCGCCGGTGGCGCTCGCCACCCAGGTAAAGTCCACCATCTGGGCCAGCGAGTTGAGAGCGGTGACAACGCCGCCGCTGCCTCTGCGGGCTTCGGTGCGTCCGTCCGGGGTGAGATGGTGTTCAACCGGGCCGCGGTTGCTGGCTAGAATGAGCTTGCGGTTCGCCAGAACCTTATCACATAGATCTCTTAGCTGGTCTAAACGAGACTGCTCCGGATCTAATGGCATGACCCTTCCAATCCATACCGCCGGCACACAAGGCGGAGGCGAGGGAAAATCGAACGAGGTGGATGGCCGGACATTAGCATGTAGGGTATGGTGTGTCAAGAAATGGACACCGACCTGCGGACCGCTCCTTGTTTGAGGGGTCAAACGGCCCTCCGTCGGATGGCAGCGGCGACGCCCTCGAAAAACATAACGGCCGTCCCTTATTTGGCAACGGGGGATAGGCAGGCAGCCGCAATAGGTCTAAAGTCACTGGCAGACATTCGCATCAGACGGGCTGGATGTATAATGTCTTACATGGTTGACGCGACCTATCCAGAGAATTGCAGAACTTAGGAATAGCGTATGACCGTTATTAGAGCTTTGTCGTGGAATGTGAACGGTCTGCGGGCCGTGGAGAAGAAGGGGTTTCTCGACTGGCTTCACGATGAGTCCCCCGACATCCTTTGTCTCCAGGAGACCAAGGCCAGGGAAGAGCAGCTTTCCGAGCGGCTCCGCAACGCCGAGGGCTACCAGGTCTACTTCTCCTCCCACGAAGAACGCAAAGGCTACTCCGGGGTGGCGCTTTACACGAAGGAACAACCCAAGGATGTTCGTACAGGGTTCGGCGTTCCCAGGTTCGACAACGAAGGTCGGATAGTCATCGCCGACTATGACGCTTTCACGCTGTTCGGAATCTACTTCCCCAACGGCCAGTCTTCCAAGGAGCGGCTGGACTACAAGATGGACTTCTACGACGCCTTCCTGGACTACGCCGAGGGGTTGAAGTCACAGGGCCGGAACATCGTGGTCTGTGGAGACGTGAATACCGCCCACACAGAGATAGACCTGGCCAGGCCCAAGCAGAACCAGAACACTTCCGGCTTTCTGCCTCAGGAACGGGAGTGGATGGACAAGTTCGAGGCCCACGGGTACGTCGACACGTTCCGAATGTTCAACTCGGAGCCTGGCAACTACTCCTACTGGGACTCCTTTACCAGGGCCCGCGAAAGGAACGTTGGCTGGAGAATCGACTACTTTTTCGTCAACCAGGAATTCAAGGCCAACGTGGAGGCAGCCTTCATTCTCCCGGAAGTCATGGGCTCGGACCATTGCCCCGTGGGAGTGGAGCTAAAGGTCTGAATTCATCACGGCCTCGTACCTAACGAGTCTTAGTCCCTAATTGCCACTTGGACTTCGCCGTTTTCGACTCTAACCGAATAAGTGCGTATAGGCAGGGTGGCTGGTGGAGTGGTTGCGGCGCCGTTGGTCACGTCGAAGAGGGCCCCGTGGCGGGGACAGGCCAGGAACTTGTCCTCCAGAGAGCCGAATCCCAGCATTCCCCCGTCGTGGCTGCACGCGTCCACCACGCCATAAATTTGTCCGCCCACGTTGCAGAGGACGATCTCATCCCTGCGCGTGGGCTTGACCTTCAAGGTCTGTCCGGGCGGAATCTCCGAGAGGCGCGCCACCGTGACGTATCGTTCAGAGGGTTGGGTCAAAGGAAGGACTCCTTTATGCTGATATGCTGGGGAGTTGACAACCCGTTTTAGTGGTCGGGGGCGACCCGCCCCGAAGCGAACAGCCACATCCGGGCTATTTCCGGTCCGATGAACCGGAAGGTCTTTCTAAGTTCCTTCTGCAGAGGCGCTAACGCATCTCCTTCCAGCACGTCGTAGTACCAGCGGCAGAAGGAGCCGTGCTCCTTTTGGATGCCCTGGATGGTCTGGGCGTTGGAGACGCAAGCCTCGACCTTCTTCCGGTTGCGGATGATTGACGGGTCGAGAAGCGCCCGGTCCACGTCGTCGGGCGACATTGCGGCGACCAGGGGAATGCGCCAACCGTGGAAGACGACGCGGAAGGCATCGCGGCGGGCCAGAATCATTCGCCAGCTCAGACCGGCCTGGAAAACCTGTAGGCTCATGATTTCGAAAAGGGCGTCGTCGTCGGCCAACCGCTTTCCCCAGACCTCGGCTGCGTACCACTCCATCAGCGGGTCTCCCCGGGCCCACTCCGGCACTTCTCGAACTTGGTCGTCGGGCATGGTTTAACCCTCGTCAGATGATTTCGGCGGGCCTGACAGCGTCTAACGGCGGCGGTATTCGTCCCCGCAGTCGCCTATCCGGCTGAACACGTCTTGAGACTTGTCGGTCACAGACTGTATAAGGTCCCGATCTTCCTGGTCCAACTCCAGGTTGAAAGTGCGTAAGTTGTCTTGAAGGTTGTCCGACAGTCCCAGGCGGACTCCGATGATGACCCCGGCCACAGCAGGTTTATCCAGAATTGAGGCGACCGCGACGTTTGCTATGCTGACGCTGTGCTTGTCCGCGATGGACTTGAGAGCGCCCAGCAGTTCCTGGAACAGTTCCCAGCCACCCCACAGACCGATCATCTGATTGTATTTGCCAAGGCTGGCTGTGTTCAGTTCGGACCTCGATGGCTCGGGCCTTCCCAGCCACTTCTCCGAGACTAGGCCGCCGCAGAGCACACCGTAAGCCAGGAGCCCGATGCCCTGGGATAGGCAATAGGGGACCATCTCTCTTTCGGGCCTCAGGTCTACCAGCGAGTATTGGACCTGGTTCGATACCACAGGCGTTCGCTCGTGGATGATGCGCGTGTGCTCCGTGTCGAAGTTGGTCAGCGCCAGGGTGCGTATCTTGCCTTCGGCCTGGAGGTCAGCCATGTGGCCCATGGCATCAAGGTAGGCTGCGTCTTCGTAGTCCCACCAGTGGAACTGGAGCATGTCCAAACGGTCGACGCCCATCCTCTTCAGGGAGCGGTCAATGTTCTGCTCCACCCAGGCACGTGGCATGGCGGCCGGAGCCGGCACCCACTTGGTGAAGGCCAGGACGTTGTCCAGCTCCTCGCTGCCGGATGCGGACTCAAGCTGCGTCCTGAAGGCGCGGATAAACTCCTCGGCGGGGCCGTAGTGGTCCGCCAGGTCCCAGGTTGTGAATCCGCTCCGATGATGCTCCAGCATCCGTTCCACGGCCCTCTGAGGGTCGATCGGGCCGTGGGCGCCGGACACCTGCCACATGCCGTTGAGCATCCGGCATATCCCCATTGGCTCCGCCCCAGCGATGCCCTGTCCCAACCATCCGATGCTTTTAGGACCCAGGTCTGTGGGCATAGGCTAGCTCTTCTTGGCGTCGGAGAGACGCGCGGGGACGGGAAGCACATTGGGGTCCATGGGGATTTCAATAATGCTTGGGCCTTCGCCGCTGGCCGCTTCCTTGAACGCGTCTCCAATGTCTTCGGGATTCTCCACGTAGTAGCCTCTGGCGCCGAACACCTCCGCATATTTGTCGAAACGGGGGTTGCCTATGTCGGCTCCGACGTAGCGTCCAAATGCGTGGTGCTGGAAGGCCTTCTCCGACCCCCAGATGCCGTTGTTCATCACGATAGTCACGACGTTAAGGTTGTGTCGCACCAGGGTTTCCAGTTCCTGTCCGTTGAAGAGGAAGCCGCCGTCGCCGTTTATGCTCACCACCGTGGCGTCCGGCCTTGCAAACTTTGCGCCTATGGCTTCGGGGAAGCTGAATCCCAATCCGGCGAGGTCCAGGTTGTTTATGAGAGTGCGCGGTTGACGATAGACCAGGCCGTCCAAGCCGTAGTTGGAGTTGAGGCCGGAGTCGAGAACGACGATGGCGTCCTCTGGCATGACCTTGCGGAGTTCGTAGTAAATCCGGTCGGGGTGCATGGGCGTCCCGTCCAGCTTGCCGTGGTCGTCGAGTCTCTGGAGCCGCTTCTGGGCCAGGTCCCTAACCTCCCGGTCCCACTGCTCGTTCCGGGGTTTCTCAGCCGCTCGCACCAGTTCCAAGATTTGACCGGAGACGGCCTTGGCGTCTCCTTCGATTCCCACGGCCACCGGGTAGTTGCGACCAATTTCGTTGGGGTCTATCTCTATCTGGACAATCTTGGTGTCCTTTTGGATGAACCTGTTGTCGTAGTAGGACGTGCTGTGGCTCAGGCGAGTGCCCACAGCCAACAGAAGGTCGGCGTTTCGTATCGCCTCTACCGCCTCGGGCGTGGGGAGCCGTCCCAGGTGGCCCAGGAAAGCCGGATGAGTGTTCGGCACGGCGTCGCACCGGCCGTATGAGGTTATCAGCCCCGCGCCGAGAACGTCGGCCAGGTCAGTAACTTCCTGGGATCCCAGGCTCCACTGTACGCCGCCGCCGGGCATGATTATGGGCCTCTCAGCCTCCAAGAGCAGACGAGCTGCTTCTTCCACCAGGCTCTTGTCGCCCTGAACGCGGGTCTGGCCGGTGCGGTAGGTGTGTGGGGCCGCCAGATCAACGTCGATTTCCGTCTGGACCATCAGGTCTCTTGGAAGGTCTACGAGCACCGGCCCCATCTTCCCGGAGGTGGCCACGCGGAAAGCGTGGCGGATCATTTCCGGGATGCGCTCCGATTTGTTCACCTGAAACGAGGCCTTGGTGATGGGGCGGAACAGCGACACCTGGTCGAACTCCTGTATGGCTCCCCGGTTCTGGTGCTCCCGGTCGGGGGCCGGGGCCAGCACAACTATCGGCGAGTGGCCCACGTACGCCGCCGCCACCCCGAAGGTGAGGTTAAGGATCCCCGGTCCGTTGGTGGCGATGCACACTCCAGGGTTGCCCGTAGCCCTAGCGTAGCCGTCGGCCATCAGGGCAGCCGCCTGCTCGTGGCGCACTCCGACGAATTGTATGTCCGTCTTGTCGTAAAGGGCGTCCAGCACGTCGAGGAACGCGGCTCCGACAATGCCGAAAATGTGGCCCACCTTTTCCTGTCGGAGGGTCTCGATGATTGCCTCGCCAACGTTCATACGGGGCATGACGCCACCTCCATTATCCTCATTGGCATTTTCTCGAATGGGGCCGGATGGCTAGGTTGGATTCAGGCAGCCACCGCATATGGATCGGAAGCCGGTGCGCCTGGGTGGGAAGCATCCCATAGTTTATCATATACTTGGAATAAGCTTCCGGGAGCAGTGGATGGTTGATTTGAGCGCTTGGCGCCACACGAATGAGGACCCTTAGGTGGCTGAAGAATTCAGCTCAATTGTCGCGCTTCAGGTGGGCGATATAGCTCCGGACTATAAACTGCGCTCTACTGAAGGGAAATCGGTGAGCGTCAGGAAATCTGCAGCTTCTCACAAGGCGCTGGCGCTTGTGTTCCTCAGAGGGCTCCGCTGAACTTTTTGCCGCCGGCAGATCCGACAGTTGTCGGAACGGTACGAGGAATTTAAAGTTTTAGGCGCAGAGATCATAGCTGTGTCGAGGGACCCGCTCGATAAGGCGACGGATTTCTTATTGAGGCGGGAGGTTCCCTTCACGTGCCTTATCGATCCGAACCATGGCATGTTCGACGCTTACGGCGTGCCATCCACTCTCATATCCCTGGGGCAAAGGCCGGCTACCTTCGTAATAGATTCTCAGGGGTGTGTCGCATATACCGACGTCGGGCGTCAGCAATGGGACATCCCTACAGTGGACAGCCTGCTGGACGTGTGCCGAGGTTTGAGCGGTCACGCATATAACGGGCCTGAAAAGCCTTGATTTCCATCGGCGAAACCGTCACCTTCATAGTAGGCATTTCGGGGAAGGCACGCGGCTTTATCGAATGCGTAAGACTAAGATAATAGCCACCACAGGCCCCTCAACTCGCGGTGTGGGAGTGTTGGAGAGCCTTGTCGAGGCGGGCGTCGACTGCTTTCGGTTGAACTTCTCGCACGGGACGTTCGAAGAACATGCCGGCGTTATAGAAGCTGTTCGCCAACTTTCCGAACAACACGGGAAACCTGTTGCCGTACTGCAGGACTTGGGGGGCATCAAACTCAGGCTGGGCAAGATGGAAGAGCCAGTCCAGCTCATCCCTGGGGACGAGGTCAGCCTGGTCCCGTGGGAAAGCTCCTCCGACGCCGGGGCGCTGCCCTTCCCCGAACCTGAAATCCTGGCCCGGCTTCAACCGGGGAACAGGGTGTTCATCTCCGATGGAACGGTGTGCCTGGAAGTCCTGACCGCGAGTCAGGATGAGGTTAGGACCCGCGTCCTGAACTCATCCGGCATGCTCGCCTCATACAAGGGCGTGAACTTGCCGGGAGTCACCATAGACGAGCCGGTGCTCACTGACGAGGACAAAGAGGCCCTCCGGTTCGGTGTGGAGCACGGCGTGGACTGGGTGGCTGTGTCATTCGTCAGGTCAGTGGACGACATACGGTACGCCAAGGAATTCCTGGCGAGCATAGGCTCCGAGGCCTCCGTGATGGCCAAGCTGGAGCGGGGCGAGGGCGTCGAAAATATTGACCGCATACTCGAAGAAGTGGACGGTGTGATGGTCGCCCGGGGGGACCTGGGAGTGGAAATCCCCATGGAGCGGGTTCCGCTAGTTCAGAAAGAGGTGGTGGCCAAGGCCAACGAGGCGGCCAAAGTCTCCGTCATAGCGACCCAGATGCTGCGTTCCATGGTTATTTCCCCCACCCCAACCCGGGCGGAGATATCCGACATAACAAACGCAGTCCTGGACGGATGCGACGCCATTCTGCTGTCTGATGAGACCTCCGTTGGACAGTTTCCTGTGGAGGTCGTGCAGGTCGCTGACGCCACCATCGTGGAGGCGGAGACCGTGTACCCCTACTATAGGGGCCTGAACTCCTCTACGCGGTCCCAGGGCAGGACTCAAAGCATTGCAGCGGCTGCGGCTGGGTTGGTGAGGGACCTCAAGGCAAAGCCCGTAGTGATCACCAGCAGCGGAACGGCGGCTTTTGCTCTCTCCAGGAGCCGGCCGGAGTTCGACATCACTGTCTTCTCCCACGACGAGGTCGTGCTGCGGCGTGTGGCCCTTGGTTGGGGGCTGGCCCCCAAGGGAGTGATCCCGCCTGAAAGGGACTTGGCCAAACTGGTGGCCGCGCTGATTGATAGCGCGTTGAGCGCCCGAATGGTGTCGGAAACCGATCTAGTCACGATAGTCCACGGATTCCTCCCTGGAGTCTCAGGGACCACCAACACGGTGCAGGTTGTGGACATGAGGGAGTTCCTGTCCCTGACGGAATGAGTGGCCTGTGCCCTCACCCCAACCCTCTCCCGTCATTCCGGCGGAGGCCGGAATCCAGGAGTGGTCGGATTCTGTGCCAGCTGCCCTCACCCAGAAAGAGCGGGTTGGGCCAGGTTTCAATGAGGGTGAGAAGGCGGCCCCTGGCCTAGGGTTGAATACTTCCGAGGCTCGCATTATTCTTTCCATGCCCGGACCCGCCCCTAATCGGGGTCCGGAGACCCATGACAGGGAGGGACTGACCGAGATGCCCAGTTTCACAGAAACCATCAAGGTGAATGGTCAAGACATGGAGATTTATTCCGCAATTCCCGAAGGCTCAGGTCCTTTCCCAGCGGTGGTTGTAGCGCATCACGGCTCCGGGGCTGACAACTTCAGCAAGGCCATGACCGATAGGTTGGCAGAAGCCGGATACGTGGCGGTCTGCCCCAACCTGTTCCATCGGATTACTCCGGAGGCGCTGGCCGACGGCTCCCGGCCCATCAGCCACATGAGCGACCCTGACATCATCGCCGACCTGGACGCCACCGTAGAGTTTCTCAGGAGCAACTCCGCCATTCGGGGCGATCGCATAGGGGTCACCGGATTTTGCATGGGTGGGCGCATCAGCTATCTGGCCGCAGCCGCAACCGACCATTTCGCGGCCTCGGCACCCTACTACGGCGGCAACACAATGGTCATTTGGGGGAAGGGTGAAAAGAGCCCCTTCGACTTGTCCGACGGAATCAACTGCCCGGTTCTGTTCCATTTTGGGGAGGTGGACGGGAATCCCTCCCAGGATGATATGAAGAAGATAGATGCGGAGCTGACCCGCCTCGGCAAAGACCATGAGTTCCACACCTACGCGGGGGCTGACCACGGCTTCATGGACTTCACCGGCCAGAGGCATAACCAGGCCGCGTCCGAGACTTCGTGGGAACGCACACTCGGCTTCTTCGCCGCTCACCTGAAGGACTAGCAGGCCGTTGACTTCACAAAAACGCGCGGCCGGCGGCGAACCATGTCACGGCGTCTGAGAGCATGTCCGACGACATCGAAGTCCGGGTCACCCACGTCCCGGATGGAGACGGCATAGACGGCGTCGAGGCGTCCGGCGGCACGGTCCGTATACGCCTGCACGGAATCGACGCACCGGAGTTGGGGCAGCGCAATTCGCTGAACAGTCGTAACTACCTGCGCTATCTCGTTCGTATGCGGTGCAATGGGCGGCTACGTGTGGAACGGATGGGCGTCGACCAGTACGGCCGAATTATTGGGGTTGTGTATCCCGCCCAAGAAACCGTCAACGCAACTGACTTCCCGGTTTCGTTGAACGAGTTGATGGTTGAAGCCGGCTTGGCCTATTCGATCGACGAGGAATACGACGATGCGGAAGCTGAAGCCCAGGGCCATGGGGTCGGCGTATGGAAGGAATCGCCCAAGGGCGAATTTCGTCCCTGGAATTACCGGGACTTGCAACGGAACGCAGGTGTCCCGAGCCCGCGACGGCACCGGGGAGCATGGCATCGGCGTAGAAGAGCGTCTGCCGGGTGGGGGTGCCTGATTTATTTGGCGGCTGTGGCCTTGGGTATAGCGCTGGTGGCGCAGACATAGGTAAAGAAACATGGAGTCCAGACAGGGACTCCTCTGCACGTTCAGGCGTACTGGACCCTGTGCTATAATCTGTCCGGCTTTTTGCCAAGCCGTTAATATGACCGTTGGGCCAATCGATCGATACACGTGGAAGAAATACGTTTTTCCCTAGAGTCCGACCTGGACTTCGACACCGTCAAGGCCCTGATGATGACCGTCACGGGCGTGTGTGCAGCGTTCATCGCCATAGGGTCCCTGATGCTCTTCACCGTCGTCTACCGGAAGCTGAGCGGATGGTGGACCGATCGCACCCAACCGCCCGCCGCACCTCAGGCATCTAGCGCTGGGCCCGCGGGTCGTGATGAAGCCGCTTCCGACAGCGACGCCCAGATGGCCGCTGCCATAGGAACGGCGGTAGCCCTGGCTATGGGCAGCGGGACCGCGGCGTCCGCCCGTGCTGACCAAGGAGACGCCGGGCCTGTCATCAGAGGCTGGCGGAGCGTCGGACGCTGGCCGCAGATTCACCCTGGAAGCGCGTGGCGTAGGCCTGAGGGCGGGCGAGGACGGGAGAGGCGTTAAGTGGACGTAGTAACCGACTTCATCAACGCCTCGGGCTTTGCCAACATCAGCTGGCAGAACGTTCTCCTGATCATACTGGGGTTCGGATTCATAACCTCTGCCATCGTCAAAGGGATGGAGCCTTACGTCCTTCTGCCGATTGGGTTGGGCATCGTGCTGGGCAACCTGCCTCTCACTGGGCTGACGGATATACCGACTGACGTGTTCGGCGCTGAGCACACCCAGGAGGCGGGCCTTCTGGGTGTTTTCTTCCATTTCACCCTGTCTCACTGGAATATACTGCCCCCGTTGATATTCCTCGGTGTGGGGGCTATGACCGATTTTGGGCCTATAATCGCCAACCCCAAGACCATGCTCTTGGGAGCGGCGGCCCAACTTGGGATATTCGCCGCTTTCTGGATAGCCTTGCTCATCGGATTCTTCACGGTGCCGGACCTTTTCAGCCTGAAAGAAGCTGCCGCCATCGGAATTATCGGAGGAGCCGACGGTCCGACCACCATATTTGCATCGGCAAAGCTGGCGCCGGACCTCCTGGGGATAACGGGAGTGGTCGCCTACTCCTACATGGCCTCGGTGGTGTTCATACAGCCGCCCATAATGAAGCTCCTGACCACGGAGAAGGAGCGGGCCATCGAGATGAGGAGTCCACGGGAGGTCTCCCGTCTGGAGAAGCTGTTTTTCCCGTCCACCGCCATGGTCCTCATCGTCCTGTTCGTTCCGGAATCAGCCGCCCTCATAGCCATGTTCATGATTGGCAACCTCTTCTCCGAAAGCGGCGTGGTGCCAAGGCTCTGGGAGGCGGCGTCGAACGCTATCTTGAACATAGCCACCATATTCTTGATGATCACCATTGGAGCTCAGTTGGACGCCGACACGGTGTTCGAGGTCAAGACCGTTGCGATCTTGGCCCTGGGCATAACGGCGTTCTCCGCGGGTACGGCCGGGGGGTTGGTGTTCGCCAAGTTAATGAACCTGGTCTTCAAAGAGAAGGTCAATCCGCTGATAGGATCGGCTGGGGTTTCCGCGGTGCCCATGGCGGCACGCATATCCCATGTGGTTGGGCAGAGGGCCAACCCGCGAACTTTCCTGCTCCCCCACGCCATGGCTCCCAACGTCGCGGGAGTCATAGGCTCGGCCATCGTCGCCGGGATATTCATCTCAGTCCTGGACTAGAGGTCGTCCGGGGGTTCAGGCTGCGATGGTTCGAACTCCGTAGACCGGAATGTTGCGGTCGCCGGTTACGATGGACAACCCCTCGGCTTGGGCTTGGGCCACAAGCATCCGGTCGAAAGGGTCCCGGTGGGCAAGGGCTATTCTCCTTAGTCTTTGATCGTGCCTTCAAATGCCGAGACTACTTCGATGGGCGTCTCATCGAAGCCCGGGGCTATCCAGACTTGTCCTTCCAAAGCTCCTGGTTTGCGTTCTATCCCAGCAGCCAGGTAGGGAGTTAAGTGCAGGTAGGGTTTGCCCGCCTTAGTGATCACTATTTCCTCCCCTTCCCAGGCTAACTGTCCCAACTGGGACAGCTGGGAGCTCGCCTCTTGCATATTCACCTGCATCGCGACTGCCTCTTGTTATCCAAGCTAAACTAAATCTAGTTTACACATCGCAAATCGTCAACCTGACGACAGTTCTCCATGCCGCTATGCCATGAAAAAGGGCGACAGCCCTGGCAATACGCTGCTCTTTCATAGGAATTTCGATTGACAATCCTAGGGGGCTTTCCATAGACTCCTGCCCGATGGAAGAGATCTTCGGATTGTCGATGGACACCCTGATGATCGCCATGTTGGTCATCTTTGGCGCCATCATGGCGGTGGTGCTGATTATGGCCTGGCGCAACAGGGTCATGCTCAAGCTGGGCCTGCGCAACATTCCCAGGCGCAAGGGCCAGACCGTGCTCATCATAGTGGGGTCGATGCTCAGCGCTGTGATAATAGCCGCCGCCTTCGGCACAGGCGACACCATCAGCTTTTCCATACGTAATGGCGCTGTGGACAGCCTGGGCGCCGTAGATGAAGTCGTAACCGCTGTCCGAACTGAGGAGGACTTTGGCAGCATAGCTCCGCCCTATTTCCCAGTGGAGCAGTTCGACCGGCTGGCGGAACACCTACAGGGGTCCAATGACGTGGACGGGCTTGTACCGTACATCACAGAGATAGTGCCCGTATTCAACGTGAACACTTCCCTTAGTGAAGGCCAGGCTAATCTGGTCGCCCCTGACCCCGCCCACATGGAAGGCTTCGACCTCTTGCAAGTCGACTCAGGACAGTCTGCACGCCTGGAGAACGTCGGTCCAGGGCAGGTTTACATAAACGAAGAAGCCGCTGACGAGCTTAATGCCCAACCAGGCCACACGCTGCATATTTTCGTGGGCGACGAACCGATGGAGACGATGGTCGAGGGAGTGGTGGAGAACGGAGGTCTGGCTGGGATCGAGCCTACAGTCATCATGCCCTTGGCCCACGCCCAGGAGTTGCTGGGCCGGCAAGGTCAGATAAACACGATATCGATATCCAACAGGGGTGACGCCAGGCAAGGGGAACTCTTCAGCGAGAGCGTGGCGGAGAAGGTCCGGACCTTCTCCGCCGACAGGGAAGTTATTGCCCAGCTTCTGACCATCCTCAGTCGGCCGGAGTTTATGGAGCAACTGTCCCTTCAGAGAGAGACCTTGTCGGGAGACTTGCTGGCTGATGTCGACGTGTTGATTGAGGAGCTGTCCAGACCGGAGCTTCTTGCTTTGGCCAGTCCTACAGCGGAGTTGGTGCGAGTCCTGACAGACGACGACGTTGCCGGCGTCGTGGGGGGCGCGGCCTTATCCATGGGCGACCCGGAGGAAAGCGAAGAGCTGGCGCGAGAACTAGACTCCAGCTTCTCAAACATCGCCGGGTTCAACGTGTTCCAAGTGAAGCGCATCTTTCTCGAGTTGGCCGACCAAGCCGGAAGCTCGGTGACTACTTTGTTCGTCATGTTCGGACTTTTCTCCGTCATTGTAGGCACGCTTCTTATATTCCTCATATTCGTCATGCTTTCAGCGGCCCGTCGGACTGAGATGGGCATGGTAAGGGCTGTGGGAGGAAAACGCAGCCACCTGGTCCAGATGTTCGTCTTCGAAGGGACGGCCTATGATCTCGCGGCGTCGGCTATCGGCGTCACTGTGGGCCTGCTGGTCTCTATGGCGTTGGTGGCGGTGCTAAATTTCCTGTTTGGGAAGATTGACGTCGATTTCAGTTTCACCTACCACATCGAGCCTAGAAGCGTCATCGTGGCCTACTGCTTGGGGATGATCATAGTGTTCGCAACCGCATCGGTGTCGGCGTACCGGGTCAGCCGCATGAACATCGTGGAGGCAGTGCGCGGGCTGCCTGAAACGACAAGCATTTCAGCGGGCTTGCCGTTCGTCCGACGGCTGATGTACATACCCCAAGCCATGTTCCAGCCGCTCCGCTATCTGGTGCAGGCTGCAATGGACCTGCGAGCGGCCAGGTATAGCCGTTTCTGGCTGGCTCTGGGAGGAGCGGTGGTCTGGATGCCCGTGTTTTCTCCGCTATGGTGGGTGGGACTGGCGGTGGCTATATTCCGGTTCGCCTATCCATATTTGGTTCGTGGCTGGCTAACCATCCTTATGGGAGTTGTTCTCTACTACGTCGGCGTCCATGTATCGGAACAAGTGGCCCCTTTCACGATTGGCGTGTCGTTGATGGTCGTCGGCGTGGGCTTAATGCTCAGGACCGCAGTCCTTCGGCGCCCTTCGTGGGCTGTTGCAATAGGGGCAATTACGACAGCGGGCGGCGGAGCCATAGCGGTCCATGGGATAGTCAAACCTGATGTTTTAGCCATCGTCTTGGGGATTGTCCTTGCTCTGGTCGGCGCGGCCATGGTCCGGCCCGCCGTGTCGTCCTCCATCTCCGAACGCAGCGACCTGACGACTCGCCTGTCGTTCACGTTCATCGGTGTGATGCTTCTGGCCTTTTGGATATTGCCCTTCGACACCATGAACCCCATCACCGGCAAGCTCAACAGCAATTTTGAGATGTTTGTCGTGTCGGGTGTCATGATGGTGGCGGCGGCAGTGTGGACGGTGATGTACAACGCCGACCTGATTACCTCGGCTCTCACCTCCACGACCTCCAAGTTAGGGCGTTTCCGACCGGTGTTGATCACCGCTGTTGCCTATCCCATGAGCGCCAAGTTCAGGACCGGGCTCACTCTGGCCATGTTTTCGCTGGTGGTGTTCACCATGATAGTGATGTCCATGGTCATAGAGGCTTTTGGAAACACGTTCGCCGACCCAGAGAGGGTCTTGGGAGGCTGGGACATAGAGGGCAGCGTGGCTTTTGCCAGTCCCATATCCAGTATCGACCGGGCCATCATGGAAGCGCCTGGCCTCTCTCCGGAAGAGTTCGAGGCTATTGGAGGCTATGTAAGCGCCCCCGTGGAAGTGCGGCAAGTTGACTCGCCCAACACTCACTGGGCGGACTATCTGGTCCATGCGGTGGATGACGGGTTCTTAGAGGGGTCGGACTACGATTTCCGTATATTGGCCGAGGGATACGGCCCCGCCAAAGACTCGGTGTGGGAGGCGCTAAGGGACGATCCGACCTTGGCGGTCGTGGACGCGGCGACTCTCCCCGACCAGGACCAAGAGGGTTTCGACAGTGCAGGCGACTTTAAGGTGTCGGGAGTGTCCAAGTTTAATGATTCCATGAAACCCTTTGACATCGACGTCAGAGTCGCAGGTTCAGACCAGCACATCACCTACACCGTAGTAGGGATTTTAGACAACGTGTCAGACTTCCAGGGAGTCATTGTCCCGAAATCCAGGATCGACAGCCTATCCCCGGCGCCAATCCCGGTAGTCTCCTACCGCTTCAAAACGGCTGAAGGAGCCGACGTTGGTGACACGGCAGACAGGCTGGAAGCGGCGTTCGTGTCCAACGGCATGGAGGCGCGGACGTTGGAGAAGGAATTGGAGGACCAGGTCGCCTTCATATCTTCCTTTTACGACCTTCTCATTGGGTACATGGGGCTGGGAATCGTGGTTGGAGTGGCGGGTCTGGGCGTCATCAGCATGAGGGCGGTGGTCGAACGGCGTCAGCAGATAGGAGTCCTCAGAGCCATTGGTTACCGCCAGTGGATGATCCAACTCAGCTTCTTACTGGAGTCGTCATTCATCGCTCTGGCGGGGGTAGGGATCGGCATTGCGCTGGGGAGTGTAGTGTCATACAACATTGTCGATGCCATAGGTGACGAGATAGAGGGGATAAGGTTCGGGATTCCTTGGTTGCAAATCGTCATCATTATAGCCGTGACCTATTTGTTCTCGATGCTAACGACTTGGTGGCCCGCGAGACAGGCCTCCAATACGCCTCCAGCCGAAGCGCTGCGCTACGAATAGAGGGGTCTAAGCCAACAGCTTATAGGCACCGGGCCGCTTCTCTGGATATATAATCTCGCAGGTCGGGAGTCAGCAACGGCATCAACCCGACTTTCGCGTTCTCGAACACCCGGTGCGGCTGTGAGGTGGCGGGAATCAGTATGGTGACCCGAGGGTCTGCCAGTATCCAAGCCATAAGAGCCTGCGCCCAGGTCTCTACTCCGTGTCCGGCCAGAGGCGCCAGGTCGGGCGTGCGCTTCAGGCCGCGAGTGAGACGGCCCACTCCCAGGGGTTCCATAACGATGACGCCGATGCCCATCTCATAGGCCAGGGGCAGTATGACGCTCTCGCACTTTCGCTCCATCACGTTGTAAGGAATCTGGATAGTGTCCACTCTGCCCGTTCGCATAATTGAGGCCATTTCGCCGTAGGACGACGTGGCGTAATGAGTGATTCCGATTTGGCCTATTCGGCCTTCCTCTTTTAGAGATTCCAGGTAGGGAAGGTGCGTCCGCCAGTCCAGCAGATTGTGTATCTGGTACACCTCGATATAGTCGGTATGGAGAAGGTCGAAAGATTGGGAAATCTGGGTGCGTCCCGCCGAGTCTCCCCTGCACCAAACTTTCGTGGCCAACTGGAACTGGTCTCTGCGGCCGTCGGTCACCTGGCCGATGACGGACTCGCTGTGGCCGTACATGGGAGATGTGTCCAGGAAGATGGAACCGGCGGCGGTGCAGTTGTCTACGATAGTCCGGCGTACAGCCAGGTCGCTATCGCTGTCCACATCGAAGGTCCGTGCGGTCCCCAGGCCGATTACCGGGACCTCGAGGCTGCCCAGCTTCCGCGTCTCCATGCCGCGCCCGCCTTGTCCTAGACGGGAGGCCGACGCTTGTACCAACCGGCGTGCCGCTCGTAGGTGTGGGCCACTCGCAGGATCTCTGGCTCCGCAAAGGGTCTTCCGGCGACTTGCATACCTACTGGCAGGCCCTTCTGGGTGAACCCGCAGGGCACGGAGATGGCAGGCAGTCCGGTAAAGTTGTATGGTGCCGTGAAGCTTGGGTCCCGGGCCGTGGTGGCTGGGTCATAGCCCTGGAACGGCGCCGCCGGCTGGGTCATGGTGGGAGAGACCAGAACGTCCACTTTCTCCAGAGCCTGGGCAAACTCCCTCTTGGCCACCTGGCGAATCTTGGTCGCTTGCAGGTAGTCGTACGCGGAGAACAATCCGCCAGTTCGGAACCTCACCCGGGCCTGTTGTCCGTAGTCGCCGGGTCGGTTGCGGAGGTTGTCGGCATGGAACGAGTAGGCCTCGGTCAGCATGATGATCGAGTTGGCTGAGCGCACATATTCCAGGCTGGGGATGGTCACTTCTTCCACCCTGGCACCCAGAGATTCCAGCTCTTTCACCGCCGTCTCTACGACGGCTTGGACTTCAGGGTCCACGCTGGGGCGCGGATCGAAGAAGAAATGGCGGGGAAGTCCCACCACCAGCCCTGAGATGTCCTCTCTTATAGCCTCAGCGTAGTCCGATGTAGGCGCTGTGGAAGACGCGGGGTCTTTGGGATCGTGCCCGGCAATGGCTTGGAGCATCAGCGCCGAGTCTTCTACCGTCCAAGTCAGGGGCCCGCAGTGGTCCTGGCTCCAGCTTAGGGTCACTACCCCAGCCCTGCTTACCCGGCCATAGCTGGCTTTAAGTCCCACTACTCCGCAGTAGGAGGCCGGGCCGCGTATGGAGCCGCCGGTGCAAGAGCCCAAGGCTCCCATGCACTGCCCCGAGGCCACCGCCGACCCGGAACCGCTGCTGGAACCGCCGGGGATATGCTCCAGGTTCCACGGGTTGCGGGCCAGAGCGAATTGAGTTGTGGGGTCAGGACCGCCCAGGGCGAATTCATACATGGACAGCTTGCCCAGGAGTATCGCACCCGCTTCCCGGTATCTCGCTATTACCGTGGAGTCTTCGGTGGGAATCCTCTCGGCGTAAACACGGGAGCCTGCGGTGGTCCTTACTCCAGCGGTGTCGTACAGGTCCTTATGGGCCATGGGGATTCCGTGGAGCGGGCCTCGGTAAGCGCCTTGTCGGATCTCCGCCTCGGCGGCGCGCGCCTCCGCGAGGGCCTCGTCCGCCAGCACCGTGATGTACGAGTTGAGGCGGCCATCCGTCTTCTCGATACGGTCTAAGAATGCCTGGGTGAGTTCCACGGGAGACAGACTGCCCGAGCTGATCAAGTCAGCGGCCTCCCGAATAGTTAGGTAATGCAACTCTTGGGTCATGTCAGTGGTCCTTCCCGTTTCCCTAGTCGGGCCTGAATATGTGGACCGGCTCTTCGTGGTGGAGGTCGATGGAATGGAGTATCCTCACGTGGGCTAGGTAGAGCTTGTACAAGGGCAGAAGCTCTGGGATATCTTCAGGCCCCAGAGCCAGCCCGGCCTCGTTGGCCATTCTCAGCAAGTCCTCATCGGTCACGGACTCGGGGGATATGTAGGTAGGTGTGTCGCTCATGTCATGCCCCTCGGCGATGGGATAGCCGTATTCCAAGGGAAAGCGGTCCTTTTGTCAAGGGGTGGGGATGGGCAGATATCAGTTCGTTGACCCCTGCAGGCACGCCGCCTATAATTCGGGCCTGCTGAAAGAGCCGACTAGATGGGAGGCGCCCAATGGCCCGAATACCGATAGCGACCCATGAGACCATGCCCGAGGACCAGATAGCAGTCTACGACGCCTTTGCGGAAAGCAGGGGTGGAGTGCCTCCTACATCTCCGTTCGCGTTACTGTGCCACATCCCCGAAATGGCCAGGCGGTTGGAGGACCTGCGGCAATATCTCCGCAATGAACCCAGCCTTGCCCAGGACCTCCAAGAGCTGGCGATGCTCATCACCGCCAGGGAAAACGATTGCCTGTATATCTGGAACGCTCATGCCGCCGCCGCGCGTGGGGCCGGATTACGGGATGACATCGTGGACAACCTGAGAGACAAGAAAGAACTCACCGACCTTACCGCCGAACAGTCCCTGGTTGTGAACTTAGCCAGGGAGTTCTTCCGCACCCGAAAGGTCAGCCAGGAGACCTTCGAGGCGGGCATGTCCCTGCTGGGGTTGCGGGGATTTATGTCCCTTGTGAACCTGATGGGCACCTACGCAGTGCTGGCCATCAACATGAACACTTGGAATTTAGAGCTTCCCGCCGGCGCGACCGAAAAGCCGTTGCCTGTGTAGCCTGCTCGCCACGGGAGTCGAAAAACTGGTTTGACAACATCTGAAGTAGACACCTCCAGCCTGAGGGATGGGGGGAGTCGAGTTGATCGGAGTGTTGTGAGTGAGGCTGCCAAATGCACATCTAGTACTCAGTCAACTTGGTTTTAGCATTTGTTTAAGAAAACGGACAATTAGGCTATCCTGCCTTGTGGGAAGTGTTGTTGGCGGGGGTGGTGGTGATGGTCAGGGACAAGTATTCAGTGCGGCTGGCGCTGGAACAACGCGAAGAACTCCAGCGTCTGATTCGGGTTGGGAAACACCCGGCCCGAGTCACCGCCAGGGTCCGGATTCTCCTCAAGAGCGACGACGGTTGGCCGGCTCCCCAAGTGGCTGAAGCCCTGGACGTGGCCCTGGGCACAGTGTACCGGGTCAAGCAGCGCTTTACCGAAGAAGGGTTGTCCGGGGTTCTGAAGGACCGTCCCCAGGCCAACCGGCGCCGGAAGCTGGACGACCGGGGCGAGGCCCACTTGATCGCCCTGGCTTGCAGCCCGCCGCCGGCAGGGCATGACCACTGGACCCTGCGCCTGCTGGCTGGCAAGGTGGTGGAGTTGAAGTTGGCCTCCTCCATGTCCCACGAAGGGGTGCGCAAGCGTCTCAAAAAAACGCTCTCAAGCCCTGGCAGAAGAGGGAATGGTGCATTCCCAAGGTGAGCGCGGAGTTCGTGGCCAACATGGAGGACCTGCTGGACCTCTATGCCGAACCCTATGACCACCGACGGCCGGTGGTCTGCTTTGACGAGACATCGACCCAGTTGTTGGCCGAGACGCGGCCATCTCTGCCGCCCCGGCCCGGAATTCCGCTTCGGCAGGACTACGAGTACCGGAGGGAGGGCGTCCGAAACCTGTTCCTGGCCTGTGAGCCGCTGGCGGGCTGGCGTCACGTGGCGGTGACCCGGCGGCGCACCATGGAGGACTTCGCCCTTCAGATGCGTTGGCTGGTGGACGAAGCTTACCCGGAGACGCCGGTGGTGAGGGTGGTCATGGACAACCTGAACACGCACCGTCCGGCGTCCCTGTACGAGACGTTCCCGGCGGCAGAGGCCCGGCGGATTGCCAAGCGGCTGGAATTCCACTACACCCCCAAGCACGGGAGTTGGTTGAACATGGCGGAAATCGAGTTCAGCGTACTATCCCGATCCTGCTTGAAGCAGCGACTCCCCGACGAGGAGACGCTCCGGCGGGAAGTCCAGGCTCTGGTTAAGGAACGCAACGCCGCCCAAGCCACCATCCACTGGAGGTTCAACACCCAGGACGCCCGGACCAAACTTCACCGACTTTACCCTTTTGATTCCAAAGTTGACTGACTACTAGCCTTCGTGCAAAGGGAGAAAATCACAGGATATTTGCTTTCATCAAGCAGCGTCTACAGCCGACTCAAAGCCAATTTTTTCTTAGGTTTCGGATTCAACACAGGTAGCTGGCAAGAGTTCGCTCAGGCCTTACGGAGTCAGGGAGCGGCGCATGAAGTTGTCAGGATAGTAGAGACCACATACGGCACGCGCTACCATGTGGATGGTATTATTGAGACGCCTGATGGACGCAACCCAAGTGTGAGAACTGTCTGGCAAATCGACATCGGAAGCGATTTCCCTAGGCTTGTTACAGCGTATCCGCGCAGGAGTTGAAATGTTCAAAGAGCATGAGCAAATCGTACTTACTGCCGATGTTTCAGGAGATGAAGGGGAAGAGCTGAAGCCCGGTGACGTAGGCTCGATTGTACACGTGCATCCTGGTGAGGCAGCCTTTGTCGTCGAGTTCATGTCCCTCGACGGTGGTACAGTAGCCCTCGCCACTGTCTTGCCATCCCAGGTCCGCCGAATAACTGCCGCCGACCTTACCCACGCCCGGCCGATTTAGTCGTGAACTGAGCCGTTGCGGCGCCGTCTGTAGGCTCTTCAAGCGGCCCTCTTGAGAGCCTGATCACTCAGACTTGAGTTCGGCGAGGATGCGTTTCAGGATTTGCTCGTCGTCGCGGGTCTTGGTCTCCATTGAGAAGGAGACGCTGTCCAGCAGGCCGCCGTAGCGTTCCTTTATCTGGCCCGCGATGTCCTCGTAGTCTCCCATGATGGCAAAAGTGTCCAGCATCTCGTCGCTCACCTGGCCGGGCATGTCGTCCCATTCTCCCCGCAGCGACATCTCGTGAAGCCGCTGGCCTATGTCCTGGAAGCCGTGCACTTCAAGCACTGGGAAGTAGGTTCGGGTGGAGGCGTAGAAGGAAATTTGGCGCTTCACGCCCTGCCGCTTGGCGTCCACGTCGGCCTGGCTTGGGCCGGTAATGATGAAGCCGCCTCCGCTGACGCGGACGTCTTTTAGTTCCTTTCCAGCCTTCTTGGCTCCGTTCTCCACGTTGGGTACGATGAACTCGTTGAGGTAACGTTTCGAGTTGAGGCTGTGGAGCATCAGGCCGTCGCACACTTCACCGGCCACGCGGCAGTTGAAACCGTTGACCGCTCCGATGTAGACCCTGGGGTCCGGAAACTCGCTGGGGCCAGGGCTGAAAAAGGGAGTCATCAGGCTGAAGTTGTAGAACTCGCCGTGGTAGTCCAGCTTCCCGCCGTTCTGCCAGTTGTCCCATATCGTTTTCACTGACTCTACGTATTCCTTCAACCGTTTGCCAGGAGAGCGCCACGACTCCACGGAGAAACGGCGCAGGTTGTGGCCCTTCACCTGCGTGCCTATTCCCAACTGGAACCTGCCGTCGGAGAAGTCGTGCAGGTCCCTAGACGCATACGCCGTCACCATGGGTGACCGGGGGAAGGCGATGGCGACCCTGGTCTCCAGCGTCACCCGTTCCGTTGCTGCTGCGGCCAACATAAGGGGCAGGAAGGGGTCGTGGGCTGTCTCCGGAGACGACAGGCCGTCGTAGCCTATGTCCTCCGCCCACTTGGCCTCGTCGCCCACGCCCTTCATGTTTTCGGTATGCAGTCTGTAGATAACCCTCATCTTGGCCTCCCGACCTTGGAGTATGTCTTCGTATAGACCAGAAAATCGTTCGTGAGGAACGTTGTTGTAGCGGGCTGGCACAGCCTCTACGCCGACGCAGCGCCTCTAGATGGCGTTGAGGCCCCCATCCACCGGGAAGTCTATGCCCGTGATGTAGGATGATTCGTCCGAGGCCAGGAACAGGGCTACCCACGCTGCCTCGTCCCGTGTGCCTGGACGCCTCATGGGTATGGACGAAACTGGGAACAACTCCTGAGTTATCTTTGGGGAGGTGGCGTCGGAGGTGGTCATGGGAGGCATCCTGGCCGGGTGAAGACAGTTTGCCCGGATGTTCTCCGGCCCGTGCCTGGAGGCGATGGCCTTCGTGTACAATCGCAGGGCGCCCTTGGAAGCGTGGTACCCAGGGTGGCTTCCGGGCGAGCCGTCCAGAGCAAAGCGGGAGCCGCAATTGACCACCGAGCCTCCGCCGGCCTCCTTCATTTTTGGGTAGCAGTATTTGAACCCCAGGAACGGACCTTTGGCGTTGATCGCCATGTACCGGTCCCAACCGTCGGAGTCGTAGTGGTCCTGGTATATGGTGCCGCTGAGTCCTGCGAACTGGACCAGCACGTTGAGCTTGCCGTACCGATGGACTACCTCGTCTACGGCGCGCTTCCAATCATCTTCGTTGGCCACGTCCATGCGGACGAAAAACGCGTCGCCCCCCGCCTCGCTGATTTCCTTCTCCACGGTGCGTCCGCCGTCCTCAAGCCTGTCGGCTATGGCAACCCTGCAGCCTTCTTTAGCGAACAGGACGCAAGCAGCGGCTCCCATTCCGTTGCCGCCGCCTGTTATTATCGCCACTTTGCCGTCGAGTCTGCCCATTGCTTGCTCCTGTCAGGACTACTGGCTAGTGTACCCGCCGTCTACGGGTATCTCCGCTCCGGTGACGTAGGAGGCCTCGTCGGAGGCCAGGAAAAGCACGGCGGACGCAACCTCGTCCGTACGCCCGTTCCGCCGAAGAGGAATCTTGGCGTGCCAGATGGCGTCCTGGGACCAATACCAGTCGTGGTCTCCCGAAACCATTGGAGGCATCCTGCCCGGGTGGATTGAGTTGCAGCGGATGTTGTCTGGGCCATACCGAGCCGCCGCCGCCTTAGTGAAGAGCCTTACGGCTCCTTTTGACGCATGGTAGGCGGGATGGCCCGACGGGGACCCAACAAGGCCGTATATGGACGAGATGTTCACGATGGAGCCTCCCCCGACTTCCCTCATCTGAGGGACTACGGTCTTGGTGCCCAGGAACACGCCCTTGGCGTTGACATCGCTGATTTTCTCCCAGCCGTCGAGGCTGTTGAAGTCCGTCACCGAAGTTGAGGACAGACCGGCGTTGTTTACCAGAATGTCCAGCCGCCCATGTGTGGCGACGGTCTCGTCCACTACCGTCTGCCAGTTCTCCTCGTTGGTCACGTCCAGGAGCATGAACGTGGCTATTCCACCTGCCTCGTTTATTTCGGCTTCCAGCTTCTGGCCCGCATCGCCTGCGATGTCAGCGATTATGACCTTGGCGCCCTCGTTGGCGAACATCCGGCATTCCATGGCGCCCTGACCATTGGCGCCTCCAGTGATGATGGCGACCTTTCCGTCCAATCTACCCATATCTCGTTGCCTCCGTGTTGGTTGGTTCTGTTATCCCTCACCCCGACCCTCTCCCAGGAGGAGAGGAGGTTTTGGTGGGACTTGCGGCGATTATACGGCGGTGAACCCTCCGTCCACCGCCAATTCCAGTCCAGTGATGTATGAGGCCTCGTCGGAGGCCAGGAAGAGGACAGCATAGCCCACCTCTTCCACGCGGCCCATCCTGCCTAACGGGACCATGGTCAGACGCTGGTTAAGTTCGTCCTGCTGGGCCTCGTATCGGCCGGACGTCATGGGAGGCATCCGGCCCGGGTGGACCGAGTTCACCCGTATGTTGTCCCTGCCGAGACGCGCTGCCATGGCCTTGGTGAAGAGGCGCAGGGCCCCTTTCGAGCTGTTGTAGGCGGGGTGGCCCAAAGTCGACCCGGTGAGGCCAGCGATGGAGGAAATGTTGACTATGGAGCCTCCTCCGGCTTCTCTCATTTTAGGGACAGAGTGTTTGACTCCAAGGAACGGCCCTTTGGCGTTGATAGCCATGAAAACGTCCCATTCGTCGGAGCCCATAGTGTCGTCGAAGGCGAAACTGCTTATGCCCGCGTTGTTCACAAGCACGTTTAGCTTGCCATACGCGGCCACCACCCGGTCTATCACAGACTTCCAGCCCTCTTCGTCGGTGACGTCCAGCCCGTGGAAGGACGCGTCACCTCCCGATCTCCTTATGCCTTCCACGACGGCCATGCCGTCGTCTTCACGTATATCGGTCACGGCCACCTTGGCCCCTTCTCGGGCTAGAAGCTCGGCTTCACATGCGCCCATGCCGTTGCCCGCGCCCGTAACGATGGCCACCTTGCCGTCCATTCTTCCCATAAGTCCCTCCGTCGAATATGCCGGAATGACCGGCCCAATTATAGCGGCGCCGGAGCCGGATTGCCCACCCTGGAGGTCAGGGTTGGGCGGGAAAGGCGAAGTCTTCCTCGAACATGTCGTAGTGGGACTCTGACATGCCCAGGCTGCGGTAGGTCTTTCTGGCGGCGTCGTTGTTCCTGTCCACGTACAACCGGACTCCGCATACGTCGGGCCTGGACCTGGCAGTGTTAAGAATCCAGCGGTGCATGGCCGAGTAGACGCCCATCCTGCGACATTCGGGTCTCACGTACACGCTCTGAATCCACCAGAACCAGCCGTTGCGCCAATCGCTCCATTCGTAGGTGACGAGCAGCGACCCAACGGGCGATCCGTCCACTTCCGCCACCAGGTAGAAGCCCCGTTGGGAGGAATCAAAGACTGCCCTGGTCCCCTGCCTTAGGAGTTCCATGTCCAAGGTCTTGCCTTCGGTCTCCAGGGCCATTGCCGCGTTGAAACTGACGAGAGCGTCCAGGTCGTCGAGAGACGCGGGCCTGAGGGTGGGAGTCATGGCGCCAGAGATGTCAACTTTCTCGGTTGGCGAGAACGATGTGCTTAAGCCATTGTGGTGACGGCTTGGGGAAGTCCTCGCGGAAGTGGGCGCCCCGGCTCTCCTCCCGGATAAGTGCCGACTGCGAGATAAGCTGTCCCAGTAGAGTCAGGTTGGCCAGTTCATGGCTGAAGCGGTCGGTGGGTTCACTCTGGCAGCCGGTCCAGCCGGAGAGGGACGATACAGCTTGTGTGAGACCGTCGCGGTTGCGCACCATCCCCACCAGGCTGCCCATCAACTCCTGAACGCCTTGAAGTGTAGGCTCTTTACAGCCGGGCGCTGACTCAGAGGACTCTGACAGAGCGACGGTCATCTCCGCCCTGGTGGTGCGGGTGCGGTCGTGGAGAGAAGGAGCCTCCAGGCTTCGTTGGACTACGCGTCTGGCGAACACGGAGGTGTCCAGCAGGGAGTTGCTGGCCAGGCGGTTGGCCCCGTGGACTCCGGTGCAGGCAACCTCTCCCGCCGCAAAGAGCCGGTCGATGGTGGTCTCTCCCCACACGTTGGTCTTGACGCCGCCCATCATGTAGTGGGCTGCCGGAGCCACAGGAATGGGGGACACGGTGATGTCCAGGTCGTTGTCAAGACAGAATCTGTAGATGGTGGGGAAGCGGTTGCGCACCGTTTCGGCTGGAAGGTGAGTTACGTCCAGGAGCACGTGGTCAGCTCCAATGCGTCCCATCTCGTTGAATATCGCCCTGGCCACGATGTCCCTAGGGGCTAGTTCGGCCATAGGATGGTGGTCCTTCAAGAAGGGCTGGCCCTCTGCGTTTCGAAGGATGGCGCCCTCGCCTCTCATGGCCTCGGAAATGAGAAATGTGGGGACTCCGTCCATGCGGAGAGCCGTAGGATGGAACTGGTAGAACTCCATATCCATCACCTGGGCGCCGGCGCGGAATGCCAGGGCTACACCGTCCCCTGTGGCGACTTCCGGGTTGGTGGTATTGTTGTAGACACGGCCTCCTCCGCCGGTTGCCACGACGACAAAACGGCCTTCGAACACGTCCTTCCGACCAGTATGGGTGTCCAGTGCCTCGACTCCCTGGGCCTGGCCATTTTCCACGTTAATGTAGGTGGCCAGGGAGTATTCCAGGACCTCGATCCCGGCGTCCCGAACCGCCTGCGCCAGGGTAAGCTCAATGTGCTGCCCGGTGGCGTCGCCTCCGGCATGGAGCACACGGGCTACGCTGTGAGCGCCCTCTTTGGCGAGGGATATTTCGGCGTGGATGGTGTCGAAGGGCACTCCTCGTTGAATCAGGTCGGCGATGCGGCCCGGCCCCTCCGTGGTGAGTGCCCTCACGGCTTCGGTGTCACAGAGGCCGGCTCCGGCCGCCAGGGTGTCCTGCATGTGCAGGTCCGGGGAATCCTGGTCTCCCACGGCGGCGGCTATGCCTCCCTGGGCGTACCGGGTGTTGCAGTCGTCGATTTTGCCCTTGGTTAGAATGACCACAGAGCCGTGTTCCCTGGCAAGCAGGGCCGTATTCAGGCCGGCTATACCGCTGCCCAGGATGATGTAGTCGTAGCTCTGAGCCAAAGGCCCCCCTATAGCTGATGACGCAATGATTGGTCAGGAAGGGACTGCGTCGGTGGGCGGAGACTGATTTAGGGCATTTTATTGACGCCCAATGTGGGTGTCAAACCAGGGGCGATGTCTTATTGACACCGTGGTACCAATATGTGCAAAATAAACACAAGGTGCGGAGTGCCCGGAGTACGTCGTCCCGCTTAAGGGATGGGCGCCGGTCATAGCCGCACTTCTGCTTTTTAACTCACCAATTCCCCTTCCATACAGTATAGACCGACGGTGTATCCCAGGTGTTGATGGACTGACCATCCGTCAGAAACGGTTCGTCTTGCCTCATCCCCAATTTACTCTTGACAAAACCGACAAGTTGCGACTTCTCTTGTGCTCGTCTGGAAGCTGGGCCGTAGAATCCCATTTGGGTTTTGACGTCGAATTGCACACACCCCAACAACAAATCGACCAGTTGTAGGTAAATCGACATGTCAGAAGTGGCCCTTAAGCAACCTTTTACCCGGTCTATCGAACACAGAACATCTTCGAGATAGATTGTTGATTTGTTAGGTTTACCTTGTAGGTCCACGACGGCGAAGACATCCCTGTTCAGCCTTTCGGCCAAAAGCTCTTTGGCAAAATGTGTGTATGCCTCCCATGCGTCATCGTTCCACTTGTGGAGACTCGCCCCTACGTCGCGTTTGTCCATTATGAGAGAATGAAACTCCAGACTAGGAAACGCGAAATATAGGTTCAGAATATCGATGTACTGTTGAATGTTGTAGCGGGTGACATCAGTGAATTTGTACTCGTGATGACGCGTTGAATGCATCATCCTGTCAACTTCAAGCAATGTTGGTGGTGTGCCTCTAGCTTGGATGTCTTTTCTGACCCTGTTACGTTGACTAGGGCCTGTTAACACTATTAGTCGAATTATGATACAATTCTGGCATGGAAATAACCGAAGTCCAGTTTCAACGCATCGCGCCCCATCTCCCGGTGCAGCGGGGCAATGTCAGCCTTTCGAACCTGCGAGTGCTCAACGCAATCTTGTACGTCGCCGAGCATGGCTGCAAATGGCGGGGGTTGCCGGCCCGGTTTGGCAACTGGCATACCATCTACACCCGCATGAACCGCTGGTCCAAGAGCGGCGTACTGGACCGGATATTCGAACACCTCCAGAAGGAACAGATAGTGCGCATCAAGCTGGAGGCGGTTTCGATGGACAGCACTACCGTCAAGGTCCATCCCGACGGCACGGGTGCGTTAAAAAAACGGACCCCAGTCCATCGGCAAATCCCGCGGAGGTTGGACTACCAAGATTCATATGGTTGCCGCGGATGCTCGGACAGCTATAACCGTTTCCCTCTCTCCCGGACAGGCCCACGACGCACCGGAGGGGCGCAAGCTGCTGCACCATCTGGGGCCTCAGCATGGGAGCCCGTCTCTGCTGATGGACAGGGCATACGAGGGAAACGAGACCCGCCAGTTGGCGTTGGCGCTGGGGTTCACGCCCGTCGTTCCGCCGCTGAAGAGCCGGATTGACCCTTGGGAATACGACCGGGAGATATACAAGAAGCGCAACGAAATCGAGCGGCTGTTCCGTCGGCTGAAGGGATTTCGCCGCATCTTCTCTCGCTTTGACAAGCTCGACGTACTCTTCCTGGGGTTCATCCTATTCGGGTTCATCATCGATGCACTACGTTAGTGTTAACAGACCCTAGTCAGTGCACTAATGAAATTGAAGTGGACACGATAGAAGCTGTCGGTGATCTCTCGAACGTCAGGAACCACCAACATTCCAATGCCATAGATTGGCTGCTTCCTGACCGACTCAGATAAGACGCCGGTCTCATCCACAAATACGGGGCAAATTTCCATACGTCGAATCTAAGTTGTGAATGGCGCTGGCGTTAATGAGTTGTGCGCACCGAGGTTCGACCTGAATCGAGTTCGAGTCGGTGAAAGTCCGGGTTCCTGCCCCTTGCGGCGGGGGAGGTCAGGCAGCTGGCGGGCCTACGAGGATGTCGTCGCCTTCCACCTTGACCTGGTAGACGGTTATGGGTTCCTCGGCGGGTGGCGTCTGAGGCTGGCCCGAGGTCAAGTCGAACATGGCCCCGTGGAGGGGACATTCCAACTCCGACCCTTCCAGTTCGCCTTCCGACAGAGAGGCGTAAGCGTGGGAACAGGTGTCGTCCACGGCGTGGATGGTGCCGTTAACGTTCACCAGGAGGATAATCTCGCTTCCCAGTTCCACCGCCTTCATCTTGCCGGGGAGGACCTCGCCGGTCTGCGCCGCCTTTACGAAATCTTCGGGCATGACTAGCTCCTTTTTGTATGTAATTAAGTCAGTTAAGCCTGTGGGCGTCGGGCGTCATTATAAACGGTGATTCTACGACGCTGCCAGTGCTTGCTTGCAAGCCTCCGAGACCCGGTGCAGCGCCTCGTCCACATCGCGGTCGTCCACGTGGCGGTTGAGCACCATCCTGACCCGGCTGTCGCCCGGATAGGACACCAGCACGCCAGCCTCAGCGAGGCGGCCGACCAGCGCTTGGGCAGCGCCCAGGCTTGGCTCCACTTCGGCGAACACTATATTCGTGGGGAACATGTCCGGGTCGACGGACAGGCCCTTCACGTCGGCCAGTCCCTCGGCCAGCCTGCGGGTGTGGACGTGGTCCTCTGCCAGCCTGTCAATCATGGTGTCTAGCGCCACGATGCCAGCCGCTGCCAGGACTCCTGCTTGCCGCATTCCGCCGCCTATCATCTTGCGCCACTTTCTGGCTCTGTCGACGAACTCCTGGCTGCCGCAAATCAGGGAACCCACGGGGGCGCTCAGTCCCTTGGAAAGGCAGAAGGACACGTCATCCACGTCCTCCACAAGGGAGCTGGCAGGAGCTTCCAGGGCCACGGAAGCGTTGAATATGCGGGCGCCGTCCAGATGCACCGGGACTCCGTGGGAGTGGGCCACGTCGGCCAGCGACTTGGTCAGGGCAGCGTCCAGGACTCCGCCGTTGCAGCGGTTGTGGGTGTTCTCCAGGCAGACCAGCCCCGTGGGCGGGTACTGGATGTTGCCGCCGGTTCGGATCACGTCGTCGAGGGCTTGGGGGTCTATACGTCCCATGTCGTCGTTGGGGACTGTGCGGACCTGGGCGGCGGCCAGGGTCGCCGCTCCCGCCACCTCGTTCCACATCATGTGGGCTTCCGACCCCATTACAATCTCATCCCCTCTGCGGCAGTGGGTGAGGGCGGCAATCAAGTTGCTCATGGTGCCGCTGGCGGTAAACAGGGCCGCTTCTTTGCCCAACAGCCCAGCAGCCATCTCTTCCAGCTTGTTCATGGACGGGTCCTCGCCGTATACGTCGTCGCCAACCTCCGCCGATGCCATGGCTCGGCGCATCTCGTCGGTGGGATGTGTTACGGTGTCGCTTCTGAGGTCTATTACGCTATTAGCCATGCTTTTTTGTGCCTTGTCTGTAGGTTTAGGGGCAACGATACGTGCGGCCGATGCCGCTGGGACATTCTATATCTACGCGTGGACTTCTTGTCAAACACTTGGGCTGCTCCTAAGATGGACTATGAGGAGCGTATGCGCCAGACAGCCATAGGATTCAAAAGCAAGGGCCTGATGCTAGAGGGAGTCTTAGCGTCGCCGTTGGGTGACCCAGGGCCGTTCCCGGGAGTCGTCGTAGGACACGGCCATCCTCACTTGGGTGGGACCATGGAGAGTCCCCTGGTCCTGAACGCCACCGCCAAGCTGGTGGAGGCTGGCTTTGCCGCCTTCAGGTTCAACTTCAGAGGCGTCGGCGAGAGCGAGGGAGAGTTCACCAACGGACAGGCCGAACCACAGGACATGAAGGCGGCCCTGGATTTTGTGGGGAGGCTTCCCGGAGTGGACCGGAATTGGATTGCCGTTGTAGGGTATTCCTTCGGGGCTTCGATGGCGGCAGCCGTGGCTCCGAA
Source organism: Dehalococcoidia bacterium (assembly GCA_965197415.1). Classification (GTDB taxonomy): domain Bacteria; phylum Chloroflexota; class Dehalococcoidia; order Lucifugimonadales; family JAGWBF01; genus DAOUJI01. Next base: position 1,239,363 of record OZ240207.1, on the reverse strand, counting down.
AGTGAAACGGGTCAAAGCGGCCGTTCTGGCGTCGCCTCCACCGTCCGTTTTCACGTCGGCGGGTTCCTGGCGGCGCGTTCCGTTGCTGATAATAGCCGGTTCAAAGGACAAACTCGCTCCAGTTGATGGAATCGAAAGGCGAATCGCGGGCTTTGGCCCCGAAACCCAGCTCAGCGTCATCGACGGCGCGGACCATTCCTGGGAGGGTTACGAATCGCTCCAGGCGGAAGCTGTAGCTACGTTCCTGGCTGCCCACCTATAAGCTCTACTATCGATCAACAGATGGACCACGTAGAACAAGTAGAACAAGAGGAAAAAGTCTCCTGGCCTGAGCGCACCTCTTGGTGGAACGATCCCATTCTTCTGCTTCCCCTCGCCCTGGCGTTCGGCCTGGACCAGGTGACCAAGGCCATCGTCCGGGCTTACCTGTTCCTGGGTGAGTCCGTTCCCAGAGACGGGCTGTTCAGAATAACCCACACCAGCAACACGGGCAGTGCCTTTGGCCTCTTCCCCGACCAGACTATGTTCTTGATAATCGCCTCCCTGGTGGGCATAGGGGTGTTGCTTATTGTGTATAAGAAGCAACCCTTCTCCGGATTTCCCTTGCGGCTCAGTCTCGGGATGCAGCTGGGAGGCGCCGCCGGGAACCTGTTTGACCGCGTGCGCGTGGGTGAGGTGACGGATTTCATAGACATCGGCCCTTGGCCTGTGTTCAACATCGCCGACTCTTCCATAGTGATCGGGATATTTATCCTGGGATACCTTTTCCTGACCACCAGTAGAACGGTTGAACGAACGCCTGTTGGCGTGGCGGAGACCCTGAACTTGCATGGCCCGATTAACACCCTGGCTCCAGGGGAAACGGCCAACGAACCCTGCCTTGTCTGCGGGGCTGCTATGGTGGATGTGCCAGGGGGCTGGCGTTGCACCAACTGCGGGGCCAGGGAGTGGATGGAAGAGGAGTGAAGACCAGAGACTTGGTCGTGGAGAAACATCCTTCCGGTGAGGGGGAACGCCTGGACGCCTACATCGCCCAGGAACTGGCCCGGGAGATGCCTGAGTTGACCCGTTCGCGCATCCGAAAGCTGATAGACCAGGGCCACGTGCTACGCAACGGCACCTTGCCCAAAGCCGGAGCAAAAGTCCATGCCGGAGACTGGCTTCGGGTGACCATCCCTCCTCCTCAAGCCGTTAATCTGGCTGCCGAGGACATCCCGCTGGACGTGGTTTACCAGGATGATCATCTCATGGTGGTGGACAAACCGGCTGGCCTTACCGTCCATCCTGCGCCCGGCCACCCGGCCCATACGCTGGTGAATGCATTGTTGTCGTTGTGTGATGACCTCAAGGGGATAGGCGGCGAGGTCCGCCCGGGCATCGTCCATAGGTTGGACAAGGATACGTCGGGTCTGATGGCAGTCGCCAAGACGGACAGGGCGCATCGTAGCCTGACCGACCAGTTCCGGGACCGCACCGTCGTGAAGGGCTACACCGCCCTTGTACATGGCGCCGTAGAGCCGCCGAAGGGCGAAATCTCTGCTCCCATAGGTAGAGACACTAGGAACAGAAAACGCATGGCTGTGGTACTAGAAGGCCGGGAATCCCTTACCGTCTATCGCACCCTGGAGCGAATCGAGGTGAATGGCGAACGGTTCTCATTGGTTGAGGCTCGGCCCAAGACCGGGCGAACGCACCAGATACGGGTCCACCTGGCTCACCTGGGCGCTCCGTTGGTGGGGGACAGGGTGTATGGCGGCGCCAAAGCCAGATGGCCCCAGGCCAGCCGCCACTTGCTCCATGCCCATGCCCTGGGGTTCCATCATCCTTCCCACGGCGGTTGGGTCGAGTTCACTTCGGATATTCCCGCCGATTTCAGGGCGGCGCTGGCTGACCTGCGAGCGTCCGCTCATGCTAAAATCCAAACCGTGTCCTGAAGCTAGCCATCACGGATTCAACCCACTCCCGAGGACAGACGTTTAGAGTTGGATAAGGTACGAGTCAGATACGCGCCCAGTCCCACCGGAGACCCCCACGTCGGCAATCTCCGCACCGCCCTGTTCAACTGGCTGCTGGCCAGACGGCACGGCGGCGCTTTCGTGTTGAGAGTGGAAGACACTGACCAGGACCGGCAGCAGGAAGGCTCGCTGGAAAAGATTCTCGAATCACTGAGGTGGCTGGGACTGGACTGGGACGAAGGCCCGGAAACAGGTGGCCCCTACAGCCCATATTTCCAGTCGCAGCGGCTTGACTTGTACCAGGCGGAGTCAGAGCGGCTGGTCAGAAACGGCGCAGCTTACCGCTGCTATTGCAGCGTGGAAGAGTTGGCCCGACGGCGCAAGGAGCAACAGCAGGCGGGTCTGCGGGGAGGCTACAACGGATTCTGCAGAGAGCTGACCGACTCACAGCGAAAGTCCTGTGAAGAGGAAGGAATCCCGTCTGTGGTGCGTTTCGCAATGCCACAGAGCGGCGAGACGCAGGTCGATGACCTGGTCAGGGGCCGCGTCTCGTGGAGCAACGACACTCAGGAGGACTTCGTCATCATCAAATCAGACGGCTTTCCCACCTACCACATGGCCAGCGTCGTGGACGACCATGCCATGGACATCACCCATGTTATGCGAGCCGAGGAGTGGCTTCCCAGCGTCCCACGTCACGTCCGGCTGTATGAGGCCCTGGGGTACGAGCCGCCCCTGTTCGCCCACCTTCCCATGATTCACGGCCCGGACCACTCCAAGCTGTCCAAGCGGCACGGGGCCGCAGCACTGTTGGAATATCGTGACATGGGCTACCTGCCCCACGCCATGATTAACTTCATGGCCCTCCTGGGCTGGGCTCTGGACGACAAGACCGACCTGATGTCCATGCAAACGCTGACGGAGAACTTCTCGATAGACCGCATCAACAAGTCGGCGGCTATCTTCGATATGGAACGGCTCCAGTGGATGAACGGGCACTACCTCCGGGAGATGGAAGTATCGGACCTGGCCGACAGCATGGCGCCCTTTGTAGAGGAGGAGTTGGGGCCGGTGGATATGGGACTCCTGTCCAGGGTTGCTCCTCTGGTCCAGGAGAGGATTAAGACGTTGGACGAGGCCCCTTACAGAGTGGCCTACTTCTTCAGGGACTTGGAGTTCGAGGAGGGTGAATTCGAGCGGTCTCTGGGCTTTGAAGGAGTGGAGCACGCCCTGGAGAGCGCGAGCAAGCTGCTCGGTTCGATGGACTCATACACCGCCGCCGCCTTGGAGACAGGGTTGCGCGCCCTCGGAGAAGAACTGGGATTGTCGGGACGCAAGTTCTTTGGCGCCCTGAGAGCGGCGCTTACCGGACGAAAAGCCACGCCTCCCCTGTTCGACACGATGGAGGTCCTGGGCCGGGACATCTGTGTCCGTCGCATCGACTCAGCTTTGGAGCTTTTGAAAGAGGCGAGGACTTCCGCCTCAGCCGGCCCAGCCAGCCCAACCGGCGAGTGAACCTGCTATGACCACCGACCACGCCGACTACTCTGACTTCATCCGGCACATGATAGCCGATGACCTGGAGTCCGGAGTCGACGATGGCAGGGTCGTCACCCGGTTTCCGCCGGAACCCAACGGCTACCTCCACATCGGCCACGCCAAGTCCATCTGCCTGAACTTCGGGATTGCCGAGGAATTCCCCGGAGCGCGGTGCAATCTCCGTTTCGACGACACCAACCCCACCAAGGAGGACGAGGAGTACACCGAGTCCATCCAGAGGGACGTGCGTTGGCTCGGATTCGACTGGGGAGAGCGCCTGTACTACGCCTCCGACTACTTTGACCGGCTGCACGAGATGGCTGTTCTGCTCATCAAAGACGACAAAGCCTATGTGGACAGCCTGAGCCAGGATGAGATTCGAGAATACCGTGGAACCCTGACTGAGCCGGGCATCGACAGCCCCCACCGCACGAGGCCCGTAGAGGAAAACCTGGACCTGTTCCACAGGATGAGCCAAGGCGAGTTCAGCGAGGGCGCCCATGTCCTGAGGGCCAAGATCGACATGAGCTCCCCTAACCTGAACATGCGGGACCCGGTGTTGTACCGGATCTTGAAGGTCCCTCACGAGCGGTCGGGTGACAAGTGGGTTGTGTACCCCATGTACGACTACGCCCATCCGGTGTCCGACGCCCTGGAACATGTTACCCATTCGCTGTGCACCCTGGAGTTCGAGGACCACCGGCCCTTGTACGATTGGGTGGTGGATAACTTGCCGCTGCCCAGCCGTCCTCGCCAGACTGAATTCGCCCGCCTCAACCTTAGCTATACTGTCATGAGCAAGCGGCGGCTTCTGGAGCTGGTGGAAGGCGGCCACGTGTCAAGCTGGGACGATCCCCGAATGCCGACCATCGCGGGCCTGCGCCGCAGAGGGTATACGCCTGAGGCCATCAGGGACTTTTGCCGCAAGGTTGGGGTGGCTAGGCGGGATAACGTAATAGATATTGCCCTGCTGGAACACTCGGTGCGGGAAGACCTAAACGCCAGGGCGCCCCGCCGCATGGCCGTGCTGCGTCCTCTCAAGCTGGTCATAGAGAACTACCCGGAAGGCCAGGTGGAGGAGCTGGAGGCGGTGAACAACCCCGAAGACCCTTCCGCTGGCGTAAGAAAGGTCATGTTCTCCAAGACAGTCTACATCGAGCGCGACGACTTCATGATGGACCCGCCGAAAAACTTCTACAGGTTCGCGCTGGGACGCGAGGTGCGTCTACAACACGCTTATCTGGTCACCTGCACTGGCGTGGTGACGGACCCAATTACTGGGGAGGCGACGGAGTTGCGTTGCGCCTACGACCCAGAGTCCAGGGGCGGCTCCAGCCCCGACGGGCGCAAGGTGCGAGGCACGTCCCATTGGGTGTCGGCGGAACATTCGCTGGAAGCGGAGGTGCGCCTCTACGACCGCCTCTTCATGGAGGCTGATCCCGGAAGGGACGGCAGGGACTTCAAGGAAGACCTGAACCCTGCGTCGGTTGAGGTATTGTCCGGGTGCAGGCTTGAGCCGTCCCTCGGGGAAGCCTACCCCGGCGACAGGTTCCAGTTTCTGAGGCAGGGCTACTTCTGCATGGACCCGGACTCCACGCCCGGCAAGCAGGTCTTCAACCGCACCGTAGCCCTCCGCGACTCCTGGGCCCGGTCCCAGGGCCGGGGCTCCTAGCGCCTCTCCCCTCGCAGTCCTTCGCCAGGCCTCCACAACACCTCTTCACTTTCCAGGAGTCGTCGCTACACCCTTTTTCTTTGGATAAGCTTGATGTGATGGTGCCTCCTAACCTAGGGATACTCTGAACAAGTCCGTGGGGTTGAGGCATTATAATAGTGGGAGAGTAGAGTGGTGAAGGCGGGAGTGAAGAGATGATAGACCAGCCGACATTCGCGGATGTGGAATACGAGAGCAAAAAGCGAAAGACCCGCAGGGAGATATTCCTTGAGCGCATGGACGGGCTGATCCCGTGGACAAGACTGGAAGAGCGCATCCGTCCCTTCTACCATAAGGGAGGACGCGGGCGCCCTGCCTACCGGTTGTCGGCGATGCTGCGGATTCACTGCGTGCAGCTGTTCTACAATGCGAGCGACCCTGGCATGGAGGACCTGCTATACGAGGCTGAGTCGGTGCGGAGGTTCGTGGGCCTGAAGCTGCGGGAACCGCTGCCCGACGAGACTACGATCCTGAACTTCCGCCATCTGTTGGAGGAGCACGAGTTGGGCAAGGGAGTGTTCGAGGAGATCAAGGGTCATCTGGAGTCCCAGGGGCTTCGGCTGCGTGAGGGGACGATAGTGGACGCCAGCATCATCGAGGCGCCGTCGTCGACGAAGAACCGGGCCGGGGAGCGGGACTCCGAGATGCGCCAGGTGAAGAAGGGCAACCAGTGGCATTTCGGAATGAAAGCGCACATCGGGGTGGATGCGGATACTGGGGTGGTGCACAGCGTGACCACCACACCGGCCAACGTGCACGACGTGACGGAAGCCCACCGGCTGCTGCACGGGGGAGAGAGGCAGGTGTGGGGGGATGCGGGGTATCTGGGGGTCCATAAACGACCGGAGAATCGGGGCCTGGAGGTGGAGTGGCGGGTGGCGATGAGGCCCGGCCAACGCCGGAAGCTGGATCCCGGCAGCCCTGAGGAGTTGGCGGAGAAGCTCAAGGCGTCGGTCAGGGCCAAAGTGGAGCATCCCTTCCTGTACGTCAAGCGGCGCTTTGGCTACGCCAAGGTGCGCTACCGGGGGTTGGCCAAGAACACCCAACGGCTGATGGCGCTGCTGGGGCTGGCCAACTTGATGATAAGCGAGCAACGAGCAGCAGCGTGATCAGGGGCGCACTGCGTCCAAAATCAAGGTTGGGAGGGGTGAATCCCCCCGGCAGGGCCAGTTCAAGGGCCGTCGGCCCCTATGGCAGCGCCACGGGAGGGCTGTAAATCTTCGAAATCCCCTCTCCAACAATGCAACCACAGAGTTAGGCCCATTGCTCAGAGGTTCCCTAGAGAAAACCCTGGACGGCGGGATTCACCGATGTGACGCAAACGTTGACGGAACAATAGACAGAGACGAAGCCATTGAGGCTGCGTCGGACTACTTTAACGGAGTTATTGGCCGGGACGAGGTGATAGAGATAATCAGACTCTATTTTTCATCGTAGGATTTGGGAAGCGTCCTTCCTCGTCGCGCCGTGTTCTTGAACACAGCACCCTGGACCCCCTCATCCCAGCCTTCTCCCGCCAGTGGATAAGCGGAGTTTGGCCCCCATGCGGACATACAAGACGGGTGATTTGGGCGCCCGGTTTTGCTTGCGCTCACATATGGCCTGTGGTAACATCCCATCGGATTTCCGCCCACCCTCAACATTCTAACTATTCGACGATGCTCGACGATTATTTCAGGCAGTACGGGCTGGTTTTCATACTGGCTGTGGTTGCCTTCATCGTCCCCGCCAGCATGTTGCTGGCCTCCTCGTTGTTCGCCCGCCTCCGTATCCGCCCTCAGAAACCCGACCCCGTCAAGCTGGACGTGTACGAGTGCGGGATGCAGACCATCGGGGGACGCTGGGGACAGTTCAATTTCCGCTACTACATGTACGCCCTGCTCTTCGTCATATTTGACGTTGAAGTCATCTTCATCTTCCCCTGGGCGGTGAAGTTCAACAAGCTGGGAGTGTTCGCCCTGGCGGAGATGGGAGCCTTTATCTTGATACTGTTTATTGGATGGGTCTACGCATGGCGCAAGCAAGACTTGGAGTGGAGGTAGGGAATGAGCACTCCGATCCTAGGAGAAGGCGACGGCCCTCTCTACACCCGCACAGGCCCCTTAGACCTGGACGAGGGCAGGACCGTCGAGAACATGCGGCGGACTCACCTGGACCCCTACCCGGACCCCCTCATCAACGTGCCCGATGACCTCGACCGCAACGTCATGATCACCTCGGTCGACGCTCTGCTCAACTGGGGTCGCAAGTCGGCGTTGTGGCCGGTGGCCTTCGGGTTGGCCTGCTGCGCTTTCGAGATGATGGCGACTGCCATGGGCAGGTTCGACATAGCGCGGTTCGGCATGGAAGTGTTCAGGGCCACGCCCCGCCAGGCCGACTTGATGATCGTGGCCGGGACCGTGACGTGGAAGATGGCCCCTGCCATACGTCGCATCTACGACCAGATGGGCGAGCCCAAGTGGGTTATATCGATGGGCGTCTGCGCCACCAGCGGCGGCCCCTACTACTCCAACTACAGCGTGGTGCCGGGAGTCAACCACATAATTCCCGTGGACGTCTACGTGCCGGGATGTCCTCCCAGGCCCGACGCCTTGTTGTACGGGATAATGCAGCTCCACGAGAAGATCAAGCGGTACAGCATCAAGGGACAACCGGCAGGGGACCGATGACCGAGCACGTCACGGGCAGCGAGTTGGCCCAACGTCTGGCGGACAGTCTGCCCGGAGCAGTTGTGGAAGTGGGCGACACGGCGGTGTGGGTGGAGCCGGAGCGCATCGTCGACGTCATGAAGTTCCTCAAGGAAGAGCCGGGACTGGAGTTCAATTTCCTCAACGCCATCACCGCCGTCGACTACGTCGACCACTTCGAGGCGCTGTACCACATAACGTCGTTGACCCACAACCGCAGCGCGGTGGTCAAGGCCAGGGTGTACGGTCGGGACGAACCGTCCATTCCGTCCGTCTATGACGTTTGGCAGGGAGCGGACTACCAGGAGCGGGAGATTTGGGACCTGATGGGAATCCGGTTCCCCGGGCACCCCAACCACAAACGGATAATGCTCTGGGAAGGGTTCCCCGGGCACCCGTTGCGCAAGGACTTCCAGGACGTCGTGGAGTATTAGCGGCATGACCATCAGGACTGAGCCGATAACCGTCAACATAGGGCCCCAACACCCCTCGACCCATGGCGTCTTTCGGCTGCGCGTAACCTTCGACGGCGAGGTGATACTGGACGTGGAGCCCGTGTTCGGGTATCTGCACAGAGGGTCAGAAAAGCTGGCGGAGGAGCGCAACTACGTCCAGGTAGTCACCCTGACAGACCGGTTGGACTACGTGGCATCCATGACCAACAATCAGGCCTACTGCATTGCCGTCGAGAAGCTCATGGACATAGAAGTCCCGGAGCGAGGCCAGTACCTCCGTGTGATTGCAGCCGAGTTGCAGCGCATCGCAAGCCACCTGGTTGCCACAGGGTTCTTCCTGCAAGACCTGGGCGCCTTGGGGACGCCTCTGATGTATTGCTTCCGTGAGCGGGAACGCATCCTCGATCTGTTCGAGATGCTTTGCGGGGCGCGCATCACCGTAAGTTTCATGCGACCGGGCGGGGTGTTCGCCGACGCTCCAGACGACTTCTGGCCTGCGCTCAACAATTTTCTGGCCGAGATGCCGGGGTATATCTCGGAGCTGGAACAGCTCCTCATCGAGAACGAGATAATCCTGGCGAGGACCCGAGGAGTTGGGACCTTGAGCCTGGACCACGTCATCAACTGTTCGGCCAGCGGCCCGGTGATGCGGGGCAGCGGACTCGCCTGGGACTGGCGCAAGGCCGAACCTTACGACGTTTACGACAGGATGGACTTTGACGTTCCCGTGGGAGAGAACGGCGACAACCTGGACCGCTTCTGGGTGCGGATGCAGGAGATGCGCCAGAGCCTGCGAATCGTCGACCAGTGCTTCGAGCAGATACAACCCGGCCCGGTGCGGACCCAACTGCCCCTGGTGCTCAGAGCGCCTGAAGGCGTCGAGGCTTACGGTCGGGTGGAGTGCCCCAAAGGAGAGTTGGGGTTCTACCTGGTGAGCGACGGCGGAATTTCCCCGTACAGATGCAAGATACGCTCGCCTTCCCTCCTCAACCTCACCGTGATACAGGAATTGCTGGTGGGTTGGAAGCTGGCGGATATGATCGTGTCTCTTGGCAGCATCGACATCAACATGGGTGAAGTCGATCGATGAACTGCCAGATAGAGCCTGGAAGCATCCTCTATGACAGCGTCCTCTTCCGGCTGATATACAACGGTTTCGGAGAGTTCTTTCCCTCGTACCTGTGCGCTTTGGACTACTTCCTGTCCGGCTTCATTATCATCCTGATTCTGGTCAACGGGGTCCTACTGGGCGCGGCATTGCTGGTGTGGGGCGAGAGGCGGCTGATGGGCCGTGTCCAAAACCGCCGAGGCCCCAACCGGTGGGGGCCGTTCGGTCTGCTCCAGCCCATAGCGGACCTGCTCAAGCTCCTTACCAAAGAGGACTTGATACCAGCCACGGCGGACAGGATCGCCTTCACCGCCGTCCCCATTCTGATGGTCTTCCCGATGCTCCTGTCTATCGCCGTAATCCCCATAGCCTGGAAGACGTCCCTGGCCGACCTGAATGTCGGGGTTCTCTACGTGCTGGCCATCGGTTCACTGACCACTCTTGGTGTGTTCACGGGGGGATGGGCTTCCGGCAACCGCTACGCCATGTTTGGCGCCATGCGGGGAGTGGCCATGCTCATCAGCTATGAAGTGCCAGTGGTGCTTTCGTTGGTGGCCATTGTCCTGCTGTCCGGGTCTATGGCCATGTCCGACATCGTGTCGGCCCAGAGCATTCCGTTCATGGTGGTGCAGCCACTGGGATTGATAGTGTTCGTCATCGGCATTTCCGCTGAATTGAACCGCAGCCCCTTCGACATCGTGGAGGCGGAGTCCGAGCTTATAGCCGGGTTCCACACCGAGTACAGCGGAATCAAGTTCATGCTGATACAGACCGCCGAATTCGGCGGAGTGCTGGTTGCCTCTGCCATAATGGCCACCATATTCCTGGGTGGTTGGTCTGGGCCCTTCTTCTCCGAGCAGTTAGGGGCGGTCTGGTTCCTGCTCAAGATGGTCTTCTTCGTGTTGATGTTTGAATGGGTGAGGTTCACGCTGCCCAGGCTACGCATCGACCAGATCATGTCAGTGGCGTGGAAGTTCCTCTTCCCGCTGGCCCTCCTGAACATAGCCATCCTTACCGTGGAGGTATACTTCCTCCAAGCGTGGGAGCATGCTCCCAGCCAGGGCGAACTGACACGGGGCGAGCTGGGAATAATGACGGGGATCAACATGGTCATCGCGGTGGCCGCCGTGTACGGTTTTGGACGTTCCGTTCGCCAGAAGATTGCCCCTCCGGTGCGCACCGCCAGGGTAGTGCCGCCGCGGGCGTCTCTGGAAAGGGAAAGCCGGGGCGCCGCATATTCGTCTGCGGGGGAGGGCGACTAACGTGTACGGTTTCGGAATAGCCAAGGGCCTGGCCGTGGTCTTAAAGAACCTGTTTCGGAAGCCGACCACTGTCCAATACCCCGAGGAACGGGTCAAGCAGCATCCGCGATTCAGGGGCGAGGAATTCACCTGGTACGAGGAGCGGTGCACAGGATGCGCCTCATGCGCGAAATACTGTCCACTGGGGATAATCCGCATCGTCACCAACCCGTCGAAGTCGGCTATGCAGGAAGGGGACAAGTACTCGCTGGAAGTCTTCGACATTGACATTGGAAGGTGCATGTTCTGCGGCCTGTGCGTCGAGGCCTGCCCCTACGACGCACTTTTCATGGGAAGCGGTTTCGAGCGGGGCAGATATCAGCGCAGTGACTTGGTGATAAACATCGACGAACTCCACCACGCGGAGAAGAGACCCAGCGCCTGGTTCAGACCTCAGCTTGAGGACCAGAACTACAACCCCCACGAAGGCCAAGCCAAGGACTGGCAGGAAGTCGGACGGGAGCAGTGGAAGTGGCACGAGTTCCAAAAAGCGGGCGCCCAGTTTGAGCCGGAAGCCTCCGACGACCAGTCCCCTAATAGTCCCCCTCTCTCCCCGGGAGAGGGCCGGGGTGAGGGAACAAGCTAGATGCTCTTCCAGGAGGCTATGTTCTGGCTCCTGGCGGTTGCCACGATTGTCGGCGCCTTGGGCGTAGTCCTCTTGAGAGACGTGTTCAGGGCGGCGCTCCTGCTTGTGCTGGTCTTCATCGGAGTCGCCGGGTCCTTCGTGCTGATGAACGCTGAGTTCCTGGCCGTGGTGCAGGTGCTGATTTACGGCGGCGCCGTGGCCATCCTGATAATTTTTGCCATCATGCTCACGAGGGAAGTCCAACAGGGCAACCTTCCCAACCGGCTTCAGATTGGGGCGGTGGCGTTGCCGGCCCTGCTGTTGGCCGCGCTGGTTTTCGCTGCCCTGGACACCGACTGGAACCTCCTTAACGACAGTCCGCCTGACATAGTGGAGCAGGCGGAGATGGTCCAGACGAACACTGTGGCAGGGCTCCCAGACGAGGCCCGGGAGGTTGTCGGACCCTCCGCAGACCGGTCGGGCATCGGCGAGTTGTTGATAAACGACTTTGCGCTGCCCTTCGAAGTGGCGGCGGCGCTGCTTTTGGCGGCAATAGTCGGGGCCCTGGCCTTGGTGCGAGAGAGGAACAGTGGGACTTAGCCTGGAGCACTTCCTTATCCTCTCGGCTGTGCTGTTCGCCATTGGCTTCTACGGTGTAATAGCCCGGCGGAACGTCATCACCGTGCTGATGTCGCTGGAGTTGATGTTCAACGCAGTCAACATAGCGTTGGTGGCCTTCGCCAAGTACACGCTGCCTGTGGGGTTCGATGAGCAAATCGGCAGGCTCCTCACCGGCCAGATATTCGCCATTTTTATCATCACGGTGGCCGCGGCTGAGGTGGGACTGGGTCTGGGCATCGTGATAGCCCTGTACCGTAACCGGGAGACGGTGGACCTGAGCGAAGCGAATCTGTTGAAGAGGTAGTGAAGCCCTCTCAGCTTCAGCATTGAGAGAGGGAAAGCCATGTGGGTCGAGTTTAGAAAAGCGCCGAATCTAATGGCCGCCCAGATGTGGAAAGAGGTCTTTGAGGGAGAGGGTCTGCCCATCAGGATTCTGCCGGAAGGGGACATCCTGGACTGGGGCGAACGTGTGCCCTTCCGCATCATGGTGCCAAAGGGCAGGGAGCACGTCGCCGAGGAGATACTGAGGAAGCTATAGGATGATTTCGGAAGCCCTTATCTGGACCATCTTCCTGCTCCCTCTTGGAGCCTTCGTTTTCATAGCTCTGGTGGTGCGGCCTTTCTTCAACCGCTACAAGGAATCGGCCGGCCTCCTTACGGTTCTCTCCATAGGCGTCGCCTTGGCCCTGTCCTCCTGGACGCTGCAATCCGTGATAACCCAGGGCGAGCTTTCGTTTGCGCCGCAGGAGTGGCTGGCCATTGGTCCACTGGACATCAGCCTTGGCCTTATCGTGGACCCCCTGACGGCAATAATGCTGGTGGTGGCCACCGGCGTAAGCCTGATGGTGCAGATTTACTCCATCGGCTACATGAAGGGCGACCCCGGCTACGCCCGCTACTTCGCCATCATGAACCTGTTCACTGCGTCCATGGTGGGACTGGTAATGGCCAGCAACATCGTCCAGATGTACGTCTTCTGGGAATTGGTGGGCGTCTGCTCATACCTGCTGATCGGGTTCTGGTTCACCAGGCCGGCGGCGGCCGCTGCAGCCAAGAAAGCCTTCATCGTCACCAGGATAGGGGACTTCGGGTTCCTGCTGGCCATTCTCTACATTTTCTACGCAGGCGGCTCTCTGGACATCGCCAGCATCAACGCATTGGAGGGCTTGCCTGAAGGGTTGGCCCTTACCTGGGTCGCCGCAGGAATATTCGCCGGAGCGGTTGGAAAGTCGGCCCAGTTCCCCCTCCATGTGTGGCTTCCCGACGCAATGGAAGGCCCCACACCCGTCAGCGCCTTGATACACGCCGCAACCATGGTTGCGGCGGGCGTGTTCCTGGTGGCCCGCTTCTTCCCGTTGTTCGAACACTCCGCCGACGCCATGAGCATGGTTGCGATAGTCGGCGCCTTCACCGCCCTATTTGCGGCCACGATGGGGATGGCGTCCTACGACATCAAGCGCGTCATGGCCTTCTCCACGGTGAGCCAGCTTGGGTACATGATTGCCGCGCTGGGAATAGGCGCCTACGGCGTAGCCATATTCCACCTGTTCAACCACGCTTTCTTCAAAGCATTGCTGTTCATGGGAGCAGGCAGCGTCAACCACGCCACCGGCACCTTCGACATGCGGTACATGGGCGGACTCAGGAAGGTCATGCCGTGGACCTACTGGACTGTGCTGATAGCGTCGTTGAGCCTGTCGGGGATATTCCCCTTTGCCGGGTTCTGGAGCAAGGACGAGATACTGATACATGCATGGCGCGGGGGCGCTTCCGTTGACACCGTGGTCTTCTGGCTATTGATAGTGGCCGCCTTCCTCACCGCGTTGTACACCTTCCGCATGGTGTACATGACCTTCCACGGCGAGTTCCGGGGGGGCGTGGACAAGGAGATGGAGGACCGTGGCGAAGCGCCGGAGCATGGCGGACACGGAGTGCGTCTCGCCGAATCACCGGTGACGATGGTGGCTCCGATGGTCCTTCTGGCGGCAGCGGCTCTGACATCGGGCTACCTCGCGAATCCCCTGGGCTTCGCGGGAGGTTTCCTGGGGATAGACCACCACTGGTTCTCCTCTTTCATGCTGCTGCCGGGGGAGCATATACAGTCCTTTAGTATTGGAATGGCGGTCGTGTCAGTCCTTGTGGCCGTTGGAGGCATACTGATAGCGACCGTCGTCTATCTGATACCCAGGGTGTCCCTCGACACCGTGGGAAGGCCATTCCTGGCCGTGCGGCAGCTGCTGTTCCAACGTTACTACATGGACGACCTGTACGAACGGCACATGGTCTACCAGGTGTTCTACAGGGGAATTGGAGCGACTCTGGACTGGTTTGACCGGCGCATAGTGGACAACGTAGCTGAGTTCGTCGGCTGGTCCTCCAGGAATGTGGGCCGGGCGGTGGCCGTGGTCCAAACTGGGCAGGTCCAAGGCTATGCGCTGGCGATCACGGTGGGCATATTCCTGATTGTGATAGCTTTCGTGGCGGTGAACGCCGGATAGATTATGGACGGATTCAACGGACTGTTAACTGCGACTGTGTTCCTGCCGCTGGCCGGGGCGTTGGTCATTGCCGTCTTCATCAAGAAAGACAGCTGGGTCCGGTGGACGGCTGCGTTCATTGCTCTGGTCGAATTGGCCCTGGCCATCGACGTCGTAGCCCGGTTCAGCCACGCGGCGGGCGCCGACCGTTTCCAACTCATAGATAAGTTCGGCTGGTTCGGCGTCGACTCGGTGTTCAATAACACCACGTTCTCAGCCAACTACTTCCTGGGTGTGGATGGGCTCAGCGCTCCTCTAATCTTGCTTACCGGACTCCTGGGATTCTGCGCCATTCTTGGATCGTGGAACGTAAGGCACCGAGTCAGGGAGTATTTCGTTTGGCTGCTGGTCCTCCAAACCGCAGTCATGGGCGTGTTCGCTTCCCTGGACTTCATCCTCTTCTTCCTTTTCTGGGAACTGGAGTTGCTGCCGATGTTCATGCTCATCTCCATCTGGGGATCGGGCCGCAAAGAATACTCGGCAATGAAGTTCCTGATATTCACCATCTTGGGCAGCGCCTTCATGCTGGTGTCCATACTGGCGGTGATACTGGCCACCGGCGCGTCCGACATGGCGGCATTGTCGGCTATCGGCATCAGCGGAGCGGTGGCCAAGACCTTCATGCCCATATCTATGGTGTTCTGGTTCTTCGTAGTGGCTTTCGCCATCAAGCTGCCTGTCTGGCCGGTCCACACCTGGCTGCCCGACGCCCACACAGACGCTCCCACTGCCGTGAGTGTGATGCTGGCTGGCGTCTTGCTGAAGATGGGAGGGTACGGTCTGATTCGCATCAGCGTGGGCATGTTCCCTGAGATTGGACATGCTGACGCATACGCATGGTCTTTAGTGGTTCTTGCGGTAATCAGCATCCTGTACGGCGCCATCGTCACGATAATGCAAACGGACCTGAAACGTCTCATCGCCTATAGCTCGGTGAGCCATATGGGGCTGGTGATGCTGGGTGTCGCCGTAGGTTTGAAGGGAGGAGCAGACTCCATTGTAGCGTTGACCGGGGCGTCCATGCAGATGTTCGCCCACGGCGCCATTACCGGGTTGCTGTTCCTGGTGGTGGGCCTGATATACGACAAGGCCCATACGCGGTACATACCGGACCTTGGCGGCCTCTCGTCCAGGATGCCCTTTGTGGGAGCCGTGTTCGTGATTGCCGGGCTGGCGTCCCTGGGACTGCCGGGCATGAGCGGTTTCGTGGCTGAACTTCTGGTCTTCCTGGGTTCCTTCGCAGAGTTCCCCTGGCCTACTGCACTGGCCGCCTTCGGCATAGTGCTGGCGGCGGGTTACATACTGTGGATGATTGAACGGGTGATGTTCGGAGGCGAGAGGGAGCGTTTCGCGGGCATCACAGACGCCAGCTTGGTCGAAGCGATACCCCTAGGCGTCCTGACTGTCTCCATAATCGTCGTGGGATTCTACCCTGCTTTCATCACCGATTTCTTTGACTTCGGAATCAACCAGATGCCCCGGTTCGCCGGGGTGTTGGGAGCTGCGGCGCCGTGACGGCTGAAGACGTCCGTCTACTGTCTCCTGAGATAGCCCTGGCGGGAATTGGCCTTATGGTCATTCTGCTGGACCTGGTCGTCAGCCGGAAGGGCATACTGGCTATATTCACCTTCCTTGGTCTCCTGGTTCCTGTTGGCCTTGCCGCCTGGCTTTGGGCTGATGTGAGCAACGAACCTTCCAAGCAATTGGAGGCGATATTCAACCTGACGGGCTCCGGCGCCTCTCTGGTGGTGGACCAGTTCGCCCTGTTCTTCAAGTTCCTGGTGATAGCCATAGTGGCGCTGATAGTGTTGGCCTCCACCGACTACGTCTCCAAGATGTCCCGCTTCCAGGGCGAATACTACGGCCTCATTCTACTGTCGGCCACGGGCATGATGTTGCTCGCGGCGGCCAGAGAGCTCATCGCTATATATGTGTCGTTGGAGCTGACCGCGCTGCCGCTGGCGGCTTTGGTGGGCTTCCTGATGAACGCCCGTTCCGGGGAAGCGAGCATGAAGTTTTTCATCCTGAACGGAGTCAGCTCCGCGCTGCTTCTCTATGGCATGGCCCTGGTGTTCGGTTTTACGGGCAGCACATATCTCACAGACATCGGAGCCCAGTTGAGTCAGACCCTCGGCTCCGGCGCGGCTTTGGGCGAGAACTTCGTCCTGCTGCTTGGAATCGTGCTGATAATTGCCGGGTTCGGGTTCAAGATATCCAGCGTCCCCTTCCAGATGTGGGCGCCGGACGTGTATGAGGGCGGGCCAACCACTGTGGTTGCCTTCCTGTCTGTGGCCAGCAAGGCGGTCGGCTTTGCCGTGTTGCTTCGGGTCTTCTACACAGGTTTCGATATATTCCAAGCGGATTGGGGAATTCTATTTGCCGGGCTTGCCGCCGCCTCGATGACCATAGGCAACGTGGTGGCTATAGCCCAAAGCAACATAAAACGGCTCATGGGTTACAGCACCATCGCCCACGCAGGATACCTGTTGGTGGGGCTGGCCGCCGTGACTGCCAACTCCGAGAGCGGAAGCAGCCTGGGACCCAGTTCGATGCTCTTCTATCTCGGGGCGTATGCGGCGACTAATTTGACTGCCTTCTTCGCTATCATCGCCATCTCGAACAAGGTCCAGAGCGACGAGATAGCCGATTTTGCCGGAGCCAGCCGGAGGTCTCCCTACATGGCCCTCGCCCTTGCTCTTGCGTTGGTGGCCCTTATAGGGGTGCCTCCTACAGGGGTGTTCATAGCCAAGCTGTATATATTCAACGCGGCGATAGAGGCTGACCTGTTGTGGCTTGCCATCGTCGGTGTGATAAACAGTGTAATCTCCGCCTACTACTACCTGAAAATCGTCCGCGTAATGTATCTGGAGCGTCCAGCCGATGAAGAGAAAGCGCCGTCATCACCCGCGTTCCGCCTGGGAATCGGACTGGCCGCTCTATGTGTGTTGTTCATGGGAATAGCGCCGGGGCCCGTATTAAAGGTGGCCGAAATCGCTGTAGAAGCCCTTCCCAGAGCGACATCCTTAGTCGCCTTTTCCCCTTAGGCCCATGCCGCTCACTGCCCCACGCCAATTTGCCGTCTGTTTGACTCGCCTCGGAGGCGGCGCTAGACTCGCTGTGCGCAACATGGACTCCTCCACTCCAATTTTCGGCTTCCGTCAGGCTCCGCTGAAAGGCATCTCTTTCCAACAATGAAACCTGACATCATAGGCGTTGTCTTCAACCACCGCAGCGCTCCGGCGAAAAAGCTCGCTCACGAAATGGTCAAGCGATTCAATCTGGCGGACCGGTCGTGGACGATTTCCACTCTGGACATAGACTCCGCCCCCTCTGAACTCGGTAAGACGGATATGGTTATCACCGTAGGAGGAGACGGAACCATAATCAGAGCCGCTCGCCTTACGGTCCCCCTGGAAATCCCGATCCTGGGCATCAACATGGGGCGTCTGGGTTTTATGACCGAACTCCAGGGGGAAGAAGCTCTGAGTCGGCTGCCCGATTATCTGGAGGGAGCTGGAAGGATAGAAGAACGCTCCATGATCAGGGTGGACTTCATACCGCCGGAAAAGGGCGAGGACCGGCCCCACAGGCCCATCGACGGCTTCAACTACCACGCCTTAAACGACGTGGTGGTCGGTAGAGGCGGGGTTGCTCGACTGGTGACTATCAAGGCCCACATCGACGGTGCCCACCTTACCGATTTCCGCTCCGATGCGGTGATGGTGGCGACGGCCACAGGCAGCACCGGATACAACCTGTCGGTTGGAGGACCCATGCTGTGGCCCACCGCCGGAGTCATGATTCTCAAGGCGGTGGCGCCCCATATCGGAATCGCCCCAGCGCTCGTGCTTCCCCCCACCGCCGTGGTTGACCTGACAATAGAAACTGACCACGAGGCAACCCTTAGCGTGGACGGATACGTGGACCTGGAACTGGCCCAGGGAGACGGCATAAGAGTCCAGAGGAGCCCCAACAAGACCAAATTCCTGAGGGCACTTCCGCCCAACGCCTTCTACCAGAGCCTGACCCAGAGGTTGGGTTTCGGAGGCGGGCAAAGCAGCACGAGGGCCATACAATACTGACGATGACTGCGAACGACAAAAACCGGGAAACAACCATAGAGAGCCGCATGGCTTACGAGGGCAAGATTCTTAACGTGAGAGTCGACACTGTTCGCATGGCCAATGGGAGAATCGCCACGCGGGAGGTCGTGGAGCACGCGCCGGTGGTATGTGTAGCGCCGCTGGACAGCGACGGAAACGTGCTCATGGTGCGCCAGTATCGGAAACCAGCCGAGGCAACGCTGATGGAGTGCCCCGCCGGGGGCATGGAGCCTGGCGAGACTCCGGAAGAGGCCGCTCTCAGAGAGTTGCAGGAGGAAACTGGGTTCACAGCGGGTAGGCTGGAGAAGCTGGCGACTTTCTGGGCTACACCCGGGTTCTGTGACGAGAAAATGCACTCCTTCCTTGCTACAGAGCTTGCCCCGGGAGACCCGGCCCACCAACCCGACCATGACGAGGAAATCGAAAGCCTCTCCTGGGTCCCATTGTCCCAGGTCCCTGAACTCATCCGAGACGGCAAGATATCTGACGCCAAGAGCATCGCGTCCCTGATGCTGGCATACCACGTGTTAAAGGTGGCCGATTAGGTTCTTGGGCTTGGTTGGGCGTGGTATAATGTGGGCGCATTTTCGCAGGGCGCCCGGCTATACATCCCCGGCGCGGATGCGCCCGCTCGATACGAAATAGAGGTGATTGAACCGTGCTAGAGCATGACGTTCTCGTGGTCGGCGGAGGTCTCGCCGGCCTCAGAGCCGCCTTGGCCGCCCAGGAGGCGGGGGCCGACGTAGGCATGATCTCCAAGGTCTATCCGGTGCGAAGCCACTCCAACGCAGCCCAGGGCGGCATAAACGCAGCCCTGACGGACCGTGGCGACGAATGGGAAGAACACGCCTTCGACACCATCAAGGGCAGCGACTACCTGGGTGACCAGGACGCCATCGAAATCATGTGCCGAGAGGCGGGCGACGCCCTCATCCAACTGGAGCACATGGGCGTGATATTCAACAGGGACGACGAAGGACGGCTGGGAACGCGGGCCTTTGGAGGCCAGCGACGGGCTAGGACCTTCTTCGTCGCTGACTTCACGGGACAGGCGATGCTCCACGTGCTTCACGAGCAAATCATGAAGTCCGAAGTGACGTCCTACGAGGAGTGGTTCGTCACCAGCCTGATCCTGGATGACGGCGAATGCTCCGGCGTGGTGGCCATGGAAATCAGGACAGGCCGCATCTACGTCATCAAGGCCAAGACGGTCATCCTCGCGACAGGAGGCCTGGGCCGAGTCTTCGAACCCAGCACCAACGCCCTTATCGTGACCGGCGACGGAATGGCCCTGGCTTACAAGGCCGGAGTCCCCCTCATGGACATGGAAATGGTCCAGTACCACCCCACCACCCTCAAGGGCAGCGGAGTCCTTATCACCGAGGGAGCCAGAGGAGAGGGGGCCTACCTGCTCAACAGCGAGGGGGACCGTTTCATGGAGCGTTACGCTCCCAGCATGATGGAGCTGGCCTCCAGGGACGTGGTCTCCCGCTCCGAGTCCACGGAAATAGCCGCGGGGCGCGGCATTGACGGCTGCGTCCTGCTGGACTGCACCCACCTGGGCGAGCAGCTCATCAAGGAGCGGCTCTCCCAGATATACGACATAGGACTGGACTTAGTGGGCATCGACATTACGAAAGAACCCATCCCCATACAGCCTGGGATGCACTATCACATGGGCGGCATTAAGACCGACGTGGACGGGCAGACCCGGGTCCCTGGCATCTACGCTGCTGGCGAATGCGCCAACGTAAGCGTGCACGGAGGCAACCGCCTGGGAGCCAATTCGCTTCTGGACACGGTGATTTTCGGACGGAGGTCGGGAGTCCACGCCGCAGAAGTCGGGAAGAACAAGGACTATAAGCCCGTCAATGTGGAAGCCCTGGTTGAGAATGAAGAGAAGAGGCTCCAGGCGATCCTCGACCGTCCCGCCAACGGCGACCGGGTGGCGTCCATAAGGTTGGGCATGGGCACAGTGATGAACGACTACCTGGGAGTCTTCCGGGACGAGGCCGGCATGAAGACGGCCTTGGAAGCCCTGGGGCCCCTTAAAGAACGCTACGAAAAGGTCCCAGTGGAGAACAAAGGCCGCACGTTCAACACCGACCTGATATTTGAGTTGGAGCTCGGCTTCATGTTGGACTGCGCCGAGACCATCGTCATCAGCGGCATAGAGCGCAAGGAGAGCCGCGGCGCCCACTCCCGCACCGACTACACCACGCGGGATGACGAGAACTGGTTGAAACACACTCTAGTGAGCTACTCGGAAGACGGCCCGCAGTTTTCCACGCTGCCAGTCGTCATAACACAATGGACCCCGGAGGAGAGAAAGTACTGATGCAGATAACCGTCAAGGTCAAGCGCTTCGACCCCGAATCGGAGAATCCCCGCCCCTACTGGTCGGAGTACCAGGTGGAGATAGACCAGTTCACGACCGTTCTGGACGCCCTTATCACCATCCGAGAAGACATGGACGGGACCCTATCGCTCCGGTGTTCCTGCCGGAGCGCCATCTGCGGCTCCTGCGCCATGCGCATCAACGGGCACGCTGGCCTGGCATGTAAGACACGGGCATCGGCGATATGTGAAGAAGGCGGGGAGATAGTCATCGAACCGGCCGGAGTCATGCCGGTCGTCAAGGACCTGGTAGTTGACATGACTCCGTTCTGGGACAAGGTCAAGTCGGTGGAACCCTGGCTCCAACCGGGAGGCCCGGAGCCGGAGGCCGAGTACATAGCCCCCAACGAGGACATGCTGCATCTTGCAGGCGTGATGAACTGCATAATGTGCGGCGCGTGCGTCTCCGACTGTACAGTCCTTGAGGTCGATCCGGACTTCGCAGGCCCGGCGGCTCTGGCCAAGGCGTACAGGTTCGTGGGAGACCCCAGAGACGACGCCGACGACCACCGGCTGGAAGGGCTCAGCGAGGCCACGGGAATCTGGGACTGCACGCGGTGCTACGAATGCGTCGAGGTGTGTCCCAAGGGCGTTGCTCCCATGGACCGTATCATGGTCATGAGAGACAAGGCTATGGAGCTGGGCTACACCAACAACACAGGAGCCCGACACACAGACGCCTTCACCGAATTGGTCAGTCACAGCGGCTCACTGGACGAAAAACTTCTGCCCCTCAAGACGTGGGGATTGCTTAACCTGCCGGCTCTTATTAGCTTCGCGCCGGTCGGGCTGATGGCCCTCAGAAGGCGCAAGATGCCGCCCATATTCCACAAGAGCATCCCGAACGTCCAGAACGTCAGGAACATCTTCAAGAAGCTGAACAAGTAGGCGCCCAAACTACTTCACGATCCGAGGTTAATGACATATGCCTAAGTACGCTTTCTTCCCAGGCTGCGTCTCCAGGGGCGGATGCCCCGAGCTCTACCCGGCGGCCAAACTGGTCTGTCAAAAGCTGGGCATAGAGCTTGAAGAGATGACCGGGGCCTCATGCACCGGCGCCGGGGTGCTCCAGG
This sequence comes from Dehalococcoidia bacterium, assembly GCA_965197415.1. Taxonomy (GTDB): domain Bacteria; phylum Chloroflexota; class Dehalococcoidia; order Lucifugimonadales; family JAGWBF01; genus DAOUJI01. The sequence goes on along the minus strand of OZ240207.1, from coordinate 1,217,311 downwards.
AGAAAAACGAGTTCCTGGGAGACGTGTTGAACGCCCGCACCTTTGCTATGGCGGAGAAGATGGAGTTGCCAATCATGGTGATTTGCTCCACCTGCCAAGGCGTTATGAGTCAGGCCAACAAGAGGCTCAAGGACAGTCCCGAATATCTGGCAAAGGTCAATGTCGAACTTGAGCCGGAGGGCCTGGAATACAAGGGAACCGCGCAACCTAAGCACCTGCTCTGGGTCATGCTGGAGGACATTGGACTGGAAGCAATAAAGCAGCGCGTCACCAATCCTCTCCGGCACCTGAAGGTGGCCCCTTTCTACGGCTGTTACATCATCCGCCCGTCGGACGCCCTGGGATTCGATGAGAACCCGGAGCGTCAGACCTCCCTGGAAACGGTCATCGAAGCGCTGGGCGGCGAAGTGGTGGACTTCAAGGGAAAGAGTCGATGCTGCGGTTTCCCCATCCTAACCATCAACGAACGGAATTCTGTGGCAATGGTGGGCAACCACACGTCAGAAGCTGTGGACCAGGGGGCGGACGCCATGGTCACGCCATGCCCTCTTTGCCACCTCAACTTGGACGGATACCAACCCAAGGCCATGACCCAAACCCAGCGAAAAATCGACCTGCCCATCATTCATCTACCCCAGTTGATCGGGCTTGCGATGGGCTTCTTCCCCTCGGAGATGGGCCTCCAAAGGCACATCATCTCCCCGAAGTCGGTTGTAGAGAAAATCGGGGGCGTCTGGTAGCTCGCGGTTTGGTTGGCGGCATCTCCGCGCTTACTCTTCGAACCCTCTAGTGGGCTGCCCTGATTCCTTGTTTTATTGTCTGTACAATTAAAGTATAATGCATGATATACGAATGGGACGAGGCGAAGCGCAGGACCAATTTAGAGAAACACAGCGTTGACTTCGTAGCAATCGAAGGATTCGAATGAAACGGTGCCCTAGTTGTCACTAGCGACCGGCAGGGTGAGCTTCGCTGGACAGCCCTCGGGTACATGGAAGACAGGTTGTACCACGTAGTGTTCATAGAACGCGGTGACATAAGGCGCATAATTAGTCTGCGGAGAGCCAACAAACGAGAGGAGAGGAAATATGCCGAAGCTTAAGCCGACGCATATCAGCCCTACAGACGAGGAAGAGGAAGACATCAATCGGGGCATCGCTCTAGACCCCGACGCTCCTGAGTGGACGGACGAGGACTTCAGTCGCGCCCGCCCCGCCATTGAAGTCGTTCCCCACATTGTGGAAGAGTACAACCGCACACGCGGTAAGCAGAAAGCCCCGACCAAGGAGCGCATCTCTGTCAGGCTCGATTCCGACCTAACGGCTCACTTCCGGGCGGGTGGTAAGGGATGGCAAACACGGCTTAACGACACTTTGCGCCGCGCGGTATTCGGCTCGTAACTCGCCGGTTGTCTGGACCAGCGTGACCCAAGGCTAAGTCCCAGAATGCTGACCGTGGACGCATAATTAAGGGACTGCTTCAGGTAAGGGGCAGAGGTGGTCGCCATTTACCTTTACAACAGTGACGGAGGATATATCGAATGACTCAAACGTCACCTATGGAACCGTTTGAACAGAGTGGCGCCGCCGTGGACGATTATCGGAGACAATCCAGAATATTCCTGGCCAAAGCACGGGACTATCTGGCTTCAAATGATTTGCATCAGGCGTCGGAAAAGGGCTGGGGCGCCGTTGCCTGGATGGCAAAGGCAGTCGCGGAAGCCCAAGGCTGGCAGTACAAGAAGCACGACGAGTTTTTTACGGTCATGTACCAAGCCGAGGATATATCGGACAATCCCCAGCTGCCGGGTCTATGGCATGTGGCGAACACCCTCCACGGTTTCTTTTACACTCGCAAGATGTTCCTCCGCGCCAGTGCCATCAGCCAAGGGCTAGACCAGATAGAGACTGTGTTGGACATCCTGCAACCGCTGACCGAGCCGAGGTAAGCGTTGTAGATGTGCAGTCTCGATGCAACTTCAGGTAAGGGGCAGGGGCGGCTGCCACCATTTGCTGGTGTCGTTCACATGGACGGACTCCACCCACTTCACCCACTCGAAACCGCGTTTGCCGGGCGCCACCAGCCTGACAGGGAAGCCGTGGCCGTGGGAGATGGCGTCTCCGCCGACGTGGGTGGCAAGCAGAAGTCCCTCGGCCTCTTTCATTGAGAATTTCCGTTGGTAACCCGTGATGGAGCGTACCGTAACGCTGCCGGCGCCTGACTCCACCCCGGCGGACTCCAGTACATCTCGCAAGGGTGTCCCTTCCCACTCCTGGGTCGAGTGCCATCCTCCGGTGCAGTCCAGGGTGCAGGTGAGCTTGTCATAGCGGTCTCCGAGGTCCGACAAGTCGAGATCAAGTTCCTGTCCCACCAGTCCCGACACCTTAAGCCGCCATGTATCCCCGTCGACGGGAGCCGGGTCGTCGTTCAGCCACGATGTTGTGGGAAAGGCGTTGCCGGTGAAGCTGCCTCGTTCATGAGAGCCGGTGAAACGTCGGTCCTCTCCTGGAAGCTCGAAGGTCTGGGCTACTAGCTCCCCCGTGCGCCACAGGGCCAGTCCCACCAGACTTAGCCCGGCCAATCTGATGAACGACCTGCGTTCGACCCAGAACCGGGGTCGCAGGCTGTAGGAATGTTTGAAGACGTGCCAGACTACGAACGGCGCCAGGAACAGCGACAGGTATATGTGCCAGCTGAGTCCGCTTAGGCCGCTGTAGGAGAAGTAACCGCCGTGGCTCCAGACTACGCCCAGCACGAGAGCCGCCAGCAGCGTTAGGAGCATGGCGATGGAACCGAGGTACAGCGCGGGTCTGCGCTTCCATCCACGCAGGTCGGTCAGCGGCGCCAGGACGTTGCGGCCCTTCCAGATGAGCAGAGCCACGACGGCAAACCCTGAGATGCGGTGTGTGATGGTGGCGGACGCCCAGTCGGGAGAGCCTCCCAACAGCCCAAAGAAGCCGCTAAGGAGCGAAAGGCCGCCTACAACTAGAATAAAGACGTTGGCCCAAGGATGCGCCATTTCCCAGTCCTGGGGGGAGAATACAGCCTAGTATACGCCCTCTTGGTCAGGCCGGTTCTATTGGAACAACTCTCGGACGGAGACTTCGAAGCCGGGGACCACCACGCCGCCGGTCAGAGACTCGGACTCGGATAGAATTCGCGGGGCTAGGCCTGTTTCATATACGGTCGCGGTACGGCCGTCAGGGTCCAGGACCCATACCGCAGACGTTCCCGCAGCAAGCCACTGGTCAGCCTTCTCTCGTACTTCTCGATTGGAATCTCCAGGGGACTTGACCTCTACAGCCAAGTCGGGGGCGAGTTCAGGGTAGTTTATCGGCACGTCCTCTTCCGGCAGCCGGTGATAGGACACGAACGAGGCGTCAGGCGCCAGCACGGTATCCGGGTTGCGACTGATGATGAATCCTGTTTCGGCGCCGAAAGCATGGCCGAGTCTGTTGAGAAGTACGTATGCTTCCAACCTCGCCCCAATTCTCAAAGCGAATTTGCCATGCCTGGCCCCCGCTGGCGGCATCTCGTACAGATCCCCTTTCACTAGCTCGAAGCGTCGGCCATCCGACGGGAGACGGACCAGTTCCTCTGCCGTAAACCACTTCTTCTTTACACGCATGGCCTAGTGTTCCCTGTTCAGTCTTTCAACTCCTGGACCGCTTTGCGGAACGCTTCCAGTGTAGCATCAATCTCGTGCTCATGGGCCAGGGAAACGTACATCTTCTCCGGCCAGCCTTTGAGCAGTCCCTGGTCCAGCAAGAGTCGGGTGAATTCGACCATCTTACCGGCGTCGGCTTTGAGGGTGTCGCGGTAGTCGTTCACAGGTTGGTCTGTGAACATGAAGCCGAAGATGGGCGCCTCTCCTACGACGACAACCGGTATCTCGGCCTCGGAAAAGACTTGTGCGATTCCTTCTTTCAACTGAGCGCCAAAAGCGTGCAGCTTGTCGTAGGCGCCTTCCTTCCTGAGTTCGGCCAGGGTTGCCAGGCCTGCGGCTGCCGCCACTGGGTTGCCGTTGAGGGTGCCTATTTGAGGCACAAAAGACCCAGTCTCCTGGGCCGATGGGTCGAAGGCCGACATCAGCTCTTCCCGTCCAGCCACGATGGCCAGGGGATAGCCGCCGCCGACTATCTTGCCCAAGGTGCACAGGTCGGGAATGACGCCGTAGTATTCCTGCGCCCCTCCATAGGCCAACCTGAACCCGGTGACCACCTCGTCGAAAATCAGAGGTATCCCATAGTGTGTGGTGACGTCCCTCAGCTGTTGGAGGAACCCAGGCGCCGGGGGAATTACTCGCTGTTGGGGTTCGACTATGACCGCCGCCAACTCGTCGTGGTTCTTTTCTATGATAGCCGCGACGGTTTCTATGTCGTTGTAAGGAGCTACGAGGACCGTATCTGCGACGGCCGCCGGTATTCCAGCCGAGTTGGGGACCGGCTCGGGGAAGTCTCTTAGTTGTGCAGCAGGGTGATTCAGGCTCATCAGCGCGTAGTCGCTGGTGCCGTGGTAGCCGCCCTCGAACTTGAGTATCTTGTCCCGCCTGCGGTGGGCCCGTGCAATGCGCATGGCCTGGAAGCAGGCGTCGGTGCCGCTGGTAGTGAACCGGACCTGGTCGGCGCATGGAACGGCCCTGACGATTTCCTCGGCCAGAAGGATGGCCTTTTCGTTGACCGCGAAAAAGGTGCTGCCCCCTTCAACGGCCTCCACGACAGCTTCCACGACGCTGGGATGGGAATGGCCTAAGACAAGTGGACCGGAACCCATCAGGTAGTCTATGTATTCGTTGCCGGCGGCATCCCACACTCGGGGCCCCTGGCCTTTGGTGAGGACGAGGACTCTTTCGGCGCCCAGAATGGGGTTGCCCGTATTGGAGCCAGGAAAAATTCGGGAAGCCTTAGCCAGAAGCTCGGCTTCCCGGTTTGGTTCCATTGTCATTGTCGGAATTCCCTGTAGTTGAGATTGGGGGGAGGCGTCAGCCTTCCGAATCCGCCTTTTCCATTACTTCTATTAGCTCTTTGACGCTGGCGGCCGACTTGTCCAGGGCGGCCTTCTCTTCGGGAGTGAGGCTGATTTCGATGATCTGCTCCATGCCTGACGCGCCCAGCTTGACTGGCACGCCGACATAGAGGCCCTTGATGCCGTATTCGCCGTCCAGGTAAACGCAGCAAGGCAGGATGCGCTTTTTATCCAGCAGCACTGCCTCGGCCATCTGGACTATGGCTGCCGACGGCGCGTAGAAGGCGCTTCCTTGCTTCAGCAGCGCAACGATTTCTCCGCCGCCCTGCCTGGTGCGCTGCACCAGAGCCTCGATGCGGTCAGCGGACAGCAGCTCGGAGATGGGGATGCCGCCCACGGTGGTGTACCGGACCAGCGGCACCATGTCGTCGCCGTGACTTCCGAGCACGTAGGCTTGAACGTCCTCGACGGACACGTCCAGTTCCTGGGCAATGAACGTACGGAACCGGGAGGTGTCGAGGATGCCGGCCATACCGAACACCCGCTCCCGGGGGAAGCCGCTGATGTTGTAGGCGTGCTGGACCATTGCGTCCAGGGGGTTGGTTACAACAATCAGGATGGCGTTGGGAGAATGTTTGACCACCTCCTCAGTCACCGAGCCTATGATTTCCATGTTGGTGAGCAACAGGTCATCGCGGCTCATTCCAGGGCGCCGGGCGATTCCTGCGGTGATAATCACCAAGTCGGAATCGGCGGTTGCTTCATATCCGTTGCTGCCCGTAATTTGCGCGTCGGTCCCCAGTACGGGCCCCGACTCAAGCATGTCCAGCGCTTTTCCCTGGGGCATGTCTTCGACCACGTCTACCAGGACTACGTCAGCATAGCCCAAGGCGTGGATTCTCTCCGCGGTGGTGGCGCCGACGTTGCCGGCGCCCACGACCGTCACTTTCTTGCGCATTGATCAGTCTCCTGTCGGCTTTATCGTGTGTGAAGCGGGTCTAGGCGTAGACGTACTCTTCCCAGCGCGCGTCGAGGCTGGAGTCGGCCACTGTGGCCATGATGTATTCGCCGAACTCTTTGCCAGTGGAGCCCGTGTCACGGCCTGTCATGGTGATTTTGCGCTCGTACTGGCCGCAGACGTCCAGGGCCTTGTGGAGCTTGCTTCCCTCTGCCTCAAACCCGATGTGCTCCAGCAGCATAGCGCCTGCCCGCATCATGGAGCTAGGATCGGCGAACTGGGCCCGGTTCTCCCTGACCATCCGGGGGGCGGAACCGTGGATGGCCTCGAACATGCCGTAGCGCTTGCCCACGTTGGCGCTTCCGGCGGTGCCGACGCCGCCCTGTATTTGGGCCGCCTCGTCGGTCAGGATGTCGCCGTACAGGTTGGGGAGCGCCAGCACCTGGAACTGCTTCTGGCGGGCCGGGTTTATCAGGGCGGCGGTCATGATGTCGATGTACCAGCCCTCCCATGTGATGCCAGGGTAGTTCTCGGCAACCTTCCGAGCGATGTCCAGGAACTTGCCGTCGGTGGTCTTTACGATGTTGGCCTTGGTGACGATGGTGACGTTGTCCTTGCCTGTCCGCTTGGCGTGGGAGAAGGCGGCCTCGATGATACGTTCCGAACCCTGGCTGGTGATGACACGGAAGTCGATTCCCAGGTCGTCGGTGACGTTGATTCCCTGGCTGCCCACGGCGTACATGTCCTCGGTGTTCTCACGGAAGAAGGTCCAGTCGATTCCCTGGGCGGGAATGCGCACCGGGCGGACGTTGGCGAAGAGGTCCAGTTCCTTCCGCATTGCGACGTTGGCCGACTCGATGTTGGGCCAGCCGTCTCCCCTCTCGGGCGTGTGGGTTGGTCCCTTCAGAGTGACGTGGCAGTCCCGGATTTCGGCCAGCACATCGTCGGGGATGGCCTTGAGCTTCTCGGCCCGGTTCTCGATGGTCAAGCCTTCTAGCACTCGGAACTCGACTCTGCCGCTGGCGACGGAGTCTTTCAGGAGGTGTTCCAATACGGTCTGGGACTCGACGGCGATGTAGGGTCCGATTCCGTCTCCGCCCAGCATCCCGATGATGATGGGGCTTACTCCGCTGTAGTCGATCCAGTCCGGCTCCGCCTTCAAGCGTTCGACCCGCTCCAGCTGCTGCTCGAGTACGGCGCCGAAATGTTCCTTTGCCTGTTCAATAGCCTGCTTGTCAGCCATGAGTTCCTCCAAAGGTGTGGTATGGAATCCTATGTTAATCTCCTCTCCCTCTGGGAGAGGGTCGGGGTGAGGGCGTCCGCCGCTCAAAAACCTGCCCAATTATACATCCAAACGGGGGGCGTGGGTAGGCTAGTCTTGCCTGTTGGTGTTGGATGTCGGGCTACCCTCGACGGTTGATTCTACGCGGAGTAGTCCGCAAAGATTCCCCCTAATCTTCCAGCTGCCGGGCCAGGGACTCGGGATCGGTGACGGGGAGCTGGCAGACATAGTTCTGGCACACGTAGGCGGTGGGCTTGCCGTCCACCAGAGTGCGGCCCTCGAGCAGGGGCGTTGAGGATGGACTGACCTGGGCTGCTTCAGGCGAGGCGCCGGCCAGAACCTTGTTGGGCAGGCAGTCACCATGGACAGTGCGCAGCAGCGTCTTGGTCGCCGGCTCGTCAAGGTCGCCCACGATGGCTATCTCCTTGGGAGTGGACAGGTAGAAGTCCAGAGCGCACAGCCAGTGTCCCATGCCGTTGGGAGCGCGTATGAGGTACTGGCGCATGGCCCTGAGAGCTGAGGACGCCCGGCGGGAGTATTCTCCGTCTCCCGTGAACACCGAAAGACGCAGCAGCATGTCCACGGCCACCGAGCTTCCGCACGGTGTGGCGTTGTCGAACACGTCCCTGGGCCGCACCACCAAGTCTTCGTGGTCCCGGCCCGTGTCGTAGAACCCATTCTCGCCCTGCTCCCAGAACAAGTCGATCATGCCATCAGCCAAGTGTCTTGCCTCATTGAGCCAGCGGTCGTCGAAGGTGGCTTCATAGAGGTATAGGAGTCCGTCGGCCAGATAGGCGTAGTCCTCCAGGTATCCGTTCAGGTGAGCTTTCCCGTCCTTGTAGGTGCGGAGCAGCCGACCGTCGCTGACGAGTTCGCGCAGCAGGAACTCGGCGCAGTCGGTGGCCGCCTGCCTGTAGTCGTCCCGCTCCAGGATCGACGCGGCCTCGGCGAAGCTGCGGAGCATCATGCCGTTCCATGCCGTTAGGGCCTTGTCGTCACGTCCCGGGTGGATGCGCCGTTCCCTGGCTTCCATGAGCTTGGCCTTGGCCGATGAGACCGCCCCGGCAAGCGCCTCAGGGCTTATGCCCGCTTCAGCAGCGTAGGACTCGGCTCCCTGGGGTACGTTGAGGATGTTGCGGCTCTCGAAGTTCCCCGCCTCGGAAACTCCCCAATAGCCGCCTACCAGGTCGGCGTCCTTCTCTCCCAGGATAAGAGTCAGTTCGTCTTTGCTCCAGATGAAGAACTTGCCCTCCTCGCCTTCGCTATCGGCGTCCTGGCTGGAGTAGAAGCCTCCGGCGGGGTCCCGCATCTCTCGAATCACGTAGTCCAGGGTTTCCTCGGCGATGCGCCGGTAAAACTCGTTCCGAGTGGCTTGGAAAAGGTGGAGGAACAGCCTGACCAAAAGTGCGTTGTCGTACAGCATCTTCTCAAAATGGGGCACCAGCCAGTAGGTGTCTGTGGAGTAGCGGTGAAATCCTCCGCCGATCTGGTCGTAGATGCCCCCAGTGGCCATCCGAGAAGCAGCCAACTCGACCATCTCCAGAGCCCGGGGACTGTTGGTGAGCTTGTGGTAGCGGAGGATAAACTCGTAGGTCATTGGCTGAGGAAACTTGGGGGCTGACCCGAACCCTCCGTACTGGAAATCGTAATTGGAAACCAGGTTCTGGAAGGCTTGGTGAAGAACGTCGGGACTCAAGGGTTCCTGGGCCCGGGGGACCTCAGACATCTGCTGCACCCTTGATATAAGCTGCTGTGTCGCTTGTATCACGTCGCCCCTCTTGTTGTTGTAGGCGTCGGCCATAGCCGTCAGCAACCTGGGAAAGGAGACCATGCCTCTGTTGTCGTCGGGGGGGAAATAGGTGCCGCCATAGAACGGTCTGCCGTCGGGGGTGAGGAACACGGTCAGGGGCCATCCGCCGCTTCCGGTCAAGGCCTGGACTGCGTTCATATAGATGTTGTCGATGTCGGGACGCTCTTCCCGGTCCACCTTGATGGAGACGAAGTTGTCGTTCATCATGCCGGCGATTCGATCGTCCTCGAAGGACTCACGCTCCATTACATGGCACCAGTGGCATGCGGAATAGCCGATGCTGAGAAGGATGGGCTTGTCCTCGGCCTGTGCCTTGTCCAGAGCTTCCTGGCCCCAGGGGCGCCAGTCCACGGGGTTGTGGGCATGTTGGAGAAGATATGGGCTGGTCTCGTTGATCAAGCGATTGGGCATCGTCCCTCCCGGCGGCTATATGGCCCTATTGTCTCCGATAACCGCTTAGAGCGCCAGGCGGGGTGGGCGCCACGGCGCCGGTGGTCTGATATAATGGCCCAAAACGTTTGGGGGCCGCTTGTCCTGTGGCCCGTGTACCCTCTGGAATGGAGGTTGGCATGAAGTTGGCGTCTGCAGTATCTGACCTGGACGACATGGAGTCGGCGTTGGACCAGTGTGTCCAATCCGTTATGGAAGAAATTGGAGACCTGGAAGTCCACTTGGTGGCGGTGTTCCTTTCGGAGCACTTCTCCGTGGGCTACGGCGAGCTTTCCAACATGATTAGAAGCAGGATGGGCTCGGTCAGGATATTCGGATGCTCCGCCGGAGGAGTGATAGGCGGAGGACGCGAAGTGGAGCATAGGCCCGGCCTTTCGATTACCGTCGCCAATATGCCTGACGTGGAGATGACTCCGTTTCACTTGGAGGACTCGGACCTACCCGACTTGGACGCCGCGCCGGATGAGTGGGAAAAGGCCCTGAAAGTGTCATCTGAGGCGGACCCCAAGTTCCTCCTGTTGGCGGACCCGTTCAGCTTCGCGTCCGGCAACCTGCTGGCTGGCATGGACTACGCTTATCCCAACAGCGTTAAGATTGGCGGGTTGGCCAGCGGCGGACGCACTCAAGGTGACAACGCCCTGTTCTTGGGCGACGAAGTGTTCAGGTCCGGTGTCATTGGCGTCGCCCTGTCCGGAAACGTTGTGGTGGACACAATCGTGGCCCAGGGATGTCGCCCCGTGGGTCCTCTTATGTCGGTGACCAAAAGCGACAAGAACATTCTGAGAGAGTTGGACGAACGGCCCCCGCTGGAAGTCGTGAGAGAGATGTTCCAGTCGGCCTCGCAGCGTGACCAGGAGTTGATGCAGACTTCCCTGTTCCTGGGCATCCTGATGGATGACTTCGTAGACAACCCGCAGCAGGGCGACTTCCTGGTGCGCAACATCATCGGCATGGACGGGCGGACCGGCGCTATGGCCATAGGAGAATTGCTCCATGAGGGTCAGAGAGTCCAGTTCCATCTTCGGGATGCCATCACCTCGTCGGAGGACTTGGCAAACCTCTTGAACCGGTACGACAGCGGTAGCCACAGTGAAGGGGCGTTGCTGTTCTCTTGCCTGGGCCGGGGTGAGCACCTCTATGGCCAGCCCGACCACGACACCAATATGTTCCGGGACAAGCTGGGGCCTTTGCCCTTGGGCGGCTTCTTCTGCAACGGAGAGATAGGCCCGGTGAGTGGCTCCACTTTCCTCCACGGCTACACCAGCTCCTTCGGCATATTCAGGCCCCTCGACGGTTCCTAGCCCTGGGGCGGTCTCATGCCTGACAACGTTGTCAGGGCGGGGATGCCTGCGTCCCTCACAGGGCAGTTCGCCAGCCAGGGCGTCCAGGCGTTGAGAGGAGCCCAGGCATGGGTTGAGGACTGCAACGCTAACGGGGGTCTCACCGTCGCAGGCGCTACGCGTCTGGTCGAGTTGGTCTGGTACGATGACGAAAGCTCCACTGCGACGGCCTCAGAAGTCACCCGGAGGCTCATCACCCAGGATGCGGTTAACCTGCTGTTTGGGCCATACGCCAGCTCCCTAAGCTTGGCGGCAGCCCCCGTGGCAGAGGAGTTGCGCCGGGTACTTTGGTGCCACGGGGGCGCCTCCGACGATATATATGCTAAAGGATACAGGTGGGTTGTCGGAGTCCTCACGCCCGCTAGCCGCTACCTTGAAGGGGTTATAGACATCGCCAGGGAAGCGGACGCCTCCGCCTCCAGGCTGGCCGTGATAGCATCCCAGCGAGGCTCGTTCCCGAGGGCCGTGGTGCAGGGCGCCGTGGACTACGCCCGTGGTAAGGGGTTCAGGGTATGTTTCGATGTTCGATACACGCCCCCTTTCCACGAGTCAGCCTTGGATTTCCAAGAACTGCGGGCCTCAACGCCCGACGTGGTCATCGGAGTGGGCAGGATTCAAGACGACCTGGCTCTGGCCCGGATCCTGTCACAGTCTGGATTGGAGTGCGGGGCCGTAGGTGTGGTGGTGGCCGGGGTGGCCGAGTTCGCTAAGGAGTTGGGCGGGGCCGTTGAGGGCTACATGGGACCCAGCCAGTGGGAACCGTCTGCGGTCTACAAACCCGACTACGGTCCCACGGTCGACACCCTAGGATCAAGACACTCCATGTTCTTGCCTGGCGGCGGAGACTACGCGATGGCCCAGGCGTACGCATCTGGGCTGATAGCCCAGCGTTGCGTCGAAGAAACGGGTTCGCTGGACAACGGAATTCTACGCGCCCACGCATCCACCCTGGACTTCAGGACGTTCTATGGTCGGTTCAAGATTGACCCCGAAACGGGCCGTCAGGTGGGAAGGTCGGTGGTAATAGTCCAATGGCAGCACGGAAGGAAAGCGGTTGTGTGGCCACCTGAGCTGCGTCAGGCGGACCCAGTGTATCCCGTGCGGCTGACCTCCGCTTAGGCGAAGACTAGTCCTCGGGCGTAACCAGGGACTCAGGCTCCTGGCCTGACAACATCCGTTGGATGTTCTCCATTGCGAAAGCCGTGGCGCGCACCTCGCTCTCCTGGGTGTTGCCCGCCATGTGAGGCGTCACCACCACGTTGTCCAGCCCAAACAGTGGGTTGTCCACCGGGGTAGGTTCCTCTTCCAGGACGTCCAGTCCGGCGGCTGTGATGACTCCGGTGGTAAGAGCCTCGTACAGGGCGGCCTCGTCCACTACCGGGCCGCGGCAGGTGTTGATGAGATAGGCTGTCGGCTTCATCATACCCAGCTCCCGGGTGCTTATCATGCCTGTGGTCTGACGGTTCAACGGCACATGGACGCTCACAATATCCGACTCTCTTAGCAGCTGGTCGAATTCCACGGGCCGGACGTTCAACTCCCGTTCCGTGTCGGCTGGAATGGAAACTATGTCATAGTAGACGGTGTCGGTGTCGAAGGCCGTAAGGCGCTTGGCGACTTGCTTGCCGATGTGTCCCAGTCCGACTATGCCCACGGTCTTTCCGGTGAGTTCGGTTATCGGACCGGCCATGTTCTGACGCCACTTGCCCTCCTTTACCGTATTGTGCCAGTGATTCATGGTGTGCCGTCCCACGGACATCATCAGCGTCAGGGCGTGTTCGGCCACGGAGATGGCATTGGCCCCTCCGTTGTTGGCCACCAGCACGCCCATCTCGCCGGCCGCTTTTACATCTATACGATCGTAGCCGGCGCTGATGGTCTGCACGAGCTTGACTGAGGGGCATCCCCTCAGGATATTCAAGGAAAAGGTGTTTGGCGTGATGATGAGCGCCGCGGCGCCTGCGCACTGCCTGATTTGTTCTTCCTCGGGTAGATTCGCATCCACGACGACGAAGTCGATTTCGGGCGGAGCCGCGAGGGCCATTGTTTCCGCCCTTGACTTGTAGGCTGGAATCGCTTGGAAAACGACTTTTGCTCGCTGGTCGGCCATAGCTCGCTCCTGATTGTTGGGATAGCCTATTTCCGGAACATGTTCTTGACCTTGTCGACAAATGACTTGGAGTTGACTCCTGAAAGGAACTTCTCCCAGTTCTGCTCGGCGGTGGCCGACCTCTTGAGGTCTTTGTTCCTCTTGTCCATGACTTCCAGGACGTGCTTGTCCTCGCCCTTGTCGAGCCAGAAGCCGTGTTCCTGCTCGCAGTAGTCCATCTCCACTTCGTAGTAGCGGTACCTGAACCATTTCATGTGGTCCTTGCAGTGTGGACAGAGAAGGTCAGAGCCGTATGACCAGGTCATCAGGCTGCCCTTGGAGACATCGTCGGAAACGGTGTCTTCCAAATCGCCCAGCTCATGATGCTCAAGCCACATCCCTTCACACTGGGAGCACCTGTCCACTTCCAGACCTTTGTGTTTTTCTACTATCAACTCAACGTCGCAACGCGGGCAGTCCATACCGCTCCTTTCACCCTGTTCCAAGTTTGCAGTGTAGACGCGGGCCAATCGGCGGTCAATCCCCGCCTCGGTCCCGGTCGTGGCGTCCTTACCTTTAACTATACACACGGGTTGCTGTAGTGACGGACGGGCGGCGCTGGGATATAATTCGCAACCGTGAAATCTCTGTTTTCCAAATTTGCGGCCTCCGCGCTGCTCATTGGGGTGGTAGGCGCCATCGCCGTTGTGTCCGCTTGTGGCGGCGAAGACCCAACTTTCACGCCGACTACGCCGCCCACGTCCACCCCGACACCCCAACCCACGTCCACCCCGACACCCCAACCCACGTCCACCCCGACACCCCAACCCACGTTCACCCCGACACCCCAACCCACATTCACTCCGACACCGCAACCCACGTCCACCCCGACACCTCAACCCACATCCACCCCGACCGCTGAACCTGAAGAAAGTAGGAACACCACAGTGACCGCAACGATAAACACCAACAAGGGCGCCATAGTAGTTGAGCTTTTCGTTGACCAGACTCCCGTCACAGTGGAGAACTTCGTCAAGCTGTCCAATGACGGTTTCTACAACGGGGTCATATTCCACCGGGTTATCAAGGACTTTATGATTCAGGGGGGAGATCCCACCGGGACCGGCACGGGCGGGCCAGGTTACCAGTTCCAGGACGAAATCGTTTCAGGACTGGCGTTCGATAAGCCCGGACTGCTGGCCATGGCCAACGCAGGTCCAAACACTAACGGCTCTCAATTCTTCATAACCACCGTGCCCACTCCCTGGCTCACCGGGAAACACACCATCTTTGGCGAGGTGACCGAGGGCCAGGACATAGTGATGGCCATTTCCGAAGCGGCGACGAGCGCCAGGGACAAGCCCGTCGACGATATAGTCATCGAAAGCATCGTCATAGAAGAGACTGCGGAATAGGGACGGTTGGTGGGAAAGACGCCTCTTGAAACGCTGACTGAAGAGCTTCGATGGGTGGCGGAGAGGCTGTTGGGAAGGCGCGGGCTGAGATTCTAGACCCTGCCCTGGTAGACATGGCAAGCAGTGTGAACGCCGTCATTGCCAATCCGCCCGGCGCCTAGGAAGAGCCCGCCTTCTTCCTCGAGCAACCGCTCATTCCACTCGATCCCGGATGGAGGGAATATGACGGATCTCCACCGCCTGGGCTTGGCGCTGTCCTTCATATTTCCCGACGCACTCTACGTAATACCGCAGCGAGTTCTTGATGCGGTCAGGGAGTAGCCGCCCGGGAAGATGTGACTGGTGTCCTGGGTCTCTACTGTTCATGGTTCTCGTTCGATTCTATTACGCCACCCCGTATTGACGACGCTGAGTGAGAATTGGTCAACAGGCTGCCGTAGTGACGGATGGGCGGCGCTGGGATATAATTAGCAGCCGTGAAATCCGTCGTTTCGAAAATTGTGGCCTCCGCGCTGCTCATTGGGGCGCTAGGCGCCATTGCCGTTGTATCCGCTTGCGGCGGCGAAGACCCAACTTTCACGCCGACCACCGCGCCAACATCCACCCCGACACCCCAACCTACCGCAACCCCGACCGCCGAACCTGAAGAAAGTAGGAACATCATAGTGACAGCCACGATAAACACCAACAAGGGCGCCATAGTAGTTGAGCTTTTCGATGACCAGACTCCCGTCACCGTGGGAAACTTCGTAAAGCTGTCCAACGACGGCTTCTACAACGGCGTTATATTCCATCGGGTTATCAAGGACTTTATGATTCAGGGTGGAGACCCCACCGGCACCGGCACGGGCGGGCCGGGATACCAGTTCCAGGACGAAATCGTTTCAGGGCTGGCGTTCGACAAGGCCGGGCTGCTGGCCATGGCCAACTCTGGTCCGAACACTAACGGCTCCCAGTTCTTCATAACCACCGTGCCCACGCCCTGGCTCACCGGGAAACACACGATCTTCGGTGAGGTGACCGAGGGCCAGGATATTGTGGTGGCCATATCAGAAGCGGCGGCGGGCGCTCGTGACAAGCCCATTGACGACGTGGTGATCGAGAGCATTGTCATCGAAGAGACGGCAGAGTAGGGACTGGCGATGGCACAGACTCCCCTTGAAACCCTGACTGAAGAGCTCCGATGGGTTGCCCAGAGGCTGTTGGGGAAGGAACGGGCTGAGATTTTGGACCCTGCCCTCGTGGACATGGCAAGCAGTGTGAACGCTGTCATGGCCAATCCGCCCAGCGCCGAAGAAGAGCCCGCCTTCTTCCTGTGACAAGCGACTACGCCAACCCTCCTCTGAGGAGGGAGACCGTTGGGTAGCCCTTCAGCGACGACAAGGTAAATCCCATTCACCCCCATCTCAATCTTCCCCCTCAAGTGGGAAGAGGTAAGGTCTCAGAGAGGGAGAGAATATGACTGAACTCCACCGCCTGGGGTTGGCCGAATCGGGTAGAGCCATACGTGAAGGCTCCGTGGCCTCCTATGGGCTTGTAGAGGCCCTGCTGGAGCGTATCAAGCGCCTGGAGCCTCAACTTACAGCATGGGTGACCATCGACCGTGAAGGCTCCCTCGCGGCAGCGTCGGCTTTGGACAAGGAACTGGAAAGCTCCGGTTCCAGAGGACCTCTTCATGGAGTCCCCGTTGGGCTGAAAGACATCTTCTACACCAAAGACCTGAAGACCACCGCCTGCTCCCCTATATACCAGGACTTTACACCGTCATACGACGCCACCTGTGTCGCACGGCTTAGGGAAGCTGGCATGGTGGTTCTGGGTAAGACTGTAACGACGGAGTTCGCCACGTCGGACCCGTCCCCGACCCACAACCCGTGGAGTGCGGAACACACACCGGGCGGCTCCAGCAGCGGTTCGGCGGCGGCTGTGGCTGCGAGGATGTGCGCCGGCGCCCTGGGTTCCCAGACAGGAGGCTCGACCTGCCGTCCCGCAGCCTACAACGGAGTGGTCGGCCTCAAGCCGTCCTATGGACGCATCAGCCGCCACGGGGTCATACCGGTGAGCTGGTCCCTGGACACCGTGGGGATACTGGTGCGGTCGGTGGAGGACTCGGCGCTGCTGCTTCAGGCCATGAGCGGGCACGATCCGTCAGACCCGGGCTCGTCTACGGCGCCTGTGGAGGACTACGTCACGGGTCTGGACCACTCTCCTGATAAGCCAAGGCTGGGTCTACTGCGGGAGTTTTTCATGGAAGTGTGCTATCCGGAAGTCCATGAGCACACTGAGTCAGTGGTACAGGCTCTGGAAGACGCCGGAGCGGTCGTGGAGGAAGTGGAGCTTCCAGAAAGCTTCGAGACCTGTTTCCCAAGCCACAATATCGTGATGAACGTGGAGTGCGCCGCCTTCCACGAAGCCAATTACAAAGTGCGGGCCGACGACTTCGGTCCCAAGCTCAGGGCTAATATAGAAACGGGCATGCTGGTCCCGGCTGTCCACTACGTCCAATCCCAGCGGCACCGGAGGCGTCTCAGCGTTGACTTGAACTCCCTGGCGGCCCGCTATGACGCACTGATAATGCCCTCGACGCCGACGCCCGCCCCACGGGACCTTAATACCACCGGAGACCCGGTGTTCCAGCGACCGTGGACCTCTGCGGGCTTGCCGACGGTCAGCCTGCCCTCGGGACTCAGCGATTCAGGGCTTCCGCTGGGAGTGCAGCTTGCGGGAACCCGTTTCGGGGAACCGAAACTGCTGGCGGTCGCCCGATGGTGCGAGAGAGTCATAGGGTTTGACTTGGAGCCGCCTCTTTGAGTTTGTGGGTCCTCCGCATCAGAAGCCCTCGCACTGGAGTCAGTCGCTGACCCACTGGGTCCACTCCCAGATTGAATAGTTCCAAGCCCGTTGGGCCGAGAAGCGCGCCGCTTCCGGGTTCTCCGAACACCACAGTGGTTAATCTCTCCCTCCCGTCTATTCTAAGCCGCACCTGGCCGACGTCCATTTCCAACACACGATTGTCAGCCAACTCGAAGGGCAGGCTTTCTTCTGCTTGAACGCCCAGAGCCTCAAGCACAGTTCTTGCAACCACAAGATGGCTGGCGCCTGTGTCGACCAGGGCCGTGAGAGTCTCGTATCTGACCCCTTCCAGGTCTCCCACTTGGATTTCTACGGAAAAGATGCCCATTCCACTCCTCTAAGGAGACATTATACTGATGCCGCCGTCTATGGCCCAGGTCTGGCCCGTTACGTAGTCTCCGGCAGGGGACGCCAGGTATACGGCCAGGTATCCAACTTCTTTCAGTTCGCCCAGACGACCCAGCAGCACCGTGTCCCTGGCTTGCTCCTGCCGCTGCTGGTAGGCGTCCTCGGAAAGCTGGTCCTTGTCGGGGAAGCGGCCCGGAGCAATTGCGTTGACCCGGACGTTGTAGGGCGCCCATTCCTGGGCGATACACTCGGTGAAGCGCATGAGCCCAGCTTTGGCTGCGTCGTAGGCGGAACGCCGCGCCATGCCGCGGAAAGAAGCCCAGCCGGAGATGTTTATCACTGAACCCTGACGCCGTTCCAGGAAGTGAGGGCCGAAAGCGCGGCAGCCCTGGAACGCTTCGGTCAGGTTGATGTCGATGATGCGATGCCAGTCTTCCTCCGACATGGCGGGTGGGCCTCCATCGGGCAGTGGGGCGACCGGCGCTTGAATGGCGTCACCAACGCAATTGACCAGCACGTCGAGACGGCCGAACGCAGACAATACCTGATCGGCCAGTTGGTCCATGTCTGCAGCCTTGGTGGCGTCGCCGTGGAAGGCCAGGCCCTGCCGCCCCATCGCCCTGATTTCCTTGGCTACAGCGTTGGCCCCGACGGGCGTGAGGCCAGTAACCGCTACGTCTGCTCCAGCCTCCCCGAAGGCCAGCGCAATGCCCTTGCCGATACCTCGCCCTGCCCCCACACATAGGACCTTCTTGCCCGCAACATCGAAAACCGGAAGGCTCATGTCGACACTCCTTATCCAACCTGGACCGGATTGACTGGAAGTGTAGTGTAGCCAGCCAGGCCGGGCAAGGGGCGTTGCGTGGATGGGTCGTGGTATGGGCTCAGGTTGCGTTAAGGAAGTAAGCGTCAGGATCTAGGCATTCAACTTTGGAGTGGGCAATGCGGTCATGTTTTGGATCGTCAACAGGAGGTTATGCCGAGGAGATGAGGTCAACTCAAGCGGTCGATTCCGGGACAATTGTCGAACCCGCTGTCGAAACTCATAATCCGGTCAATCCCAGCCTTTTGCATCACGGCGACATGTAGAGCGTCCCGCGCAGAGAGTCCGTCGAGGGAGCCGATCAACGTTCTAGCAGCGCGTACTTCCGATATTCCAAAGGTCAGGATGTCGTCGGCGATGGCATCCAGGCTTTCGAACGCGGCGTCGATAGCATCAAGTCGCAGGATGGCTGTGTACCGGTGAAGTATCTCCTGGTAGACTTCGACATCGGTTACGAAGCGATCCCCGCCTCGCACCAACCCGGCTAAAACGGCTACAGCACGGTCCTTGTTCGGATGGGGAGCTCCTACCAGATACATCGGCACATTGGAGTCGATGAAAATCACAGGAGGCGTTGTCCCTCTTCAATCTCCCGGAGCATGGTCTCTATATCGGCTGTCGGAAACTGATGGCGTGCTGCGTCGGCAATGGCACGCAGCTTGACATCGACAGTTCCGGGGCTGTCTCCTCTGGCCTTACGGAGCGCCTGCCGGACCCATTCCGCAACGGTCACTCGTTGCCTCCGGGCAACCCCTTGAATCTCTAAGTACTCCTCCTCATCTAGGAGGACTTGCAGTCGTTTAACCATAATAGCAGTCTAATAGACTCATATATAATTAGTCAAATGTTGTCCTAGTCGCCTCCTATGAGAAGACGGTTTACCGGTGTGGTTAATTACTCCGCGCCGGGAACGGGTCCAGTTCGCTTGCTCCAGCTTGGGACTCCCGGATGGAAATGCCTCGCTTGGTTTTGTCTCCCCAAAGGCTTTTGACATACGTCAATACGGCGATGATTTCTTCATGGGTAAGGAGGTCTCCAAAGGCAGGCATCCCGCTCTTAAAGTTCGGGACATCCGGGCCCTCCAATGATTTTCCTCCCTGGCTCACGATTTGGTAAAGAAGCCCATCTCCGTGGTGCCACGTATGGCCTTCGCCGTTAAGTGGAGGAGCCGGGAGCGTGCCGTCTTCCTTTGGTACGTGCCAGTTCTCCTGACCCTGGCCGTCGATCCCATGGCAGGCGGCGCATGTGGAGGCGAATATCTGCTGGCCAGAGCGTAGTCCGGCGGCGGGCGCTGCGGTCTCGTCCGACTCCGACGTGCACGCCAGGACCCCGCAAAGAGCAATAGCCAAAGCAGCAAGCGCTATGTAAGAACCAGTGACGCGCATGGGGATAGGGCGGAAGCGAAGGAAGAGCATCGAAATTTGTGTACGCTGCTGGACGGCGTGTCGACTGTGGATGGAGTCCAACGATTATACAGCATATACGGAACGCTGCGGGCCTATGACCCAAACCGGGCGAGGGGCAGGGCATGATATAGCTTTTCGGCGGGAGACGAGTATCCTGAGAGTATGATTGACAGAAGGCTTATATTTGGTATTATCATGGTAATATATTGATATTAAGGAAATAAATAAATGAAAATAAAAGAGCTACAGAAAGATATTGAAGAAAGTCTCGCTAGCCTGCCCGCATCGTCTTTGCCGCCTCAACTTGAGGCGTTAAGGCACCTGTCAGCTGGGGGTTTCAATCCACAGGTGAGCTTTCGTAGGGTTCAGGACAATAGAAAGTTGCGAGAGGACGCGGCGGCGAGCTATTTCGATCCGGCAAGTTACGAAGTTGTCATTAGCTTTGTTCCTTTTCCTGAACTCCAAGCCGAATCCGAGATGGACACCTTGGAGGGTACGACGACGCCATTTGATGCCGATGATGCAATTGTTCAACTGATTGACGAACTAAAAGAAGCCGAAGCGACAAGGCCGTTTGTCGGCCTGAAGTGGTTTCGCGACCAGTTTCTCCCCGAAAAAGAATACAGCTGGGCTCGAGATCCGATGACCAGCGGCTCACTGTTGCGGAGGGCTACAGAACAAGGGTTGGTTCTGACTAGCCAGGTGCCCAACGCATACCAACCTCTGCATCCGGTTACAGCGATTCGAGTCAATCGACGCCATCCTAGGTTTCAGACTAATATTCTGAAACAAGGCCCAAGTTTCAAACCATTCCCCATTTCAGGCGGTCCGGTATCGGAAACTATACTTAACGATAGACGCTAACCAGCGATGGGGAGTTACTTTCTCGACACCAGCGCACTGGTTAAGTTCTACATTCAGGAAGAGGGATCCTTGGAGATGCTCCGATTGGTTGAATCTCAGGATGCTGCACAATTCATCATACTGGACGTTGCCCTGGTTGAGTTCCGTTCAGCGATCAGAAGGCGGGAGCGGCAGGGCGACATTCGGGCGCCTGACGCGGATCGGATCCTCAAGCAGATTGATGAGAACGCATCATCGTTCTATCTCGTGCAGCCTTCAAACTCGGCAGTGATGGAGGAAGCGTCCCGTTTGCTTGATTCTCATCCTCTCAAAGCCTACGACGCGATTCAACTAGCGGGATGTCTAGTGGCTCGGACCGGCGTCGTGCCTCCATTATATTTTGTCTGTGCGGACGATCGTCTGTGTGAAGCCGCCGCCTATGAGGGCTTGAATGTGATAAATCCTCTGAACCCCACGTGACTCACCCTCCGCCTTTGACGCGCTTTGGCCCCTGGGGTAAGATACGGGCAGGCGCAGACATGAGCGGCGCCGCGGGCAAAGGGGGAAGCGCCAGCGTTGAAAGCCATCTATCTCGAACAGACGGGCGACCTGAACAACGTGAAATACGGAGACCGACCTGATCCCGAGGCCGGGCCGGGTGAGGTCGTCATAAGAGTGCGGGCGTCGGCCCTCAACCACGCAGACCTTTACATAATCAGTGGGCGGACCAACACACGGAGCCTGCCCCGCATATTCGGCCTCGACATGGCTGGAGAGGTGGCCCAGGTCAGCCCCACCGTGGACTGGCTCAAGGAGGGTGACCGGGTCCTCATTGACAACCGCGTGAAATGCTACACCTGTGACAGCTGCCGCGCTGGCGTCGACCAGTATTGCCCCAATCAGATGAGGCTGGGGTCCGACATCGACGGAGGCCACGCGCAATACTGTGTTGTTCCCGCCGTCAACGCCCACGTCATCCCCGACTGGATGGGGTTCGACGAGGCGGCGGCTTTCCCGGTGGCAACTCATACGTCGTGGCATTGCCTCATAGAGCGGGGAAAACTGCAGCCGTGGGACGACATCCTCATCCACGCGGCGGGCAGCGGAGTCGGTTCCACAGCCATAGCCATCGCCAAGCACGTGGGCGCCAGGGTCATCACCACGGCGGGAAGCGACTGGAAGCTGGACAAGGCCAAGGAGATGGGCGCAGACCTTGGCATCAACTACAACACAACCCCCAACTTCAGTAAGGTGGTGAGAGAATTCACCGCCGGCCAGGGAGTGGACATAGTTTTCGACAGTGTGGGAGCGGACGTGTGGGATGAGAGCTTGGCCTGCATCAAGCCCGGGGGACGCCTGGTCATCACCGGAACTCACTCCGGGGCCAACTACGCCCTGAACCTCTCCCAACTTAGCGGCACGCCCTTGTCCCTGCTGGGCAGCGGCGGTCGCAGCCGGCGCAGTTTCGGCGACATGATGCGAGTAATAAGAACCGGCGGCATACGGGGGGTGGTGGGCAAGACTTTTCCCTTGGAAGATGCCACGGAAGCCTACCGCACCATGGAAAGCCGCGACTTTTTCGGCAAGCTGGTATTACAGACCCCTTAGACGAACGGCCTAAAGAGACCAATCTTACGAGCCTTAGGAGGAAGCCATGAAGTTTGCACGTTACCTGGCCCACGGAGACGTAGCCTATGGAGTGGTGGACGGCGACACCGTTCGCGAGATAACCACAACGCCCTTCGAGTCATACGAGGTCACCGACCACACCCACGGTTTGTCCGAGGTGAAGCTGCTTACTCCCACGGCGCCGTCGAAGATACTGGCGGTGGGCCTCAACTACTACAGCCACCTTGGAGACAGACCCACTCCGGAACAGCCCCTCATCTTCCTTAAGACCCCGTCGTCTCTTGCGGCCCACGGCGACCCCATTATCCGGCCCAGGGACGCGGAGACGGTGGAAGAGGAAGGCGAGCTGGTGGTAATCATCGGCAAGCGGGCGCGGAATGTACCCAAGGAGCAGGCCTTGGAGTATGTGCTGGGCTACTCGTGCGGCAACGACGTGAGCGCCCGTGAGTGGCAACGGGGAGACGGCCAGTGGTGGAGGGCCAAGTCCTCCGACACCTTCTCTCCAGTGGGACCCATCATGTCCGACGAGATAGACCCCTTCGACGCCATGCTCACTGCCCGCATCAACGGCAATGAGGTCCAGGCCGAAAGCACGTCGGGGATGGTGTTCGACCTGCCCGCCATCATAGAGTGGACGTCTCGCAGGATGACCCTGGAGCCCGGCGACATGATCTTCATGGGCACGTCGGGCAAACCGGCAGGCCTTAACCACGGAGACACCGTGGAAATCGATGTGCCAGGGATAGGCGTCCTGTCCAACCCGGTCGTCTCTGAAGAGTAGCCCGCCCCATGGCGTCCCCAAGAGGAGACGTGCTGATAAAGGGAGGGCTTCTGGTCTCCGGCCAGGGGATATCCCGGGCGGACGTGCTGGTGTCGGGAGAGAGGATAGCCCAAGTGGGCCCTGACCTGTCCGGAGTTGAGGCTTCTCGAACTGTTGACGCCGCTGGTCGCTATGTCCTGCCAGGCGCCATTGACGCCCATTGCCATCCCGTCTACTCCGACAGGATGGACCAGTACACGGTCACTGCGGCCTACGGAGGAATCACCACCGTCATCGCATTCGTGGGCAACGTTGCCGGATGGGGCTTCAACGGCTATACCACCGACCTGGTCAAAGGGTTTATCGAAGAGGGCGAACGCATCTCCCATCTGGACTTTTCAGTCCACGGCACCTACACAGCCGCTGACGAAGACATCCTTGACAAGTCCATCCCGGAGCTCATGAAGCTGGGGGTCATCTCCTTCAAGATGTTCCTGGCATACAAGCGGCGGGGCATGGCCATTACCGAGGACGGTCTTCTCAAGACTATGGACCTGGCGGCTGTCGAGGGTGGGCTGCCCATGGTCCACTGCGAAAACGCCTGCTGCATAGACTACCTGGTGGACAGCCACCTATCGCAGGGAAAGACGAGTCCTGAATACTATCCTCCATCCCAGCCCACTATTCTGGAGGCGGAGGGACTCTACAGGGCCTCCACTTTTTCGCAGGTGGCGGGGTCGCCTCTCTATTCGGTGCACCTGAGCGCCAAGGAGTCCATACCGCTGGTGCGGGAGTTCAGAGGCAGGGGCGTACAGCTGTTCACCGAGACCTGCCCCCACTACCTGGCCTTGACGGACGACGAGATGTCCCGCCGGGGGCCGCTGGCAAAAGTCGGCCCCCCGCCGCGAAAGGCCCCTGACAGAGAAGCCCTGTGGCAGGCGCTGGCTGACGGAACGATAAACGTGGTCGCCAGCGATTCCGGGGGCCGCACCGTAGCACAGAAGACGGTGGGAGGCGACAACATCTTTGACGCGCCCCACGGGCTCAATACGATTGAGTTCATGATGCCGGTGGTCTGGACCCTTGGATTGAACACCGGACGCATCAGCCTCCCAAGGATGGTACAGGTCTTCTGCGAAAACCCGGCCAAGGTATTCGGACTTTATCCCAAGAAGGGAGTCCTGCAGCCTGGCGCCGACGCCGATCTCGTGGTCTGGGACCCGGCCAAGGAACACACTGTGGACGGCCAGCACGGGAACACCGACCACTCTGCTTTCGACGGATTCGAGCTTCTGGGCATGCCGGAACTCACTATGCAACGGGGCCGGGTGGTTATGGAAAAAGGGGAGTTTGTTGGGACACCTGGAGCGGGAGGATTCCTTCCCGGAGACCCCAACCTGGCGGCCTATGCTCCAAAGGGCTACAAAGTAACGTAAAAGAGGGCGGCTATGCGAATATGCTCATTTCTCCCCAGCGCCACTGAGATAGTCTATGCCCTGGGTCTCGGGGGCAGCCTTTACGGCGTCACCCATGAATGCGATTATCCCCCGCAGGCCAAGCAGGTCCGGCAGGTGGTCAGCAGCATTTTCCAGGGCGGAGACTACTCCAGCAGCGACATACATGCGATGATCGCCGAGAGGCTTCGAGAAGAAAAGGGCATCTACGATATAGACGAAGAGGCCATCCTGGAGATTCGCCCCGATCTTCTGCTCAGCCAGGAGCTATGCGCCGAGTGAGCGATAACCGCGCGGCAGGTGGCCGACGCAACCGAGAAGCTGGACAACAAGCCCCGAATCGTCTCCCTTGACCCCACGTCCATAGAGGACGTCCTGGATAATGTTCGTGAGGTTGGAAGAGCGGCAAACGTTGAGGATGCCGCGGAACAATACGCTCAGTCACTGGACCGACGCATTCAGCGCGTGAAGAGCATAGGTTCTTTCGCCGCCCATCGTCCGAAAGTGGCTTGCCTCGAGTGGATGGAACCGGTCATGGCCGCGGGCCACTGGATGCCGCAAATGGTGGAAATGGCGGGAGGCGAGGACTGCCTGGGCAACAAGAACGAGCCTTCTTTCACCGTAGAGTGGCAGAAAGTGGTGGATCAACAGCCCGAAGTCATCGTCATCTGCCCCTGTGGGTTTGACGCACGACGCGCTATGCAGGAGCTACAGTTGTTCAAGGACAGGGCGGGCTGGGAGTCCCTTCCGGCGGTGCGGGAGGGCAAGGTGTTCGTGGTCGACGCCAGTTCTTACTTCAGCCGCTCAGGCCCGCGTCTTGTCGACGGGCTGGAGATATTGGGGGAGATAATACACCCGGAGCTCTTCTCAGGCATGGCGCCGCAGGGCGGCGTGTCCCGGATTTGGCGTTAGTCGGGGCCACGTGTAGGAAAGGCGCGTGGCACGAATGGCAACGATGAAGACCAGGGCTGACGAGGCGCCTAGTTGAGCCGGGGGCCCTGGTAGGGGTTGCGCTTGAGGATGGCTTCGCGGAGGCGTTCTGTCGCGCCTTCCAGCAATGGTATCTCGTACCTCAACCGCTCTCCGGCGGTGGGAATCTCCAGGAGCCGTTGCTGTGCGATGCGGGGGAGCTCAAGGTAGTGGGCGATGGTGTAACTGAGTGATAGAGGTTCTGCCGGGACCTCCGTGTTTACCAACCAACCCCCGCCGAGGCTGGTCAGGAGTTGGATATAGCTTCCGAACATCTCCGACGCCTGCGGATAGTGGTCTTCAGCGTCCTCTCCGAGGTCTTCATCCAGATATTCGGCGGCGCCTTTCATGTAAGGGATGTCCTGGATAACTTCGAGAAGTCTGAAGCGTCTTTCGCCGGTGGTGGAGATGCTCATGCGGCCCTCTTCGTGATGCTCCACTTCGTCTATGCGGGCGGCGACGCCCACGTTGTAGACAGCGGCGGGTCCGCCAACCTCCGGCCCCTCTTTAATCAGGATCACCCCGAACGGCTCTTCCTTGTCGAGGCATTCCCCAATCATGAGCTTGTACCGCTCCTCGAATATGCGTAGAGGCAACGGCATGCCTGGGTACAGGACAGTGTTTAGAGGAAATAGGCGCAACTCTTCCACGTCAACCCCTAGTCTGCAACGAGTAGTGGGAAGTATATTACGGCCTGTATCGACTCGCAAGATTAGGCTGCTGTGGTAAAATCTCCCCAGCTTCCAGAGGTATGCAATGTCTAACTTAACGCTTGGAGACATGGCTGGCATCCGAGAGCGGCTGGTGGAGGACCGCAGAGACTTCCACCGGAACCCGGAGCTTGCTTTCCAGGAACACCGCACCGCCGGGGTGGTCGCCGAGCGGCTGGACAGCCTCGGCTGGAACGTGCGCACCGGAGTGGGAGAGACCGGCGTTCTGGGTCAATTGGAGGGCTCGGGCGGAGGCCCTACCGTTCTGATTCGTGTAGATATGGACGGTCTGCCAGTGCAGGAGCCCATGGACCGACCGTACTCATCGCAAGTAGAAGGCTTGATGCATGCCTGCGGCCACGACGGGCACATGGCTGTGGGACTGGCAGTGGCCGACCTGCTTAGCCAGCGCCGCAATCATTTGAAAGGCAACGTGAAGCTTGCCTTTCAGCCAGCCGAGGAGATAGCCAGCGGCGCCCAGAAGATGATTGACGACGGTGCCATGAGGGACCCCAAAGTAGACCGGACGCTCAGTTTCCATCTATGGAGCGGACTGCCGGTGGGCCAGGTGACCGCCCAGCCGGGGCCCATATTCTCCAGCGCCGACGGAATACGCTTGACGATCAAAGGGAAAGGCGGCCACGGCGGGATGCCCCACCTCTCGGTGGACCCCATCCTTATCTCGGCCCACGTCATCACGGCCCTCCAGACGATTCTTAGCAGGGAAATCGCTCCCACCCACACCGGTGTGCTGGGGTTTGGCACCATACAGGGAGGTACGGCTTTCAACGTAGTCTCGGACACAGTGGAGCTTGCGGGAACGATAAGGACTCTGGACGACTCGGTCAGGGACTACATACTTCGGCGGGTGGAGGAAATATCCTCCCAAGTGGCCCAGGCGATGAGAGGCGCATGTGAGTTCACCCATGTTGTTGGTGTGCCGCCTGTCGTCAACGACGAAGAGGTCTCCAAGCTGGTGACAGACGTGGCCCAGACTGTGGTTGGGACCGAGAATGTGGTGACCATAACTCCGCTGCAATTGGGGGAGGACGTCACCTTATTCTTGAGACAGGCCCCCGGCTGCTTTTTCCTGGTGGGCTGCGGCAACGCCGCAAAGGGAATCACAGCCCCCCACCACAGCGCCGAGTTCGACATAGACGAGGACTCCCTGACCATCGCCGCCCATATCATGACGGAAGCCACGCTGCAGTACGTGGCGTAAAGGGCCGCCAGCGATGGAAGGCAGATAACCCGCCTTCCCCTTGGGGTCAAACCGGAGTAAAATGTAATCTACATTACGGAACACGCAGGACGTGTTTCCTTGACCAACAGGCAGCTTTGTGACAGGAGGAAGGACATGGCTCAAGGACTCGAGGGGTACAAGATACTGTCTGCCGATGACCATACATTCGAACGGTCGGACCTGTGGGTCACCCGGCTGCCCAAGAACCTCCAGGACAGGGCGCCCCGGTTGAGGAGCCTGGACGACCTGGACATGTGGTACTACGGAGACTTTGCCTTGGTGCCTCTGTCCCCGGGCACCCATCCCGGACGGCGGTACGAAGAAGACCCGGCGGTCCGGGTTGAAATCGGGAAGACGCGCACCCGTGAAGAGCACCTCCGCCCAGGGGCCTACGACCCCGACGAAAGGGTCAAGGACCTGGACATAGACGGAATAGACAAGGCCATACACTACTCGACCGTGGGGCTCCATCTTTACAGGATCGAGGACCGGGAGTTCCTGCACGAGCTGCACAAGGTCTACAACGATTGGCTCTCCGAATACTGCGCCGCCCACCCTGACCGGCTCTACGGCATCGCCCTGATCAACCCGGAGCTGCCCGACAAGGCGATTGAGGAGTTAGAGCGTTGCAAGAAGATGGGCATGGTGGGAGCGTTGGTCCCCGTGTGGCCAAGTCCCGGCATGAGGTACAACCATGAGATGTACGAGCCGTTCTGGGCTGCCTGCCAGGACCTTCAGATACCCGTTTCATTCCACATCGGCTGCAACAGGCCCGGACCTGAAAACGAGTTCATGGACTTCAGCAAACTGACTCCGTCCTGGTTGAGCAACGTGGACTTCTGGCCTAGGAACTCACTAGGGGACATGATCTTCGCCGGGGTGTTCGAGCGCTACCCTGGGCTTAAGGTTGGCGTGATCGAACACGAAGTGTCATGGATACCCCACTTTTTGGAGCGCCTGGACTACACCTACACCGACAGGCTTACCATGTGCCCAGTCCGGTTCAAGAACGACGCGATGCCCAGCGACTTCTGGAAAGCCAACTGTTTCGTGGGTTTCCAGCAGGACCCCCACACCATGAGGCTCAGGGACATCATCGGCGTGGACAACATCCAGTTCGGGGCCGACTATCCCCACGACGAGGGGACCTTCCCCATGTCTCGGCAGGTGGCCGAAGAGGTGCTCGCGGGATGCACCGATGAGGAGAAACAGAAGATAGTCTGGGACAACGCAGCCCGGACGTACGGCATCAGCTAGACTGACAACGGCGGATATGCCGCCGAGTTGCCGCCAACAAACATGGGCGCCTCAGACGAGGCGCCCATGTTCTTGTTTCCGGGTTTGTTGTGGCAGAGTGTAGGGCGCCTTAGACGACGGTGGGCGGCGTCAGTCTTCCATGCGGACGGCGTTTTTCAGAGTCCCGATGCCGCCTATGGACACCTCGACCACGTCATTGGGCTTGATGGGAGCGTTGTCGCCGCGAGAACCGGAGAAGACCAAGTCTCCGGGCTGGAGAGTCACTTGTTGGCTGATGTAGCTGATGATGGATGCAAAGTCGTGGACCATTTCGCTGGTGCATGAGCTTTGGACGGTTTCACCGTTGATTTTTACGCTCACGTCTAAGTTCAGCGGAGACGCCTCGGTCTCTATCCAGGGCCCCACTGGAGCGAAAGTGTCTGAGCCCTTAGCCCGCCATAGGTGACGGTCGTCCCACTGCCACTGGCGTTCGCTGACGTCGTTGCCGCAGGTGAAGCCCAGAACATAACGCAGCGCTTTCTCTTTGCTGATGCGACGGCAGAGTTTGCTTATCACGGCGACGGCTTCCCCTTCGGCATGGATCTCTCCAGTGGAGTCCTTGGGGAGCACGATGTAGTCGTTGGGTCCGATGAGGGAGTTGCGCCCCTTTTGCCAGGGCTGCGGGCAATCGGATGGTTGGAGTTGGGGGTCGTCGTATCCGTCGTCGTTGGCGAAGTTGGGGCCTGGGCACCATATCTGCTGGGGATTGGTGGGGGAGAGAAGCTTCACGTCAGCCAGATTGAAGCGGTTGTCGGTGATGCGGAACTTGGTGTAGATGCTGCCCCGGATTTCGAGGAGTTCATCGCCTTCCACCACGCCGTAGGCGGTCAGCCTCCCCTTTTTGAACCTGCCGATTCGCATCCCCGCCCCTCCCAACTGCGGCCCAATGGGAGAGAGTTTATAGGGATGGGGAGACCGCCGCAAGGGGCCGTCAGGCGTGAAAATAATATTGGTTTACGGATTATCCCGGCCTCCTGTCATTAGCGTGTAGTTCTTCAGGTTTGACAAAGGATATAGCCGTCTGTATCGTTTGGATAGCTTGTAGGCACACCTGAGAAATGGTCCCTCAAGAAGGGTCGGGTTCCATAAGGTCCACCCGACTCAGAGAGCCGCCCAGGGATTTTTTGGTGGAATTTATGGCGACGGACAAGAGCACATTCGGAACGATCACTCCAGAGGGAATCCAGCGGCTTCGAGGCCGGCTGGGCGTTTACTACCACGGTGTCCGCCACGTAGGCGAAATTTCCGCCGACTCCATCAGGACTTTTGGGATGGGTCTGGGAGAGCGCAACCCGCTGTACCTTAATCCCGACTACGGACGCTCCACCCACTACGGCGCCATGATCGCTTTCCCCATGTATCTGTGGACCATCCGCTCCACCACGGCGGCCAACATGGGGGGCTTGCCGGGCGTTCACACCTTCTACGGCGGCAGCGAGTGGGAGTATTACCAGCCCATTAAGCCGGGCGACGTGATAAGCGCTTCGTACCGGCCGTACAGCGTGGTGGAAAAGCCCACAAGCAGCTACGCCGGCCATGTGGTGATTCAGTCGGCCCAGACTCTGTACGTCAACGGCAGAGGGCAGGCTATGGCCAAGGGGAGGGCGTGGAGTGTCAGGACCGAGCGGCGCGCCGCCAGGGAGAGGGACGTCTACAAGGGCGTGGAGAAACCCAGGTACTCCGACGAGGACCTGCAGGACATTTGGGACGCATACGACAAGGAACAAATAAGGGGCGCCGAGCCCAGGCATTGGGAGGACGTGACGGAAGGTGAAGTCCTGCCTCCCCTTGTGCGCGGCCCGCTGCGGGTTGTTGACATAATATTTGGAGCCGGGCGGTTCGACGCTTTCAATATGGGCGCCGGGGGCAGCCCCGGCGGCTCCCACTACCATAGGTGGCAGTCGTTCAAGAAGCACGCCGCCTTTGCCGAGCCGGACCCGGAGACGGGCGTGCCCGACCACCCTCACCGGGGCCACTGGGAAGACACAATGGCCAAGATAATCGCACTGCCTGGCATCTATGACCTGGGTCCGCAAAGGGGATCGTGGCTGGCACAGATTGTGACGAACTGGATGGGTGACCAGGGGTTTCTGCGCAAGTATTACAACGAACTGCGCCGTTTCAACATCGAAGGGGACACCACCTGGGTGGAGGGAAAAGTCACCCGCAAGTGGATTGAGGACGGCCGGCGAATGGTGGAGTGTGAAACCCGCTGCAACAATCAGCGGGGCGACACCACCGGGACGGCTCGGCTGGAGGTCGAGCTGCCATCCCGGTCCCAGGTGAGCTGAGGCATCTGCAAGCCAATGGACTGCCTAGGTAAGCGCTGGCGGCGCTATTGAACCCCTTCAGACGAGGCCCCATCTTCTACGGCTGGGTCATCGTCGCCTCCATGTTTCTGGTCAACTACTCCACCATGGCCACGGGAACGCTGAACTTTGGCCCCTTCGTCGTGCCCATGGGGGAGGGACTGGACATGAGCAGGGCCGATTTCGGGTGGGCCCAGACCACCCGAAACCTGACGGCTGGACTGTCAGCGTTGATGGTCGGGCGACTTCTGGACCGTTACGGGTCCAGACTGTTCATAGTTGTAGCGGCGGGCGTGATCGGCCTGTGCCTTTTGGCAATATCCCATGTCAGCGAAGCCTGGCAGTTCTTCCTGCTATTCGGCATTATCGGAGTGACCGGAGTCACGGCTCCCAACAGCCTTGTAACGTCGGTTCCCGTGGCCAAGTGGTTCGTAAGGCTCAGGGGCCGCGCCCTTGCGTTGTCCACACTGGGACTGGGGGTCGGCGGAGTGACCCTGGTGCCCTTGACCCAGTTCCTCATCGATGAGGAGGGATGGCGAGCTGCGTGGGGGATTATGGCCATCGCTTTCATGGTCATCTGCATCCCCGTGGGCGCCCTGTTTTTGCGCCGCCAACCAGAGGACATGGGGCTGGAGGTGGACGGAGGCCCCAGGTCGGCTGACGCGAGACCTATCAGCAATACATCCGCTGCCAGGAGAATTGCTGCCTCTGAGGAGAATGCCTGGACGCTGGCCGATGCGAGGCGCGAGTCCACCCTGTGGAAGCTGATGGTGGTGTTTGCGCTCCATGGGCTGGCCCAGGGTGGAGCCAGCGTACACAGGTTCCCATTCTGGACAGAACGGGGCATCGACGCCCAGACGGTCTCATTTGCCTTCTCCGTGGACGCTGCCGGAGCGACGGTGATGATTCTCCTGTCGGGTTGGCTGGTGGAGCGGTTTCCGGTCAGGTTTCTTGGGGTGGGGGCTTTCATAGGGTTCGCCTCGTCTACGACTCTGATGGTGTTCGGCACACAGGAGTTGCACATGTTCGCGTCAACGCTCATATTCGGCTCGTCGGTGGGCTTATTCATGATTGTGCCCACATACATGATGGCGGAATACTACGGGAGGACCTTCCTGGGCGCCATACGCGGCGTCGTGCTTCCGGTGACGCTGCTGACCGCCGGAGTCGGGGCGCCGCTGGTTGGATACATGAGGGACTTTTCCGGAGACTACGCATCGTCCTGGTGGACAATCCTAGGACTGTACGGAGCGGCGGCGGCGCTTATGACGACGGTTCGGCCACCCAAGGCCAAGACAGGGGTCGTCACCGCTAAAGCGGAGGGCTAGCGTTCAAGCTGCCGTCCCTTTATTATCCAAAGGCTAAGTAAGCAGGGCGATCCGGCGGGAGAGGCATGGCTCCAAAGATATTCGATGGGATCACGGTTCTGGAGTTTGCCGGTTTCATAGCCGGCCCCTTCTGCTCCAAGCTCCTGGGCGACATGGGCGCCAGGGTCATCAAAGTGGAATCGCCGGGATTCGGAGACCCGGCCAGGCATTTTGGACCCTTTCCGGATGACGCGCCTGATCTCGAAAAGAGCGGGCTGTTCCTGTACCTGAACACCAACAAGGAAAGCGTCACGCTCGACATATCCACCGCCACCGGGCGGGAGCTTTTCCTTCGGCTGGCCGAATCAGCCGACCTGTTGGTGGAAGACCGACCTCCGGGTCCGGCGGAGGGGTCAATGGAGTCGATGGGGCTGAGCTACGATGTCCTAAAAGAGAGAAATCCGGCCTTGGTCCACGTGTCCATCACACCGTTTGGTCTGACTGGCCCCCGGTCGTTCTGGAAAGCCCGCCACGTAAACACTTTTCACGCCTCCGGCGAGGGCTATACCTTGCCTGGGGGACTGGGGTACACCATGAACCCGGACAGGGCGCCCGTGGCGGCGGGGGTGCATCTGGGCGACTACGACACCGGCCAGATGGCAGCCTCGGCGGCCATAGCCGCTCTCTATGCCCGGGCGTTCCAGGGAACGGGGCAGCGGATAGAAGTGTCCATCCAGGAGTCCACGATGGGCCTCAACCGGCTGACCCATACCTTGTATCTGGGGAACGGGCGCCTGGTGGACCGGTCCAGGACCTACGAATACGGCGGCATATACGCCTGCAAGGACGGATACGTCATCCTGTACCCAAGGGAAGACCGCCAGTGGAGGGTCCTGGTTGAAATCATGGGGCGTCCTGAGTTGGCCGACGACGAGCGGTACGTCACCCGCGCCGACCGCATACGCCACGGGGACGAGGTGAACCGCATCATCGGAGAGTGGGCGGCGGAGCTAACCAAAGAGGAGGTCTATTACAAGGCGGCGCCCAGCGGATGCCCCGCGGCCTACTTTGCGACGTCCGAGGACGTTCTGCGGTCGCCCCAGCTGGCCGACAGGGGCTTCTTCGTGGAGGTGGACCACCCAGAGACTGGCGCCTTGACCTACCCGTCCCGTCCCTACAGGTTCCCCAAGACCCCGTGGGCGGTGGATAGTCCTGCGCCTCTCCTCGGCCAACACAACCGGGATGTCTATTGCGGCCTGCTGGGCATGGAGGAAACGGAGCTTTCAGACTTGGCCAAGGGAGGCGTGATATGACGACAGGAGCTTTGGCTGGGGTGCGCGTCCTTGACTTCACCAGCCTGCTGGCCGGTCCGTTTGCCACCCTGTTCCTGGGGTTCCTGGGAGGGGAGATAATCAAGGTGGAAAGCCGGATGCAGGTCGACGGAGCCAGAAGGCCTCCCTATTCCTACGACGACCCGGAAAACTCCCCCGTTTTCAACACGCTGAACCTGAACAAGCAAAGCGTCCAGCTGAATCTCAAGGAGCCTGAAGCTGTGGAGCTGGCTTTGAAGATAGCGTCCGTCAGCGACGCCGTCGTGGAGAACATGCGGCCAGGAGTCATGGCTCGGTTGGGCCTCAGCTACGACAGGCTCAGGGAAGTCAATCCGACTCTGATCATGGTGTCCATCTCCAACGGCGGCGCTTCCGGTCCGGAGAGCGCCTTCCCCGGATATGCCAATGTGTTCAATTCCATGAGCGGGCTGGGACACTTGACTGGATACCCCGACGCCCCGCCCACGGAACTCCGCGACAGCATAGATGCGAGGGTTGCGTCGACGGCGGCTCTTGCTTTGCTCATGGGACTCTTCCACCGGCTGAAGACCGGAGAGGGGCAGTTTATAGACCTCTCCTCCAGGGAGTCCATTATTGTGTATACCGGAGAGGCGTTGATGGACTACGCAATGAACGGGAGGGTTGCCCAGAGCCAGGGCAACCGGGAGCCGGGCGCTGCGCCCCAGGGATGTTATCCGTGCCAAGGTGACGATGCTTGGGTGACGATCTCTGTGGCCAGCCAGGAGGAGTGGCGGGCTTTATGCAGTGCCACAGGTCATGAAGAGTGGTTGGCGGACTCTCGGTTCGCTGACCCGGTCTCGCGACACCGCAACCATGACGCCTTGGACGAGTTGATTGCTGAGTGGACTTCGGCTCGGTCTGCGAATGAGGCAGCGGCAATGCTTCAGAAGGCCGGAGTCTGCGCGGCTCCGTCCATGAGCAGCCGCGACTTGGTCGCGGACGACCACCTGAACGACAGGGGAACGTGGACTTCCATAGAGCATCCCTTTATGGGGCCTCAGACTGTGCAAGGGCCGCCCTGGAAGTTCAGTGGAACTCCGGCGTCCATCCGGGCGCCAGGGCCTATGATGGGGCAGCATAATGCGGACGTGTTGGTTGAATTGCTGGGTACGACGAAGTCTCAGGTGGACCAATGGCAGGAACGCCGGGTGGTCTACTGAGGCCACTCCGGTGAGCTTCTGTGATAAAATGCCAGCGCAAACTCAGGAGGACCAAGAATGGGCGACTACTTCAGCTCCATCACCGACGCGCAGGCTGACCTCATCCGCAACGCCAAGGTTTTCTTCGTAGCTACAGCGGACCCGGACATGAACGAAGGCCCCGACGGGCAGGGGGCCATCAACTTGTCGCCCAAGGGCGGCGTGCCGATCCATATACTGGACCCCAACCGTGTGGCTTACCTGGACTACAAAGGCAGCGGCAACGAGACCGTCCGACATTCTCACGGAGGAAGCCCTATAACCCTGATGGTCTGCTCTTTCGACGCTGACGACGCGGCCATAGTCCGCCTTTATGGAAGAGCGGCGTCTACTCCGGTGGACGACTCTCCTGTCGCGGCCCGGCTGCTGGAATGTCCCGCAGAGGGCCTTCACTCCAAACCCCGGCAGGTGGTGGAAATAGTCGTCGAAAAAACATCCACCAGCTGCGGTTACGGTGTTCCGGTGATGGACTACGTCCTAGACAGGGATGCTGTCAGAAGAGGCCGCCGATACAAAGAGGCCCCCGGAGATTAGGTTCCCTTCGACCCCCAGCCCTCTCCCGCCGGGAGGAGGCGTAGGAGTGTCCCTTCCCCTTTGGGGGAAGGTTAGGATGGGGTACGTTACGGAATGTCCACAAGTCACTGCATAGACAACAACGGCTGGAAGGTCCACTGCCTCGAATGGAATTCACAACGGGGCCAGGACGCCCCGACTTTCGTTCTGCTCCATCCTTCGAGCTTCTGTGCCGACATCTGGGGACCTGCCGCCGAAATCATGTCCCGAGAGGTCAGGTGCATCTCTATGGACCTCCGGGGCCACGGGCATAGCAGCAATCCCACGGAACCCTTTTCCTGGGATGATCTGGCCAGCGACCTGATTGCCTTGTTGGACGGTTTCGACCTGAAAGACTGTCTGGTGGTGGGCCACTCCAGGGGTGGCGGGGTCAGCCTGTTGGGGTCATATGAACGTCAAGACCGGGTCAAAGCGTTGATGGTCATCGAGCCTAATCTCATCGACCGGAAGAACCCGGGCGCCCACGAACGGAGCCGGATGCTGGCCGACAGGGCCCGCAATCGCAGGGCTGTGTACCCGGACCGCCAGTCCGTCTACGAACGATACAGGGAACGGCCCGTGCTGGCGCCATGGAGCGAGGAGTCCCTGTGGGCCTACGTCAACGGCGGCTTTCACGACAGGGATGA
Organism: Dehalococcoidia bacterium; assembly: GCA_965197415.1. GTDB lineage: Bacteria > Chloroflexota > Dehalococcoidia > Lucifugimonadales > JAGWBF01 > DAOUJI01. The sequence continues at coordinate 1,181,302 of OZ240207.1, read as the reverse complement.
CGGACAGGTGGAACTTGCCTGCCCGCCGGAAGTGGAGGCCCTCTACTACCTTATCGAGACGCCCGACGACGTGTGGGAGCGGATGGCCAGGCTGAACATGCCGGTGACGTTGGTGGCGGCGGAGCAGAGCGACCGGTTCCGGCTGGAGAACCCGACCACTCAGCAATTCCTGAACACAGTGCCCGGCGTCAAGGTAAAGACCATCGCCGGCGGTCATTTCGTGGTGCAGGAAGACCCCGCCCGCATCGCTGGGCTAGTCTTGGACTACGCCCGACAGACGGGCGTGCTCTAACCAGGCGGGCGTCGGACTCAGGGACAAGGAGCACTAAGGGGCATGCTGTTCAGGAGAAGTTGTAAAGACGGGCGCAGTTGTCCCACAGGACCTTGCGCTTTGCATTGGCCGTCAAGTCCATTGTGAGGAAAATTTCCACCGCGTGGGGGTATTGGCCGTCCCCGTGGGGATAGTCGGTGGAGAACACCACGGTGTCCCCATACCCCAGGTTTTCCAGGTGCTTGGCTGGCCATTCCCCCGGCTCTATGTTGACGAAACACTGTTCCTTGAAGTGTTCACTGGGAGGCTTCTTAAGCTCTGGCTGGCGGTATCCCTGTGCCTCGTAATGTTCGTCCAGACGCCACATAAGCCAGGGCGCCCAGGAGCAGTTCGCCTCCAGAAAGCCGACTTTCAACTCTGGGAACCGGGCCAGGACTCCTCCTCCGCAAAAGCTCACCGCCGCCAGCATCATCTCCATGGGATGGGTGCACGCATGTATCAGCATGTTGGACCCCAGGCTGCTCCCAACCTGGTTGATGTAAGGTGGGTTTGCCCCTTCGTGGAGGCCCACGGGAATCTGCAGTCGCTGGCACTCCGCCCATAGGGGGTCGTAGTACGGGTCGTGCCAGTTTCGACCGTTGACTACGTTTGGGCGCATGAAGATGCACCTGAAGCCCAGCTCTTCCACACAGCGGCGGGTCTCGGTCACCGCATATTCCACGTCGAAGGGAGGAATCATCGCGGCCCCGTAGAGCCGGTCGGGGCCTCCCTGACAGAATTCGTACAGCCAGTTGTTGTAAGCCTGGGAGATGGCCAGGGCCAGATCAGGGTCCATTCCGTCGATGGCCAGCACGGTCAGCCCCCGGCTGGGGAAGAGGACGGCTATGTCGATGCCTTCGGTGTCCATGGCCCTCAGTTGTGAAGCGGGGTCCCAGCCGTTCTCCTCACCGTCTGCGTAGATGGCGTCCTGTTTTCTCCTCTCCTGTTCAACCCTCTCTTGGACCTGAGGATTGGCGGCGGGCTGGGGCCTGCCGGGCAGCAGCGGGGCTCCGAACTGGATGTTTACGCCGTCCAGGGTGAGGCCCATGTCCCTCCGGTGCCGGTTCAGTCCCACTGGGGCGCGTTTTTCGAACTTTGGGTCGATGTACCGCTGCCAAAGGTCAGGGGGCTCGAAGATGTGCATGTCGGAATCCATCACGTTGAATCCATTATTGGCCATATGCTGCCCCTCTAGGTGTGAATATTACCTTCACGATCCGTCCGTGCCTGATTGGGCGATTGTATTGAGGCGCAAAATGGTTGTCAACGAACAATGGAGGGAGGGACAGAGCTGTATGATGTACCAGGGCATGACGCTCCGGTCCGGAAGGTCCGGACCTATCGGTCAACCGGAAGAGAAGCGCCGGCAGGCGCCGGCTCGTGCGTCGTCGGGTCCACGTTGAACAGGCGGGCGGCGTTGTCCCAGAGCAGCTTCCGCTTTTCGTCGTCACTGAGGCCCGACAGGCTGCGGTCGAACACTTCGGTGGAGTTGGGCCACGTCCCCTCGTGGTGGGGATAGTCGTCGCCCCAGAGGATGCTGTCCATCCCTATGTATTCCCGCATCTGCAGACCGGGTTCGTCGTCCATCCACATGACATGGCCCTGGCGTCGGAAGTAGTCCGAAGGCAGCATCGGGAGCTTGGGCCTGACCCACATGTGGTGCTTGTGGTATCCCTCGTCCATCAGGTGAAGGATGCCTGGGAGCCAGCTCATCTGGGACTCGATGAGGCCGAACTTTATCTTGGGGAAGCGTTCCAGGATGCCCGATGAGCACAGCTGGAGCACGGGCTCTGAGCAGATGGTTATTGCCCGGACGTAATTGATTATGGCGCCGCCGTCTCCCCGTGCAGTCCTGGGGTCTATGCCCACTCCAGCGTGGAAAAGCACCGGCAGCCCTATCTCCTCAATGGTGGCCCACAGCGGGTCGTATATGCTGCTCCCGGCATAGGGTTGGCCCTCTATCCAGGACGGCATGAACAGGCCCTTGAATTTCCCCGTCTTGGCGATTCTGACCAGCTCAGCCCTGGCCCGGACCACGTCCTTGGGGGGCAGGATGGCCGACAATACGAAATCGTCAGACATACGGGCCAGGTCCGTCTCCAGTATCCAGTCGTTGAACACGCGGGCGATGGCCAGCTGGAACTCGCCGTCGTTGGTGGCCAGCAGGCTGAACGCCCGGTTGGGATAGCACACCGACAGGTCCACCCCGTCCTTACGCAAGTCTTCCCGGCGGGTCTCTCCAACGAATCCGCCAGCCTCGTCGCGGACCGCGTCGAGGCCCTCAAACACCGGTTTCTTGAGCCTGGAGGGTGCGTGTCCCTCGGTCATGCGCCACTTGACGCCATCAGCCTCAACTTCGTGGGGCAGCCTGGGCTTGAATCGATCTTCGATACGCTGGTGGTAGAGGTCCACCGGCTCGAAGACGTGGCTGTCGCACGAAAACACCTTGTAGTTCTGGTACACACATTCCTCCAAAATGACGGGGACGGCCCTCACCCCCGGCCCCTCTCCCTAGGGAGAGGGGAGAGTAGAGCGGTTTAGCTCCCTCTCTCCCGGGACACTGTTGGGGTGAGGGGTTAGCCGTTCTCCTTCTTTTCCAGCGCATCCAAGACGGCGCCTGGAGAGATGGGCAGCCTGTATATGGGGGTTCCAATGGCATTCTTCACTGCCAACGCCAGGGCGGGCAATGGGGGTATTATGGGTATCTCGCCCACGCCGCGTATCCCATAAGGGTGCCTGGGGTTGGGCACTTCCACTATCTCGGCGTCAATCATGGGCACGTCCAGGGTCGTGGGCATCCGGTAGTCCAGGAAACTGGAGTTGGACATGGCCCCGTCCTCGTTGTAGACGTATTCCTCATTCAGCGCCCAGCCGATGCCTTGGACTGTGCCTCCCTGCACCTGCCCTTCCACGTAGCTGGGGTGGATCGACGTTCCGGCGTCGCAGAAGGCGGTGAACCGGAGGATGTCTATCTTGCCCGTCTCCGGATCGACCTCCACGTCGACTATGTTTCCGCCAAAGGTCGACCCAACGCCGGTGGACGTGGCGGAAGCAGAGGCCGTGATGGGGCCTCCGGTGCGCATCAGCTGTCCGGAAAGTTGCTTGAAGGTGAAGGTGTCGTTGGGGTTCTTGACGCAGGTGAAAACGCCGTCCTTGAACTCCACGTCTTCGGGCTGGACCTCCCATACCAGGGCGGCGCGGGACGCCATCTGACTTATCACGTCTTCCGCTGTGCGGATGGTGGCTAGACCGGTGTCGAAGGTGGTGTGGCTGCCGCCTGTGGGTTCGGTGAAGGCAATGGAGTTGGTGTCCACGATCGTGGGCTGAACGTCTTCGGCCATTATTCCCAGCACCTCGGCGGCCTGCATGGCCATGGCTGCGCGGCTTCCGCCTATGTCCACCGCTCCAGTCACCAAGTTGATGGTGCCGTTGTTGTTGACGTGGATGGTCGCGGAGGACGCGTTGCCGCTGTTGAACCTGTGTCCGAAAGCGATGCCTCTGCCCTGGTTGGGCCCCTCCAACGGAGCGGAGTAGTGGGGATGGGCTATCATAGCCTCCATCACCTCTTTGCATCCAATTCGCGGGTGAGGCACGTTGTTGGGCATCCGGTCTCCCTCGACCACGGTGTTCTTCAGCCGCAGCTCCATGGAGTCCACACCCAGCTTTTCGGCGATTTCGTCCATGACGATTTCCACGGCGAAAGCGGCTTGGGGCTGGCCGGGCGCGCGGTAGGCCTGGACCTTCTGCTTGTTGACCACAACGTCATAGCCGTTCACCACCAGGTGGTCCATCTTGTAGGGACCCAGGCCGGTCAGGGCGCCGCCTCCCACGGGCGAACCGGGGAAAGCGCCGGACTCGAAGTACAGGTCCAGCTCTCCGGCGGTTATCTTGCCGGACTTGGTGACGCCTATCTTGCAGCGCATACGGGAAGCGGAGGTGGGCCCGGAACCCTCGAAGACCTCCGAGCGGCTCATGACCATCTTGACGGGCTTGCCGCTTTTCCGGGACAGAATTACAGCCACCGGATCCAGGTAGGCCACCAGCTTGGCGCCGAACCCTCCACCGATTTCCATAGGGATGACCTTCACCGTGGACTCAGGAACAGCGAGGATGGCGGCGGTCAGAGAACGTATGGCGAAGGTTCCTTGAGTGGACGTCCAGACGGTTATCTGGCCGTCGGAGGACCAGGACGCCGTTGAGGTGTGGGGTTCGATGTAGCCCTGGTGGACGGTCTGGGTTTCCAGCTCCCGCTCCACAATTAGATCGGCCTCTTTGAAGCCCTGTTCCGGCTCTCCCCGGACGAACTGGAGGTGTCCGGCCAAGTTGCTCTTCGTGCCGGTGTCGTCGCCGCGGCCAAACCGGTCCACCCGGAAACGGGTGGTCATGTCATCATGGAGAAGGGGCGCGTCGTCGGCCAGGGCCTGATTGATGCTCAGAACGGGCTTCAGGACCTCGTATTCGACCTCTATGAGACCCAACGCTTCCTCGGCCTCGTGGGGGCTGGCGGCAGCGACGGCGGCGATGGCGTGTCCTTTGTACAGCGCTTTATCGTGGGCCAGGACGTTTTCTGCCATCATGCGGGGATTGCCTTGCAGTTCCGCAAAGTCGATTACCTTGTCTTCGATGATGGGGAAGTCGGCGGCGGTGCAAACGGCCCGGACTCCGGGGTGCGCTTCCGCCTTGCTGGTGTCGATGGACTTGATGCGGGCGTGGCCGTGGGGACTGCGCAGGACTTTGGCATGGAGCATCCCCGGCAGGTTGATGTCGGCGCCGTAGCGTGCGTTGCCCGTCACCTTGTCCACGCCGTCGTGGCGGATGGGTCTGGTCCCTACGACTTTGTATTCGCTTTCGGGTTTCTTGTCAGCTGTCGTGGTCATCACTCCTCCTGTTGTATGTGTAGAATCCAGCGGGGGCGCCGTTTATATGAAGCCTGCCCCGATGATTGCTCCGGCTATCACGGCCCAACCCGCAAACGATGCGACCATGAGCATAGTGATCCGGTTTTCCATGCCTTCCAAACGTCTGTCGATGCCGTCGAATCGTCTGTCCATGCCATCGAAACGTCTGTCCATGGCATCCAAGCGTCCGTCCACCGAGTCCAAACGTCTATCCATGGTGTCCAAGCGCCCGTCTATGCTGTCCAGGCGTCTGTCTACTTGTTCATAAACCGTTTCGAGTCTCGTGACCCTCTCAGCTTCAGTTGTCATCGTTCTCCTCAGACCGCTCTATGGGCAAGCCCATTTCCTTCCAGCCGATGATGCCTTCGGTCATGTAGCTTACGTCGGTGTACCCCATCTCCCTGAGTGTCTTCGCTGCCAGCGAAGATCGGCCCGCGCCCCCTCAATGGCAGACGATGCGGGCGTTCTTGTCGGGCAGCCGTTCCTCGGCGTACCCTTCCAGCCGTCCGCGGGTCAGGTTGACGGCGCCAGGGATGTGGTAAGCCTCCCACTCGTCCTTTTCCCTGACGTCGAGGACCACGATGTCCTCCCCGTTTTCACGGGCTGCGTGGACTTCTCGGGCGGAGGCGCTGGGCATCTCTGCCTGCGCCTTCCTGACCATTTCTCGCCCAGCGGACATAGAGTCTCCTTGGTAGTAGTCCTGATTTGGCTAACGCAAGTGTAGTAATACACCTTGCCCAGTGTCAACGTGGGTTGTGGCAGGCTGGGGATTCGAATGGGACGCTCCGAAAGGCGAGGGTGATAAGCGGGCGGAGTCAGGTTTACCTCAACGTGCGCTTGAGAATAGCCCTTCTCTCGACAACGAATCTTACGAAATACGGGTGTATGTGAAGAGTCTATTGACATAAACCCAATTAGATAAGATTATTGAAGTGTTCTTCTTCCATCTATCCAAAGGCAAAAATCGGTTTGAGGGTGTACGAGAACGGAGAAAGGAGCCACATGCCAGAATATGACATTATCATCAAGGGAGGCATGGTTGTTGACGGGACCAGGGCGCCTCGTTATAGAAGTGACCTGGCCATCAAGAACGGAAAGATCGCCAAGATAGGCGGACTGAAGGCAGCCGGCGCCGCCAAGGTCCTGGACGCTTCAGGCCTAATTGTCGCGCCCGGTTTTGTAGACCTTCACACCCACTACGACGCTCAGGTCCAGTGGGACCCCTACTGCACCCTATCCGGCTGGCACGGAGTTACCTCCGTGGCCATCGGCAACTGTGGCTTCGGATTCGCTCCGTGTGAACCCGAGCATCGGGACAGGGCGATGCTTTCTCTCACTCGCAACGAGGCGATACCCCTTAAGGCTATGCAAGAGGGGATGTTGTGGGATTGGGTGACGTTCCCTGAGTTCCTGGACAGCTTGGACCGGATCCCCAAGGGAGTGAATCTCCTGAGCTATGTGCCGCTGACGCCCCTTTATGGCTGGGTCATGGGATGGGACGAAGCCAAGAAGAGGCGGCCCACACAGGCGGAGTTGAAGGAGATGTGCAGACTGGTGCACGAGGGAATGGACGCTGGGGCCTGCGGCTGGAGCGCCCAGGTCTCGGGGCCGGACTCCAACCAGCGAGACTACGACGGGACTCCGATGATTACCGACATGATGAGCCGTGAGGAGATCCTCGCCTTCGCCCAGGTCTTGGGCGAGCGGGATGAGGGCTACATCGAGTTGACTTACCGGGAGCCGACCGAAGGGCGCGAGCCCATACCGGAGCTTACCCTGAGCCTCTTCGAGGAAGTGGCCGAGGTAAGCGGCCGGCCAATCATTTACCAGGTGGTAATGCCCAATGTGTCTGATCCCGGCATACACCGGCAGAGGCTTGACTGGCTGGCGGACTGTGCCCGCAGGGGCCTCAGAGTGTATGGCCAAGGGATGACCACCCGTGGCGGCTTCGACCTGACGTTTGAGGACTGGAACCTGTTCGACGGGAGCGCCGCATGGCGAGATGTGACCCTGGGGACGCCGGCCGAGCGTAAAGAGAAGATGCAGGACCCAGAACACAGGAGGAGACTGCGTGAGGATTGGGACTCGGGCGGACGACCTCACGGAGCTGTCCAGCGTGGGTCTGTGGCGGGTTTGGTCGTCCAGAAAGTGGGCGATCAGAAGTTTGCGGACTACATTGGGCGGTCGGTCCCACAGATTGCACAGATGGAAGGCAAGCACCTCATCGACGCATTGTTGGACTTGGTGGTGGCCGACGATCTTCAGACTGAGTTCCATGCCGCAGGGGACCGTGACAATTCTGAATACACAGCGGAGATAATGAACGACCCCCACGTGATACCCGGGTTGTCCGATGGCGGGGCGCACGTGAAGTTCATGACCTTCGGAAGCTTCCCCACAGATGCCCTGGCCTGGATGGTGCGGGACGAGAAGCTGGTGAGTCTCGAGGAGGCCCACTATAAGTTGAGTTACCTGCCTGCCTTCTTTGGAGGGTTCACGGACCGAGGTGCCATCCGCGAGGGCGCCGCAGCGGACCTGGTGGTGTACGACCTGGAAAACCTGAAGCTGCTGCCCCCTGAGGTTGCCAGGGACCTGCCCGGAGATGAGTGGCGCAGGATTCAGAAGGCATCCGGGTATCGTTGGATTATGGTGAATGGTCAGGTGACCTTCGAGGACGGCGAGCCGACGGGAGCGCTGTCAGGCGAGCTGCTCCGCTATGGCAAGGGCGCCTAAAGCTGAGATGACCAAGACCTGACGGACTGGATCTGAGGTGGATAGCCCTCGTTAGCCGTGTGGCTATGGACGAGAGCCTGAAGGGGACTTCCGACCGGGGCAGATGACGATCAGAGATAGGTGAGCTCTATTCTGATGGAGTCCCTATCAGGATGTCGTCACCCTCTATCTTGACCGGATAGACCGTGAGCGCTTCCATGGCTGGGGGAGTTATGACCTCGCCAGTCCTGACGTCGAAAGTTGCCCCGTGGAGCGGGCACGCGACCTCGTGTTCGTACAGCAGTCCGCGAGACAGCATCCCATTTTCGTGGGTGCATGCTTCGTTAACGGCGTAGAGCTGGCCATCATAGTTGCATAGCAGTATCCGCTCGCCTGCGATTCTCACGAGCTTCATTTGACCGGGTTTTAGGTCCCTGACCTCTGCCGCCTTCACAAACTCCTGGGGCATGGTCCCTCCTTCATCGCACCGGGCATCTCAACGGGGTCATTGCGGTACCCCGCCGGCCCGCCTAGAACGGCTTCGGCAATAGTTTCCTGTGGGCTGACCGCTTTGGTTTTCATTGTAAATCGTTTGGGTAGGGTTGGCGAATAGGTGGCGTTGACCCCTCTTGCTCCACGGCTATCATTCGATCAAATTAGGGGCGAATCAGACGAATTGGCATAAGCGCAGCAGCACGGAGGGCGCCGTTAATGAGCTACGAGTTCGTTTTAGGTATGGCGGGGCTGTTGATGCCTGCCAGAGTTTTTACAGAACTCGTTGGAGCCATCGTGGAAAGTAACAAGGTCGACGACCTTCTTATCCAAATCCTTGAATAGGGTTCGCTGAGTTCTCGTACTTACCCATAGTTGGCAATAGGCCTAGGGCGTCGATAATGGAATGGGGCGAAACTCGTCCCTGACTTCCTCGCAAACACGCACCACTTCATCACTCATTACCTCCGATGAGACAGCGCACATGAGCCGCCATACCCTTTGGGTATCAGGTTCAGAGATGACTATCAACAGGACACCTTGAGGCGAGCTCTGTGCCAGGCCTTGAGCTTGACCCCGAGACGTTGCCAGATGTAGACCACCGCGGTCCGAGGTCACGGGCTCGGCGAATTCCGCGCCGCCGAATAGCTCGATCCAAGACGTCAAAACCCCTGTGGGCCGGGCGTCGCTGGACACTCCGTCCGAATAAGCGGCAATGAGCACTCTTTCCGCATCCTCTGCGGCTGCCACCTTTCCTGACATGCTGAAGTCTGGTAGGTCTGGAGGAGCGCCCGAGTCGTTCTTAAGCATCTCGATGACTCGCCCATAGGCGACCGGGAGCATGACGTTGAATCCAGGTGGGATCTGCCACTCCGAATCAACGGCTATGGTGACAGTGGTGCTTGACGGAGGCTCGGTGTCAGTGGCCCTCCCACACGCGGCGGCAGCGAAAACGACGATGAATAATATCGCGACGTCGATGCTCTGATTCCATGTACTCAATTGACATCAGGCTACGAGAGAATAGTTCCCCTCTATTCAGTGAACTGCTCCGGGATCTGCTCCCAAAGGGCCCATCGCGATAAATTAACCAGTCGGGGAACCGGTGACCAAGACTAACACAAAGTTGTCGTGTGGTCGATTTGACTGGGGGATGGCTGTTCTATGCGGCGTTGACCCGCTCTTCCTGCGGGACTATCATTCCTGCGGACTGGGGGAATATAGCTGGTGGGCAGCACTACGGAGGGCGCCGCAATGAGCTATGAGTTCTTTATCGTGGAGACTGTAGACCATGTCTCCACAGTCACCTTGAACCGGCCGGACAAGCTGAACGCTCTCAGCCATGCCATGACCACGGAGTTCCACGTCGTCCTGGACGGCATCGAGGCTCAGTTCCCCGACGTGCGGGCCATCATCGTCACTGGCACGGGAAGGGGCTTTTGTTCCGGGGCCGACGTGGTGGAACAGCGGGCGTCATTGGACGGAGGCGGAGAGCAGCCTCCTCCGGGCCGGATTCATGCGCCCAGGACCGTGAGCATAACGGCGCTGGCGCCCCGGCTTCGCAGTCTGCCTCAGGCGACCATAGCCGCAGTCAACGGAGTGGCTGCGGGAGCTGGCCTGGCGCTGGCCCTTGCCTGCGACATACGCATCGCGTCGGAGACATCCCGGTTTTCGTCTATTTTCATCAAACGCTCCCTGATGCCGGACACCGCCGCCTCGTACACTCTGCCGCAGTTGGTGGGTTTCGGAGTGGCGGCTGAAATGACTCTGACCGGCCGCATGTACGGAGCGGCGTGGGCCAAGGAGAAGGGGCTGGTCAATGACGTTGTGCCGGAAGACGGGTTGATGGAAGAGGCAATGTCTCTGGCGTCGGAGATCGCCTCTAATCCGCCGCTGGCAGTACGGGCCGCCAAAGAGCTTATGTACAAGCTGGACGTTGACCTGCAGGACGTAATTGAACGGGAGATGAACGCGAACTTGCCGCTGCGCCATACCGAGGACAGGCTGGAAGCCGCTACGTCCTTCCTTGAGAAGCGGCCCCCGGAGTATAAAGGACGGTAGAGGTTCTCGGACCGGCAGCACGGGTGGCCTGTATCGCAGGCCCGCTTACGGTTGAGCGGACGGCTTCCCGATGATAGAATCCCTTTCAAAGGACGGCTCGCCTATCGTCGCCTTTATATATTAACACGTCTGTAGGCGGTGAGAGGCGTAGTCCCTCGGAAACACCGAGAAACAGAGGAGAGACATGACAAAGCAAGGAGTGGTCCCCGACCAGTTGACCCAGGGTTTCTGGGACGCCGCCAACGAAGGCCGGCTGGTCGTCCAGAACTGTACTACATGCAACAGGCTCCAATTCCCGGCTCAGGCGGCCTGCGACGAGTGCGGGTCAGGAGACTCCCTGGAGTGGAAGCAGGTGAGCGGCCGGGGCAAGATATACAACTACGGGGTAGTCCACGACTGCCCCATCGCATTGCTCAAAGAGGACTTGCCGTTCAACTTGGCGGTGATCATGTTGGATGACGATCCCGAGATCCTGATGTACTCCCATCTCCCGGGGGTCCCAGTGGATGACGTCCCGGTGGGGGCTGACGTTGAGGTCATCTTCGAGGCCACTGCAAACGGCCAGATGGTCCCTGAGTGGAAGGTGGCGGGCTAGAGCCGCCCGACGTTTAAGACAGGTAAGCACAAAAGTTGGCTGATTCAGAAAGGAGAGAACAATGACTACCCAGACTCCTCACGCATCGATGTACAGGGTTGACGAGGGATTAGGGGTATGGGCACACAAAGGCAAGGTGGCGGCGGTAGGCATAGGCCACTCTCCCACCGCACGTCGCTGGGACGAGGAACCGGAGACCAGCGTGGGCGCCTGGAGCATCCTGGCCCTCAGGAGAGCAATGGAGGACGCCGGCGTCACACCAGACCAAGTTGACGGCATGGTGGTGGTCCCGGAGACTACCACGGGGGCGCACTGGGAACAGGGCAAGCCCATACCAGAAAAGACGCTCAATGCCTTCAATCAGACCAATGACCCCTTGGACGGAATTGCCAAGCTCAGCGCCGAGTGGTTATTGAAGAACATGCCGGAGCTGACCAACGTCAATTTCACGATGCACGCATCAGCGTGCATGTCTCACGCCCTGGTAGTGGCAGCTCAAGCAGTGGGCAGCGGCATGGCCAACACCTGCCTGGTGCTGAAGGGTTGGCATAACCTTGAGGGCCGATACAATCACGGAGGCGTAAGCGCCCAGGACTCGGTTACTGGGACATTCGCTACGGCGACGGGACGGACCCTCTGGGGAGCGCCGGGCTGCTACGCCACCGCCCTCCAGTTCGCCGAGTACTGCCGCAAATATGGGAAGAGCCATGAGATGATGGCCCCGTTCATGCGGAACTCCAGGCGGAACGGGCTGATGTTCCCGGAGGGTTACTGGGCCCAACACCGGCCCGAAGAACTGACCGTGGAGGACTACCTGAGCGCCCGGTGGATTGCCAAGCCGGCGAACCTGTTCGACAACGACATACCCATCATGGCTTCTGCGGCCTACTTGTTTACAACGGCCGAGCGGGCCAAGGACATGAAGCAGAAGCCCGTGTACATCCTCAACCACGTGTCCAGCAAGGCCAAGCCGAGGAGCATTCTTCCCAGTCTCGATGAAGTGGAGGCGGAAACCGCCAAAACGGGACGGAGACTCTACGAGGGCGCCGGAATCACAGCCAGTGACCTGTCTTTCGAGAACATGTACGACGGTTTCACCCTGTTCCACCAGTTCCATGTGGAAGGCTTGGGATACCGGGGCATCAAGTTTGGAGAGGCCCTGGACTTTTACCAGACTGACATCAGCATCGAAGGGCAGAGCCCGATTCTGCCCAGCGGCGGCAACATAGGCGGAGGCCGGAGCCGCTTCTGGATGCATACAGACAGTATGCAACAGATACAGGGACGGGCTGGGGCGCGGCAGCTCACAGGTGTGAAACCGGAGATAGGAATCTCCGGCGGCCCCATGCCTCTAGGAGGCAACTTCACCGTGTGGAGCGCCACTCCTGACTAATCGGCGCGGCGCTTCGTTAGCTCTAACTTTCTCGCATGAATAGAAGGCGTTGTCCCGCCGATAGGTCCGTCAGTCCTTGGACTGATGAGGAGGGTCGGCGGGGATGGCCGATACCTTAAAGAGAGGAACCCGCCTGGTGATATTGATAAGTTTCGACATTGACGGCACCCTGGAGGTGGGCGACCCTCCCGGAATACTGACTATGGACATGGTGAGGATGGTCCGAGACAAAGGGTTCTTGATAGGTAGTTGTTCGGACCGGCCGGTCAGCATTCAGAGAGCCATTTGGGAGAGCCACAACATCCCGGTGGACTTTGCTGTGACAAAGCATATGCTTCCCGATGTTAAGGCCAGGTTCGAGGCCGACGTCTACTACCATATCGGCGACAGAGAAGACCTGGACAAGAAGTATGCGCTGGAGGCGGGGTTCGAGTTCCTCTGGCCCAACGAAGCCGCTGAGATGCCCTGGTTCCTCTCCGACGGTAATCCCGTGGGTTCATAAGACTCACCGGGCCCTGAGATTTCACTATCCGCATCAGCGGGCTAAGGCTCTTATTGAGCCTACAGCGTCCCGATGATAGAATCCCTTTTGCAGCATTCTTCGTCCCCTTGCTGCGCTCACCTTCCCCAGTAGCTCAGTGGTAGAGCGGGCGGCTGTTAACCGCTAGGTCGTAGGTTCGAATCCTACCTGGGGAGCCAGAACTCCTCTAACACGAAGTACTTCGGATGTTGTCGTTAACCCATTGCTAGCCTGGATTGGCATCGTGTACCCGCCGCCGCCCCGTCGTTTGGAACCCCCCACTTTCCACTACTCGACAACGCCGGCGACTCTGTCTCCGCTGCTGGCGTCGAAGACACAAACTCTCAGCTCTTGCGGGACACTTTAGCCTCCGTCCTTAGATACTTCGACGGCGATGGTGTGGATGCCGTTGTTGCCGTACCCACGGAAGTTCCAAGGGATGTTAGCTGGCTGGGTGTTGCCGACGGAGTCGGTGGCCCTGACCATGAGGATGTAGTGCCCCGGCTTGTCTACGCCCCACGAGCGCTCCCACTGTCGCCATGCCGTAGGAGAGGAGGGTCCGACCAGGCTGACCTCCTGCCAGTCGCGACCTCCGTTTGTGCTGGCCTCGACCTTGACCACGTCCCCATCCCCGGACCAGGCCACACCGCGGACGGTGTACTGGCCAACCCGTACGACCTCGCCGTGTCGCGGGTGGGTAATGAGGGACTTGACCCGGAGGGTCGACAGCGGCTCCCACGAGTCGTGCTGCCCCTCGCCTTCGTTGATCAGGATGTAGCGGCGCTTTTGGAAGAAACCGGTGTACGGCTGCTCCAGCGCCTCTATGCGGGTCAACCACTTCACCGAGGCCATACCGTACCAGCGTGGCGCTATTAGCCTGACTGGATAACCGTGAACGGGCAGGATAGGCTCCCCGTTCATCTCATAGGCGACGATAGTTTCCTCCAACATGGCGTCGGTCACCGGCAGGCTTCTCACGTAGCCCAGGCGAATGGTCTGGCCGTCTTCCTCCTCGTCGCCGACGTCGGCCCCCTCGAACAGGACCTCTTTGACCGTGTCCCGGAGCCCCGCCCTCCTGAGCAGCGCAGGGAGCGGTATACCCTTCCAGTTGGCTGTGCCCACGGCGCCGTGCTTGAAGCTGATGCCCTCAGCCGGAGGAGTCACGTACGAACGGCTGTTGCCGGCGCACTCCATCGTCACTACGATCTCCACCGAGGGCATCGCCCGCAGCTCGTCGTAGCCAATGGTGAAGGGCGTGTCCACAGCCCCGGTTATCTCCAGGCTGTAGGTAGAAGAGGCGAGGTCGGGCAGCTCGGGGAAGTGGCATCGTACGTAGAAGCGTTCCGTTGGGGTAATCCAAGTGTCCAGGTCTGACAGGGGGGTCTCTTGGCCGAGGGGGTCTCCGGCGACGGTGATGAGTCCAGGCATCTGGCTGTCGGCGGCTGATTCGGCATCGGTGGGTGTGCTTCCCATGTCGTGGCATCTCTCCAGGTGGAGTTGTGCAGCTACCCGACATTCCCCATTTCAGACTGCGGGTGTCCCAAAGAACCCGCCATCCTTGACGACTGTGATGGTAGTGGCATCCAGAAACGCCGTCAACTATCCCAACGGTCTCTCGGCGCCGTAAGTTGGCAACCGCCAGGCAGCGGAGGCAGCTTTCAGCACGTTTGCATTCCCTTTTGGCCGGGGCGCTATAGGACCCTAATGGGCGGTTCGAATCTCGTGAGATGGGGTTTGGAAGACGATATGGCTGTGGAATCGCCATCCATAAATTCTCAATCAGGCGCTGCACCCAGGTGCAGGCTAGGCTCTGGCTATTTGATTTGTTGTGCATTCAGAGGAGTTTCCACTACCTGTCCCCCCGTCAGCTCGACACGGTATGCTGTCGCTCCAACCCTGCCGCTGACCACTTCAGACACCTCGGTTCCGATGAAGTGGACCGCAGCGTCATCGTCAATGGCATATCCGGACGGGAACCCTTCTGAAATGAGGTTGTGGTAGAGGGGCCGACGCTGCTCTTCGCCATCGTAGTGGGGACAGTGGGAGCCTGGAAGGAATCCCAATCCGTCGTACAGAGGCTTAAGATCGTTCACGTCGAAGGAGTCAGTGGTCCCGCATTCAAACCAGCAAAGGGAACCTGCGCTTCCTCCGCACAGCACGACACCGGCTTCCCAGGCTTCGTTCAGTGCCACGTCAACACCATGGACCCGCCATACGGCCAGCATATTTGCTGTATTGCCTCCCAATACGAAGATGACGTCCTGACTGAGGAGATAGGCTCGAATGTCACGCACCCTACGGTTAAACAGTTCTAGATGGGACGGCTCACAGAGAGAGGCCGGGAAGATGGTGTAGAACCGAAGCAGGTCGGCTGAGGAATCCCCGGTGGCGGTGGGAATGCAACATACTTTGGGCCGGTTCTTACCTGTTAGAGACAGGACATAGTTAACTAGCGGGTGCATTTTGACCCCGACCGTCCTGATCCCTCCTCCAAAAGCGACTATATGTTTTCCTTCCATAACCTCTCCATTTCGCAAGCCAAGCAGCCCGTTAGTGTACAGTCAACGGAGAATACCATACCACTGTGAGCCAACGGGTTGGGGGCAGCGCCTTCATACAGTTCCAGACTGGATCTCAATACGAAGGTCCGTAGTACACTATAGACACGAAAAACTCCGGCGCTCAAGGGTGGTGGACACCAATGGACGTCACTTGGGCGCCTTCGAGTTCCCCGAACCGCCAGCCAACGTGGCCTTCGGAGGACCCGACAATCAGACCCTCTACGTTACAGCCCGTACTTCGCTATACAGTGTCCGATGCAAGGTACCTGGCGTAGAGGCGCTATAGATACGGCGGCGCCATTAACCCGCTATCCCAGAGCCTGGTCGAGGTCTTCAATCAGATCATCCGGGTTCTCGATTCCAACGGACAAGCGAAGCAGGTTCTCAGGGACTCTTGTTCCCGGCCCCTCAACAGATGCCCGGTGTTCAATCAAGCTCTCAACGCCTCCCAGGCTTGTTGCTCTGGTAAAGAGCTTCGCTCGCCCGGCCACCGACATGGCCTCAGCGCCGTCTCCGTTCACCTGAAACGAAACCATCCCGCCGAAGGACGACATTTGTCGTGCGGCAAGTTCATGCCCGGGGTGGTTCTCCAAACCGGGGTAGTAGACTGCGGCGACCTTGGTATGGCTCTGTAGAAATCTTGCTACTATGGCGGCATTTTCGGAGTGAGCGCGCATCCTGTAGGGAAGTGTCTGAATGCCCCTCAATATGAGCCAACATGCTAAGGGGGCGGCTACGCCGCCTCCCGAGGTCTGCACTGCTCTTATCTTACTGAAGAACTCATCCTCAGAGTTGGTGGCAACAACCCCCGCTAGAGCATCGCTATGTCCGCCTAGATATTTGGTCGCGGAGTGGACTATCAGATCGGCGCCCTCATCAAACGGACGCTGCAGCACAGGAGTAGCCAACGTGTTGTCGCATACGCACATGGCTCCGGCATCGTGGGCGATGGCAGAGACTGCGGCGATGTCGGTGATCTTCAGAAGAGGGTTGGACGGAGTCTCTACCCAAAATACTCTGGTGTTGGGCCGTACCGCCTGCTGGACCTCGGCAAGGTCAGTCATGTCCACGAAAGTGGTTTGAACGCCCCAGGGAGCAAGGATGTCATTAAGGATCCGGGCTGTTCCGTGGTACACGTCTTCCGGAGCAACAACATGGTCACCCGGCGACAGGGCCAGGAACACTCCAGCCGTCGCTGCGGAGCCTGATGAAAAGGCCGCCCCAGCCGTTCCTTCTTCCAGATCGGCGACACATTTTTCCAAAGCTGCTCGGTTGGGGTTGTCCAGCCTGGAATAAACATAACCCTGCCGGTAACTCCCATCTGGATCGCGCTCAAACGTCGTGGACAGAATTATGGGCGGCGCTACGGCTCCTGTCATTGGGTCTACTTCACGTCCTGAATGCACCGACAGCGTCTCTATATTCATGACCGACCTCCTCTTTCCGGTGTTGCACACAAAAAAACGGAGATTAAACCTGGAGATTCGTGGCCAGATATGGAGGGTTATGCCCCAACTTGCGGGGAGTCAGAAAAGTTAACTCGTGGTCGTCTTGAACTCAACTCTTCCCTTGAACGCTGGCATGACTTCTTTGGCGAACCACTCCATTTGTTCAAGGATCACGGCGCGGGGAGTGCTGACCGGGTGCTCGATGTCGATGCGTTCGAGGCCTGGGAACATCTCTTCGACCTCCATAAGCCTCTCTATGATCTTCTCGGGCGGGCCATAAAGCCAAGAACCGGTTTTTACCAGTTCATCCAGTTGGAGTGCATGTGGAGAAAAGGGAGCCGTCTTCGGGTCGCCCAGGCCGCGGAGCTGCTCGGCCGTCAAGGCGCGGGGACCAAGCCTCAAAGGCCCAAACAACTTTATATGTTCTTCGAACCATGGGGTTGCTTCTTTCACGGCCTTTTCCTGGGTGTCGGCTATATGGAAATGAAACCCGACGCATAGGTTCTCGCCTAATTCGGTCTCTATCCCATGACTGGCTTGTACGTCCCGCCATCCCTCCACAACATTCTTGGCCGCGCCGCCCTCGTCTACTCCTCCCCCGATAAAGGCCTTGATGCCGTGCTTGGCCATAAAGTTCATACCCCTCTGCGAAACGCTCTGTATGGGCTGCCAACATTCCACGGGCTGCTGCAGGGGGCGGGGCACAAGAGTTATGTCTTTGAGCTCATATCCACGATAGGGAATGCCTTCTGGAGGAATCTGATAGTGCTTCCCCTGGTGGGAGAAGGACTCCTCATGGAAAGCCTTCATTATGATGCTGACCTGCTCCTCAAACAGGTCCATATTTGCTTCCTGGTCCCTAAGAGGCGACCCGAACACTTCAACTTCTCGGGTGTGGTAGCCACGACCCACCCCGAAGACCAAACGTCCTCCAGCTAGTATATCTGCAAATGCGAAGTCCTCAGCCAGCCGCAGCGGGTGCCACATGGGTGTTATATTGAAACCGCAACCCAGCCTGATGTTCTCCGTCACGTGGGCCAGGTGTAAGTTAAACATCAAGATGTTCGGGATGACTTCATACCCCTCCCGCTGGAAGTGATGCTCCGCCCCCCAAAAGGTGTCGTAGCCAAGCCGGTCCATCAACTGGCAGATGTCGCGGGCCTTGTCATATGCGGTGATCAGATAGTCGTTCGAAAACCAGCGGTCGTTCACCGGAGTGCCGGCATAACCCATGTTGTCGAAGTCCACATATCCAGCGAACAAGCTATCGAATTTTGTGATCATACTAACCCTCTATTCGTCCTGGGCAGGCCGGCAGGAACTATACGGTTGGGGTGGACAAACGTCAATTCTGTCTGAGGTCATGAAGCCCTGCTCGATGCCAGCGCTTTGTTCTCAGTGAGCGAGCCTACTCTCCGCACCGACTTCACAGAGCTTCTTCGCCCTCGCCAATCAGTTCATCGACGATACGGGCAACCACCGAGCTGGCCAGGATCACCGGTTTACCGGTAACCCGCCGGACTGTCTCTTTCATCTCCCCATCCATACCCATGCAATTGAGAAACACGAGGTCAACTTGCTTCTCTTTCAGTTCGTGGGCTGCACGCATCCACTGAGCGGCTCTAGCCTCAGGTTCAACATAAGGGGAGGCCGCAGTCACCACCACGTCCCCAGCGCCCCACCACCGCTTTTCCTCGCTAAGGTCCTCTTCCAGGACTTGGTCGGGCGACGGTCGCACCACACCCAGCCTCTTGCCTTTGGCCAGGGGCATTACGACACCGCGGACGAGCTCGCCTGGGTGCAAAATCTCTACGCGTTCCGACTGGACCTCCGTGAATTCTCCAGTGCACAACGACACGATCAACTCTGCCCCTTCCTCAATTAGGGCATCTATACCTTCACGGAATAGGGGAAGAATCTTCTCGTGGGTCAGAGTCACTTCGGTGCCATCCCTCATCCGAGACACCAGAGTCGGCTGTCCCGGTTCGGGACTGAGGCGAAGCACGCTGGCTTGATCGAGGCCATCAAGAGCTCCTCGCTCGATAATCTCTACGTCGCCCCTGATGTATTTCTTCATGACGGAAAGAATGTCGTCCCGGGGCGACTGACCTATAGTAACGAATCCTATCTTCTTACCCACGGCTGACTCCCTTTTCTACTCGCCGCCGTTCCCGTCGGTCTGGAATCGGTGCATGGAACCGTAGAGGGTGGAAAGTTTTTCGAACTCATCCTGGTCGTGGAAGCTGCATTCGCGTCTACCAAATGCCTTGGCCACTTCGACACAGAAGCGAACGGCCATCTCCAGGTCCATTGGCTGGTTGGCGCCGGTGGCCACTCCGGCCACGGTTGCTTCCGCCGTTATCGCTACACCCACTACTGGGGAGCTCGTCATGGCAGAAGGAGTCATTATGCTGTTGATGTGGCGCAGTTGCTGATTGGGAGTGATATCCTGAGTGGACAAGGGAAAGACTGCGGGCATCTTTCCAGTCACCGATTGCATTATATCCAAAAGATCGTCGCTGGGACGCAGGATATACCCCTCCTTAACGGTCGGAGAGACGGCGAACCCACGGTGGTTGATAATCCTGTTGGCCTTTGTTGCGTCGACGGACAGGACGGCGTCCATCTCCGGCAGGACTTCCCGCTTTAACAGCTCATTGCCGTCTACGGGCGCCGACGCCATTCGCACCGGGGCTCCCCAGCGTGCTGCCTCCGGGGCGGAGGAGCGGGGGCTTATGTGGGTCGTGACGACAACGTCACCTGTCAGCATATCTCCCTGGGTGCGCATATCCATGATCTTTAGCGCGCTGGAA
Source organism: Dehalococcoidia bacterium (assembly GCA_965197415.1). Taxonomy (GTDB): domain Bacteria; phylum Chloroflexota; class Dehalococcoidia; order Lucifugimonadales; family JAGWBF01; genus DAOUJI01. The sequence continues at coordinate 1,161,499 of OZ240207.1, read as the reverse complement.
AGGGCCACTATGGCGCCGTCGGCGTCGGAGATCATGCCCACAATCTCGGGCCTGGCGCCAAGAGACCCCAGTCTCCCGACGACACCGATAGTCGGTGCGGCGCCCCCACCACGTTTTCCGTCGATGCCTGGGATGGAAATGGTGATGAAGTCTGTGGAACCCCCATCGCCTTTGATGGTTTCCACCTCCCATCCCTTCCACCCACGGGTTGTGAGGGCCTCAGTGACCACACTCCCGTTCACCTTTGCGCTGTCCAGAATTTCGATAACCTCTAGGACCTGTTTGAAAGACATATAACAGCCTTCAGGACTCCCATCTACCGTTGATTAGGGATTTTCAATCGTAGTCTAGCCTATATGCAGTGTCAACAAAAAGATGTTGAGACCGGGCATCCGACGATGGTCGGAGCAACTGCATTCAGGTCAGCGAAGAGGCGGTATAACCATGCGGCCATGTCACGTGTCATGAACCTGTGCAACAAGTTGCCACCACTCTTGTGATTCTGCTACACTGCCTGCCGGACTAACATAGCAGGTGGTGCCAACACTTGGGCACAGGCCATAAGGGTCAGCCACGGTTTAGATTTCGAGAACCCGATTAAATGGGGGTCCAACTATGAGGCATCAACGGCTACTGAACCTAAAACGGCTAGTCCTCATCCCCATCGCAATAGCGCTGATAGCGGCAGTTGCGTGTGGAGACGGCGATGCCCCTGCGCCCCAGGTCATCAGAGAAACGGTCGAAGTCCCTGTCACCCAAGAGGTCCCGGTAACCCAAGAGGTCCCTGTCACCCGAGAGGTTCCGGTAACCCAAGAGGTGCAAGTAACCAGAGAGGTCCCTGTTCAGGTAACCAAAGAGGTTGTGGTTACCCAAGAAGTACAGGTCACGGTGATTGCTCAGCCAACGCCTACAGACCCCCCGCCACTCCCTGGCATTAGCGGAGGGTCTTACCCAATAATAAACTCTGGATTCCCGGCCAGGTGGGACCCTCATCTTGCAGCCACACTCCCCGAAATAGGCGCCATAAGTCCCCTCTATAACCAGGTAGTCGAGTTTAATCCGGTTAAACCGGACGAGATTATAGGAGACCTGGCCAGTGGGTGGGAGGCCAACGACGACTTTACATCCTATGTCTTCACTATACGAGACGGCATAAAGTGGTCCGATGGAGAGGACCTCACAGCGGAAGACGTTGCTTTTAGCATTAACAGGATGATTGAGGAGGGAGAGCCCAGGCCGAGAGCTGGCCTGTTGAGGACTTCCACCAAGAACGCTGAGGCAATAGACTCCAGCAAAGTACGGGTCAACTTGAATTTCCCAGATGCTTCCTTCCTTCCCTTCTTGGCAGTCGACTTTATGAAAGTAGTTCCTAAGCACTTGTTTGACGCCGGAACCGACATAAATGTCTGGGACAACATCGTCGGCAGCGGTCCATATCTTCCGGAAGAGATCGCCCAGGGAAGCTTCTCGAGGCACACCAGGAATCCCAACTACTTCAAAGCTGGCCTCCCTTACTTCGACGAAATGACTGTATTCGTCTTCTCAGATCCTGGCACCGCAGCAGCTGCATTCGAGACCGACCAACTCCTGGGGTCGACAGCTGGCATAACTATCGACACCGAAGGCGTTTTCGAACTGGCCCGCAAACTGGAAGGTGAGTACACCCTCTACTCGACGCCGCTAAACAGTGGCACTCATATAATCTCGAACTGGACAAGAGAACCCTGGAATGACTGGAGGGTCTTGGCTGGCCTCCGACTTGCTGTTGACCAGCAAGAAATACTGGACGCTTTCGACGCAGGTGGAACGCACAATTATGGCGCTCCATTCCCAGTTGGTTCGTGGTACGGAAGTTCCGTACCCGAACTCCGGAGGCTCCCCGGCTATGGAGGGATTACGGGGAGCAGCCGGACTAAGGACCAGGACATAGCCGACGCTAAAGCGCTGCTGGCGCAGGCAGGCTACGACCCACCCTCGGAATTGGGTACGATAACCCTAACAGTTACCAACATCATCTGGTTCCCAGACGTAGCCCAGCTTTTCCAGGAACAGATGCGCAGGAACCTGGGGGTTGATATCGAGCTCAATACCGTTGACTTCTCCACAGGTTTCGGAGCCCTTCAGAATGCAGACTTCGACCTTGGTGTCTTTGGCTACGCGTACAATATCTCTGATCCCAACGACTACGTCAGGGCAATATACGGGCCAACAGCCAGAAACTACAGCGATTGGCGAGATGATAATTTCCTGAACCTGTTCGAACAGCAGGCCAGAGAGCCAGACCGGGAGAGACGTAGACTGATACTCCGCGAGATGGAGACAATGCTCCTGGAAAGGAGCCCCCTCATCGAGGCCTTCTGGGTAAATAACCGCTACTTTATCAGCAATAGGATCAAGACAGCGGCTGGGAGCTTCGTGCCACCCGAGTCTATCCAAACGGTTCTCAAGCAAGAGCACCTCTGGCTTGAGCCTTAATCGAAAACAGCAAACCATTAGGTTTCAGATTCGAGTCAGCCTGCGCCCGGTAGTGTCCGGGCGCAGGGCAAGGTTCCCCTAAAGCGATGCGCCGGTATATCGTTAAACGGCTCCTTTTGTTTATTCCAACGGTGTTCCTGGCATCGCTGTTTATTTTCCTTCTCATGCGCATTGTCCCGGGTGATCCAGCGCTCATTATCCTTGGGGGATTATCCGGTGAGGGGACCTATACCCAGCAAGACCTTGAAAACCTACAGCGAAAGCTCGGCACCGACCGAAACATCGTTGTCCAGTACGGCGATTGGGCATGGGGACTGCTACGTGGAGATTTAGGCAAGTCCCTCTTCCGAAATGTGCCGGTGGCCGACGACCTCAAATTCAGAATCCCCCTGACTCTTGAACTTGCCGTCATGGCATCTGTCATCAGCTTCCTTCTGGCCGTTCCTTTAGGGGTCATTTCAGCCCTAAAACCGGACAGTATCTTCGACTATGGCGCCCGGGTTTTTACGTTCACGGGGATAAGTATACCCATCTTTGTATCTGGTATCGCGGTGGTATACATTTTAGTGAACGTCTTCAACTGGTTTCCTCCTATCGGATACGCCCATATTTGGGACGATCCCTGGAAAAATCTACAACAGATAATCTTTCCTGCCCTGACGCTCGCTTTTTACCAGATGAATTTCATAGCCCGTGTGACCCGTTCGGCCATGCTGGAAGTGATGCGAGAAGATTACATCCGAACGGCCCGGTCCAAGGGTCTCAGAGAGTCGTCTGTGGTCCTTTTACACGCCCTAAAAAATGCCTTTCTACCTGTCATAACGGTTTCAGGATGGGCGTTTGGTCTCCTGCTCGGCGGGACCGTAATCATAGAGAGGATATTCGCGGTGCCAGGAATGGGCACCCTTTTGTTGGACAGCATCCTTGCCAGGGATTACACCATGATTCAGGCAATGGTGCTGATCTTTACAGCAGGAGTCATGGCGGTAAATCTCATCGTTGACCTTGTATACGCCTGGGTAGACCCCAGAATTCGCTATGCTTAGAGGATCCGGTGGAGAAAGTTTCAGTTCATCGACTATGAGTCTCGGCTTGCTATGGAGCCGTGCGATTGCTAGGCCTGTTGTCACCTTTGCCAAAAGAAGGCCCCTAGGAGCCGTAGGAGCCCTGATACTGCTGATAATGATATTGGTAGCTGTCACGGCGCCACTGATCGCACCATTCGATCCCAGGTCTGTTCATGTAAGAAATAAATTCGCCGACCCAGGGGACGTTGTAGAAAAGACCGGGGAAAGGCTGTGGTTGGGGTCCGACCAACTGGGAAGGGACACCCTGAGCAGGCTTATCTACGGCACCCGGATCTCTCTTTACGTTAGCCTAATCAGCGTTAGCATAGGGGTGACCCTGGGAGCTCTGTTGGGGATCATCAGCGCCTACTTCGGGGGTGTGGTCGACCTGTTTCTCCAGCGGATTGTCGATGCACTGATGGCCTTTCCGGGACTCGTCTTGGCTATGGCGGTGGTGGCAGTGGCTGGCGCTTCTTTGCAGAACGTCGTCCTCGCACTGGTCGCTATATTTCTGCCCGGCGCTGCACGTGTGGTTCGGTCCCAAGCCCTGGCGATCAAAGAGACAGACTATATGCTGGCTGGCAGAGCTTCCGGAGCCACTAATCTTCGGCTCATATTCCGCCACATGTTGCCCAACTGCATGGCTCCCTACCTGGTTTTTGCTACTGCGAATCTTGGGTGGGCCGTGGTTATCGAGGCCGGGTTAAGTTTTCTAGGTCTCGGCACACCGCCAGAGGTCCCCTCATGGGGTGGGACGCTTTCCTACGCGGGGCAGAGATATATCGAAGTATCACCATGGTTGGTCCTTTTCCCCAGCATCGCTGTAAGTCTGGCAGTGTTCGGATTCAATCTGCTCGGCGATGCACTCAGGGACGTTTTAGACCCACGGCTCCGCGGGGCCTAACCCACAAAAGCAGGAACAAAGCCAGCGTAGATAGACTCGGTTGGCGCTAATTTATATCTACAGTACAATAGATTCGATTCAAGGCTAGGTTAAGGGAGCACAAACGTGAGAGACGGTCTTAGATTCGTAGACGTGGATATGCACGTGATAGAACCGGCTGACCTTTTCGATAGGTACCTGGACGATGCTTTCAAGTCCAGGGTGACAACTGCGGTCGGCATAGATGGGGAGCCGGTCCGCGCTAGTTGGATCATAGACGGGAAACCAGCAAGTATGGACGTTGACCTCCAGAAGTATCGGAAGGCTAGGCGCTTCGGCGAAGCGATGGACTTTCGTGTTGATCCCGAAGGGCCTCTGAAGCTGGCGATAGAGCGAAACTATGATGAGGAATCTCAGCTTGTAGCGATGGAACGGGAAGGGATTGACATAGCGGTCCTGTTTCCCACCCAGGGGCTGATCATACCCGGGCGTGAGTATATGGACCCGCAACTATCCCTTGCCATTGCCCAGGCTTACAACAATTGGATCTACGACTTTTGCCAATATAGCCCCGACCAACTGAAATTTGCTGCGCTGCTGCCTGTGCATGACGTAAATCTGGCGTGCCAGGAGTTGGAGAGGTGCGTGAAAGAGCTGGGCGCCGTTGGGTCTTTCGTACGGCCAAACCTGGTGAACGGCCACTACTGGCATTCCAATTACTGGGACCCTTTATACAGCCTCCATGAAGACCTGGACGTGGCATGGGGCTTTCACGAAGGTACGGGAGCCTGGAACACTCATATAAACGCCCTCTACGGTGAGAACAGGTTCTATCGGCATGTCGCCAGCCACTGGATCGAGATGCAACAGGCGATGATCGCTCAGATGATCGGCGGTGTTTTCGAGTTCCACCCTAACCTCAGGGTAGCCTATCTGGAAGCGCAGAACTCCTGGGTGCCCGGTCTCCTGTCCCGGATTGGGTGGGACTACGACAACTATCGCGACACCCACGCTCCGTATCTGACACTTACTCCTAAAGAGTATTTCCAACGCAATTGCTGGGCGTCGGTAGAGGGCAGCGAGCCGGAAATGGAATCCACAGCTAGATTCATTGGCGCCGACCGCATGATCATATCAACCGATTATCCCCACTTTGACTCCGACTTCCCCAACGTCTCTTCCAACTTGGTAAAGACAGTGCCCAGGGAGATTGCTAGAGACATTTTGCTCGGCGGCGCATCCTTGTATAAGTTCACAGAAGAAGACTTCCGGAAGGCTGACGCAGCAGCGGCCGGGCGGAAGCAAGCCGCGAGCGTAGCCAGATAGATATTAGAACGCAATAAGTGGTTATCGGCTCAACAAGCCCGCCTTAAGATGCAAGACTTTCCCTGGTAAGCAAGGGGAAGTCCAGCATAGATTTGGTGCGAGTCTTCCAACGATTCCCCTACCATTGGTCTTCCCTGGAGCGCCTGGCAAACGTGCGCTAGGGCGACAAGCTCACCTAGGAGGATTCGACCCGATCATTTAAACCGCTTCTGCTTTGTGCGCTTGTATCCATACTAATTGTTCTTCCTTTGGAAGGCTCGATAAAGACCGCAAGGTACGAATGCCTAACTTCCTCTTTGTGATGGTGACCTTACCCCGAAGTTAGTATCACTGCCTAAGGAGAGTCCGGCCATTGAGTCAGCAAACTCTTTGGGTGTTTTGCCTTTCAGGGAGCTGTGAGGCCTGACCTCATTGTAGTCCTGCCGCCAGGTCTCTATGATCTCCCTGGCGTGCCTCACGCTCATGAACCAGTTGATGTTCAAGCATTCGTCGCGCAGTCGGCCGTTGAAGCTTTCAGCGAAGGCGTTCTCTACCGGCTTGCCAGGACGGATAAAGCTCAGCTTGATGCCCCTCCGATAAGCCCACTCATCCATGGCCTTGCCTGCGAATTCCGGGCCGTTGTCTACGGTGATCACTTCAGGTAGCCCCCATGTATCTGCCAGCCTCTCCAGGACTCCCACTACTCTGGCGCCTCCCAAGGAAGTATCTACCTCGATGGCCGGGCACTCCCGGGAGTAGTCATCCACTATGGCCAATGCCCGGAAGCGCCGACCGATCACAGTGTTATCCGAGACAAAGTCCATGGACCGCCTCTGGTTAGGGCGCACCGGGGATGGAACGGTCTCCCTGGCCCTTGCCGCGCCCTTGCGCCTTCTCTTCTTCCTGAGCGCAAGGCCCTCTTCACTGTAGATGCGCTCTGTACGCTTGTGATTGATCACCAGGCCTTCCCTCTTCAGCATGATGTGCAACCTGGGACTGCCGAAGCGCTTCCTCTCCCCTGCCAACTCACGCATTCTCCGGCGCAGGACGTCATCGTCGCCCTGCTTCGGCTTGTACCGGTAGACCGAGGGTGAGATACCGGTAAGCAGACAGGCCCTTCTCTCACTCAGCCCAAGGCTTTCTGTGGCATATGCCGCTGCCAGCTTCTTCACCTTGGGCTTCAGAAGTTTTTTGCCAGCAACTCCTTAAGAGACCAGTTGTCCAACGCCTGCTGGGCCACAATCTGCTTAAGACGCCGGTTCTCTTCCTCAAGGGACCTCAGCCTCTTCAACTCGTTCAGCGTCAGCCCAGCGTACTTGGCCTTCCACTTGTAGAAGGCGCCTTCGCTCATGCCGTGCCTGCGACACAACTCCCCAGTCTTGGCCCCTGCCTCCGCCTCGTTCAGGACCGCTATGATCTGCTCCTCGGTGTACCTCTTCCGTGCCATGAGCCCTCCTTCCATGTCCTATTTTACCCGGAGGACTCTCTTTGCCACTGCTACTGTTTTCGGGGGTAAGGTCACTTAGCGCCCCGTCTGGATGCGATAGCTGCAAGCTACTTACTTGAGAATGCAAGAAGCCATGAAGTCTGGAATCCAGTTTCTCGCCAGTCTGCAGTTCCATCATCAACCAACTCCTGCCTAAATGCTCTTGGACTTTGCCATAGTGAGTTTCCAGATTCAAGCTCGGCTTTCACAGAACGCTCCGTTGAGTTGCAGCAACAATTTTCGTATATACTCACTTGGCAGTTACAGTTGTATCTGTCTCAACAGGTGCTAACGAACCTTACAGTTTTGCCTTGGAGAGAGTAACGTCAGCGCGACGGGCGTAGCTTATCCGTTAAAACGCGTACATCTGAGAAGCCTGCAACCCCCCGGCTGCCGGCTTCTCGGCTTCCTGCCGGGCAAACGGATAGTTAGAACTCAGTTGCAAGGAACTGGCAACAACATTGCACATTGCTCGCTAAAGGAGCCGGAGGATTTGTATGTCGACTCTAGCAGGCTTCCGACAGATAAACGAGATGGTCGAGAAGGAGGCGCGATTCGTTCAATCTCTCGATGCCGAGATCCGCAAGGCCATCATCGGCCAGGACCGGCTGGTGGAACGGGCTCTGGTAGCCCTGTTGGCCGATGGGCACATACTGCTGGAGGGCGTGCCCGGACTGGCAAAAACGCTGCTGGTCAAGACTATCGGCCAGGCGATCCAAGCAGGGTTCTCGCGCATCCAGTTCACGCCGGATCTGCTCCCCGCGGACCTCATCGGCACGCGAATCTACAATCCCCGCACCGGGGAGTTCAGCGTACAGAAGGGGCCCGTCTTCTCAAACCTGATTCTCGCCGACGAAATCAACAGAGCTCCGGCCAAGGTCCAGAGCGCGCTTCTGGAGGCGATGCAGGAAGAGCAGATCACCATCGGAGACGAGACCTTTCCGCTGGAGGCCCCGTTCCTGGTCCTGGCGACCCAGAACCCCATCGAGCAAGAGGGCACATACCCACTGCCGGAGGCTCAGGTGGACCGGTTCATGCTCAAGGTTGTCGTGGACTACCCGGAGCGGTCGGAAGAGCGAGAGATAATCGACCGGATGACGTCCGGCAGTCCGCCGGACGTGCGTCCCGTGGTGGATTCGCAGTACATTCTGAACGCCCGGGAAATCGTGCATCAGGTATATGTAGACGAGAAGATAAAGGACTACGTCCTGAATCTCGTGATCGCCACGAGGGATCCCGCCACGGCGGGGCTCGGTGATCTGTCGAACCTGATTTCATTTGGCGCCTCACCCCGCGCGGGAATCTTCCTCATCTCCGCCACACGGGCGTACGCTTTCATAAAAGGACGCGGCTATGTAGTCCCTGATGATGTGAAGCAACTGGCGCCCGACGTCCTGCGGCACCGCATCATCACCACATTCGAGGCCGAAGCCCAGGACGTAACTTCCGAACAGATAGTCCAGCGCATACTGGATAACGTGGAAGTCCCGTAACATGCTGACCGGCGACCTGATTGCCAGGATAAGACGAATAGAAATAACAACCCGGAAGCTGGTCAACGACAGCTTTGCCGGCGAATACCAATCGGTGTTCAAGGGCCGGGGCATGGAGTTCGACGAGGTCCGCCAGTACCATCCAGGAGACGACGTACGCTCCATCGACTGGAACGTCACGGCCCGAACCGGGGAGCCGTATGTAAAGAGCTTCGTCGAGGAACGGGAACTGACGGCCATGCTGGTCGTTGACGTTAGCGGTTCCGGAGACTTCGGCACCAGGAACCGGTTCAAGCGGGAGTTGGCCGTCGAGTTGGCTGCCGTCATGTCCTTCGCGGCCACCACCAACAACGACAAGGTCGGTCTCCTCCTATTCACCGATCGCGTTGAGTCGCTGGTGCCGCCCCGTAAGGGAAGAAGCCACGTTCTGAGGATGGTCCGCGACCTGTTAGTCTTTCAGCCGTCGGGATCGGGAACCGACATCAGGCTCGCGCTTAACACTGTCCATCAAATGTTGAAGCGCCGCAGCATCGTCTTCCTTGTCTCGGACTTCCTCGCGGACCCGGAGTCCTACCGCCAGGCCATGATGGTAACCAACCGGCGCCACGATGTGGTGGCTTTCGACCTGAACGATCCTCTGGAACACCGGATGGCAGACGTGGGCTTACTCTTTCTGGAAGACGCCGAGACCGGAGAGGGCCGCTGGGTAGATACCGGCGGCAAGGATTGGCGGCAAGCGTTTGCCGACAGGGTCACGCGACTGGAAGAAGGCAAGCGCGACGTCTTCTCTTCGGCTGGAGTGGACCGGATCAGCGTGACCACCGAGAGAGACTATGTCGCCGAGGTGGGGGCATTCTTCAAGGACCGTCTTCGCCGGCTGGGACGATGATGACGGGCGCCGGGCATGTTCGAGGGTCTCTTGCGGCAAATGGGAGCGGCGCTTGGTTGATAGCTCGCATTCTGGCCACTTTGTTCCTTGCCATGCTGTTGGCAATTGCCAGCGTTGAAACCTCGGCAGCCCAAAGCGCTTCGTCCTCCTCCGTGCGCATATCCTTCACTGCCGACCGCTCCGAGTTGACCGTGGGCGACGTGGCCATATTGAGCCTGGTGGTCTCTCATCCAGAGGATATTGTCGTGGTCTTGCCAAGGCTCGACCGCGAGTGGGGCCCGTTCGAAGTCCAGGCTCAGACCTCGGTGCAGACGACCTCCCTCAATAACGGCTTGAAAACAATCGCCAAACAGTTTCGTGTGGCCCTGTTCGCCCCGGGGGCCTTCGATACTCCCGACCTGCCAATTTCCATCCGCAATACCGATGGCAGCGTGGAGCAGGTATATCCTGACCCGGTGGCGTTGACCGTACTTTCGGTGTTGTCAGGCCCGAACGAGGAGTTGAAGGACATACGTCCTCCTGCCGACCTCTCGACTCCCCTGTGGGAGCGGCCTCTTGTTCTAGCTTTGCTTGGCCTTGCTGTAGTGGGAGCATCTGGAGCGGTGGGTTACTACATCTACCGCCGGTCCCGCGCACAAGCCAGTGCGGCTGGCCCGGAGACTGATACGCGGAAGCCGTGGGAAGTGGCGATTCAGGAACTTGATCGCATCGGCCGCCTCGATCTGCTGGAGACAGGTGACCTGCGAGGGCACTATACCCTTGTCGCAGTTGCTCTGCGCACGTACCTCGGTGCGACGTACTTGATGGAGGTGGGGCAGGCGGATGGAAGCGATATGTCCACGGGAGAGATCGGTGCGGCGATTTCGCAGTCGTCCCTCGATGCCCTTAACTCTCGTGAGGTAGTTGAACTGCTCCAGGAGGCTGACCTGGTGAAGTTCGCCAATTATTCGCCACCCACTGCCCGGGCCCATGAGGTCGTTAGCCGGGTCCGGCGCTTCGTTGACGCAACCGGGCCGGTCCTTGAGCAAGCAACACCGCAGTATGGCTCCCCCGCACCGATGGGAGGGGCGACGTGAGTGGGTTGAGCTTCGCCTCTCCATGGCTGCTTTTTCTGCTGATAGGGGTGCCCATACTCGCGGCGATGCCTCACCTGTGGCGAAGACGGATGGCTCCTGCGGGAATGAGGTACGCTGACACCCGGCTCACCTCCGGCAGCCGGTCGCTCCGGCTGCGGATAATGCCCTTCGTACCGGCGCTGCGGTTCCTCGCACTGGCGCTGTTGATAGTTGCCGTCGCCCGTCCGCAGGTGGCCGAGGCCCGGGAAGTGATACGCGGCGAGGGCGTGGACATAGCCATCGCATTGGACATCTCCGGGAGCATGGGGCAGACAGACTTTGCTCCGAACAGGCTGGGAGCGGCAAAGGAGATTGTAGCGGAATTCATAGAGGAGCGGACATACGACCGCATCGGGTTGGTCGTATTCTCACGGGAGGCGTTCATCCAGAGTCCGCCCACTCTCGACCATGGTGTCCTGCTGCGGCTGCTGAGCGATGTACATCTGGCGGACCAACTGGGGATCGAAGACGGAACAGCCATGGGAAGCGGCATGGCTACGGCCGCCAATATGCTGAAGGACTCTACCTCCGAGAGCAAGCTGGTTACCCTGATAACGGATGGCGTCAACAACGCCGGCCAGCTGGACCCGATCACCGTCGCCACTGCATCCGAGGCCCTGGGCATCAAGCTGTACACCATAGGAGTTGGGACCAGCCGGCCCGGCGGCTCCGATGTGGACGGCAATTCACAGGAAAACCCCCTTGATGAGGAGACCCTCCTGGAGATAGCGAACATTACCGACGCCAAGTTCTACCTGGCTACGGACACGGAGGGACTGCGGGACATCTATGCCGAGATCAACTCTCTGGAGAAGTCTGAGGTGGAGGTATTGGTCTTCACCCGCTACCAGGAGCTTCTTGCCTGGTTCCTGGCCCCGGCCCTGGCAATTCTGCTGGTTGACTTGGTTCTCTCTCAGACCGTGTTCAGGAGGCTGCCCTAGGTTAGCTATGTCCTTCGGAGCGCCTCAATTTCTTTATATCCTGGCCGCGCTACCCGGGCTGGCCCTGTTTGTGCGCTGGGCCCTGTCCCGGCGTGCGAGTTTATTGAGTCGCCTTGGCGATCCTACCCTGGTGGGTCGGCTGAGCCCGGCGGCGAGCGGCAAGGTGCGTATTCTTAGATTCGCGTTGTGGTTCGTAGCCTTCACCCTCCTCGTCGTCGCCCTCGCCCGGCCCCAATGGGGCAGCGACATCGAGATTGTTGAGCAGGGAGGCGCGCAGGTCATGGTGGCCCTGGACATATCCCGCAGCATGTTGGTCCAGGACCTGAAGCCCAGCCGCCTCGACCGGGCCAAGCTCGAGATATCCAGCCTTATTTCAGGTCTGGAGGGTGACGAGGTCGGCATAGTCCTGTTCTCCGGCGCCAGCTTCGTCCAGTTTCCGCTGACTTCCGATTACGCTACGGCCCGGACCTACCTGAATCACGCCGGCCCAAATGCCATCAGCAGACAGGGTACCGTGATTGCCGAGGCCATAGACACCGCAATAGTCGGCTTCAGCAATGAACGTGAGAGCCAGAAAGTCATCGTCATAATGACCGACGGCGAGAACCACGAGGGTGATCCCATCACCGCGGCGAAGCGGGCTGCGGCAGAAGGAGTGGTCATATACACAGTGGGTTTCGGCTCACCGGACGGAGGACCCGTCCCCGAATACGACGAACTAGGAAACATCGCTGGGCTCCGCCAGGATTCCGAGGGCCGCACCGTTGTCTCAAGAATAGACGAGGTAGCCCTAGAGCAGATTGCTGAGAGCGGCGGGGGCCGCTACTTTCGGGCCGCCGAGAGCGGTGCAATGGCGGAGCTGGCCGAAGAGATCCGTTCGTTCCAGGACGAGACCCTTCAGAGCGAGTTCAGTCAGAGAAAGGTGGAACGATTCCAGCTGTTCCTCCTCGGAGGCGCACTATGCCTGGTCTTGGCCGAAGTGATGACCGACAGTCTATTCCTGCGGCAGAGAAGAAGGCAATGGGTGGCCCCAGAGAGGGCGGGAGATGTTTAGCCGGGAAATCCTGGTTGGCGCTGCGGTTCTCGCACTCTTCCTGATGGCCTGCGGGTCTACGCCGGGGGACGTCAACAACTCGGGCCATGAGCCGTACCTCAGCGGCGACTACCCCGTAGCCCTGGAAACGTATCAACTCGCGAAGGAACGCTCATCCGAGACAGGAGAGCCATTCTACAACTTCGGCAACGTCTTGTATCGCATGGGAGAGTACGAGGGCTCGGTTGAGGATTACGACGAATCTCTAAAGCTCGCTGATGGTGAGCTGCGGTCCAGCGGATTCTTTAACCGGGGCAACGCCTTATTCCAGCGGCAGCAATATCGGCAGGCGGTCGAAGCGTATCAGGAAGTGTTGCGGATGGACCCGGATGACCAGGATGCCAAGCATAACCTGGAACTGGCGTTGAACCAGATGCCGCCGGAAGAAGAGGAACAGGACCAGCAACAGGAGGATGAAAGGGAACAGGACGAACAGCAGGAGGAAGAAGAGCAGGAACAGCAGCAAGAGGAACAAGAGGAAGAGCAGGAACAGGATGCTCCCATAACCGAAGCTCACGCGCGACAAATACTTGAGTCCGTCGGCGAAAGCGCCCAGACCCTCCAGGAGCGAAGGAGACAGATCCTGGTATCTCCCAAACCCCCCAGTGAGTTCGACTGGTAAGCCGACAAGTGCTTAGCTTGAAGAATATATGCCGGATTTCGGTTGCTATTTTCATCGCAGTTGTAGTGATGTCGTCGGCGGCCATTCCGACCGTTCATGCCCAGTCTTCCCCCGATGCGCCTCTGTTCGTCCGAGCTTCGGTGGACAATGACCGGCCTTACTTGGGCCAACAAATAACTTACATATTCAAGGTCTACCAAGAATCTGGGGGTACGATGCCGTCCGGTCAGGTGCGGTATGAGTCTCCGGATTTCGCCGGATTCTGGAACAGCCAATCGCTGGAGCAGGATGAATATACCGAGGTGATAGACTCCATCGAGTACCGGGTCATCGAGCTGCGAACGGCGCTGTTCCCCAGTGTCCTGGGAACGGTTGACATTGAAGCCGCCGCCTTGATGGTCTCCGATGGGACCGCTGGAGGCCAGCGCAAATTGGAGACGCCTCCGGTCACGGTCCAATTGCGGCCACTCCCTCCAGGGTCCCCCGATAGATTCGCCGGGGCCGTCGGTAGGTTCGACGTCTCCGCCGAGGCGGATTCAGCCGCCGGGCAAGTCAACGAACCCGTGCAACTCATGGTGACGATTTCCGGAGAGGGAAATATCGAGGCGCTCCCGGACCCCGTGTGGCCGGAATTCGCTGGTTGGCGCGTCGTCGAATCCCCACCGGACATCGAGACCCGGGTCGTGGCGGGCCGGGTTACCGGAAGTCGCACCTACCGAATTTTGCTTGTATCGGAGCAGGCCGGAGAACTGACTATCCCCGAAATCGGGTATGCCTATTTCGACCCGGCGTCGGAGGAGTACGTTGAGGTCGCTACTCCTCCCATCGTCATTTCCGTTGCCGCAGCCGACGGACTGCCTGATGTCCCGCCCATCCCTGACTCTGATCCTGCGACCGACGACGAGGGATCGGAGATGAGGCCCATCAAGCCCGTACCCCCATCCCTCAGCCGAGCTGGGAGAGAGTTGGCCGGCAGCACATTCTACTGGGCCGCATGGAGTACACCGGCGCTGGTTATTGTGGGGGCCGTGCTCTGGCGCCGCAGACGGGCGGCCTTGGAAGCCGCCCGCGCCGAGGCCCTGAAATGGAATGCACTTCCCGAAGCCCAGGAGGAATTATCGCGGGCCTTGACCGAAGGGGTTGACCCGAGAGTCGCCTCCGCTCAGGCAGTGCTGTCATATCTCTCGGCTAAGCTCGAAACGTCTCTCAGTGGGTTGACACGCGAGTCGCTCCTCCAGCGGCTTCGGGAGGCCGGGGTCAGTCCCGATCTGGAGTTTCGGGTTGAATGCATCCTGTCTGCAGGAGAAGTCGCAAGGTACGCTCCACTTACTGAAGGCTCCGTTGAGACCCGGGAACACGGTAGTAGGACCTCCCAGCTGTTGTCCGAACTCGAGGGGGCTATCGGCCAGTGAGAGGGCTTGGAAAGATCGTAATCGGTCTTTTGGCGGCGCTAGGATTACTCGCGGCTCTGGCCGGAGGCGTATTCGCTCAGGAGCAGTCTCCGGGAGAGTTGATGGCCAGGGCCAACGCCCATTACGACCGCGAGGAGTACTCGGAAGCCATCCAGAAATATGAAGCCCTCATCGGGCGCGGATACCGGGACGCCGCCGTCCACTACAACCTCGGCAATGCATACTTGGAGAGCGGCGACCTCGGTCGGGCAATCCTGAACTACCGGCGGGCCGAGGAGTTGTCGCCCCGCGACCCTGACATACTGGCTAATCTTCAAATGGCTCGCAGCAGGACGGTGGACCAGCTTGAGGCCGAGGGAGCCTCTCTGGTCGCCAGCATTTCCGACTTCGGACGCCGCTGGGCCACCACCGGAGAGTTCGGTCTGGCGGCGCTAATGCTGTGGGCTGTGGGGGCGGTCACTGTAGGCGCGCTCATCCTGCGCCCGAATATGCAGCGAAGGAACATATTACGGAACGGAGCAGTGGTCTGCTTTGCCGTCATGCTTATTTGCCTGGTCCTGTTGCTGAGCATGCTCTATTCCAATCCCTACAAAAACACGGGAGTGGTTACTGAAGACATCGTTGCGGTCCTGAGTGGACCAGGTCAGCAATACGACGAGGTGTTCGCCCTTCACAGCGGCGCCCAGGTGCACCTGGTGGACTCACGCCACGGCTGGCTGCAAGTCACCCTCCCAGGTGGGGAACTCCGGGGCTGGGTCCCGGCCCACGCACTGGAGGCCGTGCGTAGGGACGGCGGCTGGTAGCCCTGTCACATCTTCGTCAGAAGCAACCTGACTAGGTTAAGTGAACATCTCCAAGCATGGATGCATTACGGTTGAGACGAATCCCTGTCTTGTGGGACGGCTGAATGACAGCGACCGATTTGCGAGATTGGGTCGTACCAAAATTTGGGCTCAGTTGGAAACACCAGTCAGGATTCGAACCAGATCAGTGTTTTCATGATGTACCGCGATTTCAAGGGGCGAGAATGAGCCTTCGTTAATGTCCGCCCCCAAGTCGACAAGGACCTGTACCACAATTAGCAATGCACCTCTATCGGCACTGTCAGCCGTTACCGTTTCCCATACCGCCAATTGGAGGGGTGTGTATTCTCCAGGCCAGTCCGATAACGCGTTAAGGTCCGCGCCCGAATCTACGAGGAACTTCACCATGGCAGAATCGCAATTTATCTTAAGAGCCTTATGGAGGGGCATATCTTCATAGGGCCACTCACCTCTCGAATTGACATTTGCACCCGCTGCAATGAGGACCTTGACAATATCTAAATCGCAATTGTGAACGGCCCTATGTAGTGCTCCGTCACCGGCCGTATTACTTCCACCATTATTTCCGTCGGGTCTGGCTGTGGGGTTGAGAGTCGGCGTGGGTTCGGATGTTGGCTCAGGTGTGGGTTCGGGTGTTGGCTCAGGTGTGGGTTCAGGCGTGGGTTCGGGTGTTGGCTCAGGCGTCGGCACGGGCGTGCCTGTAGGATTGGGCGTGGGAGTGCCCGTAGGCAGTGGCTCGGGCGTTGGTACGGGCGTGTAGGTAGGATTGGGCGTGGGAGTCGGCTGCGGCGTCAGCGTCGGCTTCGGCTCTGGGGTGTTCAGCTCTATGGTCGGTGGCTGGTCGTCCGCGGCGGGAGGTTCCGTAGTGGGCAGGACCGAGAACATGCCGGTAGGAGGCGTGGGTGAAGATGCAGAACCCTCATCAGAGCTATTGCAGGCGATCACTGCCAGCAAGATTACCGTGCCGGCTGCCATCAGGCCCACTAGAGAGCGCCGTGAGATGTGTACGTTCTTCATACCCTCAGTTGTTTCACACAGACCCTTGGAAAAGGCGCTCTAGTTTATTTCAGTCCTGCGATGTAGCAGGATCAATTATCTCCCGCTTCGGTCAGAATTTCCAGGATATCGCTGTTTCCTTCGTGGACTGCCCGGCTCAGGGCCGAATCTCCGAAGGCGTTGGTGACGTTGATATCGGCGCCGGCCTCCATCAGAATTCGTACCAATTCGCTGTCGCCCTCCGAGATTGCCAGGTGGAGGGCCGGGTCCCCGAAGCTGTTCTTCGCGTCGACGTCGGCGCCGGCCGCCAAGAGGATTCGTACCATTTCGCGGTTTTCCCCGTCAATGGCCGCATGCAATGCCGGATAGCCGAATACGTTTGTTGCATCAACATCGGCGCCTCCTTCTACCAGAATGCGAACCATCTCGCTATCACCCTCAGTAATAGCCGCGTGAAGGGCCGTGCCCTCGGAGGTAGGAACCTCACGGTCCCGCGCCGTCGGTGTGGAATCGGTGGCAGTTGGGTCTGTATCGTCAGTAAATAGGCCGACTGCGAGCATCGCCAAGAGGGCTAGGGCCACGAGCGACACTCCGCCTGCAGCCAGTTTCATGGAGCGGCTGGAAATTAAACGGCTGGTGGGTGTATCGTTCATGTCTCTCTTCTCCGATACAAAACAATCGAAGCTGGTCACGACCCCATTGGTCGCCCGTAACTATTCCGTGGCCCCCGCGTCGAGGAGAATCTGCTCGATTTCCGTATTGTCCCGCCAGCGAGATTCGTGCAGCAGAGACTCGCCGTTAGCCCTTTCTGCATTGACATCAGCGCCCGCATTTATCAGGATTTTGAGCGCCTCCGGTTTGTTCCGCCAGACTGCCGTGTACAGGACGGGGTCATTGTCCGAATCCCGGGCGTTCACGTCCGCACCCGAGTCTACGAGAATCTTCAGCGCTTCAATTCGGTCACGCCAGACGGCTGTGTAGAGCATCGGTTCACCGGAAGAATCCCGGGCGTTCACATCTGCGCCGGCGTCCACCAGGATCTGCACTTTCTCGGGTTCGGCGCGCCAGATGGCCGTATAGAGGACCGGGTCTCCGGCTCCGTCTTTTGCGTTTACGTCAGCTCCGCCGGCGACCAGTTTTCTCACTTCGTCTATCGTGCCTGCCCAAACGGCCCTATAGAGGTCTGACTCACCCGTATACTCGGAAATCTCTCCCGATTCCCCCGCGGGCTGCGCAGGGCTTTCCGCAATCCTAGTCGTGATCTCCACTGCTGGCGCGGGAGTAGGATCGTCACTGCTGCAAGCCAGAACGATCAGAAGGGACAGCGCTATTGGTGCCAGCTTAAGACACGTTCTGAATACGCCTTGTGTAGACTCGAGATAATTCACTTCTTGCCTCTTCAGTCCCATTGTCTCAACTCGATGATTCGCTCGTTTCCGGCGGAAGTCAGTACCGACTTCACAAGCCAGTTTTGATCAGCCCAGTTGATGATATGGACAGTTGTTTGTCTATTTCCGGGGCCACTACCACTTATGCTACGGGTGATTGTCTTAAGGTGACCAAAGTCATAGTAAATGAAACCCAGCCCACTGTTAAAAGCATCTACCTCTCCGTAAATGACATCAAATTTGCTTTGGACTTTGTGGGCGCACCTGTCGAGAGGTGTAAGAACATACCGAACAATGCACTGGCTGGAGGCTCTTAATTTACCTGCTCTGACGGAGGCACCAGTAGAGCAATTATTCGTTGTATCGGACTCACCTTCCCCTTGATCCACACAGACGATATAGTAATAGGTTCCATCTGAAATATAGGGATATCTGAATAGACCGTTACTGGATGGCGCAAAGAACCGATGCGCAGGAATACTGTCAGAGGTGAAGCTTCTTCCTCTATCTGAGTACACTACCGTGTCAGTTTCCTGCGTGCCTACAAATGTGTCGTCATCGTCAAAATCCGCGTCGTCGGAGCGGTAATAGCGCAGCGTTATCGGGCCGGAGGAGCGATTTCCTTGGTTTCGGACGGTGAATGACAGGGTGAAACTATCCCCCGCTGTAAGGCTGGATTCACTGGCGGTTGGCGTGTCCACAACCAGATCCGATGCGGGTGGAGGTTCAACAATTGCCTGGATCGAGCCCGAGCAGTTGTTGGTCGTAGCGGACTCATGAGCCACTGGTTCTACGCACGCGCCGTAGTAGTATGTGCCGGAGGTAGTCGGCGCGGTCAGACTCATCCTCGTTGGTGGGGGCCCGGTGGAGAAGGAGCCTTTTGTGCCAACTACAGTATCAGATGTTGTGATAGTCGCGTCGGTGGAGAGGTAGTAGTGCACCGTGGTCGAGTAGCCCAGGTCATTGCCCTGGTTACGCACGATAGTGTAGAGGGCGAACGACTGTCCATGACTTAATGTCACGGTTGATTGCCCTATTCTGCCTCCGACCTCGGGGGTGTCCACAACCAGATCGGGGGGAGCAAGAACAGTTATTTCCACTGCAGTCGAGCAGTTGTTGGTAGTATCGGACTCGTTGGACACGGAGTCTACGCATGCGCCGTAGTAGTATATGTCGGGAGTGTCTGGCGCGGTCACACTGGTATTCGAAACATGCAATTGCCCTCCGCCTGACCGCAAGGCAATTACAGTGTCAGTCCCGACTTCCGTGTCCGACGCCGTAATTGTCGAGTCAGACGAACGATAGTAGCGCAGCGTCGTACCGGTAGACGCTTCAGTGCCAATGTTATGCACTTGGGCGTATAAATGGAATGAAGCGCCCGCTACTTGTGGATTTCTTCCGATGGTACTCCAGGGACTGCGTTCCGCCGCGAAATGACGGAAAGCTAGGTCGGGTGCAGTCGTTGGCGCAGAAACGGTTACCTGCACCGAACCCGAGCAGTTGTTGGTCGTGTCGGACTCCCCCGTCACCGCGTCCACGCAGGCGCCGTAGTGGTACGTCCCGGCTAAGGATGGCGCGGTTAGACTGATCGACTGGGCGCTTGTCCCGGCGACATTCAGACTGCTCACCGAGTCCGTGCCCAAGGAAGTGTCCGAACTACTGATCGTCGAGTCGGTCGATCGGTAGTAGCGCAGCGTCGTCGAGTTCGCATTTCCGTCCCCCTTGTTGCGCACCGTGGCGCTCAGGGTGAAGAACGCTCCGGCAGCCGGGTTGGTGTTGTCGATCGTCGGAGAGCCGACGACAAGATCAGGGCTGGTTGTCGCCGCGAGAACGGTTATCCTCACCACGTCAGAGTAATTGTTGCCACTATTGGACTCCCCTGACACCGGATTGATGCTGACGTAGAAGTCGTACATGCCAGGAGTCGGAGGCGCGGTCAAGCTGATCGACATATTACTTGCACCAGAGGCCGCAAGGGTGTCAACCGTGTCCGTGCCAACCTCAGAGAACCCTCCAACGGAAGACTCCGTGACGGTCGCGCGCCAATAGTACAGCGTGGTAGCGGCAGACGAACCATCGCCCTGGTTGCGCACGGTGGCGTTCAAAGTGAATGAGGCTCCGGCAGTCGGGCTGCTGTCACTGACCGTAGGCCTGTCCACTACAAGGTCTGGAGCTGGCGCTGCTCCGACAGTGACAGTCACCGCAACGGAGCAGTTGTTGGTCGTGTCCGATTCGTCGGAGACCGAGTCCACGCACGCCCCGTAGTAGTATGCGCCGGGGTCCGAGGGAGCAGTCAGGCTGATCGACTCGTCCCCGCTCTCCAAGCCGTCAAGCCGGGACACGAAGTCCGTGCCTACGGATATGTCAGCACTTGTGATAGTTGAGTCGGTGGAGCGGTAGTAGCGCAAGGTGGTAGAGCTTGATGACCCATCGCCCTGGTTGCGCACCGTTGCGTTCAGAGTGAAGGACGCTCCTGCCGCCGGAGCGCTCTCGTTCACCGTAGGAGGGTCTACAATCAAATCGG
The DNA here is from genome assembly GCA_965197415.1 of Dehalococcoidia bacterium. GTDB lineage: Bacteria > Chloroflexota > Dehalococcoidia > Lucifugimonadales > JAGWBF01 > DAOUJI01. The sequence goes on along the minus strand of OZ240207.1, from coordinate 1,140,986 downwards.
AGGTCAACACAGAAGTGGTTTGGCTTACTATGGTCCCTTGAGTGACTTCGCCATTGTGAACCCCACACCCACCCGTACTTTGACACGTGTATCTTGTTCCGTCTTGAAGTTCTATATATCCACCGTTAGTGAATGTGATAGTTGTGTTTCCACCCGAACTTGACAGGCTTGCGCCTGAAACTACAGCCGGAATAAACAGACCTGAGGTAGGAACTCCTGGAAGGAAGTCGCCCACTCCATAGGTGTTTCCACTACTACTACTACTGACGGTCACCGTAACTGCCGAAGAGCAGTTGTTCGTCGTGTCCGACTCCCCGGATACCGAGTCCACGCACGCCCCATAATAGTACGTGCCGGGGTCCGAGGGAGCAGTTACGCTGATCGATTCATCGCTGCTTCCGGACGAGTTAAGTCCTGATACCGAGTCCGTGCCTACTTCCGTATCGGATGGAGTGATAGTCGCGTCGGCGGAGCGGTAATAACGAAGCGTGGTGGATGCGGATGAGCCGTTGCCCTGGTTGCGCACCGTTGCGCTCAGCGTGAAGGACGCTCCTGCCGCCGGAGCGCTCTCGCTCACCGTCGGCGTGTCCACCACCAGATCGGGAGCGGGCGCTGTTCCCACATTAACGGTCGCGGCAGCGGAGCAGTTGTTGTTGGTGTCCGACTCATCGCTTACCGAGTCCACGCAGGCCCCGTAGTAATAGGCGCCAGGGTCCGAAGGAGCTGTCAGGCCGATAGACTCGTCTCCAGTCTCCGACCCGTCAAGCCGGGACACGAAGTCCGTGCCTACTTCCGTATCGGATGCAGTGATAGTCGCGTCGGTGGAGCGGTAGTAGCGCAGCGTGGTCGAGTCTGATTGACCATTGCCCTGGTTGCGCACCGTGGCGCTCAGCGTGAAGTGCTCTCCCCCCACCGGAGCGCTGGTGTCCACCGTGGGTGTGTCCACCACCAGATCGGGCGCAGGAGCCGCACCAACCGTCACGGTCACCGCAGCCGAACAGTTGTTGGTCGTATCGGACTCATCGGACTCCGAGTCCACGCAGGCGCCGTAGTAGTACGTTCCCGGTGTGGATGGCGCGTCCAAGCTGATCGACTCGTCTCCGCTCTCCGCCGCGTCGAGCCTGAACACCGAGTCCGTGCCAACCTCCGTGTCGCCGGTGGTGATCGTCGAGTCGGTGGAGCGGTAGTAGCGCAGGGTGGTGAACGCCGATGAACCATTGCCCTGGTTGCGCACCGTGGCGTTCAGCGTGAAGGACGCTCCTGCCGCCGGAGCGCTCTCGCTCACCGTAGGAGGGTCTACGATCAAATCGGAGGTCAACGCAGAAGTCGTTTGGCTTACTATAGTCCCTTGAGTGACTTCGCCATTGTGAACCCCGCATCCACCCGTGCTTTGACACGTATATCTTGTTCCGTCTTGAAGTTCTATATATCCACCGTTAGTGAATGTGATAGTTGTGTTTCCACTTGAACTTGACAGGCTTGCGCCTGAAACTACAGCCGGAATAAACAGACCTGAGGTAGGAACTCCTGGAAGGAAGTCGCCAACTCCATAGGTGTTTCCACGAGTACTACTACTACTACTGACGGTCACCGTAACTGCCGAAGAGCAGTTGTTCGTCGTGTCCGACTCCCTGGATACCGAGTCCACGCACGCCCCATAATAGTACGTGCCGGGGTCCGAGGGAGCAGTTACGCTGATCGATTCATCGCTGCTTCCGGACGAGTTAAGTCCTGATACCGAGTCCGTGCCTACTTCCGTATCGGATGGAGTGATAGTCGCGTCGGTGGAGCGATAGTAGCGCAGCGTGGTGGATGCGGATGAGCCGTTGCCCTGGTTGCGCACCGTTGCGCTCAGCGTGAAGGACGCTCCGGCAGCCGGAGCGCTCTCGCTCACCGTCGGCGTGTCCACCACCAGATCGGGAGCGGGCGCTGCGCCAACCGTCACAGTCACGGCAGCGGAGCAGTTGTTGGTCGTGTCCAGCTCGTCGGAGACAGAGTCCACGCACGCCCCGTAGTAATAGGAGCCAGGGTCCGAAGGAGCTGTCAGGCCGATAGACTCGTCTCCAGTCTCCGACCCGTCAAGCCGGGACACGAAGTCCGTGCCTACTTCCGTATCGGATGCAGTGATAGTCGCGTCGGCGGAGCGGTAATAACGAAGCGTGGTGGATGCGGATGAGCCGTTGCCCTGGTTGCGCACCGTTGCGCTCAGCGTGAAGGACGCTCCTGCCGCCGGAGCGCTCTCGCTGACCGTCGGCGTGTCCACCACCAGATCGGGAGCGGGCGCTGCGCCAACCGTTACAGTCACCGCAGCCGAACAGTTGTTGGTCGTATCGGACTCATCTGATAGCGAGTCCACGCAGGCGCCGTAGTAGTACGTTCCCGGTGTGGATGGCGCGTCCAAGCTGATCGACTCGTCTCCGCTCTCCAAGCCGTCAAGCCGGGACACGAAGTCCGTGCCTACTTCCGTATCGGATGTAGAGATAGTCGCGTCGGTGGACCGGTAGTAGCGCAGGGTGGTGAACGCCGATGAGCCGTTGCCCTGGTTGCGCACTGTGGCATTGAGGGTGAAGCGATCCCCCGCCGCTGGAGCGCTCTCGCTCACCGTCGGCATGTCCACTACAAGGTCTGGAGCGGGGGCTGCGCCGACAGTGACAGTCACGGCAACGGAGCAGTTGTTGTTGGTGTCCGACTCATCGCTTACCGAGTCCACGCAGGCCCCGTAGTAATAGGCGCCAGGGTCCGAAGGAGCGGTCAGGCTGATCAACTCGTCCCCCGTCTCCGATGGGTCTAGGCGAGACACGAAATCAGTGCCCACTTCCGTATCACCAGTGGAGATGGTCGAGTCGATGGATTGATAGTAACGCAAAGTCGTGAACGCCGAAGGTCCATTGCCCTGATTGCGCACTTTGGCGTTCAGGGTGAATCGAGCTCCAGCAGCCGGAGCGCTCTCGCTGACCGTCGGCGTGTCCACCACCAGATCGGGAGCGGGCGCTGCGCCAACCGTCACAGTCACGGCAGCGGAGCAGTTGTTGGTCGTATCGGACTCATCGGACACCATGTCCACGCAGGCCCCATAGTAGTACGTGCCGGGATCCGAGGGAGCAGTTAGGCTGATCCACTCGTCTCCGCTCTCCGATGCGTCAAGCCGGAACACCGAGTCCGTCCCGACTTCCGTGTCGGATGTAGAGATAGTCGCGTCGGTGGATCGGTAATAACGAAGGGTAGTGGATAGGGATGAGCCGTTGCCCTGGTTGCGCACTGTGGCATTGAGGGTGAAGCGCGCTCCCCCCACCGGAGCGATGGTGTCCACCGTAGGTGTGTCCGCCACCAGATCGGGCGCAGGAGCCGCGCCAACCGTCACGGTCATCGCAGCCGAACAGTTGTTGGTCGTATCGGACTCATCGGACACCTGGTCCACGCAGGCCCCATAGTAGTACGTGCCGGGATCCGAGGGAGCAGTTAGGCTGATCCACTCGTCTCCGCTCTCCGATGCGTCAAGCCGGAACACCGAGTCCGTCCCGACTTCCGTGTCGGATGTAGAGATAGTCGCGTCGGTGGATCGGTAGTAGCGCAGGGTGGTAGAGTCCGACGACCCGTTGCCCTGGTTGCGCACCGTGGTGCTCAGCGTGAAGCGCTCTCCCCCCTCCGGAGCGATGGTGTCCACCGTAGGTGTGTCCGCCACCAGATCGGGCGCAGGAGCCGCGCCGACGGTAACGGTCACAGTGCTGGAGCAGTTGTTCTGTGTATTGAGCTCATCTGATACCGAGTCCACGCACGCCCCATAGTAGTAAGCGCCGGGGTCCGAGGGAGCAGTCAGGCTGATAGATTCATCGCCGCTCCCGGTCGAGCCAAGTCCTGATACCGAGTCCGTGCCTACTTCCGTATCAGATGCAGTGATGGTCGCGTCGGCGGAGCGGTAGTAGCGCAGGGTGGTGAACGCCGATGAGCCGTTGCCCTCGTTGCGCACCGTGGCATTGAGGGTGAAGCGGGCTCCAGCCGCCGGAGCGCTCTCATTCACCGTCGGCCTGTCCACTACTAGGTCGGGAGCAGGCGCTGCGCTGACAGTGACAGTCACTGCAACGGAGCAGTTGTTCTGTGTATCGAGCTCATCTGATACCGAGTCCACGCACGCCCCGTAGTAGTAAGCGCCGGGGTCCGAGGGAGCAGTCAGGCTGATCGACTCATCTCCGCTCTCCAAGCCGTCAAGCCGGGACACGAAGTCCGTGCCTACGGATATGTCAGCACTTGTGATAGTTGAGTCGGTGGAGCGGTAGTAGCGAAGCGTGGTGGAGTCTGACGAGCCGTTGCCCTGGTTGCGCACCGTGGCGTTGAGGGTGAAGCGGGCTCCAGCCGCCGGAGCGCTCTCATTCACCGTCGGCCTGTCCACTACTAGGTCGGGAGCAGGCGCTGCGCCGACAGTGACAGTCACTGCAACGGAGCAGTTGTTGGTCGTGTCCGACTCCCCGGATACCGAGTCCACGCACGCCCCGTAGTAGTACGTGCCCGGAGCCGAGGGAGCAGTGAGGGTAGTCCACTCGTCGCTCGTCTCCGAGCCGTCAAGCTGGAACACCGTGTCCGTGCCGATCTCCGTATCACCCGTGGTGATCGTTGTGTCTGCGGAGCGATAGTAGCGCAGTGTGGTGAACGCCGATGAGCCGTTGCCCTGGTTGCGCACTGTGGTATTGAGGGTGAAGCGGGCTCCAGCCGCCGGAGCGCTCTCATTCACCGTCGGCCTGTCCACTACCAGGTCGGGAGCGGGCGCTGCGCCGACAGTGACAGTCACTGCAACGGAGCAGTTGTTGGCAGTGTCCGATTCCTCGGACACCTCGTCCACACACGCCCAATAGTAGTAAGCGCCGGGGTCCGAGGGAGCAGTCAGTCTGATAGATTCATCGCCGCTCCCGGTCAAGCTAAGTCCTGATACCGAGTCCGTGCCTACTTCCGTATCAGATGCAGTGATAGTCGCGTCGGCGGAGCGGTAATAACGAAGCGTGGTGGAGGCTGACGAGCCGTTGCCCTGGTTGCGTACCGTGGCGCTCAGGGTGAAGGACGCTCCCGCTGCTGGAGCGCTCTCGCTTACCGTCGGCGCGTCCACGACAAGATCGGGGGCCGGCGCTGCGCCCGTTGTAGCCCAGTCTACGTTGGATGTCGGGCCCCTCCCAGCGGAGTTAATTGCAGAGACTCGGTAATACCGTGTGATACCTGCCGTCAGGCCGATGTCAGTATGGTTGGCTCTGACGGAGCGCGTATCCGTGATGAGGTCGGTCCATGAGGAACCGTTGGTGGAGACTTCAACTCGATAGCCTGTGACGGCCGTCCCACCATCGTCCGATGGCGCAGTCCAGGATAGATCGATGCGGGTTGGCCCGTCAGCCGAGGCAACGAAGTTCTCCGGCGCACCAGGCGTTCTCGCCGGAGCCGTGGGAGTCCCAGTTCGAGTGGATGACCAGGGGCCGCTGCCGTTGGCGTCCACAGCTCGCACCTGCACATCGTATTGGGTTCGGCCGGCCAGGCCGCTCAATTCGTAACTAAGCGCCCCCGAGCCCGCAGTCCACGCGCTTTCTATCACCGTCCAGTTGGCATCGACCGCTTCATCGGCAGAGGTTTTTATATGACGGATATCGTAAGCCGCGATAGCTAAGACGCCTTCACTGGATGGAGGTTCCCAGCCCGCGGTCAGGGAATTCGTACCGGGTGTAATGGACCGGATGGACGGCGCACCGCTAGCCTGTACAGCGAGTGGCGGGAGCGCCATGAAGCCGTGGCCCCAGGTGTTGTTGGGGTCGGGACTGCTAATGCGTTGCTGGGCGTTTTCCTTGAAGTAGGCAACCACCCGGGCCGGGGTGTATTCGGGAAACCGCTGACGCACCAAGGCCGCCATGCCTGCGACATGGGGCGCAGCCTGGCTAGTGCCACAAAAAGGCCTGGACCTAGCAGCCGTTTGGCCGCAATCCGCTCCGACCACGTCAGGCTTGACCCGGTCATCGGGTGTGGGACCGCGACTGCTGAATTCCTCGATCGTATTCACTTTGTCCCATGGGGCGGCGCCCACTGCCATCATACCGGGGTTGGCGCTTTCCGCCGGGTTGATAATGCTACCGGCTCCGGACGAGTTCAGCGTTAGCCGAGTCGGGCCCCAACCGATCAACTGGATCCAATCAGGCTCCGGGCCGCTGCGGTGCACAACCAAAATGTCATATGTAGCCAGGCAGCCTACAGTTTCGTAGGGATAGTGACCCTCCCCACCTGACTGGAGATCAATGCTCTGCAGCGCTATGTCGTCTGTTCCTCGTATCAGGGCAAAAAGGTCCAGGTCGGTACTAGCCCTACCCCAGTCATCCTCCCATCGTAACTCCAGCCTGCCGCCTATGTACGATTCTGTATTCTTGAATTCAGACCCCGTAAACCTGAGAAACTTGCTCTCCTCATCGTCGGCGCTGACGGTTGTGTAATCAAAAGGGCCGCGCTGAAACCACACGCCCCGGGCCTGGTTTCCAGCGGCATTGACCCAGACGATGCCCGCCGACACCGCTGTATCAATAGTGTTCAGCGGGCTAATGGAAAAAGGGGAAGCGCCGTCTCCCGGTCCGTCGAATGGCCATAGCCTCGAGTGGTTGATCACCGATACGCCTTCCGAAATCATCCAGTCGACGGCGTCCCGCAATTCCGTTCGAGACCTAGGGTTCGCAATGTAAAGCGTCACTCGGGGTGCGATGTCCACGAGCGACTCTGCGACCACAGTGCCGTGGGTACCCCCGCTGCAATCCGACAAATTCTGGGTATGCAACCCCAAAACCGTGTAACATCTGGCTTGTACATCCGTCGGAACCTCAGTGCCCAAGACATCCTCAAGTCGCGAGAATCCGAGGTCTATCACCCCAACCTTGATGCCCTGCCCGTTGTATCCGGCCTGGTTCCATGCTGTCGAACCATGTACTTCAGGACCATTGCCGGGAATTTGAAACGCTCCCCTGGTCTCTCCCGGAGGTTGGATGAGCCGTATTTGCAGCACCCCTGCCTGCTGGGATGCTGCCACCAGCAGCAATACCGGTATGTAGGCTTCGATGTAGTCCTGGCCAGCGGTTATGTTGGTGGCTCCATTGTCTTCCAAGAAGCGCATCACATCGTCTACGTTGCCGGAGAGCCAGATGGTTACACCCACCGACTCTCCTAGATGTAACGGCGCTTCGCTTGCGGCTTCCCGTGGCGATATTTCCCCGGCCTCCACCCTCCCAATCAGGCCATCCAGCATCGAACCAACCTTGGGACGTTCCAATTCGCTCTTCTTCGGTATCGTGATGCCGGTTGTTGTCCCGGACGAAGAAGGCTCTGTAGAATCTTCAGTTGTCGGTTGACCCACAGATTGTCCGTCTGCGTCAGCGTCCACGGGGAATGGCGTGGCAGTGGGATACGGTGTGGCAGTAGGGTAGGGTGTTGCCGTCGGGTAAGGAGTTGGCGTCCCGTCAAGTTGAATGTCTATATCGGAGCCGGGTTGGTCGTCGGCGCTCGTGGATGTAGCGGCGGGTGGTGTGGCGAAGAGGACTGACGGCGCGGTCGGAGTCGGCGCCGACTCGTCGGTAGAACCGTTGCAGGCGACTATAGCCGTCAGGGCCAGTACGCCCACCGCCGATCGCAAGGCCCATATAGCTGGCCTAGGCCAGACATTGATACCGATCATGTCTCCGTCCACCAATCTGGCTTCAGAATTTGTTTGAAATCGCCGCAGGACAGAAGGCGTCAGTCCAAGAATCGCCAGTTGCGGCAGGCTTTTTTCTCGGCTCCCCGGTTTCGTGCGAAGCTGTGTAAACCACTCTTGTTTATCCGGCTAGTAATCATCAAGAAGACCGTTTCGCACTGCCCAGACCGCTAATTCCTGTTTGGTCTCGATTCCCAGCTTGTCCTGGATGCCGTAGATTGCATTGCGGATGGTCAACCATTTATTGCCCCTGATTTTGGCGATATCAGAGTATGACAGCCCCTGGCTGAACAGGGTGAGAATCTCCCGCTCCCGTTGGGTCAACATTCCCGCCGTCGAGGCGCTGATTTGGTTCGACGTGGCCTTTACTCCGGCAAACGCGCGCCTTACGGCGTCGGCGGGCATCCGGTAGTCTCCATTCGCGACATCCCGGACAGTGCGCAGCAACTGCTCTTTGCCCGAGTACTTCTGGAGGTATCCCGTCGCTCCAGCGGCAACTGCTTCCATCACCGCGTATTCCTGACGGGAGGCCGTTAGAACAAGAACCTTTGTATCAGGCAGAATCGCAGTAATCTCGCGGCACGCTTCGATACCGTTCTTCACCGGCATCATCACATCCATAATGATGACGTCGGGCTGGATGCTCAGCGCTACCGTCACTGCCTCGTCTCCGTCTCCGGCCTCGCCGACCACCCGGAAGTCCCCCGAACGCTCCAGGATCTCGCGAAGTCCGTCCCGCATGATCTCATGATCATCTACGAGCATCACCTCGGTTTTTGAATCCGGTTTCAATTCACTCACCCTTCTATGCCCGAGGGGTACGGAACAGTGCAGGACACGGTGGTTCCTTGCCCAGATTCGTTCGGACCGGCCACTATCGTCCCGCCTATCCGCTCCGCATCCGCTTTCATGTTCCTGAAGCCGTGGCCTCGGTCTGCGAAGTCGTCGGGTAGGCCGATACCGTCGTCCGATATGGACATTCGGACACAATCATCCTCGAAATCCAGCGTGATTACAATTCTGTGGGCTCGGGAGTGGCGAAATGCATTCGTCAGGGCGTTGTGGGCTATAGAAAATAGCCCACGCCGCGTTGCCGTTGGAAGAGTCGGCTCCTTTCCGGACTGGACTACTTCGGTGGGAATGGAGGTTACAGTTGTGAATGTTGAAGCGTGGGACTGCAACACCCAGCTCAGGTTTTGTCCCTCAAATATCGCTCCTATGTCGATGGGATGCCTCAGCTCCCACATAGCAGACTTCGACAGGGCCAATGTAGCCTGTAATTTAGCTAGAAGCTCGCCGTGGGGTTCCTTTCCTCTGACCTCTGCCATTTCAATCGCTGACTCCAGTCCAAGTCCAATCAGGTACGCTGATTGGGCTATCGTGTCGTGGATGGTTTGTGACAGTTCGATGCGTTCCCGGAGGAGCTCTCGTTCACGTTCCACTGCCTGTCGTCTCCTGGCTCGATCAAAACCGGACCTAATCCTCTCAAACCTCGACACCAGTCCGACGGCCGCCACCACAGCGTACATGGCGATAATCCTAGCGAGCAGGGCCTCCTCATCGTTGAAATCCAGGCTGCCTGGCTGTGGCGTCAGGCTCAACGCCCCGTAGATAGCTGCTATCGCCGTGGCACCGGCGAAGCTGAGCCAGATGGACGTGCATACCGCGGCGAACATAGCAAGCGCCGCGTAGTACAGCACGAAGAAGTTGTCCCCGAATTCACTGGACATCGCCAGCCCGCCCGTAAGCATCACCACGTCCATCGCACTCAGAGCCAGCACCAAGCGCCACGGCGCCGCGCGTTTCGTTTCGATACGGTAGAGGACGTAGCCGTTAAGCGCCAGCAACAACGCCCCGAAGGACATCTGGGCGATATAGCCGGGGTGGGCGAAGGTGACCTGATGGTGTAGCTGGGCTAACCATGCAATTACCGCGAACCATCGGACCCATACTGAAATCCTCAGCCCTAAGCGCAGGTAGTCAATACCAGTCCGTCCGACCGCCCGTCGGGACTGAGCAACCGCATTTCGTAGTGTCATCACCAAATCCAAGCCTCAACAAAAATAGTCTACGCCGTACAGTTCCTGTGAAAAGGTTTGTTTAGAATAGAGGAAATAGGTACATATGCACTTTGCAGAAGCGGTTCAGACATACCTTACGGAGTGGCCAGGGAAAAGGCAATCTGGGGAGGCTCGTTGCATCGAGAATGACTTAGGGATACTCTGAACAAGTCCGTGGGGTTGAGGCATTATAATAGTGGGAGAGTAGAGTGGTGAAGGCGGGAGTGAAGAGATGATAGACCAGCCGACATTCGCGGATGTGGAATACGAGAGCAAAAAGCGAAAGACCCGCAGGGAGATATTCCTTGAGCGCATGGACGGGCTGATCCCGTGGACAAGACTGGAAGAGCGCATCCGTCCCTTCTACCATAAGGGAGGACGCGGGCGCCCTGCCTACCGGTTGTCGGCGATGCTGCGGATTCACTGCGTGCAGCTGTTCTACAATGCGAGCGACCCTGGCATGGAGGACCTGCTATACGAGGCTGAGTCGGTGCGGAGGTTCGTGGGCCTGAAGCTGCGGGAACCGCTGCCCGACGAGACTACGATCCTGAACTTCCGCCATCTGTTGGAGGAGCACGAGTTGGGCAAGGGAGTGTTCGAGGAGATCAAGGGTCATCTGGAGTCCCAGGGGCTTCGGCTGCGTGAGGGGACGATAGTGGACGCCAGCATCATCGAGGCGCCGTCGTCGACGAAGAACCGGGCCGGGGAGCGGGACTCCGAGATGCGCCAGGTGAAGAAGGGCAACCAGTGGCATTTCGGAATGAAAGCGCACATCGGGGTGGATGCGGATACTGGGGTGGTGCACAGCGTGACCACCACACCGGCCAACGTGCACGACGTGACGGAAGCCCACCGGCTGCTGCACGGGGGAGAGAGGCAGGTGTGGGGGGATGCGGGGTATCTGGGGGTCCATAAACGACCGGAGAATCGGGGCCTGGAGGTGGAGTGGCGGGTGGCGATGAGGCCCGGCCAACGCCGGAAGCTGGATCCCGGCAGCCCTGAGGAGTTGGCGGAGAAGCTCAAGGCGTCGGTCAGGGCCAAAGTGGAGCATCCCTTCCTGTACGTCAAGCGGCGCTTTGGCTACGCCAAGGTGCGCTACCGGGGGTTGGCCAAGAACACCCAACGGCTGATGGCGCTGCTGGGGCTGGCCAACTTGATGATAAGCGAGCAACGAGCAGCAGCGTGATCAGGGGCGCACTGCGTCCAAAATCAAGGTTGGGAGGGGTGAATCCCCCCGGCAGGGCCAGTTCAAGGGCCGTCGGCCCCTATGGCAGCGCCACGGGAGGGCTGTAAATCTTCGAAATCCCCTCTCCAACAATGCAACCACAGAGTTAGGCCCATTGCTCAGAGGTTCCTTAGCTTTCGATGGCGAGAAGACTCCGTTCACGAGCAAAGGAAACAGCGGACTATGCCAGCCAATTGTCATAGGAGAGAAGAGCGAACCGTGTCGAAGGCCCTCATGACCTGCCCCCCTAGAAGTGGTAAGGTTAGTCTGTCCACGCCGCCGGAGGTGGAGTTCGCCTCCGCGGCGGGGGCGAACACACCTGCGGGGTCAGGGTAGACGGCTCCGTGGCCTGCTGGGGGCAACAATGAGGATGGCCAATCCTCATCGCCCGGCGCACCGTAACCTCAGTGGAGACGGCCAACCACCGGCGACAACAGCGTCACCCAATAAAAGGTACGGCCTTCTTCGGAAACGCAGGAAGGGGCCTGCCTCATCTAGGGAGGAACGATATGAATGTTGACACTCCGACTCTGCGCTGGGCACACATCCTGCTTGGGACCCTGCTCATCGCCGCTACGCTATCAGCCTGTAGCGACAGTACGGAAGTGGCGCCCCCTGCATCAGACTCCGCAGAGATGACGGTCGTCGAATACGCCCGATGGTGCGCAGCATTGCCGGACGACATCGAGCCGCCAACCTGGGGAGAGTTCCTGGAGATCGTAAGGCCTAGCCTGGAGGAAGCCGAATCCCTCATCCCGCCCATGGCGCTCGCCGATCTGCACGACGCGGTGCTGCTGTTCTTTCGGAACTCAGTTGTCTCCGCCTCTGGATTCGACGCCGACGCGTCCTACGACTACACGGCGTTGCTGGTCCATGGGCTCGTCTACCTCGCTCAAATCCAGGAGATGGAAGAGGGTTGGGATGACGACGTGCGCGCCGCCTTGGTGACATCAGGGTGTATTGGCTCAGAGTTGATTGGCGAGGAGGAGTCTTCCGGCGACGATCCTCAAGGTGACACGTCAACGGGGACGGCCGCACCGGAGTCTGCGCCCACTCAGACCCCGACTCCATCGGCGACGGCCGCACCGGAGTCGGCGTCCACCCAGACCCCGACGCCAACGGAAACGCCCATCGAGACCGCCCCCGCCGCACCAGCCAACGTGCGGTACGCCTTTGAGGGTTCTGCGATACGAATCACCTGGGACCGGGTGGGCGGGGCCGACTACTACAACGTCTACCACGACGACTTCTTCGGCGATGCCTGTAGCCTGAGAGGAGACGGCAGTCCCAGCTTCTGCGAGGAGTTGGCGACGGGACTGGAGGCCACGTCCTACGTCCACGCCAGTCCCAACAGTGGCGAGAACTACTACTGGGTGGTTGCCTGCGACAGCAGCGGGTGCTCCGACGTTGACAGCGAGAGTCCCGCAACTCCCCTCGTAGCCAAACCAGGCCAACCCGCCAATGTCCGGACTGCTGTTGAGGGCTCTGCAATACGCGTCACCTGGGGCCCCGTGGAGGAAGCGGACAACTACAATGTCTATCACTTCGCCTCGCCCTCCGACCGCCCTCCCCCCTGTTTGTTGAGCAGGGACGGCACTCCCCTGGGCTGCGAGGAGTTGGCGATGAGCGTTGGCGAAACGTCCTATGTCCACGCCGCCCCTGACAGCTACAACAACTACTACTGGGTAGTCGCCTGCAACAGCGGTGGATGCTCGGAGATCGACTCCGATACTCCAGCCAGCCAGGTTGGGCCCGAGTCAACCGGGTCGACCGGGCCCGCTGGCACAGGCACACCCACACCTACTCAGATCCCGACGCCATCGGAAACGCCCACACCGCAACCTGTGGCGACTCAGACTGCAACTCCAACGGCCACGCCAATCTCGACCGCAACTGCACCGTCGGCGCGTGACCGAGATGGTGACGGTCTCATCGAAGTAGACAACCTGATGCAGCTTGATGCTATGCGGTGGGATCTGGACGGCGACGGCATTTCTGACAATGTCGACTATGCGGTGGCTTTCTCCGATGCCGACACCGGAACGTTGTGCTCTGTCGCAAGTTGTGCGGGGTATGAGTTGACTGCCAATCTGGACTTTGACACCAACGGGAACGGGGAAGCGGACGAGGGCGATGCCTATTCGAACGGCGGCAGCGGGTGGAATCCGATAGGTCAAAGCAAAGACCCCTTTGATGCCACCTTCGAAGGTGGAGGCCACACAATATCCAATCTGTATATTCGTAGGTCGCCCGACGTCGGTCTGTTCGGAGTTCTCGGTCCGGGAAGCACAGTCTCAGGCATTGGATTGGTGGACACAAGCGTAGCGGCTTCCGGATATGGAGCTGCCGGTGCGCTGGCTGGAATCGGCCGGGGCGTCATAGAGGACAGCTTTGCTGATGGAATCGTTGCTGGTTGTGTTGATCACATTGGCGGTCTGGTTGGCCTCAATGAAGGCAGCATTGAGAACAGTCGCTCCGCCGGCAACGTAGCCAGCGCCCGTAGATCCAGTGGCAGTGCATCTGGAGTGATCACCGATCTTGTCAACGCCTCGGTTGGCTTCCCCCTGTTCGGCTCTAAAAGTCGTACCTGCTATGCCAGTGGTGGCGGCCTGGTTGGAGGGAACATCGGAACGATAGCCGGCAGTCACTCCACCAGTGTCGTGTCTGGATTCACGGACAACTTCGGTGGTCTGGCAGGCGTGAACTCCGGATCTATCACCGATAGTTACGCTACGGGCAACGTGTTCAACAAGGACTGTTCTGACTGCTTTGCTGACGTTGGCGGGTTGGTTGGAGACAACGAAATTGGAGGCGAGATCACCAATAGCTACTCCACTGGCGACGTATCGGGCCAGGGTGACAACTTCGGAGGTCTGGCAGGCGCAAACTCCGGCGTCATTGTTGCCAGTTACGCTGCGGGCAGCGTGTCCGGCAGCGGCTTTGCTGACGTTGGCGGGTTGGTTGGGGACAACGAGACCGAAGGCAGGATCATCACTAGCTACGCTACCGGCGACGTATCGGGCCGGGGGGACAACTTCGGAGGCCTGGCAGGCGCAAACTCCGGCGTCATTGTTGCCGGTTACGCTGCGGGCAGCGTGTCCGGCAGAGGCTTTGCCGACGTTGGCGGCCTTGTTGGGGACAATCGCTACACCGGTGTTATCACTGCCGCCTACGCTGAGGGGCCAGTGTCCGGCAGGGGCGACAGGTACGGCGGTCTGCTTGGATTGAACCTCGGCATCGTCTCGGTTTGTTTCTCCACAGGCACAGTGCCTCAAAGTGGCGGAGGGCTGATTGATCAGAACGGCAACCATTCTGGCAAAGTAACCAGCTGCTACTGGGATACGGAGACCTCCGAGCAATCCGATAGCGATGGAGGCGAGGGCAAGACCACCGCTGAGCTGCAATCGCCTACCGGGTACACGGGCGCATACGCCGACTGGAACGTGGACCTGGACGGAGACGGATCAGGTGACGACCCTTGGATATTCGGCTCGGCCACCGAGTATCCCGTTCTCAACTTGGAGACTCTCGACATTGATCACGGCAATCTAAAAAACGACAGGCCACCACTAAAACCCCAGGCGAACGCGGCGCTGTGCGCAGCTGTAAACCACGCAGACATTGAAGAGGTGAAGGCACAAATTGCAGCGGGCATCGACGTAAACGACACTTGTCAAGACGACATTCGTTGGTACGATGGCATAACTCCACTCGCCATCGCAGAGAGATACGAGCGGACCGAAATCGAAGCGATCCTCGTTGAAGCGGGGGAGGTCGACGCGGAGGGCTAAGCTTTCAAGGGCGGAGAGAGGCGGACTGTTGAAACTCTGAATTTCGATGGCATCGGCTTCGAGACCGAGTAGGGAAGGTTTCCAATTCGCATAGGGCCGAGCCAGTCACTCTTTACAGAGACACCTCCCAGCGAAAAGCAACCGTCTTGAAAGTCAAGACGCAGGTGTGATCGGATCCCAATGTTTCCCTGTCTTCGCCATGCTGTTGAGCATGGTCAGCAGCTTCCGCATACAGGCGGTGAGAGCCAGTTTCTTAGGCTTCCCGGCCGCCAGAAGCCGCTGGTAGAACTGTCGAATGACTGGGTTTCGGCGTGCCGCCACCAAGGCTCCCATATACAGCACGGCGCGCACTCGGGCCCGTCCGCCCCAGATGGTACGTTTCCCTCTGTAGCGTCCGCTATGTCGACTGAATGGGGCCACGCCGACCAGAGCTGCGATTTGCTTCCGCCCTATGGCGCCCAGCTCAGGCAGGTCGGCCAGCAATGTCATAAACACCTGGTTTCCCATGCCGGGGACGCTGCGCAGGGAGTTCATCTTTTTCACGCCACGCTGGACTGCTGAGTATCGTTTGTCTAAGTTCGCCGTCCAGATCGCTCAGCTCTGCTTCAGCCAAGCGATGTGGGCCTCGATACGAGGACGCACCTCTCGCAATGCACGGCCCAGACAATTGTTCTCTGCCACCAAGATAGCGACTATCTGACGCCGACGGGCCGGCATCGCTCCGAAGACCTGAGTGTCAGCATCACGTAACGCGCGCATGGGCGGATGGATCGCCCCTCTCCAAAGTGGGCCAGGACCTGGGCGTCGAGTCTGTCGTTCTTGACCAGTTGGCCGGTGGACTTAGCGAAATCACGCACTTGGCGGGGATTGATCACTGCCACTGGCAGTGATGCCGCAGCCAGGGCCGCCGCTAATGCAAGCTCCAGGCCACCGGTAGCTTCCAGTATCACCCCGGCCGGCTCCAATCCCTGCAACTTGGCAACCAGTTTCTCCACCTCCTCTTCCTCGTAGGACGCGCTCCAGCTCTGACCTGTTGGACGTACGGCGATATCCACACGGTCTTTAGCGACGTCGATGCCGATGTAGATGGGTTCTCGTTTCATGTTCACCTCCCCTGCTGTGCTGGCTCGGCCTTGCAAGATGCGGGCTTAATCAGCCCAGGCAACCGTTCGAGCTCTTTCAGGGATGAGTGCGGCGACCCTCGCTTTTCGACGGCCTACCATGACCAAAGGTCGGTCGGTCTGCCGCACTCGGAACAGCCCTGTAAGGGAATTCTCCCATATAGCCAAAGATACAAGTTCCCAATGGAGCCTGTCTCAGAAGTCTGATCTGGCAACGGGTATGTCGTCGGGTGTACATTCGAAGCGACATCAGTTGGGGAGATGCCGATATGCCGCTTCGAGATATGGGCCGAGAGCAGATGTGGATGCTGCCGCCGACACTTGACGAACTGCTGCCATTGAATCATCCCGCACGGTTCGTAGGCGAGTTTGTCGGTGCTCTGGATCGAGGTGGCTGGGCTGAACTTGGCGTAGACATAGACGGTGACGTGCCGGGAGCGCCAGCCTACCATCCCCGTACACTGTTGAGTGTGTGGCTGTACGGCTTCATGACCGGTGTGCGCTCGTGCCGGAAGCTGGAGGTGGCCTGCCGGGACCAGATACCGTACCTATGGCTGACCGGGTGGCAGCATCCTGACCACAACACCCTGTGGAGGTTCTACCGAGGGCATCGACAGGCTATGAGGAAGCTGTTCGAGCGGACGGTGCGCACGGCGATGGCCATGGAGTTGGTGGATCTGGCGGTCCAGGCGGTGGATGGTACGAAGGTGGTCGCCAACGCCTCAGTGAACAGGAGCTACGATGCCGAGGGACTGAGAGGGCTGTTGGATCGGTTGGAGAGAACGATAGCCGATCTCGAGGCACAGAACGAAGCGGGAGAGGATGTCTCTGCCGTCAATCTGCCTGAGAAGTTGGCCGACAAGGAGATCTTGAGAGAGAAGGTGAAGCAGGCGATGGCCGATCTTGGGAGTCAAAAACGCCACAAGCGTATCAACCTGACCGATCCGGAGGCCCGGCTGATGAAGGGACGGCAGGGCATCGTGGCTGGCTACAACGCCCAGGCTATGGTCTCGGCCACAAAGACAGAAGAGGGGACTTCCGGCATGTTGGTCACCGCCGTGGACGTGGTGGATCAGGCCAATGACAACTCCCTGTTGGCGCCGATGGTGGAGCAGTCCGAACAGACGACCGGGACGAAGTCGCAGATAACGTCGGCCAGCAGGTGGTGTCAGAGGCACGGCAACGGTTCCTCAAAGACCCGTATCACAAGGACCGATTCACCTATGACGAGCACAGCGACAGCTTTACGTGTCCACAGGGACAGACGCTCGCGTTTGTCCGTATACAGCATGCGAACGGAATCCCATTGCGACTGTACCGGGCTTCCGGCGCCGTCTGTCAGGGATGCCCGACCTTCAGAGCCTGTACCAAGGCCAGGGAGATCGGACGAAGCCTGGCCATAGGGCCACACGACGCAGTGCTACGTCGCCACCGCGCCTGGATGTCTACCTCCGTCTCCAAAGAGGCTTACAGGCTGAGAAAGCATCTGGTCGAGCCGGTCTTCGGCGTCATCAAGGAGCAACAGGGCGCACGGAGATTCCTGCTGCGCGGCCTCACCAACGTGGCGGCCGAGTGGACCATGTTGGCCACCGCCTTCAACCTGCGCACTCTCTGGCGGGTGTGGAGTTCCTCACGCTCCTTCAGCCCTCTACCTGACGATCCACTACCATCTCCTGTCTTGTGAACTGAGGCAATTGACGGCGACCCCTCACCATTCCATCGCCTGGATCGGACCCTCGTGTCAGAGTGAACCTGTCTACAAGTGTCCTTATGAGACAGGCTCAGTACAGTACGCTCAGGCCCACCTGAGAAGAATCGAACCGTTCATCGGGCCTGGTGATACGTTCGGGTACCCGGGAACGACGTGACGCACCCATTTGTGAGTCCGCTTTACCGACCTGGCTTGAATGGACCCAAATCGACCGCCCACGCGTACCTCAGATTTCCGTGTCTATTGTATCCGTCGAATGAAGATTCTTGACTTTGTCCAGTTTGGTGGACTACCATTTACGGAAGATACCACCGAGCCGTTCAGCGGTATCTCCTGTACTTTTTTTCCTGGAATCAAGCTGTCGTCGGGCATGGGAACGGAGTAGCGGACGACGGCGTTGTCTGGCAGAAGCTCGATCTCCTTCACGAAGGTCTCGATGAAGGCCCTGCGCTCGGTGAGCTCGCTCTTTTGCAGGAACCTGCTCATGTCCTTGGCGTAGGCCGTGATGGTCTTCACGTCGTCGAGGACCGCCCTGCGCTGGGCCAGGATCGCCCTCGCCCCCTCTGCGGCGGACTCAAGACGCTCCTGACGCTCCTTGTGGTCCCGGATGCGGTGGGCGAAGTCGGCCATGTTGAACTCGGTCGTCGTCTCCACGAGGTCGTAGAGCCGGTCCAGCCTGCCCCTCACGTCGGCAAGCTCCTTCTCGATGGTCTCCAGCCGCTTGCGCTCGTCACCGGCCACGTCGTCCATCTGCTCGTCCACGACGTTGACCAGGCTCCGAATGTTGCCTTCGGTCAGGATGTTGGAGCGAATCAGGCCGACGACCAGCTCCTCGAACTGCCGGGCGTCCACCCTGGGCGAGTCGCAGGACCCGGGCGCGCGTTTTACGAAGGAGTGGCAGACGTAGTAGGGGAACGTGCCCCTGCTGGAGTAGCGGCCCGAGAGCGCCCTCTTGCACCTGTAGCACTTGACCAGCCCGCTCAGCAGGAAGGTGCTTCCGACTCTGCGGGGGTGGGAGACCTTGGGGGCGCGGGAGCGCAGTATCCTGTTCACCCGGTCGAACTGGGCCTTGGCGACGGTGGCGGGGAACGCCTTGTCCACCCGCACCGGCTCGGCCCCATCCTTGGCGTTGTTGCCCCAGACGAGGGTGCCCAGGTACGCCTCGTTTCTGAGGATGTTGTGGACGGTGGGCTTGTTCCAGAGCTTACCCCTGGGGCTGGCGATGCCCTCGTCGTTGAGGATGCGTACGATCTTCATCATCCCCTTTCGAGTCTCGGCCAGGTCGAAGATGCGTTTGACGATGCCGTTCGTTTCGGGGTCCGGCTCCAGGGCGGGCCTCTCCTTGGGGCCGTCCAGCACCTTGACCTTCCTGTAGCCGTAGGGGGCCATGGGAGCGACCCAGAACCCACGGGATGCGGCCTCGCGCATACCCCGCAGGACCTCCATCGCCAGATTCTCGCTGTAGAACTCGTCCACGGTCTCGATGATGCCTTCGAGGAGCCTGCCCGTGGGGTTGTCCTCGGCCTGCTCGGTGATGGAGACGACGCGGAGGCCCTTGCGCCTGAGCATGGACTTCAGGACGACGGCGTGCTCGCGCTTGCGGGTGAACCTCGAGAATTTCCAGACCAATATCTCCTCAAAGGGCGCCTCGGTCCTCTTGGCCTCGTCCAGCATCTTCTGGAACTCCGGGCGGTTCATCACGCGTCCGCTCTCCGCCTCGTCCACGTACTCCCGGACGACCTCGTAGTCGTTCTTGTCGGCGTAGTCCCTGAGCGCCCTCAGCTGTGCGGACACGGACAGGTCCACGTCCTGGCGGTCGCTGGAGACCCTGGCGTAGAGGGCTGCCGGCGTGCGGTCGTTTCGTTCACTCATCTGTTGCTCCTCCCTGTTGCTTCCTGCTGGTTCGGCGCGAGCGCCGCATCTGCGTCCTCTCCTGTCTGCGCCACTCCCTCTCCTCCAGGTAGAGGCGGAACGCCTCGCGCAGAAGCTCGCTCAGCGTGCGGCCGTCCTCCCTGACCGCCTGCCTGAGTTGGTCGTCCA
Source organism: Dehalococcoidia bacterium (assembly GCA_965197415.1). GTDB lineage: Bacteria > Chloroflexota > Dehalococcoidia > Lucifugimonadales > JAGWBF01 > DAOUJI01. Next base: position 1,121,342 of record OZ240207.1, on the reverse strand, counting down.
TCTCGGGCGGCAGTGAGAAGGTGACGGTCCTTCGTTTCTTCGGCATGTTTTTTTGCCCTTCGATGTAACAATATGTCTTACCCTTATCATGAACGAATCGGCCCGTCGTTGTCAAGGGACGGCATGTGTTCGGACTGCGCGGACCGAGAAGTGCTATCTGTAGGCCGTTCAGCTCGGAGCAAGGTGTGACATCTTTATCGCGGGGTAGTTATCGCTAGGATTGACCGACACGCCCGTCGCCCTGAGAATCATTGCTCTTGCAGCCTCCTGAAGAAAGTGAGTCTCCTCCTTCGTGAGGACATTTGCAATGCCAGCCGCCTTTCTAGCGGAAGCCCCACCACCTCGATTCGCGGCGAGGTTAGCTACTTCTTTTAAGACCATGAACTCAATTCCGTACTTCTGAGCGACCTTCTTACGGCGATTCTTCACGAACTCACCCTCAAGCATTGTCAGGAGAAAGCTCGCCAAGCCCGGCAACGGTTCACTCTTCAAAAGATAGCCATTGAAGCGTTTGTACATCGTCAGGAGATCCTGCGGCGTGAGGCAAGGAATCGAGTTACCTTGGGAGAATTCTTCGGACAGCCGCTTCATCTGAGAAAAGACCTCGTTGACCTTTGACATTCCCTCTTGGTTCAAGCCCGGAGTTCCTTGATCTCTGAAAAACGACAAGTTGTCTTCAACTTCCCTCAAAGTGGGGAAGTACCAACCCCTGCCGAGAACCGTCGCTATCCGCTGGTCGAAGCAGGAATGAAAGCTTTGGAATTTTGTTATGGGCGTGCCGCAGACCACAGGTAGCATATCGACGACTAAGTTGGCATCCTCTCGGAAGTCTTCTCGGAATACAGGAAGGTGGCTATCAGCGTCATCGCTCAATGACATAATTGCCGGACCCCACTCAAAGCGCCCTACAATAGCCCCCATAGACGAGAAACTCTGGCGAACGAACCTGTCTCCCAAGAGAACCGCCTTTAGATAATCGAGATCAATGAGGTCTTGCACCTTCTCAAAGGAGGTGACTTTCATCCCATTTGGCAGATTGAATTCCTCTTCCACTCGTAGTCCGTGAAACAGCGTTATGTGAAAGCCTTCAAGTCGTCGGTCTTCTCCCAATCTGATTGTTTCTTCCAGCAGCGACGCAGCCGCGACAGCACCGTCTCGTATGGCGTGTTGCACAAGACCTTCGACGATCAGAATTATTCCTACATGAGCCCAAGAAAAAGCGGTGTACACTCCTACGGCTTGCTCTTCGGTGTCCTCGCTCAAGGCACGCTCAATCACGGGATGCTCGCGCAACACAGAGACGACCTTAGCCAAATGCCCAGGAAGGGGTTTTTCATATTCCGAGAAAGATGAAGCCTTGGGAAACGAATAAATGTATCCATAGCGGCATACCCGCTCTCTAGTAGAGTCCTTGTACTCGCGAAGGGGCCAGTTCAGAGAACTTCGCTCAGCATAGTAGAGATCTAATAGCTTCTCTTCCCATGCCCTTTCATAGTCGACGATGTACTGGATCGAACTAGCCAACTGCTCAGCCCAATGCGAGGCTACGAAATCACGTTGTAACATTTACTTCTCCAAAGAAGGAATTACGTTGGGAGTAAGTACGAATTACCAACGCTAGCTTCCAGTCGCATCAGCCCGCCCCGCTACACCTACAGGACCGCGCCGTCCTGGAATCACCTCGACCGGTGTGGGAATCAGCCACTCCGATCCAGCCTTCGTCGCTCCCCGTACCCTTCCGTTGCGGGCAAGCTGACGCACCCTCCGTTCCGACACGCCCAACCGGGTGGCCGCCTCCTTCACCGTGACGTTGGCGACGTCATCGTCGGGGGACTCGGACTCCAGCTCGAACTCGACGGGACTGGGCTCCCTGAGCGTGCTCATGTCGTGGATGAGAAAACCGATCACCTCGCCGTCGTCGTCCAGCCGCTTGAGGACGCGCTCGTCTTCGGTGGGGGTGAAGTACCCCTCCCGGAACGCCCACAGAACCTCAAGCATGTCCCCTTCATGATCGTATGAGACAAACACCTTCTTGCTCGTCATGGGTCACTCTCCTTTGATGCTTCGGCTCAGGTAGGCGGTGAGGATGAACGAATAGCCCGTCTCCCTCTTTACCACAAGGCAGATGTATCGGTTCCTGTCCCGCAGGTCCGGGTAGAGCCGGTAGTAGAGTTGTACCGAGGAACTGGACCTAGAGGGAGTCACCGTGTCTGGGCTGGCAAGGGTCTCGGCGAACCGGTGCAACTGGAAGGCCATTTCAGGGTGCCTTCGCAGGATGTGCCGGAGTCGCTCGTCGGTGAGCCTGACCTCGTTTCCATGCTCATCGGTGAAACGCCGCACGCCGGACTCCATTACCAGATACCGTTCCGTAAAGTATACCGCGCCAAGCCATAGAACGGCAATGTGCCGTCTCTGTGCAGCGTTTGAGGGGCGCTCACTATTCTACCTCTTCGCCACCGTCCTCCACGGCTTCGGGCCGGGACGATGCCTCCGCCTTCTCCTCCATGTAGGAGCGGATGGCGACACGGGCCAGGATGCGCAGCCCCTTCAGGACCGCCCTGCGATGTTCCGGCGTGTAGGACGGCATGGAGATCTCCAGGGCGTCTTCAAGCTCCCGGCCTTTGGGCCTCCGCCGTCTGTTGTTCTCGTTTCTTCCGGTGGTATCTCTCATGTTGCGCAGTCGCAGCGGCGAATCGGTTGGGCTGCTGGCCTCTCGTTTCAGGTCTGTGACGGGCCGCCGGCCTCCTTCAGGCAGCAGAGCCGTCTCGAGCGCCCGCCGAAGCAGCGTTCAGAGTTGCGCCTGGACCGGATCCCGGATTTCAACATCAACTCGTTCGCCTCTCTGAGGGTCTGCTGATGCTCGTCGGAGCGCGTTGGCGATTCACGCCTCGCCGCCGCCCGGCGATTGGCCTGTGGATTCCTTCCGCTATCGCTTCTCATCCCGCTTATCCCGCCTCTGGGCGTCTCATGGGCCGGGCGCCTGCCGTCCAGTGTGAGCGGTCGAGACGCTGGGCATAACTACCTATGAGGGCGCTCACGTGAGCGCCCCTGTAAGACCTGGGGCGAACACCCCCGTTGGCGATGCCGTTGGGGTGTACAGAGAAATGAAGTTGGTTGCAAAAATGCAAGTCGGGCCGTTTCGTAGCTGAAATGGGGCGGAGCACCCCTCTACAGGACACAAACAGTGAACACTTTGACTTGCGGGTACGTTCCGGTGTGCGTATGCAGGCCCCGTAGCTGAGAGTTGCATTTATGCAGGCGACTGAGGTTGGGTCGGGGTTGCAAAGGCCATAGCTGGCAGTTGCACTTTTGCGGGCCGGGACGGGCTGCTCACGCCGCACCTTCCCTCGATGCTCGGTGGAGTGGGACGGCGATCCCCACTTCGCCGACCGACGATTGGTCGATGGTCTCCGCGCCAACTCGTTCACCTCCCTGCGGTGTGCTGCGGTTCACCGGACCGCGGCAGTCGCAAAAAAGTGTGAACAAATGAAACTGGAAATAAGACCCCTGGTAGCTCTGCGCACGGATGCGGGGGGTTACGGGCCGTTCCCCCGTGACTCTGCGCAGGGATGCGGGGGGTTATAGGCCCTCTTTTTTTCGGCCCCTTTCGTGCAGTATTGGGGGTGTACAGGAGTTTCAGTTTTGTAGCAGAGCGGACAGAGTCGTGATTTCGTAGCTGGAATAGGGGTAAATCGCCCCCCTACAGGACGTAACCAGTGAACACTTTCAGAAAGGGTGCGTTCCGGACTGCAATGACATCGCCAAACGTGGGGAATGACATCGGCGGGACCGTGGGAGCGGCTTCCCAATGACATTAGGCCCCGGAAAGGGTGCTTGAAGTGGGGGTGCATGACGTGCCCCAAAACCGTGGCCGGAGGCCGCTGGAAGGGCTGGACATTAGCTCAGGGGAGATTCTGCGAGGGAGAAAAGAGCCATGAAGACCACCGAACACGGCATCGAAGACAGCAAGGACGTGGAGAACGTCTACCACATGAGGCTCATGGCGCTGCTGCAAGAGCTGGTGCGGGACAAGGGATACAAGGGCGCTGCGCGGGTGCTGGAGCTGGACCAGCGGACGGTGGCCGAGTGCGCCAGGACGGGGCAGCTGTCGAGGCGGGTGCGGCAGGCCCTGGAGCGGGCGTTGCAGGAGGGCGTCGGCTCTGCTGCGGCCCGGCAGCGGGAACGCAACGAGAAGCTGGAGAGCCGGGTCGAGGCGCTTGAGAAGGGGCATGAGGCGTTGGCAAAGGACTATGACGCCCTGGGCAAGGAGGTGCGGAGGCGTGTGGCCGCCGTCGAGGGCCGGGTCGAAGCCCTGAAGCGAAGCGATGCCCAGGGGACCGGGGCCGGTCACGCCGGCGCCGGTCCCTCCCAGGCGGCAGCGGACGGCTCGGAGAGCGGTGCGCCGGGCATGGGCAGGAAACCCCCGCCGAGGCCCAGGTTGCGGCGAGAGTACCCCGACCTCGTGACCCTGGAGCCCGCCGAGGACGACGAGGAGGTGTTCGGGAAGGCGTGGCCGATGATCGTCGAGTGGCGGGGTCTGAAGGACGCTCACCCCAACGAGGGGAAGAGCCTGGACTGGCTGCGCACCGAGGAGCGGTTCCTGACTTTGGAGCTGGGCCTGCTCGAAGACCACGGCATGACGCTCCCCCCGGCTAGGTTTCCGCTGAGGGGCTTCGACCGCAACGGGCAGGTCACCCATCGCCGGACGGCGCTCTTCGACACGCGGAGAGCGCTCAAAAAGCGGGAGTTTCTGAACACGCTGACCCTCCGACTGTTGTGGCGGTAGCCGGGCCGGGAGTGCGGCGGCTTTGCAGGCAACTTTAGTGAACGATTTGGCGGCGGTTTGCGAAAGGGGGGCCGCAGGCCCTCTTTTGCGGGTCTCGGGCCGTTGATAATGAGCGTGCTGTTAGGCTTTTTCCAAGGTTTCCGACCATAGAAACCTGGGTGCGTGATCCCTGTTGCACGGGCATGACCGGAGGATGATTCGCTCTCCCCCGGTCTCCCACGAGGGAATGCTGGCAATGCGGAGTTTGACGTTGGTCCTTCGCAGGCAGCGCGGGCTGATACGACGGAGTTGACGCTGGTCCTTCGTCCTCGGTCCAAGTCCGGCGGTTGGAGTGATAAGCCCTCCGCCCGCTGGACACCCAGTCCGGCGCTTGGGGGTTGATCGCTTCCGCCGCTGGACACCCGCCTGACGGTCGGGGTTGATCGCTCCTTCCGTTGGGAACCAGTCTGCCGGTTGGGGTTGATCGCCTCATCCGTTGGACACGAAGGACGGAGTGCACCCCGCGCCCCGTCCTCCACCAGTCGGTCGAAATGCGTCTGTCGTTTCGACCGACTCCCCATGCCCTGCGGCATGGCTGACACGCAGCCGGGCCGCACCTTCGACATGCGCCGGTCTGCCGTTGAAAGCAGGCTCGCCGCTTCACGTCTCGCACCTCTCCCACTGACGTTGTTCACCCTGGGCGAGCTGCGTCTTTCTCCCATGCGCTGACCTGCAATGAAGTAGTAGGACAGCCGCTCCCCTCATAGCAGCTCCCCCGGCAGTCGATTCTCCCAACGAATCACCCTGGGGCGAGCTGCGCCCTCTCTCACCCCACTCCGTCTTCCGCGTCCGGCATCCGACCGTGGGCGGAGTGCGTCCAGCGTCAACCAGTCCCATCACGAAGTACCCGCGCCACGGATGCCCGGCACGGGTCAGCACCTGAAAGGAGGAGTCCATGCGCGTCAACGAGGTCCATCGCCGCTGACGGCGGGGCCTCCGGGTCTCACAACACATCCCCATTCATAAGGGCCGTCCTCGTTCGCCGGGGGCGGCCCTTCTTCTTTGCCCGCAAGCGGGCGCAGGCCAAAGGCAACACAACACAACAGAAGGAGGACTGACCGATGACTACGGCAACGATGGCAACCGGAACCAGGACGGCGGAGAGCGAGCTCAGGGCTGCGGCGAGGCGGCGCGGGATCACCATGAAGGAGCTTGCGGCGCTGATGGACGTGTCTGTTGGCTACCTTTCGCAGATTGCGAACGGGAAAAGGCCGTGGACTCCCAAGATGCGGGAGAAGGTCGTGGCGGTGCTGGGAGAGGTCCCCGGTCAGGGGACCGTCTACCGCCAGGGCGGCGTCGTGACCGGCGAGAGCAGCTTCATCAGGGAGCGCGCACGCACCCTGGGCATGACCATGCATGACCTGGCCGACCGCGTTGGCGTGTCCTACAGCTACATGACGCAGGTTGCCCGTGGCCGCCAGAACATGGGCGTCAAGGTCCAGGCCAGGGTCGAGTCGGCGTTGCACGGTCCGGCGAAGGTCGCGCCCGCCAAGTGCGCCAACCGCCAGGGCGTCGTCGTGGCCGGGGAGAGCAGCTACATCCGGGAGCGGGCCAGGGAGTTGGGCATGAGCCTGCGGGACCTGGCCGACCGCGTGGGCGTCTCCTACAGCTACATGTCAATGGTGGCGCGGGGTCATAGCAACATGGGTGTGAAGGTCCAGGCCAGGATGGAGTCGGCGCTGGAGGCTCCGGCGAAGGTCGCGCCCGCGCAGCCTGCCTGCATCGACCGGGAGGCCGTGTGGGACCGGATGAACGCCCACGGCTTCAGCCAGAACGAGGTCGCCCGGCGCGCCGGCATCAGCTCCTCCAATCTCTCTCAGATCATGAACGGCAGGAACAACCTGTCGCCGGACGTTCTGAAGAGGCTGCACGGCGTCCTGTTCCAACCCACGAAGGCGGAGCGGGTCATGCCCGCCGAGGTGAAGGTGCTGGGCTGGCGGAAGGGCGAGCGGAGCGGGATGGTCGTTCGCGGCGCGGGTGGCCCCGGGCGCGGCGCCAAGTCCGGCGGCGGCTCCATTCGGGTCGGCGGCCGGGTGCCCTGGGGCGCGAAGGCGGAGTTCGCCTACCGCGCCGGGTACGACGGCGCGGGCCGGTTGTCGATGACGCCCGTCCTGATGCCCGGCTACTCCGCCATGCTCAAGCAGCCGGAACCGGCAGCCGCATAGTGAGGCGTGGGCGACGGCCCGGCGCAAGACACCGGGCCGTCGCTCAGGGGGGAGGCCGTCGCCGCATCGACGGCGGTCTCCCCCCCTGCTTCTCATGTATGCCGCCTTTTTTTGTTGCCCGAAATCAGCGCCCGGCCTCTCGATACCCCTGAAGTGGGGGCAGCGGGCGCTCACGTCCGCGCGGCGGCGCTACCGCGCCGCCTGCCCCTCGCCCGCGCCGCCCCGCATCTCCAGCGTCTCGCGGGCCAACTCCCTCGCCCCCCGCGCCGCGGCGTGCCCCGGCTCGATGCCGAGGATCGCATCGAAGTCCTCGACGGCGCTCTCGAACCGGGCCTCGTACATCCGGGCGATCCCCCGGCTGTAGAGGACGTTCGTGTTCCGGGGGTCGATGTCCAGGACCCTGCCGTAGTCCTCTATCGCCAGCTCGTGCCGCTCCAGGCTGCTGTGGGCCAGCCCCCGGGCCGCCAGGGCCTCGGCGTTGCCGGGGTTAAGCTCCAGGGACCGGTCGAAGTCTCCGACCGCCTCGTCGTAGCGGCCCAGGCTGCCCAGGGCGATGCCCCTGCCCCGGAGCGCCGGGGCGTTGTCGGGGTCGAGCCCCAGCACGGCGTCGAAGTCGCCCAGCGCGGCCTCGTGCGCTCCCAGGTTGACGTTGGTGATCCCCCTGGCGTAGTAGGCGAGGCCGTACCTCTCTTCGATCTCGATGGCGGCGCCGAAGTCCCTGACCGCCCTGTCCATCCGGCCCATGTCGCGGTAGGCCATGCCCCTGTGGTAGTGGGCGTCGGCTAGGTTGGGGTTCAAGTCTATGGCCCTGCTCAGGTCCTTCACCGCCCGGTGGCGCTTGCCCATCGCCACCTGGGTCAATCCCCTGTTGTAGTGGGCGTCGGCGTCGCCGGGGGCCATGGTGACGGCCACGTCGAAGTCGCTCATCGCCCCGGCCAGGTCGCCCAGCTCCGCCTTGCACGCCCCCCGGCTGTAGTGCGCCACCGCGTCGCCGGGGGCCAGGCGGATGGCGGCGTCGTAGTCCTCCACCGCTAGGCGGTGGTCCTCCATAGCGGAGTAGGCGCGCGCCCTGCCGAGGTGGGCGCCCGCGTTGCCGGGGTCCAGGGCAATAACCCTGCCGTAGTCCTCCGCCGCAAGGCGGTGCTCCCCCAGCTCGGCGTACGCCAGCCCCCTGCCGCCCAGGGCTTCGGCGTCGCGGGGGTCCGCCTCGATCCTCTCCGTCAGATGCTGGACCATGCGCCGGATGCCCTCGCGGCCCATGCCGTCCATCATCCTGCGGAACCTTTCGTACTCTTCCTCCGATGGCTTCCCCTGGTCCGTCCCGTCATGCTCCTCGTTCATGACGCTCCTCCCGTATGTCCTGGCGTTCTCTCTACCGGGCGGGTCCCTCGTTGCGCGGACGGAGGCCCTGGATGGCGCAGGCTGCGCCCTGCTGCCCGGACTCGAGCCAGCCTTCACCGGCGAGACTCCGCGCCGGGCCGTCCCCTCGCGGCCTCTCTCCTACGGGACTGCCGCCAACGATGCCTCTATGATGATGCAGCCGCTCCCGTAAGGCAACGCCGGGGTGACGGGTGCGGATGGGGAGAGGCCCGGCCATGTGTGACGCTCTCTTTGCGTTTCCGGCTCTGCGGTCGCAGGCGCTCGCCGGAGCGCCGACTCGCTAGTCGGTGAACAGGTGGGCTAGGCCCAGGGGTCTCGCCAGGGCCACCAGCGCCATCATGTTCCGCATACTGGGACGAGCCCGTCCCTTCCTCCAGCGCCGCAGCGTCTCGTGGTGGACGTCGAGACGGCGTGCAATCTCCGCCCACGACAGGTCCGACTCCTCCTTGAACCGCTCCAAGCGCTCCGGGAAGTCGTGGGGGACCTGGTAGGTCACTCTGCTATGGTGGATGCGCTGTCGAGGCATGGAATCGCCTGTCCTTCCGCAGGACGGCTGCGATCTCTCTCCAACTGCGATGCCCAGGCGGGACGGCGTGCGGGGCGCAAGCGCCCGCAGTCGGTCCAACCCGGAGCCTTGGGGGAGGCCACGGCTCCGCTTTGCCGCAGGACGGCGGCCTCCCCCGCTCTATCCATGTGTGCGGGCTTTTTTGTTGCCCTCTACCGGCGCCGACCCCTGACGGTCGGCGCCAACTCGTTGGACAGCTTTCTGCCGCCTCTCGTGCAGACGGCTCCCTCGGCGTCGCAGTCCTCGCTACCGGCTACGCCGCCGCCGGCGTGTAGGCCCGCACCCAGCTGGAGATCTCGCTCATCTCCCCGTGCTCGTTGATCGCCTTGATCCGGTACACGTATCTCTTATCCGGCTCTGCCGTATCGTCGGTGAAGGTCGTCTCCGCAGAGCCGGTGTCGGACGTGACGGTGAAGAACGTTCCCTCCTCGGGTTGAAGGTCCTTGTCGCGCCGCAGGATCACATAGCCGGTGATGCTGTCGTCGTCGGGGTCGTCCCAGGTGAGGGTCACAGAGTCGTGTGAGAACGTGGCGGAGAGACTCGTTGGCTTGGAGGGCGCCTCCGGCGCGGGGTCGGGGACTGCGGGCGTGTAGGCCCGGACCCATGAGAATATTTCGCTCACTCCGCTGGCGTTGATGGCCTTGATGCGGTAGACGTAGCGCCGCTCCGGCTCGACGCTGGCGTCGACGTAGGTCGTCTCCGACGAGCCGGTGTCAGGGGCGACGGTGAGGAACGTTCCCTCCTCGTGGATGTCCTTGTCGCGCCTCAGGATCAGGTAGCCGGTTATGCTGTCGTCATTCGGGTCGTCCCAGGTGAGGATCACCATGTTGTGGGAGACCTCGGAGGAGAGGCCCGTTGCCTTGGCGGGCGGCTCGGCAGCCTGCTCCTCCTCCGGGGCCGGGGCCACCGGGGTGTCGATGTGGACCCAGCGCGAGCGCTCGCTCACCCCGTGCTCGTTGATGGCCTTGATACGGTAGGTATAGCGCGTCTCCGCCGACACCGTGTCGTCGGTGTAGGTGGTAGCGGCCGTGCCCGTGTCCGCCACCAGCTCATCAAACTGGCCCTCCGGGTCGACCCCTGGAATGCGGCGCAGGATCACGTAGCCGGTGATGGTGTCGTCGCCGGGGTCGTCCCAGGTGAGGGTCACCGAGTCGTGCGACGCCGTGGCGGAGAGGCCACTGGGCTTGGTGGGCGGTTCCGTGGGTTGCGCACCGGCCACCGCGCCCGTCGCCGCGCTGGTCAGTAACTCCTCGTTGTCGGCGTCGTCGGTGAAGCTGACCTGCACCTTGACTGTCTTGCTTTCTTCGCTATCGGTCAGCGTGTAGGTCGAGCCGGTGGCGCCTGCGACTTCAGCGTCGTCGGCCAGCCACTGGTACTCGTATTGGACGTTGCTAAGCCCGTCGGCGTCGATGATCCCAGACGTGTCCGCCGTCAGCGTCTCCCCCACCTGCGCCGTGCCGTTGATGGTTGGCAGGCCCGTGGCGGGGCTGTTGGGTTCATTCGAGTCCGTATTGTCAGGCTTGTCTTCCTCGTCCGGTCCGGGGAGGGTGATCGTCCCACCTTCGGACAGCATCTTCCCCTCCCCGGTGCAGATTCCGCCCCCGTCGCACGACTGACCCGCAACCAGGGTGAACACGACGACGTCGTTGCCTTCAGGGTCCAGGAAGAACACCCAGGCGTTCTCCAGTCCGTCCTCCTCGTGCCGGACCAAGCTGGACACCGTGGCCCCGGTCAACGACACTGAGGGTGTGGTCTTGTCGAAGGACTGCACCGGCAGGTTGAAGGCGACAATCACCTGGGGCCGGTCGTCGTCCCCCTTGTGACGGGACGACTGGAACGGGCTGGCCGGGAATGTCGCCGTCAACTGCGCGGGTCTCGCCGCCACGGCGCCGGTGGCCGCGCTGGTCAGCGCCTCGTCGTTGCCCCGGTCGTCGCTGAAGCCGACCCTCAACCTGATGGTCTTGCCCTCGTCCTCGTCGGAAACTTCATAAGTCGGGTCGGTAGCGCCCTCAATGTCCTCATCGGTGTCGCCGTCCCACCGTGTCCACTGGTATCTGAACACGGCGTTGGTCATACCGTCGGCATCGGATATGCCCGACGTATCCGCTGTCAGCGTTTCTCCCACCTGCGCCGTGCCGCTGATGGTTGGCAGGCCCGCGGCGGGTTCGTTGGACTGGGCCGGCTTCACAGGCGCCGTGGCCGCGCTGGTCAGCGTCTCCTCTTTGCCCGCGTTGTCTGTAAACGTGACCCTCACCTTGATGGCCTTGCCCTCGTCCCTTTCGGTTATCTCGTAGGTTGGGTCAGTCGCACCCTCTATGTCCTTGTCGTCGGCCAGCCACTGGTAGCTGAAGTCGACCCTGTCCCTCCTGTCCTCGTCGGGGATGCCCGACGTCTCTGCCGTCAGAGTCCGGCCCACCTGCGCCGTACCCCGGATGACGGCTCTCGCATCGGTCAGATTGGTAACCGTAACCGTCACGTCCAGGGAGGCGGTGTTGCGCGGGGAACTGTCGTCGCTGGCCTGCACCACCACCTGGTACACATTGTCGTCGTCCCTGTCCGCCGGGTCTTCGTAGTCCGGCGGGCTGTTGAAGGTGAGGACGCCCGTCTTGCCTATGGAGAAGGCGCCGCTGTCTGTCCCCGACAGGCCCCAGGTGACGTCGCTGCCCTCCGGGTCGCTGGCCCGGTAGGTGTAGATTGCAGAGGCGCCGTTCTCCGGGTAGACGAAGGAGTCCTGGGTATTGCGCTGGAACTCGGGCGCCTCGTCCACGGCCTCCACGGTGACCACTACGTCAAGCGTCCCGTAGTACCGCCCATCGGAGGCCCGGACGGTGACATCGTAGACGCTATCCCGGTTGGCGTCGGCGGGCCGCTCGCTGTCCGGCGGGTTGCGGAAGCTCAGCTCGCCACTCTCGCTGATGGTGAAGTCCCCTCCGTCCCGGCCGGTGACGCTCCAGCGGGTGATTTTGGCAGTCGGGTCCTCCGGGTCGGTGGCGCTGTAGGTGGCCAGGACTTGATCGTAGTTCTCGTCCACCGTGATGGCGGTGTTGGTCCCGGTTTCGGCTATCTCCGGTCCTTCGTTCACGTCGGTTACCGTCACCGTCACCGGCAGGCTGGCGGCGCGGCCCGTCTGGTCAGTGGCCACCACCGTCACAAGGTATTCGTTGTCCCGACCATCGTCCGCCGGGTCGTCATGGTCCGGCGGTTCCCTGAAGTTCAGCACTCCCGTATTCCGGTCGATGGTGAAGGCCCCGCCGTCGGCGCCGCTGACCGACCATGCGACCTCGGCTCCCTCCGGGTCGGTGGCCCGGTAGGTGTAGAGGGCGGCGGTGCCGTTCTCCCGGTAGGAGAAGGAGTCCCGGCTGCCACTACGGAACTCGGGGGCCTCGTCCACCGCCTCCACCGTCACCGTCACGTCATGGGCGCCGTACACTCGCCCGTCGGAGGCTCGCACCGTTACCTCGTACATGTTGTCCCGGCCGGAGTCGGCGGGACGCTCGTGGTCCGGTGGGTTGCGGAAGGTCAGCTCCCCATCCTCGTTGATGGTGAAGTCCCCACCGTCCCGGCCGGTGACGCTCCAGCGGGTTATTTCCAGGTCCGGGTCCTCCGGGTCGGTGGCGGCGTAGGTGGCCAGGACCCGGTCCGTGGCCGTGTTCTCCTCTGCCGTGATGTCGGTATTGGCGCTGGTGACCTCTATGACCGGCCCCTCGTTCACGTCGGTCACGGTCACGATCACGTCCAGTGTGCCCCGCTTTGTGCTGTCCGAGGCAACCACCATCACCTGGTACACGTTGTTCCCGTCGCTGTCGGTAGGCACCTCATAATCGGGCGGAGCGCTGAAGGTCAGAACTCCCTCCTCTATCGCGAAGTTGTTCCCATCGTCGCCCTCCACCGACCAGGTGATCTCCGTATCCCGGTCCGTGTCCGTGGCCCGGTAGGTGTACAGGCGGGTGGTCACCGGGGTGTTCTCGCGGAAGGTCAGCGTGTCCCGCCCCGTCACCACCGGCGCCGCCTCGTTCTCGTCGGTGACCGTCACCGTCACATCCAGGGAGCCGTAGGTGTTCCCGTTGTAGGCGCGGATGGTCACCAGGTACTCATTGTCCCGGTTGGAGTCGGCCGGCCGGTCGTAGTCCGGCGGGTTGCGGAAGGCCAGTTGGGCGGAGTTCTGGTCGGCGCCGGTGATGGTGAAGTCCCCGGCGTCGGACCCCGCCAGCCTCCAACTGGATACGGCAGCGCTGGCATCCTCCGGGTCTTGAGCGGTGAATCTGGCTCCGGCGAGCTCCTGGCCTTCGGGCACGGTGTAGGTCGTCATGCCGGTGACCTTCGGCCCTTCGTCCACCGCCGTCACGGTGACGATGACGTCCAGGCTGTCGGTCAGCCTGCCGATGTCGGTGGCCACGACGGTAAGGTTGTACACGTTGTCCTGGCCGGCGTCGGCGGGCTGCTCGTGGTCCGGCGGGGTGCGGAAGGTCAGCTCCCCGGTGTCACCGTTGATGGTGAAGTCTCCGCTGTCGGTCCCTTTCGTGGTCCAGGTGATGGTGTCGTCCTTGTCGCCGTCGGTGGCTCTGTAGGTGTACAGGGCCGCCGTGCCCTCCTCCCGGTAGGTGAAGGAGGTGCGGCTGCCTTTGCGGATGACGGGAGCGTGCTCGTTCACGTTGCTCACCGTGATGGTGACGTCCAGGCTGCCGTAGGTGCGCCCGTCGTAGGCCCGCACGGTGACCATGTACTCGTTGTCCCGGTTGGAGTCGGCGGGACGATCGTAGTCCGGCATGTTGCGGAACGTCAGCTCGCCGGTCGGGCTGATCAGGAAGTCGCCGCCGTCGCTGCCGGACAGGCTCCAGCGGGTGATGGGCTGGTTCTCCGGGTCGGTGGCGGAGTAGGTTGCCAAGGTAACGGCCGGGTCCTGGTTCTCCCGTACGGCGATGGTCTGGTCGCCGGTGACCACCGCTCCCTCGTTCTGGTCGGTGACGGTGACGGTGACGTCCAGGGTGCCCCGGTTTGTGCCGTCCGAGGCAACCACCGTCACCAGGTACTCGTTGACGTGAGCGCCGGACCCGCTGGGGATGTCAAAGTTGGGCGGAGAGGCAAAGGTCAGCACGCCCCTCCCGCTGCTGTCGGTGGTGATGGTAAAGTCACTCGCGTCCAAGCCGCCCAGGTCCCAGGCGAAGTCGTCCCCCTCCGGGTCGGTGGCCCGGTAGGTGTGGAGGTGGGTGGTGACTGGGGTGTTCTCCCGGAAGCTCAGGCTGTCCCTTCCGGTGACGACCGGAGGTTCGTTCACCGCATCCACCGTCACGATCACGTCCAGCGTCCCGTGGTAGCTGCCGTCGGAGACCTGCACGGTGAAGTTGTACACGTTGTCCCGGTTGGAGTCGGCGGGCCGCTCGTGGTCGGGCGTGGACCGGAAGGTCAGCTCCCCGCTCTCGCGGTCGATGGTGAAGTCGCCGCTGTCGGCGCCGGTAAGCCGCCAGGAGGGCTCCACGGCCAGGTCTCCCTGGCCGGCGGGGGAATAGGTCGCCAGGTCGCCCTTGAAGTTCTCCGTCCGAGTGATGGCGGCGGGTCCGGTGATCTCGGCCACGTCCTCCACCGTCACCGTCACCTGGAAGTTGCCGTAGTTCCGGCCGTCGTGGGCCCTCACGGTGACCTCGTACACGTTGTTCCGGTCGGCGTCCGCGGGACGCTCGTGGTCCGGCGGGGTGCGGAAGGTTAGCACTCCCGTATCCCGGTGAATGGTGAAGTCCCCGCCGTCCCGGCCCGAAACGCTCCAGCGGATGGTGGTGGCGACCCCGCCAACAGCCTCCGGGTCCCGGGCGGTGTAGATGGCGCTGCGCGGCAGATGCTGGTTCTCAACGACGGTGAACTCAGGCGTGCCCGACACCACCGGCCCTTCGTTCTGCTCGGTGACGGTGACGGTCACGCCCAGCGTTCCTCGTTTCGCCCCATCATCCGACGCCACCACCGTCACCCGGTACACGCTGTCGTTGTCCTTGTCGGCAGGCCCCTCGTAATCGGGCGGCGCGCTGAAGGTCAGGACTCCCCCCTGGTCTATAGCGAAGTCGTCCTCGTCATCACCCTCCAGCGACCAGATGAAGCTGGTATCCCGGTCCCCGTCCGTGGCCCGGTAGGTGTGCAGCCGGGTTTCGACGGCGGTGTTCTCCCGGAAGCTCAGGGTTTCCCGGCCCGTGACCACCGGGTCGTGCTCGTTGACATCTGTGACGGTCACCGTCACGTTCAGGTTGCCGTAGGCCCGGCTGTCGTGGCCCCGCACCGTCACCTCGTACACGCTGTCCCGGTTGGCGTCCGCGGGCCGGTCGTAGTCGGGGATGTTCCTGAAGGTGAGCTCTCCATCCTCGTTGATGGTGAAGTCGCCGCCGTCCCGTCCCGACAGGGACCACCGGGGGTGCACCGGGCGGTTGTCCTTGGCGTCGGTGGCGGTGTAGGACCCCAGGACCCCGGCGATGTCGTAGCTCTCCGCCACGGTGTATGAGATCGGTCCCGCGATCACGGGCCCCTCGGACTGGTCGGTGATGGTGATGACGGCATCGACGGTGTCCCGCAGCCCCGCGCGGTCAGCGGCCACCACGGTGATCTCGTACACGTTGTCCTCATCGGCGTCCGCCGGGTTCTCAAGGTCCGGCAGCAGGCGGAAGTTGAGGATGCCCTTGTAGATGGCGAAGTCCCCTCCGTCGGCTCCCTTCACCGACCATGTGACTGCGTCGTCTTCGTCCTGGTCCGTCGCCCGGTAGGTGTACAGGACAGCGGTGAAGTTTTCCCTCAGGGTGAACTCGGTCCTGCTCTTCGTGGTGATGACCGGGGCCTCGTTCACCTGGGTCACCGTCACCGTCACGTCATGGGCGCCATAGACCCGGCCGTCGTAGGCCCGGACGGTGAGCTCGTACACATTGTTCCGGTCGGAGTCGGCGGGCCGCTCGTAGTCCGGCGAGGACCGGAACCGCAGCTCTCCCAGGTCGCTGATGACGAAGTCCCCTCCGTCCCGGCCCGCGGTGCTCCAGCGGAAGATGTTTGCCGTGGGGTCTTCGGGGTCCGTGGCCGTGTAATCGGCCAGCACCTTGGTGTCGGCAGTGTTCTCCGGAACGCTGGTGGTTGCCGTGCCCTCCAGGGTGATCACCGGCCCTTCGTTTACGTCGGTGACGGTGATGGCGAAGTCCACCCGGTCGGAGTTGCCGTCATTATCGGCGGCCACCACCGCCAGTTCGTAGACGTTGTCCTGCCCCGCATCAACGGGGTTCTCAAAGTCAGGCAAGTTCCGGAACGCCAGCGCTCCCCGTCCGCTGTCGTCGGCGGTCAGGGTGAAGTCCTCGGCATCGGTCCCCTCCAGCGTCCAGTTGATGGTGGTGCCGCGCTGGGGGTCGGAGGCCCGGAAGGTGTAGACCGGGCCGGTGTCGTTCTCCCGGTAGGTGGCGGGCGGACGCCGGGTGCTGATGGTCGGCTCCACACCCTCGTTGTGGTCGGTGACGATGATGGCGAAGTCCAGCCGGTCGGAGTTGCCCTCTTCATCGGTGGCCACCACCGCCAGTTCGTAGACGTTGTCCTGGTCCGCATCGGCGGGGCTCTCGAAATCAGGCGAGTTCCGGAAGGCCAGCACTGCCCGGCCCCTGCTGTCCGTGTCCAGGGTGAAGTCTTCCCTGTCCGTGCCCTCCAGCTTCCAGGTGATGGTGGCGCCCCGCTGGGGGTCGGAGGCCCGGAAGGTGTAGACCGCGCGGGTGTCGTTCTCCCGGTAGGTGGCGGGCGGACGCCGGGTGCTGATGGTCGGCTCCACGCCATCGTTGTGGTCGGTGACCGTGACGGTCACATCAAGGGTGTCCCTGTTCCGCCCGTCCGACGCCTGAATCGTCACCTCATACACGTTGTCCCCGCCCGAGTCCGTGGGACTCTCAAAGTCTGGCTGGTTGGTGAAGGACAGCGCGCCCCGTTCGTCAATGGTGAAGGCGCTCCCGTCGGTTCCGCCCGGCACCCATGTGACCGCCTCCCCCTCCGGGTCGGTGGCCCGGAAGGTGTACAGGGTGGAGGTCCGGTCCTCCGGCTGGGTGAAGGAGGTCCGGCTGGTGGTGGTGATGGTGGGCGCCTCGTCGACGCCGGTCACCGTCACCCTCTGCACCTCCTCCAGGGTGCCCGTGTTCCGCCCGTCCGACGCGCGGACCGTCACCTCATACACGTTGTCCCGATTGGAATCGGCAGGCCGCTCGTGGTCGGGCGGGTTCCGGAACATGAGCTCCCCCAGGGCGTTGATGACGAAGTCCCCGCCGTCCCGGCCCGATGTGCTCCACCGGGTGATCTTCACGCTGGGCCGCTCCGGGTCCGTGGCCGTATAGGTGGCCAGCACCTGGGTGACGGGAGTGTTCTCCGGTACGCTGCCGGGGGGACTCCCGAAGAGGTCGCCGTCCCGGGTGATCACCGGCCCCTCATTGACCTCGGTTACCGTCACCGTGACCGGCAGGCTCGCGGTTTTGGACTGGGGGTCACGCGCCTGGATGGTCACGTCGTAGACGTTGTCCTTCCCAACATCGCCGGGGTTGTCAAAGTCCGGCGGGTTTTCTTCTCTAAAGGAGAACTGTCCCCTCTCGTCGATGGTGAACAGTCCGGCGTCTGGGCCTACCACCGCCCACGTCACCGTGCCGCCCTCCGGGTCCGCGGCACTGTAAGTGTGAAGCCGTGACGTGCGGTTCTCCGGCTGCATGAACGATGTCTTGCTGCCGCTCCTGATCTCAGGCGGCTCGTTGACGTTGCCGACGGTGACGGTCACCGGGTAGGCGCCGTTGTTCCTGCCGTCGGAGGGCTGGATGGTCACCTCGTACACGTTGTCCCGGTCGGAGTCGGCGGGACGTTCGTAGTCGGGCGGGGAGCGGAAGTACAGGGTGCCCCCCTGGGTGATGAAGAAGTCGCCGCCGTCCCGGCCGCCCACGCTCCAGCGGGCCACGTTGGAGCCCTCGGGATCCCTGGCGGTATAGACTGCGTCGGGTAGGCTTTCATTCTCGTTGATGCTAAAGCTGGACGGTCCCGACACTTCCGGCCCCTCGTCCACCTCGGTGACGATGATGGTGAACGAGAGCCTGTCGACGTGGCTGTCCTCGTCGGTGGCGATGACTGTCAGCTCGTAGTCGCTCCCCCTATCCGAGTCCTCAGGGTTCTCATAGTCGGGCGGGCTGATGAACGCCAGCACTCCCCGTCCGCTGCTGTCGGCAGTGATGGTGAAGTCTTCCCTATCCGTGCCCTCCAACGTCCAAGTGATGGTGGCGCCACGCTGGGGGTCGGAGGCCCGGAATGTGTAGACCGTGCGGGTGTCGTTCTCCCGGTAGGTGGCGGGCGGACGGCGGGTGGTGATGGTGGGCTCCTCGCCCTCCGCGTCGTTTGCGACCGTCACCGTCACGTCCAGCGGGGCGGTGTTGTTGTCGTCGTCCGTGGCCTGCACCACCACGTTGTAGACGTTGTTCCGGTCCGAGTCCGCTGGGTCCTCGAAGTTGGGTGCATTCTCCTCCTTGAAGGAGAACTGGCCCCTCTCATCGATGGTGAAGAAGTCCTTGTCCACTCCCTCCACCGACCAGGTAACCGTGTCGGCGCCCTCCGGGTCGGTGGCCCGGTAGGTGTACAGCCGCGAGGTCACGTTCTCGTTCTGCCGCAGCGCCGTCGCCGAGCTGCTTGTCGTCGTGATGGTGGGCGGCTCGTTCACGTCGGTGACCGTGACGGTCACGTCGAAGGAGCCATAGTACCGCCCGTCGTAGGGCCGGACCGTGACCTCGTACACGCTATCCCGGTTGGAATCGGCGGGCCGCTCGAAGTCAGGGGTGTTCCGGAAGGTCAGTTCGGCGGAGTTTTGCCCCGTCTGCGCGCTGGTGTCGGTGATGATGAAGTCGCCGCCGTCAGTACCTCCCACGGTCCACCGGGTCACCGTGCCCCCCTCGGGGTCGAACCCCGTGTAGACGGCGTTGGGCAGGTCCTGGTTCTCGCTTATGGTGAAGCTGGGCGAACCACTGGTTACTTCAGGCCCCTCGTTCACCTCCCGCACCGTCACCGTCACGTCCAGCGGGGCGGTGTTGTTGTCGTCGTCCGTGGCCTGCACCACCACGTTGTAGACGTTGTTCCGGTCCGAGTCCGCTGGGTCCTCGAAGTCGGGTGCATTCTCCTCCTTGAAGGAGAACTGGCCCCTCTCATCGATGGTGAAGAAGTCCTTGTCCACTCCCTCCACCGACCAGGTAACCGTGTCGGCGCCCTCCGGGTCGGTGGCCCGGTAGGTGTACAGCCGCGAGGTCACGTTCTCGTTCTGCCGCAGCGCCGTCGCCGAGCTGCTTGTCGTCGTGATGGTGGGCGGCTCGTTCACGTCGGTGACCGTGACGGTCACGTCGAAGGAGCCATAGTACCGCCCGTCGTAGGGCCGGACCGTGACCTCGTACACGCTATCCCGGTTGGAATCGGCGGGCCGCTCGAAGTCAGGGGTGTTCCGGAAGGTCAGTTCGGCGGAGTTTTGCCCCGTCTGCGCGCTGGTGTCGGTGATGATGAAGTCGCCGCCGTCAGTACCTCCCACGGTCCACCGGGTCACCGTGCCCCCCTCGGGGTCGAACCCCGTGTAGACGGCGTTGGGCAGGTCCTGGTTCTCGCTTATGGTGAAGCTGGGCGAACCACTGGTTACTTCAGGCCCCTCGTTCACCTCCCGCACCGTCACCGTCACGTCCAGCGGGGCGGTGTTGTTGTCGTCGTCCGTGGCCTGCACCACCACGTTGTAGACGTTGTTCCGGTCCGAGTCCGCTGGGTCCTCGAAGTCGGGTGCATTCTCCTCCTTGAAGGAGAACTGGCCCCTCTCATCGATGGTGAAGAAGTCCTTGTCCACTCCCTCCACCGACCAGGTAACCGTGTCGGCGCCCTCCGGGTCGGTGGCCCGGTAGGTGTACAGCCGCGAGGTCACGTTCTCGTTCTGCCGCAGCGCCGTCGCCGAGCTGCCTGTCGTCGTGATGGTGGGCGGCTCGTTCACGTCGGTGACCGTGACGGTCACGTCGAAGGAGCCATAGTACCGCCCGTCGTAGGGCCGGACCGTGACCTCGTACACGCTATCCCGGTTGGAATCGGCGGGCCGCTCGAAGTCAGGGGTGTTCCGGAAGGTCAGTTCGGCGGAGTTTTGCCCCGTCTGCGCGCTGGTGTCGGTGATGATGAAGTCGCCGCCGTCAGTACCTCCCACGGTCCACCGGGTCACCGTGCCCCCCTCGGGGTCGAACCCCGTGTAGACGGCGTTGGGCAGGTCCTGGTTCTCGCTTATGGTGAAGCTGGGCGAACCACTGGTTACTTCAGGCCCCTCGTTCACCTCCCGCACCGTCACCGTCACGTCCAGCGGGGCGGTGTTGTTGTCGTCGTCCGTGGCCTGCACCACCACGTTGTAGACGTTGTTCCGGTCCGAGTCCGCTGGGTCCTCGAAGTCGGGTGCATTCTCCTCCTTGAAGGAGAACTGGCCCCTCTCATCGATGGTGAAGAAGTCCTTGTCCACCCCTACCACCGACCAGGTAACCGTGTCGGCGCCCTCCGGGTCGGTGGCCCGGTAGGTGTACAGCCGCGAGGTCACGTTCTCGTTCTGCCGCAGCGCCGTCGCCGAGCTGCCTGTCGTCGTGATGGTGGGCGGCTCGTTCACGTCGGTGACCGTGACGGTCACGTCGAAGGAGCCATAGTACCGCCCGTCGTAGGCCCGCACCGTGAATACGTACTCGTTGTCCCGGTTGGAGTCGGCGGGACGCTCGAAGTCAGGGGTGTTGCGGAACCGCAGCTCCCCCTGTTCGCTGATCACGAAGTCGCCGCCGTCGCTGCCCGATGTGCTCCAGCGGGTGATGTCCGCACTGGGATTCTCAGGATCGGTGGCGGTGTACCGGGACAGCACCTGGTTTCGGTCCTGGTTCTCCGGCACGCTGCCGGGAGCGCTACCCACCCGGCTTATCTCCGGCCCTTCGTTCACGTCGGTGACGGTGATTACCACGTTCAACTCGTCGGAATAACCTCCTGAGTTGGAGGCCACGACGGCAATTTCGTAGTCATTGTCGCCATCCGAGCTACCAAGCGTTTCATAATTGGGAGCGTTCTTGAAGGTCAGCGCTCCCTGTGGGCTGATATCGAAGAAGCTGAAGTCAGCCCCTCTCAGGGTCCAGCTGATGGAGCCAGGCCCGTAGTTCCTGGCCCTGTAGGTATGGACCGTGGAGGTGCGGTTCTCCTGGTGGTTCAGTTTCTGGTAGGTCAGGCCACTGCTGGGACTGGTGGTGATGGCCGGTTCCCGGTTCTCGTGGTGGTTGGTGACGGTGACGGTGAATTCAAAGCTGTCG
Organism: Dehalococcoidia bacterium; assembly: GCA_965197415.1. GTDB lineage: Bacteria > Chloroflexota > Dehalococcoidia > Lucifugimonadales > JAGWBF01 > DAOUJI01. The sequence goes on along the minus strand of OZ240207.1, from coordinate 1,100,102 downwards.
GTCAGGCCCTGTTCGTCGGTCACCACCACCGTCAGTTCATAGACGTTGTCCCCGTTGGCGTCGGCGGGATCCTCAAAGTTCGGCGAATCGTTGAACGTTAACGCGCCGTCGCTGATCGTGAAGTTGCTCTCGTCCGCGCCTGTCAGTGACCAGGCGATGGGCCTCCCCTGGGGGTCCCGTGCGCGGAAGGTAAAGATCGTACCCGTCCCGTTCTCCTGTAACGTCAGGGAGGGCCGGCTGGTGGTTATGGAGGGTTCCTCGACTCCAGCGGCGTTGATCACGGTGACGGTTACCTGCAGGGTGGCGGTGTTGGGCGGGATACTGTCGTCGCTGGCTTGCACCACCACGTTGTACACGTTGTTCCCGCCCGAATCCGTCGGCTTTTCGAAGTCGGGAATGTTTGCGAAGGTCAACACCCCCTCGTTGATGTTGAAGTCGTCGCTGTCGGTCCCCGAAAGGCCCCAGGCAATTGTCCGTTCCTCCGGGTCGGTGGCCTGGTAGGTAGCCACCGACCGGACGCCGTTTTCCGGGAAGTCCGGCGGGGTTGCGCTGCCGGTTATGGTGGGTGGCTCGTCGACGTTTGCAACCGTAGCCGTCACCTCCAGCGAACCGCTGAGGCCGCCTTCATCGGTAGCCCGCACCGTGAAAACGTACACGTTGTCCCGGTTGGAATCGGCGGGACTCTCGTAGTTGGGGGTGTTGCGGAAGGTCAGTTCCCCCGTATTCCTGTCGATGTTGAAGTCGCCGCGGTCGGTACCGGCGACGCTCCATGTGAAGGTGGACGCGACTCCCTCCGGGTCGCTGGCCGAATATGACGCGATGAGGTCGTCATTCTCGAAGATAGTCAGGTGGTCTTCGCCGTCGACTGTCGGCGGCTCGTTGACGTCAGTGACCCTGATGGTCACCCCGATGGTGGCCCTGCCCCCCTTGCCGTCGTCGGCCCTCACCGTCACCGAGTAGCTCGGCCTGGCCTCGTGGTTCAGTTCGGCGCTGGTCTGGATCTGCCCCCTGGTCGACATGATGGAGAAGGAGTCCGCGTCCGTCCCCTCCAGGCTGTAGGTCAGGGTGTCGTTGTCGGCGTCGGTGGCCGTTACCGCAGGCCCCACGTTCATGCCCGAGACAGTGTTCTCCGCCACACTGCGCTCTGTGCCGGCTCCCTCGCTGAAGACCGGCGCTACACCCACGGTCACCGCCACCGGCGCCGAGCAGTTGTTCCCAGTGTTGGACTCGTCCGTCACCATGTCCACGCAGGCGTAGTAGTAATAGGTCCCTGTCGTAAACGGCGCGGTCAGAGGAATCGCCTGGGTGACGGTCGCCCCCGGGCGCAACACGCCCACCGCAGCCGTGCTTGGTTCGAGCGTGTCGCTCGTGGAGATGGTGGCGTCGCTGGAGCGGTAGTAGCGCAGGGTGCTGCTGCCCGCCGCCCCGCTGCCCAGGTTGCGCACCGTGGCCCTGAGGGTGAAGGACGCGCCAGTCAGCGGACTGCTGTCGCTGACCGAAGGCGCTTCTACCACCAGGTCCGGCGCGGGCGCCGCCCCCACGGTCACCGCCACCGCCACGGAGCAGTTGTTCGTCGTATCGGACTCGTTCGTCACCCTGCCCACGCAGGCCCCGTAGTAGTAGGTCCCCGCCGTAGCCGGCGCGGTCACGCTGGTCGACTGGGCGCTGGTGCTCCCCGCGCCCAGCCCGCTCACCGGGTCCGTGCCGACGGAGGTGTCGTTCGTGGCGATCGTGGGGTTGGTTGAGCGGTAGTAGGTCAGGGTGGTGCTGCCCGCCGTGCTGCCGCCCTGGTTGCGCACCATGGCGTTGAGGGTGAGGGCCATCCCCGCTGCCGGATTGCTGTTGCTGACCGTGGGCGTGCCCACCACCAGGTCGGGGGGCGCGACCACGGTCACCCTCACCGCCGCCGAGCAGTTGTTCGCCGTATCGGACTCATTCGTCACCGTGCCCACGCAGGCCCCGTAGTAGTAGGTCCCCGCCGTAGCCGGCGCCGCCAGGCTGATCGACTCGGCGCTGGTATTCCCCGCGCCCAGACTGGACACCGAGTCCGTGCCCGCGGGCGTGTCGCTGGATGATATGGTCGAGTCGGTGGAGCGGTAGTAGCGCAGGGTGGTGCTGCCCGCCGCCGCGCCGCCCTGGTTGCGCACCGTGGCCCTGAGGGTGAAGGACGCGCCCGTCAACGGGCTGCTGTCGCTGACCGTCGGCGCTTCTACCACCAGGTCCGGCGCCGTCACGGTCACCGTCACCGCCGCCGAGCAGTTGTTCGTCGTAGCCGATTCGCCGGACACCGTGCCCACGCAGGCCCCGTAGTAGTACGTCCCCGTCGTAGCCGGCGCGGTCAGCCTGATCGACTGGGCGCTGCTCGCCCCCGCGCCCAGACTGGACACCGAGTCCGTGCCCGCGGGCGTGTCGCTGGATGATATGGTCGAGTCGGTGGAGCGGTAGTAGCGCAGGGTGGTGCTGCCCGCCGCCGCGCCGCCCTGGTTGCGCACCGTGGCCCTGAGGGTGAAGGACGCGCCCGTCAACGGGCTGCTGTCGCTGACCGTCGGCGTGACCACCACCAGGTCGGGGGGGCCGACCACGGTCACCCTCACCGCCGTCGAGCAGTTGTTCCCAGCGGCGGACTCGTTCGTCACCGTGTTCACGCAGGCCCCGTAGTAGTACGTGCCCGCCGTAGACGGCGCGATCACGCTGATCGACTCGGGGCTGTCCGCCCCCGCGCCCAGCCCGATTACCGGGTCCATGCCGAGATAGGTGTCGCTCGTGGTGATGGTGGCGTCGCTGGAGCCGTAGTAGCGCAGGGTGCTGCTGCCCGCCGCTCCGTTGCCCTGGTTGCGCACCGTGGCGCTGAGGGTGAAGGACGCGCCCGTCAGCAGGCTGCTGTCGCTCACCGTGGGCGGGTCCACCACCAGGTCGGGCGAGGTCACGGTCACCCTCACCGCCGCCGAGCAGTTGTTCCCAGTGGCGGACTCATTCGTCACCGTGCTCACGCAGGCCCCGTAGTAGTACGTCCCCGCCGTAGCCGGCGCCGTCAGCCTGATCGACTCGGCGCTGGTATTCCCCGCGCCCAGCCCGCTCACCGAGTCCGTGCCCGCGGGCGTGTCGCTGGATGATATGGTCGAGTCGGTGGAGCGGTAGTAGCGCAGGGTGGTGCTGCTCGCCGCGCTGCCGCCCTGGTTGCGCACCGTGGCGCTGAGGTCGAAGGACGCGCCCGTCAGCGGGCTGCTGTCGCTGACACTGGGCGTGACCACCACCAGGTCGGGGGGGCCGACCACGGTCACCCTCACCGCCGCCGAGCAGTTGTTCCCGGTGGCGGACTCATCCGCCACCGGGAACACGCAGGCGCCGTAGTAGTACGTGCCCGCCGTAGACGGCGCGGTCACGCTGGTCGACTGGACGCTGGTATTCCCCGCGCTCAGACTGGACACCGTGTCCGTGCCTACTGAGCTGTCGTTCGTGTCGATGGTGGCGTTGCTGGAGCGGTAGTAGCGCAGGGTGCTGGCGGCCGCCTCGCTGCCGCCCTGGTTGCTCACCGTGGCCCTGAGGGTGAAGGACGCGCCCGTCAGCAGGCTGCTGTCGCTGACCGTCGGCGTGACCACCACCAGGTCGGGGGGCGCGACCACGGTCGCCGCCACCGCCGTCGAGCAGTTGTTCGTCGTGTCGGACTCATCCGCCACCGCGCGCACGCATGCCCCGTAGTAGTAGGTCCCCGCCGTAGCCGGAGCGGTCACGCTGGTCGACTGGGCGCTGGTATTCCCCGCGCTCAGACTGGACACCGTGTCCGTGCCTACTGAGGTGTCGTTCGTGGCGATGGTGGCGTCGCTGGAGCGGTAGTAGGTCAGGATGGTACTGCCCGCCGCCGCGCCGCCGTGGTTGCGCACCGTGGCCCTGAGGGTGAAGGACGCGCCCGTCAACGGGCTGCTGTCGCTGACCGTCGGCGTGACCACCACCAGGTCGGGGGGGCCGACCACGGTCACCCTCACCGCCGCCGAGCAGTTGTTCCCAGTGGCGGACTCGTTCGTCACCGTGCTCACGCAGGCCCCGTAGTAGTACGTCCCCGCCGTAGCCGGAGCGATCACGCTGGTCGACTGGGCGCTGCTCGCCCCCGCGCTCAGACTGGACACCGTGTCCGTGCCTACTGAGCTGTCGTTCGTGTCGATGGTGGCGTTGGTGGAGCGGTAGTAGCGCAGGGTGCTGGCGGCCGCCTCGCTGCCGCCCTGGTTGCGCACCGTGGCCCTGAGGGTGAAGGACGCGCCCGTCAGTAGGCTGCTGTCGCTGACCGTCGGCGTGCCCACCACTAGGTCGGGTCGCCTGACCACGGTCACCCTCACCGCCGTCGAGCAGTTGTTCCCAGTGGCGGACTCGTTCGTCACCGTGCTCACGCAGGCCCCGTAGTAGTACGTCCCCGCTGTAGACGGCGCGGTCAGGTTGATGGACTCGGCACTGGTTCCCGCCGCCGCCAGCCCGCTCACTGGGTCCGTGCCGACTGAGCTGTCGTTCGTGTCGATGGTGGCGTTGGTGGAGCGGTAGTAGCGCAGGGTGCTGGCGGCCGCCTCGCTGCCGCCCTGATTGCGCACCGTGGCCCTGAGGGTGAAGGACGCGCCCGTCAGCGGGCTGCTGTCGGTGACCGTCGGCGTGACCACCACCAGGTCGGGGGGGCCGACCACAGTTACCGCCACCGCCGCCGAGCAGTTGTTCGTCGTGTCGGACTCATTCGTCACCGCGTCCACGCAGGCCCCGTAGTAGTACGTCCCCGTCGTGGATGGCGCGGTCAGGTCGATGGACTCAGCACTGGTTCCCGCCACCGCCAGCCCGCTCACCGGGTCCGTGCCTACGGAGCTGTCGTTCGTGTCGATGGTGTCGTCGGTGGAGCGGTAGTAGGTCAGGGTGCTGCTGGCCGCCTCGCTGCCGCCTTGGTTGCGCACCGTGGCCCTGAGGGTGAAGGACGCGCCCGTCAGCGGGCTGCTGTCGGTGACCGTCGGCGTGACCACCACCAGGTCGGGGGGGCCGACCACAGTTACCGCCACCGCCGCCGAGCAGTTGTTCGTCGTGTCGGACTCATTCGTCACCGCGTCCACGCAGGCCCCGTAGTAGTACGTCCCCGTCGTGGATGGCGCGGTCAGGTCGATGGACTCAGCACTGGTTCCCGCCACCGCCAGCCCGCTCACCGGGTCCGTGCCTACGGAGCTGTCGTTCGTGTCGATGGTGTCGTCGGTGGAGCGGTAGTAGGTCAGGGTGCTGCTGGCCGCCTCGCTGCCGCCTTGGTTGCGCACCGTGGCCCTGAGGGTGAAGGACGCGCCCGTCAGCAGGCTGCTGTCGCTGACCGAAGGCGATTCAACCACCAGGTCGGGAATGCCCCGGTGACCATAGACCTTGATGCTCCAGCTTGTGAGCGTGCCTTGGTCAGAAGCCAGCTCATCGGCGACCCGTAGCGTCCACGTACCGTTGGGGTCCTCACCCAGATGCTTTGCCGAGCCGAAGCGGAACGTGCCCGGCGAGAAAGTGCTGTCGGAGCCCGGTATAGTGCCTGTAGAGTGCAGTGGAAGGGCCAATGTGGAAACGGTCCCTGTCGGCGACACCAACTCTATCCGCAGGTCGCGCCAGAATGGGTGGTCGATTGTGACGGTTACCTCGACGAACTCTGTGAAATCCATCTCGGTGTCCAGAGAGAGCGAGGAGGTGATACCACTGGCTGGGTACTCGGGGATGGTGCTGTTGAGCGTGCCCGATGCCGATGATGCATTCTTGAACTCAGGGAGAGTGCTCCAGTCCTGCGCCAGGGCCACTGCGGCGGCGGCGTCAACCACCCCGAACCCGTATCCGTGGTTGAAGTGATAGCGGTCCGCGCTGTCGGTCGAGCCGTACTTGCGGGCGCCATTCCGCCAGCCGGTGTTTGTGGGGTCGTTCTTGCGCGCCGAGCCGGCCAGGATCAGCTTCAGGTCCCGCCACGTCAGGTCCGGGTTGGCATGACGCAGCAGCGCGGCCACGCCGGCGACCTTGGGGGTCGCAGAGGAGGTGCCACCGAAGGTGTTTGTGTAGCGGTCGGAATTCTCCGTGGTGACGATGCTCCGGTAGCCACCGTCCGACGGGGCGCAGACCCACAGGTTGGCGCCCCGCTCCGAGTAGGCGGCTCTGGCCCCGTCGTCACCCACCGCGCACACGGCCGTGACGCCGTAATAGTTGGCGTACTCGTCGAAGTTGGAGTTGTCTTGAGACTGATGTCCATTGCCGCCGGCCCAGGCATAGAAGACCCCTTTGCCGGCGTAGCCTTCCTTGACGCCGCTGTCAATCGCCATTCCCCACAGTGCGGGAGCCTTGTCAAAACCAAAACCGTCGGCAGGCCCCCAACTGTTGTTGGACACGGCTGTTGTCATCCGGTTGCGGGACATGGCGTCCACCTCGTTCATATCAGTGGCGTAAATTTGCCCATCAGCCAATAGGTTATGCCCGTAGATGGTCGCCCTGGGGACCACGCCCCGCACGCCGATAGTGTTGTCCCGGGCCGCAATCACGCCCGCGACGTTCGTGCCGTGGTGCTCGGCGGGACGGTAGGCGTTGCTGCGGGCTCCGTAATCGTGATTGAGCGCGCTGTTGATGTTGTCGCTGAGGTCGGCATGGCTATAGTCGATCGTGTCGTCCACCACGGCGACGTTCACACCCGCGCCCGTGATGCTGCCAGCCCAGACCGACTCGACGTTGATGTCCTTCAGGTGCCACTGGCAGGCATAGAGAGGGTCGTTGATAGTTGAGATGCCCAGGTCCTCCGTATCGTCTGCGCAGCCGTCGAACCATGTCCCGTAGCCGGTGTCCTCGTAGGCATAGAGCGCGTAGGAAACCGGGGCGGCGGCGCCCTCGATGGCGATGCGAATCGACGCGGTTGAGCTGGCTGGTTCCCAGCCTGTCGGACCTGTGAGGTAGTAGGTATTGGCAATGCTCCACCCGGCTGCGGCGTCCGAGTCCTCGTCGTTCGATAAGGTGATACCCACATCTGCGGGTGAAGACGACACGTCAAAGACCAGGGCGTAGGTTGTATTCGGCTCAAGAGTGGCGTTGGCGAGGGCGGTGAAGACAAGGGTCCCCGCGGCGAAGCTGTCCGGAGTGGTGAGCAAGGCGTGGGGTGTATCGGGATGGCCATCGCCGTCGACGGTGTACACGGCGACAGTAAAACCATCGCCCGCAGCATCCGTGGAGACGACTTTGACGCTGCTGAGGGCGTAGCCGGCAGCGTTGGCTCCGGTTGTGAAGGCCTGAGCGTAGTTAGAAGTCTGCATTTGGACCGTATTGGGACGGAGTTGGCTCGTATTGCTGACAAGGGTGCCATCATCAGTATGAGTAGTATCAATATGGGCAGTACTAGCTATCTTGACGTAGTGCGTGCCGGATGCGAAGTCGTCAACAATCGCATTGTATCCACCATCGGCTATCTCTATATTTACTGGTATCTCTGTGGCGCCCGAGTCAAACATGACCGGATTGACATTAGAAAAAGCCATGATGGCAAGGTTCTTGGCCTCTGGGAGCACGAGCTTGAAATAGTCCGCGTCGGTTGCCGAGGTGAGCTTGCCGGACGTTGGGGCATCGAGATTCAGGTCTGCGGCTGTGGCCGTCGTGCTGCCGTGATCCGGCACGGCCGCGACGCGCAGGGTATAGTCTCCGGTATCGCCGTCGCCGTGAACGCGAAAAAGGTGTACTCCTGGAGAAAGGTTGTCACCGCTCCAATAGACAACCCACTTTCTATCACCCAAAGCGTCTACGTTTTGCAATCCTTGCAGGGACCCTGACGGTCCTTCTATCTGAGGCGCAAAGTCATCGCTGACCGTGAATACCGATACGTCGGTGTCCTCGGTTTGGCCCGACAGGTCCAGCTTGAAGTAGTTACTAGAGTAGGAGGAGCCGATGCTCGCGGCCACCGAGGAGCCCAGGGACACATTCGTCGCCGTGACGGTGAAGGCCCACAGCCTGTAGTCGCCGGTGACGGTGATACCACTGAAAAGGGAACCTGGGCCACGAACTGTCACGTAGTAAACGCCTGATGGGAGGCTCGCCAGCAGCGAAGGATCGCGTGTCAGTTTGTAGGTTTCCATGAGGGACTCTCTGTCGCTGTCATACAGTTCCACAAAGGTGAAGATTTCCGTATGAATATTAATGCGCACGTCGGTGGTCCCGGTTTCGCCCGACAGGTCCAGCTTGAAGTAGTCAATGTCGTTGGCGGGAGAGATAGAGCCGAAGTAGCCGGTTGGATTATCAAGCGTAAGATTATACGCTTCATCAAAGCCGGAATTGCGGGGGTTGATGCCCCCGGCCTCCTGAGCGGCCTCGCCGCCGTCGCTGTCCGTCTCTCCCGGTTCCTGTCTCGTCCCAACCTCGCGCCACCAGTTCGGGCTGGAAACCAGGACGCCCTTCTGCCCCGCCAACGCATTGGCCAGCTCCAATGACGGAAAACCCGGTTCGGTCCGCACGAAGAACCCGTTCGGTATGTAGTCCAGCTCTGATACTCGTCCTTTCCAGATGTTGTTCCGCGCGAAGAAGCCATTGACCATGGCCTCGTCCCACTCCGGGTCCAGCGCGAGCAGCACGCCGCCGGGCAGGGTCATCAACGCGCCTCCCGAAGAGCGAAACACCGGTAGGTCGGCGCCGCCGTCTCCCGATTGTTGTCGGACGATGTTGCCTCCGGCCGCCCTGCGCACTACACCGTCCGAAGGAGTGTCGGCGCCGGTCTCCTGGAGGACGAGGACTCCCTGTAGGATGACCCGGATAGTCCGGTCGCCGTCCTCATAGGTGTAGACCGTTTCCTGTCCCGGACCTGTCGGCGTGTCGGCTCTGACGTGGTCGGACCACGGGCTGGCCCCGTACGCGTTCACCGCCTTGACCCGGTAGACGTACTCCTCGTCGGCCTCCACGGTCGCATCGGTATACTCCGTGGCCGTCGATCCCGTGTCCCCCTCGATGATGACGAACTCGCCGGCGTCATGGACGGCGCGGTCCCGCCTGAATACCTGGTAGTGGGTGATGGAGGAGTCGCCGGAGTCGTCCCAGTCCAGCTCAACGGAGTCGTGGCTGACACTGGCGACGGTCAGGCCCGTGGGCGCGTCGGGCGCCGAGCCCTCCTGAGCCCGGGCCGGAGCGCCTGCGAGGAAGAGGGCGAGCGCGGCAATAATGAGGATGAGCAGGACAGGGAATCGTTGTCTATTGGTAAGAGCCATCACGCTTCCTCCGTCGAGCGCGAGTGATGACCTGCCCGCCACACGCTGCGGTCGCCGAGGCTCGGTCTATGGGGACCGTTGGGTAAGCCATCGCCGCCTCGAGAGTCACAGAGCGCACCAGCGTTCGGCCTGTGGAGCAGCCTCCTGCGCCGTTCCCCACGCACTCCGAGGGCGCTGGGCGCGTTGTCGAACGGTGATGCAGGCGAGGGCGGGAGCGGCCCCATTACAGCCTGGAGACAAAAATCGGGGGGGGGGGGGGGGGTGAACGTCTGTGCTAGTTTGCGACGGAAGTCGGACCGGGTAGCGGGCCTCACGGCAACACGGGTCGCCGCGACGGCCGTCTCTCCTCCGTCGAGGATTGGGGTTCCTCGTCTGCCGGTACTGGTCATCGCTCCCATCGCCCAACGTCGTGTGTTTGCCTGGACTGTTCGTTGCCCATGACAAGACTGACCGCTCGAAAAGCAGCCCTCGTCAACATAAATCGTAGAGAGCCTCCAGGCCGGATGTATAGAGTTTGCTGCTAGGCATTTGCCTATAGGGATTGTGTAGGCAAATGCCTACAAACGGCCTATGCCCATGCCGCGTCAGGTCTCAGCCCAGCATGTTCAGGAAGCGAAGCGGACGCTCAAAGGGACTCCCATCGGAGTCGGGGGAATGGCGGGGAGCGGGCGGGGCGTGGGTGTGAGTGTAGGAATCGCTGCGGCGGTCTGGAACAAGCCGGAGGCCCCCGCCGTTACAGCAGGGGCCTCGTCGCTGATCGCTCCGTTGCCTGTCGGTCTGCTTCCTCGGTTCCCGGCGGGCCGACGGCGGGGCAAGGCAGGAGGGCTTGCGGCGCGAATGCTGCGGGACCGCCTTGCCGGGGGACGTTGGGCGGGCGGTGGAGGCGCTATCGAGTCATGGGGAGTTGGTGCGGGAGAAATTCAGTCGAGATCTCGGTCCACCAATCCGTTTCGCACGGCCCAGACGACGATCTCCTGCTTGCTGCCGAATCCCAGCTTGTCCTGTATGTGGTAGATGGTGTTGCGGACCGTCGATGAGCGGTTGCCCCTGGTCTCGGCGATGGCGGCGTACGACATCCCCTGCGCGAACTGTGCGAGTATCTCCTTCTCCCTCGATGTCAACGCCTTCCGCCGGGGCGAATCGATATCCTCCGGCAGGTGGCGCAGCCGCCTGAACACCCGTCTCATCACGTCCCGGGGCATCCGGTACTCGCCTCCGGCTACGTCCCTGACCATGGCCAACAGCTGCTCCGTCCCGGTGAACTTCTGAAGGTAGCCGTCGGCGCCGGCGGCCACCGCCTCTATGACGGCGTCCTTCTCTGTGGAGGCGGTCAGCATGAGCACCCTGACGTCCGCCAGGGCGTCTATGATCTCCCGGCACGCATCTATCCCGTCCCTGCCCGGCATCAGCACGTCCATGATGATGAGGTCCGGGAGAACCTCCTTCGCCACTCGCTCCGCCTCCTCGCCGTCTCCGGCGTGTCCCACCACCTCGAACTCGCCGGTCCGCTCCAGCAGCTGCTGGAGACCGTCGCGCATCACCGGGTGGTCGTCCACCAGCAAGACTCTGACCGGTGTCGAAGCCATTTCAACTCCCTCCTCTCATATGCCTGTAGGGAAGCTCGCAGGTCACAGCGGTTCTCCACTCGGGGCCGTTCGTCTCCACGACGAGCCTGCCGCCCAGCCGCTCGGCGTCCTCCCTCATGTTCCTGAAGCCCTGGCCGCGCGTTGCGTAGTCGTCGGGGAGGCCGGTCCCATCGTCGGCAATCGACATCCGCAGGCCGTCCCGCTCGAAGTCGAGGCCGACGCGGACACGACTCGCATTGGAGTGGCGAAGCGCGTTGGTCAGGGCGTTAAAGGCGATGGAGAACAGCGCTCCCCGCGTTGCGATGGGCAGGGGCGGCTCGACGCCCGACTGCACCATCTCGGCGGGTATGGAGGAGATGGTCGAGAAGGTCGCCGCCAGCGACTCCAGCACCCCGCCTAGCTCCATGCCATAGAAGATCTCCCCGATCTCCATCGGGTGCCGCATCTCCCACATCGCCGACCTGGACAGGGCCGAGGTCTCTTCGAGCGTGGACACCAGCTCCTCGTTGGACCGGTCGGCAAGCTCCTTCGCCCTCTCGATGCCCATCCCTATCATGTAGGCGGACTGGGCCATCGTGTTGTGGATGGCGTGGGAGAGCTCGATCCGCTCCCGCTGGAGCACCCGCTCCCTCTCCACCGCCTCCATCCTCCTTATCCGCTCCACCCTGGAGACCAGGTTGACGACGACCACCACCGTGTACATCCCGGCAACCCGTATGAGCAGTATCTCCTCATCATTCGCCGAGAAGTCCAGCCCGGGCTCCACCGCGAGGCAGAGGGCCGCGTAGACGGCCGCCGCCATCGTGACCCAGACGAGGGTGAGCCTGACCGATCCGAAGACCACCGCGAACATGGCCAGGGACGGGTAGTACCCCACGAAGAAGGGGGACTCGAACCCCCGGTGCGCCGCAACGCCGCCGCTGAGCATCGCCAGGTCCAGGGCGCTCAGCGCGAGCATCCACCGCCAGGACACGGACCTCTCCGTGGCCAGCCGGAAGTGCAGGTATCCGTTGGTGGCGAGCAGCAGTATTGCAAGGGCTACGTTCGGCGCGTATACCACCTCGTCGACGTTGAGTGGGTATAGCCAGGCGAACGTGGCAATAGACAGGACGAACCAGCGTCCCCAGACATAGACCCTGGCCACGCGGCGCAGCTCGCCCGGCTCCGGCAGGTCGAAGCTGCGCAGGAAGGCTGGAAGCCCGCTGGCGGGTGTGCTCACTGGATTCAGGACTCGTCTCCGTCAGGTTGGATTACGGCAGATTCGGCTGGAATGCGATATGTCCCTCCACCCGGAGCGGTGGGCTCAGTCTCGAAATGGGGGGGGTACAAGTGGGCAAACCGGCTAGGTGGAAATACCCGTCCATCGCTTATTCTTATACTAGAATCTAGTCCAATATGCTGGAAGGCATCAAGGGCGTATGAACCACACAAGCTATAGGCGTTTGTCTATGCCTTGCCCTGTCATTAGGGGAAGTCTGCGGTTCATGCTGGAGGGGTCCGGGGAGTTCGAGATGCGTCGGTTACGCCGGGGACGGTGAGGAGGTGATCTGGGCTGTGCCGCACGGGCTGCTGGATGACTAGCGACACGGACTGCTTCGGCAACTTGCAGAGGCTGCGGCTTGCGGCGAAGCAGCTCCGCCGCAAGCCGGGCGACGACACTGACCATCCCGCCTACATCTTCATCGAGCCCAGGGTCGGCTACCGGATGGAGAAGGGGGATGGGGCAGGAGCAAGAGGACGTTCTCAGCTAGGGGCGCTAGGCGCAGGATTCGGGTATCTCCGGTTCCCCATTTCTTATCGGGGTATTGATTATCTTTCCGTGTTTATCATATTCTTACCTTGTAGCATCAACTTGGCGAGGCATAGGCGATGGAAGCTAAGAAGAAGAGACTCACATTGGACTTGAACCCCACCTTTCAGCGACGGCTTAAAGCCATTGCTGCACTCAAAGGCGTCAGTATGCGTGGATACTGCCAGGCCGCCATTGATCGGGAGTTGACAAGGGACGAATCCAACGGGATGGCCGGACTGTTGTCCGACAAGCCGGACGACGAGTTGTTTGCAGAGCTCCGGGAGGAGATTTTCGGGGGCAAACCTCTTCCTGGGAGTTCCGCCGACTTGATCCGTGAAGCCCGTGAGATCAGGGATGCCGAAACCGCGGGGTGGGCGTGAACGGGTCCGTAGTCGTCGATGCGAGTCTGGCGGTCAAGTGGTTGGTTGAAGAGGATGACTCTGATAAGGCCCACGCGGCCCTCCAATCCTGGGTTGCCCGGGACGTAACCCGCATCGCCCCACACCTCATGCCCTTTGAGGTCGCCAACGCTCTCCACCGGCGCGTCTTGCGGGGGGAGTTGAACGTCGGCGATAGTACCCGCATGATTGCACGGCTGCTTGAGTCGCGGCTCGAACTCCACCAGCCGCCGGGCCTCCACGTCAGAGCGCTGCAACTTGCAAGCCAACTCAGTCAGAACGCGGCCTACGACGCCCATTACCTCGCGTTGGCGGAGAGTTTCGGCTGCGAGCTATGGACAGCCGACGAGAGGTTCTACCGGGCGGCAAGTCCAAGCATTGACAGTGTGCGCTGGCTAGGGGAGTTCGTTACGCCGGAGTAGTGGATCGAGCTGATTCGAATGGGTAACGCACCGGCGTGCGGTCTCATCCTCCGGTACGCTCTGTTGAAACCTAAAGGTGCTGAGGGCCTAAGTGTCCATTCAGATAGACTACAGCGATGCCCGGTACGCCCAGGCTGCCGCCGAGATTCTGCGGCGGCACGATGCTGGCGAGCCCGAGGCGAACATCACCAGCGCCGTTCGTAATCTCCTTATCCTCACGGGCCTCGTGAGGATAAGGAGATCATTGAGGAGAATCCACCCGCCCAAGGTTCGCGCCGCGCCGTGGACCTCGCGGTTCTCGACACATTCATTGAGTTCAAGCGCAGGATCGGGACCGCGGGAGGCTTCAACCCTAACCCCGAGTACGTCGGGCAACTCGACGACTACTTGGAGCAGTCACCGAAACCCCTGCTCCTCTCACTGAAACCTCGCTACGCAGACCTGATACTTGAGGACGTCAAGAAAGCCGAGCTCAGGACACATGGAATCCCCAGTAGGCGGCAGCCCGGGCAAGGGTCGCGCCTGATGGTAGATGTCGATCCTAACAACCACTGGAGATAGCGGTTTGAAGCCTGAAGGGTCTCAGCATGTGTGCCACGCCTGCATAGGCGACAAGTTCCTAGCCAAACAGGTAGAGCAAGAAGGTACCCGAGGGGAGTGCACCTATTGCCGTGCGACAAATCCTGCGTTTACCCTGGCGGATCTGGCCAACCGCATCCATCGCGTGTTGGAAGAGCACTTCATACCAGTCCCTGAGTGCGATGTACCGGAACAATTTAGGCAAGGCTCGGACGACGCCGAAACCGTTATAGCAGACGTTGCTGGCATTGAACAAGGCATCGCGGCGGACGTGAGGGAGAATTTGTTCAAGAGGCTGGCTCAGACGGAAACCGTCGCAGGAGAAGAGGAGAACCCTTACAACCATAGGATGTTGCATATAGAACAGGAGGCTGACGCCTCAGACCTCCGCTCAGCCTGGTGGGACTCCAAAGAAGAAATCCGTACCTGTGCCCGGTTCTTCGGCGCTACCACTGCGGCCACATTAGAAAGAATTTTCGAAGACTTGGCTTCTCTTAGGACGATCTGGGGCAAACCAGTTGTTCGTGAAATACATCCGGGCGACAAGGATAGCTCTTTTTGGCGAGCTCGGACAGCGCATTCAGAGTCGGAAATACAGTCGATACTCGAATCCTTGAGTAGTCGGCTCGGTCCTCCCCCTTCGGACAAGGCTACGGCCGGCCGAATGAACGCTGAGGGCATTCCGGTCTTCTACGGTGCCTTAGAAGAAGAAACATGCGTGTCAGAGGTTCGTGCCCCTGTGGGGAGCTTCGTGGTCCTTGTGAAGTTCGACCTGTTGAGCCCGATCAACGTCCTTGATCTTGAAGCACTGTCGAACCCGGATTCCGAGGTCAGTCACTTTGATCCCGATTACATTGAAAAACGAAGCCGAGAGAGGTTCCTAAAGGAATTGGTTGGTGAAATGAGCAGGCCTGTCATGCCGCAGGAGGAGGCACGAGAATATATTGCAACCCAGATTGTATCCGAGTATCTGGCCAACCGGGTCGAACCTCGCCTTCATGGGATTATCTTCAGTTCAGCCCAGACCGGAAAGGGCGGACGCAACGTAGTGCTGTTTGTCGGTGCCCGTAGTGTCGAGGCTGACGAACCGGCTCCCGGTCTTCGAGTCAGGATACCACCACGGTCGGGTATTCCACAGCCGGGAACCGAAACGAGCGAAGATTCAATTATCCAAACTGAACCCCAGGGAGCAACTGCGGCAAATGAACAGAGTGGTGCAGATCCTACGACCGTTAACCCAGAAACCCAAGTCAATCACGGGGACAGCATACTTAGGCTCGACCCGCAAAGTCTGAAGGTTCTAGCTGTTTCTGGAGTTAAGTATGAAACCAAAGCCCTTCCCTTAAACCGTGATCACAAGGTGTCGGGTGGCACGGTAAGGTTTCATTTTGCTGTACCGACTCCCAAGGTTACTGTCTCCCGGAGGAATCAGGACCAAGATCAGGAAGCGGGACAGCAGCTGGCTGAGGATGCCGACTGACTAACATGAAACGTAATTGATTAGCGGAGGGGAGTCTGTGGAGAGGTTCAGAGTGAAGGAGAGTGGCGGGGAGCGCCGCTGAACACATCGCAGAGCCGATCCACCACAGACCGGTCGCCACCATTGCGGGCCAGAGTTCTGATTACGCTGGTGAACGCCGAGAAGGCATCGGCGCCCTCGACGCTCTTCGAGCAGTGCGACACCTTCCGCGCGATCACTGCCGGGCGGAGCGCTCGCTCAGCACGGTTGTTGGTCGGCTCAATGCTCGGATCGTCCAGAAAACGCAGCAGGTTGCCCCGATCGTCGTGCCAGCCGAGCTCGTTCTGCAGCCTGTAGTTGTCCGCATCCGCCATCGGACGGTCGCGGAGATGATATCTCACCTCTCGCTTCAACCGCTCGGCCTGCACACCAAAGTCCGACGCCTCTCCCCGGTGATATGCCCCCCACAGTTCCATCGCTTCTCTGAGAAGACCCTTCAGACGCTTGCCGAAGCTGCGTCCTCTCCCTGTCCTGGTCTGTACCACCTCACTGATCGAGCGCAGCACATGGGCCAGGCACTTCTGTTGCTTCACCCCGGACAGAGCCTGAGCATCGTAGCTCCGCCCCCGGTCCGTCACCATCACTCCGCCATAGTCCGACGGAACCACCTCGCGCACCTCTTCGTTCCGGTGACGAGCACGGACCTGGTATACCGTAGCCTCATCCGTCTCGAAGGCCATCAGAAAGGCGGACTCACCCCCCACGCGCCATCCAGTGTCATCGGTGTGGACGAGTCGACTCACACCCACCGATGTCCGCAGCTTGTGGTAGGCTTCCCCCACAGCACCCGTGGCACGTCGCAGCGCGTCCTGGCTGATCGCTCCCTGACTCACTTCCACTCCGGTCAGCGCTCTGAGCACAGCGGGAACCTTTCTTACCGGAACGCCCACCCCGTAGTGGAGCACGTGAGCCGCCGCCATCACTCGCCTCCCAACCCGATGGGCGCTGGCCCCGTACTGGTCCGGGGCAACATCGGGATGCCGGCCTCGGACCTGCCTGCCGCAGGACCGGCACCGGCATATCTGCACCCGGTACGCCGTCACCTGCGGACGCCGAATCGGAGGAATGTCTGTCACGTAGGCAACTCCCATTCCCTCATCCTCGAGTCTGCCTCCGCATCCAGGACATGTGTCCCCAGGTACGGTCACCTCTACGATCGGCTCTGTGACCTGATCTGGGGACGGCAGCTTGCGGTAGCTGAACATCCCTTGACCCGGCTTGCGCCCAGGCCGCTTGGGGCTGGAGGTCCGCCTGCCCTTGGAGAACGGAGCCGCCTGCCGCTTTCCGGCTCGCTGGAGTTCTGCGAGTTGCTTGCTCAACCGTTCGTTGGCCGCCGCCAACTGGGCGTTCTGCCCTTGCAACTGGGCAATCTGCCTCTGCAGCCCCTTGACCAGCGTCATCAGCTCGTCGCGTTCACAGGGACGGATGCCTTTGGCCTCACACATAGCCAAAGTCTAAAACATCTCCCATCCACCACCGCAACCCCTCCACGGGCCGCCTAACCCGCTAATCAATTACCATGAAACTTAACGAGTATCTGAGCAAGATCAGCGATACCACCACGGCATTGGGTGTTGGAACCTACGCCTTTAGTTGGACAGGGCAATGCACACTGGCCTCTTCACTCCGCGGCGACGCGAAGGTTGAGAAAGCATCGTGGAGAAGGTGTACAAAATAGTCCTGAATTTCCAAGTCTCTATCTGGACTATCACAACAGCACACTAATTGCTCCGGCACGCACACAGGGACTTGGCATTGAATTGGGGCGTGAGCTTTCGGACTTGCAGTTGCTCGCCAAATTGCAACATCTGAGAGCCGCCACCGGTTTGCTGGATTTCAGTTGGAACCCGCTTGTCGGACTCTGGTTCGCTTGCGAAGAACCTGAGGCAGATGGGAAGTTGTTCGTCATGAATCTGAATGATCCCATTCAGGTAGCTATGATCCCAAGTGACGAGAGCGAGCAGGGAGTCGCAAGCCTATTCCTTCCGAAGGGAGAACCTCCGAACATAGCGTATTGGGAACCTATGGCAAGTGGAGACGCGTTGGCTAGGATACTCAGGCAACGCAGCGTGTTTGTCATCGGGAGGCCGAAGATCTCCGAGGATAGCAATGTGATCGCGGAAATCAAAATCGCCCAGAAGGATAAACATGAACTCATCGGAGAACTCGGACTGCTTGATGTAAGCCACAGGTCATTGTTTCTGGACGCACACGGCTTCGCAGAGACCAACCGTGTTGCATATCCCGTTTCACTCAGCCAGGACGATTATCTCATCGCAGGGAATCGGTATTACCAGCAAGGTGCATTTCAACACGCCATAGAGGCCTACGGCAGGTTCGTGGACCTCAATCCCGACCACTATGAGCGTGTCCCATAGACTCTCTTTCCGTGGGGTTGGTGAAGCAGTAAGCTGGTAGAAACAACTGGCAGGTACGATACTATGGCTTATAACCTTCTGCGCTGTGAGCGAGACCAGAGCTACTTGATGCCGCCGTCCATGAGGGATTGGTTGAGGGAGGGTCACCTGGCCTGGTTCATTGTGGATGCAGTAGGCCAGATGGATCTGAGGGAGTTCTATGCAGCCTACCGAAGTGATGGCTGGGGTGCAGCGGCCTACGATCCGGAAATGATGGTGGCCATCCTGTTGTACGCCTACTGCCTGGGTCTACGGAGTTCCAGGCGCATAGCCCGTGCTCTCGAGGAAGATGTAGGTTTCCGGGTGGTGGCGGCGAACCGGCAGCCAGACTTCCGTACCATCTGTCGCTTTAGAGCGGAGCAGGAGGAGGCGCTGGAGGAGCTCTTTGTAGAGGTACTGAGGTTATGCCATGAAGCGGGTCTGGTGAAGCTGGGGGTAGTGGCTCTTGATGGGACGAAGGTGGCAGCCAATGCGGCGCTGGGCACCAACCGGAGCCACCAGGCCATTGAGGAAGAAGTGCAGCGCATGTTGGCAGAGGCCAAGGCAGCGGATGCTGAAGAGGATGCCCATTACGGTCCCGACCGGCGAGGGGATGAGCTACCGGAAGGGCTAGGGGGACGGAGGGAGCGGCTCAAGCGCCTGAAGGAAGCCAAGGAACGTCTGCAGCGGGAGGCTGAAGCAGCAGCCAAGGCTGTCCAAGAGCACGTGGAGCAACGGCGGGCAGAAGAAGAGGCCACAGGCAAAAAGAAGCGGGGGCGAAAGCCCAAGGTGGTAGAGCCACTTCCTACCGAAGAGGCGAAGGCTAATACCACCGACCCGGACAGCCGCATCATGAAGACCAGGCAAGGGTACGTGCAGGGCTACAATGCCCAGGCGGTGGTGAGCGAGGAGCAGATCATAGTAGCCGTTGGAGTGACCCAAGAGGCCAACGATGTGCAGCAACTGGAGCCGATGCTCCAGACCATGGCGCATACTCTGGAGGCAGCCGGCATAGAGGAGCGGCCCAAAGCGGGCCTGGCCGATGCCGGGTACTGGAGTGAGGCCAACATCAGGGCTTGCTCCTGGCCAGAGATGCCTGAGCTTCTTATTGCCACCACCAAGGATTGGAAACAGCGGAAGATGCTACGGGAGAAGGGGTGTCTCCGAGGGCGTATACCAAAAGGACTGAGCCCGAGGGACAGGATGGAGCGCAAGCTGCTGACAAAGCGAGGCCGAGCTCAGTACAAGAAGCGGGGTGTACTGGTGGAGCCGGTGTTCGGACAGGTCAAGGAAGGACAGGGGTTCCGACGGTTTATGAGACGGGGGTTGGGCGCTGCACAGAGTGAGTGGTCGCTGGCAGGGATGACCCATAACTTGCTCAAGCTATGGCGCAGTGGCCAAGCCCCTTGGGGCTTGGCCTAGGCCCCATGGAACTAAGAGAGGCAGACGACCTTTCCGGGGCCCGACAAGCGGCCGGTGGAACTGGACGGGCCGACCTCTCTTCAGGCCCATCGCTCCCACACCTGTGTTAGTCAACTCGCCCACCAGTCTATGAGACAAACTCCTATAGGATTTATTTCTTGAGAGCCAACGCTCACGCCGAACTGGGTAATCACGTCGAGGCGATAGAGGACTACGATAGGGCGATCACCACGATGACGAAATTCCCTCAAAGTATCATGATCGGCCACATGATTTACTTCAACCGAGCCAACTCCAGGGTCGAACTTAAGGACTACAGAGGGGCCTTGAAAGACTATCTACAAGTGATTGAGTTAGCTCCCGGTCCCGCCACATACCAATTCAATCTGGCCAACACGTATGCTGACATGCTCCGCTTCGAAGAGGCGATTTCGGCATACAACGAGGTTGCATCTGACAATTGGCATGCCACATTCAACAAGGGGAATGCGCTGATGTGCTTGGGGAGATTCAGCGAAGCACAGAAGTGCTATACCCAAGCTGTTGCTCAAGCACCGGACAATGAGCCAGTCAAGCAGAATCTATGGACATCGTCGAGGCTTCTCGAACTGCTCGCGGGCCTCGAGTTTACTGCCTATCTAGACCCTTCGGGAACCCACTTGCAAATATGCATCAGGGAAAGAGATTCTGTACCTGAATTACACCGATATACATACATGATCGCGGGAAGAACTGGAAATGTTGGTAACAGTGGCTATATGAACCCAGGTGGGCATGGGTTCAGCGGAAGAGGCCCTATCACCGTAAGTATCTCAAGCCGTGTTTCGGAACAGGGTTAGCTGAACAGCGAACTCCAAGGAACTCCTATCGTATCGTAGCAGAATTTGGCGAGCCAGCGAGGCTAGGGGATGCCAACGGCTTAAGGACAGGAAGAGGAGGACGCCAGATAATTGGGAGCTGGGGCCCGCGCGGCGCTCCTTCCGTCCTTCCGTCACCACGCGCGTCACACTACGGGAATCGCGAGTCCTCTGTGCGCCGATAGGCTGCCGAGCGACATCTCAAAGATTGCGGTATCTACCGTAAGCGGTGGTGGGCCTAAGGGGATAGTAGGTGGAACCATCTTCGAGATGTGGTTGGGGGCTCTGTGAGCCCTGGCACAGCGGTCCTCGCGGGGAGTTCGAGCCTCTTCAGGTGAACCTAGATAGCCATCACCCTCCCGCCCAACGCTGTCGGTGGCTTTGAAGACGATCGTAGCCGATCCTCGTGCGTTACGCGCCCGCGGTTGCCGTGGTCGCTGGCGTCTGGTCTGCCAGGAAGCCCATTACAGAAGGATTATCCCTGGCTAGCGAACTGGCGGGAGGGCACCCAGGGGCGTGTCTCCGGCGTCGATTGCTTCAAGTCTG
This sequence comes from Dehalococcoidia bacterium, assembly GCA_965197415.1. Classification (GTDB taxonomy): domain Bacteria; phylum Chloroflexota; class Dehalococcoidia; order Lucifugimonadales; family JAGWBF01; genus DAOUJI01. The sequence continues at coordinate 1,079,382 of OZ240207.1, read as the reverse complement.
TCGGCCAACCTATCCAGATCGCGGGAGTGCATGCGAACTTGTTCCTCGCTTATGATGTGGCATTCAATGTCAGCGATGGTCTCGATGCCGTCCCGAGGCTTTGAGCCGGTTGCGTCGTAGAAGAGAAGAGTGCTCCCTCCGTACATCCAGTCGGCCTGGAGGCCAGTCGGGTGATGTGACTTGAAGCTCGCAAAGGAGGGGAGGTCATTGTGGCCAGAGTCTTTGGACTCCTGTTGTGAAACGATGATCACCGCGAGGTCCAACGACGAAGGCCTCAGAACCCAGTCTCCGTAACCGTGGCTCGTTGAGTTAGGGCCGAGTTCATGTATCTCAGCGCCGCGTCTGCGAAGCCGCTCAAGCCCTGAGTAGAAGTAGTAGCAGTCCACGATCGCCTCAACCAGATAAGGCATGAAAGTCGGATACGGGGTGTTCCCCTTGATAAGGTTGGCACCCCTTAAATTGCTAGCCTCTGGCAGCATGGTCGTGGGCTCGGCGTAGAACTTGGCCTCTTGGTAGGCGCCGCGCTTGCCGCCATAGATGTCGGCGTACGTGCCCAATATGTCCTGAATCTTAGGAGCATCGGCGCCAATGGATGTGAGACCCACAACTAGCCGACACCCGCCGAATCGAGACTCGACAGCCGCTCGATGCTCAGGGTCCAAGCCGTCATAGAGCTCTACTAGGTCGTGTGTTCGGGGTGTTTCACCCTTCGAACGCAGGGCGAAAGCCTTCGTCGCCAGCTCGGCTGCGGTGACCAGCAGTAGCAGCGACGGCATGACTTCGACGAGTGTTTGCGGCAACCGTCCCGGCTTCAAGAGCACCCAGTGCTGTTTCAGATACTCCTTCGCGAACTCCGCCATGAGGTCAGGGTCGCCGTATTGGTCGACGCCTGTGCCGGTCTGAATCCTGGCCTCGTTCATCGGCCACAGAATATTCTGCCCATCCTTGTGCGCGAAGCGATAATCGACAGACGCCTTCTTGACGACCGTGTCAGGCCACAATGATATGTATCCCCGACGGAGACCATCCGTTTCAGGCTTGCCATCGTCCCCAACATGCATGAAGTGCGAGAAGCTCGGTCGATTTCGTCCATGGATACGAAATTGGAAGTCGCTGCCACACGGCTGACAAGACAGCACGACGACAGCCTGCTCCAGATCGCTGAGTTGCGGTATTCCGAGACGGAACCGACTGATGGGGTCCAACCTCAATTCCTCATTTCCGCACTTCGGGCATGCGACGCTCATGGCGCGCCTCCTCCAGATCGTGATGGGTATGAATTAGCCCAAACCCATCTTCTCCAGAATGTGATTCGTGGCGGCAGGGAGGTTCCGCGACACCAAAATCTCATCGCAGAGCACGACCGGGATTGTGGGACACCACTGCTTTACGTCCCTGAGCACAACATCAGCCGGGGTATCGCGCGTGAGCGGTTCGCAGAGACCCACGAAGAATTCGGTTCCATCGGCCCGTCTCACGTATATTGGAATCGTGACTGGGCCAAGGCTGGGGAGTGTCGCCTGGTGATTGAACGCTACCGCCGTAGTCTGGGTCTGTTGTCTAATGAGATCTTCGAAGAGCAGTTTAGTTGAACCTTGAAGACGTCCAGCGTCCATTGTCGGATTGCTTCCGTAGATCAGATATCTCAGCAGACTTGCGCCGAGATGACGATCCAAGAGATCGTGTTCAAACTTGTTCTTGTAGCTTCTTAAGCAGCGGTAGCATGACCGGTCGCAGGTCTCTGGGCATTCCTCCAGGATATGTAGGGCTTCCTCAAAGACATCTAGTCCCAGTTCACCGACACGCCGAGCAAAGCCAGCACCACCGGGCAAAGTGTCATAAAGGTAGATCTCTGCTTCGAGACCTTGGCGCCCATCTTCAGTAAGCGCTGGTCGGTATTCGGCCTGCAACTCGTTGGGGTCCAATTCCAAGAGCCTACAGGCGGCCACTGTGAGCGCTTCGCTGATAGTGCGCAGCGCAACGTTAGTGGGCAGCAGCCCAGGAAGCAGGGTGAGCGGAGGCCTAGTGCCTATAGATATGAGAAGCACATCGCTGATGAAGTCCGTTCCTAGCACCAATCCAGTAGTCGTTCCGGCTCCCGGACAATTCGGATTGGATGGGTCTGGAAATGGCTTACGGTGGTCTGTTCCGACCTGCCCGTTCCGCGTTGCGGTCGGTTCGATGAGGCCGCATCTCGTGCAATACGAGTAACCTTCGTCACGCGGCCCACGGTTTGTGACGAGAAGATAATCCCTGGCGTAGTGTTTGCGAATACGCTCATTGAGATCCGTCCACTTCTCTGGATCTGATGGCGTGGCCATCGTCAACTTGGCGCGGGTGGCATAACTCCTGGTGGGTTGGTCATCTGGCGACGTACCCTCTTCTCGGCTGACGGGATGTGCAAACCCAGGAGGTCTCAGCCAATTCTTCGCCGGACCCATGGTTCCTATGCCACCACACCCCTCACAGTTTCGGGTCTCTCCCCTTTCTCCTTCCCCCACAGATCTGGTCAGAGCATAGTGGCAATTCTTGCATTCGTAGTAAAGCCGTCGGCTGTTCCAAGCATCGTACCGATCGTTCGATATCGGCGAGTAGAGTGCTCCTGAAGTCCAGAGTTTGCCATCGATCCAGACCTCCTTTCCCGGTGCGTACTGAGAAAGCGCAATAGCAAGCCCCTGCGATGGCGTATAGCGAAAGGCCGCGCGATAGCGGGTTGAGCGCTCTTGGTCGAAGACATGAAATCCGGCGACGTCTGTGGGAAATGCGTAACGAGGAAGCACTGCCTTGTAGAGCAGGCGGTCGAGAAGATTCTCAGAAGGGTCTCGGACAGGTCCTTCCTCACCAGGCTCATCCGGCGCCTCCAAGCTCGCCGTATCTTCTTCCTCGCCTAGCTGTCTGCCTTCATCCGACCCTGGGGAATCGTTCTCGAGCGCAGTATCAATGGACTCTAGCGTTGCTTCGACTAATCGGTCCAGAAGTTCTTGGCGTTCGGTGCCAGCAACCTCTCTTGGGAGCAATGCATCGACATCTCCCTTCAAGTCGACCTCATTCGAGCGCAGCCATTCTTCGAGATCAACACGATTCAATACCTTGCCGGGATTCTTGAAGTCCGCGACCGTCCCAAGCACAGCGAACAGATGGGGCTGATCTTCTGGACTAATCTGAGGTAATCTTGCCTGGTGGTATCTTTGCAGCAGATGTGCCGTAACGTGACGTCGCGCAATTACCGGATTGCCTAGCGTCAGTGTTGGGTCGTCGACCTTTCCTCGGATCATCTGGTCTGGATGTTCGAAGTGGTGCTCATCATGACTGTCAGCACTACCGAATGCAGTTACGGTTGCGATATTCGTTCCTCGACGGCCGGCACGGCCGGCACGCTGTTGGTAGTTCGCCCTTGCTGGCGGCATGTTCCTCAGAGACACCCCTGAAAGAGCACCTATGTCGATGCCAACTTCCATAGTGGTCGTGCAAGAGAGGACATCTATCGCCGGTCTCTCTCGCCCCGTGTCCCCAGGTCCCAAATCCACATCTTGAAAGAGGATCTCGTGTTCTTCGGCCTTAGAGAATATCTCGTCCGCCTGTGCGGTGTTGACCTGCGCAGTGTGTTCTGCAGCAATGAGCGCCAGTGGTGGTATGGGCGGTGACTTCAATGCGGCCAATGTGCTCGTCCGGTAATACCCTTTCCTGGCGACAAAGACAGAGTCTGTGTCTGGGTCGATGGGTTCAGTAGCGTCACGCCCGCAGTTGGCACAAGTGATTCTTCCGGGAATGGGTCTTTGGGCTGTCCGGCAGGATTGGCAGTACGACCAGTCTCCTCCGATCGCCAGCGACAACTCTTTCCCAGCCAGTCGGTACATTCCTCTGGTCGTCGGCTCGGCAAACATTTCCAACAGCTGCGGAAGCCACTTCCTTTCAAAGAGCCCCCTACCTGACGAGTCGGGTAGAAGACGACTCATAGCCTGGAATCTGCCTGCGTGTGAGCGAACAACTGTAGACGACCACGCTCCTGGCATTCGGCTCAACCAAACTCCCGATCTCATCCAACAGCGTAGCCATGCGCGGGCGAGCGCGAGCTTTTCGTCATCTGACTCCGCATACTGGGGAATATCAGGCAGAGCCATGACCTTGGAGGTGTGGGCAGGGCGCTCTACAAGCGATGCTAACGCGAGCGACTCCAAACCATAGTACCTATCGGTGATCGAAGCCATGATCGAGCGAAGCAGGGATTCAGGCGGTGGCGAATTCTTGAGTTCCATGAGGAGCTCCAAGAGTCGACCATCGTCCTCTAAGGCACCGCTTCCGACTGCCTGCTCCACCGTATTCTCCCCTTCGAAACTCTCACCGATCTTCAATTCGGGCCTCAGCCTTACCCCCATCTCCTTTGCTGCGACCAACACTGCAAGGTAAAGGTCCTCCAGGGAAAGGAATCTGTTGATTGTCGCATTTCCACTTAGGCGAGCGTATCCAAAGACGATCAGAGGGCGCAAAGCGTCTCGCGTCGAATAGGTCTGGATGTTTGGCGCTAAGCGGGCAGCCATCTGCCTAGAATCCGAGAAAATAAGGACTTTCCTCCCGCGAAGGGGGGCTAGTTTGGTTGCCGGATTGGGACCAGGGGGCTGCACCTGAATCTGCTTTGAAATCAATGCTTGGAAGGGCTGGTCACCCTTGGTCTGATGGTCCTGAACAGAGGTTCGGCCGAATCCGGCGGTCTCGCCGCACCCTGCGCACGGTTTGAATTCACCCAAGGATGAGTCGATGGCGCCCTCATCTGTGGCCGGAGGATCCGCACGGTTGGCACGGAGGTAGACTTGCCGGTTCCGCGTCCCCAAATTGAGGGGGTTCAAACGTCCTGTGACCAGATCGTAGTCTGCCGCTTCAACCCTGTCTGCGAAGACAGGCTCTTCGAGAAGAAGGTCGATTGCATTCAATTCGCCGTATTGCCCAGATAATGTCCTTAGCGCTCCGCCCGGCTCTGACCAAAGGAAATCGGGTTCCTCTACATCATTGGTGTAGGCTCGAGCGTAAGCTGTACCGCAATTTCGGCACGTGTAGAGTTCGAGGACTCTAGAACCGCAATCGCATACATCGCGGGGTTGGCTGAACAGCTTCCCTGAAGGCCCTCCTCGTTGACCTTCAGGCAGCGCACTGCATTGAGAGTCCATGCAGACCCACAGTCCGGCGAGACCCCGGAAGAAGGAGTGCACTCGGCACGGCATCAAACCTGGCTGGTTTGAATCAGGCTTAGCCGAGCTAGCGAGGGCGATTAGGTTGGTGACTGCGCGTGTCGTGACTTCAAGAGGGACTTCATCGGATAGCACCTCCCAAAGCTCCTCGACCGGCTGAGCCTCTCTCATCGTCAGGTTGATAAGTTTCGCCAGGGGCGGGAAAGTTTCTAGCGCGCTGTGCAACGTTTGATGCAGTTGGCCTGACGGCTCGACCCTCCGGTAACGTAAGAACTCTGCAACGTGGGACATGCGATCAGAGTCGGTCTCTGCATCGTAGAAGGCCCTCAGGTCAATCGCCCCTAGCGCGCGGGTATCTTCGACCGAGCCCTTCGCTTCGTCGGGACGTAACAAGAGCTCACCTTCCACTTTGCTGAAGTCTCCTGATTCCTTTCCTGTGAGTTGGGCAGCAAACTCCAGGGCGTAGTCTGGATTCTGCATGCTCGCGCTGGTGCATATAACCTGTAGACGCTTTGGCGGAATCCCGAGTCGTGTGCACAGACGCCGTATGAGTAGCGCTACCTCTGTGCCCGCAGCCCCACGGTAGAGGTGAGCCTCGTCGATGACCAACAGGAATGACTCTTCTGGGTTTGCACGAAGCCAATCGCGCGTTTGGTCAAAGATTGGCCGTTCCAACGGGCGCAGCATCATGTATTCCAACATCGAGTAGTTCGTGACCAAGATGTCGGGAGGTGCTGCTTGTATTTCGTGTCGTGTAATCAACTCCGGGTCCTCCGGCAGCGTTACACCTCGCCTGAATTCTCCAGTCTTCGAGTCCTGCCATCGCTGGCCTCTTTGGCCGTACCACCTCATCAGGTCGGGTTTGGCAGGCCATTTACCCCGCTCTTGCAGTTCCCGGATCAGTGCTTTGGCTGTAGCTTGTTGAGGAGAAGAGGGGTCTCCCGCTATTTCCAGATTGTTGATGTAGTAGTCCCTTATTGGGGCAAGCCTGATTTGGTCCTTCCTTGAGTCACGTACTCCCGGGTACAAGGTCCGGCTCGTATATCGGGCGAATCGTGCGGGCCTTCCGGACCACCTGATGAATTTGCCGCTAATGCGTTGGTCCGCGAACATGAGCCTGAGGCGGCCAAGTTGGTCATTGACCAAGGCGTTCATTGGGTATAGCACCATCGCCCTTACTGCTGCCGTTTCTCCAAATACCTGCCCCTTCCTTTGGGCTTCGGAGGCCAGCTTGCCCAGAATTGGCAACAGGAAGCATTCCGTTTTGCCAGACCCAGTCCCTGTCATGACCACGAGGCTACGGCCGTCTACAAGCGAAAGCTTCGTGGAAGCTGCTTGGTGTTCATAAGGAGGATCGTAGATCAGGCGGTTGAGCTCACCATCAGCATCGGAGACAGCGCCGAAGACTTCAAGGGCGGCCGAGTCAAGTCCAAGATCCTTGAACGCCGTGCCGGTCTTGTAACGAGGAGTGCTTTCCAAGTAGGGTCGCTGGTGGATGACGCCAAGTGTTCGGAGAATCTCCTGGCGCTGAACTACAAGGGTCGAATGACTGATGTGGTACGTCGCTTCGATGTAATCCTGTAGAGCGCCTTGCATCTCTTGCATGGTCTCTATGATAGTTAGTGACATCTCCCCCCCTTTCTCCTGCTCATGAAGGTTCTGAGCTGCCGTTCAGTTCCTCAAGCCACAGCACGTCATGAGCGAAATGCACTTCCTCCGCTAACTCAGCCTCGGCCAATCGATAGGCGAAGAGACATCCAGGGCTCGGCACCAGGTGTCCTACCGAGTCAAGTCTGCGTCGAGCCCACATCGGCAAAGGAGAGAAGAATTGCATCACATATGATTTCTCTGGGCCTGGATGTATCCTGAACACCTGCGCACTTCCTCTATTGGCGTCGATCGCCATCTGCAAACGCCATGCCTCATCGCAGCCGCGCCATCGACTGTCCCCCAGTGGAAAATCCACCAATCGCTCAGGCATTCCGCTGCTTATCTCTATGTAGCACCATAGATCTCCACCATAGGCCTGACTACGCCGCGCCACAAACCGTCCAGATAGCGAACCTGCCGACGTCCACCGCCCGCGGTAGAACCGGACCGGGCGGTCCCAGTCGAGTATTGACAATCCAGCCACCTCCCCCGAAGGCACAGCTGCGTTTAGAAGGCGGTCCAAGTGAGCCAAATGCTGAGTCGGGGTTTCTCGTCGAGGCATTTGCAACCACTGGTCTTGAGGTACTTCACTGAACCCTAGTTGCTCAAGGTCTGCACCGAGGTCTTCACCAAGACTAGGGCTGAGACGTCGCAGGTGGTTCTCATAGTCGATGCGGTCCGCGAGACTGTCGAGTGCTGGAGTAGAGACGCCTAAGAGAATCGCTGTGCCACTGTCCCGAGATACAAAGCTGGGGGGAGCCGCGTATAGGAGCACTGCCGCACGAGATGTCTCATCTGATTCTATGTCGCGGTACTCAAGGAAGTCGCCAATAGCGATCATGGCGTCCAGCGTTTCCCGGACTATCTCCCTTGTCTCCTCCATGTCCTGAATCAGCCCACGCAAAGGCTCGGCAACTGCACGAACTAACGTAGTTGCTGCGCAAGGGCACAAGAAGTTCGCCGCTCTCCTCAGCGCAGCGGCGATTGCCTCGATCGAGGTGAGGTCCAATGCAGTCTCATCCAATCCAAGCTCAGCTACCTTGCTGGCGTGGACTTCGCTGGCGCTTAGGCGTCTCATGCCCATCTCCAACCCGCGTAGAGATCCCCAGATGGAGACCCGGGGGGTACGTACAAATCAGTAGCAATGACAGCCAGTCTCGCGGCTCGCGGCAAAGGCGGCGAGTCCATCAAGTGGTTTAGCCCACTGCGCAGCTGTGGGCCCGCCCATTGCCCGGTGCCGCCAGGATCACTCGCGAGTCTCAACGCGAGTTCCACTAACCACCCGGCAGTGACGACCCCAGCGGACCCCGGCTGGATTGTCATCGTTCGCCGAAAGCTTTCAGGCACTAGCCGATATTCCATTGCTACTGAGCAAAGATGGTCAACTCGATGGCTGCAATCTTGGAGAGACATGGTTTTCGCATCGCGGAGAAGAACAGCCCCCGCGCCTGACTCTGTAGGGTTCTTGGAAACCGCACTGGCTAAGGTTTCCAGAACTCTGGCGTCTCTCCCTCCAGATGCGGCCTCCTCCTCTGCCCTTGCCCAGTTCTCTCCACATAGAAGACGGAAGAGTTCGCAAGCCAATGCGTCCATAACCTTCTGACGTCGGAATGCAGCTATCACATTACCGGGCAGCCTCGCCCGGCTCCACAGGCCCGAAATCTCCACCACCCTCAAGGCGGAGTCTGGAGATCGTGTCCATCGCTCTATGTTCGGGGTGAGCGCCAGGTCCGCAAATCCGTAGCCGTGGTGAAGCACGGGAGGAACAATGATCGCAACGCAATGCCTTGGTGTTCGTGCGACATACATCCCGCCGCGATCCGGCACTTGGATATCAGTTTCGAATGGGATCTGTTGCTCAATACACGGAGTCTCGAAGGCCACATGACTCAACACAGGTTGCCCAGGGTCGCCGCTGTCATCGTACAGCCGGGCCACGTAGGCGCCGCCATCCCGCCTCAATGCCCATCGAAGGGGAGTGAAGGGCCGTTCGCATCGGAGTGTGTATCCGCCGAAATCACCAGCCTTGAACTCCAACGCGCAGACGTTAGCCGCATCGTAAGCCTCCTGCACTTCCTGTCTATTTCGAATGTGTCTGTCGAAATGGTTCTTCCAATCTTCGGGGCCTATAGGCAAATTGACCGATGGCAGTTGCTTGACGAGAATCGGAGGTCCTCCGTTCCTCTCAAAGAACGAGACGCGACTCACAACCTCGCGATTACGTGGACCTCGAAGCCAAACCTCGACCTCACCGTCCCAGAGTTCCTCCATTGAGGGATGAACTGGGTCGACTTGCACTGACAGCGGCCCCCGATGATCAGTGACTGATGTCCGTGACAAGTCTTCACGAATGCGGATGACGGCTTCCTGATCATCAAGAAGCTCAGGCTGGCCTGCCAAACTACTCTGTGCGGAGAACTTCAACCTATGGACACCGACCGGGAGCTGGGGAAGTTCAAGAAACAGGGGCTCCCCGGGATCTAGGGATGTCAGTTCAAAGGAGTGATGTGGGCTTGTGTCCATCGAGACACGGAGCGATACCAGGGGGTGATCTGCAAGAATGGCAAGGCACGGCCGTTCCGAGGCTATCCATTCTCCGTGACCCTCGCCATCCCATGCCGCAGCGGCTAGGCCGGCAGGCCAAACCTCGATTGTCCTTGCCTGCCCGAGCCCTAGTTTCTGAATGGATTCTTGCCAATCTGCTCCGAGGGACTCGGGCAGGTCCAGTATCGCTGCATGTACCCCCTCGCACGCTACGTCTATCGGAGTAGCAGGTCCGCTCGTATCTATTGGCCCTACGGTGCTTAGGAGGATGTAGCGTTCACCGGGCCTAACTCTCAGGCCCTTGCGCTCATGGGCCAGCCCATCGGAGGCGACCCTTAACAGCCAGTTGGGACCTGGGCGAAGGAGACACTCAGTGCGAAGGAGAAAATCAAGTTGCGAATCACTGCTCTCGAATTGCAGCAGCACCTCATCCGGTTCCGGCCACCTACCAAGCTTTACCCGCCGGTCGCCATACAAGAGCCCACCTCTCGCTAACGGGCGTCCCGATGACCCTGCAACTACGCAGCGAGTACCTGTCAATATCGCCCGCGTCTGAGGGAATCGAAACAGTAGATGCGAGAGGTCGGGGATTTCAAGAAACACGTCCCACGATACGCCGGGAGTCTCTCCTGGTCGAAGCACGAGGCGCGGTTCAATCCCCAGAGCAGCGACCGTAGACCTAGCCTCTTCCAATTGATTGATGCTAGAGGGAGCCGCCCGGCTGGTGATAGAGCCAAGCCCGCGGATCCGCACGCCTCCACTTAAGGAACTGCGTGTCTTCCGTAGCCATTCCCGGGCCTGCCGCTCTCGGTCTAGATCTTCACTGATCCTCTCAAGGGTAGCAGGGTATATGAGCTCACCCGACCTAGCCTGTCCTTGAAAGAGAAGAGCGGCGGCTATCTGGCCTAAGAGTCGAGTCCCCTGTGCTAGGTTCTGGAAGCGCGATGAGGCATTCCAGCTACGTCTTGCTATGAGGTCCCCCAGAAGCTCTGGCGACCCGAGGACATCCTCGGTCAGCAGGTATCTGGAATCATAGAGTGTGTGAGCCAGTTGGATTTGCAGGTCCTTTGGGAGGATGGCATGCGTTATGGGCCAACATATAATGGAGAAGTGATCAGCCCAAGGACCCGATGGAACTGCTCCACCGAGCTCTCGTACAAACCGCTGGTAGAACTCGCGAATCCTATACCGGTCTCCGTTTGCTAACCATCCAGGCGTCTCTTGTTCAAAGGTCTGCCAGTATTCGTCACCGGAGTATCGATAGCCTAGTTCAGCGGAATACACTATCCAGGCCAGCCAGTGATCCCGTGACGGTGGGTGATAAGCGATGTGGGCTCGCACTGCGCGCTCAAGTTCCTGGACTTCCGTCTGTGAAAGTCCATGTTCAAGTCCGAAGAGCGGTTCAGTAGCGCCTCTTGCACGCCGACTGTGTCGAAGCGTCGAAAAGTGCAGCGACAGGCGCGCCTGCCATTCCTCAAGCTCAGTGTCCATTACCATGCTGACCCGGGCCCCCCGTTCAATAAGGCCGTTATGATGCTGTCACTGTCGAAGCTCTGAAAGCTCTTGTCACGATTTGACCGCGGCACGATCCAACGACTCAGGCAGAACCCTGATATCTCGGCGGCCGACCTCGTAAGGGAGCGCACCTTCTTCTGCCTGCCCGATAGGACCTCCTTCCAGTTGTCGGCCAGCGGGATCACATACACCTCTCGCTCGACGCCGTGCTTCAAGATTGAATTCCCATCAATGCCAACGTCTTCGAGGGCAGCTCTGGCGACGCGCAGCTTCCAGTTCGGTCCCATGCCGAACCTGTGGCCTGAAGCATAGGGGTGCCCCTTCGCCTTCAGATGCTCTCTAAGCGAATCGAATATTTTGCCATGTAGGTGAAAATGGCCGAATCCCTTGGTCGTTCCGATTCTAAGAAAGCGAGGACCGTCTGGTATGGCCAGGCGATTGTAGATTGATGACCTTCCCAGCGCCGATGTCGTAGTCAACAAGACCAGACGCGCCCGGTGGTTCCTCTCGCGAATAACCGATTGACGGGCCAGATATTTCCGTTCGTAGGCTCGTTTCACTTCCGTGCTGCCCATCAATGCCGCGACGAGCTTTCCGCCAATCATCTGCGAATAGGGAGGGACCGCGCCAACAACATAGGCATCCATGACATGGACGAGTCGGTCACGACGGTCTTTGTGAGTCCAACCGATCCAATTGTCCCGCGCAGAAAGATTGAAGACCGGGTCTCCCAGAGCAAAGAGGCCAATCAGACAGCCATTCTGTCTGTCTCTAACAAGGAAACGGAGTCGACGTCCGAAACCCTGTGACACGGGGACGGACCACAACAGGGTAGCAAATCTGAATAACCGAGAATCAAGAGAGTCCGGCAAGACCTCAACCAGCTCTGGGTCAATCAACGAGGGATCAATCTGGCTACCGCTCGCAAAGTGCTCTGCAAGCTCAGCACCATGTGTTTCGACAAAGGCCCTCTGCCGCTCCAGAATATCCAGCCGCTGAGCAGCATGCAGATTCCGAATCTTCTGCTTCGTCAAAATCCCATCTACAAAGTACCCGCTACCATTCTTGGAGAATCCCAAGTTCAAGAGGTGGCTATGGATAGCTTCCTTTAGACAGGCTCCGTCGGCATCGTCACAGGACGGTGATAAGTCATCGGTTTCCGCAGAAGCCGCTCCGTCAGGAATGAGTGCCAAGTTGAAACCAATCGATCTAGTTGACATTCGTCCTTCTGCGCTCACCCTCTGAGGGAGCGTCCTCGTCACTTCCAGACCGCACCCAGTCGTCTACTTCCGACAGCTTGAATCTGAGCAGACGACCTACGCGGTGAGCTGGGAAGTTCTTCGAGTCCACCCAACGATATATCGAGTCTTTGGTCACCCGTAGATGCGCAGCCACCTCCGCAATGTCCACCCAGCTTTCCGTGGAAGTCATGTCAATACCACCCGCACGTATGAAAAGTGATGAAAGTCTATGAAAGTATAGAGTTCCCTTTTCGTACGGTCAACAGACTCTTGCCAAGGCTGAAGTCTCTCCGAGGCCCGGTCGACGACGGCATCCACCCTCAATGCCATCTGTCCCACATCTCCTGCAGCGCCTTGGCGAGCGTCCGCGCCTTCTTTATGGACCACTGTTCCCGGCCTTGCCCGAACAAGAGCACCTGGCCGTTCTGGCACTTGAAGTCTTTGAGCTTTGCGGTCTTCAGCCAGTCGAGGATGCCCGTATAGGTCGCCGCCAGCCTCTGTTCGAATAGCCGGTCGGGAACGTTGTAGAGCAAACACTCGATGAAGTAGGACGGAGCGTCTTCTTTGGTGAGCACCCGCTTGCTGACCAAGTGGTTCCGGGCCGCCTTGAACATGCGTATGGTCCTCTTGAACCGCTCGTTTGTGGCCTTTTCCTTTTTCAATCCCCGTTGGTGGTGCTGCTGCGGGTAGCTCACCACCCAACGTTCCTCATCGGGGAGATAGAACCCGATGCCCTGCATGTAGCTGAGCGTCACCACGAGGTCGGCATCCGCCGGGATCTTGCCCTTGGGCAGCTTCAGAGTTTTGCGACCGCTCTTCACGGCATTGCCGAATCTGGCCCGCATCGCCTTCATTGCGTGGTCTCGAAACGACTGCCAGCGTTCCAGTACAAACCTGTGGGAACCGTCTTCCTGAAGCTGTTCGCCGGAAAGGGCGGCTACGCCAGGCTTGAGCTTTTGGGCCAACCGGACGACCACGTCGACGTCGCTGTCCCCACCGAGATTGGTGTCGTTCTTGTAGGAGCCCTGGAGGAATATTTCGTAATTGAACTGCGACAACCCCTTGTAGGCGTCCAGGGCTTCACGGATGGGTACGTGCGCCTGCTTGAAGGCCGTCCCTGCCTGGTGATGGCTCCATCTGGAGAGTGTCGATTCAGGTATTGGCATGTCCCTCCCCTGACAAGAATCTCCTCTCGTCTCGCCGTTCGCTGGCCATTACCCCCGCCAGTTGCGCCGCAGCTCGGACACGTACCGCCTCCCGAGGCCGTCCCCGTTCCCTGCCAGCCAGTCCGCCAGCGTGGTCGTACCAGTTGGCACGCCTTCCGATGTCAGCAGGCCATCCATGAGACCAACAACCTCGTCGCGGGTAAGCGCCATGTCACGCATCAGCAGGCCCACCAGCCCGGTCAAGGCCAGACCCACGCGCGGAGGCGTGTGCAGGAACCACCTTCGGACGCCCATTGAGGAGGCCAGCAGGCGAAGCAGCGCCTCGAAGGAGAACGTATCCGGCCCCGCAGCGTCGGCCACGGAGCTCTCGCTTTGAGAGCCAGCCTCCACGGCTTGGGCCGCGAGGTCTTCGATGTAGACGGGCTGAACCGGGTAGTCGCCGTTCCCGTAGACGGGAAATACGGGAAACCGCCTCAGCGCCCAGGCCATGTTGTTGAGCAACAGGTCGCCGACTCCGAAGACCAGCGTCGGTCTGATGATGGCATAAGGAATTCCCAAGCCCACCAGCATATCCTCCACCTCGGCCTTGCCTCTGAAATACGGCAGCCCGGACTCCGATGAGGCGTTGGTCACCGAGAAGTGAACCACCCTGCCGACACCAGCCCTCCTGGCAGCCTCAAAGAGCGTTCTGGTGTTCTCCACCGCGAGATCGAAGGTCACCCGGCCATGCGCGTACCGAATCCAGTAGGTGTTATAGAAGACGCCCGCTCCCTGCATCGAGCGGCTCAGCCCATCGGGGTCTGAGAAGTCCAGGGGGGCCGCCTCCACATGGTCGGCCAAGGGATCCTCCGCATTCGGGCTGCGGGTGAGGGTCCTTACGCGAACGCCCTGGTCAAGCAAACGCCGGGCGACGTACCTTCCTGTATAGCTGAAGGCGCCGGTGACTATAGCGAGGTCGGGATGAGACATCTCACTCCCCATATATAAGGTAGTAAACAGCAGCTCATGGGGCCGCGGGCGGTTCCGTCTCCTGCCCCGGCTTCTCCCCCTTGGGCATCCGATAGCCGACGCGGAGCTCGGTGAGGACGTACTTGGAGTCTTCGGCGGCGTCGCCCAGCTTGCGACGGATGCTGCTTATAACGGTCCGCATCGGGCGAATGTCGGCGTCGGCGTCGAGCCCCCACACCCGGCGCAGCAGCGTCTCGTAGGTCAGCACGCGGCCGGCGTTGGCCGACAGTTCGGCCAGCGTCCCGTATTCCTTTGCGGTCAGCTCGACCGGGCGGCCGGCGAGGGTCACCCTGCGCTCGTCATAGTCGATGGTCAGATCGCCCAACACATAGGGCTCCGACGGCTTAGGCACCTCTCGTCGGCGCAGAGCGGCCCTGATCCTGGCCGACAGCTCCGTCGGTGAGAAGGGCTTGACCATGTAGTCGGCGGCGCCCATGTCGAAGGCCCGAGCAACCAGCCTGTCCTGGCCGTAGGCCGACAGAAAGATCACCGGCACGTCCGTCATCTCGGCAATGTCTTTCATCAGATCCATCCCGTCGACACCCGGGAGCACCAGGTCCAGCAGCACCAGGTGGGGCTTGTACTCCTCCACGAGACGCAGGACCTCCTCCGGGTCCGCCGTCACCATCGGTTCGAACCCCGCCTTCATGAGAGTGTCGCGGACGTACCTGAGCGCCTGGGGGTCGTCGTCTACAGCCAGGATGCGCAGCGCTTCGGCCCGCCGCGCAGAGCGGGACGAGGGCCGGGAGGGGGCCACCGGAGAGACGTACCCGGCCTGCTCGACCGTCGGAAGGGTGAAGGTGAACCGTGCGCCCAGGCCCGGCCCGTCGCTCTCGGCCCAGATGCGGCCCCCGAGCGCTTCAACTATCCCCTTGCATATGGCAAGGCCCAGGCCCGTGTCGCCCCCCTGCTCCTGGGACTCTATCCGGGAGAACTTGCGGAACAGGTGCGGCAGGCTCTCGGCGGGAATGCCTCTACCATGGTCGGAGACCGACACCGCAACGTGGACCCCTTCCCCCACGGCGGTCACCCGGATGATGGACGACTCGGGCGAGTGCCGGGCCGCGTTGGTCAACAGATTGCCCAGCACCTGTACCATGCGCAGCCTGTCGGCCATGACCCAGGGCAGGTCCGGAGCAAGCTCGACCTCGATGTTGTGCCTGCCCCCGGCACTGCGGAAGCCGTTGCCGGCCTCCCCCACCAGTATGGCCACGTCCGTCGGTTCGGGTGAGACCGCAAGCGTGCCCGTCTCGATGCGGGCCACGTCCAGCAGGTCGCTTATCAGCACGTGCATCCGGTCTATCTGCGAGTCGATGATCCGGAAGAACTGCCTCATCTCGGTGGGGCCGAGGGTGGTTGGGGGGTCCAACAGGGTAGCAATGGAGCCCTTGACCGAGGTCAGGGGCGTGCGCAACTCGTGGCTCACCATTGCCAGGAACTCGGCCCGCAGCCGCTCCAGCTCCTCCAACTCCGTCATGTCCTGTAGGGTCACAACCACCGACACGATTCGGCCGTCCTCCCCATGGATGGGAGTGCCGTTCACCAGGGTGGTGACGCTGCGCCCGTCGGGGACCTCGATGAAGATCTCCTCGGCCCGCACGGTGTCCCCTGCGATCAGCTCCTTGGCTATGTCGAACGGAGCAATCTCCCGTCCGTCGGCCCTTCGATAGGACAGAACTTCCAGCAACTGCTCCGGGGGTTGGTCCGGGTCGCGCAGGCTGTCGACGATTCGCACGGCTTCCCGGTTGAAGGACACCGGCGCCCCGGTCTTCGCGTCGAAGACCGCCACACCCACCGGAGAGATGTTGATCAGCGTCTCCAGGTCGTTCCTGGCCCGCTGCTCCTCCCGGTACCGGCGGGCGTTGGCGATGACCATTGCCGCCTGGGACGCGAACATCACCAACGTCTCCTCGTCCTCCTGGCCAAACTCTTCCATCCCCGTATCCCTGGCCAGGAAGATGACGCCCACGAAGTCACCTTGGTAGAGGAGGGGCGCTGACAGGAACGGCCCCACCGGCAGAGCGGTGAACTCGGCCATACCCAGAGAGATGGTGTGGCTGGCGAGGTCGGGAATCCGCAACGTCTCTGGAATCCGGCTCAGATAGTTGAAGAGGAGTATCCGCTCCGGCATGTCCTGCATCCTGCGGACCTGCTCCTCCGTTAGCCCTGAGGTGAAGTAATCGACCAGCGGCGCGTTGCTGCCCGGCGCTTTGGCCGTGGGCTCCCAATCGGGTGGAAGCTCGACCGCATCGTTGAGGAGCGTCATCGCTCCGTAGCGGGCCCCGGTCAGGGAGCGGGCGGAGTCCAGGACCCCCTGGAGCACCGTGTCGAAGTCCAGGCTTTCGTTGATGCGCAGGCTGGCCTCGCTCAGCCTGGACAGCCGGTCTCTCAGGGCCTGTATCACCAGGTCTCGTTCATCGTCTCGGTTCATTGCACCGCCTCAAGTCTGGGTTGCGGGACACGTTGAACACCCGCGGAAGCGCCGCC
This sequence comes from Dehalococcoidia bacterium, assembly GCA_965197415.1. Lineage (GTDB taxonomy): Bacteria > Chloroflexota > Dehalococcoidia > Lucifugimonadales > JAGWBF01 > DAOUJI01. The sequence goes on along the minus strand of OZ240207.1, from coordinate 1,062,588 downwards.
GCCTGGATGAAGCGGGGCCAACGCTTTGGGGTCGATTATAGCACTTTGGGCCGTATCTTACACCAATATCATGCCAATTCGCCATTTTTCTAACAGCCATCTTACACGGTCCCTGTAGAATGACATGGAACGGCCTGCCGACAGGAGCAGGGGGGTATTTGTATGGGATTCGGGTTCGACAGAACGGTCCATTCAATTGAGGCGGCGGACGGGGCAATGGAACCCGCCGTCGCTGCGTCGCTTACGCTGGTTAGAGAGCTGCCTGCGCCGGACGGCCCGCTCCCGGGCCTGCCGGCAAGTCCAGGCCCTTCAACAGGTCGCTTCCCCCACCGGACCGCGTCTCCCAGCGGGGCGCATCAGGCCATTCCAGCGTCTCCAGCCGGCCCCAACCAGCGGAAAAGAATGAGGTGCTCGCAATGACAATACGAAACTTCCTACCGGGATTCGGGATGAGAACGGTGGCGGCGCTGGCGGTGGCGGCAGCGGTGGTCGTCGCGGCCCTGCTGGCCGTGGGCTCCCCGGCCTCGGCGCAGAGCTCGGATGATGGAGACGAGATCTATTCCCAGACGATGACGGTGGGAGCCAACGGCAGCATCAGGGGTTACTACGACGTGCACCCCAACTTGTATGGGGATCTCACTGACAGTGAAATCGACTCTCCTGCCCAGGACATTAGTGACGCATACTCCATTTTCTACCTCATTGACACCGATATTGGAACCGACAAACTCAGCATCGGATTGAGCCAAAAGCTACATCAAACGGATGAGGATGCCATGCGGCTCCACATCGGCGGGCGAACGTACAACTTTGCGGATGCCGGCTTTGCCGTTAATAACATCGGCGGTGACAACTACCACACGTACTCATGGAATTTTACGCCGTCGCTACCGCGCTTCAATTGGGCGACAGGGACGACGGTTGCCGTGAAGATCACCGCGCTGCCGATCATCACCATCGAGGCGGTCACAACCACGGTGGAATACGGCGGAAACAACAATGCCGCCGAGTCGACCGCGGAGTTCAGGTTCACCCGCACCGGCAGCGCGAAAAACGCACTGAGCTTCGAATTGACTAATGGCGGCGTATTCAGCCCCAACAAAGAGACCGTGACGCGCACGTTCAAAGCCGGGGTATCGAGTTTCAGCAACTTTCACTGGGCCGTCGACGTGGACAGCAGCAACAACCCTGTCTGCTTAATCATCTGGACAGTGCGTTCTGGGGACGGCTACGTCGTGGGCAGCCCAGCTGAGGCGACGGTGGCCGTCAGCGGCCCCGGCACGACCTGCATGTCGAGCATGTAGCTCCGGCGCCGCTTCCTGTCTACCACCCCGATAAAAGAAGGAGTCAATCGCAATGACAATCAGAAATGCAGTCCCAAGGTTCGGAATCCGCTGGGCGGTCGTGCTGGCGGCGGTGGCCGCAGTGGTCGTCGCGGCCCTGCTGGCCGTGGGCTCCCCGGCCTCGGCGCAGAGCTCGGATGACAAAGAGATCTGGTCATCAACGATGACGACGGGGGCTTTCCCCATCGGCCAGGGGTTCAGACATCCAAACATTGGTGGAATAGGTTCGCTCTCCGACGGTAGGGTCCCCCTGGATACTGGAAATGAGTTGATAACCGGAATCATCGACTCCTCTGCCGGCACCATCGGCACGCTGATTTTTGCAATCAACGAGCCGCTTAACTCCCTCGAAGAGCAGACCTGGACGCTTCACGTCGACGGGCGGACGTTCGATTTCAACGATGCCACCTATTCGTTTGATAGCACCTTTAGCGACGTCTACAGTTGGTCGCTCTCCTCGCGCTTCGGCTGGGCGACAAGCGACGCGGTAGCCCTGAAGATCACCGAGAAGAAGTCCATCGGCATCGAGGCGGTCACGACCACGGTGGAATACGGCGGCAACAATAATGCCGCCGAGTCGACCGCGGAGTTCAAGTTCACCCGCACCGGGAACATCGACGAGGCGCTGAGCTTCACGCTGGGACATGTCGAAAGCGGAGAGACGGCGACGCGCAAGTTCGCAGCAGGGCAGGCGAGCTTCAGCAACGCTCACTGGGCCATTGACGTATGGGAGGGCACCACCAACCCGGTCTGCGAGATCACGTGGTACATATCGCCCGTGCCAGGTTACGTCATCTCTCCGGGTGAAGCGGTGGTGACCGTCGAAGGCCCAGGCACGACCTGCATGTCGGGCATGTAGCCCCGGCGCCGCTCGCGGCCCCTGGCCGGAGGACGAATCCAACCGCAATGACAATGCAAAACCTCATACCGGAGTTCGGCATCCGCTCCGCCGTAGCGCTGGCCCTAGCGGCGCTGGCGGTCATCGCGGCCCTGCTGGCCGTGGGCTCGCCTGCCTCGGCGCAGAGCTCGGATGACGGAGAGGAGATCTGGTCCTCGACCATGACGGTGGGGAGTTTCATCATCAGCAAGGGGTACACGTCTGAGGGAGTGGGCATCGGGTCCCTCTCAGACGATAGCTTCATTCTGGGGAGACACACTTTCGAGGTATCCCTGATCTATGACCGGATTATTAGCAGTCAACTCTATGTGGGATTTGGTAACAGGCAGGCCAATGACGGCGAGGTGAGGGCCATGACCCTTCACATCGGCGGGCAGACGTTCAGCTTCGAGGATGCCACCTATACGAATGATTCCACCTATGGCCACACCTACTCATGGTTTCTCTTTCCGTCGTTCGGGTGGGCGGACAACGACGAGGTTGACGTGAAGATCACCGCCCTGCCGATGGTCAACGTCTACGCGAACGACAGCGAGGCGGAGTACAAGGACACCGTGGAGTTTGAGTTCAGCCGCATCGGGAATGCGGACGAGTCGCTGAGCTTCACCCTGAGCTATGTGCAAGGCGGAGAAACCGTGACGCGCACGTTCCCCGCCGGGAAGGAATTCTTCTCGAACTTCCACTGGGTCTCCGAGGTGGACGAGAGCAACAACCCTGTCTGCACCCTCACGTGGGAGGTGCTGGCCGGGGAGGGGTATGTCCTTGGCCGGGACCCGGTAGCCGAGGTGGACATCGAGGGACCCGGCACGACCTGCGTGTCGGGCATGTAGCTCCGGCGCCCCGAAATCCCCCGGCGGAACCGCACCCTCCATCCGGGGCCCAAAGCAAAAAACACCGATTTCATGGGAAGGATGAAATGATCAAACACATGAGAGGATGGGCGGCCCTGGCCCTCGCGGCGCTGCTCCTGCTGGCGGCCTGCGGGGACGGGGACGCCGAGCCGGGCATCACTGCCGACGAGGTCAGGGAGATCGTCCGCGCCGAGCTCGCCGCCGCCCCGGCCCCGCCACAGCCCGGAGGGGGCGTCACCGCCGCCGAGGCGGAGCGCATCGCCCGCGGGGTGGTGGCCTCGATTCCCTCCAGGTCGGCCCCCGCCGACTACGCCGCGTTCGTCGTGGACGCGGCCATCGCCCGCTACGAGACCCGGGGCCGGGAGGACACCCTCGCCCACTACAGCCGCAAGGAGAGCATCGACGGCCAGTGGTACGTCTTCATCATCGACCAGGACGCCCGCGTCGTCGCCCATCCCGACCCCGAACGCGTGGGGCTGGACGTGAACGGCTGGGTGGGCACCGACATCAACGGCTACAACTACGCCCCGGAGATGCTCTCTGCGACGGACGAGGGCAAGTGGGTGACCTACGTGTCCGCCAACCCCGAGCACGGGGACTTCGGGCCCGGCTACACCGGCGAGTTCGAGCTGAAGAACGCTTGGGTGGTGCGGCACGACGGCCTGCTGTTCGGCTCGGGCTGGTACGTCAACGCCGACGCCTTCACCCAGGCCCTGGTGGCCACGGCCGCCCGGGTGTTCCGCCAGGTGGGTCTGGAGGGCACCATCGCCTACTTCGCCAGCCCCGACACCGATTTTGCGGGACTGCACGCGGCCATCGCCTACTACAACACCGCCGAAGACGTGGCGGGGGCCTGGTTCGCCTTCGTAGCCGACGAGAGCGGCACGATCATCGACCACTTCCACAAGGAGATGGTGGGGAAGAGCCTTGCAGACGTGCTGGGCACGGATGACTTCGAAGTCACCGTGGAGGGCAACTGGATCACCACGGAGGACGTGCGGGTCTGGGTGCTCGGCCAGGACGGGATGACCTTCGGCTCGGGCTGGCACAGCGGCAATGACGAGCCGGGAGACTGAGCGGTGGCGCCCGGAGCCCATTCATGCACGGGGATTGAAACCATGACCAGGGCCAAGACCCAATTCAGGCAACCCGCTCCAGCCGGACTCCCGTGGTCCGCATACCTCTCTCCGGAGCCGAGGCGGCGAGGCGGGGCGAACAAAAACAAGAGGTTCCAAATAAGGAGGCAAAGATGAAACAGGAAGGTATCAGCACACCGACCGGTGGAGGAGAAGGTTTCCGGCGCCGGCTGTTCCGGCTGCCGCGTCTGGCGTTGGCCGTCGTGGTACTGGCGGTCGCGGTGGCCGTCGTCGCCGTGGTCGCAGGCTCCGCGCAGGCTCAGACGACGACCACGCTGCAATTGGCATACCACACCAACGGCGACACCATCGCCGTCCCGGGCAAGCTCCACCCTACCGAAACCCTCGCCGGACCCGACGGTACCGAGTACCCCGTGGCGCACGACGACTCCAAGGCGTATTTCCGCGTTACGGCTTCCGGCGGAGGAAACCTTTTCAGCAGGAATAGCGATGGGGTCGTGGCGGGCTTCGAATACAGCTATGCCAACGGCTTCGGGAACCCCACGAGTGGTGAACGGAGTCTCATTGGGAAATTCGGCCCACCCTGGAGCCTTTCGACAATCATCATGATGGCCAATGCAGGTCCGCCCACCTTTGCGAAGACCACGGGTCCGCTGACCATCACGCTGGTCGAGAAGGATGGGGAGCCGTACACGGTCGGCACGAACCACTCGCTCTGCATCGTCCTCCACGACCTGAGCGGCAACGTCACGGGAGACAACTGCCAGAGCGGATCGTAGCGCCCGGAGGGGTGCCCGATTGCCCCATGCGACTACAGGCAGCGACAACGATGAAAACGGAATGGAATGCACACTCGCGCACGCTGAAGGAGGCAACTAAGAGATGAAACAGGAAGGCATCAGCACACCGACCGGTGGAGGAGAAGGTTTCCGGCGCCGGCTGTTCCGGATGCCGCGTCTGCCGGTGGCCGCCGTGGTACTGGCGGTCGCGGTGGCCGTGATGGCCGTGGTCGCAGGCTCCGCGCAGGCACAGACGACTACCACGCTGCAAATATTCAACAATCCCGACGACAACATTGCCGTCCCGGGCAAGCTCCACCCCACCGAAACCCTCGCCGGACCCGACGGTACCGAGCACCCCGTGGCGCACGACGACTCCAGGGCGTATTACCGCATCTCGCGAAGCGGAGGAGGAAGCCTGTTTGGTCAGTACGTCGGAGTCGTGGCGCACATCAATTTCACCTATGCAGAGGCCAACAGCGGCTCACCATCGAGTGTTGACACAGGCCTCGCGAGGTACAACAGCACTGGCACGGCCATCGATTGGGATCTCTCGGATGTCATCGGGCTCGCGACGTCAGGCCCGCTGACCATCGAGCTGGAAACGCTGGAGGGGCAGCCGTACACGGTTGGCACGTCGAACTCGATCTGCATCGTCCTCCACACCTTGAACGGCACGATTATCGGGGATAACTGCACGGGCGGATCGTAGTGCTTGAAGGGTTGACCGATAGCCCATGCGACGACGGGCGGCAATACCGATGAAAGCGGAGGTCACATGGAATACGGGAAGCTGAGGGCTCTCGCCTTGGCGGCGCTGGCCGTCCTGGCGCTGCTCCTCGTAGCGGCCTGTGGGGACTCCGACGCGGAGCCGGGCCTCACCCGCGCCGAGGTGGAGGAGATGGTGCGCGCCGAACTCGCCGACGCTTCCCCGTCACAGCCGGGAACCGACCTCACCCCCTCTGAAGTAGAGCTGATAGCGCGCGGCGTAGTGGCCTCCATACCATCCAGGTCCGACCCCGCCGAGTACACCAGATTTTTCGTAGATGCAGCCATCGCCCGTTACGAGACCCAGGGCCGGGACGCCGCCATCGCCCACTACAACCGGGAGGAGAGCATAGATGGCCAGTGGTACGTCTTCATCATCGGCGAGGACGACCGGCTGATCGCGCACCCCAACCCCTACCGCCTGGGGCTGGACCTGAAGGGCTGGGTGGGCACCGACACCAACGGCTACAACTATGGCGCGGACATGCTGTCGGCCACCGGGGACGGCAAGTGGGTGTCCTACGTCTACCGCAAGCCGGAGAACGGTGTCATCGGGCCCGGCCACACGGGGGCGCTTGAGTTGAAGAACGCCTGGGTGGTGAAGCACGACGGGCTGCTGTTCGCCTCGGGCTGGTATGTCAACGCCGACGAGTTCACCAAGGCCATGGTCTCCACAGCCGCTCGCGTGTTCCGCCAGGCAGGGCTGGAGGGGACCATCGCCTACTTCGCCAGCCCCGGGAGCGATTTTGCGGGACTGGCGGCGACCATTGAGTACTACAACAACACCCCAAACGTTGAGGGCGAGTGGTTCGCGTTCATAGCCGACGAAAGCGGCACGGTCATAGACCACTACGACAAGAATCTGGTTGGAACGGACCTAAAGGACCTGCTCGGCACGGATATGTTCGAGGCCACCGCCGAAGGCAACTGGGTGACCACGGAGGACGTGCGCGTCTGGTTGGTCAGTCAGGACGGGATGACATTCGGCTCCGGCTGGCACAGCGGCCACGACGCGTCGGGCTCGGGAGGCTGAATCACCAATGGCCGGGGGAATCGTCGAGCACAACGGAAACGAACAGTGGCCCGTACCCGCGGAAGTTCGGCCTGAGGGTCAGGCATCCGGGGCCACGAACGACCAGGTGACAGGTGAACAAGGGAACGAGCGAGGGAGAGACTAATGGCCGGAAAGCCAGGTCTTCTAAGGGAGCCCGGTAAGAGGACGGGCGAACGGGGTCCTGAAACGGCCCGGTCCTGCATACGGCGCGCCCCATATCCATCGGCTCCGCTCAGGTACCGCGATGCGGCGTCTGCGGGCCCATTCTTCCAAACTCCGCTGGAATCCGAGGTCGGCGATTGGCGTCCCGAGCGGGTTGAGGGAGCGGCTACCAGTGCGACGGTTCACCTGCCCGTGCCGAGTGCGCGGGCGGCATCGGCGCGCCCTTCGCCTCTCCGTCGTGCCCGAGAGCTGGCGGCCCTGTCGATCCCTGAGGGTGGCTGGACGCCATGACCACCGCTCCCGCCAGAGCCGCTCACGCTGCCGGTAATGCCGGTAAAAGGATCGCGCGCTCGTGCGTGCTGGCGGTTTTGATCGCCGCCGTCGTCCTGACCGCCCTTCCGTACGTCTTCCACGCCCCGACGGCCAGCGCCCAGGAAGATACCGCAGTCGTCTGGGAGACGAAGCTGAGGGTATATGCCCCGTCGCCGCCAGACAGGACGTGGCCACCGGTCGTCGGCTGGACTTCCAATTTTGCCGGACGAGATTGGTTGGGGACCGTATCTTCGAGGACATTCACCTTTGAAGACAACGATTACGAGGTAGTCCAGCTCCTGGTGGACAGAGACACCTCCACATTGTCCCTGGTCTTCGAGGCGGCCAAGGATGGCGAGAAGGAGGACCGGGACCTGCTGCGGCTCCGCTTAATCAAGGGGACTGCCGAGCATACCTACGATCTGGCCGACGCCACCACGACCTCGGTCGAACACTGGAGACTCGGTGCGTTTACCCGTCTGGCCTGGTCCGGCGTCACCGACACCGCTCTCGGCTGGGCGCGCGGAGACTCAATCACGGTGAAGTTGGAGAGCATCAGCGCCGGGGCCGACGCGGTTGCGTCCACACCCAACAGCCCGGCGACGGGTCGGCCTGCCATCACCGGACCCGCCCAGGTGGGCGAGACCCTGACGGCGGACACCTCGGGCATCGCCGACGCCGACGGGCTGGACACCGCCATCTTCAATTACCAGTGGATACGGAACGAAGACGTCCTGATCGTCGACATCGCAGACGCCACCGGCTCCACGTACACGCCGACCGGATACGACCTGGGCAGGCTCTCACGGCCCTATCTGATGGTCCGGGTGAGCTTCACCGACGACGCGGGCAATGACGAGTGGCTGACCAGCGCGCCCTTTGGGACGCTGTTGCCTGCGCCGCCAGGGGATTGTCCCGGAGGCGGCTATGACCCGGCGCCGGTGGACGTGACCGTGGGGGCAGCCTCCGTCCTGGTCGACTCCACGGCCATCGCGGTCGATTCCACGACCGGCGACTACTTCGTGCTGTACGTGCGACCCGACCTCGACGGTGATCGCGAGATCGTGGCCTCGGTGACACTGGGCCAGGAGGGCACGACGGTGCTGACCGAGCCGCTCTCGCCCCTCCCCAGGGAGCACTACCGGGTGGAGAAGTATCTTATAGCCGACCCGGCCGACGTTGACGGCGATTGCATCGACGACATTACCGAACTCCAGGACCCGGTGGGGATGAACCCGGTGAACCCCGCGCCTGCCGTCCCCTTCGACGATGGCGTGGTGGCCGTTCCCGACCGCGGGACATTTGAGACGATTATTGCCGGGCCCCGTGTGAACAACCCGGATCTACAGGACCTCCCCTTCTTGATATTCGGCCATGAAACCAACCGGCCGGCCGTCTATTTCAGCAACACCGAGACACACTACGGTTTCATTTACAGGAACCAGCTCATTGCCAACTGGCGCTACTGGGAAGGGAGGCTGTTCGGCGATATCGTCTACCACCCCGATGTGCTTGCTCCCAACGGCGAATTGGGCGTCTATGTCTACTCATTCGGATCAAATCATGCTCCCGATTTTGCCACTGTGGCCCTTGCCCATGAGGTGCTCGCAGCCAGCATGCCTCTGCTGGACAACGATCTTACGTACCGGCCGATCTCGCCAAGACAGCGAGAGAACTATGACCGGGAACGTACCGACTATGACGACTCCAGGGTCGATGTGCTGTTGGAGGAGGACATCCTGCGCGACGTCGATTTCCTTCCCTTCAACCGGGAGGAGGGATACGGTTTCCTGCGGGTCATGTCGCTGGAAGGACGCCCCAACCCCCGCGACATCGTGATCTATGAGTCGTTGCCCAACGAGCTCCCCCGGGTTGGCGGCATCATCACCACCGTGGCCCAGACGCCGCTGGCGCACGTAAACCTGCGGGCCGTGCAGGACGGCGTCCCCAACGCATATATCCGCGACGCCCTCGACGACGGCGATATCGCCGGCCTGATCGGCAGTTTCGTCCACTATACGGTGACCGAGGACGGGTACTCCATCAGCGCGGCCACCCGCGCCGAGGTCGATGCGCACTACTCCGACTCCCGCCCCGCTCAGACCCAGACGCCGGAACGGGATCTGACGATCACACAGATCACCGACCTGGACGACGTTGGGTTCGACGACTGGGACGCGTTCGGGGTGAAGGCGGCCAACCTGGCCGTGCTTCGCACGCTTGGTTTCCCGGAGGGGACGGTGCCCGACGGGTTCGCGGTGCCCTTCTACTTCTACGACGAGTTCATGAAACACAACGAGTTCTACGAAGACATCGAGGAATTGCTCGCCGACCCGGACTTCCAGTCGGACTTCGACACCCAGGAGTCCGAGCTCAAAAAGCTGCGCAAGAAGATCAAGAAAGGCGAGAGCCCCCAGTGGATGATCGACGCGCTCGTGGCGATGCACGCCACGTTCCCCGAAGGACAATCGCTGCGGTACCGGTCCAGCACCAACAACGAGGACCTGCCCGGCTTCAGCGGCGCGGGGCTCTACGACTCCAAGACTCAGAAGCCGGGCGAGACGGAGGCGGACGGGATCGACAAGTCGCTCAAGCAGGTCTTCGCCAGCATGTGGAACTTCCGCGCCTTCACCGAGCGCGAGTTCCACCGGATCGACCACCTGGCGGCGGCGATGGGAGTGCTGGTGCATCCCAACTTCTCGGACGAGCTGGCCAACGGCGTCGCCGTCACCTTCAACCCCATCGTGGGGGGCGTCGAGGGCTACTACGTAAACACGCAGCTCGGGGAGGACCTGGTTACCAATCCGGAGGCGCTCTCGGTGCCCGAGGAGGTCCTGCTGCACGAGCCCGGCAAGTACCCCCGGGACTACGAGGTCGTCGCGACCTCCAACCGGGTCGAACCGGGGAAACTACTGATGAGCGACGCCCAGATGGGTCAGCTGCGCCTTCATCTCGAGGTAATCCACGACGAGTTCGCGGAGCTGTACGGCATTGAAGCCGCCGAGAAGTTCGCCATGGAGATCGAGTTCAAGATCACCAGTGACGATGTTCTGTCGATCAAGCAGGCCCGACCCTGGGTCTTCAGCCACGTGGAGGACAACAGCCTGGCGACGGGCCTGCCCACCATCAGCGGGACGGCCCAGGTGGACGAGACGCTGACGGCGGAGACCTCGGCCGTCGCCGACGCCGACGGGATGACCAGCGTCGTGTTTGGCTACCAGTGGATACGGAGCGAGAGCGGCACGGACACGGACATAGCGGGCGAGACCGGCTCTACCTACGTCCTATCGGACGACGACGAGGGCAAGACCATCAGGGTCAGGGTGTCCTTCACCGACGATGCGGAGAACGAAGAGACCCTGACCAGCGAGGCCACGGAAACTGTCGCGCCCAATCCGAACAGTCCAGCCACCGGGCTGCCCGCCATCAGCGGCACCGCCCAGGTGGACAAGACGCTGGAGGCGGAGACCTCGGACATCTCCGACGCGGACGGGTTGGACAACGTCTCCTTCAGCTACCGGTGGATACGTAGCGACGGCCCCACGGATACGGACATACGGAACGCCACGGGTTCGACCTACACACTGGGGGTCGAAGACGAGGGCAAGACCGTCAAGGTCAAGGTGAGCTTCACGGACGACGCCGATAACGAGGAGACGCTGACCAGTGCGGCGACAGATGCGGTGGCGCCATCGCCCCTGGTGTGGTCGGCGGACATGTCTGTGGTGGACCTCGGTAACGGCTCCATTGGCGCCGTCAGCTCCGACCTCTTTTCGAACGAGGGGGGCAGCGCGGGTCTTCAGGCAAAGTGGCTGTGGCACTACACCCCGGGACGTTATATCCGCCTGGCCTTTACGGAAGTTGTACCCGGTGCGGAGGAACTGACGCTGGAGATCGGCGATGTCGCCCTGACGTTGCAGGCAGGAGATTCCAACTTCAAATGGAGTGACCTCGACGTCGATTGGGAGGACGGTCAGGTCATTCCGGTGCGCATCGTCCGGGCTTCGGCGGCCGCCAACACTCCGGCTACGGGCTTGCCCACCATCGACGGGACTGCACAGGTGGACGAGACCCTGGCGGTGGACGTTTCCAGCATCGCCGACGCCGATGGGTTGTCCAACGTCTCATACAGCTACCAGTGGATACGGAGCGACGGGAACAGCGATTCCGATATCCCCGACGCAACGGACACCACCTACACCCTGGACGCCGATGATGTTGCCCAGACCATCAAGGTCCGGGTGAGTTTCACCGACGACGCCGATAACGCCGAGACCCTTACCAGCGAGGGAACTGTGGCCGTTGTTGCAGCGCCCAACCGAGAGGCCACGGGCCAGCCCACCATCGACGGGACGCCCCAGGTGGGAGAGACACTAACGGCGGATACGGCAAACATCGCCGACGAAGACGGGCTGACCAACCCAACGTACAGCTACCAGTGGATCGCTGGAGGTACGGACATCGTCGGGGCCACCGGCTCCAGCCACGAGCTCACGTCCAGCGAGCAGGGGCAGACCATCCAGGTCCGGGTGACTTTCACCGACGACGCCGACAACGAGGAGACGCTGACTAGCGCGGCAACGGAGGTGGTGCAGCAGGGTAGCAACGCCTGGTTCGCCACGATGACCGTGGGGACAAGAGATGGGTTCACCGGGTATTCGTACTGGAGCAATACCCACATGGGGTCCCTGTCGGCCACCGAGGTCGAGTGGGACGGCAAGACCCACTATGTCAGGTTCCTTTTTCTCAAGGACGGCGAGCTCCGGCTCGGCCTGAACGAGGAGATGTTCTCCACCGGCTTCGTGCTGTCGGTTGGGGACGAGGAGTTCGGCTCGGCGGACGCCAAGGTGGATCATGGCGGTGCGTCCTACAGATTCCGGTGGGATGACCCGGGATTGGGCTGGTCGGACAGGAACGAGGTGTCGGTGGACCTCGTGGAGTCCGATCAGAATACACCGGCCCTGGGCGCGCCGACCATCAGCGGGACGGAGCAGGTGGACGAGACGCTGACGGCGGATACCTCCGGCGTTGAGGACGCGGACGGGTTGGCCAACGTGTCGTACGGCTACCAGTGGATGGCTGACGGCGTGGACATTCAGAACGCGACCAGCTCCACCTACAAGCTCGTATTCCCCGACCTGGGCAAGGCCATCAAGGTGCAGGTGACCTTCACCGACGACGCAGACCACGAGGAGACGCTGACCAGCAATCCGACCAGGCCAGTGACTACGGCGCCCAACCGTCACGCCACGGGCAAGCCCACCATCGACGGGACGCCACAAGTAGACCAGACGCTGACGGCGGACACGTCTAACGTCGCCGACCAGGACGGGCTGACCAACGTCTCTTACAGCTACCAGTGGATCGCCGGAGGTACGGACATAGTCGGGGCCACCGGGTCCACCTACACCCTAACTGCCAGCGAGCAGGGGCAAACGGTCCAGGTGGAGGTGACGTTCACCGACGACCGGGAAAACGCCGAAACCCTTACCAGCGCGGCGACTGTGGCCGTTGTTGCAGCGCCCAACCGCGAGGCCACGGGACAGCCCACCATCGACGGGACGCCCCAGGTGGGAGAGACCCTAACGGCGGATACGGCAAACGTCGCCGACCAGGATGGGCTGGCCAACGTGTCCTACAGCTACCGGTGGCTTGCCGGAGGTACGGACATCGCCGGGGCCACCGGCTCCAGCTACGAGCTCACGTCCAGCGAGCAGGGGCAGACCATCCAGGTCCGGGTGAGTTTCACCGACGACCGCGACAACGCCGAGACCCTTACCAGCGCGGCGACTGTGGCCGTGGCGGCCAAGCCGAACACTGCGGCCACCGGCCTGCCAGCCATCAGCGGCACGCCGCAGGTGGAGGAGACCCTCACCGCATCAACCTCGGCCATTGCCGACGAGGACGGGCTCACCAACGTTTCCTACAGCTACCAGTGGATCGCCGGAGGTTCGGACATCGCCGGAGCCACCGGCTCCAGCTACGAGCTCACCACCAGTGAGCAGGGTCAGACCATCCAGGTACGCGTGACCTTCACCGACGACCGGGACAACGCCGAGACCCTTACCAGCGCGGCGACTGTGGCCGTTGTTGCTGCGCCCAACCGCGAGGCCACGGGCCAGCCCACCATCAGCGGTACGCCCCAGGTGGGAGAGACCCTAACGGCGGACACCTCGAACATCTCCGACCTCGACGGGATAACCAACGCCACCTTCGCCTACCAGTGGGTCGCCGGCGGTTCGGACATCGACGGGGCCACCAGCCCCAGCTACGAGCTCACGTCCAGCGAGCAGGGGCAGCCCATCCAGGTCCGGGTGATTTTCACTGACGACCGCGACAATGAGGAAACTCTGACCAGCGCTGCGACGGCAGTGGTGGCTGCGGCCTCGGAGCCGCTCACCGTCCGACTGAAGGTCGCCGCCCCGACCTCCCACGATGGCTCGTCTGAGTTCACCTTCGAGATCGAGTTCAGCGAGGAGTTTGGCCTGAGCTACAGGACCCTAAAGTTCCACGCCTTCAACGTGACGGGCGGATCCGTGGAGAGGGCGCAAAGAACGGACAAGCCCAGCAACATTTCCTGGCTCATCACGGTAAAGCCGCACGGCACCGGAGACGTGACCATCGAACTCCCGGCAACCACCGACTGCGACGCCCAAGGGGCCATCTGCACCGCGGACGGCAGGAAGATGTCCAACAGACTGGAGTTCACCGTTAGCGGTCCGAGCGGATAGAGCGGGAAGTCAATCGCTCGGTCTTACTGGCAACAAGAAAAGCCCGCATACGGATCGCCGGGGGAGGGCGGCGGCCTCTCCCGTGCCGGATACGTCGGAGCTTCGAGGCCGCTTGAAAGCGGGTTTGCTTGACGGCTTGGACACCCCGTCGCGGAGGGGATTGTGGTCGTCCGTGACAAGGATTCGCGCTATGCCTCGACAGCGCACGCAGTACAGGAGAAAGCCCCGCGACTTCCTAGACGACTTCCCACAACGGCTGGTGTGGTTCAAGCACGCATCCGGCCTGTCATGAGTGGAGATCGCCCGTCGTCTCGGCGTCGATCCCGTCACCGTAAGGCGTTGGTGGCAGCGAGGAGTGCGGCCCAACTATCGGCATTTGAAGGCGCTTCAGGACCTGGCAGACGACCTGGGCCTCGGTCACCTGTTCACCGGCTGAACCGGCTTGCCGGGGAAGCGGCCCGCGACCACAGCGGCCGAAATGCAAAAAGGCCATATACATGGCTGGGCAGAGGGAAGCCGTCGCCGTTGCGACGACCTCCCCCTGCTACTGCGGTCAGCGTCCCGCGCCGACTGCGATGATGTGTCCGAGCCATCTCGACTCGGCCCCTAGAACAGCCTCAGCGTCTCGGGTTGCTGCTGCTCTGCCCCTCCCTCGGCCGTCTCGGCCTGAGCCGCAGCTTGCCCGCGCCGGTTCCGGCCCCTGGGAGTGGGAGCGGGTCTCTCGTGGGCCGGATGCTTGGGTGTGTCCTCCCATTTGGCTCTCGCCCGGTCGACCACCGCCGGCACCTCCTGTGTCAGGCCGGGGAGGTCAGCGTCGTCGAACGACTCGATGTGCGGGTCCGACGAGGGCTGCTGCACCCCGATGGTGGCCCGACCGCCCTTGATGGACACGACCACCTTCAGGTCCTCGGAGGCTTCGGTCGCGTCTCCCGCGGCCTGCTCCCCGGCGTCATCGGAGCCCTGGCCGTCCTGTGTCGTCTCACCCTTGGAGTCTTCCTCCTGGTCAACGGCGGCAGCGGCGGCGTCAGCCGCATCGCCGAAGAGACTCTCGTCTGCGCTCGGCGTGTCCGAGCGGGTTGCTTTCGTTCCATTCTCGTCAGGCATGGTTTCTCCTTTCTTTGTTATAGGGCTGCGTTCATGTGTGCCGTTGACTAGGCCGCAATCCCCGACGCCTGCCTCCTGATCTCGCCGAGGGTCTGCGGTTCCCAGTACAGGTCGCGCTCCACGGCGGGAACGCCTCCGAACACGGTTACCTCAGCCAGCTCGGTCAGGTCAAAGTAGCCAAGCTCGGTCTCGAACCCCTCGACGAGGCCGAAGCACGTTCCAGTCTTGGCGTCCCACTCGGTGACGTACCAGCGCCAGCCGTTGTAGGGGCTGAACAGCTTCACTTTGGCGACCACGGCGTCGGGGTCGTCCGCGCCGTCGTTGGCGTACAGGGGCGGGATGGTGTCGGCGAGCTCCCTGGTCATCAGCTTGTGCCTGCGGAGCCCGCTGTGGTTGTCCTGCCACATGGTCGTGGTCGTGGTGGTCCCGTTCTTGTCAGTCATGGTTTCTCCTTCTTTCTCTACTTCCAAAGCGTGTCCGTTGGCGTTGTTCCCTAGGCCGATATCTCCCATTCGGAGTCCGGCCCCACGATGCGCGCCACCGCCTCCGGGGTGACGTAGCGCGGGGTTACGGTCCCCTGCTCCATGTCCAGGTAGAGGCCCAGGAAGGGGCAGGAGCCCGCCACCATGCGGCGGACCACCTGTAAGACCAGCGACGCCATCATCTGGTTGATGGTCGGGTCCTGGTCGGTGAGGTCGAGGGCGGCGGCGCAGTCCACGTCCGGCGGCCTGGTCGACACCGCCGTCAGCAGGTCGGGGCGCTGGAGCGTGGGTGCGGGGGCCAGGTGGCAGGTCTCGCCGGTGAAGGGAGGTTCGTGCAGGGTCACCGGCTCGGCCACGTTCCCCACCAGCACCTGTCCCCAGTTGGTGTCGTTGCCCGCGTCGATGAGCCACCGTCGCGGGTCTCCCGGCAGGCACTCCGCCATCGCCCTTCGTGCGGCGGCGTTGTCGGCGCAGCCGATGATGAGGCTGTCGCCGTAGTTGGGAAGGCCGGGGTAGCAGTGCCCGTTGGGGCGGTCGTCGCCTTCCCGGAAGGGGTAGACGGAGTAGCCCACCGGACGCTTGTATGCCCGTGCCAGCCGGTCGGCGAGGGCCTGGCTCTTGAACTTGCCCACATCCTCCGCGTAGAAGTTCTGGCGCAGCAGGTTGTGGGGCTCCACCCGGTCGTGGTCGACCAGGACGATGGTGGCCTCCCGCCCCTGGAAGAGGCGGCAGAGACCCTCGGCCACGAAACCTCCGGTCCCGCCGCAGCCGACCACGGTGATCCAGGGGTCGTCCAGCAGGAATGCGTTGTCCAGGTAGTAGGGCATTTTTCACTCACCTCCTTCTATTGGATTCGTTGCGTCCGCCTCCTCACTCACCAGCCGGAGGCCGGGGTGCGGGCCGTCGAACACCTGCGACCACTCCACCGGGGCGAAGTGGCCGTAGACGCCGACCCGGAGGCTCAGCTCGGGCCGGTCGCTGCCGAGGCGTCCGGCGACGCCGTAGATGCGGAACCCCTGCTCGTCCCGGTCGTCGGTCTTCGAGAAGAAGGCGCGGGAGCGACCGTGGGAGTGGAACTCGGCGACGACCCCTGCGGGGGGCCGGTACTTGAGGCGCGTGGCCGTCCCTTCCTGTTCGGGAACCACCAGCCGGTAGGCTCGCCCGTCCCACCGCACGGCGAAGAACCGCTCGGTGTGCGGGGTGTCCTCGAACCAGCGCAGCCCGATCTCGAAGAGGGCTGCCGGGATGGGGCCGTGGGTCAGATCCACCTTCTCGGCCACGGGAGCGAGTCCTCGCACCGTGCATGGCGCGACCGGCACCCGCGCCGTCAGGTGGGCGCTCTCGGACTGGACGTAGAGACCGCCGGAGCCGAGAACGTAGTCGTAGCCGATGCCGTGAACTCCGGCGAGTCCTGTGGGGCGGTTGACCAGGTAGCCCACCGGCCCTGGCATGGGGCTAGCCGTAGCGGTAGCCACGTCTTCCCTCGGAGACCGCCATCGCGTGGCCCACCGAACACTGGGGAACCAGGTCCTCCATCGGGTACTCGGTCTTGCCATCTAACTCCTCCCATAATGCGACCAGGTTTTCGGGGTGTTTCTTCGACCGGTCCCGCGAGTCTCCGGTAAGGGAGAAGAAGGACTGGAAGAAGGACTCCGGTATCCGTCCAACCTCCTCGGGGAACCGGTGGCTTCCGGGGCAGACCCTCCCGTCCCTGAAGACGTTGAAGGCGGGGGCCCGGAAGAGGTGCTGCTCGGCGTCGGTGGGCCGCTCCGCTGCGGCGTAGACCCAGGGGGCGCGGCCCGGCGAGCAGACGAAGACCAGCCCCGGCATGGGAAGCCGGAGCCGGGCGGGGGGCTTGAACGCCTCCCGTTGCAGGGCCACGGACCAGACCTGGGGCGGCCGCCACAGGGCCACCACCTGCCCGGTCTCGCCCTGGTTCCACCAGACGGCATCTTGGGGCAGCAGCCCCGAGGAGAACCCCAGGTGCTGGGTGAACACGTTGGCGATCTCGTCCGCCGAGACGGTCCTGACCCACGTGGAGTCGCCATCGAAGCCCCGCAGCAGGATGGTCTCCCCGTAGACCTCCAGCTGGAGCTTGAGGTCGTCACGGGGCGCGTCCGCCGGACCCGGCAGGGACCACTGGGTCGTGTCGGGTTCATTGCTCATGGTCGTTGTCCTCCTTTCCTTTTTCTTGTTCCGGTATCCGCGCGAGGGTGAAGTCCAGCATCTCGGCGAAGCGGCCGGGGAGGTCCTCCTCCAGCCAGTCGCCCAGCTTGCACACCGCGTCCATGAGGGCATTGGCCCTGCGCCACTCCTCCGTGCCCTCGGCGATGATGTCGTCATCCCAGGGGTCGCAGAACCCGTCGTAGGAGCCGTCCTCGTAGTTGTGGTCGAGAAACCAGTTGCCGGTCTCGGCGAGGACCCAGGAGGCGGCCAGGGCCGCGCCCTCGAACCTCGTGTCTTTCAGCGCCTCCGTGAGGTCCTTCAGGGGTATGCCGCCCTCCGGGACTCTTTGCAGCGTCTCTTGCGGGATGCGTTCGGCGGCCGACTCCAGCCAGGCCACCCGCAGCCCGTCGGGGCCGTCGTAGTAGACGTCGGGGGGCCTGACCAGGAGGGCCATCGCCGAGAGTCCCTCCCGGTAGCCGTTCCACATCTCGTGGAGGCCGTCGTAGCCGAAGCCCATCAGCTCGAAGGGGATTCCCCTCCTCAGCCAGGACCAGGGCGGTTCGTCATCGGAGTCCGTCCAGAACTCGATCATTGGCGCGTAGAGGGGGAAGTGCCGTTCTCCGAAGAGATTGGCGAACCGCTCCACCCTACTGCGTACATCGGGGGCCGAGAGTGCCGCCTCCGCCTCGTTGGGGAAGAGGCGGCGCACCAGCCCCGCGAACCAGGCGTAGTCGTCGGCGTAGCCGACCAGCGTCACCAGTTCCCGCAGCGACGGCGGACGCCGCAGGAGTTTTTCAGCAAGGCCGCTCAGGAGCGCCGGGGCCGCAGCTGCCATCGCAGCGCCTCCAGAAGGCGTCCCGTGGATGATGCGTAGTCCTGGGCCTGGGTGCAGGACATCTCCACGTCCTTTTGCCGTGCGGCCGCGGCGTCCAGGTCGAAGGAGCCGTCGGGCCGTGTGAGCTCCGCCGTGAGCTCAAGGATGCTCAGGGCCGCCGGCGGGGTCGCCGCCAGCAGGCCCGCGAAGGTGCGGTTGTCCATCGGTTGCCCTCCTCTAGCTCCGGGCGGACTGGAAGGCGCCCTTGGTGCCCACCCGCCGCTGGAACTCGTAGATGGTGTCGTCGCCGCGCTTGGTCTCCTTGACCGAGGCGTTGGCGATCTCCCCGTAGAAGTCGCTGAGCGTTGCCTTCACCTGGTCGACGCTCATCTGGGGGTCGGGGTCCGGGAACTCGCGGTCGTCGTATACGAAGATGCGTGCCATTAGTTGGTCTCCTTTCTGAATGCGATACCTGCGTTGCCGTCTGCGGGGGAGGCCGCCGCTCCGTTTGCGGCGGCCCCTCCTCGTGAACTGCGGTCTAGCGCCCCGCGCCGACCGGCTCCTTCTCCCGTTCCTGCTCCATCGCCCACTCGAACATCGAGAGGCTTGCGGGCTGGGGCTTGCGGTTGCGCTTCGGCTTGACCGGCTCCTCGGCCATGAACTCCGCCCAGGAGAACAGCGACTGCTGCGCCTCCGGGGTTTCGTCGTGGTGGCCGTTGCCGTTCCCGTTGGCGTGACCGTTGGCCGGGACAAGCTCCACGGTCGGCCCGATGTCGAAGGGGTCGTGGTGGCCGTTGCCATTCCCGTTGCCGTTGACCGAGATCTTCTCCGGCTCAATCTCGACGACCTTCCAGCCGTCGTCCACCAGCAGCTCCTCGGCCTCGCTCTCGGCATTCCTGGCCTGGGCGAACACCTCCTCCATCGTCTCGGTGTCCTCCTCGTCGCCGCTGACGATCCTGCGGGCCAGCGCCATCATCATGTCGTCGCCATCGTCGCCGTATGCGGCCAGCCCGTCCTCCGGCAGCTCTCCCTCGACGGCCAGGGAGCTCTGCATCTTCTTCGCCACCAGCTTCAGAGCGTCGGCCTGCAGCGTGTTCCGGTAGGACATGAACACCACCTTCACCGGGCGGGTCTGCCCGATGCGCCACGACCGCCGCGACGCCTGCCGGACGACGTAGACCGAGTAATCCGTTTCGTCCCAGACGATTGTCGGGAAGTCGATCAGGTCCAGGCCGGTCTGCACCAATCGCGGGTGGCAGATGAGGACGTCGATGCCCTCCTTGACCTTGTCGGCGACCCACTTCTCCCTGCGGTTCGGGGCCACGGCGTCGGCCTTCATCACCGCCACCTTGAACCCGTGCCGGGTGAGGAAGTCGTCCATCCGCCCGGTGATGTCCCGCGTCCCCGTGTGGGTGACGTAGACCAGCACCCGTCTTCCCTCCAGCCGCTCGGCGGCCACCAGGTCGACGAGCGCCTTCTCCTTCGGGTAGAGCTTCTCTTCGGACAGGGGCGGCACCTGCACGATGACGTCGCCGGTCCGGGGGTCGAAGACCGTCTCCCCCCTGGTGCAGCCGTCCGGGTAGGCCAACAGGGTCTGGAGATAGGTGGCCAGCAGCCGCTTGGAGCCGCTCTTTAGGGCAGCTGCCAGCTCCTTCTTCAGCTCCTCGAACACGGTGTGGTAGGCGCTGCGCTGGGAGTAGCCGGTGGCGTCCTCCTCCGAGTCCATCGAGGACACGAGGATCTTCTCCTCGTAGTCCGGCAGGCCGGAGGCCACGTCCGCCAGTCTGAGGAAGACGGTGTTCCCTATGATGTGGAAGAGGGCGCTGGGCACGAGGCCCGGCCTCTCCCGGGTGACCTTGCGGAAGCTGCGGCGTCGGCTGTTGCGCCCGTCCTCCACCGCGTCGTCGTCGGGCTTGCCGACGGTGACCTCCTCGAAGCCGTACCGCTGTATCCAGCGGTGCTCGTCGGACCGCCCGAACTCCGTCCGTATCTCCGGCGAGAACCGGTAGAGGAGATGGAAGATGGTCGAGGAGTAGCCGCCGAGGAGCGTCCCGGTCAGGCTGAGGGACTTGCCGCACACGTCGGCGAGGATGCCCGCGGCGATGCCCTGGGCGCTCCCTCGCCCCTTGAACTCATGGACCTCGTCGCCGATCAGCAGGTCGAAGAAGCCCTTCATCCTGTGCTTGATGTAGTCGGCCAGCGGGTAGCGGGCCGGGCCGGACCTGTCGGCCTGCCAGAGGGGGGCGTCGCAGGCAGCGCAGGTGTGCTTGCGCCGGTTCAGGTCCGAGAACGTCAGCGGCACGCCGTCCTTATCGACGATCTGCGCCGTGCAGTCGGGGCAGCAGGGGATTCGGAAGGGCTCCCCCGTCTCCTCCTCCCGCAGGAGCCTTCCCTTCGAGACGGCCCACCGCTGTATCACGGCGGGCATCCAGCGGTAGGACAGCTTGGCCTTCTCCCGGCTCATCACCGCGAAGAGGGGGCCGGAGCCGACGGAGAGGCGAAGCCGCTCCAGGTCGGTGATGGACTCGACGATGGCGGCGCGGACGCCGGGCACCGTCATCTCCACCTCCCGCTTCCACTTGGGGACCAGGTGGGGCGGGCAGATGATGAGCACCCGCTCGAATCCCGCCATGTATGCGGCCGCCGCGCCGATGAAGGTCTTGCCGGTTCCCATCTCGCCGACGACCGTGGTGCCCCGGTGGGCCTTGAGGGAGAGGGCCGCGCCCCGGATGGCGTCGGCCTGCGCCCCCAGGGGCCTGCGGAGCAGCCTGGGGAGCGTGCCGCCGTTCTCCGAGGGCCGGTAGAGCGGCGGGTAGGACTCGACCACCCTCCTGGCTATCGCGTCCTTGAACGTGTCTATGAAACCTCCGAGGTTCATGTGAATCGTCCTCCTTTTCCGTGGTGGGCCGGAGGACGACGCCGGGAACCCAGACGCACCACGCCCCCGGTGGGGACGTTTGCGTGTCGCGGGTCCCCGGAAACGTCCCCAGGCGGTTGATTGAACGTGCGAGACCCGCGCCGTCGGCGGGCCTCGTGAGTGCGGCTCGGTGCGAGCCGTCTATGCGGCTTTCAGGGCCTCCCTGCGGGCGGTCTCGGCGGCCCTGTACTCGTCGTAGCAGCGTCCCGTCAGGTGGTATGTCTTCACCGGGGAGGACACGGCCCTGCCGTGGTCGTCTATGTCCACCAAGGCGGTCTGCATGGCCGGTTCGCCGGGGGCGATGGGCTGCCCGCACCGCGAGCAGGCTTCGAGCGTCATGGCTGTCTGCATCTTCCTTGTCTCTCCTTCCTTGTATGAGGGTTGTCGGGAATCGTTCCGATAGAGCGAAGGCCCCGCAGTCCAGAGGGACCAACGGGGCCTCGTGAGTGCGGCTACGGGTGAGCCGTCTACGCTGCGATGTCCTCGATCTGCCCGTCGTCGAGGTCCAGGGCGACGACGGTCGTGTTGAGCTTCTCGCGGTGGACCTCCTTCTCCGGAGCGTCCTCGACCAGCACCATGTCCTTCGAGGTGCGGCCCTTGACCAGGATGCGCCTGTCGTCGGCTTCGAGGACCAGGTTGTTGAGGAAGCCCGCCGCCACCAGCATCGCCATGTGCCCCCGTCGCAGCGGCATGAGCGGGCGGGTGCGGCTGTCGCTCGCGGGCCACAGGGAGTCGGTTATCTCCGTGCTCGCCCACAGCCCCGACCGCCTGGCCTCGGCCGCAGCCGCCACCGGATCGACCGTCCGGGTCGTGAACAGGATGTCGCCGCTCGGTGTTGTGGCGGGGGTGTACTCCGGGTAGGAGTAGGAGTTGCGCTGGGAGCGCAAAGGCTCAGGCTCCCCCACCGCCCACTCCAGCACCATGCTCTCGGCTGTGGCGTCGGGAACCGGGTCGGTCTTGCGGTAGCCCATCAGGACCACCTGGTCGAAGACCTCCCGCTCCGGGTCGGGGAAGGCCCAGCACCGCATCCGCCCGTAGTGGGTGGACAGGTAGCGGGCCGAGACCGCCAGGCGCTGGCGGGGAACGATGAAGACCAGCAGGCCGCTCTCGGCCAGGTAGCGCGTGGTCTGCGTCAGGAAGGCGTGCTCCGTCCGCTTGTCTTCCGAATCGAAATCGTAGGGAGGGTTCAAGAGCAGCAGCCCGAAGGCCCCGTTCGCTATCGACGTGGCGAAGAGGTCCGAGGCCAGGATGCGGTGGAGCCGCTTCTCGGCCTCCTCCGCCCGGTCCCGGTGCAGCTCGACGCCGTGGGTCTCGATGGAAAGGGCGTTGGGCCTGGACAGGCCCTCGGCCAGCCTCTCCAACGCGTCCCCGGCCCCGCAGCAGGGGTCGAGGATGCGGATGGTCTCCCGGCCCCGGTGGTAGTAGCCGGTGGGGGTGTGAATCAGCTCGGCGATCAGGTCCACCACCCGCTCGGGAGTCGGGTAGTAGCCGCCTTTCGCCTGTGCAGCTAGTCTCATGTCGTCTCTCCTTTCTCATGCCGCTTCAGGCGGCGATTGCCAGGTCCTTGTGGCGAGTGTCGATGCCGACCACCTCTCCGATTGCCACGTTGCGCTGGTAGCAGAGCACCTGGTGCGTCCCGATGCTCTCGGCGCACGCCGTACAGAAGGCGGTGATGAGCTCGGCGTGGTTGGCGACGGTCATCCGCCGCACCAGCATCGAGCCGCCGTCCGGCAGTGTGTGGCGGTAGAGCTGGACCGTGGGGTCCCGCTTCTCCGCTTCCGTGGCGGGCCGGTAGAAGTGGGGCTGTCCCGACCGGCACAGGTGCTTCGATCCGTCGTGCTCGCAGTAGCGGCAGGTCTTCCCGTCCAGGGAGAACCGATGCCAGGCCCCGTGGTTGCGCTGGCCGCGCCGCTTGTTGTTGCGCTTGGCCCGCTTCAGCATCCTATCCATCGGCGGCCTCCTGCTCCTTGGGCAGGGTGAGCCTTCCCGACGCCACGGCCTCGGACAGGTCTTCGCGCAGCTTCTGGGCCTTGGGAGAGCACCGGTAGGCCGAGACGCCAACCGATTGCAGGGGGACTATCTCCTCCTCCTCGATGCCCCGCTGCCAGAGCCAGCCGGCCCAGGAGCCGTGGAGGGGGAGCGGGCTGCGCTTGTCCAGGAACCGGTGATGCAGCGCCGGGGCCTCCTCCTCCGACTGAGCCAGCAGGAGGAAGGAGTCCTTCTCGTAGCCGAACTCCGCCGTCTTCGTATACACGAGGGCGTGCCATCCCCCGGTCGCCGACAGCCGGGCGATCTTGGTCGTCCAGGTGCCGATGGTTTCGTGGGGAATCACGCACCGCTGGTAGCCGCCGCTGAGGGCCATCCCGTCCGCGCCCTTGATGATGTGGGCTACGTCCGGGGGCTGCTTGAGGAGCGACGCCCAGATCGCCTTGAGCGCCGTCTGGGAGCCGACCATCGAGACGAACCAGAGGCCGTCCGTCCGGTCGTCTCGGGCGAAGGCGTCGGCGGTGGCCGAGAACCCCCCGGCGCTTATGGTGAACAGGTCTTCGGGGTCGATGGTGTGAGTCGCGAGCATTTGCGACCTCCTTGCGTGTGGATTGAGAGCGATGCGCGGGGAGTGCCCCCGCGTGAGGGCCGGACGGCGCACGCCGCCCGGTCGTGGAGCCTCAGCAGGACATCAGGCCCCGCTCCTTGAGGCTGACGAACCGCTCACCGCCGATGACCACGTGGTCCAGCAGCTCGATGCCCAGCAGCTTGCCCGCCTGGGCAATCTCCCTGGTGATGGCCGCGTCCTCCGGGCTGGGCGTGGGGTCCGTGGAAGGGTGGTTGTGGCTGATGATGATGCTGGGGACGGCCTCCATGACGGCGGGGCGCAGCACCTCGGCGGGCCTGATCATCGAGGAGTTGACGTTGCCCTGGTAGACGACCCTCTGGCCGACTACCAGGTTCTTGGTGTTCAGGAGCAGCACCCGAAGCTGCTCCTGGGCCAAGCCGGACATCTCCGGCCCCAACAGCCTGCGCACGTCTTCCGGGCAGTTGATGGCGGGCGGGTCATCCGGGCCTTCCGGCCTGGTCTCCACGTCGTAGCGGACCGCCAACTCCCCCAGCAGGCTCAGGTTGATGCGGAGCGCGTTCAGCAGAACAGCGTCCTTGGTGAGGGTCTTCTTCCTGGTCATGTCGGTCTCCTTCGTTATCGGTTAGGACAGACAGCGGGGCCGACCCCTGTAGAGGGAGACGGCCCCGTGGTTGCGCCCTTCAGGAGGGCGTCGCTATTCGGTTGTGAGACTAGAAGGGAGAGGCGCCGACCGGCTCCTCGATGTCCGAGGCGTCGCCGTTGCCGTTCCCGCCCTTGGAGTCGAGGAACACGACCTCGGAGGCGTGAATCTCGGTGCGGTGGCGGCGCTGGCCGTCGTCGCCCTCCCAGCTGTTCTGGACGAGGCGGCCGGAGAGGTAGATGCGCTGGCCCTTGCCAACGTACTGGTTCACGGCCTCGGCGAGCCCGGCCCAGCACGTTACGTCGTGCCAGTCCGTCTCCGTCTCCCCGTTGGAGCGGGGCCGGTCGGTCGCCAGCCGCAGCTTGGTGACGGCGGTGCCGTTCGGCGTGTAGCGCATCTCGGGGTCGGTCCCGACCCTGCCCAGAAGCTCGACTTTGTTGATGGTGCGTGACATGTGATTCTCCTTGTGTGTGAAGTAGCGCGGTCTTGCCGCGCCCGTCTTGAATGAGAGCGGGGCCGACTCCCCGATAGGGGGAAGACGGCCCCGTCCTGCGCTCCCAACAGGGGAAGCGTCTAGGTGTTCACCCGCACGTACTCCGACTCGCTCTCGGTGACGATCTCGGCCCGGACCTCCGGGTCGAGCGCCTCGTTCAGCCTGCGGTGGTTCACCGAGTACCTGGTGGAGCTGACAAGGGTGACCGTCCGGCCCCCCACCGTCGCTTTCGAGTCACCCTGCCGGCGCATCCACGCCTTCAGGGTGTCCAGCGCTGTGCGCTTGGCCTTCTCCGGCTCCTTGATGGATTCCTGAGCCTCTGCGTAGGCCGCCACCGCGTCCCGTGCCTCTTCGTCGCTCACCTCCTTTTCTTCGGTCTCCGTCTCTTCGCTCGTTTCCGCCGCTCCCGGCAGGCAGACCGCCAAGAAGGGGCAGCTTCGGCACTGCCAGCTGGTCGCGGAGAAGTCCCGCTCCGGCAGCGCGTCGGGGTCCGGCCCGTTCTGGACGTGGTGCGCCGCCAGCTCGCCCAGCCACTCGCTGGCGTCCCGCAAGGCCCTCTCCAGCCGGTGGGCGGGAATCCGCTCCCAGTCCCAGGTGCGAGCCCCCGTGTCCATCGTGGCGATGACCGCGTCCCGCAGGTCGCCGAACTCGCCGAGCGAGTAGAAGGCGGCCTGGGCCACCGCCGCCGGGTGGCTGCGCTCCGCTCCCAGCGTCTGCCAGCGCTTGAACGCCTCCGGCCCCCGCGTCTTGATCTCGACGACCATGGGGTCGCCGTAGGCGGGTCCCTGCGTCTCTCCCTCGAAGAGGAAGAGCTGCGGCGGCGACGCCTCGCCTTCAGGCACGGGCATCCGCACCGTGCCGTCCGGGTGTCCGGTGACCAGCAGATTAGGGCCTACCCGCACCGCTACCTGCTTCGGGTCCTGGGGGTCGGGGGCATCGACCTTCCAGCCCGCCCGCTCCATCGCCCGCACCACCACCGGCTCCAGGGCGTTGCCCGCCTCCATCGCCGTCAGCGAGGACTCGCTGGGGGGATTCGTGGCCTCGTAGCCCGTCGCGGCGTACCAGAGGGCGCGGCGGCAGCCCAGGGCTGACGATGCCCGCACCTCCAGGTTGCCGTCGTCGTCGAACCGCGCCGCAGGGCGAGAGAAGACCTCCGCCCTGTCAGTAGTCGTCGTTACCATCGTCGTCGCCTCCTTCCTGTAAGTGAGAAGCGGGGCCGCCCCCGAAGGAGACAGCCCCGCCTCGATGCTGGTGTCCTGGCCGTTCATGCGGCCGCTTTCATCTCAATCGCCGGCTCTTGCGCCGTCTCCGCCTCTCGCTCCTCCCTGGCCCTGAGATGGGCCTTGAGGATGTGCGCTATCCCGTCGCCGAGTCCGAGGATCGCCACGCTCTTGCCGTCGGGCATCGTGTTGAAGAAGGGCTGCATCTCCTGAATCCCCCGGCACTGGTCGATGATTTCCTCCAGGGGAGTCCCGCGCCGCAGGTGCAGGGAGATCAACCGGCAGGCCAGCTCGGTGACGCCGTGCTGGAAGCTGCCTCCCTTCCCCAGCCAGCCGAAGACCTCGAAGGGCTCTCCGTCCTCGTCCGTCGAGACGGTCACGTAGAGGTTCCCCATCTCCGTCTGGAGCTTGGTCGTTGTGCTGGGCAGGGTGCGGGGCCTTGGCCGTGTCGTCGCAGTCATGGCCTGCCTCCGTCCGCCCGGCAGAGCGGGAGCGTCCGGCTGCACTCGACGGCCTTCAGCTTCCCGTAGGCCCGCACCATCTCGGCGTCGCCCACGAAGGACTCGGCCTCAATGCGGGTGTCGAACCGCCCGAAGGGGTTCACCCCGAAACCGCCCCGGTAGGCGATGGCGTGGTAGTGGACGCCGGGCGGGCAGTCGCGGAGGTAGGGGAGGGCCGGAGCGTAGCGGTCGAAGTAGCCCGCGACCTTCAGCGCCATCTCCCTCTCGTTGTCGTCGCCCAGGCCGAGCAGCGTCCTGACGATTGGCTCCTCGCAGTCCTCCTCGGCGAAGGTCTGTGTGAACATGGCGTCCCGCAGTTCGGCGGGAAGCTCGTTCCACCGTTCCCGGCTGAGCTTCAGCCCGCCGTGGCTGGGCGTCCAGACTCGCCAGACGCCCTCGGCCAGCTCCTCGATGTCGTGTGTCCAGCCCCAGGGTGTGCTTACCAAGGTCTCAGTCGTTGTCATGGCTCGTAGCTTCCTTGTCCTGTAATGAAGGAGCGGGGCCGCCCCCAAGTGAGAGACGACCCCGCTGGATTGCGAACCCGATGGACCGGCAGGCTTAGGCGGCCTGGGCCTGTTGCATCTGCCGCAGCTTGTTGGCGGCGGCCTCCACCAGCGGGCCAAGCTCGGTGCCGTCCAGGTCGTCGAGGCTCTTGCCCGTCCGGTCCGTGACGGCCGTCCGCACTTGGTCCTCGTCGAGGCCCTGCTCGGCGGCGATCTCGATGAGCCGCTTCCGCAGCTTTTCGATCTGGGACTCGCTGCGCCCGCCCTGCGCCTGCCGGGTGGGGCGGCTGGCCTGTGCCTGACCGGAGTTGCCGTTGGTCTGTGCGGGGACGCGCTGCGGTTGCGGCGAGTTGCCGACCTGCGGCTGGTCGCCGTAGAACCCGTTGCCGAACTGGACGCCGAAGCTCCTGAACGCCCGCTTCATGCCGTCCGTCACGGCGCCCTTCAGGGCCGTGTCGTGTCCGTCAAGGGTGTCCTCGGCCACGGGGTGGACGCCGATGTCGGTGCGGGGCAGCGCGCCCGCGACGGTGACCCGCACCGGGGCGCTGTAGGCGGACGCGACCTTCACCTCGCCGGTCTGGGTGTCGACCGTCTCGATCTGGCGTAGGGTGACGTCGCCGGCCAGTTCGTAGCCCCACCCGCCGTAGCCGAAGATGCGGTTGGCCTGCTCTATGACGACGTGGCCTTCGAGGTAGTCGTAGCTGCGCCCGGCGCGTCCCTTGCGCTGGGAGGCCAGCGCCGGGTCGAGGGGCTGTCCGAGCGCCTGACTGACGGCGGGCGAGAGTCCGTCCCAGAGCAGGGCCAGCCCCGCACTCGATGCGGGGTCGTGCTCGCTGAGATTGGCGGCGTCGGACCTGTGCCCGCTGCCGTTCCTGGCGACGACGGCGGTGTCCTTGTGGACGCCGTTCGCGCTCCCGTTTCCGTTGTTGTTTCCGTTCTTGTTGAACATGTTCGTGTCTCCTTCCGAGTGGTGTGTTCCTGTAGCGAATGACCGATGCGGAATCCCCTATGGGAGTCCGTGGGCGGGCGAAGCCCGTCGTGAATCGGGCATAGGACCTCCTGTAGGGTGAGAGTGGGGAGTGGGGGGAGGCGGGCGGGGGAAGTCCGCTGGGAGGTGGCGGGGAGCCGCTAGTGGGCGGAGCTGGCTGCCAGCCAGAGCAGGCGAAGGAAGGCGGTGCGCCCGTTGGGAAGGGCCGCAAGTTCGCCCACGTCGCCGACGCCCGGGGGGAGGACGACGGCGGCGGCCCTGCGCCCGAGCAGGGACTGAAGCCGCTCCGTCGCCTCTCGGCCCGCGTCGTCCGAGTCGAAGGCGAGGAAGATGCGGGCGCAGCCCCGGAGGGCGTCGGCGACCCGCTCAACGCCCTGGGTGCCCAGGGCGGCGACGGCGGGGAAGCCCCAGCCTGCAAGGGCGACCCAGTCGAACAGGCCCTCGGTTGCGACCGCCCAAAGCGGCGCAGGGCCGAGACGCCCCACGCCGAGCACCGGCTTGGGGCCGGGCAGCGCCTGGAACCGGGGAGTCCGGTCGGAGTCTATGGTCCGGCCGGCGAGCCAGCTGACGAGGCCGCCGGAGACGTCGGGGACGACGACCATGCCGGCGAACCGCTCCACTCCCCGCGCCATGAACAGCCCGGAGTCCCTGAGACGCTGCTCGGAGAAGCCCAGGGACTCCAGGGCCTGCCGCAGCCCGCTGCCCGGCGCATAGCCGAGGCCCAGGCGGGCTGCGGCGGCGGGGCCGACGCCCCGTGCGGCCAGGTACTCCCGCGCTTCCGTGTGACGCCGGAGTCGTCCGGCGTAGAAGCGCGCCGCCGCCGTCAGCAGGTTGGGGTCGCGGGGTGGCAGCGCCGCGGCCTCCGGAGGGTGCCGCGGTCCGGCTGGACGGTTGGCGGGCCTGGGCGCAAGCCCAGGGCTGCCGTCCAGCCGCGTGATGGCCTCCGGCAGCGACAGGCCCTCGGCCCGCTGGATGAAGTCCAGCACATCGCCGCCGAGGCCGCACCCGAAGCAGTAGAACCGCTCCGAGTCGCCGTACACCGTAAAGCTGCCCTCGGCCTCATCGTGGAAGGGGCAGACGCCCTGGCGGACCCTGCCCCTTCCCCTGAGCCGCACTCCGGCGGCTTCCACCGTGTCGCCCAGGGGGTGACGGGCCTTCAGCGCGGGGATGTCCACGTTGGCCGTGACCATCACGCACCCCCGTTCAGGGGGCGCAGGCCCCGGAGGCTGCGCCCCCTGACGACCTTGCCGGGCCGCCAGCGCATCCCCAGGACCGCAGCGACCTCCAGCGTCCCGCCGTCGCCGGTGGGCACCAGCGCGGCGGCCCGTCCCGTGCCCTGGCTGTAGACCAGGGCGCCGCGGCCGCCGAACCGGCGCTTCACCAGCTGCGTCCACTCCGAGAAGGCCCACCGGGCCTCCTTCGTCTCCGCTTTCTCCGCGTCCACGCCGGCGAGGACCGCCAGCGCACCGTCCACGTCTCCCGCCTGCCGGAGACGCCTCGCCTCGTGGACGCTCTTGGCCACGCTCGGTATCACCGTCGCCGAAGCCGTCTCCGGCTCCTGCTCCTTGAATCCCATCGCCGCCATGAGCTGGTCGACCAGCTCTTCGAGGCTGCGCCGGGGCCTGTCCACCATGTCCATCGACCGAGTGCCAGTTGCCAGTGTTGCCGTCGTCATCGTGCTCCTCCTTAGTGCCTGTGATTTGTTGCCTTGCCGTTTGCGCCCGCTTGCGGGCAAAGAAGAAGGGCCGCCCCCGATGGGAGACGGCCCTTTGCGTGTTGGGATGGGTATGAGGGAGCCGGAGGCCCCGTCGTCAGCGGCGACGGACCCTCCCTACCGGACGCCGGGGCATGAACCGCCGGAGCAGCAGCGCCCCGATGCCCAGCCCGACGAGGTTCAGGAAGAAGAGCTCCACATCACCGGTTATCAGCGGCGCCGCGACGACAAGGACGACCGCCCCGGCCACCATGACCCGCTTGCGCTTCCACCACGGCTGCTGACCAGGGGCCTTGACCGGGGCGTCCGTCACCTGCGCGTACGCCGTCCAGATGGGCAGCCCGATCAAGACCTCAAGCTCGGTTATCACCACGCCGGCCGAGCAGCCCCCAGTGTGGCACTTGACCTCGATGCCGTTGCCGTCCGGTCGCTGCCGGAACGCCAGCCCGTCCGACTGTCCGCCGTGACAGACCGTCGTCGTCGTCCAGAACCAGCCTCGCTCGAAGCTGACCCGGTGCGGCAGCAGGTTCGCTATCCGCATTGCGCTCGGTCCCACGTACTGTTCCGTCATGTCCAGCCTCCTTCTTTGCTGTGTGTCCGTTCCGATGTCTCCATGCGTTACCTCCTTGCCGAAAGCTCTTGCCATTGCCGTTGAACCCGTGACTCCGTTCCGAAGACGCACTCCGCCCACGGTCGAATGTCGAACGCGGAAGACGGAGTCGGGTGAAAGAAGACGCAGCTCGACCCAGGGTGGATGCCGTCCGAGTTTGGGAAAGCTGCGAAACGTGAAGCGGCCAGCCTGCTTCTCAGTCGCAGACCGGCGCGTGTCGAAGCTGCGGCCCTGGCTGTGTGTCAGCTATGCCGCAGGCATGTTGAATCGGCCGGGGCGAAAGACGCACTCCGACCGACTGGGCGAGGACGAGGCGCAGAAGGCGCTCCATCCTCAGAGTCCAGCGGGAGAAGCGATCAACTCCAACCACCGGACGGGTGCCCGACGGGAGAAGGACTTACGTCAAACTCCAACCGCCGGACGTGGACCGAGGACGAAGGACCTACGTCAAACTCCGTCGTTTCGGCCCGTGCTGCTTACGGAGAGCTACGTCAAATCCGCAGCGGCAGCAATTCCCTCGTGGGAGACCTTCCAGAGAGCGAATCATCCGTCAAGTCAGACCCGGGCAACAGGGATCGCGCCCCCAGGTTTCTATGGTCGGAAACCTTGGTTGAAAGCCAAACAGTGCAACCATTATTACCCCAGCAAAGACCCGATGTGAAGGCTTTCGGGCAGTCCACGCCAAGATCGTTCACAAAACTTCACGGAAGTTAACCGGCAGACGGAGGGGCACAACCCGCCGGGCTATTTCCACAAAACTCCGAAGGTCAGCGTGTGCAGAAACTCACGCTTTCTCAGCGCTCTCCGCGTGTCGGAGAGCGCTGTCTTCCGCCAGTTGACCTGCCCGTTGCGGTCGAAGCCCCGCAGCGGAAACGTCGCCGGGGGAAGCGTCAGTCCGTGCCCTTCCAACAGCGTCAACTCCAACGCCAGGAAACGCTCCTCGGTCAGCAGCCAGGACAGGTTCTTTCCCGCGTCGGGATGAACGGCCTTCAGCTCCCGCCACTCGACGATCAGGGGCCAGACCTCTCCGAACACCTCCTCGTCGTCCTCGGCGGGCTCCAACGTCACGAGGTCGGGGTACTCCCGCCGCAGCGTCGACCTTCGCCTGGGCTGCGGGCCGGCGTCGTTCGCCTTCGCCTCGTCCCCGGCGTCCCCCGCCGTCCTCCGCTCCGCCTGTTCCCGCTCCCGCTGGCGAAACCCCTGCGCCATCTCCTCACGAATGGCCCTGTCCCTGTCCTCGCTGGCCCTGTTGTTCTCCCGTATCTCCTTGCCAAGCTCCTCGAAGCCGCCCTCCAAGTCCTCCAGACGGTCCGCCAACCTGTCGTTGCGGTCCCGCTGCTCAGCGGCCGCGGAGCCCACACCCGACTGGAGCGCCTTCTCCAGCGCCCCCCGGATGCGCCTCGTCAGCACACCCTCGTCGAGGCTGGCGTCCAGGGTCCTGCGGTCCACCCCCAGGACCTCGGCCGCCTTCTTGCGGCCGTTGTCCCGCTCCAGCTCCTGCAACAGCGACATGAGCCGCAGGTGGTGCATGTCCCGCACGCTCCTGCCCTTCTCGACCACGTCCTTCTTCGGTTCCATAAGCCCTCCTCCTTTCGCCGGCCTCAGTCCCCGGTCTCGCCCACGAACAAGGCCCGGCTCTTCACGGGCTGCGACATGTGGACCACCTGTAGGGGGAAATGCGGGATTCCGACCCGTTTCCGCCCTTCTTTCTTGCGGCCCCGCTGCGCCCCCTTTTGCGGAGAGAGGCCGACCTGGGGACTTAAGTCCAAGTGTTCACAACTTCAGCCCGTTTCCGGCCTCATTTGTTCCTGTTTCAGCTTTGCCGTGCCCTCACCGACAACTTCGCCACCAACTTCGTTTTCTTGTACAGCCCCCATACTGCACGGGAGGGAGTCTTTTGCCTAGAACCTCAAAAGGGGCGACATTTTTGTCGTCCCTTTTGGGCAGTTTCCACCGTCATTTCGTTTGTTCAAACTCTGTTGCAGAAGTTACGAATCGTTGATTTGCGGCAATAGGCAGAGAGGTGGACGAGTTGGCGCTGAAATCGAAAACCCGGTCGTTCAGGCGGTTTATTCTCCTGGCATCCGCGCTGCTGTTGGCGGCGCTGGTGGCGATTCCTTCGAGCGACATCGTCCAGGCCCAGGCCCCGCCTGACGAGATAACCCTGGTCAACGCAGACCGGGAGTTCGTGGAGCGCAAGGGCGGCGGCGAGTTCGTCGCCCGCCCTGTCTTCGACCGGGAGATCGCAAACCTCTTCTACGCCGTCATACCCATCCACCAGCCGGGGAACATCTTCAAGAAGATTCTGTCCGCCCTCAGCCCGGCGCGCTGGGCCAAAGCCTTCGCCGGGTGGGTCATCGAGGGCGTCCACGGGACCCTCTGCGGAGTTGTCGAGCGGGCGTCCGGCGAGGACGCCGACAACTGCCGGGGAGGGTAGACGTGGCCGACATCATCACCGGCACCCCCGCTGACCTCACCTACGGCCACTGGCTGGTCCAGCAGGCGTGGATGGTCGTCTGGGCCATCACCTCCGCCGCCCTGGTGGTCATCCTCGGCTGGATGGGCCTCTCGTTCATCATCTCCGAGCACCTGGGCCGCTCCCAGACGGGATGGC
Organism: Dehalococcoidia bacterium; assembly: GCA_965197415.1. Classification (GTDB taxonomy): domain Bacteria; phylum Chloroflexota; class Dehalococcoidia; order Lucifugimonadales; family JAGWBF01; genus DAOUJI01. The sequence goes on along the minus strand of OZ240207.1, from coordinate 1,029,253 downwards.
GCGAGATGGTCCCCCGCCTCGTGTTGGGCCTGGTGGCCGCCGCATCGTCCCTCTGGTGGTGCGCCCTGGTCCTGGACGTGGCCGACGCCGTGTCCGGCTTCATCGCCTTCTCCCTGAACGTCACCCCCGGAGACATGCTGCGCTCGACCCTGAGCACGCTGATGACGGCGGTGGAGGCCGGGAGCGTGGGCATGGCCCTGCTGCTGGCCGTCCTCTATCTCGTCTACGGCTTCTTCGTGCTCTACGTCATCGTCCAGATGGTGCTGCGCCTGGTCCTCATCGACATCCTGCTGGCCCTTGCTCCCATCGCGCTGGGGCTGTGGATATTGCCCCACACGGCGGGCTGGGGCCGCCACTGGCTCCGCCTCTTCATGACGACGGTGTTCCAGCAGGCCATCCAGCTCATCGCCCTGGCCCTGGGCTTCGGCTTCCTCAACGAGTTCGCGGGCATAGCCGCCTTCGAACCGGTGCAGGACCTGGTGTGGAAGCTGCTTATGAGTCTGTCCTTCGTCTACATGGCGACCCGGGTGCCCTCGATGCTGGGCAACGCTGGGACCTTCGACTCCTGGCTCTCGATGCTCTACTTCGGCATGAACCTGCCCTCGTCGATGGTGCGCGCGGCGAAAACCATTGGACTGGTGGCGGGCGGGGCCGCAGGGGGCCCGGGCGGCATGGCCGTGGGAGCGATGGCGGCCAGCGCGGGCGTTTCGGCCGCCGCCAGCGGCCTGAGCTCTGCGGCCTCGATGGCCACCCCGTCGGCCGGAGGCGACGGGGGCGGCGAGCCCCGCAGCAGCGGGGAGTAGCTCAGGAAACGACTAGAAAGCCAACGACGGAATTCGCGTCGATAAGTAAAGCAAGGGAGGGAGGAGCGATGTGCAAGTAGCGGGGAGTCATAGAGGCGAGAAGACCAACAGATGAACGCCGGTGCCGCAGTAGAGGCGCCGGGAACGGAAGAGGAGCAATAGGAATGGAACAACTGACACAGACCATCTCGAACCTGGTGGGCATCCTGCTGGGCGTCGTGGGAGCGATAGGCGTGGGCTTCTTCATCTACGGGGCCTACCTGTACCTGACGGCCAGCGGCGCGCCCCATCAGATGGAGCGCGGCAAGAGCGCAATGATGACCGCCCTGGCGGGCGTCGTCCTGGCCCTGGTCGCCTACGGCGTCGTGGAGCTGGTGATGAACGCCGTCGTGGACCCGGGAATCGAAATCGACGACGTGCTGCCCGACCCCACACCCCCATCGGACAGCTAGGCCGGCGTGAGGAGGGAGGAACAGAACATGAAAGAACACGAGGTACCGACCCACGTCCAGGCCGAGGACAGGGTCCTATTGGGATTCACCTTCCCGCAGATCGTGGCGGTGACGGCGGTGTGCGCCATCTCCTACGGCGCATACCGCTACGCCCCGGTCGGCCCGTCCGAGGTGCGCATGGCCCTGGCCGTCCTCTTCGGTCTGGTCGGCATCGTCATGGTCGTGGGGAAGATAGGCGGTCGGCGGCTGCCCCTGGTGGCCGCCGACCTGCTGAAGTACCGGCTGGGGGCGCGTGTCTACGCCGGGCAGATCGCCCAGCTGGTGAGGGCCGAGCCGCCCGCGCCGGCGCAGCCGGTCAGGAGCGGCCCCGGTCCGCTGAGCCTGATGGCGAAACGCGCTGGACGCGGCCTGGCAAGGCTGCGCAAGAAGGGGAAGACCCGCAAGAACAAGGAGCGCCGCAACGGGCGCATGCGCTGGTTCGGCAAGCGCAGGGGGAAGGACGGAGGAAACGGGCGCGGCCAAGGGCATAAAGCCGAGACCCTTCAGAGCCGACGCAGGAAGCCCCGCATGGGCTGGATTCCGGTGGTGGCCCTGGCCGTCCTGATGGCGGCTGTCATGGCCGTCCCGGAGTCGGCCCTGGCCGACGACCACGAGCCCTGGCGGGACGAGATCGACTTCGAGTTGACCGAGCCGGTGGAGGGACGCCGGATATTCGTCGAGGGGCTCACCGTCTCCGGCGACCGGGCCGCCGTCACCCTGCGGGCCGCCACCGCACTGGACATCCGGGTGCGGGCCTTCGGCGGCCCGCAGGGAACGTGGCTGCGCTTCTGGGGGTCGGCGTCCCTGGCCGAGGGGGAGAGCATCGACTACTCCCTCCCCCTGAACGGCCCGGCGCCGTCCTTCACCGTCTCGTGGGAGGACACCCTGGGACAGGCCGGGGCGCTCACGGTCGAGCGCGACCGGATACCGTACCCGCTCCCCGAGGCCGAGGGCGAGCTGTGCGACCTTCGCATGGCCTCCCTGGGCTGGACACCCGGAGCGGTCAGCGGCGTCATCACGTCCGAGTGCGTCACGCAGACCGAGCACCCGGTGGAGCTTCAGACGGTGGCCGGATACGAGAGCGTCACCCAGACGGCGCTCATGGACGCCGGGGTGACGGCCATCACGGGAACGGTCGCCGCAGCGACGGGAGCGTCGCAGGCCAGCTTCGCCTTCGTCCCCGACGGAGAGACGAGCTTTCGGCTCAGCGTGCCCGCGGGCGAGGCGATTCACGCCGTCAGCGTGGACGTGAGCCTGGAGGCGTCTCTGAGCATTCCCATCCCCCCGCTCACCGTGCTCACCCACCACCCGGAGCGGACGGAGGAGCGCACCGAGACGGTGAGCCTGTACCGCCCGGGGGCCAGCGACTCCGACAGCGACAGCGACACCATCACCGTCACCCACGACGACGGCGCCACGACGGAGCACACCGTCTCCGCCTACGCCTACGCATACGTGCCGGCCAGGACGATCGACAAGCAGGTCACGCTCACCATCGTCCACCCCGAGCACGTGAAGGCCGAGGTGGTGGAGAGGGCGCCCGTCACGGGGAGCAGGGACGAGTCCCTCGCCCCTGCGTCGTCCGGCGTCGGCAGCGACGACCTCTTCGAGGCGCTGGTCCTGCCCCAGCCAGAGCTGGAGGACCCGCCCGCCGAGCAGGAGCCCGCCGGCGGCCTGCGCGGCTGGTTCGACCTGCTGGGATGGGAGTGGCCCTGGTGAGGCGGGTATTGGCAATCATGCTACTGGCCGGGGCTGCGCTGGCGACCACCGGCGCGGCCCCGGCGGAGGAGCAGGAGATGCTCCGCCAGTTCGACCGCGTGCTCACGGCGATGGTCTACGCCGCCTCTGGCCTCTGCGTCTTCGCCATCGTCTGGGCCGGTTTCATCCTCATGGCCGAGGGGAGCGAGGAGCGGGGCGGAGGCAAGGCCAAGACCGCCGTCGTCATGGCGGTGGTCGGGCTGGTCCTGGCGCTGTCGGCCAAGGGCGTGGCCGCGCTGCTGAGCAGCGGCCTCGTGGACTTCCCAACCCCATAAGAGAAAAGGAAACGAGCGAATTGAAGAAGCTGCTTGAACGAATCACGAAACGCGGAGGGGAGACGCCGGAGGGCGGACTCTCCACGGAACCTGGCGGAACGACCGAGGCTGCCCCCAAGCCGCCGCCCCCGCTGTCCTACTGCTTCATGCTCTCGCACCTGGAGGAGGACGGGCCGGTGCGCCTGGACGGGGTGAAGCTGGGGGTGTGCGAGGTGATGGGCCTGGAGCTGGACGAGCCGAAGCTGGGGGCCTTCACCGGTGCGCTCAACGCCCTGGACTTCCCCGCCCAGATGCTCATCAGGCAGCACGCGCCGCGCCTGGAAGGGATGCGGGAGAAGCTGAAGGAGACCCAGCCCGCCGACCTGCCCCCGCAGACGAGGGCGGCCTCCGAGTCCCTCCAGCGGCTGCTCACCGACCTTGAGGCCCGCGACGGCATCCTCGACCGGCGTTTCTACGCCGTGTGCGAGTTCGGGCGCATCGACGACCTGCGGGGCCTGCTGGCCAGGGCCGGTCTCTCCGTCCACCCCCTGAGAGGACGGCAGCTTCGGATGATGCTCGTATCGGCCGCACTGGGAGGCTCCCCCGCCGAGTTCGACGAGGAGAAGCCCGTCGAGGTGGAGATCAAACGCCGGGAGATGCGCGTCGGCGGGAGCCTCGTGCGCTCCCTTCACCTGGGCCGCTGGCCCCGGTCGCTGGCCCCCGGTTTCCTCCAGGGGCTGATGTCGGCGGGAGCGCCGATGGACCTGTCCGTCCACGTCGGCCCGATACCGGCGGAGCAGGCGGCGAGGACGCTGGAGTGGCAGAAGGTGCGCTTCGAGTCGGCCCAGAGCCTGTCCTTCAAGCGGGGCCGCACCATGTCCCCCGAGGCGGAGATCGCCCTGGAGGACATCACCCGCCTGCGCGACGAGGTGCAGCGGGGCAGGGAGCGGCTCTTCCACGCATCGCTGTCCGTGACCCTGCACGCGAAGGACGAGGCGTCGCTGAGGGAGATGACCCAGCGCGCGAAGGCCCACTTCGCCGCCACCCTGGGCAAGCTCGACAACCTCGCCTTCCGCCAGCGCGAGGGACTCTTGTCCACGCTGCCCCTGGCGCTCAACGCCATCGCCGAGTGGCGCAGCCTCGACACGTCCAGCATCGCCCGGCTGTTCCCCTTCTCGCCGCCCGACCTGGACACGAGGAGCGGGACGCTCTACGGCATCGACATGCGGGCCTGCTCCCCGGTGGTCTACGACCCCTGGGACGGGACGCACCTCAACGCCAACACCGCCGTACTCGCACGGTCGGGCAGCGGCAAGAGCTTCGCCACCAAGCTGGGAGTGCTCAGGGGATTGACCAGGGGCATCACCGCCTACGTCATCGACCCGGAGGGCGAGTACGCGGACATGGCCCGCGCAGCGGGAGGACGCGTACTCAGCCCCGGAGTGCCGGGCGAAGGCATGAACCCGTTCGTCATCGAGCGGGGCGACTCCGAGGAGATGCTCCAGCGCATCGGCAGCTTGCGCCGTCTCATCGAGGTGATGGTGGGGGAGAGTCTCGGCGCGGAGCGCCGCGCCTCCCTCGACCACGCCCTGGCGGGCTACTACGCAAAGCCCAGGAAGCGCACCGGCTTCCGAGACTTCTACGTATATCTGCAAGAGGACGAGGCGGGGGACCGCGACCCCGAATCGAGTTCGGGGCAGGCTCTGGCCCGGCTGCTCAGGCCCTCCGCCACCGGCAGCCTCCGCCATCTGCTCTCCGACGAGGGCGACGACCTCCTCGGCAACGAGGCCCTGGTGACCGTCTTCGACCTCCGTCTCTTGGAGCCGGAGCTCCGCCCCGCCGCAGCGATGGTCTGCACCGAGACGGTGTGGGCCGCAGCCGCCCAGGACCCCAAGCCCCGCCTGCTGGTGGTCGACGAGGTGTGGTCGATCATGCAGCACCCCGAGGGAGCCGCCTTCATGGTGTCGATGGCGAAGCGGGCCCGCAAGCACCGGCTGGGGCTCCAGTTCATCACCCAGGACGTCCAGGACCTTCTCTCCGAGGACTCCTCCCGCACCATCACCGGACATTCGGGAAGGGCGCTCCTTCAGAACGCCGCCTTCAAGCTCCTGCTCCAGCAGGACGCCGCGGCCATAAGCACGGTGGGCGACTCCTTCGACCTGCCCCAGGACCTCCAGCGCTGGCTCCTGTCGTGCCCCAGGGGAGACGGCCTGCTGCTGTCGAAGGGCAACCGCTTCCCCGTCCGCATCGAGGCCACCCCGGAGGAGACGGCGGTCATCGAGTGGACGCCCGGACGCCATTAGAGAAAGGACTATACCCATGAAACTGAACCCGAAGAACCTGTTGTTCGGAGACGACACCGAGAAGAAGCCCGTCCTGCTGACGGTGACTCCTCCCCGCGCCGGGGAGCGCACCCTGCTGGGCGTGGAGAACATGCTCGGCTCCATCGCGGTGCCGGAGCCCTTCTCCCTGGAGCTGGCCGGGGACATGGACGGCGTCACCCTCATGGCCCGCTGCCTCGACGACGAGGTGGTGCGCGGCCAGCTCTCCGCCCACTATCCCCAGGCCCGCATCCGGAAGGTGGACCCGGACGACGACCCCCTGCGCCTGGGCGAGGGCGAGCAGGCGTGGGGCATGACCCTGCGGGCCGACGCCCCCGAGTACGTCCCCCTGAGGACCTTCAGGGACGACGACCTGCTCGACCCCGGCTCAGACCCCCTCATCGCCCTGATGGGCGCCCTCTCCAACATCAACAAGGGTGAGCGCATCGTGGCGCGGCTGATGCTGCGCTCCCTCGGCCCCGACTGGTCGCAGGGACACCTGGACAAGGCCCACAAGCTGCCCGGCATGGAGCCGCGGGAGCCCGCCTACACCTTCCAGACCAAACCTCTGCAGATGGACGGCATCACGATGGCCGTCCTCGGCCTGGGCGCGCTGGCCGCCCTCAAGGGCTACCTCTGGGTGCAGGACGGCGAGATATGGAAGGCCGCCCTCCTGGGAACGGTAACGGCCCTGGGGCTGGCGGCTGGCGGCTGGGCATGGCACCGCTGGAAGAAGGCCCGCAAGCGCGTCGAGGACCCCATCCTGATACGGGAGAAGGTGTCCCGCGTCGCCTTCGACGCCGAGGTTCAGGTCACCGCCATACTGCCCGCCGGGACGAGGCCGCAGCGCGCCGGTGAGCTCCTGGGGCCGGTGGCCGCCGCCTACCGCCACTTCGACAACCCCGCCGGGGCGCGCTTCAAGGTCGGCAAAGTCCGGCCAACGACGACCGACCCTGACATGCTGCACCCCGCAGGCCCCGGAATCTTCGGCGGGCGCAGCGTCCTGGGCGTCCGCGAGATCGCCTGCCTGTGGCACCCGCCCGGAGCGGGGGACGAGACGCCCCTGGTGGAGCGGTCCGGCGCGAGGGCGCTCCTGCCGTTCGCCAAGGGCGTCAGGGGCGGCGCGCTGGTGGGGGACACCACTGCGGGCAAGCCCCGGCCCATCCGCTTCCCCGACGACCTGCTCCGGCGGCACCACCTCTACGTCGCCCGCACCCGCATGGGCAAGTCCACCCTCATGCACCATCTTGTCACGCACAAGATGCGGGAGAAGGCCGAGGGAAGGGACAACGACGCCATCGTCGTCGTCGATCCCCACGCAGACCTGGTGGCAGGGCTGCTCCGGCAGGTGCCGGAGTCCCTCATCGACCGGGTGCGGCTCATCGACCTGGCCGACCAGCGGAGGGCGCCGGGCATCAACCTTCTCGACACCCGCATCTTCTCCGACCGCGACCGCACCGCCGACTCGGTAGTGCGCGTCGCCAAGGGCCTGTGGGAGCAGTGGGGGCCGAGGATGCAGTCGATCCTAGAGCAGACGGTCAAGACGCTGCACGAGGCCAACGAGCACCCCGAGACGGACGAGGGCAGCCAGCACACCATCCTCGACGGGCTGAAGCTCCTCTCCGACAGGAAGTTCCGGGACGGGGTGCTCAAGAGGATCGAGGACCCCTACCTGCTTGAATGGTGGACCAGAGACTTCGGAAGCTGGCACCAGCAGTACCGCGCCGAGGCCCTCGCCCCCGTGCAGACCCGCCTCTCCTACTACGCATCCTCCAAGCGGGCCCGCGCCATCCTGGGCCAGCGCCGCTCCACCATCGACCTGCGCGACACCATCCTGGAGGGCGGCATCCTGCTGGTCTCCACCGCCCAGGGGGCCGTGGGGAGGGACGTGTCCGCCTTGGTGGGAGCGTCCCTGCTCAACCTGGTCGATTCGGTGATACGGGAGCAGGAGAGCGTCTCACTCAGCCAGCGGCGGGGCGCGCTGGTCGTCGTGGACGAGATGCAGTCGATGCCGGGCGTGGACTACGAGTCGATGCTCTCGGAGCTGGGCAAGTTCGGGGCGTCCTTCATCCTCGCTACCCAGAGCCTCGCCAAGCTCGACGACCTCTCCCGCACCATGCGGGACACCCTGCTCGCCAACGTCGGATGCCTGGCCGTCTTCCAGGTGGCCGGCAGCGACGCAAGGCAGCTGGTGTGGGAGCTGGGCAAGGAGCGGGTGACCGAGGACGACATCACGTCGCTCCCCGTCCACCACTGCTACGTCAGGGCCACCGTGGGCATCGAGCGGATGCCCGCCTTCTCGATGATGGTCAGAAAACCGGAGGACGGAGACCCCGCCGTCGCCGCGGAAATCCGCAGGGCCGCCTCCGCATACACCCTGACGGCCCAGGACCTAGAGGACGCCGGGTCCGCCGCCCAGAAGAAGGTCCGGGACTTCAAGGACCGCGCAGCCGACCTGGAGAAGGACGGCGAGGAGACGGACGGGAAGGCCACGGCCTCGAAGAACGCGAACACGACGGAAGAAGGGGAGGCCGAGCAATGAGACCCGAAGGATGTGAGGCCCGGACCCTCCGGGCCCTGGCGGAAATGCCCTTCCTCGACCGGACGGAGATGGTGGCCGTCACCGGCTGGTCGAAGGCCGCGGTCCACGAGGCCGTCGACAGGCTGGACTCGGGCGGCTTCTGCGCCGCCGTGCCCCACGCCACCGCCCTCTTCCCCTCATCGACCCAGAGGTTCCACCTCACCGCCGCCGGGCTGGGGCGGCTGGCCGAGGAGGAGGAGTCCTCCCTGGACGAGCTTGTCCGCGACCGCCCCGTCTCCGCCCAGTGGCGGCGCAACCTGATGGGACGGCTCGACTCCCTCGCCGCGATCTACCGGCTGGCGGCCGCCGTCTCCGGCGTCGCATACCCCATACGGTTCCGGTGGTACAGGGCCTCGACCCTGGACGCCGCCGTCGAGCTTCCGGGCGGCCGCACCGTCGGCATCGTCAGGCAGGGGCTCACCGCCGACAGGACCGGCTTTTCCAACCGGATGTGGAGGCTGCGCCAGGGGCCGCTCCCCGGAGCCGTGCTCGTGCTGATGGCCGACGACGTGCGGCTCAGGCACGTCCGCAGGACGCTGGCCGGCGCCCCCGTTCCCTTCTATCTCGCCCTCGAGCGCGAGGCGGCCGCGGCGTCGCCGGACGACCCGGTGTGGAGCCCGCCCGCGGTCAGCGCCTCCGTCGAGCTGCGCTCGGTCCTCGACCGGATAGAGAAGGGAAGCCTCCTTCCCGAGGAGGACGAGCCCCGGATGGTCTCGGTCCCAGCCGACCTCTCCGTCGAGGGTCCGGGGTGGAAGGTCCCCGACTATCTGCTGCCCGCCACCCTCAAGCCCGCCGAGAAGCGCGCCCTCGACCTCATATCCGACTGGCCCTGGATCACCCTGACGGACCTGGCCGGAATGTTGGGCGTCTCGGTCCCGAGGGCCTCCCAGCTGGTGACCCCCCTCGAAGGGTTCCGCCTCGTCACCCGGCCCATCGCCGGGAGCGGGCGCATGGCCCTCACCGACCGGGCCCTGGCCCTCCTGGCCCGCAGGGACCGGACGTCCGTGGCCGTCGCGAAGAAGCGGTGGAGCGCCGCTCCCCTGTTCCCCGGCACCCCGTTCGTCTGGGACAACGTGACCGGCGCGAGGAGCCGCCAGCTGCTCAGGAACGTCGAGCACACCGCCGCCGTCCACTCCTTCCTTGCGGCCATGACCGTGCAGGCGGGCCTCCTGGAGTGGGAGGTCTCCCAGGTCGACCCGCCCCGCAGGGCCTCCCGGCACTTCAAGCACGGCGACGGGATGCGCTCGGTCAACCCCGACGCCTTCGGCGTCCTCAGAAAGGGCGAGACCACATGGCCCTTCCTGCTGGAGTGGGAGCGGAGGGCCGTGCGGCCCTCGACCATGTCGGAGCGCCTTGCCCCCTATCTGCGCTACTTCTCCTCTCACCGGCCCACCGACGACCACGGCACGCGGCCCTCCGTCCTCATCGTCTTCGACGACGAGATCGCACACACCCACTTCCTGCGCCTGGCGCGGGACGAGATGCAGGCCAAGGGCGTGGCCGTGCCCCTGTGGGTCTCCCACAAGGCCGCCATCGAGCAGATGGGGCCGCTGGGACGCGCATGGCGCGCCCCGGACGACTGGCAGTCCCCCCAGGCCATGCCGCCGCAATGACCAACGACTGACATCGGGGAAGCGGCGCGACGGCTCGCGCTTCCTTCCCCAAAGGAAGGCTGAGAGCCATGCGTTCGCAAGACGACCACAACAGTAAGAAAGGCCCCCGGAGGCGTGGTGGACGGACCGTTGTCCGGCTCAACACGGCGGCCCTATGGGAGCGGCTCACGCTGCTGAACCGCTCCCAGAACTGGCTCGCCAGGGAGGTCGGGGTCAGCCCCGGCTACATCTCGATGCTGGTCAACGCGGGGCGCACACCCTCCGGTCGCATTCGCCGCCGGATGCTCAGGGCCCTGGGTTTCGACGACTTCGACCAACTTTTCACTATGGAGGTTAGAGATGACGAACCATAACGATTCGTCCCGTTTCGACGGGATCACGGAACAGACCTTCGACGAGGAACAGGACCTAGCCCTCCAGGCCGCCGTGCTGGCGGAGGACTTCCCCAAGCGCCTCGAACGGCTGCACGAGGTCAGCGGCCTCACGTGGGCCGCCTTCGCCAGGGCCATCGGCGTGGACCCCAAGCTGGTCCACCGGTGGCGCAACGGCGTCGAGCCCCGAGGCTGGGCCATGCACGCCCTCTTCCGCTTCGCAGCACGGATGCCCGGAGGCATGGCGATCCTCGTGACCGAGAGCTTCCAGATGAGCTTCTTCAAGGAGCACAGCTAGACAATCGGCCCCGCCGGGCGCAGGCGCAACGGCGGCACGGTGGGGCCTGAGACGGCTGGATGCTGCCGGCGCCCGCCCGTTCCGTCGGCGCCGGCGGCCCAGCCGCAATCCCGTAATGAGAGGCCAGCGGCCCACCAGACGCCGCTGAGACTACGCAACATGAAAGATACCACCGCACAGAATGAACACAACAGTCAGGAGAGGACGGGAGAGGACGGCCCGGCGGCCTATACCCCGGAGCAGCGGAGGATGTTCCGCAAGGGCCTGCGTATCTGGGCAAAGGTCGCCATCCGCTCCTACATGCGCAAGCACGGGGACGCGTCGCCCCCGCCCGAGGCTGCGCCCGACGGCGGCGAGGAGGCGAGCTGATGAATTCGCATCCGACCCTGACCGTCCTCAGCTTCGGCGGAGGAGTGCAGTCCTCCGTCATGGCGCTCATGGCAAGCCAGGGAGCCTTCGACCGCATCCCCGACTGCGCCATCTTCGCCGACACCCATTGGGAGCCGCCCAGCATCTACGAGCACATCGAATGGCTTGCGGGGCAGCTCCGTTTCCCCCTGCACGTCGTGGACAACGGGCGCAGCCTCCGCGAGGACGTGAAGGCCCTCACCAACCACTCCGGCTCACGCAGCTACGTGGACATACCCGTCTACCTCAAGGGGCGCGACGGGCAGGGCGACGGCATCGGCAGACGCCAGTGCACCACCAACTACAAGATCCGACCCATCCGCCGCAGGATACGGGAGTTGTTGGGTTTGCGGCCCCGCCAGCGCGTCCCCGCCGGAACGACGGTCGAGCTGTGGCTCGGCATCTCCACCGACGAGGCCATGCGCATGAAGGATTCCCGGGACCGTTGGATGACGAACCGCTACCCGCTCATCGAGGCGGGCATGTCCCGCAGCGACTGCGCCGACTGGTGGGCGGCCCGCTACGACAGGCCCCTGGAACGCTCGGCCTGCGTCGCCTGCCCCTTCCAGTCACGCCAGCGTTGGGTGGAGGCGAAGCGCCGGTGGCCGGGGCTGTTCGCCGAGGCGGTGGAGATCGACGCAAACCTGCGAGAAGGGCTCGCCTTGGACAAGACCCCATACCTGCACATGCTTCGCATGCCCTTGGCCGAGGCGGTCGACCTCGACGAGGCGGTCTTGGGAGCCGGAGGGCAGGCGGACGGGTTCGGGAACGAGTGCGAGGGTCACTGCGGCGTGTGAGCCGCCCCTGGCTTTGGGCGGGCGCCGGGCCGAGGGATGGACGGACCGGACAGGACGCTAGAGAAGGAGGGTAGACGAATGGCTGAACGAGACGACTATACGCCAGCGGCCCTCTATGCCAGAGTCTCCAGCGACCGCCAGGACGTGGACCTGTCCGTTTCCGCACAGCTCAGGGCGCTCCGAGACCACGCCCGCAAGAACGGCTACATGGTCGTCGGAGAGTTCGTGGACGAGGCCGAGAGCGGCCGCATCGCCGACCGCCCCCAGTTCCGCAGGATGATCGACGAGGCTACCAAGCCCGAGGCCCCCTTCAGGGAAATCCTCGTCTGGAAATTCAGCCGCTTCACCCGCAAGCGCGAGCACGCCGTCGCCTTCAAGTCCATGCTCCGGCGCAAGGGAGTTCGCGTCGTCTCCATCACCGAGCACGCTGACGACACCCCGACGGGCAAGCTCCTTGAGGCCATCATCGAGAGCGTGGACGAGTTCTACAGCGAGAATCTCGCCCAGGAGGTCACCAGGGGTATGCGGGAAGCCTCATCGAGAGGCTTCTGGATTTCCAGCCACGCCCCTTACGGCTACAACCGTGTCATGGTGCAGGACGGTCCCAAAAAGAGACCCACCCTGGAGATCAACTCCGATGCGTCCCGCATCGTCAAGCGCATGTTCGACATGGCGGAGGCAGGAGGTGGGACGCTCGAAATCATCCGCACCCTCAACAACGAAGGCATCTCCAGCCCCAAGGGGAAGCTCTGGGCCAGGACCAGCGTCCACAACATTCTCACCAACGAGGCGTACACGGGCACCCTAGTCTGGGGAATCAACGCCAAGGACAAGGGCGAGCCGGTGCGGGTGGAGAAGGCGTTTCCCGCCATCGTCACCAAGGCCCAGTTCCTCCGTGTCGGAGGGCATCTGAGCTCCCGGGCGCCCAAGTTCAGCCACCCCCGGAGGGTCGGAAGCTCCTACCTGCTCAGCGGCTTGGTCAAGTGTGAGGCGTGCAACACGCCGCTCACCGGCCGGTTCGCCAAGAGCGGTCAGTATTCCTACTACGTCTGCCAGTCGAACATCAATTTCGGCAAGGACGCGTGCGAGACTCCCACGCTAAACGCCCGCCGCTTCGAGGAGTTGGTGGTCGCCAGGATTCGCTCCGACATCCTAACCGAGGGCAGTATCCGAGACCTGGTGAAGGTGGTGGACGAGGAGATGGGCGGCGTGGCCCGAGAGCAGCGTAAGAGGCTGAAGACCATCGAGGATGAGCTTCAGGATGTGAAGCGGCAGCTGGACCGCATCTGGCGCTACATAGCAACGTCCGACACCGTTATGGCCGACGCCTCGGTCCACATCAAGGAGCTCCAGGACCGGCAGGAGCGCTTGGAGGATGCGGCGGAGGATGCCAGGGAGATGCTCTCCCAGCGCCTCAAGGTCCTCGACGACGTGAATACGATTACGGCCTATGCCAAGGAGATGAGGAACTTCCTCGACGAGAGCGAGCCGACAGAACGCAGGGCCTTCGTCAAGTCCTTCGTCAAGGAAATCGTCGTCATGCCCGGCGACGCCCTCATCAGCTATACGATCCCCATGCCCAACGATAGTCGCATACCCGGCAGGAACGCCGCCGACATGGCGCTGGACGGTCCGGTGCAATCAACCCGTCAATAGGGGTTGGGCGCCCGCTGCGACAGACCCCGGGGACGCTCTCCCTGCGTCGCCTGCCCCCTCCAGTCCCGCCAACGTTGGCTGGAGACGAAGTGCCGGTATCCGGAATTGTTCACCGAGGCGGTGAATGTCGACGCCAAGATGCCGAACGGCCTAGCCTTCGCCAAGAGCCTTACCTGCACTTCCAGCAGCAGCCCGTGGCAGAGGCCCTCACGCTTGACGAGGCTAACCCGGAATCCAACAAGCAGTGAGATGGGTTCGGCACGAGAGCGAGGGACACTCTGGAGTCTGACGGCTAGGAATAAGAGAAAGACTGGGCAACTAGAATTAGCAAGTCCGCCTTGATATTGCTTTTCTCTTGAGACTAAGCATAAGATGTCGACTAGGGTATCCTCCGCCACCGCGGTGGGCTGCGCCCAGTGAATTCCGTGGATGCTTGGTTCTTGCTACAGGCTTCCTATCGAATACAACAACCGAGCCTTCGTTACTAAACACAGGGTCCGTATAACAGGTTTAGGATGAACCATTGCAGGATATGGCAACGATGAAGTTAACTGTACTGCATATATCAGACCTTCACCGTGACGTTGAGAACCCTCTTCGCAATCCGATCCTGCTCGAATCTCTGAAGAGAGATCGTGACCGATATACAACTCAAGAGTTTCCACACATTCGACCTCCTGAACTGATCATCGTAAGCGGGGACCTCATACAGGGTGTGAACCACGGTGCCTCCGACCCAGAAACCGTTTTGCGTAACCAGTACGAAGAAGCACTGGAATTCTTGACTGGCCTTGCTGATGAGTTTGTAGAAGGTGACAAACAACGTGTTATTGTTGTTCCCGGCAATCACGATGTTAGCGACTACGCTTTTCAGCAGAGCCTCGAACCTATTGATATGGACGTAGGCGCAAATACCAAACGCAGATTTGTCGAAGAACTCTTTACGCCAGAATCTCCTCTGCGGTGGTCTTGGAGGGAATTCGCCCTCTACAGGATCGTAAGTCCAGAGATGTACAAGCAACGCTTTGCGGCGTTCGTCGACTTCTACAACAGATTCTATGATGGGCAACGCTTCTATACAGCTGAGCCTGAGGCACAGTTTGACGTGTTCGACTTTCCAAATTGGGGCATTACCGTAGTTGGCTTCTGCAGTTGTCACAACAACGACCTTCTGAACAGGCAAGGAGCGATACATCCTGATTGCATCGCGAGCGCCGGTGAACTTCTTCGCGCAAGCGCGAATGAAGGCAGACTTCGCCTTGCCGTCTGGCATCACAACATTGAAGGATCGCCATTGCAGGTCGACTATATGGACCCCGATACCGTTCAGAATTTCATCGATGGCGGGTTCAGCCTCGGATTTCACGGACATCAACACAAACCACAGTACCTCGATACTCGGTTTCGATATGGGTCGGACGGCCGGATCACTGTAATTAGTGCCGGCACGCTATGCGGGGGTGCAGCTTACGGATTCAGACGCGCATACAACATAGTAGAGTTAGACACTGAGACGATGTCTGGCTATTTGCATGTCAGGGAGATGCAGAACGATAAGTTGCAGATGCCGATTTGGGGTCAAAGCTCGGTAACGCCGAGTTCCGAGGGTCGCTTAAGCTTTCAGTTTGATGCTCCACCTCAGCCTTCTGTAAGATTCAATCACAATACCGGACTGCTACAGAGGGCGTCAGAATATTACGACAAGAGCCAGTTCACTGATGCTGCAGAACTGCTCATGCCGCTCGTTCCATGTGATGATTTGGCACGTCCTATTCTGCTCGACTGTCTTCTCCATCTTGACGATGCCTCCAACATTGTTTCGGTGTTCGATCCCCCCAAAAACTCTGCTGAAACAATTGCATTGATGGACGCTTTATGGGACGAAGGCAGACAAGATCGTTTGGTGGAAATCTTGAAACTGACAATGGTGACCCAATCTTCAGACAGTGCGGTAGTCGATATGAGGACAAAGTACCAGGCGAGGTTGGGAATATGATCGAAGGGACAAAAGAGCGTATTGCCTTCGATGTTGAGACGAGTAGAGTCCTCCAGATTCTGTCATCTGAAATATACGATTCACCGAAGGCGTTCTTACGAGAGAACGTACAAAATGCCTATGATGCGATCCTTATGCGTTGTGAAGCACAAGACCTTTCCATTCAAGATCACCGGATAGACGTAAATGTCAATGGCAACAGCATAACGGTGCGTGATGACGGAATTGGGATGACGGAGGAGGTCCTGAGGGACAATTTCTGGAGAGCTGGCGCCAGTGGCAAGAAATCCGAACTTGCGCAGCGCGCAGGTGTGATTGGCACTTTTGGCATCGGGGCAATGGCAAATTTCGGTGTCTGTACGTATCTTCGTGTTGAGAGCCGACACATTGACTCAGGCGTCACATTGGTCAGTTCGGCTAAACGCGACGATCTTAAAATAGCCCAAGAGTGTGTTGACCTTGAGCGTGTAACCGAGAGTCGCGAACCTGGGACGTTAGTATTCGCAGAACTTGATTCCTCAGACACTGTCGATGCACCAGCGGCCCGTGATTACCTTAGGCAATATGTCAGGTTCCTTCCAATTCCGGTTTCGGTGAATGGCGAAATCATTAGTCAGGAGGTCTACGAGGACACACTGCTTGGAAGAGCGAACAGATTCGACCTGATTGCCAGCCGCCAAGTGGTGCGCGGTGCTTACCAAGCGACTCTAGATGTGTCCGTCGATGACCGAAGTCGTTTGTTTGTACGCGTCAGTGACGTAGCGCTACACGGGGAACCGATTGAGGGTCAAGCGCTGTTTGTACAGCAAGGCGGCTCTATTCAAGCCTTTCGTAACCACTTCGGTCTTGCGGCTGCACCCGTCCCAACCGATTATGGACTTGCTGGATTTGTCAACCTTGACATTCTTAAGCCCACGGCTGGACGGGAAGCGCTAAGTCGGGAGAGCATTCAGCACGTTGCGCATTTGGTGGCAATGGTTGAGGCCGAGGCGTCCATAGACTTGGCCGATACTGAGGCAGCAGATACCAACCAGCAATTCCAGCAATACATTCTGTCCAAAAAACTAATCAATCTTGCCTATAAGGTTGGTATCTCCGTGCGGCCTGCTGAGGAGATGGTTGCATTAGGCGAAGCCGATGAATATCAACCGGAAAAAACAAAGCTCTACTATTCAGGTAAAGAACCAACCATCCTTAACCGTCATTCTAACGAGCGGACTAACTTATTCCACGTCAGTCAGGCCAATCCACGGCGCAACTTACAACTCCGATACCTCCAGAGCTTTACCAAGTTGGGATTGGTGCCGGATGCTCCAAAAGTCGATCTGATTCCTGAGACTCAACTGACCTTGGAAGAAGCCGTATTCCTCATAAGATTGCGCAATGTGTTACTTGAAGACTATCTGATGCCGAATACAGAGATTCACTTAGCCACAATCAGTCACGGCGTTGCCGTCAGCGTTCGACTGGAGGCTGATGTCCTCCATATTGCGATTGAACGCAATCTCCCGACCGTCAACGTGGTCACTGACTACTACAGAACAGCGTCCGATGTTTTCGATGGATTTGTAAAGGATTTTGTTCGGGAACAGATCTACCCACACATCCGCCCCCATGTCCCATCCTCTCAAAAACAGGGACATGAGGCCCTATATAAGCGGCTACAAGCCAACAAGGAATTGTATCGGCTGCAAGAGGGTGATTACGGAGACATAGAGTCTCTCCTCGCGGAGTTTTTGTCTGGCAAAGTAGAGTTTTCGGAAGTCATCAGGACCTCAGGGCGTCGAGCGTCTCGTCAGAGGCAGGAGGTCAGCAACGAGCAAGTCGGTACCTTTGAGGACGAATTTCCTGACATCATCGAGTCACCAACACTTCCACCGGAACCAGAAGAAGCCTATGCCTCGCCGCCCATTTCCCGTCCAGAGCTAACGAGCAGTATGAAAGTTCTGACGGTAAATGCCGGGCACCCGAGATTGAACCATTTCCAGATGTTCCTTGCGGTGTCGGACCGAATGGCAAAACGGGACGGCATTTTCCTGCACCAACCGCATACAACAAGGCTGATTTGGGGAGCACATCGCATCACCTATATTTTCACTGAAGGTACGGGCCAGATAAGCCTCTACTACGATATAGAATTGAAGACACCCTTGGACACGGGTCAAACAGGTGGGAAGATGTTCCCGACAACAACAATCGTCACTAAGAACCGGATCTACGTCCCAGTTCCAAGGATGCTTGAGTCGGCGTTCCAGGCAATTGAAGGCACCAAGGAATTTTACGTGCGGTTTGACACTATCCCCTAGAAGGCCATTGCTTTAACGGGTCGGGGCGGGCGTAGCCACTAGCCGGGAGCTGCGCACTTATAGGAAATGCCCCGGTGGGCTCTAGGCGGTAATGGAAATTCGGATCACCAATCGGAGGCAACACGTTGACCGCCAAATTTGAAATTGAATTTGAGATAAAACAAGCCAAATCAACCATCAATCTAATTCAAGTATTGGATGAGGGAGCGCACCTCTCGTTCAGTGCAAGTGGATCACTCTCGTTGGCCGACTATTTCGGTCCCGGTGGCGAGGGGCGCGAGAGCAGTGTGAGCATTCAAACTACAGAGGGCAGAATAGACATACTAATCTCGGCGAGTGCCGTCCGCCTCTCGCACGACACAGTTACCGTCAAAGTCCCGCCAAAGGATCGCCCTATTCTGAAGAACATTACGGAAGGAACTAGGTTCATTTTCGCTATACACAGGCCTGCAAAAGGCGAGTAGCGTCATCGCTCCTTGGTATTCCTTGATCTCCCACGTGTGCAGCACCCTTGTTATCGTGGGCTCAATCAACAACTGGCGCGAACCAACAGAAGGTGGCAGTGAGCACGCGGTTTTACATCAGCAACTAGATGCGCTAGTGATACCGTTCTAGTACAGGATCATGTGCGTGGGCACCAGCCGCTGAGCTTCTGGGTCGACCGCTAGGGCCAAACCTTCCAGGGTGTAGGCCCCCAGCAAAGGGGGTGCCTCTTCCTGTCCAAAGACCACGATGGTGACTACCTCTCGCCGTCTATCGTGGCCCACGCCTGCCCGTAGTCCATCTCGACGCGCCGCCCGTCTGCCAGCAGGAACCCGCGCTTACCCGTAGCCTCAATGCCCAGTTCTCGCAAGAGGCTGAAGGGCAGCGTGGTGAACGATGCGCCGGTATCCACCGTCGCCTCTATGTCCTGGGCCTGTTGGCCGTCCATGCTGGATATGCGCAGCGGCCACTTGAAAGTCCCCATAGAGAGAGCCTCTCCTTCGAAGTGTCTACCACCCCATTTTACCCGATTTTGAGGGCCTCTTACAGAGGCCCGGACCTTGACAGCGGCAGGCCGGTTCGTTCATGATAAGGGTAAGACCAGGTATGACCATGAAAGGCAAGAAACATGCCGAGGAAAAGAAGGGTCATCACCTTCTCCCTGCCACCGGAGATGGACGAGCAGCTGAGGCAGGTGGTCGAGGAGGAGGGCCGCACCGTGAGTGAGCTTCTGCGCGAGGCATTCCGCCTCTACTTGGAGGAGAGGGAGTGGCGCAGACAGGAACGGATGCACATGCGGCGCTCACGCCAGGCCGAACAGGAAGAGACAAGCAGGAGGAACCGATGATTGAACGATACGACCACACGCCAGCGGCCCTCTACGCCAGAGTCTCCAGCGACAGGCAGGACGTGGACCTGTCCGTTGCCGCCCAGCTCAGGGCGCTCAGGGACTACGCCGAGAAGAACGGCTACCTGGTCGCCCGCGAGTTTATCGACGAGGCCGAGAGCGGCCGTATCGCCGACAGGCCGGAGTTCCGCAAGATGATCGACGAGGCTTCTAGGACGATTGCCCCCTTCAAGGAAATCCTCGTCTGGAAGTTCTCCAGGTTCACCCGCAAGCGCGAGCACGCCGTCGCCTTCAAGTCCATGCTCCGGCGCAAGGGCATCAGGGTTGTGTCCATCACCGAGCACGCCGACGACACACCGACGGGCAAGCTCATGGAGGCCATCATCGAGAGCGTGGACGAGTTCTACAGCGAGAATCTCGCTCAGGAGGTCACGAGAGGGATGCGCGAGGCCGCATCGAGAGGCTTCTGGGTTTCCAGCCATGCCCCCTACGGCTACAACCGGGTCATGGTGCAGGACGGTCCCAAAAAGAGACCCACCCTGGAGATCAACTCGGATATGTCCCCCATCGTCAAGCGCATGTTCGACATGGCGGAGGCCGGAAACGGGACGCTCGAAATCATCCGCGCCCTCAACAAAGAGGGCATCTCCAGCCCCAGGGGAAAGCTCTGGGCCAGGACCAGCGTCCACAACATCCTCACCAACGAGGCGTACACGGGCACATTGGTCTGGGGCGCGAACGCCAAGGACAAGGGCGAACCCGTCCGGGTGGAGAAGGCGTTCCCCGCCATCGTCACCAAGGCCCAGTTCCAACTCGTTGGCAAGCGCCTGAGCTCCCGGGCGCCCAAGTTCAGCCACCCCCGCAGAGTCGGAAGCTCCTACCTGCTCAGCGGCCTGGTCAAGTGTGAGGCGTGCAAGATGCCCCTCACCGGCCGGTTCGCCAAGAGCGGCCAGTATTCCTACTACGTCTGTCAGTCGAACATCAGTTTCGGCAAGGACGCCTGCAACACTCCGACGCTCAACGCCCGCCGATTCGAGGAACTGGTCATCGCCAAGATCCGCTCCAACGTCCTCACGAAGGGCAACATCCGGGAACTCGTGAAGGTGGTGGCCGAGGAGATGGACGGCGTGACCCGAGAGCAGCGCAAGAGTCTTCGGGCCATCGAGGATGAGCTAGAGGACGTGAAGAAGAAACTGGGGCGCATCTGGCACCACATCGAGACGACCGACACCGCTATGGCCGACGCCTCGGACCGCATCAGAGAGCATCGGGAGCGGCAAGAGCGGCTTGAGTACTTTGCTGAGCAGGCTAGGGCGGACCTCGCCCAGCGCCGGAAGGTACTGGACAACGTGAACACGATTGCGGCCTACGCCAAGGACATGAAGGACTTCCTCAACGAGAGCGAGCTGACCGAGCCCAGGGCATTCATCCAGTCCTTCGTCAAGGAGATCGTCGTCGTGCCCGGCGACGCTCTTCTCAGATACACCGTCCCCATGCCAGACGACAGCTTGATACCCGGGAGGTCAGCCGAAAGGGTGGCCCTGAACGGGTCTGTTCTCCCTACTTTACCCGATGGTGGGCCTAAGTGTACTGTAGGCAGTACCGTCTTTCAGGTGGTGGCGGAACTGTGAGTTCCCAATTCTCACCGATCATCCACACTATGTGACCACCCCAGCCATTTCTCTATGTTCCCTCTGCGACGATAGAAGAGCAGGGGAGTGATAGACTATAGACCAGAGACCCACTCCTACGGAGCCGACGCGCCATCCGAGTGCGAGGGAAGGTCGTCGGCCGGCTCGCTCTCATGGGGCGCGTACCCCGCGTTGCGCAGCCGTTCCCGCACCTCCACGGTGTGGGCATAGTTCCTGGTCTCCAGAGTAAGCTGGATCTCTACTTGGCCCATGTGCACTGACGGGGAGTGCCTGAGATGGCCTATGTCCAGCACATTCGCTTCGGAGCTGGATACGATGTTCAGCAGACGGTTCAGCTGACCGGGACGGTCCTCCAACGTGACCCGCAGCACGAGGTAGCGGCCTGCGTGGGCCATTCCGTGCTCCACCACCCGCGCAATCAGGTGAGCGTCCACGTTGCCGCCGCTAAGCACTACCGCCACCCTCTCGTCAGCGACCTGAATTTTGCCTCCCAACACGGCGGCAAGTCCGACGGCGCCGGCTCCTTCCACCAGCAGCTTGCTTCTCTCCAGGAGCAGCATCATGGCCTGAGTGATCTCGTCTTCCTCGACTACGACCATGTCATCGACGTAGCGGGAAACCAGGGGAAGGGTGATCTTGCCCGGCGTTCCCACGGCAATGCCGTCAGCCACGGTGGCCTGCCCCTTGACGGTGATGCGCCGGTTGGCCTTGTATGAGTCGACAACGGCGGTGGATGCCTCAGCCTGCACTCCAATCACCCTGACTCCAGGCGAGGTCTCCTTTATGGCCAGCCCGATGCCCGATATCAGGCCTCCCCCTCCCACGGGCACTACAACCCTGTCCAGGTTCTCCGCCTGCTCTAGCATCTCCAGGCCAATGGTCCCCTGCCCTGCTATGATCGCCGGATCGTCGAAGGCGGGGATGAAGGTCATGCCGTTTTCCCGCATGACGCGCCGGGCGTGTCTCTGGGCCTGGTCGAAGTCATCACCTTGGAGGATCACCGTAGCGCCGTAGCCTCGGGTGGCCTCCACCTTGGGGATGGAAGCGCCCGTGGGCATTACGATGGTGCAGGGTATGCCAAGATCGGCCGCCGCCAAGGCGACTCCCTGGGCATGGTTGCCGGCGCTTGCGGCAATTACGCCCCTGGCCCTCTGGTCTGGACTCAAGGCGGCGATCTTGTTGGCGGCGCCTCGGACCTTGAAGGAGCCCGCTCTCTGTAGGTTCTCGGCTTTCAGGAGAAGCTCACACCCCGCCAATTGGCCCAGAGAGTGCGCGGGCAACATGGGCGTCCTGAGCGCCAGGTGAGCTATAGCGTTCCGGGCCCGCTGGACGTCTTCGAGGGTTACGGAGGACCTCATCTTCGACCTCCTTTGCCGTGAGGCGCTCTCGGAAAAGGGAACCGGGAAGATGCGGGAATGGCCGAGGCATCCCACGGACTCAGATGTCTCAGAATAGTATAACCGACGGAACATACATCAGAGGTCACAGCTTCGGCGAGCGTGTGCTTTTTCACGCTGCCGCGACTTGAGATTGAGCCCGCATGCCGAAAGGTCCGAACCACATACATAGACTCGCGACGCCACTTGCCGAAGACGTGACTAGCCGCTGCGTGCCGGCTTCAAGGCTGTCAGCTTGCTGTCGACGTTCTCCGCTTCCAACGCCAACCTCTCCCACTCATCCCAGAGGGACTGCACCTCCTCTTTGAGGACACGGTATTGCTCTCCTGAGGAGACAATCTGGCTGGGCTCGTCAAACAGGTCGGGGCTGGAGAACATGGCCTCCAACTCCGCAATGCGGGTCTCGTGGTCAATCAGGGAAACATTGATGTTCTCTATCTGCATCGCGAGTCTGTGGGCCTCTTTTGTAAGCGATTGGCGCTGCCGCTCCTCGGCGCCGATCGGCTGACGGGAGCGGCTCATAGCCTGGCCTCGTCCTGAAGCATTCCCGGTCGTTCCATTTGCCCTTGAGTTGGCGCTCCGTTTATCGGCCTCAGTCTGCTTTCGGTAGAGATAACTGTCGTAGTCTCCGGGGAAAACCGTGGGCCTGCCCTCGTCTATCTCCACAATCTTGTTTGCAACCTGATGTATAAGAGTGCGGTCGTGGGTAATAAAACAGATAGAGCCGTGATAATCGCCAAGGGCATCTGCGAGAATTTCCCGGGAAGCGATGTCAAGGTGATTGGTAGGCTCATCCATGAGGAGCAGGTTGGTTGGCTGAAGTAGCAGCTTAGCCAGGGCCACTCGGGCCTTTTCACCGCCGGACAGTACGGAAATAGGCTTGCGCACATCGTCGCCGCTGAATAGAAAGCCGCCGAGGGTCGTGCGCAGGTTCTGCTCCGACTCCATTGGCGCGGACTGCTGCAATTCCTCAATGAGTGTATTGTTCGGGTTGAGGAGTTCAAGCACGTGCTGGGCGTAATAGGTAGTGACGACGTTGTGGCCGGTCTTTCTTTCCCCCTTATCAATCGGTACGACGCCTGCAAGTATCTTCAACATGGTTGTCTTCCCGGCGCCGTTCGGTCCGACTAGCGCAACACGGTCGCCGCGCGAAAGCGTCAGGTCCATGCCTCGGTAGACCACGATATCGCCGTAGGACTTGCTTACATTGGTCAGTTTTATGACCTCGGAACCGCTACGCGGAGGCTCCGGGAAGGAGTAGCGGACCTTCCTGGTGGCCCTTGGCAACTTGATGATCTGTATTTTCTCCAGTTGCTTCAAACGGCTTTGCACCTGGCTGGCCTTCGTTGCCTTGGAGCGAAACTGTTCCACAAAGCGCATTTGCTTAGCTATCTCGCGTTGCTGCCTGGCGGAGGCTGCCCGCTTGTTCTGAAGTGTGCTCTCGCGTGCAACGAGATAGTCGTGGTAGTTGCCCGTGTGAAGCGCCACCTCATCCGGCTCTATGGCAAGAACCTTGGTTGCGGTCTGATTCAGAAAAGCCCGATCGTGAGATGTGACGAGCACGCCGCCTTGAAAATTGGACAAGTATTTCTCAAACCACAAGTTTGCATCAAGGTCCAGGTGGTTGGTTGGCTCGTCGAGGAGCAAGAGATTGGGCTTCCTGAACAGAATCCTGGCCAGGCATGCCCGCATGACCCAACCACCGCTGAACTCACTCATTGGCCGGAGAAAGTCCCCCTGCTTAAAGCCAAGGCCTGAGAGGATCGCCTTAGCCTCGTGCTCGCGGTCGTCTCCACCAGCGGCCTCCAAAGCCCTGTCAAGCTTGCTGAGGCGGTCCACCAGAAAGCCTTGGCGCACTGGGTCGGTCTCTGATGACAGCGCTTCCTGTGCGTCGGCAATCTTAACCACGAGGGCGTTTGCCTCGGTGCGGGCGTCCAACACCTCTTCGAGCAGGGGCTTGCCGGTAAACGACGTTGGTTCCTGCTTGAGATAGCCCATAGTAACGTTACGCCGCTTGGATATGCTCCCAGTGTCCGGGGCGGTCTCGCCTGCCAGGATATCCATGAGCGTGGTCTTCCCGGAGCCGTTTGGGCCTACCAGTGCAATACGGTCCCCGGCAGCTACGTTTAGTGTGAGCCCACTGAACAGGGTCCTGTTTGAGTAGACTTTGCTGATGTCGGATACAAATAGCATATCGTTTTACCCAAACTATCATACTATCCGCAGGATGTACGTGCATGGACAGGCGCGTGGTTATTGAGATTGCCCGGAAGTGGCGGGCCGGAGGAGACTGTACTACGAACGTTGACGATGCAGGACGACATGGTACTGCGAGCGGGGGAGCCAACAAGGCCGGCCATGCCGCCCTCGTTATGATCTTGCAGTGACAGACTTTGGTGAGCCTACCAGAACGAGCCACATCTCGAATATGGTTCTGTCTATCGTCAAGTTTGGTGGGGAGATGGGGATGGTGAGGTTGCGAGACGCTCTGGATCGCGTCCCCTATCACCGGAGAAGTCAGGGGAGACGTCACCCTTTGGGGGCATTTCTGAGCTTGGCGGTGTGCTCCTTCTGTGACGGTGTCGTAATTTACCTCGGCAACTCTACAATAGATATCCATCCTGGATTGTTGCCCAATGGAATTGTCCCCACCCGGGTCAACTCCCCCGAATCCGGGTTGACGCTAAAGGTGGCCATTTGGCCGGATTCATGGCCGGCGGAATAGATGAAACGGTCCCCTGGTCCCAGGCATAGAGCGTTGGGTATGGCTTCGGAGGGAACGATGCCGTTGGCAGTCAACTCTCCCGTGGCGGTGTCCACCAAGAAACAAGCGATGCTGTTATGTCCCCTGTTTGGCGCATACAGGAACCTCCCCGACCTCGTGACCTGGATCTGCGAGCAGGTGTTCCGCTCCGTGAAGCCCTCTGGCGGCAAAGTGGTTATAGTCTGGAAGAGCGACAGCGTTCCCGCGGCGGTGTCCAGCCGGTATCCGCTCACGCTGCACCCCTGTTCGTTGGAGAAGTAGAGGACGTCCAGGGACGGATGAAAGCAAAAGTGGCGAGGCCCCAAGAATTCTTCCGGTTCCACTGTGGCGGGCGAGTTGGGGGTAATATGGCCCGTGTTCTCGTCGAACTTGAATTGCCAGATGGCATTGGGGCCGTTTCCAGCTATGTGGGGGACGAAAGCGTAGCTGTTGGTCGGGTCGGTCTCCATCGCGTGGGCCCCTCTCGCCGTTTCCAGCCATTCGACGGGCGGCCCTTCCACCGACCCGTCATCCCCTATGGGGTGCACCCCCACACGCGCGTCATGGTAATAGGCCGACAGCACGAACCTGTCCCTGCGGTCCGTGGATACGTAGGCCGGACTTGCCTCCAACGGCACTGCCCCCGTCTGCGTGAGGCCTCCGCCGGACTGGTCAATCCGGAAACTGATTAACTGAGCGGGTTCCCGGCAGCCGACATACAGATAATTGCGGTCGTGACTGATCGCTAGGGTAAAGGGCCCGCCGGGCACGGGCACGTCGTCTTGATGCGTAAGACCTCCGGTTTGGTGGTCCACGGTAAAGACCGATATTTTGTTGTCTTCTTGCACCGCAACATACATGTAGTAGGACATAATTCCCTCCTTAAAGGGCCCGTGAAGCGACAAACTCCCGTACCTGTTGTGTGCACCGCTCCGGGGGATTGCGTTGATGCTGTAATTCAGCCCAGGATAGACTACCAACGGGGAGTCCGGCAACTGCTCGGTCATAAACCGCTGGTGCTCCAGGGTCGAGGTGGGCGATTCCTCTCCCACGAAAAGCAGCGTCAGGGTTTCGACCTCCTTCAAGTAGAGCCTAAAGTCCAGCGCATCAAGTTATCCTTGGAGGCTCCGCCCGATGGAGGAAGCAGTCCGGTCCATTTCGGCGAGGTGACAGTCTTTGAGTTCCTGCGGTGCCAGCCAGGTGTCCAGCCGGTTGTCGATGGCGACGGACCAGGCTCCTACACTCTGGCTCGAGGCGGCAACCCAGTTCCCTCCCCTGCCGGAACGCTCCCTGCGAGGCAACATGATCGGCAAATATAGCTGACGCCGTTCATGGACTCCCACCACCAACCACATCTCAAAGGTGGTGCTGCCTACCGTTAAGTTAGGCCCGCCACACTACACGAAATCAAGAACCTTCGTATTGAGGTTCGTTCTTGACTTACAGTCGAACACTGGTCCCAGCCCGGTGGCGGCGGGGGCTGTGCTCCTTGTTCCGACGTCTCTTTCTTAACTGTCTGGCAGCTGACTGCCGCTGCCGCCATGGAAAGGCGGCTGGCTAAAGATGCGCCGCACCATCGGTTCGAAGAACTCCAGGGGCAGGGATTCGTAGTCAGGGTCGAAAGATGGCTGGTCCCACCGGTGGCAAAACTCCACAGTGTCCTGATACCACTGATGGTCGCGGTAGGCATCCCGGGCATTGCGGTCACCGCCCGTATGGTGGGCGTAGTAGTAGCTCTGAAACAGGCCGTGGTGGAGCACTATCCAGTGCGTTTTCTCGGAGACATAGGGGCGAAGCACCGCTGCGGCCAGCTCGCTATGGTTGAATGGCGACAGCAGGTCCCCGATGTCGTGCAGCAGTGCCGCTACTACAAGCTCCTCGTCGGCTCTGTCCCGGTGGGCCCGGCTGGCGCATTGCAGCGAATGCTCCAGACGATCAATCTTATATCCGGACAGCGACCCGGCCAGGTCACGAAGCATCGTCAACACATGGTCGGCCGTTCCTTTGGAAAACTCAGCCTCCAGCCGATCCAGCAGCTCGTAGTCGTCCCGGGTGCCTTCGGCCATGCTGGTGAAGGTTACCACTTCCCTGTTGTCCGACATCGTATACCTCCGCGCTGTGATAAAGGCAGGATTGAGGGATGTAGAATAGAGTTTAATTCTACCATCCCGGCGTTCAACCCGGGGACTGTCAGGAGGCTGACCAATGACTGACCAAAAAAGGCTGGACGGGCGCATCGCCTTCATCACAGGCGGAGGCCGTGGCATAGGGAGGGCCATCGCGCAGGCCTACGCCGCCGAGGGGGCTCGGCTGGCGCTGCTGTCCCGCACCGCAGCCGAACTTGAGGAAACGGCGCTGCTGGTTAAAAAGCGTTTCGGAGCTGAAGCTTTGACCATCGCCGGCGACGTGTCTGACCGCGAGCAGTTGGACCGGGCTGTCTCACAAGTTCTGGGACATTACGGCGCTATCGACATACTGGTCAACAACGCAGGCAACATCGGCCCGGTAGGCCGGGTCTGGGACAACGACCCGGATGAGTGGGCCCGTACGATAGCCGTGCATCTGATGGGAGTGTTCTACGGCTGCCACTCGGTCCTGCCGTCGATGCTGAAACAGAACCGGGGCCGCATTGTCAACATGTCGGGAGTCGGCGGTCCCAACACTTCCGCCTATGATGCGGCCAAGACCGGCATCGTTAACCTGACGGAGAATCTGGCGTTGGAGTTGAAGGATACTCCTATAACCGTGAACGCCATCAGTCCCGGCTCCATCCATACCAGGATGTGGGAGGAAACCCGGGACCTGTCGTTGGCCATCGGCGATCATGCCACCTATGAACGGGGCGTGCAAGTGACCTCCGGTCAAGGGGCGTCCATCGAACGGGCGGCGGAATTGGCGGTCTTTTTGGGAAGTGATGACTGCGGCGCCTTGTCGGGACGCCTTATCCGGGCATTTGCCGATCGATTCGAGGAATTCCCTGAAAGAGTCGACGAGATAATGGCATCGGAGGCGTATCTGCTCCGCCGCGTGGACCCGGACATACCCTTCCCAACGTCCCAATCATACCCGACCTTGCCGATAGCCGAACCATAGACGCCCGCAGCCCTATGCTCTCACTATCACTCCTGAAGTGATGTGGGGAAACTCGTTTTTGGTCGTAACCGTGCTGGAGCAGACTGGCCAACGGTCGGTCCTCGCCGGAGTTATTAGGAAAAGCGTCCCATCGGTCGGGGAGTCCGTTTCTTGAGTGTTCAGGGCGGAGCGCAGACAGATCTCTTAATCCCGGCTGCGGGCTCCGTCGCGCCGTTTACGTTTACGTTCCAAGGCAGAGAGTTCCGCCTTGCGAAGACGAAGATTCAGCGGCGTGACTTCCAGCAGTTCATCGTCAGAGATGAACGCCAGCGCCTCCTCCAGGCTCATCCTCACAGTGGCGTTGAGGCGCTTGGACACGTCGGCTGTCGACGACCGCATGTTGGTCAGCTTCTTTTCCTTGCAGACGTTGATTTCAATGTCGCCCTCTCGGCGGTGGGAGCCGACAATCATCCCTGCATAGACCATAACGCCTGCGTCGATGAAGGTGTCGCCCCGACCTTGTGCGTTGAGCAAGCCATAAGTGACAGCCGCGCCGCCCTCGGACGCCACGAGTGCACCGCCGCGCTGGCCCTTGATTTCACCTTCCATAGGCTCGTAGGAGGTGAAGAAGCTGCTCTTCACTCCATCGCCCCGGGTGGTCCGAAGGAAGAAGGCGTTGAATCCGATCAGTCCCCGGGTAGGTATCTTGTATTCCATGTGGACGTAACCGTTCTCGCCGTACCGCATGTCCCGGAGCTGAGCCATATGGGCGGAGAGATGCTCGGTCAGCACACCCACATACTCTTCTTGAGTACTGATATTCAGAATTTCGTAGGGCTCGTATACTTTGCCGTCGATCACCTTGGTGACGGGTGTGGGACGGGAC
This sequence comes from Dehalococcoidia bacterium, assembly GCA_965197415.1. Classification (GTDB taxonomy): domain Bacteria; phylum Chloroflexota; class Dehalococcoidia; order Lucifugimonadales; family JAGWBF01; genus DAOUJI01. The sequence goes on along the minus strand of OZ240207.1, from coordinate 1,000,520 downwards.
ACCTGAAACTCGAATTGTTCACGGCGCATTGTCTCGACGAGAATGGACAGGTGCAACTCTCCCCGTCCCGCGACGACGAACACGTCCGGGCTGGGAGTGGCGTCCACTCGCAGGCTGACGTTGGTCCGCAATTCTCTAATCAGCCGATCGTTAAGATTGCGGGAAGTGCAATGGACACCCTCCTGGCCCATGAAGGGAGAAGTGCTCACTCCGAAGGTCATGCGTACCGTGGGCTCGTTTATGTCGATGGTCGGCAAGGCCTCCGGGTTTTCCGGCGAAGCAATGGTGTCGCCGATGGACACGTCTTCAGGGCCAGTCACAGCCACGATGTCCCCTGCGTGGGCTTCGGGCGCTTCAACTCGCTCCATACCCCGGAACACGAAGATGCGCTCGAGGTTGTGGGTGGTTGTTTGGCCGTCGCGGCTCAGCAAGGCCACGTCATCCCGAAGCCGGAGCGTGCCATTGGAGATGCGGCCCACGGACACTTGACCCAGGTAGTTGTCGTAGTCCAAGGCCGCCACCAGCATTTGCAGCGGGGCGCCGGGGTCGCCGGTGGGCGGCGGCACCGACTCCAAGATCGCTTCGAAGAGAGGCTGCATATCCACCCCTGGCACGTCCGGGTCCGTGGTGGCGCAACCTTGGCGGGCCGAGGTGTACAGCACTGGAAAATCCAGTTGGTCCGCCCTCGTAGCCAGTTCCAAGAACAGGTCCTGGACCATGGCGACCACGTCCGTCACGCGGGCCTCAGGGCGGTCGATCTTGTTGATGACGACCATTGGTGTGACGTTCTGCTGGAGGGCTTGGCGCAATACATAGGTAGTCTGGGGCATGGGGCCGTCGACGGCGTCCACCAACAGCAGGCAGCCATCGGCCATATTCATGACACGTTCCACCTCGCCGCTGAAATCGGCGTGGCCCGGCGTGTCGATAATGTTGATCCGGACACCTCCGTAGGAGACCGAGGCGTTCTTGGCCAGGATGGTAATGCCGCGCTCTCGTTCCAGAGGGTTGGTGTCCATAATCAAAGCGCCCACCTGTTGGTGGTCTCGAAAGACTTGGCCTTGTTTCAACAACGCGTCGACCAGAGTGGTCTTACCGTGGTCGACGTGGGCTATGATGGCCAGGTTGCGAATGGCGTTGTTTTGGCAGTCAGTCAAATCTAATCACCCCACATACTATGATAACAGGACGGTGGGTTTATTGCTGGAGTTTATATCCATTTTCGAAACCCAATTCGAAGCCGAACTTGGAATTCGTGTCGTCGGCTTGGACAGCCTTCTGATATCGTTACCCATATACAGCAACTGGTTGAATGGGAGGGTCAAGGACGCCGTCCCCTATGAATTGAGGGTCGGACCTGACGAAGCTTGGATGGTCGGAGACGATCTGGAGTTTGGTATTCGGGGAGCTCAGCATCTACGCCGTATGGATTGACGCACGCGGGGACGGGTTTCCGGATGGGACGATGGTCCGCACCGCTAGGGTCATCAGGCCGCTTTCAGACTAGATTTACCTGAACCTCTCGCCGAGGTGAGCGCCTGCGCATCTTCTACGGGCTCGGTCTCACAGCGCTGGGTCGACCGAGGATGGCCCAACGCCACTTGGGTCACTAATGCGACGGACGGAGGTCATGCCACGGTTGGGGGGGTAGGTCAAAAGGGTGGCCTAATAATTGTGGGACTCCATCGGAGCCGCCGGCGATCAGTCTACTTAGATTCCCGCCTTGTGGAAAAAATTGTCGGAGGAATGGGAACAATTGTGCAGTCGGGATGCCCTGTAACAGTGGTGGATAGCAGCGATTCGGATTATTATAAAGCAGCAAGAAACTGTCACTCAGGAGGCAGAAGGGCAACATGGCCGAGTACATACCGTCGACCAGCGATTGGGTGCGCGAGCAAGTGGAACTTTATGAGGGCAGCGGGGGCACAGAGGGGACAATGCTGCTCGATACCGGGCTGCCCGTCATCATCGTGACGAATCGGGGAAACCGGACCGGGGCAATCCGCAAGACGCCGCTGATGCGGGTGAAGGACGGGAGCAACTATATCTTGGTGGCATCCAGAGGCGGCGCGCCAAAGAACCCGGTATGGGTTTACAATCTCCGAGCGGACGGCAACGTAGAGATTCAGGACGAGACCGAGGTGTATGCGATGCGTGTCCGCGAAATTGTGGATGTGGAGGAACGGGCGCGGCTGTGGGAACTGGCAGTGGCGGCGTTTCCACCCTACGATGAGTATCAGAACCGGACGAAGCGGATGATTCCGGTGTTCGTCGCTGAGCCAGCGTGATGGCAAACAAGATCCGCCTGGGGTTTGTGGGCGCCAACGTAAACTCGACCTGGTCCTCTCAGTCGCACTTCCCGGCGCTGCTGGCCAGTCCGGATGTCGAGTTAACCGCAGTTTGCACTACCCGGCCCGAGAGCGCGGAAGAGGCTCGCCAAGCCTTCGGAGCCAAGCTCGCCTTCCATGATTTCCGAGCAATGGCAGTGTCGCCGGAAATCGACGCGGTGGCCGTGGTTGTGCGGGTGCCATCGCACTATGAGGCAACGAAGGACGCCATCGAAGCTGGCAAGCACGTCTATACGGAGTGGCCTTTGGGTCGGAATACCGCCGAAGCCGAGGAACTTGCAACTCTGGCCCGAGACCGAGGTGTGCAAACCGCAGTAGGCCTGCAATCGCGAGTTAGTCCCGCATTGCTGTATATCAAGGAACAAATCGAGGCCGGCTATGTGGGCGAGGCGCTCTCGTGTCACGTGACCACCATGCGCGATGGCACGTTGGAACGCCCTTCCAGCCGCACTTGGCAGCGCGATGCCAGCCTGGGGGCGAACACCCTGACCATCGCCAACGCACACGTCATTGACGCCCTGCGCTTCGTGGCTGGCAACTTCACTAGGGTGGCGTGCATGGTCAGCACCCAAGCAAAGCAATGGTACGAGACCGATACTCAGCAGTTTGTGGAAGTCACATCTCCGGACAATGTGCGAGTCAGCGGACAGCTTGAGAGCGGTGCGGCAGCGTCGGTCCATGTTGGAGCTGTCCCCTGGGCCGGCAGCGGCTTTCGAATGGAGATCTACGGGCGGGAAGGCACGCTGGTCGCCACGGGGAGCGTCTCGTCGCAGCGTGGTGAGATGCTACGGGTGCAGGGCGCACGGGGAAGCCATGAGTTGCAGGACCTGGATATACCTGAGCGTTTCGTTTATGTGCCGTCCGACTTTCCCCGCGGCGACCCCTTCAACGTCGGGCAGATGTATGCCCTGTTCGCCGAGGCGGTCCGCACCGGACAGAGCCGCCTGCCGACGTTCGATGTGGCGGTTGATCTGCATCGTTTCATAGATACCATCAAACAGGCGTCGGACACGGGCCGGGAGTTGCCGGTTGCCTGACGCGACATTTTCTCAATAACCAGAAACACGCTGGCAACCAATGCCCATAGGCGATCTGGAATTTGCGTTAGCCCTGTAACATGCCGCCGGTCTCGTTCACGCTGCATTCTTCGGCAGGATCCGTGAACCGACCTTGAAGCCGATCCGGCAGCCGAAATCCGAAGGCCCCGCCACTTCTATTCATCACCCGGTGGTGATAGGAAGCTACGGGGCCTTAATAGATTTAGCGGTAGGGAGTAGCTAGGCCGTCGCGGCTGCCGGTTGATGGGCCTTCAGAAAGCGCCGGGCATGGGCCACCACCTCGTCGATATGCTCCGGGGAGTCTTTCCAGGGGAAAATAGTCACCTCGGAGTTCGGGGCGAGGCTGGCAACCTCCATCGCGCATTCGTATGGATGAGCCGGCACATCGTCGGGCGCGATCAGCAGTGGCGTCTGCAGGGTACGCACGAAGTCGCGGGAAACGGTGAAAACGAAGTCGGCGCGGTTGGTGTACATATTGGTCAGGAAGTCATGTGCCATATCCATTGTGATTTCAGGACGCTTCTCGCAAAGGGGAGGCCCCCACCCCGTTATATTGTTCTGGTAGAAAATATCCGGCATCTCCGGCCTGAACCCGCTGGGTTGCATCAACGCCGCCGCCACAACTCGCTCCGAGGCCAGCCTGAGCAGGTTGTGGATCATCGGCCCGCCGATGCAGAAGCCCATGACCAGGAACTCGTTGATGCCGAGATGGTCCATCAGCCCAAGTTGGTCCTCAGAATGGGCATCCCAGGGGCGGTCGATCTCGAGTGGGCCACTGGATTGGCCCAGATTAGCATTGCGTAAGTCGGCGGCGATACAACGAAAGTCGTCTTTGTAGGTCTCCATAGGGTTGAAAGGCCCCGGCGGCTGCAAGGACGCCACGGTGGAATTAAGTCCACCACCCGGAATGATCAGCAGGGGGAATCCTGAACCGACCTCTTCGTAGTAGATACGGTTGGGGCCTCTTTCGTATAACGGCAAGGCGATTTTCCTCCATCAGCGAGTTGCAAAGCTATTGATGGCTATCGAGCAGGCAGTCCGGAATTTCCGGCACAATAACCCGAAGCGGCGTATTGTCCGGTGCTATGTTTCGTCCTCCTGTTCTGGCTTTGACTCTAACCCAAGATGCCTCAAGTGGTCAACATAACGCTTCGGAAAGCCGAAAGCTCATAGATGCAGCGGCAGTTCGGGGCTTCAGGAGCTCACACCGCCTCAATCCATCGGGTTTCACTCCCCCTCCCATATGTCCCACTTTCGCTTGCGGTCTACAGCCAATCGGACCTGGTTATACGTCTTGCCTAATACTGCCACGGCGCTGTCATAGCCACAAAAGTGGCCTCAAAGGCAATCGCGTTCACGTTTACGGGCGGTATGATTCCTATTAGACTAGGTTCAAATTGCGGAAGGGGACCTAATCGCTTGGCAGTCGGTAGACCGACATATAGAACAGAGACGGTCGTGACACTGGCCGCATACTCCTCCGTAGTCACCTCGTTTGAGGTCGCCTTATACGGTGCTGGAGGAGTGGGTCGGCACCAGTCTTCGCCCGGCGAAAACCGCGAGAGGCCCGACGGGCCGGGGCGAACCAGACGATGTCCCAGCCCTAGGTGTGTGACTGGCTTGCCAGCACTTCCTAGCTCACCCAACTGAACAAAACCGTGAACCTCCATGATTAGGTTAAGATTGGCGCCAAGGCACCCTTCAGGCGGTGTCGTGCTCAGCACTGGGCGGGCTTATCCTTCATGGAATCCGTCGGTGTCTCCTACCGTTCTACTCCGATCATCGGATTCCGGCCTAGCGGTTTCTTAGCTGTCGAGACCCCCGTTGACCCTGAGCTTATCGCAGGCCGTCCGCTCATGGTTCGGCAACCTCGACAAGAATAGACTCGCTAGGCTTAGAGAGACAATCAAAAAGCTCCGATTCCGGCCAGAGTATATTGACAAGAACCTTCGTTCTTGTTAGTTTCCCATCGCCATGTCCTCCGATTTCACGTAACAACGAGGACACATACGGTTGCCGTCCCGACAGGGGCCCGCAAGTGCCAGAACTCGTCCCGAAGACCCATAGGGTCTTATTCGACAGCGGTGGAGCCGCATTATACTTTGTGGCACTCATCCGACTGCGCACATAGGTCCGTCCAGCCTCATGGTTTCCCGGCAAGCGCGGACTACGGTGCCTTCCTGTTCTTGCAGAATCCGCCAGTGGTGCCTTGGACAATCGGCGCCAAAGGATAGACCGATGCCTGAGATAATCAAAGCCAGCGAACAGAACCTAAACGGCGTCTTCAGCGATGCTTACCTCTTTGAAATACCACTGTACCAGCGCCCGTATGCTTGGACTACTGAGCAGGTAGATGAGCTGCTAGATGATCTGCTGAACGCGATGGACCGGGATGCACAATCGCCTTATTTTTTGGGTAGCATAGTTCTGATAAAGAACGAGGGTGAATCCAGGAGTGCTGTCGTGGACGGACAACAGCGTCTGACAACCCTCTCGATGCTATTTTGTGTGCTCCGCGAACTTGCAGCCGGCGATGCCCGATCCGAACTTGACGGTTTTGTAAGAGAAGCTGGCAACAGCCTAAGGGGGACTCAAGATAGGTTTCGCCTGAGCTTGCGAGCGCGGGACAAGGAATTTTTTCACGACAATGTTCAAACTAGAGCGGCAATCGCCGAATTCTTGAAGAAGGACACCGCGAGTTTCTCGGACAGCCAGAAGTTGATATTCACCAACGTCAATCGGTTGAAACAGGAACTGTCTAAACTCGACGAGGCTCGGCTCAAGTCTCTTGTAAAGTTCACGATCCAGCAGTGCTACCTCGTAGTCGTGACCGCGACTGATAGAGATTCTGCATACCGTATCTTCTCCGTTATGAACGACAGGGGTCTTGATCTTTCCCCTACGGACATTTTGAAAGCTGATACTATCGGTGAGATTGCGGAACCTGACCAAGAAGTATACGGGCAAAAGGGCCTTGCTCCAAAATAGCCTTCTGTCCCAAAAGTCTCCAGGCTGTTCCAAAAATGGCTACTCCCCTATCCTGACCAAGGTTCCACGGCAATCCTTGAGCGCATACATCTCACTGGGTGTATGCCCGGCGAGGTTCGTGGCAAAAGCTATGCGGTCGTGGTATGCATGGAAGGAGAAGGTAAACGCCTCTCCGTGCGGCAGGAAGGTTATATCCCCAGCGATGCCTCCTCCTGACGTTTGTCCTTCATAGTTGACGATGACCGCACAACGTCCATCGACCTTTTGACCTCCGGTCCATTGGTATTGATATGTGCCTGGGAGCAAGTGTCCGGTCTCTTCACCTACGGGCGCCCAGCCCGGCGGGTAACCTCCAACGGGCGCAATGCGCCCGGTAGGGAATCGGTAGTCGCAGTATGCAACGGCTTCTGAAAGGCTCATGCGTGGGTGGACGGGTACGCCCTCGCTGACTACGTTCCCTTGGAAGGGGTCTACAAAGCTGTTGCCCGCCCATATCCACTCCAGCGTCATGTCTTGCCACTCCCCACAATAGACGGCGGGATGGGGAGTGTTGGTAGGAGGAGGCGTGGGTGTAGGGACAGGGGTCGGAGTAGGGAGGCCAGCAACCCTTGTCGCTTCCAGCGCGGCGGCATACGCCTCCGCCTCTTGTCTCGCCTTGATAGCTGTCTGCGTGGCTTCTGTAGCTTGCCTCCTGTGCTCAGCAATCGCCTCTATCGCTGCCCTGGTTGCCGCAACGTCAGGAGTAGGTTTCAACGTAGGGAAAGGAGTTGGGGTAGACACTACTTGACCCTCATCGGAGAACGGCTGGACCGACAACCCACGGAGTACGTTGATTGGTATGGCGAATCCTATCCCCGACAGGAGATTGCCGCCTGCGTCAACCTCGGCTCTGGCAACAACGACCCCCACTACTCTTCCATAAGAATCGAGCATGGGGCCACCGCTGTTGCCGGGATTCATAGCGGCGTCCGTTTGAATAAGCCCTTCCCGCATCGCTGATACGATGCCCATACTGACTGAAGGCTCAGAGACTCCCAAAGGGAACCCAACGATCACCACCTGCGCTCCCAAGCGCAGGGCGTCCGAATCTCCCATCGCAATGGCTGGCGGAGGGTCGGGCATTGAATCCGGCGTCAAATAGGCGATGTCCATGTCCGGGTCCCGCTGGGTTACTTGACTCCTATGGACCCGTCCGTCGTTGGTGACAACCTCGGCCTCGTCTCCACTGACAACCACATGGCTGTTAGTGATGACCAAGCCTCCGTCTCCGACGACGAACCCTGTGCCTTGGCCGTCTTGAGTAACCACCCGTACAACGCTCCTGATAGCGTTGTCTATCATGTCTGCAACCGATAGGCCAGACGCCAAGGGCTGGAGCGTCATTGAGGGGTCAGATGTAGGAACAAGCGGAGACATAGGAGTAGGTAAAGGAGTCCTCGTCGGGTCCAGGTTATTCACAACAACGTTGGAACTCCCGCCCTCGGATGAACTGCATCCCAATATCAGCAGAATAGTTGGAATCAAAAGGATGAACGCTCGCATGTGGCGCCCCCTCGCAAGATGAATTGGGTCAGCTTGTCAGAGCCTGTCCCTACAACAGACGAGGGGGCCTATAGCCCAACTCATATATCCAGTTGTAGGAGGCTCTGACGATGCGAACGGTATCCCACCTATCGAGGGCTGTCAAGGGTTGGAGACGGGGGTTGTGACTGCACGACGGTTTGGCATAAAATACAAGAAGGGCAACGCTCCGACGCAGGAGTTTGGCTCAAATCCAGAGCGGACGTTAGGACCGTCCGTCTGGGCCAGCGTTGCCCGTCTGTTGACCTATCGAAACGGAGGGATGCCAGAGTAGTAACTGGGCCGGCTTTAGAAACCGAGGCGCGGCGCTTATACCGCCGTCGCGGGTGCAATCCCCGCTCCCTCCGCCACGATTAGGGTCAATAGTTACTGTATAGATTGCCCGACTTGGAAGTAAATACCTAGATTTTTGACCGCTAGATTGACAGGAGCCAAGGAATGAGCATTGACCAAACAACCAGCAACCTCCAGGAGTACCTAGCCGCCTTGTGCGCCTCCGAAGAACGGACGCTGGCGGAATTGGAAACCATCCGAGAGCGTATACGCGGTGTAGAGGCTGTCCTGGAGGGCTATCCAGCGTGGCATGCAGCTTTGCCCGACGTTGGACCCGGGGTGAATATGAATATCGAACCATTTGAACTAATTGGTTGCAATCAAATGGAAGCATTGGCGATGATAGCGGAGCGGAATCAGGGGTTACTCAAGGCGCGGCCAGCGGCGAAGCTCCTGATGGAAGCTGGGCTGACCAATAGCACGGACCTGGGCAACGCAACAGCCACTGTCTATCGGCGGTTGAAAGACCGCAGGGATTGGGCGCTCCACGAGCCGGGAGTATTCCGTTACTTAGTGTTCTTTCCCGAATTCCAGCCGGACTATGAGGCGGCTTGACCGTCGGAGCGTGGACGCCGGAATTGATAAGGTCTATCCCAGTTGGCGCTCTTGCATTTGGGGCACACCCGGGGCCGCTCTACTTGGCGGATGTTAGTGGGGACCCATTCGTGTCCGCAACGGCAACGGTAAGCCGTTACCTGAAACGTCCCTGGCCCTTCCTTGTCGCTCACTGATGTCTCCTGCAAGTTGATACGGGCGGACTAAGGGTTTCTACCAATGGGTTGTTGGCTCAGTCCGCCAATTGGCGGAGTCGTCCCCGTTATGGTATATCCTAAGACTATATAGCGTAAGTATTGACAAGTCAACCCGTCCTGATATATACTGATGGTAGTTAGTTAAGGGAGAGTTGACGTGGTATTGACGCAAGATTTGAATCCCGCTGGGATAACCGCCCTGGGACCCGACGACCCTGACGACGGAGCCGAAGGTCGCTTTCAACGGGGACTGGCGATAGCCGCCTTGTCCCATATCAAGAAAAACCGGATAGGCTACAGGGTCCCGTCTCAGTCCGGCACAGGTGCCTATATCGTCAACGTGGACGAGGAGCCGTTCTGCTCCTGCCCGGACTTCGACAACCGCATGGAGCCTTGCAAGCATATCTACGCCGTAGATTTCATCATCCAACGGGAGGAATGGCCGGATGGAGCCACCCTCTATGCCAAGGCGGAACAATTGACTTACCGCCAGGACTGGCCCGCCTACAACGCGGCTCAGACCCATGAGCAGGAGCATTTTGCCGTCCTGCTGAGGGACCTGTGCGACACCATCCCCCAGCCGCCTCAAGGCAAGGGGCGGCCCCGGTTGCCGCTTGCCGACGTTCTTTTCTGCATTGGTCTCAAGGTCTACTCCACCATGTCCGGCCGGCGGGCCATGACTGGCTTCAGGGACGCTCAGACCAAGGGCCAGGTGGACAAGGCTCCGTCCTTCACAAGCGCCTTCCGGTATCTTGAGGACCCTGACCTTACGCCGCTCCTCAAGTCCTTGATCGAGCAGAGCGCGTTGCCGCTCCGGTCCGTGGAAACGGACTTTGCCGTTGACTCCAGCGGGTTCTCTACGTCGGTCTATAACCGTTGGTTTGACCACAAGTGGGGCAGGGAGCGGAAGGAGGCAAAATGGGTCAAGGCTCACCTGATGTGCGGCGTCAAGACCAACATCGTCACCAGCGTTGAGGTCACCCCCACGGAGAGCGGAGACTCCCCGTACTTGGCGCCCCTGGTCAAGACCACCGCCAAGCATTTCACCGTCAACGAGGTGTCGGGGGACAAGGCTTACCTAAGCAGGCGGAACCTCCACGAGGTCCAGGCTGTGGGAGGCACAGCGTACATCCCATTCAAGAGCAACTCATTGAGCCGCCGGAGCAATGCCCAAGCGGACAGCCTGTGGGAGCGGGCCTTCCACTACTACCATTACCGCCGGGCGGACTTCCTGAGCCATTACCACAAACGTTCGAACGTGGAGACCACGTTCTCAATGATTAAGGGGAAGTTCGGCGGGGCTGTCCGGTCAAAGACGCCAGCCGCCCAGGTGAACGAGGTATTGACAAAAATCTTGTGTCATAATATCTGTGTGCTAATCCAGTCCATTTACGAGTTGGGGATTGGACCGATATTCGACTCCCCGACTTTTGGAACGGAAGGGTCGGATGTTCCTAAAATGGCTTGGGAATAGGACTTTTGGAGCAAGGCCCGGGCAAAAGTGGGAAAACATAGAGGAAAGGATCGGCCGAGATGGGTTTAGGGACCTGTTTGCCCATATAAGGATGATTACCCTGAAGACTAAGTTGCGAAGGACGCTGCAAGCTGATTTCCGAGACAATGTGCTCAAAAACACCAGCGGAATCCATTTCATTGACAATACGCTTGAGCCATACGCAAGTGTCTATGAGACACTGCTTGAAGCTTCCTACGAAAGTACCCAAGACGCTGAGAAAGTAAATAACTATCTCCGTCATTTGGGTCGACTTGACAATTTTGACTGGATTCCTCCAGCAATGGCCTTTTTCCTTCGATACCCCAACGATAGGGGAATCCTCATTCGATTCACGAAAGACTTGGAACGGTTAGCCTATGGGCTCTTTGTGCGCCGTGCCAATATCAACGACCGCATAAATCGCTATGCGGACGTGCTACGGGATGTTGAACGAGGCAATGACCTATTCGATGTCAATTCACCCCTTCAACTCAATGGCGAAGAGAAGGCCGAGATTGTTAAGGCCCTAAGCGGACAGATATATTTGCAGACAGCCGTTGTTAGAAGGACGTTGTTGGAGCGGTTGGATAGCTTACTTGCCGATACCGGTGCCAGCTATGCACGCACAACGATTACTGTGGAACACGTCCTACCGCAAAATCCAAGAGCGGATTCTGAGTGGATGACTTGGTTCCCTACTGAACACGACCGGGAAGAGTGGACTCATAGACTGGCAAATCTGGTACTTCTGTCCCGCCGGAAAAACGCCAGCGCATCTAACTGGGATTTTGGACGTAAGAAGAACGAGTACTTTCAACGTGGCAACGTTGCTCCTTTCGCACTGACCGCGCAGGTGTTGAACGAGTCGGAATGGACGCCACCGATGTTGGAACGCCGCCAACGTGAGCTGATAGGCGTTTTGCAAAAAGAATGGAGGCTGGATTAATCCACTCTGAGTTTGAACACTGATCCCATAGCTTCAATGCAGCCAAATTCATCCCAATTTTATCCACGTTGAGGGGATATCCCAGATGGTTTCCGAATCACGGCCCATAGCAATGCTGATCGATGGGGACAACGCCCAACCATCATTGATTCAACACGTCCTGGCGGAGACTACAAAATACGGCTTGGTGACGACTAGGCGCGTCTACGGTGATTGGACAACTCCGCAGATGTCTGGGTGGAAAGACTCTCTCCACTCCTACGCGGTCCAACCAATGCAGCAGTTTCGCTACACTATCGGGAAGAATGCCACGGACAGTGCCCTCATAATCGACGCAATGGATCTGTTACATGGCGGAACTGTCGGCGGTTTCTGCATCGTGTCCAGTGACAGCGACTACACGCGGTTGGCTACAAGGATACGCGAGCAAGGCTTATTCGTGATGGGCGTAGGTCGGTCTGACACCCCAATATCTTTCGTGAACGCATGTGAAGTATTCGTTTACACTGAAAACCTGTTCCCGCATACCGCGAAAGAGGTTTCAGTAACGGACCTGGCCGCCTCTGACTGGACTCAGACAGCAACGCGCGCAATTGAGATGGCGGCACAGGAGGACGGTTGGGCGTTCCTGGGTGCGGTGGGAACATATTTGCGCCAATTGGACCCGGCCTTCGACGCGAGAAGCTATGGACACAAGCAATTGTCGCCACTGATAAAGTCTCGAATAGAACTGTTCGAGACAAAGGAATCCAGGACACGTGGCGGAGCTTCACAAGTCTATGTGAGGGTTCGGTCATGATACTCAAATCCCACCATCGTAGTTTGTAGTAACAGTAGTAACATAGGTGTAGTAACAGATGTGGCCAACTAGCCTCATCAAGGTACTCTCAGATACGTCTCGGCAAGTTGCTACAATTAATGATTGCGGGAACCCGTATCTGGTATAGGAAGACGGCTTAACACGGACTAACCCCGAATAGTCGGGTACAGTGAACATGAGCAGGTCCATAGTCCCCTACGCTACCATTCCCGTTGGCTGCTGGCTAGGCAACGATAGAGACCTATATCGGAAAGTATCGATGGGTGCACCCTGGACCCGACGTTTGGTCTCACTGACCACCAGCCAGACCCGGCAGGACGCGCAGGCTTGCCGGATTCAGCTGGCAGCCTGCAGTCCGACCTCCCAACGAAACATTCACAGCACACGATAGACACCAAAACTTCCGGTACTCGTGGGTGGCGGAACTGGGGCTGGCTGACTCCAACGACAGTTCATGGAGCCTCGTGTAGCTTGACCTTCCTTGGGCTGACCTCGGTAGGCTAGCGTGACTTCTCTACCTCAGTATCGCGTAGGCTGGGTACACTACTTCACCGCCGTCGTCGCCTACCGCCGCCCCGGAGACCGGGAATGCAAGAGCGAGCATTGAAGGACGTAGAGGGTCGTGGAGATGGTCGGGTGTCTTGGATTGGGTTACAATTGGCTCATCCGTTGCCAGACACCGGGACAAATGGAGGGAAACCGCATTACCGCCGCCGCACAGTATGCCGCTTACCAGGACGCCATTGCCGCTCAACGGGCCCGCATCTACGGCCAGGAGCTTCACGTGGACCCCTGGAGAGGCAGCACGGCCCGGCGTTTCCGCTTCGATCCGCACCGAAACCTGGAGCCCAACCTGGAGGTGATAGCCTCCTACGTTCAACCTGATGACGTGGTGGTGGACGTGGGCGGCGGGGCCGGCAGGGTCAGTCTGCCCCTGTCGTTGCGTTGCCGGGAAGCTGTGGTGGTGGACCCCTCTCCCGGCATGGGGGCGGAGTTCGACGCCAGCCGTCGGGAGGCGGGGATCGCCAACGCCCGACGGGTGCAGTCCGGTTGGCTGGATGCTGAGGGCATCACCGGCGACGTCGTGTTCTCGGCGGACGTGGCCTACTTTGTGCGGGACATCGTACCCTTTGTGGAGAAACTGGAGTCCGCCGCCCGACGCCGGGTGATGATTACTCTGTGGAGCGTGTCGCCTCCCAACAGCTACGGTCCACTCTTCCGGCTGGTCTACGGGGAAGAACAGGCGCCGGTTCCGGGGTTCCAGCAGTTAATGGCAGTCCTGTGGGAGATGGGGATCTTGCCTGACCTTCGGATGCTGCCGGAACCGCCGTGGTGGGAGGGGGAAGTGTTGTCGACCAAGGAGGAAGCGCTTCAACTGGCTGTGGAGGGCAGTTGGCTGCGGGAAGACGACCGTGGCCTGGCCCGGGAGGCATTCGAGAAGAACTTCGACCAACTCTTCAACTCCGGGGCCGATGGGTTCCGTCCCAGGTGGCGTGAAGCCTCACGGGAACTGCTGATTACCTGGGAAACGAAGTGAGGTTCTTTTCCTTTCCTTTAGAAGGGGTCGATTCGAGTAGAAGGGGTCGATTCGAGGCTTTGGCGGCCAGAGGAGGTTGGTGCATGCATTTGGAACTGGCAGTCACGTCTCTTCCCTCATAAGGGTGAAACTCCGGTGTGTCGGAACCTGGCAGTAAGTCAAGCTTTGATATCCTCCACGGACATGGCGACTCCAGGGCCTCTGATGTCTCCCCCGCGTTCGCGATTCCCGTGTCCGCAGGGTTGTTCACGCATCCCAGGGCGATCAGCAGGTTCCGGCGTCATACTGTGTCCTGGAGTCCGTAACACACGGTCCTGTCCAGTTCCTTGGGTCCAGGCCCGCGTCGTTGCAGGCGTTCACGGCGACCCTGACCGCCAATGTCTGCACGCTCACGCCGGACCTTCGTCTGTAGCCGATGCCGGCAATGGCCATCTTGTCTCGGAATTCCTTTTCCTTCGTTGTCGGTAGCATCGAATCCTCCTTAACCTACCGCCCTGCCATAGGCATTATGAGGTCAGTTACGATTATGACAGCGCAGCCAGCATCTACAGGTAGGGGAGCAGATTGCTTAACCTAAATCCTCATGTCTGGAGCCTGCGAGTGGGGCATTGTGAACCGCCGCCGTCCGCTTCCGTTTACCGATACGGGCTTTCCAAGGCGCTCTTCGGGAATCTGCCAAGATTGTAGAACGGTCCAACCCTTCGCTCAACGCGGCGGATTGGAACAAGGGGAATTGTTGTCAGCTCCCTGATGTTCCTCATCCCATGCGCAACACGGCCACGGCGCCCGTGCGCGATGGCTGGAAGGAGCCACGGATGTGTTAGGATTGGGGTTGCCACACTCTGCCACGGAGGTGCGGACTTGCCATACGGAGACAACGACTGGCTAGCGTTAACCGCTGAACCCACTCTGGAACCGGAGATGCCCATCTGCGATGCCCATCACCACTTCTGGGACTTCCGTATGGAACGCATCCCATATCACCGCTACTTGCTTCACGAACTGGCGGCAGATCTCAATAGCGGACACAACGTGCGCTCGACAGTGTTCCTTGAAGCCAGATCTATGTACCGGCCCGACGGACCGGAAGAGCTCCGTCCCGTGGGTGAGGTCGAGTTCGTTCAGGGCCTGGCGGCGGCCAGCGCCACTGGATTATACGGTCCAGCCAAGGCTGCGGCAGCCATCATTGGCCACGCTAATCTGACTTTAGGCGATGGCGTGGAACGCGTGTTGGACGCGTTGCATGAGGCTAGCCCCAACCGATTTCGGGGCATCCGGCATTCGGTAGGTTGGGACCCCCATCCCGAGATCGATAACCGTGCAGTGGAACACCAGCTCGCGAGCGCCGAGTTCCGGGCGGGAGCTCAAGCCCTGGCCCGGAGAGGGCTGGTGTATGAGAACACAGTTCATTTCCCCCAGCTCGGGGAGTTGGCGGAATTCGCCGGTTCTGTGCCGGACCTCACCATAATCTCCAACCATATCGGCGGCCTACTCCGGACAGGACCCTACGGCAACAGAGACGACGAGGTGCTGCCCCAATGGCGCGAAGGGATAGCGGCCCTGGCCCAGCGTCCCAACGTCGTGATGAAGCTCGGAGGGGTTGGACAACCCCGGTATGGTTTCGACTGGCATACCCGTGACGTCCCTATCGGGTCCGAGGAACTGGCGGACTCCCTGGCCCCCCTTATGACCTATTGCATTGACCAGTTCGGCCCGGACCGGTGCATGTTCGAAAGCAACTTCCCTCCGGACAAGGTGTCCTACTCCTACAACGTGATGTACAACGCTTTCAAGCGTCTGACCAGAGGCTATTCGGCCACGGAAAGGGCGGCGGTGTTCCACGACAACGCCGTTCGTGTCTATCGGATAGACTCGTAGATGCCTGAATCAGGCCAGAGTCGGAGCGGTGGAACCCAACAGAACCTCTCCGCCAGCTTGGGTGGAGCTAATAAACCATTGGCATACGCGGAGAGAGGCTACCATGGCCGGAACGCCCATGGTAACCAGGGAATCCGTACCCGATTGTGAACGGGAGGCTTTCGACGCATTCGTGGCGAATCGAGATGAAGCGCCGACCACGGGCGATACTGGGTTCTGGACCTCCAAACCCCACTCTGACTACAGCACGAATTCCGGGGGCTTATATAGCGTTTGTTGAACCGTGGCACGGAGGCTGAGCATGAAAACGTCAATCCTGGCGGTTGCAGTGGCTCTGGCTTTACTGTTGTCCTGCGCCGGAGAATCCGATGAAGTGAGGATGGGCACTGAAGGGGGTTATCCCCCGTACAACTTCATCAACGACGCCGGTGAAGTTGACGGCTTCGAGCGGGAGTTAGGGGATGAACTGTGCCGGCGCGCCAATATCGAGTGCGTCTGGGTAATCAACGACTGGGACAGCATCATACCCAACCTGGTGGACGGCAAATACGACACGATACTTGCCGGCATGAGCATAACCGACGAAAGAGATGAGGTCATCGATTTCACTCAGCCGTACTTCCCTCCAGGTGTCTCGGTGTACGTGGCGCTGGCTGGTGCAGGTGACGAGGCGGCCAACGGCAGAGTGGCGGCCCAGATAGCCACAGTCCAGGCCGACTACCTGTCCCAGTCCGGAGCGATGCTGACGGAGTACGCACTGGCGGAAGAGCTTATTTCGGCTGTTCTGGGTGGTGAGGTCGACTCCGCACTGGTCGACCTGGCGTTCGCCCGAGACAGCATGGCGGAAGATGACGGCCAGCTGGCTCTGATAGGTCCCAGGGTAGAGCTTGACTCCGGAATTGGCGTAGGAATCCGCGAGGATGACGGAGATTTGAGAGAAAAGCTGGACAGAGCCATCAGCGACATGAAAGAGGACGGCTCGTTGAACGCCCTCATCAAGAAATGGTTTGGCCCCGACGCCGAGACGTTTCAGTAGCGTGTTGAGTCCCGGCTGTTCTGAGAAGTCGGGTTGTGGGTTCGGTCTAAGCCATCCTCCCGGATAGTGAATCTTGGCCGAGCCCGTGTTGGAGCCAGCAGCGATTGGTGAGTTGAATCAACCTTCAAAATAGAGGCGGACAACTTCTATTGCCTGCTCTCTAGTGATGATTCCGTCGAAGTAGTCGCTTATCGCCTGGATGGCCTCGTCCCTGTCGATTACTCCGTTGTTGTTGGCGTCATATTTTTGGAGCAACTCTAACTTGGGGATTCCCGACACGGTGTCTGACCAGCGCCCAGCACCCCAGGAGTTGATCGCCCGCACCTGTATCTGGTATTCCACCCCGTCGGTCAGTCCGGTCACGGTGTGCTCCAAGTCGCCGCCGCCTGTGTCGGTCCACACGTTATATAGAATCGTCCAATTAGGTTCTATGGTCTCGTCGGAGTCACTCGGAATGTGCCTCAGGTCGTAAGATGTTACCTCCGACCATCCATCTGCAGCGGGAGCCTGCCAAGCAACTGTCAGGGACTCCACGTCGGCCGTTATAGAGTCCACGGTTGGAGCGCCCGGCGTGCGTTCATGCCCGTATATGGTGATAGTCCAGCCGTCGAACGTCCCTTCCCCGACGTTGATGTGGTCGGTGATTCGCAACGTCCAGACGCCGTTGGGGTCTTCGCCCAAATGTTTTGCCGATCCGAGGCGGTGCGAGCCGTCCAGTGGCACGAAATCCAGGAAAGGTATGAAATCGATAGAGGTGTCGAAGGGGAAGGCCAGTTTCGAGACCGCACCCGAAGGCGATTCCAGTTCAATCTTCAAGTCGCGGAAAGACTCGTGCTGGAAGGAGACGTTCACCTCCACGAACTCGGTAAACCCCAGAGTGGTGTCCAACGTAAGTTCACTGGTGATGGTCGTGGACTTGCCAGAGTGGAGGGCGTCAGGGACCTCCATGCTTAGCTCACCTGAGGTCTCTGTCGAGGTCATTAGAGGAGGCGCGTTGGTCCATTCTTTGGCCAAGTCAACGGCGGCCTCGGCGTCAACCACTCCAAACCCGTATTCATGGTTGAAGTGGTAACGGTCGGAGTCGGAAGAAGCCAGGTACTTTTGAGCTCCGTCTTGCCACCCGGCGCTTCCTGGGTCGTTCTTGCGGGCCGAGGCGGCGAGAATCAGCTTCAGGTCACGCCACGTCAGGTCCGGGTTGGCCCCGCGCATCAAAGCAGCTACGCCGGAAACGATGGGAGCCGCCGCCGATGTCCCTAGGAAATCTCTTTGATAGCGGTCAGAGTTCTCCGTGGTGAGAATGCCGAAAGTCCCCCCAAGAGACCTCGGACGGTCGTTGGCGGGAGCGCAGACCCAGAGGTTGGCGCCTGTTTCAGAATAACCTGCCTTGCCGTCCCGTCCGTCCACCGAACATACGGCGGTCACACCGTAGTAGTTAGAGTATTCACCCAGGTTGGAGTCGTCTCCCAGCAAATGGCCGTTTCCGGCGGCGAAGACATAGAAGGTCCCTTTCCCATCGTAGCCGGTGTTGAGTCCCGCATCCACAGCCAGTTCCCAGAACGAGGTGACAGGACCCAAGCCGGGGCTGTCAGGAAACCCCCAGCTGTTGTTGGACACCGCAGTTACGCCCCTATTCCTGACCATTGCGTCCACTTCGTTCGAAAATATAGTGAACGGATTTTCGTCCGCCAGAAGGTTGTACCCGTATACTGTCGCCCTTGGTGCGACTCCTCGCACTCCTAAGGAGTTGTCCCGGGCTGCGATGATGCCGGTAACGTGTGTGCCGTGGTGATGGAGGCGGTCGTATACCTCCTCGTTGCCGGTATAGTCATGGTTCATGCTGATGTCGACGTTGTCTTTCAGGTCCTCGTGGGCATGGTACATTCCGTCGTCAACGATGGCGACGTTGACGCCCTTCCCCATGTTGCCGTCCGCCCAAACGGACTCGACGTTTATGTCTCTTCCATTGGCGTCGTCCAGGTGCCACTGGCATCCGTACAGAGAGTCGCTAATATTCGGGTTGTTCAAAGAAAGAGTGATGGACTCGCACTCTTCAATGAATGCGGTGTATTCATCGTCTTCGTAGGCGAAAATTGTGTAGGGTATAGGGCGGGAAATAGACTCTTCGGGAGTGGGCTCAATATCGAAAATCGAAGCAGGACTGTCGAAATTGCTCACTCTGATGTAATACACGCCACGGTCGAAGTCGTCCAAAATCCGGAACCCGGTCTGGAGAGTGAAGAAGATGCTTCGGACGCCTATTGGGCGGAAATTCAACGGGACCTCTGTGCCCCCCGAGTCGATGATGTCTACGTCTATGGATGCGAGGTTGGAGGTCATGCCATCGATGATTAGGTGAGTTGGTCTACTGATGTTCAGTCTGAAATGGTCCACGTCGTTTGCTGAGTCGATTGTGCCGCCGGCAGGTGAACCAGGAAATAACGGCTTCGCCGTGCGTGGGGAATCTCCAGGGTCAGCAACCGCCTTGATGTGTAGGGTGTAGTCGACCTCATCTCCTGAGTAACTCACAACAACGATGTAGTAGACTCCTGGTTGGACAATCTTCCGTAGGCTGAATTGGCGCAGGCTGCCCGTCAGGAAGCCGTCGTCGTTGAATGCCACCAATGTGGAGTCGCTGTCGTACAATCCCCCGATGGTGTCGTCAACAACGTCATCGCCGTTGTCGTCGGTTGCGTATGCCCACAAATCCACGGCGTCGGGTTCGCTGGACAAGTCAATCTTGAAGATGTCCCAGTCGGCGCTGTGGTCGATGTGGCCCGGAGTTGAAGACCCCAGCGACACGGGTGTTGCCGTAGCGAATGTGTCCCCGTGATCGTCAGTGGACTGGGCCCCTGCGCCTCCGGCGGTGAGGATGAAGCACAGGGCCAGCGTCGCCGCCATGAGGATGACCTTCCGCGCAGACATCAACGAGGGAGACCCTACGTTATTGCCGTCGAATAGGCGGTTCAACCCCGGCGCCCTCACTTAAGCTCCCGTTCGGCCTGCCAGTTTGGACTGGAAATCAACACGCTGTCCTGGTTGGCCAGTTCGTTGGCGAGCACCAGCGATGGGAAGCCCGGCTCGGTTTTCACGAAGAATCCGTTTTCGATGAAGTCCAGCTCCGAAACTCCGTCTAACGAGATGTTATTCTGGGAGAAGAAGCTTTCGACCTCGGTCTGGTCCATCTCTGGGTCCAGGGCCAGCAGAACTCCGCCGGGGAGCGTCATCAGCTCGCCTCCCGATTGGGAGCGGAACACCGGCAGAGAATTTTGGTCGCGGGTGTCCTGTACTTGGACTATGCTTTCCTTGACTCCCTTCGAAACCACGGTGTCAGTGGAGTTGATGGATCTGTTGTTTTGGACCGACAAATCGGTCTGAAGCACGACGCCCAGAGTCCTGTCGCCGTCCTCCCAGGTGTAAGTGTTTGCCGGGTCTGACGGAACCGGCTCTGTGCGCGTCGTTGTTGTGGAGCGTCGGGGAGAAGGGACGGTTGGTTGGGAACCGATCAGTTGCTGCAATTTTTCTGGTGGGTCCGGGAACACAATGTCCCGAGGAGGAGGCTCGTCCGTAGAAGATTCCTTGGTCGGCGGTTCGGCAGAGGACCCCGTGGCAAAAAGGGAGCCATCGGAGAACAGTGCAGCCAACACCAGACCCAAAATCGCGACTCCAGCTATACCGAGCGCTGGAATGACGAGATTCTTGAAATTCATATTGGTCGTCGTCTCAATTAGTCAGATGTTCGAACGGCCATGATGCTATCATACGGCGCGTATCCTCGCCAACCCTGCCGCTTCCAGGAATCCGAGTTTCAAATGTGGCGATTTGATTGACAACGTAAGCAGCCGTATGCTAATTTACGCTGCGTCTTTTTATAGCTACGAATCCGGCTAGCTGTGGCTCTATTATCCACTCGAGCCGGGCATTCGCAACCATAATATAAAAGGAGATGGACATGCCTCGTACTAGGTCGATAAAACCAAGTTGGTGGATGCTGTTAACACTGGCCGCTGTGCTCCTCGTAGGCCTAGCGGCAGCCTGTGGCGGAGAGGACCCGACAAACACGCCGCGACCGACCGCTACGTCGGCTCCCGCGACTGTTCCGCCTACGCCCACCGAAGCGATGATGATGGAGGAACCCACCGACACCCCGGTGGCTATGCAGCCCACACGGACACCCACCGCCGTGCCTACGGCGACTCTTCCCCCATCTCCGGACGAGGTGCTCGGAGTAATCAGAGGCGGCGTCATCAACATGCAAGCGTACGCCTCCCCGGACGCAGGCATGTTCTTCGAGCCCATTAACTACAACAACTACCATGTGAATCCCATCGTCAACCAGATAATCGAGACCAATCCTGAGACTGCGGACCTTCTCGACATCAGAGGTGATCTGGCACAGGAATGGGAAGTCTCCGACGACGGTACGGTCTTCACCTTTTACATACGTGAAGGAGTCACGTTCCACGACGGTTCACCGCTCACCATGGACGACATAATGATGAGCATGAACGGCTGGTTCGACCCAGACAACGCCGGAGTTCCGCTCGTCACGGAGTCGGCCGGAGGACGGATCCAAACCCAGGCCAGACAGGTCCTGACTTACATGGACACTTGGAGAGCTGTGGACGCTGGCACTTTGGAAGTCACACTGAAGTTCCCCTCCGCAGCCTTCTTCACCACGTTCAGCAGGCTGAACTTCCATGTGCTCCGCAAGTCCGCCTACGAAGCCGGAGATGGGTTCACCTTCTCCAGGCCGGAGACCTTGATCGGGACGGGTCCCTTTGTGCTGAAGAACTATGACAGGGACATATCCTCGGAATTGGAGGCCAACCCCGACTTTTTCAGAGACGGCAGGCCCTACGTCGACGGCATCAAGAACTTCATCATCACCGACCACGGCGCCGTTGCAGCCGCTTTCAGGACGGGACAGGTGATGATGCCCGCGGGCTGGAACACCAACCTGAGCATCAAAGAAGCCGCCGAGTTGGCGAAGGACGCTGCCATCGCCGAACAGTTCAACTTCTACATCAGCCCCAGCCCTCTCTACACCCTCGGCGTAATGATGAACGTACGAGCGGGCGCTCCCTGGGACAACCCCGATGTCCGCAGAGCCATGAATCTTGTGCTGCACAGGCAGCCGGCCATTGAGACATTCAGCGGCGGCGCCGCCCTAATCGGGACTCCCATTCCCTCCGGATTCGATTGGAGCTTCCCGACAGAGGAAGCTCTGCAGATGCCCGGCTTCCGCGAGGACGCCCCCGGCGTCAAGTCGGCGGATGACATAGCAGAAGCCAAGGCCCTGATGGAGGCCGCAGGCGTTGGAGAGGGATTTGCGCCGAATCTCACATGCAGGACGGTCATTGAGTTCTGCGACGTTGCGGTGTTGGTCAAAGAGCAACTTAAAGACTTCCTTGGTTGGGACGTCACCATCCGCCAGATGGAGAGTGTGGCCGGGATGTCCGCCTACGTGAACGGAGACTTCGAGTTTGCCGTCATGGCGAACAGCTTCTCATACCCCGACCCGGACGCTTCCGCTAACTCCTACAAGAAGGGGAGCACTGCCGACGTTGCGCGGACAGGCTACTACAACCCCGAGGCGGAGCCTCTCTGGGACCAGATAGCCACAGAGACAGACCCTGACGCCAGAAGGGCGTTGGTGGTTCAGGCCAACGACATCCTGCTGGAAGACAACTCGTGGCCCTACATGTACTTCAAGGTGGAGTCCATGTTCGTAGACAAGCGAATCAAGGGCTTCTACCCGCCTCCCGCTCTGGGCCACTACCAGGACTGGGCCCACATCTGGTGCGACCCAAGCTGCGGCTAAACTCCATAGGACAAATCATCGAGGGGACAGGCTTCTGGTCCATGCCAGGCCTGTCCCCTTGATTATGCCAGGGCCTTTCGATTGCAAGATGCTCCGTTCGCCATGAGCCAGTCAACCACCCTTCGACAAGTTCAAGGTGAGCGGAAGGAAAGACGTACCTACGATAGTCGAAAGGCCTGTTGATAATGCAGGGATGTGGTGACGTCCGCCGCAAGGTCTGCTAAAATTTCGACACCTATAGTCGAATCCAAGTAGCCGAAGTCAACACCGAGAGTCGATCAGAGTGAGCTAAGAGATGCAGGCCTACATAATAAAACGAGTCCTGTTGTTCATCCCGACCCTCATTATCGTCACGTCCCTCGTCTTTGTTCTGCTTCGGGTTGTGCCCGGCGACCCTGCGGAGGCTCGGCTTGCCGGCGCGTCCGGTGAGGCTGAATACACCGAAGAGGAGCGGGCTGCTCTGGCCAAAAAGCTGGGCACTGACCGGCCTCTCATCAACCAATACGGCACGTGGGTCTGGGGAATGTTACAGGGCGACTTCGGAAATTCGTTCCACTACAGGACCCCCGTCTGGGACGACATGAAGAAGAAATTCCCCGTCACCATCCAGTTGACCATCATGGCGCTTCTGATGGCTGTCGCCGTGGCCGTGCCCCTCGGTGTGCTTTCGGCCATTAGGCAGGATGGAGTTTTTGATTATCTAGGCAGACTAATCACCATCGCCGGAATAGCACTCCCTAATTTCTGGATAGGCATAATGGTGGTGTTCATCCTATCCGTCGAGTTCGGCTACGGGATTCCGCTGGGCTATGCCGATCTGTGGGAAGACCCGGGACTCAACCTGGAGCAGTTGGCTTTTCCCGCCCTAGCCCTGGCATTCTCCAACATGGCTTTTATCGCCCGCGTAACCAGGTCCGCCGTGCTTGAAGTGTTCCGGGAGGACTATATACGCACGGCCCGCTCCAAAGGTTTGACCGAGTTGGCGGTGATAGGGCGGCACACGCTTAAAAACGCGCTGTTGCCGGTGGTCACGGTGGCCGCCTACGAGTTCGGACGGCTGATGGGAGGCACCGTGGTAATAGAGCAGATATTCAACGTGCCGGGCATGGGCAGGCACCTAATCACGTCGGTTGGACAACGGGACTTCCCCGTTGTCCAGGCCATAGTGATGTCCATTACCGTGATAGTGCTGCTTCTGAACTTGGCCACAGATATGATTTACGGCTGGCTGAATCCCAGGATACGCTATACTTAGCCCTTGGTCCCGAGAGGGCTTGAGACGCACGATGAGCCAAGAGCCAAGAGCAGAAACTTCCATTCCAGACCGGGCATATGAAGCCCTCCGGCCTAAACGCCCCGTTTTGGGCCAGATTGCGAACTTCGCCAGCAGGAAACCTCTGGGAGCAGCGGCGGGAGTCGTTGCCCTGCTCCTGGTTGCAGTCGCCATATTCGCTCCCGCAATTCAGCGCCACGACCCTTACGACACTGACCACACCAAGCTCTACGCCTCTCCCAGTTCCGACCAACTGCTGGGGGGCGACGAGTTGGGCCGCGATGTATTCAGCCGCATTATCGCTGGCAGCCGGATCTCCCTGAGAGTAGGTCTGATAAGCGCCTTCATCGGGTCGTTGATCGGGCTGCTGATCGGTGTGTCCAGCGCATACTTTGGTGGATTTACGGACCTGGTCGTCCAGCGGTTTATCGACGGCATGATAGCGTTTCCCTATATCGTTTTGGCCATTGCCATCGTGGCGGCCTTAGGAACATCGCTCAACAACGTCACCATCGCGTTAGCGATCTTGTTCGTGCCGAGCACTGCGAGGATAATCCGGTCCCAGGCGTTGGCGATCAAGGAGATGGATTACGTGCTCGCCGCCCGAGCGGTAGGCGCTTCCGACTGGCGCATAATCGTTCGGCACCTGGCGCCCAATACGATGGGCATCCTGATCGTTATGATTACCTTCCAGCTGGGGATAGCCATTATCGCCGAAGCTTCCTTGAGCTTCCTGGGGCTGGGAGCGGCGGTGGACGACCCGTCTTGGGGCAACATGTTGAGGGGCGCCACGAAGCAGTACATAGGAATCGGGCCGTGGCTGCCAGTGTTCCCGGGGCTGGCCATCGCCATCGTGGTGTTTGCCTGGAACCTGCTGGGCGACGCCTTGAGAGACGTACTCGACCCGCGTTTGCGGGGGTCCAACTAACCCCCCGGCTCACACACGGCTTTATCGGAATCGAACAAACAAGGGCCGACGTTCAAAACGTCGGCCCCTAGCTCGTTGCTCCGGTGTGTCGTTAGGTCTAGTTGAAGGGCGCTCCAACGGCGCCATCAATGTAGTCGGGCTCCAGCCAGTTCTGCTCCTTGAGGTAGACCTGCAGCCGGTGGTGAAGGGCCTCCAGAGCCATCACCCGGCCCTCGTCATCTACGTTCACGGCAACCGGGCGCCAGAATTTCCAGGTGGGTGAAAGGTCCACCAAACGCCGCTTCTTTTGGATCATCGGGTCTGCGGAAATCCGGTCTGCGGCCCACTGGGAGACCTCCCAGGCGTCGCCCACGAAGTTGGTGATGAACGTCCCGTCAGCCTCATATACGCGCAGCAGGTTGTTGCCCCAGTCAGCGACGTAGATGTCCCCGTCCTTGTCCACTGCCACTCCAGCAGGGAACTTGAGTTCCCCCTCGGAGCCAGGGCCTCCGATGGTGGCCAGGTGCCTGCCTTCGGGGCTGAGCTTCTGCACCCGGTTGTTCCTCCAGTCGGCCACGAAGATGTTGCCTTCCGAGTCCACCGTGATGCCCCAGGGCATGTTGAACTCGCCGTCCTCGGAGCCGAAGCCGCCGAACTGGGAGATGTATTGTCCGTCCTTGGTGAATTTCTGCACCCGGTGATTGTGGCCGTCCACCACCAGCAAGTGTCCATCGTGGTCGAAAGCCAGCCCTGACGGGCCGTTCAACTGGCCGTCTCCGGTGTTTCCGCCCATGTACTTCCGTAGATACAGATGTAGGGAGCGTCCGGTGGCGTCCACTGTGGAGCCTGCATCCACGTCCTTCGAGCCCCAGTTTCCGACCAACTCTCCGTCCCTGTTCAGGATGTATATCTGATTGTTGAACTCGTCGGACACGTAGACGTTCTCGTCTGAGTCCACCGCGATGGCTTTAGGCATGGCGCTTTCCCGGTTGCCGCCGAAGGTATATCCCCGGTCGCTCCAGAAAATCTCGCTGTCCAGGTTGCAAGCGGTTATTCCCACGTACTGCGGGTAGAACTCGAACCCCGTGTTCACCACGTAGATGCGTCCTTCATTCCCCACGGCAAAGTCCACTGGCGCGAAGAAGCCGCGGTCTCCGCTGGAGCCGCCGAGGCAATGGGAGTAGTTGTACACCCTGCCCTTGACTTGCTGTGTAAGCATCCCTGTGCTGCTAGGCATCTCTTCCCCCTTGCGCTTTCAAAGTACCCTCGATAGGCAGACCGCTTCTAGGCGAACTGGAACTCTCTGGATGAAGCGATGAGGGCCAGCATGTCGGCCACTCGCTGTGAAGAGACTTTCGCCTCGTCTTCGCTTCCCCACGTCACGCCTCCGGCCCGTTCGGCTAACGAGACAAGCTCCTCTTTGGTCCCTTCCTCCACCTGGACCGGCCCCATCAGGTCGAGGCACTCGTCCACCATTTGGGCGGCGGTAGAGTCTCCGATTGCGTGAATTCTCTGGATGATGGACTGGACGCCGGGCATCTCCGGGTTAGCAAAAAGGTCGGCGGCAAAGTTGATGCGCCGCACGAGGGCTCCGCTGTCTATCCACTCGGGCCCGTAGTGCCATCCCTCGACGCTGGGTGGGTTGATGATCTCCTGCCCCATGTAGCCCGTCTCTTCGGCCATATCCTGCATTCCGGGCCTTGGGAAGCGGAAGTCTCCGGCGACTCTAAGCGTTCCCACCACCAACTCTGCGGGGCTCTTGATGCGCTTGTACATGGACTCTTTGAAGAAGTCGGAGTTGAACAAGGCCCGCAGGGTGGCCTTCATGTCGAACCCTGAGTTGATAAAGGCGTCTCCGATGATGTTCATAGCCACGGAGTCGCGGGGCGGAGAGTGGAGCCACGCCGGCACCTGGACCTCGTCGGCGACAAAGAAGTTGTAGAGGTGGCGGGCAATGAACCGGGACGTGGCCGGCTGCCGCACGACGATCTCGATGATGTCCTCTCCGTTGAACCGGCCCCGGTGACCCAGGAACTCCTTTTCGCTGTCGTCGTGGTCTTCTTCATTGTAGATGAAAGGCCACAGCTTCCTGCCCGTGCCGCCGCCGGGAATCTTGTGGGCGATGGTCCAGCCTGTAAAGGCCCTGGAACACTCGAAGACGTCCTTCTCAGTGTAGTTGCCCTGGCCCATGGAAAAGAGTTCCAGCAGCTCTCGCCCCCAGTTCTCGTTGGGCTGGTCCTTGTGGTTGTAGTTGTTGTCCAGCCAGTAAATCATGGCCGGGTCCTTGGCCAACTCGACCAACAGGTCCCGGTAGTTGCCCATGCCGCAGCGGCGGAACATGTTGATTTGCCTGACCATCTCCGGGGGGCTGTTTATCTTGGCGTTGCCCGTAGCGAACACCGTGTGCCAAAAGAGGACCATCTTCTCTTCCAACTGCCGGGGGCTGTTGATCATCTGGTAGATGACGTTGCAGCGTCCCTGGGGAGGAGGCTCGGGGTTTTCGATGTTGGGGTAATACCTAAAGAGCAGCTCCAAGTCGGCGCCCGGTATTCCCCGCGCCTCGGGGTCCACCAGGTCTTCCACCACCTCCTCGTATCCCCTGGCGGCGAGAGCTTCCAGCTCGTCCCGGGGGCATCCGAAACCGGCTCGCCTCATCAAATGGGCCATCAATGCAATGTCTTCGCTATCAGCCATTTCGACCCTCCTTAGATTGCCTGGACTTAGGGCGTTTGGGGTGTTTGAAATCGTGGGTGAAGTCGGATATGGGGTTGGGAGAATTGTATTATAGCCGTTAAGACCCGTCAACAAAGCGAATCGATTCGTGGTAAATGTCACCGAAGAGGGTATTGGCGCCTTGCAAGCAGTGTTGCCGGAGGCCTGGGACTGCAATCCTCCAGCTGTCAGCGTCCGGTTCTTGACCCGCTCTTCCGGGGGCGCCAGAATGGGCGAAACTCATCTGATGAGCAATGGAGGACTAGCGATGAAATGGTGCCGCTTTCAACAAGGGGACCGGATAAGCTACGGGATTGTGAACGACGACCGTGTGGTGGAGGTCGAGGGAAGCCCCTTCGACACCTACACCGAGACTGACCGGAGCTACGCATTGGACCAGGTGAAGCTCCTCACGCCGGTGGATATTTTGACCTTCTATGCCGCGGGCACCAACTATCCCGAGCACGTAACCTGGGCCGCTAACAAGCTGGGACGGGAGCCGCAGATTCCAGCCAAGGCGGACATCGGCTACAGGGCCGTCAATGCTATCATTGCCCACGACGAGAACATCGTCCGCCCCACGGACGCCACGGACTTGCATTACGAGGGTGAGCTGGTGGCGGTCATAGGCAAGCAGGCCAAGAACCTCTCCTACGACGAGGCCCTTGACTGCGTGCTGGGATACACTATCGGCAACGACGTAAGCGAACGGGCCTGGCAAAAGGAAGACCGCACTCTGTGGCGGGCTAAGAACACCGACACCTTCAAGCCCATGGGCCCCTGGATAGCCACAGGCCTTGACCCGACCAATCTGGAGACCATCATCCGGCTTAACGGCAAGGTGATGTCCGAGTTCAACACCGGCACCATGATATTCGACACGGCCACCTACATATCTGAGATGAGCAAGTACCTGACTCTCTACCCCGGTGACGTGATCTGGATGGGCACCGAGGGCGTGACCGAGGACATGAAGGTCGGGGACGTGTGCGAAATCGAAATCAGCGGTATAGGGACGTTGAGAAACACCATCGTCGCTGCGGAATAGGCCGGCGACACAGCTAGGGCAAGACCTATGACCCGGAAGGCCGTTTTCGTATATAGGGACGCCATGTCCCAGCACGTGCTGCGACGGGACCATCCCATGCGCCCCGTGCGGCTCATGCACACCCACCGGCTCCTCGATGCTTACGGCGCCTTCGGCTCTGAGCAGTCCCGCTTAGTCGATCCTCGCCCGGCCACCGACGAGGAAGTCGGCAGCTTTCACGAAACAGGCTACGTAGAGGCGGTCAAGGCCTTGAGCAAGGGTGAAAGACTGTCCGATGCCCACCTGTACAACTTCAGCGCCGCCGGGGACAACCCTGTCTATGACGGGATGTACGAGGCTGCCTTGTTGAGCTCAGGAGGGTCGTTGGTCGCGGCGGAAATGGTGGCATCAGGACAGGCCGACGCAGCCTTCAACATCGGTGGAGGCCTCCACCATGCCGCCGCAGGACGCGCCTCCGGCTTCTGCATCTTCAACGACCCTGTCATCGCCATCAAGCGGCTGCTGTCCTATGGCATGAGAGTTGCTTATGTGGATATCGACGTGCATCACGGCGACGGGGTACAGGAGGCTTTCTACGACGACCCCAGGGTTCTAACCATATCTGTGCACGAGTCGGGGCGTTACCTGTTTCCAGGCACAGGCTCGGTGGAAGAAGTTGGCTCAGGCAACGGACGGGGCTATTCCGTCAATCTGCCCCTGTTTCCCTATACGTCCGACGATCTCTACTTGAGCTGCTTCCGCGAGGTCGTTCCCCCGCTGCTCGATGCCTTCAAGCCGGACGTGCTGGTCACCCAGCTTGGCATCGATACATACTACAATGACCCGCTGGCCCATTTGCTGCTGTCATCCAACGGTTTCTCCCAAGTCGTCGGTGAGTTTGCGGCGACGGGAATCCCCTGGGTGGCTCTGGGCGGCGGCGGGTATGACGTGGACGCCGTGGCCCGCTGTTGGACCCTGGCCTACGGTGTGATGTCGGGGCAAGAGCTGCCGGAGAGGATACCGGCGTCTTTGACCGAAACCCATTCGGGAGGGTTTCTAAGAGACGTAGACCTGGACTTGGGCCTCAAAGATGACCTACGGAGTCAGTCCCGGGATTTCGCCAGGGCCAGCGTCGAAGAGGTCAAGCGGGTCGTCTTCCCCTATCACGGACTATAAAGAAGGCGCCAAGCCCCATGTCAGCTACTCTGAAGGGTCGTTCCCGGTGATAAGCTGCTTGGCATGGTCCTCCATGCCGTTGTTCAGGCAGTCCCGGTAAGCTGAGTAAGTCGCTTTGCTCAATGCCTCGATTATCCACTTCTCCACGTCGGACGCCTCTCTGTACGTAGCGTACAGGTCCGCCTGACGCTTTAGCTTGTCCAAATAGTGGACCTGGATTGCGCTCAACCCTTCGTTCGCCAAAGAGACATCCAACTCCATAGGCGATTGCTCGAACTCTGCCTCTTGGTTTGCCCTCTTGTCTCCCATGACTCACCTCTTCAGCTGCTCCGCCCGCTCCCCTGCGGGCTACGGCGCGGGTTATGATTGACTTCGGTTACTACAACTCCCTGTATTCCCCTTCCACCGTGCCTTCCGGTTGGTCGCCGCCGTCCGTACCGTCCCCGGGAGCACCCGTGTCCGGGGGAGCTCCGG
This sequence comes from Dehalococcoidia bacterium, assembly GCA_965197415.1. Taxonomy (GTDB): domain Bacteria; phylum Chloroflexota; class Dehalococcoidia; order Lucifugimonadales; family JAGWBF01; genus DAOUJI01. Next base: position 970,358 of record OZ240207.1, on the reverse strand, counting down.
AGGAGCTGTATACGGCCTGTCCCAGCGCCTGGAGGGCTGCGTTCAACTCGGTGATGCCCGTCTGCATTCCCGCCACGTCGTTGCTCTGGACAGCCGTCTTCAACCTTTGTACCTTGTCTTCAACGTCCTGTTTCAGCTCGGCAGGTACGTTTTCGCCCTGCTCGCTCAACAGCTTCTCGGTGGAGTAGACCAAGCTGTCGGCTTGATTTCGGGTTTCCGCCTCGGTGCGCTTCCTCTTGTCCTCCTCGGCGAACTGTTGGGCCTCGTTCACCATGCGGTCGACCTCGTCCTTCTCAAGGCCGGAGGAGGATTGGATGACAATCTTTTGCTCTTTGCCCGTCCCCTTGTCCTTGGCTGAGGCGCTGAGGATGCCGTTGGCGTCGATGTCGAAAGTCACCTCGACCTGGGGCACGCCCCTGGGGGCAGGCAGAATGCCGTCCAGGATGAAGCGGCCTATGGACTTGTTGTCGCCGGCCATTTGACGTTCACCCTGCAGGACGTGAATTTCCACGCTGGACTGCATGTCGGCGGCGGTGGTGAACACCTCGCTCTTGGCGGTGGGAATAGTCGTGTTGCGCTGTATCAGCGGAGTGCATACGTTGCCCAGGGTTTCGAGCCCCAGGGTGAGGGGCGTTACGTCCAGCAGCAGGATGTCCTTTACGTCTCCCACAAGGACTCCGGCCTGTATGGCGGCGCCTACTGCCACGGCCTCATCGGGGTTGACCCCTCTGCTGGGTTCCCGGCCAAAGATGTCTCTCACCTTGGCCTGGACGGCGGGCATTCGGGTCATGCCGCCCACCAGGATAACTTCGTCGATTTGGCCAGCCGCCATTCCCGCGTCTTCAAGGGCTCTACGGCAAGGCCCCTCGGCCTGGTCCAGGAGGTCGGCCACTAGCTGCTCCAGCTTGGCCCGTGTGAGAGTGAGCACCATGTGCTTGGGGCCGCTGGCGTCCGCCGTAATGAAAGGCAAATTGACTTCCGTTTCGGGGACAGTGGACAGTTCAACTTTCGCCTTCTCCGCGGCGTCTCGCAGACGCTGCAGGGCCATGTTGTCGTTCCTGAGGTCTATGCCCGACTCCTGGCGGAACTCCTGGACGAGCCAGTCGATGATGCGATTGTCGAAGTCGTCTCCTCCCAGGAAGGTGTCACCGTTGGTGGACTTGACCTCGAATACTCCTTCTCCAAGTTGGAGGATGGTGATGTCGAAGGTGCCGCCCCCCAGGTCGAATACCGCCAGAGCGGGGTCGGACTTCTTTTTGTCGATGCCGTAGGCCAGGGAGGAGGCCGTTGGCTCGTTGATAATGCGGAGCACTTCAAGTCCGGCAATCTGTCCGGCGTCTTTGGTGGCCTGCCTCTGGGCGTCGTTAAAGTAGGCCGGGACTGTGATGACAGCCTGGTTGATGCGCTCTCCCAGCTTGGACTCGGCGTCCTGCTTCAGCTTCTGGAGCACTAGAGCCGAAACCTGGGGCGGCGCGTAGGTCTTGCCGCCCATCTCCACGTGGGCGTCGCCGTTGGCCGCCTTGACTATTTTGTAAGGAAGCACGCCTATGGCCCTCTGCACCTCGGCGTCGTCGAACTTACGGCCCATCAGCCGTTTGACCGAAAAGATAGTGTTCTCCGGGTTGGTCACAGCCTGGCGCTTGGCCATCTGGCCCACGTAGGTCTCGCCAGACCTTGCGTTGACCGCCACCACAGAGGGAGTGATGCGTCCGCCTTCGGCGTTCTCCAGGACCAATGGGTCGTTGGCCTCTATGACGGCCGTTACAGAGTTGGTGGTCCCCAGGTCTATGCCTATCACTTTAGGCATTGCCATTCTCCTTTCCATCGGAGTCCGTCGTACCGGACTCGTGCTCGATTTGCCGACTGTGGCCTTCCGGTGCTTTGGCCAGCACGACAAGCGCCGGGCGTATCACCCGGCCGTGCATCTTGTAACCTTCACGCACCACGGACATGATATGGCCTTCCGGGAGCTCGGCGCTCTCCCGGTAGCCCATCGCTTCATGTTCCAGGGGGTCGAAGGGTTTTCCTTCCGCCTCGATTTTGCCCACCAGTTCCGACTCCAATAGCGTGTTCAGCTTCCGGTGTATGAGGCGCACTCCCTCCAGCCAGGAAGCCTGGGAGTCGTTTCCGTCGGAGCCGGGCTGCTGGGACGCCGTTGATTCCGCGTGGGCGATGGCCAGGGCGAACTCGTCAAGCACGGGCAATATCTTGAGGACAACACGGGAGCTTGCGTACTTGAGCATCTCCTCCTTTTCCTCTTCGGCCCGTCGCCTGTAGTTGATGAGCTCAGCCTGGGCGCGCTGGAGCATCGCTTTCATCTGATCCTGGTCCAACTCCTGTTCCACAGGGGATGAGCTTTGGATCGCGCCGTCTTCCTGCTCGTTTCCGTTGTTGTGCCCGTTAACGCGGTCGTGGTCTCGTTCCATCGGCTATCCCCTCTCCTCACTCACTGCGTCCCCGTCGAGGGGCAGGCCCAGCCACCGGAACATGTCTCTGGTTTCGTCGTCAATCTGTACGGTGAGGTCGTCGGCGTCTTTGACCTGAAGCAGACGCCGGCGCATCTCGAGGAGCCGCTTCACAAGTGTAAGGGCGAACTCGACCCCGGCCAGGTTCAGGCCCAGGTTTTCTTCGAAGTGTCTGATGAGCCGCAACGTCTGGATGTCCTCTTCTGAGTAGAGGCGCAACATTCCAATGGTCCTGAAGGGAGAGATCAGACCCAGGCGTTCGTATTTGCGGAGGGTCTGAGGGTGCATGGCCAGGATTCGGGCCGCCACGCTTATAATGTATACGCCTTGGAGCTCGTCGCCGACGGTTTGAGCGTCTTCCTGTGGACTCTGTGCGGCTGGGGGTTGGGGAGGGGACTTCTTGGCCAGACCAGTCTGATCGGGCCTTGTCCTGATGACCACACGGTTTATCTCGGTCCAGGTTGCCGTCTCCGGCTTTCGTCGGCGCCTTTGCTGCATATCACAACTCCAGGTTGACTTGAATATATGCTACTAGTTGACACAACCAGTGTCAAGTCATATAATCCCATTAAGCTGAATCACTCTTCGTCAAGTCGTTAACGTGACGATAGGGTCGGCTAATTCGAGAAAAGGTCGAAAATGGCCCCGAAAGGCAACGGACCCGCGATGGTTTTCCTCAAGGCGTGCCCCAAATGCAGGGGAGACCTGGCTATGGCCAGTGACATATACGGCGACTTCCTGGCGTGCCTCCAGTGCGGCCTGATAAAGGAAAGGGCGAAGAAGGAGGCCCCGGGAAAGCGGAGCGCGGTTTCCGACCCAACTCCACAGCGGAAGGCGGCGTAGCCGAGCCTCTGTCCCTGTGATATGATAGTCCCATCAACCTTGCATGATGGAGGTTAGCTGCAATGTGGAAGTGTGAGCATTGCGGAGCGGAGAACGGGCCACTCCGTAGCGTGTACTGCAAAGACTGCGGCAAGAGTCGCACCGGTTGGTAAACCCCGGGGACTGTGGCGGTTAGCTCGATAGAGTCCAGCCGCCTGGACTATCCGACATAAAGGCGGTCAGCTGTAGCTGGCCGCCTTGTTTATTGTCATGGGCGTTTAGCGCACCGCTAGGACAGTTCAGGCCAGAAGCGCTCTTCCTTCCACGGGTCGGCGCTGTTGTTGTAGCCTCGCTGCTCCCAGAAACCAGGCTGGTCCTCCGCCATGAACTCGATTCCGGTGACCCATTTCGCGCTCTTCCACGCATACTTGGAAGGCACGACCAGCCTCAGTGGCCAGCCGTGGTCTTTCCCTATCTCGGAACCGTTCTGCACGTGGGCCAGAAGGGAGTTGTCGGCTATGAGCGTCTCCAGGGGGATGTTGGTGGTGTAGTTGCCGTAGCAGTGGGCCATGACGAAATTGGCCTCCGGTTTGGGGTTCACCAAATCCATCAGGTCGGTGAACAGGACCCCCTCCCAGGTGTTGTCCAGCGAGCTCCACTGGGTCACGCAATGGAAGTCGGCGTTAACCGTGGTCCACGTGAGAGCCTTGAACTCCTCCCACGTGAACTCCATCTCCTTGTCCACGAGACCGAAGCAGCGCAGCTTCCAGTCCTTCAGGTCGATGCGCGGTGTGGGCCCGTAAGTCAGCACAGGGAATTTCTGGGAAACGAACTGCCCGGGCGGCACACGCTCACCGAATCCCTGGTCGGGCGCTCGCTTGATCTGGTCGGGCCTTTTCATAAGCCAAGGCTCCTTCTGTTCCAGAATGCCGTCCAAAGGGGACTGTGCAGGCTGCGTTATGCGCATCATGTTACGTTCGGCCAATATCTATGTCAAGAAACGGAGCCGTTGGGTCATCTACGAGCCGTCTTACGCCGTAGGGTTTAGATACCGCTTGCGGCGAGTTTTGGCGTAGGTTTATCATGGTTGGGTGGTTTCTCCGGCTGACGCCCAAGCCATTGTAGTGACGGGTCTACGTAAGGGATTCGGTGATTGGCCTGTCCTGTGGGACTTGGACTTGACCGTGGAGTGGGGCCGGTTCCTGGTCATATTCGGCGCCAACGGCGTAGGGAAAACCACTCTTCTCAAAGTCCTCTCCACCCAGGCTCGCCCTGATGACGGGAAGGTCTGGATCGGCGGAGTGGAAAGAAACCAAGACCCCCGGGCCGTTCGTAGAATGGTCGGAGTGGTCCCTCATAGAAGCCTCCTCTACGAAGACATGACCTGCCAGGAGAACCTGAGGTTCTTTGCCCGTCTCTACCGTGTCTCCGACACGGACCGGCGCATCGGGGAGGTCCTTGACATAATGGGTCTGGAGGGCCGCAGGAACAGCAAGGCTGGGACTCTGTCCAACGGGATGCAGAAGCGCCTATCCATAGCCAGAGCTATTCTCCACGAGCCCAGGATTCTGCTGATGGACGAGCCGGAAGCCGGGCTGGACCAGGAAGCGTTGGACATGCTGGGCGGCCTTCTGGAAGGCTGGGTGGCCGAGGGGCGCTCAGTGGTCATGACCACCCACAACGTCGAACAGGGGCTCGCGTGGGGAGACCGGGTCGCCATCCTCTCCGGTGGGCGGATCGCCTACGAGGAGTCCAAAAGCGCACTGGACGTTGCCAGCTTCCGCAGCGCTTATCGCCGGTGCCTGGAGGCCGTCCAGTGAGGGAGTTCTGGGGTCCGGTGGTCACCATCGCGTGGAAGGACATCCTGCTGGAGGTCCGCACCAGAGATATCGTCGTTTCAGTCTTGGTGTTCGCCCTGTTGGTAGTGGTCGTGTTCAACTTCTCCCTCAACGTCACGCCCCGTGTGGTGGACGAGTTGGCGCCGGGCATCCTTTGGGTGGCCTTCGCCTTTGCGGGTGTCTTGGCCATGAACAGGGCCTTCTCGGTGGAAAAGGACAAGGGAACCTTGGAGGGCCTGCTGTTGGCTCCGGTGAGCCGCGACTCCATCTACCTGGGCAAGATGTTGGGCACATTCCTGTTTATGGTCGTTATAGAGGCTGTTGTGCTGCCGGTTTTCGCCGCTGTGCTCGGATTTTCAGGTTTCTCCCTCGGCCTGGTTCTTGCAATCCTGTTGGCCACATTGGGGTTTGCTACAGTTGGGACTCTGTTTTCCGCCGTCGCTGTCCATACCCGGTCCAAGGAAATCATGCTCCCGGCCCTGTTCTTCCCTGTGGTCTTGCCCGTGATAATCGCGGCCGTAGAGGCGTCGTCCGGCGCCATAGGTTCAGACAGCCCTATAGGAATCACCAGTTGGCTGGGCCTTATAGCTGTATTCGATGCTGTGTTTCTGGTACTCTGTCCGTGGCTTTTTGGACTTGCGGTTGAGGAATAGCTAAGTGGCAAGGACCGACGCGGAGAGAATGACGGGCCGTCCGGGAGTCGATGCCAGGTTCTTCGTGAATTTGCTGAAGGCGCTTGTCTTGCCCGCTCTATGTGGGATGATGGTGGCCAACCTCTACCTCATCTTCATGTGGGCCCCCACGGAACAGGTCATGGGCCACGTGCAGCGAATCATGTACTTCCATGTCGCCATTGCCTGGGTCGCGTTCCTGGCCTTTTTCATCGTGTTCGTCGGGTCGGTGATGTACTTGTGGAAGCGGAATCCCTGGTGGGACTCCCTGGCCCACGCGGCGGCGGAAATCGGAGTGGTCTTCGCGACGCTGATATTGATAACCGGCACAATCTGGATGCGCCCAGTTTGGGGAGTGTGGTGGACGTGGGAGCCGAAACTGACCACCTCTGTGATTCTGTGGCTCATATACATCGTTTACCTGATGGTGCGGGCCTACGCGCCGAACAGAACCCAGGCGGGCGTATATGCGGGTGTGCTGGGCGTGATTGGTTTTGTAGACGTGCCCATAGTCTACTTCGCCGCAACCTGGTGGCGGACAGTCCACCCGGGCACGGTGGTGGGCCCCTTCGCCGAGCCGGGAAGCCTGGATGGCGACATGCGGACCGTCTTGCTGTTTTCCGTGATAACCTTCACCGCACTGTTCGCCTATGTTCTGAAGAGCCGTCTCTCGTTGAAGACAGCCGAGGACACGGTCAAACAGGCGAGATTCGCGGCGAGGCTTGCCCCAAATCCCTTAGACGGGCGGTGACCGATGGACCACAATCTGCCTTGGCTTTTTGCCGCCTATTCCGTAACGTGGGTCGTGTTCTTTCTATATATGTTCTTCATGGTCAGACGCCAGAATGAATTGGAATCCGAGATTCGGGAGCTGAGGGACGCCTTGGAGGGCAAGGAGAATCCGTCGAATTCCCCATCGGCCCGATGACGGTTGATTAAGCGCTGTCCGGCCGCTATTCTGGAAACAGCAGGATACGTTGACACGGCGCTTGAGAATGTGAACCCATGATGGATGCAAACAGAGAGATGAGACCGCAAGGACCGGGCGGCCCGCGTGGATTCCTGGGAGGCAAGGGGCGTTTCGTCCTGATCGGGGTAGTCTTGGTATTGGCCCTTGCGTACCTGGTGTATGCGGCCTTCCCCGGCAACAAGCTTTACTACTACACCGTGGAAGAGTCCCTTGCGGATTCCTCTAACCTGGACGGAAAGAGCATCAGGGTGGTGGGTACGCTGGTCCCGGAATCTTACCAAAGAGTCGAAGGAAACAGTGAACTTCTAGCAAACTTCACCATTACTGATCAGGTGCGCAACCTGGACGCCACGTACAACGGGGTGCTGCCAGACCTCTTTTTCAACCCCCATTCGGAGATTGTCCTGGAGGGTTCCTTCACCGGAGACGGCCGGTTCCACACGGACAACGTCATCGTGAAGTGCCCGACGAAGTATCAGGCCAGCGACGAAACCGAGGTGGAGACCTAGTTCTTCGGCTGCCGGGAGCGCTGTCCTAGAGCAGTGTGCGGTGCTTGTTGATGAAGCTTTCCACCAGCGTCTCCGCCCCTAGCTTGGTCAGATAATACTCGTGGGTGCTATTTGACAACGCCACCCATCCCCGCTGCTGAAGCCAGGCCAGATATTCCCCAGCCTTCCGAACGTAACCGCTTAAGCTTGGTGACTCCGAATCCGTCTCCAGAGACCACATCATAGAGGCAAACTTCGTCGGAGTCATCGGCCCGTGGTCGCTGACTATCTGGAGCGCTTGGATGGCCTTATCCGATGGCCTCATGACATAATGCCTCGAGGGTGTTTTGCGGAGTGATTTATTGTATAACCGAAATCGCTCCAGCGGTAGACAGTCAAGCAAAAAGGGCGCCGTTGTCGCGGCGCCCTTTTCTTCAGCGGCTTGCTCTTGGGACCGGGCTAGAGGGTAACGGTGGCCATTAGTTCCTGGACCGACTTGGAGGACACCCGCCTCCGTACTTCATCGGCTCGCTGGTCCAATGAAAGGTTCTCTGTGTCTTCGTAGATAATCCCGAGTGGGCAGCCGTCCGCCCGTGTCACGGCGTATGCGGCGGCTATGTCGGAGGTGTCGTGGTCTTCGGGGATGTTCCACGTTTGGGCGGGAATGTCCTTCTGCGGGTTGCCCTTGAGGATGTCGTGGGTGTCGTTGTAGGTTGTACAAGGCGATTGGACGTGGACTATGGAGAACCCCTTGTGGTCCATGCCCCTCTTTATCAGGTTAGCCAAGTCCCTTACACGGCTCGAATAGGAGTTGGCTACGAACGTCACTCCCAAGGTCAGGTAGAGTTCCAGGGGATTCATGGACCCCTCAAGCTTGCCGTAGGGAGTGCTGGAGCTGATGCCGCCCAATTCCATAGTCGGCGAGCTCTGGCCTTTGGTGAGCCCATATACGCCGTTGTCCATAATCACGGCTGTGATGTCGAGATTGCGTTGGGCCTGCGGGCCGATGTGCTCTCCACCGATGGAGAGGAAGTCTCCGTCCCCCGCTACAACCACCACGTTCAGGTCCTGCCGGGCCATCTTTACCCCTAAAGATATGGGAAGAGTTCGTCCATGTATCCCATGCAACCCGAAGGGTTGAGGCCCTTCGAGCAGGTGGACCATGTTTCCCGAACATCCGATGCCCGCGACTATTACGTTGTTCTCAATGGGAAGCTCGGTCTCAGCTGAGCGGTCCTTCAGGGCCATCTCGATGGCGCGGCGCACGCCGAAGTCGCCGCAACCAGGGCACCACTCAAAGTCATACTCGGGGTTCTTCTTGCTCATACTGCTACTGTCTCCTGTTTGTGCGATTCCACTCGTTCTCGTATCTCAGACACCAGCTTGCTTACTTTGAAGGGCAGGCCCGTGTACTGGGTGATCGACACGGCCTTGACGCCCTGCGCCCGCAAGTATGCGGAGAACTGGCCCTGGTAGTTGAGTTCGGGCACTATGACCAATTCCTTCTCGCGCAAGTCCTCCAGGAGTTTGGGGGGCAGCGGGTTCAGGAACATGGTGAAGCGCCAACCGATGGGGTAATCCATCTCTTTCAGTTGGAGGAAGGCTTCCAGAGCCGGGCCGCTGGAGCCTCCCCACGGCATCAGCACCACGGGCTCGTGGGCGTCGATGGCGTCGTAGGTGCCGTCCTCCAGAAGCTTCAGCTTGGCAAACCGCCGCTCGGTCATCTCGATGTGACGGTTGGGAAGGTGGGTGGTGTCGCCCATTGGGTCATGCTCGGAAGGGTTCGCCACGTAGGCCCCGGGTCCGCCTGGTACGGGCATAGGCGACATTCCGTCGCCAGCGTATCTGTGATATCCGTTCTCTCCCCGATACACATTTCTCTCTTCGACTCGAACGGAGTCGACGTCGGGCTTTCGTATGTTCTTCGACTGCTCGGCCAGGTACATCTCGGTCAGGAGTATGACGGGACCCTGATACCGCTCCGACCAGTTCATAGCGTGGATGGCGGCAACGAAGCAGTCTTCGACAGAGCCCGGGGCGATTATCGGAATGCTGGCGTCGCCGTGGGCCGGGTGGAGGCAGACGTTGAAGTCTGACTGTTCCGTCTTCGTGGGAAGTCCGGTGGCCGGTCCTCCCCGCTGCACGTTGACGATGACCACGGGTATCTCGGACATCCAGGCCATGCCTATTCCCTCGCTCATAAGCGAGAGGCCGGGTCCGGCTGTGGACGTCATGGCCTTCTTCCCTGCGTACCCGGCGCCGATAATTGAGTTGATGGACTCAATCTCGGAGCTTGCCTGGTAGGCGAACTTCCCTTCTCCCACCAGGTTCCGTTCCATGTATAGGAGAATGGTGGTGGCCGGAGATATCGGGTATCCGACGAAGTAGTCCAGTCCGGCGGTCAACGCTCCCAGGGAGATTGCTTCGTTGCCCTTTACGAGCAACTGTGTGAAATCGGGTGGGTTGGGGCTGGGCAGACTGCCTACGTTGAAGCCGCTTTCTGCAGCCCTTGCGCGTCCAAGTTCGAGGGCCATGATGTTGGCTTTGATGATTTCTTCATCGCCGGCGCGGCCTCTGGTGAAACGTTTCACGACGAACTCTTCGATGAAGTTCATGGGCATCCCAATGAGGTGGGCGAAGGCGCCGATGACGATCATGTTCTCCGCTCTGGGGTTCCCCGTCTGCCGCGCCAGTTCCGCAAAGGGCATCCCGAAGCTCATTTGGTCGTCTTCCAACTCGAAGTCCCCAGAGTTATAGACGATTACGCCGCCCTCTCTGACCTCTCCCTGGTGAGTGTCATAAGCCTCTTTGTTGAAGGCTACCAACACGTCGAGGTCGTCCCCCGGGCTGAGGACGGGGTCGCTGGAGACCCGCACCTGGGCCCACGTGGGGCCTCCCATTATCTGGGAAGGAAAAGTGGCGCTGGACTGTGCGTGGTATCCGCCGGTCGCCGCCGCCTGGGCCAGCGCCTCGGCAGAGGTCACCATGCCCTGCCCGCCTTCCCCTGCAAACCGTACCACGAAACTCTGACTTGGCACCTAAGTCCTCCTCTTATCGTCCCGGTTCACGAGCGCCCGCCAAAGGGCGCACGGGGTTGTTTTGATATAGATGTGATTGCCCCATGGAGTCGAATGATTGAAGGTTTAACCGCAGCATCGTCTGTCTATTTCGCCGAGCGCAAGCCTCTATATTCCACGTCGGAGACAGCCAAGTAAATATAGCGCCGCCCCATCTCCATTGTCAACGAAGACGGCCTGCTGGGAAAGGTCGATTCCTTGTTCCAGCCCTCGCCGGAAATCCACTGAGGGTTAGCTTGTAGAGTGGCGATCCAAATCTCGATAGGCTAATAGTCGTGAGAATAAGTGCTCCCTGTCCGGTAAAGAAACAGGGGCTTTCGCTCGCGGAAAAGCTTGACAGTTTCTAGCCGTATGTGATAAATAACCATTAGGTCTTACGACCTTTGGTATGCTAAGGTATGCTATGTAAATCGCCTGCCCATCAGGGTGGGCGATTCTCTTTTTGACCCAACGCCTGTTTAACGACCTCGTTGCTGCGATTCAATCGAACAGCTGTTGTCGTCCTTCCGGGGCGTTTCGGATTGTCCACTTGATATTCCTCAAGCACTCCATCTGTCAGTAGTTTGTCGAGGAACGAATGCTTCTGTGACTCATCAGAGCCAATACCCCAAGTCTGGGTGACAAGCGTGTTTCTAAGGTAGTTTAGTACAACGTAAGGCAAAGTACGTTCCACTTCATCCATTCTGTTGACGAAGGCCTGAACCCTTGATATCTCGTCGGCGTGAGGAGTTCCAAGAGGCAAGGAGGGCGATTCGCGCTTGGGGGTCAAGCCTAATTCCGCCTCTAGCGGGAAGATTGGGGTCATATTCTTCAGTTCATTGGCGATTGTGTCGCCGAAGGCGCATATCACAACTCGGTTTCCTCTATTGCGAGCCCGCCTAGGGTCTGTTAACACTAACGTAGTGCATCGATGATGAACCCGAATAGGATGAACCCCAGGAAGAGTACGTCGAGCTTGTCAAAGCGAGAGAAGATGCGGCGAAATCCCTTCAGCCGACGGAACAGCCGCTCGATTTCGTTGCGCTTCTTGTATATCTCCCGGTCGTATTCCCAAGGGTCAATCCGGCTCTTCAGCGGCGGAACGACGGGCGTGAACCCCAGCGCCAACGCCAACTGGCGGGTCTCGTTTCCCTCGTATGCCCTGTCCATCAGCAGAGACGGGCTCCCATGCTGAGGCCCCAGATGGTGCAGCAGCTTGCGCCCCTCCGGTGCGTCGTGGGCCTGTCCGGGAGAGAGGGAAACGGTTATAGCTGTCCGAGCATCCGCGGCAACCATATGAATCTTGGTAGTCCAACCTCCGCGGGATTTGCCGATGGACTGGGGTCCGTTTTTTTTAACGCACCCGTGCCGTCGGGATGGACCTTGACGGTAGTGCTGTCCATCGAAACCGCCTCCAGCTTGATGCGCACTATCTGTTCCTTCTGGAGGTGTTCGAATATCCGGTCCAGTACGCCGCTCTTGGACCAGCGGTTCATGCGGGTGTAGATGGTATGCCAGTTGCCAAACCGGGCCGGCAACCCCCGCCATTTGCAGCCATGCTCGGCGACGTACAAGATTGCGTTGAGCACTCGCAGGTTCGAAAGGCTGACATTGCCCCGCTGCACCGGGAGATGGGGCGCGATGCGTTGAAACTGGACTTCGGTTATTTCCATGCCAGAATTGTATCATAATTCGACTAATAGTGTTAACAGGCCCTAATCAATTCCTGAAAATCTGAATCCCCGGAACCTAGGATGAATGTATCGATGTCTGACCGGTCCCGCACCCAGTCGTAGACTTCCAGATTGATCGCCGGGTCGCTTCGGTCTTTGCCGCTTCGAGACCGTAACACGTTGTACGCCTGGAGGCCATGGCTTTCGAACACCCGAGCTTCGTCAGGCCTTAGCGTCCAATCTCCGAAGACCGTCCCGCCTCGGTAATCGCCAAATCGGCCGGCAACATTTTCGAAAGCTGCTGACACCCGTTCCGGTGTAACCGATTCGACGAAATTGGGCAAAGCCCGCCGGATATTTTCCCAGTCTATAGCTGCCAATACTCCTGCCACGGTTAAAGAGTATACGAAATCCCCTGGGGAACCGGCAAGCTAGTTTCTGTAAAACATCGCGTCTCGTCGAAGGCCCTCCGTTGGTATAATCAGGTCGGCGACGGTCTGGCGGTTTATGCGGTCACGGTCAGGAGGCTGTGTTGACGATACCCCTGGAGCCTGAATTCCTAGCGAGGCTTGAAGAGACGGCTGCGGGAATTGCCTATGACGTGGGGCGGATGCTGAACGCCAAGCTGGGCGGAGAACTGAAAGTCGAATTCAAGGACGAGGCCCAGCGAGACCCTGTCACCTCCGCCGACAAAGAGGCCCAGGAGTATATAGAACGGGCGATCCATGAACGTTTCCCAGACCATTTCATACTTGGTGAAGAGGGGGAGGACGACGAGCCGGACCAGCCGCCCTCTTCGGACTTTGTATGGATCCTCGACCCCCTGGACGGTACAGGAAACTTCCTCAACGGGCTTCCCATCTTCGGCTCTTCCATAGGAGTGACCTATAAAGGCGCCCCGGTTGCGGGAGCCATGGCGATACCGTGGCCGTCGCCGGAGGGCATCAGAGTGTTTCACGCCTCCATAGGTCGTGGCGCCAAGATTGACAGCAAAGACTGGTCGATTCCTGAAGCCGACGGGTCAGAGCCCGGCGGGCTGGCGAGTCTGCCCGGGTCATTCGGAGGCCGGTACCGGTTCCGCAAGGGCACGCGGGGCCACATGGCGGACGTTCGGGTTTCAGGAAGCGTCGTATACGAGCTTGCCATGGCGACGTTGGGCGTTTTCCGGTATTCCTTGCTGGGAGGCCCGAGGGTCTGGGACGTGGCGGCGGGGGCCGTAATAGTCACAGAGGCGGGAGGAGCCGCATTGGTGAGCCGTGGAAGGGGCGCGGGATGGATGCCGCTTACCCATGTCGGCCCTTCGTGGACCAGAGGTGATGGAGATTCAGCCTCCCCTCCCACAGTCAAGGAGCTTCGTGCCTGGGCAACGCCGATGATAGTCGGGCGCAAGGATGCCGCTGAGACCGTGGCGGCCAACCTGGATGACCGCATATCCTTCAGGGCAAGAGCCCGAAGGGCTGTAAGGCGACTATTCGCTGGTTGATGTGAATTTGTGCAGCGCCTTTACACGACAATTCATGTATCAAGCCTATCCAAATGAAATGATTATCGTGGTACTATACGGGGTAACTTTCTCTGGTCGGTCGAGTGGTTCTTTCCGAGAGTCCCGTTGGAGGGATCGGATAAGCAGGAGGTTTAGGTGAAGGTCCAAAGAGTCGCCTTTATTAGCGCCGAGTTGCCTTACTGGAACCTTGTAACTCACGCTGTCTTTCCGGAATACGGAATGCCGCTTGTCGCCACCATCGTGAGGGACGCTGGCTACGATGTGGACATGTTCGTGGAGCACATCGGCCCCATTGACTGGGACCGGGTGTTGGCCGCCGACGTGGTCTGCTTCCACGCTTTCAGTTCCACCATGCCCACCACCATAGATTACATAAATAAGATAAAGGATGCCCGGCCCGACATGCCCATCGTTCTTGGAGGCACCCATGCTTCCGTAATGGTGGAGGACTCTCTTCAATATTGCGACGTGGTGGTCCGCCAGGAGGGAGACGAGAGCCTGCCAGAGGTCCTCGAGCGATGGAGAAATGATGAAAATTTGGACGGTGTACTGGGGGTTTCCTACTGGGACAAAGGGTTGATGAGGCACAACCAGGGCCGGCCATTCGTCCAGGAGTTTGAGACTATACCCGACCTGGAGCTTATCGATGGCTACATGGACTGGCCCAGGTGGAAGCTTCTCTGGAACCTCAGAATGCGCTGGCAGGTGCTCCAGACAAGCCGCGGCTGCCCATACGACTGTTCCTTCTGCATTGCCCCCAGAGAGCTGGGCAGGGGATACCGGGTGCGGAGCATCGATGCAGTAATCGACGACATCAAGTACCAGCAAAGCCTGAACGGGACCAAATATTTCTTCATGGTGGACAACCATTTCACCGTTAAACGGGACCGGACCAAGGAACTTCTGCGGAGAATCATCGACGAAGGGATTCAATGGTACGGGATATGCTTCACTAGGCTTGAGGTGGCGCGGGATGAGGAGACCCTTGCCCTTCTCAAACAGGCCCAGATAAACACGTTGTACATAGGGCTGGAGTCCTTCGACAACAGGGTGTTGAAGCTCCTCAACAAGCAGCAGAACAACGAGAGCATGAAACAGTCCCTGGCCAAGATAAAGAAGCACAATCTCAGGGTGCTGGGGTCGTTTGTCCTGGGGTCGGACGATGACGACGTGCAGAGCATCAGGTCCACCATAGACGCGGCCATCGAGGCGGACGTAGACTACGTGGCCCTCTTCCCCTTAAGCGGGTACCCGGAGGAGAACGCTCCCACCATACCCCTTCACCGCTTCTTGCTTCCCACATGGGACAAGCTGGACGGGACGTTTGTCATCTTCTTCCCCAAGAACATGAAGCCGTCCACGTTGCAGAAGGAAATCAACAAGTCATACAAGAAGTTCTATGGTCCCAAGCAGATATTGCGGCGGTTCCGACAGGGCGACTTCTTTGCGGCCACCAAGAGGATGGCCTACTACTACTGGGTATGGGAGATACGGAAGAGCACGGCCAAGTGGGCCAAGTACCTGGAAAGCATAGAGGCCCCATACTACGACGAGAACGAGCAGCTAATCGAGGAGAGATTGCCTGCTGAGGGCATCCACCCGGCCAAGTACCCGGGCAACTCTCGGAGCGCCGGAGTGGAGTGGGCGACCATCGGCGCCTCCCGCTAGGGGAACCTTTGTGTAATCCCCTCTCCTTCTGGGAGAGGGTTGGGGTGAGGGTGGCCCCCAGCTTCAGAGAAGACGCTGGATACCGGCCTGCGCCGGTATGACGATAGTTATGCGGTCGATTGGTTGCAATGCCCCACCGTGTTCAGACCGGCCTTGCCCGGTATTGCGCCGGCAGCAGTTTTTGGCTGATCGGGTCAACAGCCAAGTTGAAAATCTCTAGTGTCGTTGCGCCTAAGAGTGCTTCTTCATCAGGGCCAAAGATGACAGGGCAGGGAAATTCCCGACCGTCAATAGCGAACCTGGCTATGCCGTAGCCGTATTCCACTTCCCGCCCGTCGGCAAGAGAGTACGACAATCTCTCACGGGCGGCCGAACCGAGTCGAGACAGCAAGGACTCGGGGACCATCGAGTGAATCGAGCCGGTGTCCACCATGGCTGACAGCGGCGCCAAGTCACCTCCAGCGGGATGGCCTATCCCAATCTCAACCGTAAACGTTCCCATGTCGTATTCCCTTATCTGCCGGTAGGCCGTATTCCCCGTCTCTTGTCATTATACAAGAGACATATTGCAACTGTGTGAGACCACCGCCTGTCTAAGCCGGGTCCGGTTCCCATCCCCACGCTCTGGGTCCCCACTCCGGTTCGAACACCTCTCCCCGTTTCACGGTGAGGGCCGGCACGAGACACTTGTCCACCTTGAGGGGCGCCCGGAGGATGTCGTACACAACCCAGTCTCCTTCCCGCTCTTCCAGGACCGAAATGTCCGCCTGCATGCCGACCTTGAGGCTGCCGATGCGGTCCTGCTCGCCGACGGCTTTAGCCGGGTTGGCCGTACACATGGTGACCACGTCCTCGAAACTGAATCCCAGACCCATGAAGCGTGTCATCATCTCGGTCATGGAGTGGACGGTGTTGATCCGTCCCGGAACCGTGATGTCAGTGCTGATGCAGTGGGGCAGCAACCCTTGGTCGACGATCCGACGTCCTACGTCGAAGGAGAAGTTCATGCGTCCGTGGGCGGTATCCAGCCACACTCCCCGGTCGGCGGCGTCCTTGGCCTCCGGGACCAGCTTGTTGTTGGCGTCCAGCACGCCTCCGGGGTTAGCTGTGAAGTAGTGGGTGAGGATGTCCCCTTCGTCCATGATGGGCAGAAGCTCCCTTATGACGTTGGGGTCGTAGCGCTTTTCGGTGTCCCCTATGTGGACCATCAGCTTGATGCCGCTCTCACGAGCCGCCCGCTTGGCCAGCCTCGGCATCTCCATGCCGAATATTTCCAAAGCCGGAGACACCATCCTGGCTTTGATTCCCCTGACCAGGCCCCGATTCTCCTCACAGGCTTGGAGCGTGCCGTCCAGGTCTATGCTCCGCTCCGCGATGATGTCGGGCATGGTGGACAGGCCTGTCTGGCAGATGTGCATGAAGGGGAGAATTTCCGTGTGGCAGTTGGGGATAATATGGGCAGGGAAGGCGCGGAAGTTGGCGCATCCGGCGCTGCCCGCATCCACCAAAGTCGTCACCCCCGAGTGGACTCCGGCGGTGTCAGGATTGAGGCCATTGGCCGTGATTCCTCCAAAGACGTGGGCGTGGAGGTCTATCATGCCGGGGATGACCAGTTTGCCAGGGACGTCGATGGTGCGTTTAGCTCCATCGGTGGGCAGGTCTGGGCCGATAGCCTCGATTTTGCCGCCGGTGACGGCAATGTCCGCCGGTCCGTTCAGTCCCTGGGATGGGTCTACGACCTTGCCGCCCCGTATGAGCAAATCAGGCATGGGGAACCTCCTGCGTTGCAGTTGAAACTACCCTCACCCCAACCCTCTCCCAGAGGGAGAGGTCGTATTGCAAAGGTCCCGTCGAGGGCTAGGGGGCATGGGATGGGTTATCCGATGACTTCCGCCGCCCTTAGCTCGTCCAATTTCTCCTGGGAGAAGGACAGCAGGTCCTTCAGCACGTCGTCAGTGTGTTCTCCCGGCATGGGGGTTGATCCGACCACAGCGGGGGTGCGGCTGAAGTGCCAGAAGTCCCCAGACACATAGATGCTGCCCGCAATTGGGTCAGGCACCTCGACCATAGCCCTCCGCTCCCAGGGATGGGGGTCATCTGCGGCCTGGGCAATGGTGTTCACGGGTGCGGCGGTGACGTCGCTCTTGGTCCAATGGTCAACCGCTTCCTTGATGGTCATCTTGGCGTGCATGTCGTTGACAGCGTCGTTGATTATGCCAGCGTTCTCGATTCTCCGGTGCCTCTCCGTGAATCTGTCGTCCTCCATCCACTCGGGTCTGCCGAGGGCGTTGCACACCCTGGGCCACTGGTGCTGGTCACCCGTGGACAGCAGTATCCAACCGTCCTTGCACTGGTAGGCGCCGTTGGGAGAGGGTTGAACGCCGTCTCCCCGTTTCGGCTCTCCGGCCCCGCCGACGTATGCGGTGACGGGAATCTCGGTGTAGCTGTAGCCAGTGTCTGCCAGGCAGACGTCGATGGTCTGGCCCTTGCCGGATATGTCACGTTCCCGAAGGGCTGCCAAAGCGCCGATGGCGGCGTGAAGAGCAGTGGTGCGGTCGATGATGGGCACTCCGGCTCTAATAGGCGGCATGCCTTCGTTGCCGGTCACCATCATTACCCCCGACACGGCCTGGCCCACCGGGTCGTAGCCGATTTTGTCCTTGTAGGGCCCGAACTGGCCGTAAGCGGATACGTTGACCATGATTATCCGGGGGTTCAGCGTCTTCAAGGTCTCCCAGCCGTAGCCCATCTTCTCGATTGTGCCGGGCCGGAAGTTCTGGAGGAAGATGTCTGATTTCTTGATAAGCCCCTCGATGATTTCCCTGGAGCCCTCTTTCCGCATGTCTATGCAGACGCTCTTCTTGCCGCTGTTGTACTGGACGAAGTAGGCGCTTTGACCGTTGGCGAAAGGCCCATGCGTCCTGGTTTCCTCCCCTCCGAGGCGTTCGACCTTGATGACTTCCGCCCCCAGTCTGGCCAGCACCTGCGCGCACCTGGGGCCCGCCTGGTGTCTGCCAAGGTCCAGAACTCTTACGCCTTCGAGGGGTGAGCTGACTTCCGCCATAGAGCGACCTCCGAACAAGTGGCTGATTCCGGTAATTTTACGCCCACAGCTTTCAAAGGGCAACACGCACGTCACAAGGTACATTGCCCCCTCGTCCTTGACGGGTGAGGGTTGTGGTGAGGGTGAATAGGAAAGACCATGCGTGCATCAATTCAGTTAATGGCCCGTTCCAAGAGCCTATGCTACACTCTCATGTAATCACACGGGGCGGACCAAGGCAGCCGGCAAGGGTTGCCGATAGAAGGGAGTCTCATGTTGGACATGATTATCCGGGGTGGTCAAGTGGTGACTCCGTCGGGAGTGGGTGTCTGGGACGTGGCCGTTTCGGGGGAGAAGATTGCTGCTGTGGCCGAACCAGGCACGTTGACGGACGACGTCGGTAGAGTCGTTGACGCTTCGGGCAAGATAGTGGTCCCCGGCGGCATCGAGCCTCACGCCCACATCGCCGCTCCCGTGGCTCTTATGGCGGGCGTGGAGACGGCTCCTCCGGAACAGGTTAGCAGGGCGGCCCTCTTTGGCGGAACCACGACGTTGACCGACTTCGCAGTTCAAGAACCGGGCGTGGACATCCCAGGGGCGTTTGCCGAGCGGGCCTCAAGGTGGCAGGGCAACTCCTACTGCGACTATTCCCACCATTGCATGTTGCTGGGCCCGACTCCAACCAACGTGCTGGGGCAGATAAAGGAGGCGGTGGAAGAGGGATTCCCGACCATCAAGATATTCACCACCAACGTCCGACCCGTGTTCAAGATGTCCGAGCAGGATAGAAGGCTGATAGGAATGGGTCACCTATCGGCAATCATGGAAGAAGTGAAGGGGGCCGGCGGCATGGTTTTCGTCCACTCCGAGGACGACGACATCGTGCAGTTCATGTACTCCAAGCTCCAGGAAGAGGAGCGCACCGAGCACCACCGTCTCTACGAAGTGCACAACAACATGTCCGAGGACATATCCTTCCGGCGAGTCCTCAAGGTGGCCGAGTGGACTGGGGCCGCCGTATATTTCGTTCACATCAGCGCCAAGGAGGGAGTGAACGCCATCCGGGAATTTCGGGGGAGAGGCCTGCCCATCTATGGTGAAACGCTCCACAACTACGTGACCTTCAACGCGGAAAACTACAAAGAGCCGGACGGAATGAAGTACCACACCTACCCATCCCTGAAGTCCGAGGAGGACAGGTTGGCTTTGTGGGACGGGCTGATAAAGGGCGGAGTCAACTGCATGGCCACCGACGAGTACTG
This sequence comes from Dehalococcoidia bacterium, assembly GCA_965197415.1. GTDB lineage: Bacteria > Chloroflexota > Dehalococcoidia > Lucifugimonadales > JAGWBF01 > DAOUJI01. Next base: position 950,898 of record OZ240207.1, on the reverse strand, counting down.
CACCGACCTGGCCACGAAAGTCGCTGGCCGGACGGTATTCGACGTGACCGGAGGACACTCCGGGGCCGAGACCCGCGTGGGCATCTCCTACAGCGAGGGCGTGGTAAAACGCGGGATGAGCCTGGAAAGATTCGTGGAGGTAACGTCCTCCAACGCAGCCAGGATCATGGGCTACTACCCGCGGAAAGGCGCCATAGCCCCGGGCAGCGATGCCGACATTGTCCTTATCGACCCGGACGTAAAGAAAACTCTGAGCATGTCGGACCTGCACATAAGCGACTACTCCATCTGGGACGGTTGGGACGTACAGGGCTGGCCCACTGTGACCATCCTCAGAGGCAAGGTCGTCGTGGAGAGCGGGCAGTTCTACGGCCAGCTAGGAGACGGCCAACTCATCAAGCGCAAGATAGCAACGCCGGTGGTTGAACGCCCCGCCTGCTAGCTCTACACTGGCACCCCGAATCTAGCCTAAGACATGGTTTGTAGGGGCTACCGGCCGGTAGCCCTGCCAGCGCGAACAAAGAGGCGCCTTCTGGATTCCGGCCTGCGCCGGAAAGACGATAGGACGATATCAGGTAAGGAGTGAGAGCATGTTTGTACGCATCTACACGGGAGACGACGGTGAGACCCATTTCGAAGACCTGCCCATGCCTGAAGGAATCAACTGGACCGCCGACCAACAACCGGCCACGGGCATCACGTTCAGGTGCGTTGAATCCGGTAACTTTGTTGACTGGCACGTTGCCCCCAGGCGTCAGTACGTCATTACCCTGCAGGGCGGCGCTGAGATAGGCATCGGCGACGGCACTGTAAGGAGATTCGGCCCCGGCGACGTGCTCCTGGCTGACGACCTAACGGGCAGAGGCCACACCACCAAGGCGGTGGGAGACGTGCCCCGTGTCTCCGTCGCCATCCCCCTAGCGGAATAGCGACCGTCTTTCGTTGATTCTGTTGTGGCGGGCCTCATAATATAACTTGGACTGGTGGCGGTGAGTACGTGGGTCGTGCATGCCCTCTGTCGGCTCAGTGGTCTAACTGTGGCTGGTGAAAACCCGCGCTCGCCGAAAGGGTACGCCTGTGGATGATGATAGAGTCTTTCCCTTGAACCTACGTCTGACCTACTACAACAAGGGATACTTCAATCTCCAAGTCGACTATCACCACTTGATCCGAGACCAGGATTACATAAGCTTAATACTTCCTGATGGGCAAAGGATTCCGGCCAGCGTGAATCGTGGTGCGGACGGGCGCGATCAAGTGCGTGTCTTCGGAGGCGTTTGTCTCAAGAATTGGTTCCAAGACTACTGCAAGCTTGGGGAAATCGTGCCTATCCGATTCGAATAACCGACTCGGATTCGGAAGGGATAGGCTGCAACAGGTAGGCAGCATGAGTGAAACGGATCGGGATCGAATAATGGCAGTAGCGGTCATAGCCGCACTGATAGTCCTGATCGGCTCAATGCTTCCGTGGGTTACTGTCTCAACGCCGTTTGACCAGCCCAGTCAAGCTGGGACAGATGGTGACGGAAAGATAACTCTCACCCTGGCTGTGCTAGCCCTGCTTGCGATAGGCTCGCTCTTTGTAACCGCCAGCCGGACGCTCATCGGACCGGTGAGCTTTTTCTTGCTGCTGTTGGGAGCGGCAACCACTGCGGTAGCGATGTATGACATAGTAGAATTGAAGAACACATTACGAGGCGCCCCTGAATTTGCGGACTTCGTTTCTGTAGGCGTGGGGCTGTATATGGCATTGGCCGGGGGGCTGGGGCTGATGACATGTGCCGCGTTCGGCTTGTACAAGCGATTCGGCGACGACGAAGAGGATGGCCCCGGAGGGCTGTCTGCGGACGACCTTGATGGTTTAGCATGAGAGCCGGAACACGGGAACATCGACACTTGAATATGCGGGATATACAAGCGCAGTTCAGAATGACCAGGAGATGGCTTTAGTATTCGAAATATCTATTTTGGAGTAGAAACCCCCACCTGAAACCACTGCCTAGGTAAAACCGTATATAATTTCCCTTATAGGCTGGGGAGCTTGGTGGATGAGTCAGGAGAGCGGCACACCCCTAATCGAGAGGAGTCAGGCTTACGATGGGAAGCTTTCACACTTTGGTTGAGATAGGCAATCTCAATGGCGCCGAGTTCGAGTCGGTGGAAGCATTGGTTGACACCGGTGCGGTTTACTCGATGTTGCCTGGCTCGTTGCTGCGAGACACACTTGGATTGACCCCGATGGAAGAGATTAATTTCACCTTGGCGGACGGAAGCACGAAAATATCGGGGGTAGGTGAAGCTCGGTTCAAGATTGGCGATAGAGAGCGCATCAGCCAGGTGGTGTTCGGGCCGGAGGGCAGATTCTTGTTAGGCGCCGTGACGCTTCAGAGTTTTGGGTTGATTGCCGATACAACCCACCATCGGCTGATTCCGGCAATGGAGTTGACTCTTTAAGTACGTACACCACAATCGCACTCAATAATCCCAACCAAACGATAATGCTATAAAGGACGGAACATGGCCCCTCAGCCCGGGAGCGACATACCAAAGGCTTATAAAGCGTCGGACGTGGAGTCCCGCATCTACGAGTCGTGGATGGACGCGGGCTACTTTACGCCGACGCCCGATCCCGACAAAGTCCCCTTCGTCATCATCATGCCTCCGCCCAACGTCACGGGTGAGCTGCACCTGGGCCATGCCCTGACCGCCTCCATTGAGGACATTCTGACCCGGTGGCACAGGATGATGGGCGACCCCACGCTGTGGCTGCCGGGGAAAGACCACGCGGGCATCGCCACCCAGTGGGTGGTAGAGCAGCAGTTGGCCCGGGAGGGCACGTCCCGGTATGAAATCGGGCGGGAGAAATTCGAGGAGCGGGTATGGGAATGGGTGAGGCTGTACGGCAACCGGATCGACGAGCAGCACAAGCGCCTGGGAACGTCCTGCGACTGGACGCGGCTCAGCTTCACGTTGGACCCCGGCCCCAGCCTGGCGGTGCGCACCACCTTCGTGAACCTTTACAACGAGGGCCTCATATACAAGGGCGAGCGAATCATCAACTGGTGCCCCAGGTGCTCTACGGCTCTGTCTGACCTGGAAGTGGAGCATGAAGAACTGGAGGGCGGCCTCTACTATATCCGATACCCCATGATTGACGGCTCCGGCTCCGTGACGGTGGCGACGACGCGACCAGAAACCATGCTGGGCGACACCGGCGTGGCCGTCAGCCCGAACGACGAGCGGTACGCTGGACTGATAGGCGGCGTGTTGGTCCTGCCCATCATAGGCAGGGAACTGCCGGTGGTTGGTGACGACGCCATCGACCCGGAGTTTGGAACGGGGGCCTTGAAGGTGACTCCCGCCCACGACCCAGTGGACTTCGAGATAGGACAACGCCACGGGCTGGAGCAGGTTACGGTCATTGGCTTGGACGGGACGATGACGCCTGACGCCGGACCATACCAGGGCCAGGACAGATTTGAGGCTCGGAAGGGCGTGGTCGCCCAGCTGGAGTCGGAGGGGCTGCTGGAACGGCAGGAGGTCCACCGCCACGCTGTGGGCCACTGCCAGCGCTGCGATACGGTGGTGGAGCCTCTGGTCAGTGCTCAGTGGTTTATCAACGTTGGCCATCACACCGACCCGGATTCCGTCGCAGGTCGGGCTTACAGCTCAGTTGACGAGGGGCGAATTCGCATCATTCCGGAGAGGTTCGGAGCGGTGTACCGGAACTGGCTTGAGAACATCCGAGACTGGTGCGTGAGCCGCCAGTTGTGGTGGGGCCACAGAATACCCGTCTGGAATTGCGCCGCTTGCGGAAAAGAGTTCGCGGCGGTGGATGACCCAACGGAATGTGTCGGGTGCAAGTCGCCTCATATAGAGCAGGACCCCGACGTGTTGGACACCTGGTTCTCGTCGGGCCTGTGGACTCACTCCACGCTTGGCTGGCCTACGGACAACGGAGACATGGGCTACTTCTACCCCTGGCCCGACCACGACCATGCCACTATGGGGCATGATTCGTTTGTCATGGAGACCGGATATGACATCCTCTTTTTCTGGGTGGCCCGGATGATAATGATGGGTCTGGTCAACACGGACCGTGAGCCGTTCCACACTGTCTTCCTCCACGGCTTGATACGGGACGCCCAGGGTGTGAAGATGAGCAAGACCAGGGGCAACGTCGTGGACCCGCTTCAACTGCTCGACGAATACGGCGCCGACGCCCTCCGGTTTGCGTTGACCACTGGCGCCGCTCCTGGCAACGACCTGCGCGTCGGAGAGTCCAAATTGGAGTCCAGCCGCAACTTCGCAAACAAGTTGTGGAACGCGTCGCGGTTTGTCATGTCCAGCCTGGAGGGAGCCGACCAGGACCTCTTGAAGGGATGGTACGACGCAGAACTTGCCGATGACGCCCCCCGCCAAGACCGTTGGATTGTCCACCGGCTGAACCAGGTCACCGGAGCGGTTCAGGAGAATCTCAAAGCCTATGAATTTGGAGAAGCCCAGAGGGAGGTGTACGAATTCCTCTGGGGCGACTACTGCGACTGGTACATCGAGCTTTCCAAGATACGCCTCAGGGCTGGAGACTCGTCTCCTTTGCGTATCCTCTCCCATGTGCTGGAACGCACCCTCCGCCTTCTCCACCCCTTCATGCCCTTCATCACCGAGGAGGTGTGGAAGAACCTGCGGAACCACCTGCCGGACGAAGGCGGCTTACCCGAGTCCATTATGATTGCGCCCTACCCGACCTACGACGACAGTCGTGTCTATGAGTCCTCAAACCGGGACATGACGGCCCTCATATCGGCCATCAGGGCAATCCGCAATGCGCGGGCGCAGCTTCGAATATCGGCGGGGCAGATGCTTGAGGCGACCCTAGCTGCCAACTCCATGCGGGAAGCTGTGGATGAGGAGGCCGAATCCATCAAGGCCCTGGCCCGCGTCTCTCCGCTGCACATCGTGGACAGTCGGGCAGAAAGCCCCAACGGCGACAGCGACGAAGCTCCCCAGGCCATGACACTGGTTGTGGACCCTCTCGTGGTCACGCTGCCCTTGGAGGGTCTGGTGGACCTGGCCGCCGAGCGTGAGCGGTTGGAAAAGGAGATGAAGGAGTGCGTCTCCAATTTGCAACGGGTGGAGACTCTTCTCTCCAATCCCAACTTCGTCGCCAAAGCCAAGGAAGAGGTTGTGGAGCAGGAGCGGGAGCGTCTACAGGGGTTGTCTGACAGGCGAGTCAGGCTCAGCGAAGCCCTGGAGCAACTTCGGGTCTAACCGGAATTGCGTCGGTCAGAGCCTGACCCTGTGGGCGGGGACGGAAGCCTTCAGCCGCTTGAGCCTCTCCAGCCCCTTGCGGGTGTCGCTGGCCACCCTTGCCGGGTCCCACAACTCAACCCTGCGCTTGAACAGTGAATAGGTGAACTCCTTCAACTCAGTCAGGCTCATTGACCGGCGGGTCGGAGACCCCTTGGACTTGAGGAATTGCCTGGCAAGGTTGGTCCTGGTTTCCTGGTAGAGAATCGTGAAGGCTTCCTCCACCAGGTCTTCTCTGTCAGCGTACCCCTTGGCTAGATGACGTTTTCTGACCTCTTCCTCGACGGCCAGTTGCAGCGCCTCTTCCACCACCACGCCGTACCAGAAGTTAAGCACGGCCTGGTGCTTGCTGGATCCTATGAGGTTCTTGAAACTCCGGTCATCCACTTCCTCGGGCAGTGGACCCCCAAACAGAAGGTCCTCCTTCTCGTTCGTCGGGACCAGACCGTCTATGTCGGCGCAAAGCCTTTCGGCGAGGACAATCCAGTCGAAGGCTTCTCCCTGAAGCAGATATGAGTATGTCCGGCCTTCATGCTCCTCGGAAGCGATAGTCCACATGCCTACGGCTTCCAGGAGGGCTAGGGGCCAGGGCCGCCCTGCCTTAACCGCTGTTCGGAAATGGCTGATGGCGTCCCCATCCATCGGCTCGGGCGGCTCTGCCGGATGGACGGGAGATTCGATGACCTGGGCTGCCTCTTCCGTGGTCATTTGGGTCCGCTTCCCTTGGCCCGCACGTATTCGATGTGCTTGAGAAGGTTTTGGGCAGCCTTCTCACCCATCTTGGGAATCTGATGGATGCGTCCGTCGTGTATGGCCTGTTCCAAGTCTTCGAGAGTGGACACTCCCAATTCGCGGGCGATGGCAATGGCCGTCTTCGGGCCTACACCGGGAATCTCGGTGAGGTCTAGAACGCCTGCTGGAAACTCGGCCTTGAGTGTTTCGTAGGCGTCCATCCTGCCGGTGGTCACCAGTTCGACGGTCTTGGAGCTTATGGCCTCGCCGAACCCAGGTATTTCGGCCAGGTCCATCTCGTCCCGGACGGCCTCTTCCAGAGAGAAGTCGAGGTTTTCGATCGTCCTTGCTGCCCGTTGGTACGCCCTGATTTTGAAGAAGCTGTCGCTCTTCATCTCAAGGAAGACGGCCATGTTGTCGAAGACCTGAGCGATCTCTTGATTGTCGATGGGCATGAAGACCGCTCTCTCCTGCTACGCAGCCATGGCGTGGCAGCGCTTGTATTTCTTGCCGCTCCCACAAGGGCATGGATCGTTGCGTCCCACCTTGCGATTACCAACAAGGCCGTTCTCTTTCTGCCGTCCTGACGCCGCCTGCATAGGACTAGGTTTGTCGGGCCGGTCCCGGGGAACGCCGCGGCTTGAGCCTTGTGGGGGCCCCAGCGACGAATTGAAGATGGTGTGAACGATGTCCTGTTGCATCCGGTCCTGGAGCTGCTGGAACATTTTGCTGCCTTCGGATTTGTACATTACCAGGGGGTCCCTCTGCCCGTAGGCGTGGAGGCCGATGCCCTGGCGGAGGTTGTCCATGGTGGTCAGGTGCTGCACCCAATGGCTGTCGGACGTGCGCAGCATCAGGAGCCGCTCCAAGGTACGCATGTCGCTGTCGCCCAAAAGGGTTTCGCGTTGGGTGTACACCTTATGAGCGGCCTCGACGAGCTGGTCCCTGATCTCGTTTTTCGAAGACGAGAAGACCTTCTCTTCGGTGTCCAACTCCCTGGGAATTGGGAATATTGTGTTGAGTTCGGCCAGCAGTCCGTCCGCATCCCAGCCGTCCTGTTCCTTTCCTGGCAGGTGGGTTGAAACGAGAGCGCCTATCTCCTGCTCCACCATCTCAGAAATGGACCCCTTCAGGTCCCCGTTTCTTAGAGCTTTAGTCCGCTGGTCGTAAATAATCTTGCGCTGGTTGTTCAGCACGTCGTCGTATTCAAGAAGATGCTTCCGGACCTCAAAATGGTGCCCTTCCACTTTCACCTGTGCGCTTTCCAGCGATTTGGTGACGATGCGGTTCTCGATGGGCGTTTCCTCATCGAGTCCAATCATCCCCATTAGGCCCTTGATGCGGTCTCCTCCGAACCTGCGCAGCAGATCGTCCTCCAGGGACGAGTAGAACCTGGAGGAGCCAGGGTCGCCTTGGCGTCCGGACCGCCCTCGGAGCTGGTTGTCTATGCGGCGGGCGTCGTGGTGCTCAGTGCCCACGACGTATAGGCCGCCCAACTCGACAACCTTGTTGTGGTCTCGCTCCCACTCGTCCGGCGGGATGTCCAGGCTCTCGGGGTTTCCTCCCAGGACTATGTCGGTGCCCCGCCCTGCCATGTTGGTGGCTACGGTGATGGAGCCCGGCTTCCCCGCTTGGGCCACGATGTGGGCTTCCCGCTCGTGCTGTTTGGCGTTGAGCACCTCGTGTGGGATGCCGTTGCGTTTCAGCATCGAGCCAAGTCGTTCAGAGCTTTCGATGGAGGTGGTCCCGACTAGAATCGGCCTGCCCGTAGCGTTGACCTCCTGAAGGTCTTTGACGACGGCGTTCCACTTCCCCTCGACTGTTTTATATATGAGGTCTGAGAAGTCTTCCCTGATCATGGGCCAATGGGTCGGTATTGCGACCACGTCCAGCCCGTATATTTTGAAGAACTCCTCAGACTCTGTGGCCGCTGTGCCGGTCATTCCTGCCAGCTTGTCGTACATTCGGAAATAGTTCTGGAGGGTGATCGTGGCGTAGGTGATGCTTTCCCGCTGGACCTTCAGCCCCTCCTTGGCCTCCACTGCCTGATGGAGTCCGTCGGACCAACGGCGGCCTGGCTGGAGCCTTCCGGTGAATTCGTCCACGATGATGACCTGGCCGTCCCTCACCACGTAGTCCTTGTCCCTTTTCTTGATGATATGGGCGGTAAGGGCGTTCTCCACGTAGTGGACCAGGTGGTAGTTCTGGGCGTCGTACAAGTTTTGTACGTTCAGCGCTTTCTCCAATTTGGCAATGCCGCTGGGATGGAGAGAGACGCTGTTGGTCTTGTCGTCGATACTGTAGTCCGAGTCGTCCAGGCTGGGAGCCAGACGTGCGACGGTGTAATAGAGTTGCACCGGCTCTTCCGCGGGGCCGGATATGATTAACGGGGTCCGGGCCTCGTCGACAAGTATGTTGTCCACCTCGTCGACGATGGCGTAGTTTCTTTCTCGCTGGACCTGCAGCGTAGGGTCCACCACCATGTTGTCTCTAAGGTAGTCGAACCCGAACTCGTTGTTTGTTCCGTGGGTGATGTCGGCTCTGTAGGCTTCTGCCCTGGTGACTTGGGTGAGATGCTGCAGCGAAGGATCGGGGTTTTCGGCATCGGGGTCGTACAGGTACGCGGCGTTGTGCTGTAGGCAAGTTATGCTCAGTCCCAACAGCCGGTACACGGCTCCCATCCATACCGTGTCCCGCTTGGCCAGGTAGTCGTTGACCGTCACCACGTGGACGCCGCGTCCACTGAGGGCGTTCAGGTACACGGGCAGGGTGGCCGCCAGGGTTTTGCCCTCGCCGGTCTTCATCTCGGCGATTTTGCCTTCGTGAAGCACGATGCCGCCCATGAGTTGGACGTCGTAGTGGCGGAGTCCAAGGGTGCGTTTCGCCGCTTCACGGACCACGGCGAACGCTTCGGGCAGCAGGTCGTCCAGTTTGGAGCCCTTTTCCAGGTCCGCCTTGAATTGGGAAGTTTTTGCCTTCAGCTGGTCGTCTGTAAGCCGTTCCAGCTTGCTCTCTAAAGCGCCTATCTTGTCCACCAGCGGTTGGTGTTTCTTGGACGCCTTCTCCGCAGAGTCGCTGAAAATCTTGGTGAGGATGCTCATCAATACACCTTTGGGGCACGCCTTGCCTGAAGGGTTATCCGAACAGCGCCCCCACGGATTCCCCCTCGTGGATGCGGCGTATCGCCTCCCCTAGCAGAGGGGCCACCGACAGTACGGTTATTTTACCGTTGCGCTTCTCTTTAGCCACCGGGATGGTGTCAGTCACTACCAACTCCGTAAGGGGACTGTTAATGATGTTGGACGCGGCGCTGCCCGTTAGGACGGGGTGGGTTACGCAGGCGTAGATTGCTTTTACTCCCCGCTGGTTAAGGGCCTCAGCCGCCGCCAACATGGAGCCTCCGGAGGCAACCTCGTCGTCGAAGACCACGGCCGTCCTGCCTTCCACGTCGCCGATGACGTTCAGGCTCTCGCTCTGGTCGTCGTTGCCTACACGTCGCTTCTCGATGATGGCCAGAGGGGCCTCCAGGCGTTCGGCCATGTCCCTCGCCCGCTTGCTTATGCCGATGTCCGTGGCCACCACCACAGGGTCGTCCAACTGCTTGTCCAGGAAGTAGCGGCTCAGCAGCGTGAGGGCTGTGAGCTCGTCCACGGGGATGTTGAAGAACCCCTGTATCTGGCCCGCGTGCAGGTCCATAGTAAGCAGCCTATTGGCCCCGGCGGCCGTAAGCAGGTCCGCCACGAGCCTGGCCGTGATGGGCACTCTGGGCTGGTCCTTCTTGTCGGTGCGGCCGTAGCCGTAGTAGGGGATGACGGCCGTGACGCGGCCCGCCGACGCTCGCTTGGCGGCGTCGATCATGATGAGAAGCTCTACAAGGTGGTCATTGACCGGGGCCGATGTGGGTTGGATGATGAAGACGTCTTTTTGGCGGATGTTTTCCAGAATTCTCACGAAGGTGTTGTCGTTCCCGAACTTGAACACCTCCGCCTGGCCGACGGGTATGTTGAGGTAGCCGCAAACGTCCTGAGCCAGTTGGCCGTGAGCGTTGCCGGTAAGCACAGACAGCTGTTGGAATGGACCCATCGTTCCCCTCTCACAACAGTTCTCGACCCGTGGGCGTCGCGTTCCGGGCCGCCGGATTATTCACTAACGGAACCCGTATCTCCACCTGAGATTATAGCATAGGGGCACAGGCCGACAAAGGAACCGGCGCGCAAAAGAAAAGGAGGCGAGCCGTAGCAGCCTCCTCATTTTTTGCCTTACGGCTTGTTAACGGTCACTCCTCCCCGATCTCCCATCGGATATAATGACGTTAAGGCCTTTCGGCAAAACCTTGAACGTGACAAGTATATCACCTGCTCAATCTCCAAACAAACGGTGGCGCGATGACAGAAACGAACGGCAAAAAGTACCGTCTTGGACTCGACCTTGGAACAAACTCTATCGGCTGGGCTGCAATCAGCCTGGACGAGAGCGGCGAATCTTGTGGCATATTGGACATAGGCGTCCGCATTTTCCCCGACGGGCGCGATGAACGAGGTGAAGCTTCCAACGCGGCAGCCCGCCGAACTGCGCGGGGCTCGCGCCGCCGTCGTGACCGTTATCTCAAACGGCGCAGTGAGTTGATGGACGCCCTGGTTGAATTCGGTCTGATGCCACGGGATGAGTCCGAACGCAAGTCGCTGGTGCAGCTCGATCCATACTCTCTACGGGCGCGAGCCCTTGACGAACCGATTGAACCCTTTGAGTTGGGCCGCGCCTTGTTCCATTTGGGCCAGCGGCGCGGATTCAAGTCCAATCGCAAGACGGGTGGAGACAACGAGGCGGACGGTAAGAAGCTAAGTGCCTCTATAGGGGAGTTGCAACGGAAAATTGAGGACAGCGGGGCCGGGACCCTGGGTGAGTTCCTGGCGCAGCGGCACGAGAAGCGGGAGACGGTCCGTGCACGAGACGGTCTAGACCTTTACCCGGACAGAACGATGTACCAACAGGAGTTCAACACCATCCGGGCAAAGCAAGAGCAGCGCCAGGCCTTGGGTTCAGGGCAATGGGACAAGTTGTGGGACACCATCTTCTTCCAGAGGCCCCTGAAACCCGTTGAGGCGGGCTGGTGCCAGTTTGAGTTTGAAAACGGGGAAAGAAGGGCGGCCAGAGCATTGCCGGTCTTCCAGGAATTCCGGATGCTCCAAGAGGTCAACAACCTGAGAGTGCGGGTCGGGTCCGAGCCGGAACGGCCGCTCGATGAGCAAGAGCGGAAGAACGCCCTGGCAAGGCTGCGTTCCGGTAAGGACATCGCCCTCAATAAGCCTACCAGGGACTTAAGACTTGGATCAGGGGTCGCCTTCAATCTTGCCCGTGGAGGCCGTGAGAAGGTTAAGGGAGACGAGACGACTGCCCGTCTGTCCAAGAAGGAGATGTTCGGCAAGCATTGGCAGGAATTCTCCTTGGAGGAACGAAACGTAATTGTAAAGTTCCTGCTGGAAACGGAAGACCCGGAAGCTATCCGGAAGAAAGCTGAGCAGGAATGGGGGCTCAACACGGCCCAAGCCGAAACCGTGGCCGGAGTTTCTCTGGTTGCCGGTTACGGCAACTTGAGCGAAAAGGCTATCAACAAAATGCTGCCCCATTTGGAAAGCGGCATGGGGTATGACGAGGCTGTCAAATCTGCCGGCTACGAGCACCATTCAGATTTCCGCAACAATGAGGCCCACGGCTCTCTGCCCTATTACGGCGAAGTCTTGCCCCGCGATGCCGTTGGAGCCGACCTGAAGAAAGACCCTGTCATGGACGGCGACTCGGCTCGCTACGGACGGTTCCCCAACCCCACCGTCCACATCGGCCTGAATCAACTCCGCCGCGTCGCCAACAAGTTGATTGAAGTTTATGGGAAGCCTGAAGACATAGTAGTCGAACTGACTCGTGACTTGAAGATGAACCGGAAGCAGAAGTTGGACTTGGAAAGGCAACAGCGGAACGGCAGGGAGGCCAACAAACGCTTTAGAAACGACTTGGAATCGGCAGAGATGGAGGCTACGGGAGAAACGCTCCGAAAGCTCCGTCTGTGGGAAGAGCAGAAGAACGCAACTGGTGTATCGGTTTGTCCCTACACAGGCCGGACCTTGTCCTTTGAGACCGTGGTGTCGGCCCAGACCGAGGTGGACCATATCCTGCCCTTCTCCAAGACGCTGGACGATTCGATGTCAAACAAAGTGGTCTGCATTGCCGCCGCGAACCGTTACAAGGGCGACCGTTCACCCTATGAAGCCTTCGGACACAGCCCCCAGGATTACGACTATGACAACATCCTTGCCCGGACTGCGAATTTCCCGCCCAACAAATGTTGGCGGTTCCAGCCCGATGCCATGGAGCAGTTCGACGAAGAAGCCGGGTTCCTGGACCGTCAGCTAAATGAAACGAGCTATCTTTCCCGCACCGCCAAGAACTACCTGGCCTACCTGTACGACGAGAAAGGCGAAGGCCGGGTACGCGTTCGAGCGGCGCCTGGCAGGATGACGGCTCTGCTGCGGCACAGGTGGGAGTTGGAAGGGATGCTGCGTGTTTCGAATGAAGGCGAGATACGACGTAAGCAGCGCGACGACCACCGTCACCACGCCGTTGACGCCTTTGTCGTTGCCTGCACCACGCCCGGTCTGCTCAAGAAGTTCGCCGACGCCTCCTCGTCGTCGAACGAGACGGAAGAGCGACTGGCGGCGGTGGCAAAGGAAACGCTACCGTGGGAAGGGTTCCATCGAAACCAAATAAAGTCCTCCCTGGAGAACTTGATAGTCTCCTACAAGCCGGACCACGGCAAGCCGCGTGTCAAGGGCCAGACCACCGGCCAGTTGCACAACGAAACGGCCTACGGGTTGGTCAAATTGTCGGAGACCGGCCCCTCCGAGGTGGTCGTCCGCAAGAAAGTGGCCGACTTCAAGAAACGGGATGAGTTGAAAGCGGTACGCGATGAAGCGATGCGAGAAGCCTTGAAGGAGCTTTGGGATGAGGTTACTGGAGAGGACGGCAAGCCCGCCGGCTTCGCGGAACGGGCTGTAAACCCAGGTGTTCTTCTGGAAGGGCGGCGCCAACCGGTGCGCCGTGTGCGGGTATTGGACAAGCAGACAGTTGTGCCCGTCAACGACAGGGCAGGAAACCCCTACAAAGGCTATAAGCTGGACAGCAACGCGTTCGCCGACGTGTGGGAGATGCCGGACAAACGGAAGAGCTGGAAGATAGTCGCAGTGCCTGTCTTCTATGCCAATCGACCTGATTTCGACTTCAATAAATTCCGTCCGCACCCATCGGCAAAGCGGCTCATGAGGCTTCACAAAAATGACATGGGTGCACTAGAGGAAGGAAAGAATCGTCGAGTCGTGCGTATACGTAAGTTCGGTGACGGCTACGTAGTGTTGGACGACCATAACGAGGCGGACGTCGATGGTCGGGAGAGAAAAGGTGAAATAAAACGCAACAATGGGCACAGCGCCACAAGGCTCCGAACCGAGAGATTCCGAAAAGTGAATGTGAACGAAATGGGGCGTGTGCATGATCCTGGGCCGCGAAAACCATGATTGGCCGGGTCATCGAAATAGCCGGCGAGGGACGCCACCTGGCCCGCGACCGCGGGCTGATGACAGTGTCCCAGGGAGGCGTCGAGGACGGGTGCGTGCCCCTGGACGACATCGGTGTGCTGCTCTGCAACGCCCGGGGTCTAACCTAACCGACAAGCAGTACGAGAACATCGTCAGCTTCGACGGTCCGAAACGACGTCCCGCCAACAACAATCCGGCGCAGTACACCCTCTTTTGAGGTAGGTTACTGCACTTTTTCCGTCGGCTGACTGCCCTCTAACCCGCCTGTCTCCAAGCTGGCCTTGGGGCGTATCGATTATAGCCGATCGGAGATCGGGGAGGAACCGCAACTGTGGTGCCAGGGTTGCGCCGTCGGTTGGATTATAGCCGATGGGAGATCGGGGAGGAACCGCAACTGTGGGTTCCGGGGTCGATGGCCAGGAAGATTATAGCCGATGGGAGATCGGGGAGGAACCGCAACCCGTCGTATCGGGCGGAGTCGAAGTCCTCAATTATAGCCGATGGGAGATCGGGGAGGAACCGCAACAGACATGCTTTACGGAGGGGGATGATGCATTATAGCCGATGGGAGATCGGGGAGGAACCGCAACCGTTCTTCTAGGCTGGACTCATTATATCAAATTATAGCCGATGGGAGATCGGGGAGGAACCGCAACCCGGCCATCTATGTGTTTGGGTCTCAACAGTTACGCGCCCTTAGGCGTCCTTCCGTAGAGGCGGCGTTTTTGGTATACTCTTGTGGGTTTTTTTAAGCCGTAGCTAGATTAACGGGCCGCTTCTGCCCTGCCGTCCGAGACCTGGGAGACGACTCGCTTCCCGTACATCCGGCGGGCTGACTGCGTGCAGGACTCCAACTCCTCGGAGGAAACATGCCGGCTTATGCCGCCATCGGCGGCCAGTGGGGGGATGAAGGCAAGGGGAAGATAGTGGACTACATGGCCGAAAAGGTCAGCTGCGTAGTCCGCTACGCGGGAGGCAACAACGCCGGACACACGGTCATCAACGACCAGGGTCAGTTCAGCCTCCACCTAGTCCCGTCCGGCATATTCTGGCCCCATACACGCTGTGTCATCGGCAACGGCGTTGTCGTGGACCCCGATGTTCTAATTTCAGAAACCCAGGCGCTTCGGGAGAGGGGCATAGACACCAGCCGCCTTTATGTTGACGAGCGAGCGCACCTCATCATGCCGTACCACATCCTGCTGGACCGCCTGGAAGAGGAGTCCAGAGGCTCCGGAGCGCTGGGCACCACCGGACGAGGAGTAGGGCCAGCCTACATGGACAAGACGGCCCGGTCCGGCATCCGGGCAGTAGAGCTCCTTGACCTGGACTCCCTCAAGACTCGCCTGAAGGGCATCCTGGATTGGAAAAACTCCCTGATTACCAAAGTGTACGAGGCGGAACCCGTCTCCTTCGACGACGTCTATGGCAAATGCGTGGAGTGGAAGGAGACTCTTACACCGTACCTGACCCCTGCTGAGCATGTAGTCCACGAGAGTCTGGCCAGGGGAGAGAAAGTTCTACTGGAAGGCGCTCAGGGAACCCTGCTGGACCTGGACCACGGCACGTACCCCTACGTCACCTCGTCGTCGCCGTCAATCGGCGGAGCGTGCACCGGACTTGGCCTTAGCCCCAGGGAAATCGAGGGCATCTTCGGCGTGTTTAAGGCCTACTCGACCCGCGTGGGCAGCGGCCCCTTGGTGGCCGAGATGGACGAAGACACGGCCTCCGTGCTCAGGGAGAAGGCTTGGGAGTACGGCACGACCACCGGGCGAGCCCGGCGCATCGGGTGGTTCGACGCCGTGGCCGCCCGCTACAGCGCCAGGGTCAACGGCTTCACGTCTTTGGTGCTGACACGGCTGGACGTGCTCGACGGCTATGAGTCTCTGAAGATATGCGTGGGGTATGAGTTGGACGGCAAGGTCATAGACCACTTCCCCTCGTCCGCGCAAATGCTGGACCGTTGCACTCCAGTGTACGAAGAGCTTCCCGGTTGGGACGATCCGACTGCCAGCGTCACCGAGTTGGAGAGGCTCCCACCCCAAGCGCTTGCCTACATCAGGAGGCTGGAAGAGCTAGTGGGCTGTGAGGTGCACCTCATCTCCACCGGCCCCAAGCGCTCCGAAACCATCCTCATCAAACCTGTCCTCTAGCGGCCTGTGGGATTCACTGCAGGTGGAAGACGCCGGAATGGCGACCCTCTCTACCCAACCAGCAGGTCTATGTCGTAGCGCTCCAGTACGGAGTCTATCTGGGTGGCTGAGGCGGCGTCGCAGGGCACCAGGGGCAGTCTGGGCATCCCCACGTTGAAGCCGACCTTGTTGAGTGCATACTTCAGGGGTATGGGGTTGGACACCACGAACAGAGCCTTGAAGATGGGGTGCAGCCTGCGGTGCTCGGCTCCGGCCTTCTCTACGTCTCCCTCAAGCAGGTAGCCCATCATCTGCTTTATCTGGCTCCCCACCAGATGGGACGCCACGCTCACCACGCCGTAGCCCCCCATCGCCATCATGTAGAAGGTCTCGTTGTCGTTGCCGCTCCAGACGCGGAAGCCGCCTTGGGAACCGTCGATGATTCGGGCTATCTGGTCCATGTCGGAACCGGCTTCTTTGACTCCTACGATGTTGTCTACGTGGCTGAGCCGTATCGTGGTGTCGTGGGTCATGTTCAGGCTGGTGCGGCTGGTCACGTTGTACAGGATACAAGGAATGTTGACGCTTTCAGCTACGGTCTTGAAGTGCTGGTAGAGGCCCTCTTGCGGGGGCTTGTTGTAGTAGGGGACCACCAGCAACAGGGCGTCGGCGCCTGCAGCTTCGGCCTCCTGGCTGAGTTCAACGCTCTCGGCGGTGTTGTAGTTGCCCGTCCCGGCGATGACGGCTCCT
This sequence comes from Dehalococcoidia bacterium, assembly GCA_965197415.1. Classification (GTDB taxonomy): domain Bacteria; phylum Chloroflexota; class Dehalococcoidia; order Lucifugimonadales; family JAGWBF01; genus DAOUJI01. The sequence continues at coordinate 934,388 of OZ240207.1, read as the reverse complement.
CGCTCCCCTATTGCCTCCTTGATCTCTGAGAAGAGGCGCAGCTTCTCGTCGGTTGAGAGGGTCGGGGACTCTCCGGTGGTTCCGGAGACCACCAGGCCGTCGGACCCGGAGTCCAGGAGAGCGTTGGCGAGACGCTTGGCCTGAGAGTAGTCCACATGTCCCGCCTCATCGAAAGGCGTGGCCATCGCTGTGATTAGTCGGCCTACCTCTGCCATATTGGACCTCCTTATTCAAGCCAAGGCTTGTATTCCAGAGCCTGGGGGAACGGGGAGATTAGTTGTTGAAGGGACTCTACACCATGGGTATTGAGTTGGCAACTTGACCTCGACGCCGTTTTAGCTTTGTCCGTTCTGGTGACTAGGGAGCGACGGGCGGACCAAACCGCGACTTGGGGATTAGGAGAAGGCGACCGTCGCCGGGGCTAAGCAGTCGCGCTTGAGGACCTCTTCGGCAATCTGGAAGGCGTTTAACGCGGCTCCCTTGCGCAGATTGTCGGATACAATCCACATTGCCAGGCCGTTGGGGTGGGAGGCGTCCTTTCGAATGCGGCCCACCAACACGTCGTCAGCGCCTGCGGCGTCCAAAGGCATGGGGTATCCGCCAGAGCCTGGGTCGTCCACAACCCGCACTCCGGGCATTTCCGACAAGAGCCGCCGGGCGTCGTCGGGAGAGATGGGGTCTTCGAATTCTACGTGCACCGCCGCACTGTGAGAGATGTAGACCGGCACCCTTACACACGTAGCTGAAACGGCCATGCCCGGCCTATGCATGATCTTACGGGTCTCGTTGATCATCTTGGTCTCTTCTTTTGTATAGCCGTCTTCGCCGAATGAATCGATGCGCGGAATGACGTTGAAGGCAATCTGGTTGGGCTGCTCCTTAGGGTCCGCCTGGCCGCCGTCGAGAAGAGTTCGGGTTTGCTCACGGAGTTCGTCCATGGCGGCTCCGCCGGCGCCGGACACCGACTGGTACGTGTCGGCCACAACTCTCCGGACAGGGTTGACCCTGTTAAGGGGATGGAGCGTCATCACCAAAGGCGTTGTGGAACAGTTGGGGATGGAGATTATGCCCCGATGGTGTTCTACATCCTCGCCGTTGACCTCCGGCACCACCAAGGGCACGTCAGGGTCCATGCGGAAGTATGAGCTGTCGTCGATAACCAACGCCCCATTCTGCACGGCGATGGGTCCAAATTCGCCGCTCAGTGCGGTGGAGACGGATATGAAGGCGATGTCGACCCCGGTAAAACTATCTGGAGTGGTTTCCTCCACGACCAGCTCTTTGCCAAGGACCTTGATGCGCTTGCCGGCCGACCTGTGGGACGCACAAAGCTTTATCTCTTTTAGAGGGAGGTCTCTTGTTTCCAGGATGCTCAGGAACTCTTGCCCGACGGCTCCGGTGGCGCCGACCACGGCGATGCTTACAGGTTTCATGGTGTTGCTCAGTGTTATAGTCCTAAAATCTTATCCAAGCCTACCACAAGGCCTTTTAGGTTCACAACTTCACGGACGGCCCTCATTACCCCGGGCATGTAGCAGTCCCGGCCCAGCACGTCGTGGCGGAGGGACACCGTCTGGCCCGCCGTGCCAAAGACGACCTCGTGGTGGGCGCTCCGGCCGGCCATTCTCAAGCTGTGTACGCTGACGCCGTTGTGATTGCCGCCCCGGGTCCCGTCCAAGGTCTCCTTCTCAGGGTCGTTGTGCTCGAACTGCTTGTCTCCGGCAATGGAGCGGGCTATCGCCAGGGCCGTCCCGGACGGGGAGTCGATTTTCGCCTCGTGGTGGGCTTCGATGATTTCGGCGTACTCAAAATAGGGCGCCGCCTGTTTGGCCAGGTGCATGAGCACCACGGCTCCAAGGGCGAAGTTGGGGGCCACGAATATGCCCACTCCGTTTTCGGCGGCCATCTGGTCCAGCTGCTCCAGTACGGCGTCGCTTATACCTGTGGTCCCGATGACCATGTTGACTCCAGCTCCGGTGGCTGCACGCGCCGAGGCTGGCACTGCGTCGGACGTGGTGAAGTCCACCACCGCATCGGGGCCGGTCGCTTCGATGGCCTGGCTAAGGTCGTTTGACAACAGTATGGAGCCAGAACCGTCAGGGAGGGCTAGGGAGTCCGCGCTGGCCCTGGCGTCAATCCCAGCTACGGGCAGCATGTCAGGCTCTTTGCATAAGGCTGAGACCACCTCCGACCCCATCTTCCCCAACGCCCCGTTTACGGCCACTTTGATGGAAGCCATCTCAGCCTCCCTGCACAGTATTAAGACCAAGCGGCGAACGGCGTCCTAGAAGGCCGCCGCGTCAGCCCGAATGTTTATCGCTGGAACCCTTGACCTGGCCCCTGGCGGCTGGGGCCTCCTGGCCTCCCGCCGCCGAATCCTCCGCGCCTGGGTCCGCCGCCGGGCCCGCTGGGCGGCCTGCCTCTGCCCGGACCGCCCCTGGGTGGTCCAAAACCTGGGCCGCCTGGTCGAGGTCCGGGGGGTCGCGGCGCCCTTAGTGAAGGTTCCGCCGACTGTCGTGGAGTCGCATCGCCGAACAGGGCCCGCCTGGAGAGGTTGGTCCTGCCCATGTGGTCTATCTCCTTGACCATTACGGTGACCTCGTCCCCGAAGTTTAACTCTTCGTCGGTGTCGGCCATCTCCTCGCTGCGGAGAAGACCGTCTTTACCCGGGATCAGTTCTACGAATACACCAAAGTTGGTTATGCGGGACACCTTTCCGGTGAAAATGTCGCCCACGGTGATCTCCCTGGTCATGCCTTCGATGCGGTCCCTCGCCCTTTCGATGGCCTCCTGGTTTGACCCGCCGATGGTGACGGCGCCCGAGTCTTGGGTGTCTATCGTAACCCCCAACTCCTCCTGCATCCCACGAATGGTCTTGCCGCCTGGGCCGATAAGGGTCCCGATTTTGTCCACAGGTATCATTATCCGGACCATCTTGGGGGCATACTGGCTCAGGGTGTCTCTTGGGGTGGATATAGCCTCAAGCATCTTGTCTAGGATGAACAAGCGTCCAACCTTGGCCTGGGCCAAGGCGTCCTTCAGGACATCATGGGTCAGCCCCTTCACTTTGATGTCCATTTGCAGGGCGTTGATGCCTTCCGATGTCCCGGCCACCTTGAAGTCCATGTCTCCCAGGTGGTCTTCCATACCCTGTATGTCCGTGAGAACAGCGTACTTGTCGCCTTCTCCCTTGATAAGTCCCATAGCCACACCGGCCACGGGTCGCTCTAGGGGGACTCCGGCGTCCATAAGCGCCAGGGTGGAGCCGCAAACGCTGGCCATGGATGTCGAGCCGTTGGAGCTCAACACCTCGGAGACCAGGCGTATGGTGTAGGGAAACTCCTCTTCATCCGGCATCATCACCTCGACGGCGCGTTCGGCCAGCGCTCCGTGTCCTACCTCTCTCCGGCCGGGCGAACCTACCCGTTTCACCTCGCCGGTGGAGTAGGGGGTGAAGTTGTAGTGATGGATGTAGCGCTTGAACTCGTCGGGGCTGAGAGTGTCCAGCATCTGCCTCATGCCGACCCCGGCTAGCGTCGCAACCGTGAGCACCTGGGTCTGTCCCCGCTTGAACAGGCCCGTTCCGTGGGTGCGGGGCAAAACCCCCACCTCGCAGCTGATGGGACGGATGTCCTTGAGGCCACGTCCATCGGGGCGTTGGCCCCGGTCCAGTATGCGGGAGCGCACCTGGTCTTTGAGTATGGAGTCGAACGCCGCAGAGATTTCGTCTCCGGAGTAATCGTCCTTGAGTCTCTCTTTAACTTCAGTCTCCAGATCTCCCATGCCGTTTTCCCTTTGGACCTTGTCGCTTCCAGCGTCAAGAAGTTGACCCATCCTGCCGTTCAGGATGGTGTTGACGGCGGAGAGCAGGTCGTCGTCGGACGTTTTAGACGCAACCTGCATCTTGGGGACGCCGGCTTTGGAAACCAGCTCGTCGATCATGTCGACGATGACCACGTTTGCTTCCTGGGCCTTCTCGATGGCAGTGAGCGTTTCTTCTTCAGAGACTTCCTTGGAACTCGACTCCACCATCATGATGGCGTCTCTGGTGCCGGCGACAATGGTGTTAAGCCGGGCGCCGTTCAGGTCCTGGTAGGTGGGGTTGATGGTGTAGCCGCCGTTCACCATAGCCACTCGGCTCGCTCCTATGGGGCCTTCAAAGGGAGCGTTGGATATGGACAGGGCCGCTGACGCCCCGATTATTCCGAGAATCTCGGGAGGGTTCTCCTGGTCCACCGACAGGATCGTCAGGATTACCTGGACCTCGTTGTAGAAACCTTTTGGAAAGAGGGGACGGATGGACCGGTCCGCCTGGCGGCCATAGAGGATAGCTTCCGTGGAAGGGCGCCCCTCCCTGCGGAAGAAGCTGCCGGGGATTTTCCCCCGGGCGTAGAGTCTCTCCTCGTAGTCCACAGTCAGGGGCAGGAAGTCGATGTTGGGTCGGGAAGACGAGGAAATTACGGCTGTCGCCAGAACGATGGTGTCGCCGCACCTGACGGTGACTGCGCCGCTGGCCTGCTCGGCGAACTTGCCGGTTTCCAGGATGATTTGCTTGCCGTCGATGTCGCGTTGTACGGAATATTGCATAGCGAAAAAGTCAAAACCTCACATTACGAATGATTGAGAAGGAATAAGAAAAAGCCCCGAAAATTCGGGGCCGTAGGCTAACGGCGGAGACCGAGACGAGTTATTAGGGAGCGATACTTGCCCACGTCTTCCCGGGTCAGGTAATCAAGAAGACTGCGCCGTTGTCCGACCAGCTTCAGCAGACCAATTCGTGAGTGGACGTCCTTGTGGTGGACCCTCAGGTGGCCGGTGAGTTCCTTGATCCGCTCGGTGAGGAGAGCTACTTGAACTTCGGTTGAGCCGGTGTCTCCGTCCTTTAGTTGGTACTCTCTAATTATCTGGGACTTTCTCTCCCCGTCTATCATACCCTTCTTTTCCGGACCTTTTTCTTTTCTTTCTAATGGGAGATTATAGCACAAGCACGCGGCTCCGCCAAGCGGTCGACGGCGTCGGCTTTTCGGTTAGAACTGGCGAATCTTTTTGTAGACGCCTGGTGAGCCTTCCGCATGGGTCATCAAAGGCCTGATTTTCGCCGACCACGGGTTGCCGTCCCGGGTCGCCGCCCACTCGGGAGTCTGGGAAACTCCTTCGTGGTCGAACTCGTAAACCACCGAATATTTGGGCTGTCCGAGGATCGCCCTGAACCGCCTGGCCCTCCGGCATCCTTCCACCTTCTCGAAGTCGGGCACAAAGACGGTGTTGTACCATTCGTTGAACTCGTCCTCGTTCTCCTCGGGAACGTCCATGCGTCCGATTTGCAGAATTGGCGCCATCTCGCTGGCCGCCGCCTCGGGTGACAACTCAACTGGATGAATCATCTCGTAAATCATCCGGGTGAACTTTGTGCCCGGGTGCCCCGTCACCTTCTTAGTCCATTCGCTGGAGTTCTTCACCAGCTCCTGGAAGTGGGGCTGGCTGACAACGTCGGCTGTTTCCAGTTCCATGGCGGCGATGTATTTAGGGCCGCCCCGTATGGCTTCGTAACGGGCTACGCTGAGGATTCCCTTCACGCCCACCCGCTCGGGCATGTGCTCCTCGTTATACCAACGGTTGTACTCGTCCTCTATATCAGGAGTTACGTCGGCGAAGACCAGCGAGAGTCCCTTTCCCTTTATAGGAGCCATCATTCACCTCTTGCGTGTTGTTCTCTTTGGCCATTACGGCGGCAGCCGTGGAGTGGCTCCTTGCCCATTGGGAAGTGCCGCAACCCCAGTCTGGGGATGATAACATGCACGATAACTCTATGACCACACGGGCTTATCACTGCGCCGGTTTGCCCCTACGGTTTGGCATCGACCTTGAGAACGGAAAGTTCCCGGGGCATTCATATTACTCGTTGAGGTTATGAGGATTGTATAAAACCCATCCCCGGCCCTCATGCCGCAAATCACCCTCAAGCGAAATCGACTTCCGGTTTCCATGCGCTTCCACAAGCCGTCCGTAATCGCTATCTGTGAAACCAACCACGCGGACAGGGTGCCGGGCCCCATCAATTTCTGCCTCAATGGTCACACGGCCTTCGCGGGATAATTGTCTACGCCCAAGCAAGGTTACATAGCCTTTAATTCGTTCGTTGGGCAGTTCTCGTCGGTCCTTCAGGGCTCGAGAAGCCTCTTTAAGCGCAGGTATGTCTTGTGGATTGAAATGTACTTGGGCTTTGCCTCCGGGATACGGATGCATAAGAGCCCAGGCAACCGAGACATCCAGACCGGGTTCAGTACCAACGATATGTTCATCAATTCCCTCGCTGCTTAGCATCTTTTCAACAGCATCACATAGATTGGCGTTTACTCCCTCATTAATTCTGTTCTCAAATACTCCTATCCCGCTCCCCTGCATAGTAAGGTCAACGGCCTCGCGCGCAGCCTGCAGACCGGAAATCAGTTTACGAGTCACACGTCGCTCATAAGGTTCACCAAATAATCCATAGGGCAAATTAGCTTGAGGACCAGGAGCGTGAGGAACTGGCGATAGAAGATTAACGATGAAACTACCCTGACCGGTTTGTCCGAGATTCACCTTCTTCAGGTAGTCGGCGGCTTCTTTGTTGGCACCAAGCCTAAAGGCCGACTGGGAACGTAAGGTTGAGCAAGCCGCAGCCAGTAGCATGTTGCGCGACTGCTCAACGAGTGTTACTCCCAAGGATATGGGAATGGAGCCATCACTTGAAGCTACCGGGACCCGTAGGCGAACCAAGTCCCAGTCGAACATCGAGAGGTCGCGCAGTATGGCGAGTCCATCCCTCTCTTCAACCTTACTCAATACCTCTATGATTTCGTTGAGTACCTGTCCGTAGTCCCCGAGTTGTTGTGACATTGGGACAACTAATTCGGTGCCATTTTCATCCAACGCATAAACTTTTCCAAATTCGCCGTGTGGCTCAACATACTTCCATCCGTGCGCCTCAAGATAAGCGCACATCACGCGAGGGGTGATGCCTAGCAGGTGGGATTTATAGTTTAGATACCAATGCCAGTTCATAGCCTTTCGCCCCCTCATAAGCTCCCCTGCCTTGCCAAGTCCATGAGGCGTATCAGCTCATCCACATCCAACAGCTGCGATTCGGGTATATAGAGGGTCGTCGAATCCGTCGCGATTTCTGGGTCTCCTCTAAGAGACAGCCACCGTGCGCATCGGCGCAGTATCAACCTCTCTGCGTCGGACTGAAGCCAGTCACTTGGGTCTTCAGGAAGTTCGAGCACTACAAGGATGATAGGACATATCCGGGGGATACGCAGGTCGTCATAGTTTTTTCTGTTCAACCGAAAGTGTATGTTTCCACTCCTCTTTGTCATCGAAGAGGTAGCTTTGAGTTGAACATCAATCTGTGGCCGTCGGGAACCTCCTGCCTTCAAACTTGCATCAACACTGTCTCGGTCTGGGGCTGGACCTCTTTCGCATGTATAGCCCGCTACCGCTGACAACGCCGAGAGATAGACGTAGGACAGCGCTTCCTTGCGGTCGTTATCGGCCAAAACAGCATCTGTCATATCCCAGACTGTACTTGTGAGGCCTCTTCAGCTCCCCGGGCCGAACGACGATATATCATGTTTGCCACTCCAATATAGCCTTAATAATACTACAACGACTCCCGCCGATGGCCGCTAGATAATAGGTCCTAGTCCAGAAGGAATCGACACGGTTCCTGTTCGGGGATGATAACACTCAAGATTGCTCTATGACCACAATGACCACACCGGCCCATGCTATAATCAGCCCGGCATTCTGTGCTTGGAGAGACGGACATGAAGATGGCAGTGTTGGGAGCCGGAGCAATGGGCGGAATCGTGGCTATCGGCCTCCATAGGGGCGGCCGCGACCTCACCGTCATCGACCCCTGGAAAGCGCACGTCGAGGCTATACGGACCACAGGGTTCCACATGACGGGCTATTACGGTGGCGAATGGTCCGAGTGGAAGGGCGTCATCCCGGCCCTAAACACCGACGAGCTTCACAGGTTGACCGAAAAGCTGGACGTCGTGTTCCTGTCGGTGAAGGGTTACAACACCCGGAGCATGTGTGAGCTTATCGAACCCTACTTATCCGGTGACGCTATGGTGGTCTCCGTTCAGAACGGCATCAACGAGCCAACCATCGCGGAAGTTGTGGGTCCCCACCGCACTATCGGATGCGAGACTCTGATGGGAGGCCAGACGTGGGAGCCCGGGCACATCCACCGCACCCAGGGAGGGACCCCTGGAGTGATGGACTACATGGTTGGCGAGTACCAGGGCGGAATCACTGAGAGGGTGGAGAACCTGGCGGCCATAATGAACGACGACCTGGGCGCTTGTGGAGTTTCCGAGAACGTCATGGACGAGGTTTGGACCAAGTTCGTGGTCAACTGCGGCTCGAACCTGCTGGCTGCCATAACCTCCTGGGACAGCCGGGAAATTACCTTAAACGGCTGTTCCCGCTACCGTTGGGCGCTCCAGGCGGAGGCCATCGCCGTCGCGGAGCAGCTAGGCATGAATCTGGGAAACTTTGCCGGCAGCGTTGGGGTTGTGCTGGGAGCGGACGACATAAGGCAGGCGGCGGCGGGAGAACGGCCCGACTTGGAAGAGGCAACAAAGCAGGCGGCCTACAACATGAAGTCCGTCACCCGCCCGTCAACGCTCCACGACGCCCTGCGCGGGACTCCGATGGAGGTTGAGCAGCTTAACGGAGTGGTGGTGGAAAAGGCCGCTCACCTGGAAGTTCCGGTCCCCTACAGCCGGGCTGTGGTGCGAGTGGCCCGGCTGGTCAACGAGCACAAGCTGCGGCCCTATCCCTCGAACCTTGCCCTCTTCCAGGAGTACCTGGAAGAGGAGTTGGCCGCCGTCGGCAGCTAGCCGGGTCTACTTCGACCAGGCGTCGTCGGGCGGGAAGATGACGCTGGTGCGGACGCGGGCCAAGTCTGCCGCGAACCAGTCGTCCACGGTCTCCCGCCACTTCTTGTAATGGGGCTGCTCCCGGTGGCTGAGGTGGTCGGCCTCGGACCGGTACACTTCATATAGGTAGACCGTGTCGGGGTCTTCCAAGTCCTGGAGAACGTCGAACCGGAGGCAGTTGGGCTCGTTTTGAACGGAACCCCTGGCGTCGTCCAGCGTCGCTTCTATGAACTGCTCTCGGACCTCCGGCTTCATCTTCACCGTTACGAAAAGCGCGTACATTCTGTGGTTCCTCCTGATTATCCGTGATCAAGACCCCGGAGTCGTGAGTCCGCTCCGGCTACGGGGCGCGGCTATTATACATGCCCTCAAAGCTCACGGTGAACCTTCAGGGCGAGGCGTGCGACGACCCCAAGTTGCAAATCCAGGGCGTTCTTGCCACAATAGAGGCATGAAAATCGGCAGTTTCGAGGTTGACGAACCCATACCAGAGCCCAGGGAGACCCATGCTCTGGTCACGGTAAGGCCCTGGGTCGACGTGGGCCGTGCGGGACGCCATGCTCTGATACGCATAGAACGGCATGTGAACGCCACCGAGATCGCCCGAATTGAACGGCCAGGCAGGTTCTACGACTTCAGCAGATACCGCCCCAGAATGATGAACGTGGGCGCCGAACGGCGCATCACCATACCCAACACCACTGTGCTGCACGCCAGGCGTGAGGACGGCCCGGACTTCTTGTTCCTCCACTTGCTGGAGCCTCACATATTCGGCGAGGACTTCGTGGACTCTGTCGTGGAGCTCCTCAAGCACTTCAACGTAACCAAATACACCCAAGTCGGCAGCGTGTCTGACGCTGTGCCCCACACCCGCCCGTTGCTGCTGACCGGATTCGTGCCGGAAGACGCAGCCAAGCGCTACAGTATACAGAAGTCCCAGTACCAGGGGCCCACGTCGATAACGACTCTCATTGGTCAGGAAACAGCCAAGGGGAGCATAGAAACCCTGGTGTTCCTGGTGCGTTTGCCCCACTATGCACAGCTTGATGAGGACTATTCAGGAGTCTCTCGCATACTTGAAGTCCTATGCCCTATGTACGACCTCCCCGATGTGTTGATAGACGCTGAGCGGGGACGCCGCCAGTACCAGCAAATAGACTCGGCCCTTACCAGGAACCCGCAGGCCAAGAAGCTGGTGGAGCAGTTGGAAGCCAGCTACGACGCCGCCCATAAGGAGACCGAGACCACTCCCCTCCCGCCGGAGGTGGAGAGGTTCCTCAAGGAGATGGACGAACGCCTTGGCGAGGAGCAGGGAGAGACGCCCAACGACTGACGAAGCAGGTCTGACGGGCATGGGGACAGCCGGTGGAGGTATTGAGAAGATGCACTGTATCGAAGAGCAGCTGACCAAGAGCAAAAACATCGCTGTAGTGGGTCTGTCGCCGGACCCTTCCCGTGACAGCAACCACGTAGCCGAATATCTCCAGACGCAGGGTTATCGGATATTCCCGGTGAACCCCTCGATTGAAGAGGTCTTGGGAGAGAAGTCTTACCCGGACCTGAAGTCAATCCCCGAACCCATAGACGTGGTGGACATCTTTCGCCGCTCCGAATTCGTGCCGCCCATCGTTGACGAAGCCATAGAGGTGGGGGCCAAGTACATCTGGATGCAGGACACGGTTGTCCATGAAGAGGCGGCACAGAAGGCGTTGGACGCAGGGATGCTGGTGGTCATGGACAACTGCATCGCGCGGGAACACGCCAAGCGGTTTGGTAAGAAGAGCTAGCCTTCCCCCCACCAAGGTCTTGACCGCCATCGGACCGCTCTGGACGACTCCGGGGTTAGCGCCCTCTGACAGAGCAAACCCACCCGTCAACCCTGCGCAGTCCGGAATCGAGTAGGGCTGGCGGATTGTCTCCCTATCATCATTACCTTCCCCTAACGCGGACCCCTAACGCGGAGACAAGAAGCAGTCGCAGCCGCATTTGCTTCCCAACCGTGAGCCACACCCGACTCTAAAGAGGTATGTTGCCGTGCTTCTTGGGCGGCAGTGAGTCCCGCTTGTTGCGCAGCATGTTCAGGGCGCGAATCAGCTGTGGGCGGGTCTCCGCCGGGTCTATGACGTCGTCGAGGAAGCCGCGGTTGGCCGCCACGTAAGGGTTGGCGAACTTGTCCCGGTAGTCCTGGATAAGCTCGGCCCGCCGTTCGTCAGGGTTCTCGGCCTTGGAAAGCTCGTCACGGAATACGATGTTGACAGCTCCGTCGGGCCCCATGACCGCTATCTCGGCGGAAGGCCAGGCCAGGTTGATGTCCCCCTTCAGGTGCTTGCTGCTCATGACGATGTAGGCGCCGCCGTAAGCTTTCCTGGTCATGAGGGAAATCTTGGGCACCGTCGCCTCGGCGTAGGCGTAGAGCAGCTTTGCACCATGCCTGATGATGCCGCCGTACTCCTGGTCGGAGCCGGGCATGAAGCCGGGCACGTCCACCAATGTGACGAGAGGGATGTTGAAGCAGTCGCAGAACCGAACGAACCGCGATGACTTAACCGAAGCGTTGATGTCGAGGACGCCGCCCATATATGCAGGTTGGTTCGCCACGATTCCCACGGTCTGGCCGTCCATGCGGGCGTATCCCACTACAATGTTACGGGCGTAATCTCTGTGGACCTCGAAGAAGTCCTGGTCGTCCACAATGCGGGCAATGACCTCCCGGATGTCGTAGGGGCGGTTGGGTTCGTCGGGGACCACGGAGAAGAGGTCAGGGTCGGTCCTGTCGGAAGCATCTAAAGACACTACCCTCGGCGGGTCTTCCATGTTGTTGGACGGCAGGAAGCTCAGAAGTCGTCTTATCTGGGAAAGGCACTCGTCGTCGGATTCAGCGACGAAGTGGGCCACGCCGCTGCGCGTTCCGTGGGCTTGTGCGCCTCCCAGGGCCTCGTGGGCTATGTCCTCACCAGTGACTGCCTTGATCACGTCGGGGCCTGTAATGTACATCTGGCTGGTGCCCTGCACCATGAATATGAAGTCTGTAATGGCGGGAGAGTATACGGCTCCACCCGCCGAGGGACCCATGATGGCGGATATCTGCGGGATTACGCCGGACGCTCTGGTGTTGCGGAGGAATATCTCGCCGTAGGCGGACAGGCTGAGCACGCCTTCCTGTATGCGCGCTCCCCCGGAGTCGTTTATGCCTACTATTGGACTGCCTGCGCTCATAGCGAGGTCCATTGCCTTGCATATCTTCTGTCCCACGACCTCGGACACGGAACCGCCCTGTACTGTGAAGTCCTGGGCGAAGACGAATATCTGACGCCCGTCCACGTTGCCGTACCCTGTTACTACAGCGTCAGAAAGGGTCTTGTTGTCAGCCATGCCGAAGTCCGTCGCCCGGTGGGTGACAAAGGGGTCAAGCTCCTGGAAGGTCCCGTCGTCCAGCAGGTCTCGGACCCTTTCCCGTGCGGTCAGCTTGCCTCTGTCGTGTTGCTGCTGGATGCGTCGTTCTCCGCCCCCCATGCGGGACTGTTCCCTCATGGAACCCAACTGATCCAGTTTATTGTCAGATTGTCCTTCGATGGCCATGCACCACTCCGGCAGTGAATGATATGGGAGTCCAGGAAAAATCTGGGCAACATGCTAACAGAAGGGGGTATTGGGCGCAACACGCACGCCCCTCGGAGAAAGGGCCGGTGATACAATGTTGAAGCGACTATTTGTAGGTCACTAAAGTCGAGCGTTAGTCATGCTTGGTCTTGGTTCTACGATGCCAACCGTATCAATACCCCCTACGCAGTGCGGCCCTCTGACCCTCCAATGGGGTCGACGCACTTACGTCATGGGTGTAGTCAATGTAACTCCTGACTCCTTTTCCAACGACGGGCTGTCCGGCGACCCTCAAGCTGCCTTGGACCAAGCCCTGCGCATGGAGGAGGAGGGCGCCGACATCATCGACGTGGGCGGCGAGTCCACCAGGCGGTATGACGACCGGGCGGGGGCCGTTCCCGTCAGCGCCGAAGAGGAACTGCGGCGGGCGTTTCCGGTAGTCGAACTATTGGCCAAGTCCTTACGGGCGCCGGTCAGCATAGACACCTACAAGCCGGAGGTGGCGCGCAGATGCGTCGATGTTGGCGCGGCCATGATCAACGACGTCTGGGGAGTTGCCTCCAACCCCGATATGCTTCGAACCGCAGCTGAGACGGACGTACCCTACGTGCTCATGCACAATCGCATAGGGCATGAATATGGCGATGTTATGGCTGAGGTTCTGTCCGACCTGAACTCGGCCATGCTGAGAGCTGTCGAAAGCGGCGTCTCCCTCGAGAACATCATAGTGGACCCCGGCATAGGGTTCGGAAAGGCAGCCGACCAGAGCCTCGAACTGGAAGGGCGGTTGTCTGAGCTTACGGCTCTCAAGCGGCCCATGCTTGTGGGGCCGTCACGGAAGTCCCATATAGGTCTTGCGTTGGGGGGACTGCCCATAGAGGACCGCCTGGAAGGAACGGCGGCGGCGGTGGCCCTGTGCATTGCGGGAGGGGCCGATATCGTCAGGGTGCATGACGTAAAGGAGATGGTGCGGGTCGCTCGGATGTCCGACGCTATTGTGCGGGGTTGGAGGCCTGAAGGTTGGCCCGCTTGAACGAGGGAGATGGTGTAAGAGTTTACCTGGGTCTGGGCGCCAACCTGGGAGACCGGGAAGCCGCCACTGGCAGAGCGATGCTGGCGTTGGAGGGCTTAGTTGTGCTGGACGGGACGTCGTCGCTGTATGAGACGGAGCCGTGGGGCTATAAGGACCAGTCCACCTTCTTGAACAGCGTGTGCACCGGGACAACAGAACTTGGTGCACGGGCGTTGCTTAACGGTGTAAAGGCCATTGAAAAAGAGTTGGGGCGGGAGGCTACCTTTAGAAACGGCCCCAGGCTCATCGACATAGACATACTTTTCTACGGCGATCAAATTGTGGACGAGGAGGGGTTGCAGATACCCCATCCGGGTATATCGGACAGGACTTTCGTGCTTGTACCGCTCTTGGAACTGGCGCCTGACTTGGTCCATCCCTTGTCGGGCAAAAAGGCCAGGGAACTCTTATGGGAATTGGTCGGCGACCCGGAAGCATCGGGCGAACTTCCCAAAGGAATTGCTCTGTGGAAGCCGGGGTCTACTTCCCTGAAGTCCTAGCGTTCGACTTGCTCGACAGTGTAGCGAAGGGTGCCGCGTGGCACGGCGATCTGCACGTCATCGCCTACGGCTCGGTCAAGCAGCGCCTTCCCCACTGGGGAGGCGCTGGAAATTTTCCCCGACGCGGGGTCGGCCTCACGGGAGTCCACCAGCACGTATGACACCTTCTTGCCGGTGGCGGCTTCCTTCAGGGTAACCTTTTTCCCCAGCCTGACTCGTTTGTCGTCGACCGGTTTGGTTTCCGTAGCCACCGCATTCGCCAGGACCGTCTCGATCTCGCGTATGTTGGACTCGATCATACCTTGGCGTTCTTTGGCCGCGTCCAATGGCGCGTTCTCGCGAAAGTCTTTGTCCGCCATTGCCCTCTTGATGTCGTCTACTACCTTGACCCGTTCCTCTTTCAGGATTCCCAGGCGCGACTGGAGGTTGGCCATGCCCTCTTCAGAGAGTTCGGCTTGTTCGGATGCGGTTTTGAAGTAGAGTCTGTTCCTGCCCTTTCCCTTAATGGCTTTTAGGTGGGGAGCGAGGCTGATTTCGGTGAATCCTGACTTCTTCATGAACGTGAGGAAGGCTTTTACGTGCTTTAGACGGCTGGCAGTGTCGCCGCTCAAGAGGCTGGCGGTCTCTCCATAGGAAGCCACCTCGTGCGGACTGATGCCGCCGACTCGGCGGTCGCGGCCGCACCATTGCACGAACCTGTTCAACTCAAGCTGGCTGACTCTTTGGTCTTCCGGTTTGAGGTTCACCGAATAGGAGCTTAGAGCTTCGGCCAAGGACGGACTGGAGCTTTCTGACACGTTGATACCCCCTTATGCAATACCCGTGGAGGCGAGAGTGTTTTCGCTTTCGGGTGAGAGTGTAAGACCCTGGTTTATACCGGCTTGATAAGCCTCTCTGATCCCTTCAAGCGCCGTCTCGCTCGGCCGTTTCCCTTCGGCGAGATGCAGGACCAGTTCCGATACGGAGCCATAGGCCCGGTCCACCTTCCAGTAGAATGACAGCAGCCATGCCAGCTCTCTTTCGTTGAGCGGAGGCGGTATGTCTTTCATGCTGTAGATGGCCTGGTCTACCTTGGTGTAGCGCAGAATACCGGCCTTGTCCTCGGCGTTCTGGCCGTAGTACCGGCGGCGGCTCAGTTCGACTATTCTCCGCTTGTATTCCTCTTCTCCGTATATGTTGCGGGGGAGCCACCCCTGCCTCAAGTCCTCGATTTCTTCGCCTTGGCCATTGACTATGGCGACCGCAACGTCGGAGCGGAGGAGGTCGTCGTATTCGAACTTGACGGCTTCCCTGAGGAGCGCTTCCTGGAGCTTGAGGGTGATTTCTCTGGGCACCTTGCGGTAGAGGTTCCCGGCGGCTTCCTCGTTGGTGTCAGCTCCCAGCCCGCCGGTGTTGAAGGCGTAGTATTCCTGAGGAGGACCCCCCTCGGCCATTTCTTGGAGGATGTGGTAGAGCAGGTTGGCGTTGTCGTCCTCAAGCCCGATGATGAAGGGATCGGAGAAGTATTCCACGTAGGGCCTTCCTATGGCCCCCGTGGCGGCCCCCATCTGTACGGCCTCTCCGTACATCAGGACGCGGATGTACTGCTCCAGGTTGAGGCGTCGCAGGGGCGGCACCACCGTGTTCTGGCGCATGACCGCCTGCCATAGCACCTTGTCCGTGTCCTCCATGGGAACATGGACAGACTCGGAAAGCCGGCCTCTGGAGATCGTCTCGATGATGTGGTCCGACCCTTTACGTTTCAGCAGGCGCGGGCGGGACAGCACCATTCTCATGTTCCGGACCGGGTTTTCCAGATAGTTGGGCGCCCCGCTGGCCATGTCCACTGGCACGTTTTCCAGAGTCTCCTGGGGGTTGGGGTCGCCTTTGTTGCCCCGGACCACGTCGTAGGTGATTGGGTCATCCTGAGAGTTGAGTCCAAAGGGGACTGCGTAGAAGTTGTTCTCGGTGCCGTCTATTCCATAGGAGATGCGGAAGGTTTGCCCGTCCCGATTGGACTCTGTTGGTTCGTCCAATCGCTGGAGGAGGACGATATCGTCGTTCATTGGGTAGACGCCCTCTTCCGGGTCGTGCTCAATCCCCAACGCGTTGGACAGTTCGCTGTTGGTTATTTCGATCATTATGGTGAGGGTGCTCTTGCCATGGAGGGACGGTCCGATGGTCACCAGGGCGTTGTTCCTCAGCTTGCCGCTTATGGTTTTCACCCTGGCCATGCTGAGCGCAGCCTGAACGGCTACGCCTTGGGCCTGCTTCACCAGGAACATGGCTATGGAAAGAGGCCCCATCTTGTGTTCGCCGACGTAGTCGAATCCAAGGTGAAGCGAAAGTCCCTTGGTGGGCGCTTTGAACACCAGCTGGGTGATGCCCAACTCCCGGACCTGCGCCTTGAGTTCCTCTTCCATCCCAAGGTCATCCATCCAGTTGGGAACGGAAACTTCCAGGATGTCGGGGGATTCCGACCACCGTTCTTTGGGCAGGTCGAAGGTCAACTGGCGCCACATGTAGGGAATTTGCATGTACTTGGCGCCGAACATCAGCTGTCTGGCGTGAAAAGACCGGCCAGGAACGTCTCCGATTTGCCTGTCTGTCTGCACGATGGCTTCGCCCGTGGCGAACCTCTCTTGCATGTACGTATTTACGTACTGGAGAACTTTTGTGAAAACCCGCTGGTTTTGTTCACTGAAGGCCAGGGCGTCCCTGTTGGGTTGGAACCCGTCAATATAATATTGAGTCAGGTCCGGGCGGCGGGCCACTCCCAGTTGGCTGTAGAAAGCGAGGCCGCCGTTGTCCAGCTTGACCACGACGCCCGGTCCGGCCCTCCTGGCTGCTTTGCCCTCGGCGCCGGCGACTTTAGCGTCTTCGTTAATCTGATTGGCTTCCAACGTGAACCTGTCCCGTTGCTCCTGGGGCAAGTCCTGAAGGATGTTCATCTGTCGGGCGATCCACTCCTCGGATGGGTTATAGAAAGAGCTTTTCCGGTTCTGGCCCTGCCGGGCTATGGAAACCAATTCATTCAGGGCCTGCTCGAATTCGGGAACGATGGCGGGGCCTTCCAGCGCGGCCCCCAACTTCTGGTCGGTATCGTCGGCCAATTAGGTCCCCCTGAAATCTGAAACTGCAGTCGTGGCCTTTTTTCTTGTTAGAAAGTCTAACTTATCTCGCTGGCAATCGGCTTAATGCTAACTGGTGGCTGGGCCTGTGTCAAAGCCATTTCCGCAGTTTTTCAGAATACCAGTTTGGCGGCATTATGGCAAAGTTCGGCTGAAGCTCCACGTGCAAAAGTTCGGCTGCTCCGGAGGGTTTTCGTCCGGCAATTCGGGGAAGTTTTCGACTACAACTTATTGTAGAAAACTGGCCTTCGGCCTTAGCTTACGGTACAATATATCGGATATGGCTTTGGTGGTTGTCACGGCTCAAACCGAGCAGTACGCATCTCAGTATATACAGGCTTTAGGGGATCGTGTAGAGGCGCGGGCAGTTACCCCCGAAAATTCCGGAGATTGTTCCATCGACTGGTTGGAAAACGCGGGAGGCCTGTACCTATGCGGCGGCATCGACATTCATCCCTCGGCCTACGGAATGGCGCCTGAGCCTGGCATGGGCCTCGCACTCTGTCCCGAGTTGGACACCCTCGAATTAGAGCTTCTCAACGCAGCGCTGGAATTGGACATGCCGGTGCTGGGAATATGCAGGGGGATGCAGCTTTTGAACGTGGCCTTTGGGGGCGTCCTGCTGCAGGATGCTCCCGGACACCGTTCGCCCGGTGATGAGGACGAAGTTCCCTCTCTCAAGCACACGGTCTATCTGTCGCCGGGAAGCAAGCTGGCGGCCATTCTGGGCACGGGCGGTTTCTTCAGGGTGAACAGCATTCACCATCAGGGGCTTAAAGAAGCTCAAAAAGCTCCAAGTCTTCTGGCGTCGGCGTATTCGTTGGACGACGGCTTGATTGAGGGGTTGGAGAGTCCTGAGCATAGTTGGGTCGTGGGCGTCCAATTTCAACCGGAACGCACCGACGAGGTGCCCAAAGCCTTCAACAATCTGTTCGAGTCCTTCAAGGACCGGGTGGAAGACTACATTGCGCAGACCGGCTAGGTCAGCGCTGCCCAATATTCACGAGAGGACTTATGCATGACAACAACGTCAGAGAACATTCAGCCCATTCCCATAGAACAGGAAATGCGGACGTCGTATCTGAGCTACGCCATGAGCGTAATCGTGGCGCGAGCTTTGCCCGACGTAAGGGACGGGCTCAAGCCGGTGCAGCGGCGCATTCTCTACTCCATGGACGAGCTGGCCCTTCGCCCCAACTCCTCCTATAAGAAGAGCGCCCGAATCGTCGGAGAAGTCATGGGGAAGTACCACCCCCATGGCGACAGCCCCGTCTACGAGGCCCTAGTCCGAATGGCCCAGGGTTTCTCCATGCGCTACCCCCTGGTGGATGGACAGGGCAACTTTGGCAGCGTTGACAACGACCCTCCTGCTGCCATGCGGTACACCGAAGCCCGCCTGGCTTCTATTGCTGAAGAGATTCTAGTGGACCTGGACCAAGACACGGTGGACTTCTCCGCCAACTTCGACGGGTCTCTGCATGAGCCGACGGTGATGCCTGGAGTCCTTCCCAACATGCTGCTGAACGGTGCGTCGGGCATTGCAGTGGGAATGGCTACCAACATCCCTCCACACAACCTTAACGAAATATGCACCGCGGCCGCCTACTTGGTGGATAACCCGGACGCCAGCGTCGAAGAGCTTATCAAGCGGGTGCCTGGGCCGGACTTCCCCACCGCCGGCATCATACGGGGCCGCTCAGGCATCATTGACGCCTACACCACGGGAACTGGCCGTGTGGTCATGCAGGCCAGGGCCGAAATAGAGGAGGTTCGCGGCAACCGGCAGCAGATAGTCGTCACCGAGCTTCCCTTCCAGGTCAACAAGGCCTCGCTGGTTGAGAAGATAGCCCATCTGGTGCGGGACAAGAAAATCGAGGGAATTTCGGACATCCGAGATGAGTCGGACCGGCATGGGCTGCGGGTCGTAATCGAGTTGCGGCGGGAAGCCCAGGGCGAAATCGTCCTGAACCAGCTTTACCGCCACACGTCTCTCAGGTCCTCGTTCAACGTGATAATGCTTGCCCTTGTGGACGGTCAGCCCCAGGTGTTGGGGCTGAAGCGGGCGTTGCAGCTGTACGTGGACCACCGACGAGAAGTAATCCGGCGCAGGTCCGAGCACCGGCTTAAGGTGGCCCGGGAAAGGGCGCACATAGTCGAGGGCTTGCTGAAGGCCATTTCCAGCATCGACGAAATCATTGCCACCATCAGAGGGTCCGCCGACGCCGCAACGGCCAGAGCCAACCTCGTGCAGCAGTTCGACCTCACGGAAGTACAGGCTACGGCAATACTGGACATGCAGCTGCGCCGGCTGGCCGCATTGGAGCGAGAGCGGCTGGAGAAGGAATACGAGGACCTGAAGAAGACCATCGCCGACTTGGAAGCCCTGCTGGCCGACCCGGCGAAAGTGTCTGCGGTGATCCAAGAAGACCTGGCAAGGCTGAAGAAGAGGTACGGAGACGCCCGCCGCACGGAGATAAGCGACGAGGAGGCCGTCAACCACACCCTTGAAGAGCTCACCCTCCATCAGGAGGTGGCGGTGACTCTGAGCCAGCGGGGCTACATCAAACGGATCCCCCTGGCCACCTACAAGCTGCAACACAGGGGCGGCAAGGGAGTTAGGGGCCAGACGACGCGGGACGACGACGGCCTCCAAGACCTGCTGGTCGCCGACACCCATGACGCACTGTTGTTCTTTACGAATAAGGGCAGGGTCTATAGCCTCAAGGCCTATGAAATACCCGCCGACACCTCCCGTACCACCAGGGGCACCGCCGTGATCAATATGATGAAGCTGGGCCAGAACGAAAAGGTCAGCGCCGTTGTCGCCGCGGGAGACCTCAAGGGAGAGGGGGTCATCGTCATAGGCACCCAGAAGGGTGAAGTCAAAGCTATGAACCTCTCGAACCTGGCCAACATGCGTTCCAGCGGCCTTAACGCTATGGACTTGGAGCCCGAAGATGAGTTGGTCTCGGTGAGGATGGGAACGGGCGGGGAAGACGTGATGATGCTCACCGAGTTGGGCCAGGGAGTACGCTTCCCGCTTTCGGAGGCTCCCCGCCGTTCGAGGGCTGCAGGCGGAGTCAGGGGAATCCGTCTAGCCCCCGGAGATAAGATGGTCGGGATGGAACTGGTGAAGCCGGAGGACAACCTGCTTGTAGTGACCCGGAGCGGCTACGGCAAGCTGGTGCCCGTGGACCGCTTCCGCGGCCAGCACCGTGGAGGTCTTGGATTGAGGGCGTACAAGACAGGGCCTAAGGTGGGACTGGTCTCAGCCGCCAGGGTGGTGAACAAGGAGCGTGACGAGGAGTTGCTGCTGGTGTCGGCGAAGTGCCAGGTCTTCAGGACCAGCCTCAGTGAGATTTCGTCCCAGGGACGGATAACCCAGGGCGTCATAGTCTGGAAGCCCGACGCAGGCGACGAGGTTGTTTCTCTGGCCTGCATGACCGAGAGAGAGGAAACGGACAACGCTCCCGGCTCCAACGGCAAGTCCAACGGAGCCGTGCCCTCCAACGGCTCTGCTCCAACAACCGAAAAGTAGGGGTGCGACGGTCTATAGCCTATGCGCTGTGGTTGTTGGTAGTGAAGTAACGATGGGTAAGTTGAGAGCAGTTGTGGCAGGGCTGTCAATTACGGCGCTCGTCGTGATAACTGCGGGTTGCTCTGACAGCACACAGCCGAGGAGCCAAGTAACGCCGGAGCCGCGTCAAGCCTTAACCAGTACAGAGATTCAAGCCTTGTCCGAAGCCATCGACGCATTGGCCGCGCAGGTGGAGGCCCTCGCCGCCTCCAATGTGTCGACCGCCACAGAGCAAGCGGATGATGGTGGGGAGATCCAGTCCTTAGCGGACAGCGTTAACGCATTGGCCGAGCAAGTAGATGCGTTAGCTGCCTCTAATCAGACGCTGGCTCGGCAGCTAAGCGCAACTCCTACGCCGCCGCCGAGCAATGCTTCAGCGACTCCCCCAAGCAGCAATGGGATATGCAGCCGGACTCCTGAAGTTCAGGAAGCCATCCTAATGACCCTGCGGTTGTCGTCATGCCGGTTCGTGACGGATGAGGAGTTGTATCGGATAACCGATTGGCGAAGTCTAAGTGGAAGCAGTACCAACGACATAGGTTGGGTTACGCCTCCACAACCTGGGGACTTTGATGGATTGGTCAACTTGAGACGCCGGATTGAGGTTAATGGGGATTTCACACTAGTTGAAGAGGCGTTTCAAGGTTTGAACGGCTTGAAGGAGTTACGAGTCTCCGTAAGGGGAGCGGAAGCAGGGGCGTTCAATGGACTGCCCGTCTTGGAGAACCTTGAAGTTTCGATTCGTAACTACTCCGACATGCCGCGTCGCGTTTCCCTTCCTGTGTTTGACGAAATGCCTGGTCTCAAGACATTGAGAATACGCACTGTGAGCGGGACTACCCTGGGGCTTAAGGCCGACCAATTTGCCAATTTGCCCAACCTGGAGACACTCGAAATCCAAGGGCATCGTGACAGCGACAGCAGTTACAGCTTGCCTTCGAACCTCTTCCAAAACAATCCCGCTCTGAAGGATGTGCAGATACATTTGGACTATCCCACCGTCATCAGAGTGCCGGTTGACATTTTCGCTAACCTCCACAACCTCGAAAGTTTGCGTATTTATGGCTCCGACTCGGACAAACTGTCTATAGCGCTCTCTCCTAGGTCTCCTCTTTTTAGTAACTTTCTCAACAGAAACGATTCGCCGTCTGGTTATACTGTTGTCTGGCCCCAAACCCAGTGACATCTAATAGAGAGTTCGTGGAGTGACTCTGGTCTTCGTGCATGGGGCGGGGGAGTGCGGGCTCTCTTTTGCGCCCCAGGCTGCCCACTTTCCTGATGCGTTGGCCGTCGATCTGCCTGGGCACCCTGTGGGTGACCCCGAGGCCAGCATAGCCGGGTACGTGGAATGGCTCCGAGGCTTCCTTTCCGAACGGGGGATCAGCCGTCCCGTGGTCTGCGGTCACTCTATGGGCGGTGCGATTGCCCAGCTGTTCGCATTGACTTATCCTGATGAACTGGCAGGGCTGATTCTGCTGGGCACGGGAGCCCGGCTCCGAGTCCATCCCAAGTATCTTGATGAATGTGAAGACGGGATCCAGGACCCGGATTCTTGGCTTGGCGGCAGGAGGAGCGACTACCGGTCGGTCGAGTCCGGGCTGGCGAAAGAACTGCTGGACCGGGCGGCTCAGATAGGCCCGGCGGTCAAGCTGAACGACCTCCGTTGCTGCGATGCTTTCGATGTTATGGACCAAGTCGACGGCATCAGGATGCCCACGCTGGTCTTGTGCGGCTCCGAAGACGTGATGACGCCTGTAAAATATTCGGAATACCTGCATGACAAGATAGAGGGTTCGGAGATTCGTATAATCGATGGCGGCAGTCACTTTGTTCAACTTGAGCAACCCGGAGCCGTGAATGCCGCCATCGAAGAGTTCTTGGCGAAATGCTATTCTCCCTGATCACCTGTCTGACAGAAAAGTGAACACAGACCTTGGACCACGAACTTAACATAATAGTCTGCGTAGACCCCAGAGTGTGCGGACATCCAGCCTTCCCCGGCGTAAACGGCTATGAACTGCTTGACGGTCTCGATAGGTCGGTCCGTGAAGAGGGGCTGGAGGAGCGAGTCAGGGTTACGGAATGCCAGTGCATTTTCGGATGCACATACGGACCACGGGCCGACGTCATCAGACGATGGGACGGGGCAAAACTGCTATACGGCTCGGTTTCCGGGACGGTGACCATCTCGGTCAGGGGCCGCGTGGACATGAACACCATTCCCGGCGACTTGTCGCAGATGCTCCGGGACAACCTGCCCTCCGATTGACCCCTACGCAACGCCCAAAGTAGAATTCCTCCGTCCCACGCTCCTTGGAATTCTGACGATTGGCGGGTGAATGGCATGAGCGAATCCCTCAGCCGCAGGCTCGGCGGCTTTGCGTCAACCCTGGAATATGACAATCTGCCTCCCCACGTCGTTGACAAGGTGAAGGGGTTGATTCTTCATGGCTTGGTGGTGTCCATAGCAGGGGCGCCTTTGCCGAGAGTCGCCTCGGTCATGGAGATGACCAAACGGGAAGAACCCCGTCCGGACGGCGCCGCCTTATGGGTGGACGGCGCCAGGGTCAGCCGCCGGGGCGCCGCTTTCGCCAACGCCAAGATGATGCATGCCACAAGCCAGTCCGACTCCTACCGGATGCTCACTCACCCCGGGCCTTGCGTGATACCGCCCGCCGTGGCGTCCTGCGAAATTGATGGAGGCTCTGGGAAAGACCTGATAACGGCTGTGGCTGCCGGGTATGAGCTGGAAACCCGCATAGCCAGCGACTTCATACCGACCACGCAGGCACGCGGGTTCAGGTCCAGCCCGGTCTACGGTGTGTTCGGAGCCGCCTTGGCTACAGGCAAGGTGTTGGGGCTGGACCCAGGCCAGATGGCCAACGCCATTTCTCTGGCCGCGACCTTTTCTGGCGGAACAGGGGAAGGCGGGCGGACCGACGGCCAGGAAGCCACCATCCATGAGTCCAACGCCGCCGTCAACGGAATCACGGCTGCCTTGCTGGCTCAGGACGGGGTCAGGGGCGCTGACCTGGCCCTGGAGGGGGACGCAGGATTCTACAACGCCTTCACCGGGAACAACCGGGGAGAGTTATCGTATGCCTTTGAAGGGCCTCTTTCAACGGATGTGGACAGCGTGGCCAGCAGTCTTGGAGAGCGTTACTTCCTGATGGACGTGACCCCCAAGATTTACCCCACGGCGGGATACAACCAGCCGGTCATAGAGCTTATGGCCCGGCTCAAGGCCACGCATGGCATCCAATGGGACAACGTGGGCCACATCGATATCGAGATGAACTGGCTGGAGACCCTCTACCCGTCTCCCGCGTTCCCTAACCCCCAGCGGAGCGAACGGAGGGTGGGCGGCACCCACTACTTCGCCGCTTACACATGCGTGCACGGCCACTATCCCGCGATCAGGTCAGGAGTGGCGCCCGGGCCTCAGGCTGGCTCAGCGGAGGACAGCAGCGTCCTGGAGCTGATGGAGCGTGTGAACGTCATCGGGGTGAAGGACCGTGGGTCTTACTCCCCGCGCATGACGGTTGCCACAAAAGACGGCAAAACCTACGTGGACGAGATGAACGGCGACGAGACCAAGTGGGGTCTTGAAACGGTTAGCCGCCGTTTGCCAGAGATGTTCGACAGTCTGGTGATTCCCGCTTCCCAATTAAAGGAATTGGCGGCGACGGTCAGCCGTCTCGATGAGTTGGACAGCATAGAAACTATGGTGGGGTTGTGCATCCGAAAGAGCTAAGGCGCAAGCTGGCGGTGTACCCCCAAAGACTGGGAGAAACGGGATGGACCTGGGACTTAAAGGTAAGACGGCCATAGTCACCGGCGGCAGCAAGGGCATCGGCCGGGCGGTGGCGTTGGCCCTGGCTCGTGAGGGCGCCGATGTGTCTATATGCGCCCGGGGTCTGGAGGAACTGGACGCTGCGGCCAGCGAGATACAAGCTGAGACGGGCCGTCGCATCCTGCCGGTGCAGGCGGACATGAACGACCCGGCGGCCATAACGCGAATGGTGGACGCCACGGTTAATGAGCTAGGCGGGGTGGACATCCTGGTAAACAACGCCGTGAACTCGTCAGTCGCTCCTTTCATGGAGCTTACGGACGAACAGTGGATGAACCACATCAACGTCAAGGTGATGGGGTACATCCGTTGCTCCAGGGAGGTCTTGCCTCACATGACGGAACGGGGTGGAGGCCGGATAATCATGATTGGCGGCATGGCCGCTCGGAGACCGGGGCGCCTCACAAACAGCAACGGCGTGACCAACTCAGCGGTATCCAATCTGGCCAAGAACCTCTCGGACCAGTTCGCTCCCCAGGGCATTCTGGTCAACTGCATCCACCCCGGCGCCACCAAGACTCCCCGTCTTGCAGAGCTCATGGCGCGGCGCGCCAAAGACGCTGGCATCGACGTGGAGGAAGAGGAGCGGAGAGAAGCCTTGGCGACTCCCATCGGACGGATGATTCTGCCCGAGGAGGTGGCCGACCTCGTCCTCTTCTTTGTGTCGGACCACGCCGCGGCCATCACAGGCCAGACCATCGCCATAGATGGAGGCTCAGCCCAGGGAGTCTTCTATTGAACCCGTTTTCGGCCCGTCCACCACAGGTGGACGCCTGAAGACGATACACTCCTTGATAAGGCGTGGGCTGAGAACAGTTGGATGAAGACCATAAGGCGGTTGTTAGCGCCGATTCTCCTAACGTTGGCCGTGCTGTCCTATGCCGCCTGCGCATCTGACGAACCTACTTTGCCTGCAGCTATTGACACCGCTGCACCAGCAAAGGGCGTAACTGTTCAAATCATCTCCACCGACTTGAGCGTGGGCCGCAACAGAGTGGCCTTCGCGCTCCTAAATGAGTCCGGCGGTGTGGTTTCAACGCCGAATGTAAGGGTGAGCGCAACGGCGCCAGGTGCCGATGAAGTGCCGAGTCAGGAGACCCGCGCGACCTTTAGGAAATGGCCCTTGGGTGACCTCGGCATATACACCGCGCAATTGGATTTCTCTACAGCCGGCCCTTGGAGGTTGAACGTATCGATAATGGGTTGGGGGGGCGTTGATGGGCACGGCGATGGCATCCTGGAAGTCAAGGCGGAAAGCGCCACCCCAGCCATAGGCTCGCCCGCTCCAGCCAGTCGGAACAAGACTATAGACGACGTGGAGAGTCTGGAGCAGCTTACAACGGCGAACCCACCAGACCCCGACCTCTACCGGTTGACCATTGCGGATGCGTTGGTGCTTGGCAAGCCGTTGGTGGTGGTCTTTGCGACCCCGGCATACTGCAAGACAGCGACCTGCGGCCCGCAGTTGGGCGAGATAGGGACGTTGAAGGAGCGGTTCCAGTCACAGGTCGCTTTCATCCACGTGGAGGTGTTCGACAACCCCCACTTGATCCAGGGTGACCTTGAACGGGCAGTCCCTGTGCCGTCCACAGAGGAGTGGGGGCTTTTGACGGAGCCGTGGACCTTCGTGGTGGACTCTGACGGCGCCGTTGCGGCGAAATTCGAAGCTTTCACGACCGCCCAGGAGATGGAGGAGGCCTTGGTACAGCTGCTGAATTGAACTCAGTCGGTGACTTCTATGGCCAGCAGCCCCTCGTCAGTCTCCCGGTAGAGCACCGTCACTGGCTGGCCGAAAACCTGGTGCTCCTTCAGGTGGGAGGGCGTGAACCCGATGGGGCCTTTGGTTCTGAATGCCCATAGGACGCCGCCGTCGTCCCTGACCACCAGCGACTGCACCTCGGTCAGAGAGGCTGGCTGCACTCCGACCACAGCGCCTCTAACCTTCTTGATATCGTCTCCGCCACAAGCTGCGCCGGACAGGGCTGGGATGGTAAAGGCGGCTAATGCCGCTGCCAGGAGAACGCCTCTCACACTATCGACCGGCCCATGCTACCAGTTGGGTGCGTAGTCGGCGTCTGAATTATTCGTCAGACGCGTCTGTTCGGTCCCATCGGCGTTCATCACGATAATTTCGGAGTTGCCTGGGGCGTCTGAGACGAAGGCGATGCGCTTTCCGTCAGGTGACCAGACAGGCTGATTGTCCGTAGCCTCGTTATAGGTAAGCTGACGCTGATCGCTGCCATCGGAGTCCATTACGAAAATTTCAGCGTCCCCGTCTCTCTCGGAAACAAAGACTATACGGTCTCCATCCGGCGACCAGGACGGTTGATAGTCACGGGCGTCGAAGCTGGTTAAAGGGCGTTCGTTCTCGCCAGTGTCGGACATCGTGTAAATCTCTTCGTTGCCGTCCCGCATGGAAATAAAGAGGATGAGGTCTTCCTCGTGGGACCATTGGGCGTTGCGGTCGTCGGCTTCCGTCAGACGTTTGATGTCGACTCCGTCCGGGTTGCGTGCGAAAATGCCCGGCCCAGATTCGGAGGCCTCGCCAAGATTGAACACCACAAAGCCGCCGTCGGGCGACCAGCCGGTCAGGCTGGGGATGGTCTCTCGTGTCGAATACACGGTGTTCAACGTCCCTTTGTCCCCTTCGGCGTCGATGAGGAGAATTTCGTTGACTCCTTCTCTCTGGGAAACGAACGCAATGCGCTCGCCGTCGGGCGCCCACAGGAAATTGCCGTCGGGGCCCTGTATGTTCGTAACTTTAGAGTTGGCAGGGTCCTCCTCATCGGGGTCTATCTTGTGTATCTCTCGGTCTCCCGATTCGTCGGAAACGTAGGCTATCCACTTGCGGTCGGGGTCCCATCTCGGCTCCCCGTCAAAGACGCTGTTGGCAGTGAGGCGTATAATTTCGTCTCCGTTGCCGTCGCGGTCGGAGTCTTTCGAGTCCATGACGTATATCTCTGGGTTGCCGTCCCTCTCCGACACGAAGGTGATCTGGTCGCCTCGGCCTCCGCCCAGGCAAGCCCCGGCTAGCATGGCTATCAAGGCCAAGGCGCAAAGGAGAACCCCGAACAACCGTAACGGTCCGGACCTGAACAGGCGCGAAGTAGGAAAGCTCGGTGAGGCGTTAGCCTCCCGCCGGTGCATCATCCACCCCTCTCAACACTTATTGGGCCGATTCTACCAAACTGGCCTGTGGGTGGAGAAAGGGAACGGAAGGCGGATTTCGGCGTAACCGCAGCGGCGGTTTTACCAATAAGACCCCGCGGACACGCTAACCGCTCAGGCTGCGGGCAAAGGCAAGCCACGTCCGGGCGCAAGGCGCCGGCAGTATGTGTTGGACGAATCCCCGTACTCCCGGGAAGACTACCCGGCGACCGTTGGGGAATATGTCGGAGGCTTGCCGGAAGTCCCCAAGGAACTCGCCCTCCAGGTTTTCAGCCGCCATAATCAGGACCGGAACTTGGACGTCCTTGAGAAGGGGTCGCAGGTCGGGCATCGCGTCGGCCGAACCCTCGAAGGCCATTACCACCGCTGGGTCCGTGGAGGCCATCTGGTCTATGTACCACCGCGTATAAGCTGGGTCCACGATTAGAGGGTCCATCCTCCTGGAAATAGTGTCCTCGACCCAGGCGCGTATGCCTTCCCGCTCGATCAGCTCGGCGGCGATCACATTGCTCTGGGGATTGGCGAAGTTGGTGGGGGACGTGCAGGTCGTCAGGCTCAGCAGACGTTCCTGATGAAGGGTCGTGAATCGCATTGCAATGGTTCCTCCGACGGTCTCACCCACCAGGTGGAACTTGTCCAGACCCAAGCCGTCGGCAAGCTGAAGGATGTCGTCGGCGTAGCTGTCAAGGGACCATTTGAAGCCCGGCTTCACTCTTTCCGAGTCTCCCATGCCCCTCATGTCCATCCTGACCACTCTGTAGTGGCGGGCTAGTATGGGCGTCCATCCGAACCACATGCGGTGGCTCTTGGCCATGCCGTGGTGGAGTATGACTGTCTCCGGTTCCGTCCAGGGGTCGGTGAAGTCGTCAATTGTGTAGAAGAGTTCCATGCCGTCCTGCAGCTTGAATCTCATGGCTCCCTCCTGTGTATGATGAAGTCCCAGGCTAAACTTTCGGGATGATGTCCTTGGCTAGCCAGTCCAACCGTTCCAGTGTGGCCGGCATGTCCTGGCCTCGGGCGTCGAAAATCAGGTGCTTGGCCCCGGCCTCTTTGTAGGCCTGGACGTCGCCGATGATGTCGTCAGCGCGTCCGGTGAACCTGCGCCGCTTGCCGTCCTCCATGGGCAATGCCGAATCGTACAGAGGCGCTTTAAGCGAAAGCTCGATTTCCTCCGGGTCACGCCCGGCCGCTTCGGCGTACTGGGCCAGCACTTGGAGGTCTTGGACCACCTCTTCCGGTTCCAGGGGAGCGACGGGCTGGGCGCCGAGGGGGTGCCAGCCGTCGCCCAAGCGGGCGGCTCTGCGGATGGCCGCACGGCTCTGGCCGCCCACCCATATCGGCGGATGGGGCTTCTGCACTGGCTTGGGCAAGAAAGTGAAGCCGGAAAAGTCCACGTACTTCCCGTGGAACTCTGGCTCATCGGACGTCCACAGCTCGATGATGGCCTTAAGATACTCGTCGCTGACGGCGCCGCGCTCCTCGAAGGGCGGCAGGTCAAGCGCTTCAAACTCCTCTCTCATCCAACCCACGCCGATTCCCAGGGTCAGCCTGCCTTTTGACAGGTAGTCCAACGTTGACAACACCTTGGCCACGATGACCGGATGCCGGTTGGGAAGTATCATCACGCTGGGCACCAGCCGGAGCTTGGTGGTGGCGCCGGCCAGGAAGGTCAGGAGGGTGAGTTGCTCAAGGTAGTCTCCTCCCTCTCCTCCGGGGAATTCCCCGTTTACCGTGTAAGGGTAGGGAGACTCGATGGTCTTGGGGATGATGATATGGTCTCCCACCACCGCGCAATCGAATCCAAGCTCCTCGCCCTTCTGGGCCACGGCGATTAGATTGTCGGGGGTGGCGTTGGGTCCAGTGTTGGAGAGGTAGAACCCGAACTTCATTCCTGCCTCCTGCACGGATTGGGTTTTCTTTGGGTTTCCGAGTTATCCTAACACATTGGGCTGCAACAGGAGCTTCCACAGGCCGGGTGGTCTATGATGTGGCCTATAATGTCAGGGCCGGAAATTCCTGAAACGGGAGGTTGCAGTATGCCATCGCTTAACCTGGAAGAAGCCGAAAGGATTCTGGCGGCGGCCAAGGCAAAGGTCCAGGAGATGGGAGTGAAGCTCTCCGTGTCGGTGGTGGACCCGCGGGGAGACCTCATCGCCATGTTTCGCACCGACGGGGCTTCGTGGAGGACTCCGTTGATCTCCCGGGGCAAGGCGGTGGCTGCGTCCTGCTTCGGGATGTCGTCAAAAGACCTGGAAGAGCGGTTCAGCATGCCCTTCATGCAGGGCTTCATGGCCATGCAGGGCGGCCACATGATTCCGGGCCAAGGGGCTTTGCCTGTGTTTCGGAACGGGGAACTGATTGGCGCCGCCGGGGGCAGCGGGGGGAGCGGACAGCAGGACGAGGACGCGGTGAGGGCGGGCATAGAGGGCGCAGGCTTTAGTACGGCTGCTTAGACCTAGCGCCAACCTTTCACGTATTTCTCATCCAGGTATCCAAGCATTGGTAAGAACCTCGTTTTGTAGCACCGTGTGCAAGATAGCCTTGTCGGCAACGGGAAGGGTCGTTGCGGTGGTGGCAGTGGCGCTTCTGATTGCGGCGATGTCGTCTTGCGGCTCGGAGCCTACACCGACCGCCACGACTACTCCTACAGCCACGCCACTACCTGATCGAACCGCGACGCTGACACCCAGACCGACGGCCACTTCTGCGCCGGTGGTTACACCCACGGCTACGCCTATCCCTACGGCCACACCCTCCCCTTTGGCTGCTCCGACTCAGACGCCTACTGCTACACCCACTTTCACCCCTACCGCCACGCCTGCACCGGATCCAACAGCCACTCCCACGGCTGTTCCCGATCCGACGCTCACCCCTACACCCGCACCCACTGCCACTTCCGTGCCCCCGGAGGTTGCGGTAAGGGCGGTGATAGGAGGGAAGGCGTTTAGCCTGGAGGTTGCGGACTCTCCCGACGAAAGGCAGCTTGGTCTGGGCGGGCGGGACGGTCTGGAAGAGGGAAACGCCATGCTTTTCGTATGGCCCGAGGAACGTCCGGTGACGATGTGGATGAAGGACGTGCCTTTCGATCTGGATGCCGTCTTCATAGACGAGGAACTGAGAGTGGTCACTGTTCACGCCATGAAAGCGCAGCCTGGAGCGTCCCCCGACGAGCTCGTTCGTTACAGATCGGGGGAGCCGGTGAAGTACGTCCTGGAGATAGCCGGAGGCTTAGCTGAGGAGTGCGGCATCACGCCAGGGATGGACGCCAGGCTGGAGTGAGCCTAGTGGACGTCCAAGGTGAACCTGGGTCCCTCGGGGGAATGGACGAAGTCGAGCAGCGATTCGCTCAGATGGGCGTTTAGTTCCAGGTCCACCAGAAGCACGAGAGTATCCATGTGTACAACTATCTGGTCATGGGAGCCCTTCTCATCGATCACTATCCCGAAATCGCCGTCGCCCACCCACATAGGAGGGGTGGCCAGACGCAGGAATTTGCCCGCTTCCAGGTCCCTGATTTCCAGGATGCGGTGCAATTCTTCTTTTGCGGACTCCGTAACGTCGAACAATCCCATCCGCCGGGTGGTGAATGTTTGGAAAAAGCAGACGGCCCAACGAACCTCGCGGGGCGCCCCTGACGGGGTTTCCAACTCAGCTCATTGGACCGTGCCGAAGATTATAGCATATCCGAAAACGGGTTGTCAACTTTTTGTATCTGGGCCGGGAAATGCAAAATCGAGTTTACGCCAAATGTGCACCTCGTCAGGCGTGAGAGATCGGCCGTGCCCGGCTGACGGTTCGACTTGACAATTGTAAGGTCGATATAGTCTTTTATAACAACCAAAGGGGCGTCCACGACCGGCTAGGGGGAAGCATGGCAACGCTGGAGGAACGCGTCGAGAGACTCGAACCGGATGTCGAAGGTTCGCGGGGAGACTTTACGAAGTGGATGCAGGATACCAGTCAGACGTGGCAAGCGATCCTGGCGGCGCAAAAGGACACAGTTGACGTTCTGAAGTCCATGAAGTCCGACATGGCTAGCATGAAGTCCATGATGGAAGCCCGCTGGGGACACAACGGCGCGGAGCCAGAAGCCACCGACTAGTCAGAATGGGGCGTCATTATTTCAGCATATCCAGCTCGGCGCAGACCGTCCAGCTCTGCCGGATTCGCCATCGCCGGACCATCCTTGGCGTCTATCATGGTCCGAGTTTCTTCGTCGGTGTGGCTACAGTAATTCTCGTACAGGTCGAGGGCTCTCTCTATCCTCTCGTTCACCGTCGCCCACTCCCACTTCCGTACCCCCGAGGGTGCGATAAGAGCCGTGATAGGGGGAAAGGCGTTTAGTCTGGAGGTTGCCGACTCCGTAACGTCGAACAATCCCATCTGCCGCGCGATGAATGGTTGGGAGAAAGAGAACGGCCCAACGAACCTCGCGGGCGCCCCCGGAGGGGCTTCCAACTCAGCTCATTGGACCGTGCCGAAGATTGTAGCACATCCGAAATTCGATTGTCAACTTTTTGTATCTGCGCCGCGAAATTTGGAGGTCAAGAACCGGGCGGCCCAGTCTAGTGGGGAACGGCGGAACCAATGACCAACGATGAACTGCTGGAACGCATCCAAGCACTTGAACACTGAGTCCTGACCTTGCTGCAAAGTCACGGCTGGATAGATCATCCGGCCATGTCTCAGATCGCCGCAATGGTGCAAGAGGCTAATCGGAATTCAAGCTCGCAATGGCTTTGATCGCGGCGCCTGCGAAAAGGAAACCCGCGCCGACGAGGCTGCTGTAGCTGGCGACGGTAAACAAAAGGGTTGATGGGTCAGTCAGGGGATTCCAGTCGGTTACCCATCCAATGTACCGCAGCATGGAGCCGAACGCCCACGCCATAAGCCCGAACCAAAGCAGGAAGTTGGCATTAAGTCTCTGCATCATTCACCTACTGACGGCGGCCACCGCAATCATGGCCGCTGCGTAAATTTTGCGCCGCGTGCTCATTGTCCGCCATCGTGCTAAGGCAGGCACCGGTCATACATCATCTTGATGGCGTCGTCTGCAATGTCAATGACGGCCTGCACCCTTAGCCGCTCCTCGTATCCCTTGGCCACATACTCTCTGTTCCAGGATGGGTCGACCAACGTCGCCAGCTCCGCTATCGCATTCTCATATGTGTTTATCACATCGTCTTTCAGGTCTCTGACGCGGCTGCACTGCCGATGATACAGATAAATGGTTTCGAGGAGTCTGGAGACGAATAGATTGCCGTATTCAAACTCCTGCGTCGCTCCGGCGGTCGCCCTCTGCCGCTCGCTCATAGGCGGCGGAGACGTTGGGCTGGGAGGGGGCGGCGGGCTGCAAGCCAGAAGGGTCAAGGCCAGGAGCGTCATGATCAAGAGCCGCATGGCTTATCCTCTATCGGCGTCGTAAGTGGAAGCGTTGGAGCCGCCTCAGTGGGCCTATTAACCGCCGCAACAGTCCCATCCTGCGTGATGGGTTGTCGGCCCTCCTGAGCAACGCGCTCGCTGGAGGTCTGGGGCTCCACGGCCAGCGTATCGGAGGGTCTGGGATGTGCGGCATGCGGGACCACGCGTCCGGGTCGCGTTCCTCGTATACCCGCCGCCGTTCAGGCGGTGGAATGTAAGCCTTGAGGCCCACAGTGTTGCCGGCCTCATTCACCAGCCTCCACCACTTGTCCATCAGATAGGCCGGCGGCTCCCATTCCGGCGACGTAGGCACATAGGCCATTTCGACGAACCGGCCCATGTGCCTCTTCGTCACGTCCTGCCCGCCTTTCCAATGCCCTCCTACCCTAAACGCCTTATAGCCTGGATCGCCGGACAGAATTTCCCGGCTGATCCGTATCTTGGTTTCATCTGGCAGCAGTCCAGGCATCAGCTATCTCAATTGTTCGCGTCGGATAGAGTCACTAGGCGGTCGTCCATGACGGCCAGACGGATTCTATTGGCCACGATTCTGTGTTTTCGCTTCGATGGTGCGGAAGAATTGGTCGGAAAGGGTTCGACTCCCATTGTATCATCGGGCAAGTTCAGTTTTGTTCTTGCCTCATCTGGGGCGGGAAATTCGGGGTTCAGATGCGAGTGTTGGTAGGCCTACCTGCGGGGCTGCGCGGCGCTGGCCATTCCTTGACACCCCAGAGGCCCCAATCTAAGATTGTGCCCACTAACAGAACGGCGCCTATCACGGCGCCGAAAGAGAGTCCGACGCATGTTTACCGGGGCGCAGCAGGTATTCCCAGAGTCAGCCGGTGTGAACGATAAGGGCCACCTGGTTATCGGGGGCTGCGACACGCTGGACCTGGCCGACCAATACGGCACGCCCCTTTACGTCTTCGACGAGGACATGGTGCGGAGCATGTGCCGCGGCTTCGTGGAAGGGTTCACGGCGAAGCACGCCGACACCACCGTGGTCTACGCGTGCAAGGCTTACGTGAACCCGGCCCTTGCCCGCATCCTGATGGAAGAGGGGCTGGGCTTGGACGTTGTCTCCGGAGGTGAACTGGCGGTGGCCCAGGCAGTGGACTACCCTTCGCGGCTGGTGTATTTCCACGGCAACAACAAAGGGCCGGCGGAACTACGGGACGCCCTGGATTGGGGCATCGGGCGGATAGTGGTGGACAGCTTCTACGAGCTGGAACTCCTCGACAAGCTGGCCGGCGAGGCCGGGAAAGTTCAGGAAATCATGGTCAGGGTGTCTCCGGGGGTTGACCCTCACACCCACCACCACACCACCACCGGCACCCTGGACTCCAAGTTCGGATTTCCGATAGAAACGGGACAGGCCGACGAGGCCGTACGCATTGCCTTGAAGTCTCCCAACCTGGATCTGGTCGGCCTACACTTCCACCTTGGCTCGCCCATCTTCCACGTGGAACCCTATCAAGCGGCTATGGACATTGTCCTGGAGTTTGCCTCCAGGTTCCGGGAAGAGGGGCTGAATCTACGGGAGATAAGCCCCGGCGGAGGTTTTGCCATAGCCTACACCAGGGACCAGGAGCCTCCTTCCATAGGCGAGTACGCCGACGCAATAGTCTCGTCCATGCTGGAAGGCTGTCAACGTCTGGGCATGGATGTCCCTAGGTTGATCATCGAGCCGGGGAGGTCCATAGTCGGACGGGCCGGGATAGCCCTGTACCGCGTCGGCGCCGTGAAGGATATTCCAGGAGTCAGGAAGTACATCTCTGTGGACGGCGGCATGGGCGACAACATCCGCCCGGCCCTCTATGACGCGGCCTATGAAGCCGTTGTCGCCGGGAAGGCCGACCGGACTGGCTCGGACTTGGTCACTATCGCAGGGAAGTACTGCGAGTCCGGCGACGTGCTGGTCCGCGACGTGAGCCTCCCAACGGTGGAGTCCGACGACATCATCGCCATCCCGGCGGCGGGCGCCTACTGTCTGTCTATGGCCTCCACTTACAACATGAACCCTCGCCCCCCTGTGGTGGCAGTCAAAGACGGAGACTCCAGGTTGATGCGGCGGCGGGAGAGCTACGCGGACCTAATGGCTAACGACGTCCTATAGCTCATGTGGCGGGTTAAGGGGCAGGACGGGCTAGTCCATCAGCTTGACCAGAGCATACGACAGGGTGTCTACGCCCACGCGTACCTGATAGTAGGTCCGCCCCAGACCGGCAAACTCACGTTGGCCTTAGACATGGCCCAAGCCGTCAACTGCACCGACCCTCCCAACGCTCCCTGCAATGAATGTTCACAGTGCATCCGCATTGCTTCAGGTCAGCACGCCGACGTTGTGGTCCTGGGGACCTCCGCCCCTCAGGTCGATGCCACGGGCGGCTCCGAGGGGCGCCGCACCCGGACTGAAATCGGCATTGGAGACGTCCGAGACATACAGCGTCTGACCAGCCTAACTCCCGCCGAGGGCCGCACACGAGTAATTGTCTTTGAAGATGCCCACCGTCTGAGTGAAGAGGCCTCCAATGCTCTTCTCAAGACGCTGGAAGAGCCTCCCGAACAGGTCGTGCTGATTCTCACGACCCACTGGGAAGATGGGATACTGGCCACCATACGGTCACGGTGCCGCACCCTGGAGTTCAAGCCAATGGCTGCAGCCCAGGTCGTGGCCTCGCTGACTGCGGACTTCGAGATCGAGGAAGAAGAAGCCCAGTTGCTGGCCAAACTCTCCATGGGCAGGCTGGGCTGGGCGCTTGAGGCCCACGGCGACGCTTCCGTTATGGAGTCCCGCCGGGACGAGTTGACCCGCATCTCCGAGCTTTTAGACGCTACGTTGGAAGACCGTTTCGCTTACGCGTCGGATTTATCCAGCCAGTTCTATCGGAACAGGACTGAGGCCTTGGACGTGCTGGGCTTCTGGCTGAGGTGGTGGAGGGATATGCTGGTTGTCTCGGAAACGGGGGACGACAGAGCGGCGGACGTGGTCAACGTGGACTGGATGGAGAGCTTGACCAGGGCCGCCGCCGGCTATTCCACGAGCCAGATTTCGGGCTTCATTAGGACTCTCTTGGAGACGATGGAGTCTCTTGAGCGCAACGTCAACGCACGCCTTGCCTTGGAAGCGATGATGCTCGCCATGCCTGGCGCAGGAGCCAGGGTCTAAGGCAAGTCCATCCAGGGCAGGAACGTGCGCCACTCGTCCAGAATGGCCCTGTTATGGAGCACGTAGTAGGGGTTGGCGTAGGGCTCTCTTGGCCGCTTCGCCAGGTTCATGCCCGCTTCCACAGGAGTCCGCCCGGCCTTTCTGCGGTTGCAGGGTATGCACGCCGCGGCCACGTTCTCCCATGAGTTGTCGCCGCCCTGTCGCCTGGGCACTACGTGGTCCAGGGTCAGTTCTTTAGGCTGCGCGCCGCAATACTGGCAGGTGTGCCGGTCCCTGAGGAAGACCTCTTTCTTGGAGAGCTTCCTCTTGGCGAAGGGCCTCCGCACCAGGTTCACCAGGCGTATGACTGACGGTATGGGGAAGGTTGTGCGCTGAGTTCGAATTTCGCCCCGCCCGTTGACCAGCAACTCGGCCTTGCCCTTTCCGATAAGAATTACGGCCCGTTTAACGTTGCACACGTTAATGGGCTCGTAGTTCAGGTTGATCACCAGAACAGGCGCGTTCAGCATTGACCTATTATACTTCTCGGCGCCGCAGTCAACCAGAAGGAAGATTTCTCCTGACGCTTAGCCGACTGCCAGCGCGTAGATCTGTTGTGCCTTCTCAGGCAAGGGATACTCTTGCCACGAGTCTCCGTTGTCCAACGAGCCGTACACCTGGCCGTCCCGGGTGGCGCAATATATCTGGTTGGGGCGGCGGTTGTTTATGGCGACCGCCATCATCGTGGAGGGGACCTCCAGGCCGTGGTCGACTCGTTCCCAGGTCTCTCCCAGGTCAGGGCTTCGCCACAGGGCGCCTATGTCGCTGATGGCTTTTGCTCCCAGAGTCACGTAGATGGTCCTGGGGTCATGGGGAGAGAGCAGCAGGTCACGGGTGTAGGTGATAGGAGAGCGGTCGGAGATGTCGATAGGCTGCCAGGACTCGCCGCGGTCCAACCCGCGGAACATGCCTTCACGGGCGCTGATGTAGGGCACTCCGGGCTGGGCAGAGCTGACCTGGACTCCGTGAAGGTCCAGCCGGTCGGGTCCGCCTTCCGCTATGCCCTTGTTGATGGGTTCCCAAGTCTGACCGCCGTCCAACGTGCGGGTCACTCCGCCCACTTCCAGGGCGGCGTACATCTCGTCGGGGTTGGTCGGGTCTGCGGCCATTGCGATGACCCGGGTCGGGAATGACATGGTCACCACGTCGTTTCCCAGCCGGATGGGCAGAGGCTCCCAAC
Source organism: Dehalococcoidia bacterium (assembly GCA_965197415.1). Lineage (GTDB taxonomy): Bacteria > Chloroflexota > Dehalococcoidia > Lucifugimonadales > JAGWBF01 > DAOUJI01. The sequence goes on along the minus strand of OZ240207.1, from coordinate 896,763 downwards.
TGTCGCCGCCGTCCTGGGTGCGGAATATCTGGGCAGGGGCCATTCCGGCGTACATCACGTTGGGTCGGTGAGGGCGGAACATCATTGACCATACCTGGCTGCCGGTGACAGGCATGTTCATCCGCCTCCAGTGGTCTCCCTTGCTGCCGCTGCGGTATACGCCGTCGTTGGTCCCGGCAAAGACCACGTCAGGCTGGAGCGGATGGATTTCTATTGCCCGGACTTCTGGGTTCTCGGGAAGCCCGTTGGTCAGTTCCTCCCAATGGGTCTCCCCGGGCCGCTTGCGGAACAGTCCGCCGGTGCCCGAACCGGCATAAACCGTAGGTTCTGTGGTCGCCGCTTCCGTTGTCATATTTCAAACCTCTACGCCTGATTTTGAGCGATCCAATCGTCATGGACCGGCGGCATATCGCCGCTTTCGATTCCATCAAAAAATGAGTTGGCTGTCAACCTGGCTCACAGAAGGGCCACGCCCGCCATAGACGCCGGACCACGTCAGCCGCAGCGAATCAGACCCATTGTGGACGCTCTCCAGAGAGTATACTTAAACGTGTCCCATATATACTTTCTTCACAGTCGACCGCTATCTTGCCTGCGGACCGACGTCCAGCGTAGGTGGGCGTACAGAATGGATGGTGCCATGCGGGATCAGGGGGAGATATGACGGCGGGCATCGTCGCCGGATCGATTTCGGCTGTTGCGGCGGCCCTGGTCTCCCTGCCGCTGCGGTCTCCTGACGACGCGTTGTTCAATAGCGCTACCGTGACGTTGGCGGCTCTGGCGGGTGGCGTGGCCGCCGGGTTGTTGTGGAGAGGAGCCTCCGCCAAGCGGAGGGGTCTGCTCATATTTGCCGGGCTATGGACGGCGGCCTTTGCGGTTGTCGCCCTAATTTGTGTGGCCGGAGAGAGCCAGTTAGACAACTTCATCAGCTTTGCATTGCCGTTGGCGGCCATCGTCTTTCCGGTAACGGGCGTTCTGACGGTCTTGCTGGCCAGGAGGTCCTTGGCCGGTCGCTGGCAGCTGGCGGCTGTTGCGGCCGTGATTGCCCTGGCAGTGGGGATCCCGTTGGCCGGCCAGGGGGACCAGGAGAGCGGCAGGCTTGAGCTTCCTCCGAGGACCTACCATCCCGACTTGGGGAGGAGTCCCGAGTATCCTGATATTGTAGTTCTCAGCCCCACTCGATATCCTCAAGAGAGGCTAGGAAGGTCTTATGGGTAACACGATTCGGCTCCCGATGTGGATAAGTTTGAGCGCAGTGATGGCCGTGTTTCTGGCCGTTGTAGCCATGTCATGCGGCGGCTCGTCCGCCACGTCCACACCCCCGCCTACGGAACGCCCCACAGAGCCTTCAGCCACCGCTACGTCTGCACCCGTACCGACTCCAACGGCTGAGCAACCGGCAACCGAGGCGCCGCCGACCGCAACGGTACGCCCGACTGACAAGCCAGCGCCGCCCGAACCAACGCAGGCTCCGGTAGACACTGGACGGGAGACAGGTCAGGTTGAAGGGGTCACGTTCATCATTGGAGAGGGGTCGAAGGCCACTTTCACCGTGGAAGAAAAGCTGGCGCGTCTTCCTCTCCCTAACGACGCCGTGGTGTCTACCAATGGGCTAACTGGGGAGGTGCATTTCGACGGGCGTCCCTCTGTGATAGAGATAGACCTCCATCAGCTACAAAGCGACCAGCCCCGGCGCGACCAGTATATCCGGGAGCGGATGTTCCCCAACCATCCCATCGCGGTTTTCACCTTGGACGACGCGGGCCAGCTGCCTGACGGGTTCACCGAAGGCGAAGAGGTCACGACCCAAATAACGGGTCAGCTAGAAATACGAGGAGTGCAGGCGCCTGTAAGCTTCGACGTGGAGGCGAGAGACGACGGCGACGTCATATACATTCTGGGACGGACCAGCTTTGTCTGGGAAGAGTTCGGCATGACGGCGCCGAATTTGGGATTTGTGGTGGTGACCGACGAGGTGAGCGTGGAAGTCCTGCTTGCCGTTACGCCGAAGTCCTAGTTCTAGGAGCCCCTGATCAGGGCTCCTCCGGCAGCCAGGTCTCAAGCGACTCGATGGCTTCCCGCTGGAGGGCGTAAGGGTTGTATCTACGGACACCGCGAAGGCGCCACTGTGACGGCTTGTGGCCGGCCTGAGTGGCAACAGCGTAACCGCAGACCAGGAGGGGACCACGAGAGTGCAGAGAAATTAGAGATCTTCCGGCCTTTGTAACCCGTACGCAAATTCGAGATGAAAAGGAGACAGTCATGCCTGAACGGCAACCCATAATTCCCCCCGGAGTAACCCCGAACCCCAATTTGTCCCCCGGGATACGCGTCGGCGACATATTGTACGTTTCGGGCCACGTGGGCGCGGATGCCAACGGCAATGTGGCCGAGAGCGCCGAGGACCAGTCCCGTCAGGTGATGGCCAACATCCGCGCGGTTATCGAGGCTGCTGGCGGGCGCATGGAAGATGTCTGCAAGATAACTGGCTTCCTGACCAACATGGACGACTATCCCGCGTACAACAAGGTGCGGTCGGAGACATGGCCTAAGGACCCTCCGGCCAGCTCCACTGTCGGTGTATCCTCCCTAGTGAGACCAGAGTTGGTGGTCGAAGTGGAGGCCATTGTCCGCCTGCCTAGCTAGGAATCAGTGAAACGCCTATAGCGCAGAGAACGCCGACGTGACTGGGACTCCTGAAGACTGGCTGCACGAGATGGGGATGTCCCTGTGCGAGTCAAACGAGCTGGTGACTAGCTTCATGCCCACGGTGCACACAGGATACCTGCTGCGCGTGGCCGGACAATAGCGAACTGTAAGGAGCCTTGGCTAAGTTTCCTCCGGCAGCCAGGTCTCCAACGACTCAATAGCTTCCCGGAACGCTGACGGGACCGAATCGTCAGCCGCGTTGGCTGATCGCTTCACCTTGGACATGAACGAACTGTCCATGTATAAGGGGATTCCCAGGTGGATGGCCAGAGAGACGCCGGCGGCCACATCCACCTCGGCGTCGACGACATCGTACTTCTCTTGGATGCGCATGACACCATGTACTGCGCCGTTGCCGGTGTCCTTGAGAATTATGCCTACGATGTCCGCATTCAACGCTTGGGCCAGAGAGGCCGTTGTGTGATGGTGGCTTGACAGGTCGTCGGAAAGGCCGTGCATATCCGCGGCCAGCAGCTTGGCTTGTTCCATCTTGATTCGCACAACGAAATACTTGTCGGTGTTTTTTACCCGGACCACCAGGCGGGCGCCGCCGCTGGCGCCTTTTTCAATCCGATATGGAGAGATAGGGACCATCTAGGCCTCCCATTCCCGAGTCCGCAGCAACGGAACGGGGTTGTCGAGGTGACCTTACTTCGAAGTTAGTATCACTGCCTAGGAGAGTCCGACCATTGAGTCACCAAACTCTTTGGGTGTGATGGTGAGTTACAGAGAGTCTCGACGCTCACTCACCGTTAACGACTGTATCCTGGTGGAGTATCATAAAGTTGGGAACCGTTGCATGGGTTCCCTCCTTTCACGTCGCCCCGTTCTGATTTATACCCTCGTCAGAGCAGGGCGACCTTTTCCTGAGTAGTCGCTTCCACCAGCGTCTAGTATCGACACGCATGAGCAGGGCATGTCCTCTAGGCCGTCGCTTCCAAGGAGGCCAACGAAAGAGGACTATGTTGGGATGTCCCTTGAGGAACACTTCAAAGGGTGGTCTGGAATCCTGTCGGTGCCTCTCTCGGTACTCTCCTATGAGCCTCTGATGTTCCTTGCTGTAGAAATGTCGTCTGTCTGGTAGGGGGATGTACGCTTTCAAGCCAACTCGGTTGCCCTTCTCGTTGACGATGTGCCACTGCTTACCCACGAGGTAGGTTGGAGGCTCCCACTCGGGAGACGTAGGGATATAGACTCCCTCAACGTACTTACCCATGTGTCGCTTGGTTATGTCTACACCGTTTCTAATGTGCCGACCGGCAGGATACACTGTGTAGCCAGGACCGTCCGACAGAATCTCTCGACTAATACGTATCTTGGTTTGGTCGGTCATTATCATCGCAGAGGTACCTTAACTCCGCTTTCTGTGTGCTCATACTCTGGAAGTATCGACCTTGTCTCTTGGGAGGAGTTGTCGAATCCCTGTAGGGTGTCCTGATGAAGGCGCTCTATGTCATTCCTCGAGCGTCGGACTTCATCCCGGAGAGAACTCACTGTGGAGCCTATCACGGCCCACAGCACGGACAGGACAGCAACGATAGCGATGATGATTGTCCCGACGCAGCTAGGTTCCTCATGCGTTCGTTCATTTGAAGCCTTCCTCACTCTTAACCCTGTCAAGGAGGTTACGCATCCGGTAACTCTCGTAAGCTCCCCACAGGATCATAGCGGGTGGTACTACTATGATAGCCGCTATGAGGGCGTAGCCTGGCGACGGACTTATCCATTTCCATATGCCAAACTAGGTAGAGCATATGCTAAAAGTTTTGGTTAGTATACATTTTAACCAGACCTTAGCAAGGGTCAGAAGGGAAGGAAATAAATCCCTTCGAAGGCGGCTGGCAGAGGATAAATCACCCTACTCATAGGAACGGGCGTGGACGTGAAGCGTTCGTGCCTCCGTACTCACCTGGATTTCGGCCTGCGCCCGAAAGACGGAGGTTGAGAGGAGCTAGTCCTCGTTCTTGATTTGCTGGTTCAGGTATAGCTCGATGCCGATTTGGTTGACGGTTTCCAGCTGGGTCTCAAGCCAGTCCACGTGCTCCTCCTCGGACCGGACCATCTCTTCCAACATGCCCCGGGTTGTGTAGTCTCCCACCTGGGCGCAATGGGTGATGGCTTCCGTCACGACCTTGACGGCGTTCTGTTCCGATTGGAGGTTCAGCTCCAAGTCTTCCTGTACGGATTCCCCTACCATCACCTGGTTCATCCGCTGGAGGTTGGGCAGTCCCTCCAGGTAGAGGATGTGCCTGATGAGATGTTCGGTGTCCTTCATCTCGTCAGTGCTGATCTCGCGGAACTTGCTGTACAAGCGTTCAAAGCCCCAGTTTTTGCACATCTCCGCTTGAACAAAATATTGGTTGATTGCCGTCAATTCGATAGTGAGAATGTTGTTCAGGCGGTCCACCACGCCTTCCTTTGCTTTCATGTACGGGTCTCCTTTAATTCAACAGACGCATGACTCTGCCAAGCGCGGGGATTTTAGCATGTCGATTCGGGAGCCGGTTGGGAGGAGGGAAACTGGGGCGCGGGGAGGTCTTATGAACTCTTTGACGACCAACTAAGGCGGCTCCAGACGTGGCGTCCCCGGATTGGAGTTTGCGGTGTCGGTGACGGTTGGGGTTCCTGACGGCCAACCAGAGCATTGTTGGTCTCTATTTTTACCAGCCTGGAAAGCTCGTTGATGTATGTGGAGCATCTGCCGCAGGAGTCACTGTCGTCGAAGCCGAACGCGTCCATCAGCGCTTCGGGGGTATCGATCCCCAACCGAGTCAATTGGACTGCATCGGAGACCTTGATGCCTTTGCACACGCACAAATACAAGTCGTAGCCCTCAACTGCCCAAGCTTGTCCAATGCGAGGCGGTTAATCTACACTAACCGTGTATCAGTGTCAATACTTTTGTAGAGATTCGCCTAGGCAGTTTACACGGTTTAGACTGGGTTTTCGTTGAGTATAACTACCGGGGCGTAGGGTCCCCACATGTCTTTTTGGCGCCGGTTGGCGGTGGCGAGAGAGCCGCTATGGGTGGTGCGGCGGCGGCTGGGGCCAAGTTTGGCCGACCCAGGGGAGCGGCGTCCGCTGCTGGAGAGGGTAAACTCAGTGGAGCCGCCGTCCCCTGGAAGGGGTTGAATCAGCGTAGTTTGATCATTGCCAGGTTTTCCTGGTAGGTCTCAGGGGCCTCGGCCTCGTATCCGACTTCCCGGACCAAGTCGGGGCCGTCGGTCATGTAGAACTCCACGAAGGCTTTGACCTCTGGGCGCTCCAGGCTCTTCTTGTTCACGTAGATGAAGAGCGGACGGGCAAGAGGCGTGTAGGACCCGTCCTCAATTGTCGCGGCGGAAGGGGCGACGCAGCCGTCTCCGTTATCGACGGCCACTACCTTGAGTTTGTCCTGGTTCTCGATGTAGTAGGCGTAGCCGAAGTATCCCAGGGAGTTCTTGTCGCCGTAGATTCCCAGCACCAGGACGTTGTCGTCCTCTGAGGGAGTGAAGTCGGCGCGGGACTTACGGGCTTCTCCGACTATCTCTTCGGTGAAGTAGTCGAAAGTGCCGGAGTCTGTTCCGGGACCGTACAGACGGATTTCATCGTCAGGCCATTCGGACCTTACGTCCTTCCAGGTGGAGACGCTGGAGCCGGGTTCCCAGATGGCCTTGAGCTCTCCAACGGTGAGGCAGTCAACGAAGTGGTTGTCTGGGTTGACCATAACGGAGAGTCCGTCGGTTCCAACCTTGAGTTCGAAGTATTCGACGCCGTTGGCGGCTGCGGCTTCGGCCTCGGAAGACTTTATGGGCCGGGAAGCGTCGGAGATGTCGGTCTCGCCGGCGGTGAAGCGCTTAAATCCTGCGCCGGTCCCCGAGACGCCCACGACGGGTCTGACGTTGGAGTGGACCTTCTGGAACTCTTCAGCGACGGCCTGGGAGACCGGGGCTACAGTGGAGGAGCCGTCTATCTCGATGATGCCCGACAGTTTCTCGGTCGTTGTTGGCGCATCATCCTCTCCGCACGCGGCAGAGAGGAGGACAAGCGCCATGGCGATGGGGACGAAAACGAAGGCGCGACGTATACTGGAAACGGAGTTTGCTAGCATTCTGTGTGTACATCCCTCCTTTATTTTTTGCCAGTTGCTACCTTAAGATCGGTTGGTTAACGACGGCTTAACGCTTGATTAAGGCGGCGTTAACGGAACATTAAAAGCCCACCCTAGTCGTTGCCGACCTCTCCCAAAAGCAACGGAGCTTTGGGTGGGCATGTAGGACTTGGCGAGCCGCCTTCGCGTTCTGGAGACCGTTTTGGTCTCCAGAGAAGCTATCATCAGACTGCGCGGGTCCGACGACAGTCGGTCCGTCTCTGGCAAGACATTCTGGTTGGAGCACACCCCATATATTGCCCCGTCGTCGTTGAACAAAGGAAGCCCGATGGCGCATTCGGAGCGTTCCAGGTGGGGAAGCAGGGCATGGGCTGTGGCGGCGTTGGTCGCCACCGGGACCTGGCGGTTGTCGCAAACCCTCAACAGGCGATCTCCGTCGGGGTCGTCGAACGCGGTGTTGTCGGAGTCCCGGAGAAATATGACTGCGTCCAAACTCTTTTCCGCCACAAGCTCGGCCACGTGGCTTACGCCTCCCGACAGGCCTCGGTTAATCCAGCTTATCGAGAGACCGAATCTAGCTTCACATAGAATGGCCGTAGCTTGGGGCGCCACCAGCGTTGCGCGCCTGAGCAGATGGAGATGGCAGCCAAGCAATCCGTACAGAGCTTCTCGGATATCGTCCGAGGCCAACAGCGCGATCCTGAGAACCGGAAGCCCGGCACTGCCCAGGAAGTCTGTGTACTCGTTCCTCACATCCTCCCCCTTTCAAAGGCCCCTATTGCGTTCATGGAGCCAATCCCAGCATGGCCCAAGTCAGTTAACGGGAGATTATCCTGGGTTTAAGGTTTGGTTAAGGACGGTTACCGGATTGCGGGGAGGATGCTGCGGCCTTCTGGGGCAGGGCAGGAATATAGGAAAGAGATTTGTTGTCGGGATTACATATAGGCAACGCTAACGTAATCCGTCGGCAACATTCGGGCTATGGGCTATAAGGGAATGATGCCGCTCCGGGTGTGGTTTCGCACACTGGGGCCCAGGGAGTTGCATCCGACCCCAGGTGGAGATGAAAGAAAGGCGGGCGCTTGCCGCCGCTCTGGTCGGCAACGAGTTAGCGCCCAGCCCCACATCTGCCGCAGAGACTGGGCGGCGGACCGGGGCTGGGCCTTGGGTTGACTAAGCGTGTGGACCTCGCGGGGCGGATTACTCCCGCTGCAGGTCGGCTGGGTCCAACACACGGAAGCCGATTCCCAGTTTCACCTGGTACCAGCCGATCTTCCCTTCGCTGATGGCTCCTCGGATTTCACGGACCTCAAACCAGTCCAGACCCTTAAGAGTCGCACCGGCTCTGGATATGGCGTTTTCGATGGCGCTCTCCAACCCGTCGGGCGAGGACCCCACCAGCTCGATGATCTTGTAGGTGTGTTCAGTCGTCATTCTTTCTTCCTCCTAGTGGATATGATGGATTTTCAGAGGCGAACGCCAGGTCTCCGCCCCCTAGTTGTTCCTGGGGAGACGGGAGACATTGAACCAGTAGTTGAGTACGTCCTTCACAACGGAATCGAACGCCTTTGAGTCAACGGGCTTGCTTACATAACCGTTGCTGTGGAGGTCATAGGCTTTCAGCAGGTCTTCCTGGGTGGGGGAACTGGTGAGGACTACGACAAGAAGGTTCTTCAACTCGGGGTCCGACCTGATGTCGGACAGCACCTGCCGACCGTCCTTCTTTGGGAGGTTCAGGTCCAGAAGCACCAGATCCGGGCGAGGTGAATCGGCGTAGTCTCCTTCCTGCCGCAGGACAGTCATAGCCTCTTCCCCGTCCATGGCGACGGTCATGTTGAGATGGAAATCGGAGTTTCTCACCGCACGTTCCACCAGTTCCACGTCGCCTGGATTGTCCTCAACCAACAGCACTTCGATAGGTGTATCAAGAGTTCCCACGACTCACCTCCCTTCAAGCCGGAATTGTGAAATATACAGTGGTACCTTTGCCTTCGTCCGAGTCCACCCAGATAGTCCCGCCGTGACGCTGGACTATCTTAGCGGATACGGCCAACCCCACCCCAGTCCCCGGATATTCTCCTCTGTGGTGCAGTCTCTGGAACATCTGGAATATCTGTTCGTGGTGACGGGGAGCTATCCCGATCCCGTTGTCCTTGATTGCAAAGAGCCAGTGTTCGCCTTCCCGTTGGGCTGAGACGTCGATTCTAGGCGTCTCATGGGACCGGAACTTGATGCCGTTGGAAATCAGATTCTGGAACAGCTGGTGCAGCTGCATGCCGTCTCCCTTGACGGTGGGCAGGCTTCCGGAGTTGCAGGAGGCCCCCGTCTCGGTGATGGAGGCGTTCAGCGCCTCTACCACCCGGTCGACTACGTGATTGCAGTCCGTGTTCTCGAACTTGTTGCCACCCGAACTGAGCCTTGAGTATGCCAGCAGGTCGTCAATGAGAGCCTTCATTCTCTTGGCGCCGTCCACAGCGTAACCGATGTACCTGTCGGCGTTGTCGTCCAGTTTATCCTGATACTCGTCGGCCAGTATCTCGACGTAGCTGGTCACCATTCGGAGGGGTTCCTGCAGGTCATGGGAGGCCACGTAGGCGAACTGCTCCAGCTCGGTGTTGGAACGGGTGAGTTCTTCGGCGTGCCGCTCCAATGTCTCGTACAGGCGTGCGTTCTCAAGCAGCAGACCCAGGCCGCTGCCCACCGCTGTCAGAAAGCGCACCCGCTCCGGCGTGAAATAGCCGGTCTCCCTTGACACCACGTCCAAGACCCCGACGATGCCCTCGCTCCCCTTGACCGGTAGCACCACGGCCGACCTGACGCCCTGGGAGATCCCGGAGGCTATCGAATCTGGGTGAGTGATGTAGTCGTCGACGACCACGGGCTGTCCATCAAGGAAGGCCTTGCCGGAGACGCTTTCGAAAGGAACCAAGTTATCGCGAAGCTCCGGGTTGCCGAGACCCGCGACTCCCGCTTGACGCAAGCCCTCTTCGTACTCGTCCTTGACCAGGAAAAGGGCCCGATCAGCCTGGGTGATTTGGGCCAGGTCGTCGAGCACTCTGGAGACTTTTTCCTGGAACGTGCCGGGCCGGCTGAGAAGGTTGGCGACCTCGAAGAGGGTCTCCAACTCCCGGTTCCTGTCAACCAAGGAACCTTCTATTCTTCTATGGTCCTGCTCCAGTCGCTCCAACTCCGTGTTGCGCCTGCGGAGCATATCCAGGTCGGCGGATATTGAAATCTCTCTGTTGGTCACTATTCCCTTTCCTTAGCTGTCTGCGGGCGCCCTCCGGTTGGGCGGCTTCCGCGATGCTCTAATATACTATAATCTCAGGCCAATTTCCCCAACCTGCGCCGGTAGAAACCTCAGCTGTCCACATATTCCTGTCTGCCACCGGCCTCCGACCTTGTTAGATCGAGTTGTGATTATAGGCTGGCCTGTTGACATTTTATGATATTAACTATTATAATACCAGTGTAAAGCCCAGGCAAACGGACGAACAATAGGAGATAGGCCGGATGAACGAGCGGAGAACTAAAGAGGTTTGGGACATCCGGTTTGTGGCGGCAAGAAGGGTGGAGGGTCCGGGCGCCTGGGCTTTTTACGTTGAGGACCAGCACGCTGGCAGAAGAAAGCACTCCGGCGTAACCTGACCTAACGAGCTCGCACGAAAAGAGGTGGGGTCATGATGCTTCTAAAGTCCTGCCCGAAATGTTTGGGGGCGATAGTCTCCGACCGGGACCATTACGGAAAGTTCGTCTACTGTCTCAATTGCGGGTGGCAGCGGGACCTTCACGAAACGCTGGACACCGTGGCTCGAAACCCGCAGGTCCGGCCCCTCCGTCGGCAAAAGCAGGCGGCCCCGTCCGGCCCGGCCCCAAGTCCTTTGTAACCCTGACGGCTGGAAGCCGCCAAGCCTGAGAGAGGGGCCTGGAAACAGGCCCCTCTGCATATCTACAGGGCCTTAACCTAACCGCACACCCACTGGGGTCTCATGTCAGGGCAGCCCTCGTCGGCGCGGACAATCCCGAAAACAGGCGCCAGCGGCGGGCAGCCAACTCTACTATCGGCGCGACGTCTTCTTTCAGCAGAAACCGTTCTTTCACCAGCTCCCTGGCTGCTGCTTCGACCAACGCCAGGTAGGACTCCAGGGAGTCGTAGCGTTCCTCGATGGAAGGCCTGGGGTCATTGGAGGCTTCCCGGTCGGCTTTGGTTGCCGGAAATACGAGAGTGGACCCTATTAGCCTCAGTATTTGGTCTGGGGCCCCTATCTCCGGGTGGCGCAGGTTCCAACCGGTGTATGCGGCCAGGGGCACGCTTATATCCGGCAGCAGGATTCCTGACGTTTCGTTGCCGTCGGAGTCCACGGACGGCGTCAGAAATGGGTAAGCCTTACCTATGCGTGGAGGAAGCTCGGAGGCTATGCCGGAGTTGGCTCCTTCGCCGAAGTTCATACGGGACAAGGGACACAGACTGCCCGGAAATCCGGTTGCGGGGAAGGAGCTGAACAATGGCTCCAGGGAGCTTGCGTCCAACAGGTCGCCGCGGTCGAGTCGGGGATGCCGGCTGAGAGGCGGCTCCGTTCCGGAGCTGACCCACGAGTCCAGATTCACCAGCATGGCCCTCATCAAAGGCCCGTAGTCGACGGTGTTGAAATAGTGTTGAGCGCGTATGCCGTCCAACGGATTGGAGTCGGTCAGGAAGAGGCCTCCTCGGCTGTGCTGCGTGCCCGCCAACAAATAGATTCGCACGTCGTCCGAAGGTTCGAGGTCTTTGGCTCCTTCTACATCAGTGTGGACCAGAGCGGCGTCGCCCCTCCAGTATTCGGAAGAGGAGTTGGTCAGGAACACCTTGGGCGCCGCGCCTTTCTTCTCCAACCTGGCCATCAGCCCGTCTGTTGCTCCCGTTTCAGGGTCCGTCTGGAGAGAGTCGGTGAAGGGAAACGTATGCCCCAGGCTGTGACGCACCATGGACGATGGTTGTCCGTACCTCTGGTTGAACTCCCCTCTACGGCCGCCTGCGATGTGGGGGATGACCCCCTCGAATACGACCCTGTGCTCTTCGTACTGGTTGAGTCCCAGATAGAGGAACTCTCGGAGGAACCGTCCGCTCTGGGACGCCCCAAACGCGTAGGCCCGGTCAATGTTCCTTGCGCAGGGATTGGCCTCCAACTGGGAATGTCGCAGGTGGGACACGACGTCCCTGGTGGCTAGCAGACCTAGCCCCACCACCGGAGCATAGTCTGTGTTGTAGACAACCTGGTATACCTTGCCCGGTTGAAACCCCGACTCCATGTAGATGTGGTCCGGGTCCGGTGTCAGCTTACCGTCGACGATTGAAGCGAAAGACCATGCCTCGTTGGGAATGGTCTGCCTGGGTGAGTCTTCCTCGTCTCTGACGGTGAGCACGGCATCGGGGTCGTCCATTGAGGCGGCGGAGTAGGGTTTGTGGAGCCGGTCCGACAAGGGATGTGTGTGCATCAACTCCACGGGTTGAAACGTTACCGCGACCTTCCCTATCAGTGGGTCGCCATGCGAGTCCAACGCCTGGGGCACGTGGGCCCTCATAAGGCCTCGTACGTCTGGGACGTCGTGCTGCCAGCCGCACCACACCACAGTGAACCCCCGTTCCATAAGAAAGCCGTTTCCGGGATCTATGGGAGCATGGGGCAGCGCCACTTGATCGTAGCCGTTGAAGAAGCGTAAGACAGTCCTACCGCCTCTGTTCAGTACGTCCAGGAGCAGTCGACGGGACCCTTTTTCGGGGTCCACGGGCTGCAGGATGCTGAAGTCGGCGCTGAAGGCCACCAGGCCGTCGGAGTTCCTCGGAGCCAGGCGCAGGTCTGTGACGACCGAATTTGCCTCGCTCTCCGGGTCAACTGAAAAGTAGGCCGTACCGTCGATGCGTTGGTACGGCCCGACCTGTCCAAAGTTCCTTCCTCCATCCAAGGGAGTGGGAGAGCCGAGGTCCAATCTGGTGAGAGCCATAGGGTCCTCCTTCCGGCCCTGAGAGACGCCGTTGGCAGCGGGCATTTGAGGTCAGTCTGAGTATAAGGGCGAGCCATACGCTGGGCAACGCGTGTGGGGCCGTTGCGTTCCAGGCGAGATAAATCTATATAATGATATAGCGAATCATATAATATCTGTTGACAAATGAACGGCTATTAAATTATCATTTAGACGATATAGTTAAGTATGCTACATTGATAAATAGACATCACTGAGTTCGAACCGTTAATGCAGACGCGCTTAAGAAAACTATCAGAAAGAGGGATCCAATGGCAACGCTGACATTGCGTAAACAGGAACCGGACACAACCGCGGAACATCCACACCGGCACAAGCTACTCATTGCCATGAAAGAACGCTTTGCGTCGTTCTTGACCCAGCTGTCTGGGCCTCCTAGGACGCACCGCAATCGGGTCGACGACCAGTTGTTCACTACCCGGTGGGACCGTTTGTACCCCAGAGGATAGATTAGGGTCTGTTAACACTAACGTAGTGCATCGATGATGAACCCGAATAGGATGAACCCCAGGAAGAGTACGTCGAGCTTGTCAAAGCGAGAGAAGATGCGGCGAAATCCCTTCAGCCGACGGAACAGCCGCTCGATTTCGTTGCGCTTCTTGTATATCTCCCGGTCGTATTCCCAAGGGTCAATCCGGCTCTTCAGCGGCGGAACGACGGGCGTGAACCCCAGCGCCAACGCCAACTGGCGGGTCTCGTTTCCCTCGTATGCCCTGTCCATCAGCAGAGACGGGCTCCCATGCTGAGGCCCCAGATGGTGCAGCAGCTTGCGCCCCTCCGGTGCGTCGTGGGCCTGTCCGGGAGAGAGGGAAACGGTTATAGCTGTCCGAGCATCCGCGGCAACCATATGAATCTTGGTAGTCCAACCTCCGCGGGATTTGCCGATGGACTGGGGTCCGTTTTTTTTAACGCACCCGTGCCGTCGGGATGGACCTTGACGGTAGTGCTGTCCATCGAAACCGCCTCCAGCTTGATGCGCACTATCTGTTCCTTCTGGAGGTGTTCGAATATCCGGTCCAGTACGCCGCTCTTGGACCAGCGGTTCATGCGGGTGTAGATGGTATGCCAGTTGCCAAACCGGGCCGGCAACCCCCGCCATTTGCAGCCATGCTCGGCGACGTACAAGATTGCGTTGAGCACTCGCAGGTTCGAAAGGCTGACATTGCCCCGCTGCACCGGGAGATGGGGCGCGATGCGTTGAAACTGGACTTCGGTTATTTCCATGCCAGAATTGTATCATAATTCGACTAATAGTGTTAACAGGCCCTAGTCCTCTTTCAGGTCGAGTAACGTTACCAGCCGGAGCAACTCCACCCATTTCACTCCGGCTTGGGTGTTTCGCCGGCGGGACGGCTCCCCAACCTCTTCTATACCACCAGCCGTCCCGCTGGCTCGATTATTTCGGCTAACACGTTTCATTGCCCGTCGCACCTATTGCTGCAAAGGTTACAATGAAGGGAAACTAAGCCCTAACCTAGTTGTTTCCTTCCCTTACATCCTTCTTGCCTTACCCTTCCACGACCGGCGCTGATTTAGATGAAGGTTAGCCTAAAAACTCAGGAAATCTTTATCGACGCTCCCAGGGAGTTGGTCTTCCAGATGCTCAGCGCCATCGGCAAGGGCAGTCTGCCGGGCGGGAACGAGTCTTCGCGGGTCGTAGAACGAAACGGCGGCGAAATCATTGCAGAATTCCTTACTCCGTCGGGGTCCAAGGTCTATCGCACCGTTGAACGGGTCGTCCTCTACCCTCCTGAACGCATCACCTACCAACACCTCGAAGGCCCCTTAAGCTTTTCGGAAGAGGCCTTTACACTTGAGGACACAGACGATGGCTGCCGACTCAGCTATTGGGGTGTTATAGAATACAAGGCGCCGTTTCTGCCAGGAGTAGGTTGGCTCATCGCCTTGACCTACGCCCGTTCGAAGTACAACTCCATCATCCAAGACCATATGGCGAGATTGAAAGCAGCCGCCGAGGCCCGGGCCGCTCGAAGTCATGTCTTTCCGCGAAAACGGACTGCCGAGGGCGAATAGGCCCAGGAAGCCAGGGCGGCTGCCGCCAATATTCGTATGCGTCCCAAGACGAGTGTCTTGCCCCTTCCCTACGCGCATGGATACGGGTTACTCTGATGCTCACACGTCATGGGTTCGCTGAAAGTTCTACTATGGCTATTGCCCAAGCGCCTCAAGTCCTCGTGGATGTTGTTGGCGGTGGCTGGTTTTGGCGCTCTGGCGTCGGTGACAATCATGGCCGTAGGGGCAGGGCACTCGAACGCTCTGGCCGAAGGCGGCCTGATTTACGCGCTGGAGACTACTCCGTCCATATCCATCAACCTCCATATCATCGCCCAGAACAGGCCTCTGGAGCCCACTGACTACCCTGTTCTCCGTTCCACTATAGAAGACGGAACAGCCGTCGCCTTGGGGTACGCTTTAGCCGACGGTCACCAGCGGAGCGGACGCACCACACCGGACTTGCCCTTCGTTCAGGCCCTTGACGGGACCCCACCTTCTCAGGGCGGCCCGGTAGGCCAGGTCTATTTCCTGACGGACATCGAGAACCATTCCAGGCTTACCGCCGGCAGGTGGCCATCGAAAGCCCCCGCAGCCCACGACGGCGGCCTGGAGATTGAAACGGTTGTCGGAGTCGACGTGGCCACCAGACTCGGATGGGATGTTGGGACTAAGGTGTTCCTCTTGCCCTTCGCATTCGATCCGTCCCAAGGACTAACTTTGGACATCGTCGGAATCGCCGAGCCTCTGGACGCTCGCGAGGAGTATTGGGCGGGCCAGTCTTCCACCTACTTCAATATTGTCAACCCACCTTTCGGACCGTCGATAGTCCCGGTGGTCATCAGAGAGGGCGACTTTTTCCAGGGCTTGGGTCAGAGATTCCCTCTATTGGTAGGCAATTTCTCGTGGCTCTACGATGTGGAAAGAGGTCTGATTGACGCATCACTGGTGCAACCCACGATAGACGCCTTGTTCAACCTGGAGACGGATCTCAACAAGAGCTATCCAAGGACCCTGGTGCTAACCGCCCTGGATACCACGCTGCAGGAATTCCAGGTAGAGCTGTTGGAAGCCAGGGTGGGCATTTTCTTGTTCGTCTCCATGGTGGGGTTGGTGATTCTTTATTTTCTGGCTGTGACACTAAGTTCGGTGGCCCGCATCCAGTCGGCTGAAGCGGGTCTCTTCAAGAGCCGCGGAGCCAGCGGTAAGCAGTTGGTTGGGCTGCTGACCGCAGAAGGGGTAGGGCTGGTCCTGGCGGCCATGGCCCTTGGACCGTTGATTGCCTGGGCGCTGGTGAAATTCTTGCTGGCGGAGGGCATCGACCCTGCGGGGTTGGGGCGGACCATCCCCGTGGGTCTCAGCAAGGACATGTACCTAATCGGCGCATTAGGAGGCGTCCTGAGCCTGGTTGTCATAGCCGTTACAGGGGCTGGACTGGCGAGGATCGGACTGGTGGAGTTCCTGAGATTCCGCTCCAGGCCCCCTGATAAGCCCATCGTGCAGCGTTACTACTTGGACTTGTTGGTCCTGGTAGTCGTGGGGTTCCTCTGGTGGCAGATAGAGCAGAGAGGCGGGTTTCTGGAGAGAGACGTGCTGAGCGGCGCCTTGGAAGGCGATCTCACTCTGCGTCTAGGTCCTGTGTTGCTGCTCCTCGGGGCAGCCCTCTTTACCTTCCGGCTCGTTCCCTTCCTGTACCGTTTTGCTGCCTGGCTGAGCAGCGTTGCGGCGCCGGCATGGGTGGACTTCGCGCTCCGGAGGGCGGCGCGTGATCCCGTGCCCTACGGCGCCGTCTTTATTATGCTGATGGTTGCCGCGGCGGTGGGAGTGTTCGCCGCCACTTTCCAGTCAACCGTGGCCAGCAGTTCCAGTCACCAGTCCCTGTACCGGTCTGGAGGAGACCTGGCGCTGATAGATCCAGGCGCTTTCCACCAGGAGACCGTCGATTCGCTGGCTGCCTTGGACGGGGTCGAGGCTGTCAGTCCGTTTTCCTGGTTCCCTGTGCGTATGGCGGACAGGGTGACCCGATCCGGCGCCACGTTGGTGGCAGTTGACCCCGCCACCCTGCCGAAAACAGCCTGGTTCAGGAGCGATTTCGCCGACGATAGCCTGGAAGGTCTGATGTCGTCGATCCGGACCACTGAGACGCCGGAGATGGATTCGGTGACTGTCCCGCTCGGCGCTGAGACGATTGGAGTATGGGTCGACGGCAGCGAACTTAGGGAAGACCACTCGCAAATCACGATATGGGCCAGGGTCTCTGACTCGATTGGGATTCACCACAGCTTGATACTGTACGACAAGTCCGTGGAGGGGGAGGAAGGGCGCCTGATTCCCGGCGCTGGCTGGACCTTTCTGGAAGGTTCCCTCCCTTCGGTGCAGAAATTCCGGGAACCCTTTGGGCTGGTGTCTATATTCGCGACGTTGCCCAACAGGGGATCAGCAACCCAGACTCCAGGGGGTGTCGTTCACCTTGACGACGTCACGGCCAAAGGGCCTGGTGTTGGCGGGCCGGACGGGCTTGTGATCGAAGGGTTCGAGTCTGAGTTGACCACTCTTGGGTGGCGTCTTCTTCCCAATGCGGTTCGAGAACCAGACGTGATGACTCTGTCTGATAGAGCTGCCAGGAGCGGCGCGCAGGGAATTAGGCTGGCCTGGGCGCGCTCTATGGGACAGCCGCCGAAGGGCATATTCATACCGCCTGGCGTGTACCCGCTGCCTGCGATCGGAGGGCCCGGATATGTCGTGGGCCAGCACCAACGCATCTGGGCAAACGAGCCTCTGTTGACGCTGGACATCAGGGCAACGGCTCGTTACTTCCCGACCCTGGACCCCGGACTAAGCCCCTTTTTGATTGTGTCCCATCGGGACTATGACCGCCTGGTGAGCCGGATGCCCAACGGCAAGCGCCTGCCCCGTCCGAATGAGCTGTGGCTGGGCCTTGATTCCTCAACCCCCAGGGGCTCCATTATCGAATCAATTAACGCGGAGAACGTCAGCAGACTATCGGGTTCGGTGCGCATCAGGGACAGCCGGGCCTATGAGGAGCTGGCTGCCAGCAATCCCCTCGAAGGAGGGGGATGGAATTCCCTGGCCCTGGTTAGCCTATCGTCGTTGACCCTGGCGGTTGCGCTGGCTCTGGGTATCTTCGCCGCGGTGTCGGTGCGCACTGCCCAGATTGACTTGACGGTGGTCAGAGCTTTGGGGTTCTCCCGCAGGCAGTTGATAATGTCTCTGACAGTGGAGCGGCTGTTGAGCGCCGTTTTGGCGGTGGGGATGGGAGCGGCCCTGGGTTACGGAATAAGCCGATGGACCTTGGGGTTGTTGGACACCACACTCACGGGCCGCGATATACTTCCTCCAATGATAACCACCTATGACGGGCTGCTAATGACCGCTCTGGCTGTGGACTTGGGAATCGTGCTGGCGGCGGCGGTGTTGTTTACAGCCCTGATGGCCGGCAGGCTGGACCAGACGGAAGCTCTTCGGAGCGGGCAATAGAAAGCATGTCGTTCCTCAAGCTGGCATACATAATCTCGGTGCGCAGGATTATCTCAAGCTGGAAGCTTGAACTGGCTCTCTTGATTGGCATCACCGCCGCGGTGGCCCTGATGTCCAGCGGCGTCGTCTTCTCAGATTTGCTGGCTGACGTGGCCCTCCGACAAACCCTGGAGGAAGCTTCCCCAGAGGAGGCGAACATCTCCGTGCGAGCATTCAACAACCTGGAGGACCCGGCGTTTATCTCAAGGGACGACACCGTCTACGAAAAGACCTTGGACACGGTGCAAGGACGAGTCACCCGGCGGCTGGACGAGTACACCAGGGAGCAGGTCTACATGGTCGAGACCATCACTTTCCTGTTCCAGGGCCATCCGCATTTGGAGTTGGAGTTTGAAGTGCGACCCCGGGGACGGCTCAAGTATTTGCAGGGTATGCTCGACAACCCGCCCGGAAGGGCTGCCGACAGAGTGGAACTGCTCAGGGGCGAACGGCCCAATTCTCGAGGCGTCGGTGATGACGGAGTCCTGGAGGTTGCTCTGGAGGAGGAGGGAGCCTCGATCTTGGACTTGGACGTTGGCGACAGAATGGAGATATTTCCGGCGTCAGGAAACACTAAAAAGGCTCCGGTTGCGGTGGAGATAGTCGGAGTTTTCAAGGCGCTGGACCTACAAGATGAGTTCTGGTACGGGAACACCTACGCTTTCAACTCGACCAGGAACGAATTCCCGATGGTGCACATGTTCACCTCGGAACCCGCCATCACCAATATCGCAGCGGGGGCATATCCTGGCCTCCAGTTCGACACCATATGGTTCTACTTCCTGGACAGACAGAGCGTCACAGCCAATGAGGTAGGTCAGCTGCAGAGAATGCTTGCCAGTCTTCAGTTCGACGTGCCGGCCAATGTTCCCAACGGCTCCATCCGCGTCACGCTGGACGACGTGTTGGACCGCTATGAACAGAGGCTGCTTCTGGCCAGGGTTCCTCTGTTCCTGTTAGTGTTCCTGGTCACAGTCATCCTCATATATTTCATGGCGCTTATGACGGGATTAATCGTAAAGTCCCGTTCCAACGAAATTTCCCTGATGAAAAGCCGCGGGTCAACCAGTCTTCAGATAGGGACGCTGGCTGCCGTGGAAGGGCTGTTGCTGGCAGGGCCGGCATTGGTGGTGGGATTGGCCCTTGGTGTCGGAGTGTCCCGGGCGTTGGGAGGACTTTTCTTTGACGTGGGAGTCAGTGGAGAACTTCCGGCCACAAGCCTATCAACCGGGGCCATTCTGCTGGGTTTGGCAGGCGCCTTGATGGCCGTAAGTGTTTTCACCATCGCCTCCGTAATGGCGGCCCGACATGGCATAGTTGAGCTGCGCCAAACAGGCGCCCGGCCTCCAAGTGTGCCCTTTATCCACCGTTATTATCTGGACCTGCTCCTATTGGTGTTGATAGGCCTTCTCTGGTGGCAGCTTCAGACAAGAGAAACTGTGCTGGTGCGGTCCATAGGACCTGACGGCGCCGCGATTGACTTTACGCTCCTGATTGGACCCGTGTTGGGTCTGATCGCTTTCGCCTTGATTGTGATGCGTTTCCTGCCGATGGCATTCAGCTTGGCTGCAAACTTGATGCAGCCCGTTGCACCCCCTTGGCTCTTGCAGGCTATGAGGCATGTGTCCAGAGACCCAATAGTCCCCGGCTCGATGGTCGTACTGCTGATAATGGGCGTCGCGTTGGGCGTCCTGGGAAGCTCTTTCAGTTCCACTCTGGAGGGCAGCCAGCGTGACCGAGGACTCTACGAGTCGGGAGCCGACCTCAGGCTGGAATATACGGTTTCCCGGCAATACCGGCCAACGCTGGGGCTGGCGGAGGCCGTGGAGGGGGTGGACGGATTGGTCGAAGCGGCGGAGGTCAAGCGCACCTCTGGGAGTCCTCTAACCACCGGGTTCAACACGGGCAATCTGGCCATCATTGGGGTGGACTCAGAGAGAATTGGAGAGGTGGTCTGGGAAAGGTCCGACTTCTCAAGAGAAGGAGACTTGAAGGATGCCCTTAGCATTCTCAGGTCCGCCACGGGGTCCCTGGGTCTGGACGACAGCGGAATCCCTTTGCCCGAAGACGCTTCCGGTCTGTCCCTGTGGGTCAACCGCACGAGACCCGATACGCGAAACCGGCTCTATGTGCGCCTCCAGGATTCCAGGGGAACCTATTTCGACACCGAATTGGGGAGGCTGGACTTCACTGGCTGGATGAAGCTGCAAGCCCCGATATCTCCAGTGGTGCTGGGCCGGAGCTCCAGGAACAGAATACCGCCGCCTCACGTTGTCCCGCCCTACCGTGCGCTGGCCATCCACGGTTCCACGTCCGGGTTCGGAAGCTCATCCGGGTCAGGGAGTCTGCTGTTGAGCGATTTTGCGGTGACAACCTCTCGAGGAGAGCAAGTTCTCGATTCTTTCGAGTCGGTAGAACAGTGGCACGCTCTGGATGACTATTCCAAACCGGGCCTCTACTATCTGGAAGAGACTAAGGCGGCGGCAAGAGACGGCAGGCAAAGCTCCGCCAGGTTCACCTGGTCCCCAGGAGGAACGGGAATTCGAGGTGTCAAGACCGGAGCCGGTGAGCCTCCCATTCCAGCCTTGGTGAGCAGTTCGTTCCTGGACGTGGCCGAGGCCGAACCGGGAGACCGGGTTGGCGTCTTTGGACTCACCACGGCCTTTCCCATAGAGATCACCGGCGTTGTCGAGTATTTCCCGACTATGAAGGACCCAGAAAAGACGCCTTTTGTCGTAGTTGACTTGGCGGCCCTCAACCACTACGTGAACCTACATGCAAGGAACCTGGTGGGCGGCAGCAACGAGTTGTGGATGAGTCTGGACGGAAGCGGTGATTACGCCGACGGAGCAGCCGCCCTCCTGGAAAGCTCTGGAATTAGAGTGGTGGAAACTCACGTTGCAGCGGACATCGTAGAGGAGCGTCTTGACCAACCCTTGGTGAACGCCGGATGGGGCGGCATGTTGTCGATAATGTTCATGGCTCTGTTGTTGGTCAACGCTACGGCTGTGATGCTCTTTTGCTATGTGAATATCCAGGAAAGGAAGACCGAATTCGCATTGCTTCGTGCCATCGGTTTCTCCAATCTCCAGATAAACGCTGTAGCATGGTTCGACTTGCTTCTAATAGTGGCGTTGGGCCTGGGGCTTGGAACTCTAGCCGGGGTGTGGATGGGAGTGGGTTTGCTGCCGGTGTTGGAAGTGGCGGAACAAGGGACGCGAATCGTTCCGCCTATGACCCTCAAGACGAATTCGTTGTCGCTCCTTATACTGTCTCTGGCCCTCGTAGGGGTTACGGCCCTATCCCTAGCATGGTCGTTCTGGTTGAATGGACGAGTCGAGGTGCAAAGAGTCCTTAGGATCGGAGAGGCGTAGCACGATGGCGACAGCCGCATCTGACTGGAGATGAGAATGAGAAACCGCGGCAGGAACACTCGTACGGCTGATTTGGACGCGGCCCGTGGACGGGAAGCGCAGGACCCTTTGATGGCCGCCGACAGCCCGTACATTGAGTGCTGGGACCTGTTCAAGATATACAAGAGGGCTGACCTGGAAGTCGTGGCGTTGAGGGGAGTGGACGTCGAGGTCCGGTCCGGTGAGATGGTAGGCATCGTAGGGACCAGCGGAAGCGGCAAGAGCACCCTGCTCAACATTCTGTCGGGGCTGGACAGGCCCTCAGCCGGTCAGGTGAGGGTCGGGAACCGGGACCTGCTGGACATCTCGGACAGGGAACTGGTGATATACCGAAGACTGGAAGTGGGTTTCGTTTGGCAGGCGACCGGACGAAACCTGGCCCCCTATCTAAACGTGCAGGAGAACCTTGAGCTGCCTATGGCTATCGCCGGAGTGGAAGGAGGAGCCCGGAGAAGGCGGGTTAGGGAGTTGTTGGAAGCTTTGGGAATCGGCGACAAGGCTCGCAGGCTGCCTCACGAGCTTTCCGGAGGAGAGCAGCAGAGGGCGGCCATCGGAGTAGCCATGTCCACTCAGCCTCCGTTGATTTTGGCGGACGAGCCTACGGGTGAGCTGGACAACCAGACGGGAACCCAGGTCATAGAGCTGCTGAGAAGCATGAACCGCAACTACGGCGTCACTGTAATAATAGTCACCCACCACCCCGGGGTGACAGAGGCCGTGGACCGGGTCTTGCACATCAGGGACGGGCGAATCAGTTCCGAGACCTATATGCATCTGACGTACCAGAGATCAGGGGAAAGGGTCGAGCAGGAATATCTCGTCGTGGACCGCGCGGGGCGTCTTCAGCTTCCTCAAGGGTACTCCGACCGCTTCAGGTCGGCCCGCTTGGTCACAGCCCAGGTCGACGAAGAACAGGTCACCATAAGACCAGTAACCGGAGAGGCGGCTTCCCGGAACGAGCCGGAGACTCTGTCGTGAATCGGCTTGGTCTCAATGTCAGTCGGGACCGGAAAGTTCTGGATAGGGAAGACCAGTGTTAGGTGATAAGACCGCTCGGACACAGGTGAGCGACCAGATGAAAAATGCAGCGCCTGCGAGGGTGGAGTGACCACGGCTTTCCATAAAGGCTTTTCCAGGGCGCCGTTCGTGCTGGCTCCGATTGTGGGAGCCGGTTTCGCTGCGACCTTTATTGTGAACGACCTTCCCTTCGGCGCCTGGGTTTACGTGCCGGTTGTGATAGTGTTACTAGGGGCAATTCCGTTCCTGGCAGGTTGGTTGTCGCCCAGGCTTAGTAAAATCGTGCTTTTCCCCGCCAGTGTGCTGGCGAGTCTCAGCGTGGGGTTTGCAGTTTACGGGGTCGATTCTGACGTTGAGCCCATTTCATATACCGTGCTACTCACTCTGATATATGGTGGTTTGGCCTCGGTGGGATTTTTTGTCGGATGGGTCCTGCGTGGCCATGAGTTCATCAATCGTCCCCGTGGGGGAATATAAATTGGATCGACTGGATCGTAGGTCGGGACTCAGGTCCGGGATGCGTGAATGCCAAAACGTAGAATTGGCCCGTGTCTGTCGACAAGGGAGCCGGACTAGATGACGACTACGAACGCTCTCATCTCTACCAGAGAGCTGACCCGCACCTTTGGGTCAGGGAACCAGGCCGTGTCCGCCGTGAAGAACGTCAGCCTCGACGTGTTGCCCGGGGAGTTTCTGGCCGTGGTGGGCCGTTCCGGGTCGGGGAAAACCACCCTGCTGAATCTCATGGCCGGGCTAGACCGCCCCACAGCCGGAAGCGTGGTATTTGAGGGCGCCGAGTTAGCCTCCATGTCCGACCCAGATCTCACCGAGCTGCGGAAACGCAGCATAGGTTTCGTCTTCCAGTCGTTCGGGCTGATGCCGCTGCTGTCGGCATACGAGAACGTTGAGCTGCCTCTCCACATCAGGGGAGTCGGCTGGCGGGAGCGTAGGCGGCGTGCTCACGACGTCCTAGTGTCCGTGGGGTTGGGTTCGAGAGCCCGTCACCGGCCCTACGAGCTTTCCGGTGGTGAACAACAGCGAGTGGCCATCGCCAGGGCCTTGGCCCCAGAACCCCAGGTGATTTTCGCGGATGAACCTACCGGGGAGTTGGACACACAGACCGCCATGACCATAGGTTCCATTTTGAGAGATGTGGTGGGCTCTCAAGTCGTAACGGTAATTGTGGCCACCCATGACCTTGCAATTGCCGAACTCAGTTCCCGCACCATCGAGTTGGTCGACGGCAGCCTGGTCACCGACTCCGGTCCAGAGGACCAGTTCTGAAGCCCGACTTCAAGAGCTAGGACTTCAACGGCCCAGGGCTAAAATGTTCCTTCTCCACTACGCGGCCCCGAACTGTCTTTCCGGCGGAGGCCGGAATCCACACCCCGCTTGAGAATCGTACATTTATGTACTATTATAGATTCAATGAACGGGAGGGAATTCGTTAGGCGAGCCAGGAGGTACGCCCACAAGAATCGTCTGGAGTTCAGCTTTGACCCCACTGCCGGGAAGGGCAGCCACGGCACGGTCATCATAGGGAGTCGCAGCGCCACCGTTCAGCACGGCGAAATCGCCCCGAACACTTTAGCCTCCATGTTCCGACGCCTCGCCATCAACCGACAGGAGTTTTAGGCCATGTATTACGCTTTCCCTTGCGATATCGTCCGTGACGAGGAAGAGGCACGAGAGACAGGACGGGAAGCTTACGGGGTGACCTTTCCGGACGTGCCACCGGCTATTACCTGTGGGTGGTCTTGGCAAGAAGCCTTGGAGATGGCCGAAGACTGCCTTGGCGTGGCGCTGAGTATTTACGTGAAACAAGACGAGGACATTCCTGTTCCAAGCCCGTTGCAGGAAGGCCAGGTGTTGATACCTGTCCCTATAATTGTCGCTTCAAAGCTGACCCTCTATGCCGCGATGCGGGAGCAGGGTCTCACCAACGTCGCGCTGGCCGCTCGTCTGGGCCTAAGCGAGGGGGCTGTCCGCAGGCTCGTTAACCCGCTCCACAGGTCGCATATCAGTCAGGTGGAGAAAGCCCTGAAGGCCGTCGGGCGTGCCTTGGTGGTCGAGGATAGGCCAGCGTGTACCCCTCAACCCGACTTAGTCGCAGGCGCCTCAGTTCCGGCATAGCGCCTCGCCGTAGATTCTAGACCACGCCCGACTCGGCGAGGAGCGCCAGCTCCTGGCGGCTGAGGCCAAGCTCTCCGCAGAGAATCTCCTCGTTGTGTTCTCCCACCAGCGGCGCCCGCTTGGAAATCCTCCAAGGCGACCCGTTGAATATTGCGGCCGGCCCCGGATAGTTGAAGGACCGGCCCTGCTCCGGGTGTTCGACCTCGGTGAAGAATCCCCGGGCGTCCAGATGCGGGCACACTGTCACCTCGTCCATGGACCTGACGGCTCCCCAGGGGAAACCCATCTCCTGGCCCTTGTGCCATATCTCATCCTGGTCCCTGGTCTGGAGGAACTCCCGCACGGTCTGCCAGACATGCTCCTTGTTCGCCTGGACTCCCTCGTTGCTCTCGTAGGTCTCGTCCAGCAAGTCCTGGGCCATGCCGTGCTCGTCCATCCACTCGGCCAACTGACGCAGCCTGGCTGGGGTTTCTATCAGCTCTCCTAGAGCGAGGTGGACCCAGCGTCCGTCACGGGTGGGCATTTCCATGCCGCCCCTGCGGGACACGTCTATGAAGTCCACGGTAGCGTGTCGGCCCGTGTGACGGTACACCACATTGCCCGAGTATATATACGTGTTCACCGCGCCCTCGGTGGTCAGGGCGCATGCGTCGTGGATGGAGGAGTCGATGTACGACCCTTGCCCGGTCATCGCGCGAGCCATAACGGCGGATACTATGGCGATGTAAGCGTATTCGCACCCAATGTGCAATGACTGTCCGCCGCCCGGCGCCATGGGGGGGCCTCCGGCCACGTCGGCGTCGTCGTAGCCGCAGGACGCCATTTGTCCTCCGCCGGCCATGTGAATCAGGTCCGACGGCTTGAAGTCCCGCCACGGCCCCGACTGCCCGAAGTGAGTCAGGGAGCACATAATCAGGCCGGGGTTGAGGGCCGACAAGTCGTCGTAACCCAGCCCAAGGCTGGTCAGATAGTCGGGCTGGTAGGACTCCAGCAGGATGTCAGCGGACGGCACGAGCCGTTTCAGCAGGGCTTGGCCGTCGGCCGTCTCCAAGTCCAGGGTTATGCCCCGCTTGGACGTGTTGTAGTGCCAGAACCAGAGGCTGCCGTTGCGGTCGGGCGTGTCGTTGTAGAAGGGGCCTCTGGAGCGGGAGGCCTCGCCTCCCGGCGGCTCTATCTTTATGACGTCGGCGCCCATGTCCGCCATGAGCTTGCCGCAGAAGTCCCCCTCGTGGCCGGATAGCTCGAGGACTCGCAGGCCCGACAACGCCCCAGCCAGTTGCCCCCTCTCCCTCGACGGGAGAGGGTTGGGGTGAGGGTGCCCGGTTGATTGCGACGATGTCATAGCAGCGCCTCCTCGATGTGCGGGTACTTGCCCGTGCCCTCAGGCCAGAAGATTCCCTCGTCGAAACCGTCGCGTACCTCGACCAGGTCCATGCCTAAAAGCCCCTCCATCACCTGGCGCGTATGTTCCCCGATTAGGGGCGCGGGCATAGCCACTTCCGGGTGTGCCCCTGAAATGGTGAAGGGTGCGTTCTGCTGCTTCTTGCTGCCCAGAAGCGGATGGTCGATTTCCGTATGCATCCGTCTGCTCTTCAGCTGAGGGTCGTGTTCCACTCTGTTCTCCGAGCTTTGCACCGCCATGGCTCTCACTCCGGCGGCTTGGCACTTCTCCGTAAGCTCGTATTTGTCCAACTCGATGGCCCATTCCTGGATGCCCTCGTCGATTTCTGCCTGGTGAGCCAGTCTTCCCCGCAGCGTATCGAAGTCTGGGTCTTCGGCCCAGGCCGGGTTTCCCATGACACCGATCAGCGCCTTCCATTCGCCGTCGCTCAAGCATGCGATGGTGCACCAGTCGTTGTATCCGCCGGGTTTCGTGCGGTAGGCATTGTGAGGGGCCGCCGGTCCGTCCCGGTAGTTGGGGGCCAGAGGCGCTCCGGGCCAGGCGGACCGGTTTCCAGGCGGGTATCCTTCTCGGCGGGCTAGACGGTCGTTTATCGTGCGGTCTATGAAGGCCGGCCCCACGATGGTCGGGCCCACGGACATCTGGGACAAGTCTACGTACTGACCCTGCCCGGTGGCCTGCCTGTGGCGGAGGGCGGTGACCATGGACATCGCCCCGTAGATGCCCCCCACGTCGTCCATGTACGAATAGCCCCATCCTGAAGGCGGTTGGTCGGGCAGCCCCGAAATGAACTGGAGACCGCCCAGGGATTGGGCCGAGGGGCCCATTGTGGTGTAGTCCACCCAGGGCCCGAAGTGGCCTAAGCCCGCCATGGAGACGTAGACGATGTCGGGCCGTATCTTGCGCATCTCTTCGTAGGGGATGCCCCAGCGGCCCATGACTCCCGCGCTGAAGTTCTCGATGACGGCGTCGGATATGCCGATAAGCTGCTTCACCAACTCCATTCCCTGGGTCGTTCTGACGTTCAGGGACACTCCCAGCTTGGCTGGGTTTCCGTCGCAGAAGCCGCCGTTGGAGTTGGGTTCGGGTTCCAGCTCGCCGGGCTTAGTGGCGTCGGCGCTGCTCCGTGCCCTGACACCGAGGTTGCCAGGCCACTGAATCTTGATGACCTCCGCTCCCAAGACCGCAAGCCACCTAGTTGCCCAAGGCCCGGCGCGCACCCATGTGAAGTCCAGAATTCGAAAACCTTCGAGGGGACGGGAAGGGTCCAAGCTCAACCTCCTGTGTCGGTCCGGAGGGATGGATGGGGGACCGCCGATTTAAGGGAATTGTCAGCATGGACAGGGCACGGTGTCAATAGAGAGGGCCTTTAAGGACACCCCTAAGCGTCCAGCAACGGTAACGTACCGTCTCGATGGTCACTGATTTTCGTTCGGTAGAGTCGGGCTGCGACGCCAAGACGAAGAGTCCGCTAGCTGTTGTGCATGTTGCTTTCGCTGCTCATCATCGTCTGCGACATGCTGCGGCAGGACGATGTCCGCATAATAAGGATTCTCATCCGGGATGGAGGTCGCAACTACCTGCCTGCCATTGTCAGCAGCCAATTCTGCTGTAACGACCGCCCAACCATAGAACGTGCGGCCACGGGCGCTGTCATGTTTGTCAGCGATTGCCGCTGGCTCGTCTAGCGGAACAATGCTTAATCGGTCTACCGAAATGTCGGTATCGCCAACTTTTGGAGGCAAGAATAAGGCGATCGGGACTCGCGAACGTTGCGCGCGTTCAGCGGTTCTGCTTGAAGAGACTCTGCGACCGAGGTCTGACGGTGTCTGGGATCTCCATGAAGCCTAGATGTCGTGGCTTTCCAGGTCTGCCAACGCTTCATGTAAAAAACCGTCCGGAAGAATTTCGGCGCTTGAGTAACGACTACGGCGGTGACCGCTTTTAAGGTTAGCCAAACAGAATGCACCGCCTTCTGATTCGCACAACAATATGACCGAGCTGCCGCGCCCGTTTGGAGCATCTATGGCGACCTCGCCGTCGGGAGTGGGATACACTTCGAAACGGCGAGGAGAAATCTTGTACATCGCCCTCAATAAGCGGTCGGCATTGTTCAGAGCGGTTTCGGAAGGCGTGGGGAATCCTTCATCGAACGCCTCTGCGACTGCCTCCCTGAGGTCACTAAGGGCGTCTGAAAGTTTCTTGTCGAGCACCCTCGTTGGCTTTGCCTTGGATGCCATTGCGATACTCCCAAATGCCTAATGCATATGCCTTACAGCATATCATACATAGAATAGGTCCATTTGGGTTAGATGCTCATCCCCTATTTCGTCGAGACATAAGCTCACACGTCTTGTTGGCTGGAACAATTCATTGTATCCAAAGTGCAATATGTCTTGTTGACCGTGAAGCGAGGGGTGGTCTAGAATCTCTAGGCGTGGCGCCACACGTCTTTGCGATTGGCTGTCTGCGTGAGTTGACATAAACATAAGGAGTGGTCATGGCAGAAGACCTGGCATTGATGGCCCATCTTCTCCGCCGGGCGGGGTTCGGCGTGCCGCGGGACGAGTTGGAAATGTGGGCTGAGAAGGGATACGAGCAGACTGTGGAGGAGCTTCTCGATCCGGAGAAGTACGGCATAGCCGACCTGGACCGGGACGAATTCTTCCGCTACTACCCCGACATGATCACCCCCGCCGCTCCTCCTGGCTCCGGGGAGTACATGGTCTACCACATCATGGCCAGCCCCCGTCACCTGCTAGAAAAGATGACCCTGTTCTGGCACATGCTCTTCGCCACTGGCAACGGCAAAGTGGACGGCCCGGTGGACATGACCACCTACTACGACACCATGCGGAAACACGCTCTTGGCAACTACCGGGAGATGCTGCTGGAGATATCCAAGAACCCGGCTATGATCTTCTGGCTGGACAACAACTACAACCACAAAGACCAGCCCAACGAGAACTGGGGACGGGAACTTCTGGAACTCTTCTCCATGGGCCAGGGCAACTACACGGAGAAAGACGTATTCGAGTGCGCCAGGGCATTTACCGGATGGACCATTGCGGCCAAGCCTCCCAGGCGCCCCTTCACCCGGTTTCCCTGGAAGTTCGAATACGTCGAAGACGACCATGACGACGGGGAGAAGGAGCTTCTGGGCCACAAGGGTAGGTTCAACGGCGAGGACGTAATCAACATCGTCTGCCGCCAGCCCGCCACGGCTCGTTTTATGGCCCGCCACCTCTACAACTACTTCG
Source organism: Dehalococcoidia bacterium (assembly GCA_965197415.1). GTDB lineage: Bacteria > Chloroflexota > Dehalococcoidia > Lucifugimonadales > JAGWBF01 > DAOUJI01. Next base: position 867,168 of record OZ240207.1, on the reverse strand, counting down.
TGGCCGACGAGGTCCAGGTGCCCTCTTGGTTGGACGTGCCACCCAGAGACCCCGTGGCCATTAACATCATAGGCGACGCCTTCATCAACTCCGACTTCGACATCAAGCACACCCTCCGGGTCCTCTTCAACTCCGACTTCTTCAAGGAAGCCAGGCACATGTGCGTCAAGAGCCCGGCAGAGGTCATCGCCGGCACCATGCGCCTGATTGGAGACTATAAGTTCCCCCGCCCGGGTCTGAACATCATGTCCATGGAAAGCGAATTCATGGGCCAGATGCTCCTCAACCCGCCTTCGGTGGAAGGCTGGCACTTTGGAGCCGAGTGGATAGACAGCGGCTCGCTGGTCCGGCGCATTAACTTCTGCGCCGAGGCGGTCTCCAACACCCGCTACCCCGGAATCCGCGCCATAGTCGAGCGGATCAAGGCTAAGGGGACTATATCCGGCTCGGAACTGGTGGAGTCCTGCCTGGACCTTCTGGGTCCCATCGCCGTGGAGGAAGGCACTCGCGCCGAGTTGGACACGCTGTCCGAACAGGCCGGTCCGCTGACCTGGGAGACCGGTCAGGAAGAGGCGTCAACCCAGAGGGTTGGCGATATGCTGGCCCTTATCGCCTCGACCCGCGAATATCAGTTCGCCTAGTGTCTGACCTGACTTGGAGTTAACCGATGCAGACTAAGTTTATCCGCAACAGGGTCTATAACTACTCCCACTGCCTTGGACCGGGCATACGGGAAGGCAGAGGCTTCAGCCGCCCAACCGACTTTGCGTTGGGCCCAGACAACATACTCTACTTGGCCTCGAGAGGAGTGGAGTTCGCAACCTTTGGAGGGGGACTGACCAAGGCAGACTTTTCGCCGGACAAGCACCAGGCTATCTGGGAGTACCGAGGTCCCGAGGTTGGGGACGGCTTTTGTCCCTGGCCTACGTCTATCGCCCTGGACAGTGAGGAGAACGTATACCTGGCGGACGAGTACACCAACGGTATATTCGTATGGGACAAGGACGGAAACAACAAAGACCGTTGGGATATAGGCATGACCCTGGAAGGCGACCCGGACGCCGACAAGATGGAGCTGCTGAACACCTTCGGCCTTCCGCTGGAATACTACCTGCGCAAGGTGGTCCCTGGCATGGGGATGGAGGAAGGTAAGCTGAACGGGCCGTCGGGGATAGAGTTCGACAAGAACGACAACGCCTACGTGGTGGACAGCCGCAACCACCGGATTCAGGTGTTCACCAGGGACGGCAAGTTCATCTTCGGCTGGGGGCGTTTTGGAGACCGACCCGGGGAATTCAACCTGCCCTGGGGAATCAACTTCGACAAAGAAGGCAAAGTCTACGTCGCCGACTGGAAGAACAACCGCGTGCAGAAGTTCACCCCCGACGGGACGTACATAGCGACCATTGGAACGCCCGGGCATGACGAGGGACAACTGCACCGCCCGTCCAACGTGGCCATCGACAAGGACGGGGACATTTACATCAGCGACTGGGGCAATCACCGGCTGAACGTCTACGACGCCGAGGGCGACTTCATCACCGACTTTCACGGCGACGCCGAGAAGTTCTCCCCAGCCACACAGGACAGGGTCAACATCGACTTGGACGCCCAGAAAGCCATGCTAAGGGCCGACATGTCCGAGACCTACCGGATACACTACCCCGTCTCCGTGAACGTGGACGACAGGGGGAACATCATGGTGATGGAGGTCCGCACCTCCCGCATCCAGGTGTACCGCAAAGAGCAGAACTGGTCCGACCCACAGTTCAACCTGTAAACCAGGCTCCACCACGCTTGACAAAATCAAGCACATTCACCTTCAGATTCAGGCTGGTACTATAGAATCCTGGGTTGACCCATTACCTTGATACGTCATGAACGCCGGCGGATCGAGCGTGAGGCAGTTGACGGGCAATCCCGAGTGGGATGGGTACCCACCCTGGTCGCCTCCATAGCCAGGAGCCAAGCGCGCAACTATGATGAGGCTGAAACGGCCATGCGTTATGGTCAACAGGACACTCACCTGTAATGAGTGATAGGGATGGGGTTCACAAGAAGTGGGTGGGGATTTCGATCCTGCTCACACTGCCGTTGACTATGGCTGTTGTGGCCTGCGACCTCGTGTTGGTCCCCACGCAGCCGCCGCCAACGGCTACCGTGGCCGCACCGGTGCCCACGGCGACCCTTGTCGATGTCACTACCCCTACGGCTACACCTGAGCCGTTGAATGAGGTTGTTGTCGTTCCCGCAGAAGTGGTCCTTGTCCCTGTTGACGCTACCCCTACGGCTACACCTGAGCTGTTGAATGGAGAGCCACAGATATACAATGACAACGTGTTCATCCTTCCCATTGCAGAAGACCTTCTTTCTGATCCCATCTTCCCACAACGGGAATCAGCAATGCTTTTCTATGAGTACTTTGAGGACCGGTTCGACTTCCTTGTGTTAGTCGGTAATTTAGACGCATCTGAAACGGTAGGACTTGAAGGCTTTAAACTGACTTATGCATCTTTGTCGAATGATGTGCGTGGGATCGGCATGGAGATTACTTCATCTTTTCAAAGATGGGGATCAGCGGGCAAGCTTCAGGGAGTAGTCAAACTTAACTCCTACGAGAATATAGCCAGGCCCGGGTGGCTCCTGCATGAGATCATGCATCGTTGGGGGAATAACATCATACCCCCCTATCACCATTGGGGAGCATTTAACAGCGCCAACGGATTGCTCGGAGGGTTTGATATTGCGGGCTTGGTGGATCACGGCGGCGGTCGGTATACTCTCAAGGATAGTTATGTGCCTATCCCATACAGCCCCATTGAATTGTACGTGGCGGGTTTCATACCACCTGAAGATGTCCCTGACCTTTGGATGGCTGAGGACGGGAATTGGATCTACACCGAAGAGGGCGCCCGCGTTAGGGACGACAATGGGCACTTGATATTCACTGCAAGCCAAGTCAAGACACATACCATCGAGGACATCATAGCGGAGCACGGGAAGCGGATTCCGGACGCATCGCAGTCCCAACGGGATTTTCGAGCGGCGGTGATTCTGCTGGTTGATGAGAAGCATCCCGTAGTCGCGTGGAAGCTGGACAAGATGAGCCGCGACATAGCCGCGTTCAGTCACCCTGGGCCGGATGAAGACGATTACTGGTTCAATTTCTATGAGGCAACGGGCGGAAGAGCTACAATCACGATGGATGGTCTGTCACAATTCCAGAAGTCCACGGAATAACCGGACATACACCATCGGGCCCGTCACCCTGCTGTTCAACCGCTATGGGGAATACCATCGACTTTCCGTAGAAGAACGGGCAGCGATCCCCATGATTCTCACCATGAAATTTCCTGACGACGTTGACTATTATCGATATTGCCAATCGTTGGGTGAGGACATTGAGGCGCGACTCCGCCGCGAAATACGCATGATGCAAAGCTTGAGAGAAGAGATGGCAGCCTTAGAGCACATCTTTGTCGAGACCAGTCACTGAGTCAGAGTGATGCACCGGCGGGCCAGAACAGCCCTGCAATAGTTGCTCACGCCTTGACGCCAGATCGGCCCTCAATAATGTTCGTGCCTATCGGATCGTGTACCCATATCTTCATCACAGCGTGTGGGAGACTCCACACTCTATGTAACGTTTGAGTACCGTTTGGCCCGCCCAAGGGTTTTCCGATAATGTTAGGCTTCTCCTTCTCCAGTTCGGCCTGAGGGTGTCGTAATGCGGTTCGACCGGCTCACTGCGAACGGAGTGAGCAACACATTTGGCAATCGAGAGACCCTGCCCGTGCGCCTACTCCTATCTATTGACGCCCAGCGATTTTCCTGCTGTATAATGCTACCTATCTAGCTTAAAATCCACATTCCCGCTAATAAGCTACGCACACTTGGAGTAGGAGGGCGGAGGATGGCTGACCAAGACATAGCGTTGATGGCCCACCTGATGAGAAGGGCCGGGTTCGGCGCCCACCGGGACCAGCTGGAAAGGCTCGTGGAAAAGGGATACGAGCAAGTTGTGGACGAGTTGGTGGAGCCGGACAAGTACGACGTGCCCAAGGTCGACCAGGACCTGATAATCAGGTTCCATCCAGACCTGGAGACTCCCTGGGCGCCTCCGGGGTGCAGCGACTGGATGCTGTACCACTTCCTGGCCAGTGAGAGGCAGTTGGAAGAGAAGATGGTGCTTTTCTGGCACATGCTCTTCCCGACGGGCAACGGCAAGGTGGACAACCCCTCGGAACTGGTGGCCCAGACGGACATGTTCCGCGACTACGGGTTGGGCAGCTACCGCGATCTGCTGATTGAGCTGGCCAAAGACCCGGCCATGATCTTCTGGTTGGACAACAACTACAACCACAAGGACGAGCCCAACGAAAACTGGGGTCGGGAACTTCTGGAACTCTTCTCCATGGGCCAGGGCAACTACACCGAAAAGGACGTTTTCGAATGCGCAAGGGCCTTCACGGGCTGGACCATAGCCCCCAAGATGCCCAGACAGCCCTTTGGCCGCTATGACCGCTGGAAGTTCCTCTACAACGCAGACGACCACGACGGCGGCGAGAAGGAAATGCTGGGGCACAGGGGCCGCTTCAATGGGGAGGATGTCATCGACATCATAGCCCGTCAGCCTGCCACGGCGCGGTTCATGGCCAGGCACCTCTACAACTTCTTCGTAGCAGACGAGGCGCCGGTGCCGGCGTGGCTGGACGTTCCACCCAGGGACGCGGTGGCCGTCAACCAGATAGGCGACGCTTTCGTCAACTCCAACTTCAGCATGGCCGAAACCCTCCGGTTTTTGTTCAACTCTGACTTCTTCAAAGAGGCAATGCACCAGAAGATCAAGAGTCCGGCCGAGGTGGTTGTGAGCACAATGAGGATGGTCGGCGACTTCAAGTACCCCAGGCCCGGTCTGGAGCTTTACGCCAATGAGTCGGAATACATGGGGCAAGCCCTGCTTGACCCGCCCTCTGTGGAAGGGTGGCACACCGGTCACGAGTGGATTGATTCGGGGTCGCTGGTCCGGAGAATCAACTTCTGTGCTGACGCCTTCGGCAACGTGGAGTACCCTGGAGTCCGTTCCATAATCAGCCGTATCAGGGAACGCGGCATCACGTCCCCGTCTGAGCTTGTGGACGCCTGCCTCGACCTGATTGGCCCCTTCGAGGTCCAGGAGAGGACGCACGAGGAGCTGGTTACTCTAGCTCAACAAAACGGTGGGCTTAATTGGAGCACTGATGAAGACTCCAGGATATCCGCTGAGAAAATCGGCAGCACTTTGGCGCTCATCGTTTCATCGAGGGAGTTCCAGTTCGAGTAGGAGACCCGAGCGGGCAACTTATCACAATTCGTTCAGGAGGCGGCTGACCGTGTCGTAAGCCGCCTTTGTTTAGGGCAACGACAGCACAGGGAGGAAACAATGCGGACGGCCTCGGTCCAGGGCAGGGTCTATAACTACGCCTTCGCCTTCGGGTCACAGTTTGACGGAGGGCGGGGTGTATTGCGCCCGGTGGACTTTGCGATAGGACCGGGAGGAGCCCTCTACCTCGTAAGCAGGGGCATCGAGTACACTCCCAGCCAGGGTCTTCTGAAGGCGAACCTTGACTCCACAACCGTGTGGCAATACAGGGGAAGCGATTTCGGGGACGGACGGTGTCCGTGCCCCAGTTCCATCGCCATTGACAGCCAGGAAAACCTCTATATCTCCGACGAATACACCAACCACATCTTCATATACGACAAAGACGGGGAGTACAAGGGTCACTGGGACCATTCCATCTCCATGGATGGAGACCCGGACCACAAGTTGATTCCAATACCCAACACCGTGGGCGGGCTGCCTTTCGACCACTACTTGAGGATGATTGACCCGGAGCGGGGGACCTCTCCCGGTCAGCTTAACGGACCGTCAGGGCTGGCCTTCGACGGAGACGACAACCTTCACATCGTGGACAGCCGCAACAGCAGGGTCCAGGTGTTCACCAAGGACGGGGAGTTCATCCGGATGTGGGGTGGCCCCGGCAGCGGAGAGGGTGAGTTCAACATGCCCTGGGGACTGACTGTTGACAAGGACGGATTTGTCTACGTGGCCGACTGGAAGAACCACCGCGTCCAGAAGTTCACTTCCGAGGGAGAATATGTGATGTCCTTCGGAACATCCGGCGAGGAAGAGGGAGAGTTGCGACTTCCCACCGACGTAGCCATAGACCAGGACGGCGACGTCTACGTGACCGACTGGGGCAACGAGAAGCTCAACATTTACGACCCGGAAGGGGAGTTCCTCCATTCGTTCTACGGGGACGCGAAAGAACTCGCCGACGTCGTATACGACCGACTGTCCGTAAGCCCGGACCACATGAAGGCCAGGCTAAGGGCCACCGATCCCTCAGTGGAATGGAAGCTCTGGAAACCCTCGGCCGTCAACGTTGACCAGGAAGGCCGCATTATTATATGCGAGACGAGGACGAGCCGGTTCCAGGTGTATCGGAAGGAAAAGGGCTGGGCGGACCCCCAGTTCAACCTCTAGGACAACAAAGGGCGCGAGCTTGGGTCTGAAATCTTGTCAGGGGGTCGAGGAATGGCATCCAACGTAGTGCTTTCCACACAGGAATACGACGTAATAGGGACAAGGCCGGTGCGCCACGACGGCGCCGACAAAGTAACGGGGAGGGCCCAGTACGGGGCCGACATCATCCTTCCCGATATGCTGTACGCCAAGATTCTCCGCAGCCCCCACGCCCATGCCAGAATCAAAGGCATAGACACCAGCAAAGCCGAGGCCTTGCCCGGGGTCCGGGCCGTGGTTACAGGAGCTGACTTTCCCAAGCTCTCCGGCAAAGGGTCGGACCAGGTCCGGGGCAATTTGGAGAACTTCAAGTTCCTCAGCAACAACTGCATCGCCGACGCCAAGGCCCTATACAAAGGGCACGCAGTAGCAGCGGTGGCTGCCACCAGCGCCCATATTGCCGAGGAGGCGCTGTCTCTTATTGAAGTCGACTACGAGGTCTTGGAACCCGTCTTCGACGTTCTTGAGGCCATGAAAGAAGACGCGCCCATTCTCCATGAAGGGCTCGAAAACGTGGGCAACCCTCCCATGCGGGGAGGGAGTCTCAGGGCCGAAGGGGAGCCTGGACAGGACACCAACGTCGCCGGCACCCACATTTTCCAGAATGGGGACCTGGAGAAGGGTTTCAAAGAAGCCGACGTGGTCGTGGAGCGGGAGTTCCGCACCAGGCCGGTCCACCAGGGGTACATCGAACCCCACACCGCGACGGCCCACTGGGGAGCGGACGGCAAAATCACCGTCTGGTGCAGCAGCCAGGGCCAGTTCAACGTAAGGGACCAGACGTCCCAGGTGTTGGGCCTGCCGGTTTCAAAGATTAAGGTTATTCCCATGGAAATCGGGGGCGGCTTCGGAGGCAAGGTGACCGTATACCTGGAACCCGTGGCTGCGATGCTCTCCAAGAAGTCCGGACATCCAGTGAAAATCACCATGAGCCGGATAGAAGAGTTCGAGGCCACCGGTCCAACCAGCGGGGGCTACTTGAAGGCGAAGATAGGCGCACGCAAGGATGGAACAATAACCGCCGCCGATGCGTTCCTGGCCTTGGAGGCAGGTGCTTTCCCGGGCTCGCCTGTGGCTCCGGGCTGCCTTTGCATGTTCGCCCCGTACAACCTGGAAAATGTGAGAATTGAAGGCCACGATGTGGTCCTGAACCAGCCTAAGACCGCGGCCTACAGGGCGCCGGGAGCGCCAAACAGCGCCTTCGCTGCCGAGACTCTGATAGATGAATTGGCGGAGAAGCTGGGCATCGACCCGCTGGAAATGCGTATAAAGAACGGCTCAAAGGAAGGGACACGGCTGGTCACTGGGCTTCCCTTCGGGAAGATAGGCTTCATTGAGACAGCCGAGGCCGCGAAGGCCCACGAGCACTACAACGCGCCCTTGGAAGGCCCCAATCGCGGGCGGGGAGTGGCTGCGGGATTCTGGACCAACTCTAGCGGGGCTTCAAGCTCCGTGGTGAACGTCAACGCTGACGGCACCGTCAGCCTGGTCGAGGGGTCGCCGGACATCGGAGGCTCCCGCGCCGCCATCGCCATGCACGTAGCGGAAGTGTTGGGCATCCCCGTTGAGGACGTGAACCCGTCGGTGGCTGACACCGATTCCATTGGCTACACGTGGGTCACCGGAGGGAGCAGCACCCTGTTTAAGACAGGATGGACAGCTTACGAGGCGGCGCAGGACGTAAAACGGCAGCTCATTGAGAGGGCCGCCAGGATATGGGATGTCAGCCCTGATGACGTGGACTACTCCCGCGGAGTCCTCGCCCACAAGTCGGACCCGGAACTCAAGCTGACGTTTGGGCAGATAGCCTCCAAGCTGAACGGCACAGGCGGGCCTGTGGTGGGCCGCTCCAACTTTACTCCCTCCGGCTCAGGGGCGTCCTTCGCTATTCACATAGCCGACGTGGAAGTGGACCCGGAGACGGGCAAGGTGGAGATTCTCAGGTACACGGCCCTGCAAGATGCTGGAAAGGCTATCCATCCCAGCTACGTGGAAGGGCAGATGCAGGGCGGCGCAGTACAGGGCATCGGATGGGCGCTCAACGAGGAGTACTTCTTCTCCGACGATGGGAAGCTTATGAATTCCAGCTTCCTCGACTACAGGATGCCCATCAGCCTGGACTTGCCTATGATAGACACAGTGATAGTGGAAGTGGCCAACCCAGGACACCCCTACGGCGCCAGAGGGGTTGGGGAAGTCCCCCTGGTCCCTCCGATGGCGGCGTTAGCCAACGCCATATACAGGGCCGTTGGAGTCAGGATGGAGAAGCTGCCCATGTCTCCGGGGGCCATTCTGGACACGCTCTGGGACGGCGAGCAGTAAGCGAGCGGCCGAGAGAATTGACGGTTGACAGGCTCATTATACGTCTGATAGTGTTCTCCAGAATTTCAGATGGAAGCGGATGGCCCAGGCTTCGAAGGCAGGAGTGACCGCTCCCATTGGAGCGTGAAACGTAATACCCATCAGCGGCGTGGAAACAAAAGGGAGGGAAACATGCTGAAAACCTGGTTTAAGAATCGTACCTTGTGGCTGGCTGGCCCCTTGGCGTTGGTGTTTGTCATAGCTGCGGCTTGCGGTGGAGGCGAGGAGACCCAAGCGCCACCTACACCGCTTCCTACAGCTACACCCTTAGACTTCACGGCGCTGGCGGAACAGTTTGGTCAACAAGTGATCGCAGGAATTGAAATTCCTGAGGGATTGTCGGCGGAGGATGTACAGGCCATTGTGTCCGAGGCGATTTCCGATATTCCCGAGGGGATCAGTCCCGCTGACGTGCAGGCCATAGTCTCCCAGGCCATATCCGAGATTCCCGAGGGGCTGACAGCCGACCAGATGGAAGCGGCAATCAAAGCCGCCGTTGACCAGGGAGTGAAGGATGCCGTCGCTTCGGCTGTGGCGCAGATTCCTCCAACGGCGACTCCGCTGCCGGCGATGTTCGGAGGAGTCTCCCCCTTCGGCGGCGTAGTGCCCATGCTGGCCTACGACTCCCCCAACCCCCATTTCATCTGGGGTGGAGTGTCTTATAAGAGCCAGGTGCACTTGAAGCCTGTCTTCAACATGACCATCGATTGGGACCACGCCACTCCGGAGAAGCTGGACTGGAAGTGCGATCTCTGCTCTGACTGGAGCGTGTCCGACGACGGAATCACCTATACCTTCACCGTCAACCCTGACGCCAAGTGGCACGACGGCGAAGACGTTGGAGCGGACGACCTTGTGAACAGCTTCAACATCTGGCTGGACCCCAAAGGGGCGTTGGAAGCCTTGAACCCCGCTTTCGCCGATGTCCCCGATGAAATAGCGGGCGTGGGCCAGTCTGCCCTTGAAGGTGTGCAGTCTCACTTGTCGGGCCCGCCTACGATGATTGACGATAACACCTTCTCGGTGTCTCTCAACGACCCGCCTTCCGGCGTATTTCTTAACGACATGCTCAACCAGGAGTTGATGATACTGCCCAAGCATCTGTTCGAGCGGGGAGTGCTTCCTGCCAACCCGACGGACAAAGACTCTGTGATAGGTTCGGGCCCGTACAGATTCGTCGAATACACCACTGACGTGTCCACTGTTCTGGAACGGAACCCCGACTACTTCAAGAGCGGCCTGCCCTACCTGGACGGCATCGAGCATTTCATAATCACGTCGGCTTCCGGCAGGGCCTCCGCCGCCTTCGAGACGGAGCAGGTGCTCATGTCCAACTCCTTCCAGGCCAGCCTGAACGCAGCGGCTCTGCTGCAGTTGGAAAAGACCACCTTCGGGAAGATCAACCTGCACTGGCAGGGTCCCCTATACGCATATTCCATTCACTTCAACACCAGGGTGGCTCCCTTCAACGACCCCAGAGTGCGCAAGGGCATGCAGCTGGGAATACACCGGCAGCCGTATCTTAAGAGTGTGACTGCCGACCGCGGGGGCATGGGAACGCCCCTGCCCGACGGTTTCCCGTGGAGCTACACCAGGGCGGAATCGGACCAGTTCCCCGGATTCAGGGAGAGTTCGGCCGGAGTCAAGCACCCTGACGACATTGCGGCCGCCAAAGCCCTGTTCGAAGCGGCGGGCTACGGAGAAGGCACCAAGGTTACGCTGACTTGTTCGACCTCCCTCGCCTACTGCGACGTGGGAACCGTGATCAAGGGGCAGTTCCTGGAAGACTTCGGATGGACAATCAACATCGATGCCGTTCGTGGAGCGGTGGCCCGGGAGAAGTACACGGCCGGTGACTATCAGTTCAACATCCAGGCAACAGGGTTCTCATTCCCGCACCCAAGCCAGGCTATCAGGTCCCAAACGGGTGCGCGCAACGCAGGTTGGACCGGAGTGACGGACCCGGACAACCCTCAGCACGGCCTTTTCCTGCGGTTGAAGGAGATATACGCCACGATGCTCCTGGCATCGGACCAGGACGACCCCATGGTGCGGGAGTTGATGCAAGAGGTCCACAACTTGCAAATCGAGGACCCGTACATCATTCCCATGCTCTACGTCACCCAGGCGTGGCCGGTGAGCAATAAGATTAAGGGGTTCTACCCGCCCCCGGTGGTGACCGGCGGCAACACCCACGAGGCTATCTGGTGCAACCCCGACTGCCCATAGACAAATAGAGAGCTGTCAATCGGGAGCTGAAGCTGGGGGCAGGCCTGAAGTAAAATGCTTTGGGCCTGTCCTTATATTAGATGGGAGTTACTGAACCGTCCTAAGGAGAGAAACTTGGGAGCCACCCGTAGGGGTTAGCGGATAGGACAATGCAGGCATATATCCTGAAGAGGTTGCTTCTCTTTGTGCCGACTCTGGCGCTGGTCGGCACCATTGCATTTGTCATAATCAGGCTTCTGCCCGGCGACCCGGCCCTTCAGCTTCTTGAAACAGGCTCAGACTTCGGTGACGGGGCTGCCGTCACCGAGGAAGCGTTGGCCAAGAAGAGAGCGGAGTTGGGGACGGACAAGCCTCTGTTCCCCCACCAATGGGGAATCTTCCTGTGGGACTCCGTGCGGCTGGACTTCGGAGACTCTTTCAACACCAAGCAACCCGTCATAGACGAAATCAAGAACCGCTTTCCGGTCACCCTGGAGCTGGTGATCATATCTTTGTTCATGGCCGCCTTCGTGGCCGTTCCATTGGGGGTGTTCTCCGCGGTCAAGCAGGACACTCCGATGGACTACGTTGGTCGGTTGGTGACAACGGTGGGCATAGCGCTGCCCAACTTCTGGGTGGCGCTTCTGATGCTCTTGTTCCTTGCCTCGGTCTTCGACTGGAATCCGCCTCTGAGGTACAGGGACTTTCAAGACGACCAGATAGAGAACCTGAAACAAATGGTGTTTCCTTCCCTGGTGCTCGCTCTCTCCCACATGGCGTTCCTGGCCCGCATAACCCGCTCGGCTATGCTCGAAGTGCTGAGGGAAGATTACATACGCACGGCCAGGGCCAAAGGGCTTTCGGAGCGGGTAGTGATAAACCGACACACTCTTCGCAACGCCTTGCTCCCGGTCGTTACGGTGACCGGCTATGAATTCGGGCGGCTTATAGGAGGCACCGTTATAATTGAGAGCATATTCTTGGTCCCGGGCATCGGCCTGTACGTGATCTCAGGTTTCGAGAAGCAGGACTTCCCGGTGATACAGTCGGTGGTGATCATAGTCACCCTGATCGTGCTGGTGTTGAATCTTGTTATGGACCTCGCATACTCATGGCTGAATCCCAGGATCAGGTACTCCTAGAGATGGCGCAACAAGACGCAATTACCGGCGTCGACCAGTCCGTCTTGGCCGGGCTTCGTCCGAAGCGCTCTCGTTACGTTCAACTTATCAACTTCCTGCTAAAGAAGCCTATGGGCGCTGTGGGAGCGGGAGTGGCCGTCGTGCTGGTCATCGTGGCTCTGCTGGCGTCCACCATAGACACCCACGGCGTCCATTCCACAGACTCAGACAACCTGCGAGCCAAACCAAGCGCCGACCATCTTCTTGGAACCGACTGGCTGGGGCGGGACATATACAGCCGCTTGGTCCACGGCGCGAAAGTGTCTTTGATAGTCGGCTTGTTCAGTTCGTTGATAGGGTGCTCGATAGGTCTTTTAATTGGAGTCACCAGCGCCTATTTCGGTGGGGCTTTCGATCTGTTCGTCCAACGTTTGATAGACGGCTTAATGGCTTTTCCTGCCATTATTCTGGCCATCGCCATCATGACGGCGTTGGGCGGGTCCATTCAGAACGTGATTATTGCTTTGACGGTGTTGTTCGTACCGGCCACCGCGCGGGTGATACGCTCACAGGCTCTTGCGCTCCGGGAGCAGGACTACATCCTGGCGGCCAGGTCCATCGGGGCGCGGGACGTCCGGATTATCCTGCTGCACATGGTCCCCAACACCATGGCGGTGTTCATAGTGTTGGTGACCTTTTACATGGCGGCGGCTATAATAGCGGAAGCGTCACTGAGCTTTCTTGGCGTGGGCATTCCTATAACCGAACCCTCTTGGGGGGGCATGTTGAACAAAGTCACCTACTCAGACATGCGGGAAAACCCTTGGCTTGGCGTGGTGCCAGGGCTTACGATATCAATTGTAGTGCTGTCCTGGAACATGCTTGGCGACGCCCTGCGGGATGTGCTTGACCCAAGGATGCGCGGGAGCCAGTAGACGCCTTAGTCAATAGGCCTGGGAAAGGAGCGGTCATGCCAGTTAAAGAAGTCCTCCTAGACGATCGAGCCCACGAATGGGTCAAAGCCACCAGTAAGTACGCCCGGGGGTTCTATTTCAAGCATCTCTCCGACGGCGAGGTAGGCCGACCCTACGCTCACCTGATGGCCATACCCCGGGACGGCGACAACAACGAGGGTCATTTCCATGACGCCGCCCAGTTCCAGATCATGTTGACAGGCTCAATGGTGTTCCCTCATCTGGGCCTAGATGCTCCGGAGCTCCACTACACCGACACTAACACGGCTTACGGCCCCTTTGTGGCCGGAAAGGCCACCGAGTCGTCGATATGCGCAGTCCTCAGGAACAAGTCCGCCGGAATAGTTTGGAACTGGGAGCGGGACAAGTTCCGGGGTGAGTTGAACCGGGATGGCCGGGAGATATTGGGTCGGTTCTCTGACCAGCAGTGGGAAGAGTCTCCCAGGAGTCTGCAGGGAATCAGGCGGAAGACTCTCTTCGGAGTGGACGGCCTCAACGAGCCTAAGGCGCACATGTACGAGTGCGAACCTGGCGCGGTCCTGAAGATACCGGCTGCTCCCCACGGAGAGTTCCAGGCGATGCTGAAAGGGTCGGCCACCTTCGGCGACACCGAAATCAGGCCTTTTTCCATGCGTTACATAGTCGGAGACGAGCCTGCCAGCGACCTCACGAGCGGCCCTGAAGGCGCCACGTGGGTGATCATGACCTTCGACGAAAAGGGCTTCGACTAGGCGTCGGAAAGCCCCTTTAACTCGACGATCCAGGCATCGGCCTCGCCGTCCTTGATCTCCAGGATGGCCACGTGTCCCAGCCCCAGGTACATGTTGGGGCCTGGAGCCGTGGGGCTCCCTGGGTTCACACGTAGGAAGCCGTCCTCTCTAATCACTTCGGGCACGTGGGTGTCCCCGTAGACCACCACGTCCACGTCCCCGTTGCCGTTGAAGAACCTCTCCAGGGGCAGTTCCGGATAGTTGAAGACATGGACTACGGCCACCTTTAGACCCTCAATCTCCAACATCTGCACGGGCTTTATCCTTGGGTCGACCAGGCCTTCGTCGTTGTTGCCTTCCGCGGCGTAAACCGGGGCAATGCGTTCCAACCAGTCGAGCGCCCGGAGCACCTGTATATCCCCGGCGTGGAGCACCATGTCCACGTCTTGGAAGGCCGTTTCGACTTCCTTGGGGATTTCTTTGGCTACTGTGGGGATGTGGGTGTCGGAGATAAGTCCCAGCTTCATGCGCTGTCCTTAGACCAGCACTCCGAAGCCCGACTTGGTGCACACTTCAAGCCTGTTGCCGTCCAGGTCCTCGAAATAGAAGGCGCGCTGCCCGTCGTGTCGGGTGGATATGTCGGTTAAGGCGGTGACGCCCAGGGACCCGTAGTGGGTATGGGCGCTCTCGATGTCGTCCACTTCAAAGGCCGTGTGATGGGATGGGGCGGACGGAGCGTCTGGGTTCTCGATGATGTGCACCATGGCGCCGCTGGGAAGCTGGAGCCAGTAGAGGTTGTCGCTGTCCACCATCTTGGGTATCTGCTTTATGCCCAGCACTTCCTGGTACCAGGCGAGGGCCTTGTCCTTGTCCTTCACGTTGTAGGTGATGTGGTTTATTCCCTTGAGCCGGATGGAGTCGTCGACCATACTCTGAGTCCTCCTTTGGCGGTTCACTGCTTGGTTCCCCAATCATAGCAGAGTTTACGGCGTGGGCAAGTCCGGTCGCACTCCAAGCGCAATAGCCGCTCAAGTTGACACCTACAGGGACACTAAGTATCCTGTTTTGGTTCTTGGTACCGGCCTTGATGCAAGGTGTTTTTCGGCAGTATTAAAGGAGGAGAAATATGGACCTTCCACGGCCGTTGGACGGCGTTCGAGTCCTGGACTTTACGTGGGTCAGGGCTGGTCCCTGGTCTACACGGTGGCTGGCCGCCTTGGGGGCTGAGGTGCTTAAGGTCCAGTGGCCCTACAGTCTGGGACCCGGCCAGCGCATCCGTCCCGGCGAGCTTCCCCGAGACCCCAACGCCGTGGCCAACTCCGACGAGAACAACACCAACAAGCTGGGCATAACCCTGAACGTGCGCAGCGAAAAAGGCCTGTCCATCACCAAGCAGCTCATCGCGAAGTCAGATGTTGTAATCGAGAACTTCAGCGCCACCGTGATGAAGCGGTGGGGCCTGGCTTACGAGGACATGACAGCGGTCAACCCGAAAATCATATACATGTCCATGGCCGGATTTGGCCACACAGGGCCCTATCTTCCCTACACCACCTTCGGCCCCGCTGCGGCGGCCGTGGCCGGTCTCAGCCTCATGTCCGGGCTTCCCGGCAAGCCTCCGGCAGGATGGGGCTACTCCTACCTGGACGACACCGGCGGCATGTACGGCGCCATGTTCGTAATCACGGCCCTCGAGGCCAGAAACCGTACAGGCGAGGGGCAGCACGTGGATATGGGGCAGATGATCATGGGCGCAACCCTCACAGGCCCTGCCTTCCTCGACTACACGGTCAACGGCCGCTCTACCAACCGAGAAGGCTACCCCGCCGGAAACCGGTCCGTGTGGCCCGGCACGCCTCCCACAAGCGGCTTCCGTGGGCGGGCCGCCGTGCCTCACAACTCCTACCGCACCAGCCCTGGCGACTACAATGACTGGTGCGTCCTGGGCTGCTTCACCGATGCGGAGTGGGAAGGCCTGGTGAAGGTCATGGGAACCCCTGAGTGGGCTGTAAACGCCAAGTATTCCACCCTCTTGGGCCGCATCCGCAATCAGGAGGAACTGGACCAAAAGATAGAAGAGTGGACGCTCACTCTGGACAAGTATGAAATCGCCCAACTCTGTCAGGCCGCGGGCGTTCCCGCCGCCCCCGTACAGTCCTCTGAGGACCGGGTGGACAGGGACCCCCAGATGAAGGCCCGTGGACACTTCAGCTCCGTGCTGGACCACCCTGTGCTGGGGCCAAAGCGCCACCAGAGCGCACCTTTCACTATGTCCGACGCATACGTTGGAGTAAACCGCGCGTCTCCTATGTTGGGTCAAGACACGGTCGAAGTGATGCAGAGGGTGTTGGGTATGACCAAGGAGGAGGTGAAGGAGGGGTACAAGGACGGAACGTTCTGGCCTGAAGACCTGGGTTACTATCCCCAGATGGAGGAGGCCATGAATGAGCTCAGCTAACCAGCTTCCTGGGCCTCTGGCCGGAACCCGTGTTCTGGAACTGACGGACCACAAGGGAGAGTTCTGCGGCAAGCTGCTGGCGGACATGGGCGCCGACGTCATAAAAATCGAGCCTCCCGGAGGCCAGAGCACCCGCACCATCGGTCCTTTCGTGGACGATGTTCCCAACCACAACCGAAGCCTTAACTTCTGGCAGTACAACACCTCCAAGCGAGGCGTTACCCTCAACCTGGAAACCGAGGACGGGCGCAAGCTGCTCAAGGCCCTCGTGCCACGAGCCGACATCGTCCTGGAAAGCTACGATCCCGGCTATCTTCCGTCGCTGGGTCTGGGCTACAAAGACCTGGAAAGAATAAACCCCCGGTTGATCATGTGCTCAATAACTCCCTTTGGGCAGGAAGGTCCTTGGGCCCGCCTGAAGACCTCGGACCTGGTACAGCTGGCGGCTGGCGGCATCATGGGTTCCACGGGATATGACGACGAGGACGTGGCCGGCGGGCCTCCTATCGCCCCCGACGGAGGACACGCCTGGCACATGGGATGCCATTACTCCTACATGGCAATTATGGCGGCGTTGTACCTGCGACGCTCCACCGACCGTGGGCAGTACATCGACGCATCCATCCACGAGGCTTGCTCCCTGACCACCGAATCGGCCATACGCTTCTACATATACGACAACGTGGTCGTGTACCGGCATACAGGGCGCCACCAGACCCCGCAACGCATCGACAAGATGCGTCCCGCCGCCGTGGAAATGGAAACGGCAGACGGTAAATGGGTCCACCTGGCTATGGGCGGCCTGCTCATGACTCCGCCCATGCTGCGCAAGCTGGCCGAGTGGATGGACGAGACGGGAATGGCTGACGACCTGCTGGATCACAAGTACATGGAGGCCGATTTCGCCCGGCAAAACGACGATCACGTGTATGACGTGCTCAGGGCTTTTTTCAAGACCCGCCCGCAGCACGAGCTGTGGCACGCCGGGCAGAAGATGGGGTTCCCCTGGGGAGCCATCTTCTCCAGCGACCAGATGGCCACCGACCCTCATCTCGAGGACAGGGGTTTCTTCCTGGACGTGGAGCATCCTGAGCTGGGAAGGAGCTTCAAATATCCGGGCGCCGCGGCCATATTCAACGGGTCGCCGCAGAGGATATACCGGAGAGCCCCGCTGGTGGGGGAGCACAACGAAGAAATTCTCTGCCGGGAAATCGGAGTCAGCAGGCAGGAATTGGCTATCCTGGCCGAGTACGGGGCCGTCTAGCCCTCACCCCAACCCTCTCCCAAGGGGAGAGGGAGTTTTGGCTCTTTGACGACATCATTCACAGCGCTCCCCTCGCCCTCCGGGAGAGGGGCCGGGGGTGAGGGGTTCAAGAGCCGAGGCCTATCCCCTCTTCAGGACGAGGCCGGACGCTCCGGTCACCGCCGTCTGTAGGGCTATCTTGGGGTCTCGTACCTGCCGGCAGATGGAACGGTCGTAGGTGTGTTCACCGTTCTGCCAGTTCGGGCAGAGGTCCTCGGCGTCGCCCCGCAGCTGCTGCGCCGCCTCGGTGATGTTGTTGATGCCGTGGGCGTAGCCCTCGTTCATCAGTCCGCCGTGGGTCTGCATGGGAAGCTCGCCGTCCAGGGCGATGCGTCCACCTTTGATGAAGTCCTTGGACTCGCCCGGCTTACAGAACCCCACGCCTTCCAGGGCGCGCATGGGATTGTCGGTGAAGTTGTCGTAGGCTTCATAGACGTCGATGTCCTCAAGGCCGACGTTGGCGGCGGCTAGGAGCCGTTCGCTCACATGGGAGAAGCCCGTGTCCAGAATCTCGCGACGCCTGCCCGATCCACCGATGCCGGCTGATATGAGGATTGGGGTCTTCTTTAGGTCCCTGGCCCGCTCGGCGGTGGTGACAATCATGGCGCAGGCTACGTCGGTCTCCAGGCAGCAGTCCAGCAGGTGGTAGGGGTGGACAATCATCCGGGAGTTCTGGTGGTCATCTACCGTGATAGGCTCCCGCATGATGGCGCGCGGGTTCTTCGCGGCGTTGGAGCGGGCATTGACGCAGAAGTTGGCCAAGTCCGAGCTTTCCACCCCGTACAGCTCCATCCACCGTTGGGCTTCCATCGCGAAAATGTGGGGAGCTCCGGCGTAGCCGTAGACGGCGGTGAACTGAGAGGGCCCGGCTATCTTATTGCTTCCGGCTCCCACGCCATAGGATGCCCCGCCGAACTGTCCCATCCGGACTCCTGAACGCCCGTTCATGGCGCGGAACACAAGCATGTACTTGGCGATTCCGTGGTAGACCGCCTCGGCGGCCTGCACTACAGTGAAGGAGGACAGGTTGCCGCCTCCCTGCATAGGCGAGTTGAAGTTGACCTCTTTGACGGCCAGAGAATGGAGGACTTGCTGAGGGGCCACGGTGTCGTTGAAGCCGTAGTTGACGCCCCCGTCCAAGTCCGTGGGGTCCAGCCCTGCGTCCTTGCAGGCGTCCAGGGCGGCCCTGACGGCCAGAGTGAGCACCGAGACGCCCGACCGGCGGGAGAAGCCGCCAGGCACTGCAGGGCTGCGACTATAGCCGATGCCCGCTATGGCAACTTTGTCCCGGAAACTCTGCTCTCGTTCTGAACCCGCCATGCCGCTCCTTTCGAGGTTGGTGTGTCAGCCGCTAGGCGGGCTTCCACCGGAAGATGGTGTCCTCAGAGGTTACGTCGTCGTAGACGATTTCCAGAGGCATGCCTATCTTCAGGTCGTCGTTGTCCACGTCCACAACGTTGGAGACCATGTGGACGTTGGGGGCCTCGTCCGGCGCGACCTGCACCACGTTGTAAGGAGCAATCTCCCGCCACTGGGGGAAAACGGGCTGGGTGATGATGATGTAGGTGTACAGCGTGGCCTTGCCCGACAGCGTTTGCCACTCGTGGTCCTCGGACTGGCAGTAGGGGCAGACCTGCTGTGGAGGCCAGCGGAATTCGGAGCATGGCCCGCACTGCTGGAGTTTGAACTCGTGGTTCCTGACGGCCGTCCAGAAGGGTTCAGTCTCGAAGTCTGGGTCGGGGACCAGGAATGGGTAATCAGAGCTGGTTGTCATTAATCACCTCTCTTGAGAACTAGGCCCGAGGCTCCGGTGACTGCCGTGGACAGGCCGATTCGCGGCTCCCTCACCTGCCTGCAAATGGACCGGTCGTAGGTGTGCTCGGCGTTCTGCCAGTTGGGGCAGAGGTCCTCGGCGTCCCAGCGCAGCTGCTGCACCGCCTCGGTGATATTGTTTATGCCATGGGCGTAGCCTTCGTTCATCAGGCCGCCGTGGGTCTGCATGGGGAGCTCGCCGTCCAGGGCGATGCGCCCGCCTTTGATGAAGTCCTTCACCTCGCCGAACTTGCAGAACCCCATGCCCTCGATGGCCCTCATGGGGTTGTCGGTGAAGTTGTCATAGGCCTCGTAGAAGTCCATGTCGCTAAGCTGGGTCCCCGCAGCCTCCATCAATCGGGGGCGTATCCTGGGGAACCCGTTGTCGGTGATGTCCGGCCTTCTGGAGAGTCCGCCGATGCCAGCGGAGATAAGCACCGGGGTCTTCTTCAGGTCCCTGGCCCGCTCGGCGGTAGTGACAATCATCGCGCAGGCCACGTCGGTCTCCAGGCAGCAGTCCAGCAGGTGGTAGGGGTGGACAATCATCCGCGAGTTCTGGTGGTCGTCCACGGAGATAGGTTCCCGCATGGTGGCCCGTGGGTTCTTGACGGCGTTGGATCGTGCATTGACGCAGAAGTTGGCCAGGTCGGAGCTATGGACGCCGTACATGTCCATCCACCGCTGGGCCTCCATGGCGAAGATGTGGGGAGCGCCAGCGTAGCCGTAGATGGCAGTGAGCTGGGACGGCCCGCCGATTTTGTTGCTCCTGGCGCCCACGCCATAGGACGCGCCCCCGAACTGTCCCATGCGTACACCGGAACGTCCGTTCATGGCCCGGAACACGATGGCGTACTTGCATATCCCGTGGTAGACGGCCTGGGCGGCCTGGACGACCGCGAAATGGGAGAGGCCGCCGCCTCCCAGCATGGGGGAGTTGTAGTTGACCTCTTTTGCCTGGAGGGAGTGGAGAAGTTGCTGGGGAGCTACGGTGTCGTTGAAGCCCCAGCACGCGCCGCCGTCCAGGTCCGAGGGGTCGATTCCCGCGTCGTTGCATGCGTCCAGCGCAGCCCTCACAGCCAGGGTCAGCACCGACACGCCTGAGCGTCTTGAGAAGCCGCCGGGGACCTCGGGACTCCGGCTGTAGCCTACGCCCACAACCGCAGTCTGGTCCCGGAATTCTATTTCGGACATCGGTCCCCTTTCCAAAAAGCGGCGCACCCCCGCAAACAGGCGCACGCCTAACCAAGTCCCACCCTAAAAGCGTCCCCAATCTAAATCATGGCCTAGGCAGTGTCAAGCGTGGGAGCGGGGGGGAGGAAAGAGCATCAAGGGAGCCCTGGAGCAGACAGACAGGCCTAACCCCAGGCTCGTGTTAATATCAGTGAAGTTTAACTCAGGACAGGTTCTCTATAACGGACAGGTCGTCGATGTTGATTCGCTTTGGGTCAGGTTCTCTCCATTCGGTACCGTCAGTGGTTACAACATATCTGTGTGCGACACAAATCAGATAGTCGTTGACCGACAGATGAATGTCCACGATTTGACCGCGAGTTCCTTCCGGGAAGTCACCAACTGGTTGATGTTGATGCGTTCTCCTCACCCTAAGAAAAGCTTGACCGTTTTCAAGCTTCTCTCTAAGATTGAGAATACTATATAGAGTTCTACGTTCCTGGTTGCTTGATCTGATTGTTGTCATTGCGAAAGAGTGGCGCTTGATACAAGAAAACTACTACCTACACACCTTGCTTAAGAGATACCTGGATGATGCGGCAGGCTTGGATACCGTCCGGGAATTTGTCACGGCCCGTGTTGGGACCGTTGACGATGAGCTCATCGACTATGTCTCCATGGAAATCTGGTATCTCGATGACGGGTTTTTGACCGAGGAACGTCTCCGTGCGCGGTTGGAAGAGTTTCTAAAAGAAAGAAGCAAGCTCCCGGTCTAACGCGCCTACGCCGGGGCCATGAGGCGGGCCATGCGGCGCTTGTGGTGGATGGCGTCTCCCAGGTAGTGCTGGAGGGTGCGGGCGCGCTTGGTGTACTGGGTCAGGCCGAACTCCAGGTCCGTGCCTATTCCGCCGTGGACGTGGTGGGAGGCCTCACACGCTTTCGGGAACCCCACGCTGGCCACCGACTTGGCCATGGACACTCCGATGGGCGCGTTAGGGTCTCCTTCGTCCAGCTGCCACAGTGCCTCATAGGCCGTCCACTTGGCGGCGTCGGCCTCGTTCAAGGCGTCGATGACGTGGTCCTGCACCCTTTGGAACGTCCCGATGTGGACACCGAAAGCTATGCGGGTCTGGCTATACTCCCTTGCCATGTCGGTGACCCGGTGAGAGCCGCCTGCCATGAAGCTGCACAACGCAGCCGTAGCCCGGTCCATCGCGGTTTCCAGTGCGGGCCATGCGCCGCCTTCCGGCCCGAGCATGTCTGATGCAGGCGCCTCGACGTTCTCGAAGTTGACCTCGCAGACCTTGGGACCTATCCACCCCGTCTGGACCCGGACCGACACTCCCGGAGACCGGGTGTCCACGGCGATCAGGCTGATGCCCTGGGATGGGTCGTCTCCGTCGCCTGTCCTGGCTGCCACCAGGACGCGGTCGGCAATGTTGGCGTCGGGGATGAAGAGCTTTGTGCCGTTGAGGACCACTGTTCCGCCGTTGACGGAAGCTTTCATCCTGACAAATTCTGGGTCCCAGCCGTACTCAGGCTCGCTGAAGGCTAGGGTGTATATGAGGTCTCCCGAGGCGATGGCGGGAAGGAGGGACTTCTTCTGGTCGTCGTTCCCAGCTTCCAGGATGGCGTTGGCCGATAGGACGGCGGAGGACAGGTGGGGGCTGGGGCAGGCGAAATAGCCCAGGACTTCGTAAAGCGCCCCCAGGTCGGTGTGGGAGTTGCCGGAGCCGCCGTACTCCTCCGGGATGACCATACCGGCCCATCCGAGCTCGCACATTGTCCGCCAGATTTCGGGGTCGAACCCCGACTCGCTGTCGTCGATTTCGAGGACCCGGGACTTGGGCATCTCCGTCTCCATGAGCTCAGTGGCCGTGCTCTGGATAAGGCTCTGAATCTCATTGAAAGACAGGTCCATGGAGACCTCCTCTGGCTGGCTGGTCGACGGGCGGGTCGGGAAGCGCCCGTATTATACGACAGAGGGACTGGACAGGCCACCGGAGGAGTTGCTCTTCACCCTCACCCCAGCCCTCTCCCGCCAAGGGTGAGGGGGAAGTCGGGGCGGCTGCTATCAACGATTGCAATGATTTCATTGTATAATGTAACGACACTGTACCTGGAGGCAGAGCATGGCCAGTATAACGGTGCGCAACATCGATGACGGGCTCAAGCGGCGGTTGCGCATAAGAGCGGCGGAAAACGGCCGCTCGATGGAGCAGGAGGCCCGTGAAATCTTGAAGACGGCCCTCGACGAGGAAGAGGCGCCGCCTGAAAATCTTGGCACGGCCATTGTAAATTTATTCAAGCCTTATGGAGGCGTGGAATTGGAGATTCCACCTAGAGAACCTATGCGCGAACCTCCTAAATTTGATTGAGGCATGGCCAATGTTCGTCCTCGACACCAATGTCGTCTCAGAGTTCATGCGCGCGACTCCTCGTTCAGAAGTCGTCATGTGGTTAAACGATCAATTGACAAGCGACCTGTTCGTCGCGTCAGTCACAGAGGCGGAGATACGGACCGGCATCGCACTTCTCCCCCAGGGCGAGCGGCAAAGGGGACTGGCCGCAGCGGCCGAACGAGCTTTTGGGGTATTTTTCGCCGGGCGCGTTTTGCCCTTCGACAGCCAGTCAGCCCGTGCTTATGCCGACATATTCGTCGCCCGCCGCGCATCCGGGCGGCCGATAAGCTAGGCAGACTGCCAAATAGCGGCCATCGCGCGGTCGCGAGGCGCCTCGATTGCGACGAGAGATATCACCGGGTTCCAAGGATGTGGGATAGATGTCATTAACCCCTGGTTGAGTGGATGAGTCGCCTATCTTGTACTTTTTGGAGCGGCCAGGGGTTTCTCCAGGCCCAGGCTTATGGCCATGAGCTGGCGGGGCCAGTCTTCAGACGAGGGCGGGTCGTCCTCGTTATGGGGCGCCAAGAGGGACGAAGCTCTAGGGTCGTCGTGGTCCAGCAATGCATATGGCCCGGCGACCTGGTCCGCGGCAGTTCTGACAGCGGCTCGGGCGCGGCTTTCCATCAGGCCTGCTTGGGCGACGTGGTAGGTCAATTCCCGGCGAGCAGACCGCATCCATGCGTTCCGCCGGTGCATCAGTTGGGCCACGCGGCTTTCAATGAAAGCGTCCATGAGAATAAGCTGCCGCACCGGCTCCAGCAGCAGAGGCGCTCCGTCTCGGTCCGTATCAACGGCGTAGCAGATAAGGTCGTCTGCCACGGCAGCGGACGTCAGTTTGCCGGAGCGGGGGCGGGAGTCCAGCGCACATAGCGCTATGTCCCAGCCCGAACCCTCGGTGCCCAAAGCGGAGTAGATTGGAACGCGCACCTGCCGGAACTCGACCCTTCTTACCGGGTGACCAATGCTTTCGATGGCCCCAGCTATCAGGACGCCCTCAGCGTCGCCGGGGACCAGGACGGCTAGAGGAGCGTCGCCGCCAGACCCTTGCAAAGCGGCCCAGGCCCAGATGAGTCCCGGACGCTCGCCTTGGCCGACGAAGTCTCCATAGCCTTCCAGGATATAGTCGTCCCCGTCCCTGGAAGCGGCGATTGTGAGGTTCGCAGGGTCAAGGTCGTGCGGCGAGGCGGCCCTCAGGGTCCAGACCTCCGTGTTCCCCGTGGCCAAAAGAGGGATGAAACGGTAGGCTTGGTCTGATGAACCGTACGCGTGGATGATGCGGCGGAGAGCGGCGATGTTGGGGTTCAGGGCGTTTGCCAAGCCTCGCGCGGCAAGCTCCTCGGCGACTATGGTCTCGTGGCTTTCAGTGAGGCCGGCTCCACCTAATGCGACGGGTTCTGCCGCCGCCAACCAGCCTAGACGGGCCAACTCATTGCGAGTCTCGTCCGAGGGAACTGAATCAAGAACGCGGGCGACTTCATTGCGGAACTCCTCCAGCTGGGGAGAATATCCCGGTTTGAAGTCCATGCAGCGGCTCCTGGGATCGGGCGGTTTAGACGCCGCTAACGCCCGAGCTTGCGGGGGTTGCCGCAGCCCTTTCCCTGGTACGGCTGATACCCAGGCGCCGCGCCATGATGAGCCGCTGGACCTCCAGCGTCCCGCCGGGGTGGGCTCCCGTCAGGCTTGAGCGCTGGTACACCTCCGGCGCTCCCTGGAAGGGCGCTCTGGGTTCTCGGACGCCGAGGACTGAGTACATGCCCAATATGTCCCGCGCCCGGTCGGCGTTCCGCAGGGCGAAGGTCTTTTTCTGGTAGTCGGACTGGGACCCCTCGTAGCTCATCTCATTCCGCGACTGGTACATGGAATAGTTCCTGCCTTGGAACAGCCGGTTGACCTGGGAGTCGATGTAGGCGTCCATGGCCAGCTGTTGCAGGACCGGGTCGTCGCCCAGCGTGTGGCCGTTGCGCCTGGTGTTCCATGTGTAGTCCAGCAGGTTCTCGAGGGCCTCGTCCCGTTGATAGGCGGCGCCCCGGCCCCCGTGCTCCAGCTCCAGGGTGGTCTGGGTCACCTTCCAGCCGTCGTTTACACCACCGATGAGGTGGTCTCCGGGAACCCGGATACCGTCCATGAAGACGAATATCTGGTCATTGCCCGTGAGGAGGTTCAGCCGCTGCAACTCCAGACCTGGCGTGGGATAGGGGACCATGAAGAATCCCAGGTTCTGGTGGCGGGGAGCGTCGGGGTCGGTGATTATCGGTCCGAAGAGCCAATCGGGGTCGCCCATGCCGCTTACAAAGGTCTTCTGTCCGGTGATTACCCAGTCGTCTCCGTCCCGCACAGCCCTGCTCTGGAGGGACGCCAGGTCCGAACCTGCGTTAGGCTCGGTGAAGTTCTGGAAAGCGATGGTCTCTCCCTTGATGAGGGGGGTGAGGAACTTCTGCTTCTGGTCCTCGGTGCCCCACACGAGGAGCATGGGGAACACGTACTGGTTGGTGAAGGCCCGGGGGACTCTCGCAAGGGCAAACTCCTCTAGGATAATTGTCTCGTGCTCGCCGCTGAGTCCGCCGCCACCGTATTCTGTGGGATAGGTGGGGTAGCGCCACTCGGCCATCTTCTTGTTCATGTCCCGCCAGAACCGGTAGAACTCTTCGGAGATGTCCAACCGGTCCACAGGGTCGCGCATGTCCTCAGGAATGTTCGCCTCAAGCCAGGCGCCCACCTCTGTGCGAAACTCTTCCTGCTCCGGGGTGTACCTGTACGTGAAGTCCATGCTGCGCCTCCGTGAGAGTTGGGGGCTAGTGGGCCGATTATAGGCAACGCCGTGTCTGAGTGTCAACGTAAGTTAGCTTGACAGCCCATGGGCCTGTGGGTACTATCCCACCGTATCCCACCCAGACCTCCGGAGGTGATTTATGCCCGTCGAACAGCATGCCCCTGAACTTGAGAGTTTGGTGGACCTCAACGTGGAGATTGAAGAGCTGGGTGACGGCTTTGGGAACGCTGAAGGCGACCCGGCTGAAGGCCCTGTTTGGTGGAAAGAGGGGAGCTACCTGCTCTTCTCCGACATATTCAACAACAGGCGCATGAAGTGGAAGGAAGGGGAGGGTTTCTCCGTCGCCCTGGACGGCAGCAACCAGCACAACGGCCTCACACGCGACCAGCAGGGCAGGTTGTTGGCGTGCGAGCATATGACCCGGAGGGTCACCCGGACCGAGCCGGACAGCTCCATTACCGTCATAGCCAACAGCTTCAAGGGACGCCAACTGAACCGTCCCAACGACATAATCGCTGACTCCGGAGGAAACATCTATTTCACCGACCCTTGGACTCACCGCAGGCCCCAGGAGCAGTGGGACCTGGACTTCTCCGGGGTCTACCGCCTGACTCCCGACCTGGCTACTCTTACCCTGTTGGTGGACGACTTCGTGCTGCCCAATGGGCTGGCCTTGTCGCCCGACGAGAGCATCCTCTATGTCAATGACTCCCGTCGCGGCCATATACGCTCCTTCGAGATTAACCCCTGGGGCAACTTGGCCAAGCACACCGACCGCATCATCGCCGACCTGACCGGAGAACGCCCCGGAGTCCCCGACGGCATGAAGATTGACGTGCAGGGGAACATATACTGCGGAGGCTCCGGCGGAATCCACGTGCTGGACCCCACGGGAAAAAGCCTGGGCATCGTCGCTCACGGCCAGACTGCCACCACCAACCTCTGCTTCGGCGGGGACGACTGGCAGACCATCTTCTTCACCAGCCGGACCACCGTGGGCAGGTTCAGGGTGAAGGTGCCCGGCACTCCCGTCCCCGCCGACAGAGGATAGTCGGTTAAGGGAATAGTTACCCTCACCCCCAACCCTCTCCCGTCAAGGGAGAGGGGGCATTATCCCTCTTCTATCGGCAGAACAAAGTGAGAATGAGGGCGGTTAGCCTGCCGATCACCCAAGATTAGGAGGCGGCACATGACTATTTTCGGAACGGGTGAGTTCAAATACGAAGTGGTCGACCCCTTCTTCAAACGGCCCAGAAGGGCCGCGTTTATCGACGGCCCCGATGTAGCCGTGGACGCCGACGACAACGTCTACCTGCTCACGAGAAGCGCCTATGCGGTCGTAATGATATTCGACAAAGACGGCAACTTCCTCGACTCGTGGGGCCGCATGGGAGATGACTTCACCGCTCCCCACGGCATCACCATAGGTCCCGACGGCAAGGTGTACACCAGCGACAACGGCAACCACACCATGAAAATATGGACTAAGGAAGGGCGTCTGCTTCTGAACTTAGGCTCCACCAACCAGAACGCCCCGGTCCAAAGCAACATACCTTTCAACATGCCCACGCACCTGTCGGTGGCCTCCAACGGTGACCTCTTCGGCTCCGACGGATATAGGAACTCGGCGGTCCACTGCTTCGACCCCGAGGGCAAGCTGAAGTATTCGTTTGGCAGCCACGGCACCGGCGAGGGCCAGTTCAACTGCATTCACAGCCTTTATATCGACCGGGAAGACAACGACAAGATATATGTGGCCGACCGGTACAACTGCAGCGTCCAAATCTTCACCAGCGAGGGCGAGTTCATAGACCGTTGGACAGGGCTGCACATGCCCAATCACGTACGCAAGGGCCCCGACGGCAACTTCTACGTTGCCGAACTGCGTCATAGAATCAGCATCTTGAGTCCCAAGGGTGAGATGCTGTGCCACTGGGGTGGCGACGCTCAAGCTGAGGAGAAGGGAAGGTTGGCTGGATACGGGGTCGACTCCCTGGGGTTGCCGGACTCTCCATCCTGGGACAAGACCATTCTTGCCGACGGTTTCGCAATGGCCGACGGAGTGGTCAAGGTGGACCCGGGCGCAGGCATGTTCAACGCTCCCCACGGGATTGCCGTGGACTCCGAAGAAAGCATCTACGTGGCCGAGGTCTCGGAGGCGGTGATGAGTCTGGACAAGGGCCAGCGGACGTTCCAGAAGTTCAGAAAAGTCAGAAGCTGAAATGACCCCTGGCTCGGAGCGTAGGCAATATTAGAGGGGGCTGGCGATCGGCCAGCCCTCCTTGTCGCATCCGTATAGGCACAGCTATTGACAGGATTTGGAAAGCAATGCTAAATATGGGCAGCCCAATTCCAGGCTGGCCGCATCCCTCGAATCGGTAGGAGATAGGTTTCGGCCAGCTTGATTTCTGTTTGAAGGCAAATCCAGGGGCCGTTGTTCAGCAAGGACTCAGGCTGGGTGGACCGGTGCAGTCGGGCCAGGACTGGGTACGTTGGGGAGCGGGTGAACAGTCACTCGTCCTGTAGGTAGATTGCATGCAGCAATACTTAACAAAACGGCTCCTTCTCTTCATCCCCACCATAATTCTGGTTTCCCTTATCGCCTTCCTCATGTTGCGTATCGTGCCCGGAGACCCCGCAGTCGCTAGGTTAGTCGGACCCTTTGGAGATGCCCAGTACACCGAGGTAGAGCTAAAGGAACTTCAGCAGAAGCTTGGGACCGATCGCAACATTGTCGTGCAGTACAGCGACTGGGTCTTTAGCATGTTCAAAGGCGACCTCGGCGACTCGCTGTTTGATGACCGACCGGTTACGGAGAGCATGAAGCGGCGCCTTCCCGTGAGCGCTGAGCTGGCCATAGGAGCCATTATATTCAGCACTATTCTGGCCATACCGCTGGGAGTCATTTCAGCTGTGCGCCAGAATACTTGGGCCGATTACTTAGGAAGATTGGTCGCCATAACCGGCGTCACCATTCCCTTGTTCGTTTTCGCGATTCTGCTCCTATTCGTGTTAGTCAAAGGCTTTGGTTACGCTCCTCTGGCTCTGCGTTACGAGCAGTTATGGGAGGCTCCTTGGACCAACATCAAGCAGATGTTCTTTCCAATCGTGGCCCTCTCGTTCACCCGCATCGGGTACATGGCGCGGATCACCCGGTCGGGAATGTTGGAGGTGCTGAGGGAAGATTACGTAAGAACGGCCAGGGCCAAAGGGTTGTTGGAGCAGGCTGTAGTATATCGCCACGCATTGAGGAACGCCTTGCTTCCGGTGCTGACCCTGGCGGCCTTCCAGTTCGCAGTGCTGCTGGCTGGCACGGTAATAGTGGAGCAGATATTTCAGCTTCCGGGAGTCGGGCGGTTGCTTATCGAAGCCATCTTCAGCCGGGACTACACCATGGTGCAGGGCATTGTGATGACCATGGTGGGCGCGATACTGGTCATCAACCTTATTGTGGACCTGCTCTACGGCGTATTGGACCCCAGGATACGGTATCAATAGTCATGCTCTACCAACATAGTCGACGAGAGAGTGCGAATTGCAAGTAGGTTCTCAGTCAGAGGCTTCCATCCTGAAGCTAAGTGCGACGAGCAGGTTTGTCGGAGCTGCTCGCTCACTGAGGCTGTTTGCAGTGAAACAACCGCTGGGAGCGGTTAGCGTCGTCATCATATTATTGCTGGTCATCATAGCCTTGTTTGCCCCGCTACTGGAACCTGCCGATCCTTATAAGGTCAACGTATATGAGTTTCCCCCCGAGAAAGAATATGGCAGGTTTGCAGAAATCGGAGAGGGCGGTTATACGCTGGGAGCGGACAAGTTCGGCCGGGACATTCTCAGCCGACTGATTCGAGGCTCCCGAATATCACTGTACGTAAGCATGGTGTCGACCTTAGTCGGCGTGACCGTCGGCGCCACGTTGGGCATCATTAGCGCCACTCGCAGCGGGCCTACGGACATGGCAATACAACGAGTTGTCGACGCCCTTATGGCCTTTCCAAACCTGATCCTCGCTCTGGCCATCAGGGCTACAATGGGGGCTTCCCTGGAGAATGTAATCATCGCCATTACCATCACCATCATTCCGCCGACGGTCAGGGCCGTGCGGTCTCAAACTCTATCCATCGTCAACATGGACTACGTCACAGGAGCCAGGGCTGTTGGAGCGGGTTACTGGCGTATCGTGTTAAGGCACATATTCCCCAACACTCTCGCTCTGATTCTTATTCTCTTCTCCATTACTCTGGGGGCGGCCATAATAGTTGAGAGTTCGCTGAGCTTCCTGGGTCTGGGCGGTCCGCCGGACGAACCCTCTTGGGGAGGTCTTATGGGTGGATCGGAGACCTACTACTTCCTTCAACAACAGCCTATTCTGATCATCGGCCCCGCCATTGCCATCGGCCTGGTGGTGTTCGCGTTCAACATGCTGGGTGATGCGCTGCGAGA
Source organism: Dehalococcoidia bacterium (assembly GCA_965197415.1). Taxonomy (GTDB): domain Bacteria; phylum Chloroflexota; class Dehalococcoidia; order Lucifugimonadales; family JAGWBF01; genus DAOUJI01. The sequence goes on along the minus strand of OZ240207.1, from coordinate 836,868 downwards.
CATCTGGGACCCGCGGATGAGAGGCAGCCGCTAGTCGGGCCGCTTTCCCCACCAACGTCATTCCGGCGGAGGCCGGAATCCAGGAACCCGCCCTCCCACCCCGTTCGTGCCCAGATTGTCGAGGCATGGAGCCTCGGCGACCAACTGGTGGCCCGTACGAGAGGGCCGGGGCATTTTCCCGTTTCCCAGAACACCGCCACATAAGAGTCTTCACTGGACTGCGCTACGCTCAGAATCACTATGGCCTTGCGGAGGCCATACAAGGACGATGAAAAAGGGGCGTATCCCGCGTCGTCACTCCGGCGGTGTCCAGGGAACTTTGTAAGAAGAAATGGCGCTTTCTGGATTCCGGCCTGCGCCGGAAAGACGGGTGGCCGGTTCCCCCTTACCCCAACCTGCTTCCACCAGGTGCGAAGGGGCGGTTGCGGTCTATTTTCATGGTAGTGACAGGACGCGGGGCGGCGTGCTCGATTAACTGCTGTTGCGTGGGGCATGGGGGCGACCAGTCAGTCGCCCCTGCGGGGCGGTGGTGTGGGCCAGGGGCTTGGCAGCCCCTGCGGGACACAATGGCCCGATGGTTCCCGTTGGCGGCCCCTTACGCGGCGCCCGCAAGGAACTGCTAGTCTCATAAGAAGAGGCCCGGGGCATGAATCCCCGGGCCTCTTTGTTATCGTTTTACAGGAGGGTGGCCTCTAGTTGGCTATGCCCTGCCCGTCGTAGAGCCAGAGCTGCTCCATCTTGGTTTCGACGTATCCGCTCTGGGTTGGCATTTGCCCGGCCAGCCGGTCAGCGTTGAACATCTGGAAGTAGGTGCTGGTGAACAGATGTATCCAGTGGCTGTCCTTGGTCATCGTGATGTCCTCAATCATCGCCACGATCTCACGCCGTTTCGCGATGTCTGTTTGCTGGCTCTGCTCGAGGATCAGGTCTTGTATGCTCTTTCCGTTGGGAAGATTGTAGGTCCACTTATTGGTGGCGTTGTTTATGGACTGGAACCCGAAGAACCAGTTGAGGTAGGTGTCGGGGGTGATGACACCAGCCCCGGAGCCCTGTTGGATGATATCGAAGTCTCCGTCTCCGATCATCTGGTTCTTCGTCAGGAAGTCCACTTCCTCGACCAGCAGGTCCACTCCCAGGAATCGCTTGAGCTGGTCCTTCAAGACCGGGGCGGTGTCAAGGTCGGACCGGCCCGCTCCGGTCGCTGCCACTACCATCTTGACCTGGAAGCCCTCTTCATAGCCTGCTTCTCTCATCAACGCCCGGGCGGCTGCCACGTCGTCACCCTTGGGTTGGCGGTATCCGGGCAGCTTGTCTACTTCGTCGGACGATATGCACAGGGGGTGCCCCTCGGCGCCGCAGGGTGAACCGCGAACACCCAGGCCGCCCCAGGTCAACTCGTTGAACTCTTGCCGGTCCATGGCCAGGAATAGAGCTCTTCGCACTCTGACGTCGTCGAAGGGAGCCTTAGTGGTGTTTACCAGCAGACCTCTAGGACAACAGGGGGTCAGATAGCCTATGAACTTACCACCGGAGCGGTCGAACAGAGCTTGCGCCTGGGCGGGGGTCATGCCGCCATTGGTCCGAGTGGATGTACCGTATACTTGCTCGGCCTCCCACGCGGCCTCGGCTGCCGCAACGCCCGCAATCCTGTAGTAGGTGTGGCCGTCGGCGTATGGCAGGTCACGGCCCTCGGGATCTTTCTTCCAATAGTTGGGGTTCCTCTCGTAGGTCCAAGTGTCCCTGGCAGTAGGTGTGAGCGGAGTGTATGGACCTGAACCGACCAGGTTTTCCGCTCCTGCATCCCACAAAAACTGGTCGTCCCCGGCCGCTGTCTTGGCGTCGAGTTCCTCGTAAACGTGCTTGGGCAGGATGGATATGATGTCGTCGGCCATGTAGTTGATGACGTCCGCCCAGGGGTGGAGCAGGTGCAACCTCACCGTCTTGGCGTCGACCACTTCTCCAAAATCATAGTGGGGACCCACAAAGAGGCCGGCCTCGCCCTGCTTCCCGGGGTGGTTCTCTGTCCTTCCGAGCATTCGCTCGAAGCTGAAGACCACGTCCGCGGCGGTCACGTCACTGCCGTCTTGGAACTTGGCGTGGTCCTTAATCTTGAACTCCCATACCTGGCCCGCGTCGTCCACCTGCGACCAGGTTTCGGCCAGGTCGCCCCAGATGTCGAACCGGTCAAAGGTGAAAGGGTTGAACTGCAAAAGGGCGTTAGTTACCGGGCTGTATATGCTTGAGATGTACCGGAACTCCTCGTGGGGGTCCCAGTTTCTAAGCTGGGCCCAGTACTGAATGGGGACTACCCCTCCGTATACCGGCTCCCCGAAGCTCCTTATAGCAGGGCCAGTGACTCCATAGCCTATAGCTGTCTCTTGCAGCGCCCTGCGCACCACCTGACCGGTGGCTGGAGTTGCCGTCGGGACGGGCGTCGCGTCGGGCAAGGCTTGCATTACAGCCTTCTCAATGGCGGCAGACAACTGTTCCTCAGTCACTCCCGGCTGGTCCGCCAGGGCGTTCGCTATGGCGGCCGCGACCTCCTCTTGTGTGACTCCCGGTTGTTGCGCCAGGGCTGATGCTATGGCTGAAACCACTTGTTCTTGTGTCACCCCAGGCTGTTGCGCCATGGCTGACTGGATCGCTGAAGCCACATCCTGCGCCGTAACTCCAGGCTGTTGTGCCAAGGCCGACGCAATGGCTGACGCGACTTCCGCCTGGGTCACTCCTGGTTGTTCCGACAGCGCTCTCTGGATGGCTGAAGCCATATCCTGCGCCGTAACGCCAGGTTGTTGTGCCATAGCGCTTGATACAGCCTTCGCCATATCTTCGGCGGACACCCCTGCGGGTTGACTCTGCAGGACTTGTTGGATCATCCCCGCCACATCTATAGGAGTCGGGGTTGGGGCAGGAGTCGGCGTCGCTTGGTCGCCGCCGCCGCAGCCTGCAACTCCCATAACCATGAGGAGACAGACCGCTGCCATTCCTAAGAACCAGTGTCGTGTGATTCTTGCCATCATCCTTCCCTCCCTGGACGAAAAATCCTGATTATTAGGATGCCGGGTCCCAATTCCCTGAGAGTTAGCCGAAATCGCCGGAACCCAAAAGGCGACGCCCAGCGGAATGTAAGCGTCGATAATCTCGAAATTTATAGCAAAGGGGCAGGATTCCTGTCAAGCGCTGGGTGTGGGCTGGAACTGCTGATGGACCCCTTACGATTGGCGGGGCTGCAAAAATGAATCCGCGTCCACGGATGCAGCCTGTGTAGACGCTTGTAACTCATGAGAGCCGCCGGGTATACTGGCTGTCCATTGATGTTCCGTTCTTGCTTTGAGCGCGATACTCGGGAGACCTTCCCCCTTGCTTCTTGACCGACGATTTCTGCTTGGCACAGCTGTGACTGTCGGCTTGCTCTTCCTGTTTCTGTGGAAGATAGACTTCAGAGACACCTGGGTCCAGCTTCGTGACGCCAACTACACCTATTTTCTACCTGCCGTCGCTCTCTATTTCGTCGCGCTTGGTTTTCGCGCCTTCAGATGGCGATTGCTGCTCCTCCACATAAAGCCCATCCCGGTCCGTAACCTCTATCCGGTGACGGTCATTGGATACTTCGCCAACAATGTGCTGCCCATACGATTGGGAGAGCTTGTGCGCTCCCAGGCGCTTTGGCAGAAAGAAGGAGTGAGCAGGGCGTCGGGCCTGGCCACCATAGGCGTGGAACGGGTAATGGATGGACTCACCCTCATCTTCTTTGTAGTGGTGGTGTGGCCGTTTCTGCCCTGGATCGAGGCCCTGAAAGCCGACGACGGGGGACTTAAGGTCGTCTGGCTGGTTGCTAGCGGGGTCGTGGCGGCGCTTTTCGCCACAGGCTTCATAGTCCTGTTTGTGTTGGCGGCCCGCCCTGAGTTGGGACGAAGAATGGCGGGCTTCGTAGTGAGGCCCCTGCCCGAGCGTTTCAGGGGCGTGGGAATCAACTTGATTATGGCTCTCATCGAGGGTCTCGGGGCGCTAAAGAGCCCGCGCCGCCTTGGAGTGATTGCTCTTGTGTCCCTGCCCGTGTGGCTGACTGAGGCCGCCATGTACTACATCATCGCCCTCTCCTTTGACCTGGACCAGTCCTTCGGCGTAATTCTGCTGGTGACGGCCACGGCAAACCTGGCAACAGCAGTGCCGTCCAGTGTAGGGGGCATAGGACCCTTCGAGGTCGTGGCCAAGAGCACGTTGGTAGCCTTCGGAGTCGCTGCTGAACCTGCGGCAGCGTACTCTTTCTTCGTCCACATAGTTGCTCTCTGGCTTCCCGTGAACCTTGCGGGACTATTCTTCATGTGGAAGGAGAATATTGGATTCAACAACCTTTCACGCATAAGGATGACAGGGGCGCAGTCGGAACCCGGGTCCCTCTCTCCGCTGCATCAAAGTCCTGATGAACAGGGACGAGAGGCAGGAGGAGGCCGTTGAAAGTAGGGGTTATAGGAGGAGGGGCAGCGGGGCTTGCGGCTGCCCACGCGCTTGTGAAGAAAGGTCACCAGGCCCATGTGTTCGAGGCTGCGCCCTTTCTAGGGGGACAGGCGTCCACCTTCGAGATAGGCGGAGGCAGGCTGGAGAAGGGGTATCACCACCTGTTCCTCAGTGACACTCACATGGTGGACCTGATACATGAATTGGGCCTAGGTCACAAGCTGGCTTGGATAGAGTCCAAGGTGGGGTTCTACTATGGCGGACGCATCTGGAAGTTTGCATCGCCTCTGGACCTTCTCCGGTTCAAGCCGTTGAGCCTCTATGACCGGTTTCGGTTGGGTCTGGTTACGCTGTACTTGCAGAAGAAAAAGAACGGTCTGGACTACGAAGGGGTGACGGCGGCTGACTGGTTGAGGGACAAAGTGGGCCGCAAGGCTTACGAGGTCGTATGGGAGCCTATGCTGCGGGGCAAGTTCGGCCAACATTACGACCAGATCAGCATGACCTGGCTCTGGGGAAAGATATATCTCAGGGTGGCGTCCAGGGGCAAACCCTGGGAAAAGGAAAAACTGGGATATCCCATGGGCAGCTTTGGAGAGGTTTTCGACTGCCTGGGGGAGCGAATCCAGGAATTGGGCGGGGAAGTGCACATATCCCGAGGCGTCAAAGCCATCGACTTCCGGGACGACCGGGCTGTGGGACTGACTGTAGGTGCTCCAGACGGCGGTGTAGAGTCCCGGGACTACGACGCCATAATCGCGACCACCCCCTCCTACGTTTTCACCAGGTTGGCGCCCATGCTTCCGGAGTCCTACGCCTCCAAGCTAACCAACGTCACCTATCTCTCCGCAGTGCTGATGATACTGGAGCTGGACCGGCCTCTGTCCCACATATATTGGCTTAACGTAGCAGACCGCTCCGTGCCGTTTGTAGGAGTTATTGAGCACACCAACCTGGTAGACCCGTCCCTCTATGGAGGCAAACACCTGGTCTATCTGACCAACTATCCAAGCGTTGACAGCCCGCTGTACCAGAAGACCGGGGATGAGCTTCTGGAGGAATTTCTTCCCCATCTCAAGAATATAAACCCGGACTTTGAGTCGTCCTGGGTGCAAGGTTTCCGCCACTTCCGTGTGGACGCCGCCCAACCGATAATCGGGGTCAACTACAGAGAACGCATTCCCGAAATTCGAACCCCCATCAAAGGCCTTTACTTGGCCAACACGACCCAGATATACCCTGAAGACAGGGGCACCAATTACAGCGTCAAGCTGGGCCAGGAGGCCGTGGAACTGGTCCTGACAGACCATGGCGAGGCATAGTGGGGCGCCTTGATAGACGACAACATTCGCCGCCCTAAAGCGCAATGGCTGGATTGAAGCACCGCATCGGTTGTGATACTATTTCGTCGCCCTGTGATAAGTTTAATGATGGGCTAGCACAAGTCCTACCAGCTTAGGTAAACGGAGCCGCAACGGGTGACCTCAAACAGCAAGGACCTCAAAGACCGAATCACGAGGGCGCTCACCAACCAGGAGCAGAACACCGTCACAATATTGTCTTCTCTGCTTGCGGTGCAGGATGACGTGGGATATGTCCCCAACGAAGCCATAGACGCCGTGGCTGAGCTAACCGGATCAACGATCAACGACGTTTGGGGAGTGGCGTCCTTCTACACCAACCTCCGGTTCGCTCCGCCCGGAGACACCATAGTGGAGTTGTGCTGGGGACCGTCCTGCCACGTGCAAGGCGCCATGCAAGTTATCAAAGAAGCGTTTAACCACCTGGGACTGGAGTCAGAAGGAAACACTTCCGACGGCAAGGTCACCGTGCAGTTGAATACTTGCCTGGGGGCTTGTTCACAAGGTCCCGCCGGCAGCGTAGACCATCATTTAGTTGGGCGTTTGACTCCTTCGAGAGTAGTTGAAATATTGGACGACCGCTTGACGGCGGAATCGTCTGCTGCGCATTAGAGACTGATGCCCTCTTTCAGTGAAATCCAGGCGGAGTCCCAGCGACGGTGGGACTCTTTGTCCTCTGGCGACGTTCCATGGATAAGAATAGGGTCCAGTTTGTGTGGCAAGGCGGCAGGGAGCGACGAAGTCGTTAAAGCCGTCCGAACTGAGCTACAAACCCACGACCTATCGGCCAACGTCAGCGAAGTCGGATGCATAGGAATGTGCTATGCGGAACCGCTGATTGACATCATGGTTCCCGGCGGGCCAAGGGTCTTCTACGGCAAGATGGATCGTACGAAAGTGCCCGCTGTCATTTACTCCCACCTTGTTCGGCAGGAACCCGTTGCTGAACTTGCGTTGGGGTATTTGGGTGAAGAGGCGCTGGCAGGGGCCGAACACCTCTGGGACCTTCCCATGATGAAAGGTCAGATGCGAGTCGCGCTGAGGAATGCCGGCACCATCGACCCATGTGACATACACCAGTACGTCGCCAACGGGGGCTACGGGGCTTTGCACAAGGCTCTCACACAGATGACTCCCGAGGAAACCCTCGAGGAAGTGGACAAGTCGGGCCTCCGGGGAAGAGGCGGGGCCGCCTTCCCCACAGCCACCAAATGGAGCTTCTTGGCCAGGACCGCCGGCGCGGTTAAATATATCCTGTGCAATTGCGAAGAGGGAGACCCAGGAGCATTCAACGACAAGGGAATCCTGGAATGTGACCCGCATACTCTGCTGGAAGGGATGGTCATCGCGGGCTATGCTACCGGCGCAACCCAGGGATACGTCTTCATCCGACACGGTCACGAGGGCCCCATAGAACGGACTTGGGCAGCCATTCGCCAGGCGAGAGAGGCTGGTTTTCTAGGAGAGAACATACTGGAATCGGGATTCTCGTTCGATATCGAGGTGTCTCTGACAGGGGACTCTTACGTCGCAGGCGAGGAAACCGCTCTGATGGAGTCCATCGAGGGGAGCCGTGCCATGCCCCGGTACAGGCCGCCGTTCCCAGCTCAAGTTGGGCTGTTCGGCAAGCCCACCAACATCAACAACGTCAAGACGCTGTCATATGTTCCAGAGATCATCCGCCAAGGCGGCGAATGGTTTGCGGGAATCGGCCAAAACCGAAGCAAGGGAACGGCCCTGCTTTGCCTATCGGGCAACATTGAATACCCAGGGCTGATGGAAGTCCCCCTGGGAATAACGCTGAACAGTGTCATAAACGAGATGGCCGGCGGTGTCCCCAACGGCAAAAAGCTCAAGTTATTGCAAACGGGAGGCCCCCTGGGAGGCGTCCTGGGCAGCGACAGCCTGGACATCCCATTGGACTTCGAAGCCATGTCCCAGGCCGGAGCCATCCTGGGATCCGGCGGAATCATCGTGGCTGACGAGGACACGTGCGCTGTGGACCTCACCCGCTCTCTGATTGCCTTCTGTCAATACGAGTCCTGCGGCAAGTGTTTCCCCTGCCGGATGGGCATGTCCCATCTGCTGGAAGTGCTCGAACGCATCTGCCGTTTCGAGAGCGGCCCTGAGGAGCTTGACCTGATGCAGCGGGTAGGCCGGCAAATGCAGGCCGGGTCCCTGTGTGGTCACGGACAATTGGGGTTTAACCCGGTTTCCTCAGCCCTGAAATATTTCAAAGACGAGTTCGAGGCTCACATGATCGACAAGACCTGCCCAGCGGGCGTATGCCCGGGAGACAACTTCTCACCGGCGCGTACGAGACGATAGAGGTGCTGTGAATGGCTGATGAAATCAACATCACCATAGACGGGGTGTCCTACAAGACCAAGGCGGGAAAGATGGTGCTGGAAGCGGCCATCGACGCCGGGGTGTATGTGCCGTACCTCTGCTACCACCCAGGTATGAAGCCCTACGCGGCATGTCGTATGTGCGTCGTGGAGGTGGAAGGCGGGCGCGGATACCCTGCGTCCTGCACCCTGCCCGTCCAGGACGGCATGTCCGTCCGCACCACAACCAACGAGGTCTACGAGCTGCGCAGGTCGATTATGGAAATGCTAATTTCTGAGCATCCCCACGGATGTCTCACTTGCCACCGCGTCGATCTCTGCGGCCCCCAGGATATTTGCCTGCGCCACGTCTCGGTGAACGACCGGTGTGTCGTCTGCCCCAAAAATGAACGCTGCGAGCTGAAGGACACGACCCGGTTCTTGGACATGGACCTGGAATCGGCCCTGACCTATCAGTACCGCAACCTCCCCATAGAGACAGGAGACCCCTTCTATGACCGTGACTACAATCTGTGCATCGTTTGCGGCAGGTGCGTCCGGGCTTGTGAGGAACTTCGCGGAGACAACGCAATCACGTTCACCGACAGGTCCGGCAAAGCGCTGGTGGGAACCTCTCAAGGCACGTCGCTGCTGGAATCGGGCTGCGAGTTCTGTGGCGCTTGCATAGACGTGTGCCCGGTGGGGGCTTTGGTGGAGAGCGACCACAAGTGGGAGAAGGCTAAGAATGTAGAGAAGACTGTCTGCCCTCATTGTCCCGTGGGATGCCAGCTCAACCTGGAGCTCAACAAATTCGACAAAGTGATCAGGGTCGTACCCGAATTGAACTCCCCGGCCAACAAAGGCCAGGCCTGCTTTAAGGGCAAGTTTGGACTGGAGTTTGTCAACCACAAAGAGCGGCTTACCACCCCTCTCATACGCCGCGACGGAGTCCTGGAGAAGGCCACCTGGGAAGAGGCCCTGGACTATGTGGCCGAGCGGCTTCCCCTGTATAAAGGGGATCAGTTTGCCGTTCTAACCGCCCCGGACAGCTGTAACGAGGAACACTATCTGGCCCAAAAGTTCGCCCGTTCGGTGATGGTCACCAACAACGTGGACCAGACCTCAGACACGGCCCCGGAGCTGGTGTACGGTCCCATAAACGCCTTGGGCCATGGAGCCGCCACCAATCCCATTTGGGACCTGGAAGAAGCCCGGTGCATCCTCGTGTTCAACGCCAACATCACCGAAGACCAGAACGTGGCCGCGGTGCCCATCAAGAAAGCCGTGCAAGCCGGCGCCCAGCTTGTGGTCATAGACCCGCGAGAAGTGGAGCTCACCCGCTACGCGGCCCTGTGGCTGCGTCCGCGCCCCGGGAGCGAGCTGACTCTGCTGGGCGGGCTGCTCAAGTCCATCTATGACCTGGGGTTGGTGGACAATGCATGGGTGGAGGAGAACTGCCGAGGCCTGGGTGACCTGTCAAGCCAACTCTCAAAGCTGGACTTGGACACGGTTGCTATAGAGACGGGAGTGTCCGTCGATGACATTCAACAGGCCGCCCGTCTTTACTCAGGATCGAGACGGTCGGCGGTGGTCTACGGCTTGGACAACGTCCCACGCGAGATTAGAAGGGAATGCACCGAGGCCCTATCCAACCTGCCGTTGATGACTGGAAACCTGGGGCGTCCGCACACCGGCCTCTATCCCATGAGGCGCGGGGCCAACGAGCAAGGCGCCTGGGACATGGGCTCTGTGCCAGGATTCCTGCCGGGTTACAAGAGCCTCGACTCCCACAACGACAGGGACTTCTTCGAGCAGGCGTGGGGCGAAATGGTGCCCATCGAGCAGGGGCTTGACCTGGAAGGCGTCTTCGCGGCCCTCCACTCAAGCCTCAAAGCGATGTTCGTGGTGGGTGATGGGCTGGTCCACTCAGCCGCTTCCCTGGGAGGGGTGCGGGAAGTCCCCGACTTGATGACCGGACTGGACAACCTGGAACTTCTGGTAGTACAGGACCATTTCCTAGGTGAGACTGCCCAGAAGGCCCACGTAGTCTTTCCAAGAGCGGCTTTCACCGAGAAACACGGAACTTTCACCAGTATGGAGCGGCGGGTGCAGCACATCCGACCAGCCTACAAGGTCAAGAACAGCCAGGCCCGGCCTGAATGGGAGACTATCTGCGGGCTGGCCCAGAGGATGGGAGCATCGGGTTTCGACTTCCAAGAAGCATCCGAGATAATGGAAGAGATAGCGACGCTGGTCCCCGACTATGCAGGCGTATCTCACAGCCGCCTGGAAGGTGAGGCCGTGCTGGTGGCCAGGCCCGACCCATCCAACCCTCTGCCCATCCAGGTTCTCTATTCAGAGAAGGAACACAAGGGCCTGCAGATTCCTTGCACCGGCCCTGACCATTCAGGGACCCAGCGTCTCTTTGAAGACGGTTTCACAGGAAACAATAGACCGACCATCGCGGCTCCCGAATTCCGCGGCGTGCCCCTGAACGGCGTCGGTGATCAATCCTTTCTGCTAGTGCCGGGGCGGGTGCTCTATTCGGACCGCCCGATGGAGGTTGTAACGGGGCGACTCAACACCATCAACCGTGACGAGCTTGTGTCGTTGCATCCCGAGGACGCCGGAAGCCTGGGCTTAGCCGAGGGAGACCCTGTGGAAGTGAAGACCCGCAGCCAGTCGATTCGAGGCGTCGCCACGCTCGCCGACTCGACACACAAAGGCGTAGTGTCAATCACCGGGCTGTTCGGACAGATGGCGGTCGAGTTGGATGCCAGCGACTCGCCCGACCCGATGGCTTCGGCGCCCGGACTGAATATTGAGCCAGTAACGGTTTCAAAGGCCGTGTGACGCTCCCAATATGGAGGACTTGATTTGACGGAATCCGCAGACACCCGACTCCTGGAACGCACCCGGAAGCTCCGGGACGTGATAGCCAAGTTGCCCAAGGCCCGCATCGTATACCGGCGGGACATAACCGAAGACCTAATGGTCATCAAGTTGAAGCCCGAAGTGGACTTCACCTTCAAGCCGGGCCAGTACTGCACCCTGGGCTACGGAAGCGTGGAGCGGGCCTATTCCATAGCGTCGGCGCCCCACGAGGACGAGCTGGAAATATTCGTTGAGCTGGTGCCTTTGCCCGACGGAGTGCTGACTCCGGTCATGTGGGACCTTGGGGTCGGCGAGCAGATGAGCATCCGACCCCGCGCCAAGGGCATCTTCACCATGGACGAGCGTTACGCGAACCATCTGATGGTCGCCACTGTCACGGGCATCGCACCCTTCATCAGCACGATTCGCAGCTACCTGCACAGGGGCGATCAGGGGCACAGGTTCTACGTGCTCCAGGGCGCCAGCTACTTGGACGAGTTCACCTACGAAGAGGAGATGACGGAACTGGCCGTCGCCTACCCTGAAACGGTGATATACGTACCGACCATAAGCAGGCCCGCCGAGGAGAAGAACGCCCAGTGGTCGGGCGTTGCCGGCAGGGTGAACAACATAGTTGAAGACTACGTGGAAAAGATGGGCCTCGACTCCGAGTCGACCTTGGTCTACGCCTGCGGCCACCCCGGCATGATTGAAGACCTCCGGGAGAAGCTGGAACCCCAAGACTTCAAGGTCAAAGAAGAGCGCTACTGGAAGCAGTAGGGACGGTTTCACGGTAGTCAATTAGGAACAAGCCGTCTTCGTTGTCCAGGCCGGTCACACTTGCCGTAATCGATACCCTTGGAATTGTCACGGGCATCTGCGCCGTAGGTGTACAAGTCCTCGATTGATGCCTATATTGTTGTCGGACTATACTATTTTTTGTTTCTTTGAGGCGGGTTAGTAAGACCGCGCGGGGAATCAGCGTCTTAAAGCAAGAGGCATCTAATGGTCCAGAATGAGGGCGAAATGACGATAGACGAGCATCTACGCACGGCCCTGCTGTTCCTGGAGCATTCGGACAGGGAGTTTGCGGCGGGCGACGAGTTGCAGGGTTCGGAGAAACTCTGGGGAGCGGCCTCGCAATCGGTTATGGCCTTTTGCAAGCAGCGGGACTGGAATTTCGGAAAGAGCAACGCACGGAAGGCGGCTGTACAACGGCTAGCCGATGAGTACGGTGAGCCGTTGTTGGTGTCGGATTTCTCCGTGGCCGACAAGTTCCACGCCAATTTTTACCACCACTTCATGGAGGACGAGGACATCCAACGGGACCGCGCCCTGGTTCACCGTTTCGTCCGGCGCGTGGTGTCTTTGACACGCATGGAAAGCGACGCGCATTAAACCGCTCAAATACTATGCGTCGATGCAGATAGACGGCAACAAGAGAAAGCTAATCTGTCGTTTCTATCCGGCCGATCACTCCCCGCCTCCATCATCGGATATATCGGTATCAATAAAGCCAAGTTAAACAGCTTTCACGACATATACAACCATGCAGACCGACTTAGAGACATTGCAAGGTCTAAGGTGGGCCTGAGCTAATAGACGTAACTTTGGCTTCGACGCTGTCGCAGGAGGAGCCATGGGCGCCACAGTTGATGAGGCCTTGCGGAACGCAGAGGACGTTCTGGCTGACGTAGTAGAGATGATGGAAGAGAAGGGCGAACCGATTCCACCTCCCGTCTCCTTAGAAGAAGTAGTTGTAGAACCCGGCGAAATGGTCGCCTACGTCACCCTCAAGACCAACGTTGCAGCCTAGTGCCGGCCCCTGGTTTTTCGGGGACGGCTCTCTAGGGTAAAATGGCGGGGATGTCCACCGCCAAACCCTCTTCACAGAATAAGGGCAGAGACAAGCTCACGCCGGTCCGGCGCCAATACATGCGCATCAAGCAGCGTTATCCCGACGCGCTGCTCCTGTTCCGGATGGGGGACTTCTACGAGACCTTCGACGAGGACGCCCACACGGCTTCCCAGGCGCTGGACATAGCCCTCACCTCCCGCAGCATGGGCAAAGGCAGCCCCGTCCCGCTGGCCGGAGTGCCTGCCCACTCGCTCGAACCCTACCTGGCCCGGCTGATAAAGGCCGGGTACAAGGTGGCCATCTGCGAACAACTTTCCGACCCCGCCGCTTCCAAGGGAATAGTTGAGCGGGACGTGGTGCGTGTGGTGACGCCTGGGACGGTCGTGGAGCCGTCTCTGCTGGAACAGAAGGCCAACAACTACCTGGTGGCGCTTATGCCCGACGGCCCCCAAGTGGGACTGGCCTACGTGGACATCACCACGGGTGAGTTTTGCGCGACCCAGCTTCCCGTGGCCGAGCTTGGGTTGGAGCTTTCCCGGCTGGATCCGGCGGAGGCGCTGGCGCCGGAGGGGACTGAGTTGGAAGGGACCTCTGGCTGTACGTTGACGCCCCTGCCCGCTTACGTGTTCAGAGAAGAAACGGCAGGCCGGACTCTCATGGACCACTTTAGCGTGGCAAGCCTGGAGGCCTATGGATGTGATGGGTTGCCCTTGGCCGTGGGCGCCGCCGGGGCCGTCGTGGACTATCTGTCGCAGACTCAGAAAGGCGCCCTCAAGGAGCTGCGCACCCTCAGCGTCTACTCGACCGCGTCGTACATGACCCTGGACATCCAGACCCGCCGGAATCTGGAACTGTTCCAGGGAGGCCGTTGGGGAAACAGCGAGGCGTCGTTGTACAATACCCTGGACCTTACCCGCACGCCCATGGGCGGCAGGCTGCTCCGACGCTGGATGGGCCAGCCGCTGCGGGAACTGGAGCAGTTGGTACAGCGGCAGGACTCGGTGGGCTGGTTCCACAACAATATGCTGGAACGGGAAAGGGCCTCGGCGCTCCTTTCCAGAATCGGTGACCTGGAGCGGACCGTGGGTCGTGTACGTCTTGGGACCGCCGTTCCCAGAGAGCTGCTGGGCTTGGCCAACGGTCTGAAGGCCTCGTTGGAGCTGGTCGACGGGCTGTCGGGCGTCGGGGAACTGACCTGGCTGCTGGCCGGGTTAGAGAGCGTCAGGAAGCCCTGCGAAGAAGCCGTGGAACTGATAGGCCGCGCAGTGAAAGACGACCCCGTCGGCGAGCCTGGGGACGGAGGAGTGGTTCGGGAAGGCTTCTCGCCGGAGTTGGATGAGCTGCGGCAGGCGTCGGGAAACGCCAGGGAATACATCGCCGGGCTGGAACGTAAAGAGCGGGAAGCCACTGGTATAAAGAACCTGAAGGTCGGGTACAACAGGGTGTTCGGCTATTACATTGAAGTGACCAACGCCAACCTGGCGATGACTCCCGACACCTATACCCGCAGACAGACACTGGTGGGAGGGGAGCGTTTCATCACCCCCGAACTGAAGGAGTACGAGTCACGCATCCTTGGAGCCAGAGAGAGAATCGAGGAACTGGAGAAGGCGCTCTACCGCCAGTTGTGCGCCCAGATAGGCGAACAAAGCTGGGTGGTGGCCGCCCTGGGTGAGGCCATAGCCCACCTGGACGTGTTTCACAGCCTGGGAGAAGCGGCTGTCCGCTACGACTACGTGAGACCCACGCTGAACGAGGGTGCGGGGATATCCATCAAGGCGGGGCGGCATCCGGTGGTGGAAAGAACGCTCCCGCCCGGCTCTTTCGTCGGCAACGACACGGACACGTCTTCGGAAGACAGCCAGGTGATGATCATCACCGGCCCCAACATGGCCGGAAAGAGCACCTACATACGTCAGGCGGCCCTCATAGTCCTCATGGCACAGATGGGCAGCTTTGTGCCGGCGGACTCGGCCTCCATCGGGCTGGTCGACCGTATCTTCACCAGGTTGGGCCTCCAGGACGACCTTTCCACGGGCCAGTCCACCTTCATGGTCGAAATGGTGGAAACCGCCGCCATCCTTAACCAGGCCACGCCCCGTTCCTTGGTGATTCTGGACGAGATAGGCCGGGGGACTTCGACCTACGATGGCCTGTCCATTGCGAAGGCGGTGGTGGAGCACCTCCACAACCACCCGCGGTTGGGCTGCAAGACCCTTTTCGCAACCCATTACCACGAATTGACCGAGTTGGCGGAGACGCTGCCCAGGGTGAAGAATTACTCGGTCGCCGTTTCGGAGGAGGATGGTCAGGTTGTTTTCCTCCACCGCATCGAGCCGGGGAGAGCGGACAAGAGCTACGGCATCCACGTGGCCCGGCTCGCGGGAATGCCTCAATCGGTGGTGAACCGGGCGTGGGAGGAGCTAGGCGACTTGGAGCGGCAGGACCAGGGCCACGGGAGGGGGCCGCCAGCAAACCCGGTGTTCCAGATGGCCTTGTTCGGAGAAGAAGCCCCCAATCAGGCGGTTCTGGACGAGCTTCTAGAAATGGATGTCTCGACCATGACTCCTCTGGCCGCCATAAACGCCCTGTACCGCTTGCAACGCCAGGCCCAGGGAATTTCCGACCCTGAAGATGAAGGATGAGCTCATTTGGTGCGTGGCGACGTTCTTGTCGGCTATCGCCTTAAGGGTTATGGGCCTTATACTCACCTAAGCTTTGCGTTTGCCGTCCCCATCTTTATAGATGGAAGGTAAAGGGGATACACCTAGGAGGAAATGTATGGCTGAGCAAGCCCGGTTCTACTGGTGGCCGCGTTGATCGACCTGCCGTAAAGCGAGGGAGTTTCTCTTGCAAAAGGGAGTCGAGCTGGAAGAGCGGGACTACTTCGCCAACCCGTTCAGCGAAGAGGAGTTGCGGGCAATCATCGGCGAGCGTGAGCCGTCGGAGATTTTCGCTTGGCGCAGCCCCAGCTTCAAGAGCCTGGACAAGGACCCCGACAGCCTCACCGGAGACGACCTCGTGGGCCTGATGTTGGACGAACCCAGACTTGTCCGGCGTCCCATGGTCCAGGTCGGAGACAGGCTGGTCATAGGAGGCTCCTTCAAAGCTATTGAGGAGGCCCTGGGGTCGGGCTGAAGCCGGATGTCGTTGAGGAACAAGCCCTAGCCGGATATAATTCTCCTTCGGAGAAATGCCTCCAAAAGGGGCGGTGAAGAAGGGGTGCGGGTGGACATATTCTTTGACGTGGACTACACCATCCTGGGTCTGGACTACAGCCTCAGACCAGGAGTCCTAGAGACTTTTCAAAAACTCACAGCCGACGGGCATAGAGTCCACATCTGGTCAGGCGTCGGGCTGCGGGACCAGGTGGTCAAAGACCACAAGCTTCTCCCCTACGTATCCGGCGTATATCTGAAACCCATCTACAAAGCCAGGGAGCGCCTTGGGCAGCTAGGTGTGCCGCTGGTCCCAGACTTCGTCGTGGACGACTACCCCGAAATCGTTGAAGACTTCGGAGGGGTCTGTGTCTGGCCCTATTACATGCGCAACGATCAGGACACCCAGATGGAGCGTATATACCGAATAGCGTCCGACTTCGCCAGGGACGGAGTCTCTCCAGACCGGCAGTTCGTCAGCCGCAAGGCCGACCCTGAAGACCCTGAGCTGGGGCGGGCGGAATGACCATTCGTGTGTTGACGCCTGATGTGGCGGCCAAGATAGCGGCTGGCGAGGTGGTCGAGCGGCCCGCGTCGGTGGTCAAAGAGCTGGTGGAGAACTCCATCGACGCCGGGGCCAGCCGGATCACAATAGAAATCAAGGGCGGAGGGGTGGACCTCATCAGGGTGACCGACGACGGCTGTGGAATCCCGGCTGATGAGATTCTGCTCTCCTTCCACCGCCACGCCACCAGCAAGCTGACTTCACCGGAGGATCTGGAGTCGGTAACCACGATGGGCTTCCGTGGAGAAGCGCTGCCCAGCATCGCATCGGTGTCCAGGGTGACTATGACCAGCAGGCCGGCTTCGGAAGCCGTGGGGACGGAAGTCCGGCTCCGTTGGGGTGAAGTGGAAAAGAACGGCCCCGCGGGCTGCGCCGTGGGAACGTCGGTCGGCGTTGAGTCCCTGTTCGAGAACGTGCCCGCCCGCCGGAAATTCCTGCGGTCTCCCGGTTCGGAGCGTTCCCGAATCAGCGACCTGGTGGCCCGGTTTGCCCTGGCCTTTCCCCGTATCAGGTTTAACCTGGTGGTGGAAGGTCGTAACGCTCTCGGCACGTCCGGAAACGGAATTCTTTCGGACGTGGTCATATCCGTATATGGAGCGGAGACGGCCGGCGCCATGCTTGAGGTCTCCTGGGACGGTCCCGAAGGATATTCTGTCCACGGTTTCACCGGGGCTCCGTCGCTGCACAGGGCCAACCGGAGCTACATCACTTTTATTATGAACGGGCGATGGATACAGAGTCCCTTCCTAACCTATGCGCTGACCGAATGCTACCAGGGGTTCCTGCCAGTGGGACGCCACCCGATGTCGGCGCTAATGCTGACCGTGCCTCCGGCGGAGGTGGACGTGAACGTCCATCCGGCTAAGCGCGAGGTGCGGTTCCGGCGGGAGGACCGCCTGTTCTCTGGCTTGCAGAGGGCCGTCAGGTCCACTCTGGTGCAGGCTTCGCCTGTGAGAGAGTTTTCCTTCCCCTCCTCCCAAACTGAATCTCCGGGCAGGGGTCCGTTCTCTCCGCAGATTCCTG
Organism: Dehalococcoidia bacterium; assembly: GCA_965197415.1. Lineage (GTDB taxonomy): Bacteria > Chloroflexota > Dehalococcoidia > Lucifugimonadales > JAGWBF01 > DAOUJI01. The sequence continues at coordinate 819,244 of OZ240207.1, read as the reverse complement.
TGACCCCCGATCGGCTGGCCTTTTCTATGGAAGCAGGAGAGACCGGCGAGTCGTCGGCTTCCGGGCAGCCTGCAATTGTAGGCCAGGGAATTTCATCCCTCAGGGTGTTGGGCCAGATCCGGAACACTTACCTGGTGTCAGAGGGGCCGGATGGCGTCTATCTCATCGACCAACACGCGGCCCATGAGAGGGTGCTGTTCGAAAAGGTTTCCGGGGAAATGCCCGGAGCCCAATCCCAGGCGCTTCTGGAGCCTGTCGCTGTGGAGCTTTCCCCAGGCCAGGAGGAGTTGGCGTGTTCATCGTCGGAGCTATTGGAGCGGTACGGGTTCCTGATGGAGGGGTTCGGGGAGCGGAGCTATATACTCAGGGCTGTGCCGGCCGTCATAGGAGATAAGGACCCCGGCAAAGCCCTGGTGGAAGTGTTGGACCTGATGGCCTTCGAAGGCCTGGTGAAGGAGCGGGAGCAAGCACTGGCGGCTTCCATTGCATGCCACGGCGCAGTTCGCGCGGGCATGTCAATGGAACAAAGGGAGATGGAGGCGTTGCTGGTTCAACTGGAGGCCTGCGACAACCCGCATACTTGCCCCCACGGAAGGCCGACTATAATGCACCTGAGCTCCAGCCATCTGGAGCGGGAGTTTGGGCGACGCTAGAAATGGGGTGCTATGAGGTCCAGCGCCTCTCAGCCGACTCTATGCGAGGGTCTTTCCGGGGGTGGTATATGGAGTCTTCGCCGGGAAACTGCTCTTCTTTGGCAGGGGACGCCGGGTCGCTGGATGCGCCTTTAGCGGCGATACCGACCCCAACGAGGGCGGCCAATCCAAGGGAGACCTTCCCCAGAAAGCTCCGGCGAGTCATCCCTTTGTTTGCGTCGCTCGTTCCCTGCATCTAGACCTCCCGGTGTCGGACGCCCTTTTGGAAGGGCGCGCTGACATAGCATTTTATTTGCTGCGTAAGGGCCGGTCAATAGCCTGGGAATCCCCTTGACACTCGTATGTGTGTGTGATAATTTTCACCTGTCTTTTGGCCCTACGCCACCAACATCGGGGAGGTGAGGCGGCAATGCTGCCCGATCCGGGAGCTGTTACAGCCTTTGACTGGCTCCAAATAGGGAAGTGGCTCACCAGGATCTGGATTTACTTTTTCCTAGTAGTCGGCTTTTCCGCAACCTTCCTTACGGCTCACGCCATAATCCCCTCAATGGTGTCCTCCGGTCATGTTCCTTCGGACTTGGGGGAGAAGCTCCGCCGACCCATGTATGCCACAGCGGCACTAATGCTGGTGGGCATGGGGATTTTCCTGGCGTTCACCGTAGAGCAATCACATATAATCGAGAGGTTCTGGGACCGATGGTTCATCTAAGCTCGGCCCCAATCAAGCGCTTCCACACATGCCTATAAAGCCTAGCTTGAAGCTCATGGCGCCCCTGGCGCTGGGAGGCCTTATAGGCGGCGCCGTAGCCGTATTCGTGGTGGTGAACCTCCTCCTGGCCTGGTGGGGCAGGCCCGTCTTTGGCTTCGGAGCCGACGGCCCCGGTCAACCGATCGCTTTTCCCCACGATGTTCACGTGGAGGAAAAAGGAATTCAGTGCGAGTTTTGCCACCGCAACGTGACGAAAGGTGACCCGGCTACCGTGCCCTCCATCCAGCAGTGCCTCTGGTGTCACACCACTATTGATGGTCAGCGGAATGCGGAGATAGTCAAGCTGCTCGAATTTGGAGGCTTGGACGCCGCTGGAAAGCCTTCGGATGACCTGATAGCGGAGCCAATCGATTGGGAGAGGGTCCACAGGCTGCCTGATCACGTACAGTTCGCCCACGAACCCCACCTCAGGTTCTTTACGACGACAGATGAGGGCAGAGGTCAAGCCATCGCCCAGGCGGGAGAGATGGGCTTCCATCTGTCATCTGGGGACCCTCCCGCCTATGAGTTGACCGAGGCGACATGCTCCATCTGCCACGGCAAGGTGCGTGAGATGACCAAGGTCAAGCAGGTGCGGGACCTTAAGATGGGAGATTGCGTGGACTGTCACAGGGACCTGAACGCGCCCACAGACTGTACGACGTGTCACTACTAAAGGCAGAGCGCCAGAGAATATGAAGCTAAGCCGTCGCAATTTCTTGAAGTGGGCCAGCCTGTCAACGATAGGCGCGGTGGCCTGCAACATCTTCCGAGAAGGGGAGATGGAGCTCCAGAGTCCTGTGGACCTTCCAGAGGACCAGGTCACCGGCATCGACAACTGGTACGCAACCGTGTGCGGTCAATGTCCCGAGAGGGAAGGCATTCTGGTGCGAGTGGTGGAAGGGCGCGCCAAGAAGGTGCGAGGCAACCCTATCTTCCCCACCAACCAGGGCAAACAGAGCGTCAGGTGCGACGGGGCTCTCCAAGCCATATACCACCCTGACAGAGTCACCCAGCCCCTCCTTCGGAAGGAAGGCACGACCAGGGGCGGCGGCGAATGGTGGGAAATCGGCTGGGATGAGGTGCGAGACGAGATTTTCCCCGACATCCTGGGCCGACGTCTTAGAGACACTGGCCGTTCCGACGCCATGCTTATGGTGACTCCCTACATGAGGGGCAGCGCGGGCAAGGTCGTGAACAGCTTCGTAAAAGCCTACGGCGGACGCCACATGGCTATGGAGGCCATGGACGAGACGAACCTGCGCCGGTCCGTACAAAACGTACTGGGACAGGACCGTCTTCCCGACTTCGACATAGAGAACAGCAACTACATCATTTCCTTCGGAGCGGACTGGCTGTCCACCTGGCTTGCTCCCGTGCGGTTCGGCAGAGGCTACGGACATTTCAGGCACAACCGTGGCAAGGCGCGCGGCACGCTCGTGCATGTGGACTCTCGCTTCTCCATGACGGCCGCCAACGCCGATGACTGGATACCTGTGGCTCCTGGAATGGAAGGATCTGTGGCCCTGGCAATAGCTTACGCCATTATCTCCGATGGCCGCGGGTCAGCCGACGCTGTGGAGAGATTGGTCGGCGGCCACGACGCCGATGCCCTGGAAGCGGTCCTTGGCGACTACACCCCCGAGAAGATCGTTGACCCAGGCTCTCCCACCTACGCAGGCATTCCACCCACGATACGGGGTGAGGAGTCGGCGCACGTCATCCGGCGTGTGGCCCTCGATTTTGCGACCCACGGCCCCAGCCTTGCCTTTGGCGGAGGGTCGGCCGGCGCGCAGACTCATGGTGAAGCCAACCTTTCGGCCATATTGGCCCTCAATCACCTGGTGGCTGATAGAGTCCCAGGCCGGTTGGGTAACGTGATATTCAATCCCGACCCGCCCATGAGCGGGCTAATGACCGAGGACATGCCGTCGTCCTTGTCCGACTGGAACAAGGCCGTGGACGACGTTGCGGGTGGCGGCATAGGAGTTGTGATGGTGTACGGGTCGAACCCCGTATACGGAATTCCCTTGAAGGGCGACGGCTCCGGACTCGGAGACGCCATCAGCGGACGCCAAGACCCTGACGATCTGTTCGTCATCGCCTTCGCCAACGTGATGGACGACACGGCGGCGCTGGCTGACCTGGTCCTTCCGATAAGGGAAGGCTTGGAGGACTGGGGCGACGACGTGCCGGAACCCGGTCCGGGTTACCAGATAGTGGCCATTCAACAACCGGTGGTTGACCCGCTGCCGGGCATCCAGGCTGAAAGCTTCCCTGAAGAGATAATCAAGCTGTCCAAGAGTCTGGGCCTGAACGACGGACTGCCCAACAGCTTTAGGGCAATGCTGCAGCAAAACGCAGCCGACCTGTTCAACCTCAACCGCGGGACGCCCCTGGAAGATGAGCTTCCTGGAACCATAGACGGGTTCTGGAACAAACTGCTGCAGCGCGGCGGTTGGTCGGACCCAGGCAATCGCTCCCGGGACCTCCCCTCTCAGGCGCCGGACTTGAAGTCCATCGCCGACGGCTTGAAGGCCCGCAGGCTTCTGGGCACGGGCGGTCTTAACTCCTACGTCATGGTCCCATTCTTGTCCAACTCCCTGATGGACGGTCGGAACGCTCACCTCCCCTGGCTCCAGGGCGCCCCTGACCCGCTGACCAGTGTGGCATGGCAGACCTGGGTGGAGGTGAACCTCCAAGAGGCCAGGCGCATTGGGTTGGAAGAGGGCGACGTGGTGAATCTCATCACCGGCAAGGGCAGCGTCGAGGCGGTTGTCTATGTCCACCCGGCCATGCCCCCGGGAGTGGTGGGCGTGCCCGTAGGTCAGGGTCACACCCCAGGTGTGAGTTATTGGAACCGGAGCGGGGAAAGACAAGGATCTAACCCGTTGGCGATTTTGGAATATGAAGAGGGAATGGACAGCCTTCCCTGGGGAGCTACCCGGGTTGTGCTTCAACCCACCGGCAGGAACATTAAGGTTGCCAAGTTCGAAGGCATAGTTCCGGCCTACCCAATAGGCACGAAGGAAGAGGACATAGTTCACGTAACCAACGACGCTGAGGCGTAACGAACAGAACGAACAGGGTGTATAGCGAAAGGCGGGTCTGTCTATGGCGCAGAAGCGCAAACATAAATGGGCAATGGTGGTGGACATCGACAAGTGCACCGGTTGCCAGGCGTGCGTCGTAGCCTGTCAGGCTGAAAACAACGTGCCCATCAACACGGAAGAGCTGTTCCATCAGAAGCGCGCCTTTGAATGGATTCGGGTGGAGCGCTACTGGGACGTGCCGGACGAGTACCGCGGTTCCTCCGGGGTCGACCCCAAACCTGAAGAGACGCCGTTCCAGGACGTGAAAGCCAGGTTCATACCCATAATGTGCCAGCATTGCGAGAACGCGCCCTGCGAGCCCGTCTGCCCGGTCTACGCCACCTACCACAACGACCAAGGTTTGAATGTGCAGGTATACAACCGCTGTGTGGGCACTCGATACTGCGCCAACAACTGCCCTTACAACGTTAGGTTCTTCAACTTCTGGGAACCTGTGTGGCCCGAGAGCCTGAGAAACCAACTCAACCCCGACGTCACCGTCAGGTCCCGGGGAATCATGGAGAAGTGCACCTTCTGTGTGCAACGCATAAGGAAAGCCGAACGGAAGGTGGAAGGGCAGGAGGGCCGAGCCATCACCGACACCGAGTTGGCCGAGGGCAACTTTGCTCCTGCCTGCGTACAGGCTTGCCCTACAAATACGCTGATATTCGGAGACTTGCACGACGACGACAGCAAGGTCCGAGATTACATCGACCTTGACTCCAACGGCAGCAAAGTTGTCAAGGAAGGACGCCCTTACCAGCTGCTGGCGCGGCTAGGGACTGAACCGAACGTGATATATCTGAAGAAGATAGACACCCATGCTAAGGATGAGGTGGGCCATGGCTAGCTCGGTCGAGCACGGTCACCACAGAACGCCTCCTCCTGAGACGCTGCTCACCACTGAGCAGGTGACCGAGCATGTAACCAGAAAGACCATCACGCTCGACCCGAAGTTGGCTGCGGGCATGTTGGGCCTGCTCATACTTCTAGGACTGGGGATTGTCGGATTCCTGGTGCGGGCTCTGGGTGACGGGTTCGGAGGCGACAACCGTGAGGCCTGGGGCTACTACGTAGCCATGTTCGCCTTCCTGCTGGCCACGGTGGGTTCGGCCCCCGTGGTGGCGGTGGCCTTCCGCTGGACGAAAAACCACTGGCGTAGGCCGCTGTCCAGAGCGTCGGAATTGTTCGCAGTGGTGGGTGTGCTGAACGTGCTGTGGTTCATACCCATGATATTCCTGATGTCCCCCATCGACCTGAACGGGGACGGGGCCTTGGCCGTCGGACAGGACCGCCGGACCATCTGGTTTGAAACGCCTATCGGGGCGCCATTATTCTGGGACACCCTGGCGGTGGTTGGCTTGGCGGTCGCCGGGCTGGCCGTGCTCTACGTATCGGCAAGGCCTGACTTCTCAGCGCTGGCCCAGCGCAGCGACGGAGTCCGCAAAGGGCTGTGGGCCAAGCTGGCATTGGGATGGCAGGGGACGGAGCGTGACTGGGTTATACAAAAGGGCATGCTGGCGATTATGGGCGGGCTCTACTTCATGATGCTCATCTTCGTTCACACCCTGATAAGTCTGGACTACGCTCTGAGCTACATTCCTGGCTGGAAGGACTCCATATTCGCTCCCTATCATGCACTGACCGGGTTTCAGGCCGGCGCAGGCGTCGTCATCGTGACGTTGTTCATAATGAAGCAGTGGGGCGGCTACAAGGACTATATAGGAGTTGACCCCTTCTGGTCGTTCAGCAAAATATTGCTGGGAGTCACCCTGTTGTGGGGCTACTTCTGGTTCTCCGAGTTTATGACCTTCTGGTATGGCCGTGACCCCACGGAACAGGCTGTCATGAAGCTGATAATGTTCGAGTCCTACAAGACCGTGTTCCTGCTGAACTTCTTCTTCAGCTTCATAATCCCGTTCGCCCTGCTCCTCTGGAACTCGGTGCGTAAGAGCGTCGTTGGGCCGAGCATAGCTGCGGCGTCGGTGATTATAGGTGCGTTCTTCATGATGATTCGCATCTATGTGCCGGCTTTCAACATACCCGAGTCGATGTTGGGGGCTGAAAGCATCGCAGACTTCGAAACGCACGGAGCGCAAACGGCAGCTGCATTGCTGCCGGCGCTGCCTGACATATGGGACATATTCATCATAGTGGGCGGCTTGGGAGCGGCGGCGCTCTTCTATCTTGTGGCCACGAGGATAGTTCCGATACTGTCTCTGTGGGAGTTCAAGGAGGGAATGCTCTACATTCTGTGGAAGCCTTTCATCAAAGGCAAGTACATGGTATTGGGGAAGCCCGAGTAGTCGGGCCACACTAGGGAGACGCAATGCAGGAAACCGTACCTGTCACTGACCAGCAAGCCAATCGAAACCTGCTGAACAGCTTGTACGAGACCCCACTCTGGTACTGGGGTCTGGTGGCGTTCCTTGGCGTGTTCGTCGTAGGCGCCATGTGCGCGGCCGGCTACATGATCAACCAGGGGCTGGGAGTCACAGGGCTGAACCGGCCGGTATTCTGGGGATTCTTCATCACCAACTTCGTCTTCTGGATCGGAATCAGCCATGCGGGCGTTATGCTGTCGGCCATACTCAGGCTTTCCAAGGCTGAGTGGCGCAGGCCCGCCACCAGGGCAGCTGAGGTGCTGACCGTCTTCTCCCTGATGACGGCCATGCTCATGCCCCTGATTCACACCGGCAGGCCCTGGCGGATATTCTACTGGGTCTTCCCTTACGACTTCGCCCGGGGCGTGTACATGAACGTGCGGTCCGCGCTTGTCTGGGACCCCAGCGCCGTTTTCACTTACCTGACATCGTCCATCCTGTTCGTGTACGTAGCGCTGCTTCCCGACTTGGCCGCCATACGGGACAGGTCCACCGGTCCGAGGCGCGTTGCCTACTCGATACTCTGCCTGGGGTGGCGGGGAACTCCGAGGCAATGGAAGCTGCAGATCATCGCGGGGATACTGCTGTCCGCGTTGATCCTGCCCGTGTTCGTGTCCGTCCACTCCATAGTCTCCTTCGACTTTTCAATGGCCATCGCGGCCAAGAGTTGGCATTCGACCATATTCCCGCCCTACTTCGTCATCGGGGCGGTCCACTCAGGAGTGGCGGCGGTGGTCATAGTCATGGCCATCATGCGGTGGATGTTCAACTGGCAGGACTACATTAGACCCGAACATTTCGACTCCCTGGGACGGCTGCTCATAGTGGTGGCCACTGGATGGTTCTTCTTCTTCGTCATAGAGCTGATGTTCGGCCTGTACTCGCTGGAGGCCGACGAGATAGCCGTAAAAGACTTCATGATGGACCAGCCGCCGTGGAACTGGTTGTTCCTGACCTTCGTGGGCACCACCTATTTCATCCCTGTGGGCATGTGGCTGTTCAAACGCATACGGCGCAACCCTGGTTTGATGATAGTCGCGTGTGTGTCGGTGAACATCGGCATGTGGCTGGAACGGTTCCTTATCATCGTGCCAGGGCTGGCCCAGAAGCAGACCCTGAACTTCACGTGGTACACCTACGCGCCCAGCCCAGTGGAAGTGGTGATAGTTATCGGGACCTTCGCCCTGGTGTCTTTGCTTATGCTGCTGTTCGCCAAGGTGTTCCCGTTGATCCCTATATATGACATTAAAGAGGGGGAGATATTGAAGCAGGAGATTCAAATAGGACGGAGGACCGTTCCCGCGGTTATTAGAGAGGACTAAGGCGCCTCATCCCAACCTTCCGATTGCGGAAGGGTTGGAGGTGAGGGCCGGGAGGAAACAGAATGGCCAAAACAGGAGTCCTGGGCCTTTATAACGACGCTGAGTATGCGGCGGAAGCGGGGGACAATCTGAAAGCTTCCGGCATCAGCGACGCCGACTTCGATTTCCTGACGGGCGCTCCGTACCCTGAAGGGGCATTCGGAGAACGGGAGAGCAGCCACAAGCTTTATATTTTCCCGTTCGTCGGAGCTTTGTGTGGTTTGACAGCGGGCATAATCCTGACCTCAGCCACCCAGCTGGCATACCCCTTGGTCACTGGCGGCAAGCCCATCCTTTCGCTGCCTCCAATGGCCATCGTCACCTACGAGGCGACCATGCTGGGGGCCATCCTGTTCACCGTTCTCGGCATCATATTTGAGTCCAGGCTGCCCAGAGTTAGCCTGGGCCTCTATGACGACCGCATAACAGATGGGTACATTGGAGTGCTCGTGAACTGCGAGTCGAATGAGGTCGACCAGGTGGAGAGGGCTTTAACCCAGGCAGGGGCTGTTGACATAAAACGAGGGGACCCGTCTTAGTGAACCGTAGTCGTCTGACATCGTTTGGGAAGTTTCCTGAGGGAGTCGCCGCCGTGTTGAGTAGACGCCCAAGGGCGTTGCTTGTCGCCGCGTTGGCGTTGTTGGCGCTCACCAGCGGAGCGTGCGCCAACGGCAGCTATCCGGTGGACTTGTTCTACGAAATGCACTACCACCAGTCCTTCGGTTACAGCGAACCTCCCAGGCTGTCGCCGCCTGAGGGCGCCATCCCGATAACCGGCGTTGAAGCGGCCGGCGCCGAGAACCCCATTCCGGGGGAGTCCATTCAGCAGGGAGCCAGGCTTTTCGCTGTCAACTGCGTCATGTGCCACGGCCCGCTTGGCAAGGGCGACGGACCGGTGTTGCAGACAATGATGCAGGACTATGGCTACGTGCCGCTGGAGACGTTGAGCATCGATTTGAGTTCGGCGGACCCCGGACATGCACAGAGCATCTCGGACCGGGCGGCGTTCGACTGGATCAGCAACGGCGCGGTAGTTATGCCCCAGTTCTCCAAGCTGCTCAACGTCGAGGAGCGGTGGAGTCTCGTAAACTACGTTAAAGGCTGCCTGAGCCCTGAGGTTCACTCAGATTGTCCAGCGCCCTAGTCTGAACGCCGGCTCCCGGCAACGAGGAAACCAGGTCCCAGGAAGGCCCGGGTCGTGTTGAAGAAATACGGCTTCTCGTCCCAGCGGTTACCCGTTCTCTTTGGCTTGATCCCACTTGCGTGCCTTATGCTTGCTCTATTGTTGACGGCGGCTTGCGGCGGCTCTTCCAACGAATCGGGGACGTACACTCCTGAAGAGTTGGAAGCGGTAGCCTATTCCATAGACCGCAGTCTGATATGTCCGGTCTGCCCTGCGGAGACCATCGACCAAGCCCAGGTGCAGCTGGCCAAGCAGATGCGCGCCCTGGTAAGAGAAAAGCTGGCGGAAGGTTGGACAAGGGAGCAGATTCTGGACTTGTTCGTGGAGTCCTATGGAGAAGATGTCCTGGCTTCTCCCCCTAAGTCCGGATTCAACCTACTGGTCTGGGTTGTCCCGCCCGTAGGCGTCTTGGGAGCATTGGTCCTGCTAGTGTTGGTTGTGGGCGCCATGAGGCGTACCACTGTCTCCAATCGGGCGGTCACGGTCCAACCATCCGACGGGGAACTTGAACCGTACTTAAGCATGGTGGACCAAGAGTTGGGACTGTTGCCCGCTCCCGAGACCGACTCACCCGAAGACGATGACGAGACAGACGGAGGCGGTTCCCGTGGCTGAACTTGGATCGATATGTCTGGCGATAGGGCTGGCTCTGGCGGGCTACTCGACGGTAGGCTCCGTCGTAGGTCAGACAAGGGGCGTTGCGGCGTTGGTGGACAGCGCCCGGTACGCCGGCTATCTGCTGGTCTTTGTGCTCGCCGTAGCCGTGGCTGTACTGGTGGGGGCATTTCTCGACCACGACTTCAGCATCAAATACGTGGCCGAGCACAGCAACCTGGCCATGGCCGGGGTCTACACCTGGGTCGCCTTCTACGCGGGCAACGAGGGGTCGCTGCTCTACATCGCCTTTGCCTTGGCCGCGATGTCCGCCATAGCCGTGAAGCTTGCGCCTTCTATGTCTGACGGGACAGGGTCCGGCAAGACCGTGTCCTACGCCTATAGCGTGATGATGCTGGTGGCGGCTTTCTTCCTGGCCGTCATGCTGTTCATGGCCAATCCGTTCGCCACTCTGGAGTTCACGCCCGCAGAGGGTCAGGGAATCAACCCGCTTCTAACCCATCCCGGCATGTTCATCCACCCTCCGGTGATGATGGCGGGGCTGATCGCGGTTGCGATCCCCTTTGCGTTCGCAATGGGCCATCTGTTGGCAGGCAAGACGGGCGATGACTGGGTGGACCCGGGGCGCACCTGGGGCATAGTCTCCTGGGCGCTTCTGGGGTCCGGGCTGCTTCTGGGCGGATGGTGGGCCTACACCATACTGGGATGGGGCGGCTACTGGGCATGGGACCCGGTGGAAAACGCGGGCTTCATGCCATTCATCGCCCTTACGGCTTTCATCCATTCCATCATGGTGCAAAAGCGGCGGGGCATGTTTCGCATGTGGAACATAGTCCTGATAAACATCGCCTTCGGTTTGGCGTTGTACGGGATGTTCATGAACAGGGGCGGCTCTGTGCCGTCGGTGCATTCCTTCGGAGCGTCTTCCCTGGGGTGGGTGTTCCTGATGTTCACGGGGATTGGTGTAGTGGCGCCCTTCACGCTGTTCTTCTGGCGTTACAACGTGCTGAAGAGCGCCCGAGACCTGGAGTCCAGCCTGTCGCGGGAGGCGGCCTTCCTGCTCAATAATCTGCTTCTCCTGGGGATAGCCTTCGTTACTTTATGGGGAGTGGTCTTTCCCCTTATCTCGGAGCTTACACAAGGGGACACGGTGACGGTGGGCGAGCCTTTCTACAATCAGGTGAACGGTCCTCTGATGATTGCACTGATATTCCTGATGGGAGTGGGTCCGCTGCTGCCGTGGGGCAGGGGGTCATGGAGGACGCTGATTAGGAGCTTGACGGGGCCTCTGATTGCGGCGGCGGCCACGCTGGCAGTTATAGGCGTGCTGGGCGTGAAAAAACCCTTCGCCCTGGCTTCTTTCGGCATCTGCGCAATGGTTTTGGCGGGAATTCTGCTGGAATGGTTCAACGGGACCAGGGTGCGCGCGGGGCATGGAGAGAACTATGGATTGGCTTTTGTAAAACTAATTTCTGCCAACAGGCCCAGGTACGGCGGATATATAGTCCACATTGCGATAATCCTCTTGGCCTTGGGCATCACCGGCTCCTCTTTCTATGAAATCCAGAAGGACGTGATACTGGGGCCAGGGGAACAGGCACAAGTCGGCGACTATCGACTGGAATACGTGGACACCACGACAACCTTGCGGGCAGACCGCACTCAGTGGGTGTCCACGATTAACGCATACAAAGGAGACTCCTTCGTCGGCGTGATCAACGCCGAAAGGTCGTTCTACCCAGGGTTCAACATAGCGGCCACTAGAGCAGGCATCCGCTCAACGCCGGTGGAGGACTTGTACATCATACCCAGCGAGGCGCTGGACGAAGGAAGAGTGGGCTTCAGGGTCTTCGTAAATCCGCTGGTGTGGTGGATGTGGGTGGCTGGGCCGATATTCGGGCTGGGGACCGTAATCGCGTTGTGGCCTCAGCGGAGGCTGTCGCCCGCCCCCGTTCGGACACCTGCAACGGCTCCGGCAGGGGGAGACTAGCTTCCCAGGATGGGCCCGGCTTTTCGCTTGGGCGGCTATTTCAAGAACGATGAGATTTCTCTTGCCTGACCTTTGGAGTGATAAAATCTCAGCGCCGTCGCATCATCGGGTCACAATTCAGACCGGCCGGCAGTGACTTGGGAATAGCCATCGGAGTCCTACTAGCTCTTCTTGCCATCGGAGTGGTCGTATATCCCTTTGTCAGGTCCAGGCGCAGCCAGAGGCCGTTCCAATCGGCAAGTGCAGGAATGGCCCAACCTGAGGAGGCCGCGCTGGATGAGATACGTACGCTCCAACTGGAGCGAGAACTCGGCCGCTTGGACGAGGAGGAGTATCAGGGACGGCTCAGGGACTACCGGGTCCGGGCGGCTTCGCTTCTCCGGGAAGAGGATCTGAAGCTCCAAGAGACGGACGCCGAGTTGGAGGCCGAGATTCTTGCAGCCAGGTCCATTTCAGACGATGGCCCCCCGACTTCCGATGAGTCCGCCGGGGCGTTGGACGAAACACCGGACAGCCATGAGAACGACGGCCCTTCGTCTTAGCTTGGCTAGTCGGGCCTTGGCCGTGGCAGGTTTGGCGCTCGCCGCCGTATGTCTGGCCTCGTCCGGCCACGCAACAGCCCAGGAGTCCGCCGTCATATCGGGAAGGGTCATTAACGGCACCGTTGGGTCCGAAGCGCCCGACGGCTTGGACGTAACCCTCCACGTCATCGCCGACACGGGTATAGTCAACGTCGCCAGGGCCACCACCGACTCCGAAGGCCGATTCGAGTTTACCGGCGTGGAGGTCATCACGGGAGCATCTTACGCCGTTGCCGCCCGCTATGGGGACATACTGTACAGTGTAAACCTCTCGCCCGACTTCTTCCTGGCGCCGGTGGAGGTTATCGTATATGAGCCGACGGGCACGATAGACGACATCGTGGTGGAATCGGACGTGCTGCTGCTCAGAGGGGCGCGGGAGTCCAAGGACAGTGTAACGGCTATTGAGGTGCTGACTCTGACCAACACGTCGGACCGCGCTTTCATTCCCGATCTGTCTCAGCCCGCTATGATGCAGTTCCTGCGCTTCTCCAGACCGCCGGAGGCATTGGAATTAGAGGTGGCTTCGGACATGCCAGGGGGCCAGGTGATCACCGTTGGGACAGGGTTCGCAATATCGTCTCCGGTTGTACCGGGAGAACACAGGGTGTCCTATAGCTACCGGATGCCCTATGATGGAGACTCCATGGAGTTCACCCATTCCTTTCCTATGGGCGCGGGGACATTCCGGCTTCTGGTGGAGGCAGGGACGGGCGAAGTCCGGTTGCCGCCTCTGGTCACGGCTACGTCGTCGGTAGACTTGGCGGGACGGCAATATATGGCATGGGAAGCCTCCAACCTCCCGGCTGCGGCCCGGTTCAACATCGGACTGGACGGACTCCCCAGGCCGTCCCTGGGCAGCCGCATCAGAGAAGGAATCACCGAAGGGCCATACTTGAAAGCAGCGCTGCCTGCGCTGGTCGGGGCTGTTATGGCCGGGCTACTTGCCTATGTGATTATAGGGAAACGGCGACACGCTGGGCTGGCCGGGGCTGGTGCAGAAGAGGGACCTGACCCGGAACTGGACCGGGCAGGACTGGTGCGAGAGATAGCCATGCTCGACGATCTCTACGAATCGGGTGGAATAGAGCTGGACGAATATAATGTGAAAAGGGAAGAGTTCAAATCGCTGCTGATGCAGAGACACCTGGACTCCGGCCAGGGACCAGAAGCGGGATGAGTGAGCGAGGACTGCCCGCAGTCGATGAAAGGGGCGCAGACAACCGCAAACGTAACCTGTTGATAGCGGTTGCGGTCGTGCCGGTCGCCGCCCTCTTTGCGGTGTTGGGCTGGGCTCTGGCGGAATCAGGAGGAACCCCTGGCGGACTGGGCGTGGTCAACGAGTTCGGAACCGTGGTCATCGAGCAGAGACAGGCCCCGGACTTCCACCGGCAAAGCCTGGACGGCGCTGAAATAAGGCTCTCGAACCTGAAGGGAAAAGCAGTGCTGTTGGACTTCTGGGCGTCCTGGTGCCCGCCGTGCCGTGACGAGGCCCCGGCACTGGCCCAGGTCTACCGGGACTTGGAGGGAACTGACCTGGAATTTATAGGAGTGGCTTTGGACGAAAGCATAACCGGGGCGTTGGGCCACATCCAGGAATTCGGGCTGGAATATCCCAACGTGTGGGACTCTGAGGGCCTTCTGGCCATCAGCTACGGGGTGGCCAGGTTGCCGGTGAAGTTCTTCATCGACGCTGAGGGCGGAATCGTTGAACGCTGGGAAGGCCCTATAGACGAAGCTGAATTGCGGAACGCCCTGAAGGGGTTGTCGCTGGCCGCAGAAGGTGGAGATACGCAATGACAGGTCCTAGCTCCGACCCGTTGGCCATAGGCATCGACCTGGGCGGCACGCTCCTGCGAATCGCCTTAGTGGAGCGTTCAGGAGAGGTCGTCTGGCGCAAACGGGTGCGGTCTGAAGGACGCGAGTCCAGGGAACGTCTGCTCGCCCGCTTGGATGCGTTGCTGGAAGAAACTGTCGACGAGGCGGCTCCACGGACCATCCAGGGGGTCGGCCTGGCGCTCGCTGGCCCCGTTGACCCTGATACAGGCGTCCTGTACGCACCGCCCTATCTTCCAACGCTGGACGGTTTCTCACTAAAGGCTCACTGGGAAGCCAAGCATCCCTGGCCTGTCTACGCAGGAAACGACGCCACCCTGGGGGCCCTGGGCGAATATATGTACGGGCTGGGCGCCGGGGCCAAAATGCTGGTCTACCTGACCATCAGCACCGGCATAGGAGCCGGAATCGTAACCGATGGGCGCCTCCTGACAGGGGCTTACGGGATGGCCGGGGAGTTGGGGCATATCTGCGTCGACCCACACGGGCCTCCCTGCGCGTGTGGCGGCCAGGGCTGCCTCGGCGCTTTGGCTTCAGGGACGGGCATTGCGGAGAGCGCCGTCCGACGCCTCCGGCAAGGACAGCCTTCGGCGCTAACGCATATGGCAGGCGGCGATCTAGACCGAGTCACCTCGGAGATGGTGTTTCAGGCGGCGTCCCGGAATGACATGCTCGCTTCCGGGGTGGTCCAGGATGCAGCTCTGGCCCTGGGTTGTGGGTTCGTGACGATTCTCCACTCCTTCAACCCTGACCGCATCGTTTTGGGCGGTGGTGTGTCCCAGGAGTGGGGGCGGTTGAGGCCCATCGTGGAAAGCTACGTGGACGCTCACGCGATGGACCACATAAAGAAGCTGGGGTTCACCATTGAAGTCAGCCCGCTGGGGGATGATGCCGGTCTTCTCGGAGCCGCGGCGGTGGTCTGGAGCTCCGCCGGCTCCTAGGGCGCCCGGGCGTCGTCCAGCCTCGTGTTGTCATTTCTTCAGGTTTGTTTATAATGGCGATTGGCGCCCCACAGCCCCCAAAATCCCTCAGGAGGATTCAGCATGGTCTGGGAACATAGGGACAAATATTGTGTCGTCGGAGTCGGCGAAACCGAGTACAGCAAGAACTCCGGACGCACTACACGGGCGATGGCGGTGGAAGCCGTCCAGCACGCCATGGACGACGCCGGTCTGGGCGCCGACCAGGTGGACGGGATGCTCAGCTACCACGGAGGAGACTCCACCACTTCCACCACCATAATGTACGACCTCGGCGTACGGCTCAACTTCTTCATGGACTGTTCCGGCGGAGGATCCAGCACCGAGGCGCTAATCGGCATCGCGGTTGGAGCCATCGAAGCGGGAATGTGCGACACCGTGGCCATATTCAGGTCCATGAACGGCTACTCCCAGGTGCGAATAGGTGGCACGGGAGTCCGGCAAGCGGCGCCCGTCTCAGGCGCCGACCTGGGCAAGCGGACCTACGGTCTTCAGAGCGCCGTCCAGAACTTCGCATACACTTTTACCCGGCACATGATGGAGTACGGCACCCGGAGCGAGCACCTGGCGGCTATAAAGGCGGCACACAGCAACCACGCTTCCAACAATCCCAAGGCCATCATGCCCGAACGTGTGACGGTGGACGACGTGCTCAACTCCAGGTGGATAATTCGTCCCTGCGCCCACCTGCTGGACTGCTGTCTGGAGACGGACAACGCCACCGCGTTGATAGTAACGTCAGCGGAGCGGGCCAAAAACCTGAAGCAGAAGCCCGTATACATCAGGGCGGTGCAGGGCCGGGGCACCAAGTGGGGCGGCGAGTCCCACTACCAACGCGGCCCAATCACCCGTGTTGCGGGCTATTACATCGGCCCTAGAATCTTTGATCTCGCAGGGATCGAACACGAGGACGTGGACTTGACGGGCTGCTATGACGCCTTCACCTTCACCACCCTGCTCCAGTTTGAGGACTACGGATGGTGCAAGAAGGGCGAGGGCAAGGACTACGTCACCAGCGGCACAATCAACCTGGGGGGCAAGCGGCCCAACAACACCAGCGGCGGCCACTTGTGCGAGGGATACACCCACGGCATGAACATGGTCATCGAAAACGTCCGGCAGCTGCGAGGGCTGGCTGACGACTACTGCCCCAACTGGCAGAACGGCGAGCACACCTACGACTACTCCGAGAAGGGGTGCCGCCAGGTGAAAGACGCCGAGACATCCATGAATATGGGATGGGGCAGCCCGTTGATGGGTTCGGCCCTTATCATGAGGAGATAGCCATGCCCACTTACGAGTACCGCAATCTGAGACTGAACATACCCGAGCAGGACACGGAATATTCCGGTTATTTCGAGGCGGCCAGGGACCACAAGCTGGTGTGCAAGAAGTGCACGTCCTGCGGACTCATGCGGGGAGAGCCCAGCCACGGCTGCCCCTTCTGCCCGTCCTACGATTGGGAGTGGCAGGAGGTTAGCGGCAAGGGCACGATATACAGCTACCAGATAGTCGCCCACACGGTGATGACCGGGTTCAAAGACTTCGCTCCCTTTGCCATAGTCCTGGTGGAGCTGGACGAACAGAGGGGACAGCCAACGTCCGACGACGGGTTGAGAATCACCGCCAACCTGGTGGACGACAATTTCGGTCCTGAGAAGGAGGAAAACTGCGCCATCGGCAAGAGGGTGCAGATTGTCTATCAGGACGAGTCTGAGGGCCTTACCATCCCTCAGTGGAAGCTCTCCGACGAGCCGCCCGAGGGGGAACCCTGGCGTCTCTAGTCCCTCCGTGAAAAAAGTTGGCTAGACTCTATTACATCCAACAAGGGGTGGGAATATGGCACGAAAAGGCTCCGGACTTCTGTTGGTTATGGCGGATGTGCCCGCGGACAAGGAAGAGGAGTTCAACCGCTGGTACAACGAGGAACATCTGGGTGACGTAACGTCGGTGCCAGGAGTCCTGAACGGCGCGCGTTACGAAGCGGTGCAAGGAGGCCCCAAGTACCTGGCGATATACGAGCTGGAAACAGCCGGCGTATACGCCGAGCAGGAAGGGTTCAGGCGATTCGCCACCAATCCCAGCGAGTGGTCCAAGAGGATGTCTCCCAGCGTCATAGGCCACAACTTCGCTCGGTATGTGTACGACCGGATACATCCGACAAGTCTCGATTCGGCCACGGCGGAAGCCGATCTGGCCCCGGCCATTCAACTGGGCCGGATGAGCGTGCCCGACGAGTTGGACGAGGAATTCAACGACTGGTACAACAACATCTACATCCCCGACTACGAAAAGGTCCCCGGTGTCCTGCGGGGCAGGCGTTACGTCTCAGTCCAGGGTGAGCCCAGGTACGGCACGGTCTACGAATTCGAAGATACGGAGGTCTCAAAGACCCCCGAATGGCTCAAGGCGCGGGAGTCCAATCCCAGGTCTGAAGGAATCAGGGCCGGGATGACTCACGCACAAGGCTCCCCAGCAATATACAAAAAGATATTTCAGCTGTAGGCTGCCCCAGTTTCAGGATGACCAGTCTCATTATGGATGGGTGGAAATGACCAAAAGAAAAGGCGCCGGAATCTTCATGATTGCCACGGACGTCTCCGCCGATAAAGAGGACGAGTTCAACCGCTGGTACAACGAGGAGCACCTGGCCGAGGTGACCGCTTTGCCGGGGATATTGAATAGCTCCAGGTACGAAGCCGTCAGCGGCGGCCCCAAGTACCTGGCTGTATACGAAATGGAGACGCCGGAAGTCTGGGACAGCCCGGAGTTCGTCAAGCTCCGGGACAATCCCACCGAATGGACCAAGCGGATGTCCCCGCTGATAATCGGCCACAACGTGGTCCGATACATCTACCGGATGATTCACCCTGACCGGCTGTCGGACGCGGCGGCGGCGGACGACCTGGCTCCGGCCTTGCAGATAGGACGGATGAGCGTGCCCGCCGAGCACGACGCCGAGTTCAATGACTGGTACAACAACATCTACATTCCGGGGTATGAGGCCGTGCCGGGCTGTATACGCGGGCGTCGGTTCGTTTCGGTGGAGGGAGACCCCAAGTACGGCACCATCTACGAGTTGGAAGACACGGAGGTCTCCAAGACCGACGAATGGCTCAAGGCCCGGGAGTCCAACCCCAAGTCACCGGAGATGCGGGCTGTAATGACCCATGCCACGGGCTCGCCGGCCGTATACAGGAAGATATTCCAGCTTTAAGCGCCGCTTTCCTCCAAAGATACCTTACCCGCTTCACGGGGTACACCTCCGCCGGCGGTGAATGGGAATAAGGTCGGGCCGTAGAAGGTTGTGCGTAATGGTGGGATAGTATTATAATCCGTTTGCTGATACTAGGCAGACGCGGCCTCTTCCCGCCGGGCAGGGCCTGGCCCGAATCCCGTCTTATAATATGCAAACACTGATTCGAATTACGGGCATGTCATGGCGCTACAAGCAGCGCCTGATCATAGCCTACATCGCTTTCTTTGGCTCTATCGCCGCAGCACTTAGCATCGTCTGGATTATCGGTCACGCGGTAGACCTGCTGGTCGTACTTGACGGCGGGAAAATCGTTTCCCTCAGCGACGTAACCCGCTCCACTCTGATCATGTGGGCGGGCATACTGATGGCAGTGGGGCTGTCCCGGGGAGCTTTGGACGGCGTCCGCACCTATCTTGTTGACACCCTCGCTCAAAAGGTTTCCTACGACCTGCGCAACTCCTTCTACGACAAGCTGCAGCACCTAAGCTTCGCCTTCCACGACAAGGAGCACACAGGCAGCCTGATGTCCAACGCCACCTCCGACGTGGAGGCGGTGCGTCGTTTCGTGATGATGGGTCTGGTCCGTTCCATAGAGGTGGGTGTCAGGCTGATAGCGCTGGGAATCTGGCTGATGTTCATCAGTTGGGAATTGACCCTGATCTCCATAGCTTTCGCGCCTTTCGTTGCTATGAGGGCCGGAGTCGTGGGGCGCAAGGGCAGAGAGTACTGGACTCGCACCCAGGAAATAATGGGAGAGTCCGTGACCGTTCTCCAGGAGAACCTGGCCGGAATGCATGTTGTCAAAGCCTTTGCCAGCGAGGACCACGAGAGCCGGAAGTACGATAAGAAAGTCGCGGAGCTAAGAGACCAGCATTACAAATCGGAGCGTCTCCAGGGAACTGAAAGCGCCTGGATGACCCTCTACTTTACAGCGGTGCTGGGTGGACTCTTCTGGTACGGCGGTCTGGAAATCATCAACGGAGACATCACCCCAGGAGAGTTGACTACCTTTATCCTGCTCCTCAACCAAATCAACGCCCCCATCAGGATGCTGCCCTTTATAGTCAACAGCTTCGCCAGGGCGGCCTCGTCGGGCAAGAGACTGTTCGCCATCCTCGACGCTATGTCGCCCGTGGTGGAAAAGCCCGACGCGAAGCCCATAGGTCGCACGGAAGGCAACGTCCGCTTTGAGAAAGTCAGCTTTTCCTACGCACCAGAGATACCCGCCTTGCAAAGCTTGGAGTTCGATATTCCTACCGGATCCGTTGTGGCCCTTTTGGGCGCCCCTGGCAGCGGCAAGAGCACCGTGGTGAACCTGCTGCCGCGCTTCTACGACCCCACGGATGGGCGGGTGCTGGTCGACGGCCAGGACATCAGAGACTTCACTCTGGAGTCCCTCAGGAGAAACGTGGGCATCGTCCAGCAGGACGTTTTCATCTTCGGGGCTACAATCAGGGACAACATCGGCTACGGGGCCGCAGGCGCCACGATGGACGACGTGGTCAGGGTGGCAAAGGCCGCCCAACTCCATGACCACATCGCCAGCTTGCCCGACGGCTACGACACCTGGGTGGGGGAGAGAGGAGTAACCCTCTCGGGAGGCCAGAGGCAGCGGCTATCTATAGCCCGAACCATCCTACTTGACCCTCCGGTGCTGGTTTTGGATGATTCGACCTCCAGTGTGGACGTTGAAACCGAGCGGCAAATTCATCAGGCCATGAAAGAGGTTATGAAGGGTAGGACGACTTTCGTCATAGCCCACCGTTTAAGCACAGTCCGGGAAGCCGACATAATCATGGTGTTGGACAACGGTCGTGTGGCCGAGCAGGGCAGCCATGACGAGCTTATGGCGAAGGCCGGCATGTACCGGGACATATATGAATTGCAGTTGAAGCCCCAGGAGGACGTCCTGATGGACGCCACACTGGCCAGCTCCAACGGAGACGGGGCAAACGTCAGCGCCGCCCCAGCAGTAGTCAGGGATGGAGGGACCGGTTAATGCGTTTCGGCGGAGGAATGGGCGGTGGCATGATGATGGGAGGCGTCAGGGGCCTTCAGTCCGACGGTTTTCGCGCCGCCAACATGGAAGGGCTTTCCGACGAGGGCATCACCGGCGCCGCCTACGACCACAAAGTGGTAACCCGGTTGCTGCGATACCTCCATAACAAGAAACTGCACGTTTCAATAGCCGTTGCGAGCGTTTTGGTCTACGTGGCAGCCAATGTCTCATTGCCTCTTCTGCTCTATCTGGGCATAAAACAGTTCGTGAATGATGGGGACGTCAATGGCGTCCACATCATGGGCGCCATATTCATGGGAGTCATGGTCATCCACTTCCTCGCCAACTATGTCCAGTTCGCGTTCATGCCCAGAGTAGGCCAGGCGATCCTCTACGACGTCCGGAACCAGATGTTTCGGAACCTCCAGAGGTTGTCTCCCTCCTTCTTCCACAGGACGGCGATAGGCAGAATCATGTCCCGGAACACCAGCGACTTGATTCAGGTTCAGGAAGCCTTCGAGCTCTTCGTACAGAGCATGGCCGACATGCTCAGCTTGGTCGGAATCTGGGTCATCATGATGTTCATAGACTGGCAGCTTACTCTAATATGCATGGCCATGCTTCCCGTACTTGTTGGACTGCTCTTCTTTTGGCAGAGGTTTGCCAAGAGGTCCTTCATGCGCATCAGAAGAGCCATAGCTATGGTCAACGGAGAGTACAACCAGAACATATCGGGCATTCGGGTAGTGGAGAGCCTCAACCGCCAGGACCAGAACCTGAAGCACTTCAATACTCTCAACCAGGAATACCTCGACGCCAATGTGCAGGCTAGCCGCTTCTCCGGCGCCCTCAACCCCATGGTCGAGTTGTTGATGGGATTCGCCATTGGAGTGATCATCGTTTTCGGCGGCGAGCGTGTGCTTGGCGGCTCGCTCGACTGGGCGGTGATGGTCACATTCACGATGTACATTCAGCGCAGCGTGGAGCCCGTGCGGCACCTCGCCATGCAGTACAGCCAACTCCAGCGGGCCATGGCGGCGGGAGTCCGAATCTTCGAAATCATTGACTTGAAGCCCGAGGTGAAGGACGCAGACAAAGCGGTGGAGATGCCCACCATAGAGGGGCGTGTCCAATACGAGCATGTCAACTTCCACTACGTCCCCGGGGTAGAGGTGCTGAAGGACGTGAACCTGGAGATAGAACCGGGAGAGACGGTGGCCCTGGTTGGCGCCACCGGAGCCGGCAAGAGCACCTTCGTTACGTTGCTGCTCAGGTTCGCTGACGTAACCGGCGGAAGCATAAAGATAGACGGCCACGACCTGAGAAGCGTGAAGCGCCAGTCTGCGGTGAGCCAGATGAGCATGGTGCTTCAGGAACCATATCTGTTCACCGGCACCGTTATGGAGAACATCCGATACTCCCACGAAGAGGTCTCGGACGGTGACGTGATGGCCGCGGCCAAGGCCGTCGGCGCCCACGACTTCATCATGGGGCTGGAAAACGGCTACGACACCATGCTGGCCGAGCGTGGCATCAACCTGAGTGTGGGTCAGCGGCAGCTCTTGAGCTTTGCCAGGGCCATAGTTTGCGACCCCAAGATTCTGATTCTCGACGAGGCCACTGCAAACATCGACACACAGACCGAACTGCTTATTCAGGCAGCCCTGCGAGAGGTCCTCCAGGGACGGACTTCGCTGGTTATAGCCCACCGCCTTTCGACAATCCGCAACGCCGACAAGATCGTAGTATTGGATAGTGGAGAGTTGGTTGAAGTGGGGAACCACGACGAGCTTCTGGCCAAGGGAGGCGCTTACGCAAGGCTCTACGCCATCAACTACGGCTTAGAAGTAGAGTCCGTCGCCGGAGACGCGTCAAAGGTCCACGCAGGCGACGACGATTAACCTCCTGCCCCCGGGATTGTTTGGCTAAGCATCTGTTCGGTTCGATCCAATGACAGCTGACCTGTCTCACACCGCGCTCTATGACCTACACGTTTCCCTCGGCGCCCGCATGGTTCCCTTTGCGGGGTGGGAGATGCCGATCCAGTACCAGGGGATACTGGCCGAGACCCGTGGAGTGCGGTCCGGGGCGGGAATCTTCGACGTGTCCCACATGGGTAGGCTGGAAATTACGGGTTCCCAGTCCCCAGGCTTGCTGGATTGGGTCACGACCGCCAACGCATCCTCCATGAGGGTTCGAAGGGCCCGGTACGCCCTGATATGCAACGAACAGGGCGGAATTATTGACGACGTGGTCTTCTATCGCCGTTCCGATGAAGAGTTCCTTCTGGTCTGCAACGCGTCCAACCGCCCGCAGGTAGTGGAATGGATTAAGGGTTGGGCGGCGGAGAAGTTTCCGGAGACGTCAATGGACGATGTCACCGAAAGCACCGCCATGATAGCCCTCCAAGGGCCCCAGGCGGTTCAAGCCCTGGGAAGAATCAGTCCCCTCGACTTGTCATCGCTCAGGTTTTTTGCGTCCGCGAACACTACGGCGTCTGGAATCGACGCCTTTGTAGGCCGCACCGGTTACACGGGCGAGGACGGGTTCGAGCTGACGGTTGCAGCCGGAGAAGCCCCGGAGTTGTGGCGGGCGTTGATGGAACAGGGAGCGTCGCCCTGCGGTCTGGGAGCCAGGGACGTGCTTCGCTTGGAGGCAGGCCTTCCGCTCCACGGAAACGACATTGACCCCACGACCACGCCTATTGAAGCGAGTCTCGACAGGTTCGCCAAGCTAGACCATGACTTTGTCGGAGCAGGCGTTGTCCGTCGCCAGCTGGAGGAGGGCGTCTCGCGCAGGTTGGTGGGGCTGAACGTAGAAGGGCGGAGCATAGCCCGGAACGGTTATCCGCTGACGTCTGAAGGGAAGGTCGTCGGCGCGGTGACCAGCGGGACCCATTCACCCACTTTGGGGAGGGTGATTGCGATGGGGTATTTGGACGCCGACACCGCGTCTTCGGGCCGGGAAATCTTTGTTGACATACGTGGTAAACTCTCACAGGCGGAAATGGTGGACATGCCTTTCTACTCCAGAGGCGCCTCAAAATGAACCCAACCGACAGGAAATATTCCAAAGAGCATGAGTGGGTTAAGCTGGAGTCCGGGACCACGGGGGTTGTCGGCGTCACCCACTACGCCCAGGACCAGTTGGGGGACGTGGTCTTCTTGGATTTGCCCTTGCCGGGCGCCCGGCTCGAGCAATTTGGCAAGTTCGGAGAGATCGAATCGGTGAAGGCGGTCAACGACCTCTTTTCGCCGGTGAGCGGAGAACTGTTGGAGACCAACCAGGAGGCTGCGGACAGCCCCGAGGTGGTCAACGACGACCCCTACGGCAAGGGATGGCTTCTAAGAGTGGGTCTTTCCGACCTGTCGGAGTTGGACGGTTTGTTGACGGCCAGTGAATACGAAGACCTGCTGGCTGAACCATCGGACTGACGGCCCCTGGCACTATCTGGGCCCTCGGCCATACGTGCCAGCGGCTCCAGAGGACCTGAGACGAGAGATCTGGTCAAGCGCTGAGTGGAGCAGTGACCGAAAGAGCGCCTAACCACTACATACCCAACACGGACGCCGAGCGTCGCGATATGCTCGACGTGGTGGGCGCTGCCTCGATAGACGACCTGTTCCTCGACATTCCCCAAGCCCTGCGAGACCCGCGCTTGGACCTGCCCGTTCCGATGTCAGAACTCGAGCTTCGGCGAGAGATGGCCGCACTCGCCGAGGAGAATAAACATCTAGGGCAGAGGTCGTCCTATCTGGGCGGTGGAGCATACAACCATTTCATCCCCAGCGTCGTCCGGGCCCTCATAACCCGAGGCGAGTTCCTCACAGCCTATACCCCCTACCAACCGGAGGTCAGCCAGGGGACTCTTCAGGCCACATTCGACTTCCAGACCTTGGTGTGCAACCTGCTTGAAATGGAAGTAGCCGACGCAGGCATGTATGACGGCGCCACAGCCCTGGCCGAGGCGGCTCTCATGGCCTGCCGCATCACAGGCCGCAGGAACGTAGCAGCGCTGAATACACTCTCACCGACCTATCGGCAGGTGGTGGCGACCTATACGGCGCCCCAGTCCATCGAGGTGACGGACATAGAGCCGGGGGCCGCCCTGCCTCCGGAAGCGGCATGTCTCCTGGTCCAATACCCCAGCTTCTTTGGATACGTGGAGGACATGTCCGGACTGGAAAAGCAGGCCCATGACGCAGGGGCGCTGTTCGTAGTCTCGGCGAACCCCATCGCAATGGCGCTGTTCAAGTCTCCAGGGGCGTACAACGCCGACATAGTCACTGGCGAAGGCCAGGCCCTCGGCATACCCATCAGTTACGGAGGCCCCTACTACGGACTTTTCGCAAGCCGTATGGAATAC
This sequence comes from Dehalococcoidia bacterium, assembly GCA_965197415.1. Taxonomy (GTDB): domain Bacteria; phylum Chloroflexota; class Dehalococcoidia; order Lucifugimonadales; family JAGWBF01; genus DAOUJI01. The sequence goes on along the minus strand of OZ240207.1, from coordinate 794,197 downwards.
GTCCGGCAGATTCCCGGGAGGATAGCCGGACGCACGGTGGACGCCAGAGGGGACACGGGTTACGTGCTGACCTTGAGCGCCAGGGAGCAACATATCCGCCGGGAGCGGGCCACCAGCAACATCTGCACCAATCAGGCCCTTATGACACTGGCCTCCACCGTTTATATGGCTATCATGGGCAAAGAAGGGTTGCGCCAGGCGGCGGAGCTTTGCTACCACAAAGCCCACTACACAGCCTCTTTGATTGATTCGCTGTCCGGTTACTCCGTGCCCTCTGATAGAGTCTTCTTCAATGAGTTTGTCGTGAATTGCCCCAGGCCGCCCTCACAGGTCAATTCTTCTCTGCTGGGACGAAACATCGTAGGAGGTCTGGACATATCAGACCTGGTCGAAAACGGGATGCTGGTCTGTGTCACCGAGATGAACACCCGCGAAGAGATAGACACCCTAGCTTCAGCTCTGGACGAGGCGGCCAAATGACGTCCGGAGTCCGGGCTTCGATGAACAATCGCTCGACCCTGATGGAGCGGAGTGTGCCAGGACGCCGGGGCGCCGCTTTGCCTGACATAGACGTTCCTGAGCAGCCGATGCCCGACAAGTCGCTGCTGAGGCAAAGTCTGGAGTTCCCGGAAATCACCGAGCCGGAGGTCGTCCGGTACTTCACGCTGTTGAGCCGGTTGAACTACTCCATTGACACCAACTTCTATCCGCTGGGCAGCTGCACCATGAAGTACAACCCCAAGCTGCATGACGAGATGGCGTTCATGCCGGGGTTCGTGGGCATCCATCCGCTTCAGCCCAATTCGGACGTCCAGGGCGCCCTGATGCTGCTCCACAGGCTCCAGACCTATCTTGCGGAGATTACAGGGATGAAGGCGGTGAGTCTGGCCTCGTTGGCCGGAGCACAGGGCGAGCTTTCAGGCATGTTGATGGCTCGAGCCTACCACCGAGAACGGGGAGACATCCATCGCACCAGGGTGGCCATACCGGACAGCGCCCACGGGACTAATCCGGCCTCGGCGGCCATGGCAGGATTCGATGTCGTCACCGTGAAGTCCGACGACGACGGCAACATGGACTTGGAGAGCCTCAAGGCCGTAGCCGACCATACCCTGGCCGGGGTCATGATCACCCAGCCCAACACTCTGGGACTATTCGACACCAACATCCTCGACCTCTGCGACGCGGTCCACAGCGCCGGGGGCTTGGTCTATGGCGACGGCGCCAATATGAACGCCCTGCTCGGCCGGGTAAAGCTGGCGGAGATGGGTTTTGATGTGGCCCACTTGAACCTCCACAAGACCTTCACGACGCCCCACGGAGGTGGCGGCCCCGGAGCAGGTCCCGTGTGCGCCAACGAAACCCTGGCGCCTTATCTGCCCGCTCCCGTCTCTTTTCCAGTTCAAAAGGGCGGTGGGGAAGTATACGAGCTGACGGCCCCGGAAAAGACCATCGGCAAGGTGTGCGGCTTCCACGGCAATTTCGGCGTGTTAGTCCGTGCCTACGCCTACATCCGCACTATGGGAGAACCGGGTCTGAGGGAAGCCAGCGGGAACGCCGTACTTAACGCAAACTATGTTTTAAAGAGGTTGGAGGACATCTACAACCTCCCCTACAAGCGGACCTGCATGCACGAGGTGGTCTTTTCACCTCGGACCCAGAAGGCCAGAGGTGTAAGGGGGCTGGACATCGCTAAGAGGCTGCTTGACTATGGCTTCCACGCCCCAACGATGTATTTCCCTCTGATAGTGGATGACGCGCTGATGATAGAGCCCACCGAGACCGAGAGTAAGGAGACGGTCGACGCGTTCATAGACGCCATGCGAAGCATCGACCGCGAAATATCTGAAGACCCGGAATTGGTCAAGGGCGCCCCTCACTCGACGCCCATGGCAAGGTTGGACGAAACACGGGCTGCTCGCAACCCCGTGCTCAGGGGCTAAGATAGGCGGCAGGCGAATGATTCGAGCAGGTGACGCAGCGGCCCTGGCATTAAGCGGCTAAGGAGGTTGGCGATGGCGGACAAGCTGAGGTTGAACAAAGCGATAGAGCTTCTGGAACAGGGCAAGACCGTATTCAGCACGGGAACGGTGCCCAGCGGCAACATTGACGACATAACTTTCGTCGCGGACTCAGACTTCGACATGATAATTCTGGAGACGGAACACGAGGCGTTCGGTTTCGAGCAGCTCCGAGTGTCTCTTCAGTATCTGCTCAGCAGGAAGAACATCGCCGAGAAGGGGAACCTACAGCCCGACGTGGTCCCGCTCGTGCGCATTCCGCCAAACTCCAGGGAAGCCGCCAGTAACCAGTGGGTAATCAAGCAGACCCTCGACACCGGCGTCTATGGGCTGGTTGTGCCCCACCTCAACACGCCGGAGGACGCGCTTGCCGTTACGGTGGCCGCCAGATACCCGCAGGTGCCGGGTGTGGCCGACTTCGAACCGGAAGGCCAGCGGGGTTGGTGGCTGCGGCTGTGCGCCAGGTACTGGGGTCTCAGCATCCCTGAGTACTACGACGCTGCTGATCTTTGGCCCCTCGACCCCGACGGCAACATGCTGCTCATCGGGATCGTGGAGGAAGCTCAGGGAGTAAAGAACATTCGAGACATCTTGAGGAACAAGCAGGGGATCGGTGCCGTCTGGCCAGGTCCGGGTGACATGTCCACGTCCATGGGCAAGCCGGGCCGCCCCAACGACCCGGAGGTGCAGGAGGCGATAATGAACGTTCTGGCCGCTTGCAAGGAGTTTGAGGTCCCCTGTGCGGTGTCCGCCAGCCCATCCGAGGTCGAGATGCGGTTGGAACAGGGGTTCAACATAATCCTGTCGGGCATCCAGCGGTCGTCCCCCACCCTTGCCGCTGGGAGAGCAATAGCGGGACGCTAGCTCAGGAGCGGGAGGCGATAAGGTCCCGGACCCGGTCCAGTATCCGGTCTGCGACTTCAGACTTTGGCATAAGGGGCAGGTCTTCGGCCTGCCCCTTTCCGTCTATCAGGATGACCTTGTTGGTGTCCACCGCGAAGCCGCTGCCCTCGGCGGTGATGTCGTTGGCCACAATCAGGTCCAGGGACTTTCGGGCAGCCTTCTCCCTTGCGTTGGCAAGGAGGTCCTGGCTCTCGGCGGCGAACCCCACCTTCACGAAGCGACCTTTGGCCTCGCCCAGGATGTCCGGGTTCTTATGGAGTTGGATAGTCCAGTCCTCCGCGCCTTTCTTGACCTTCTGGGTCGCTACTTCCGCTGGCCGGTAGTCGGCCACTGCCGCCGCCATTATGAGGGCGTCGGCGTCCGACACGGCTTTATCGACGGCGTCGCGCATCTGCAGAGCCGTCTCGATCTTGAGGACCTGGACTCCCACCGGGTCGTCCAGGCTGGTGGGCGCCGCCACGAGCGTGACGTTGGCGCCCCTGTCCCGCGCCGCCTCTGCGATGGCGTAGCCCATCTTTCCTGATGAACGGTTGGTGATGACTCTGACCGGGTCGATGGGTTCCGCAGTGCCTCCCGCGCTGACCACCAGATTGCGCCCTGCCAGGTCTCCGGTCTGTCCCAATATTGCTTTGATGTTTCCCATAAGCTCAGGGGTTTCCACGAGCCGTCCAACTCCCGACATTCCCGACGCCAGCCTTCCGGTCGCCGGCCCGACGACAAAGGCGCCCCGTTTCTTGATAGTCGCAATGTTCTCCTGGGTGGCGGCGTTGTCGTACATATGGCCGTCCATTGCGGGGGCGACCAGGACCGGCGCCGCCGTGGCAAGAATAGTCGTGGTGAGAGAATCGTCGGCCAGACCTCCGGCCATCTTGGCGATGAAGTGGGCCGTGGCCGGAGCCACTACGACGATGTCGGCCCTGTTGGCAAGGGCCACGTGCTCCACGCTGAGTTCGGAGTCGGGATCGAACAAGTCGGTGACGACGGGCCTGTGGGTGAGACTCCGGCAGGCGAGGGGAGTGATGAACTGGGAAGCGCCGTAACTGAGAATGACGTCTACGTTGGCGCCTGCCTGTACCAGCTTGCTAGCGAGGTCCAACGCCTTGTAGCAGGCGATGCTGCCCGTTATTCCCAGGACTACGTTTTTGCCCTTCAAGACCATGCCGACGCTAGTCCTCTCATACCGAGTTTGAGCCTCTATTCATGTCATAGATGAGACGGAGTCCTATGAGGGTCAGGTCCATGTTTATTTCGTCGAAAACGTCCGTTTCCCTGGCGATCACCTCAGCCAGACCTCCTGTGGCGATGACGCGGGACTCCTGTCCCAGTTCAGCCTTGAACCGGGCAACCATTCCTTCCACCAGCCCGACGTGTCCCCAGAGGAGTCCCGATTGGAGGGCCATTACGGTGTTTCTTCCGATGGCGTAAGCCGGAGTGGCAAGGTCCACTCGTCTGAGCTGCGATGTGCTGAGAAACAGGGCGTCGGCAGCTACGTTGATTCCGGGGGCGATGGCGCCGCCGAGATATTCCCCGTCCTTTGTGACGGCATCAAAGACCGTGGCCGTCCCAAAGTCGACCATGATCGCCGGTCCACCGTAGAGCCGGTAAGCTGCGGCGGCGTCCACGATGCGGTCTGCTCCCACGTCACGGGGGCTGTCGTAGAGGATTCGCACTCCCGTTTTCACCCCTGCGGACACGGTAAGAGGATCGACGTTGAAATAGACCCTGCACATCTCCTCGAAGGTGGGAGTCAGTATAGGGGCCACGCTGCATATACCGGCCCCGTCAATCTGGCTTGCGGCGACGCCCTTCAGGGGCAGGAGAGCCGAAATCTGGAGGCCGTACTCGTCGGTAAGCCGTCGTTGGTCAGTGGCGATGCGCCAGGTGGACTTCAGGTGAGGCCCGTCGAAGACGCCAAGGGTAATGTTCGTATTGCCGATGTCGATTGTCAGCAGCACTAGTAGGCTTCCTCTTCAGGCTCTGTCAGAGTCCCTTCGGCAGGCCCGGCCAACGGCCCTGATGCTTTGTTGGATTATACTCTTGTGCCTGCGCCCCAACAACCACGCTGTGCTAGCATATACTGGACCAGTGTAATCTTGTCCGGCCTTATGCCACATTGTGGTATAGTAGGAGAAACCTTCAAAGGTTCATAGACCCAGTTGAAAGGAGGCCGCAATGCCCCTGGGAAATATCGGCAACACTCTAAAAGACGCAATAGTAGGAACGGTCAAGGGAGCGGGCGATGTCCTGGGCCAGACCATCGAAACCACTCATGAGAGCACGACAAAGGCGCTTCAGGGCGTCAGAGACATAAGCCGGGAAGCGACCGGTCTAATTACTGACAGTGTGTCCGGGGCCATTCAGGGAGCGATGGAGGTAGGCTCCGACGTAGGTTCAGCCGCCAAGGGCGTCGTCATAGGCAGCATAGAGGGCGTTGGAGAAGTGACGACGGTAACCGCCGCAACCATCAGTTCTACAGTGCGGGCTGCCATCACGGGCGCTAGGGAAGTGGGCGGAGATGCGGCTGACGCTGGGCGGGGCGCCGCGGAAGGCGCCATTGCCGCAACCAAGCAGATAAGCTTGAGTGTGGAAGACGCGGCCGCTGGCATTGCCCAAGGCGCAATTAGAGGGGCCAACGACGTGGGAGGCGACCTTGCCGCCACCGCCAAGTCGGTTGTGTCCGGCACCGCCACGGGCGCCCAGGAAGTGGGTTCTGACGTGTTGGGGGCTATCACCGACACCTCTCGTGGACTCGTTCAAGGCGCGTCTGAGGTCGGAGGCGACCTGGCTGGCGTGGCCAGGAGCGCAGTCGAAGGGGCCATAGACGCCGCCAAGTCCACCACGGTAAAAGCCGAAGATGCCGCTTCTGCCGCGGCCTCCGGAGCCATCGAAGCCGCCGACAGTGTTGGAGACGCCGCAGGCAGGACAGTAAGGGACGCCGTTTCCGGGACCATCGGAGGAATTGCCGTTGTGGTCAAAGCCCCGTTCAACCAGGGCGAGGAGAAGAAGTCCTAGAAACCTGAACAAGCGACTCTTTTGGCCTGCTCTGAAAAACGGTACGATAGATAAGGCCAGCCGCAACCTAGGCCGTGCGGCTGGCTTTTTCTTATGGACGGACTTCGTTGTTTTATTCCTTAGCCTATTTGCTGACCGCGTGCTGCCTACCCGCTTTGGGCTGGTGGGAGCGTGTCTGGAAGCGTCTACCGTAAGGTGAACGGATGAACGCCGCAATAACAACGCTCGTCGGGATAGTGAACGGCATTCAGCGCCTGGTGCATCTCACTGTGTTTACACTGGTCGGGATCTTTCACGCGGTCCAACGGGTGGCGATGATATTCAGCCACGGGGCAGAGCGGCTGGGGAAAGATTTGGCGGCCACGAAGCTGGGCAAGACCACGCCCTTGCGACTAGTGGCTAGAGTAATCCAGGACTTGGGAGACGACGACGCCACACATATGGCGGCCTCCGTCAGCTACTACGCTATTCTCTCGCTATTTCCCCTGGCGTTGGGGCTGACTGCCATCGTTGGAATTGTGGCCGACTCGCCAGAACAACAGGAACAGGTTGTTGATTTCATCGTCGACTATTTGCCAGGCTCAGAGACCTTTGTACGGGACAGCATTGGAGGCGTCGTCAAATTTCGCACCGTAACCGGCATTATCTCTATTCTGAGTTTGTTCTGGGCGGGCAGCGCCGTGTTTGGCTCGATCACTCGGGTCGTTAATCGTGCGTGGGACGTACCCAGAGACCCGCCCTTCTACAAGAACAAGCCCAGGCAACTCGCTATGGCCGTGGGGATTTCTTTGCTCTTCTGGCTCTCTGTCAGCATTTCCAGCGTAATCCACTGGGCGGCTTCCATTGAAGTCGGAGGGTCCAGTTTGGAGAGCCTGGTCGGAGGACACGTGACGTCCGTACTGCTGAGAATTCCCGCGTTCTTGATGACCGTTGTGATTTTTGCCGTAATCTACAAAATTCTGCCCAACGCCGAGACTAGGTGGCGGTACATATGGCTCGGGATAATCATAGCTGCGGCACTATTCGAAGCGTGCAAACACCTCTTCCTGTGGTACATCGGCAACTTCGCTCAATATGACCAGGTCTACGGCAACATCGCCTCGGTGGTGGTGCTTATGGTGTGGGCTTATGTCTCGGCCTTCATCCTCATATTGGGCGCGGAAATCGCCTCAGAGTACACCCGAATTAAGCTGGGGGTCGAAAGAGGACAGGCTTATCCCAGCCGGTCCTAGGGACGTTGCCCCCTTGCCGTTGACGGGAGAGGGTTGAGGTGAGGGTGAACAATCGAACGGCCCTGGGTCGCCCATCGCTCCTGTTGAAACCGCATACGCCGGTGGGTACAATGGGCTGGCTTCACGCTCAGGTGAAGCTTGGAGCGTCCATCGTTTATTACCCACGCCAAGGAGTTTTCAGTGACTATTACGAGAACCCCGGAAGAAGCCCAAAGCCAGATAGTCAACATGGTGCGCGACTTTGTGCGCAGGGATGTCGAACCCGTCGCGGCCAAACATGACGAGGAGGACACCGCGCCCCTAGAACTCATCGAGAAGATGAAAGGAATGGGCCTCTTCGGGATAACCGTGCCCGAAGAGTATGGCGGCATGGGCCTGGACTACTCGACCTTCGCCATGATATTCGAGGAGCTTTCCAAAGGCTGGATGAGCATAAGCGGAGTCATCGGCACCCATCACATCATGAGCTACGTGGTCAACAACTTCGGTACCGAGGAGCAGAAGCAACGCTTCCTCCCCTCTATGGCGTCCGGGAAGATGAGAGGAGGGCTGGCCCTCACTGAACCCAACGCGGGCAGCGACGTCCAGTCCATCCAAACGGTGGCGGTCAAGGACGGCGAGGAGTACGTAATTAACGGCTCCAAGATGTTCATAACCAACGCGGAGCACGGAGACACCTTCGCCCTGATGACCAAGACCGACCCTAACGCCTCGCCCCCACACCGTGGGATGAGTTGCTTCATAGTCCACAAAGGGCCGGGGTTCGAGGTGGGACGCCACCTCAAGAAGCTGGGCTACAGAGGCTTGGACACTTGCGAGATAACCATAAGGGACTTCCGGGTTCCTGCAGAGAACCTGGTGGGCGAGGCGGAAGGCCGTGGTTTCCAGCAAGTGATGAGCGGCCTGGAGACCGGAAGAATCAACATAGCCGCCAGGGCGGTGGGAGTGGCCACAGCCGCCTTCGAGCATGCCATACGCTACGCCCAGCAAAGGGAGGCTTTCGGAGTCCCCATCGCTCAGCACCAGGCGATACAGCTGAAGCTGGCGGATATGGCCACCAAGATAGAGGCCGCCCGGCTGCTGACTTACAAGGCCGCTGAGAAGAAGGACCAGGGCGAGAGAGTAGACCTGGAAGCCGGAATGGCCAAGCTCTACGCCAGCGAGATATGCTACGAGGTGGCGATGGATTCCATGCGCATCCACGGAGGCATCGGCTATATCAAGGAACTGCCCGTGGAGCGCTTCTACCGGGACGCTCCTCTGATGATTATCGGAGAAGGCACCAACGAAATTCAGCGGCTGGTCATAGCCCGCAACCTCCTCAGACGCTACGCTGCGTAGGGGGCTAAGGCGGGACGTATGTTAGCGAAATAGACATCCTGAATGAAGTCCATTGTTGAAGTTCGTTCTCAATTGGACAAGGGCGACTTTGAATTCTCTAGCCATGCCCTCCGTGGTAGTATTGAGAGGAACATCAGCGAACAGGAAGTTAGAGAAGTCGGGCGGGAGGCGGTCATCATTGAGGACTATCCGGATGACAAATATTCCCCAAGTTGTTTACTGTTAGGTTTCACTCGCACCGGCAGGCCTTTGCACATCCAGGTAGCCCTTGAGCCATCTCGACTATTGAGAATAATTACTTTATATGAACCAGACCTTGGGCAATGGAGCAACTACTTTCGGAGGAAATGACATGGCTGGCTGCTCGATATGCCATAGCGATGAGAGCAAGGAAGAAGCGGTTGACGAGGTGTTTCACGTCGATGGGCGTTACGTCTTAGTCAACGGAATTCCGGCTACGAAATGCGCCAGGTGCGGCGAGCAAACCTTCAGCCGTGAAACCGTGGAAAAGGTCCGTCTGATGGTTCGCGTTGAGGCCAAGCCTTCCGAGTCGGTGTCCATGGATGTCTTTAACTTCGCTTCGTGAAGGGAATCCGCCGCTCTATATTTCCCGCAATGGCGGTAATCCAGACAACGTTTGACCAAGGAGCTGCCCGTGGAGCGCTTCTACCGCGACGCCCCCCTGATGATTATCGGAGAGGGCACCAACGAAATTCAGCGGCTGGTCATAGCTCGGAACCTGCTCAGACGCTACGCTGCTTAGGGGATCCGATCGGACTGGATGAACGTTCCACAATAACGGGGTTCCTGAGGGTCGACGAAGTCAGCAGCCAGGGGACTAGAGAGATGGGATGAGCGTAACCACCGGCTTGCTAGCCGTTATAGCCGCCTTTGTCTTGACCCTGGTCCTTGGAGTCGCTTGCGAAACCGGAGCCGAATCGACGGACTCTGGTCCTGGCTCCACCACACCACTGCATAGTGCGGCGTCCATAGACTCTACACAACAGGTAGAGGCGCTGCTGAATGAAGGAGCGGAGGTCAAAGCCAAGGACGAGTCCGGCGCCACGCCGTTGCATTTGGCGGCGGCCCGAAATGCCGGTCCGGCGGTGGTGGAGTTGCTGCTCGACCATGGCGCGGATGTCAATGCCAGGGTTGGACACGGCAGCGCTCCGCTGCATCTGGCGGCGGCCCAGAATCCCAATCCTGCAATGGTGGAGTTGCTGCTCGACTGGGAGGCGGACGTTAATGCCGTGGAATGGAACGACAACACGCCGCTGCATTTGGCGGCGGAATCAAACAACCCGGCAGTCGTCATGGCCCTTCTGGACCGTGAGGCGAACACGAAAGCCACGAATTCGCGCGGCAGCACGCCGCTGCATTTGGCGGCGGCCCAGAATCCTGACCCGGCAGTGGTGGAGTTGCTGCTTGACAGGGGTGCGGACATCGAGGCCCGACGTGGGGGAGGCGTAACTCCTCTACATGAGGCGGCGGAATCAAACAACGCGGCAGTCGTCATGGCCCTTCTGGATCAAGGGGCGAACACAGAGGCTGAGAATTCGGTGGGTCGAAGACCCCTGCATTGGGCGATATTCAATAACGACCCGGCGATGGCCAAGTTGCTGCTGGACCGGGGCGCTGACCCCAACGTCGGGCTGGAACAAGGCGACACGCCCTTATATTGGGCAATAGAGGAGAACAATCCCGAGATGGTTGAGGTCTTGCTTGACGGGGGCGCGGACGTCAGCGCCAGCGACGATATTGGCTGGACTCCGCTGTATGGGGCCGCTCACGATGACGCCTTTGAGATTGCCGCGCTGCTGGTAGACCGGGGCGCGGATGCTGACGCCAAGGACTACCTGGGCCGGACGGCCCTGCACATGGGGACGAGTCGTGCGAGTCCGAGGTTGGTGGAGCTGCTGCTGGAGCAAGGCGCGGACGTTGAAGCAGTGGCCGGGAACGGCGACACGCCGTTGCTGATTGCGGTGCGTCAGAACCGCCTGGACGTGGTGGAGCTGTTGCTGGACAGCGGCGCCGATCCCAACGCCGAGGTCTATGGTGAAAGGACCCCCTGCATATTCGCCCGGAACGAAGAGGCGTTCACCGACAGTCCGCTGCTGGAGCGCCTCTGCTCCACGCCGGCTCCAGCGCCGTAGCTCGCGGAAGCTCTGCCCATCTCGATCCAATAAGGGGTCGGTCCAAGGGAATCTGGAACCCTGAGCATCAAAAGTAAGCGTCGGGCTCCGTGATTAGTATTGCCAGAAGCGCAACTACCCAGAACACGAGACCTGAGCAGATTGAGTAGAAGATTAGAGCAGTAAAGTTTCTCATAGCACCGGACCTGGGAGACATCCAAGACAACCCGCGAGGGAGCGCAAGTCTGTCGGGCCACAGCAGCCCGGCCCACACGCCAAGCCAGAAACCCACAAACGGGAGCAAGGAGATGCTGTAGCTTAATTTAATTGTGATTGATTGGATGCCTAACTCCAAGCGCTCGCTCTCTTGAATAATTTCGTCGATTGCAACCCAGTACAGCCCATAACCTAGGACGATTGTCAAGATCAGTGAGATCAAGAGTCCTACTGCTCCCCAAAGAAGGACCCGTCTTGCCTGTGACGTCGCTGCTGATGACATTGCCACTAGGGTTAACAAAGCAGGGTAAAACACTACAGAGAAAATAATGATGCCCAAAACAAACCAGGAAGCTCTATTGGAGACTAAGTGGGTTAAGCCCTGTCGAAAGAGATAGTTCCATAGAATAGCGATCAGAGCTATCTCTAAGAGGTTGATGAGGACCCTGCGGTTATTGAATGTCCTGAAATGCAACCCAGGCAGCAGCAGCCTGTCGGGCCACCTCAAACCTGCAAAGGCTCCGATGATGAATCCCATGGATGGAATACTAAAATATGGAAGCCAGCTCGTTCCAAATGATGGAGTCTCTACGATGGAGTCGACGCCCTGGGATAGCGACTGGTCCACCACTCCCCAAATGGTCCACCCGACAAATTCACAAGCGGCCCCTCCGAGTCCCCATACGAGATCTCTCAGAGTCTGGGTTTCCAACGAACTCCGCTGGACCGCCAGGAAAATTACAAAAACCACAACAAGGACGAACGAGGCCAAGGCATTGCCGAATCCCAGCGGTAACCCGTAGATAATAACGGCAGATAAGAGCAACGCCGCGGCGACCAGCAGCGCAATCCTTGGCGGCCGAGAACGCAGAGCCGTCGGGCCTGGAATGGACGGGTCCGCTGACGGGGTTCTACCTTCGGGTGTCTCCAAGCGGCTCCATTCTCAAGGCGACGTGCCTCGGGGAACCTTAACCCGTTGGCCCCGGCGAACTCGCCTCACTCGGAGAATCGAAAGGTTCAGTCGGGCCCTGTGTCACTTGAACTTTGGGATTACTTTGTCCGTCAGAACCCGCATGGTATTGATTACGACATCACGGGGGACCGATGACGTCCAGTTGACCTCGAACATAATCTCGTCGGTGCTGAAGTCCTCCCTGAGGACCTCTATCTTGTCGATTACTTCTTCCGGTGTCCCGAACAGGTTTACTTCCTCAGTCGCATCGGGGCTGGCGGCGCCCGCGTCGGTGCTTCCGATGCCTATCCTTCCGGCGTAGTATCGCCTGGCCAGGTCCATAAGGGCCTGGGTCTGGCGGTCAGCCTCCTCTTGTGTGTCGGCCACCAGGGTGGGGATGCGAACCACCGTCGTCGGGTCTCCGGTGTGTCCTGCGTCCGTCCAAGCCTTCCGGTAGCTTTTGACGTCTTCTTTCAATACTGCCGACCCCCTGGGGTTGTGCGGTGAGCTTCCTGCGCCGATGGCGATTCGATAACCCATCTCGCCCATAGGCACGAAGCTTTCCTGGCTGTCCACGGGCAACAACATGGGAGGATAGGGCTTCTGGTAGGGTTTGGGGATGGCCAGATACGATTCGTAGAATCCGGGGTAGTTGTAGTACTTGCCCTCAAACCCGGAGAAGCAGTCCTCCGTCCAGAGCTGCTTCATGACCTCCAGGTATTCGAAGAACTGCTCCCGGCGCGTGTCGGAACCCCGAGTGCGTGCCCCAGCGCCGTAGATGAACCGGCCCTGGCTGACCTGGTCGACTATGGCGACCTGCTCCGCAGTCTGGATGGGGTCCTCCAGCATCAAATTGTCAAACCCGTATCTTTCATGGGGCAACGCTGATGCGGATACCGTCTCCTCGGGTTGTCTCATAACCGGGCGGTGGATGGACGACCCTATCTTTATCCGCTTGGTGCGCTCGGCGACGACAGCGGCCAGCATGAGGACCTGAGGGTCCATGCTCGACTGCTTGGAAAAGTGTCCCCCTCCGAGCCAGATGTAGTCCCAGCCCATCTCCTCCACCGCATCAATCTCTTCGTAGTTCTTGACGTAGGCTTCCTCCTCCAGCAGCTTCCCTCCCCTATAGTCGGTGTCCCAGGGGACCTTGCCGTCGGCGTACAAGGCGTTCCAGGTATTGAAAAGTCCAAAGTCCATGAGTACCCCTCCTTTGCCGCTGGGATGCGCGACCCTACTCTGCCACCAATGCTAGTACCAACGGCGAATGCCGTCAACGCCCAGGCAAATCAGTGGGCAGTCAAGTCTTATCTACACTCCAGAATCGCCAAACACCGCCGTCCCCAGCATATGAGCCAGTTTCTTTCGGAAAGTGAAGTCACGGGTTCGAGGTGGTTTGTGCAGTCTTTCGTAATAGAAACGGACGCACCCTCCGGAAAAGCTGTGGTCTGACGCATATTGTCGGTATCCGTCGACAAGCAAAATCGCTGGATTGAATGAAGAGGAGGTGGCTTTGACAATCGCGCTTCCGTTTGCGTTGTAGTCTGTTGGGCTGGCGAATATGACAGTGTGAAGAGCGATTCTGGCGGCTGCGAGACCCGGGTTGCTGTGTAGATAGTTCAGTTATGCACTTTGTACTCCAAGAGCAGGTAGGAATGTCGTAAAGGCGTAGCCTGCGCCAAATCCAACGCTTTGATCTTGCTTAGCGCAGCCGTAGTGTGCAACGACTGACCATCCATGACCGTTGGGGTATCTTTTCCCCCAATGAGTATAGGAGCGATAACGAGAAGGATCCGATCAACGAGACCCTCCCTGACCAAGGTGGTGTTTAGCGTACCCCCCGACTGTATGGTCATACGGGTGGCTCCGTAGTCCCGCTTGAGGCTGCTGAACAGGTGGGTGAAATCGATCTTCTCGTAATAGAGCACATGAATGTTGCCGATGCTCTCCTTGAGGACCGACGCTGGGTGCGCTGGGCTAGCTGTAACGATTATGAGCTCTCGTCCTTTGCGGGCGAGATACAAGACTCCTTGTTCGGTGAGATGAGGTTGGGAATCCACCACCACGAAGGTAACCGGTAGATACTCTGGGTCGTCTTGCTTCTCGTTGATCCCGACCTTGGCTAGCACTCTCCCCGTGTTCAATGAGAATTGGTCAGTATCGAGCTCAAGGTCGTAATATTGATTCAATCCTTCTTTCACGCCAGGGATGCGAGGGAGGTCCGTATCTACATCCATATCGTCGGTATCCCCGGTTGAGATCTTTCCGTCAACTGAGACTAGGAGAAACAGTGTTGTGAATGGTCTGGCCGCGTCCATGGACGTTACACCTACAATCTTTGATGAAACAACCTACATGGCTCAGCACACTACCTGATCGCGCTCTCTTGAGCACTCACAGCCTTGACGAACCCTGAAGGCTGCTGACGTAAGGGGCCAGACCACCGAGATGGCCGTGTCTGGCCCCTGGCGATCACTAGCCCTTTCTGTATGCTAAAGGTCCGCTATGCGAGGGCCGCTACGGCCAGATGGCCCAGCCCTTGCGGCCGGTGTTGCGGCAGCGGAAGAAGTGGCCCTCGGCGGTGGTGACGTAGAGGGTGGACAGGTCGGCGTCGCCGAACGCGCAGTTGGTGGGCCGGTCAACTCCTTCGGGAACGAGGTGGGATTCCAGCACTTGGCCGGAAGGAGCGAATACGTAAATCATGGCGCCGGGGCCGCTCGTGGGCCAGCCTGCAGTGGCCACGATGTTCCCCTCGGAATCGAAGCACATGCCGTCGATGCCGCGCTGGGGACCTCTGTGGTCTTCGCCGAAGGTGTGGAGGACGGCGTAAGGGCCCAGGGAGCCGTCGTCGTTTATGGGGTAGCCTCTCAGCTCGCGGATTCCCCCCGGATCGCTGTCGCTTTCGGCGACGTATAGGGTGGACTGGTCGGGGGACACCAGGATGCCGTTGGGCATGGTGGTGTCAAAGGTCACCCTGGTGCATGTCCAACTTCCGTCGGGCTGCGGGTCTGCCCTGAGCACCGACTTGTTGTCTATCTCTTGGACTTCGGAGGCGTCCACGTTGACGGCGTTCCAGGGGTTGGTGAACCAAATCCGGTTATTGGCGTCGATGGCCAGGTCGTTGGGCGTGTTGAGGCGTTGGCCGTCCACACGGTCCACGATGGTCGTCATGGAGCCGTCGGGTTCGAAGCGCACAATGGACCTGCCGCCGGAGCAGCAGCCGTAGAGGCGGCCTTCGGTGTCGAAATGCAGCCCGTTGGTGAAGTTGGTCTCGGGATGATATACGGTCATGCTGCCCGACGCCGGGTCATAGCGCATGATTCTGCCGGGGTGGATGTTGGTGAACAGCAGGGCCTGCCCGTCCCATGCGGGGCCTTCGGTGATTCCTCCCCAGGGACCGTCAAGAAGTTCGAATTCCCAGGCCATGATAGCCCTCCTACAAAGAAGTTATGAATCCCTGTGCTGCGGCGACCTCATATCCACGCCTGCCCAGTTCTCGAAGGACTTGGCCATGGCTATGTTGGTCGTCTGGTGGCCTATCTCATCGGCAATCTTGATGAGCATCTGGTGGATGTTGTTGGCGATGAACATAGGCACACCCTGGTCTTTCCCCACGCCGCAGGCGGTGGCCAGGTCCTTCACCAGCAGCTCGATAGCCATGCCGCCCCTATAGCTGTAGTCCCCGGTCAGCACGTGGCGAGGGATGCGCTCCTCGCTGTTGCGGTTGCGCCCGCTGCTGGCGTTGATTGCCCCCGTCACCTTTTCCGGGTCCAAACCGGCCTTGGTGGACACCGAGAGGGCCTCGAGTGTGGCGGCAAGGGTGGCGGCGCTGACGAAGTTATTGAGGGACTTGGTCATGTGGCCAGCCCCGATGGGTCCCATGTGGTAAAGGTTAGTCCCTATCTTGTCCAGGATGGGCCGGACTTCCTCGAAGACCTGGGCGTCGCCTCCTATCATGATGCCCAGAGTTCCAGCCTCGGCGCCCGGCATTCCCCCGCTCACCCCCGCGTCGATAAAGGAGATTCCCTTCTCCTTCAAGCGGTCACATATTGAAGCAGAGTGTGGAGGGTTGCCGCTGGTCAGGTCGACGACGATCGTACCCGGCTGGGCGCCCTCGGCTATGCCATCCTTGCCCAGCGTGACCTCTTCCACGATGGGCGAGTTGGGCAGCGACAGGAATATGGTGTGGCAGCGGGAGGCCACATCCCGCGGCGATTCGGCTGCTTCAGCTCCGTCGGCAACCAGCGACTCCATCTGACCGGGGCGCACGTCGTAGACGACCAGTGGATAGCCGCCCTTGAGGACGTTTCGGGCCATGGGAGTTCCTATGTTGCCTATGCCTATGAAGCCGACCTTATCGATGGGGGAGCTTGACATGGCGCATCCTTTCGACGCCTCTTTTGGGGCGGCTGGACAAGGATATGGAGCGTCCCCATTCTATATTCGGGGGTAGTGACCGTCAAACGGAGTGTAGTTGCTCATATTCCTGGTTGATGGGTGGAACGGAGGTCCTTTCGACACGCTCGGTGTGAATGGTAGGGGACGGCATTTTCATCCCGAAAGTGGTAGGATATACGGGAAGGAAATAGAAAGACCGGGTTAGTGAAGGCTACGCCTGAATAGGAGGTCTGTCATGGCGGAGATAGCAGGGCTTGGACACGTTGGCATATACGTAAACGACCTGATGAAGGAGCGAGATTTCTGGACTCGCGTCATGGGTCTGCAGATAGCCGATGAAGACCTGGAAGGACGCGGCATGGTGTTCCTCAGTTCCGATCCGGACTACGAACACCACGAGTTCGTGCTGATGAAGGGGCGGGACGTTCCTGAGGGCGGCCAGCTGGTGCAGCAGATTTCCTTCAAAGTCCCCAGCGTGACGGACTTGAAGGACTTTCACTCCAAACTGGTGGACGAAGGGGCGCGCATCGACCGTATCGTCAGCCACGGAAACGCCCTCGGCCTCTACTTCTTCGACCCTGAGGGCAACCGGGTGGAACTGTACTACAAGACTGGCTTTCCCGTTCCCCAGCCCCATAGCGAGCCCATCGACATAGAGCTGTCCGAGTCGGAGCTGCTGGACCTCGCCAGGGCTTCTATGCCAAAGAGTTAGGGGACGGAATATGGTTGCAGAACAGGACCAAGCTGCCCGATTGGGAGTAATGGAAGGTCGAATAGCCGAGCAATCGGTGGCGTTGCAGGAAATTCGGACTGACCTAAGAGAGGGGTTGAAAGAGGTCAACTCTAGGGTTGACCATTTGTCCGGGCGTCTTGACAATCTGTCTGGCAGGATTGACCATCTGTCGGCCCGGATTGACCGAATGTTTCTGTCATCCTGGGCCATAGGTGGGGGTTTAATCGCCTCCTTGATAGCCACCTTGGTAGTCCTTATCGTCCGAGGCACATAAAGAAATCAACATGGTCAGCGGCCCGTTGCGTAGCGGCCCCAATTTCACCGGAGGACCGACCATGGTGCAGCAAGACCGGCTGGAGCGATTCTCCCAGGATTCAGAGATAATTCACCCTCCGGGCAGCCTGGCGTCCAACGCCAACCTCCAGGACTTCGACGCCGAGTACCAACGGTCGGTGGACGACCCTGACGGGTTCTGGGAGAACGTGGCCTCGGAGTTGGAATGGATGGAGCCATGGGAAAAGGTGTTCCAGTGGGAGTACCCCAACTTCCAGTGGTTTGTAGGCGCCAAGTGCAACATCACGGTGAACGCTCTGGACCGACACGCCGCCTCGTGGCGTAGGAATAAGGCTGCATTTATATGGCTGGGCGAGGATGGCTCTGAGCGAATTTTCACCTACGGCGTCCTCTCCAGGCTCGTAAACAAGTTCGCCAACGGCCTCAAATCCCTCGGAGTGTCCAAAGGGGACCGGGTTGTGGTCTACATGCCTCTGGCCCCGGAGGGCGTCATAGCCATGCTTGCCTGCGCCAGAATCGGCGCCGTCCATAGCGTGGTATACGCGGGATTCAGCGTGGGAGCGCTCAGGGACCGAATAACCGACGCCCATGCCAAGGTTGTCATCACGTCCGATGCGGGCTACCGCCGAGGACGCAAGGTGGACTTGAAGGGAATCACCGACGAGGCTGTGGCTCCACTGGACTTCGTGGAGAAGGTGGTCGTGTGGAGGAGGGAACCCGACACGACCCTGGGGAACAGGGACGTGGACTTCGACGAGTTGCTTGCCTCCGGGTCTGCTCAGTGCGAAGCGGAAATCATGGACTCAGAGGACCCTCTTTTTGTGCTGTACACCAGCGGCACCACAGGAAAGCCTAAGGGCGTCCAGCACGTCCACGGCGGCTACATGGTGGGCACCTACTACCACTTCAAGACCTTCTGGGACATCAAGGAAAACGACGTGTATTTCTGCACGTCGGACATCGGCTGGGTAGTGGGCCACAGCTACATCGTCTACGCTCCTCTGATTACGGGAGCCACCACGGTGTTCAGAGAGGGCGCCATCGACTACCCCCATCCCGGAGTCTTCTACGAAGTCATCGACAAGTACGGCGTAACGGTCGGTTTCACCGCGCCCACGGCGGTCCGTATGCTCATGCGGTACGGGGAGGACCATCTCAAGGGCTATGACCTGACCAGCCTGCGTCTTCTGACCTGCGCCGGAGAGCCTCTGAATCCCGAGGCCCAGCGGTGGGCTTACCAGCACCTGTGTGGTTCGGGACAGTGGGGCTATATGGCGGACAACTGGTGGCAAACGGAGACGGGGGCGCCTTGTCTGGCGACCCAGCCCACCATGCCTTCCAAGCCAGGGTACGTTGGAAAGCCCGCGCCCGGAGTGATCGCCGACGTGGTGGACTCGGAAGGCGTCACCATCACCGAACCCAACAAGGGCGGTCTGCTGGTGCTGAGACGGCCCTTTCCGAGCCTGTTCAGAACAGTCTACGGGGACCCGGAAAGGTATGCCAGCGACTGGAACCGCATACCAGGCTGCTATTTCAGCGGCGACGTGGCCCTCAAGGACGAAGATGGCTATTTCATGGTTGTGGGAAGAGCCGACGACGTGCTCAACGTGGCGGGCCACCGCATCGGAACCGCCGAGGTGGAAAGCGCCCTAGTTTCCCATGCGACAGTGGCCGAAGCGGCTGTCATAGGAGTTCCCGATTCCATCAAGGGCGAGGCAATCAAGGCTTTCGTCACTCTGCGTGTGGGCAATGAGCCATCGGAAGAGGCGGTGGGCACCCTGAAGTCCCACGTGCGCCACGAGCTTGGCCCCATCGCCGTGCCGGAGGCTATAGACTTCGTGGGTTCCCTGCCCAAGACCCGCTCCGGCAAGATTATGCGGAGGCTGCTGAAGGCACAGGAGCTGGGAATGGACCCGGGAGACATTACGACACTCGAGGAGTGAAGAAGTCCCTTCTCCCCAGGCGGGAGAAGGTTAGGATGAGGGGGGCTATTGGCAACAGGGTTTGTCATGAGGCATCAGATGGAACCACAAGGGTCACCCTCACCTCAATCCTCTCCCGTCAAGGGAGAGGAGGGATTTGACAAAATTGGAGCAAATCAATGACCGTTAACGTAGTCGTCCACGGGACCGGTGACCCGGTGGTGATGCATCCCTGCCTTGGACGGGGCGCCGCCGACTTCGATCAGGTGGCCGAGGCCCTGGCCGCCGCCGGATTCAAAGCGGTGGCGGTGAACCCGCGAGGAGTTGAGGGAAGTCCGGGCTCGCTGGAAGGTCTCAGCGTCAGGGACCTGGCTGGCGACATGGCCGACGTAATCAGGGACCTGGGTGTGGAAAAGGCCCACGTGGTCGGCCATGCCTTTGGGTACAGAGTCGCAGCGGCCGTAGAACTCTACCATCCTGAGATGGTGCGCAGCCTCAGCTTCCTGGCCTGTGGCTGGAAGTATCGGGCTACCTCGGAAGTCTCCGCAGCCCTTGACCGCTGCTACATGCTGGAGCTGCCGTGGGAGGAGCGGTCTCAGGACATCAAAAAGGCGTTCTTTGCACCAAAGAACGATCCGGCAGTATGGAGAGAGGGCTGGTATCCTGAGGCGGCGGCGGCCCAGTCTGGGTCCATGCCTCCGGGCTCGTTCGAGGAATGGAAGGAAAACACCAGCGCGCCGTTGCTTATAGTCCAGGGACTTGACGACACCATCGCCCCTCCCGGAAACGGCCATGACATGAAAGCCGACCTGGGCGACAGGGTCACGGTGGTGGACCTGCCCGACGCTGGACATGCTCTGCTCCCGGAGCAACCCGATGGGATCTCAGAGGCCCTGATAGCCTTCCTGCGGCAGCATTAGCTGGGCACTCCGACCTCCGCTGCGGTTGACGATGATAAACGCAATGCGCCTCGTTGACCGGCAAAAACCGGCGGCTATATAATCGATATTGAGGGCCTAATTGGCTTATGCTGTAGGCGCTGACATACTTCACAGGCGGAAGACCCTGGAACCCAACGACCTGGCGCGTCAGATTGTAGACATCGCTTCGGAGAAGCAGGCCGAAGACATCGTCATGCTGGACATACGTGACATGACGCCCTTCGCCGATTACTTTGTCATCATGAGCGCCGAGAGCCGACGCCAACTGAACGCCCTGGAAGAAGACCTGGTGCAAGTCCTGAAACATGCAGGCATTCCTCTCCGACATAGAGAAGGCAAGTCGGACACCGGATGGATCCTTCTAGACTATGGGGACGTGGTGGTCCACCTGTTCGGAGCGGAGCAGCGGCAGTACTATCGCCTGGAGCAGTTCTGGGCCCAGGCTACTCAGGTGGTCAGGATTCTCTAATCCAGGGTTCAACGTCCCGGTCGTAGCAGAGGACTTCATCGGGCGAGAAGAATATCGCCGTCTCCCGCTTGGCCGAATCTGCCGAGTCCGAACCGTGAATCAGGTTGCGCCCCAGGTCCACCGCCATGTCGCCCCTGATGGTGCCGGGAGAGGCGTCTGCCGGGTTTGTTGAACCCATCGTGTTCCTGGTCAGCTGAACGGCGTTCTCTCCCTCCAAGACCATGGCGATAAGCGGACCCGAGGTGATGAACTCCACCAGGCCGTCGTAGAACGGCTTGCCGACGTGCTCCCCGTAATGAACAGCCGCCGTCTCTCTATCCATTTGTAGCATTTTCATCGCCGCTATCTTCAGACCTCTGGACTCAAGGCGGGAAACCACAGCTCCGACCAGACCCCGTTGGACTGAGTCGGGCTTGAGCAGGACCAGAGTTCTCTCCATATTGCTCCTCTCGAATTCTGTATCGGTTAACGACTGATTGGCCGGGGCCTCTTGGGTGTCCCTATATTGGGTGTCCTTAGGTACAACGGCTCCAGAGTCGCTGGAGAGTCGGACTCGCCTCTGAGCAGCCTGGATTCACCCAGGGCCGCAACCCCGTAGAGCCGGTCCTCGGTAGAATGGTCTCTTATCACCACAACCAATGGACCTGCCGTCTCGGAGAGATAGTCTCTGTGGAGGGCCGCGCCCTCGCCGCAAACGACGCAAGATTCAGGCAGCTCATCGACCAACTGCTCCGGTGTTGTGATTTTCTCGTTCGACAGCTTGCTCCAACGGCCTTCCATAATCCCGAAACAGGCCGTCGATACCTCGCTGCGTCCAGCGTCCAACAGGGCGTATACAGGAAGACCCATGTGGGCATAGGGATGGGCCTCCGCTTCCAACGTACCCACGCCAACGATGGGCAGGTCCAGCGCCATAGCGAAACCCTTGGCCAGGCTTAGCCCAACCCGCAGTGAGCTGAACCCACCGGGGCCTAAAGACACCGCAATTCCTGATAGGGACGATGCGCCCCCTGATGAATCAAGGAGCGACGCCACCGCCGGCATCAGCTCAGCGGTGTGGTTCCTGCGGGACTCCCATGTGCGGAATTCGATTGGTTTTCCGTCTCGCCACAGGACGGCGGCCGCTTTCCGTGTAGAAGTGTCGATGGCTAGGATAGTCATCAGCTCTCCGCCGCTGACCGGCTACCGGTATGTCTCCATTGCTGCAGGCGTTGGTCCAGTCCGTTGGTAAGGCGCTCCAGCGCGGCCTCATGTCCCTCGATGGAGATCTGTCGCTCGTTTGTCACTTCTCCGTGTTCCCCTTGATATTCCAACGACACGTTGACGCTGCTTTCCGGGAATAGATCGGCGAATTTGTCTGCCCACTCGATTACGCAGATTCCGTCCGACGGCCCGCTGTAGGAGAGCAACTCCTCCATGCCGAGATCCCAGGCTTCCTCCGGGCTTCCGATGCGGAACAGGTCCATGTGATGGAGTGTCATTCTGCCCACGTGGCGAGTAACCAGTACAAAGGTCGGGCTTCGGGCGTATCCGGGCACGTCCAGTCCCCAGGCTATTCCCTGAGTGAGGCATGTCTTGCCGGCCCCAAGGGGCCCGGTGAGGAGAAATATGTCCCCCGCCACGGCATTTCGTCCCAAATGGCGTCCCACCTCCCAAGTCTCCTCGGGGCTGTGGCTATGGATAGTTATGGGTTGCGCCATCTACTTGTAGTGGTCCCAACCGCCGGAGGCCATTTCGATTTCCTTGCCATCGGTTCCTATTGCCGACACGTGGCCGTGCACACCCTCAATTATCTTTCCGATGACGGCGGCTTGAGGAAGGGTGGAAATCGCCTGTGCCATAATTTCTTCGGGCGCTGTGAAAAGAAGCTGGCAGTCCTCTCCGCCGCTCAGGGCCATCGTCAAGCAATCGTGTGGGAATGCCGTCTTGAGGTGGGGACTGACGGGAACTGCCGCGGCTTCTATGCGAGCGGCGACCCCGCTTGCCTGGCAAAGCTTGCCCAGGTCGTCCATCAGACCATCACTGATGTCCATTGCCGTCCGCACTCCAACAGTGGCCAGCGTCCGGCCCTCGTCCAGCCGGGGGGTTGGGCGGCGGTGGGCCGCAGCCAGGAATTCGTAAACGTCCGGTCCTGCCGAGGCCTCTTCCAGCAGCAGTTTGAGACCCCCAGCCGACGCTCCTACCTCGCCAGTGACGGCTATAAGGTCTCCTGGCTTGGCGGCGGACCTGACCATCGGCTCTCTTTCACAGGTCCCCAGCAGGCCGATAGTGACGAAGGCTTTCTCGGCGCCCACCATGTCCCCGCCTATGATGGAAACTCCGCAGCCGGAGGCCAGGTCGGTCATTCCCTTGTACATCATATCGAGGTCGTCCATTGATGTGTCGGACGGCATTCCCAGGGTCACCAGCGCATAGGTTGGGTCTCCTCCCATTGACGCTATGTCGCTAAGATTGACGGCCATTATCTTCCATCCCAGGTCCTCCCAAGAGCCCGTGCGCCCAATGATGAAGTGGACTCCCTCAACCATAGTGTCCGTGGTCCAGAGATGGATGAGTCCCCCGGCTCTCCAGGCGGCGGTGTCGTCTCCCACGTCCACTAGAAGCTCGGAGGCGGCGACGTTGGGCCGTCCGCTTAAGGCTCTCTGGCTCAAGCGGTGTATGGCCCCGAATTCCCCCAGGTCTCTTAAGGTCATTGGCTGTCTCTCAAGCGGCTCCTTGCAGTCAGGAATTATACCACCGCCGTGCTGCTCCTCAATCCGGTGGCGCTGGACATGGTGGATTCCTGGGGTTTATCGTGCACCGATGGGCAGCCGGACTCAACCACAATTCGTTGGGGACCACTGAGCATTGCGCATCTTAATCCTGTCGGACATACATGCAAACCTGGAAGCGCTTACCGCGGTGTTGGAAGTTGTCGAGTCTCAAGGCCCTGTGGACGAGATATGGTGTCTTGGGGACACTGTAGGATACGGTCCGGACCCCGTGGCCTGCATCGAGCTAGTGAAAAGCCGCCCCAACTTCATCGTGGCCGGCAACCACGACTTGGCCGCCATCGGTAGGGTGGACGTTGACACTTTCAACAACAGCGCACGTCTGGCCGCGCAATGGTCCGCCCGAAATGTCGGTGGCCCGGAGAAGAGGTTCCTGTCATCTCTCCCCATTTCCATCAAACGGCTCGGTTTCACCATGGTCCACGGAACACTCAGAGACCCCGTCATGGAATACCTGATAGACGCCGAGTCCGCTATAGAGACATTCCGGCGCATGGAAACCCCTTTCTGCGTCGTGGGCCATTCCCACATCCCTTTCCTGTGTCGCCTGGAGCCAACGGACAACGGGACCGTCGAGCCCCGGTTTGCGCAGTTCCCGGAACGCGAGATTGTACCGCTTGGGTCGGGGCCGGTGATCGTCAACCCTGGCAGCGTCGGACAGCCTCGAGACAGCGACCCCAGGTCCAGTTGCATGGTGTACGACTCGGATGCAAAGACCGTCCAGTGGCATCGGGTGACCTACGACATTCCCCGGACTCAGGAGAAAATCCGCAGCGCCGGACTGCCGGAGCCGCTGGCCCGGAGGCTGGAACAGGGCCTTTGACCTTCTCCCGTCGGTGGAAAAGGGACATTGCCCCCTTCTGAGACCGGGCTGGGGTGAGGGCCAACAACATAAAGGCCCTGCCCGGCCAGCGTTCCCATTGACCCAGAAGTCGGGCCGTTCATATAATGGCTTGGAGTCGGCCCGCTAGCTCAATTGGCAGAGCAACGGACTCTTAATCCGTAGGTTCTCGGTTCGACCCCGAGGCGGGTCACCATAGCACGGCCACGCAAAAGCCCCTTGCACTGTGAGGCAAGGGGCTTTTCTCATAACCGCAGTGGCCGCATTAGAACACGGCGATGGGATTGATTGGAGACCCTGTGCCACCGGCCACCTTGAGAGGGGCGATAACGAACATGAACTCGTTGCGATGCTCTTCTTGGCACGCCTGTGATAGGGGTTTTAGGTCCGCGTTGTCCACCAGGGCCAGGCCAAAGGACGAAATCACTGCGTGGATTGTCCTTGGCAGTTCGTAGCCGGTTGGCATCAGGTCCATCATGTCCCAGCCCAGCACCGCCACGTCGTTTTCTCTAATGAAGGGAATGCACGAGGCGTGCAGCCCTGGCCGTGAATCGGCGCCTGTGGTTCCCCACGGCCTGCCCGGGTTGGCCTCGTCGTAGGCTTCCCGTCCGCTGTAGACGATGATTGCATCTCCAGGCTCCAGGCTGGAACCCTGGGCCTTGACGATTTCATCCAGCTCCCAACCGTGGATGGGCTTCTCCTGGGTGACGTAAGGCTCTCCCCGGTGGCGGGGAACGTCGAGGAAAACTCCTCTGGTGATGATGCCGTCGCCCCAGGCGTCGACTGCGCCAAAATTCGCGCCCTCGTAGGTGACCTCTTTGTTCGGGTCCTTACCGTTCCACATTCCGTCCGTGTCCCAAACGTGACAGAGTGCGTCAAGATGCGTCGCGGCTGTGCCGTGATAGAAGATTCCGATGTAGTCCTGGCATCCACCCGCGCCGTATTCCCGCTCCCGCTTCCTCATCCAGTGGTTAGCGGGCAGAGGGTTTTCGGGGTTGGGGGTCTTGGGGATGTACCGGCTCAGGGACACCTTGCGTCCCTTACGCACCAACTGCGCCGCCGCAGCGCACTTCTCCGGCGTGATTAAGTTGACCGCCCCCACGTCTTCATCGTCCCCCCAGCGGCCCCAGTTCCTGTTGTCCCTCAAGTAAGCGGCTACTTCTTCCTTGGTGGGTATAGCATTATCCGGCATGCAACGCTCCCTTCCGGCTGATTCACCAACATAGGGTCAGTGCCTGGACACCCTGTTCGGACACATAATATCGCCATGAGTCCGCCCCGCCAAGGGCTGGCAGTTCAACCTGCTGGGCCCATGTTCTGATCCATCGGTAGAACTAACGGAATGTAAAGGCGACGCAAAAATTGAAGGATTCTTCAAAGGACAAGATTAGCGTCGATATTGAACCCCGCGTTTTTCATCTCTCTGATAAGGGTCATTTTCCAACCTTCGGAGTCGTCTAGAGTAATGTAAATGACTCCAGAATAGTCCGAAGGAATCTCCGGGTTTCCTTTCACTAGCGCACGAACCCGGTCTCGCCCAAACTTCCCGATGAAATAACCGAACTCAAAGACGACGTTTTGCCTGGCACGAGGCTGTAGGGCATCGTCATCTAGTCCACCTACATCGTCTGGTGTAAACAATGCTAACGCAAAGTCACCTTGAGCGCACTGTTCGAACTTCTCGATTATCGTGCGGCCTTGGTCTGGCTCCTCCTGAAGTATCACGACTTTGAGGCCCAACCTTTCAAGGAACCTGCTAACTGTATCTCTGGTGCCATGGTCTCGACCATGAATAACGAATACCTGGTTCGTGTTGGTCTTATGGGGTATTTCTGGAACTTCAAAAGAGTCTGCCTGTTGATTGTCGTCCTCCCAATATTCTTCAATTTCATCAACCATCGACTGTAGAATCGCGGCGGTGGAGTCGAGACCACGAAGAGACGCTTGACGGGTCTGGTCCTCACGTATTCCACGCGGAGCAAGATACGTTGGGGAAAATCTGATTTTGTCGAAATCCGTGACATTAGGAGAAGAGTCCCCAAAAGTGTTGACGATGGCAACCTTAGTGTCTCTTCGCCACTTCTCGAACTCCGGTGCCTCCCGCCTTAGTTGTTTCAGGTCAGGTATAGCATCAAGCGCTCTTTGAAGGCGGCCCTTAGCACGGGCTTTGTCCGGTCTGGGCATATCGATCACTTCCTAACTAGGAGTTTTGTCTAGCAGTGGTTGTCTTGACCAGATTGTAGCTGGTGCTCCGTCCGCCTTCTGTACTTCGACTTAGTATGCCATGTTCCATGAGATCCGTGATGTCCCGCAAAGCCGTATCCTGAGAACATTGGGCCATTCTAGCCCATCTAGATGTGGTAAGTTTGCCTTCAAAACCGTCGAGAAGCCGGTTGATGACGACACGCTGGCGCTCGTTGAGGGAGATGCTTGCGATTCTTTCCCAAAAGCGGGCCTTGTCGAGCGTCGTTGATAGTGTTGTTTCTGCGCCCTCTATGGCCCGGTCGAGGCAGCCCAGGAACCAGTTCATCCATTCTGAGACGTCAGTCGTTCCTTTCTGTGTGCGCTCCAGGATGCTGTAGTAAGCAGCCCTTTCCTTCTGGATTTGAGATGACATACTGTAGAAGCGTTGAGGACTGCTCTCAGAGCGAGCCAAGGCCATGTCTGCAATAGCTCTAGCAATACGACCGTTGCCGTCGTCGAAGGGATGTACTGTAACGAACCAGAGGTGGGCCAATCCTGCCTTGAGGGCCCAGTCGCTATCGGCGGCAGTATTGAACCACTCTATGAACGCTTCCATCTCTTGGTCCAACCTGTTCGCGGCCGGAGCTTCAAAATGCACCCGTTCGCGACCAATAGGGCCTGAAACGACCTGCATGGGACCGGAGCTATCGTCACGCCAGCCGCCCACAGTGATCCGTCTCAGTCCACTCCGTCCAATAGGGAACAGACTAGCGTGCCAACCGAATAGACGATCCTTAGTAAGGGGCTGAGAATAACGCTCGATCGCATCCAGCATCAGCTCCACGAAGCCATCAATGTTTCGATCCGAGTGACGTATGCCAGCGATGTCCATTCCAAGGTGCCGGGCGACCGAGGAACGGACCTGGTCCGGGTCGAGTATCTCGCCTTCGATCCCGCTGCTCGTGACCACGTCCTGGGTTAGTGTATCGAGCTGTGCGTGCTGGCGAAGGTCGAAGCCAAGGGCCTCCATGCGACCGACGAGCCGACCCTGCCTGTGCCTGACTGCAGCTAGTTGGTCAACCAATTCTTCCTGACGCCAATGAAAATTCGGCCAGTCAGGTTGCTCGTGGATATATAAGCTCCGCAACATATGCGGTTATTATAAGCTCTAATCACCGCAAGCCGCAAGACCTACACCGCATTTGGTGCGGAGAATAACACTGACAATCGCCGCAAACTGGCAATTAGTTCGTTGAGCCATTGGGCGTCGGTTGCCGATTAACCAATTGCGAATATTTCCATGTCTCTAAAAGGCGGCTCAGTCATCTCTGGGAGTTACTACCGCTATAATGCACTAGCTACATTGGAAACGCGTCGGAGGGATAAGAGCTATGGAAGCGATTGGAGTCACACACATCGGCATCTGCGTACGGGACATGGACAGGTCGTTGGCCTTTTACCGGGACATATTGGGGATGACAGTCTTGGGAGACAGGGATACCGATCCCAGTGAAAGCGGACGGATGAGCAACTACAAGCATCCCCGTAAGACCCGGAGGTGGGTGAGCTTGAGCTACGGTGAGGGGACCAGCCCGACCCTTACTCTGACCAGCCACCCCGGTGAGGAACCGGACGGCGCGGCAATTCTGCTGGACCAGGTGGGAATCCACCACATCTCCTTTGGCGTGAAAGACGTGAAGGCGCTGGCTGAGGAACTGATCTCCAAGGGCGTGGAGCTTGGAGGGACACTGGAGGACTTTACCGACGCCGACGGGAATGTCCACAGCGTCTATGTCCGTGACCCCGACGGCATCCTGGTGCAGTTCAACGTGCCCTAGCCGTTGCATGCGGCTCAGGAGCTAAGGCTTCAGCATCAGCTTGCCCGTGGACTTGCGGCCCTCCAACAGACGGTGCGCTTCGGCTGCCTCTGAGAGTGGGAATGTTCCCGTGATGCTCAGGGTGAGCTTGCCTGAGGATATCCAGTCGTACACCTCGTTAGAACGCCAGAGAAGCTCCTCCCGATCCGCCGTATAGTCGTTGAGGCTGGCGCGGGTGACGAACAACGAGCCTTTAGAGCCCAGATCCGCGGTGTCCACCAACGGTATAGGGCCGCTGGTCTGGCCGTACAATACCAGGTATCCCCGCCGTGCCAGGCTGTTCAGGCTCTTCTGAAAGGTGTCTTTGCCTACGGCATCGAAGACTGCCTTGACTCCCTTGCCGTCCGTTTCCCTCTTTATCGCCTCTTCGAAGTCCTCTTTGGTGTAGATGATGGCGTGGTCGGCCCCGGCGGCTTTTGCGATTTCGGCCTTCTCTCCAGTTGAAACGGTTACGTACACGTAGGCCTCTGCCATCTTGGCCATCTGCACCAGCATCAGTCCGGTGCCCCCGGCTCCGGCATGGACCAGTATCGGGTCTCCCGGGTTCAATGGGCACGTGCTGAAGGCCAAGTAGTGGGCCGTTTGGCCGCCGCTGCATGCGCCTGCCCCTATCTCCGGCCCCAACTCCTCCGGCACGGGCACACATAGACGGGCCGGCACCGCCACTCGTTCGGCGTAGGAGCCGGTGACGCCTCGATAGGCGACCAGTTCACCCACGGCGATGTCGCTGACTCCCTCACCGACTTCCAGGACTATTCCCGACGCTTCCCGTCCCAGAGTGATGGGCAACTCGTCAGCGCTGTGGGACCCCTCGCCCTTTCGAATCAGGACGTCGTTGTAGTTGACTCCTATGGCTTTAACGTCAAGCAGGACCTGGCCTGGCCCTAGCGTCGGTTCGGGGACATCCTCGTAGGTCAACACCTCCGGCGCGCCCATCTGGTGTATGCGTACAGCTTTCATCGTCCACCTGCCCTCAGTTGATTCCAGTGTTTGGCTGATTCAGCCCTACAGGGGTTTGCCGTGGCATTTCTTGAACTTCTGTCCGCTGCCGCAGGGACATTTCGAATTCCGGCCCACCTTCCCATGAGTCCGGGATATGAGCTTCCGTTCCTCACAGGCCTGGCAAGTGCAAGCAGGGGGATGTTCCGATGTCCAGTTGGGACGCACCATGCGTTACGCTTCCTCGCTCCAGTTTCGACTATTATACGACGGCAAGGCCGAGGGCGCATGGTGGCGCTCGGCCTGCGCCGCCTTTGCCAAGAGAGGGCGTGGCGCGTAGCATAGAGAACGCAATCGACAGACCGCCAAAGAGAAAGGAGCGGACATGCTCATAAAGATACAACATGCGGGGTATATGGTGCCCAACCTCGACGAGGCTGTGGAATGGTACGTAAACATCCTGGGAGGAACCTGGTGGAAGGGGGGAGAGACGGCGACCAGCAAAATCGCCTTTGTCAGGCTTGGCGACGGAGAGGTGGAGCTGATCGAACCCGTTGACAAATCAGAGCTGGGCGGCGCCACCGGACCGGTGCACCACCACATGGGTTACGTCGTGGATGACCTGGATGCTGCCGTGGAAGAGCTAAAGAAACAGGGGTTCCGTTTTCGGAACGACGGCCCCGTCGTTAACCTGGCAGGCTATCGCGTGGCCCACTTCGACCCAGAGACGACCGGCGGGATTCGCCTCCACCTGACCGAGGAGAGTTCGCTGGGCTGGGACTAAGGGAGTTGAGAGCTAACCTCCCCTGAGCCACGGGTATATTATCGGATCCTGGTCCTGCCTGGGAGACGGGTTGGAAAGCCCGGACAGGAGCTGGGATGGAAATATTCGGTCCAGTTCCTCCTGGTCCCAGCGGCCGCCGGAGTTGTAGAGCATCTTGGAAGGCTTCCAGGGTTGGTATACGCCGAACCTCCCGTTACCGGCCACGAATACCTGGCCGTTGACGTTTTCGGAGACGTCCCTGGAAAGATAGATGACCATAGGGGCCACATCGGCCGGGTCGGCCGTGGAGCCCCGTGCCGGGTTGCTCCCGTGGGGAGAGCTGAGTTGATACCCGGAAGTTGTGCGCCAAGCCACCCCCGCGTCGGTGATTCGGGTTGCGCCGGAGGGGCAGACGGCGTTGACGCGAACCCCATAGGGGCCAAGTTCCAGTCCGGCGGTGAGGGTCAAGCCCAATATTCCCGCCTTGGCCGCACTGTAGCCCAGCACCGTTGCTCCGCCGTCGATGCCCATCGTCGAGGCTATGTTGATGATGCTGCCGGACCGTTGCTCCATCATGTGTGGCGCAACGGCTTTGATGGTGGCGAAGTGGCCTCTAAGATGGGTCCGCACTACCAGGTCGAAGTCGTCCTCAGACATGTCCCAAAGCATGTTGTGGCGGATTATTCCCGCGTTGTTGACCAGCGAGTCGATGCGCCCGTAGGACGACAGCGCCGTGTCTATGATTCCCTGGGCGCCGTCCATGGACCCCACGTCGTCATAGTTGGCGACGGCCTCGCCGCCCCGTTCCCGAATCATGGCGACAGTCCGGTCAGCCAAGGCTATGTCCGACCCCTCGCCCCTTGTGGTGGGGCCCAGGTCGTTTACAACCACCTTGGCCCCTTCGTCAGCCATGGCTATGGCTATAGCCTGACCGATTCCGCTGCCAGACCCCGTTACGATGACCGCCTTGCCTTGCAAGTTGGCTGCCATAGCCTCCTCCTGATTCCCGCCGCACCGTGCGACGACACGATTATGAGATTCTATGGCGAGGGGGACGAATGGGCAAGACTGACAGCTGTAGGACCCGTTCGGTCAGCCTGTGAGGTTGACCGCCGGGTTTACGGGAATTTATACTTGCGCCCGTTCGGCCCGCACTGACCGGCTAATGTTCCCGACGCGGGCAAACGATGGAGTCGATCCAAGGGGTAAGCAGCGATGGTTGAGTTGGTCAAGGGGAACGTCGCCGCCATATTTACGGCGCAGGCTAGAGCGCAGACCGAGGCCGAATGGGCGAAGGATGTGGAGAGCGTCTGGGACGAGGCGGTAGAGATCCTCAAGAGCAACAGAGGGTTCAAAGGTCTGCTGGCTCTGTGGAACCACGGGGACAGCGGTGAGGTCTGCATCATCGGCCTGTGGGAGAACATAGAGACCAGGTTGAACTATGAAGCAACCACCGCGCAGGCGGTGCGGGACCTGTTCAACTCGATCTTTACCGCCGTTCCGAACCGCCCCAGATTCGTGGTGACAGGCAGCTACACTCAATAGGAGCCAGGAGAATATGGAGGGCAGCGTCCACGCATGTTCTTTTGGCCTTGAAGGGTTGTAGACAGCATCCTTGCGTTGATATATGATATTATCGCTCTAACTCTAGGGGAGAGTTATCCTGAACCGGGGGAAGTGTCGGAACTGGTAGACGAGCATGACTTAGGATCATGTGCTGAAAGGCGTGGGAGTTCGAGTCTCCCCTTCCCCACCATGCCTGAAGCAATGCGAGTCACGAGTTGCCCGACACGTCTTCTGCCTTAAGATGGTTTCGGCGATAGAGGAGGTACGCCATTCCGACTCTGCTGGAAGTTAACGACCTTAGAACCTACTTCTACACTCAGGACGGTGTAGTTAAAGCCGTCGACGGAGTGTCATACGACTTGGAGGAGGGAGAGACCCTCGGCCTCGTTGGAGAGAGCGGATGCGGCAAGAGCGTAAGCGCTCTTTCGCTCATGAGGCTCATTCCCGATCCTCCTGGAAAGACCGTCGCAGGTGAAATATCCTTCCAAGGGCAGAACCTGCTCAGGCTTTCCGACAGTGATATGAGACGTGTGCGGGGCAAGCAGATTGCTATGGTCTTCCAGGAGCCCATGACTTCTCTTAACCCGGTCTTGTCGATAGAACGGCAGTTGACGGAAGCTTTGGAGCTTCACATGGGTATGAACAAACAGGACGCCCGACAGGAAGCCGTGCGGAGGCTTGACCAGGTGGGCATTCCTGACCCAGAGGGGCGTATCAAGCAGTACCCCCACCAGTTCAGCGGCGGCATGAGGCAAAGGGTTATGATTGCAATGGCCCTGAGTTGTAATCCCAAGCTGATCATCGCCGATGAGCCGACGACTGCTCTTGATGTGACGATTCAGGCCCAGATCCTGGAATTGATGAAGGACCTGAGCAAGCAGTACGGCGTTTCGCTGATTATCATCACCCACAACCTGGGGGTTGTGGCCCGCTATGCTGACCGGATGAACATAATGTATGCGGGCAAAATCATCGAACGTGGGACGGCCGCCGAGATATACGCCAATCCCAAGCATCCCTACACGGTTGGGCTTTTGAACTCGGTGCCTAGACTTGACCTGCCCCGGAAAGAAAAGCTGGACCCCATTGAGGGGCAGCCGCCCGACTTGATTAACCTGCCCCAGGGTTGTTCCTTCAGGCCCCGCTGCCGTTACTCTATAGACCGGTGTGCGGAAGAGATTCCGGACCTTCAGGCTGTGGGCGGAGACGGACACACGTCGGCATGCTTCGTGGCGGACACCCTCTAATCTTTATGGAAGAGATGAGCAGCAATGACTAGTGAGACCGGTCAGACCGTTGCAGTCAACGGCGGGGGCCCCGGCGAAGAGATACTTCTGAATGTCTCGAACTTGAAGATGCACTTCCCGGTCACCAGCGGGATTCTCTTGCAGAAAACGGTGGGGCACGTCAAGGCCGTGGACGACGTGTCTTTCTTTGTCAAGAGAGGCGAGACTCTGGGGTTGGTGGGAGAGAGCGGTTGCGGAAAGACCACGACCGGCCGCTGCATCCTACAGCTTATAAAACCCACATCCGGCGAAGTCAACTTCGATGGTTCAGAGTTGACGACCCTGAATTCCCGGTTGCTGCGTGGAATGCGCAGGGAAATGCAGATCATCTTCCAGGACCCCTACAGCTCTCTGAACCCCCGCATGACGGCGGGCAATATTGTGGGCGAACCATTGGTGGTCCACGGTCTCGCCAAGAATAAGGGCGAGTACAGAGAGCGGGTGGCGGAACTGCTGAGCGTTGTGGGTCTCAACTCCTCTATGGCTGACCGCTTCCCGCACGAGTTCAGCGGCGGGCAGCGGCAACGTCTGGGCGTAGCCCGGGCTTTGGCCGTGAACCCCAAGTTCATTGTCTGTGACGAGCCTGTTTCGGCCCTGGACGTGTCCATTCAGGCACAGACCATCAACCTTTTGGAGGACCTGCAGGAGCAATTCTCCCTCACCTACTTGTTCATCGCCCACGACCTGTCGGTCGTCCGCCACATCAGCGACCGCGTTGCTGTGATGTATCTGGGACACATCGTGGAAATTGCCGACAGGACCGACATCTACGAAAACCCGCTTCACCCTTACACCAGGGCGCTCTTGTCCGCCGTTCCCATTCCCGACCCGGTCAAAGACGCAGAACGAGAGCGCATCATTCTGACGGGCGAGGTGCCCA
Source organism: Dehalococcoidia bacterium (assembly GCA_965197415.1). Lineage (GTDB taxonomy): Bacteria > Chloroflexota > Dehalococcoidia > Lucifugimonadales > JAGWBF01 > DAOUJI01. The sequence continues at coordinate 760,524 of OZ240207.1, read as the reverse complement.
GCCCGTTGAACCCGCCTGCGGGGTGCGTCTTCCACCCCCGCTGCCCCATCACGATGGATAAATGCCAGGACCAGATTCCTGAATTGCGAGAGGTGCAACAGAACCACTGGGTGTCCTGCATCCGGGTTCCCGGGTATGGCGACCCGGAGGATGTGCACCACTATTAGCCGTATGGCAGACCCTCTCGCCCTACGCCCTGCACAGCGTTCTGGCTGCGCCTGCACCCTGTTATAACCATGGACCCGGCGCGCATACGCAACTTCTGCATCATCGCCCACATCGACCACGGCAAGTCCACGCTGGCAGACCGGTTCCTGGAGATAACGGGCGCCGTAACCGGGCAGGACATGGTGGCCCAGTTCCTCGACCAGATGGAGTTGGAACGGGAGCGGGGCATCACTATCAAGGGCAAGGCCGTCACTATGACAGCCAAGGGTACCGACGGCCTGCCGTACCAGCTAAACCTCATCGATACCCCCGGCCACGTGGACTTCGGCTATGAAGTTTCCCGCGCCCTGGCCTCCTGTGAAGGGGCGCTGTTGATTGTGGACGCTAGCCAGGGCATTGAAGCTCAAACCATCGCCAACGCCTTTCTGGCCCTCGACAACAACCTGACCCTCATACCGGTGATAAATAAAGTTGACCTTCCCCAGGCCGAACCTGAGAGGGTGGCGGAAGACCTGCAACGGGTTTTCGGGTTCGACCCCGACGAGATTATCTTCACGTCTGCCAAAGAGGGCACCGGGGTGCCCGAAGTCGTGCAAGCGGTGATCGAACGCGTGCCGCCTCCCAAGGGATCCGCTGATTCCCCCCTTCGCGGCCTGGTGTTCGACTCGATTTACAACCCGTATAAGGGCATCGTCGCTTACGTTCGCATTTTCGACGGCCAGGCGTCTCTCAGCGACCGGCTGCTCGTAATGTCCTCGTCCAAGACCACCGACTCCATGGAAATCGGAATGTTCTCTCCCCAACCCACTCCCACCGACTCCCTTTCCATGGGCCAGGTCGGGTACATCGCCACGGGCCTCAAGGACGTTCGAGAGTGCGCTGTGGGAGACACGCTGACGGTGGAAAGGTTTCCTGCCAAGGACCCTCTCCCCGGCTACGTCCCTCTGAAGCCGATGGTGTTCGCCGGGCTGTATCCCACGGACGGGGAAAGTTACCAGTCCCTGAGGGACGCTCTGGAGAAGCTTCAGCTTAACGATGCGGCCCTCAGTTTCGAAGCTGAGTCCAGCCCAGCGCTGGGTTTTGGCGCCCGTTGCGGCTTCCTGGGACTGCTCCACATGGATATTGTCCAGGAGAGGCTGGAAAGGGAGTATGGACTGGACATCGTGGTGACGGCTCCCAGCGTCGTCTACAAGGTGCACATGAAGGACGGCGACGCCATAGACGTGGAGACTCCTGCCAAGCTGCCTTCTCCGAACGACATCGAAGAAGTTCGGGAACCCTGGCTAGCCTTGACCATCGTGTCCCCGTCCCGGCACGTCGGGGCAGTCATGGAGCTAATGTCCACGAGACGGGCCGAGTATAAGCGGATGGAATATATCCAGGCAGCCTCTAGTGACGACGACTCCAGCGCGGCTGGAGATGCCCGGGTCCTGATGGAATACGACATGCCCATGTCCGAGCTGCTGGCCGAGTTCTACAACCGGCTCAAGTCCCGGACCCAGGGCTACGCGTCGCTGGACTACTCATTTATCGGTTACCGTTCAGGAGCGCTGGTCAAGCTGGACATTCTGCTGAACCAGGAGCCGGTGGACGCTCTGTCCATGATTGTCCACAAGGACAAGTCGTACCAGTATGGCCGGACCCTCGTGGAAAGGCTGAAGCAGGCCATCCCAAGGCAGCTTTTCGAGGTCCCTATACAAGCGGCGGTGGGCAATAGAATCATTGCCAGGGAAACGGTTCGGGCCCTCCGCAAGGACGTGCTGGCCAAGTGCTACGGCGGCGACATCACCCGTAAGAGGAAGCTCTTGGAACGTCAGAAAGAGGGCAAGAAGCGGCTCAAGAAGGTGGGCAGCGTGGACGTTCCTCAAGAAGCCTTCCTGGCCCTCCTCAAAGTCGAGGGGGAATAGTCCAACATACCTCCTGCCATAGTCCCGATGTCAGGCTAACAAACCGCCCCTGCATTTGACTTGCCCACCCCCCAAGGCTAAAATTCGGCAAGCTGGCGGGTTGCGGTCCGCATTCTGAATCCTGAAACTCAAGTCAGCCCCACAACCAAGGAGGAACTGCCATGTCGTTCGAGCCGATCAATGTCTTCGACTATCAAGCGCGCGCCGAGCAGGTGCTGCACAAGGACCATTGGGATTTCATCGACGCCGGAGACTTTGACGAGCTTACCGTGCGGCGTAACCGGACGGCCTTCGACGCCATCAGTCTCAGGCCCAAGTTCATGGTGGACGTGCAGAACAGGGACCTCTCCACCACGGTGCTCGGCCAGAAGATAAACTTCCCCGTCCTCCTTGCTCCGTGCGCCGGACAGGGCAGATGCCACGACGAGGCCGAGAAGGGGGCCGCTTCAGGGGCCACGTCGCTGGGCACTATTTACTGCATCAACTTCAACTCCCGGTACAGCATCGAGGAGGTGATACAGACGGCTGGCGGTCCTCTGTGGTTCCAGCTTTACCACCAGACTACGGCTGGGACGGAGAGTATGGTGCGCCGGGCGGAGGACGCAGGGTATTCGGCGCTGTGCGTAACGGTGGACGTACCCTTCCCGACCAGGAAGGAACGAGACATACGAAACGCGTACAGGCCTGGCGGCGACCCCGGAACGCGCAGCCCTGCAGGCGCCATCAGACACCTGGAATGGGACCCGCCCATTCAGTGGAAGGACATAGAATGGCTCCGGTCGCTGACCAAAATGCCCATCATCATTAAGGGGCTGCGAACGGCCGAGGACGCCAGGTTGTGTATAGAGCATGGCGTGGAAGCTGTATACGTATCCAACCACGGCGGACGGCAGGTAGACGGCACCCTTTCAGCCATCGAGACTCTGCCGGAGGTAGTGGACGCGGTGAACGGCCAGGCGGAAATCTACCTGGACTCAGGCGTAAGGAGAGGGGCCGACGTCCTCAGGGCGCTTGCTCTGGGCGCCGACGCAGTATTCGTGGGGCGTCCCTTCCTCTGGGGGCTGGCTGTCAACGGCAAAGAGGGAGTGCGCGAAGTGCTGGCCTTTCTGCGTGATGAGCTGGACAGGGCAATGGGTTTCTGCGGCCTGACCTCCATCGACCAGATAAACCGGAGCGTAGTGTCGCTTCCGGGCGAGGCAGGCTGGATTCAAGGGGCCTATTAGGCCCCCGGTTACAGGCATCCAAACCCTGAGAATATCGTAGGGGCGACCGGCCGGTCGCCCCTACTTCGTCATACTGGTGAAAGCCGATATCCAGTTCGATCAGGAGAGCCTTGCCCTCACCCCGAGGGAGAGGGGGCTACGGAAAGGTCTCGGTCAAGCGCTGGGGGGCAAAGGGCGCTACTCGCCCACCCGCCTGTACTTCACCAGCCGGGTGCCGGATGTTACGAAGTCCTTGCCCTGGTGCCTCGGTTCGTCCAGGAAAGTGTTGACATAAATGTCGCCGTGCCGGTCCACGAATAGGAAGTGGGCCGAGGCTCCGTGGGGCCACCGGCCATAGGGGCCGTCGAACCGGGTGATGATGTTCCCGTCCAGGTCGCTGATAAAGACGAACCCACGCAACTCCGGTATGTATACGATGCCCTCGTCGTCGATGTGGACGGTGCAGGGCCTCCTTAGCCCGGTCCAGTGGGTGATGAAGTTGCCTTCCAGGTCGAATATCTGGACCCGGTCGTTCTCTCTGTCCGCAACCAAGACGCGATTTCGAGGCTTGTCCACCCAGATTCCGTGGGGCGTGTGGAACTCTCCTGGGCCGAACTTTCCGGGCTGTCCCCAGGAAAACTTGAGGTCCCCGCCGGGGCTGAAGACATGGACGCGGAAGTTGGCGTACCCGTCGGAGACGTAGAGGTCGCCGTTGGGAGCGATCGAGAGGTCGGTGGGCATGTTGAAGGGCCCGGCTGATTTCAACTCTGCGTCGTACAGACTAGTGGGTCCCGGAGCCGGACGTCCCTTCCAGCCGGGCTGGCCGGGGCCGTGGCCGTGGGGGATGCCGGTGTCAGAGGGCTGATTCCACTCGCCCATTTGCAACAACTCGTTCCCCTTGGTGTCGTACTTGAGGACTACGTGTCCGTCCTTCACCGGCAGGTAGAGGTTCTCGTTCTCGTCGATGTGCATTCCGTGGGCGTCGGTCAGGTATCCCTCGCCCCATGACGTGAGGAAGTTGCCGTCCCTGTCGAAAACCACGAGGGGGTGTTCGCTGCGGTTGAAGGCGTATACCCGGTCTTCGGAGTCGGTGACCATAGCCACCTGACCCAGCGGAGGCCATCCGTCGGGGAGCTGTCCCCAACCTTCTATCCACTCGTAAGTGTGTTTACCGAAGCCGACTTTCTCAGCCATGGGGCCTGCCTCCTATTCTCTATCCTACGGACTTGGCAGTTCCGGGCGGCGTGGCGCCGTCGTCTTAGCTCACCTTCCTGTATTTAATCAAGCGAGACGCCGACTCGAAGAACGGCTTGTCCTGCTGGCCGTCCAGGTGCTGGTTGATGTAGATGTTGCCCTTGGAGTCCAACCAGAGGAAGTGGGCAGCAGTCCCGTATGGCCACGGGCCGTATGGGCTGGGCAGCCTCGCCTGCACGTTGCCCTTTAGGTCGAGAATGGTGATGAAGGCCCTGAGCTCGGGCACAAAGATGTTGTCGTCGTCGTCGATGTACACGGTGCAGGGGCGGCGGAAGCCTGTCCAGTGGTTGATGTAGTTGCCTTCCATGTCGAAAATCTGGATTCGGTCGTTTTCCCGGTCTGCGACGTACACGTGGCCGCGCTTGTTGTCCACCCAGATGCCGTGGGGAGTGTGGAACTCTCCGGGGCCGCTCTTCCCGAACGTACCCCATGAGAACTTAAGCTGGCCGTCGGAGGTGAACACGTGAATCCTGAAGTTGGAGTAGCCGTCGGAGATGTACAGGTCCCCGTTGGTGGCCTGGGAGATATCGGTGGGCATGTTGAAGGGTCCGGCTTCGTGGGCGCCGGGGTACATCTGAGTGGGTCCGGGGTACGGCTCACCCTTCCAGCCGGGTTGTCCAGGGCCGTGGCCGTGGGGTATTCCGGTGTCCGAAGGCTCATTCCAGGTCCCGAGCCGCATCAGCTCGTTGCCCTGGGTGTCGTACTTAAGCACTACGTGACCGTCCTTGACGGGCAGGTACAGGTTGTCCTCGGCGTCCACGTGCATCCCGTGGGAGTCGATCAGGTAACCCTCTCCCCAGGACGTAAGAAAGTTGCCGTCGCTGTCAAAGACCACCAGGGGATGATCGCTCCGGTTGAAGCAGTAGACCCGGTCCTGGGAGTCGGTGACGACGCCGCATTGACCCAGCTTGGGCCAACCCTCCGGCAGTTTGCCCCACCCCTCAACCCATTCGTAGGTGAATTTGCCGTGCCCTATAGTTGTCAAAGCGGACCTCCGTGCTCAGTTTCGCTCAACTATATGGCCCGCCCGACTACGTGTCAACGCAATGCTGGGAGTTGACTAGGACCGTCGATTATCATGCACACTGTCGTTCCCGTTCGTGGTGAGCCTGTCGAACCACCCTTCGACAAGCTCAGGGCGAACGGAATAAAGGTAGGGCTCGAGAAGAGCGGAAGGCCCTTGGGAGTTGACACCTTTCGGGCGCCCTCGTACACTCCCATCAGCCTCCGGGGTCTATCGTATGGCCGTGTTTTTGCCTGTGAGGCTGTGTCCACAATCGCACCTTAAGGGGGACAGAATGCCAGAGCGACCGCCGCCTACCAAAGAACATATCGAGTCTTACTTGAAGGACCGACGCAACTGGGGCCGCTGGGGTGATGACGACGACGTGGGCGCCATGAACCTCATAACGCCCGATAAGCTGCTCCATGCGGCCAGCGTTATCAAAAGCGGCCGAAGCTTGTCCTTGAGCATGTTCATTCCCAAGGAGCCGGGCCCCGGGAACCCCAACCCTGCCCAGCATTGGATGAAGGCCCGCAGGATCGGGGGACTGGGCGGCGGAGCGTCCATGGACTTCTATGGAATAGCTTTCCATGGCATGGCTACTACACACCTGGACGCGATATGTCATCTTTGGGACGAGAACGGCCTGTACAACGGCAAGAATCCCGACGAGGTAATCAGCTACGACGGGGCCAAGTTCGGCGCCGTAACCGCATGGTCTGACGGCATCGTGACCAGGGCCATCCTGATTGACGTCCCCAAGTTCCGGGGTGAACCGTACGTGGCGCTCGATAAGCCCTTGCACGCCTGGGAAATCGAAGATATATGCAAAGCCCAGGGCGTTGCTCCCGAGCCGGGCGACGCGCTGGCGTTCTACTGCGGCAGAGAAGCCTGGCAGGAAGCCAACCCAGGCGCCGGCTATGGGTCTAATCCCAAACCCGGACTGCACGCGTCATGCATCGAGTTCATTCGAGACAACGACATCTGCCTGATTGCATGGGACATGCAAGAGGCTGGCCCGACCGGGTATGAAGGATGGGACTTCCCATTGAGCTACAGCCCCGTCCACTCCATCATATACGCCTTCGGGGCTTCTATCGTAGACAACGTGGCCCTGCGGCCTCTGGCGGAGGCGCTTGGGGCCGAGGGGCGAAGCGAATTCATGCTGGTTGTGGCTCCGCTGAAGATGGCCGGAGGCACAGGCTCTCCAGTAAACCCCATCGCCCTGTTCTAGAAAACCGTTCGCTCTAAGCCCTTCGACCGGCTCAGGATAGGCTCGTCGAAGGGCTGACCCTTTGTACAACTCAAACCGGAGGCCGTCATGTCCCCGAGTAAGACAATGAGAATCGGCTTCACAGTGCCCTACGTCATAGGTTCCCCGCTTGACTTGGCGGAGCTTGCGCCCCGTGCGGAAGACTTGGGGTTCGATTCAATCTGGCTGGCGGAACATCCGGTTCGGCCCACCAAAATCAAGGTATGGCCGGGGTCCGTAAGCTTCACCGAAGAGGAACAGGAATACTATAAGTGGGAGGGTTCGCCAGACGGCCTCAACCCGGAGTTTCTGGGCTGGATGGTGGACCCTTTCATAGCCTTTGCAAGGGCCTCCGCCGTAACCAGCGATATAAAGCTTGGATTCGCCATATGCGTAATCCCCAACCGGCATCCCTGCATTCTGGCCAAAGAGGTGGCTACCCTGGACTACTTCTCCAACGGCAGGGTGATTTTCGGCGTGGGCATGGGCAACACCCCGGAGGAGTTGGAGTGTTTTGGGTTCGCCGATTTCAAACGCGGATGGGCCCAGACGCGAGAGGGCGTCCTGGCATTGAAAGAGCTATGGACCAAAGAGGAAGCCGAGTTTCACGGCAAATACTACGACTTCGACCCGGTTTGGTGTTGGCCTAAGCCAGCCCAGAAGCCCCACCCTCCCATTCTATTGGGCGGTCACGCCAGGAACGTGTTCAAGCGCATCGTGGCCTACGGCAACGGTTGGATACCCGGAAACGTGACGCCGGACCAGGTAAGGGACGCCCGGGCCACTATAAAAGAGCTGGCCGAGAAATCCGGACGCGGCGACGAGCATTTCGAAATCATCACCACCCACAACACGCTAAACTCCCTGGGCGGACGCCAGTTCTACAAGGCCCGTCCCAAGGAGGAGTTGGAGGCCCTGGTTGAGGCCGGAGTAGACTGTGTCTCCATCGGGCTCGGCGGTTTCTCGATGGAGGACACCATCGAGCAGATGAAGATTCTGGCCAAAGACTACCTCTAACCGACGTCGGTCCGGCGGTTCCCCGAGGCTACGGCTCGTTATTGGCCGATGTGTTCCAACTGAGGGCCGTTGCAATGGTCTCCTTACCCTCCTCCGTTTGCGCCATAGTCATATAATGTCTCCATGCTGGCGACCTCCGTAGGAAAGAAGCGGCTCGTCGGGCTGTTGCTGCTTGTCGCAATAGTCGCCCTGTTCCTGTCGTTCAACCGCTTCCCCAAGCTGGACATCGTGGGCGAGGACCTTGACGCAGTGTCGGCGCCGGAGGTCCAGTGCTTCCAGGGGTTCTGTATAGAGAGAGAACCCGGCGAAAGCTTGTTCAAGCGATGGTGGGTCTTCTCTTTGACCTATCTGCGCCTGGTGGCCCTGGGAATGACCTTTGCCTTTGTGGTCGCCGGGGCTGCTGAGGCATTTTTGTTCCCGCCCGGCAGCGCCCGGAACACGTTCTCCGGGCGTACGCTGAGACAGACGGCCACGGGCATGGCCATAGGCCCGGTCATGAACCTGTGCTCCGCCTGCATCGTGCCGGTTTCGTCGGCCTTCCAGAGGAAGGGCATCGGGATAGCCGGCTCCATCGCAATGGTGCAAAGCTCGGCCACCATGAACATTCCCGCCCTGGCCATGGTCTTCTTCGTGTTCTCCCCGCTGCTGGGATTCAGCCGTCTGTTCTTGGCTATCATTGGAGCCATCCTTATCGGTCCGATTGTGGTTTTGGCCGTGAGACGAAAGCAGCAGGAAGAGGAGCAGCCCTGGGTCTCCGTAGAGGAGATGACGGACCCGTGCCTGCCATCCGTGGACGAGGGATGGGGGACAGCCTTGCGGGAGGGCTTCCGTGATTGGGCCAAGTCCAGCATAGGGTACCTGTTGCGTCTGGGGCCGATTATGGTGCTGGCGGGATTCGGAAGCGGACTGGCCATCCAGTGGATAAATCCCGAAGTCATACCGGAATATCTGGGCAATGACGTACAGGGCGTCGTCATAGCCGCCACCTTTGGCCTGCTCATCAATGTTCCCCTGCTTTTCGAGATCCCCCTGGTGGCGTTGTTGCTGTTGTTCGGAATGGGTACGGCACCCGCGGCGACTCTTCTGTTTACGGCGGCGGCTGGCGGTCCAATCACCTTCTGGGGCCTGGCTAAAGTGATGCCCAAGCGGGCCGTGGGCGCATTCGCGGCCGCCACCTGGATTTTGGGCGCCGTCGGAGGGCTGGCCGTTATGGGCATCGGGGCGTTCATTTGGGAGGACTCAGGCAGCGCCCAGGTGACGGAAGCGTCCTCACCCACCGTCAGGCTGACCGAGGAAGAAATCAGGGCCAGGGGCGTACAGCCGGTCACGTTCGTCGATGTCTCTGAGAGCGCCGGCCTCGACTTTGAGCACTTACGTGACGACGCCCTCTTCAATTTTGGCGGAGGAGCCGCCGCCGGAGACTACAACGGCGACGGACTAATCGACATTTACGTGACCAACTCTGCCGGAGCCAATGCTCTTTACCGGAACGACGGCAACGGCCGCTTCACCGATGTGGCGCAAGCCGCGGGAGTGAACGACAAGAGGTCTCGTGGCCACGGCGCAGGCTGGGGGGACTATGACAACGACGGAGACCTGGACTTGTTCGTGGCGAACTACGGAGACAGTAAGCTGTTTCAGAATCTGGGCAATGGGACGTTCGAAGACATTACCAGAGACGCCGGGGTCAGCGATCCCGACACCTCCTACCGCACTACCGGAGTAGCCTGGGGTGACTACAACCGAGACGGATGCTTGGACTTGCTCGTCGTCCGCCATGTCGACGACACCAGTTTCGGCCTGCGGGCGTTGGGACGGGCATTCGAGGAGAACGCCAGGCCGCTGGCCCTTTACCGCAACGACTGTGATGGAACTTTTTCGCAGGTTACCGAATTGCTTGGAGACGGGACGGGGTTCCCCAGCGCCATCAAGGGAGCGGGTTTCAAGCCTGCCTTCTTCGACTACGACAACGATGGCGACCAGGACATATACGTGGTCAACGACTTCGGCGAAGAGAACCAGCCCAACGTGCTTTGGCGCAACGACGGCCCTGACCCTTCAGGCGGGTGGAATTTTACTGATGTGTCCAAATCGGCTGGCGTGGATCTGGCGATCTTCGGCATGGGGCTGGCCATCGGCGACTACGACCGCGACGGCGACCTCGACATGTATATGACCGACATCAGCGACAGTGAGTTTCTTGAGAACCGGGGCGGCGGGGTATTCGACAACGTCACGATCAGGACCGGCGTCGGTCGGGGAACTCTGCCGGGGACCGAGGGCGATGAGTCGGACGGGTGGGGGGCCGCGTTCGCCGATCTGGACAACGACGGGCTGCTGGACCTCTACTACGTAGCGGGGCAGATAGACTACAACGACAAGGAGCTGTGGGCCCTCTACTACGATACAGGCAGGTCGGACATCAAGCTGTACCAGACTCCGCTGGACCAACCCAACGCCGTTTTCATGAACGCCGGAGACGGGACCTTCGTGGACACGTCTCACCTCAGCGGAGCCGACGATCCCGGGACCGGCAGAGAAGTGGCAGTGGCCGACTTCAACGATGATGGACTTCTGGATTTGGCCGTGGTGAACATGGGCAGACTAAATGGGGAATTTGGTCCGTTGCGTCTATACCAGAACACCACCGACACTAACAACCACTGGCTGCAAATCAAGACCGTGGGAACGACCTCCAACCGGGATGGCATGGGGGCAAGGATAACAATCCGGGCGGGTGGCGTAACGCAGATTCGAGAAGTGGGCGTTGCCCAGGGGCACATTTCTCACTCCGTGGTCCCGGTCCATTTCGGGTTGGGAGAGAGCACAATGGTCGATTGGATAGAGGCGCGGTGGCCATCGGGAAAGGTGCAGACCGTAACCAACGTTCCCGTGGATCAGACGTTGACCTTGATTGAGCCGGCCTAAGCGACGGGCTGGAGTTCGGCCCTAGTCCGTTCCCCTGAGGCGGGGGTCCCAAATGTCCCGCAGCGAGTCGCCCAGCAGGTTCCAGGAGAACACCAGGATTGCTATCGCCAGCCCTGGGAACAATGGCAGCCACAACCCCGAACCTATGAAGTTCTGTCGAGCTTCCTGGAGCATTCCGCCCCATGTTGCAACGTCCGGGCCGACGCCGAGCCCCAGGAACGAGAGGCCCGCTTCCGCAATCACCGCAATGCCGATCTGGAAAGTAAACATGACAATCCAAACGGCCAGGCAGTTGGGCAGAATGTGCAGCAGGATGATTCGTAGGTCGCTGGCGCCGACTGAGCGTGTGGCTACGATGTAGTCCATTTCTCTTATCGCGAGGGCTTGGGACCGGACTATGCGCGCAGTGTTGGGTATGAATAGTATGCACAGAGCGATTATCACATTTTGCAGAGAGGGTCCCCGTGCGGCCAATATGGCTATGGCCAAAATTAGGGCTGGGAAGGCGATCAATCCGTCGATGATCCTCTGGACCAGCAGGTCGATTATGCCTCCGAGGTATGCGCTTGTCACTCCCACGACCAAGCCGATTCCGCAGCCGACGAAAGCGCTGATGAGGGCGACTTGAAGAGAGAGCCTGGTCCCGACCACTATCCGGCTGAATATGTCCCGACCTACGCTGTCGGTCCCCAGCAGGTGCTCGGCGCTTGGCGCTTCGAACGTGGCGGTGGAAGTCCTGTCCTCGTTGTGAGTTTTTATAAGGGGGGAGAAGACTGCTATGACCAGCAGGAGGAAGGCCAATATGCCGCCAATCGCCCCCAGCGGCTTCCGACGGGTGAAGCTCGCCAAGTTGGCCCACACACCCTTGGACGGCCTGAGTCCGACGGCCACGGATTGATCCAAGGATTCTCGAATGTGTTGCTCTTGTTCCATGTTCGTTTACTGTTGTTATAGTCTAGGCGTATCGGATCCTGGGATTCAGCCAGGCGTAGAGCAAGTCTATAATCAGGTTCAGGAGAAGGACGATAATCGTGATGACCACAACGATGGCCTGAATCATTGGAAAGTCCCGGAGGCCGATGGCGTCAAAGAGGCCGTCTCCCATTCCCGGTACGTTGAAAATGTTCTCTATGAGCACCGTGCCGCCGAGAAGAGTGCTGAACTGGTATCCCGCCACCGTGACCACCGGCAGCAGTGCGTTTCTGAGTGCATGTCGATAAACTACGACCATTTCATGGAGGCCCTTGGCCCTGGCTGTCCGTGTATAGTCCTCTCTCAGAACCTCCAGAACCGACGAACGGGTTAGCCTGGCCATTAGAGCCACCTGGGAGAACCCCAAGGCAATGACTGGGAAGACCATTTGCTTCATGTTGGTCAGAGGCTCTTCCTGGAATGTCTTGTAATCGAAGGGCGGGAGCCACTCAAAGTAGCTGGAGAGTATGTATACGGCCAGTACGGCAACCCAGAAGTTGGGCACGGCTATCCCAGTGATTGAGATGATGCGGAGCACGTAGTCCGCAATGCTGTCCTGCTTAAGCGCGGAGTAGAGCCCTATGGGCACCGCAATGGTAGTGGACACCATCAACGACAAAATAGCCAACTCGAGGGTAATGGGGAATTTCCCCTTGATGGTGTCGAATACAGGGGTGTCACGATGGAAGGACTTTCCGAAGTCCAGCTTGAACATATTGCCCAGCCAAGTCCCGTACTGGACTATCAACGGCCTGTCGGTGCCCAGCTTTGCACGCATTTTGTTCAGGTCTTCCTTGGTGAATGTGTCTTCACCCACAGAGCCGGACAGCAACATGACGGCAGGGTCGCCGGGGACCAGGCGCAATATGACGAACACAAGGGTTACGACGATAAGCAGCGTTGGGATTACCAGTAGGGCCCGTTTCGCTAGATAGGCTTGCATAGCGTCGCTTACCTGACAGTTTCTATGGCTACAATTGCCGACCGGTCAACGTGCATTATACAACAGGCCGGGGGCTGTGACGCCTCCCGGCCTGTTGATGATTTCGTGTTGCCGTTATTCTAGCACGCGGGGTCGCACCACAGGTGCTCGTGTTTCTTGTGGGAACCGGACGTGGTCGGAATGTTGAAGTTGTGTATCCGGTTGTCCACTATCCAACTCAGCTGGCTGTGGTACAGCACCGATTCAGTGGAGTCTTCCAGCAGGAAGCCGCTTATCTGCTGCATCAAGGCCGCCCGTTTGGCTGGGTCCGCCTCCTGCTGCTGGGCTTCCCACAGGGGCTGGGCATCCTCGTTGTAGTGGCCGGTCAGCTGGGTGGCCCGCTGGCCTCCCATGGCCCAGGTTGACATGCAGCCGTCCGGGTCAGGTATGCTGCAGGAGAAGGCTTGGGAAGCAAACTGGTAGTCTCCGTCCAGGTATCTGGCCCACAATGGCGCCACCTCTCCTTGTTCGATGTCAACGTTCCAGCCCAGGAACTGGTTCAACTGGTCTTTCAATATGACGGCGACCTGGCAGTACTCTTCGGCGTTCAGGCAGGCGAGGGTGACTTCGTAGCCATCTCCGTAGCCGGCCGCTTCCACCAAACTCTTGGCCTCATCCAAGTCCCGTTGGTCCTTGACGCCGGGAGAACTCTCACGCAGACCCGGCAACTGCAGGGCCTCTTCCAAGGGGTAGCTCCAAGCCTGGTCCGGTGCAAACGGGGAGCCGATGACAGCCCGGTCCAGGGTGACCGTCTCAATGATGGGCTGTCTGTGGAACACAAGTATCATGGCGCGGCGGACCCCAGGATCGTCGAAGGGTTCCACTCGGGCGTTCATCATGACGGCCATCCCGCCTGCGGGAGACCAGTGGACTGTGGCCCTGTCGCTGATTTCGTTCTCAAGCTCGGTGACCTGGACCACGTTAAGGCCGTTGCGTAGGCTGTCGCCCATGAGGAACTGCCCGGTCCTGTAGCCGCCTATGATGGAGGCCTTGTCGGTTATGGGGAAGTGCTGCAACTCGTCGACGTAGGGCCTGCCCTCCTTAAAGTAGTTGGGGTTCCTCTCGTGAGTGGTGGATACCTGGTCGTTGTATTCCTTCATCAGGAACGGGCCCGACCCGATGAGCGTGTCAGTGTCCCTGAAGCTGGGAATCACCCCAGCGTCCAGTTGATGCTTGGGAAGGACCGCCAATTCGTCGGCGGCCAACACCAGCAAGAAAGCTCCCGACGGGAAGTTCAGCGTCAACTCAACAGTGTCGGCGTCAACGGCCCTGGCACCGGCCAGGTAGTTGGCCAGGTCGCCACCCCGACCGCTCCGACGTGTCCCTTGGGTCTCCTCCCATAGGGCGGCGTAGTCGGCGTCGCTGATGCTCCCCGGGTCGGTGAAGAGTTGCATGCTGAAGGCGGCGTCCTCGGCAGTGACCGGCTGCCCATCGTGCCAAGTTGCGTCGGGGTTCAGATTGAACGTGTAGGTAAGTGAGTCGTCCGACACGGACCAGTCGACAGCAAGGTCTCCCCGTATGTCTATCGGATCTGGCGTTTCAGGGTTCAGTTCCACGATGTTGTTGTAAATGGGAGATGCGTGAATCTGCCCACAGAAGCTGGCGAGGTGAATCATCTGGAAGTTGGGTCCGCACAGCGACTGCATCGGTATCAATCCGCCGGGCTTGCCCTCCATCATCATCGCCTCGGTCGGTTCGGGCATAGCAGTGGGTTCCATAGCCATAGCCGTAGCGGTGGGTTCCATAGCCATAGCGGTGGGTTCCATAGCCATAGCTGTAGCAGTCGGCTCCATAGCCACAGCAGTCGGCGTATTCGTTGGCGGGGGTGACGTCGGCGTCGCGTCATCGCCGCAGGCTACGGCGACGACCATAAGCACGACAGCCATGACCCCTATCAGGGACCATCTGTAGTTGGAGAGCGCCCTCTTCATGTTCGGTCCTCCTATACCTGTTCCGGTTGGTGTTCTTGCAACGTGCGGCTTTTGGCGTTCAGAAACTGGATGCGAATAGAGCGTAGTCTGTCCTAATAGAAAAAAGCCGCACTGATACTAGCAAAATCGCTCGATTCTTGTCAATTGATTGTCACCGCAGGTGGAAGTGTTTGAAGGACTCGGCGTACTCCATTCCGTGGTGAACCCCGGCCTGTCTTCTGTGTTCCATCACGCGTTCTACCGTGTCCTCTCGGATCTGGGACTTGTGCGCGCGGACAGCCTCCATAGCGATGTCGATGGTGTCGGAAACGTCAATCCACTTGTCGGGTTCTTCGGCGTCCATAATCATCAGTTCCCGAACTTTGTGGGGTTCCAGTCCCTGGGTCAGCAACTCAGGGAAGGTTAACCTGTCCCTCGCCGAGGGGAATACGGCCGACATCGCCGCCTCGCCTGCGGCCAGATGGTCTGGATGGCCTATATAGTTCTTCCTGTGCATGGCTCGGACGGGGCTCTGGCAAATCAGCACGTCCGGCTTGTGTCGCCGGATTTCCTTGACGATGTCGCGGCGCACGTCGAGAGTGGGCTGGAGCATGGCGTCCTCGTATCCCAGGAAGACCACGTCCTTTAGGCCCAGCACCTTTCCCGCGTCAAGTTGCTCCTGACGGCGGATTTCCACCAGCCGTCGCGATGTCATCTCAGGGTCGGCGCTGCCCTTGCTGCCGTCGGTGCAGAGGACGTAGACGACTTCCATGCCTTGTTTGCACCACTTTGCCACGGTCCCTGAACATCCGAACTCGGCGTCGTCGGCATGAGCTACCACCACCATTCCACGGGTGTAAGGTTCCGGCTGGTCCAATCTAGCCTCCCCAAAAGCAGGCGCCCGTCGGTCTGGCGGGCGCCCTGAGTATCGTTTGACAATTCATTGGTGTCGGCGGCCATCTAGTGGTGTTGATGGTGATGTCCATCTGGGTCAGCCGTTGCAAGGAGGTCTGTGCGATGGCCCCACTTCTTCAAGAATCGGCGGAAATTCTTAAGGCTTAGCTCGTTCCGCTCCGCCTCTCCCAGGGCTTCCCATTGCCGGTGCTCATGCCGGGTAAAAGGAAGTGTGTCGTCGGCGACTATCTTGTAGCCTTTGTCCTTGAACTGGAGGCTGAAGTCCAGGTCAAGGTTGCGGTAAAACCGGAATGTCTCCCTCATAAGGCCTGTGACGCTCAAGGTCTCCCTCTTGAAGGCCACGCAGTAGCCCTGCATGGCGTCCACATCGCCCACCGCGCCTTCTTCATCGAAATGTCTCAAGTCTGGCGATGTGACGCCCCATGCTCCTACCATTCCTACGAAGGGTTGCTCCAGCAGGGTTTTTATCGGGCCCGCGACGTTGCCCGTAACCTCGACAGAGGTATCCAGCATCACTACCGTGTTGCCCAGGGACTGTTTCAGTCCTATGTTTTTGGCAGCTCCGTCACCGAGGATGTGGTCGCAGTGAATAGTCCGCACTCGTTGGTCGTCCCTGGAGATTTGCTCGGCCCAGTCGGCGGCGCCGTCCGTGGAACCGTTGTCAACAATAATAAGCTCGAACGGCTCATCGGAGGTACATTTCAGCACACTGTCGACGCATCGTTTCACGTCCTCCAAGTGGTCATTGGCCAGGACTACAAAGGAGAATTCAGCGGCGTCCGGCACGTCCAACAGGGACTCCACTTCCCGCGACGACGACACTGAAGGCCACCGTTCGACAGCCTTTTCTCGTTCTGTCATGGGACGCAGCATCGGACCCACCAGAGTGTCTTTCACAAGGTAACCGGCGGAGTTGATGCGCGCCCTTATCTCGTCAGCCCTGGGATAGTTGGCCGCCTTTCGGAGAGCGTCACGGACCGATACGGAGGCGCATACGTCGTCGGGCGTGTGATATAAGCCTGGCACGGCGTCCAGACCGAATCCCAGAATTCGGTCGTACTCCAGCAGCAGCGCCAGCTTGGCTTTGGGTGGCAACTCCGACCGCACCATGTCCCACATGACGGCGAGTCCGCCTGGGATGTTCAGGTCCTGGTCTACCGTGTCGTCAAATTTCCGGCGCCATTCGTTCGTGGGCCCGTCGCTTCCGTTGGAAACAGAGCCGCCGTCGTTCAGGCAGCGGAGCTCCCATACCCTGTCCCTAAGGCTCGTCAACGCCCGTTGGGAAGCTTTAAGAGCGGTGAACGTGAAGTTCATGCGGTGGCGGTAGCGGACTGTGGCGCACAGGTAGCGGAAAGCCAGCGGGTCGAATCCTCTGTCCGCCAGGTCTTGAAGGATGAATTCGTTGCCCGCGGACTTGGCCATCTTGACGCCGTCGGCCAACAGGTGCTGACCGTGGACCCAGCAACTCACGAAGGGCTTACCAAAAGCCGCCTCGCTCTGGGCGATTTCGTCTTCGTGGTGTGGGAAGATGTTGTCCACTCCGCCGGTGTGGATGTCCAACTGTTCACCCATGTACTTGGTGGACATGGCGGAACACTCGATGTGCCACCCGGGGAACCCCTCTCCCCAGGGGCTGTCCCATTTCATGTCCCGGCCTTCTTCCGCCCTCTTCCAGAGGGTGAAGTCGCGGGGGTCTCTCTTGTCCGGGTCCACCTCGGACCGGACCCCTTCCATGAGGCCCTCCTCCAGGTTTCCGGACAGCTTGCCGTAGTCGCTGAAGTTGGCGACGTCGAAATAGACGTTGCCGCCGGAGGCGTAGGCGTGGCCGTTGGAGAAAAGGCGCCTGATGACCTCCACCATCTCGGGCACGTGTCCGGTGGCGCGGGGAAAGTGGTGGGCTGGGAGTATGTTTAGACGCTCTTCATCCGAGAGAAAGCTGTCAGTGTAGAAGTCGGCTATCTCCTGGGGGGTCTTGCCCTCCGCGATGGCCGCCAGGATTATCTTGTCGCCGCCCGTTTCCAGGGCCTCCTGGCGCATGTGGCCTATATCGGTGATGTTCTTGACGTGGATGACCCGGCGCCCTCGCTGCTGGAGCGTCCTGCGAATCCAGTCGGCCATTAAGTAAGAGCGGAGGTTGCCGATGTGGGCGTACCTGTATACGGTCGGGCCGCAGGTGTACATGCGCACCACTCCGGGCTCAAGGGTTGTAACTTCCTCGACCTTCTTGCCCAGAGTATTGAACAGACGCAGCACTGTTTAAGTCTCTGTCTAGTTCCGGCCAAGCCGGTTGGGCCGAATGGATAAGGGCCTCGACGCTAGTCTTGCGCTTCGCCGTCAGCGTCTACAGCCAACGTTTACAGATTGTATCATCGCTGGGAAGTGATTGCACCCGGCGAGGGTTCGTTGACTTTTGAAATAGGCCTCCCTAAAATCCAGAGCAAGAGCCGGCACTGCCCATCTCCTCCATTTCATGCCTGGACTGGCCGTATGACCACCGCAAAAAACCTTTACGCACTTCAAGAGTTGGACTTAGAGCTGGAGCGGCAGAGAGTCGCTCTTTCCACCATGGAGACGCGTATAGGAGACCGGAGCGCCCTGGATGAAATCGCCCGCTCCCTGGTGCACGAAAAGACCGAATTGACTAAGCTCCAAGTCCAGCAGAAGAACCAGGACCTCGAGGCGGAGTCTCTGCGCTCCAGGCTGCAAAGCGTCGAGAGTAAGCTCTACGGCGGGTCCATAACCAGCCCCAAGGAAATGGAAGGCTTGCAGAGCGAGGTCAACTATCTGAAAGAGCTGCTACAGGAGGCCGACGGCAGCCTGCTGGGGACGATGGTGGAGCTTGAGGAGACTCAAGAACTGGTTCGGTCGTTGGAAGAATCCCAGTCCCCCTCGGAGGAGGAATGGGAACGGAAACAGTATGAACTTATCTCCGATTCCGACGACCTGCGCCAGCGCATTAAGGACCTGGAAGAACGCAGGGAGGGGATCACATCCCTGGTCACGTCGAGAGACCTGGCGGCTTATGAGAAGCTCCGGACGTCCAAGTCCGGCGAGGCGGTGGTGAAGGTGGAGCGGGGACTCTGTAGAGGCTGCCGCATGTCCCTTCCCACCCACCAACTCCAGAAGGTCCGCATGGGTCGTGAAGCCGTCCGCTGCGGAAGCTGTGGGCGGATTTTGTTGATAACCTGAGGCGCCCCGCGTCTCGTTTCTTTTTGTTTGCCCTGAGCGAGCCGGAGAGTGGCTCGGAAGACTCGCCACGAACGGGATGACCAAGACTTCTTCCCGCTGTCCGGAAATGCGGGTTACCTTGACCCTATTTTCGGGCTGTGCTACATTCCATCCGAGCAACCGGCCAGGCAGGACGGGTGGCCGCTGTCCTTCTCAGAATGGGAAGGATGGAGGAAAGTCCGGGCTCCACCGGGCAAGGCGCTGGGTAATGCCCAGGCCGCCGGCTCTCAGCAGCCGACGGACGGAAAGTGGCACAGAAACTACACCGCCCTTCTAGATTTACCTCAGACCCCTTCCAAGCTCTGCCTACGCAGGGTTAGGCGGGTTTGACGGAGAACGAAGAGGGCAAGGGTGAAATCGGACGGTAAGAGCGTCCGGCCTGTACGGCGACGTGCAGGCGGCCAAACCCCGCCCGGAGCAAGGCCAAATAGGGGGACTATGGGCGCCCGGCCCGTCCCCGGGTTGGCCGCTTGAGCCTGTCGGCAACGGCAGGCCTAGATAGATGGCCGCCGCCCCTCCCTCAGGGATGGGTACAGAACCCGGCTTACAGTCCTGCCTGGCTGTTGATTTGCCAGCCTGTCCGTGTGGAGTCCAAATGGCCAGAAGAGACCAAGCCTGTGAAGCTGTAATCGAGGGCCTGGAAAGCATCGGACTGGAATACTTCATTCACATCCCCGACAGCTTGGGCGCTCCCATCATCGACCACTTCAAGAACAAACCCGGCGTCCGCTGCTTTTCCGTGGCCCGCGAGGAAGAGGGGATCGGCGTCGCCGGAGGGCTGGCCTTGGGACGCAAAAAGGGTGTCCTTCTGTACCAGGACGTGGGACTGGGCAACTCCATAGTGGCCCTGACCACATTTGCAATGGCCTACCATACTCCTATGCTCATCATGGCCATACGTAGGGGAGGTTTCGGCGAGTTCAACTCGGCAGTGCACACCTATTCGGAGAATGCCATAGACATGGTGGAGGCCATACACGTAAAAGCTTTCGTGCTCGACTACAGGGTCCCGCTGGATGAATGGCCCCGGGCCATCGGGCAAGCCTACGAGTACAGCCACCTGACCCATCGACCCGTAATCGTCTTCATCAACCTCAAGGAGTGAAATTGCCCCAGCTTCCTTCCAGGTTAGAGCTCTTGCAGTCCCTCTCTGGTGAATTCCCGGAAGACCCGGTGGTCTTTACCTGCGGGGCCACATCGAGGGAAATGGCCCACGCCGACCGGCGCCCCAACCATCTCTACGTGGTGGACTCAATGGGCATCGTAAGCTCGGTCCTGCTGGGCTTGAGCCTCTCCTTGGAGGGCAGTTCGGTCAATAAGTGCGTGGGCGTCGAGGGTGACGGCGGCATGTTGATGAACTTAAACGCTCTCGCCACCATAGGCCACATTAAACCCAAAAACCTTCTGCTGGTAGTGTTGGACAACGAGTCCTATGGGTCGACAGGAGGGCAACCGACTTTCACGACTGAATTGGACCTGTCCAGGGTTGCCGAATCATGTGGTCTCAGGACATGGAAGGCGGAAAGCGCTGAGGAGTTCAGGGCAGCCCTTGCGTCGGCGGCTGAGGTGGAAGGGCCAGGGTTCATCCATGCCAAGATAGCGCCGGGCAATGCCGACGTGCCCCTGTTGCTGGACGACCCGGCCCTGCTGTCCGGCGGGTTTGCCGCCTGGCTGGACAACCGGACTGGCGGCTTGTCGTGAGGACTGCCATGACGCGGCCGAGGTTTACGTAGCGTCGTTAAGGAGAAGCCAAAGTCATTGTCATTGCTGTTGGACTCAGGCGGGACGTAAGCCGTCGGGATGTCTATGCTTTAGCCCAGCGTCTTGTGCGTTCGGGCCTAATAGAACCCCGAGAACACGGAGAAAATGTATGACGGCATATCGGGACTACGGAACAGAGCAAATACCTATTGTCAAAGCCCGGGCGATTATTACCCAATTGCCCGAACGTCTGGCAGCGGAAAATCAGGCAGTGGCGCTGACTCGGCATGGCAAACCAGTGTTGGCGGTGATGCCTTGGGAACTGTTTGAGTCAGTCATTGAAACGATGGAAGTCATGGCAGACCCTGAGTTGATGGCCGCTCTCCGGAGAGGCATAAAGGACCTTCAGGAAGGAAAGCTTAAGCCTCTGGAAGAGGTCAAGGTTGAACTGGGCGCCGACATAGGGCCGTCCAATGAAGAAGAAGGACGACGACAGGATCATGACCGTCAACGCTAAAGGTTGAACGGTGCGAAGCGCCCCTGCCGTCCTTGCCAAGGCCGAACCGGTACGCCGTCGAAACCACGTTGATTTAATGACCCTAGGCCGCTATTATTATTGGTCGGGCGTCACGAAAACCAACAGGAGCTATCAACCGGACGAATGTATGTAGACATGCACTCCCATTCGGTCTCCTCCGATGACTCACGGGCCACGGTGGAGCAGTACATGAAATGGATTCAAGTGGTGAGGAAGAAAGGCAACGTCATAGATGCCGTGGTCCTCACCGAGCACAGGAAGTTCGACTTGCACGCCGACTATTCTGCGCTGGCCGAAGAGTATGGGGTAAGGATATTCAAGGGTTCGGAGCTTGACACGTACTACGGGCACTTTCTGGTCTACGGCGTCACTCAGGAGTTGCTGAACGTCATGGACTTTGGAAACGTGCGCATGGACTCGCATCAACTGATGTCCGAGGCCAGAAAGCACGGCGCCCTCGCCGTTCCGGCGCATCCTGGACGCCCCGGAGTCGGGCTCTGTGGCTTCATCGCCGACGGAGTGGAGTTCCCCGACGTCGGTATTGTGGAGACCCACAACGGCGGCGCCCGGAAGGGCGAGAACGAAAAGGCCATTGAGCTGGCCGAGAATCAGGGCTACAGGGGCATCGGAGGCAGCGACGCCCATCTGGTTAGCGCAATTGCTGCTTGCATGACCTCGTTCAGCGGAGACGTAAGGAACGAGCAAGACCTGGTTGAGGCCCTTCTGTCCGGGGATTTCATGCCGGTCAGGCTGGAGGAGACGGCCGCAGGGAACGGTTGATGAATCGGAGGAGATATGACGCTTGAACTAGATTACGACAGGTCCATTCTTGGGAAGGAATACAACACTGGCCCTTTCCACGTTTCCGCCGACTTGATTCGGGACTATTGCAAAGCCCTTGGGGAAACCAACCCCATCTACACCGACGAGGAAGCGGCGAAGAAAGCCGGTCACGCCGGCCTGGTGGCGCCCCCGGCTCTCTGCAGCGTTTTCGTGCGCCAGGTGACGACGCCCGACATCAAGCTGAACTTCGGGACCTTGCGATTTCACGCTGGGCAAATGGTGGCTCCTGAAGCCGACGTCATCGCAGGAGACTCACTGTCGGCCTCCACTTTCCTGAAGGAGGTCTATCCGAAAACGGGCCGAACGGGCACCATGGTGTTCATGGTGTGGGAGACGGTGTTCACCAATCAAAAAGGCGAGAGGGTGGCTGACGTACAGGAATCCTTCGCCGCCCGGGAGTGAATGATGGCATACGGAGACCTGATAACCTACGAGGACGTTGACCTGGGCGACGAGGTAGGCCCCGTCGTCAAGAACATCACCGATAAGGACGTGGAGCTCTTTTGCGCCAATGCCTGGGGACAGACAGGTCCCACCAGGTTCACCAATATGGAGATAGCCCTCCAGAGTAAACTGAAGGCTCCCATCGTTCCCGGGGTGATGAGCGTGGGGCTTATGACCCAGCTTATCACCGGCTGGTCTCCCAACGCCGTCTTGAAGAACCTGGACGTGGTCTTTCGCCAACCCGTGCCCCACGTAGAGGTGACTCTAAGCGCCCTGGTGACAGACAAGCGGGAAGAGGACGGCAACAACATTCTGGAGTGCGACGTCTATTTGTCGAATGAAGAGAGCGGGCGTCTTATAATAGGCAAGGCCATAGTTACCCTGCCCTCCAAGGGAAGTTAGACTTCCGGTTTTCCGTTGCCACGGGACATCGTATCCTCCACGCTTCGCCAGGGTTTGTATACCAGGGTTGTGGGACGACGGCTTCTCTATCACCGTCGCCTTGAGTCCACGATGGACGAGGCGGCCCGTCTGGCGAAAGATTCCGACGATGACGGAATCGTGGTGGTCGCGGAAGAGCAGACAGCCGCCCGCGGCCGTTTCCAGCGCCAGTGGATTTCCGAACCTGGGAACCTCTACCTGTCCGTGGCGCTCCGCCCGTCGCCTTGGGGCCTCCAGTACGTCTCCATTATTGCGGGGCTGGCTGTCGTGCGGGCGATTCGAAAGTCCACCGGGCTGCAGCCAGCAATAAAATGGCCGAACGACATCCGCTTGGGCGGGAAGAAAGTGTGTGGCGTTCTAGTCGAGGGTTCAGCTGGCGGGGGAGTTGTGGACTGGGCCGTGGTGGGAATAGGATTGAACGTCGCTTTGAAAACGGGGGACTTCCCGGAAATCGCCGACATAGCAACAAGCGTCAATGAAGCATTGGAGGCGGAGGCCGATCGTACAACGCTCCTTGGGAGCCTTCTGCACGAACTGGACCGCTTGTACATGCCGCTGCGTAGAGAAGCACAGCCCAGCCCGTCGGAAGTGGAACCCGCCTTGCTGGAATGGAAAGGACGCTTGGACACCCTTGGCAGGCGCGTTAGGGTGCAGTGGAAGGATGAGGTCTACGAAGGCATGGCTGAGGACGTGGACTCGTCAGGGAACCTGATTCTCAGGACGGACAACGGTGTAGTAACTCTTATCGCGGGAGAAGTTACTTCGCAGATCGACGTCGCGGAGCCGATAGGCTAAGGAGGCTGAAGTTGCTGGAAAGCCTTTCTCTGGACGGCAAGTCCATCATCATCACCGGAGGAGGTACGGGCTTGGGCCGGGCCATGGTGAACGCATTGGCCCGGGCAGGCGCCGACGTCGCCATCGCCGCCCGCAGGACGGGACCCATCGAGGAGGCCGCCGACGAGGTCAGGTCTCTGGGGAGAAGGTCCCTTGCCATCGGCTGCGACGTGGCCGACTCAGCCCAGGTGGATGCGATGGTCGAGACGACCATCGCCGAGTTCGGAAAAGTCGACGTGATGATCAACAACGCTGGACGCACCAACAATCCCCGGATACCTATCTGGGAGGTCACCGACGAGATATGGCGGTCTGAAATCGACGTGAACCTGTCGGGGGCCTTCTTCTGCGCCAGGGCCGTGTCAAAGCACATGGCCGACAGGGGCAAAGGGAAGATAATCAACGTGGCCTCCGGTTTCGGAATCAGGGCAGGCCGTGACATCTACACTTACGCATGCGGCAAGGGAGGCATGATCCAGTTGACTCGCACCCTTGCATTCAGCCTGGCCCGCTATGGCATCACCGCCAACACCATCGTCCCCGGTTTCATTCCCACTCGCGGAGTCGAGTCCATGCGCTCGGGGCTCCCGGCGTCGGGAGACTCCCTGCCCACGGGCAAGCTGGGAAAGCCCGAGGACATGGGGCCTATCGCGGTGTTCCTGTCCTCCGACGCCTCCGACTACATGACGGGGGAGATGATCATACTGGACGGAGGAGCAATGGCTGGCGGCATTGCTCCCACGGGCCACGCCCCGGTTATGCCTCTCTAGACGTATGCCGTGCAAAAACTAGACTGCAAGCCTGGAGGATGAAATGCCCCTGATTGAAGAGTACGACTTGGCTGGCCGAGTGGCAGTAGTGGCCACGGACGACCTGCTTTTCGGCCCGCCGGTGGCCGGGGCGCTGCAGGAGGCCAACGCTCAAGTCCACGTGGTCTCGTCCGATCAGGCTGTGTTGGAGGCCGCCAACGGCGGCGTGTTCTGTGACTTCTCCACCGAGGAAGCCTTGGAAGATGCAATACACGCTATAGCAGGGGCCGACGGACGTGTGGACATTCTCGTGAACAACTTCCGCACCGACCACGCAAGGCCATTCCCAGAAGTGGACTTGGACGAGTTCGGCGCCGTCTTGAGAAGGAACCTCAGACCTGTCTACATCGCCACCCGGGTGGTGTCCAGGCGGATGGTACAGTACCAATATGGGCGCATCGTCAATCTCATCTCCGACCTGGCCGAGCGGGGTATGAAAAACTCCGCTGCTTACTGCGCGAGCCAGGGAGCGGTGTTGCAGCTGACCAGAGCGTTGGCTATGGAGTTGGGCGCCAACAACATACGCATCAACGCAGTGGGTGTGGGCTGGTACTCCGAGGCGCCCTCGCCGGAAGACGCCGAGCGGGAGCAGCTGGTCAGGTACATACCCCTGCGCCGGAAGGGAAGCCCAGCGGATATAGCTCCCCTCGTGGTTTTTGCGGCCTCCGAGTCCTGCGACTACACAACAGGCCACCCCATTTACGTCGACGGCGGGTTGATGGCCCGCCCGTAGCGGCGACCGTGCTAGAATAGCAATGCCGCGTTCCGGGCTTCGCCATGACCGATCACCAAACTGACAATTTTCTCAGCCCCTACCGAGTTCTGGACCTCAGCGACGAGCGGGGCATCCTGTGCGGCAAGATACTTGCCGACCTGGGGGCCGACGTAGTCCAGATAGAACCTCCAGCAGGAAGCTCTGCCCGGCTTCGGGGGCCTTTCTACAAGAACGAGCCGGGGCCAGAGAACAGCCTGTTCTGGTGGGCTTATTCCGCCGGAAAGCGCGGCGTCACGCTGGACATCGCCAAGGGGCAAGGGGCGGAGCTGGTCAAACGGCTGGTGAAGAACGCCCACTTCCTGGTTGAGTCCTATCACCCCGGTTACATGGAGTCCCTTGGGCTGGGCTATTCCGACCTGGAGGCCCTCAACCCGGGACTGGTAATGGTTTCCATTACGTCTTTCGGCCAGAAGGGCCCCTACGGGAAATACAAAGGCGCAGACATCGTGGGAATGGCTCTTGGAGGGTTCATGCACCTGACGGGAGACCAGGACAGGCCCCCGCTCAGGATAAGCCACCCCCAGTTCTACCTCCACGGAGCTTCCGCAGGAGCTCTCGGCGCTATGCTCGCCCACACCCACAGAGCGGCGACAGGAGAGGGCCAGCACGTGGACGTTTCCTGCCAGCAGGCGGCCGCCAAGACCCTGGCCCACGCCCCACAGTTCTGGGATGCCCAGGGAGTTATTCTAAGGCGCATGGGGCCGTACAGGCCCACCGCCGGAGACTCGATGGTGAGGGTCAACTGGAAATGTAAAGACGGCTTCGTCAACTTCATGCCGCAGGGCGGCGGGCCGGGAGTGTCAGCGAGCACCCGCGCTATGCTGGCCTGGATGAGGGAAGAAGGAATGGGGAGCGACTCCCTGGACGCCGTAAAGTGGGAGCAAATGCACTACTCGCAAGTGCCGGGCGACGTCATGAGGCAGGGAGTAATCGACTTCGGACGGTTCATAGAGACCAGGACCAAGGAAGAGCTAATTGCAGAGAGCAGGAACCGCCGCATCATTCTCTTTCCTCTGAACACCCACCAGGACATCCTGGAATACCCGCAGTTAAGCGAGAGAGACTATTTCGTCTCCCTTCCCCACCCCGAACTTGGAACATCGGTGAAGTATCCGGGCCGCTTCATATTGGACGGAGTCGCTGATCGCGTAGGTCCGCGCAGCCGCGCGCCGCTGTTGGGAGAGCACAACAGTGAGATATACGGCGCTGAGCTTGGAATGGCTGACGACGAAATCGAATCTCTGAAGGGAAGCGGGATAATCTGATGACGGTGAAACCCCTTGAGGGGCTGAAGGTCCTGGACTTCTGCTGGGTGGTGGCAGGGCCGCTGACCACCAAGTACCTGGCCGAATACGGGGCCGACGTCATCCGTGTGGAGACGACAAAAAGGCCGGAGGTTCTTCGCAGGGGTGCGCCCTTCAAGGACGGTATATCCGGCATCAACCGGAGCGAGTATTTCGGGAACTACAACGTGGGGAAATACGGCGTAACCATCGACATGCAGCATCCCCGGTCAAGGGAGTTGGTGTTGAGAATCGCCGAATGGGCCGATGTGATAACGGAGAACTTCACTCCGGGGACCCTGGAGAAATGGGAACTGAGTTACGAGGACCTGAAGAAGGCCAACGAAGGAATCATCCTGTTCAGTTCGTCCATGCTAGGACGGGGAGGTTCCATGTCCTCCCAGCCCGGTTTCGGTCCGGTGCTGGCGTCTCTGTCCGGCATGACCTATCTAACCGGCTGGCCCGATAGGGAACCCGTCAATCCCTATGGCGCCTATACCGACTTCATCATCCCACGCTTTGCCGTGCCGGCGATACTGGCCGCATGGGACTACAAAAAGCGCACCGGCCAGGGGACCCACCTGGACCTTTCCCAACTGGAAGCCTCGGTGCAGTTCTCAGCGCCGCTGGTCTTGGACTACACCGTCAACGGCGCCATAAACGAGCGTCAGGGCAACCGCGACCCCGGCGCTGCACCCCACGGGACTTACCCCTGTAAGGGCGAAGACCGATGGATAGCCATCGCCTGTGACTCGGAAGAGGCCTGGCAAGGGCTGAGGTCCCTGGCCTGTCCGTTGGGTTCAGGATGGGCCTACGACGAGCGCTTCTCAACCCTGGAGGGCCGAAAAGCGGCTGAAGACGAGTTGGACGAGCTTGTAGGCCAATGGACCCAGCAATGGGATTCACGAGAGTTGATGGACAGGCTACAGGCTGTCGGAACACCGGCTGGGGCCGTCAATGACTGCCGCGACTTGTTCGACGATGCCCAGTTGTCCTACAGGGGCCACTTCCAGTTTCCGGTGCATCCTGAAATCGGGCCATACGCTGCGTCCCGCAGCGAGATGGACCTGTCCAAGACGCCCGGCGCCATCGACCGGCCTGCTCCGCTTATTGGAGAGCACAACGAGTACGCTCTCAAGGGGTTGGTAGGCCTATCCGACGACGAATACCGGTCCTTCGAGGAGGACGGAGTTCTGACGTAACGGCTGCTGCGTGGTTGGAGGGTTAGCCGCGAGGCTTTACTTGAAGCTGGGCATGACCTCTTCCGCCAGAAGCTTCAGGGACTTGACGACCAGCTCGTAGGGAATCTGTCCGCCGTAGTTGGTCTCAAGCACCACCCCGGAAATCCCCAACTCATCCCGGTACATGTTCAGGCGGTCAATCACCTGCTCCGGCGTGCCGAACATCACCCGGCGCGCGAGGATTTCTTCGTAGGACTGGTTGGCGATTGCGGTGAGGCGCGCCGCTGACTCGGCCGATGCGGCGGAACCTGCCAGCTGCCGGGCGCCATAGCGTATCATCCACATGGCGCTTTCCTCCGGCTCGGAACGGGCCTGTTCCTCCGTCTCGGCCAGATACGCAGGCACACGTATGAAGCAACTGCCCTCTCCGGAGTGGCCTGATTCCTGCCAGGCCTCTCTGTATGTCTTGAGACGGGTCTTCAAATCCTCGATGGGCGAGTTGGCCCCGATGAACACGGGATACCCCATGTTCCCCAGCATCTTGTACGTGTCCTCGCTGGACACCGCAACGCGGATGGGCGGGTGTGGGTCCTGGTAGGGAGACGGCACCAGAGTCACGTCGTTATAGCTGTAGAATTCCCCCTCGAACGAGAAGGTCGACTGAGTCCAGGCTTTGGTGACCACTTCCAGGGCTTCCAGGAAGCGTCCACGGCTCTCCGAATAGGGTACGTTGTAGCCTTCATAGTAGATAGTCAGGCCGCTCCGGCCGATGCCAAAGTCCAGACGCCCCTTGGAGATGTGGTCCACCGTGGCGGCTTCCTCAGCCACTCGGAGAGGGTTGGTGAGCGGCAGGACCTGGACGGCCAGTCCTATCCGTACGCGCTCGGTGCGTGCGCCGATGGCGCTGGCGATTATCAGAGGCGAGGCCAGCACCGACCGGTCGGGACTGAAGTGGTGTTCCCCAAGCCAAACGGCGTCCATGCCCAGCTTTTCGGCTGCCATTACCTGTTTGAAGGACTCGTCGAATGCGTCAGCCTGGGTCTTTCCTGGTCGGACGTTGAAGTCCGTAGACATTCCGAAGATCATGTTTCCGTCTAAGGCTCCTTTTCGAAGGGGGAGGGAAGGTCCAACTCAGCGGCGATTTCACGCACCGCGGGCAGAACTTCCTGGCCCATGAGTTCAAGGCACCTCATCGTGTCCTGATGGCTTATGGTGCCGTCGTTGGTCCACACTCCCAATATTCCTGGCCGCAGACTTTCCAGAGTCTCCCGTATCTGGCGTATCACCGATTCGGGACTTCCAACTATGATGCGGCGCCGGTTGAGTATTTCGTCCCACGTGGCGGTGTCGATGCCCCCGCCCGCTCCGCCGGTGGGAGAAAGCTGGAATGGGTCCTTGCGCACCCGCTCCTTCATGGCGCGGAACTTGGGGTCCCTGCTGTTGTAGCCAATAGGGGCCATATAGTCTGGCGGCAACGGTATACGTCCTTGCCCGACGTTGCCCACCAGGAAACCTTTGCCTATCTCCCTAGCCTTCTCGTCGGTGTCAGCCACCAGAATGCGTTGCAGGTAGCCGATGTGCTCTGGACCGGGCTCGTAACCATGTTGTCTAGCGGTTTCTTTGTAGTTGTCCAACATGTCCTGGGTGGCGGCCAGGTCAGTCTCCAGGAAGATGTAGGGATAGCGGCGTTCTGCACAGAATGCCACCGTCTCAGGGCTTCCGGTGCCAGGTATCCACACGGGTGGGTGGGGGTCCTGCAGGGGCACTTGGAAGGGGTTTACATAACGGAACTGGAAGTGCTTGCCTTCCCAGCGAAAAGGTCCTGGAGTGGTCCAGGTTTTTAGCACAAGATCGTGGGCCTCTTCGAACCGCTCCCGGTTGTGCACCGGGTTGATGTTGGCCTGCCAGCTCTCCACACCCGTTCCTCGGACAAAGCCGGAAACCAGGCGTCCCCTGGAAATCATGTCGATTTCGGCCAACTCCTCGGCCAGCCTGATGGGATTGTCGAACACGGGGAGGGGGTTGCCCAACAGTACGATCTTGGGCTTCTTGGTGATACGGGCCAGGATAGCCGCCTCCAGGTTCATGGTGGCGCCCATGCAGGTGGGCGTGGAGTGGTGCTCGTTGAGCATCAGCCCGTCGAACCCCGCTTCTTCCGAGTACTCGTACTCGTCCAGGTACTCGTTGTAGAGTTCCGCGCCCAGCTTGGGGTCAAAGTGGGAGTTGGAGAAGGTCAGACGAACCGCCTGGTTTGGGCTGTTGCGGACGTCTTCTTCCGTGTATCCGGTGTAGGCCCTCTCTGTAAAGCGCATCAGAAACATGGGCCGGCCGCCTCCTTGTTGTTCCCAGCGGACAAGGTTCCAGGTGCATTACAGGCTACTCAAAATATGTAGACGTGTCAACGAAACTAATCAACGTAGCGGGTGTATATTATGCGGGACAAGGCGAGTCAAACATCTGGAGGAACGAAGTGACGTTGGAGGGTAAGACGGCTCTGGTTACAGGCTCCGGGCGAAATATAGGCCGGGCGACGGCCTTGGAGTTGGCGAAAGAGGGCGCCAACGTGGTGATAAACGCCAGGTCCAATCAGGACGAGGTTGAATCCGTCGCCGAAGAGGCCAGGCGGCTGGGAGTCCGCGCCCTGCCCATCCTGGCCGACGTCTCCGACAAGGAACAGGTGGACTCCATGGCGGCAAGGGTGTTGGAGGAGTTCGGGCGGCTGGACGTGGTGGTTAGCAACGTGGCCATACGCCCCACTAAACCCTTCATGGAGGTGTCCCTGGAGGAGTGGCGTCAGGTGCAGGGAGTCATTCTCGACGCCGCTTTCTTTCTGTCGCAGGCTGCTCTGCCGTCCATGGAGCAAAACGGCTTTGGCCGATTGATCTACATAGCCGGTGAGGGCGCTTTCACTGGCCACGCGGGCCGAGCCCACGTCTATGCGGCGAAGATGGGTCTGGTGGGACTGGCCAGAAGCCTAGCCAGCGAGGTAGCCCGGCATGGAATCACAGTGAACGTGGTCTCCCCTGGGAGGTACGACACCAGCCGGAACCTAGACTGGTATCCCGGCAGAGACACCGGGTCGGTGGAGGGCATTCCCGTCGGGCGGATGGGGGACCCGCGGGAGCTGGGAGCAACCTGCAGGTTCCTTGCGTCAGACAACGGGGCCTTCATTACTGGCCAGACCATCCACGTCAACGGCGGAGCGGTCTACCACTGACGCCCGGCTCAATGCCCCCCTTATCGCGGCGGCGTTGAAAACCTGGGCATGACCTCCGAGGCGAACAATTCCAGCCGGTCCGTCGGTATCGGGTCCGGAAACAGCAGGAAGAAGTAGGTGATGCCGGCGTCCACGTAAACCTGCAACTTGTCGGCGCACTGGTCCGGTGTTCCCCAGACGGCATTGCCTAGAGATTCCCGGTAACCGGAGGCGGTCATGCCGGCCGCGTCGGCCAGTTTTTCCAGTTCCCTTTCTGTTTCTACTGCGACTACCCGGCAATTGTGGCTGATCTCTATATCGGCGGGATTCCTGCCCACGGCTCGGCAGTGCTCTTCCAAGACGTTCCGTTTGGATGAGTGCTCTCTCAGGTCCATGTCAAAGCCCCAGTTGGCGATGTCGGCGTGGCGCGCCGTCGCTCTGAGGAGACGTTTCTCTCCCCGGCCCCCGATGAGGATGGGCGGGCGGGGCTGCTGTACAGGTCCGGGCGTTACGCTGGCGCCGGTCAGGATGTAGAAGTCTCCGTGGAATGTGGTTTCCGGCTGTGTCCATAACGACTTGATGACCTCGACCGACTCTTCAAGCGCCTTGACCCTCTTGGAGGTCGAAGGGTATTCGTAGCCGAAGGCCAGGTGGTCTCCCTCTCCGCCTCCCGCTCCGATGCCCAATTCCAGCCTGCCCCCGCTTATGACGTCCAGGGTGGCGGCCATCTTGGCCAACAGCCCAGGGCTGCGGTAATAGGTCGCAAGGACCAAGGGCGTAAGACGGATGGACTCGGTCTCGGCTGCCAGGGCGGACAGGGTCGTCCAACACTCCAGAGCGGGCACGCCCAGCAGATCGTACAGGGTGGCCGAGTGGTAACCCAGCCGGTCTGCCTCCGTCCAGATGCGCTTGAGGGCTGGATAGTCGTACCCGGCCTGATGTATGCGCACGGAAAACTTGACGGGCCTGCCGCTCATTCCGAATTCACCTCTCCAATCCATTATACCTGTCGACCAGGCGGCGTGCGCCTTGACACTCCCGACGCCGGGAGTACAATCAAGCCCATTCCAGTTCGGCCACCGCCCCTGAAGGAGACCGTGCGATGCAGGTCACTCCCCACGTGTATGCGGCCCATATCCCCGAGAACCCCAAAGACGGCGGCGCTTTTCACCCCGGAGGGACCCACATTTATTTCGTAGGGGACTCCTCCGACCACATGGTCATGGTCGACTCAGGGGAGCCGTACAGGAGCTGGACGAGCCGTATACTGGACTACTACGAGGAGTTGGGACGACCGACGATGAGCTCCATTCTCGTCACCCACGGCCACGGAGATCACGTGGGCGGTCTGGACAGGTTGCAGGAAGAGTTCGGGTGTGAGGTCAAGTGTCACCCCAAGCTGGTCAGACGGCTTCAGAGGATGCTGGGGGACGGGGTCGTATCGAAGCTGGCATCGAGGGAACGTGTGCCGGTCGGAGGCGGTCTGTCCATGACGGCCCTCTTCACCCCAGGCCACGAGGACGACCACGTTTGTTACTACTTGTCGAGAGAGCGGGTGCTGTTTACGGGCGACACGATACTGGGAAGCTCCTCGTCGACGGTTAGAAACCTGTCCGAGTACATGCGTTCGTTGCACTTGCTCTCCAGGTTCACACCAAAGGTCATCTGCCCCGGCCATGGCTCAGTGGTGCACAACGGCAGCCGAAGGATAGACTCCTACATTAGGCACCGAGAGGAAAGAGAAGCGCAAGTGATCAATGCCCTGGAAGCAGGAGCCGGCACGGTGGAGGAGATCGTGACCCAGGTCTATCCACGCAACCTGCGCAGAGAGTTGAAACAAGCCGCCGGTCGCAATGTCTCAACACATTTGGGAAAACTAGTGGACGAGGGCAGGGTCAAGTCCTACCTGGACTACTCCTTGGTCGAACCGTAGGCGATAGAGGAGCTGTGCATCGAGAATCTATTGACAGCCAAAGTGCAGGCTAATACTATCCAATTGGCCCATAGGCGTACCGCCCAACCCTACGGACCGAAGGGTCTTACCAACGCCTGAGGACCAATTTCACCGCAATGAACATAACCTCTTAACCGTCCAAGGAGGTGTCCGCTCATGACAACAGTGGGGCAAGGCCAGTTTACTTATGAGGTAGTCGAAGGCTGGGGAAACCTGCCGGACGGAATGACGTTCGGCCCCGTAAGTTCGGTGGCGGTGGACTCCCAAGACAGAGTTTACGCCTTCCAGCGCAAGGACCCGGCTGTGGTCATATTGGACCAGGACGGGAACTACGTTGATTCCTGGGGAAGCGGTTTCAAGTTTCCCCATGGCATATTTATAGGGCCCGACGACTTGGTGTACCTCACCGACCGCGACGACCACGTAGCACAGATATACACCACCGACGGCAAGCTGGTCCGCGAGCTGGGGAACAAGGGCCAGCCCTCGGACACAGGTTGCGAGGTGGACGGCGGGGTGGTGCTCAGGGCCGCCGGCCCCTTTAACAAACCCACCGAGCTGGTGCCGTCTCCCTGGGGAGACCTGTTCGCCTCCGACGGTTACAGGAACAGCCGGATACACCGTTTCAATTCAGAAGGAGACCTTTTGCTCTCCTGGGGGGAGCCGGGGAAGTTCGAGAACCTCGAGTTTCACTTGCCCCACAGCGTCTATGTGGACTGGCAGGGCGTGGTCTACGTATGTGACAGGGAAAACAGCCGGGTGCTCAGCTTTACGCGGGACGGCATCTGGCTGAACACCTGGAACGACGTGTTCCGTCCGACGGACATATACATGGACAAGAAAGACATCGCCTACATCAGCGAGCTTAGCCCCCGCATAAGCATATTCGACAAAGAGGGCAACTTGCTTGCCCGGTTTGATACGCCTTCCGGCCACGGTCTGTACGGCGACTCCCAGGGGAATATCTATCTGGCAGAGGTCGGAGGACAGCGCATCACCAAGTACGTGAACGTGCCCGAGGGTGGCTTGCAATACATCAAGGGGTTCCTGTAGTCGAGAAAACCGAAACTCAGCGGTTGAATTCAACATTGACACAATTGGAGAGATAAAGTAATCTGTTGAAGCAACTACGCGTTCGCCGGAAAAGCCCCGATTAGCGAAGAGTAAGGAGGGGGGAATGGCGCTCAAGGACCTTAGCCATAATGTGACCAGGCCGGGGATGAGGCCAGGCGATCCGGACATAGAGATTCCGGTAGCCGCCGACTTGGTAACGGTTCCCGGTGTTCCTCTGCGCGAGGAGGACCTGAACTACTACGGCAGGGAAGAGCCTCTGGACGCCCTGTCTATATTCGAGAGTTCCTCTTTCGAATGGCTGCGCCCGCTCCGCCGCGCCAAGTCCGAAGACTCTATACGGCAGACGGTCTATTTCGAGAAGATCATGACGCCGTTGGCCAAGTGGATTAAGGACAGTGGAGAATTGCCGCCCACCGCCGAACCCAGCGGAGAGGACGTGGGTGACCTAATCAAGGCCAAAGCCAGAGAGCTGGGCAACGTAGAGGTGGGTTTCACCCCGGTTGACAGGCGGTACATCTACCAGAGCAAGATGGCCGACTACGATGCCGAGCTGCCTCACGCCATCTGCATCGCCATGGACCAGGACTATGAGATGACCTGGAAGACCCCAGGGCTGGCGTCGGAGTGGACCCACGACGACGTCTACGAACGTCAGGGGTCGTTGGCTCAAGAATTGGTCGCCTACCTGAACTCCCTGGGCTACAGGGGCCAGGTCTCCCAGCCGTCGGTGGCCTACGGGCCAGCCATGCCGCTGTTCGTTCAGGCCGGACTGGGACAGGTTGGAGCCAACGGCATTCTCATGTCTCCCCACATGGGACCTTGGATCAGGCTCCAGACCATATTCACCGACGCCAAGCTCACCTATGACCACCCGGTGGACTACGGGATTCACGCCTTCTGCCAAATATGCCAGGTGTGCACCAACCGCTGCCCCGGCAGGGCCCTTTCCAGAGAGAAGGTCTGGTTCCGAGGCGCCCACAAGAACAAGGTGGCTTTCCGGCGCTGCCAGCCCATGGTGGCCCGGTACTCCAGTTGCGGCGTTTGCCAGCGTGTGTGCCCCATAGGCGCATACGGCATGAAGCCCGTGATGGACCACTACATGGAGACCGGCGAAGTCCTGGGTAAGGGCACCCACGACCTGGAAGGCTACTACCTGCCCGGCAAGGGCTATTACGGCCCCGGCGAGCTTCCCACCTTCGACAAGGAGACCTTCAACATGCCTAAGGGCAGGACTGAAGACTGGCTCCTAATAGAGTTCCGCGACAGGCTCATCGA
The DNA here is from genome assembly GCA_965197415.1 of Dehalococcoidia bacterium. Taxonomy (GTDB): domain Bacteria; phylum Chloroflexota; class Dehalococcoidia; order Lucifugimonadales; family JAGWBF01; genus DAOUJI01. The sequence goes on along the minus strand of OZ240207.1, from coordinate 725,438 downwards.
AACCAAGGAAGATGAGTCCATTGACCGCGACGAGATGTGGGAAGAGTTCCGGGAGAAAGTCGAAGAGTCCTTCAACCGGACCTTCGTGTCCGAAATGGCTATGGACACCGGCGGTGAGTTGGGCGGCGTGTAAAGCCCACGTTATTCGACCGCAAAAAGAGGGCCTCCCAAACGGGAGGCCCTTTACTTTGCCGGAGACAGGGTGGTCGAGCTAGCCCAGAGAGTCAAGCGCCGTCGCCAACTCCTCTATTGTGGCGTAACCTTCGAACCGGTGGGTCACCACACCTTGCGGATCTATGACAAACGTCCACTCCGGGCTGGGCAGGTTCCATTCCACCGCGGTGGGAGACAGTCGCGCTCGGCTGAGGTCTCCCTGTATCTCGTCGGGATTGTCGTAGATGTCCACGTGTATGAAGTTGGCCTCGCCCTTGCGCATGTCTTTCAATTCCTGCAGCGTCTCCACCTGAGGTCCGCAAACGGCGTTGGTGCAGAACGCAGGGCTGGCCATTACCACGACGGTGGGAAGGTCGTTGTCCAGAGCCTCCGATATGGCCACTTGATATAAGTCAGGGTCTTTAAGAGAACCTGTGGTGAGCTGATGGAGGCCCTCCACGTCATTGACTGTTTTGCTCACGCTGGATGGGGAATTCTCGCCGACTCCGACTGCCTCCGGCTCCTTATGCACGGGGAAGCGGAGTTCGGCCGTCAAGAAGCCTCCGTCAGGCGACGGTATAGACATCTCCAGCCTCCATTCGCCAACCCGGTCAAACGTGAGGTGAGTCGCATAGAGGCCGCGAGTCCCGTACGGCCAGGGATGGAATGCCGCCGTGGCCGTCTCCACAAGCTCGCCCTCTCCCTCGGCTCCGACCTCGCCCACGTAGTAGCTGGACACCCTCGAGCCGGGCACCTTTATCGCCGCTTGGGCCGAAGCGAGAATAAAACCGACTCGGTTGGCCCCTAGCCCCAGGTCGGGCGTTGCGAAAATCGCCCAGATGCCGTCGGGGGATATAGGACCCCTGGAGACGATGAACGCTTCCTCGCTCAGGAGTTTGGGAGTCTCCGGAACTTCTGTCGGAGGAGCCTCGGTGGGAGGCGGTGCGGTGGGGACCTCCTCCGACGAGCACGACGCCATGAGAACCGCGACAACGGTCAGGAGCGCTGCGGGAAAAACTTTCAAGGTGATTCGGACCATGAGGTCGACCTTATATGCCCGCCTCGTAGATGCCGAAGGTGTAGGCGAATATGGACAGCCCCACGTTGTTGGAGCTTAGCCTAAGGTCGTGGGAGCCGTATTCGTCGGCTTCTACAACAGCGTACATGCGGGGCTCGTTGACGTTGATGTAGCTCTGCCCGTCTTCGTCGATTAGAATGTCGGCCCCTTTGTTGGACTCGCCGAGGGGCGCTCCGTCAAGCGTGACCAACACCTTTGCCGTCTCGCCTTCGGACTGGGGTTTGAAGACCACGTTGACGCTCTTGGAGTTGAAGCGCAGGAACACCGAGTCCTCGTAGCCGGTTGTTTCACGGGAGTGGACTACCTCCTCTTTACCAGCGTACCACTCTCCAATCAGGTACAGCATGTTCTCCCTGTAGGAGCCGGGGTCGGCATAACTCATGACCGTGTCGGCCGACTCATAGTACTCGGGATTCGCGATGTAACCGCCACGACCGTAGATGGCGTCGTTGTAGCCACGCTCCCATCCGGCGTAAAGCTCTCTGGTTATTCCTTGTCCTCGGTCCAGGAAGGCCTGGTCCCGCCTCTGGTCTTCGGGCAGGTCTATGGCGACCTGGGACAGGTCTGCCCCTGACTCTTCCAGCAGACGCCGTATGGTCTCCTCGGTCTCTGCGTAGGCGCCCTCTCCGAAATGGGTGTACCTGACTACGCCGTTCTGGTCTATGAGGTACTTGGCGGGCCAGTAACGGTTGTCATATGCCCTCCAGGTGCCGTAGTCGTTGTCCAGAGCAACGGCCCATTCTATCTCGAAGTCCTCGACCGCTTTCTTCACGTTGGCGAAGTCCTTCTCAAACTCGAACTCGGGCGTGTGAATTCCAATCATCACCAGGCCGTGGTCTGCGTACTTGGCGTGCCACTCCCGGAGGTACGGCAAGGTGCGTACGCAGTTGACGCAGGTGTAGGTCCAGAAGTCTATCAGGACGACTTGGCCTCGGAGGCCGCTGATTTCTAGAGGGTCCGAGTTTATCCAGGCATCTATCTGGGTGATTTCCGCGGCCTGGGGCCCCAGCTTGGACGAGTCAAAAGTGGGGGTCGGCTCCGGTGTAGGAACCGACGTGGGCTCGGCTGTCGGCGGGTCTGTGGCCGATACGGTGGGCGATGGGGGCGCTTTGGTGGGCTCAGACGTAGGCGTAGGTTCCCTGCCTCCGCAAGCGGTTGCTGCCAGGACGGTGATGATGAGCATTGCCGAAAGAATGATTTTAGTCATAGTAAAATAATCATACGCCAATTGACGGTGACTGGATTACATTGGTGTTTGGTTCCCTGGAAAAAGCCATTGACTTGGTTGGATCCTGTGTCTATCGTGGTGACACTATGACAAGAGTCTACTACGACGTGACGGAAACTCCTATAGGTTGGGCGGCGGCGCTGGCGTCTGATAAGGGAATTCGACGCCTCAACTTTCGCGGGTCTGCGTGTGAAGCGATCGAGGAGCTAGGGCTGGACATCACTACAGCCGATCCCTGCCCAGAGATGTTGACGGGGCTGTGGAACGCGTTGGAGAGTTACTTTGAAGGGCGCCCTGACGCCTTTTCTGACCTGAAGCTCGATTTGGCAGAAGCTCCGGCTTTCCATAAGGCTGCATGGGACGCGTGCCTCACCATCCCGCTGGGCGAGACCCGGAGCTACGGGTGGCTGGCGGCGGAGGCCGGCAAGCCCGGCGCTTCCCGGGCCGCCGGTCAGGCCATGGCCAGGAACAGGGTGGCTGTCGTCATACCCTGCCATAGGATAGTGGCCAGCAACGGGGCGCTTCATGGGTACGGAGGCGGGTTGGACCAAAAGGCCGCTCTCCTGGAAATGGAGCGGCAGCACGCGCTCAAGGCCGTCGGCGTTTAGCCGACGGGCATTTCAGCCCTCACTGACCCTTCACCCAACAGGGATTCCAGCCGGGAGCAGAGTTCTTCCTCGTAACCGATGGTCACGACCGGCAGGTCCAAAAGCACTCTCCTGCCCTGAGTGGCGATCTCCAGTTGGACCCGATCGTTGCCGGGGTATTCCAGCATAGTCCGTATAGCTTCACGGAGCAGGTGGGTGTCCTCTTCGGCGTCGTCGGATTCGGTCATTGACACCATCACCAGGGCCCCGCTGCGCCCGTGCCCGTTTGACGAGCCGTTGCCGTTGGCCTGAACGGCGGGGGCGGTGTATTCGGGTGCGTGTTCTTGAACGGAGGGTTGTTCGGAAGGCAGTGGGGGTTCTCCTTTCGGCGGCTTTTCGGTTGGAGTCACAGTAAACTGCTCGGCGGTGTAGCAATGGATGGAAATTTCATCACCGCGGGCCTTGGCCCTTCCGCTCACCAGCAGAAGCATGCCTTCTTCCCATAGGGAACCGGTCTTTTCCAGCACGTCGGGCCATGCAATGACCTCCACCCTGCCGTAGACCAGGTCCAGGGTTGCGACGACGAACGCACGCTGATCTTTGGTGTACCGTCGGGACACCGACGACACCTGGCCCAGCGCCTTGACGTTCTGGCCGTCGATTTCCACGTCTAGCTTGTCCTGGGAGGTAATGATGTCGTCCCCCTGGACGTTGACGGCTGCTTTCCAGGGGTTCTCTGTCAACGGGACTCCCAGGAGCTCCCGTTCCCATGCCACCTTCTCGCTGGGCTGAACGTCGCCGCCGGTGACGTTGATGGTCAGCGCCGTTCCGGCGGCCTCCATTTCTGGATGCGCGTCGAATAAGCTGGACTGACCGGAGGCCTTACGGCTCGATTCGGTCTGGGATAGGGAAAGAATCTGGTCCAGGGAGTTGAGGACCGCGCCCCGGTTTCCAAGACTTTCCAACGCCCCGACTTTAATCAGGCTCTCAAGAGTCCGGCGGTTCAATCCCCTCAGGTCAGCCCGCCCACAAAAGTCTTCTAGGGACTCAAATGGACCGCCGGCAATTCTTTCTTCTACGATGGGCTTGACGGCTCCCTCGCCGACGTTCTTAATTGCGGCCAGTCCAAAGCTCAGGCCCGGAACGCCCCTGTCATCTTTGGTGATGGAGAAGTGGACTCCGCTGGTGTTGACATCCGGAAGAAGCACGGGAATTCCCATGCGGAAGCACTCGCTGATGGCGTTGGCAGTGCGTTCCGGGTGGTCCAGGCGGGAGTTCAGCACGGACGCCATGTATTCCAGGGGATAGTTTGCCTTGAAGTACCCTGTCCAGTACGAGATCAGGGCGTAGCTTACGCTGTGGGCCTTGTTGAAGGCGTATCCTGCGAAGGGTTCAATCAGGTTGAAGACGTCTTGGGCCAACTCTTCGCTGAAGCCCTTGCTCATGGCGCCTGCAACGAAACGGTCCCTCTCTTGGCCCATGAGTTCGGGTATCTTCTTTCCCATGGCCTTGCGGACGATGTCGGCCTGACCGAGGGAGTATCCGGCGAAAGCCTGGAGGATCAGAAGCACCTGGTCCTGGTACACGATAACGCCGTGGGTCTCCTCCAGGATGTCCTCCATGCTTGGATGGGGGTACTTGACCGTCGCCCGGCCGTGCTTCGCCTCAATGAACGTGGTGATGTGCTCCATAGGCCCCGGACGGTAGAGCGCGATCATGGCCGATATGTCGGCCAGGCAGGAGGGTTTTAGCTCCCTGATGTAGCGCTGCATTCCCGCGCTCTCCAACTGGAACACGTCGGAGGTGTTGCCCGAAGCGAGAAGCTCGAAAGTCTTCTGGTCATCCAGCGGGAGCCTGTAGAGGTCTATTTTGATTCCCCGGGTAGCCTCGACCATCTTCGCCGCTCGATCCAGGATGGTGAGGTTGGTGAGTCCCAGGAAGTCCATTTTCAGCAGCCCAAGCTTGGCCACCGGGTCCATGGCGTACTGCGTCATTGCGAGGGAACCGGGGCTGTCTCCACGGACTGCCTTCTGGAGGGGCAAGTATTCGGTGAGAGGCTCGCTGGCTATGACCACTCCGGCTGCGTGGGTGCTGGCGTGGTGTACAGTGCCTTCCAAACCCATTGCCGTCTCTATGAGCTTCCCTATGGCTTCGTCCGACTCTCGCAGCTCTCTGAGTTCTGGGGTGGCGGCCAGAGCGTCTTCCAGAGTCCGAGCCTTGAATGGCACCAGCCGGGCCACCCTGTCCACGTCCGCGTAAGTCATGCCCAGGCTGCGGCCCACGTCTCTGAGGGACGCCTTGGCTCCAGGGTGCCGAAGGTGATGATCTGGGCGACCCGGTCCTGGCCGTAGCGTTCGGTGACGTATGCCAGGACCTCGTCCCGCCGGTCGTCCTGGAAGTCCATGTCTATGTCGGGCATCTCCTTGCGCTCTATGTTCAAGAAGCGCTCGAAGACCAACCTGTGTTCCAGGGGGTCCACCTGCGTTACGCCCAGGCAGTAGAGCACGACGCTCGCAGCGGCGCTGCCCCGAACTCCAAGCACCAACTGCCTCTCGCGGACGAACGATATGATGTCCCATACCACCAGGAAGTAGTTGGCGAATTGGGTCTGCTTGATGACGTCAAGCTCGTAATCCAACCGCTGGACGGCTTCGTCGCTGGGCCGTGGGTAGAGGGCCTTGAAACCTTCCCGGGCTATCTGGGCGAGGTATTCGTCGGATGTCACGCCGTCGGGGACAGGGTACGTGGGCAGATGCAACTCCCCCATGTCCAACGTGACGTTGCACATGTCGGCAATGCGTCCGGCGTTTTCGACGGCCTCCGGGAAATCGGGGAAGTCGGCTGCCATCTCGTCGCCGCTCTTGAGGTAGTATGAGTCGTCCTCCATCTTAAGGCGCTTTTCATCCTGGACGGTTGTGCCGGTGTGGATGCAGATGAGAACGTCCTGGAGGTATGAGTCTTCTTTCTCCACATAGTGACAGTCGTTGGTCACCACCAACGGAATGTCCAGCTTCTGGCTCATCTGTACAAGGGCGTCGTTGATGGCCGGAAGCTCCTCGATGTGCTCATGGCGTTGCAGTTCCAGGAAGAACCCATCGGGCCCAAGCAGGTCCTTGTACCAGAGGGCGGCCTGTTCCGCATCCTCGATGCGCCCGTCGGATATGAGCTTGGGGACCTCAGCCGTCGGGCATCCAGACAAGATGGTTAGTCCCTCATAGTGCTGCTCCAGCAATTCCTTGTCTATTCGCGGCTTGTAGTACTGCCCTTCCATGTGGGCCGAGGTCACCAGCTTGACCAGGTTCTTATAGCCCTGGTTGTTCCTGGCAAGGACGGTCATGTGGTATGGACTGCGCTCGGACGGGCCCCGTTCGTGGCGGCTGTTGTGGGCGACGTACAGCTCGCAGCCTATGATGGGCTTGATGCCGGCTTCCTTGCAGGCTGTGTAGAACTCTACGGCCCCATAGAGGGCGCCGTGGTCGGTTATTGCCAATGACTCCATACCCAGCTCTTTGGCCTTGGCCACCAGCTTGTGGATGCGGCTGACACCGTCCAGAAGGCTGTATTCGGTATGGACGTGTAGGTGTGTGAACATAACGTGGAGAAAGGATAAGACAGCCAAAGAACGGGCTGTCAAGGCTGTTTGGCCGAATTCCGACGGAATCTGTGGGGAGGATTACCCGGATTGTTCCAGGTCACCCCAGTTGGGGCCCGTTTTTACGTCCACCTTTAGCGGCACGGACATGTCCATTGCGTTGGACATCTCTTCCAAGGCCAGGTCGGTGGCGGCGTCCAACTCGTCCATCGGCGCTTCGAACATGAGCTCGTCATGGACCTGAAGAAGAAGCCTAGTCCGCAGCCCCGATTCACTCAACCGCTTGTGCACCTTTATCATTGCCAGCTTCATGATGTCAGCGGCGCCTCCCTGGATGGGCATGTTCACAGCCGCCCTTTCGGCTCCCTGGCGAACGTTGAAATTGGAGGCGTTTATCTCAGGGATGTAACGGCGCCTGCCCAGAGGCGTGGCGACATATCCGTCCTCTCGTACTTGCTGCTTCACCGAGTCCAGGTAGTCCCGGATGCCCGGGTACTTGGAGAAGTAGTTGTCAATGAACTTCTGGCCCTCGTCGGGCGAAAACTCCGTCTGTTGGGAGATGCCGAAGGGGGAAAGTCCGTATATTACGCCGAAGTTGAGGATTTTCGAGATGCGGCGCATGTCCGATGTTACGTCTTCTAAGGGAACATCGTACATGAGGGCGCCTGTGGCCGAGTGGATGTCCTCGCCCCGGTTGAAGGCCTCCAGCAGAGCGGCGTCCTGGGACAAATGGGCCAGCACCCTTAGCTCGATCTGGGAGTAGTCGGCTGAGAGCAGGGTCCACTCCGGTGCGTTCTCAGCCACGAAGGCCCTACGCACCTGTCGTCCTAATTCCGTGCGTACAGGAATGTTTTGGAGGTTAGGGTCGCTGCTGGAAATCCTGCCGGTGGACGAACCGGTCTGGTTGTATGACGTGTGGATACGGCCGGTGCGTGCGTTGATAAGTTCGGGAAGGGAGTCCACGTAGGTCGACTTGATTTTGGAAAGTTGCCTGTACTCAAGCACGCCGTCGATGACGGGATGGGCGCCCCTCAGCGCCTCCAATGCCCCTGCATCGGTGGTGTAGCCGCCCGTCTTGGTGCGTTTTGTTTTGGGAAGTTGCAGCTCGTTGAAGAGCAGATCGCTGAGCTGTTGGGGCGAATTGATGTTGACCGTATGGCCAACGGAGTCATATATCGCTTGTTCAACCCTCCGCAGATGCTGGGCGAGGTCTCTCGACATCTCGTGCAGTGAGCCTACGTCCAGGCCGATTCCGTTGCGCTGCATATCCACGAGAACGGGGACGAGGGCCATCTCCATATCGGAGAACAGTTCCCATATTCCGTCCCGTTTCAGTTGTGGGTCGAAAAACGTCCTTAGTCTCCCGGTGACGTCGGAGTCCTTGGACGAATAGACGACGGCCCGCTCTATGGGCGTTTTGTCGAAAGTGATTTGCTTCCTTCCGGTCCCTATCAGCTCAGTGATTTCTTCCATTTCCACATCCAGAACCTGAAGGGCCAGGTTCTTGAGGCCAATGGCTTTTCGTCCCATGAGATGGGCAGCCACCATAGTGTCGAAGTCCACGTTGGCGACCTTGACCCCGTGATTGGCCAGGACGCTCAGGTCGTAGTTGGCGTTATGGGCAGTCTTGCCCATGCTGGGCGACTCCAGCACAAGGCGCAAGGCAGGTAGGACCTCTTCCAAGGGAAGCTGCTCCCCTTCCTGGTGAGCTACTGGCACGTACCAACCCTTGCCGGGTTCCGTGGAAAAGCTTAACCCGACCAGTTCTGCTTTCATGGGGTCCAGGGCCGTGGTCTCAGTGTCGAAGGCGAACCATTCTGCGCCGGACAATTCCCTGACCAACACCTCTAGCTTCTCTTTGGTGTCTACGACGGAATACTCCGTGGAGTCAGGCCCGGGGACTTGGGGCGACGGTTCATCTGCAAAAGTGGGTTGGTTTGGATTGGGAACCCTAGACGCAATGGCATTACTGAAGTCGAATTGCCTGAAAAGTTCGATAATGTCCTTCCGGTCGTATCTCCAGAACCGGCACTCCTCCAGGTCCAAGTTCACAGGGGCGTCTCTGACTATAGTGGCTAGCTCTTTGCTCAAGAATGCGGTGTCTTTGTGTTCGCGCAGGGCCTCTCGCACTCTGGTCGGTTCGACCTGGTCGAGGTTCTCGTATATGTTCTCGATGTTGCCGTGCTCCAGGACCAGCTTGATGGCGGTCTTGTCTCCGATCGTCGGAACGCCGGGAATGTTGTCCGACGTGTCGCCTTTCAGGGCCTTGAAGTCAGGCTGTTGGTCGGGCGTCAGGCCGCCGAAACGAGCGCGGACCTCGGAGTCGCCGTATACCTTGCGGTCCTGAATGGAATGGAGGACGACCCGCACCCAGGGAGATACCAGCTGGAATGTGTCGGAGTCGCCGGTGAGAATCACCGTTTCGATTTGCTGCTGCTCGGCGGACCTGGCCAGTGTCCCAATGACGTCGTCGCCCTCGAAACCCTCTTGTTCGAATATGGGTACTTTGAATGCCCGCATCAATTCTTTCACTCGGTCGAATTGGTGGCGAAGCTCCGGCGGAGTGGACGGCCTGTGGGCCTTGTATTCCGGGAACCTCAGGCTTCTGAATGTAGGCGCGGGCAGGTCGAACGCTATGGCGCAGTGGGTGGGGGACCATTCCTGGACCGCCCGGAGAAAGGCGTTGGCGAACCCGTAGACGGCCGTGACGTCCTCGCCGGTTTTCCCGACGGTAAGGTGCTGTCTGACGCTTATGGCGTGGAAAGCTCTGTGCACCTGGGCATGGCCGTCGATAATCATAAGCAACGGCTTGTCGCTGGGCATTAGCATGGGCAGAGTGCCGGAGTCTTCGCGGTGTTTCAGGGCCATACGGCCTCTATTCCTGGCGTTTTGCGGCCAACTGGGGGTTCCCGCTGGTCACGACTCCATTATACACCACTGTTGCGTCGAGCCGTTCAGGAATCTGGAAGACGGCATAACGAAAACCTCCCAGCAACCGCATGGCTGGGAGGCTTTCATGACATCTGACGTATGATTCCTGTGGGGACGGGGCACCTGTGGCTACACGTGGACCGCACTGGAAAGGCTATCGATTCCCTTCCTGACGGAGCCTAGAATCTGTGTTGCCTCTCGTTCCAGGTTCTTGAGTGAGTCGATGACGTATGCGTCGGAGTCGGAGCGGGTCCTCCGTGATTCTATTTCTGCGTGGTCGACCATGCGGCTGGCCTTTTGCTCTGCTTCGGCCAAGAGGTCTTCAGACTGACGGCGGGCCGTAACCAACATCTCGTTCTGGTCCAGCTTGGCGGCGTAGTCGTCCTCGGCCTCGTTTCGTATCCTGCGAGCCTCGATCTGGGCCTGGGCGATGATGGAGTCTTTTTTCTCTATTACTTCCTGGGCGGCGCGCATGTCCTGAGGTATCGCCAACCTTAGCTGCTCCACTAGCTTGAGAAGTTTGTCTTCTTCCACGATTCGCGCCTTGGTCCCGGGCATCCTCTTAGAGGTCTCCACCAGGGCTTCGACTCGATCGATTATGTTCGTAATGTCCATGTCCGGCTCCTTGAATGAATTGGCTTAAGGCTTCTCGGCTCTGGAATCAAGTCTGGCTCGTACGGCTTCAATGACGTGGGTGGGCAGCAGATTGGATACGTCTCCTTCAAGGCCTATCACTTCTTTCAAGAGGCTTGAGCTGACGTAGTGATACTGCAAGCTGGCCATCAGGCAAACGGTCTCGATATCGGGAGCCAGCTTCTTGTTCATAAAGGCCATTTCGAACTCATACTCGAAGTCCGAACCTCGGCGAAGTCCTTTTACAATAGCTTTAGCGCCGAGCCGCCTGGCCGCTTCTACAACCAGGCCACTAAAGGATTTAACCTCCACGTTGGGTATGTGATGTATTGCATCGCGAAACAGCTCTACTCGCTCCTCGGTGTTGAACAAGAGCCGCTTGCTGGGTGTGTCGTAAACTGCGACTATTACTTTCTCGAAGATGTTCGATGCCCGTGTGGCTACGTCGACGTGCCCCAGGGTAACCGGGTCGAATGAGCCAGGGTACAGGGCAACGGCCATTTAACTCCCTCCTTTCAAGTAGAAGTCCACCATGCTGTCTCCGTATCGGTGGCTGCTGGTTCTTTCCATGTTGGCGTACCTATCCATCAGGGTTAGCCTCTTCGAATGCCCCACCACCAGGACTGCATCGTCCTCTAGCAGGTCCGAGTCTCCCAGCGCGTCGAGGACTTGGCCTACCGTCTGAAGCTTGTAGGGCGGGTCCATCAGCGCCAGAGAGTAGGGCCCATCCAGGCTTTGCAGGGCCTTGGCGACGTCTAAACAATGTACTTTCGCGTTGTCGGTCATACCAACAGTCTCCAGATTCTCCTTGAGAACCTCACACTGCCTCGGATGTCGTTCCACGAAGTCCACCCATTCAACTCCACGGCTCAATGCTTCTATTCCCAATGACCCGGACCCTGCGAAGAGGTCCATAGCGCGGGCACCGCTGGCCAAGGGCCCGAGGATGTTGAAGATGGCTCCCCTTACCAACTCGGAGGTGGGTCTCACCCCAGGGGCTGCGGCGCCTTTTAGACGCCTGCCTTTGAGGCCCCCTCCGACCACTCGCATAATTCAGGAAGTATACAGGCGTCATTCACGGAGGGTAAAGGAGAATCCATAGCCAATTTTTGCGTTTTCTTAGATTATTCCGTGTTTTGCAGTTGGCTGGCATAGATGCTCGCACCGTACATGGAGGCAAAGAATCAGTGTGTCTTTCGTTGACTTGGTTGCGGCTGGCGTGCTAATGTGATTGGCACAAAGCCCCAGTCCAAAATTCCATTTCGGGAGCTTGGGAAGCCAGGCTGAGAGGGTGGCCGATTCGTCACCGACCGTCCAAACCTGATCCGGGTAATGCCGGCGAAGGGAGGAGACGCGGAACCGGAAGCCACTGCCGCCAGGCGACCCCTGGCGGTTTTTGATTTTAGTCTCACGGGAGGCAGCCATGGAGGACCCCCTTATCATAGCGGGCAAGGAATTCGGCTCCCGGCTAATACTTGGCACGGGCCGACACCGCACAAATGAAGAAATGGTGGAGTCGGTTGAACAATCGGGAACGGAGATGGTCACAGTCGCCATCCGCCGCCTCGACCTGGACGACCCCAACAAGAAGACCATCCTGGACTACATCGATTGGACCAAGTACCAGATTCTGCCCAACACCGCCGGATGCCGGACGGTGGAAGAGGCGCTGTTTATTGCTAAGCTGGGCCGTTCGGTCACCAACTCCAATTGGGTGAAGCTGGAGGTCATACCCGACGCCAAGTACCTTCTGCCCGACCCCATAGGAACGTTGGAGGCCGCCGAGAAACTGGTGGCCGAGGGCTTTGTAGTGCTGCCCTACATCCACGCCGACCCGGTTTTGGCCAAGAGATTAGAGGAAGCCGGTTGCGCCACAGTGATGCCCCTGGGCTCGGCCATAGGCTCCGGCCAGGGGATTCACACGGCGGAAGAAGTGCGGATAATCATCGAGCAATCAAACATCCCCGTAGTCGTGGATGCTGGTCTAGGGGTGCCTTCCGACGCCTCCCAGGCGTTGGAAATGGGCGCTGACGCTGTACTGGTCAACACGGCCATCGCCCAAGCCCATGACCCGGGCAAGATGGGCGAGGCGTTCAAGAAGGGCGTTGAGGCGGGCAGGATGGCTTACCTCGCCGGGCGCATACCGAAACAGGCGTACGCCGCGGCATCCAGCCCCACCGAGGACGTGCCCCAGCCGATGGGGGTTTCGAGCTAACTGTGGCCCTGGAACTGCCTGCTCCTGTCCTGTGTTTAGTCACCGACCGCCGAATATGCGGCGACGACCGCAATGAACTCGTGGAGCGTGTTCGTCGGGCGGTGGACGGTGGCGTGAACATGGTCCAACTCAGAGAAAAAGACATGCCTGGCGGGCGGCTGTTGGAGCTTGCTCAGATTCTCAGGGGTGTGACCGCGGGACGGGCGCTGTTCATTGTCAATGAACGGGCGGACGTTACGTTGGCGTCAGAGGCCGACGGCGTCCAACTAGGAGAAGATGCTTTGCCCGTCCAGGCCGCCCGAAGGCTTGCGTCCCAGATTCTCGTAGGCCGCTCGGTGCACGACTCTCAAGGCGCCGCGGAGGCCGAACGGGCGGGGGCCGATTTTTTGGTGGTGGGGACAATCTACAAATCGCCGTCCCATAAAGGCGGCGCTGAAGCAGGTCCCGAACTTATCCGGGCCATAAAAAGCGTTTCTGGGCTGCCTACTCTGGGTATCGGCGGAGTAACGGTCGAAAATGCTGGGGAAGTCATCAATGCCGGCGCTTCAGGCGTGGCCGTGATAAGCGCTGTTCTGGGGGCTGAAAGGCCCGAGAAGGCCGCAAAAGAGCTTATGGCCGCGATGGAGAAAGCCGAACGAGAATCGACCGAGCCTGCCCGGACAAGCGGAGTACGGGGCTGAGATGATTAATTTGACGGTTAACGGCAAGCCTAGAGACGTTGACGGTGAATTAGACCTGATCAGCTTCCTGCTGAGCTACGACGTTAACTTGGAGCATGTGGCCGTGGGCTATAACGGCGAGGTCCTGGAGAAAGACGACTACTCCCAGGTATTCCTCAAGGCCGGGGACGTGCTGGAAATTGTCCGGCCAGTGGGCGGCGGCCAGCTTTAGGCGGCGCCTACGACGTTGGCTCCCAGAATCTTCTCCAGGTGGCGCAAGGCCCATGAGTGGGCCTCAGGATCAAAACTGGCAACGCAGTCCCTGGGAACTTCCACGGTGTAATCGCGGTTTCTGGCGTCGGACGCGGTGTGCAGGACACAGATGTCTGTACACACTCCGCATAAGATGACTTTGTCGGGGGCCAGGTCTGCCAGCCGCTTCTCCAGGTCGGTTCCGAAAAAGCCGCTGTACCGGTTCTTGGGAACCAGACTGCCAGGTTCGACGAACCCGTTCAACTCATCGATAACTTCCGTTTCTGCAGTTCCAATGATGCAGTGAGGCAGAAACATCTGGAACTCTAGGTCGTCCGGCTCATGGTTGTCGCACACGAACAGTATGGACGAGCCTGCTTCCTTTTCCCGTTGTAGGAGGTCGGCCACGAGAGGGATGATTTGCCTGGAGGCGTCGCCGCAGTAGAGGTTGTGGCCGGGCTCCAAGAACCCCTTCACCATGTCGATAACTACAACTGCGTTGGCCATCAGTGGTACTCCTCAGGAGATGCTGTAAGCGTATACGCAGACGACTCTGATTTCAACGGGGTTCTTCGGGATGGGCATCATCCGTAGAGATGGTTGAAGTAACTGATCTCTGATGGTGGCCTGGGCGACTGGCCAGTCGCCCCTACAACCGACCCTAAGACCGATTCCCGTCTTTCCGGCGCAGGCCGGAATCCAGAAGCGCTCTTTCTTTCTGCAAGGTCCACTGGACTCTGGCCTCCGCCAGAGTGACGGAGGAGTGTCCGTCTTCTTGATATGGCCGTGAACCAACCGGCGCCAGAGGTTCGAGGTGCCTCAGATCCTCACCGGGATGACCGCTGTTCATAGGGTTCGTTGTCAAGGAGGCCGTGCGGTTGTAGTATTTACGGCAGAATGTTTCTGCGGAATCCGGTTTGGGGACCTATCTGGAAAGGAGCCCTGATGCTTGAAAGGTTTCATGTAGCCGAAGAAGATGCGGTGAGGGTGCCGGAGTCGGGGCTGAGGAGCACTGTCCAGGCCATATTCGAGAAGGTGGGCGTACCCGCTGAGGACGCTGTGCTGGCAGCCGACGTGCTGGTGATGGCGGACCTGCGCGGGGTGGAGACCCACGGAGTGTCCAACATGCTCCGAACCTACGTAGACGGCTACAACTCCGGTGAAATCAATCCCCGACCCGACTGGAGAATAGTCCGGGAGCGGCTGTCCACCGCCAACATCGACTCGGACCGGGGCCACGGAATAATAGTGACCCCCAAGGCTATGAACATCGCCATAGAAAAGGCCCGAAATACGGGCGTAGGAATGGTGACGATTCATAATGGCCGCCATCTGGGGATGGCTTCGTATCATGCCATGATGGCCCTTGAGCACAACATGATAGGCGTCTGCGTCACCATGTCGCCGGCCAGCATGGTGCCGACGTTTGGGTCTGCTCCTCGGTTGGGCACCAACCCCATCGCTGTCGCAGCTCCCGCCGGAAAAGAGGCCCCATTCGTCTTCGACGCCGCAACCACGGTTGTGGCAGGCAACAAGATAAGCCTCGCCATGAGGCTGGGAGCGATGCTCGACCCAGGCTGGACAGCTGACGGAGACGGAACTCCCTATACCGAGCCCACAATTCCTGTACGTCCCTACAATATGCTCCCCTTGGGGAGCACCCGCGAAAACGGCTCCCACAAAGGCTACGGCCTGGCCTGTGTGGTTGACATACTCAGCGGGATTCTGTCGGGCACCAGCTTTGGCATGTACCCGGGCAGGCCCAACTTCGCCCACATGGTGGCGGCCTACAACATTGAAGCGTTCAGCGAACTGGACGACTTCAAGAACCTCATGGACGACTTTCTCGTGACCCTGAAAGACACTCCACCAGCTCCCGGCCACGAGCGAGTGTACTACGGTGGGCTTCCTGAGGCCGAGTCGGTGATAGAACGGCGCGCCAACGGCATACCGCTCCACCAGGAAGTCGTGGACTGGTTCAATGATATTTGCAACGAGATGTCCATCCCTTGCAACCTGTAGCGGCCTGGAAGTCTTTGAATTAAACGGGTCCGGAGGAGGTCCCAATGGCTGACGGCAAGTACGACGTAGCGATAGTTGGAGGTGGAATAATCGGTCTCTCCACCGCCCGCACCTTAGCCATGAAACATCCGGGAGTGAAAACGGTGGTGCTGGAAAAGGAAGACGTTGTGGCCTCCCACCAGACAGGCCACAACTCCGGCGTAATCCATTCCGGCATTTACTACCGGCCCGGCTCTCAGAAAGCCCAGTTCTGCGTCGCAGGAGTGAGCAAGCTCATCGAGTATTGTGACGAGAAGGGAATCCCTTACGAGCGATGCGGTAAGGTTATCGTCGCCACCGACGAGTCGGAGCTGGGTAGACTTGATGACCTGCACGAGCGTGGCACAGCCAACGGTGTGGCGGGGTTGGAGGTCATCGGACCGGAAAGGCTGAAGGAAATCGAGCCTTACTCCGCAGGCATAAAAGCGTTGTACGCGCCAGGCACAGGCATCGTGGATTTCACCGCCGTGGCGAACGCCTACGCAGACGATCTGAAGGAGTATGGCGGGGAGGTCCGAACGGGAAGCCGCGTCAACTCCATCACCAAGCAGGACGGACTCCATCTTGAGACCAAGACGGGCCACGTAGAGGCCAAGCATATCATCAACTGCGCGGGGCTCCACTGCGACCGGGTGGCCTCCATGATGGGAGTGGCCCCGAACGTCAGGATCATCCCGTTCCGGGGCGAATACTACGCCATACGCCCTGAGAGCCGCCACCTGGTCAAAGGGCTGATATATCCGGTGCCAAATCCCAGGTTTCCCTTCCTGGGCGTCCACTTCACCAGGACCATTAGCGGCATGGTGGAAGCGGGGCCCAACGCCGTGTTGGCGATGGCAAGGGAGGGCTACACCTTCCGCAACATAAGCCTGGGCGACGCGGCGTCAACCTTCACTTTCGGGGGCTTCTGGTCCATGACCATGAAGCATTGGAGGACGGGCATCGGAGAAATCCACCGTTCGATGCTTAAGAGCGTCTTCCTGAAGGACTTGCAGCGTCTTCTGCCTGAGGTAAGCAGCCGAGATCTGCAGCCCGGCGGCTCCGGTGTAAGGGCCCAGGCTGTGGACAAGACAGGCCGCCTGCTGGACGACTTCTACATTGAGGAGACGGAGGGGGCCATCCACGTGCTCAACGCGCCGTCGCCCGGAGCCACGTCGTCCCTTGCCATTGGCGACTACATAGCGGGCTTGGCAGAGAAGTCCTTTGAGCTCAAGCAAGCCGTAGCCTAGGCTGCAGTGCTACCTGGCCAGGACGACTCCTTCCACGTATACGGCTCCCGCTTCTTTTAGCGCGTGGGCGCAGGCTGACAGTGTGCTGCCGGTAGTGGCCACGTCGTCGATGAGGGTGAGTTTCATGCCCGACAGGTCCTTTACCGCGCTGAAAGCCTCAGCGACGTTGGTCAGACGTTCTTCCCGAGACAAAGCGGTCTGAGGTTGCGTATCGATTGCCCTTACTACAAGGGCGTCCATCACAGGAATTCCTGTCAAGCGGGACACCTCCCTCGCCAGCAGCGCCGACTGGTTGTAGCCCCGGGACCTGAGGCGGCTTTTGTGGAGAGGCACGGGGACCAGGGCCTGGCTCTCTGCGGGCCGGTCCTGCAGGAAATCGGAAATGAGTCGGGCAACCTCGGGTGCGGCGGCCCGTACGTTCTTGAACTTCAGGTCAAGGACGGCGCGACGGATCGTCCCTTCATACTTAAACGGGGCGATTATCCTATCCACCGCTAACCGGGTGTCACGGCACCTCTGGCATAGATCGCCTGATGACAACGGCTCGGCGCATCGCAAACAGTAGGGAGCCTCAAGTCGCGGCAGGCTCTCTATGCACGCAGAGCAGATGTACGCCTCAGAGCCGCCGCATCCGAAACAGACTGGCGGGAATACGAAGTCCAGGACTACACGTCCCAGACTTGTCATCCTATCCCTCATGTTAGGACCCAAAGCGCCTTATGGACCCAGGCCGGACTATGGTCGTCCCCTCCCGTCTACTGCAAAAACGGGAGGATAGCGTTCACAAAAGTGTCGGGGTCCTCCACCTGGGGTATATGGGCCAGGTCGGGCAGAATTACCTTAGTGCAATTGGGCAGATTGTATCGGAGAATGTCCTCAGCCAAGTCTCGGAGAAAATCGTGCTCACCGAACATTACCATGGCCGAGGTTGCCTGTATGTGAGGAAGTCTCGCCACGATGTCGTACCAAGCCAGGGCCGTCAGGGTCTTGATGAACCATATCCCGGACTGGTTCCTTGACTCGTTGTTCAGGTTCACCCATTCCTGTTTAGCTCTGTAGAAAGCCGCCCCCTGCTGGTCGATGGTCTGGTCGATGGGCATGCCGTTTTCGTCCAGTTGGGCCAGTTCCGCTATGTCTTTCAGCAGCGCGGGAGCTCCTCTTACGTCCCACACGGGCAGTCCCACCACGACAATCCGGTCCACTCGCTCGGGATAGGACGCGGAAATCTCGATGGTCTGAATGGCGCCGAAAGAGTTTCCGACGATGTGGGCGCGGTGGACGTTCAACACCTGAAGGGCGTGGTCTATAGAACGGGCGTAGTCGGGCACAGCGAAGTTCTCCCGGTTGGGCTTGTCCGACAGGCCGTGGCCCAAGGCGTCGAAAGCATAGCAGGTGAAATGATTGCTAAGACGCTCCATGGTTCCCTCCCACACCCACGTTCCGGTGCCCAGCGGGTGCAGTAGAACTACGGGGTGGCCGCTGCCCTGCTTGACGAAATGTATCTTCCCTTCGGGAGTCTCAACGAAATCGTCAACCCTGTCGGGGCTTCCGTAGTTCCTGCTCATTAGCTGACGGTTAACCTGCATCGAGGTCATGTCTTCCTCCTAGTCCCGATTTCCGTTTGCCGGCCGGCGCAGCTAGCTTCGGCCGACGCCCTCTTTCAAGAAGGGCAGAACTGCGTCCAGGAATGCCTCTGGCCCCTCCACCTGGGGCACGTGGGCCAGGTCTTTGAGTATGGCCTTTTCCGCATTGGGAAGGTTGTAGCGCAGGATGTCCTCGGCCAACTCCCGGAGTGGGTCGTGCTCACCATAGACGATGAGGCTTGCACTTGCTCTTATCTTAGGGAGGCGGGATACGATGTCGAACCAGTTGAGGGCCTCCATGGTCTTCTTGACCCATACCCCGGACTGTTCTCTCGCAGCGTTGTTGCTGTCCACCCACTCTTGAATGGGCTTGTGGAAGCTGGTCACGACAGTCTCTGCGGTCCGGGGTACGGGCATTTCGTCAGGGAAGTAACCCGCTGCCTGCTCTGCGAAACGCTCAGGGGCGGCCCGTATGTTCCACACCGGCAGGCCCACCAACACCAGCTTGTCCACCCGGTCAGGGAACGACGCGGCCAGCTCGGTGGCCTGGATTGCCCCAAAAGAGTTCCCGATGACGTGGGCCCTATGTATGTTGAGAATCTGCATGGCCTGGTCCATGGCCCTGGCATGGTCCGCCGGTGAAAACTGGAAGGACGGCTTGTCCGACAAGCCGTGGCCCAGGGCGTCGAAGGCGTAGCAGGTGAAATGCTCGCTCAAGGGCCCCATGATGTTTTCCCAGACCCAGGTTGAGTTGCCCAGGGGATGCATCATCACAACGGGGAAACCACTCCCTGCTTTGACGAAATGGTAGTTGCCCTCGTGGGTCGGCACGTAGTCTTGAAGGTCTCGGCGTACGAACAGCGACATGGCTGGCCTCCTTACGGCGGCGTTAGATTGGCCCGGTCCTGGCTGGACTTAGTGGAAAGGTCCCCAAGGGCCTTGCGGTGAGGTCGAAGCCAATATTACTTTGGGCCCTTGGGACAGTCAACCCGAACCCACACCTGGAAGTCCCACGCAGCGTGTCGGCTTGACACAGGATAGAGGCCGAATAATAATCGGGCCAGACTTGGGCAAGGACCGAACGGCCCGGGGCGGCAAAGGCAAGCGGTCCGCGAATTTCATTATAGGAGTGTGCGAAATGGCAACTTCCTGGGTACACGGAACAAGCATGCAGACTGAGTACGGCAACCGGTTGGTCTCTGTCAGGCACGCGGGACCCTTCGCCAGAGTGGAGGGACAAGGAGGCCAGAACACTTGGTTGCACTTTCCGGTCCCCGCCTCGGGTGGAACAGTAAGCAAAGTGCGCATCAACTTCCGCACCAGGAGCGACCAGGCATGGGTCCATGAAGTGCTGCTCTACGACGGGACCAATATAATCGCGGAACATCACGACTTGAAGCTGCACGGCGACCAGTCCGGGTTTGAGTTTGAGGTCCCTGGGTCCCCCGCTGTCGAATTCGGCCTGAACGTATCGGTGGGAGTGCAGTTCGCGCCTAATCCTCCTACCATCCAGCACACATGGATCGAGTTTGTCGCCGTGGGTTGCGATTTGGACAGTTGATTTTCCTAAGGCCAACAAATCGATATTGTATATCATTCAATATCACTTGACAGTGGTATAGACACAACCCTATATTGAATTATGACGGATAGAGATATTTGTAATCTCTTTCCGTCATCTTTTGCGACGGAGCAACCGCATTCAGGCGGCCCCGTTAAATAATCAAGCCGAGCCGAACGCAACCGCGACGGTTTCGGGAGCATGGAGGTAACAGTCCGGATGGGAAGGCATCAGAAGAGGCCCCTCAGGCCATTGACCGAGTCGGAAATACAGCAGCTTACGGATATCGCTAGTTCCAAGGTAGAACGGGTAGAACGAATTCGACGAGCCAGGGCCATACTGGCGGTTTCAAAAGGGCAGTCTTTCACCGGAGCGGCGAAAGAGGCCCGGATGCGGAGCAACTCCGGCATAGCCGCCATTGTCCAAAGGTTCCATGACCGGGGTATGGGCTCGTTGAACACCGTTCCCGGCGCTGGCCGACGCCCTGTGTACGACCATACACAGCGAAATGCCATTCTGCTCGAAATTGAAAAAGAGATGGAACGGACTTCGTTCTGGTCCCTCTCAACACTGGAGAACGCGCTCAAACGGTCGACGGCCAACGTTCCCAAGGTAAGCGCCAAGACGATATGCCAGGTGCTCAAAGACGCGGGATACAGGTGGCTGCCGAATGAGCACGTCTGGTCCAAGAACGGACCAACCCTGGCAGAGACTTACGCCGCCGCTGACTAGCGGACCAGCGGCCTAGTTTTTGGCCTTTAGGGACAACAGGGGGCCCTTTTCGTCCAGGGCCAGTATACGGCGCAGTTCGTAGACTTCGTCCCGGAACATGGCCGCTTTCTCGAACTCCAGGTTTCGAGCGGCGGCCTTCATTTGGGCCTCCAGATCCTTTATCACACGGAACATCTGGTCCTTGGGCATAGGCTGTTTCCTGGCCATGTAGGGGGCCCGGGTTTCGGCAATGCCCTTGACCCGGTCGGTGATGTCGCGCACCGACTTCCGTATTCCCTGAGGAACGATGCCGTTGGCCTTGTTGTGGGCGTCCTGGAGCTGACGCCTGCGGTTGGTCTCGCCTATGGCGCGGTCCATGGACTTGGTTACGCCGTCGGCGTACATGATTACGTGGCCGTCGGAGTGGCGGGCTGCCCTGCCGATGGTCTGGATTAGAGACGATTCCGAGCGCAGGTACCCCTCCTTGTCGGCGTCCAGGATGGCTACGAGGCTAACTTCCGGGAGGTCCAGTCCTTCCCTCAGCAGGTTGATGCCGACCACCACGTCATAGACGCCTAACCTCAAGTCTCGGAGAATCTCACTGCGTTTCAGGGTTTCCATGTCCGAATGGAGATAGTGGGCGCGCACTCCCATCTCACGCAGGTAGTCGTCCAGCTCCTCCGCCATCTTCTTGGTCAGGGTGGTCACGAGGCACCGTTCATTCTTCTCAACCCTGGCCCGGATTTCCTCCATCAGGTTGTCTATCTGGCCCCGGGTGGGTTTCACTTCCACGGTGGGGTCCAGCAGGCCCGTGGGCCGTATGACCTGCTCTACCACTTGGTGGGAGATCTCCATCTCGTGGGGGCCGGGGGTTGCGGAGACGAATATGACCTGGTTTATGTGGTCCTCAAACTCAGGGAAGTTAAGGGGACGGTTGTCGATGGCCGAGGGAAGCCTGAAGCCGAAGTCCACCAGGGTCTGCTTGCGGGAGATGTCTCCGTGGTACATTCCCCGCACCTGGGGCACGGTCATGTGGGACTCGTCCACGAACAGGATGAAGTCTTCCGGGAAGTAGTCAAGCAGAGTCCAGGGCGTCGACCCCGGCGCCCGCCGGGACAAATGTCGGGAATAGTTTTCCACCCCGGCGCACGCTCCCGTCTCCTGCAGCATCTCCAGATCGTATCTAGTCCGCTGTTCCAGCCGTGATGCCTCGAGGAGCTTTCCGTTGGCACGGAGATAGTCCAACCTCTCCTCTAGCTCGATCTTGATGTCCTCTATCGCCGCTTCCAACTTCTCCCGCGGCGTGACGAAGTGGCGAGCGGGGTATATCTCTATGCTGTCCCGTTGGCTCAGGATTTCCCCGGTCAACGGGTCCACCTCGACGATCTTCTCCACCTCGTCGCCCCAAAACTGTATCCTGACGGCCGTCTCCTCGTAAGCGGGCATTATCTCCAGGGTGTCACCCCGGACCCGGAAGCGTCCTCTGCTGACTTCCAGGTTGTTGCGCTCGTATTGCATGTTTATCAGGCGGCGGACCAGCTGGTCCCGGCTGAAGACGGCGCCCACCTTCACCTCGGCTACGAAAGAGTGGTAATCGTCCGGGTCGCCCAGTCCATATATGCACGAGACAGAGGCCACTATAAGCACGTCGCGGCGGGACATGAGGGCCGCCGTCGCGGATAGACGGAGCTTGTCTATCTCTTGGTTGATGTCGGAGTCCTTCTCTATGTATGTGTCCGTCTGAGGAACGTATGCTTCCGGTTGGTAGTAGTCGTAGTAGGAGACGAAATATTCCACTGCGTTCTCGGGAAAGAATTCCCGAAACTCGGTGGCGAGCTGTGCGGCCAGGGTCTTGTTGTGGGCGATGACCAGAGCGGGACGCTGGAGCCGCTCCACGATGTTGGCCATCGTAAAAGTTTTGCCGGAGCCGGTTACGCCCAATAAGGTCTGGCTGCGGTCTCCTCGCACGAGCCCGTCGACCAGCTTGTCCACAGCACGGGGCTGGTCGCCGGTGGTCCTGAACTCGGAACTAATCTTGAATTCTGGCATCGCCTTCGTCGGTCATGGAATAGGAGCTAGTATATTCTACAACTGCGCGGACATCTGGCGCAGCGCCAGACGGATTTTGTCCTCCACGGACGTATCTGGGGTCGCGTCGATGGACTCGGCGGCCCTTCGGGACTCGGAGGCGGAATATCCCAGCGCCATGAGGGCTGACGCCACCTCTTCCCGGTCCGCCACGCTGCCCGTGGGGGTCTCGCCGTCGGGGATTATGCCCAAATCGGAGAACTTTCCCTTCAGATCCAGGACCAAACGGCCGGCGCTGCGTTTGCCGACGCCGGGCGCCTGGCTCAGGGCTGCAATGTCTTCGGACACCACCGCCGCCACCAAGGCGCGGGGCCCCATGGACGACAGCAACGCCAGGGCCGTGCGCGGCCCGATGCCGGAAACGTTGTTGAGCATCTGGAAGATGTTCAACGATTCCGGGTTGGGGAAGCCGTAGAGGATCGGTTCGTCGTCGCGGACGTAGAGGCGTGTGTGCAGGAACACTTGCTCGGAGATGTCGCCTAGTGAGCCGATTGTGGAAGGAGGGACATAAATCTGGAGGCTGACGCCGCCTATCCCAACCTGCACCCAATCCGGCCCTCTGGCCTCCAGGGTCCCCCTCACTCCAGTTATCACGTATGCCTCAGCGAATCTCTCGACTCATAACTTCGTCGGCCTCTTGGCGTCTCAGGTGGCAGAGGGCAATGGCCAGAGCGTCGGCGGCATCCGACGGCTCAGGTTCCGACTCCAGGCCCAGAAGCATCCGGACCATGTTTTGCACCTGCTCCTTGGTGGCCCTGCCGTGGTCGGCCACGGCCACCTTCACTTGGGACGGGGAGTATCGGAATATGGGCACCGCCTGGCCAGCCGCGGCTATGAGCGCCACGGCCTGGGCTTGCCCCACGGCCAGCGCGGGCCCCGAAAACTGGTTTTCGCCCCGTCCGACAAAGGGTTCTTCCACAGCGATGACGTCGGGCTGGAAGATGCCTATCATGTTTACCACGTGGGTGAAGAGTTGGTACAAACGGTCCTCGATGGGAATAGAGGACTTCAGCGCCACTACTCCGTAGTCCACCGCGTCGGCCACGTTCTGGGAATGGTGGGAGTCCAACAGAGCGTACCCCATGCGTACAGTGCCTGGGTCGATGCCCAACACTCGCATGGCGGAACCTAGTCCTTAGCCCTCATCCCGGTACTTTTCCAGGGCCTCGTCAGGAAAATCGGCGTTGCTGTAGACCCGCTGCACGTCGGACAACTCTTCCAGGTCGTCCAGCAGGCGGAGGGTCTGGGCTGCCTCCTTGTCGCTCAACGACACCGTGGACCTGGGCAGCATGGAGATTTCTGCGGAAGGGGTCTCCACTTCGTGCCTGTTCAGCACGTCACGGATGGACTCCAGGGTTTCGGGCTGGGTGTGTATCTCAACGTAGCCGCCTTCCACCTTAACGTCGTCCGCTGCGGCGTCTATTGCTACCAGAGCGATCTCTTCAGCCGTTTCGGTGTCCACGTCCAGGGTGATTATTCCCTTGGACTCGAAGTTCCAGGAGACGCATCCGGCCTCCCCAAGGTTTCCGCCTGCCTTGGCGAAAACAGAACGCACTTCGGCCGCGGTCCTGTTGCGGTTGGTGGTGAGGGCTTGGAGCATTATCGCGGCGCCGCCGGGGCCGTATCCCTCGTAACGGATGTCCTCCAGTTGTTCAGCCCCTTCACCGGAGCCTGCTGCCCTGTTTATCGCCCGCTCAATGGTGTCCATGGGCATGTTGGAGCCTTTGGCCTTGTCAATGGCCAGTCTGAGCTTGAAGTTCATGGTCGGGTCGGGGCCTCCGCCCTGCTGGACCGCTATGGCGATGTCGCGGCTGAGCTTGGTGAAGAGCTGGCCGCGTTTTGCGTCGGCAGCTCCTTTGGCCCTCTTGATAGTCGACCACTTTGAGTGACCGGACATGTGTACCTCCTCGTATTTAACCGAGGTCAGGCAATGTTGGTAGGGGGATTTTATCACCGGCTTTCAGCCAGGGTAAAGGCGGCGGCGCCTGAAGCGTTTTATTTTTCAACATTTTCGCCCCATGATACAATTCAGACTGCCCTATCGCCTCTTCTTATGAACGTTAGAATACGTCCCATGACCCCTCAGGACATCAAGCAGGTGTCCCTCATTGAACGGGAGGCTTTTCCAACCCTTTGGCCTCCGACCAGGCTCCGGAATGAGTTGGACAACAAGGCCGCACGCTATCTGGTGGCCTATGAGCCAGGACCTCCAGCAGACTCCGTCGCCGCCGCAACTCCTACCTTGAGGTCCGGTCTGTTACAGAGGGCATGGGAGTTCATCAAGGACATCACCCTGGGCGCCGACCCAGACGACTCCACCAGTGACACCATTCTGGGGTTTGTGGGTATAAGGCTCATCGTTGATGAGGCCCACATTACGGGCATAGCCGTTTCTGAGTCTCACAGAGGTCAGTCTCTAGGCGAGCTTCTTATCGTGGGTTCGATAGACCTGGCGCTGATGGAGAAGTCCTCCGTGGTCACGTTGGAAGCCCGAATCTCCAACAATGTAGCCCAGTCCCTCTATGAGAAATACGGCTTCCAGCGGATGGGAGTGAGGAAGCGGTACTACTCCGACAACGGAGAAGACGCCGTAATCATGACCACCCGCCTGATACACAGCTCCGAGTACCAGAAGGTGTTCAAAGAGCTGAAGGAGGCCTTGGAGGAGCGAAAAGGCGAAATCCGCATCCAACTGCCCGTCTCCGGGTAGTGGTTGACCCGCTCTTGGGGCATTGGTAGAATACCGCCATGCTTTGGCCACGCCCGAAGCTGCCTGCATGGCATCTCCGTTAAGGTTCATTGATGCTCGTAATCGGCCTCACCGGCGGCATAGGGACAGGTAAGAGTCTGGTCGCACACATGCTTGGAGAGCTTGGGGCAGAGATTATAGACGCAGACCGCATTGGCCACGAGGCCTATACGCCCCACACTCCAGTCTGGAAAGAAGTGGTGGAGGCCTTTGGCGAGGACATCCTCCAGACGAGCGGTGAGATAGACCGCAAACGACTGGGTTCGATTGTGTTCAGTGACCCTAAGGAGTTGGCAAGGCTGAACTCCATCATGCACCCCCGCATGGCGGAGATGATTCACAAGCGGGTCATAGAGTTGGAAGGCCAGGGCGCCGATACAGTGGTCGTCGAGGCGGCTGTTTTGGTGGAAGCCGGGTGGGACAAATTGCCCTGGGTCGATGAGGTGTGGGTAACGAGGTCCGACGAGGAGCAGGTTGTACAGCGGATCAAGGAACGCAACAGTCTTCCCGACGAAGAGATAAGGAAACGAATAGGGTCCCAACTCCCATTCGAGGAGAGGTCTCGAAACGCGCAGGTCGTGGTCGACAATTCGGGCGCTATAGACGGTCTGAAGCAGTCCGTCGAGTCCATCTGGGAAAGCAGAGTGAAAGGTAAGGTCTCATAGGTATGGCACAAGCCGCCCAGGATACATACTTGGAAGTTGACATTGAGGAGTACGTCATAGCGTACGAGCCTTATTTCGCTGCCGTCGGCGATGAAATAGAGCTGTTCGAAGCCGCTTACCACCAGCAACTGCCGGTGTTGCTGAAAGGGCCGACAGGCTGCGGAAAGACCCGGTTCATCGAATATATGTCCTGGCGTTTGGGTCGTCCGCTCACTGTGGTGAAGAAGAAGGGCAAGTCCGCACAGCCTCAGGCACAGGTCAACGGCAGGAAGGTCCCCCTTATAACAATTGCTTGTCACGAGGACTTGACCGCCAGCGACCTCGTTGGACGTTACCTGCTGGAGCCGGACGGCACCCGCTGGATGGACGGCCCGCTGACCAAGGCGGTCAAGGCTGGAGCCATCTGCTACCTCGACGAAATCGTGGAGGCCCGCAAGGACACCACAGTGCTTATACACCCCCTCACAGACCACCGGCGCGCGCTCCCCGTGGACAAGAAGGGGCAAATCATAGAGGCGCACAACCAGTTCCTGCTGGTCATCTCCTACAACCCGGGATACCAGAGTGCTCTGAAGGACCTGAAGCACTCGACCCGGCAGAGGTTCGTGGCAATCGAGTTCGACTACCCGCCCAAGGAGATTGAGCGGGAGGTGATTCAGAAAGAGAGCGGATGCTCTCTGGAGCACGCGGAGGCCCTGGCCAAGCTGGGCGAGAAAGTCCGTAACCTGAAAGACCACGGACTTCAAGAGGGGGCCAGCACCAGGCTGCTCATATACGCCGGCAAGCTGATGGCCCAGGGAATCGCACCCAGGCGCGCCTGCCAGGTATCGGTGGTGTGGGCCCTCACGGACGACCAGGAAATACAGAAGAGTGTAGAAGAAGTGGCGTCCTCCATATTCGAGTAGACGCCGCCGACATGGACAGGTAAGACCCCGGTGACAATCGAAACTGACGACAGATCATCGAAGATTTTTCAAGCGCTTCGTCTCTCACTGTCCGCCCGTGAAAAAACCTCCGTCCCCTCCGACGGACTCAGACCCGCCGCTGTTCTGGTCCTCCTGTACAACAAATCGGGAGAACCCCACATACTGCTGAACAAACGATCTCAGCAGGTGGAACACCACAAGGGGGAGATTTCTTTCCCAGGCGGCGGCCGGGACGGGGAGGACGTTGACTTCTTGGCCACTGCTTTGAGGGAAACCTACGAAGAGATGGGGGTCGAACCCAACGACGTCACAATCATCGGAGAGCTGGACGACGTTGTAACCAGGTCGGATTTCTGTGTGCGGGTGTACGTCGGGACGATACCCTATCCCTACCCGTTCAAACCCTACGCACGGGAAGTCGCCGAGGTCCTGGAAGTGCCCATTACTTCCCTGCTGGACCGGGCCAACTGGAGGGAAGAGGCCCGCTTGACGGACGGGGCATTGCAAAAGTCATACAGCTACGCGTATAAAGAGCATCTGGTCTACGGCGCTACCGCAATGATGGTCAGACAGCTGATCGACGTATATTCGAGCCTGGAGACGGTCCGGAGAGGAAGTTGACTTGTCGGAGTCCAATGCAAAACCAACCTTGAGTCAGTTGGAACGGGAGCTTGGTAAGCTTCCCTCTATAGTGCTCCAGGAGTATGAGGCCGCCAAAGAGAAAGTCTCAGCCGCTTTCAACGAGGACGAGCTCTTTTTGTGGAATAAAGAGGGACTGTCCATAGCCAACCAGACCGTCAGGTCGTGGGAAGTGGCGGCGGAGTACTTCAAGTCGGCGCCCGACGTTGCTGCGTACCTGCCCTTCTCGTCCTTTATGCAGTGGGCGCGGTGCGGCTCCTATCTGGCCCAGGACTCGCCCACACTAGCTGTCGCCTTCTTCAAGGCCAGCCCGGACATCGTTCCTGCCCTCAGGCCCCAGCACATACCCCGCTGGGCGGGGCTGGGACGCAGCCTATACAAAGGCACATGGAAGTCGTCGACCTTGGCCGGACGCTTCTACGAGGTCAGCCCACACCTTATCAAGAGTCTGCCCTTCTGGGAAGTGGAGGTGTTCGCCGCCCTGGTCGAGGCCGTGTCCCTCAAGTCGTACGACATGGCGTCGGAATGCCTGACCCTGGGCCAGGAGATACTCCCTCAAATGGGCAGGGAGCGGGAAACATTCCTCTCCATGGCCAGAGAGCTGACAGAGGCCAACTGGCGGGAGGTAAAAGCCACCTTAGAGACGTGCGGCAGGGCGCTTCCGGGCATAGACAGCGCCCAGAAGAGCCGCTTCCTACGACTGACTGAACGGCTGGTGAAGTCGGGACAGAAAGACGTCCCGACCTTTCTGTCCGACGGCGCAAGGGCCCTGCAGCAGGTCAACAGTTCCTCCCAGCGTTACATAATCGACTTGGCCGAGACTCTGATGGGCGTGTCCCCTCAGGCCGTCGCGCCCTTCCTCGCCAACCTGGATATGGTGTTGACCCGTGTGACCTTGAACCAGCTGGAAATCTGGTTCCAGCGGGGCATGGCCGTGCTTAAGGAAAACCCCGACGGAGGGATAGCCTACTTCAAAGTGGAATCCAGCACGTCAGAGAACCTGCTGGAGTCGCTGTCCTCCTCAATGGAGTTGGAGCGGGTAAAGCCCGTCATCAGGCTGTACTGCTGTGCCCTGTCGGGTTCGTCCATTGAGGTGCAGAACAGCAAGGAGCTGGCTAACAAGAGTATCGGATGGGTTTCCGAGTCGGCGGCCACCACCGAGGGGACCAAAGTGTTCCTGCCCCCCGTGGTCGACAGGTATTCGACCAAGGACAACAACTTCGGATGGTTCAAGGTGGTCTCCACTCACCAGGTGGCTCACCTGGAGTTCGGCAGCTTCCTGTTCGAATATGACCGTCCTTCCGCCCTGTTCGACGACCGCCGTCCCGGCGAGGAGGACAGAAGAGAGGCGGCATTGACGGCAGCCAATGCTGCCGCCCCGCCGATAGACCCAGTGTCCTCAGCCTTTGCCCAGCTTCAGGAAGACCTGGGTGAATCATCCAGCGCCGAGCGGGGATATCTAACGGACATGGGACGGTTCTTCCACCTCTTCGACGACCGGAGGCTGGCTCTGGACGTCTTCACAATCCTGGAAGACGGCCGCTTGGACTTTCGGGTCAAGGTGGAGTACCCGGGCATAGTGAAGCACTACCGGACCGTCCAGCTGGACTCCCGAGAGGAGAGGCCCCCCATAGACGAACTGCCCCTGTTGCAGGGCATGGTAGAGCTTCTCGTCCGGTTCAGCCTTGACCAGTTCCGCGGACTCCCCGTGCCTCAGGGCTACGAGAAAACGGCCCGCGTGTTGTCCAAGCTTTTCAGGAGGCTTTTGAACGTCACGGCCACCGTTGAAGACACGGGGGAGGCGACGCTCCGGGTCTACGACATCCTGTCCAAGCTTCCCAATGAGGAAGTGCCCCCTGAGGACTACTCGCCCCAGGACCTGGACGGCCCGGAGGAGTACTCCGAAGAGGAGATGATGGAGTTGATGCAGGAGCTCCAGTCGGGCCAGCCCACGCCCCAAAGCGGCGAGGACGAAGAGCAGAATTATGAGTCGCCCCAGGAAGTGGAATACAGGGGAGACTTCAAGCCGGAGCTGGTCCAACTCCTGAACAAGCTGCGAGTCGATAAGTCCCAACAGGGGGACGGCCAGACTGAGCCAATAACCCAGGAGATGCTGGAAGAGCTTCTCAAAGACAACCCGGAACTTGAAATGAGCGCCGAACAGGGCCAGATTCAGACAACGATGGGACTTTTCGTGCAGAACCTCATGAAGGAGGCCGGAGTGCCGCCGCCGGCAGACCCCGGGCAGGGCCAGGGCCAGTTCGTCCACGAGCAGGAGCAGGGAGGGCCGTTGGAGGCCAAGGAACCCCGTTCCCAGGTCTACGACGAATGGGACTTCCGGGCTGACGACTACAAGCCCAAGTGGTGCATCGTGCGGGAGAAGGAGGTCGAGGAGGGAGACATAGGCTTCTTCAACGACACCATCCGCAACTACTCCTCTTTATCGTCGGACATCCGGCGCCAGTTCGAGATGGTCATGCCCGAAAGTTTCCGCAAGGAGCGGCGGGTCATCGACGGCGAGGACTTGGACCTGGATGCTGTCATCGAGGCGCAGGTGGACCGTCGGAGCGGTATCACTCCCAACGACAAGGTGTGGTGGCGCCGCAACAAGATGGAGAGGGACGTCGCGGTGGTGTTCCTGCTGGACATGAGCGCTTCCACGGCTGAGGCCATCGACGAGGGCAGGGCTGGTCCCGACGACCACGACGCCCCCGACGACCCGGTGGAGTACATGATGTGGCTCCGGTCCCGCCGCGAGGGCCTGGTGCGCAGGCAATACAAGCGAATCATCGACCTGGAAAAGGAGAGCACAGCCCTGCTGCTCCAGGCGTTGGAGACCATCGGCGACACCTACGGCATCTACGGCTTCTCAGGGTACGGCAGAGAGAACGTAGAGTATTACGTTATCAAGGACATCGACGAGATTCTCCACGACCGGGTGAAGAGGCGCATCGACAAAATCACGCCCATGCACGCCACCCGGATGGGTCCCGCCATACGCCACGCCACGGCCAAGCTGGACGCCCAGGACGCCAAGACCAAGATCCTCTTCCTCATCAGCGACGGAAGGCCCCAGGACAGGGGCTACAGCCGCGAGGGCGTCGAGAAAGAGTACGCCGTCCATGACACCCACATGGCCCTGGTGGAGGCCAAGCGAAAGGCCGTGGTCCCCTTCTGCCTGACGGTGGACAAGTCGGGACACGACTACCTGAAGACAATGTGCGGCGACATGAGCTACGAGGTGCTGGACAACATCTGGTCCCTGCCCCAAAGGCTCCCCCAGCTATACCGCATGCTCACGACGTAGTGGAGCCGTGCTAAGATTGGTCTTCAGGCAGGTGTGACATGCAGACCTATGTTTTTCGAGTTGTGGTCGAACCGGATGAAGACCGTTGGCAGGCCCATTGCCCAGCGCTGGCGAAATACGCGGCTGACACTTGGGGATATACCAAAGAGGAAGCCCTCAAGAACATAAGAGAAGTCATCGAGATGATTTTGGAAGAGATGGCGGAAGAAAATGAACCCGTTCCTCAGGAATCAGAGGACGGAACGCCTATCTCTCCTGAACTCCGGATAGCCGTATCCGTCTGATTTGAACATCGACTGGAGCAGGTTACGCACCGTAACTGCCCGTGAACTTGTCAGCGCACTTCTTAGGGATGGTTTCGAGTTACGTAGGCAAAAAGGCAGCCACCAACACTATCGACATTCCGACGGAAGACGGGTCACTGTGGCGTTTCACAGTCCGGGAGATACGTTCGCCATAGGTATCCTCAGGCGGATGATCCAAGACAGGGCCAAGTGGACGGTGGATGACTTGACCCGGCTGGGCTTGCAATAGAGCAATCGCGCCCACCTTACGATTTCCCCTCCAACAGACTCCCCTCTGACAAGTGTCCTTTGCCGCGTCGAGGCGTTTGTGCTTTAATTTGGGCATCATGACGAATTCCCTTTACTACGGTGACAACCTGGACATCCTGCGCGAGCATGTCGCAGACGCCAGCGTCGACCTGATCTATCTAGACCCGCCCTTCAACTCCAACGCCACCTACAACGTGCTATTCCAGGAACGGAGCGGCGAGCAGTCGGCGGCCCAGATTACGGCCTTCGACGACACTTGGCATTGGGGGCTGGAGTCCGAGGCGGCCTACCTGGAAGTGGTCACCGCCGGGCCCAAAAAACTCGCGGACCTGCTCCAGGCCATGCGTTCATTCCTTGGGCAGAACGACATGATGGCCTACCTAACCATGATGTCACAACGCATGGTAGAGCTTCACCGAGTGCTGAAGTCCACGGGCAGCATATATCTCCACTGCGACCCCACGGCGAGTCACTATCTCAAGATGCTGATGGACGCCGTGTTCGGTGCTGGTAATTTTCTGAATGAAATTACGTGGAAAAGAACTACTGCTCACAATGACCCGAATCGCTATGGACGGGTTCGAGACTGCATATTGTTCTATACGAAATCTTCGCAGAAGACTTTTAATCGTGTACCAGGGGATTATTCCGAGTCCCAGCTTAAACGTTATAAATATAGCGATGATAATGGTCCATTTCGAGCCGAGAATCTTACTGCTCCTCACTTCTCGGAGACAAGGACAATTGAATGGCGTGGTGTGCATCCGGGAGCAGATCGGCAATGGCGATTCTCTGTTGATGAACTAGAGCGCCTTTATGCAGAAGGACGGATTCTGCTACGACGCGATGGTCGTCCACGAAAAGATGGTCATAAATCCTACTTACATGAGGCACCAGGGCCAGTGCTTCAAGATATTTGGACTGATATTGAGCTTGGCCCAACTTCTGGTGAACGCCTCAGGTATCCCACTCAGAAGCCTGAGGCCCTTCTGGAACGCATCGTTAACGCCAGCAGCAACGAGGGAGACGTTGTGCTGGACCCCTTCTGTGGCTGCGGAACGGCTACAGCTGCCTCCGAGCGACTTAATCGTCAATGGATTGGCATTGATATTACCCACTTGGCGATAACGCTCATTCGACACCGATTGCACGATACCTTTGGGAAAGACCTACGACCCTATGAAGTAATCGGCGTTCCTCAGGACGTAGAAAGCGCCAAGGCATTGGCAGCTGAGAGTGAACACGACGGACGCTACCAATTCGAATGGTGGGCCTTGGGGCTGGTTGACGCACGGCCCGCGCAGGATAAGAAAAAGGGCGCTGACTCTGGTGTTGATGGCTACATCAACTTCTTCGACGACACCAGCGGCAAAGCCAAACGCATCATCGTGCAGGTCAAGAGCGGTCATGTGAACCGAGGCCAGATAGCTACTTTAAAAGGCGACATGGAGCGGGAGAAGGCCGAGATCGGGCTGTTCGTCACCCTGGAGCGTCCCACGGGTCCAATGAAACAAGACGCCGTCGCCGCCGGATTCTACGTTCCGGAGCACTTCCCCGACCACCAGTTCCCGCGCGTCCAGATTCTGACCATAGAAGAACTTCTGTCGGGCTCAGAGCCGCTGTACCCCCGTTTCGCCCCTCAAGCCACCTTCCGGCGAGCCCCTCGCCGCCGCCGCACCAAAGGGCAGCAGGCGGGGTTCTAGAGGGCCCGCCCAATCCGTCATTCCTGCGCAGGCAGGAATCCAGGAATCGCTGCGACTCACGTCCATGCGTGAAAGATTGCCCTGTGTCTACATCCTCGCCAGCCAACGGAATGGAACACTGTACATCGGAGTCACTTCGAATCTCCCCCAGCGGGTGTGGAAGCACAGGGAGAATCTAGTCGAAGGGTTCAGCAAGCAGTATGGGATACATAGGTTGGTCTGGTATGAAGTCCATTCGACGATGGAAGCTGCCATTTACAGGGAGAAGCAGCTCAAGGCATGGAAACGTGCGTGGAAGATGAGGCTCATAGAAGGGTTCAATCCGGGGTGGAGGGATTTGTACGATGAGATACTGTAGTGCGGCGTCTCACCTCGCGAACCCTCTGGATTCCAGCCTGCGCTGGAATGACGGGGGGGGGGGGGCTTCACCAGGGATAAAGTCTCCCCCGAGATTCTATACGTGGCATTCGCACCTTAGCTCGACTATAATGGGCTGGCCAAGATTAGCAGCAAGAACAATCAGGAGGGCCTGAATGGACCGAGTCAAGTTCGTGGACAGCGACGCCCACGTGGTGGAGCCGGACAGCCTCTGGGACAACTACCTGGAGAGCAAATACAAGGGGCGGATCAAGTCCCACCTGGCCTATGAGCGGGCCACCAAGCCCACCGACCCGTGGACCATCAACGTCTCCGTGGAAGTGGACGACTTCCCGCCCCAACCCATGAGGCGGGCCAAGAACGAGAAGGAAGAGACGGACCCGGAGCCCCTCCGGGAGGCCGTGGGCGCCGAGGTCTTCACCATGGGCGTGGAGGAATACTACGGGAAGTGGCAGGAGAGAGGCTTCGACGCCGAGACCTACAGGCAGGTCATGGACCTGTCTGGCATCGACCGGATGATTCTCTACCCCACGGTAGGCCTGTGGTCTACCTCCAGCCCTGACATGGAGCCTGAGTTCGCCGCCGCCGTACGCCGCGCCTACAACACCTGGCTGGGAGACTTCACCCAGGACATAGGAGGCCGGGCCTACGGAGCCGCTTCCATAGACCTGCGTGACCCGGAAGCCGCCGCCAAAGAGGTGCGCCGCTGCGTCACCGAGTACGGCTTCAAGTCTGTCCACCTGAACCCTTCCCCCGTGCCGGGCCGCCGGGTCTACGACCCCGAGTGCGACCAGGTATGGGCTGCCTGCGCCGAGCTGAACGTGCCGGTGGGAGTCCACCCCAGCGCATCCAACGGCCTGGACATGGGAATGATTCCCTACTACCTCCCCGACCTGCGGAACGTGCAGGGCATCGTGGCCTTCTCCATAGGCAGCATGCTCTGCTGCTCCGCCTTCATAATGGGAGGAGTCCTGGAGAGGCATCCCGGCCTCAGGGTTGCCTTCCTGGAGGCGGGCGCGGGATGGGCGAGCTACTGGCCCGAGCGCATGATGTCGGGAATCAACGGCGGCAACCGTGGCCTCAAGATCAACGGCCTGACCAAGTCGCCGCAGGACTACTTCTCCGAGCAGTGCTTCATCGCCGCCGACCAGGACGACCCTGGGATACCGTTGGTGGCCCAGACGGTGGGAGAGCAGGTGCTGCTCACCGCCACCGACTTCGGGCACCCTGAGGGATACCGCTACCAGACCGCCGCCCGGGACTTCATGGGTGTTCCCGGAGTCACCGACGAGGCCAAGAAGCGCATCCTGTGGGACAACGGAGTCAGGGCTTACGGTTTCTGACGCCGCCTCCATACAAGGTTCGAACCGCCAGAACCCTACGAGAAGGGACGTCCAAACGGCGTCCCTTCACCTTGTTGTAGAGCCACAGGGTTTTCTCTATAATTAAGGCTACAGGGCATCAATCGGTGGAGAAAGCGGAGGGTTTCGATGGAGAGACTCAGGTTCATAGACGGCGACGCGCACATTCTGGAGCCCCAGGACATATGGGACGAGTACCTGGAGAAGAAGTACAAGGGCGCCGTGGGTAAGGGGTTCGCCCGTTGGGCCCACGCCTCGACACTGCCGCAGGGTGAGGCGCGCCTGCAAGAGAAGGGCCAGGAGGACCCCCTGTGTTTCAACATGGAGATCGAGATAATGGGCCGGCAGGTGCCTAACCGGGCGCCGCGCGACCCGCGAGTGGGCGTGGACGGCAAGCCGCTGGTTCAGGGCACGGACTCTGACCAGGCCTTTGGAAGCACGGCGAACCAGGAGACGGGCGTAACCATCATAGAGGACAGGGAGCTGAACGACCTGACCGACGCCTACGGCAAGTGGGCCGACGAGAACTTCCCCGCCCGCGCCTACCGCGAGGTGATGGACACCCACGGAATCGACTACATGATTCTGTACCCCACGGTGGGGTTCTGGGTTACAGGAGCCGCCGAGATGGACGGCGAGACGGCCACGGCAATCCGGAGGGCCTATAACCGCTGGCTGGGGGACTTCACCAAGGACATCGGTCACGGCGCATGCGGCGCAGCCTCCATCGACCTGCGGGACCCTGAGTTGGCCCGCAAAGAGGTGGAGCGATGCGTCAAGGAGTACGACTTCAAGGCGGTCCATCTCAACCCTGCTCCGGTGCCGAACCTGCGTCTTTTCGACGAAGTCTGCGACCCGCTGTGGGAAACTTGCGCCGACCTCGGCGTGCCCATAGGGCTGCATCCAAGCGCCAACCACCCGTTCGACCAGGGCATGTTGGACTACATTCCGGGCCTGAGAAACTGCCGTACCACCGTCTCCTTCGTCATGGGCAGCATGATGGCCTGCACCTCGTTGATTATGGGCGGTGTTCTAGAGCGCCACCCCAAGCTGAAGGTAGTGTTCCTGGAGTCCGGCTGCGGTTGGGCGTCCTTCTGGCCCGACAGGTTGGAATCGGGTATACAGGGAGGCACCCGGGGATTGAAGATCAACGGACTGAGCCGTATGCCCAAGGAGTACTTCTCCGAGCAGTGCTTCGTGGCCGCCGACCAGGATGACCCCAACATCACCGACGTTATCAACAACGTGGGAGACCACGTTATAGTCAGCGCCACCGACTTCGGACACCCGGAGGGGAGGCACTACGCCTCAGCCGTTGGCGACGTGATGAAGCTGGAAGGTGTTTCCCACGAGAGTAAAAAGAAGCTGTTGTGGGACAACGCTCTCCGCGCCTATCCCATCAAGCCTTAACCTCGGACGCGAACCCGAAACGATTAAGGGGGAGCTTCTGCTCCCCCTTACTTTATCTTTAAGATCCTATATGCAAGCAGTTGCTTTCAGATGGGTAAGGGCGACCGGCCGGTCGTCCCTACGTGGTCGGTCGTACTCACCGTGCCCCTGCTCTTGGCGCCGTGCATGACATTGCTCAGGGCGAGTTCTCCTCGGCTCGAACTTCGTCGAAAGGCTCGCCATCCACCAGGACGTCCTTGATCACGGCCCTGCCCCTGTTGTCCACTGAAACCACTACCTTGATCTCGGTGGACTGCTCTATGATGTGGCCGGAGCCTTCCGGAACGAAATACGTCCCTATGCCGAAGTCGATTTCCCCGCCCGATCCCACCGTTCCTTTGATAAAAGGCTGGTCGTCGGAATCGTTACGCCGGAACTCCCGCCGGACGGCCTGCCAAGATTCGGGACCTTCTTCCAGATAGACGTAGACTTCCTGCCTAGGGCTGGCTTTCCAGTTTTCAGGAATCTGGGCTACCTCGTACCGCAATATTACGTAGTCCCCTTGAAGCAGGGACCTGGGATCAATCGGAAGCGTCTTCAAGACTACGTCGACTCCCGACCGCAGCGTGTATTCACGATCGGCTATGAGTCCCACGAGCAATAGGACCTGGGCCGCGACGATGATCAGGAGCGCCAGCTTGAATTTACGGCTCATGGACGCCCTCGATTGTGTCACGCTCCCTGCTCGTCATCCTTTCGAACACCTTTCGGCGTCCCCTCTCCAAGAAGAAGCCCCCGGCCAGTAGAATGACCCCGGCCACAACGAAAACGATTGACCGGTCCAAGAGGTCCCAACTCAGCTCGAAATATCGAGTCACGACGTCTAACGCGAAGAAAGCCAGGCCGATGTTGATGAAGGACTCCATCGCCCTAACGTATCCCAAGACAACCAGGCCGATGATCGCTACTAGGAGCAACAGGTTGAACACCAAGGGAAAAGTGAATTCCTTGCCGTGGGGGGCGAACAGGACAGTGAAGACGGCTGCTGTCATAAGAACGGAGGCTATCAGTTCGAAGGACAACAGCTTGACGGTCCTACCCTGACATAGGCTTCTAACGTAGACGGCGACTTGAGTAACGAGACCTATGGCAGAGAATACGCATAGAAGCGCCCAAAGCCCTATGGGTGCATCGGGGTCGATCCGTTCCGCCAACTCTATCCCATCATACGCGGACCTGAAGCCGAGGAGGTACACGGTAAAAAGGACTGTAAGCGTTCCCATGATTTGGAACGCCCAAGCGTAATCGATAGTTTCCCGGAAAATCCCTTGTAACCTGCCAAGCCCGTACAAACCCAGCCCAAGCATGGCAAAAACTGAGATGGAGAATATCCCGTCAGCTTGACTGCCCGAGTCGCCCAAGTATTCGTAGAGCCAAAAACTCGTCGCCCCCAGCGCCAGGCCGATGGTCAGGAAGACCGTGGGCTGGGACCTCGTCAGATAGGCTATGGGCGCCACTCCCGCCAGCCAATAGGTGAAGAGAGTGGGATCGTTAAGCTCGAAATTGTAGATTTGGGCCACGAGGTGAATCGCGGCCCCGTACACTATGGCGGCCAGCAAGATGAAGGCGGCGCCCACTCTTTCGTAGCCTTTTACATAACGCATCCAGTAAGCTGCGCCATATGCCCCTGGAACGCAGGCCATGACCAATGCTAGCCGGATAGGCTTGGCTATGGCATCCCAGTTGGCGGCGAAGAAGGAAATGATTCCAATCCCAACCAGAATCGTGCCGAGTACGGCCAGTATCGAGATGAGACGTCCACGGGCTATATCGACTGCGGCGACTCCAGCTTTGCCTCGGTAGCTGTCGAGGATAGCCGCGGCCTGTTCCTGGGAAATCAACCCCTGGCTGCGCCACTGCCGCACCTCAATAGCAAGCTTAGCGAGGAATTGGCCGTCCTCGGTGTCGCCCATTTCTGGCTGGTCCCTCATCGAGTCGCTTTCGTCTTCATTCCCGCTTCCCATAGGGGCCAAGTGTATACGGAATCGCGGGAGTCAACCAGCCGTTTGGAAGCGAATATGGGGCAGTCGCACTTGCTTTGGGAGGTCCCTTTGGCGTCCAGGGCCTCTAGAGCATATTGAGGATGCGGCGCAGCTCTATGAGCGCCGTAGAAGAGGACCTGCGTCTGATTACAAGCGACCGGGGCGGCAGGCGAAGGGGAACGTGGGTCACCGACTCTCCGGACACCTGGGGGTGCACCAGGGCTATGTGGACGACGCCGGGCGGCTGGCCGTCTACGTCGTCAGGTCCCAGGACTCCGGTTATTCCGATTCCCACGTCGGCGCCGGACGCCGACGTGCCTGCGGCGGCTTGGGCCATGGCCTGGGCCGTTTCGGGGCTGACCAAGCCGTGAGCGTCTATGACCTCAGCCGAAATCCCGCTGCCGATAGCGGACTCTCGTCCGTGCACGACGAGGCCCCTACGGTAGTATTCCCCGGTCCGGGCTGTCTCGCTGATGCTGGAGGCAAGGACTCCGCCCGTGCAATGTTCCATGGTGGCCAAGGTCAATCCTTTGGCGGCCAGCAGGTCGCCCACGGCTTGCTGAGGAGTCTCGTCGTCGTAACCCCAGATGTATGGCCCCATAATGGAGAGCAGTCCGTTCTCGACGGGTTGGAGCAGAGAACGGGCGGATGTCTCATCGGCTCCTTTGGCGATGATTCGCAGGTGGATCCCGTCGGACTTGGAGTAGATTCCCAGATAGGGGTTCTCCTTGCCCAGATAGTCGGTGACCAACTCGTCCACGGCCCCCTCGGACATCCCGGATGTCTTGATGTTCCTGGTAAGAATCACCTCGCCTCGGCTTATCTTCCGTAACCGGGGGACGACCTCGGCTTCCCAGATTGCCTGAAGCTCAGCGGGTGGGCCTGGCATCGTCACTATTCGCTTGTCGTTGCGCTCTACCCACCAACCGGGGGCCGTGCCCCGTGCGTTGGGGATGATTTCCGCAGAGGGGATAAGGCTGGCCTGGCGTATGTTGGTGGCCGGCATGTCTCCCCCACGCCGCCTGAAATAGGCGCGGAGTTGTTCGACGATGTCCTCTTGAATTTCCATCTCCTCGCCCAAGGCTGCCGCCACGGCGTCCCGGGTGAGGTCGTCCTGGGTGGGTCCCAATCCCCCTGAGGTGAATATGATGTCCGAGCGTTCCAGACCCTGTTTCACTGCCCCCACCAGAGTCTCCATATCATCCCCAACGAGGGAGACGTGTCGCAGGTCAATGCCCAAAGCAGGCAGCCTGGAGGCGATGAAA
This sequence comes from Dehalococcoidia bacterium, assembly GCA_965197415.1. Lineage (GTDB taxonomy): Bacteria > Chloroflexota > Dehalococcoidia > Lucifugimonadales > JAGWBF01 > DAOUJI01. Next base: position 685,899 of record OZ240207.1, on the reverse strand, counting down.
GAAGAGTTGGTGTCGACAAGCTCCCCCATTAGAAGCTCGGTGCCTACGGACAATATTTCAGCGTTCATTTAGCGTTGGCCTAACAAAATACCGTTCATATGGATTCAACGAAGTATATAGGCGAAGCCTATGCGGACTCAACAGGGGCATGGAGGGGGCTTGTCCTATTTCAGGCGAAGGGAGAAGCTGGGACCGTCGTCGGGACATATTTCTCCCCAATTTGGCGGGAAGGCTGTGGTGGGGCTAGGGGCGACGATTTTGAGAAGGGTCCCGATTGAAGTTTGGGGCCAAGAGAGCTGTGGTGGGGCTAGGAAGCTTCTTCCTCGTCGCCCTCTTCCGGCTCGATTTCTTCCGGCTCTTCCGGCGGGTATGGAGGGTCAGCGGCCAACTTGGATATGACCTCGCACCAAATGGCAGCCACGGTATACAACCTGTCATCCCCCGCCAGGGATGCGTACCATTTTTCGCCGTCAGGCGTAGGGTCACCTAAGAGGAAGGACACACGAGTCCCAGCCACGTCCGTCACTACGACCGTGGTCTGGGGTTCACCCAACCCATATTCCGCCGGGTCCTCTATAGCATGCGCCACTACGTCCGGACTTGTGCGTGGCCCGCTGAGCAGCAGGGGAGTGCCGGACCACCTATCACGGTCTACGGGACTGTCGTTCCCATCCTTGATAACCCACCCGTCGCCGGTGTCTTCGTACTCGACGGTGGTGTCCATGTGGGTCACGGAAATGTGGGCAATGGAGCTTGGGTCGACTTTGAAGAGCCAAGGCGGTTCTTCCTCGAGCTCGCGCTTGTCCTGCAGACCGAACACCACGCCCACGGCGCCTCCGATGACCGCCAGCACAACGAGTAGAAGTATGGTAAGTCGAACGTTCATATTCTAGAGCAGACCGGCTATCCCTCGGGGGCCTAGCGTCTCCTCCACCAGACCACACCGCCGGTGATGGCCATCAACGCCGGAAGCAACAAGTAGCCCGACCACCGTATGAACTTGCGTTCCGTATCTGTGGGATTCAGGAATCTTTGGACCTGCTCCCTGGGTCGGATGTTGGCCAGAGGCTCATCCCCGACAAGCCAGTTGATGGAATTGAGGAACACGTCGCGGTTACCCGAGGCGAACAGCAGGCTGTTGGAGGCAAAGTCGGAGTCGCCGACGGCAATTATTCGAGCTGAGGACACCTCCGACGGGTCGCTGGGCAGTTCCTCGTCCAACGGGGCCAGCGCCCGGAGGGCCAGCATCGTGAAGAAGGGACCGACGAGGGAGTCTTCTGTAGGATCATTGCTGTCGGGGTCAAGACTGGTCCAACTGAACCGTGGGGTCGTCAGTGTCAACCCCACTCCGAATACGTTGGAGCTGAGTTCTTCTGGGTCCACCGGCTCGTCGGATTCGTCTTGCTGAAAGCGGGGGGTGAACGGAATGTCCTCATTCGGGACAAGGGCGGCCACATCGGGGTAGAAGGAGTCTCCCACGCCTCCGGTGACGCTGGTAATGCCTGGGAATATGGGGAAAAAGTCCGGATTCGTCTGCCAGCACACAGAATCAAACCCTGTGCATATGTATTGGTTTTGGCCAATCTTGATGTTCTGGCTGCGTGCCGGGTCGTAGTTGCTTATGGAGTCAACGATATGCCCTTCTTCCATGTTGATTCCCCAACGCGCAATGAAATCCCTGAACCTGGGCTTCGTCGCCGGATCGGCCAGGAAGAGCAGGTTGCCGCCGTTACGCATGTAGTTGTGCAGCTCCGCCGGCTCGTTTACTACGTCGGACATCTGTAGGTCCTCTTTGGGGCCGGCAATCACCAGCAGGCTCACTGAGTCTTCTCCCACACTGGCCTGAAGCCGTTCACGGTCCGTCGCGTTGAAGAGGTTCAAGGTTGACACGGCGTAGTTCTCCGCCAGGATTTCCGAGGCTGCGACGCTGTAGCCCTCGGGGTTATCTGCCAGAGCCGTCAGTTCCCGTTCACCATGTCCCGTCAAGAAGTAGACCTGCTTCCGCTCCTGCCCCGTCACTATCAACAGTCCGGTGACAAGACTTTGCTCTATGGGCGCCAGGCCTCTCACCAGGAAGGTTTCCCACGTGGTGCTTAACGGGACTTGGTGGCGCTGGCCGGAGTCCTCCGCCTCGAACACTATGGTCGGGGCTCTGGTGACGCCGTATTCGGTGGCTATGCCCGGCTCGATGACAGGGTCGATGAATTCGTAATCGAACTTGCCTGAGCGCTTGCTGAATTCCCTAAGGATATCGTCCATCTGACCTCTGAACGCATCCAGGTTAGGGTTAGGTTGTATGTTGCTTTCAGGGAAGAAGGCTCTGGCGTACACGTCCCCTTGCAGGTCGCCTAAGAGGGACCTCGTGCGGGGGGCCAGGTCGAATTGCTTGGTCGCTGTGACGTCCATCCTGGCTGTAATCTCGATGGCCAGGAAATTGCCCACCGCCGCAATTCCAATGAACGCGGCAATCATCAAGGTAGTGTTGGTGGTGTAGCGTCCGCGTCTGCCGGTGACCGCCTCACTGACTGTCGGGAAGGAAATGATCAGAGAGAACAACAGCAGGAGTCCGCCGACTCCCATAACGATATAGCTGTAGAGCTTCAGGTCCTCGAAGAAGGCGAATATGACCATCCCCAGGACCAGGGCCACGACTCCTACCAGGACGATGACCGACGCGACTCCGCCGAATCCCTGGCCGAGCCTTCGAAGCGAGTCCCCAAGCCCCCCTAACAGGGTGCTCGACAGCTGTTCGTCTTCCAGCTCTTGCTGTTCTTCTTCTGGGGGAAGTTGTTCCGACATAGAGGTTGTCTATCTCCACCTGCGGGTTTCCAGAGACCGCACCGCAAGGAAGAGGAACACGGCCGTTGCCGTTACGTAGTAGACGATGTGTCCCGTGTCCACTATTCCCCGGGTGAAGTCGTCCAGGTGGGATATTATGCTCAGTTGGTCCAGGATGGTCGAGACGATTCCGTCCACCAAGTCTGTTGCGAAGTCTATCAAGGCGAGTATGAGCATGATGCCGAATCCCACCACCAACGCCACTATCTGGTTGGCTGTGAAGGAAGAGGCCAGAAGGCCAATGGAGAGGGCCATGGCCCCGTACAGGATGATGCCCAGGTACGAGCTCCAGATGGGACCGCTGTCCGGGTTGCCGTAAATGTACAGCAGCAGCACGTAGAAAAGGGTCAACGACAGGGTCACCAGGAAGAAGGTGAAGCTGGCAATGAACTTGCCCAGCACCACCTCCCAGTCCTTGACCGGGGACGTAAGCAGGAGCTCGATAGTCCCCAGTTTCTGCTCTTCGGCCAGGAGGCCCATCGTCAGGGCCGGGGCCAGAGGCACCAGAATCCAGGCGCTGGCAATGATGTATAGGTCTATGCTGGCGTCGGGGAACGGGTCGCCCAACCGGAACCCGAAGAAGAAGCCAGTGAGAGCTAGATATACCAGGGCTATGATGTATCCTATGGGGCTGGTAAAGTAGGCCTGGATTTCCTTCCAGGCGATGGCGGCGGCTACCCTCACTCTTCTATATCCTCGCTGGTGGTAAGCTTGAGGAATATCTCCTCCAGGCTCATGCCAACCAACTGAATCGTCAATAGTCCCCAGTTGTTGCTTATGACGACCCGGGAGATGGTGGTGCGCAGGTCCAGTCCCCGGCCGGCCTCCACGACGTAGGTGTGGCGGTCTCCCTCGGACGAGACCCGATTGACGCTGGTGACTCCCCGGACGCTCCTGAAAGCCTCGGTGATTTGGGCCTGCGGCCCGCGCACCTCAACCTGTATCCTCTCCACGCCCTGCAACCGGTCAGCCAGATTCACCGGGCTGTCCTCGGCCACGATCTGCCCTTCATGGATGATAAGCACCCTCTTGCACAACATGCTGACTTCGGGAAGTATGTGTGAGCTTAGGACGATAGTGTGCTCTTCGCCCAAGTCCTTTATCAGCTTTCGGGTTTCCACGACCTGGATGGGGTCGATGCCGATGGTAGGCTCATCCATGATTAGGACTTGGGGTTCGTGCAGTATGGCCTGGGCTATGCCCACCCGCTGGCGAAACCCCTTGGACAACTTGCCTATCAAGCTCTTGCGATAGTCTTCCAGGCGGCAAATTTCGATCACGTCGTCGATGCGCCGTTGGATGCGTTTGGGTTCCATGCCGCGCAAGGTGCCCATATAGTTGAGGTAGCTGGATACGGGCATGTCGGTGTATAGAGGCACCGTCTCAGGCAGGTATCCGATGAGCCTCCTGACCTCCAGGGACTTGTCCACCACGTCGTAGCCCACGACCTCGACGGAGCCGCTGGTGGGGGGCATGAAGCCCGTCAGGATGCGCATCGTCGTGGTCTTCCCCGCGCCATTGGGTCCGAGGAAGCCCAGAATCTCCCCCTTGCCCACCTGGAAGGTAACGTCCTCCACGGCGGGGAAGGAGCCGTAGTATTTGGTCAGGCCCTTAACGTCTATAACTGCGGCCATCTTTATCGACCATCCTGCCTTTTCGTTCGATGCGCCCCTCTGGTGAGGCCGGACTCACCGAGCCAACAGCCCCCTATTGTATTCCGTATTGGGCAGATATGCTATACTCATTGCCGCTAAAAAGGGTTGTTTTCACCATTACAAGGATAGTATACGCCGTGCACCCCACTTGCGGTTTCAGCGGCAGTCCCTTCCCAGGCAGGAAGGGGCTTATGCTGTAGGAGGATGGGGCAGGCGTGGAGTTAAGATGCACCTGGCCATAGACGGCTACGGGGGAGACGAGTCGAAGATGTGGGACGAGGAGTTCGTCCGGCGTTTTCTTGCCGACTACCCCTCCAGCCTGGGAATGAACGTCATACACGGCCCGTCGGTCTTGGCGTACCACGCGCCCGACCCGCGGGACTCGGGGGTGACGGGGTTCGTGATAATCGCCGAGAGCCACATCAGTGTCCACACATTCCCGAACCGCCAGTACATAAACATAGACGTATTCTCCTGCAAGTCCTTCGACGACACGAAAGCCCTCGTTGACGTTAAGGAGACCTTCGACCTCCGGGAGGTCAGGACCTGGGTCATGGACCGGGGCCTGGAACATTTGGAGAGACTCCCGCCCGACTAATTCCCACAGGGCAGAGGACGGGCCGCTATGGCCGAGCAAGACTTGTCATGGACGCCCTTCAACTTTCTGGCCCTTCCCGATGATCAATCGGCGGTGGAGACTTCCAGCGTCGTGCTGGTGCCCGTTCCCTACGACAGCACGACCTCCTTCAGGTCCGGGGCCAGAGACGGGCCCAGGGCAATCATAGAGGCCTCCCGGAGCCTGGAGGACTACGATGTCGAGCTAGGCGTTGACGTGGCCTCAATAGGCATTCACACCACTCCTTGGCTCGAACCCCACGCGGACGGTCCCAGAGCCATGCTCTCAAAAGTGAAGCAGGCCGTGGCAGGCTACGCCTCCCAGGGAAAGCTGGTGGGCCTCCTGGGAGGCGAACATTCCATAACCGTCGGCGGGGCGGAGGCATACGTCGAACTTTATCCAGGTCTGTCGGTACTCTACTTGGACGCCCACGCCGATTATCGGGACAGCTACATGGGTACGTCCTGGGGCCACGCCTCAGCGGCAAGACGCGTGTCAGAGTTGTGCCCGGTGGTCCATGCCGGAGTCCGCAGCATGAGCCAGGAAGAGGCGGAGTTGTTGGGAGCGAGGGGCAACCAGGGAGAATCCCGCTCCTTCCCTTGGGAGTCCGGCCCTTGGGAGTCCGGACCGACGGAGGCCTACATGGAGTCCCTGACTGACCGGTTGTCCGACGAGGTTTATGTAAGTGTCGACCTGGACGTACTAGACCCCTCGCTCATGGCCGCCGTCGGAACCCCGGAGCCGGGCGGCATGGGATGGACTCAGATAAACCGCATACTGGCCCACGTGGCAAGCCGTAAGAAAATAGTGGGTTTCGACGTTGTCGAGCTTAGCCCGGACCTTGGCCCCCCGGCCTGCTCGGTTGTCGCCGCCAAGCTGGTGTACAGGATAATTGCCTACGCCGCTTCCCCGCCCCGTCTCTCGTAGAACAGGTCATTGCAACCGGACCGCGTCAGGACAAGGCGACGTAAAGCAGGGTAGAATTGGACTAGGAAACATTTGAAGCCCTGACAACGGCGCAAGGCGGACGTGACCATATGGGCGGCTCTATACGACTCGGCAGGATAGCCGGGATTCCAATCAACCTCCACGTAAGCTGGTTCATCATTTTTGTCCTCTCCGCTGTATTCTTCGAGCGGTACTTTTCGAACTCCGGTTTCCGGTGGACCGCCACTGAGCGGTGGGGTGTCTCACTGGCGATGAGCCTGACCCTGTTCGGCTCCGTGTTGGCCCATGAGCTGACCCACAGCCTCGTAGCCCTGAGGTACGGGATGCCCGTCAGGGGAATCACGCTGTTCCTGCTGGGCGGAGTGTCTCAAATCGGCAAAGAGGCCACACGGCCCTCCTCTGAGTTTGTCATAGCCTTTGTGGGCCCATTGTCCAGCGTTGTCCTGGGACTAATATTTCTGGGCGTGTCGGAAGGACTTGAAGGCGTCAACAGCCACGTCTATGCCATAACGGCCATGGCTGTGTACGTGAACTTCATGCTTGGGATATTCAACATGCTGCCCGCGTACCCGATGGACGGCGGCAGGGTGTTCCGGGCGGTCGTGTGGAAAATCACCGGCAACCAGTTCCTGGCGACCCGCGTGGCTGCCCGCGTGGGGCAGGGCATGGCGCTGTTGTTCATCATCGGAGGCGCAGTTTTGTTTTTCATGTCGTTCCTCCGAGACGAAGGCGGCTCCTGGAGCCAGGGCATATGGCTGGCTGTCCTCGGGTTGTTCCTTCTCGCCACCGCCTCGGCCACCCACAAGCAGAGCGGCATTAGAAGCGGTATGGACCGGTTTAAAGTGCGAGACATCATGCACCGTGAGCTTCCTGTGGCGGCCGGAGACGCAACCGTTGGCCGGATTGTCGCGGAGAGCTTGGCTCTATCAACCTGGGGGTTCACCTTGGTCGCGGTGGACGGTCGAATCTCAGGTGTCGTCACACTGGAATCCATCAGGACCGCAGCTGCTGGGCCGCAGACGCTATGCGAGTCGGTGATGACGCCTATAGAAGATGTTCCCAGAGTAAGCCCGGAGCAACGCGCTTACGAGGTCCTGGAGGTTATGGAGGAGAGTCGGACCTCCTACGCTCTAGTGGTCGAGGGCGGCGCCCTGGTGGGGTTCGTATCCCGCCGGGAGATGATGGGACTGCAGTCTCAGGGTCGAGACTGGTCTCGAGGGGCCTAACGCGTTTATGGTTCGCCCTTGAGCGCCTATGCTACAATGTTTGGCGCCGTGTATAGGGGGTCGCCGCCCTCATGCTCGTGCCAGGTCTCAGTTATGATTGATTCCGTAGATTATGAACGCTCCTGACGGCTTGATATACATGGACCACGCCGGGACCACGCCCCTGGACCCCAAAGTCCTGGAGGCGATGGCTCCTTATTTCACTCGTATGTTCGGCAACCCATCCAGCATCCACGCCTATGGCCAGGAAGCCAAAAAAGCTCTGGACGAGTCCCGGGAGAAGGTGGCGGGAGTGTTGGGGTGCCGCCTAAGCGAGGTGATTTTCACCAGCGGCGGCACAGAGTCCGACTCAATGGCAGTCAAGGGAGCGGCTGCGGCTCTGGGGGACACCGGAAACCACATAATCACGTCCACCATAGAGCACCACGCCATCCTCCATACCTGTCAGTACCTGGAAAGCCAGGGATTCGAGATAACCTACCTCCCGGTCGACCGGCACGGCTTTGTGGACCCGGACGAGGCAGCCAGCGCAGTCACAGACCGCACGGTGCTCGTGTCCATAATGTACGCCAACAACGAGATAGGCACCATTGAACCTGTCAAGGAGATAGCCGCCGCCGTAAAGGAACGGGCCCAGGCATTGGATAGGACCATACCCGTCCACACAGACGCGGTGCAGGCCGCCGGTTTCCTGGACCTGAACGTCAAGGACTTGGGCGTCGACATGCTAAGCCTGTCATCCCATAAGTTCCACGGACCCAAAGGCGTGGGAGCGTTGTACATGCGGAGGGGCACACCTTTCCTTCCCCAGCAATTGGGGGGCGGTCAGGAACGGGAACGTAGGTCGGGCACTGAGAATATACCCGGTATCGTCGGCGCCGCCACCGCTTTGGAGATGGCCAACGACAGGCGAGAAGAAATGAGCCGCCACTGCGCCAGTCTCCGGGATGAAATCATCGAACGATTCACAACGTCAATAGACGGCGTGCACCTGAACGGTCACCCGACCCAGCGTCTGCCCAACAACGCCAACTTTTCGTTCGAGCACGTGGAAGGCGAACCCATCCTGTTGGGCTTGGATATGGCGGGCATTGCAGCTTCCAGCGGCAGCGCTTGCAGCTCCGGCTCCCTTGAGCCGTCCCACGTGCTTCTGGCTCTGGGACAGCCTGCGGAGCTTGCTAGGGGTAGCCTGAGGCTCACTCTTGGGAAGGACAACACCAAAGAGCAGGTGGACTACCTGTGCACGGTAGTGCCTGATTTGGTGCGTCAGCTCCGCGAAATGCCCTCTCTTACTTCCGCAACATCATGATGGAGACCTAGAAATCACAATGCTTTCCTTTCTCATCTCCTCGTTGACATCCCGCAACGCAAAGATGTCCTGTCTGCTGGTCCTCGCGCTGACTCTCAGTGTAGGCGGCTCAGCCGCCTGCGGAGGAGAACCGCAGCTGGGTCCCGGCGACGGTGCGGCAGGCAGGCTTCTGGGAGTGTTGGTAAACGAAGTCAGAAGGACCCAGGAAGTGCGCTATTCCTCCCCTCCTGGGGCCACCACCGACGTGGAAGGCCTGCTCGTAACGGTCGCCAACGTCCAAGCCGGCGAGTCCATTCCCTTCAAGATCGGGGACGAGGACACTCAGTACGTCCTTTCTCCTTCCAGAAACGGCCAACAAATCTCCATCATGTTCGGCACCATTTACAACAATGGGGATTCCGCGCGTACCGTGACTCTGGATGGAGCTTCTTTGAGTCTGAAGACGAAGGAAAGCCCCGAGGTCCATTCCCTGCTGGACGTCAGCCCCACCAACGTCGTCAACGTAAAGACCGCATCGGAACCTGGTCCCGAGAGTCAAGTCTTTCCGCTCTACTTGGGCGGTGAGTTTACATTGGAACCAGGGGAGGTTCTCTCCAGATGGCTCACGTTCGAGACGCCTTCCGGGTCAGCAATCGACATGCTGACATGGCAAATCGAAGGCCAGCAGACCAACCTTAACTTCGGGTCAGGACACTACGTGGTGACGCCGTCATCACCCGACAACGAACTGGTGGCCATCAACGTGCAGGTCTACAACAGAGAGTCCAACACTGTGGCGATGGAGATAGTGGGAGACGCCGTGGAACTCAGGGGGTTCGGCATCGACGAAGCCTACACATTGTTGGACGTTACCGCTAACAACACCACCAACGTCTCCTCCACCCCCGACTCTCACTCCAGCGAAAACAGGTTCACACCATTCGTTCGGGGCACCGTTTCTGATTTGCCTTTGGGCAACTCACTTCTGGGTTGGATAATCTTTGAGATTCCCAAAGGGGCGGGGCTGCGGGAACTGAAGTGGGACACAGGCGACACCGTCTTCATTAGACCTAACTAGACGGGAATTCATCGGGGCTTAGTATGGAGAGGACCATCGGGCTCCACCCTCGGAACGGCGCCGCTCCCCCGATTTGGCGTCGTTTGTTCCACCTCTGCGCCGCCGGTTCCATTCCCTTGATCGCAATATTCGCCGGCTCCGAGGTGATGGTCCCTCTTATGGCGTCATTGTGCGGAGGGGCGATCGCGATAGAAGTGGTGCGGTTCCGGTTGCCGAACTTGAACCGCAGGATGCTCAAGTTGTTCCGGCCCCTCTTGAAAGAGTCTGAGGACAGACGGGTCACGGGCGCCACCTTTGTAGCGTTGTCTGCTCTGGCATGTTTTCTCGTCTTCGATCTCGATGTGGCTGTAGCCGCCCTGTTCTTTCTCGCCCTTGGAGACCCGGCGGCGGCGTTTGTGGGAAGCAGGATGCGAGGGCGAGTCCTAGGCTGGCGGTTCTTCGGCAAGTCTCCTATAGGGACGCTGGCCTTTTGGGGAGCGGGCGTAGCGGTCGTGGGAGTTTTGTCGGGGGGAGGGGCGATCGACTATCACTGGGGGTTCTTGGTTGGGGTAGCGGTGGCGGGGCTGATTGAGTTGGCACCCGCCGTAATTGACGACAACCTGACCATACCTCTAATTAGCGGCGCCGTGATGACAGCCCTGGTCTAGGGAAGTTCAGGAAGCTGCCCCGTCGAAGACCTCGGTCGTGAACCGATTGCGTTGGAACGCCACGTACTGGTCTCTGGTCATGGGGGGGCGGAACTCCTCAACCGCCTGCCTCGCTTTGACCGCCCCGTCGGCCAGCAGGTCAACTGCCGTCATTGCCATAATCTTCGCTGGCATTACCACCGCCTGTTCATAGTCCTTGATGCGGTAGTTCCTGCTGTGGCCGCCTCCTGTGGCGCCTGCGGTGTAGGGGTGTATGACCGGCATGATTTGGCTCAGGTCACCCATGTCGGTGGAGCCGCCGCGGGTGCGTCCGTCGGGAGTCAGGGCAATCCGGTCTTTTCCCAAGAGAGAAGCCGCATTGGCCACGAACAAGTCTTTCAGCGACTCGTCCTGGTTCAGGGAGAAGTAGCCGGCTATATTGGTGATTGTCACCCTTGCGCCGACGGCCATAGCCCCTGAACGGAAGCAACGGTCCACCATCGCGCTGTTCCGCTCCAAGTCCTCAGGGTTGGAAGACCTGACCCGCCATTCGACCCTAACGTCGCCGGGGACTGCATTCACGGCCTCGCCGCCCTTGGTGATCATGCCGTGAGTGCGGGCCGTGGCCTTTTCGGTGAAGGTCTCGCGGTTCAGGTGGATGGCCGCCAGGGCCAGGTTGGCGGCGTTTAGCGCATTGATTCCCTCGTGGGGAGCGGCGCCGGCGTGGGCCGAGCGTCCAGCGTATTCTACGAACTTGACCATGTGGCCGTTGCTGGCCCCTCCGATGGAGAAGGACCGCTCCTTCATGTCGCTCGCCGTGTGGCACATCATGGCCAGGTCGACGTCGTCGAACTCGCCTACCCGAATCAACTCCTGTTTCCCGCCCAGAAACTCCAACCGTCCCTGCTGCCTGAGCGCCAGCCTGTCTTCGACTTCTACGAACTCTTCGGCGGGCACCGCAAAGGGGACTATGGACCCCGACAAGTATGGAAGCACCGATTGGTCCATGAGCCCGATGGAGGCTCCCAGCATCATGCCCAGTTGAGCGTTGTGGCCGCAGGCGTGAGCGGCGCCGGTCTGGGAGTTGGCGTTGGGGTGATCGTTAACGATGAGGGAGTCCAATTCGCCCAGGATTGCGACACTCGGTCCGGGGCCTGCGCCCCCCTGAATCCTGGCCTTGATTCCGGTGACGGCAAGCCCGTCCCGGTGCGACACGCCCAACCTGTCGAAAAATCGGGCCACGGTCTCGGCGGTCTTTGTCTCTTTGAACCCGGTTTCCGGGTTCTTGAACACATCCTTGGCCAGCTCGACGAATTCAATCTTGCGCCGGTCGATTGCAGCGCAGACCCTTCGTTTCAAGTCTTCTATATCGGGTGACTGTGCGGGCATCGCCGTCGCCTAGAGTTCCTCGTAGTCGAAGATTTCTTCTCTCGCCAAGCCGCGCATAAAGCTCAGGTAGTCGGCCTTGGACATGGTCGGTCTGTGCTTGGAGACCACCCGGCCTCCCTGGGATGCGCCCTCAGCCAGCAGGTCAATCACTGTGCAGGCCAACGCTTTGCCAGCAGTGGTGACAGCCAGGCTGTAGTCTTCGATTACATAATCCGCCCCGTGGCCTAGCCCCGTCGCTCCGGTTACGTATGGGTGAATGACGGGCATGAGCTGGCTTACGTCCCCCATGTCGGTGGACCCGGTCCGGTGGCCGACGCTCCCCACGTTTTCCTCGCCTACCAGGGACACGGCGTTTGCCTTGAAGATGCCGGCCAGGGAGTCGTCCTGCTGCAAGGGAAGGTAACCGGGCAAAGTCTGGATGTTGACTTTGCCGCCAACGGCCATCGCCCCGGCCTTGAGCGCCCTGTCCACTTTCTGGTTGGCCTCCAGCACAGCGTTTATGGTGCGCCCTCGGACGAATGACTCCATGCGAACGTCGGCGGGGACAGCGCTTACGGCCTCGCCGCCCTTGGTTATGATCGGGTGGACCCGAATGGTGTCCTCGTCTTTGAAGGTCTCCCGGTTGGCGTGAATGGCCATTAGGGCCAGGTTGGCGGCGTTGAGGGCGTTGATTCCCAGATGGGGCGCTCCTCCCGCATGTGCCCCTCGTCCGATGAACTGAATCTTCTTGGCGACTATGCCGTTGTTGGTGCCGCTCATGGTGAGCATCCCCTCATCGCTGCGGCTTGACGTATGGCACATCATCGCTATGTCCACTCCGTCGAGATGCCCAAGCCTGATGAACTCCGGCTTTCCTCCCAGGAACTCTATGGAGCCCTTGCGGCGCAGTGAGTCTCGATACTCGATTTCTATGTACTCTTCAGCCGGTACGGCAAAAAGCACGACCCGACCGCTCAATTCGGGCAGGACCCCCGGAGCGAGCAGACCCGCCGCCGCAGAGAGCAGCATCCCTATCTGGGCGTGGTGTCCGCAAGCATGGGCTGCACCGGTCTGGGCGTCGGCGTAGGGATGGTCGTTTACGATGAGGGAGTCCAGTTCGCCGAACAGGGCCACCGTGGGTCCAGCGGAGGCTCCCTTCAGTTCGCCCTTCACACCGGTCAGAGCTATGCCTGCTTGGGCATCGATGCCCATCTCCTTGAGCTTGGTCGAGACCAGCCCCGAGGTCTTGGCTTCACGAAATCCCGGCTCCGGGTTGGCCAGAATGGTCTGGGATACGCCGACAATTTCCTCTGCCTTGGAGTCGATGGCCGCGCTGACCCTGGCTTTAAGCTCATCTCTGGATGCCATGCGTACTCCCATCTCAACTCTTTTCCGCAAGCCGTAGACCGACGGAACGATTCTAACAGAGAAGGCGTCAAGTTGGCATGTCCGCAACCGGACGTGAACAGGGCTATAATGGAATCGTATGAAGATAGTCATCTCCCCACAGAGTTTTAAGGGCGGCCTTTCGGGGACTGACGCTGCGAAGGCTATCCAAGAGGGCATTCTCGACGTGATCGGCGATGCCGAAACAGTGTGCATTCCCGTGGCTGACGGCGGAGACGGCACCCTTGACGCCCTCGTGAACGCCACTGGCGGACAGGTCTTCAGCAGCAGGGTGACCGGCCCTCTGGGCGCACCAGTCAATGCGGCGTGGGGAGCTATGGGTGATTCGGACACTGCCGTCATAGAGATGGCGAGGGCGTCCGGCCTTGCCTTGGTGCATCCCAGGCATCGGGACCCCAGGACAGCCACCAGCTACGGCTCCGGCGAGTTGATTGCAAAGGCTTTGAACAAAGGGTTCCGTCGGATAATCGTGGGCCTGGGTGGGAGCGCCACCAACGACGGCGGTCTAGGCATGGCCCAGGCATTGGGAATACGGTTCATGGACTCCAACGGGCGCGACCTGCCGGCCGGAGGGGCCGCGCTAGCCAGGCTTCACCGGGTCGATGTGTCTGGGGTGCGCCTGGGCCTCATGGAGGCCGAAATAATTGCCGCAACTGACGTTAACAATCCCTTGTGCGGTCCGTCGGGCGCCTCGGCAGTGTACGGCCCACAGAAGGGCGCCTCTGCTGCCGTCGTTGAAGAGCTGGACCAGGCCTTAGACCGGCTCAGCAGGGTGGTGGAAAGGCAGTTGGGCATCAACATGCGGGAGGTTCCAAGAGGAGGGGCTGCCGGAGGACTCGCCGCCGGCCTGGTAGCCTTCGCTGACGCGAGGATAGAGTCGGGAATTGACTTGGTGTGTAATGCGGTCAGGTTCGAGGAGAAGCTGGAGGGAGCCGACTTGGTGATCACCGGCGAAGGGCGGACCGACGCTTCCAGCGTTTTCGAGAAAGCTCCAGTGGGAGTGGCACGAAAGGCCAAGGAGCGGGGAATTCCGGTGATTGCGATAGTGGGGAGCCTTGGTCCGGGTCATCAGGACGTGTACGAGTACGGCATTGACGCGCTTGTGCCCATACCCGACAGGACTATGGGGTTTGAGGAAAGCATGAGTCGCAGCTACGATTTGCTCAGGAGCGCCACGGCCCGCACCATGCGGCTGCTCAGCGTCGGCGCGAGCCTGAACCCTCTACGGTAGGCGCGGCCTATATCATCTGGTCTTTGACGAATTTTATGACTTCATCGGCCACGAAAATGGCCCGCTCGCTGTCCACTTCGTCGTAGGTTTCCGACGGGATGCCGCCGGGCAGGTAGTGAGGGTATCGGGTCATGCCCTCGTACTTGTCAAGAGCTATGGCCAGGGAGCGAATGACCTCGAACATGCCGCTGAACAGCTTCGCGTCCTCACACAGGTCGGCCAATGCGTGGCCCCATACGTCCTCAGCGCCTGAATGGTACAGGAAAGCCTTGACCGCCTTCTCTCCGGCCTGCTTTCCCATGAAGCAGGCGGTGTTGTGGCGGCCCCCTTCCCTGAGGTATCGGGCGTCCTCCAGGTCCTGATCCGCCTGGCGCATCCAACGGGAGCCCTCGGCATGGAAATCGCTACTCATAGAGGACTCTTCCCTTCTTCACGGCCTGGGCTAGGAACGAGTTGGTATCCTGTAAGGTATAGAACTCCTCGGGCGTGTAGACCCAGTAGTTTGTGGCCACCTCAGGATGCAGGTGGCTAATGAAATAGTCCATGCGTCGGTTGAAAGAGCCGGGGATGTCCTGGACCATGATGAGTTCCAGTGTGCTTTCGGGCCCCACCTTGTCTTCGGCCAGGTCCCCGAACAAGATGACCTTCTCCACCCCCAGTTGGGGCAGGACTTCCAGTATGCGCACCAATTCCTTTTCCATAGTCTGCTGGCGGAACTTAGCGAATCCAACTCTTACGGCCATAACCACTCCAGTATAACCATGTGGACCTCTTTGGGGCCATGCACGCCGATTACCAGTGTCTGTTCTATGTCGGCGGTTCGGCTCGGCCCGGTGATAAGGTTGGTGTAAGGGGGCCAACGCCCTTGCTGATGCAGGTCCTTCTGAATCCGGAAGAAGCTGTCCAGGTCCGGTACGACGTCGGCCGGACTCACCAGGGCTACGTGAACCTGGGGAGTCAAGGAGACGAGGCGGCTCAGTCCCGTCCTGGGCTGCGCTACAACCGATCCGGTTTCTGCTATGGCATAGTCTGACCCAGTGATGCACATGTCCGCCTGGGAGAGTGCTCGTCTCAGAGCTTCCTCGTCCAATTCGTTGTGCCGGGTAGCCAGGCCGGTCATTATGCCCGCCTCTCCAAGCTGTGTGTCCAGGTTGAGGCTGGAGAACACTTCCTCATCTGACCTGAGGACAAGATTGGCGTCAATGGACAGGGCCAGTTGAGTGACATACGACACTGTGTCATCAGGGTTTGCGCTGCGATGCACGTTCCAACCGCGAGCGGCGGCCGTGGACGCCAGAAGGTCAACTGCCTGAGCCGGAGAGGTCTCAGAGCCGTTGTCGGGCATCGGCGGAACGGGACTGGAGCTGGATGGACGATCTTGCGACGGCCCTAACGCCTCCCGCACCCTGGCCAGAAACCTCTCCTTATCCAACGGGCCCTCCCTTGGCGTCGGTCGGCGCATGCGTCCGAGCGAGGGACCGCTTCCATATATCCCGGAAAGACCTTGGCTTGAACGCGGGCAGGTCCCTGGACTTGGTCCACTTGGACAGAGGCGCCACTGGGACACTCCTTATCCTGCCGCCCCTGGAAAAGGGCGCCTGGAGCAAGCGTACCAATGGGCCCGCCAATGAATACAGTCGCGGGCGCTTCATGATTTGTGTAAACCCTCTGGCTGTGAGACGCTCCCACAGGGATGCGCGGCGCTGAGGACCCGGCGTAGACGCCTTGGCCCGGAGGTGAAGCAGCATCCTGGGCAGGTTGATCTTGACGGGGCATGCTTCCCGACAGGCGCCACACAGACTCGATGCGAAGGGAAGGTCCATGCTGGACTTGGATTCTGTCAGGACGGGAGAAATCACTGCTCCAATGGGGCCGGGGTACACCCATCCGTAGGAGTGTCCTCCCACTTTCCGGTATACGGGACAAATGTTCAGGCATGCCCCGCAGCGTATGCAATACAGCGACTCCCTCAGATCTGGGTCCGCCAACAGGCGGGAGCGCCCGTTGTCTACGATGACG
This sequence comes from Dehalococcoidia bacterium, assembly GCA_965197415.1. Lineage (GTDB taxonomy): Bacteria > Chloroflexota > Dehalococcoidia > Lucifugimonadales > JAGWBF01 > DAOUJI01. The sequence goes on along the minus strand of OZ240207.1, from coordinate 669,599 downwards.
AGATGGAACTCCTCAGGCCCGTCCTCGTCGGAGCTTCTGCGAGGACCCGAAATCATGCTCACGTAGCTGGTGAGCCGCTGGCCGGTGGCGGCTCTAGGCAGCAGTCGTAGGAACACAGGCAGGTCTTCCAAAGAGGGGACCACCTTCTCCATGCCGGTCAGAGCTACGTGTATTCGGGGCGCCGAGGTGCAGAAGCGTCCGTTGCCCTCGTTTGTCACGATGACGACGGTCCCTGTCTCAGCCACTAAAAAGTTGGCGCCGGTGATGCCCATGTCAGCGGAGAGCAGCTTGCCGCGCAGGGCTTCTCGGGCGGCCTTGGCCATGTCCCCTATATCCGTCAACCCCGATGCTACACCGTTCTCTTCGAAGAGTGAGCTTACTTGGCGTCGGGTCTTGTGCATTGCAGGGGCGATGATGTGGAAAGGAGTCTCCTCGGCAAGCTGAATGATGTATTCGCCTAGGTCCGTCTCCACGACCTCCACACCGGCCTGTTCCAAGGCTCCGTTCAGTCCGGTCTCCTCGGAGACCATGGACTTGCTCTTGGTCGCCAGCTTGACGCCCTTGGAACGGGCCAGACTGGTTACAATGTCGTTGGCCTCTTTATCGTCTACTGCGAAGTGGACATGGCCCCCGTTGGCCGTCACCCGGTCGTAGACCATCTCCAGCCAGTAGTCGAGGTTCTCGATTGCGTTCTGCTTTATCTCGCGTGCCCGAAGCCGCAACTCTTCCCACCGCTCTGGCCCCAATTCGTCGATTGCTTCAAGCCTGGCGGCGTCGAAACCACCCCCGACCTTGCGGAGGGACTCCTGGAGTTGGGGATCTCCCAGGGCGTGGGCGGACGCCTCGCCGAACGGGCGGGGTTTCAACTCAACCAAGACGCCGACTCCTGGGGCGCGCCCTCAAAGGGTCAAATCGCTGATGGGTTCCGGGTTTTTTCATGTCAGTCCACAGGTGTCCAGCAGTTGAGCGATGTGCACGGCTTTAACATCCATTCCCCGGCGGCTCAGGCCGCCGCCTATGTGCATCAGGCAACTCATGTCGCAAGCGGTGACGGTGTCCGCACCCGAGGCGGCGATGTCGTCCAGCTTGTCGTTCAGCATAGCCGTCGATATTTGCGAGTGCTTGATGGAAAAGGTCCCTCCGAACCCACAGCAGTTTTCCGCCTGCCGGAGCTCTGCTTCACCGGCGCCTTCCACTGCGCTGATGAGGGCCCTTGGGGCGTCGCGGACGCCCAACTCTCTCAGAAGGTGGCAAGAGGGGTGGTAGGCGATGCGGGCGCCAGGGACCTTGGCTCCGACGTCGGTGATTTCTAGTACTTCTACAATGAATTCGGACAGCTCATACGTCCTGCCAGCCAACTCAACCGCAGCGGCATGGAGTTCCGGGTCGTCCTGGAACATCTCAGGATATACGACGCGGAGAAGGGAGGCACATGAGCCTGAAGGCGCCACTACGTAAGGCTGGTTTTCTTTGTTAGGCCGCTTTCCGAAGACCTCAATCGTGCGGGCTGCCAGCTGCTTAGCGTCGGACTTGAAACCTGCGTTGTACAGAGGCTGCCCACAGCAGGTCTGGTCCGGCGGAAAGTCCACGTCCACCCCCAGACGCCTGAGCAGGTTGACCACGCTCACACCAACTTCCGGGAAAAGCTGGTCCACCAGGCACGTTACCAACAGGGACACCTTGGGCGTGGATGAGTTGGATGCCGTCTCCATAGCTTCTGAAGGCAGGGTATCAGACCAAGCCCCGGCTAACAACAAGGCGCGAGGGGACTAGAAGCGGGATTGAGATTCCAGAGTGGTGTAGGTGACGGGCGTGACGGTGAGCAGCCCTGCGTCCACAGGAAGGACCACGCCGGTGACCCAGCGGGACTCGTCACTGGCCAGATAGAGGGCCGCGTTGGCCACGTCCCAAGCGGTGCCCTCCGTACCCAGAGGGGCGGAGTTCTTCCGATGCACCCGGAGCTCATCGGTCATTCGTCCGGCGGCCATGGGCGTGTAGGCCAAACCGGGAGCGATGCAGTTGACCCGCACGTTGTCCGCACCGTGGTCGGCGGCCATGGACGTGGTGAGACCGATTACGGCTGCTTTGGTGGTGGTGTAGGGGGTGCTGCTGTGGGCGCGGACTCCGGCGATGGAGGAGATGTTGATGATGGAGCCTCCGCCCGTCTTGACCATCTCAGGAATGGCGAACTTGCTACAGAGGACAATACTCATGACGTTCACCGCGAAGATGCGCTGCCACTGCTCTTCGTCGGCCTCCACGACGCTGCCCCGCACGGAGATGCCCACGTTGTTGTCCAGGATGTCCAGCCTACCGTAACGGGTGACCGCCTCGTTGACCAGGGCTTGGCAATCGTCGGCGCTGGTTACGTCGCCCGTAAATGCCGACGCCTCTCCACCCTCTTCCCGTATCATGGCTAAGGTTTCCTCGGCGCGTTCCGGGTAGGCGTCCACCAGGAGCACCTTGGCGCCCTCCCTGGCGAAGGTGATTGATGTGGCCTTGCCGTTTCCGATTCCGGGGCCGCTGGACCCGGCTCCGGTGACTATGGCGACCTTGCCTTCCAGCCGGCCCTGCCTATCAGCCATTCGCGGCCTGCTGCGTTGATGGCACGGGCACTTCGATATCCAGCAGAGGAGCGTATTGCTGTCCGCCGTAGCAGTCGCCGTCTTCAAGGTCGCCGGAATATACGGGCCTGGGAATGGAGAACTTTATGGCCAAGGCATTGTCGCAGTTAAAGAAGAGCACATCCTCCTCGTTCTGCTTGTACATCTCCGCCACCAGCTTCTTGTTCAGCGCCCCGGAGTCGCGCACCTTCTCGTACACGTCCGGATCGTCGAACATAATGTCGAAGGTCAATACAAAAGGTCCTGCGTTCTTGCTGCGCACCAGTTTGGTGACTTCCCATAGCTTAGCCATGTTTCGCCTCTATACCGCCGCCACCGTGGTGGGGAACATCTCGTAGGGGTCGGCGGGTTCGACTACGTGGTTCATGTTAAACCTGTGGGTGGCGCCCCGGTGCAGCACCGACGGGCTGTAAGGGAAGGCCAGGGCGCTGATCAGCCCGTGCCACTCGGGAACGGGGAAGTGGAGGGCCAGGTGATGGGCGCTGTCGGCCAGCTGTCCGGCCAGTTCCTGGTCGGGAGCGGTCACCTCTATGATGAGACATATCTCGTGAGCCGGAGTCGTCACCGGCTCAAGGGCTCCCATTGCGCCGTTTCGCCCGTAGACTCGGAAGAAGACAGAGTAGTCCTTGTCCATCTCCAGGCCGCCGAACGCATCCCGGATGCGCAGAGCCAACCGCTCCTTCATCCGACTGAGCCAGTCGTCTATCTGGCGGATGATAATGGGGTCTCGAATGGCCCCTATGACGATGCTCTGGTATCCGGCCAGCTCAACCCCTTCCAGCTTCACCGTATACCGTTCCGCCGGGACCCATTGGCTATTGGTGACCTTGACGGCTCGGTCCGACACCGCTTCATACACCGCGTCGGTCGTGTCGAGCATCCCCGACGATTCGTACAGGTGGTACGGATCGGCGTTCTCGTACAGAGTGTGGGATGCGACGCTCTGAGGCGTGCACCAGAGTTCGTCGGCGGGAGGCTCCACGATGAAGTGGTCTTTTCGTATGGTGGCGAACATGCAATCGGGCGACTTTCTGAGGGCCACGGAAGCGGCGCCGCACTCCAGAATCTTTGCGGCGTGCCAAACCGGCCCTTCCGGGAACCCACGGGCCAGAGGCATGGCTGCGAAAAGAGTGGTGTCGCTGGCTCTACCGCCGACTATGACGTCGGCCCCGTCGTCCAGGGCCTTGGCGATGGGTTCGGCCCCCATCATACCCACGATATGGATGCTCCGGTTTATGACCTCGTCGTCCAGATGGGGGGCTGGGTTCAGAGGAGTTATCTTGCCCTCTTTCATCTTGGACTTCAGGTATTCCCTGTCCTGCTCCGCGTGAATGACCGCCATGTTGAAGTGGAGGTCCTCTTCCCGGGCGATCTCCTTTACGATGTCCACCGTCCACTGGACGTTCAAGTCTCCGCCCGCCGACCCGGCTGAGCCTATGATCACCGGGACACTGGCCTTCCGTCCGGCCTGGAGCATCAGACGGATGTCCCGCTTTACGGCGGGGCGGGAGAAGTGGCATTTTCCCGTGGCAAGGGCGTCCGGACCTCCGTCGGTGGAGCCGGCGTCGGCTGCGATGAAGTGGGGATCCCACTCCATAGCCTTCTTAAGGGACTCTTCCAGGTAGCCTGACCCCAACATCCCTGTGGCGGAAAGGGCTCGTATCTCATCCATTGGAGGTTCTCCTGAACAGCCTAATTGCGGCGTCCGCCGGACGCGGAACTAGGCGGGGTTTGCCTTGGAGCATACTTGGCCCTCATAAGGCTGTCAAGAAACGTAGGCGTCACGGACCGAGGCGCAGCGGTTGCTTGGACCGTAGCGTGTAAGGTTACTCTCTAACGTCGGCCCCAGGTTGCGGTTCCGGCTGTTCCGGAGGCGGAGGGAAAGGGGGTCTAGGCCGCCTGCGGGGCGTTCGTGTGGTCAAGCGGCTGCCGAAACGGTTGGCCAAATATGCGATTCCTGCCACTATGATGATCACCGGACTGAAGATGGCCAGCCACGTGAGCGCTATCAGGGCAACCTTGGCTACCGCGGTCAGAGCTCTGATGGCTGATTTCGCGGTGCCGCCGATGTTCCACCCACCTACGGTGAAGCCCTCCGTTTCAGTGACCCGCACGCTGAAGGAAGACGAGCCCGATACCCGCCCGGCTTCGCTCATTGCGCTGACAGTCACTGACACCGTGTAGGGTGTGGGCCTGTAGTCTGCAAAGCTGTGGGGCGCCGTCACCCGCGTCTCCCGTTCCTCGGGGACGCCAGTGATTGTAGGAGAGCCGTCGCCGAAGTCCCACCGGTATTGGTAGTCCCACAATTCTTTGGGGCGGGTGAAAGACGCGTTGTAGTCCAGGTCGTCGCCTTCCTCCACAGTTCGGTAATCTCCGGCGAACACCTCTATGGTCGGGACGCGGCTCACCGACACCTCCAGAGAATCGAACCCCTCGGCTCTTCCGTCCGCTCCTACGCCGGATAGGTCTATCTTGACGATGTAAGGGGAGTCGCGGTCGTCGTCGTAGACGTGGTTCACTGTGGCTGTGACCCGCTCCCCATTCGGTCTCGGGGCGCTTCCGGCGCCCGACGCCGACGTTCCGTCGCCGAAGTCCCAGACGAAGGAGTAGTCTTCTACCCCCGGCGGCGGCGTGAACGACGCCCGAAATCGCGCCGGCTCCCCCACACGGACCGAGGCGTCAGGCCCTGCGTCGACGGCAATGGTCACGGAGGACACTTGCAGGCTCGCTTCGACCAGGGAGTAGGCGGCCGTTTCCTGCAAGTAGTTGAGCCGGCCCTGCAGTTCCTCAATCCCAAGCTGCAATTTCGCCAACTCTTCCTGCACCAGCAAGGCGTCCTTTACGGTGTCTGCTTGCTCGAGAAATGACAGCAGGCGTTTTTCGGTGGCGCGCAGGCTGGCCAGCCGCGATTGGCTGTCTACGTACTCGTCAGTGACGTCCTGACTGGTCAGTTCCTGAGACAGGACCTCTATAGACAAGTCTTCCAGCAGGCCCAGAGCCACGCTCAACGACTGGGCCGGAACACGAATGGCGATGGCCCCGCTGTGGCGGGAGGTCCAGTCGGAGTTGACCACCCAGCCGCCCAGATCAGCGGCGACGTCTCCGATTTCGGACACCGTACGGGCCACGTCGTCCACGACCATGGATATACGGGCGGTATGCACGATAATGCGGGTTTGGGGCAGAGGCGCCGGCTGAGCTTTGGGAGCGGTGACTACGAAAGCCCCTTCCTGATCGTTTGGGAGCCCTGGAGCCGCCGTCGGCGCCGGAGCCGGGGTAGGCGTGGAGCTAGGTATACGTACTGTGCGGGTATCGTCGCCCAGCTCTCGGGATGACTCGTCAACTCCTCCGCAAGCCATAACCGCTCCCACGAGCAGAGCCGCGAACACCAAAACCACCCATAAGATTGGTCTCATATCGAGGGAATGCCTCCCCAACAAGTCTGGCTATGATAACAATGACGGTTTCCTGCGGTCAAAAGTTCCCGCCAATCCCAACAGTTTGTCATTTCAGTGTGTAGGGAGCGGCCCCGACACTCGGCCCTGTCGCTTAAACCCGGCGCTGTGTCACACTGGAACGGTATGCGGCGAATGTATTGGGCGGGGTTTCGGTGAGCGGTGTCGAAATTCAAGCAAATTCCTGAAAGTCTGCTGTCCAAGCTGTGGGCGGAGCGGGCGGCCCGGTCCGTGGTGTTCAAGTCCGCCGACGGGCGCCGTTTCCGGGTCATTTATCCCGGCAGGAAGGGCGGCGGGGCAGGACCGGACTTTCGGGACGCCGTGCTGGAAGAGGAGGGCGTGGGCCTGATACGCGGCGACGTGGAGCTGCACGTCAGGCAGAAGGACTGGAACGCCCACGGCCATAGCGGTGACCCAAGATACAACGGAGTGGCGCTTCACGCGGTGGCCACGCCTGAGGCTGACCTGGAACCCCACGCACTGCTGCGGAGCGGACATAAGGCCCCTTCCGTGTCCCTGGAGCCGCTGCTGGCAGGTGAGGGGAAGCCACGCAATAGGAAAGGAATCAAAGCTAAAGGAGACCTGTGGCCCATTCTCAGGCCCCACGGCTACAGGCGGCCCTCCAACCTCGTACAGATAGGGCGGACTCTGGACCGGGCAGGCGACGCCAGGTTCCTGTCGAAAAGCCTCTTCTTCGGATCCCTCATGGAGTCCGACTCTCCCGACCAGGTGGTCTACTCCGCCCTGATGGAGGCGTTGGGGTATTCCCGCAACCGTCATCCTTTTTTCGAGCTGGCCTATCAGGTCACGTACGAGGACTTGCTGAAAGCGACCCGCGCCTCTCCAGCTTCCGAAAGGAGCAAGAGGTTGGAAGAAGCCCTCTTGCGGGAAGCGGGACTGCCAAGCGGTCCAGGCGCCGATAAGGGCCGACGCTACTCTTGGACTCTGTCCGGCGTCAGGCCCTCCAACCATCCGGCCAAACGCATAGCCGGATTCAGCCTCGTACTGGAAAGGCTGATGTCCATGCAAGACGGTCGGACGGAATATGACGGCTGCAGCTTGACCCGTACTGTGCTCGGATTGGCCCACTCTCACGACAACGCCGACGCTGCGTTACGGGCATTGGAGAAGGCGCTTATGGGCCTGAGCGCCGACGCCGATGTGGTGCCTGCAGGCCCTACGACGCCAGTTCCCATAGGCAAGGGCCGGGCGCGGGATATGCTGGTCAATGCCGTGCTTCCTTTCCTGTTCGCCCTGGCAAGGGCCGACAAGGACGACACCCTGACAAGTCGGAGTCTCGCTCTTTACAAGCATTCTCTCAAGCTACAGGAGAACGAACTGACCAGGGAGGCTTGGTCCGCCCTTTTCGAAGGGCTGAAGTGCGTAGAGGACCCCGGGGGCAGGGTCCGCCATCAGATAGTCAATGGAGCCAGAAGGCAGCAAGGGCTGCTGCACCTGAGAAAGCTGGCGACCTCCCCGAACCCCACGCAAATTCCATCAATGGGGCGTCAAGGCAACCCCCTCTCCCTGAGGGAGAGGGTTGGGGTGAGGGCGTTCCCCAGGCGGCGATGAAGGCTCGGGCTGCCCTGAGTCAGCGGTTGTTGAAGCAGTTGGGGCGGCGCTATACTGTAAAGAGTATTGGGGATTCGTCTAGTGGTAGGACGGCAGACTCTGGATCTGCAAGCCGTGGTTCGAATCCACGATCCCCAGCCATATGCATAGGCCATCCCCCGTTTCTGTGGCGCATTCGTCTAGCGGCCTAGGACACCGCCCTCTCAAGGCGGAGACCACGGGTTCGAATCCCGTATGCGCCACCACGCTTGACAAAATCAAGAACTTTCACATTGACCCTGGTGCTGGACCTGTAGGCTGAGCCAGCTTCTCGTCCCGTCGGTCGAGAGCCCGCCGCGAGGAGTGAGTGAGGGGCTTCGACCTCACTCCTCGTCCCGCACCGGCATCTCCCCCTTCGGCATCCGGTAGCCGACGCGGGGCTCGGTGAAGATGTAGGCGGGGTTGTCGGCGTCGTCGCCCAGCTTGCGGCGGAGGTTGCCTACGATGGTGCGCATGGGCCGCACGTCGCCGCTGCTCCTCTCTCCCCAGACCCGTTGCAGCAGGTGCTCGTAGGTTACCACCCGTCCGCCGTTCGCCGAAAGCTCGGCGATCATCCGGTACTCGATTGCCATCAGCTCGACCGGACGGCCCCCGAAGGTCACGCTGCGTTCGCCGTAGTCGATGGTCAGGTCGCCTAGCACGTACGGCTCCGACGGCTCGGCCGCCGCCCGCTTGCGCAGGGCCGCCCTGATTCTCGCGGCAAGCTCGCTCGGCGAGAAGGGCTTGACCACGTAATCCACGGCCCCCATGTCGAAGGCCCTGACTATGAGCTCCTCCTGGCCGTAGGCGGACAGGAAGATCACCGGCACGTCTGCCGTCTCCAGGATGTCCTTCATCAACTCTATCCCGTCGGCGCCGGGCAGCATCAGGTCGAGCAGGACCAGATCGGGCTTCTCCTCTTCCATGCGGCGGAGCGCCTCCTCCGGGTCCCCGGTCACTATGGGCGTATAGCCCGCCCTGGTGAGGGTGTCTCGAACATACCGCAAGTCCTGGGGGTTATCGTCCACCGCGAGGACGCGCACCCGTTCCCCCGCCGCCCTCACCTCCCGCCGCGAGGAGGGTGTCGAAAGCGCAGGGGGGCCGCTGCCTGTGTCGCTTCCGGCCTGTTTGACCGTCGGGAGCGTGAAGGAGAAGCGTGCGCCCAGGCCAAGCCCATCGCTCTCGGCCCATATCCGGCCTCCGTGGGTCTCCACCAACCCCTTGCAGATGGCGAGGCCCAGGCCCGTGTCGCCCCCCTGGTCCTCGGCGTCGATTCGGGAGAACTTCCTGAAAAGGTGGGGCAGCCGCTCGGAGGGTATGCCCCTCCCCACGTCGGAGACCGAGAACGCAACGTGAACGTCCTCCCGCACGGCGCTCACCCTTATGACCGACGACTCCGGCGAGTGCCTGGCCGCGTTGGACAGCAGGTTGCCGAGCACCTGCACGATGCGCAGCCTGTCCGCCATCACCAGGGGCAGGCCGGGTTGGATGTCGATGGAGAGATTGTTCCTGCCCCCCGCGCTGATGAAGGCGCTCCTCGCCCGGTCCACCAGCGCCGCCACCTCCGCAGGTTCCGGGGCGACCGGCAGCGTGCCCGTCTCGATGCGGGCCACGTCCAGCAGGTCGGCGACCAGGCCGTGCATGTGGTCGGCCTGCTCGTCGATGATGCGGAAGAACTGGCGGATCAACGCTGGGTCCATGTCGGCGGGCGAACCCAGGACTGTGGCGGCGGAGCCCTTGATGGAGGTGAGGGGGGCGCGCAACTCATGGCTCACCATCGCCAGGAACTCGGCCCGCAGCCGCTCCTGCTCCTCCACAGCGGTCATGTCCTGTAGGGTGACGACCACCGACTCGACCTCCCCATCCTCTGAACGGATGGGCGTTGCGTTGAGCAGCACGGTGACGCTTCTTCCGTCGGGGACGCCGATGACGATCTCCTCGGCCCGCACCGTCTCGCCCGTGCTGAGGGCCTGGGCCAAGGGGAACTCCCGCAGGGAGATTTCTCGCCCGTCGGCGCGGCGGAAGGTCAGCACGTCCAGGAGCTGCTCCGCCGTCTGGTCGGGGTTGCGCAGGCCGTCCACGATCCTTCTACCCTCCATGTTGAGAGACACCGGCGCCCCCGTCTTGGCGTCGAAGACCACCACGCCCACGGGAGACGTGTCTATCAGCGTCTCAAGGTCACTCTTGGCCCGCTGCTCGCTCTGTAGCCTGCGGGCGTTGGCGATGGCCGCCGCCGCATGGGAGGCGAACATCGCCAGCGTCTCCTCGTCCTCATCCGTAAACTCCGCGCCGCCCTGCTTGTCCGACAGGTAGAAGTTGCCGACGTGCCGGCCCCGGTGACGGATGGGCGCGCCCAGGAAGCTGCCTACCGGTCCCACGGGAGGGCCGATTTCGGGCAGGCCCGCCGCCGTCGTGTAGGCGGAGAAGTCGGAGACCCTGAGCGGTTCGGGAAGGCTGCTCAGGTAGGCGAAGAACTCCGGTCCCCCCGGCAGATCGACGAACCTCTGGTGGTCTTCGGCGGTCATGCCGGAGGTGATGAAGTCCTGGAGCTGCCCTTCGTCGTCGAGGATGGTGAGGCCGCTGATCCTCGCGCCGGTCAGTGAGCGAGCTCCGTCCACCACCTCCTGCAACACGGTGTCGAGGTCCAGGTCTTCGGTGATGCGCAGGCTGACCTGGCTCAGCCTGGAGAACCGCTCCCGCAGGGTTTCCATGTCTCTCATCGCTTCGTCGGCGTCATTCATCTCGTCACCTCCGATTGGGCTGCGGAAGACCCGGTATCGCCGCTGTCGCTGACCGGCGGGATTCGGGCTAATCGGGGCAATCATGCCAGATTCGCCGATAATTTACAAGACATTATGAAAAATAGGTCAAAACTTTACGCCCACATTACACGCGGGTTGTATAATAGGTTCTGAGTTTGCCCAATTGAGGGGAGATGCTTGTATGTCGCTCGAACCGCGACAATCTATACTTGAAACAGCGTGCAGACCAGCGGCTGAGGCCACTGTGACGACCGTGGCCGAGGTGTCCTCCGCTAACGACGTTTTCGCACGAATGCCCCCCCCCCCCCCGATTTTCGTCACACGGCCCTTAGCAGGGCCGCTCTCCTTCCTTTCAGCCCTGCTGGATTCCTCCGCGTCGTCGCACGCCCGGTGCCCAATCTGCTTTCGAACGACACACCAAACGACTCCGGAGAGGAGGCAAGGCGCTTACCGACGGACCTCGCATGTATGGCATATCCCATACGAATCGCCTTCGCCTCGACGCACGATAACTACGCGTTGGTCCGTTCTACGCCCCCAACGGCAACCCTTGCTTACGCGTGCGGTTCCCAGGGACGGAAACCTGGCGCGAGCCAGCCATAACACACACCAGGAGGAGAAACGATGACACTCACAGCAAGACACGGACTCGCCTTCATTGTCGTCGCCCTCGCCGCGCTTGCCTTGGCCGCGCTGGGCCTGTCCCTCACCGGCACGCCGGTCGGAGCGGATGGCGATCACAACCGAGAGGGTCTCTATCATGCTCACGTTAAACCAGCAGCAGGTTATAAGTTCAAACTGGATGTTTCTGCACATAACAACCTTGATACCGAGGAGCAGCGGCATCATCACCATGGGGCAAATGAGCATGATGACGCTCATACGATGGTAGACGATCCCGTCTACGAGCATCCGACTCCCGAAATCAGTCCAGATGAGGATTTCGAGTCAACGTCGCTGACTATTCCAGTGGAAGTTGATTTTGGCGTCAATATGACGGGCTTTACGGCAGATGACATCACCTTGAGAGGCGTTGGAAATCTGACCATCAGTAACTTTGCTACGGGTTCTACTGGCCGCTACACCTTTGATATCACAACGGAAAGAGACGGCCCTATTTACATCATCGTGCCAGCAAAAGTCGCACAGACTGACGTAGGTGTGGGGAATCGCGCAATAACGCGTACCATCAGCGTCAGGACCTCGACAGCCACGGAACTCGATGTCATCATTCGTGCCGTAGTTAGACCTGCACTCGATGAGATTAACGTGTTCATCCGGTTCACCGATTCGGTGGATGACTTTCTGCTGAGTGACATCACTCGAACTGGCGTGTCAGGCCTTGACTACGACCTAACCGGTAGCGGTAATGAGTATGTCCTCGAAATCATGGTGCCAGGGAACCAGAGCGGCACCTTAAACGTCAGAGTGCCGGCAAATGTCGCAACAAATGCGAACGGCGTTGGAAACACCGCATCCGATCCAGAGGCGATACCAATTGACATCGTAGCGCCGACGGTGTCAAGCATCACCCTTCATTCTAATGATGAGTTGAGGTTTGTGTTCAGTGAACCGGTGACAGATTTTGTGGAAGACGACATCACGCAGAGTGGCGTCGGAAGGTTCAATATCACCGGAATGTCGAGGAGCTTCGACAGCGCTGGACTGGCCACTAGTTTTACGGCCTACATCCAGGTGACTCGGGCTGGCAGTGTAACGGTGGGGGTTCGGGAGGGCGCTGTCCGCGATAGGGCATGGCACACAAATGCCGACGCCTTCACAGAGGATCTAACGGTAGTGGTCGGGGGAATGTGACACTCCGTGAAGGAACACCGTCTGGGTCATCAGAAGCTTCCGGAGAGTCGGGGACGGGCACATCGTGCTGCCCTGGATGGGGCCCCCTACGACGACTCGGTGACCGGCACCGGATCCTGCGGCGGCCGCCCGGCGGCGGAACCTGGTGATGCCAGGTTAGGGCGGTAGATGGCTCAAGAGAAAGCGCCTGGTCCCACACAGAGATAGCCGTAGTAGCCGGCAGCTTGCAAGCAACAACGCACGGAAACAACTGTCGCCAATCGAAAGGGATTCAAGAGGAGAGGCCCTTGACAGGCCGAAAGATGAACAAGATCGCACTGCCATTGGCGGCGCTGGCCGTCCTGACCCTCGTTCTCCTGGCCGCCTGTGGCAACGAAGATGAGGACGCTGGGCTTACCCGCGCCGAAGTAGAGGAGATCGTGCGCGCCGAACTGGCGAATGCGCCCGCGCCGGAAGCGGGTCTCACCGCTGCCGAGGCCGAGCAGATCGCCCGCGGCGTGGTGGCCTCCATCCCACCCAAGTCCTCACCCGTCGAGTACACCAAGTTCTTCGTAGCCAACGCAATCAGCAGGTACGAGACCGGGGGACTCAACGCCACCATCGCCTACTACAGCCGCCCGGAGAGCGTCGACGGCCAGTGGTACGTTTTCATCATCGACGAGAACGACCTCGCCATCGCGCATCCCGATCCGGGCCGCATCGGGCTGGACCTGAAGGGCTGGGTGGGGACCGACGCCAACGGGTACGAGTTCGGGCAGGACATGCTCGCCGCCCCCGAAGAGGGCAGGTGGGTCTCCTACGTGTACAGGAACCCGGAGAGCGGGGACATCGACTCCGGAGACTTCAGTGAGCTGCAGCTCAAGAACGCCTGGGTGGTGAAGCACGACGGGCTGCTGTTCGGCTCCGGCTGGTACGTCAACGCCGACGAATTCACCAAGTCCCTGGTGGCCGCCGCCGTCCGCGTATTCCGCGCGGTGGGCTTGGAAGGGACCATCGCCTACTTCACCGGCCCTGAAAGCGAATATTCAGGGCTCGCGTCGACCATCGAGTACTACAACAGCGCCGACAACGTTGAGGGGGAATGGTTCGCGTTCATAGCCGACGAAAGCGGCACTATCGTAGACCATTACCACAAAGAGATGGTGGGGCAAGGCATCAGCGACATCTTCGGCACGGCGCTGGTCATTGCACTGCCGGAAGGCAACTGGGTGACCACCGAGGACGTGCGCGTCTGGGTCGTCGGCGACGGTGGGATGGTGTTCGGCTCCGGCTGGCATAGCAGTCACGACGAGTCGGGGAGCTGAACGAAGTTCGCATGAGCTCGAAGTCAACCACAAGCCGCCGTTCCACTACAACGAAACTCCCGTGCACTGGAGACGGCGTGCACATCGGCGTCTTCGCCCGCTGCGTTTCCGCACAAATGTTCACCCCCCCCCCCCCGATTTTCGTCGCCAGCCCGTAGCCGGGCCTCTCTCTTTCGCTTCAAACCCCCTCGCCTCCGCCGCGTCGCCGCACGCCCGGAGCACACGCCGCTTTCGGACGGCGCACCCAGCGCCCCTGGGGAATGGGCAAGTCCCTTGCCGACCGACTCCGCCCGTCCGCCGTCTCTCATACCAACCGCCGCCGCCCGCGACGCCCCACTAGGCGCGCGCCCGTGGGTGCCACACCTCGTATATCGACGCAGGCTCACGCCAGCGGCCCCGTTGGACGGAGGCCCGGCGACGGCTTTGCGCTACACACACCAGGAGGATAAACGATGACTCTCACCGCCAGACCCCGACTCCCGATCCGGTTCGCCGTCCTGGCCGCGGTGGCCTTGTGCGGCATCGTGCTGGCCCTGTCCTCCACCGGCACGCCGCCGGTGGGAGCGCAGGACGGCTCCGCTCCCGCCAAGCCTACGGGAGTCGTCGCCACGGCAACGCACGACTCCGTTGCCCTCGCCTGGGACGATCCCGGCGACGCCAGCATCACCCACTACCAGATATTCCGGCGGGACCGCGACGTCCACGACGCCGGCGAGTTCGTAGAAATAGACTCCAACACCAGCTCGGCGACGACGAGCTACACCGACGACACCGTGGAGCCGGAGAAGCGCTACGTGTACCGGGTCAAGGCCGTGAACCAGCACGGCGTCAGCAAGTGGTCCACGTTCGAACGGGCCAACACCCCGGCGGCTCCCCCGCAGGAGCCGGACCCGACTCCGACGCCAACCCCAACCCCGACACCTACACCGGAACCGACCCCAACGCCGACGCCTGAGACGGACGGCGACGGGGAGGGCGGAACGGACGAGGGCGCGCCTGATGGCGCGGTGTGCAGCGCCACCGGTCCCTGCACGACGCTCGACGAGACTGACGGCGTGACCCACGTGGAGACGCTGGAGCTGACGAACGTGACGCATGACTCCGTGACGCTGGAGTGGACGGCGCCCGAGGGCGACCCTCCGCTAGGCTACGTGATCCTGCGGACCGGTGAAGGGGCTGCGCCCACGCTGTCGTCGATCATCGTGGGCAACACCGAGTCGCAGGAGACGAGCCATGCCGACAGCGGGCTGGCGCCGGAGACGCTCTACACGTACTGGGTTTTGGCGCTGCGCTGGACGGGCGTGTCGGCGCTCAAAGATGCAGCGAGCGCGTCGACCACCACCCCACCCACACCTATAGTGATCGTGAGCGAGGTCCTGCTCGTGCGCGAGGAGGGGACGGCGTACGATGAGCCGGGCAGCCCGCTGAAGGTCGCCCTGGCGCACGGCAGCGGGACAGGAGACTCCATCGTCCTCACCTGGTCGCCGCCGCGCGAGAGGGACTCTGACGGGCAGCTCACCGGGCCTGAGGTGGACGTCGATGGATACCTCATCAACGTCACAACGCGTCTGGCGAACGGCCTACCGTCGTCGTCGTCGCGGCAGGTGGCCGACCTGGGGTCCACGGTGCGCACCTGGACACACGAGCACGTCGAGCGGGGGATATGGCGCCGCTACTCGATTCGGGGCGACAAGAACGGCGACGAAGGCCCGGCGGCCTACACGGATTGGGTGCGGATTCCCCAGGACGGCGAGCCGGGCTCGCCGAGCAACCTGCGGCTGAGCCAGCAGGCTGACCCGACCAAGGTGCGGCTGAACTGGACGGCCGGCTCGGACGCGACCGGCTACAAGATCTACCGCTCGAGTAGCTGGCACTGGAATGATGTCACCCGCGAGTATGAGCTTCACTACGGCGTGGAGCTACAGGCCGGCGACGTCACGACATACACCGACGGCGACGCTGGGAGCCTGTACTTAGGCACCACACACGACGACGACAACAACCCCGACACCGTACCGCGCATCGCGGGCGTCCTGCCCGGCTTCACCTACACCTACGTGGTGGAGGCGGTCAACGCGAGTGGAACAAGCGAGCGCACGGCGCAGGCAACCATCCTGATACCGACGCCGGGCAAGCCCAACGCGGTGCGCAACTTCGAACACGGCACCATCAGGCGCGGCAACGGCGCCATGACGAACATCCGGCTGAGCTGGGACGCGCCGCAGGGGTTCACGACGAACAGATTCGGCGGGGCCGCCAGCTACGTGATCGAGCGCGCCCTCGACCTGGCCGAACACACCGAGCGGGGCCTCGACTGGGAGAACCTGGCGAAGGTGAGTATAGGCACCCACACCTATACGGACAGCGCAGCGGTGGACGCGGCCACCGCCGACCGGATCATGCCCTTCGGCACGACCTGGCGCTACCGCATCCGCGCCGTCAGCGGCTCCCCTACCAAGCAGAGCGACAACAGCTACGTCGACGCCGCGATACCCATGCCCTCAGGGGTGCCGGGTCTCATAACCGGTGAAAACATACGGTACAGCGGCCTCCATGCCACTGGGTACGGGACACAACATCGTAACAATGATAGTTGGACATGCGCCACAGTGCATTTTCATTCGTTTAGCACCGGTGTTACCGACCATCGGATTCTTCGCCTTGGGCCAGGGGTGACCAGCTGGCACGACCCGGACGCTCTTGTGGTGTCCAGCACGACAGGCTTGATCTCTCAGAGCACTACTGCGGATATCACCCGCTTGGCAGGAAGCGGGGACACCGGAGGAGCTGCCGTGTGCGACACGACCGTCGAGGCGGGCGAGACGTACATCTACATCGTGCAGGCAAAGAACGGCAACGGCTGGAACACGCAAGTCGTCGATGCATTCAATGTTATCGCCACAATCGCCGTCATCTACATTGAGACGGGCTCCGACGCCCCGCCGACGCCCACCGAGGTCGAGCAGGATACCGAGTAGAGAAAGAAGCGGCGTGCGGGTGAAGCGGCCGCCACCGCGGGGCCTGAAGACGCAAAAAGGGCCGCACACAGGAGAAGTCCGGGCGGGGCGGTGGTCCCGCCCGGAAAACGGATTCGCCCAACTCCAGGAGTGGACAGACGGCGGGAGCGTCCTGGCGAGTCCCTGTGGAAGGCCGACCAGATGCCGAGACAGCGCATACACCACAGCAGAAGGACCTACGAATTCCCCGACGACTTCCCTGAGCGCCTCGTGCGGTTCCAGGAGGAGTCTAAGCTGCCTTGGGCGGAGATAAACCGCCGTCTCGACACCGATGCCGAGACCACGAGGCGCTGGAGGGACAAGGACGTGCTGCCCAACACGCGGAACTATGCGGCGCTCCTGAAAATGGCGGACTCCCTGGATCTCGGCCACCTGTTCACCGACTGAGCCAGCGCTCCAGAGCGCGGATTCTGTCCTAGCTCCGGAACCTCGGGTCAGTCAGGCGTGTGACACCATGCTGGTAGTCTCAACATATGGCAATCTCAGAACGACAGCTGCTCGACGCCCTCAGCCGGACGCCGTTCGTCGATTCGGCGGAACTGGCGCCCATGCTCGGCGAGCCGCACGCCACGGTTCACCGTGCCCTGGCCGACCTGCTGGCCCCCGGCATCGTCGGGAGGGTCAGCCACGGCACCGCACACCTGCCATCGAGGCAGAGATACCACCTGACGGCCCAGGGCATTAGAACGGCAGCGGAGTCGCTTGGTTTCGACACCCCCACGGACTTCGTGCGAGCCTACCCCATGTCCAGGGAGTGGCTGACGCTGCTCATCCGCCGGATGGACGCGGTGGCCAGCGTCTACCGTCTCGCCGCCTCGCTGTCCCCCGGCATCGACGGGCTCCGGTCCCGCGTGGAGTTCCACCGCAGGGGGCGCTTCGACGCCACGATCACGCTCCACGACGGCCGCAGCTTCGGCGTGGTGCGCCAGGGCCTGGCCCTGCGTCGCCGGTCTCTCTACGACCGGTTGAGGGCCATAGCGCAGTACAGCCACGGGCGGCGTCCCGGCACCGTCCTGATCCTTGTGCCGAGCGCATGGGAGCTTCGGCGGACGGCGAGGTTCTGCATCAACAACGACCTCCGTGACTGCTACGTTGCCGTGGAGTCCAGGGACGCCCTCGAAAGACGGGACCTGCGCCTCTGGTGCGAACCCACGGGGCTGTTCGGACTCACGTACTACACGCTGGAGACGGTGAGCGCCTACGCCAGCCGCGGCGGAGGGTCTGGAGGCCAGTCGCCGGAGCGGAAGCGTGCGTCCATTCCCGACCCCGAGCGGATGGTGGGGGCTGCGCCGGCCTTCGGCGTCAGCCCGTCGGAGAAGCGAACGCTGGACCTCATCACCGACCACCCGATGATCCCCCGTGAGCACCTTGCCCTTTGGCTCGGCGTCTCCGAGGGCCGGGTCAGCCAGATGATGCACAGCATCGTCGATACCTGGGGCTTGGTCGAACAGAGAGGAAAGCGCGGAGACGTTCGCTACACCCTGTCCGCCGAGGGCATACGCTACGTCACCCACAGGGACCGCGCCGAGCTGCCCACCACGCGGGGCATCTGGAGCACCGCCCTCACGAGAGACAAACAGGGCCGGAGGCGTCACGTGGGCCACCGCATCGAGACGTGGGCGAGGCAGACGAAGCACGCCGACGGCATCACGTGGTTTCTGTCTCAGCTTCAGGCCGAGGCCAGGGCCGACCCCGGCAGCGAGCTGGCGTGGTCCGTCCCCACCGCCAGGTCCGACCGGGCCTACAACTGGGGTGATTCCGCCATCGCACCCGACGCCGTGGGGCAGATGACCGCCCAGGGCCTTCAGGTGCCGTTCTACTTCGAGCACGAGCTGCGAGCCCGTCACCCCAGGGGAGTCATCGCCCGCCTGAGTCCATACGAGGACTACTATTGGTCACCCGAGCATAAGGACGACCAGCCGCCGTACCCCGTCACCCTGTTCGTCGTGGACACCGAGGAGGTCGAGGGCACCTACGTCCGCACCGCAGCCCGCATGAGCCGGATGTCCCTGCCCATCTTCGTGTCGTGCATACCCGCTCTGTCCACCGCAGGAATACTCGGACGGTCATGGCGTCCACTGTGGGAACCGGAGTCTCCCCGACTGCCCCTGTCCGCACTGAGAGCCTACCACTGGGACTCACTCTACCACCGGATGCGTCAGAGTCCTGTAGGGGGGGATAGATAGCGACGATACGTCCCTATCTCCCCTCTATGCTGGCTGGGGGGTACAAAATGGCACAACCGGGCCGATTTCCGAGGTCCACGGCCCCCCAAATCACCCCTGTTTTAGCTACGAAATGGGGTTGACGTGTCGCCTGACCGGTCAGGGTACAAAATGGGAAGCCATGCTAAAATACCTGGCGAGTCTGATGACAACTTGATTGCACTTTGGGAACCCTGACGTGTCAGCTGATAGGGAGGGAGAAACGATGGATGAGCACGTCCGCTGGGTGACGAAGGCGGAGGCTGCGGAGGAACTGGAGGTCTCCCTCTCGACCCTGGACCGGAAGATCAGGCAGGGAGAGGTGGAGGTCCGCAGGGAGGGCCGCCGGGTGTTCGTGCGGATGGCGGGGGAGTACATCACCGACGAGGAGTTGCTGCGCCGGGCCGTCGCCAGGGAGCATGAGCTTGAGCGGACCGTGCGGGAGTTGGAGCAGAGCTTATCCGAGTTGAACCTTCGGGCATCCGAGTTGGAGCGGGAGCGAGACGAGGCCAGGGAGTCCGCGGCCACCGCCAGAGGGCCGTATGTGAAGCTTGAGATGGCGCACCGGCAGGAGGTCTCCGACCACAAGGTGACGAAGGGCGTGCTCAACGTCTTCAGCGTGATCGCCTTCGTGCTTTTGGCGCTGCTGGTCGGCAGCGTTCTCCTGTGGTGGTTTGTGCTGAGGTAGAGGAAGCGCTGTCGGCCCGTCTACGTCCATGTTCCACTTTCCCCACTCGGTAGCTGAGGCTGCCCCTTGAGCGTGGAAGAACCCCCGAAACCAGTTGCTCGCCCCGGTGTAGCTGCCCCCGCAAGGTGGCCCCGTTGTGCATCGAGGGCCTCCGTTTGGCCGGAACCCGCCCTTTCAAAAAAGTGTTCACTGAAGTTGTCCGGCGCACCGCGAAATCATCCGGCGTGCGTAGCTGAGTGGCCCAGGATGTCCGCTTCTCCCCCAGGCCCCATTTTCGTGTACTCCCCCTCCACATCGACCGGCAGCCAACCGGATGGGCCAAACGGGGCCGCCAGCTGCGCCGGTTCGGAGTTCAGAGAGACCGGCGTCGGGACCCCGATCCGCCGCCAACGGACCCCGCCGCGCGGGTGACGTGTCACGGTGTCCACGACCCGGCCAGGGCTGCGTCAGCGCTCCTCCCGAGGGACTGTGAGCGCCGTTTCCGCCGCGTCCTGCACCCCCACGTCCATCCGCTTCCGCGCCCCGTTTTCCGTCGCACCCGCCCTTTTGCTGCCGCGTCGTGCCCCCCACCATCCAACGAGTTTCGTTGGATTTGGCCTGAACGCACTCTTTCAACGAAGTGTTGATTCCCTCGTAAAAACTCGTTTTGAGGAAGTTCCAGCGATTTAGCACATCTGAGCGCTACCGTATGTTGGGGTAGCATACGGAACAGAGACTGTATATTGCACCCAGGCGTGGGTACGTTTGTTCTAATTCGACCTGCACAGACTTTTTACGAGAGAATCAAGTGTTCACTTTTCCTCTCCTGTAGGGGGTGATTTGCCCCTGTTCCAGCTACGAAATCGCCCTTCCGTCACTTCCCTGTCAAACTCAATCTCCTGTACAGCCCCTTCACATGGTCCACACCGTTCCGTTTCGACGGAGCCTGGAAGGTGCATCACATGTAATGCACCCCACAGGAGATACGCGCTGGATCGCCAAGGGATGACCTGGGCATACTCCGTCGGGCCGTGTCCCCGGCATCCCGGCCGGGTGATCGCCAGCTCCGCCGGACCGTCACCCCGGTCTCCCGCCACGTTTTGGGGCACGTCATGCACCCCCACTTCAATCGCATTTTTCGGGGCCAAATGTCATTGGGACGCCCTTCCCACGGGCCTGCCGATGTCATTCCCCACGTTTGGCGATGTCATTGCCGTCCGGAACGCCATGATTCGACAAAGTGTTCACTGGTTACGTCCTGTAGAGGGGCGAATTACCCCTGTTTCAGCTACGAAATCACGACTCTGGCCGCTCTGTTGCAAAACTCAAACTCCTGTACACCCCCGCTACTGCGTGGAAGGGGCCTAAAAAAAGAGAGCCTATAGCACCCCGCATCCCTGCGCGACCCTACCGGGGAGCGGGCCTATAAGGGCGCGCATCCCTGCGCAACCCTATGAGAGGTCTTATTCCGCGTTGCGATTGTGCACACTCTCCTGCGAGAACAGCGACCCGAAGAGTCGCGGTAGACCATCGACCAATCGCCGGGCGACGGCACACTCCGCCGAGCAGCGGGAGGCAGTGCGGCGTGGGCTGCGGATCCTCGCCCGGAGGTGCATATATGGGCGGGGGACATACATGCACCCCCTCACGGGAGGTTCCGAGCGGCCATCTCGCCGTTCACACTGGAGGGAGGACGCCGAAACACGACGGCTCCGACGACCGCACGGTTGGCGTCGGGAACCACGACTGGGAGCGGAATGAGAAGGGCCAACGGACGGAACCCATCGAGAGACCTACGGGCGACGGCGTACACCGCCGAGCAGCAGGAGACGCTGCGGCGCGGTCTGCGCATCCTGGCCCGGATCATCGCCCGCTCTCACCTTCGGCGTCTGGCGGCCCGGTCCACAGCCGCGCCCAGGCCACCAACGGAGGGCGAGGAAGGGGATTGAGCGGCTCACGGAGCCATCTTCCGCCGCTCCCTGTGTTTGTGTTCCACTTTCCCCACTTCGTAGCTGCAACTGCCCCATGACCGTGGGGGGAATCCCGGAATCAAATTGCTTGCTCCGATTTAGCAGGCTGTCCCCCTACACCCCGATTTCAGCTACGGAACCGCCCGAGCTGCAACTTGCCGCCCCGTGCATTCTCCTGTACACGGGCATGACGCCGCCGACGCTCCCCCGAATCTCGCGCCCTGTGAGGGTGCGCGTGCCCTGCTTGGCCCGTGTTCTCGCCGAAATCGGCCATTCCCCCTTGCTTTCTAGGTATCCTGTGGCCTACAATAGGGTGATGGTCGAGATTCGCCAGACCGACGCCTATGCCCGCTGGTTCAGACGGCTTCGGGACAGGCAGGCCAGGGTGAGAATCGACAACCGCATCAGGCGGCTGTCACTGGGCAACCCCGGCGACGTGAGGCCGGTGGGCGAAGGGGTTTCGGAGATTCGAATCGACTACGGACCCGGCTACCGGGTGTACTTCGCGCAGATGGGGGAAGCCCTGGTCGTCCTTCTGGCCGGAGGCGACAAGGACAGCCAGGAGCGGGACATACGAAGGGCGCTGGAGCTGGCGAGAGGACTGTAGGGAGGCAGCTATGGCAAAGACGCAGACAAGGCCGTGGGACCCGGCGGAGCACCTTGAGACCGAGGAGGACATGGCGGCATACCTGAACGTGGCGCTGGAGGAGGGCGACCTGGCCCTTATCATGGCGACCCTCGGAGACATCGCCCGCGCCCGCAGGATGGCGCTGGTGGCGGAGGAGACGGGGCTGGGCAGGGAGAGCCTGTACAAGTCGCTGTCAGCCGACGGGAACCCGGAGTTCGCCACCGTGCTGAAGGTGGTGCGCGCACTGGGACTCAGACTTCAGGCCGCAGCAGGGCCTGGAGCGAACGACGCAGCTTGAGGGCGTCGCAGGATTGGACGACACGACCGAGAGACAGACGATTGCAGAGGAGGACAGCAATGAAGAAGAATCACCTACAGCCCCTAACGCCGGCGGCGCTCTACGCCAGGGTGTCCAGCGACAGGCAGGACGTGGACCTGTCCGTGTCCGCACAGTTGCGGGCGCTCAAGGAGTACGCCAAGGCCAACGACTACTCCGTGGCCCGCGAGTACGTGGACGAAGCCGAGAGCGGCCGCGTCGCCGACCGGCCCCAGTTCAGGGAGATGATCGAGGAGGGCGGCAAGCCGAAGGCCCCCTTCGACGTGATTCTCGTCTGGAAGTTTTCGAGGTTCACCCGCAAGCGCGAGCACGCCGTCGCCTTCAAGTCCCAGCTGCGGCGCAAGGGCATCCGCGTGGTGTCCATCACCGAGCAGGCCGAGGACAACGCCACCGGCAGGCTGCTTGAGGGCATCATCGAGAGCGTGGACGAATATTACAGCGAGAATCTTGCCCAGGAGGTCGTCCGGGGGATGAGGGAGGCCGCTTCGAGAGGCTTCTTCCTCGGCTCCAACGCCCCCTTCGGCTACAGGAAGGTCAAGGTCAGCGACGGGGCGAAGGAGCGCCCCACGCTTGAGGTTGACCCTGCCACCGCCCCGGTGGTGACGGAGCTATTCGAGAAGTCCCTGCGGGGCAGCGGCCTCAAGGAGCTATGCAAGGAGCTGAACGACCGGGGCATCACCAACCGTGGCAAGCGCTGGTACAAGGGAACGCTCCACTACGTGCTGAGAAACGAGGCGTACACCGGAACCGCCGTTTGGGGCAAGAACAGCAAGGGCGAGAAGGCCCAGGACCCTGTAAGGGTAGAGGGGGCGTGGCCCGCCCTGGTGTCGAGGGAGCTATTCGAAGACGTGCAGCAGGCGATGAGCGACCGCGCCCCGAAGGTGCAGAGGCCCGGTAGAGTGGGGAGCAAGTTCCTGCTGAGCGGGCTGCTCAAGTGCGGGGTGTGCGGCAGGCCCTACTCGGCCCAGGGAGCCAAGAGCGGGCAGTTCGCCTACTACATCTGCGGCACCCTGTTCAGGGAGGGAGCGGGGACGTGCAGCGCCCGCTACCTGAACGCTCCCAGGCTGGAGACGTTCGTGGTGGAGAAGATCAGGGAGCGGATTCTGAACGAGGAGACCATCGTGGCGCTGGTGACGCTGGTGGCGGAGGAGATCGACGCCATGGCCGGAGAGCTATCCGGCAGGCTGGAGGTCGTCGAGGCCGAGCTATCCGACGTGCGGAAGCGACTTGAGAAGCTCTACGAGGCTATTGAGACGAGCGAGCTGACCCTGGAGTTCCTGTCGCCCCGCATCATGTCTCTGAGGCACCGTGAGGAACAGCTGGAGGCTGCGAGAGACGATGCCGAGACCCAGCTTGAGCAGAGGAGAGTGGAGCTGCCCGACACCGAGGAGATCGCGCGGTACGTTGCGGACTTCCGAGACTTCCTGAAGGACGGGACTATCCCCGAGCGGAAGGCGCTCATCCGCAACTTCGTGGAGGGCATCGAGGTGATGGGAGACGAGGCGACGCTGACGTACACGGTCCCCATGCCGAGCGACGGCGCGATGTCGGAATCGGCGTCGGTTCTTGATTTCGTCAAGTCCAGCCCACCAACGCATACGGTAGATACCACCATCTTCGAAATGTGGCTCGGCAACCTATCGACGCACCAAGGTCTCTCAATTCCTGTAGTGTGACGCGTCGGGACGCAGAGACGCTGATGCGTCGTGACCGGGTAGTAGGCCGACACGGATGGTAGGTGGGGAAGTCTTCCAGATGTGGCCTGCGACCCGAAGTAGGCCCGAAGGATCGGTTCGATCCTTACCAAGTGGACCAGCCAGGGGTGGCCCGTATTCTCCGGACCCCAGACCCATTGCAGAAGTTGGTCGTGGGTCAACCACCCGCCCTGCGTGGACCGAGGGCTCGTCGGGCCGTCTGCGCGCAATCTTGCCGGCTGTGTGAAGGATTGTACAGAGATTGGACGGGAAATGGTGTTGGCTATTTTGCAAATCATATGGCTTAGAGTGTAGAGTAGATGGGCCTTGCGGCCAATTTTTTGGAGGTACCCGGTTGGTATCCGATAAACGAAGGCTCGAACCGGCCTGTGCCGCCAACCCCCCTACGACTCACGCAAGGAGGGTTCCTTTTGGTAAAGCTGTCTGCTCGTTCATTCCGCCTGTTTCCAACTACCATAGCTGCCTCTCTGCTTGTCTTTGCCTTTAGCCTGCACCGGTCCCGCAGGGATACAGGGCGAGGTCGGCCCGGTGGGGCCTCAGGGCGCACAAGGCGAGATCGGGCCTCAAGGGCCAGCCGGGGAAGCCGGGGGCAATGGAGCGCACGGACTTCGAGGTGGACAGAGTGTGTAGACCGTCAGCGATAATGGGACAACAGAGGAGCGTGTCCCATAGACTCTCTTTCCGTGGGTGTGGGTGACGGAAGAGCGGGAGGCCCAGAGGCTCAGCTACGACAGGATTGGAAGAGATATTATCAGGCTGGTAGACCGCGCCGGGCTCAAAGGCCAGGTGGTCGATGTCTGCCATATCTTCCGTCGTACCTTAGCCGCCAACGCGGTCCGCCGGGGTGTGCCCACATCATGGGGGTGATGGGCTGGAGCACTGAAGCCATGATCGCCCACTACACCTCCGCGATGGAGTTGGAGACCGAGGCCATAGGGGAATTTACCAGAATCAAGCCGTTTGGGGGGGAATGGGAAGAGCCGACGCTAAGTTGACTCCCCCGAGTCAATTAGCCCTCCATACCTTACCTTGAGTAGAAGACTGAGGCTGATTGACCGCCTTCGTGCCGGAAGCGATAATTGCCGTACGCTGGCAGGATACGGATTTGAATATACAAAGGCAGATTGGCATCAATGATGGAGACTAGGTCACTGGAGACAGAGTTAGAAAGTCGGTCTGCGGCCGGAGGAGACGGCCAGGACTTCTGGAACCGATATTCCACCATAAAATCATACCTAGACAGCGAGTATTACCCGTGGATTCAGGCTAATTGTCCTTTCTTTACGGACCATGGGGCAAACCACATACAGAGCGTGATTCGCTCCGCTAGCGAGATGCTTTCAGGAACGGTTGAGAATTTAACGAACCTCGACCTATTCCTGTTACTTTGCGCGATTCTCTGGCACGATGCTGCGATGGTGCACGGGCGCCCCGATCACGCTGCACGTTCCGGGAGCATGATTGATCAAATCAGGAGACTGGGGTTTCCCGATGTAACAATCCAAAAGCTTGTTACCGACATCGCGAAGGCCCATGGGGGACAGGATGGTCTATCCATCCCTGGGCACGTGCAAGACTACTCCACCAAAAATGAAACATATACCGTGAAACCGAAAGCTCTGGCTGCGGTCGTAAGGTTTGCGGACGAGATTTCTGAGAACCGGACTCGTATTAGCGCTTCACTGTTAGAAGACGGGGCTGTCCCTGCTGATAGTCAAATCTATTGGGAGTATGCCAGTTGCATTGCTGCTTCCAGGGCGGACCCGAGGCGTGAATTTGTTGTAGTTACCGTCGAAGTCGACAGACAAGTAGCTCTCAGACGGCATTCTTGCCCACCAGAGTGCGATAGGTACGCCGCAAGAGACGGTACCATTGCGGTGATTCAATACATTATTTCAAGATTAGAGAAAATGAATAATGAGTTGGCATATTGTGGGCAGGAATTTCGCGAGTACTGCCAGATTCGCGCTATTGAGTTGAGAATGAAGCTATTAGATGGAACTTCTGAGCTTGTCGGCTACGACGACAATGTGATTCTCGCAGCATCTGGACTCGCTACAGGAAGATATCCGAAGATTGATGTTTTCAATGCATTTTTTGAGGAAAAGCCTCATTGGACTCCTGAGAACATACCGACAGGAGAATGAGCATGTCGGTCGAAACAAGAGCAGACGAAATGTTGCCCCAGAATCCCTTTGGCGTAGAGAGCCCTGAGAAGTTGTCTTGGGCACTTCTGGTCAAGCTTTTCGTCCCAGAGCATACGAGGGTGCAAGTTCTGAAAGAACAGAAACACACGTTCCTATGGGGGTCTCGCGGATCAGGGAAAAGCATGATGTTCAGGTACCTAGAAGCAGGTTGCCAGTTCATTGCATCTGGTGGTTGTCGGGAGTATTTCGAAAACATTGAATCCTTCCTCGGCATTTATTGCCCGTGCAAAGAAGGACAAATTAACAAAACGGACCTGAGGTTGATGTCCGACAACGCCGCAGCGGTAATGACCGAGCATATGCTGAATATGCTAATCGCCGACCGAGTGTTGTACTGCCTCCTTTCACAGTTCCCAGACGATTATTTCGACTCTGAGAATCTAAAATTATTCGTTAGGCGTGCTCTCAGGCTTCTGGATCCTTCGCCAACAGTTCCGGGGTTTGAGGAGGTGCTTGCGGATGAAGGCGCGAATGTCAACCCGCTGGAATACCTTCAAAACATCATTTCCAGTGAGAACACCCACATTAGCAGGTATTTAAGGGGGAACGCTCTTCGGGGTGAGCAGGCGCAATATGAAGGAACAACAACCGGCTACCATGACTTTTTATTGCCCTTCATAAAATCCGTGCAGCAAATAACCGGGCTTAACGCACGCCCAATTTTCATTTTTCTTGATGATGCTGATAGGTTAACTCAGGCACAACAGAGAATCGTCAATGGTTGGTTGGCAAACAGGGACCACTCAACGCTCTGTTTAAAGATATCGAGCCAACCAGGTCGTTGGGAAACCTATCTAACACCCACGGAAGGCTTGCTCGAGCAGCCGCACGACTACTCCGAAATAGACACAGACGAGGTGTACACAAGATCCAAATCTGACTACGGAGAGAAAGTTCGATTGATTTCGGACCGTCGCTTGGAACTCTCATGTGTGCCTACAAAGTCGATTGATGAGTTTCTCCCGACCGATCCCGGTGAAGAAAAACTGCTCGAAGCAATACAAAAGGCAACCGGAGAGGAGTGGGAGCTTAAAGGCAAACCAGGGAGAAAGGCAGACTACATCTATCGTTACGCTACGGCTCGCTTGTTCCAACGTCTCGGGGAAATGAAGCAACGAAAGAGCTACGCAGGGTTCCAAAATATCGTGCACCTTTCTTCCGGTGTGGTGAGAAACTTTCTCGAGCCATGCTATCTCATGTTTGATCAACTAATCTCCGCGGGGAACTCGGTGGGCTCAATCCAGTCAATTCCTCCTCGGACGCAGACCGATGTCCTATTTAAATATTCGGAGGAGTTTTTCCTGTCAAAACCGGTAATCATTCGGAAAGATCTCCCGACCCAAGAATGGGCTCACGTAGATTCCTTAGTGACCTTAGTAAATTCACTAGGGCGCTTGTTCTACGAGAGATTGCATGACCCTACTTCCCGTGAAGCCCGCGTATTCTCTTTTACAATAAGGGGTCGGGTATCATCAGACGTGCAAAGCGCACTCGATATTGGCGTCCGTTATCACTATTTCCAGTTGCGCACATATAGCTCCAAAGAAGGTGGGGGCCGGGAGTTTTGGTATGTTCTAAATCGGCGCTTGTGCCCAGTTCTAGTATTGGATCCTACTGGATTTGAGGGACGGATATCATTGCTTCCCGAACACTTGGAAATAGCCATCAAAGATCCTGAACAATTCGTTCGCTTGCGCCTCAGACAGGAGGATCCATCTGAAACCAATCAGCCTCCCCTCTTTATTCTCACGGATGCAGAGTAGGGTATCATGACTTTACGGATCTCGGTCGCTGAAATGAAATCTCTAGGTGGCTTAAACGGGCAAGTTGAAGGGACACCGGACGACATATTCTTATCGTGTGCCAGCTATGAACCTAGGACAACCGCGGTAGCTCGCAGCCTGTCCAAAAGCTATAAATGCAAATTTGGGCTAATTTATTACAATCGGGAGTTTCTGACCGAACATCCTGGAGGACCGGCGGAGAAGAATTTCGGAGTACTAAAAGCGAAACTCGAAGAACATTGTGAGGTGGTGGAACCTATCGATGGGAGTTGGTCAGACGCAAGAGATCAATTCTTGTCGTTGCGTTCAGCTCTCCAAAGGGAGGGGGCTATTGGGGACAAGCCAAAGGTCACATTAGATATCACCACCTTCAATCGGGAAGCATTGATCGTCAGCCTCGCGATTCTCCGGGACACTTACCCTCAAGCCAAGATTCGTTTGATTTACGTGTCGCCTGCCCAACATGGAGAATGGTTAAGTCGCGGATTTCATGAAGTCCGCTCGGTTGTCGGCTTTCCTGGAATTCAACTCGCGAATCGCCAAACGGTATTGGCAGTGCTCTCGGGGTTCGAACCCGATCGAGTGTACAAGATTATTGAGGAGCATGAGCCAAGCGTGGTCTTTCTGGGAATCGGCAGCCCGCCCACCAACGAGGAGTTTTTGAACCGAAATTTGCTAGAGCAAAGGGAGATCTCATTGAGGAGTGATGTTGTGAGATTTCACTTTCCCGCGAATAATGTGGGAGATTGTCTGGCATCGCTTGAGCTGGAGTTAGGACCCCGGGTGACTTCGTCGAATCTGGTCTTGGCCCCGATGAGCACTAAACTCTCGACCATCGCAGCCTACCTGTTCGCTGATTTACACACTGAAATTCAACTCGCCTATTGTCTCCCTGGAGAATACAACACAGATAGCTACTCGTCGGGCGCAGAAGACCTATTCATCTATGAACTCCATCCCTCAGGGGCGACTACAGGTGAATAATTCCACCGTTAGGCGCTTAATCTCGGTACTGTCGACTGAATATGGCGATCCATTATTGAACAAAAGGAGAGAATTTCACGTCAACGCAGTGGCACATGGGCGGACAAGGTGCTTTGCCAATAATCCAAAGTGCGGATAATGAGTCGACCTGCACCGCTGGCCATTGACCTGTTCGCGGGAGCAGGTGGATTAAGCAAAGGGTTTGAGCGAGCTGGATTCTCCGTAGCCCTTGCTGTAGAACAAGACGAGCACGCCGCAGAGACCTATTCACGCAACCACCCCAATACCGTCTTGCTTAGGGAGGATATACGTGGCCTAGACCCTCATGAATGCTTGACTAGGCTAGCTCTCCGCCCTGGGGACCTCACGGCTCTGATAGGAGGGCCACCGTGCCAGGGTTTCTCTGAGTCCAACAAGCGAACTCGAACGCCTTCGAACCCGCGAAATCACATGTATCGTGAGTTCGTTAGATTCTTGGCCGTGATGCAGCCAGCGTGGTTTGTGCTCGAGAATGTCAACGGAATAAAGACCGTGGCAAAAGGAGCAATCCTTGAACAAATCGTTGCGGCCATTGTAAACTTAGGATATGAATTGAATTATGCGTCGCTCAATGCGGCAGACCATGGAGTCCCCCAGCATCGCCGGCGTCTATTCATCGTCGGGAATCGTCTCGGTCTAACAATTCAAATGCCTAAACCGTCCCACGGCGTGGACAAGTTACCGCTTGTAAACGTTAGAGAAGCGATCGAAGACCTTGCTGTGCTTCCGAACGGGGCTGACGTCGATTACCTGACATATCCACCGCAGGATGGTCGGCTCAGTGCGTACCAGGCCGAAATGAGGGCTAACTGTGATTTCCACGCCCTGCAGGGGAATTTGGTCACGCGAAACAGTGAAGCTGTGGTCGCTCGCTACCCTCTCGTCCCCCCGGGCGGAAATTGGTCCTCAATACCATCAAGGCTAATGAAGAATTACACTGATGCTAGTAGATGCCACACCGGCATATACTACCGGCTCAGGTGGGACGAGCCTTCCAAAGTGATCGGGAATTTCAGGAAAAACATGCTCATACACCCTTCCCAAGATAGAGGACTTTCGGTGCGTGAAGCGGCTCGTATACAATCGTTTCCGGATGATTACGTTTTTCTTGGTTCAATAGGGTTTCAGCAGCAGCAAGTGGCAGATGCGGTGCCTCCGAAGCTTGCACAAGCCGTGGCCCAAGCCTTGCTTGCTGCGAATCGTCGGGCAAGACGGGCAGCTACGATGATGAGAAAAAATGGCGACCCCAAGATGGCTGACACACCCAGCCGGGTATCTTAGTAGAGCAGGATCTGCCTTAGACTTTCTTGTTCTCAGTAACGTAGGTCGCTAGACCCCCCTCCATTTCTACCCTATAATCCCCGAACAAGTTTGGCCATTGGCGGGTCGCAATCTTAGCGATTTCGCCGAATACCACTCTAATCTCTTCCTCGGCCCAGGGTGCGGTTCGTTGTTCTATGACGTGACGTAGGGTTCTCATGTTGCAGGACCATCCAATGTTCGTAGCGAGCCCTAGCGGTGCTATTCGGCGCATCGCCGAGGTTATCTCCTTCTTCTCCTCGAAAGACGCCCCCTGGTCTAGTCCGAATAAGTCTGCTAGCTCTTGTTGCAACCTGCCAAGGTCCTCCATGGTACGGGCAAAGATGGTCATAGCTTCCGGGGACTCTTGGATGCACACCGGTGCATACCAATCGAGATCTGTGAGGCGAACGAACCGCAGAGACTCCTGGGAGATCGCAACACCAACCCGGTGTCTAACCAACTCATGAGTGAACACCCTACTGACGTTCTGCTATAAAGAAATTGGCTACGCCATGTTCGAGAACAGAGCCATCACCCTTCTCGATGATATTGGCCAAATAGGTCTCGTTGGACTTCCTGACCGTGGTAATATTCGGATTCAATTCCGTACCAAATGACCGGTAGCAGGCCCTACCGAAGACCTCGCACAACAGTTCGACATCAGACGGCGCATCAGATGCCCATTCGGGGACCCCTAGGTGTTGAAAGAGTGAATGAAGGCCCTCTTTGTTGACCTTAGATTCACCGATCAAGAAAACTTTTGGCTCTATTGGCTGCCCCATATCTCAACCTGCCCTCATTAGATTTCCAGACGTATGTCATCCACGCGTCAGCTACGATTCAATGATTATACTGTGACGCTAGTATCATACAGCGCGAGTGCCGGGCGCCACCCCTGCGGTTAGGACAGTGCTTGTGGGTGTGCCCCATGCCACAGATACCAGGTCGGTGGAATCAACGGTTGCGAGGCTCAGCGCGGGGTGGCCTTGGTCGAAGCTTCCGCCTACCCGCCGGGCGCGGGTTTGCTCTGGAAGTCGCGGCCCAAGAGCAGGTCAGCGGGGTCGTTCTCAGCCAAGCGCCTAACGTCGCCGCCGAAGGACGCTTGGACCACCATGCCGATGACAGCACTCAGGTAGGTATGCCGGACGAACAGGTCGTCCAGTTGAACGCTGGACCTAGCAATCTCGCCCAGGGCGGCCGTAAGCAGGTTCTCCCACAGTTGCCTCTTGACTCTGATGGTGCTGGAGTCAGCGTGCTGGTCGTAGAGGCCCTTGAGGGCCGCTATGTCCCGCTCATACGATGGGGCCGTTGGGCCGAAGTGCTGTGCGAAGGCAGAGCAGGACGGCTGCTTATCTACCTCTGCGGAGAGAGCATGGTCGCGGAGCCATTCGAAGAGGGTGATCCAGCGGTCTGCGTCCTCCAACGTGAAGGCGTAGGGCAGAGCCGTCCTGACCGGACCAGCGTTGGGCCAGCGCAGCAGCCATCGCTTGCCGTCGGTGAGGATGCCCATGCGCATGCGGCCTTGTTTCTCTGACTGCTCCAGGTAGTCGTCGAGTTGCTGCACGTACTCGGCATTGGGGTTGAAGCCTCCCGCGGTGCCAATCCTGCGCTTGAACTCTATAAACGTGTCGAGGGCGGCGAGGTCCACGGCGCGGCGCGAACCTTGGGCGGGCGGGTTCTCTTCAACGATCTCATCGGCCCGCACGAGGCCCGTGAGGATAAGGAAATCACGAACTGCGCTGGTGATGTTCGCCTCGGGCTCGCCAGCATCGTGCCGCCGCAGAATCTCGGCGGCGGCCTGGGCGTACCGGGGGTCGTTGTAGTCTATCTGAATGGACACTTAGGCCCTCAGAGTCTTCAGATTTCCAATAGGGCAGACTGGAGGACGAGACCGCACTTCGGGGCGTTGCCCATTCGAATCAGCCCTACCCCAACCACCGTGCACTGAAGCTAGTACCATCTTCGAACTATGGCTTGGGGGCCTGTGATCCCCTAGCCCCGTGATCCTCACGGATTGTTCGAGTCCCTTCTTGCGGGCCTATTTTGACGATAGACAGAACCGTCTTCGAATTGTGGCTGGGGAGCCTGTAAATCTACGGAGACTTCAAGGGCGAACTGGTTTTGGGTGACAGAGGACCCCAGGCGCAAGGAGACCAGGGCTACATCCTAGAAGCTGCCTTTCCACCTCGAGTACAGTTCGCTGCAGCTTCCTCCAAGCCTCCGCTCCATGCTCTCATTGAACGTTGTTCCTGCCCTGACATCATCCAAGATTAGGTTGAGAGCGTCTAGACCGTGACTTGTTTCTAGTGAGCCAACAAATTCCCTAGAAGTCTCGTAGAAGCGCGCGCGTTCCAGCACGTCCGTTGCGCCAAGC
The DNA here is from genome assembly GCA_965197415.1 of Dehalococcoidia bacterium. GTDB lineage: Bacteria > Chloroflexota > Dehalococcoidia > Lucifugimonadales > JAGWBF01 > DAOUJI01. The sequence continues at coordinate 636,821 of OZ240207.1, read as the reverse complement.
CGCATGGCGCAGAACCCGTCTGGTGCCATAAGGCGGTGCCTATTGAGCCACAGCAACGCTCTCTTTTCTACTCTCGGCATGATTCTGAGGAAACCCTCCATCTCGTACCGTTCTGCCGTTCCTTCGTGGAACCATCTTGGTACTGCGTAGAAGGCCTCCTCACCGAGGCTCTGGCACATCAGTGCATGGACCATTTCGTGCATTGGTGTCCGGCTGAAGTTGTCGTCGGCCGCAGCGGTTGGTGCTTTTTCCAATGGGATGACGATTACTGGACCAAACTCTGAGGGGCAGAATGCATGGCCGGCCGCGTCCTGTTTGCCGGTAGTCGACTGGTAGTCTTGCAGATTTCTCAGGAGCCACACGCTGATCTTGTCAACGGTTTCGGGGAACACCCAGGTATGTCGCAGACGTTGAAAGCTGTCCTCCAGTTCTTTCAATGTCTGGTTCACAGCTTCTAGCTCGAACTCAGGCCCCATGCCTGAATACATAGCAACAGCGAACCTGTTCTTCGCTACTTCGGCCGTTTGTGCGTTTCTGTGCTCCTCGAACTCCCGCTTCAGCGTGCCAACTCCGAGAATCGCCGGAATCACAATTAGCCCCACGACGACTAACACGACAGCTTGTCTTCTGGTGAGCTGGTTCCCCTTCGAAGGCTTGGTTTGATTGGCTTTATGACGTTCCAGCAGGACTGTCAAGAATGTTCCAGCCAGGCATGCCAAGGTCCAAGCCTTTAAGATGTTGGGTACGAATAGCGGACCGAGTGATGTCCGTTCGATGGCCACTATCGTAAATGCCACGGCGAGGACTACAGATAGGAAAACCCAACTTGCAGCAACCGCAACAATTGTTCCGACGCTATGCCAGAACCCCTTCTCTGCTGGCCGGGCCTCTTCCATCATATCTCTTCGGTCAGATCCCTTTGAGTGATCGATCACTAGGTCTTGTTAGTTGCCGTTCGATCCATAGACTGGCGTTCAAGCGATTTCCGTAGTTGCGTCGGTTGTCCCAGGGTTGAAAGGCACCACATCCATACACATCGCCGCTTGGCGCAGTTCAAGAGATCGTAGACTTCCGTCCACAACCTCATACCTTGGGCCGCCCAATCCCATCCTTATGAGCTCGGCGATAACCACCGCTGCCGTGACTGCACCAACAAATGATGCCCCTACCGTTCGCCCAGCCAGCGTAGTAATCCCGCAATCGTCGAGCCCGCTTTCGGCTAGTGCACGGTAGGCCGGATTGTCGGCCACTGTATCCGCATCGAGCCGGTGTCCTTGTGTCCCCCAACGATGCTTTGCGGAACGGTCCGCCGGGAACGTGTGGGTCTGAAATGCGAAGTATTCCTGGGTACCAGCACCGAGACCAGCTTCAATGACGCGGTCGAACCCAACATCTTCGAGGTCTGCCCGGGCAAGAGCATTGTCAACGCCACACAGGGCAACACGTGGCTCGCCTCCCGCGACACTGAAGTCGCCTGCGAATCTCCGCTCCACTATGGAAGTGCGGAACCCGCGCGATTCACACCAGGTCGCCATCGCCCGCGTCTTTTTCTCCCCCAGAAGCGCACGCGTTGTGAGTAACGAGGTGCTGTCATTGGCCTCGACAAGCTCATCAAAATCCTGGAGTACGAGGCTGACCTCCTCCGGAGAAGCATACGGCAGGAGGCCGAGTGTCCAGAGGAATGCCTGGCCCAGGTGGCCGAGCCCAATAATCCAGGCACTTGCCGGCAGTCGTTCTAGTGGGGGTCCTAGCTCACCAGCCTCCAGCCAGTTGATGGCCTTAACTGGCTGCCATAGCGACAGCCCAACATCTCGTCGCCCCGCCATAGCATTATCGCCGCGCACGAACTGGAATGCCTCTGAAACCCCAAGAGCTCCAGCGAGTACACCTGCCGGTACGCACTCTTGCCGTTCTGGGAGTTGAAGGTCTTGACCCAGGGGTGCAACGCCTCCACACCAACCATCAAACGTCGCGCGCACAGCGAACTCTGTATCCGTAGACGGCATGGACTCGCCGCCTATCACGATCCGGGGCACGCCAGGAGCGCAGTCACTAATGACTCCTCGTAGATCTACAATGGCTTCCTCCAGAGTGCGGCAAGGACCCCAAGGCACCAGAAGCGGCACATCAAGAGTACCCTCGACACTCACCCCACCCAGAAAGCTGCGACGGCCTGTGTTTACCGCAGTCAGCACGGCGGCCTGCATCGTTGGTGAGTGGGCGACACTGTCCCCTACCACGATGCCGAGTCGATAGCTGCCAAAGAGGCTTCTTGCTTCTTCGAGGCTTGCCGCCTCTCCCGTATCGAGGGCCAGCTTGAGGTGTCTGTGTAGCTGATCCGGTCCGACGACCGCGTTCTTTGTCATGCCCATACTCCTGTATAGAAGAAGCGTCCCAAGCCGACTGCGCTGTGATTACGCCACCTGTGACTGCCGAGATACTCGTAGACGCCCACGTCCCGCATCCTGAAGTCAATAGCGAAGTTCGGCACGATGAGCGCTACGTGACCAGGCTGCGCGATCATCGGGTTGTCCCTGTCAAGCGGGCTCTGCCTCGCTGGTCTGGGGCCACCGTGCGTATGCAAGTCGGCGAGCACCTTCAGACCGGTCTCCCGGCAGAGCTGCCACAGTGGTCCGAAACCTGCTCCATCAAAGACCACGATTCCAAAGTCTAGGCAGGTCGGGTCGAAATCGTCGTAGTATGCGAATCTCACCACACGGCCACGTAGGCCATCGCTGTAGCCGAGCAGAAACGCACCACTCTCGTGGTGTCCCTCTCCGCGGCTTGCAATCTCAGCGAGTCCTTGCCGCCAAATTTTCCTGGGGCAACTCAGCCGGTGTTTAGGAGCCGCGAGGGCCCGAATAGTCGCTTGAATTGAGAAGGTCATGGACAATCCTCAGGTAGAGTGTGATATCGCTTGCTGGAGTCCAGATCATCGAGGGGTGCTGGGTCCTCCAGGGGTCGTGACCCTCGATGGAGAGGCGATCACAAGGCAGATAGAGGCACTGACCTCCCCTCCATCCGGGATTAAAGGCTAGGGGTACCCGTGTCTTTCCACCGGGCCAGCGCTCTGGTGGCAACGGGACATCTCCGTCAGCATCCCATGGCTGAGCTGTTGGAGGCGACTGAGGGTAGTTCGTGCCCTCGAATCGCAGCGCATACTCGGGTGGACCACCATCTCTCTCCGCCGCCTGAACAGCGATTACGGAGTGGGGCCAACTTATGGAGAGCAGGCGCCACCGGCCGCGGTCGAAGCCACTCTGGAACGATCCGGCTTCGAGGTGGGCCCGGAACACCTGCTCGTCCACTCCCATCGGCTGCGCGGACAAGCCCTACCCCTCTACCCGCTGCTTGGCTACCAGGTCGAAGCAGACCGTCCCGTCCGGAAACTTCGCAAGGGTGCCGATGTGCACCTCCTCGTCAGGCTGGTCGCCTGAGCTGCACACCTTGAGGACGTGCTCCGCGGCGTCGACGGGTGACAGGCCGTACTGGTCCTTCGCGACCGCCCACTCCTTCACCGAATCAACCGTCGCCGAAGGCGGGAAGAAACCCTTCTTCTGGTCGTGATTGTAGTTGACCGCGACCTCGACGCTCTTGCAGCGGTGGATGTGTACGTGGCTGCGGAAAGTGAGGCCGGCCTCATCGATCTTCATGTCCAGTTCCAGGATGACGTCGGTGTTCTCGACGAAGACGCACACCTCTGAGTCTTCGGGCACGCTCAGGCCGTATTCGCGGGCGACCTGGACGATATCCGCCACCGTGTCCTTTGGACCCAGTTTCACTAGGGTGATCTTCGGGATTCCCTCTCCCTGGATGAAGAGCTCCATCTGGTCTGGCACATCAAGCTGAGTCATTCGTTTGTCCTTTCTCCCACAGCGGTGGGACTCTCTAGAGTGGGCGACGACCCCGGATTTGATTGGGCGTCGTTTGATGCCCCTATTAGGACAATCGTCAGAGGTACGGCAGACCGGAAATACCTGCGTCCGTCAGGGTGACGTTTGGGCGTCCTCGCCCAACGGGCAGATAAAGTAATGAGGGCAGCGGGGACAGGTGCGCTCGCTGGGCTGGGGCGAGAAATCCTGGTTCAGGATCCCTCTGATTGCTTCGTTGTAGTGGTTCAGGCGAGTGTTGATGGGCCCAGGTCCAAGGTCGATCGGGTCTACGTGCTCGGCCGACAGGTAACGTACCTGTACGCTCCGTCGAACGTTAGGCTCAGCCGCCTGGGCCGCCGTTACGTACAGAGCGTAGATGTCCTTTCCCACCTCGCTCTTGGTCGGACGACCCGTGCGGAGGCGTTCAACGACCTCGGAGCCATCGCCGAGGACCTCGACGTGGTCGGGAGTGAATCGAATCAGGCCAAGCGGCACTGACACCTCCCACGTTGGCCTTGTTGCAGAACCTTGAGACGTGTATGGGCGTCTCGCAGCCCGCTCTACCAAGTTAACGGCCGAGGTACGATACAACTCCTTATACGGATGCTCCTCCGGCCCTTGCTCCTGCCAGACTTCTGCCAGGTAAGCGAGCGCAGCCGCTTCATCCACAGGATTTCCGGAGGCGCGTTCCTCCGCCATCCAGCGCAACACACGATAGACACAGCGGTGAAACTCCACGTACCCGGAATCCTCGCGCCTCCGATTTAGCCCGAGGACGCTCTCGTAGAAGTACTGACGTGGGCAACGAATGTAGACTTCCAGATCTTCAACGGCGAAGGGCTCGTTTGCTGGCGCGGGCTCAGCTGCGACAACCGAGGCGGGCGTCGTGGATGGCCAAGTCACGGGGCCGGACGGATCGCCGGGCAACAGGCCTGCAATCCTGTCGAGCAGATCTGACGGGTTGCTGTTCTGCGCTCCGTACCTGCGAGCTCGTGATAGGCACAGGACATCTCTTGCGCGGGACAGTCCGACGAAGAAGAGGCACTCCTCTTCTTCGTCGTGGTCATCACTTTCGGATACGATCATACCCTCGGGAGGAGGACAATGTTGTGCCTGACGTCGGGCTGGGAACCAACCTCTGCCCAGAATCGGCAAGTAGACCGCCTGAAACTCTAGGCCCTTGCTCGCATGCACCGTGAGTAGCCGTACTGCCTCGATGTCATCCGCCCACGTCGGTAGCTGCCGGAGCTGCTTCTCGTCGCCGTAGATCTCAAGCTGACGGATGTACCGCGAGAGACGGAGCTTGGCGTCAGCAGCCTCCCCAGGGGCCGCCGGTCGCTGTTCGTGGGCGAACTGGAGGAATTGATACAGTGCCAGCAACAGTTGCTGACCCGCCACGGACTGGTCGCCCAAAGGAGTATCCAGATAGCGACTTCGCTCGAACAGGTAGTAGGTGAGCAGCGTCCAGGGTCTGACATGCCTCATCCCATCCAGATGGCGTTCTAGAAGAGCGAGACCTTCTTTCCCATGCGTCGAGATGTTCGCTGCCGCCGCAGCCAGACCCAGGGCGCCGGGGAAGGGGACATTCCGTTCCCTTGCCAGTTCGAGCAGCGAGAGAACATCATCGAGTGGGACCTCGTACTCGGGAAACCGCGCCACTCGCACTAGGCCGCGCCCATCAGCCTCACAAGTGAGAGACAAGAGAGATAGCATGTCGCGGACTTCAGGACGCTCGAAGAGGTTACCCAGGTAAAGAACAGGAACTCCCAAGCCTTCGAGCTCGGCGGCGACTCTTCCTAGGTTGGTATGTGAACGACACAGAATAGCTTGCTGGCTGTAAGGAATACCGGAGGCCCGCTGACGTTCAATCTCCTTAGCCATCCCATCCGCCTCAGCGGCAAGGTCGTCGGCAACCTCCATCAAGACCTGCCCACCCGAATCCGGGCGCATCGGCTCCCAGCGGACGAAATCTGGTCCTCCTCGGCTCGCAAGCATGTCGGGTGCCAACCCTGCGAAGACATCCAAAACGGCTGGTTGGGATCTGTAGTTGTATCTAAGCGACTTTGTCTTCGCTCCGGGGAAGTCCTCCCCGAATCGCCGCATGTTGGCCGGAGCGGCGCCGCGGAACCGGTAGATCGCCTGACGCGTGTCCCCAACCACCCACAGACCCGCACCCGCACCCGCCAATTCCTTGAGGAAGAGCCCGCTGGCACGGTTCACATCTTGGTACTCATCGACCAGAACGTGGCGATAGGTGCTCCGCAGTGTGTCCCGCACATCGACGTGCGTCCTGAGTAGCGAAACTGACCTGTAGATGAGGTCTCCAAAGTCGAGTAGATGCTCTCGATCAAGGGAGTCCTGATACGCCTTGTAGACGCGCGCAACTTCGACAGCTTTCTCGGCCGCCTCCATCTCGTCAGACGTGGTGGCCTGAGCAAGCATGTTCTCGCCGAGTCCGGCGTATTCCTCTGGCCCCACCAGCTCGTCCTTCGCCCGTGAGATTGCGGCCATGATGTCACGCAGGTAGAGCGCGGGATCGTACAAGTTCTGATAGTGGTCCAGCTTCAAGTCGGAAAGCATTCCCTCCAGCAGGGCTATCGAGTCAGACGGATCCAGTACGCTTACCCGGGCTGGCAGTCCCAGGTGGGCACCGTACCTGCGCAGCAGCTCCAGACCGAAGGCATGGAAGGTTCCAATCCAGATGCGGGATGCATCTTCCGGTCTGGCTTCGGCCACACGTGATCGCATCTCTTCGGCTGCGCGGTTCGAGAACGTCAGCGCAAGGATCGCTGTTGGCGGCACCCCTTGTTCAAGGAGAAACACGATCCGGCCCACCAGGGTGCGGGTCTTGCCAGTTCCTGGGCCGGCCTCCAATAGCAATGGCCCTCGTGGGGCGTGGGCAGCTTCCTGCTGGCTGGGGTCCATCGGGCGTTCGTTCGTTTCGCCAGGTGATACGTCAGCAGGGGGGATTTCCGGCGTGAGCAGTGCCCGCGCCATCTGCTGTAGAACCAGCGTCTCGGGAAGCCCCAGTCTCTCTGCGATGTTGCTTGCGCCGGCCCTATCGGCCTCGTGCCAGGCACGCAGGACATCGGTCGGGAGCAAGAATTCCCGTGCAAAGACATTCGCCTCACGTTCCCTAAGTTCCTCCGGCCCATATCCCTCTACTCGATTGACGCCAACCGGCAAGGGTTCCTCAATGGCCTCAGGGTCCAGGTTGAACTCTGGCTGGTTCTCTCGTTCAGGGTGCAACCACAGGTGGGCAAACTCGTGAGCTTGATAGAAGCAAGCCAGTCTAGGTTCGACTTCGCGGTTGAACCAAACTCTCTGCATGCCGTGGTCGAGCATCGCGTCGGCGCCGTCCAGTAACGAGTCGACTGCCGGCAGGCCGATTCGTTCGAAGCCGGTCAGCCGTTCGGCCGCAGCAAGCAATGACTCAGCTGAAGGGTCCCCCCCAGCCTCTCGAAGCGCTGCGGCGCGCTGGGTCCTTGCCTGCCTCCTTATCTCATCCCAGTGGCTCACGTCTCCCCCATAGACCGTTCAAGTGCATACCAGTGGTCAGCGTGGTCGCGGCCAATTGTTGGATCTGAGCGGACGGCGTCGAAGAAGTTTTCCTGCGCCGTGAGCTTCGGTGCTTGTTCAGAGCGATGCTCGGTCCTAGCCGCCAATGTCGGCTCCTGCTGTAGATAGGCCGTGATGCTCGAAGCCTCCCGCTCCATGACCCGGGCAAGGCGATAGATCAGCTCTTCTGGGATTGTGGTGAAGGCGATCAAGCGGCGGTCGAGCTTTCTGAGTAGGCTGTCTCCCAATCCAACAGCATGCGCCAACCGGCGAGGCTCAAAGCCCCTTTCTTGCCCTTCCAAAATCAGACTCTCGAACGGCGCGGCCGAGTCTGGGGAAGACTCATCTGACTGCCTGTGCATCACGTTCTGGACAACACTCATTCCCCGCAGCACCAGCGTTTCCTCGGTGACCTCCTCGGCATTGGGTGCGGGAGGCAACCAAGTCATCAGGCTCCAGCTGGCTGCGAACTCAATGATCTCCCGCTCAAACTCTGGATACCGACGAGTCCATTCTTCAAGCGGGCTATTCGGGCCCACACCGGACGCCACGTAGGCGTCGAGTATGTCCTCCAGCATCTCCTGGTCCATTGGTCTGTTCATCTCTGTTCTCCTCGCCATGCCTCCAGAATCTCATCAGCTTTGGACAGCCAGTTTCTGATTGTTCGAGGCGTCTTGCCAAAGTGTCGGCTAATCGTCTGAATAGCTGGGTCCTGGTCTTCGATTGGCCAGTCTTTGAGGTGGCGGAGCAGGTATGCGGACCGGATTGGCTCCTCTAGCTGATGCAGCGCCGCTTCAATCAAGACGTTGTCGATTGCTTCCGATTCGACGGGTCGACCGGCGGAAGCGGTCGGCACCACCACGGCGCCCCGCTGGCTCAGGTCGTCGATGGTTGTCTGGTCGTAGTCACCGCTGGACTCAGTATCGAACTGACTGACTTGCTTCCGAAAGACATCCACCGTGATTCTCTCAATGCCCATCCAGAAGCGGACTTGAAGAAAGTCCCCGCGGTCGTCAGTCAGGTCCAGTATCCTGTCGAATACCTCCGCGACCACTCCTGAGTTTCCATCTTCTCTCAGGTCCGTTCTCAATCCGCTCAACTTACCGTCAATCCAGGTCGCGCAGCGTTTCAGTAGGCACTCAGCCAGGTCGTTAACGAGTTCTCGGTTTCCTGCTCCGTGGTGGTGCCGTATCAGATGGACCAGCGACTCCTCCTTGAGAAAGGCGGGCGACTCTTCGTCACGAACCTCTAAGCGGCTTCGAAGCGCCTCATCGTCTAATCCGAGGGCTTCACTGATCTGCCTGTCCACCTCCGCTAGGCGCTGGTAGACTTGACCATCCCTGTTGCGGCGCGTCAGCGGCTGCGGCAAGCAGGGTTCATCCTGCCGTGTCGTTTCATGCTCCATCTATAGCCTCATGTACGAGTCTCATGTCCACTGACTCCAACTCACCTAGTGTGTTAATCGTGTACGAACCCGCAGACCGGAAAGCCCGGTCGCTTTGGACTCGACAACAAGCCGGAGACATCCAAGCTTCTGGATTGCATTGTTCCAACATCAAGTCTTCCGACCTCCTTGTGGTTCAAGCCTTCTCCCCTTATCCGCCCCCTCCGGCTACGGCCCATTTGCCACTATTTGAGCGCCTCCAGCAGGTCCTGGCCGAGAGCAACGTTCGATGCGGCGATGAAATCGGGGTCCTCGGTAGCGGGAACGGCCCTGACTACTAGCTCCGTGCCCATATTGGATGGGGCGCTGAACAGGCGCTGAAACATCGACAATGCTTCGGAGGCCACCCTGCCGGAAATCTCGTGTGACTGCAGGAGCCTGAACTCCTTAGCCATCTCGGTTGTGTCGATAGCGAGCAGGAGCCGATAGATGTCGAAGGCGTCCTTGGGGAGCTGTGCCTGACGGCGCACATCGGGGTCCTCCAAGCGTTCCCCTATCTTGTGCACTTTGGCCACCAGCAGTGCGGCCGGCCCGGCCACCTTCAGGATGCATGAGCGGTCCGCGTCCGAGACCAGAGTAGCTATCTTCCTGCGCGTATGGCTCACGAGGGCGCCCTCGAGTCCGTGAACCTTCATTGCCGCCTTGTTGCCATGGACGCCGAGCCGGGCCGCCCTGCGTCCGGGCCCGCCCACAGCCTCCGGAACCAACAGGTCGACCTGTCCTCCGCCGTCCTTCCTATACAACCCCGGTTGGTCCCCCAGCCGGAATCCTGCCCGGCTCATGGCTTCGACTATCGCAGGCGTGTCACCCAGCAGCTCGGGATCGAGCGCGAGGTCTGCGTCATAGGTAAACGGGGCGATGGCGAAGCTGTCATCCTCGCCCTCTGTGTGTACATATATCGCCTGCGCGCCCACCAAGATGGCGGCATCACCGTGCAGCCCCAGCGCCTCGACGGCGTCTAGCAGCGTCTCCCGGGCATCTATGTAGTTTCGGTCATGGATAGCTTCCATATATCCTCGTTGTCTCGCATCCACTCCTGAAGGGCCTCCGCCTCTGCCGGTCCTCGCCCCGGCCCTTTCATGAGATCCAGCAGAACCTGGGTTACGCGGGCGTAGGTGATGCCGTCGTCGCATTCGGCGCGCTCGAATGCGACTGGGTCGAATGGACGCACGAGGAGAACATTGCCTCCGGTCTCCGCCGGGCGCAGTCCCAGTGACCGGGCGGCGGTAGCAGGGTCGTCGACATAGAGCGCCGCCAGGCGCGGCTCCGCGACAGGCGCCAGGCGATACCCCGCAAACGAGCCGGTGACGGCGTACCGGATTCCCGCGTCGCGAAGCCGGGCGAACAGCGTCCTTGTCCCCCTCGGCTCAAGCCAGGTAGTCGAGAGTTTGGGAGGCGCGAAGTCGTAGTCCATGCCCCATCGGCGGGCCAGAGCCTCCCAGTCCACTGAGACGATGCGTCCTCTCGGGCTCTCCTTGGTGACGATTTCGTCCGGCTCCAGCAGGCTGGATACCCTTGAAATCATGGCCGCAGAGCTTGCGGTCTTGGCGGCCAACTCCCTGGTTCCGAAGGGAGTCCGGTAGTCCAGGAGACCCCTGACCACGCGGGCGGCGCGGCTTCCCCTGAGCGACTGGAGCGGGCGTTCCTCTCTGAAGGGGTTCTTGTCCGCCCCTTGGGTCTCGATGTACACCGCAGGACGGTCAACGGTGAACCTGATGTTTCCGGTTGAGTCGGCGTAGCTTATCCCGGCTTCCGTCAGGCGCTCCCTCGTCAGTGGGCTCAGGTAGGTGGAGACCAGTATGTTGGCAGGGGTTGCGCCGTCCTGCACGTCCCTTGGGTAAGACAGCGCCCTCAACTGGGACGCCACACTGCTGACCAGCCTGGGCTCCACCGGGTTCGCCTTGACTTCCACGATGATGTCGGATGAGAATCCGTCAGGATCGCGGAGTTCCCAGATGGCGTCGATCATACGGTTGGGTTGCTGTGGGTACCGCACGGCTGCGACCCTCTCGCGGTTGAGCAGGAGCCACCGCGGTGGCAGGCGCGATCTTATCTCCTTAACAGCTGTGTCGATCAGCGTTGTTTCTGATATATATCTGTTCCGCATCATGTGAAACAGTATAAGTCCTGCAACATTCCGCCGTCAAGAATGAGCCTGTACCATCCAGGCCGTCTCTACGGTCTCACCCATAGGGATTCCCGCTTTGCCATCGTCTGAACAAGAGGGCGAAGAACCCGAAGATAGCCAGGATTACCACTGCCCCAACGAAGTCCTCAGCCAATGCAGCGTTCTTGGCCTCTCCGAGCAGAGGCCGGATTGCTTTGGATCCTGCCAGGCCCACGAAGATGGCAATTGGAGCCACTAACCCAAGGGGAATGTAATCGGCCCGACCGACTCTCACGATCCTGAAGAACATCGCATTTGAAATCGCACCGAATAAGGCAATGAGGTACGAGATTCCGCCCATCACCCCCAACTCTCGAAACGAGTATGGGACCAAGAGGTAAGCAACGAAAAGTCCTATGACCAGATAAAGGACTCTCAGGCCTAGTGCCGGTTCATGCCACGCGGACAGCCACGCTGCCTGGGACTTCCTCCATCGGCTGGCCACCAGCCTAGACAGGACCTCCAAGCCCCTAAATCCCACGTTTGCAGCTACGTCACGCATCGTGAAGTGACCTTTCGTTCTGAACGGTACCAATGGGACCAGTACACGAGGGTTCGAGCCTTCGGCCGTTCCTAACTTTCTCGGCGGCGCAAGCCAGTTGTTCAACTAGATTCAGGACGAGAGGATCGTCGGGTCCAATGTGCGGGTTGAGCGGCTTCAGACTCATCTCAACGTGGACCTCTTCCGACCCGACCGGGACGACGAATCGGCTCGTCCCATCATTCGCACCTCGAATGGCTCCCAGCAGAATCCTCCCCAGGTCCTGCTCCAGAGTCTCGCGAATGGAGAGAATGGCGTTCTGTTGGTCCATGAGCTGCTCGCTCCCAAGCACCTCCATTGCCTTGTCGCAGCCCCATGAGCACAGCTCCGCGACAATCAGGTCGCCCGTCCTCGGAAACGTTGGCCCCGCCAGGTCGGGCGGAGAGCCGCGGAAGCTCGCAAAGGCCAGATTCCCGTCGTCATCCAGCATCATGTCCAGGTTGGCCCATGTTGAGTCGCCTTCGTCATTACGGCGCATCAATTCGTCTGCCACCTGCTCCATGAAGTACATCTGGTGCTTGGCGTCCTGCGGCAGGCTGGGATCAAAGTCCCACCAGGGCCGGGACGGCCTGAGCCCGGGAACAAGGGACCGCCTATGAGGAGCAAGAATCGTGAACAGCGGGATTCCCAGCTCTTCCGCCACTCGAAGGGAGTTGGTAGGTCGGTTGGACCGCACGATCTCTATGAATGCCAGGGGCTCGCGATGGGTGTCCAGGATGGTGAGGTCCGGGCGGCATCGACCGCCGATTGGGGCGGACTGTTGCTGCTCCATCACCACGAACCCGGCGCCCCGCAGCAGGTCGTAGCTGTGAGGGTGCATTCGCTCGCACGTCCACAGGACCTGCTGGGAAGGCTCCCGGTGCCTCCCTCGATGCGTAGGGGCGTGACTGCCCCTGGCCTCTCCGAACTCGCACGAGATACACCCGCTCAGCTTGCGGTCCAGGTGATCGAAGAGGTCTTCCTTCCATTGTTCGTGCTGTCTTGACGCCACCAGACCCTCCTTTCTACCGCGGGGGCAGTCGTTTTGGTCTTGCTTGATCAGTCGTCGTGGACGCACTGCCCTCCGGACCGGAGCGGCAATGTCTTATGGCTTGAGGTTTCACTTCCCCCACATCGCCAACCGGAGACTGCGCCAAACTCGTCCGAACCATGAACGAAGAGAATGACGGTCCGATGTTGAGCCAAGCATCCGCGCTCGCTCCACGTCCGCATATTCCGAATGACGACTCGGAGTGATCCCCTCCAACCAGAGAACAGCGTTGCTTTGAATGGCGTAGTGGCTGCCGCAGCCTGAGTAAGCCCACACTGACCCGCCGGTAGGACCGTCAAGGGAGACCGACTTCCCGTCGAAGTAAATGTGCCATCGACTGGGATGGAGAGACAGCACCGTCAGCTCGCCACAACCACAGGGACAGCGCAGGTTGACAGTACGATGCTTAGGGCTAATCCAGAGCTCGCCGGCCTTGATTGCATCGAACTCGGGCAGCACCTCTACGAAGATGGGCCGAAGTGTTACGGGACGCCGCTTCTGCGCATCAGTTTGGTATGACAATGCTCGGCCTCTCGAGTCGGAACTTGTGGAGAAAGGAAGCTGACTTCGAAACATACTGTCCTGTGCGGCGTCGCCACTCCATGACGGCGAGCGAAGCCGCCAACGCATTCACTTCCGGCAGCTGCACGTTGCGATAGCCTGGAACATCGCCCTCGACCTTCGAATTCGGTATGGCACCCTTCCACTCAACTGAGCCTGCGTCATAGAAGCTTGTCGTCACGGAGCCTGTAACGGCGCTGTCCTCCACCGATATGCTCACGCCCGAATCGATGAACGGCACCCCGGAGTCGGAGAGCGCGCAGTAGACCGCATCCTGTCTTGGCGAATCGCCTTCGGTCAGTTGATCTATGCACACGAAGGCAAAGTCGATGGAATGAGCCGACAGAAACTCGTCAAGCGTGGACTTACTGCCCACGCGGAACGGGTGCATTTGGATGCCTACCCGAAGGGACGCGTACTTGGGATGGTAGTAATCCACTTTGCGCAGACATCCTTGGTGGCGTAGCTCAATCTCCTCAGCAGTAGGTGCACCAGGAGCCCGCATGAAGTTATGCCAGTCCATGTAGTCGTCATCTAAGGCGTGGATTTCCCGGACGGGCGTTTTGGCAACAAGGTCAAGGATGTAGGAACCAGTTCCGCCCAGGCCGATGATTGCAATCCTCTGACCGCGGATCAGGTCCTGAACCTGGACGATGCCCGCTCGGGCCTCAAAGGTGTTGGGTATCTTGAACGGATCTGGTATCGGTGGAGGAGCGGTGTCGGAATGGCCGCCCGCCCATGCGGCCCCGACGATCTGCTTGGAATAGCGGTGGACCACGTCGCTCGCCGACTCGTCTTCCTCCGGGCTGCCTTGGCTACCTTTGTGAATGGAGATGTTCGACCACGTCTTTCCGTCGCCGCCGATATAACTCTCAAGGGGGCTCCCATCCGCATGGTACACGCGCCCGTCGGCCTCGCTGTCAATCGTGACCCGCACCGCATGGACGGCGTCTCCTATTCGGCTATCCGGTTTCCCGCTGGCGGAGTCGCGAGACTTCTCAATGGTGCAGGTGCCAGAGACCCCACCTGCAAGGAGACAGGGAACCCCGACAGCCCGGATAACGTCAGTTTCAATGCTGACGTCGAACCCGACTTGGTCACCGAACGCGGTGAGGCGGTCCTCAGGAGACATGCTCGGGGTCAACCGAGAAGCTCGTGCCGTCCTTGACCTGGACGTCCTTGCCCGGCAGCAGAACACCGGCCTCGCCTTTGAGGTCGTCCTCATAGTCGATGCCGGGCGTGCCTATGATGTGCTTGTCCTCAGGCGCGTGCAACTCGTTCCAGATCTTCACGATCTGGTCATAGGCCACGAGACTGCCTGGGACCTTGTACTCCCGTCCGCTAACGTAAATTTGTGTGTCGCCATTCATGTGGTACAATCCTCCTAATTGATATTGAGGTGCTTGATTGCTATCTGCTAATTAGAGTATAGACGCCCAATTCGATAATTGCAACCAGAAGGAGGACCAGATGGATCAGAAGCACGGGAGGTTCGATAGCCACGGCTTCTACGATGCGCTGGACGCGACTCGTCGGTCAAGGAACCTCAACTGGAAGCAAGTCGCAGCCCAATCCGGGGTCAGTGCCTCGACCCTGACTAGAATGGCCCAGGGAAGGCGCCCAGATGTCGATGGGCTAGCTGCGCTGGCGTCCTGGTCTGGGCTGAAGGCTGATGATTTTGTACGCTCTGATGCCGAACAGGGCGAACCTGAGCCGCTGGCCATGATCTCGACCTACTTGAAGAGCGATCCCCACCTGACACCGGAGGCAGCCGACGCCCTCGACCAGATGGTGAAGGCAACCTATGAACGGATGCGAAAGGACTAGTGGACCGAAATCTTTGAAATGACGGATAGTAATAGGGGGTTGGATTTGCGTTCTACAACCACAGGGCGGGTTTCAAACCCGCCCCTACCAAGTCATAGTCTCGTTACCCTTCAATACTAGGATGTTGAACCACTAGGTTGTCATGAGGAGAGGGTTCAAGACCGAGGCAAACGCCATCGCCCGCGAAGTGCGGGCCGAACTGTCCCTCTCTCGCACCTCGCCCCTCGATGTATGGCGGCTGGCAGAACACCTCGAGATTCCTGTGCTTCCGCTGTCAAGTTTCCATAGGGTGGCCCCCGACGCTACAAAACTGTTCCTGAACGGAGGGCAGGGAATGTTCTCGGGGGTGACGGTGTTCAGAGGACCGAGACGAACGATCGTCTTCAACGATGCACATGCCCCGGGGCGTCAATCCAACGACGTTGCGCATGAACTCTCCCACGGGCTCCTGCTTCACACTCCTATGGCAGCAGTTGATGGGCGAGGCTGCCGGGTGTGGGATAAAGAGGCAGAGGCAGAGGCGGACTGGCTGAGCGGCGCGTTACTCGTACCAGAAGAAGCCGCGATTCACATCGTCAGGCGTGGATGGTCAAAACGCGATGCGGCGGCAACATATGGGGTCACTCCGAAGATGATCCAATACCGAATCAACGTCACGGCTGCTCGGACGAGAGTGCAGCGGATGAGGTGGGGTTAATCCGTCTACATCTCATCTCTGACAAACTCCCCAAGCTACCGTGGCAAAGGCATCAAGCGGTTGCGTATCCTGAGCCACAGCAGGTACCTGAGAACGTAGGTGCTTCAAGGTAACGGTCCTTGAATCCGTGCAGTTCAGAGGGTACAGATTAACATTACGACTTGTACCTGAGTTCTGTGCATTGTCCAACTAGGCCCCGAGTCAAAAATGGTCGACCATTTTTGGTGGGCCTATTTTGACGATAGACAGAACCGTTTTCGAGATGTGGATTGGCGGCCTGTGAGCCAACATTCACAAGTTGTGTTAAGACCTTTGACGTGGCCCCTAGGCGAGTTGACGTGTCCCCAGGGCGTCTCTGCAGTGCAGAGCTCCGTCCCCTTCTGGTAAGCAATCACACGGGAATGGCATTCCCGGTGACCTAGCTTGGCTTCGAAGGTCCCATTTGGAATGCGAGAGTAGCATTAATGGGATGAGAGTGGGACGACAGAAGAATTTGGCCAGTCCAGTTCCTCAAGACTATCTCTTGGAACCTTACCATGAGCTTCGAATGCTGCCTCAAGCCTATCGCCCAGCCAAGAGAGGCCTTCGGGAGAAAGCTCGACCGCAGCCTGCTGGCGATAGGCATGTCGGGGATTGGTATTGCCTTCGCCACGCGCGGCATTCCGCTGCGTAGACGCGAAGGAATCGGCCTTAAGTGTATCCATCAATTCGTTGAGCGAGACGCCGTTCGCAATCGTGCCATCAACGAATTCCGCGTTGTGGACACGGATGTATCTTGACCATTTTTCCTTCCAGGGCCTCAGCTCGATGTCGGCCGGCGTCGCATCATCTCTTATCGGCCTGTACGCCATTCCGATGGCTCTACCAAATACACGGATGTCATTGGGTTCGCTGGTAAGGCGCCCCATGAAGATAACGGCGCCATCCTTAACACCTCTCGGCCGCCTGTTGGCAGGATAGCAGGCCGCCCAGTGGGAGCCTCCTCCTTTTACTTCCTCAAGGGTGGAGACCGAAAGCGGGACACGGTTGTCGCCCATACCAAGGAGTTTCACGAATGCCTGTGATGCATCGGCTACGGCAATTGGCGCTCCGGCAAGTGGTGCATCCTCAACGCCGGTATCTTCACCAAAGTCCATTAAGCCGCCCGTCTCATGCGGACGGCCACCGCGTAGCCAATGATCTGTGATGGTCTTGTCCCATGCATCAACCTGATCAAGGAGCAGGTCGTTGCCAGCAAGGTGCCACAAATCGTCGAAATAGGCGAGGCACCTCTCCATGATTGTCCAATCGTAGACAACCATACCGATTTCACGGTTCCGGCAAAGGGCAGCCTCGGTGAGATTACACGAAGTGATGATCGCCCGGCTCTTGCCGAAGAGGTACAGTTTGGCATGAAGGTTTCTCACGCCGCGAACCCTGGCACCAGCTTCAAGTAGCTTTCGTAAGGCAGCGACATCGCTGACACCATCTGCGAAATCACCCAGACTGAACCGAGTGATCACCTGAATGTTACTTGGATGATGGCGGAGTAGTCGCTGAAGGGCACCCACCTTTATGAACGGGCAGATGATCCGAAGTTCACTGGAGTCATCCAGAAGGGCCCTAGTGAATTCCTCACTCCATCCGCCGTCAACCAGTTGCATAGTCATATAGTCTCCTATCTCTCCTCGTTAGCCATAGCAGGACCCACTAACGTATCCGGTAGACAGAGCCGTCTTTCGATCTGTGGATGGATGGGCTTCAGATCTACTTCGGGCGGTAGGAGATACCATCTTCCATATGTGTCTTCCGGCATCGTACCCACCTTAGCTGGCAGGCTCATTCAACTCCTTCTCCCACTGGGATGAGACCGCCTTTCCAGTGAAGCCGAGAGCTTCCCCACGAACTCGTCTATCTCATCGGTGCTGTGGAACAGGCCCTCCAGACCCTCGGCCGTTTCCCTTTCCTCAGGAGAGCTGCCGCTCCAGCGTCTCACGTCACACTCCGTTGTGTTGTCCGGCAGCCAGGACCGGAGGTCGTCCATTGACACGTTCATATGCTGATCAAACCGGGTGGCGTGAGCGACGAACTTGACGCCACCGGAATCGTCGCCCGGGACCGCTTCCACTAGCAACACTGTCCGCACTCCACCATCCTCCAGCCTACGGACGTAGCCCACGGTTTCCTTATACGCTTGGGCGAAGAAGATACCCCTGACACCGTCCCTCAGCCGCCGGTACACCTCTCCGATG
This sequence comes from Dehalococcoidia bacterium, assembly GCA_965197415.1. Classification (GTDB taxonomy): domain Bacteria; phylum Chloroflexota; class Dehalococcoidia; order Lucifugimonadales; family JAGWBF01; genus DAOUJI01. Next base: position 618,893 of record OZ240207.1, on the reverse strand, counting down.
CCCATATCGTCGGCCAGGTCCTGGAGCCCGTTGACCGTGCGGTAACCGGACCTAGCGGAGGTACCGCGGGCCCTGGGCTGGACCTTCTCAGGCTCGATCAAATGCACCTGCGCCAACAGTTCCCTGCCATTGGTGTCCTCGAAATGCTGCAGAGTGACCACGTTGATCGGCACTCCCATCTCCGCCAGGTATCCGACGATCCTGTCGGTGCTGGCGTCGACGGACTCGGCGACGATAAGTGTGCGATGACCTTGGTTAAGTTCGTCGGGCATTTCCGACCCGTACTTCCCCCGGAAGGCCGCCTCCAGAGTGCCTGTAACACCCTGATAGGAATCGGCGATGCTGGTTATTTCGTCGTACTCGAGGCCCTTGACCCAGGACGAATACTCCAGAGCCTGGGAGGTAACGTCCCGAGGGGTCTGGCCCCTCTTGAGCTCGACGACCACCAGATTGCCTTCACCGTCCATGCACAGCAGGTCAATCGCACCGCCGAAGCTCGTGCGAACCTGCCGGCCTACCACGAGGAGGGTGGGGTCGAGCACCGATATGTCGTCGGCAAGCCAGTCCTCCAGCCATTGCTCTAGGCTGACGTACCTTGCCGGTATCTCCTCCAGCTTCCGGTCTGCTGTGATTTCCCATATTCGTACCTGCTGCATTGTTCCTCCCTAACAGCCCTGGTCGTCACAGCCCTCTTGGGCTGCCCGGATGGACTTCAACTGGTCCCTCGATCTATCCGCCCAAGTAACCCTGAGCATCGTGATCTAGCTCTGCCAGCCTAGAGAACAGTCGGTTTGTCGATTGCGTGCAAACAACTGGTAGCTGTTGTCCGGTTCAGGCTGTCGCCTCCGCCTTGAGAACGCGTCGTCGATCCATTGCCGAATACGGTTGACCTCGTTCTCGCTCCCCGACCAACGATGAACAGCCGCAAATGGGTCGTTACCCTCGCAGTTGGCTGCGAGCCGAGGAGGTATCAGACGGGGATTGTATTCGACATCACTGAAGTCCGTATGGGTCGGAAGACGGATGCCCAGCAGGCCACACCTGTCGTTATGAGGGGTATCGATCAGACTCGCGGAAATCTCCCAGTCGACGTGCTTTCGCTGCCAGGTGCAGCGGCCAATCAGAACCACCGTGATGGTGGCGTCGGCAATGTAGTCGTCACGGATTCGCCGTCTAATCTCGTCTACGGGCAGGTCTTGGTCGACGATGTCGCCGGTGTCGACCGACTTGTCCACCATGTAGTCGCTCATCATTCGGACAAAGCGGTCCTTATACCGCTGGTCTTCCTGGTGGTAGTAACTAACGAATACCTTGCGTCTTCTAGTTCGAGCCATGATCTCGCCTCTAATCTCCCAGTCTGGGATGCCGGCCCGGTCGCGCGTAGCGCAACCGACCCGGGCCCTGTGCCGAACGGCTAGATCTTGCTCGCAGAGGTTTGAGCACGAAGCGATCCAATGTCCAGGCTCCCACGATGACCGCGCCCGCGAGAAGGAGGCCATCAGCAAATGTCATCTCCTCTGAATCACGTGTGGATGCATCTCTGTTGTACTTGAACCGCCTCGAGTAGTTGTCGGGCGGCGTGCCGTCCCTCCGAAGGAACTCGGTGTGGACCCAATCCCGGACGACGGACAGTGAGCCGTCTCCCGGCCAATCGTACAGACGTACGTAGGGATCGTCTCCTTCGATGTTGGCAGCCAGTCTCTGAGGGAGCAGGCTGGGTTCCCAGCGGCCCCTGCCGTAGTCGGGGTGGTCGGGCAGCACTATGCCCAGTACCCCACACCTCGAGTTGTTCCTGCTCCTGCTCAGGGCGGAGCCGATCTCCCAGTCCACGAACCTTCTGCTCCAGGTGTCGCGGCCGATAAGAACGAGCAGGACGGTGGCGTCGGCTATGTGCTCATCCCGAATCTTCTGCCAGATATCCTCCGTCGTGAGGCGCTCGTCGATGTCTCCGTCTTCGACCGAACGGTCTATGACGTCCGCCGCCATCTCTTCGACCAGCAGGTCCTTGTACTGCTGGTCGTTCTCGTGATGGTAGCTGACGAACACCTTATGCCGTGGTTGTCGTGGCATCTCCACCCTCCATCAGTTCGGGCACCTCTGCGACCTCAGCGAACAGACCCGCATACTGCTGAAGCTGCACCCTGACCTCATTGAGCGCATTCAGGAAATCGCTGCGTTCCTCCCATTCACTTTCGTCCCGGTGTGGATATTCGCGTTCCCAGCTGCGTAGCTTCGGGTGCCACTCGGTGAGAAGCGGACGGAGGACCAGATTGAGCATGGACACAGCGAAGTACCCAAACGACAGCTCGTGCCCGCTCTTTGGCCGAGCCACGCCAGGTCCATACCTTCTCAAGACGCCTCTCGTGGTGTCGAACAACGAATAGATGGAGTCCAGAGCTTCTCGTAGCGACCCCTCCTTGGATGAAAAGCCCCCGAGTGGAGTCCGGGTCACCATCTCCACGTACAACTCCCAGGCTGCTTTCACTTCCGACTCGTCCGGTTCCCACGTTCCGGCGATACCTCCGATGCCCGGCACTTTCAGATCGAGCTTCACGTTGACCAGCTTTGGCATTGTCATGCGCCTCGTAGAAGAGTGTTGTAATCTATGGTCTGGCAATCCGTTCCCCTTGAAGTAACCGGTCGTCGACTGGCCTCTAGCCGTGATAGCGGGCGCCGCGAAAGGCAGTCACCCACGAATCAGCCTCTGCCGAATTCCGCAACCTCTTTAGCTTCTCAAGGAATGCGACTTCATTCCAGAATTCTCCCCAGGCTCCGGTGACGACGGCGAGGTCGAAGTGCGGCATCGTGTTCCAAACTCACTTCCTCATCAAAGGTATGCAAACAGCGGTTCAATCAGTTGCCGACGGCTTGCCCGATGCTTGTTCCCCCTTCGGCATCCGGTAGCCGACGCGAGGCTCGGCGAAGATGTACTTTGGGTTCCCGGCGTCCTCGCGCAGCTTGCGGCGGAGCCGCTTCACGTAGGTGCGGACACTCCCCCTGTCGGCGGAGCGCCCAAGGCCCCAGACCCGGTCCAACAGGGCGTCGAAGGTCAACACCCGTCCGGCATTCACCGACAGCTCGAAGAGCACCTCATACTCGGTGGGAGTCAGATGGACCGCATGCTCGGCTACGCTCACCCGCCGTTCGGCGTAGTTGATGACGAGGTCGCCCAGTACGAAGGGTTCCGACGGCTCCCCCGTTGAGGAAGCCATACGCCGTCGCAAGGCCCCCCGTACCCTTGCCACCAGCTCGGTGGGTGAGAAGGGCTTGACCATATAGTCGGTGGCCCCGGCCTCGAAGGCCCGCGCGATGATCTCGTCCCGGCCATAGGCCGACAGAAAGATCACCGGCACTACGGCGATATCCAGGATGCTCTTCATCAGCTCAATGCCGTCGCTGCCCGGCAGCATCAGGTCCAGCAGCACCAGGCGGGGCCGGTCGCTCTCGAGGATGCGGAGGGCCTCTTCCGGATCGGTCGTCACAACCGGCGCATATCCCGCCCTGGAGAGGGCATCCCGTACATACCGGAGGACCGTCGGGTCGTCGTCCACTGCCAGAATCCGCGCCTGGTCTCTGGCCTCCGGTTGCGACCTGACGCTCGGACTGAGACTCTCGACCGCGTCTCCGGCGCCGCCGGCCACCGGCAGGGTGAAGGTGAACGTGGAGCCCTGGCCCAAGCCGCCACTTTCGGCCCAAATGCGGCCGCCGAGAGCCTCCACGATCCCCTTGCATATCGCAAGGCCGAGGCCGGTGTCCGGGGCCTCGCGTTCAGCGCCGTGGCCCATGTTCCGGGAGAACTTCCGGAACAACAACGGCATTTCGTCGGGGGACACGCCCTGGCCCTCGTCGGCCACGGACATTTCGACGCAGTCGTCCCCCAGCGAGGCGTTGACCCGAATGGAGGAGGACTCGGGGGAGTACCGGGCTGCGTTCGACAGCAGGTTGCCCAGCACCTGGACGATGCGCCGCCGGTCCGCCATCACCAACGGCAGGTCAAGCTGCATGTCTATTGTGAGGTTTCTCCGGCCGCCCCCGGTGAGGAAAGTGTTCTTGGCCTCGTCCACCAGGTCTGCAACCTCCACCGGCTCGGGAGTCACCGACAACATGCCCGTCTCGATGCGGGCCACGTCCAGCAGGTCGCTGATCAGGTCCCGCATCCGGTCGCTCTGGGACTTGATGATGCGGATGAACTGCACCATCTCGGCGGAGTCCAGGGCGTTGAAGGACTCCAGCAGGGTGTCGACCGACCCCTTGATGGAGGTTAGGGGCGCCCGCAACTCGTGGCTCACCATCCCCAGGAACTCGGCCCGCATCTTCTCCAGCTCATTCAGGGACGTCATGTCCTGCAGGGTCACGACCACCGTCTCCACATCGTCGTCCTCCTCCGAGCGCGTCGGCGTGGCGTTGACCAGGACGGTGATCGACCGGCCGTCGGGGACGCTCAGGACTATCTCCTCGGCCCGCACCGTCTCACCCGTGCTCAGTGCCTGGGCCATGGACAGATCCTCGATGGATATCTCCCTTCCGTCGGCGCGCCGCAGTGTCAGATTTTCGAGGAATCCCTGCGGCGACTGGTCCGGATTCCACACACTTCCGAGGATCCTTCTCGTCTCCCGGTTGAAGGAGATCGGCGCTCCCGTCCGGGCGTGGAAGACCGCCACGCCTACGGGGGAGGTGTCTATCAACGTCTCCAGGCGCACCCTGGCGCGCTGTTCGTCCCGGTACCGGCGGGCATTGGCGATGACCAGCGCCGCCTGGGAGGCGAACAGCACCAGCGTCTCCTCATCCTCGCGGGTGAACGCCGGCTCGTCAGGCTCCCTGGCCAGGTAGATGTTGCCCACGTCCTCCCTCTGGTGACGGATGGGAGCCGCAAGGAACGCTCCCGCAGGCCACGGCGGACGCAACTCGGTCAGACCCATTGACTGGAAGTGGCTGCTGAAGTCGGAGACCCGCATCGGCTCGGAGATCCCCCTGATGTGCTCGAAGAACAGAATGCCCCCCGGCGTCTCCTCCAGCTGCCGGTGCTCTTCGGCGGTGGTCCCGGAACTGAAGAAGTGCTCTGCGCCGCCTGACTGGTTCAGCGTGGCCATCATCCCGTAGTGAGCGCCGGTGAGCGTCCTTGCGCTTTCCACCACCTCTTGGAGGACGTCGTCGAATTCCAGAGTCTCGTTGATGCGGAGGCTGGCCTCGCTGAGTCGGGACAGGCGGTCCCGATGGGACCCGGTCTCGGGGCTGGGGGTGTCGGACTCGTTCATATAACAGCCTTCATCATTTGCAATCGAACCGAGCGATCAAGCGTCTCGGAGCACCGAAGCGGGTTGCCGAGCGAAATCCTTGCGAATAGATCGCAATCAGCCCCGATTATACCGTTTCCTGAGAATCGTCACAATACTGCCACCGATAATGAGCCATTTTTACATTGAACGTTCACAGCAAGGTGATACCTTGCGATGTACTGACCCTGTGCTACAGGAGGCATTCACTTGGCATTCGAAAGACCGGTCCATGCACTTGAGACGGCGGACGGAACGATGTGCTCTAGCGTCGCTGCGCCGGTCGCCTCGGGGGTCGCCGCGCACGGCGATCTAGCACAGCAGTCCCCCCCCCCCCGATTTTTGGCCTCGGCTAGCCGGAGGTAAGTCATGACAATCTCCCGTCGCATCGCGCCGCTCCCGCTGCTGCTCATCGCACTGCTGGCGCTGGGCGCCGTGCTCCTCTGGTCATCGACGGTCCAGGCGCAAACCGCGCGCATCCTCGTGAGCAACGTCTTGCAAGGCGGCGATGACAGCGCCAGTCTGAGCGGCAACGACCATGCGCAGCTGTTCCACACGGCTGCCAACACGGGCACCAACACGGGCTACGTGCTGACCAGCCTGATCGTGGTCTCCGAGGACACCCAGGGCGACGACTTCGACGTCGATATCTGCGAGGCGGATTCCAGCGGGTTTCCAACCTCGACCTGCACGGAGTTGACGCCACCGGGGAGCTTCGTGGCTGGGACCCTGGAGTTCACGGCGCCCGGCCCCGGCATGCGCCTCAATGCGAACGACAACTACCTGGCGGTGTTCAAGCAGATCGGCACCGGGAGCGTCACCCTCGACTCCACCACCAACAACGGAGAAGACTCGACCGGCCTCTCGGGCTGGAGCATCAAGAACAAGTTTGACTTTAGGAGCAGCGGCACCTGGACGCACAAGGGCGGGACCGACGAGGCCATCCAGATCACCGTCAAGGGCTTTGAAACGCCCGCGAACCAGGACGCCACCGGCCGGCCCAGAGTCCTGGCTTCCGCGCAAGGCGCCGGCATCCTGTTTGCCGACACTGAGGCCATCGACGACGCGAACGGGCTCCCTATTACCATAGTCTCTTCTTACGCCACCTTCACCTGGACCTACCAGTGGATCCGGGTCGACGGCATGACCGAGACGAACGTGGGCGCCGACTCGGCCAGTTACCAGCCTGTCGAAGCCGACGTCGGCAAGCTGATCAAGGTGGAAGTCTCGTTCACGGACGGGGACGCCTACTCGGAGACCGTGACCAGCCTGCCGTTCGGCCCGATTGTCCAACCGGCCTCGACGCTGTCCCCATCGACGCTGGTCAGCAACACGGGCCAGTCGCCGGCGACCAATGCGAGCATCACCCAGCGGTACGCCATGGGCTTCAGGCTGGGGGATCACGGCCAGGGCTACGAAATCTCCAGCGTCTCGATCGACCTGGCCGCGGCCCCGTCCAGTCTGACCGTCTCCCTGTGGAGCGGCGGCGTTGCAGGGTCGTCCTTTGCATCTGCCAATTCCGCGACCAAGCTATTCGACTTTGCCAACCCGTCCTCCTTCGCCGTCGGCCTGAACGAGTTCACGGCTCCGGCGGGCGCGTTCGCGTACCAGAGCGTCAACTACTTCATCGTGCTGTCGGGTTTCGGCTCCTCGCTGTCCATCAATGAGACCACCTCGGACAACGAGGACGCGGGCGGCGAGACGGGGGCCGTCATCTACGACGACGCAGCCGTCCGGGCGTTGAGCGACACTGGATACTGGGCTATTTCCGACGATCGCCCCGATGTGTTGCGCCTGGCCGTCGAGGGATCGAGGCGGACCAGCGGCATCCTGGCTTCGACCTACGCGCAGCCACTCCGTGAGCCGTCGGTCGACCAAGAGATCATCTCGGTCGGCGACGAGATTTCTTACGGAATCCAACTCGGAGCAGCGGACCGCTACCTCATCCGCGGTTTTTCTTTCCACATCGACAACTCAGATCCAGGAGGCAGCGGATTTTCCAACCCGTACGACCTGCGCTCGGGTTCCCGGACGGGCGACAGGCAGTTCAGCCTGGTCAATTCACGTAAAGCACCCGGCCTGCCGGTATGGACGGCTCCGCAAGGCGCAACCGTGACAGGAAGCGGGAGATACGTCATCGACCAGCCTGTTGGCGAAGATGCTGGCCCCGAAAAGACACGGAGACGAGATGCCATCTTGACCCGCGCGGCAGGCGCCGCATCCAAAGTCGTTGACGGTCCGGCGGCGGCGGGCGTGCGCTTCACCGGCGGAATAGGGGATATTGCTCTGGACAACCCGCTGATGGCCCTCCTCGGCGAGCCGCTCTACGCGATGGTGCAGAACCTGGGGCAGGCCGACAGCCTCCACTTTTCCGTCCGCGGTCTTAATGCAGTGGTGTCGCAGGGCTTCACGACCGGTCCCAACGCGGCCGGCTACGAGCTGCAGGGCATCGGCGTCACCATCGAAGGCTCCGGCGGTAATGTTCCTGACGGTCCGACGTCCGTCTCGGTGGCGGTGTACAGCGCCGCTGCGGACGGCAAGCCGGGCGCGAAGCTGTTCGACCTGGTCAGTCCCACCGAGTTCGCGGCGGGCCACAGCTTCTTCGAGGCGCCGCCGGGAACGACGCTCGATCCGGATACCTCCTATGTGGTGGTCTGGAGCCACCTCGGCGGCACCGCGCACCGGTTGCAGCAGACATCGAGCCTCAGCGAGGACTCTGGCGCGCTGGCAGGCTTCAGCATTGCGGACACGTTCTACCAGGGCGCCGACGTTGCCAACCTGGCCGTGAACACAGCCAACACTGCGTTGGAGATCGCGGTCTACACCAACCAGGACATCAATCCGCCCAAGCGGGTGACCGGCTTCGATTTGGTCAGCAACAACTCCACACCCAAGGGCATCTGGGGCAACGACGAGACCTTCTGGGTCGCCAATGACGGCAGCGGCGCCACCGATAAGCTCTACGCCTACCACCGCTCCGACGGGTCGCGCGACAGCAGCAGCGATTTCGACAACCTGAACGGGGCCGGCAACAACGACGTACGCGGCATCTGTTCGGATGGAACGACCATGTTCGTCGCCGACAGCGACGACGACAAAATCTACGCCTACAAGATGTCCGACACGACCCGGGACTCCGGCAAGGACATCACCCTGGCCACCGACAATGACAAGCCGGAAGGAGTGGCGTGCAACGCCACCCACGTCTGGGTCGACGACGACGACACCGTTCCGAACAACGACATCTTCGCGTACAAACGCAGCGACGGCACCGAGGACACCGACGTCGACTTCACGGACATAGACCAGACACTCTTAACTCCGCTCAACGCGAACCCGCACGGACTCTGGCAGAACGGCGAGACCATGTTCGTCGTCGACGACGAGGACACCCACGTTTACGCCTGGAAGATGTCCGACCAGATCCGCGATCTGGCCAAGGAGATCGAGCTGGACAGCGCCAACGCCGATCCCGAGGGCCTGTGGTTCGACGGCCGGGTGCTGTGGGTGGTGGACGACGCCGACGACAAGGTCTACGTCTACGACCTGCCGGGCGCGCAGCCGGACAATACCCCGGCGGAGGGCGTCCCCGCGGTGCGGACTGTGGCCAGCGAGCAAGTCTTGACGGCGACGTTGACGGCCGCAGCGAGCCCGTTTGGCGTGGGATATTCTGCCATATTCCAGCCGATTCTCGGCACTCTAACCCCAAGCACATTCAGCCTGAGCGATGTCACTTACACCATCCGCGGGCTTACAATATCAACTGGTGGGAATCTGATACTCAACACTAACGCAAGAATACCGCAAGCCTTCAGCTTATCGATAGCAGGAACGTCATACTCCTCAACCGACGCCATTGAAAACGATCAGGTAACCAGTTACGAGTACATCTGGCAAAATCCAGGCATATCCTGGTCCGCCAACGACACCATCGCAATCACCCTGAGCGTCGATGCCGCTCCAACGGACGGGGTCGAGCTGAGAGCCGACACATCCGGCATCACCGACGACACCGACGGACTCGAGGACGTCTTCCTCCACTACCAGTGGATCCGCGTCGACGGGACCGACGTGACCGATCTGGACGGCGAGACCGGCCCCACGTACACGACGACCGCGGACGACGTGACCAAGGACATCCAGGTGCGGGTCATCTTCGACGACGACCTCCGCTACCGGGAATACCCGCGGTACAGCCGGCAGATCACGGTGGTGGAGATACCGCCGGTGGTCACCGGAGTCACGCTGACCTCGGACCCCAATGACGACGGGCGCACCGACAACACCTACGCCATCGGGGACTCCGTGACGGCAACGGTGACCTTCGACAGGGCGGTGGACGTCACCGCCGGTCCCCAGATCACCCTGTTGGTCGGCACGGCGGACAAGGCGGCCGACTGCGCCGCCGCCACCAACACCACCACAATGGAGTGTTCCTACGAGGTCGCGGCGAACGACACCGCCCCCGACGGCGTGGGAATCAAGGCGAACACGCTCACGCTCAACGGCGGCACGATCTACGCGACCGGCAGCACGACCAACGCGGCCACGCTTGCGCATTCCGAGCTTGTCCTCCAGTCCGGCCACCTGGTGGACGGCATCCGGCCGACGCTGGTCACCACCGGCAGCGATTCCCCCAGGACATCCGGCGACGGCGACCACATCATCCTCACGTTCAGCAAGAATATCAGCGCGATAGACGGCTCCAAGATCAAACTCTTCTCCGGCTCAAACACACTTTCCCATTTCACCCCGACCTTCACCGGGAAAATAGTTACCCTTGACCCCGGAGGCAACATTCTCAGTAACTCCCCGGCAATCACCGTGGAGCTGGAAGCCGATGCCGTTACTGACGTACCCGGCAACGGCATTCTGGCAGTCGCCGCGACCGCGGTCCTGAACCAGGTGAGCGCAGCGCCGTCAGCCCCAACGGGACTCACCGCGGAACCGGCCCCCGACGAGACTCCCCAGCTGGCCGTTGCCCTGAGCTGGACCGCGCCCAACTCCGACGGCGGCAGCGCCATCACGTCGCACCAGTACCGCTACAACAGAAACAGCGGCTCCTTCGGAAACTGGACAACGATTGCCAACAGCGCAGCGAACGGGGCGAATGCGACCTCCTTCACTGTGAAGGGGCTCAGCGCCGTAAACAACGCGTTAACAACGTTCGAGTTCGAGGTCCGGGCCATCAACGACAACGGCAACGGCGCCGAGTCAGACCCGGCAACCGCCGCCATCAACACGCCGGCAACGGTTCCCAACCTTCAGGGATCGGCAGGTAATGGCAAGATTGAATTGACCTGGACGACCCCGGCCAACAACGGCAGCGCGATTCTTCGCTACCAGTATGCGGTGTACAACTTAAGCACGGCCTCCTTCGTCGTGGACCTGGGAACCAACATACCTGGTAGCAACGCCGATACCACGAGTTTCACCATCACAGGCCTCACCAACGGCACCCAATACACCATGCGGGTAAGAGCCGTTAATAGCGTCGGAGGAGGAACCCACGGAATAACCCAAGCCATTGCCCCCATGGCCGGACCTCCGGGCAAGCCCTCCGTAACGGTGCAGAGCCGCGTCGCGGCCCTCTATGTGAGCTGGACCCTGTCCAACGACGGGGGAAGCAACATCACGGAGTACGAGGTCCAGTGGAAGTCGGGCGCTCAGAGCTTCGACTCCACGCGTCAGCAGGCCGGACTCACGGCGACGAACACGCTGATCGAAAATCTGATCAACGGGACCGAGTACGACGTGCGGGTCCGCGCCATGAACTCAGCCGGATGGGGCCTCTGGTCCGACATCGATTCGGGGACTCCCGTCGAGGGCCCGGCGGTCTCATTGAGCACCGAGACGCTCACGATAGACGAGGGCGGGTCCGGCGCCTACTCCGTCGTGCTCACCACCGAGCCCACCGCCCCTGTCACCATCGTCGTTTCGAAAGGCGGCGACGTTACCACCCAACCCACCACCCTGCGCTTCACAGCCTCGAACTGGGACGACTGGCAGAGGGTCACCGTCAACGCCGGACAGGACGGCGATGCTGACGACGACACCTTTGGCATCACGCACACGGTATTCACAGGCAGCGCCGCGGAGTACCTCGCGCTCACCTATGTGCCCATCGTCCAGGTCACCGTCCTTGACGACGACGTGCCGCCGCCGGCGGTGCGCGGGTTCATCGCCGTAGATGAGTCCCAGGACGCCATCGCTCTGAGCTGGTGGTCCGAGCGGGGCGCGGCCGAGTATGAGCTCGAGTACCGCAAGCAGGGAGACACCGGCGCCTGGACCCCGGTCACCCGCGGCGACTTCGACCACCTGCCCAGCACCACCGGCAACCGGTCCCTCACGGGCATCGCCACCGGGTTGGAGTGCGAAACCACCTACGACTTCCGCATCAGGCTGCGCGGCAGCGGAGACATTTTGCTAAACGCCTTCGGCCCCCATACCGAGGTCTCCCGCACCACCGGCGAGTGCGCCCAGCCCAACAAGCCCACCAACCTGATGTACACGCTGGATCCGGACTGCGCCACCCTGACCTGGACAGCGCCCACCGGGGGCGACTACACCGGGGTGCGCATACGCCGGCTGACCCACGGAGACGACAACTTCACCGTCATCCACGAGAGCCTCAACTCCCGGCCCACCAGCTACCGGGACTGCACCCACACCGGCGACGGCTACGGCGACGGGGACAGTCCCGAATACGCCTACGCGATCACCTACATCAAGAGGGAGACCAGATCTTTCGACAACAACGCGGAATCGAAGGTGCACCGCTCCGGCCTGAAGCAGTACGGCCCCGCGGTCCAGGACCACCTGCACGCCACGCCCCGGAACGTGCTCCTGACCGTTGACACCGATAGCCAGCGGAGGATGACCTGGGAGGCCCCGCCTTCAGGGAGTCTGACGATCGAACGCGGCCTCCAGGGCGCGAGCGTCCCCGTGCCCGATCCCTGGATCACCGGCTACGTGGTGGAGCGCCGCGAGTTCAGGGCCCGCGCGGACGGCTACCTGTACTTCCTGGAGGCCGAGGATACGCCCATCTGGAGCGCCACGATGATCGCGAGGGAGGGCTTTAGAGATGGCATCGTCATCCTCGGCTACCGAGGAGGAGCCTTCGGGTCCCTGTCTGAAGACGAATTCAACCATGCTTCAGGCCGTTACCAGGTCCTGGAACTCTCGCACGGCGGGGGATCGCAGAACACCCCGCCAACGCTGGAGCTGACGATCGATGGCGTCACACCCACTCACGTGGCCGAGGACTGGGTCCTGGTAATCGACGGCACCGACTTCCCCCTTGCGGATGCCCTCGTCCAGTATCCCATCGCGGGACGCACCCTGATCACATGGAACACCAGCGCAATCGTATGGACCAACTTGCAGCAGGTGAGCGTCCAGATGGTCGATCGCCGGGACCGGTACGGCTGGGAGAGGCTGCGCCGGGGCCGCGACGGCGACACCAGCACGTCATTCACCGACGACGAGCAGGCCAACGGCAGGAAGTTCGTCTACCGGATCATGACCGCCAACACCCTCGGCGTCTCCACCAACCGCGCCATCTTCGACTGGCTCTTCGACAGCCCCTACCGGGACGCCGTCGTCGACCTGGCGGCCACCGACACAAGTACGGACGACGGAGGCGGCGGAGGCGGCGGAGGTGGTGAGACCGACACCGGGAACACCGGGGGCGAAAGCAGCAACACCCCGGCCACCGGCGCGCCCGCCATCAGCGGCACGCCGCAGGTGGGCCAGACGCTGACGGCCTCCACGTCGGCCATCACCGACGCCGACGGGCTGACCAACGCCGCCTTCAGCTACCAGTGGACCGCCGGAGGGTCGGACATCGCCGGGGCCACCGGCTCCACCCACACCCTGACGGCCAGTGAGCAGGGGCAGACCGTCCAGGTCAGGGTGAGCTTCACCGACGACGCCGATAACGAGGAGATCCTGACCAGCGAGGCCACTGTGGCCGTGGCGGCGGCGACGGCTCCGGCGCCGCTCACGGCCGGATTCCAGGACCTGCCCGACAGCCACGACGGCTCCACAGCCTTCACCTTCCGTGTCCTCTTCAGTGAAGATGTCGGCATCAGCTACGTGAACATGCGCGACGATGCTTTCAGCCTCTCTGAAGGCGACGTCACCGGGGCACGCAGAGTCGACGGACGCAACGACCTTTGGGAGGTCACCGTCGAACCCGACGACAATAGCGACGTTGGCATCACCCTCCCCGCCAACCGGTCCTGCACCACTACAGGAGCAATCTGCACCAGGGAAGACAGCCCGCGGCAGTTGACCAACAGTCCCACTGCGACCGTAACGGGGCCCGCCGAGGCGCCGCCCACCAACACGTCAGCCGCAGGCGCGCCCACGATCAGCGGAACTCCACAGGTTGAGCAGACCCTCACCGCGGACACGTCCTCAATCACGGACGAGGACGGCCTGACCAACGTTTCCTACAGCTACCAGTGGTTGGCCGGAGGATCGGACATCGCCGGGGCCACCGGCTCCACCTACACCCTGACCGCCAGCGAGCAGGGACAGACCGTCCAGGTGCGGGTGACCTTCACCGACGACGCCGATAACGAGGAGACCCTGACCAGCGAGGCGACTGCCGAGGTGACGGCGGCGCCGGTTCCCCTCACGGCGTCACGGCCGGACAGCCGGTTCCAATCGGCTCGCCACAAAGGCGCAGACGACCGGCCCCAAGTGATAATCGCCTTCAGCATGGCGGTGGCATCGTTCGAGAAGACGACGCCCTCGCTGTCGTTGACCGGCGCCGCGGTGAGGAGTGTGAGACAGCACGAGGAGGACGGGCTGGACAACGCCTGGATCTTCTTCCTGGACCCCGACGGCTCCGGCGACATCGTGTTCAGCCTCGTGACCGGCCAGGCGTGCGGTTCGGGCGGCATCTGCACGGAGGACGGGACAACGCTGTCCGGAGGGGTGCAGGTCACCCTCCCAGGGCCGGAGGAAGAGGAGCAGGAGGAGGCCGGAGACGACCAGCAGACGCCCCAAAGCCCTCCGCCCGCGCCTACGGGCCTGACGGCGACAGTCAACGCGGACGGGCACATCGTGCTGAGCTGGACGGCCCCCAATGACGACTCGATCACGGGCTACCAGATTCTGCGGCGTCTCCCCAGTGAGGGCGAGAGCGCCCTGCTGGTGTACGTGGCGGACACCGAGAGCACGGCGACGACCTTCACCGACACCGGCGTCACCGCGGGGGTCAAGTACGTGTACCGGGTGAAGGCCATCAACGCGGCGGGCCTGAGCGACTGGTCCAACTACGTCAACCCAACGCCCTAGGGCCGAGGGCTAGGCCGGGAAGTCAATCTCTCCGTGTTACGGGCAACAAAAAAGACAGGCATATATGGATAAATCGGTGAGGCAGGCGTTCCCAAAGGAAACCGGATCGCCCAGGGTCTGGGACGGACGGGAAAGGGAACGCTTGCCCCCGGATTGGAGAGAGTCACCGGCTGGGCTCCGAGAGGGCTTTGTGCGATGCCTCGACAGCGCGTACTCCACCAAAGAGAAACCCACGACATCCCCGCCGACTTCCCGCAGCGGTTGAAGCTGTTCCAGGAGGAGTCCGAGTTGCCGTGGGCGGAGATTGCGCGCCGCCTGGGGACCTATCCTCACACGGTGTGGCTCTGGAAAGAAGGCAAGTCTCGGCCCAACCAGCATCACATGAAGGCGTTGCTCGACCTGGCGGACGACCTCGGCCTCGGTCACCTGTTCGCCGACTGAGGCGGCCTGCAACGCAGGGGAGCTGAATCGATGGACACGCGGCACGGGCTGAGAGAGGCAATCGATACGGACTACCCGGGGCGACTGCCTCAGAAGGAGATTTACGGGGCCGCTTTGACCAAAGGCCGGTAGCTTACCGGCTCCGAAGAACCGTTTATGACGCCACCGTCTCGTCTGGGTCGTCATCTGAAACTGATCGCTCCCCCGTACGGGAAATCGCGGACTCCAACCCTGGTCATCGTGCTCGCGGGCCTGCTTCTTGCGAGTATGCTCACGGCAGGTCCCGCCGGCCATCCGGCATATGCCCGAACAGCCGACTCCTCCATAGAGTTCGCCGAGAACGGCACCCGGCCGGTCGGCACATTCTGGGCCTACGACCAGGACGGAGACGCCATCGTGTGGTCGCTGAGCGGTCCCGATGACGGCCTGTTCGCCATCGACGGCGGCGTGCTGGCCTTCAGGGAGCCCCCCGACTACGAGGACCCCCGGTCCGCGGCAAGGGGCGGCCGGCTGGCGGAGAGGAACGTCTACAGGGTCACCGTCGAGGCTTCCGGCGGGACGCATGACGTGGCCGTGACGGTCACGGACGTCGACGAGTCCGGTACGGTGAGCATAGACAGGCGGCAGCCGCAGGTCGACCGGCCGCTTGGAGCAAGCCTGTCGGACGAGGATGAGGGCGTGACGGCCGAGGGGTGGCAGTGGGCCAGGTCCGGGGACAGAGCGACGTGGACGGACATCAAGGGAGCGACGACGCCGAGGCGGAGACCCGAACCGGCCGACGCGGGCATGTACCTGCGCGCCAAGGTCACCTACTCGGACAAGTTCGGCTCGGACAAGACCGCCTCGGCGGTGAGCGCCCGCCGGGTGGAGGCCAGGACCCTGTCCAATGCCGCCCCCTCCTTCGCCGGCCAGGATGACGATGAGGACTCCTCCTACTTCCACGTCGCCCGGTCCGTGGCCGAGAACACGGCTGCGGGCAGGAACGTAGGCAGGCCGGTATCGGCGACGGACGACGACGACATCCTGTTCTACGAGCTGCTGGACACCCCCGACCTGGAGGATGCCGCCGGCGATGCCCGGTTCACCATCGACAGCGCCTCCGGCCAGATAATGGTCGGCAGAGCGCTGGGCGCGGACGCCGGGGAGCCGGAAGACGAGGACTCGACGTCCCTGGCCAGCGGCCCCGCGCTGCCTGAAGGCGAGGACGCCGCCGTTGCGGGCAACAGCGAGTATGTCCTGCAGGTGCGGGTGAGCGACCCGTCGACCGCCTCGGCCACGGTGAACGTCATCGTCAGGGTCACCGACGTGAACGAGGCCCCCGCCTTCGATGAGGACGCACCGACGGTTCTGAGGGTCAGGGAGAACGCGGACCCGCCGGTCATCACGTTCGGAGACGACGACAGTCCGGTGGATGCCGGCACATTCGGCGTCACCGACCAGGACGGCGCCGACGCCGCCCGCGCGTACTCGGTCACGGGCGAAGACAGCGAGGTCCTTGACTTCGACGGCAGCGGCATACTGGGGTTCATGGCGGGCCATAAGCCCGACTTAGAGGAGCAGAGCTCGTACTCGATAACCGTCGTGGCCCGCTCCGGCGCGGGTCACCGCAGGCTGTCGACCACCCTGGACGTGACCGTCGAGGTGGTGGATACGGAGGACGCCGGATTGGTGGTCCTGTCCCAGAGGCAGCCGCAGGAGGGAATCACCGTACATGCCGCGGTCAGCGACCCCGACGGCGGCGTGAGGATTCGCAGGTGGGAGTGGGAGCGGTCCGATCAGATCACGGTCGGTGACAATGGCACGCCGTCGGCCGAGTGCCGGGATGACCCGGACACGACCGGCATCGGTGCAGTCGGGGGCTGGGCCTCAATAGGCGCAGCCTCGTTGTCGAGCTATACCCCGACGTCGGCCGATGTGGGCAGGTGCCTGCGGGCGACGGCGGCCTACACGGACAACATAGGGGAAGCCGACGAGCGGGCAACGGAAGTGGCGGAAGCTCCCGCACAGAGCAGCAAGACCGCCAACGCCGCTCCGAAGTTCGTCGACCAGGACCTGAACTCACCCGGAGACCAGTCGGACAGAACGAGCCGGAAGGTGGCCGAGAACACGAAGCCCGGTCAGAGCATAGGAACGCCGGTCAGCGCCTTCGACGACGACGGCGAGCTGCTGATCTATACCATCGGCGGCGCGGACGCCGGGTCCTTCGGCATATCGAGGAACGACGGCCAGCTCAAGACGAAGGCTTCCCTCAACTACGAGGCAAGGCGCAGATACACGGTGACGGTCACCGCCACCGACCCCTCGGGGGCCGAGGACAGCATACGGGTGACCATCAACGTCACCAACGTGCACGACCCGGTGCAGATAACCGGGGTAAGCTCGGTGCGCTACTCCGAGAACGGTACGGGCCCGGTCGCCGTCTTCAGGGCGTTTGACGAGGGTGAGCATACCATCAGGTGGTCTCTGGGCGGGCGCGATGACGACCTGTTCGCCATCGAAGGCGGCGTGCTGGCCTTCAGGGAGCCCCCCAACTACGAGGACCCGCAGTCCGCGGCAAGTGGAGCGCGCCTGTCGGACAGGAACGTCTACCGGGTGACCGTCAGGGCCGCTGGTGGACGGCGCGACGTGATCGTGAGGGTCACGGACGTCGACGAGGCCGGAACGGTGAGCATAAGCAGGCCGCAGCCGCAGGTCGCCCAGCCCCTGGAGGCCGGCCTGTCGGACGAGGACGACGGCGTTACGGCCGAGCGGTGGCAGTGGTGGAGGTCTGGGGACGGAAGGACGTGGACGGACATAGACGGAGCGACGACGCCGAGACGACCGCCTGCGCCGGGTGACGTGGGCATGTACCTGCGTGCGACGGTCACCTACTCGGACGGGTTCGGCTCCGGCAAGGCCGCCTCGGCGGTGAGCGCCAACCGGGTGGAGGCCAGGACCCTCTTCAATGCCGCTCCCTCCTTCGCCGGCCAGGACGACGATGAGGCCACCTCCTACATAGACGTGGCCCGGTCGGTCTCCGAGAACACGGCCGCGGGCATGCCCGTAGGCGAGCCGGTATCGGCGTCCGACACCGACGAGGACATCCTGTTCTATGAGCTGATCGACACCCCCGACCTTGAGGATGGCGACGGCGATGCACGCTTCACCATCGACGGCCTCTCCGGCCAGATAAGGGTCGGCAGGGCGCTGGGCACCGACCCCGGCGAGACCGAAGACGAGGACTCGACGGCCCTGACCGGCGTCCCCGCTCTGCCCGACGATGAGGAAGCCGACGGTGAAAACAACGGCGAGTACGTCCTGCGGGTGAGGGTGAGCGACCCGTCGACCGCCTCGGCCACGTTGAACGTCATCGTCAGAGTCACCGAGGTGAACGAACCCCCCGCCTTCGATGAGGACGCTCCGACGCTGCTGAGCGTGGTGGAGAACGCGGACCCGCCGGTCATCGCGGTTGGGCACAGCGGCCCCCCTGTTGACGCCGACGCCTTCGCCGTGACCGACCAGGACGGCAGGATCACCGGACCCGGCGGATACGACGACACCACCTACACCTACTCGGTGTCCGGCGCCGACCGCAACGTATTCGCCATCAACGGGACGACCGGCCTCCTTAGCTTCAAGGCGGGCCACGAGCCCGACTTCGAAGACCAGAACTCGTACTCGATAACCGTCGTAGCCCGCTCCGGCGAGGGCGCCCGGAGGCTGTCCGCCACCCTGGACGTGACCGTCGAGGTGGTGGATGGGGAGGACGCCGGAGCGGTGTTCCTGTCCCAGAGGCAGCCGCAGGTAGGCATCGTGGTGCATGCCACGGCCAGCGACGACGACGGCGGAGTGACCGTTACCAGGTGGGTGTGGGAGCTGTCCGATGCGGTCACGGTGAACGAGAGGGGCATCCCGTCGGCCGAGTGCATGGACGACCCGGCTACGCCAGGGATCGATGTCGTCCGTGGCTGGACCCCGATAAGCGGAGCCTCGTCGGCGGTCTATGCCCCGAGGCCGGCCGACGTGGGCAGGTGCCTGCGGGCGACGGCGTTCTACACGGACAACGTGGGTCGCGCCGGCGAGCGGGTAACGGGGGTGTTGGAAGTCCCGGTAAGGGGACACGGGTCTTCCGGCGCCGGTTCGGTTTCCGACGGCGGGTTCGTCAACGCCGCCCCCGTGTTCCCGGACCAGGACTTCCTCACCGAGGGAGACCAGTCGGACAGCACGAGCCGCAAGGTGGCCGAGAACACGAAGGCCGGGCGGAGCATAGGAAGCCCGGTCAGCGCCCGTGACGATGACGGCGACCTGCTGATCTACACGCTGACCGGCGACGCCGCCGCGTCCTTCGGCATATCGAGGAACAGTGGCCAATTGAAGACAAAGGCCGCCCTCAACTACGAGGCCAGGGACAGCTACACGGTGGTGGTGACCGCCACCGACCCGTCGGGCGCCATGGACAGCATAGTGGTGACCATCAACGTCACCGATGAGGACGACCCCGCGGTGATAACGGTCCTGAAGAGGTGAGGATCGGCGATGGCCCCCGAAAGGATGGGTACTGTCGATGGGAGCGGGCGCCGGGTCGGGCCGCCTGGAATCTGATCACGTCGGTCCCCTTTCGTTTCGCGTTTCATGGGCCCTTCACCTCCTGGAACGCAAGAAAGGCCCCACACATCGGCCCGCAATCGGCCTTAAACGCAAAAAAGCCGCACACATGGCCGTGCAGGGGGAGACCGCCGTCGATGTGGCGGCGGCCTCCTCCTGTGTGTTGCAGTCAAGCGCCCGGCAGCGGGACGGCAGGGTCCGGCCTAGAACAGCCTCAGCGTCTGCTGCTGCGCCTGCGTCTCCTCCGCCGTTTCGGTTGACGCCTCCTGCGCCGCTTCCTGCCCGCGCCGGTTCCGGCGCCTGGCCGGTGGAGCGGGTCTCGCGTAAGCGGGATGCTTGGGCGCGTCTTCCCACCCGGCCCTCGCCCTCTCGACCACCGCAGGCACCTCCTGCGACAGCCCGGATACGTCCAGGTCGTCGAAGGTCTCGATGTGCGGGTCCGAAGAGGGCTGCTGCACCCCGATGGTGGCCCTGCCGCCCTTGATGGACACGACCACCTTCAGGTCCTCCGAGGCTTCGGTCTCCTCTCCAGCCGCCTGCTCATCGGCCTCACCCGTGCCCTGTTCGTCCTGCACGTTCTCCCCGACGCCCTCCGGCTCATCGGGGACCGCATCGTTGGAGCCTTCCTCCTGGACGACCGGGGCAGCCCTGTCGTCCGGCGCATCGCCGAAGAGACTCTCGTCTGCGCTCGGTACGTCCGAGCGCGTTGCTTCCGTTCCAACTTCGTCAGGCATGGTTTCTCCTTTCCTTCTCAGACTGCGTTCATGTGCCTGGGCGCTAGGCCGCTATCCCCGAGGACTGCCTCCTGATCTCGCCGAGGGTCTGAGGCTCCCAGTACAGGTCGCGCTCGACGGCGGGGACGCTGCCGAACACGGTCACTTCCGAGAGCTCCGTGAGATCGAAGTATCCCAGCTCGGTTTCAAACCCCTCGACGAGGCCGAAGCAGGTTCCGGTCTCGGCCTCCCACTCGGTGACGTACCAGGTCCAATTGCTGTAGGGACTGAAGAGCTTCACCCTGGCGACCACGGCGTCGGGGTCGTCCGCGCCGTCGTTGGCGTACAGGGGCGGGATCGTGTCGGCGAGCTCCCTGGTCATCAGCTTGTGCCTGCGGAGGCCGCTGTGGTTGTCCTGCCACATGGTCGTGGTCTTGGTGGTCCCGTTCTTGTCGGTCATGGTTTCTCCTCTCTTGTTCGGTCTGTGGGTGCGTCCATGTGCTCCGAATCACTCGACGTGGGTCCCCACCGTCCGCTCCACCGCTTCAGGGGTGACGTAGGTGGGTGTGACCGTACCCAGGTCCATGTCCAGGTAGAGGGCCATGAAGGGGCAGGTGCCCGCCACCATTCGGCGCACCACCTGTAGCGCCAGGGAGGCCATCATCTGGTTGATCGTGGGGTCCTGGTCGGTGAGGTCGAGGGCCGCCGCGCAGTCCACGTCCGGCGGCCTGGTCGACACGGCCGTCAGCAGGTCGGGACGCTGGAGGGTGGGCGCGGGGGCCAGGTAGCAGGTCTCGCCCGAGAAGGGGGGATCGTCCCAGCTGACATTGCCGGAGACGTTCCCGACCAACACCTGCCCCCAGTTGGTGTCGTTGCCCGCGTCGATGAGCCACCGTCGCGGGTCTCCCGGCAGGCACTCGGCCATCGCTCTGCGAGCGAGGGCGTTGTCGGCGCAGCCGATGATGAGGCTGTCGCGGTAGGCGGGCAGGCCGGGATAGCCGTGCCCGTGGGGCTGGTCGTCGTATTCCTTGAATGGGTACACCGAGTAGCCGACCGGGCGCCCGTAGGCCCGTGCCAGCCGGTCGGCCAGCACCTGGCTCTTGAAGCCGCCCACGTCGCCGGGGTAGAAGTTCTGGCGCAGCAGGTTGTGGGGCTCCACCCGGTCGTGGTCGACCAGGACGATGTTGGCCTCCCGCCCCTGGAAGAGGCGGCAGAGGCCCTCGGCGACGAAGCCGCCCGTCCCGCCGCAGCCCACCACCGTGATCCAGGGGTCGTCCAGCAGGAACGCGTTGTCCAGGTAGTAGGGCATTTCTCATTCACCTCCTTCTTTTGGATTGACTGCGTCCGGCCCTTCGCCCATCAGCCGGAGGCCGTGGGGCGGGCCGTCGAACACCTGCGACCAGTCCGCCGGGGCGAAGTGGCCGTAGACGCCGACCCGGAGGCTCAACTCGGGCCGGTACTTGTTGAGGCGTCCCACGACGCCGTATATGCGGAACCCCTGCTCGTCCTTGTTATCGGTGGTCGAGAAGAAGGCGCGGGAGGTCCCGTGGGAGTGGAACTCAGCGACCACCCCTGCGGGCGGCGTGTATTCGAGGGATGTGGCAGTCCCTTCCTGCGGGGGCACCACCAGCCGGTAGGCTCCCCCGTCCCAGCGGATTGCGAAGAACCGCTCGGTGTCCGGGTCGTCCAGGAACCAGCGCAGGCCCAACTCGAAGAGGGCCGCCGGGATGGGGCCGCGGGCAAGCTCCACCTTCTCGGCGACGGGAGCGAGCCCGCGCACCTCGCAGGGTGCGACTCGTATCCGCGCCGTCAGGTGTGCGCTCTCGGACTGGACGTAGAGGCCGCCCACTCCGAGAACGTAGTCGTAGCCGATGCCCTGCCCGCCGGTCAGCCCGTCTTTGTGATTGACGAGGTAGCCGATTGGCATCGATCGGTCGGTCGCGGCAGGCCAGCCGCTATCGGTATCCATAGCCCCGTCTCCCCTGGGAGGCCGCAATGACCTGGGCCACCGTGCACTGGGGAACAAGGTCTTCAACCGGGTACTCAGTCTTTCCATCAAGCTCCTCCCATAGCGCGTGCAGGTCGTCGGGGTGCTTCTTCGAGCGGTTGCGGGAGTCCCCGGTGCCCGAGAAGAAGGACCGGAAGAAGGACTCCGGTATTAGACCCACCTCCTCGGGGAACTTGTGACTGCCGGGGCAGACCCGCCCGTCGCCAAAGACGTTGAAGGCGGGGGCCCGGAAGAGATGCTGCTCGGCGTCGGCGGGCCGCTCCAGTGCGGCGTAGACCCAGGGCGCCCGGCCCGGCGAGCAGACGAAGACCAGCCCCGGCATGGGGAGCCGGAGCCGGGCGGGGGGCTTGAACGCCTCCCGTTGCAGGGCCACGGGCCAGACCTGGGGCGGCCGCCAGAGGGCCACCATCTGCCCGGTCTCGCCCTGGTTCCACCAGAGGGCGTCCTGGGGCAGCAGCCCCGAGGAGAAGCCCAGGTGCTGGGTGAACACGTTGGCGATCTCGTCGGCCGAGACGGTCCTCACCCAGGTTGAGTCGCCCTCGAAGCCCCGCAGCAGAAGCGTCTCGTCGTAGACCTCCAACTGTAACTGGAGCTTGTCCCTGGGCATCTCATCCGGTCCGGGCAGGGACCACCGGGTCTTTTCGGCGTCAGTCGTCATGGTCGTCGTCCTCCTTTCGTTGTTCGGGTATGAGGGGCAGGACGGTGTCCAGCATCTCGGCGAAGCGGCCGGGGAGGTCCTCCTCCAGCCAGTCGGCCAGCTTGCACACCGAGTCCATCAGGGCGCTGGCCTTCCGCCACTCCTCCGTCCCCTCGGCGATAATCTCCTCCTCCCAGGGGTCGGCGAAGCCGTCGTAGCTGCCGTCCTCATAGGAGTGGTCGAGGAAGAAGTTGCCGGTCTCGGCGAAGACCCATGAGGCGGCGTTGGCCGCCCCCTCGAACCGGGTCTCCTTCACCGCCTCGGTGAGGGTCTCGACGGGTATGCCGCCTTGGGGAATCCTCTCCAGGGTCTCCTTGGGGATGCGCTCGCCGGCCGACTCAAGCCAGGCCACCCGTATCTCGTCGGACTCCCCGTAGAAGGAGTCCGGGGGTCTGGCCAGCAGGAGCAGGGCCGATATGCCGTCCCGGTAGCCGTTCCACAGCTCGTGGAGGCCGTCGTAGCCGAAGCCCATCAGGTCGAAGGGAATGCCCCTCCTGAGCCACGACCAGGGCGGCTCGTCGTCGACCTCGATCCAGAACTCGATCACCGGCATGTACAGGGGGAAGTGCTTCCCTCCGAAGAGATTGGCGAAGCGCTCCACCCTGGTGCGCACGTCGGGGGCCGAGAGCGCCGCCTTCCCCTCGTTGGGGAAGAGGCGGCGCACCAGCCCCGTGAACCATGCGTAGTCGTCGGCGTAGCCGATCACGGTCACCAGCTCCCGCAGCGACGGCGGACGCCGCAGGAGCATTTCCGAAAGACCGCTCAGGAGCGCCGGGGCCGAAGCTGCCACCGCAGCGCCTCCTTCAGCCGCCCCGTGGCCGAGGCGTAGTCCTGGGCCTGGGCGCAGGCCAGTTCGACATCCTTCTGCCGTGCGGCCGCGGCGTCCAGGTCGAAGGAGCCGTCGGGCCGTGTGAGCTCCGCCGTGAGCTCGATGATGCTCAGGCCCACCGGCGGCGAGGCTGCCAGCAGGCCCGTGAATGTCCGGGTGTCCATCGGATGCCTCCTTACCGGGCGAAGCAGCCCTTTGTGCCCACCCGCCGCTGGAACTCGTAGATGGTGTCCTCGCCCCGGCTGGTCTCCTTGACCGAGGCGTTGGCGATCTCGCCGTAGAAATCGTTCAGCGTTGCCTTCACCTGGTCGACGCTCATATCGGGGTCGGGGTCGGGGAACTCGCGGTCGTCGTATACGAACACTCTTGCCATGACTGATCTCCTTTGTGTGAGTTGGTTGTCTTCCTGCGTTGCCTCTGCGGGGAGGCCGCCGCTCCGATGGCGGCGACCTCTCTCGTTCCTCTGCGGTCTAGCGTCCGGCGCCGACCGGCTCTTCCTCGCGCTGCTGTTCCTGCGTCATCGCCCACTCGAACATCGAGATGGTCGCGGGCTGCGGCTTGCCGTTGCGCTTCGGCTTGACTGGCTCCTCGGCCATGAACTCCGCCCAGGAGAAAAGCGACTGCTGCGCCTCCGGCTCCTCGTCGTCGTGCCCGTTGGTCCCATTCCCGTTGACCGGGGCAGGCGCGTGGCCGTTCCCGTTGCCGTGACCGCTGGCCGGGACGAGCTCAATCGTCGTCCCGATGTCGAAGGGGTCGTGGTGGCCGTTGCCATTCCCGTTCCCGTTGACCCCAATGGTCTCCGGCTCGATCTCGACGACCTTCCAGCCGTCGTCCACCAGCAGCTCCTCGGCGGCTGCCTCGGCGTCCCTGGCTTGGGCGAACACCTCCTCCATCGTCTCGGCCTCGTCCTCCTCCTCGTCACCGCTGACGATCTTGCGGGCCAGGGCCATCATCATGTCGTCGCCGTCGTCCCCGTAGGCGGCCAGCCCGTCCTCCGGCAGCTCCCCCTCGACGGCCAGGGAGCTCTGCATCTTCTTCGCCACCAGCTTCAGCGCGTCGGCCTGCAGGGTGTTCCGGTAGGACATGAACACCACCTTGACCGGGCGGGTCTGCCCGATGCGCCACGACCGCCGCGACGCCTGCCGGACGACGTAGACCGAGTAATCTGTTTCGTCCCAGACGATTGTCGGGAAGTCGATCAGGTCCAGGCCCGTCTGCACCAGGCGCGGGTGGCAGATGAGGACGTCGATGCCCTCCTTCACCTTGTCCGCCACCCACTTCTCCCTGCGGTTCGGGGCCACCGCGTCGGCCTTCATCACCGCCACCCGGAACCCGTGCCGGGTGAGGAAGTCGTCCATCCGCCCGGTGATGTCCCGCGTCCCCGTGTGGGTGACGTAGACCAGCACCCGCCTTCCCTCCAGCCGCTCGGCGGCCACCAGGTCGACGAGCGCCTTCTCCTTCGGGTAGAGCTTCTCCTCGGAAAGCGGCGGCACCGCGACGATGACGTCGCCCGTCCGGGGGTCGAACACCGTCTCCCCCTTGGTGCACCCGTCGGGGTACGCCAATAGGGTCTGGAGGTAGGTCGCCAGCAGCCGCTTGGAGCCCCTCTTGAGGGCGGCCGCCAGCTCCTTCTTCAGCTCCTCGAACACGTGGTTGTAGGCGCTACGCTGGGAGTAGCCCGTCGCGTCCTCCTCCGAGTCCATCGAGGACACGAGGATCTTCTCCTCGTAGTCCGGCAGGCCGGAGGCAACGTCCGCGAGGCGCAGGAACACCGTGTTCCCGATGATGTGGAAGAGGGCGCTGGGCACGAGGCCCGGCCGCTCCCTGGTCACCTTGCGGAAGCTGCGGCGGCGGCTGTTGCGCCCGTCCTCCACCGCGTCGTCGTCGGGCTTGCCGACGGTGACCTCCTCGAAGCCGTACCACTGTATCCAGCGGTGCTCGTCCGAGCGCCCGAACTCCGTGCGAATCTCCGGGGAGAACCGGTAGAGCAGATGGAAGATGGTCGAAGAGTAGCCTCCCAAGAGCGTCCCGGTCAGGCTGAGGGACTTGCCGCACACGTCGGCGAGGATGCCCGCGGCGATGCCCTGGGCGCTTCCTCGCCCCTTGAACTCATGGACCTCATCTCCGATAAGCAGGTCGAAGAAGCCCTTCATCCTGTGCTTGATGTAGTCGGCCAAGGGGTAGCGGGCCGGGCCGGACCTGTCGGCCTGCCAGAGGGGGGCGTCGCAGGCAGCGCAGGTGTGCTTGCGGCGGTTCAGGTCCGCGAACGTCAGCGGCACGCCGTCCTTGTCGACGATCTGCGCCGTGCAGTCGGGGCAGCAGGGCACCCGGAAGGGCTCCCCCGTCTCCTCCTCCCGCAGGAGCCTGCCCTTGGATACAGCCCACCGCTCGATGACGGCAGGCATCCAGCGGTAGGACAGCTTGGCCTTCTCACGGCTCATCACCGCGAAGAGCGGGCCGGAGCCGATGGAGAACCTGAGCCGCTCCAGGTCGGTGATGGACTCGACGATGGCGGCGCGGACGCCGGGCACCGTCATCTCCACCTCCCGCTTCCACTTGGGCACCAGGTGGGGCGGGCAGATGATGAGAATCCTCTCGAAGCCCGCCATGTGCGCCGCCGCCGCGCCGATGAAGGTCTTGCCGGTGCCCATCTCGCCCACTACCGTCGTGCCCCGGTGGGCCTTCAGCGAGAGGGCTGCGCCCCTGATGGCGTCGGCCTGCGCTCCCAGGGGCTTGCGGAGCAGCCTGGGGAGCGTGCCGCCGTTCTCCGAGGGCCGGTAGAGCGGCGGGTAGGACTCCACCACCCTTCTGGCGATGGCGTCCTTGAACGTGTCTATGAAACCTCCGAGGTTCATGTGAGTCGTCCTCCTATTCCGTGGTGGGCCGGAGGACGACGCCGGGACCCGAGACGCACACGCCCCCAGGTGGGGGGCGTTTACGTGCGACGGGTCCCTGGAAACGTCCCCAGGCGGTTGCTTGAACGTGGCGAGACCCGCGCAGTTGGCGGGGGCCTCGTGATGCGGCTCGGTGCGAGCCGTCTATGCGGCCTTCAGGGAGGCCCTGAGAGCTTCAATCTCGGCGCGCTCCTTGCGCCTGGCGTCCTCGTAGCACCTGCCCCGCAGGTGGTACGCCTTCACCGGGGAGGACACGGCCCTGCCGTAGTCGTCGATGTCCACCGAGGCGGTCTGCATGGCCGGTTCGCCGGGTGCGATGGGCTGCCCGCACCGGCAGCAAGCTTCGAGGGTCATGGTCGTCTGCATCCTTTGACCTTCCTTTCCTTTATAAGGCGGCTTCTGAGTCGTTCCGATAGAGCGAAGGCCCCGCGGGTCGAATGAACCAACGGGGCCTCGTGAGTGCGGCTCAGCGAAAGCCGACTATGCTGCGATGTCCTCGATCTGTCCGTCGTCGAGGTCCAGGGCGACGACGGTCGTGTTGAGCTTCTCGCGGTGGACCTCCTTCTCCGGGGCGTCCTCGACCATCACCATCTCCTTCGCGGTGCGGCCCTTGACCAGGATGCGCCTGCCGTCGGCTTCGAGGACGAGGTTGTTCAGGAATCCCGCCGCCACCAGCATCGCCATGTGGCCCCTTCTGAGGGGCATCAGCGGCCGGGTGCGGCTGTCGCTCGCGGGCCACAGGGTGTCGGTGATCTCCGTGCTGGCCCACAGCCCCGACCGCCTCGCCTCGGCGGCAGCCGCCACCGGGTCGACGGTCCGGGTCGTGAACAAGATGTCGCCGACCGGCGTCGTCGATGGGGTGAACTCCGTGTAGGCGTGGGAGCGCAGGGGCTCCGGCTCACCCACCGCCCACTCCAGCGCCATGCTCTCGGCGAGGGCGTCGGGAACGGGGTCGGTCTTCCGGAAGCCGAACAGCGCCACCTGGTCGAAGACCTGCCGCTCCGGGTCGGGAAAGGCCCAGCACCGCATCCGCCCGTAGTGGGTGGACAGGTAGCGGGCCGAGACCGCCAGGCGCTGGCGGGGAACGATGAAGACCAGCAGGCCGTCCTCGGCCAGGTAGCGCGTGCAGTGCGTCAGGAAGGCGTGCTCAGTCCGCTTGTCCTCCGAGTCGTAGTCGTACGGTGGGTTCAAAAACAGCAGGCCGAAGGCCCCGTTCGCTATGGATGTGGCGAACAGGTCTGCGGCCAGTACGTGGTCGAGGCGCGCCTCCGCCTCCTCCGCTCTGTCCCGGTGCAGCTCGATGCCGAAGGTCTCCATGGATAGGGCGTTGGGCCGGCTGAGGCCCTCCACCAGCCGCTTCAGCGCGTCCCCGGCCCCGCAGCAGGGGTCGAGGATGCGCAGGGACTCCCGCTCCCGGTAGTAGTAGCCGGAGGGGGTGTGAATCAGGTCGGCGATCAGGTCCACCACCCGCTCCGGAGTCGGGTAGTAGCCCCCTTTTGCCTGGGCAGCCAGTCTCATGTCGTGTCTCCTTTCTGGGTGTCGTTTGCCGTCGCATTGCGCCGCACCCAGACGGACTGGGCCTTGCGGTCGCGCGTCTCGACGTCCCACTCGTAGGTGCGGCCGTCGAAGGTGTCTCGCAGGGCGCCGTTCACGACGGCCGCCACGTGCTTGGTAGTGCCGACGATGCAGTCGCCGAACTGGTGGTGCGCCTCCGTGAATGTCGGGCGCGCTCCCGCCGGGAGGCGGACCTTCCGGAAGCCGTAGGCTTCGAGAACGCGGTCCTGGACGCGCCGGGCAGCGATCTGGCCCTTGCTGCGGGGCGCTTTGCGGTTGCGCTCCCGTGTGGCGTAGGCGTTGCCGCTGGCGGCGTAGCCGTTGCGCTTCATGTGCTCGGCCATCGTGAGGTAGACGGCGCGGTAGTCCTCGCCGGTGCAGATGGCGATGGCGCGGACGACGCAGTCGCCGGTCCTGCCACGGTAACCGGCGGCTTCCCGGCCGCCGTCGTCGTAGCGGTAGTCGATCATGACGTCGCGCCTCCCGCCGCCGCGAGGTCCTCCCTGGGCAGTGTGAGCCTGCCCGACGCCACCGCGTCGGACAGGTCTTCCCTGAGCTTCTGGGCCTTGGGAGAGCACCGGTAGGCGGAGACGCCCACCGACTGCAGGGGGACTATCTCCTCCTCCTCGATGCCCCGCTCCCAGAGCCAACCGGCCCAGGAGCCGTGGAGGGGAAGCGGACTGCGCTTGTCCAGGAAGCGGTGGTGGAGGGCCGGGGCCTCCTCCTTCGTCTGCGCCAGTAGGAGGAAGGAGTCCTTCTCGTAGCCGAACTCCGCCGTCTTGGTATACACGAGGGCGTGCCAGCCGCCGGTCACCGGCAGGCGGGCGATCTTCGTCGTCCACGTTCCGATGGTCTCGTACGGGATGATGCACCGCTCGTATCCGCCGTGGAGCGCCATCCCGTCGGCGCCCCGTATCAGGTGGGCGACGTCCGGGGGCTGCTTGAGCAGCGAGGCCCAGATCGCCTTCAGCGCCGTCTGGGAGCCGACCATCGAGACGAACCAGAGGCCGTCCGTCCGGTCGTCGCGGGCGAAGGCGTCGGCGGTGGCGTTGAAGCCGCCTGCGCTTATGGTGAACAGGTCTTCGGGGTCTATGGCGTGAGTCTGCAACATGGGCAGTCTCCTTTCGTTCCTTGGTGTGGGTGATGCAAGCGCGGGAGGGTGTCCCCCGCGTGAGAGCCGGACGGCGCGGGCCGTCAGGACATGAGGCCCCGTTCCTTGAGGCTGACGAACCGCTCGCCGCCGATGACCACGTGGTCCAGCAACTCGATGCCCAGGAGCTTGCCCGCCTGGTCTATGTCCCTGGTGATGGCGGCGTCCTGCGCGCTGGGAGTGGGGTCCTGGCTGGGGTGGTTGTGGCTGATGATGATGCTGGGGACGGCCTCGACGACGGCGGGGCGCAGCACCTCGGCGGGCCGGATCATCGAGGAGTTGACGTTGCCCTGGTAGACGACACGCTGGCCGACCACCACGTTCTTGGTGTTGAGCAGCAGCACCCGCAGTTGCTCCTGGGCGAGCCCGGATAACTCCGGCGCGAGCAGCTTGTGGACGTCATGGGGAGTGGTAATCGAGGGCGGGTCGTCCACGCGTTCCGGCTGGGTCTCCACCCCGTAGCGCAAAGCGATCTCGCCCAGCAGGTTCAGGTTGTTGCGCAGGGCGTCGAGTAGAGCCTGCCCCTCGGTCTGGAAGAGTGAAAGCTGGGCGCTTGTCGATAGGGTGTCGGCGTGTATCGCTGTGGCGGTCATGTCGGTCTCCTTCGCTATCGGTTAGAACAGAAAGCGGGGCCGCCTCCTGGAGGTGGAAGCGGCCCCGTGATTGCGCCTTCTGAAAGGCGTCGCCCTGCGGTTGCGGGACTAGAAGGGAGAAGCGCCGACCGGCTCCTCGATGTCCGCGGGGTCGCCGTGGCCGTTCCCGTTGCGGGAGTCGAGGAACACGACCTCGGAGGCGTGGACCTCGGTGCGGTGGCGGCGCTGGCCGTCGTCGTTCTCCCACGAGTTCTGGACGAGGCGGCCCGCGACGTAGACCCGCTGGCCCGTCCCGACGTACTGGTTCACGGCCTCCGCGGTAGCGCCCCAAACCACGACGTCGTGCCAATCGGTCTCGTTCTCGGCGTCCTTGCGGTAGCGGTCGGTCGCCAGCCGCAGCTTGGTGACGGCGGTGCCGTTCGGCGTGTAGCGCATCTCGGGGTCGGTCCCGACCCTGCCCAGAAGCTCAACTTTGTTGATGGTGCGTGACATTGCGTTTCTCCTTGTGTGTGTAGTAGCGCGGTGTTGCCGCGCCCGTCTTGAATGAGAGCGGGGCCGCCCCCTGTAGAAGGGAAGACGGCCCCGTCCTGCGCTCCCAGCAGGGGAAGCGTCTAGGTGTTCACCCGCACGTACTCCGACTCGCTCTCGGTGACGATCTCGGCCCGGACCTCGGGGTCAAGCGCCTCGTTGAGCCTGCGGTGGTTCACGGAGTACCTGGTCGAGGTGACGAGGGTGACCGTCCGGTCACCCACCGTCGCCTTGGAGTCCCCCTGGCGGCGCATCCACGCCTTCAGGGTGTCCAGCGCGGCGCGCTTGGCCTTCTCAGGCTCCTTGATGGACTCCTGAGCCTCTGCGTAGGCCGCCACCGCGTCCCGTGCCTCTTCGTCGCTCACCTCCTTGTCCTCTATCTCGGATTCGTCTGTCTCGACCTCTTCCGCCGCTCCCGGCAGGCAGACCGCCAGGAAGGGGCAGCTCCGGCACTGCCAGCTACTAGCGGAGAAGTCCCGGTCCGGCAGCGCGTCGGGGTCCGGCCCGTTCTCGACGTGGTGGGCGGCAAGCTCACCCAGCCACTCGCAGGCATCCTGCAAGGCCCTCTCCAGTCGCTTGGCGGGAATCCGCTCCCAGTCCCAGGTGCGAGCCCCCGTGTCCATCGTGGCGATGACCGCGTCCCGCAGGTCGCCGAACTCGCCGAGGGAGTAGAGGGCGGCCTGGGCCACCGACGCCGGGTGGCTGCGCTCCGCTCCCAGCGTCTGCCAGCGCTTGAACGCCTCCGGTCCCCGCGTCTTGATCTCGACGACCATCGGGTCGCCGTAGGCAGGACCCTGCGTCTCTCCCTCGAAGAGGAAGAGTTGAGGGGGCGCTTCGTCCTCCCCTATAGACATCCGCACCGTGCCGTCGGGGTGTCCCGTGACCAGCAGGTTCGGGCCGATGCGCACGGTCACCTGGTGCGGGTCCCGGGGATCGGGGGCGTCCACCTTCCAGCCCGCCCGCTCCATCGCCCGAACCACCACCGGCTCCAGGGCGTTGCCCGCCTCCATCGCCGTCAGCGACTCCTCGCTGGGGGGATTCGTCGGCTGGTAGCCCGTCGCCGAGTACCAGAGGGCGCGGCGGCAGCCCAGGGCGGACGACGCCCGCACCTCCAGGTTGCCGTCGGCGTCGAAACGCGCCGCGGGGCGGGAGAAGACCTCCGCCCTGTCGATAGTCTCTGTCGTCATGGTTCTTTCTCCTTGTCTCCTGTAGTTGGAAGCAGGGGGTGTTCAGGCGGCGACCTTCGCCTCGGCTTCCGCTTCCTCTTGCGCCGCCCGTCTCTCCTCTCCGGCCTTCAGGTGTGCCTTGAGGATGTGGGCGATGCCGTCCCCGAGACCCAGGATCGCCACACTCCTCCCGTCGCCCATCTGGTTGAAGAACGGCTGCATCTCCTGTATGCCCTGAATCTGATCGATCACCTCTTCCAGCGGCGTTCCCCTGCGCATGTGCAGGGAGATGAGGCGGCAGGCCAGCTCGGTCACGCCGTGCTGGAAGCTGCCGCCCTTGCCGAGCGCCCCGAAGACCTCGAAGGGCTCGCCGTTCTCGTCCGTCGAGACGGTGATGAAGAGGTTCCCCATCTCGGTCTGCAGCCGGGTGGTCGTGCTGGGAAGGCTACGCGGCCTTTGCCGCGTCGTGGTGCTCATGGCCTGTCCGCCCTTCCGAGGCAGAGCGGGCGCGTCCCTGCGCACTCGATGGCCTCCATCCTCCCGTAGGCCCGCACCATCCCGGCGTCGCCCACGAAGGACTCGACCTCGATGAGGGTGTCGAACCGCTCGAAGGGGTCAGTGCCGAGGCCGCCCCAG
Organism: Dehalococcoidia bacterium; assembly: GCA_965197415.1. Taxonomy (GTDB): domain Bacteria; phylum Chloroflexota; class Dehalococcoidia; order Lucifugimonadales; family JAGWBF01; genus DAOUJI01. The sequence goes on along the minus strand of OZ240207.1, from coordinate 586,518 downwards.
TAGGCGACCGCGTGGTAGTGGAGGCCCGGCGGAAGGTCGCGGAGATGGGGCAGCGCCGGAGCGTACCGGTCGAAGTAGCCGGCCACCGTGAGCGCCAACTCCCTCTCATGGGCGTCGCCGAGGCCGAGGAGCGTCCTGACGATAGGCTCCTCGCAGTCCTCCTCTGCGAAGGTCTGCGTGTACATGGCGTCCCGCAGTTCGGCGGGAAGGGAGTCCCACCGTTCCGTGCTGAGCTTCAGCCCGCCGTGGCTCGGCGTCGAGACCCGCCAGACGCCCTCGGCAAGCTCCTTGACGTCCCGCGTCCAGCCCCAGGGTGTGTAGGTAACGTTCGTCGTCATTTCAGACCTCCTTGTCATCCTGTAATGAAGGAGCGGGGCCGCCCCACGAAGGAGAGACGACCCCGCTCCATTCCGAACCTGAACCGACCGGCGGACTAGGCGGCCTGCGCCTGCTGCATCTGCCGGAGCTTGTTGGCGGCGGCCTCGACCAGCGGACCCAGCTCGGCGGCCGCCAGGTCGTCGATGCTCTTACCCGTCCGGTCGACCACGGCGCTCCGCACCTGGTCCTCGTCGAGACCCTGGTCGGCGGCAATCTCGAAGAGCCGCCTCCGGAGCATCTCCTCCTGGGACTCGTTGCGCCTGTCCCCCGATCCAGTCGAGGGCAAGCTCTGAGCCTGCCGAACGGGGCTCTTGCCGTTGGACTGAGCCCGGCCGGAGTTGCCGTTGGCCGGGGCGGGGACGCGCTGCGGTTGCGGCTGGTTGACGGTCTGCGGCTGGTCCCCGTAGAAGCCGTTGCCGAACTGGACTCCGAAGCTGCGGAAGGCCCGCTTCAGGCCGTCCGTGACGGCGCCCTTCATCGCCGTGTCATGCCCGTCAAAGGTGTCCTCGGCCACCGGGTGGACGCCGAGGTCGGTGCGGGGCAGGGCGCCCGCGACGGTGACCCGCACCGGGGCGCTGTAGCCCTGTTCCACCTTCACCTCGCCGGTCTGGGGGTCGACCGTCTCGATGCGGCGCAGCGTCACGTCCCCCACCAGTTCGTAGCCCCACCCGCCGTAGCCGAAGATGCGGTTGGCCTGGTCGATGACGGCGTGGCCTTCGAGGTAATCGAAGGACCTGCCGCCCCGCCCCTTGCGCTGGGAGACCAGCTCGGGGTCGATGGGCTGACCGAGCGACTGCGTGACGGCGGGCGAGAGCCCGTCCCAGAGCAGCTCGTGCTCGGTGACGATGGGGGCGTCGGGCCTGTGCCCGTTGCCGTTGCGCGAGGCGACGGCGGTGTCCTTGTGGACGCCGTTCGCGCTCCCGTTTCCGTTGTTGCTTCCGTTCTTGTTGAACATCTGGAAACTCCTTCCTTGGTGTCTTTCCTGTAGTGAATGAGCGATGCGGCTGCCCCTACGGGAAGCCGTGCGCGGGCGGAGCCCGTCGTGAATCGGGCATAGGTCCTCCTTGGCGGTGAGAGTGGGGGTGGTGCGGGCGCGAGTCCCGCAGGCAAGCGGCGGAGCGCGGCAGGCCCCGTTGGAGGGGATGGGTGGTGAGGGAGAGGGAGTAGTGGAGCGAAGCCCGCTGGGGAGCGGCGGGGAGCCGCTAGCGGGCGGAGCGGGCGGCCTGCCAGAGCAGGCGGAGGAAGGCGGCGCGTCCGTGTGGCCGGGCCGCAAGCTCGGCCACGTCGCCGATGCCGGGGGGAAGGGTGACGGCGGCGGCCCTGCGACCCAGCAGGGCCTGAAGCCGCTCCGTCGCCTCCCGGCCCGCGTCGTCGCTGTCGAAGGCGAGGAAGACGCGGTTGCAGACCCGGAGGGCCTCGGCGATCCGCTCAACTCCCTGGGTGCCCAGGGCGGCGGCGGCCGGGAACTCCCATCCAGCGAGGGCGACCCAGTCGAACAGCCCCTCGGTGACGACCGCCCACAGCGGAGTGGGGCCGAGACGCCCGAGGCCCAGCACCGGTTTGGGGCCGGGCAGCGCCTGGAACCGGGGAGTCCGGCCGGGATCGACGGCCCGGCCCGCAAGCCAGCGGACTAGGCCGCCGGTAACGTCGGGAACGACGACCATGCCGGCGAACCGCTCCGCTCCCCGCTCCATGAACAGCCCTGAGTCCCGGATGCGCTTCTCGGAGAAGCCGAGGGACTCCAGGGCCTGCCGCAGCCCGCCGCCCGGCGCATAGCCGAGACCGAGGCGGGCTGCGGCGACCGGGCCGACGCCCCGCGAGGCCAGGTACCCCCGCGCTTCTGAGGAACGCCGGACCTCTCCGGCGTAGAAGCGCGCCGCCGCCGTCAGCAGGTCGGGTTCGCGGGGAGGCAGCGCGGCGGACCCGGGACGCCGCGGTCCGGCTGGACGCTGAGCGGCCCTGGGCGCAAGCCCCGGGCTGCCGTCCAGCCGCGCGATGGCCTCAGGGAGGCTCAGCCCCTCGGACCTCTGGATGAAGTCCAGGACGTCGCCCCCCTCGCCGCAGCCGAAGCAGTAGAACCTTTCCGAGTCGCCGTACACCGTGAAGCTGCCCTCCGCCTCGTCGTGGAAGGGGCAGACGCCCTGGCGGACCCTTCCACGACCGCGCAGCCGCACCCCGGCCGCCTCAACTGCGTCGCCCAAGGGGTGACGCGCCTTCAGCGCGGGGATGTCCACGTTGGCCGTGACCATCACGCACCTCCGGTCAGGGGCCGCAGGCCCCGGAGGCTGCGCCGCGAGACGACCTTGCCCGGCCGCCAGCGCATCCCCAGGACGGCAGCGACCTCCAGCGCGCCGTCATCCCTGGGGACCACCGCAGCGGCCCGGCCCGTGCCCTCGCTGTAGACCAGGGCGCCGAGGCCGCCGAACCGCCGCCTCACCAGCTGCTTCCACTCGGCGAAGGCCCACCGGGCCTCTCGCGGTCCCGCCGTCGCCGCCTTCACGCCGGCGAGGACCGCCAGCGCCGTGTCGACGTCCCCCGCCTGCCTGAGCCGACGGGCCTCGTGGATCGAGCGCACCGCGCTCGGCCCCGTCTGCGGCTGCGCCGTCTCCGGCTCGTCCCCGAAGCCCATCGCCGCGAAGAGCTGGTCCACCAGCTCCTCCAGGCTGCGCCGGGGCCTGTCCACCGCCGTGTCCGTCCGATTGCCTGCTGCCAATGTCGCCGTCGTCATCATGCACCTCCTAAGTGCCATTGCTTTGTTGCCTTCGATCCGCGCCCGCTTGCGGGCAAAGAAGAAGGGCCGCCCCCGGATGGAGACGGCCCTTGCGTGTTGGGATGGGTATAAGAGAGCGGGAGGCCCTCGGTCAGCGCCTGAACCTCCTTATCGGAGGACGCCGGGGCATGAACCGCCGTAGCAACATCCAGCCGATGCCCAGCCCGACGAGGTTCAGGAAGAAGAGCTCGCCGTCGCCGGTGATGAGCGGCGCCGCGATGACCAGTGCGACCACCGCAGGCGCGAGGACCCGCCTCTGCTTCCACCAGGGCCGCTTCTCAGGGGCCTTGACCGCCGCGTCGCGCACCGGCTCGTAGGCCGTCCAGATGGGCAGCCCGACGAGCGCCTCGAACTCGGTGATCACCACGCCGGCCGAGCAGCCCCCGGTGTGGCACCGCACGTCGATGCCATTGCCGTCGGGCCGCTGCCGAAACGCCAGCCCGTCCGACTTCCCGCCGTGACAGACCGCCGTCGTCGTCCAGAACCAGCCCCGCTCGAAGCTGACCCGGTGCGGCAGCAGGTCGGCGACCCGCTTCGCGCTCGGTCCCACGTACTGTTCCGCCATGACCTGACCTCCTTCCTTCGTCTGTGTTCCTGATTCGTCCATGCCGATGAACCTCCTTTGCCTGGTTTCCTGATGCCGTGTCCGAATGCCGAAGACGCACTCCGCCCACGGTCGCATGGCGAACGCGAAAGACGGAGTGGGGTGAATGAAAGACGCAGCTCGCCCAGGGTGGATAGCGTCCAGGTTGGGGGGAAGCTGCGAGACGTGAAGCGGCCAGCCTGCTTCTCAGTTGCAGACCGGCGCGTGTCGAAGCTACGGCCCTGGCTGTCAGTCAGCCATGCCGCAGGCATGAGGAACCGGTCGGAGCGAAAGACGCATCCGACCAGCTTGCTTGGGAAGAAGCACAGGAAGCGCTCCGTTCCCAGATGTCCAGCGGATGAGGCGATCAACCTCAGCCACCGAACGAACGCCCAGCGGATTGAGCGATCAACCCCAACTCGCCGGACCGGTGTCCATCGGGTGAAGGACCAACGTCAAACTGCACCCGATGGACGTGGACCGAGGACGAAGGACCAGTGTCAAACCCCGTCGATTCGGCCCGCGCTGGTTGCGAAGGACCAACGTCAAACTCCGCAGTGGCCAGCATTCCCTCGTGGGCAACTCTAAGGTCAACCCGTGCAACAGGGATCACGCACCCAGGTTTCTATGGTCGGAAACCTTGGAGAAAGCCAAACAGTGCGTTCATTATTACCCCACCCGAAACCGGCTGGGTATGCCCTGCAGGGTATGTCCGCCAAACACCGCCCAGATCGTTCGATTTAGGTCATGTTTAGTTCATATATAGTTCAACAAGAGTTCACATCGAGCGTACGGCAACCCGCCGCACACTCGCCCCGGTCACTTCCACCACCGGCCGAACGAAACGAAGCGCCCGACCTTGCGCAGAAGCTCCCACTTTCGCAGCGCTCTCCGCGTGTCGAAGAGCGCCGTCCTGCGCCAGCTGACCTGTCCGCTCCGGTCGAGGCCCCGCAGCGGTTGCTTCTCCGGGGGAAGCGTCATCCCATGCTCTTCGAGCAGGGCCAGCTCCGCGACCAGCAGACGCTCCTGGGCCGTCAGCCAGTCGAAGCCCCCGCCCTCGTTGGGGTGCGAGTCCTTCAGCTCCCGCCACTCGACGATCAGCGGCCACGCATCGCCGAATATCTCCTCGTCGTCGTCGGCCGGCTCCCGGGTCGCAAGGTCGGGGTACTCCCGCCGAATCGACGGCTTCGTGGGAGGCTTCCTGTCCGCCCGCGTCGCCCCGGCTTCCGCATCGCCTGACTCCTCTGACCGGAATGGACCGGCGCCGGCATGACCGGCCCCGGTCGCCTGGGAGCTGTCCCGCCGCAGGGCCGCCACCTCGCCCTCGATGCCGGACAGACGCCTCCGCACCTCCTTGCCCAGCTCCTCGTGGCCCTCCTCAACCGCCTGCAACCGCCCTTCGAGTTCCTCGTTGCGCCTGCGCTGCCGCTCCGCCGCCGAGCCGACGCCCTCCTGCAACGCACGCTCCAACGCCTGGCGCACCCGCCGGGTCAGCTGCCCGGTCTTGGCGCTGTCGGTCACCGTCTGCGGGTCGATCTCCAGCACCCGCGCCGCGCCCTTGTACCCCTTGTCCCGCACCAGCTCTTGCAGCAGCGCCATGAGCCGCATGTGGTAGACGTTCTCCACGTCCTTGCTGCTTTCGATGCCGTGTTCGGTAGTTTTCATGGCAATTTTTTCCTTCTCAAGAATTGCCCTCAGCTTTGGACCGGTGTCAGCCTCCGTCTCCGACCGGCGTCATGCACCCCCACATCCACCGCAGATTTCGCCGGTTTCCCGACCGACCCGCCGAATTGCTGCCGTGTTTACACCTCCACATCCAGCGAGTTTCAGCGCCTGGAACCGGACTGGGGCCTTTCAACAAAGTGTTCACTGTTTACCTCCTGTAGGGGGGTGATTTACCCCTGTTTCAGCTTGCCCACGACCCGACTGACGACTTCCCGACGAAAGTCACTTTCCTGTACACCCCCATTACTGCATGTCCGAGGCCGAAATCCTAGCGCCCTGAAAGGCACATCATTTGATAAGACTTTCAGGTAGTTTCCACCCGTAATTCGCTTCTTCACACTCTCTGTCGAGCGATGCAACCGAACGCATCGCGGCAAAACGCAGGGAGGTGAACATCTTGGCGCTGAAATCGAAACTCCGGTTGTTCAGGCGGTTTATTCCCCTGGCATCCGCGCTGCTCCTGGCGGCGCTGGTGGCGATTCCTTCAAGCGGGATCGCCCTGGCCCAGTCCCCGCCCGACGACCTGACCCTCGTCAATGCCGACCGGGACTTCGTGGAGCGCAAGAAGAAGGGGGAGTTCGTCGCCCGGCCCCTCTTCGACCGGGAGATCGCGGACCTCTTCTACGCCGTCCGCGACGCCGACACCGGCGACTGGATAAGCGCCATGTACCGGGTGAAGGGTGGCGAGAAGAAGAGAGGCGACGGCTGGGAGTACTCGTGGGAGTACCCCGACCTCGACGAACACCCCGACCTCGATCGCGACCGGGCCTACCTGCTGGTGATGCTGGCCGTCGCCGAGGACGGCAAGAGAGGCGACTTCTACGCCGTCGTCCCCATCTACCAGCCGGGCCGCATCTGGGACAAGATCCTCTCCGCCCTCAACCCCGGACGCTGGGCGAGGGCCTTCGCCGGCTGGATGGTCGAGGGAGTCCACGGGACACTCTGCGGGGTCGTGGAGCGGGCCAGCGGCGAGGACGTCGACAACTGCCGGAGGGACTCCGGCTCATGAGCGACATCCTCACCGGCACCCCGCCCGACCTCACCTACGCCCACGACCTGGTGCGCCAGGCGTGGATCGTCGTCTGGGCCATCACGTCCGGCGCGCTGGTCGTGATCCTCGGCTGGATGGGCCTCAGCCTCATCGTGAGTGAGCACCTTGGACGCCAGCAGGCGGGATGGCGGGAGATGGTCCCCCGCCTGGTGCTCGGCCTCGTGGCCGCCGCATCGTCCCTCTGGTGGTGTGCCCTGGTCCTCGACGTGGCCGACGCCGTGTCGGGCTTCATAGCCGTCTCCCTCAACGTCACCGCCGGCGACATGCTCCGCTCCACGTTGAGGACGCTGCTGACCGCAGTCAACGCCGGGAGCGTGGGCATGGCCCTGCTGCTGGCCGTCCTCTACCTGGTCTACGGCTTCTTCGTCCTCTACGTGATCGTGCAGATGGTGCTGCGCCTGGCCCTCATCGACATCCTGCTCGCCCTGGCCCCCATCGCATTGGGGCTCTGGATTTTGCCCCACACGGCGGGCTGGGGAAGGCACTGGCTGCGCCTCTTCATGACGACGGTGTTCCAGCAGGCCATCCAGCTCATCGCTCTGGCCCTCGGCTTCGGCTTTCTGAATGAGGTCGCCGCCATCGCCGCCTTCGAGCCGGTGCAGGACCTCATCTGGAAGCTGCTCATGTCCCTGGCCTTCATCTACATGGCGACCCGGGTGCCGTCGATGCTGGGCAACTCAGGGACCTTCGACTCCTGGCTCTCAATGCTCTATTTCGGCATGAACCTGCCCTCTTCGATGGTGCGCGCGGCGAAGACCATCGGGCTGGTGGCGGGCGGAGCGGCGGGAGGGCCGGGAGGCATGGCGGTGGGCGCGATGGCGGCCAGCGCGGGCGTTTCGGCGGCGGCCTCCGGTCTCAGCTCGGCAGCCTCGATGGCCACCCCATCTGCCGGAGGGGGAGACGGCGGCGGAGAGCCCAGAAGCAGCGGCGAGTAGCTCAGGAAACGACTAGCAAGCCAACGACGGAATTCGCGTCGATAAGTAAAGCAAGGGAGGGAGGAGCGATGTGTAAGTAGCGGGGAGTCATAGAGGCGAGAAGACGAAGTGATGAACGCCGGGCAACCGACCAGCGTCCGGCGGAAAAGAGGAGAAAGAACGAATGGAAGACCTTACACAGACGATCTCGAACCTGGTGGGCATCCTGCTGGGCGTCGTGGGCGCGATAGGCGTGGGCTTCTTCATCTACGGCGCGTACCTGTACCTGACGGCATCGGGAGCGCCCCACCAGATGGAGCGCGGCAAGAGCGCAATGATGACCGCCCTGGCGGGCATCGTCCTGGCCCTGGTCGCCTACGGCGTCGTGGAGTTGGTGATGAACGCGGTCGTGGACCCGGGCATCGAAATCGACGACGTGCTGCCCGAACCCACACCCCCATCGGACAGCTAGGCCGACGTGAGAAGGGAGGAACAGACCATGAGAGAACACGAGGTACCGACTCACGTCCAGGCTGAGGACAGGGTGCTGCTGGGGTTCACCTTCCCGCAGATCGTGGCGGTGATGGCGGTGTGCGCCATCTCCTACGGCGCATACCGTTACGCCCCCGTCGGCCCGTCCGAGGTGCGCATGGCGATAGCCGTCGTCCTCGGGCTGTTCGGGGTGGCGATGGTGGTGGGGAAGATAGGGGGAAGGCGGCTGCCCCTGGTGGCCGCCGACCTGCTGAAGTACCGGCTGGGGGCCAGGCTCTACGCCGGGCCGGTGTCCCAGCTGGTGAGGAGCGAGCCGCCCGCGCCGGCGCAGCCGGTGAAGAGCGGCCCCGGCCCGCTGAGCCTGATGGCGAAACGCGCCGGACGCGGCCTGGCAAGGCTGCGCAAGAACAGGAAGACCCGCAAGAACAAGGAGCGCCGCAACGGGCGCATGCGCTGGTTCGGCAAGCGCAGGGGGAAGGACGGAGGGAGCGGCCAGAGTCACGACCACCGGGCCGAGACCCTTCAGAGCAAACGAAGGAAGCCCCGCATGGGCTGGATTCCGGTGGTGGCCCTGGCCGTCCTGATGGCGGTCGCGACGGTGCCCCAGGCGGTCCTGGCCGACGACCACGAGCCCTGGCGGGACGAGATCGACTTCGAGTTGACCGAGCCGGTGGAGGGACGCCGGATATTCGTCGAGGCGCTCACCGTCTCCGGCGACCGGGCCGCCGTAACCCTGAGAGCAGCCACCAACATCGACCTGCGAATGAGGGCATACGGCGGCCCGGAGGGGAGCTGGCTCCGCTTCTGGGGGTCGGCTTCCCTGGCCGAGGGGGAGAGCATCGACTACTCCCTCCCCCTCCACGGCCCGGCGCCGTCCTTCACCGTCTCCTGGGAGGACACCCTCGGCCAGGCCGGGGCGCTCACGGTCAAGACCGAGCAAATACCGTACCCGCTTCCCGAAGCAGAGGGCGAGCTTTGCAACGTCAGGCTGGCCTCCCTGGGCTGGACGCCCGGAGCGGTCAGCGGAGTCATCGACTCCGAGTGCGTTACGCACACCGAGCACCCGGTGGAGCTCCAGATGGTGGCCGGGCACGAGAGCATCAGCCAAACGGCGCTCTTAGACGCCCAGGTGACGGCGGTCACGGGGACCGTCGCCGCATCGACGGGCGCGTCGCAGGCGAGCGTCGCCTTCGTCCCCGACGGCGAGACCCGCTTCCGGCTTCCCATCGGGGATGGTCTGGCGATTCACGCCGTGAGCGTGGACGTGAGCCTGGAGGCGAGCCTCCGCATCCCCATCCCCCCGCTGACGCAGCTCACCCACCACCCGGAGCGAGTGGAGCAGGTCACCAGGACCGTGCACCTCCATCGTCCCGGGGACAGCGACTACGACAGCCAGACGGTGACCGTGACCAACGAGGACGGCTCCACGGAGTCCGCCACCGCGACGGCCTACGCCTACGTCCCCAGCGCCACCATCGCGAAGCAGGTGACGGTGGACGTCCTGCACAAGGAGCACGTCAAGGCCGAGACGGTGGAGCGTTCGCCCATCAGCCGCAGCCGCGAGGAGTCCCTGGGCCTGGCGTCCGCCGTGGGATCCGACGACCCCTTCGAGGTCCTGGTCCTGCCCCAGCCGGAGCCGGAAGACCCGCCCGCCGATCAGGAGCCCGCCGGCGGCCTGGGCGAATGGTTCGACCTGCTGGGATGGGAGTGGCCCTGGTGAGGCGGGCGCTGACGGCGACGCTTCTGGCCGGGGTCGCGCTGGCGACCACCGGCGCGGCCCCGGACACGAAGGAGGCCATGATCGAGCAGTTCGACCGCGTGCTCACCGCCATGTCCTACGCCGCCTCCGGCGTCTGCCTCTTCGCCATCGTCTGGGCGGGTTTCGTCCTGATGGCCGAGGGAGGCGAGGAGCGCGGCGGGGGGCGGGCCAAGATCGCCGTCGTCATGGCGGTGATCGGCCTGGTCCTGGTGCTTTCGGCCAAGGGCGTGGCCGCGCTGCTGAGGAGCGGCCTGGTCCCCTTCCCAACCCCATAGAGCAAAGGAAGCTACGGAATTGAAGAAGCTGATTGAACGAATCACCAGACGCGGAGCGGAGAGCGCCCCGGACGGGGCCGTCGCTCCGCCGGCATTGCCGGAGGGCGGACTCTCCACGGAGCCGGAATCCGGCGCAACGACGGAGACCCCGGTCCCCAAGCCGCCGCCGGACCTGCCCCTGTTCTTCATGCTCTCGCACCTGGACGACGACGGCCCGGTGCGTCTGGACGGGATGAAGCTCGGCGTCTGCGAGGTGATGGGTCTGGAGATCGACGAGCCGAAGCTCGGGGCCTTCGCCGGGGCGCTCAACGCCCTGGACTTCCCGGCGCAGCTGCTCGTCAGACAGCACCCGCCGCGCCTCGAACCAATGAGGGACAAGTTGGAACAGGCGCAGCCGGAGGACCTTCCTCCGCAGACCAGAGCGGCGGCGGAGTCCCTCGGGCGTCTGCTCACCGACCTTGAGGCCCGCGACGGCATCCTCGACCGGCGCTTCTACGCCGTGTGCGAGGCGGCCCGGCTGGACGACCTGCGCGGGCTGCTGGCAAGGGCGGGGCTGGCCGTCCACCCCTTGAGAGGCCGCCAGCTAAGGATGTTCCTCGTGTCGGCCGCCCTCGGCGGCTCACCCGCCGAGTTCGATGAGGAGAAGCCCGTCGAGGTCGAGGTCAACCGGCGTGAAGTTCGCGTGGGCGACCAGCTCACTCGTTCCCTGCACCTGGGACGCTGGCCCCGCTCGCTGGCCCCCGGCTTCCTCCAAGGGCTCATGGCGGCGGGAGCGCCGATGGACCTCTCCGTCCACGTCGGCCCCATACCGGCGGAGCAGGCGGCGAGGACGCTGGAGTGGCAGAAGGTCAGGTTCGAGTCGGCCCAGAGCCTCTCCTTCAAGCGCGGACGCACCATGTCCCCGGAGGCGGAGATCGCCCTGGAGGACATCACCCGCCTCAGGGACGAGGTGCAGCGGGGCAGGGAGCGGCTGTTTCATGCCTCCCTGTCGGTCACGCTCCATGCCAGGGACGAGGCGTCGCTGAGGGAGATGACCCAGCGGGCCAAGGCCCACTTCGCCGCGACCCTGGGCAAGCTGGACAACCTGGCCTTCCGGCAGAGAGAAGGTCTGTTGTCCACCCTGCCCCTGGGCCTGAACGCCGTGGCCGAGTGGCGCAGCCTGGACACCTCCAGCATCGCAAGGCTCTTCCCCTTCTCCCCGCCGGACCTGGACACCCGCTCCGGCACCCTCTACGGCATCGACATGCGGGCCTGCTCGCCGGTGGTCTACGACCCCTGGGACGGCACGCACCTGAACGCCAACACCGCCGTCCTCGCAAGGTCGGGAAGTGGCAAGAGCTTCGCCACCAAGCTCGGAGTGCTCCGGGGATTGACGAGAGGCATCACCGCCTACGTCATCGACCCGGAGGGCGAGTACGCGGACATGGCCCGCGCAGCGGGCGGAAGGGTGCTGTCGCCGGGCGTCCCGGGCGAGGGCATGAACCCCTTCGTGATCGACAAGGGCGACTCCGAGGAGATGCTCCAGCGCATCGGCAGCCTGCGCAGGCTCATCGAGGTCATGGTGGGAGAGAGCCTCGGCGCGGAGCGCAGGGCCTCCCTCGACCACGCCCTGGCCGGCTACTACGCCAAGCCCCGCGAGCGCACCGGCTTCAGGGATTTCTACAAATATCTGCAAGAGAGCGAGGCGGGAGACCCCGACCTGGCCCGGCTGCTCAGGCCCTTCGCCACCGGCAGCCTCCGCCACCTGCTCTCCGACGAGGGTGACGACCTGCTGGGCAGCGAGGCCCTGGTCACCGTCTTCGACCTGCGGCTGCTGGAGCCGGAGCTGAGGCCCGCCGCCGCGATGGTCTGCACCGAGACGGTGTGGGCCGCCGCCGCCCAGGACCCCAAGCCCCGCCTGCTGGTCGTGGACGAGGTGTGGTCGATCATGCAGCACCCCGAGGGCGCGGCCTTCATGGTGTCGATGGCGAAGCGGGCGCGCAAGCACCGGCTGGGGCTCCAGTTCATCACCCAGGACGTCCAGGACCTGCTCTCCGAGGATACGTCGAGGACCATCACCGGCCACTCCGGTAGAGCGTTGCTACAGAACGCCGCCTTCAAGCTGCTCCTCCAGCAGGACGCCGCCGCCATCGGCACGGTCGGCGACGCCTTCGACCTCCCCGAGGACCTCCAACGCTGGCTCCTCTCATGCCCGCGTGGGGACGGCCTGCTGCTGGCAAGAGGCCAGCGATTCCCGGTCCGCATCGAGGCCACGCCGGAGGAGACGGCGGTAATCGAGTGGCGGCCCGGACGCCATTAGAGAAAGGAATGACACCTATGAAGCTCAACCCGAAGGAAATCCTCTTTGGAAACGACGACGACAGGAAGGACCCCGTCCTGCTGGCGGTGACGCCGCCCAGGACGGGGGAGCGCACCCTGCTGGGCGTCGAGAACCTCCTCCAGTCCATCGCCGTCCCCGAACCCTTCTCCCTGGAGCTGACCGGGGACATGGACGGCGTGACCCTCATGGCCCGCTGCCTCGACGACCGGGTGGTGCGAGCCCAGCTCTCCGCCCACTACCCCCAGGCCCGGATACAGAAGGTCGACGAAGAGGACGACCCCCTGCGCCTCGAAGAAGGCGAGCAGGCGTGGGCCGTCACGCTGCGGGCCGACGGCCCCGAGTACGTCCCCCTGCGCACCTTCCGCGACGACGACCTCCTCGACCCCGGCTCCGACCCCCTGATAGCCCTCATGGGCGCTCTTTCGGCCCTGTACGAGGGGGAGCGCGTGGTGGCGCGGCTGATGCTGCGCTCCCTGGGACCCGACTGGTCGCAGGGCCATCTGGACAAGGCCCACAAGCGGCCCGGCATGGAGCCGCGAGAGCCCGCCTACACCTACCAGACCAAGCCTCTCCAGATGGACGGCGTGACGATGGCCGTCCTGGGACTGGGGGCTCTCGCCGCGCTGAAGGGCTACCTGTGGGTGCAGGACGGCGAGATATGGAAGGCCGCGGCCCTGGGCACGGTCACGGCCCTGGGGCTGGCGGTCGGCGGCTGGGGCTGGTGGCGCTGGAAGAAGGCCCGCAAGCGCGTCGAGGACCCCATCCTCATACAGGAGAAGGTCTCCCGAATCGCCTTCGACGCCGAGCTCCAGGTCGTCGCCGTCCTGCCCGCCGACACCGGGCAGCAGCGGGCCAGGGAGCTTCTCGGTCCGGTGACCGCCGCCTACCGCCACTACGACAACCCCGCGGGCGCCCGCTTCAGGGTGAGCCGCGTGCGCCCCGTCGTGCCCGATGCGCAGTCGCTCCACCCGCCGGGCCCCGGCCTGTTCGGCAAACGTAGCGTCCTGGGGGTGCGCGAGATCGCCGCCCTGTGGCACCCGCCCGGCGCCGGTGACGAGACGCCCTTGGTGGAGCGGTCCGGCGCACGGGCGCTCAGCCCCTCGGCCAAGGGCACCAGGGGCGGCGCGCTGGTGGGAGACACCGCCGCCGGCGCCAAACGGGAGATCCGCTTCCCCGACGACCTGCTCAGGCGTCACCACCTCTACGTCGCCCGCACCCGCATGGGCAAGTCCACCCTCATGCACCACCTCGTCACCCACAAGCTGAGGGAGAAGGCGGCCGGCAGGGACAACGACGCCATCGTGGTCATAGACCCCCACACCGACCTGGCGGCCGGGATCCTTCAACACGTCCCCGAGTCGCTCGTCGACCGGGTGCGCCTCATCGACCTTTCCGACGAGACCCGCTCCCCGGGCATCAACCTGCTGGACACCCGCATATTCGCCGACCGCGACCGCACCGCCGACTCGGTGGTCAGGGTCGCCAAGGGCCTGTGGGAGCAGTGGGGGCCGAGGATGCAGTCCATCCTGGAGCAGACCGTCAAGACGCTGCATGAAGCGAACGAGCAGGTGGAGGAGGAGGCCCAGTACACCATCCTCGACGGCCTCAAGCTGCTCTCCAACGACCCGTTCCGCAAGGACGTGCTGAAGAAGGTCTCTGACCCCTACCTGCTGGAGTGGTGGGCCAGGGACTTCGGCAGCTGGCACCGCCAGTACAAGGCCGAGGCCCTCGCCCCCGTCCAGACCCGCCTCTCCTACTACGCCTCATCCAAGCGGGCCAGGGCAATCCTCGGCCAGCGCCGCTCCACCATCGATATGCGGAGGGTAATCCACGACGGCGGCGTCCTGTTGGTCTCCACCTCCCAGGGAACGGTGGGCAGGGACGTGGCCGCCCTCGTGGGAGCGTCGATCCTCAACCTCGTGGACGCCGTGATCCGGGAGCAGGGAAGCGTGGCGCTGAACAGGCGGCGGGGCGCCCTGGTCGTTGTCGACGAGATGCAGTCGATGCCCGGCGTGGACTACGAGAGCATGTTGTCCGAGCTGGGCAAGTTCGGGGCCAGCTTCATCCTGGCCACCCAGAGCCTCGCCAAGCTCGACGACCTCTCCCGCACCATGCGCGACACCCTGCTGGCCAACGTGGGCTGCCTCGCCGTCTTCCAGGTGGCGGGCAACGACGCCCGGACCCTGGTCTGGGAGCTGGGCAAGGAACGGGTGACCGAGGACGACATCGTGTCGCTCCCCGTCCACCACTGCTACGTCCGCGCCACCGTCGGGACCGAGCGGATGCCCGCCTTCTCGATGATGGTCAGGAAGCCGGAGGAGGGAGACCCCGCCGTCGCCGACCGCATCCGCGAGGCCACGTCCGCCTACACCGTCTCGGACCGCGAGGGCGAGTACGCCGACGCAGACGGCCACAAGAAGGTGGGCGACTACCGCAAGGGCATCGAGGACCTCGAAAACGCCGCGCAGGAAGGGGAAGCGGAACAGGACCCGGAAGGCGGGAAGCAGACCGAAAAGCCCAAGAAAGCCCTTGCGGAGGCCGGGGAAGATGAGACCGGCGAATCGACCGGGAAGGACATCCAGGAGGAGGCCGAAGAATGAGACCCGAAGGATGTGAACCCGACCTGCTCCGCACCCTGGCGTGGATGCCCTTTCTCGACCGGCAGGAGATGGTCGCCGTGTCGGGCTGGTCCAGGGCCGCGGTCTACGAGGCCGTCGAGAAGCTGGAGACCGCGCGGGCCTGCGCCTCCGTGCTCCACTCCGCCGACCCGTTTCCCCCTGCGCGAAGGTTCCACCTCACCGCCGCGGGGCTGCGCAGGCTAGCCGACGAGGAGGACACCCCCCTGGACATCCTGGTGCGCTCCCGTCCCGTCTCGGCGCAGTGGCGGCGCAACCTGATGGAGCGACTGGACGCCCTCGCCGTCATCTACCACATGGCCGTCCTCCTCTCCAACGTCGCCTACCCCATACGGTTCCGCTGGTACCGGGCGTCGCCCTTGGACGCCGCCGTGACGCTGCCCGACGGCAAGACCGTGGGGATTATCAGGCAGGGCATCACCGCGGACCGCTCGGGATTCGCCAAGCGGCTCTGGCGGCTGCGCGAAGGGCCGATGCCCGGCGCGGTCCTCGCCCTCATGGCCGATGACGTGCGGCTCCGGCACGCCCGGAGGCTGCTCTCCACCACCGACGTGCCCGCTCTCTTCGCCCTGGAGCGCGAGGCGGTCCTGGCGGGTTCGGACGACCGGATATGGAGACCGCTCAAGGTGAGCGCCTCCGTCGACCTGGGCTACATCCTCGACAGGACCGACCCCGGAGGAGACCTTCCCGTAGAGGACGAGTCGCGGCTCGCCTCGGTCCCCGACGACCTTCCCGAGAGGGCCGCCGCGTCGGACATCTCCGACCCCATGCTGCCCCTCTTAGTTCGGCCCGCAGAAAAACGCGCCCTCGACCTCATCTCCGACTGGCCCTGGATATCCCTCCAGGAGCTCGCCGGACTCATGGGCGTGGCGCCCCAGAGGGCCTCCCAGCTGGTCAACCCCCTGGAGGGCTTCGGCCTCGCCGCCCGCCTCCAGGATGCGGGACGGCGACTGGCCCTCACCGACCGGGGCCTCTACCTGCTCGCCCACAGGGACCGTACTTCCGTGGGCGTGGCGAAGAAGCGGTGGAGCGTCGCCCTCGAGGATCCCAAGGGCTCCTTCGAGTGGCGCAACGTCACCGGCAGGAGGACACGGCAGCTGCTCAGAAACATCGAGCACACCGCCGCCGTCCACGGCTTCCTGGCCGCTCTGTCCGCGCAGGCGCCACTACTGGGATGGGAGGTCGTCCAGATCGACCCGCCGCGCCGGGCCTCACGCCACTTCCGGCACGACGACCGCATGCGCGCCGTCAACCCCGACGCCTTCGGCGTCCTGCGCCAGGGCGGGACCGATTGGGCATTCTTCCTGGAGTGGGAGCGCCGCGCCGTGCGGCCCTCGACGATGTCGGACCGCCTCGCGCCATATTTGCGCTATTACTCATCTCACAGGCCCATGGACGACCACGGGGTCAGGCCCGCCGTCCTGGTCGTCTTCGACGACGAGATCGCACAGACCCACTTCCTGCGCGTGGCGCGGGAGGAGATGCGGGCGGAACAGGTCACGGTGCCCCTGTGGGTCTCCCACAGGGAGGCCATAGACGCCCTGGGACCGCTGGGCGGCGCATGGCGCACGCCCGCCGAATGGCAGTCGCCAAAGACACTGCCGCCCCCTGTGAACCTGGACAAACCGGCGGGAGCGTGAGCTACAACCCCGCTCCCGTATCTAATGAATATAGGAGAACGAGAAACCATGCGTTCGCGAGACGCCAACCCAATGAAGGGACGCCCGAGGCGTGCAGGACGGACCGTTGTCCGGCTGGACGCTGCGGCCCTCTGGCGGCGGCTCAATCTTTTGAACCGCTCCCAGAACTGGCTCGCCAGGGAGATCGGGATTAGCCCCGGATACCTCTCCATGCTGGTCAACGAGGGGCGAGCACCCTCGGGTCGCATCCGACGTCGGATGCAAAGAGCCCTAGGCGTGGAGAACTTCCACGAGCTCTTTACACAGGAGGAATGCGATGACCAACATCACTAACGATTCGTCCCGTCTCCCCGGGAGGCTGGACCTGAACCCGGACGCCCCGCAGCGCCGCTCTTACGGCCACCTGCTGCCGAAGGACTTCCCCCAGCGCCTCGTGCGCTTCAAGGAGTTCACCGGCTTCACCTGGAGCGGCCTCGCCGGCAAGATCGGCGTCGACTACAGGCAGATGTACCGGTGGCGCAGGGGTGCCGAGCCGTCCGGAGGAGCGCTGCACGCCCTGTACGCGTTCGCCGCAACGATGCCCGGCGGCCTGGAGATCTTCATCGGCGAGCCGTTCCAGTTGACCTTCTTCAGGAACTGACCGGCCCGCCCCGCCCGCGCAGCCGTAACGGCGGGGTCTGAGCCGGCATAGACGCCTCCCGGCGCTCGCCCTTCCGTCTGCGCCGGGCGGCGAATCCGCAGAAATGCAAAGAGAGGCCAGCGGACCGACGACCCGCCGCTACGACCACGCACCATGAAAGATACTAGAAGAAACAATGGACGAAAGAGGCCCGGAGGCCGGGAGCTTGAAGACGCCCTGGAGCGCTCCATGCCGTCCTACACGCCGGAACACCGCAGGGCTGTCCTGAAGGGGCTGCGCATCCTGGCCCGCGTCGCCATCCGCTCCTACATGGAGGAGAAGGCGGCCGCATCGCCCCGAGCCGAAGCCGGGGAGGACGGCAGCGAGGAGGTGGGCTGATGGGGTGCTTCCAGGGCCGGAAGCACCGCAGCCCGCTAGTAGAGAATCATGCTTGTGGGGACGAGCCGCTGAGCTTCCGGGTCCACCGCCAGGGCAAGACCTTCCAACGTGTAGGCCCCCAGCAGCGCAGGGGCCTCGTCCTCCCCGAAGACCACGATCGTCGTCACACTCTCGCCGTCGATGGTTGCACGGGCCTCCCCATACTCCATCTCGATGCGCCGACCGTCAGCCACCAGGAAACCGCGCTTCCCCGTGGCCTTGATCCCCAGCTCGCGCAGAAGGATGCCGGGCAGCGTGGTGAACGACGCCCCGGTGTCCACCGTCGCCTCTACGTTCCGCGCCTGCTGCCCGTCCATGCTGGCAATGCGCAACGGCCACTTGAATGTCCCCATAGGGAAGCCTCTACATCGTGAGTTTCTACCACCTCATTTTACTCCATTCAGAGCGCCCGTCATAGGGGCTGCGCCCCTTGACACCGGCATCCCGGTTCGTCCATGATAAAGGTAAGACCAAGTATTACCACGCAAGGCAAGAAAGAGATGCCGAGGAAGAGACGAACCATTACGTTGTCGCTGCCCCCTGAGATGGACGAGCAGGTCAGGCAGTTCATTGAAGAGGAAGACCGAACCATAAGCGAGTTCTTCCGCGAGGCAGTGCGCCTCTACATGGATGAACAAGAATGGCTGCGACAACAGCGCCGACAACGGGCAGAGGCCCGCAGGAACGAACAACAGGAAGAGCCAGGGAGGAGCAGCAGATGAGTGAACGACATGACCGCACGCCGGCGGCTCTCTACGCCAGGGTCTCCAGCGACCGCCAGGACGTGGACCTGTCAGTGGCCGCACAGATGAGGGCGCTCAGGGACTACGCCGACAAGAACGACTATCAGATCGTCCGCGAGTTCGTGGACGAGGCGGAGAGCGGACGCGTGATGAACCGCCCCGATTTCAAGAGGATGATCGACGAGGCCAAGAAGAGCAACACCCCATTCAAGGCCATCCTGGTCTGGAAATTCAGCCGCTTTACCCGCAGGCGGGAGCACGCCGTCCTCCTGAAGTCCCAGCTGCGGCGACAGGGCGTCCGCGTCGTCTCTATCACCGAGCAGGCCGACGACTCCGCGACGGGCAGGCTGATGGAGGGCATCATCGAAACCATCGACGAATACTACTCGGAGAATCTGGCGACGGAGGTCCTGCGGGGTATGAGGGAGGCCGCCTCCCGCGGCTTCTGGGTCGCTCCCATGGCCCCCTACGGCTACAGGAAGGTCAAGGTGCAGGACGGCCCCAAGGAGAGACCCACCCTGGAGCCGGACCCCGAAACGACCGGCATCGTCAAGCGCATCTTCGACCTGGCCGAGACTCGAAAGGGGATGATGAAGATCGTCCGCATCCTCAACGACGACGGCATCGCCAGCCCCAAGGGTAAGCTCTGGAACAAGCCCACCGTCCACAACATCCTCAGAAACGAGGCGTACCTGGGCACCCTCGTCTGGGGCAACAACGCCAAGGACGGGGCCGAGCCGGTGCGGGTTGAAAAGGCATTCCCCGCCACCGTCACCAGGGACCAGTTCGACCGGGTGAACAACATACTGCGCTCCCGCGCCCCCAAGGTCTCCCACCCCCGCAGGGTCGGAAGCACCTTCCTGCTGAGCGGGCTGGTCAAGTGCTACAGGTGCAAGAGGGCGCTCTCGGGCCGCTACTCCAGCAGGGGCACCTTCCCCTACTACGTCTGCCACTCCTTCGTGAAGCGCGCGCCCGGGTCCTGCGACTCGCCCAGGGTCGACGCACGGCAGTTCGAGGAGCTGGTTGTCGGCCTGATTCGCTCCAACATCCTGACCGAGGGCAACATTCGGAGCCTGGTCAACGTCGTGGACGAGCAGATGGACGACGTGGCCGGCGACGAGCGCAAGCGGCTGGAGACCATCGAGTCGGAGCTTGCCGACGTGCGGGGCAGGCTCGACCGCCTCTACGACCTAGTGGAGACGACGACCGAGTTCAACATGGCCGACTTCGCCCACCGCATCCGAGACCACAAGGAGCGAAAGGAGCGCCTTGAGTCCGCCGCTGAAGGGGCGAGGGCAATCCTGGCTCAGCGTAGGGCGGTCCTCGATGACGTGAAGACGATCACAGCCTACGCTAAGGACATGAGCAGGTTCCTGCACAAGAGCGAGCTGCCGGAGCGCAGGGCGTTCATCGAGACCTTCGTCAAGGAGATCGAGCTTCTCCCAGACAACGCCGTCGTCCGCTACTCCGTTCCCATGCCCGACGACAGCTTGATACCAGGAAAAAAAGTCCAGGAGATACCGCTGAACGGTTCAGTGGTATCTTCCGTAAACGGTAGTCCACCAAACTTGACAAAATCAAGAACTTTCACGACCCGGTTCACCTTGGCGTTGTAGCAGACGCTGGGGCTTGCTAGTTGGGCGAGGGCCAACTAGTACGGACGGATTGGGTCAAAGCGCCGAACCATCACGTCGAGGCGCAACCACGGCAGTGGCACGGTGTTGAGTCTGCTGAGAGGCGTAGCGGTCTACTCTGGAGAGTCTCCTCGTCTCGCTTTCCGAGGAGCCACTCACAGGCGGAGCAACAATAACTCTGCCGTCAGTCACTCGTGGTTCCACGTACACGTTGATTCTGGACAGACCCGGAGAATACCCTCGGCAGAACTTTGAGGATGTGCCGTGATCAGTTATAGTACTAAAACCGATAGTAATTTGTCCCTATTGAGTAATCGGAGGTGACCAATATGTTCCATGGGACGACTCGGCGCACTCCCCTACGCCTTTGCGCCCTTGCGCTGATTCTGGTCGCCCTGCTCGCTGCCTGTGGCGGGGATGCAGCGCCTGTAGAAGATGCTGCCACCGCTGCGCCTGCCACGGAGGCGACCGAGAGGGAGCGTGCGCCTGCGCCGGGTTCGCCCGAAACGGACAGGGAAATCTTGGTCACCGTCTACAATGCCCTGGACGGACCAAACTGGGAGGACAGCGGAAACTGGCTGAGCGACGCTCCGTTGGGCGAATGGTCTGGAGTCACGACCGACGACAACGGCCGCGTGATTTGGTTGCGGATAGGGGGGTCAGCGTCTGGAGGGGGGTTGAGCGGGGAGATTCCCTCTGAGTTGGGCGACCTCGGAGCCCTGGAAATACTGGGCCTCTCTGGCGGCTTCCATGGCGTCGATTTAAGGGGGGAGATTCCCCCGGAGCTGGGCAACCTTTCCAACCTGACGAATTTGTCAATCCAGGGGAACGGGTTCACCGGGCAGATTCCCCCGGAGTTGGGCAACCTTTCCAACCTGAGGGATTTGTCAATCGAGGGGAACGGGTTCACCGGGCAGATTCCCCCGGAGCTGGGCAACCTGGCCAGCCTTCAGCACCTCCGCCTCCGTGGTGAGGGGCTTAGTGGGGGGATACCGCCTGAACTAGGCAACCTCTGGCAGCTGTATGGACTATACATCAGTAACACCCAGTTGGGCGGGGCGATACCACCAGAGTTGGGCAACATCAACCTAACGGAGTTACACCTCGTAAACAACGAATTGAGCGGTGAAATACCGCCGTGGCTGGGCAACCACTCGGCCCTAATAGGTCTGAGCCTCGGCGGAAACCAGCTAAGCGGGGAGATACCAGCCGAGTGGGGAAACTTCTACAGACTGGAATCGCTGCACCTCGACGGGAACCAGTTGAGCGGGGCGATACCTTCCGGGTTGGGCGACATTGATACCCTGGAAAATCTGAATCTACACGAAAACCAGCTAAGCGGGGAGATACCTTCCGAGTTGGGTAACCTCGATAACCTGAAGAGTCTGACTCTACATAATAACCAGCTAAGCGGGGAGATACCTTCCGAGGTGTGGGACATGCTTGAGCGGGAAGTCGAGATTGAGATCCATGGCAATGATTTCCCGTGTCTAACGGGTGGGTTGCGCCACCTATATATCGAACAACGGGCCAACTGTTGAGTCCCAGGCGTGCCACTTCTCCCGACTCTGCGGGGATTGCACGTGGTTTGCCCAGGGGAGATACCGGCGGAGCTGGGCAGCCTCTCCAACCTGGTAGAGCTGGACCTCGTCTGCAACGAGTTGAGCGGTGAGATACCGCCGTAGCTGGACGACCTGGGAGTACCATCCCTCAATGGTGACGGATTACGGATTAAGGAGGTAGCGCGATGGCTATGCAGAACAAGCGGAGCATGATCGACGCCGAATGGCAGGCGCGCCAGCCCGGTTGGGGCCGGAAGGACCACGAGGGCGAGCACGAGATGCTCTACGATGTGCTGGACCATGACGAGAGCATCGAGTCGTTGGTGGGTTGCGTCTGGGGTCCCGGTAACGTGTTCCGCGCCAACGCTAATCGTTGGGACCGGATGAGGCAGTACGACGGCATAGTCGTGCTGACCGGAAGGCGTGTCATTTTGCTCAAAAAGAAGGGCATGAACAAACTCATCACTGAGATGCCGCTGCACAACATGGAATCGGTGGACGTTGATGCAACCGGCGAGGTGACCCTCACTGGGCGGAGCTACAGCGAGTGGGCTGGCAGCGGGGACGAAGCGGCTTTCAAGATGCGGGACGTACAATACAGCTACGCCCGGAATTTCGCCGACCGGGTGCGGGAACTAAAGGCCGCGCCGCCCCCTCCGACAACGCCCACCTCGTCTTCGGCATCGGCTAGCGGCTCTGCCGTCCCCACGGCGAACTACACTGCAATGAGCAAGGCGGAGCGGATCAACGCCCAGTGGCGGGAGCGCTCGACCATGTGGAGCCGGAACGACCCAGGCGTGCCGGAGCGCCTCATAACGGGGCTGTTGAGCTCCTTCACAGGCGAGAACGTCACCACCTATCCGGGCGAACTCCGTATCCTCCACGAGATCCTGGAAGACGACGAGAATATCGAATACTGGATGGGCGGACGCTGGGGCGACGCCTCAGAGTTCAACACTCTCGGAGATGCGATCGGTAGCGTGCTCAGCGGATTCAACCGCCATGAATCCGAGGTTCACAACGGAGTCGTGGTGGCCACCGACCGGCGCGTCCTCATGCTGAACTCGGGCATGGTGATGAAGGACGTAGTGGAGGTCTCTTATGAGGGCCTGCAGGTGGACTACAACGAGGGTATGACCTGCTCGGGCTTGAAGTTCTCCGGCAGCGCCAACGAGGACTACGCCTACTACCTGGACCACAACGGCAAGAGGAACATTAGAAGCCGGGCCAGGCCGCTGTTCGACTGCGTGCAGCGACGCGCCGCCGCCGCGTCGGGCAAGGCTTAAGTGCGGGATTCCGCCAGAGATGAGCAACCTCGCCAAGGCTGTGGCTCGGACGGAGCCAGTTGGGTGGGGAGATAGAACCCCAATTGCCGGGCGATAGACATACCCAGCGCGTCACCGGCTGCTAGTGGCGACGGGGTCTCCAGCGGGGGAGGCCGGCCCCTTGGACATCGGACCGCGCCGCGTCTGGAGGCCTGGAACCGGTTGAGGTGTACGTGCCTATCTAGCGGGGCCGGTCCTCAGTCCCCAGCTGATCTGACAAGTTGCCCATAGGTTGTCAGTCATAGTATGATTTCATGTATCTGTTATTCATACGAGGAATATCATGCGTATCTCCGAGCGCGGCCAAATCACCATCCCCAAGCACCTTCGGGATCGCTTTGGGATGAACCAGAACGTAGAGGTTGAGATCACCCCCACCGACCAGGGTCTCCTAATTCAGAAACGGACCGCGGCGATGCATCCTATAGACCGGGTCAGCGGAATCCTTGATGATCGCGATTTTGACATAGACGAGTATATTGAGGAGATCAGAGGAAGGTGATCACGTCCGTCGATACAAACGTCCTGTTGGACATGTTTCGATCGACTTCGCCCCACCATGCCCAATCCAAAGAATGGCTCCGGGAGGCCTATGCTAGGGGCGCCATCGTCGTCTGCGACATCGTCTACGCAGAACTCGTTCCGTTCTTCGGCGACAGGGCCGCGTTAGACGATGTGTTGCGGGAGATGGGCGCCACTACCTCGTCGATCGACTCCTCAATCGCCTACGAGGCGGGTTTGCGCTGGAAGCGTTACCGAGGGGCCGGAGGTCCCCGCGAGCGAATAATCACCGACTTCCTGATTGGCGCTCATGCGGCGTCGGTGGCTGACGTCTTCCTCACCCGAGACAGGGGATTTTTCTCCACCTACTTCCCGGAGTTGAAGAACCCCGAAGTCCCATGAACTCCCCCGCCAAACTCTACGAGTTCAACCACACGTAGAACCGGGTAAGCTGGCGATGAAGAACGTTCCTCGAATGGGCTCGGTCTAGCAGGCGCACCGATTTCGTATAAGCAGTGAGGGATCCGACGAGGACATCTATCCTCAATGCCATCGTCAGACTTAAAATCGCCAGCGAGACGCCAAGAGCGGCGAGCGTTAAGGGCATAGGGCGAAAGGCGCCCTAGTCGCGGCGGGGTCTCCAGCGGGGGAGGGTGTCCTCGGAAGTCACCTGGTCGAAGACCACCTCCATAGGGATCCCGACCTTCAACTCCGAGTTGTCGATGTCAATGGCGTTGCCGGTGATTTGCACGTTTGGGGCCTCTTCCAGAGCCACCTGGATGACGTTGTAAGGGGCAACCTCTCGCCACTGTGAAAGCACGGCCTGGTGGACGATTACATAGGTGTAGAGAGTCCCCCGTCCGCTGACCTGGACCCACTCCACGTTTTCCCCGTAGCAGTTGGTGCAGGTCTTCTGAGGGGGCCATCTGTAAGTCTGGCAGTCGGTGCACCTGGGAACTCGCAACTCTTTGTTGTTGGCGGCGTCCCAGTATGCCTGGGTCTCGGGATCGGGCTGGGGTAGAAGAAACCCGTACTCGTCGCTCAAAGCTTACCCCCTCCTGAATACTATGCCGCCGCCGCCGCTGGTAGATGTGAACAGGGCCACTTCCGGGTCCCTGACCTGGCGGCAAATCGTCCGGTCGTAGGTGTGAACCCCTTCGTCCCAGTTCGGGCACAGGTCCTCGGCCTCGCCCCGCAGCTGCTGGATTGCTTCCATGCCGTTGTTGAAACCGTGGACGTAGCCCTCGTTCATCAGGCCGCCGTGGGTCGTCATGGGCAACTCTCCGTCCAGGCTGACCCTGCCGCCCAGGATGAAGTCCTTCCCCTCACCCCGCTTGCACCATCCGATGTCCTCCACGGCCCTCAAGGGCGTGTCGGAGAAGTTGTCGTAGGGCTCGTAGATGTCCACGTCCTTGAGCTCGATGCCGGCCGAGTCGAGCAGCCTTGGCATCAACTTGGGGAACCCGGTGTCCATGATGTCCGGTCTGGGGGCCTGGCTGTTGATGGCTGCTGAGATGTACACGGGACGCCTTTTCAGGTCCCTGGCCCGTTCCGGAGTGGTTATGATGACTGCTCCGGCCACGTCGGTCTCAAGGCAGCAGTCCAGTATGTGATATGGGTCCACAATCCACCGGGAGTTTTGGTGGTCGTCGACGGTTATGGGGTCTCGCATGATGGCTCGAGGGTTCTTCATAGCATTGGATCTGGCGTGGACGCAGTAGGCTCCCAGGTCGGCGCTGGTCACGCCGTAGGTGTCCATCCAGCGGCGGGCCTCCAGGCCGAACTGATGGGGCGCTCCGGCCAGGCCGTAGGTGGACAGGAACTGCCAGGGGCCTCCCACTCGCTGGGCGCCGCCCACGTTGGAACTCCACCCCCCGTACTGCCCCATTCGCACTCCCGTGCGGCCGTTCATGCCCCGGTAGACCAGTACGTAGTTGCAGATTCCGTGGTGGACCGCCTGGGTCGCCTGTAGATAGCAGAAGGTGGAGCAGTTGCCGCCCCCTTCCAACATACAGTCCCAGTTTATGTTCTTGACGCTAAGGGCGGTGAGCACCTGCCTGGGTCTGACGGTGTCCTGGAGGCCGTAGCATACGGCGCCGTCCAACTCTTTGGGGTCGAGGCCCGCGTTCTTGCAGGCGTCTACGGCGGCTCGGATTACCAGAGTTTGGACAGCTTCTCCGGAGCGTCTGGTGAAGCCTCCTGGCACACCTGGGCTTCTGCTGTACCCTATCCCGGCCACGGCTGTCTGGTCTCGGAAGGCTATCTCCCTGCTAGTGGCAGACATGCGTCTCCTCCTGTTGTCCCCTCCGGCTCACTCCCCATCTGTCCTTTTGGCGGCTCGCTGGGGGCTTCAGCCCAGTCTACGGTGGATCAGAATCAGGCGGGGCGAAACTTGGGCAGGTGTACTTCCTTGCCGTCATGGACGCCCTGGACTTCAAAAGTGACTTTGACCTTCATGCCAACCTTGATGTCCTCGTTGGCTATGTCCACTAGGTTCGTGTTCAGCCTGGGGCCTTCTTCAAGTTCCACGACCGCCACGTTGTATGGCAGGTATGGATCGAATCCTGGGTGGTACCGCTGGTGCATGATAGCGTAGGTAAAGAGGGTTGCGTCTCCCGAAGCCTGGACCCATTCCAGGTTTTCCGCCAGACACTCGGTGCAGATCACCCGGATCGGGTCGAGATGCACGCCGCAGGCGCCGCACTGCTTGATCATCAGCTTGCCCTCGGCCGCGCCGTCGAAAAAGGGAATCGACTCCTCGTCGGGTTCGGGCACGGGCCTGCTCACCTGTCCGCTCTCTTGGGTCATTCTCACGCCTCCATGTGGGGATGTATACGGTTGCCAGCCTTGGACGTTTTCAGAATTCTATTCGATATGGGTTGCCCCGTCAACGCAAACAGTCCCAGGCTAACTGCTGTCTCCCAACGCGTCGTCGATTTGGCCCATTGTGCCATTGCGTCGTTGCGTTCCGCCGCCGTCCCCGCAGGGAAATTATTTGACATTTAATTTGCGTTCAACGGATAATTTCGGTATAGGAGCCATCCGTTCTCCGGGCTGCCTCGCACACCGACGTGTTGGCATAAACATTGAGAGGTGTCGGCATGAGATTATGGGTAGTCGCCCTCCTGTTGCTTGTGATTGCCGCTGCCTGCGGCGGCTCCGAAGATTCGGCTCCTGCTAACCCCACGCAACCGCCGACGGACACCCCGGCGGCTGTTTCAGGAGGCGGCTCGGCGACGGCTGCTCCTGACACTTCCGGCGGCGGCTCCGGCAGCGAGAGCGGGAAGAGCGGAAGCGCCGGCTACGGAGTAGGCGCCCCCCGCGAACTTCCCACCGTCGAGGGCGGTGTACAGGCCCATCAACTAGCGATACTCAACTTCGCCCACCAAGACGCCACAGTGAAGGTAGGGACCGCCGTACTCTGGCACAACCAGGACGGCACGTCTCACACCACCACCTCGGGCAGGCCGGGCGACGCCGACGCCGGGGCCTTTTGGGACAGCGGCAACCTGCTGTTTGATGGGAGCTTTTCCCACACCTTCGATCAAGTTGGGGAGTTTCCCTACATGTGCACCATCCACACAACGATGCAGGGGACCATCACCGTCACCGAATAGCTTGGCGTCCCTTGATTGGCTATGACGTGCGGAATCCGCTTGTTGGCGCTATAGTGGCTTGTCCCCAGGTCACGTAATTCAAGGGAGGGCTAGGCATGGCAGCGCAAGAGCCTCGAATTCTCATAGACGGACTGACATTCCCGGAAGGACCGCGCTGGCACGACGGCAGGCTCTATTTCTCAGACATCCACGCCCATCAGGTCAAAGCCGTGGACATGGAGGGACGCCTGGAGGTGATTGCAGATGTCCCCACCAAACCCTCAGGCCTCGGGTGGCTCCCCGACGGTCGCATGTTGATAGTTTCCATGCTGACAAAGAAACTGCTGCGCCTCGGCCCCGGTGGTCTGGAAGAGGCGGCCGATCTGGCCCCCTTCTTCAGCGGACACGCCAACGACATGGTGGTGAGCAAAGAAGGCAGAGCATACATAGGAAACACAGGCGCAGAAATCTGGAGCGACCCTCCCACCGAGTTTCAGCCTTGCCACGTGGCCACGGTTTCGCCGGACGGTGAAGCCCGCGTTGTGGCCCGCGACCTTCTAGGCCCCAACGGAATGGTCATCACGCAGGATGGGACCACGCTCATCGTGGCTGAACCTAGAGGCGAACGGCTCACAGCTTTCACCATCGAGTCCGACGGCTCCCTGAGCAATCAACGGATCTGGGCCGAGTTGGAAGGCCCCCCTGACGGCATAGCCATCGACGCCGAGGACTGCGTGTGGGCTTCGGTGCCCAGGTCTCCTGGGAAGTTCCTACGGGTCGCGGAAGGCGGCGAAGTCAAGCAGCGGTTCGAGGTCAGCGACAGGCTGGGAATCGCCTGCGCCCTCGGTGGTCCAGACAGGAAGACGCTCTTCATGCTGGAGTCCTTCCAGTCCGCTCCAGACAGCCAGCCAGGCAACGGGCGAATCCGCATAGCCGAAGTCGATACGCCGGGGGCCGGCTGGCCTTAGTCCGGCGTTCCCTTGTCCCGCAGATGCCCCTAAGGGCTGACGGCGGTGGATTCCGGGCGGGGCGCGAAGGCCGCCGCCTTGCTTTGAGGCTCACCAAGGAGCAGGTAGAAGCAGGACCCCAAGAAACTGACTGCCGCCACGGTCAGGAAGGGCCAGTAGAAGCTGCCGGTGGCGTCATATCCGAATCCGGCCAACAGCGGCGCTATCAGCAGGACTATGTTCATGGGCACCATCGACATACCCGTGATGCTGGCGAATGCTTTGCGTCCGAAATAGACTCCTCGCACCGAGGAGGTCGGGCTTGTCCTGCCTCCCCAACCTATGCCCATCAGCACTGCGAACACGAACGCCATAGGAACGCTGTCAAAGACCGTAAGCACCACGATAGCCAGCGATTGAAACGCCGCGAACCAGAAGAGTGAATACCGGATGGGGAGCCGGTCGGACAACAAACCGCCCACCAGCGTAAAAAGAGCAGCCACTCCCATCATGGTGGCGCTCACGAACCCCACTGTGGTCAGGTCGAACTGCCGGTCGTCCAGCAAAAGCCCTAGGTGGATCATTACGGTTACGTTGACCGTGGCGCCAAAGGCATGGCCAAGGGAGATTAGCCAAAAAGACCTGGTCTGAACCGCCTCCCACATGGAAAAGTCGGACTCTTCGTCTTCTGGGGAGGCGTTGTGCTGAGCTTGATCCGCGGGAACCGTCGGCCTCTCGGGATCTCCGTCGGGACGCTGCCCGTACTCCGCCGGCCTGTTGCGTATCATGAGCGATATGGGAACCGCGGCAATCAATGTAAACACCCCTATGATTGCGGCTACTTCCCGCCACCGGTCCAGCCCATGGTCATCGGGGTCGATGCTCCATCCAAGGAGAGGCGGCACGACCACCCCGCCTATGTAGAAGCCCTCCATGGAAATGGCCATTGCCAGAGAGCGTTTGCGGTGGAACCAGTGATTGAGCGCCGTCATCATCGGAAGCCAGGTGCCGATGCCGCCCCCCATCCCCATGATGACGAAGGAGAGATAGAACATCCAAAGGCTCTGCACCTGGCTGAAGAGCAGGAACCCTCCACCCATTATCCACAGGCCTGCGAGCGCCATCCACCGGGGTCCCAACCTGTCCACCAGGTACCCGCCGATGGGACCCATGATGGAGCCCTCAGCCCTCTGGAACGACCATGCCAGTGCAAGTGGTCCTCCGCTCCATCCGAATCTCTCTCTCAAGACCACGTTCCACACGGGCATTCCCGCAAACAGCGGGCCTGTTCCCATTATCATCACGACGGCGCCTATTCCCACCAGCCACCATCCGTAGAAGACGCCTCGGATGTCGGGCAGAGAGCGGAGGGACATCCTTATCTGGGCCAAGAGGTTCCCCTGGACTGCTTCACCGGCGGGCATCCAGCGTTGAACGCCAAAGGGGGCCTTTCAGCCGGCTTTGTTTGCTCCGTGGACGGCGGCGTTGAGGCGGAGTATGTATAGTGAGCGGTTACGGACAATGGGTTCCGAAGAGCGTCACAAGTTGAACTGGGCCTCGACCCAGTCACGTTCCTTAACGTAGACCTGGATACGGCTGGCGGTGGACTCCAAGACCATGATGCGGCCTTCGGCGTCGACTCTGACCGTCGTGGGCCTTCTGAAGTGCCGCTCGACCGAGGTGTCGGCCCTTTTTCTGGCGATCTGCTGCTCCGGTTTCGCGTTAACCTTGGCCTGGGTCCAGGCCGAAAGCTCCGTCGCGTCGCCCTCGAACCGGTGCAAGAAGCTCCCGTCCGGTTCATAGACGATTAATTGGTGGATCTCCCAGTCGGTGACATACACGTCGCCGTCGCTGTCCACGGCGACGCTGGACGGGCGGTGAAGCTCTCCCTCTCCGGAACCGGGCGCGCCGAAGCTGGCAAGGAAGTCGCCGTCTGAGGAGAACTTTTGCACCCGCGAGTTTCTCCAGTCGGCCACGTACACGTTGTTTTCTCTGTCCACGGTCAGGTGCCAGGGGAGGTTGAACTTTCCCTCGTCGCTTCCGAAACCGCCCCAGTTGCGCAGGAACCGGCCGTCTTTAGTGAAGACCTGGATCCGGTGGTTGTAGGTGTCGGAGATGTACAAGGTGTCTTCTGCGTCGAAGGCTATGCCGGTGGGGCCGTTAAGCTCTCCGTCCCGAGTGGCGTCGCGGGCTCCCACCTTCTTCAGGTACAGGTCAAAGTGGACGCCCCACGTGTTCGGAGCTGGAAAGACCATGTCGCCGAGACCTCCGCCACCGGGTATGTCGGCTCCCCAGCTTCCTACAGGATTTCCGTCTTCGTCGAAGATGTATATGCCGTTGGTATATTCGTCAGCTACGTACACGTTCCCGACGCTGTCTACGGCCACGCCGCTGGGGAAGGGTCCTCTCCCCTCCAGGTAGTCCAATCCTCGGCTGTCCCAGAGCAGCTGGGAGTCCAAGGTGAATTTTGTGATGCCTTGACTGGGCAAGAACTCGTACCCCTTGCTTATCACGTACAAGGTCCGGTCCGGCCCCAGGGCGAAGTCCGACGGGAAGAATAGGCCGGCCCCGTTGAGGCCCACGCCTCCGAGGCAATACTCGTAGTTGAACGTCCTGCCTCGTACGTGTTTCGTGAACATGGCTTCCCCCTTTACAGGCTCCTGGGGCTGGGCGGCTCCGGCTTAGCCCGACAACGCTCTGGAATCAAGCAAACTGGTACTCCCTGGTGGAGGCTATCAGACCGAACATGTCTCCCACCCTGCGGGTGGATGTCTGCACTGCCTCCTCGGTGTCCCACTTCAGAGCACCGTCCCGGCGGGCCATGGATGCCAGCTGCTCCCGGGTCGTGTCCAGAGTCTCCAGCGGCCCAAGCAGGTCCAGGCAGAGGTCTACGAAGGCATCGGGCTCCAGGGCGCCTCTATCGCGAATTCTCTGCACCAGCGCCTTTACACCGGGGTATCCGACGTTGGACAGGGCGTCGGCGCAGAAGTTTATCCGGCGCACCAGGGAGCCGCTGTCGATCCACTCGGCCCCGAAATGCCATCCCTCCACGCTGGGCGGGTCGCAGAGGAACTGGCCCATGTAGGTGCATTCCTGGCCCAGAGGCTCAAGGCCGGGCCTGGGATAAATGAAGTCTCCGACCAGCCGCATGGTCCCCGCCACCACTTCAGCCGGGCTCTTGACCCGTTGGAAGCGCGCCTCCTTGAAGAAGTCGGAGTTGAAGAGCACCCGCAGCGTGTCCCTTATCACATAGTCCGACGCGACGAAGGCGTCTCCGATGACATTCACGGCCACCGGGTCCCGTGGCGGCGTGTGGAGCCATGACGGGACTTGGGTCTCGTCGGCTACGAAGTAATTGTAGAGGTGCCTGGCAATGAACCGGACCGTGGCAGGCTGGCGGATGATGATGTCTATTACGTCCTCGCCGTTGAAGCGGCCTCGGTGTCCCAGGAAATTCTTCTCCCCGTCGTCGTGGTCGTGGGGCCGGTATTCGAAGTTCCACAGGAACCTGCCCAAACCGATGGAGGGGGGCTTGGGGGCTATGGTCCATCCTGTAAAGGCGCGGGCGCATTCGAACACGTCCTCTTCCGTGTAGTTTCCCTGTCCCATGGAGAAGAGTTCCAGGAGCTCACGGCCCCAGTTCTCGTTGAGTTGGTCCTTGGAGTTGTAGTTGTTGTCCAGCCAGTAGATCATCGCCGGGTTCTTTGCAAGGTCTACTAGCAGTTCCCGGTAGTTGCCCAAGCCCTTGCTGCGGAACATGTTCAACTGCCGCGCCATTTCCTGGGGGTTGTCCAGCTTGGCGTTGCCTGTGGCGAACACCATGTGCCAGAACAGGGAGATTTTCTCTTCCAGGGGCCTGGGATTATTGATGAGGTAGAAGATGTGGCGGGAGCTTGAACTGGGAGGCCCGAAACCGGCCTCCATGAAGGGATAGGTCCTGATGAGCAGTTCCGGGTTCATGGGAGGGACTCCGTGGCCGTCGGGGTCCAGAAGCTCTTCAACTGTCTCCTCGTACCCCTTGGCGGTCCGCGCCTCAAGCTCGTCGCGGCTGGCTCCGAATCCAGCTCTTCGCATAAGGTGGGCCATTAGGGCCAAGTCTGCGTCTGCCATAGCCGTCGCTCTCCTATAACGGTTGGATAGACCAGGCGTGGGCGCTTGCCCAGATATTCGTCTGGCGATAGCATACTACAACGGGCTGTGCGGCGCATCCACCCGGCGGGCGTTGCAGGATACGAATGCGGAACGGTTGCGCCGACCTACATCACATAAGAGCGGTTGACGCTCTAAAATTGAGGAGTCGCTGTTATGGACCGGTTGTTCGACCTGACGGGCAAGGCTGCTATAGTCACCGGCGGCAATGGAGGCTTGGGTCTCGCAATGGCCCTGGGGATGGCAGGAGCGGGCGCGGACATAGCCGTGGCCGCCCGCAATGACGAGAAGACAGCCGAAGCGCTTCCACAAATCGAGGCCCTGGGAGTAAGGGCGGTGGGAATCACTGCCGACGTGACCCAGGAGTCGGACATACGCCGGATGGTCGGCGAAACCCACGACGCTTTTGGTAGGGTGGACATATTGGTGAACAATGCGGGCACAGTGGTCCGAAAGGACCCTCAGGACATCAGCGCCGAGGAGTGGGACTGGGTGTTGGACGTCAACCTGCGCGGCGCATTTCTGGCCGCTAAAGAGGTCTACCCCCACATGAAAGAGCAAGGCGGCGGCAAGATCATCAGCATAGGCTCCATGTTCTCGCTGTTCGGCGGAGGGGGGAGCGGCGCCGCCTACTCTTCCAGCAAGGGAGGAATCGTCCAGTTGTCCAAGAGCCTTGCCGTAGCCTGGGCCAAGGACAATATTCAGTCCAACGCCATATTGCCCGGATGGTTCATGACAGAGTTGGCCTCGTCCATCCCCACCAACCAGCCGGAGAGGTATGAATTGATCAATCGCCGCATCCCGGCCCAACACTGGGGTGACCCGAACGACCTTCAGGGAATTGCCGTGTTCCTGTCGGCCAAGGCTTCGGATTACATAACCGGGTCGGTGATTACGGTGGACGGGGGCTATTCGATAATGTAGCCGGGCCTGGGGTTAATCGACGTTCCACGGCCGGTCGGAACTTCTCGGCTTGGGCTGGTTGCGAGCGTCGGCCGATCTTGAGGAGTCGCTTTCTTTGCCAGGCCCGAATTGCAGGTCTTTCTTCAACAGGTCCACCAGTCCGTCAACTTGATCAGGGTCATCACTGTAACGCATTAGTATTCGGCGAAATATCTCTATACCCGCCTCCATCTCAGGCCACACAACGTCTGTAACCCCCAAACGGATAAAACGCTCGCCCTCGTCCCGCCAGCCGACCCTGGCGACGATGTCCAAGTCCGGGTTCATCCTAAGCCCGTGCTGGGCCGCCACCCAGGAGGAAGCCAAGTCGCCGGTGCTAATGATCATCATACGGGCGTTCTTAACTCCGGCCGCTTCCAGGACTACTTCACTGCTTACGGAGCCGTTGATGGCGTGTTGGCCTCGGCTCCGGTATCGGGACACGATGGCGGGGTCCAGATCGATCGCTGAGTAGGGGATGTTTTGACGTTCCAGGACCAACGCCACCAAGGACCCCAACCTTCCCAGACCGCATACCACTACGTGGTCCTCCAACAGGGCCCTGGAGCCACGAACGCGTTCGGTCTCGGCGCCGTAAGGCCGCAGGATTACGAACTTTTGGCCCGCTGACAACAACGCTTTGTGTCCGGCGGCGATAACTGCGGGGGTCAACGCCATAGTGACCACGGCCGATACAACCACCAGAGGCAGGAAGTTGGAATCCACGATTTCTCTACTGGCCGCGGACTCTGCCAACAGGAAACTGAACTCCCCGACTTGCACTACGCCGACACCGGTAAGCAGCGCCGTGTAAGGCAAATATCCAAACCCGCGCATCAACGCCGCCACCAGTATGAACTTCACTACTATGGCGAAGGCGGCGGTGGCTGCCACCAGCCACCAGTTGTCGATAAGATAGGTCCAGTCCACCAACATCCCGAGGGAAACGAAGAACAGAGCCGCGAAAGTGTCTCTGAGCGGGATGACCTCGGACAGGGCCCGGTGTCCGTACTCGGACTCGCTGAGCAACGCTCCCGCGACGAAGGCGCCCACAGCCGCCGACAATCCGGCCAACTCCGTGATGGCGGACATGGCGAAGGTCAGCGCCACAACTGTCAGGATAAACGCCTCCCTAGACCCAAAGTGGGCGACCAACCTGAGCAGCAGCGGCAACCCCTTCCACCCAAGGAGTCCCATGACAGCCAGCACCGCGATGGCTTTGCCCAGGCCCACGCCCACCTCAGCGATCAATGAACTGTCTGCCTCTCCCAATGCCGGAAGCACCGCTATCATCGGAATGAAAGCCAAGTCCTGTATCAGTAGAACACCGGTCAGCAATCGGCCATGAACGCTGTTGAGTTCACCTCGGTCTATCAGTGTCTTGAGCACCACCATGGTGCTGCTCAACGACAGGACCATTCCAAAAACGACCGACTGGGCCGGAGTCCAGCCAAGACCGTAACCCAGTGGATAGGCGAGTCCCAACACTCCGACGACCTGTAGAATCCCTCCAAGAATCACAGCCTTTCCCAGCTTTCGCAGTTCCCTTAAGGACACCTCCACGCCTACCGCAAAAAGGAGCAGCACCACACCGAATTCAGCCAGTGTCCGCACTGACTCTACGTCGCCCACTGCTTTGAGACCGTGGGGGCCCAGAATCATCCCGACAGCCAGGTAGCCCAGCAGAATCGGGAAACGCGCCAGACGGGCTGCTAGACCGCCGGCGGCGGCCGCCGCGATTACGGTTGCGATGTCAAGGAATACGCCGTGTTCAAATTCCATATCGTTTTGGGGGAATCAAGGGCTGCTTCCAATTATCCCTGTTTTGAACTGGCTCTGAAAATAAACGGTGAGCGTGGAATCGACGTGTTTTGAACTCCTGATCCTCCAGACGGAACTTGGAAGCCCCTTTCGCTTACCGCGGGAAACGGTGAAGATTCCGGCTATAGCTGGTACAGTAGCCCTCGAAACCTATGAAACAAGACACCCCAGCCCCCAATCCGCCCCCGCAAAACCGTAACCGCGTAAGGACCTTCGCATCGCTGGCTTACAGGGACTACCGCTTCCTGTTTGCGGGCAATCTCTTCAACAACATGGCCCTCTGGCTCCAGCTAATTTCGCTAAGCTGGCTCACGTGGGAGCTGACGAAGGACCCGGCAACAGGTCAGGGTTCCGCCCTTCTCTCAGGGACTGCGGGTGGACTGAGGGCCCTACCCACGTTGGTCATTGGACCGTGGGCGGGAGTGTTGGCCGACCGTTTCGACCGTCGTAAGCTTCTGACCTGGAGCCAGCTATTCATGGCGTGCACGGCCTTGGGCTTCGCCGTCCTGGTGGTCGAGGGCGAGGTCGAGGTCTGGCACGTCTTTCTGTACGCGGCAGTGACAGCGATTTCAACAGCGATCATTCAACCCGCCCGTATGTCCCTGGTCGCAAACACCGTGCCGCGGCAAGACCTCGGGAACGCGATGGCCCTATTCGCCATGACGGTGACCAGCATGAGGCTGGCAGGGGCTTTCATTGGGGGAATGCTCATCAGGTACGCGGGAGTGGAATGGGCTTTCTTTCTGGAAGGGGGCTGCTACGCCGCGATGGGGCTGCTGCTCATCCCAATGAGGACACCCTACTACGAGAAGCCCACGACCAGGGGAACCGGGGCGCTGGCCAACCTGAAGGACGGGATTCGCTACATCTGGACCGAGAACCGCATCATCCTGCACCTGATGGTCCTTACGCTGATACTGGCTTTTGTGTTCCTGCCCCTGGCTCCTCTTCTTCCGGCCTATGCGGCAGGAGTGCTGAGAGCGGACGCCAACGTCAACGGGTTCCTGATGGGAAGCATGGGAGTCGGAGGCCTGCTGACCACTTTCGTCATTGCCTCTTTCGCCTTCCCGTTTGGAACAGGCAGGTCAGGACTTGTAGCGCTGGTGTTGGGGTCCGCGATGATTCTGGTGATGGCTCAGTCCGACTGGCTGATGTTGTCCCTCGTTGTAATCGCGGTAATGGGGTGCTGCCAGACCATCTTCATAGTGGGCAACATCACCCTAATTCAGGGCATGGTTCCAGACACGTTAAGGGGACGGGTTAGCAGCATTTGGAGTCTGCAGAACGCCCTGAACCCTCTAGCCATTCTGCTGACCGGGCTTTTCATAGACCTCTACACTGCCCGGGGAGCGTTCACAATCATATCGGCAATCAGCGTGGGGATTTCGCTGTTCTTCCTCGTCGCGTTCAAACAGGTGCGCGACCTGAAATAGCCGCACCGTCCGACCACCTGGGGCCCCGGAGGATGCGCCGCCCGTTCAGAAGGTAAGAATCACCTTGCCGGTCTTGCCGGAGTCGAACAGTTCGTAGGCCTCCCTGAT
This sequence comes from Dehalococcoidia bacterium, assembly GCA_965197415.1. Taxonomy (GTDB): domain Bacteria; phylum Chloroflexota; class Dehalococcoidia; order Lucifugimonadales; family JAGWBF01; genus DAOUJI01. The sequence goes on along the minus strand of OZ240207.1, from coordinate 550,157 downwards.
CTGATCCAATTGAAAGGTGTGGGTGATGTGGTTTTTCAGGGGGACCTCACGCTCCACCACGAAGTTGGCCGCTTCTGCGAGTCCGGACAGGCTCATTGTCCAGGACCCGTAGATCGTCAACTGCTTGTGGATGATTTGCTCGCTCACGTCGAAAACGGTGGGGTTGCCCTCGCCTACGAAGCAGACCCTGCCCCACAACGCTACGCTGTCCAGGGCATTGTGCCGAACCGGGGCCAAACCTGTGGCGTCCAGGACGGCGCCGGGTCCCTCGCCGCTGGTCAAGTCGCGGAGGGCTTTCACCACGTCGTCCTTACTGGAGTCAACGACGGCGTCGGCTCCCAGACGCCTGGCCAGTTCCAGACGTTCAGGCACAACGTCCACGGCCAGGACGCGGACCCCCATAGCCTTGGCGAAAATAGTCCCGCTCAGTCCAACAGGTCCCTGGCCGAATATGGCCAGAGTGTCCATGCCGGTCAGGTTGAGCCGCTTGAGACCGAAGAAGGCCGTGCCCGACCCGCAGGCGATTGCGGCTCCCTCTTCGAAGCTGATTTCATCGGGGAGGGGCACGCATGTAGAAGCAGGACACAGCAGGTAGTCCTCGTGGCCGCCGTTCTTAGAGCTTCCGTAACCTTCACGGCCCACCATGCACATCTGGGTGTAGCCTATGCGGCACATCTTGCATACGTTGCAGCCCGAGTAGTGGTGCATCATCACCCTGTCGCCCACTTTGAGGCTGGTGACTCCCGGTCCGACTTCTGCTATGACGCCGCAGGGTTCATGGCCCCCCACCGCCAGCTTCTCCGGGTCGCCCCTCTCGGCTTTGGGCACGTGGTACCAAGCCCTTAGGTCGCTGCCGCAGAGGCCGGAGGCTTTGATGGCGATGACTGCCTCGCCTGGCCCGGGGGTAGGGTCGGGAAGTTCTCTAAGTTCTATCTCGCTGTCTCCGAGAAAAATAGCTCCTCGCATGACATCACCTCATAGTCATCAAAATTCGGCAGCCGGCCGGTAGGACGCCGTGGCGCCTGTGGCTCCATTATACGGGCGTGTTCAACCGTGTCTCCCTGTACCAAGCTGAAGTCCCTTATACTAGGGCCGGTAGATTCCCAAAGGCGTTGGGCACATGGACGCTGAGAGCCAGCTCTATAGAGACGATGAAAAACCGCTTGCGCAGGTCTCCCCGTAACGGCAGAGAGAGCTATTTTGTAGCCTTTCGGGGCACGGAATACCTGTGGCTCTGGATGGGCAACATCGTATCCGGGGCCGGGTTCACCGTGGACATGCTGGCCCAGGGCTGGATCGTCCTGGAAATCACCGGACAACCCTTCTGGGTGGGGTTTGCCGCTGGAGTCCGCGGAATCACATGGTTCGTGTTCGGCCCGCCCACGGGCGCCCTGCTGGACCGCATGGACCGGCGAAAAATCCTGGCGGGAATCTACCTCTTGGGATGCGCCGGCGCCGCCGTCATAGCGGTGGTGGTGTTCATGGGAGCCGTGGAGCTGTGGCACATGCTTCTCTTCTCGGCTCTTATGGGCCTGGTTATGGCGGTGAACCAACCAGCCAACACCTCCTTGACCTACGATATAGTCGGCCCCCAACGGGTCTTGAACGCCAACGCCTTCAGGTTCATGGGTTCGGGAGTGATACGGATATTCGCGGCAATCGGCGGCGGGTTTCTGATAGACAGCGTCGGTGTGGGCGGAAACTACACCATGGCGGCGATTGCCTATGCGGCGTCCACAGGGTTCGTCCTTTTGCTTTCGCGTCCCAAGGCTCAAGCGGCCTTGAGGGAACCATTTCTGAACGCCATAACCACGGGCCTCAAATACGCTTTCACCACCCCGGCCGTTCGCAGGCTGCTGCTAATCAGCCTCACGGTGGAGTTCTTCGGCTTCTCCTACCTTTGGATGATGCCGGTCATGGCCAGGGACGTGCTGGAAGTTGGGGGTACGGGCCTCGGCTATCTTACCGCGGCGGCGGGAGGCGGTTCGCTGGTAGCCATGATAGTCCTGGCCTCCCGAGGGGACGTGGGCAATAAGAGTCTGCTCCTGGCTGTGGGCGCGGTGGGATTTGGACTGTGCGTGGCCTTGTTCGGAATATCGCCCTGGTTTCCATTGTCCCTGGCGCTGGTGTTCATGATCGGATGCATGAGCTCCACCTACGACTCATCCCTCCTCACATCCATGCAACTCTCCGCCTCCCACGAAATGCGGGGACGCATCCTTGGATTGTACGTGTCCACCTGGGGCGTCAACCAGTTGGGCGGCATAGGCCTGGGAGTCATAGCGACTTTCGCGGGAGCTCCGTTGGCCCTGTTCATAAGCGGGTTGGCGGCCTCAGCGTTCGTTGTTCGCCACATCCCCCGCTTTCTCAAGTCTTCGGAAGAAGGCGGGGATTCACATTAGCTCTCCTTTTTCATGTATTATCCTGATGCAGCGCCAGGGCAAAGGAGGGAATCGTGGCTTCACTGGAAGAACGTTATCAGGCTGGATTGGAGACCCGGAGGAAATTCGGCGGCGGGACCGTTGGCTCCGGATCCGTGCCGGGGTCCAACGAAATGGCTCCCGACCTTCACCGGATAGCAGCGGAGGCTTTGTTCGGCTCGATATGGCCGCGCCCCGGATTGGCTACGGAGCACCGGGAAATGTCAACTCTGTCAGTGCTATGCGTGCTCCAGCGTGAGAACCAGCTGCGGCAGCACATCGCCAACGCCCTGAACCTGGGGCTGACGCCACAGCAGGTAATCGAAGTGTTCATCCACGTGTCCTACTACGGCGGAGTGCCTACAGCGTTCAATGCGATGGGCATCGCAAAAGAGGTGTTTGAAAACAAGGGAGTGGACTTCGAACCCCTGTTGGTACATAACCCTTCCGACTCGCCCGACGACCTGTACAACCGGGGAGTGGAACTCAGGGAGAAGTACATGGGCGCCAGCTACGGCGGCGGGCGACCCGAACCGGTGACCCAGGCGGAGAGAGACTTCCTGAGGTTGACCGGCGAATACTATTGGGGCTCCGTGTGGACCCGGCCAGGGATCGACTTGGAGGCCCGGTGCATATGCACTCTTTCGGCTCTGACGGCGTTGGGGCGGGAAGGGCCGCTGGAAAGCCACATAAGGGCCGGGTTGAACATAGGCTTTACCCCGGAGCGCATCATGGAGGTGTTCATACACACCGCCTACTACGCGGGACTGCCATTTGTCCGGGCCGCTATGGACGTCGCCAACAGGGTGTTCGCATCACGATAAGCAGTTAGTTCGGACACCTTGTCCCTCTTCCCCCTTGGGGGGAAGATTGAGATGGGGGTGAAACGCTCCAAGCAGGAAGGTTCCGGCAACCGCAACAGCTACAACACTTTAGGAGGATAGACATGGCGCAAATCATTCGAGTGTTCTCAGGGAGCGACGGAGAGTCCCATTTCGAAGAGGTTTCCCAGGACGACTTCGCGGAGATAGTCGCCAACCCGGGGACCGGTTCGATAAACCTGAACCGACGCGAGTCCCCTTCGTTCTCCGACTACCACACCGCGCCCCGCCGCCAATACGTCGTGAACATATCAGGAATCGCCGAATTCGAGGTGGCTGACGGCACTGTGGTGCGCCTGGTCGCGGGAGACGTGCTGGTGGCGGAGGACCTGACGGGACACGGCCATATTGCCCGGAGCATCGGGGATGAGTTCCGTATTTCCCTTGCCGTGCCTATGGCGGACGAATAATCATACCGCCCGCGTTGGCAGGAGGCCGTTTTGGGCTCATCGGAGCTTGATGCCGGGGCCTTGGAGGACCAGGGCGCCAGGTTGGCGAAACTGCTCCGAGAGGTTTCCATAGGAGACGTAAGGTTGACTCCTCTACCGGGCGGCGGAGTTGTCGCCAGCGCCCAGGCCCGTGATATTGAACACTGCCTGAAATTCATAGAGGACTCCGACCAGAACTCTGACCCAAACGCACGTCCGGCGGTCTACGGAAACGGATTGTTCGCCGTGGGACGGGTCAGTGATGCGGCATCCGTTTATTCCAGGCTTCTGCAAGACGCACCCGACAATGCGGACCTCCGTTTCAACTTGGCTCTTTGTATGCTGCGTCTTGGACGGTCGCGGGAAGCGGTCAGTGAGCTGACGACCGTGCTCCTGAGCGAGCCGGAAATGCCCGAGGCCTACTACCAGCGGGGGAACGCATACGACGACATGGGGCAGGGTCAGGCGGCCCTGAACGACTACCGGAAAGCACTGGAGATAAGTCCAGGCCATCTGAGGGCCGTTTACAACTCCGGCGTGGTGCTCGCCCGTCTGGGTCAGCATGATCAAGCGGCAGCAGAGTTTACCGCCGTTATTAGAATGCGCCCCGGCATCTCCAACGCACACCTCAACAGGGGCGCTTCGCTGGACGAGTTGGGGAGGCATGAGGACGCTCTGAGCGATTATGCCAAAGCCATCGAGATAAACCCTGACAACCTCAACGCCCACTATAATCGGGCGCGGACTTGCTACTTCCTGGGACGGTTCGAGGAAGCGATTGTAGGTTATTCAAGGGCATTAGAGCTTGACTCGGAGGACGCCGAGGCGTTCAACAACCGTGGACTGGCCCTGGACGCTCTGGGCGAACTCGACAAGGCCATTGCTGACTATGGGGCGGCCATATTGGTCCGACCGGGGTTCGCTGAAGCCTTCAACAACCGCGGGGCCGTTCGGGAGGTCCTAGGCGACTATGAAATTGCGTTGTCCGACTACAGAGCCGCCATATCATGTGAAGCGGACTTCATCGACGCTCGGTATAACGCCGCCCGTCTATGCTGGCAGCTGGGCTTCGAGGATGAAAGCGCGATACACCTGGCATGGGCATTGGAACTAAACCCGGACCTCCACAACGAGGCTGCTCAAGACGACAATCTGAAGCCAGTCCTGGACGCCATACGTGCAGGAGGCGCCGGCTTCTCCTCCTGAAGTTCAGCTGACCTCTCCGACAGCCCAGGTGCGTATCAGATGGTATGCGATGGCTATGCGGCCGGGCACCTTGAGGACCTCGCTCCGTTCTTCAATTGCCAGCAAAGTCTCCTCCCTGGAGAACCACCGGACGTCGGACATCTCCTCGGGGTCCATGGCGATGGTCGTGGTAGCGGCGTGGGCGTGGCAGCCTATCATCAGCGAGTTAGGGAAGGGCCAGGGCTGGGAGGAGTGGTAGCGGACATTCTTGACCTCGATGCCCGCCTCTTCGCGAATCTCCCTGGCGACGGCCTCTTCAATGGACTCCCCCTGGTCCATGAATCCAGCTAGCGCCGAGTACATATTGGAACGGGATAGACGCCCCCGGGACTGTCCCAGCAGACAGCGGTCCCCGTCGGACACCAGGGTGATGACCACAGGGTCAGTGCGCGGGAAGTGGTCGGCGCCGCAACTTGGGCACCGGCGGACCTGTCCGCCCCGTCTTATTTCCGATGGCTGGCCGCATCTCGAGCAGTAAGCGTGGCTCTTGTGCCAGTTCATCTGGCACCTGGCCTGAGCCGTTATCCCGGCGTCGGACATGCTGAGGAACTCCGTAGCCGACCGTGGATCCTCGAATCTCCTGCCGTGCCCCTCGGCGAGAGTCTCGACGGCGGACTCGTTTTTCGTGAAGTCCACTGCAAAGTAAGCGACACCGTCCATTAGACCCAGGAAAATCGGCTCTCCGCTTTCACCAAGCCGGTCGAGTTCGTCCTTGCCGGTCCATGCCAGCCCCGGTCCGGCGTCCTCCGTTATGAGGACGCCCTGGTCCGTCACGGGCAGAAAACGGCTGGACGCGTCTACGGTCCTGGCCGCTATCCAACTTTCGTCGCGGCGTTCACGCTCGGCCCTGTCCAGGGTGTTGCCTGCGTATACATGGGTGATTCTGGGTCGATGATCAGTCACAATTCACCCCGATCCGGTCTTAGCAGTCAGCTTGGCGTTGGGGCGCCCGCTGGAATGAGTCCGTCGGCCCGGAGCTCCTCCCACATGTCAGCGGGAATGGGAAATTCCACCATGCGGAAGTTGTCAGCGGTCTCTTCCGCAGTCGAGGCGCCTGGGATTGCCGCCGCCACGGCTGGGTGTGCGAGTACGAACTGGAGTGCAGCGGCCTTCAACGGGACTCCGTGGCGCTGGCACACGGCGTTGCAGCGTCTGGCTTGGTCCAGCAGCTCCGGCGTGGCTGCCCGGTAGTTGTATAGGACTCCGTCTGACAGGTCTGATGCCAGGATACCACTGTTGTAGGGGCCTCCGACGATCACACTGATGTTCTTCTCCAGGCACAGGGGAAGAAACTCGTCCAGGGCGCTGTGCTCCAGCAAAGTGTACCTGCCCGCCAGCAGGAAGCAGTCCATGGACGCCTCCCTGGCGAATCGCGCCTCCATCTGCCACTGGTTCATGCCGGCGCCGATGGCCTTGACCATGCCTTGAGACCTAAGCTCTTCAAGGGCTTTGCAAGCCCCTGCCAATGCCTCGTCGTAGTGGTTGTCCGGGTCGTGTATCAGCAGGATGTCCATGCGGTCGAAGCCCAACCGTTCCAGGCTTTCATCCACCGACCGCAAGACTCCGTCCCGGCTGAAGTCGAACGCCCAGTCCACGTCCTGCGGTCCCGGCCCGGCCAGAGAGCCAACCTGGTCCGCCGAGTTAGGATTCAGCACCCGACCAACCTTGGTGGAGAGGACGAAGGAGTCTCTGGGAACTCCGGCCAGCGCGCGTCCGAAGCGGCGTTCGCTCTGTCCGCGTCCATACATCGGGGCCGTATCGAAATACGTTATGCCCATAGCCAGGCTGTCGTGGACAACAGCCTCTCCCTCTGCGTCCGCGGAGAAGGGTGGCGGGGCAGTGGGTGTTCCTCCTCCGACGCCAACTCCTCCGAGACCCAGCCGGGTGACCTGCAGCCCGGTGGCGCCAATTTGCGCTTTGTCGGTAGGATTCATAGGTTCCTCCCTGTGCCCGTGGCGTCCCCAACGAGTTCAGGACATTGTAGGTTCCATCGCACAGGCCTTACAAGTGGGCCAGCCATTATGCGCCCGTTCCGGTTGTGGATGGCGATCCAACGACCCGCTGTTGAACGTGTGCTGTCGCTTGGGGTAGGGGCGACCGGCCGGTCGCCCCTACGAGTCCGTGAGGCCGTCGATGATTTGACGCACCTTGTCGCGAGTGTCCGCTCGTTTCAGGCCGATGTCCAACGAGGCCTTCAGCAGTCCCAGGGGCGTCCCCCCGTCGTATCTCTTCCCCTCGAATCGGTAGGCGTACATGGCTTGTTCTTCCAGGAGCAGGGCCATCCCGTCAGTTAACTGTATCTCCCCCTTAGCGCCGGGCGGCGTCCGTTCCAGGCATGCGAATATCTCTGGCGTCAGAATGTACCGCCCCACAATGGCCAGCCTGGAAGGAGCGTCCTTGGGGTCCGGCTTCTCCACCAGCCCACGGACTCTGGATACCCTATCTTTCACGACTTCCGGGTCGATGACTCCATAGGCGCTGACCGCTTCCAACGGCACTTCCTCCACGGCTACAACCGCCGAGTTGAACCTGTGGTAGACCTCCATCATGCACGGCGCTGCGTCGCTGGCGGGCCAGATTACGTCGTCAGGAAGCATGACCATGAAGGGTTCTTGCCCGACTGCGTGTTTGGCTGTCAGGACAGCGTGGCCGAGACCCCTGGGTTCCTCCTGGACCACGTAGGAGAACTCCGCCAGGGACGCGAGCCTGCTTATCTGCCGGGCGTGGTCGTCGTCGCCGGAGTCGGCAAGACGTCGTTCCAGACCCGCATCGGAGCTGAAATAACGTTCCAGAGCGTCCTTGCCAGGGGAGGTGACGATGACCACGCGTTCGATGCCCGCCTCCACAGCCTCTTCCACACCGTACTGAATCAAAGGCTGGTCCAGCAAAGGCAGAAGCTCCTTGGGCACGGCCTTAGTCGTGGGCAGAAATCTTGTGCCCAGCCCCGCGGCGGGAATTACGGCTGTGCGTATCTTGTCAGGCATGGAGTCTCCATGCGATGTTTGAAGATGTCCTTAGTCTGCCGCCTATTCTATCACTGTACAGAAGACACAGGTCCGAATTCAGTTGCCGGCTGAGACCGGACAACTGGGCGGCAATAGGATAGAGATAATCGCGGTTGACCAGGGACGCTTCCACCGTTATCGTTACTAAAAAATGGGGAAGTGAGTAATGAGTCACAGTGAGGAAATAGCGCTGATGGCGCATCTAATGAGACGCGCTGGTTTTGGCTCGCCCCGGGCGGAGTTGAGGGAGCGAGTGGCCAAAGGATACGAAGAGACGGTTGAAGAGCTCTTGGAACCGGAGAAATACGGCATTCCGGCGAACGATGAGATGTTTCTGTTTCGCCATTTTCCAAATGCCATACTACCCGGCGGCCAGCCCTGGGGGGGTCAGGCCAGCTGGTTGTGGCAGATGATCAACACGGCGAGGCCACTGCAGGAGAAGATGACCCTCTTTTGGCACATGGTGTTCGCCACCGGGAGTTCTAAGATAGACAACACCGACCAGATGATGACTCACATCAACCTGTTTCGGCGGCAAGGCATGGGCAACTACCGGCATCTGCTGGTTGAGTTGGCCAAGAACCCGGCCATGATCTACTGGCTGGACAACAATGAGAACCATAAGGACCGGCCCAACGAGAACTGGGGTCGGGAGCTGCTGGAGCTCTTCTCCATGGGCCAGGGCAACTACACCGAGGAGGACGTCTACGAGTGCGCCAGGGCCTTCACCGGCTGGACGATTTCCAGAAAGCTTCCCAGGTTTCCCTTTGGACGCTTTCCCTGGCACTTCATTTACGACGAGGACGACCACGACGACAGCGAGAAGAACTTTCTAGGACAGGCGGGCCGGTTCAACGGTGAGGACGTGATAGACATCATCGTCCAACAGCCGGCCACAGCTCGCTTCATTGCCCGCCACCTGTACAACTTCTTCGTGGCCGACGAGGTCCCCGTGCCGTCCTGGCTTGACACCCCGCCCCGGGACCAGGCGGCCGTTGATGCCATCGCTGACGCGTTCGTCTCCTCTGGATATCGGATCAAGGACACCTTGAGGCTCATCTTCAACTCAGAGTTCTTCAAGAACGCCAGGTTCCAGAAGGTCAAGAACCCCTTGGAAGTAGTGGTAGGCACCATGAATCTGGTGGGAGATTTCAAGGGGTTCCCCAAACCGGGGCTGGTGGACTTGGGACTGGAGCCCGGCCACATGGGTCAGGCCCAACTGGACCCGCCCAGTGTTGAGGGTTGGCATACCGGCGCCGAGTGGATAGACACCGGTTCCCTGGTGAGGCGGATTAACTTCGTCGCAGATAGAGTGCGCGACCTGACGCTCCCTGGCGTTCGGGACATTGTCGAAGAGGTCAAGGCCGCTCGAGTGGCTACACCTGAGCAGCTATTAGAAACTTGTCTGGACCTCATTGGGCCGATAGAGGTAGAGGCGGAGACTCACGAGGAGTTGGCCCGAGTGGCGGAGCAGGCCGGAGAACTGCGCTGGGACACTGAGGAGGAAGCCACTATCTCCGAGCAGCGCGTGGCTGACATGTTGTCCGTTATAGTGGCATCCAAGGAATACCAGTTCTGCTAGCTGGACCCATAGTGCCTGCCGGACCGGCCCCGGCCATGAGCCAAGGACAACAGGAGAGGGGACATGGTAAATCCGACGATCAGAGGTGCAAATCCTCTAACCAGGAAAGTGCGGGGTCGAGTTTACTCCTACAGCCATTGCGTTGGCAGAGCAGGCGGCGGGGAGACAGGCTTCACCCAGCCGGTGGACGTGGCCGTGGCCCCCGGCGGAGCGACTTATGTACTGAATCGAAGTCCCGAATTTGCCCCCTCGTCCCGCGTGAGTAAGGTCACCACAGGGAGCTCTTGGGGAGAAGAGGAGTTCATCCTCGTCTTCGGCAGTCATGGGCCCGGTGATGGAGAATTCCAAAGGACCACCGCCCTGGCTCTAGACAAGAACGAGAACGTCTACGTAGCCGATGAGTGGCACAACCGGATTTCCATTTTCGACAAAGACGGGAATTTCCTGGAGAAATGGGGAACTTCCGGCGCGGGAAAGGGCGAGTTAGCCCGCCCCTGGGGCATCAAACTCGACAGGGACGACAACCTGTGGGTAGTGGACAGCGCGAACCATCGCGTCCAGGCATTCACGAAAGATGGGAAATTCCTCGATGCCTGGGGCCAGGAGGGCGTGGGAGAGGGAGAATTTCGAGAACCCTGGGGCATCTGGATAGACAATGAAGGGGACGTGTACGTTTCCGACTGGCGCAACAGCAGAGTCCAGAAGTTCCGCCCCGACGGCTCATACCTGATGACATTTGGCGGTCAAGGAAGCGGGCTCGGCGCTCTGGAGCACCCCTCAGGGGTGACAGTGGACGACGACGGGGATGTGTACGTAGCCGATTGGTCAGCCCACCGGGTCGTCGCTTATGCCCCGGACGGCTCCTACATCACCGCCTTCTATGGAGATGCCCAGCGGCTTTCTAAATGGGCGGAAGAGCTTCTGGCAGCCGATCCTATGAGCAGCATGGCCCGCAGGATGGCGACATACCCCGAGTTGGAATGGCCTCTGTGTTTCCCCACGGGCGTATTCGTCGACAAGCGAACGCTGGTGATAGCCGACCAGCAGCGCAGCCGGCTCCAGATATACAAGAAGGAACCCGAAACCTGGGTGGAACCTCAGCTAAACCTCTGAACGGGCCAGTCGCCCTTCATTGCCGTGAGCGAGCTTGCAACCGGCAACTGGTCAGACTGGGGTGTGCCCCATCTTAACCTCCCCTCACAGGAGGGCCGGACCGTGGCATTTCCCCTCTGGGGGGCTCGGACGACCATCCATTTCTCACGGAGACCTGAACAGTTGCGTCGCCGCGGTTAGATTGACACCCTAACGCGCCACGACCTACCATAGTCCTTGAGGCCGTGCTAGGCGGGGAGCTAGCGGTGCCCTGAACCCGCAATCCGCTATAGCGGGGTCGAATTCCTCCCCGAGGCTTGACCGTTAGGCCTATGTCCCCAAAAGGCGTCATTGAAGGCTGGGTCCCTCGCGACGGAGACCTGTGAACCCCGCCAGGTCCGGAAGGAAGCAACGGTAAACAGGACCCTCTGGGCGCCGGGGGAGAGCCTGGCCCGAGCCGCCTCAGGAGATATGCCCAAGGGTTTTCGCCGACGTGAGGTGCGCGGCCTCTTATTGTCAATGGCACGAATTGCTCAAAGCACACGTCCACCTGCTTCAAGCGCCTCTGGCCGCCGTCGGAAGGCACTGGGCCAACATTTTCTTACCGACGACTCGATTCTGGACCGGATCGTAGACGCATCCGAACTCTCTTCCGATGATGCCGTGGTAGAGGTGGGCCCCGGCAAAGGGGCCCTAACCCGCCGCTTAGTCGGCACGTGCCGGTCTGTGACGGCTGTGGAGATGGACAGGACTCTGGCAGACTCTCTGCCTACACGGCTAGGGCGTCCCAACAACCTGACAGTGATTGCGGGAGACGCCAGGGAAATAGACCTGGCCGCTTTGACTCCGAATGGCGAAAGATACAAGCTGGTCGCCAACCTGCCCTATTACGCCGCCAGCCCCATCCTGCGGAGGTTCCTTGAGGCCGGAGACCGCCAGCCGAGTGTCCTGGTCGTCATGCTTCAAGAAGAGGTTGCCCGGAGCATGGAGGCGGCGGACGGTCGGATGAGCGTGCTGGCCGTGTCGGTGCATCTTTACGGCGCGCCCTCAATCGTTTGCCGCGTACCCCCTGCTGCCTTCGAGCCTCCCCCCAAGGTCTCGTCAGCGGTCATCAAGATAGTCCCACACCAGTCTCCTGCTCTGGAGCTGGACGACGTGGACGCCTTCTTTGGAATAGTGAAGGCGGGGTTCTCCAGCCCCAGAAAGCGAATCAGAAACTCCCTGGCCATCGGATTGGGAATCGCGCCGGGCGAGGCGGAGCGGACTTTGTCGAAAGCCGGTCTAGACCCAGTAGCACGGCCTGAGAACCTGACTCTCCATGACTGGCGCAGTCTCTACATTCAAACGACAAGGCTGAACACCGGTGGAAGTTAAAGCCCCGGCCAAGCTCAATCTGACCCTAGAAGTTCTCCGCAAGAGGGATGACGGCTACCACGAAATCCGCACCGTTTTCCAGGCCGTGGACCTATTCGACACTATCCGGTTCGAGCCTTCAGAAACGCTTGAACTTCATTGCTCAGACCCCGACCTATCAGGGGAGGGTAACCTTGTGCTCAAGGCAGCGGCGGCGCTGTCGCGGGCTACAGGGAAGCCCGCACCGGCGTCCATTCACCTGGAGAAGGCCATACCCTACAGCATGGGTCTGGGAGGGGGGAGCAGCAACGCCGCCGCCACTTTGATGGCTTTGAACCGCATGTTTGACCTGGGATGCTGGGCGGAAGAGCTTAGAGATATAGCGGCGTCCATAGGCTCCGACGTAGCCTTCTTCCTGATGGGGGGAACGGCTCTGGGCAAGGGGAGGGGAGAGGAACTGACACCCATCCCCGATGCTCCAGAAATCTCTTACGTGGTCCTCTGCCCGGACCTTCCCCAGGAACTGGGCACGAAAACGGGCAGGCTGTACTCCTTGTTGACGCCCGACAACTACTCTGACGGGTCTCATACCGCGCGTATGGTTGAATCACTGTGCCTGGGACGGTCCATCCAAGCCGGTTTGTTCAACGTCTTCGACGAGGTTGCTGCCCAGGCCTTCCCAGGCTTGGAGGCAATCAGGGCCGACTTTTCCCGCATCGCGGGGGCTGACGTGCATCTTTCAGGGAGCGGCCCCGCTCTCTTCTGCCCAGCAGAAAACGCCTCTCACGGAGAACGGACGCTTAAGTCCTTGCAAAGCGCTGGGCATAGGGTTTACCTTGTTACCGCCCTGCCATTCATCGCTCCCTCTCCTCCTGGGAGAGGGTCGGGGTAAGGGCTTCCGAGACAACACTGGAGTCGAATTAGATGAACATTCCCTTGGCCAGCATCCCCATCAACATAGACCCCGACATATTCACCGCCGGCAATTTGACCCTTACATGGCACGGCCTCTTTACCCTGATTGCCGTAGCCCTTTCCGTATTCCTGGTGGAGAGGTGGTCAAGACGAGAGGGACTGGTGTCCGACGCCATCATGACCGTGTCGGTGTGGGCTATCATCGGAGGCATAGTCGGGGCCAGGGTGTTCCACGTCATCGACCGTTGGGAGGACTACTACCAGCACAATCCCGTCAGAATCGTACAAATATGGAGCGGCGGCATAGCCATCTACGGGGCGATCCTGGGCGGGTTCTTATTCGGCGCAACCTATATCGCAATTAGGAATCACCCAAGATTCATAAACGGGTGGAACAAGCTCTTCCCATGGGCCAAGCTGGACCATGCGCCGCTCCCATCGGCGGCCCGCTTGGCCGACATCGCGACCCCCGCGCTGATTATATCCATGTTCGTAGGCCGTTTAGGCGACATATTCAACGGGGAACACGTCGCCAAGCTGACGGACCTGCCTTGGGGCTTCGTCTACGAGCACCCGAAAAGCGCCAGCCACTTCATCCACGGTTTCCAGGCCAGTCACCCCGCCATTGCCTACGAGATGCTGCTTCTGGTCGGGGTCCTCGCCATAATTTGGCCCATGCGGAACCGCATACGGCCTCATGGGATGCTGTTCGCTTTGTACCTGGCTGCATATTCCCTGGGCGTCTTCTTCATCCGATTCCTCAGGACAGGCCCCGTACCCATGGATGAAGAATGGGCAGTTGGTCTGAACGAAGCCCAATTCATCGCCCTGATCATCCTTGTGATTACGGTGCCTTTGCTGCTGCTGAAGGCCCAGCTGGTCAGACCGGAGAGGTCGCAGCGTCCTCGCCGTCCAGCAACGCCAACCCGCAACTCTTGACGATACGCTCCGGCCTCGGGGCTTTTTCACCAACAGGCCCACGTATGTGGTAATCTATTGCCGGTGTAAACCCCATGCCGGGCGCTAGGAGGCGCAATGCAGATAGGGGTCGCGTTTCCCACCACCGACATAGGCCACGACCTTGGCGCCGTACGTGAGTACGTACAGGCCGCCGAGGAGCTGGGATACAGCCACATCAGGGTGCTCGACCACGTATTGGGGGCCGTCCCGGAACTGCACCCCGAACAGCAATATTTCGTTTACACCCACGAGAGCTACATCCACGAACCCATGACTCTGATCGCCTATTTTGCGGCCATCACGACCAGAATCGAGCTGGTCACCAGCATACTGATTCTACCCCAGCGTCAAACGGTCCTGACGGCCAAGCAGGCAGCCGAGGTCGACTTCCTCAGCGAGGGTCGTCTGAGGCTAGGCGTAGGGCTGGGGTGGAACCCCGTGGAGTACGAGGCTCTGGGCGAGAACTTCCGCGACCGAGGAAAACGGTGCGAGGAGCAGATAGAAGCGCTGCGCGCGCTGTGGACTGAACCTGTGGTCAATTTCCAGGGCGCGTACCACCGAATCTCCCACGCCGGGTTGAACCCCATGCCCGTCCAGCGGCCCATACCCCTGTGGATAGGCGGCGGCTGGTCAGGCTGGGAGGCGCTTCCTCCACAGCGGACGTTACGGCGTATTGGGAGGCTGGCCGACGGATGGTTCGCCCACTTTACTCCGGCCCAGACCAGGACCATCATCGAACCCATAAACAGGTACGCCGTAGAGGCTGGCCGCGACCCGTCGACCATCGGCATTGAAGGACGTCTCGTCCTGGACGGAGACGACCCGGAACCGTGGTTGGACGTGCTTCGAGAGTGGAAAGAGTTGGGGGCGACTCACGTGGGCGCCAACGCCCCACGGAGCGCAGACGTAGACACCCACCTCCGGGCCATTCGGCGGCTCAGTGAGGCTTTGCAGTCGGAAAGTTTCTAGCAGACCATACCCGGAGAAAGGAAATGCCATGAGGATAGGAGTCTCATTCCCCACCGTGGAAATCGGGCATGACATGGGAGCCGTGCGGTCCTTCACACAGGCCGCCGAAGACTTGGGCTACAGCCACGTGCGCATCCTGGACCACGTCCTTGGCGCCAACCCGGAGTTCCACCCGGACGTCGACTATTTCGCCTACACCCATGAGAGCGTAACCCATGAACCCCTGACCCTCATGGCCTACATCGCCGGATTCACCGAACGCATAGAGATGGTCACCGGCATTCTCATCCTTCCCCAGCGCCAGACGGCTCTAGTGGCCAAGCAGTGCGCTGAAATAGACGTGCTGAGCAACGGACGGCTCAGGCTGGGCATAGGGGTGGGCTGGAATCCCGTCGAATACGAGGCCTTGGGAGAGAACTTCAAAGACCGGGGCAGACGCTCCGAAGAGCAAATCGAGGTGTTGAGGGAGCTTTGGACCAAGCCGGTGGTCAACTACGAGGGCAAGTATCACAAGATTTCCCACGCCGGTCTGAACCCCATGCCAGTCCAGCAGCCCATACCCCTATGGATAGGCACAGGCAGGTCCATCGCCCCTAGGCCGCCGGAACGGGTGCTGCGGCGAGCGGGAAGGCTGGGCGACGGCTGGCTCCACCAGCTAAAGCCCGACGACGTTGGTCTTGAAGCTATCGCACGGGTGAAGCAGTACGCGGAAGAAGCAGGCAGAGACCCGTCGGACGTGGGAATGGAACCCAGCCTAACACTTACAGGCACCGACCCGGAGTCATGGGTCACCGTAGCGCGGGACTGGGACAACCTGGGTTCCAGCCACCTGGCGCTCAACTTCAGGGGCGACGCAGCCGACGGCTGCATAGAAAAGCTCCAGACCTTCAAGGACGCCTACGGCTTCTAACGCCAGCGGTTTGAACGCTATGAAGTGGACTGAATTCAAAGGCCATCAACCCGACTTGGCACAACTTGGGGAAGAGCGATTCGACCGCACCGGGCTAGTGCTGCTGGCCACCCTGCGGAAAGACGGCTGGCCCCGAGTCTCTCCGGTGGAACATATCTTTGCCGGAGACGAGTTGTACCTGGGCATGATGTGGCGTTCTACGAAGGCCCTGGACCTTCTCAGGGACCCCAGGTGCAGCCTGCACAACTCGGTTTCAGACAGCGCCGGAGGCCAGGGCGAGTTCAAGGTGTACGGAAAAGCCGTGGAAGTGAAAGACAGCGCCGAACGCCGCCGCTTCAGCGACGCCTGCATCGAGAAGATGAAATTCCGCCCGGAGGACTTGGGCGCCTATCACCTCTTCTCCATCGACGTGTCCTCGGCGGCGGCAGCGACTCTTCACCAGGGCCAATGGGTCCGTGACGTCTGGAAAATCAGAAAGGACAGTTAGACAAGTGCGGATAGGACTAACATTTCCACAGAGGGAGATGACCCCGGACCGGGGTTCGGTCAAGGAATTCGTTCAGGCTGCAGAAGACCTGGGATACGACCACATAGTATGCGCAGACCACGTACTGGGCGCCGACCCCGCCTATCATCCCTTTTTGAACGACCGTCCGTACAGTCACGAAAGCATCGTCCACGAGGCTTTCATGCTGCTGTCCTTTGTTGCGGGGTTGTCGTCCAAGCTGGGTCTGCTCACCGGTGTGTTGATCCTTCCCCAGCGGCAGACAGCACTGGTGGCCAAGCAGGCGGCCGAGCTGGACTTCATGTCCGGCGGGAGGCTCAGGCTGGGAGTGGGCACGGGATGGAACCACATCGAATATGAGGCGTTGAACGAGAATTTCCGCAACCGGGGACGCCGTTCCGAGGAGCAGATAGAGCTCATGCGGGAGCTGTGGTCACAGGAGACGGTGGACTTTTCAGGCCGTCATCACCGAGTTCGCCATGCTGGCCTCAATCCCCTTCCGGTGCAGCGGCCCATCCCGGTCTGGTTGGGCGGTGGACGCAACGCCGAACCCGGCAATGCCGCCGAGCGGGTGGTGGAGCGGGTCGGGCGCATGGCCGACGGGTGGCTGCCCCAGTTCCCCACCGACGATTCGGGACTGGCCACGTTGGAGAGGATGCACCAATACGCCCACGACGCAGGCCGCGACCCGGCTGAGATAGGCATCGAGGGCAGGATTCGCGTGGCAGGCAAGGGGCCGGAGGAGTGGGCCTTGGAAGCCGGTTGGTGGAAGGACGCGGGAGCGACGCACATCAACGTGGACACCCGTTGGTCCGAGATGCCCCGTCCCGACCAGCACATAGACGTGGCCAGACAGTTCAAAGAAGCTATCGCAGGACTTCAGTAACCTATATCGACGGAGTTGGACATGCGGCTAGAGGGAAAGGTGGCCCTGATAAGCGGAGGCGCCCGGGGTCAGGGCGCCGTGGAAGCCAGGCTGTTTGCCAGAGAAGGCGCACAGGTAGTCATTGGGGACATTCTGGACGATGAGGGCGTTCAGGTAGCCAAGGAAATCGAGGACTCCGGCGGCGGAGCCCTCTACGTCCACCTGGACGTCACCAGCACGGGGGACTGGCGCAAGGCCGTGGACGACGCCGTGGCCCGCTTCGGCAAGCTGAACGTGGTGGTCAACAACGCCGGGATATGGCGCGCCGGGAAGGTGGAGGACACCACCGACGAGGAATGGGACGCAGTCATGGAGGTCAACGTCAAGGGAGTGTTCCTGGGCACCCGTGAGTCCATTCCGGCGATGCGCAACGCCGGAGGCGGCTCCATAGTCAACATATCGTCCACGGCAGGGCTGGTGGGAAGCGACCGCGCCACGGCCTACGTTGCGTCCAAGGGGGCCGTCCGCCTGTTGACTAAAGCCACCGCCGTCCAATACGCCAAGGAGAACATCCGCGCCAACTCCATCCACCCGGGACCGATCGATACGGAAATGCTCCACGACATCTGGCGTCAGATAGGCCACGACAGGCAGACTTCGGCGGGGAGAAGCCCCATGGGAAGGCTCGGCACCTCGGAGGACGTGGCAAACTGCGCCCTATTCCTGGCCTCCGACGAGTCGTCATACATGACCGGCTCCGAGCTGGTCGTCGACGGAGGCTACACGGCCCAGTAGCGGCGGGGAACTATTCTACCTCGCAACTCTTGGCCAGCAGCGTTCATCGCTGGCCATTCACTATCTCCAGGGCACCGCCTCCAGGCCGCGCCTGCTGTCCACCCTCACCAGGACCTGCCTGTCCGATCCATCCGGCTTAGTCACATACAGCAGCACATTACCGAAGATTGGCTCGGAGGGTGCATCCGAAGACAATACGGCTATCCTGCTCTCGTCCGGCGACCAGGCGATGTGTAACCCTGTCCGAAATTCCATGATTTCTTCAAAGTTTGAACCATCGATGTCTATCTGAGCCAAGGTGCGTTTATTTATCGGCTGTCCTATTCCGTGTAGAGTGAACCGTAGCTTTGAGCCGTCGAGAGACCAGGAGAGGTCCGAGATGCTAACGTGCGGCCTACGGGAATGAAAAACCTTGCGCGCTTCCGAACCATCGGGCTTAGATATGTATATCGTTTCAGTTTCCTGCGTCTCCTCAGTGGGACCGATTTGAACGAAAGCGATCCGTCGGCCATCCGGCGACCAGGCAGGGTTTGTCTGGGTCGCTCCCAGATGTTTCGCCCTCATTCCGCCCCCCAAGACATCAATGGCGACATACAGAGAGCGTCCGTCCCGAACCGCTAGGTGCATGCCGTCAGGGGACCATACCGGACGAGTAGCCAATGAGGCCGGTAGACCACGCCATACGTTCTTCACGTTAGAACCATTTGCGTTCATGACGTAAAGGGGAGAACGACTCCCGTCTCGGCCAGATAGAAAGGCGATCCGTTTACCGTCCGGCGACCATGCAGGGGCCACGTCATTCCCAGCGCTGTCGGTCAGCCTCCGATAATCTGAACCGTCCAAATACGCTGTGGCGATTTCAAGGTCTTTGTTGTCGTTAAGCCCGTACCTAAGAGTAGTATAGGCAATCCTAGGCGGCATTTGGCCTACGTCAGGTGAGAAGTCGAACGCGAATGTTTCATCCTTTGGCGCGCCCTCTGGAACCCATTCGATGACCTTCGTGCCGCCGGAATCCACGACGTAGATCGTGTAACCATTCTGAAATACTATACTTGCCCCATCTTCTGTCCAACGGGGTCCAAGTTGACTTTGTGTCCTCTGCCTCTGAGCGATGTCGTAAATCTCACGTTCATCAACGCCGCTCCCAAGCCAGTCATAGCACGCCGCTCCGACAATCACTACTATCACTGCAAGCAAGACCGGGACGACTATCAACCCTCCCAGCGCTATAGCGATAGCACCAGCAGCTCTACTGACTTTTTCCAGTTCGGTTGTCATGGGATATTCCGATACAGAGCGTAGATGGGAGCCCGCCGAACCGGTGCTGCGCGCTGTAAGGATTAGGGGATCACCCGGAGCGGGCCGCGGGTCTAGTCCACGGTCAGATCCGAGACCATGGGCATGACTTCCTCGGCCAGCAAGCGGGTGGACTTGTTCCATCCGTCCGGGCTGTCCATGTAGTCATAGACCAGCATCAGCAGGCCGCCAAAGCCTCCGGTGTCCCTGAAGAGGTCTCGCAGCTTTCCGGCCACGGTTTCAGGGGAGCCGATCAACCAGAAATGCTCGGCCACGTATTCCGGCGTCACATCCGCGTCTAGGACGTCAGGATGGTGTTTTAGTCCTTCTAAGAACCCCAATACTCCAAAGAGGGGCAGCAGATACTCGCGCCAGGCTCTGCCCGTGGCGCCGTTCAGGACTTCTTCCCTGGCTTGCTCGTCGGTGTCGGCCACGTATACATCCCGAACCAGACGCCACTCCTTGCGTGAAGGCGTCAAGCCGCCCCGCTCAGCGCCCTCTGAGATGGCCTCCCACTGGCTGTTCACGTAGTCGATGTTAAAGGCCAGACTCATGGGGATGTAGCCGTTCTCTCCGGCTATCATGAGAGTGGGGGACCTGAAACTGCCCGCCGCCACGCCGATGGGGGGGTGAGGCTTTTGCAAGGGGCTGAGAAACACCTTGAGGTCTTCCAGCAATGGCTCGGCGATGTTCATGTTCCAGAAATTTCCCCGGTACTCGGAGGGGCCGTCGTTGGCCCATATCTTCTTCATCATATCCAGAGACTCCCGGGTCCGCTGGCGATGTTCTCCGCCCTCCATATCCACGTCGAATAGGGTGCAGTCGCTGGGCAGCCCGCTGGAACCGATGCCCAACATGAACCTGCCTTGCGCCAGGTGGTCCAGGTAGGCGACTCGGTGGGCCAACTCGACGGGGTGGTGGAAGGGGAGCAGGTGGACCCCGGTGCCCAGCTTGATGTTCTTTGTCCTCATCAGCGCCTGGGCAATCATGATGTCCGGGGACGGTATGGGTTCCCAGGGCGTGGTGAAGTGCTCTCCGATCCAGGCCTCGTCGTAGCCCAGTTCATCACACAGCTGGAGATAGTCCAGGTCCCATTGGTGGGCGTCGTAGAGGCTCCTCTCAGGGGGATGAGACGGCATCATGAACAGGCCCAACTTCATCATCTGCCTCCTTGGCTGCGGCCATCGCCTTATATGGTTGATAAAGTTTATCAACCGACTGATGGGCGGTCAATGTGCCTTATGTGGGCGGGCTTTGTCCTTTGGCTACACTTGCTGCTCCGATTTCGTTGGTCGCTGCAGCACGTTCCTCCCCCTCATCCCTTCGGCAAGCTCAGGGCAGGCTCTAACCTTCTCCCGCCAGGGGAGAAGGGACATTGCTCCCTCTCCCTCGATGGGAGAGGGTTGGGGTGAGGGTGGATGATAAAACGACCACTGCCCGTTGCCTGTTCAATATTGAATAAGAAATCGGCTGTGTGGTATTTTGTATAGGAGGTCGGGGCGTGGCGCAGCCCGGTAGCGCACCTGCATGGGGTGCAGGGGGCCGCCAGTTCGAATCTGGCCGCCCCGACCAGTAGACAATCCCACCACCTGCTATCTTTCCTACACAAACCTGGGAAAAGCCAGGAGGCGCCGATGCCAGTATACATAATGATGGTCACCCTGACCCCAGAAGGCCGGAAGACCCTGGAGCGAATGCCGGACCGCAACCGCGAGGTGAACCAGGAGATCAAGCAGTTCGGGTGTGAGCTGATAAGTCAGTACGCAGTGCTCGGCCTCTACGACTTCGTCAACATCATCGAGGCCCCCGACAACGAGACCATCGCCCATCTCGCCATCCATCTGGGGTCTCGGGGCACCATGAACATCATGACGCTCCCGGCCATCCCCACCGAAAGCCTTCTGGAAAACATCAAATCTCCCAGAAGGGCTTCATCGTAGCAGGACTCTGGCTGGGCGGCGGCTCCTCATGTTCTCCCTGGGAATCCTGACTGCCAGCACCGCTGGGTCCCACGGGCAGCGGGAAGACACCAGCGGCGCAGTAATCAAGGAGATGCTCGCTCCGCCCGACTATGAGTGCGTCCGCTACGAGGTAGTCCCGGACGACCTGTCCATGATTTCGGATCGGTTGGCGGGCTGGTCGGACGAAGGCATCGACCTCATCGTCACCACCGGCGGCACCGGCGTGGCCCCTACGGATGTAACCCCTGAAGCTGCCCTGTCGGTCATAGATAGGCACGTTCCTGGACTGGCTGAGGCCATGAGAGCGGGCACACTGAGCAAGACTCCTATGGCGATGCTGAGCCGACAGGTGGCCGGGATACGCGGCCGCACTCTCATCATCACTCTGCCGGGCAGCCCCAAAGGCGTACGGGAGTGCCTGGAAGTGGTCCAGCCGGTGTTGGGCCACGCTTTGGACCTGCTCAGAGACCAGGCCGAGGGGCATCCAACAGGAACCTCTTCCTGAGGGGCTGGCCTCGCCATGCGATTCGACATTCTGACGTTGTTCCCAGAGATGTTCTCCGGCCCCTTCGACCACAGCATGTTGAAAAAGGCGTCGGACCGGGGGCTGATAGACATCCACGTCCACGACATTCGAAAGTTCGCCCACGGCCCCCACCACGTTGCCGACGACTACCAGTACGGAGGCGGGCCCGGCATGGTGATGAAACCCGAACCCGTCTTCGAGGCCGTGGAGCACGCTTTGTCCTTCCATGCAGTCCCGGTGCCGGTGGTGCTGCTGTCTCCCCAGGGCAGAGTCTTCAATCACGACATGGCACGGGAGTTCGCCCAGGAGCCGGGCATGACTCTGATTTGCGGCCACTACGGCGGTGTAGACGAACGAGTGCGCACGTCTCTGGCGACGTGCGACGTGAGCATAGGCGACTACGTCGTCACAGGAGGCGAACTGGCCGCGATGGTGGTGGTGGACGCCGTAGCCAGGCTGACTCCAGGTGTGGTCGGCTCGGAAAGCAGCGTCTCCGAGGACTCCTTCGCCACTGGGCTGCTCCAGCACCCCATCTACACCAGGCCTCCTGAGCACCAGGGCATGGAGGTCCCGGCGGAGCTGCTGTCGGGCAACCACGAGGCTATCGCCCGGTGGCGGCGGGAACAGTCTCTGCTGCGCACCTTGCAGCTAAGGCCTGACCTGTTGGACAAGGCGCCTCTGTCTCAGGAGGACCTGAAATTCCTGCGCGGTCGGGGATACGAGAAGGACTCGCCCAACCCTTGATAGACCGCCCTTGTTTGGAACGGCGGCAAAGGATAGAATATACCGGCTCGAAATTATAGAACCCAGGATGGAAGAATCGATGGAAGCCCGAACTGCAGTCGCCCTGACGCCCAACCCCAAGATAGAAGCCTTCGGCTCAGGCGACACGGTAAAAGTCAATTTCAGAGTCCGGGAAGGCGAACGGGAAAGAATCCAGGCTTTCCAAGGAGTCGTCATAAAGAAGAGGCGCGGGGGACCCGGCTCCAACTTCACGGTGCGCAGGGTCGCCCACGGCGTAGGAATCGAGAGGACGTTCCCCTTCTACTCACCTCTGCTCGACTCGGTGGAAGTGGTCAGGCACGGAGTTGTACGCAGGGCCAAGCTCTACTACCTGCGGGGCCTTTCCGGCAGGGCCGCCCGAATCAAGGAACGCAGGGCCCCAACAAGGGCGGAGCGCGCAGCCGCCGAGGCGCGGGAGCGAGAACGCGCCTTAGCCGCTGCTGAAGCCCAGGCCGCAGTTGCGGAAGAAGCAGCCGCGGAACTCGAGGAAGAAGCGCCCGAACCTGAGGCGGTTGAAGCCCAACTGACCGACCAAGAACAAGCCTCGGACGCTGAAGCGTCCGACGACAGCCCCCAGGATGACAAGAGCTAGTTTTAGCCGAATCCTTCGTGGTGTAGAATCGCACCATCGAGGAGGCTGAATGACTACATTAGAAGGACGTGTAAGCAGACTAGAAGGACTCTATGAGTCCTTGGCCACCAAGGAAGACTTGGCCAACCTTAAGGGTGAGCTTAAAGAAGACATATCCAACCTCAGCAGCGAGCTCAAGGAAGACATCGGCAGCCTTAGCAGTGAGCTCAAGGCTGACATCGCGACTCTGAGGGCCGAGGTCAAGGAAGATATCGGCAACTTGAAGGGCGATTTCACATGGCGGGTTGCTAGTCTTCAACTTCTAGGACTGGGTGTAGTTGTAGCTATCATTCGGTTTCTCGGGTAACTCTCCAGACTGGAGAGTTAACGTCCGACAACCAGCCGCCCGGCGCAACAGTGCCGGGCGTCCATTTTTTAGGTCTGCCGAGGAAGCGTGGGAGGCGAGGCGGCGTGTGGGCAAGCGATTCATAGAGGTGGCGGTAAACGCTCCCATAGGGCCCGGCAAGACCCTCTCATACGGCGTCCCTGCTCCGATGGATGTCCCAGAACCAGGCCGGATGGTATGGGCGCCTCTCGGCCCCAGGCCAGTGCAAGGCATCGTCTTCGAGTGCGCCGACAGTCCCCAGGTTGAGGCCGTCCGGGACATCATATCTGTCCTGGAGCCGTCTCCATTGCTGGGACGCAAAGACCTGGAACTGGCCTCTTGGATAAGCCGCTATTACCTGTCGTCCCTCTTTGAGGCGGCGTCCCTGATGCTTCCGCCCGGGTTGGAACATAGGGTCTCTTCTTGGCTGAGTCTGGCCCAGGACGATTCAGCAGTCCAAGTCCACTACGATCCCAAAGTCCGTGACTTCTTTGAGCAATTGGGACGGAGAGAAGTACGGGAACAGGCGGCGGTCAAGGCCTTGGGTACCGGCGGAGAGCGTACGCTGAACCGCCTGATAAACAGCGGCGCAATCAAACGGCGCTGGGAATTCCCTCGCCCACGAAGGCGTCACCGTTACAAGTCGACAGTCCACCCCGTCAATGCCGGAGCCGAGAAAATAAACGGTTTGTCCCCGCGCCAGAAAGAGTTCTACGACGCTCTCCTTCAGCAGGGCCCAATGGAGGCACCTCGCGCCAAGGATACTTTCGGTAGTTCTGCGGTGACGGGCACGTTAAACAAGGGCCTGGCGTCTATGGAATGGGTGCGCCTGGAGCCGGGTCCTATCGTTGACGACAGACCGTACGATTCGGACGTCCCCCATGAGTTGACCTCGGAGCAGATGCGCGCCTACCGCTCCATAGCTGACGCCTTGGACCGGAAACCCGCCGCCGCCACTAGGTTCCTCCTTCACGGAGTCACGGGCAGCGGGAAAACCGAAGTCTACTTGAGGGCCTTAGAGCGATGCATATCCGCCGGTAAGCAGGGAATCTACCTCGTGCCGGAGATTTCGTTGACGCCCCAGACCTTGCACCGGCTGAACTCCAGGTTTCCGGGCAAAGTGGCCGTGCTGCACAGCCGAATGACCGACGCCCAACGTTTGGAGCAGTGGCGGAGAATCCATGACGGCGAGTTCGACGTGGTTGTGGGACCTCGCAGCGCCTTGTTCGCTCCCGTGCAGGACTTGGGCCTGATTGTGATAGACGAGGAGCATGAGTGGACCTACAAACAGCATGACGCCTCCCCAAGGTTCCACACGCGGGCCGTTGCCCATAAGCTGGCCGAACTGAACGGGGCGGTGGTGGTGGCGGGAAGCGCGACGCCGGACGTGGAGACCTACTCGCTGGCGCAACGTCGGAGACTCCGACTTTTGGAACTTCCCCAGAGGGTCCCCTCTCACAACGGAGTTCGACCAATGCTTCCCTCAGTCGAAATCAAAGACATGAGGAAAGAGCTCAAGGAAGGCAACCGGTCGATTTTCAGCGAGGCTCTCGCCGACGCCCTCTCCAACTGCGTCCAATCTGGGAGGCAGGCGATTCTCTACGTGAACCGGCGGGGATCATCCACCGTCGTGCAGTGCCGGGACTGCGGCCACTCCATGAAGTGCCGCGGGTGCTCCGTGACCCTTACCTTCCACGGAGACAAGGGACGTCTGGTCTGTCACCATTGCAACCGGGGCGTCCGCCTCCCCAAGTCCTGCCCCCAATGCCGCAGTCCTCGCGTCCGCCGGATGGGACTGGGGACACAATCGGTCATGGACGAGGTGAGGAAACGCCACCCCTGGGCCAAAGCCCTTCGATGGGACAGTGATTCCGTTTCTTCCAGGTCTCACCAGG
This sequence comes from Dehalococcoidia bacterium, assembly GCA_965197415.1. Taxonomy (GTDB): domain Bacteria; phylum Chloroflexota; class Dehalococcoidia; order Lucifugimonadales; family JAGWBF01; genus DAOUJI01. The sequence goes on along the minus strand of OZ240207.1, from coordinate 524,815 downwards.
AGATCATGGACAGCATGTTGAAGGGGGAGACCCAAATACTTGTGGGCACCCAGATGGTGGCGAAAGGGCTTCATCTGCCCAACGTCAGCCTTATAGGAGTGGTGTTGGCCGACGTAGGACTGAACCTCCCCGACTTCCGCGCCGGAGAGAAGGTGTTCCAGCACCTCTGCCAGGTGGCGGGCAGGGCGGGCAGGGGGCCTGTCCCTGGACGTGTGATAATCCAGACCTACGTTCCAGACCACTATGCGATAGCCGCCGCGGCGACCCACGATTACGTAGGGTTTTACAGGACGGAAATTGAATACAGGAGAAACCACGGCAACCCTCCCTACAACCGGCTTATCAGGATGGTGTTTGGCCACACCAACCGGGACAGGGCCCGCACGGAAGCTGAGAGGATGGGCGCCCTTCTGAGGCAGAAGGCATACGACTCAGGCGGGAGCCACCTGGAAATCATAGGGCCGGCCCCGGCGTTTCCTGAGCGGGTGCGGGGCAGGTTCAGGTGGCATCTTGTCCTCCGAGGACGGGAACTGCACAGGTTTATCGAAGACGTGTCCATACCCCAGGGATGGACTGTCGATGTGGACCCAGTCAGCGTAATGTAGCTTTGAATCTCCTTTACACTATGAACGCGCCTTGTCTATAATCCTGTCTCAGGAATAATCACTTCCAAACAGCCGCGGAGCCGTTGCCCGCGGCGGCTCTCGGAGGCTCAACGTGTCAAGCTTGGAGTTGCATATAGCGCCCGATCTCATTCTCAGGGAAAAGGCTAAGAAAGTGAGTTCCTTCTCTCCCTCTCTGCAGAGGCTGATAGACGACATGATCGAGACCATGCACGACAATCACGGCGTGGGTCTCGCCGCCAACCAGGTTGGGGTCTTGCAGAGGGTTGTGGTCATACAGCTTCCTGACGACCCGGAACCGAGGGTTTTCATCAACCCTGAAATCGTCAGGGCCGAAGGCGAAAGGGAGGTTCCCGAGGGTTGCCTCAGCATCCCCGGATACAGGGGGCTGGTGAAACGCTCGGAGCGGGTGAGGGCCAAGGGCTTGGACCGGAACGGCAAACCGGTGAAAGTGAACGCAGACGAACTGTTGGCTCAGGCCTTGGAACACGAAATCGACCACCTGAACGGAATTCTGTATATAGACCGGCTGGTGGACAGCGACAAGCTGTGGAAAGAGTCCGAACTGGCCGATGAGGAAGAGTCGGACGAGGACACGGAAGGTATGGAAGAAGGCGAGGCCCAAACCGTCTACGCCGGTTAGTTTACAGTCCGATGGGCCTCATGATCGGAGCCCGGCTCGTAACCTCTGGCAGCCATTTCCAGGGGCAAAGCAAGAAACGCGCAGCGCCGAGCCCGTTTACGCCGTCAAACAATCGCCCGAAACCCTAGACGTTCATGGGCTGTGATGGGGTATAATCCGCAAGTTTGGCAGGGTAAGGCCAGACATTACATAAGACGTCGGCCCCACTTTCGCGGCCGCAAGCAAGAGGAACTCACAATAACGAACACAGCGTCAGAACCAGAGAGGGACCGGGGTGCGTAGGCGAGGGGTCCGGGTATTCATCTTCATTTCCATCCTGCTCGTGCTGGCCATTGCCGCCCTGAGCTTCCGTAACATCGACGTCTTCAACTTGGAGCGCAGCAACGACGGTCCGTTGGGGCTGAAGCTGGGCCTGGACCTACAGGGCGGCGTCATGCTTTGGTACGAAGCCGACCTCCCCGACCAGATAGACGTCGTCTTCCAGGATGAGGTGGCTTACGAAGACCTCCAGTCTCTACTGGAAGACCAGGACCAACCCGACGCTGCCTTATCGGTGCACAGATTCGACGTCAACGAAGTTGAAGTCCTACCCAACGTGTTGAACAGCCTGCAAGCGGCGATAGAGAGCCTGGGAAACAGCCGCGCTGAAGACCCGGAAGTCCAGACCGAGGTCACTTTTACGGAGGACAACGACGTTAACGTGGTCTTTCCGGTGGAAATCAGCGAGAACGACCTAACCGTAATGCTGCAGGCTCTTGGCTACGAAGGCGCCCAAGTGGAGGCCGGGGAAACCGGAACCGAGTATTCCATCACAGGGCTAGACCACGACGCCGTTGGGTTGGAGTCGTTGCGAGGAGTCCTGGTAGACCAGTTGACCGAAATCGACTCGTTCGATGAGGATGACGGCGTCATTTCCATTGGGTTTAACGAAAAGGTCTTGGAGTCGGACTTGAGGACGGCTTTGGCGGCGGTGGGGTTTGGAACGGCCGTTGTCGAAGCGCCTCCCCAAAGCCAATACGCCATTGGAGGACTCGACCTAACCCTGGACTCACAGGGGAGTTTGGAGACCGCCTTGGGCGCAATCGCGCCGGTGACCATATTCACGCCAACCCTCAACGACCCTGAGGAAGACCAGATGAACGGCGTGAAAGACATCATCCAACGCCGAATCGACGCATTCGGGACCACCGACCCTGTGGTCCAGACCCTGGGTCAGGACAGGGTGGTGATCCAGATACCCGGACTAGGCGGGTCGTTCATCACCGTAACTATGCTGGCCACGCCGGACCAGGCCACTCTACAGACCATTCTCGAGGACTTGGGTCGGACGGCCGACGGAGACATAGTCGACCCTGGAACGGAGCTCTACAGCTACGTGATCCGCACGGAAGAACCTCTGACCGAGGACGAGATTGAACGGTTACGTTCGTTCGCCAGCACAGCTGCGCCTGGATCCCAATTCACTGTATCCGGCGAAGAGGCGACCGAGATAGAAATAGAATTCCCGACCCCAGCCACCGAAGAGGGTGTCGCAGACGTGATGGCCCAGCTGGGGTACGAGTCGGCCACTGTGACACAGGAGATAAGCCCGTTCCCAAGGTTCACAATCAACATGGATGATGCGTTGAACACGGACAGGCAGGACGAACTCCGATCAAGCCTGGAGAACACTTTCAGCGCCGTCACAGCATTCCAGGCCGGAGGAGGAATCGAAGAAGCCAAGAGCCTGATTCGGAGCACCGCCCAGTTGGTGTTCAAGGAGCGCCGCTGCACCGGAACGCTGGAAGACCTACAAAGCGCGCGTGAGATTGGGCTTCCCGACCCATGCAACTCCGTCGAGGCTGGCGGGGGCGGAATCGAAGGCATCAACTACATTGACATTGATATCGGACTTACAGGAAACGATTTGGTGCGGGCCTTCCCCGACCGGGACCCTACGACTACCTTGCCTCAAGTCCGGCTTGAATTCGACAACCGGGGACGGGGGATCCTGAGGGAGGTCACCACCCGCATAGCCAACAACCCCTTGTTCCGGTTGCCCATCTTCCTGGACGACCAACAGGTCAGCGCCCCGACAGTGAACGCGGCCATACTTAACGGAAACGCAGTTATAGAGGGCGGTTTCACCCGGGAAGGCGCCAAGGAACTGGCAATACAACTGGAGTCGGGACGCCTACCCGTTCCGTTGAAGCTCATCCGCGAGGACACCGTGGACGCCATTCTCGGAGACGACTCGCTGAGGAAGAGCCTGATAGCAGGACTCATTGGACTGGCGCTGGTCCTGGTGTTTATAGTCACTTACTACAAATTGGCCGGCCTTGTCGCCGCAACGTCGTTGATTGTGTATGCAGTCATCACACTTGCGGTGTTCAAGCTCATTCCCGTAACGCTGACCTTGTCGGGTGTGGCGGGACTGATCTTGTCCATAGGAATGGCCGTAGACGCCAACATTCTCATATTCGAGCGCATGAAGGAAGAGCTGCGTGCAGGGCGTACCTTGGCCTCTTCGATGGAGGTGGGATTCAGGAGGGCCTGGAGCGCCATTCGAGACGGCAACGTATCGACGATAGTGACTTGCCTGATACTCTGGTGGTTCGGTTCGAGGCTGGGCACACCGGTGATAACCGGCCTAGCCATCACCCTGATGATAGGAGTCATAGTCTCGATGTTCACGGCCATCCTGGTCAGCAGGAACCTGCTGCAAATCCTGACTTTCACGCCCGCAGGCAAGAGGTCGGGCCTGTTCACCCCTGAAGGGCGACCGCAACCTGTTGGTGTGGCGGGAGGGGAGAAGTAGCGTGGACATCATAAGAAGAAGGAAATGGTTCTTCCTGATATCGGCCATCGTCATACTCCCGGGAATCATTTCTCTTATCATCCCTCCGGCCCTCAACCAAGGAATCGAGTTCAGCAGCGGGTCGGTCATAGACGTGACCTTCGATGAACCCGTCTCAGAGGACGACGTCAGGGCTGTATTCACCGACCTGGGCCACGCAGAGGCGCTTATCCAGAAGACTTCAGACGACTCCATTTTCGTGCGCACCAACGTGTTGGAAGCCGAGGTCCGCAACCCGGACGGCACTTTCACGTCGGAGAGGCTGCTCATAGAAGACGCCTTGAACGATAGGGTCGCAACCATAACGGCCAGCGAGCTTGACTCAGTGTCCCCCATATTCGCCAGGGAGATGATCCGAAACTCCATCATAGCCCTGATAGTGGCGTCGATATTCATATTTGGGTACATCACCTGGGCCTTCCGAAGCATCCCCAACTCCTTCCGGTACGGCGTCGCGGCCATATTGGCCCTCCTCCACGACATACTCTTCATCCTTGGGGTGTTCTCCATTCTAGGGAAGGCCATAGACATCGAGGTCAACTCCATGTTCATCATGGGGATCATCCTGGTGCTGGGATACAGCGTGAATGACACCATAGTGGTCTTCGACCGGATACGTGAGAACGTGGCCCGGAACATAGACCGGCCTTTGCCCGGCGTGGTGAACCAGAGCATCCTGGAAAGCGTAGGCCGGTCCTTGAACACCAGTGCCACGACCCTGTTCGTGCTGGTCGCCCTTCTGCTGTTCGGAGGCCCCACCATCAGAGGCCTGATACTCGTGCTGGCCATCGGCGCTGTCGTCGGCACCTACAGCTCGATATTCATCGCAAGCCAACTCCTGGTGATGTGGGAACTGGGTGAAGTGGGCCGCTTCTTCCGCAGGCTGTCGCCCTTCGGCCGGCGGCGAGAAGCCTCCGCTTAAGGTGTTGACGCCGGTCAGGTTCACCAGCGGGAAAGTCCGTCGGCGCAGTCCTGTCCATTGTGATCCGACTTAGGTCCGAGGGTTCGGGGGAAAGCGATGCGAATCGGTGCGCACGTATCATCAGCCGGAGGCTTGGATAAAGCAGTAGACAGGGCGGTTGACATAGGGTGCGAGGCTATTCAGATTTTCGGCTCCTCCTCCCGGAGTTGGGCTTTCAAACCCCTACCCGAAGAGACCGCTGAGCGGTTCCGCCTCAAAGCCAAAGAAGCCGACATAGGCCCGGTATTCTTCCACGCCATCTATCTCATCAACCTGGCCACCGCATCGCCGGAGAACCAGCGTAAGGGCATCGACTCCCTTGTCAATTACATGGGGCTTGCCCACCAGATAGGCGCTTCCGGGGTGATCTTCCACCCCGGAAGCCATTCCGGTGAGGGTTACGAAGCCGTTCTGGACCGAACAGTAGCCGGAATCGAGACGGCATTGGAGGAATCGCCGGAAGGGCCTTGGTTGACAATAGAGAATACTGCAGGGATGGGGAAGCACATCGGCGCCAGCTTCCGGGAGTTGGGTACCATCATCTCTGCGGTAAAGCCCGGGTTGAGGGATAGGCTGCGCATCTGCCTGGACACCCAACACAGCTTTGCCGCCGGGTACGACGTAGCCACCCCCGACGGCCTGGAGGCGATGCTGGCCGAGTTCGACGAGACTATAGGCCTGGACAGATTGGCGGCAGTCCACGCCAACGACTCCAAATATCCTCTCGGAGGCGGCGTAGACCGCCACGAGAACATCGGAGAGGGGCACATAGGCCTGTCAGGGTTCGAGAATATCATGGCGAACCCGGCCTTTGGCCAGGCCCCGTTTCTGCTTGAAACTCCTGGGTTCGATGGAAACGGGCCTGACAAACGCAGCGTCGACATCCTGAAGGAAATCAGGCAACGCGTGGCCGCTTGATAGGCGATGGAGCTGCGACCGGAAGAATTCGACGAGCTGGTGCGCAAGGCGCATCAGGACTTGCCGGAAGGCTTCCGCAACGCCCTGGAAAACGTGGCCATACTGGTGGAAGACTGGCCCACCGCCGAAGACCTGGAAGAGACGGGCTACGGGGGAGAAGCAGAGATATTCGGACTCTACCGAGGCATCCCGCTGCCTGAACGTGGCGTTTATCAGCCTCTTCTTCCCGACACCATAACGATATTCAAACGGCCCATCGAACTGGCCTGCCGCACCAGGGATGAAGTGGTCGAAGAACTCACCATAACCCTTCTGCACGAGATAGGCCACTACCTAGGCATGAGTGAGGACGACCTGGACCGTTTGGGCTACGGATGAAGGCCCCGAGCTCTCAAGGCCCACGCTGGAGCGACATGACCGTACTGCAGGGTTTGGACCACGTCTGAGAACCGTTGTCTCGCCGCGCCAAGTATGGAGGCCATACAGTTCCAGCTTCCTCCCTTGAATAGATGAAACTAAGCGACCTGACCTCAAACCAGCAGAGGGCCATTCGTGCCTGGTGTATATACGACTGGGCGAACTCCGCATACGCTACGTCCGGGATCGCCGCCATCTTTCCGGTATATTTCGTGGTTCTTTTTCAGGACGCTTTGGGGGACAGCGCCGCGTTCCTTGGCATCACGTTTACGGGAAGCTCTGCGTGGAGCGTCGCCGTCGCTATGTCGACCGCCATAGCTGCCCTCTCCAGTCCGATTCTGGGAGTGATCTCAGACCGGATTCCCATCAAGAAGGCGCTGCTCTGGACTTACACCGGAGCAGGATCGCTGTTTGCCGCGCTGGTCTTCTTCTCAGCCTACACGTCCCAGCCCTGGGCGTGGTTGTTCGGGATGTTCATTCTAGCCAACATAGGTTTCGCAGGCTCCCAGGTCTTTTACAACTCTTTCCTGGCGCACCTGGGACCCAGGAGCCTGATGGACAACATAAGCAGCCGGGGATTTGCGTACGGCTACGTAGGAGGCGGACTGCTTCTGGTGGTCCATCTGGTCCTGATATTGGCAACCCGTAACTCGGACTTTGCCGATCTGGTCACGAGGATCGCTATAGTCTCCATCGGGGTCTGGTGGTTCGGGTGGGCGGTATGGACGCTGCGGGTGTTGCCGGAACCTGTCATCGATCGGCCTATACGTGGGCTGCCCATTGCGTCAATGATTTCTATGGGGTTCAGAGGACTGGCTGCCACGTTCCGTGAACTCAAGCGTTTCAGAGTCGTTCTGATGTTTCTCGGCGCATACCTGTTGTTCAACGATGGCATCCAGACGGTCATTGCCCTTGCCGGAGCGTTCGCCGCCGACACGTTGGGAGTGGCGCTGGCGTTCAACATGGCGACAATTGTAATCATCCAATTCGTGGCCGCATTCAGCGCAGTGGCCTTCGCACGGTTGGCGGAACGAATCTCCACCAAGTCGGCTTTGACGGTCGCTCTTGTAGGCTGGATTGTCGTCGTACTGTTCGGAGTGGCGATGGCGCCGTTGCCCCCGCGCGAACATGCAGACTATGACTTTCGGCTCAGCTACAGTCAGGCCTCAATGGACTATGTATTAGAGGCCGCCCCGGAGGAGCCGGCCTCGGGGTTCAAGTTCGGACGTGGAAACGAACGCTGGTCCCTCCGGGAGGACATGGCCCTGAAACCCTATGACGTTCAACGGCTTACGAATGCGATGGACGACACTGACGGCTTGAAATACAGCATATCTATCCAGGGCGGCGGCATGGACCGAGAGTCCGTTGTGGGGCCTGGGCATCCCAGTGTGCTGGGAGAAGGCGCAATCGACTGGTGGCCCAAGATGATCAGGTCGGCGCTGTGGGGCCCGCTTAATTTGGGGGTAGGGGGGCAATGGCTGCTGCTCGGGGCCTCGGTCGGGCTTGTGATAGGCGGCAGCCAGGCGTTAGCACGGAGCCTATTCGCAAAAATCACGCCTCAGTCGCGCAGCGGCGAATTTTTCTCATTCTTCGGATTCATGAGCAGGGCGTCGTCGGTGTTCGGTCCGATAGTGTACGTCGCCGCCACCGCCGTATTCGACACCCGCGTCGCCGTGACCTCGATTCTGTTGATAATCGTGGCAGGCACGATAGCCCTACACTGGGTGGACGTAGACGAAGGCGTCCGCGTTGCCGAGGCAGAAAACCGGCGCACTCAGGGCTTGGAACCCTCCGGTGACAGCCCGCAGCCTGATTCCGACGTCCAGTAGCCCGTTGCCAGGAGATTCCGAATGTCTGTGTTGAATGACGTGCAGTCCCGGCTCAACGAAACGACGGTCGCGCGCGTTGTGGAGCCGTCAACGACCCTGGAGATCCGCGACGCTATATTGGAGGCGTCGACAGAGCGATTGGCCGCATGTCCCGCAGGCGCTCTTCACTCTATGGGAGGACAGCAGTTTATCAGCGGCGGTGTCTCCATCAGCACGTCCAGACTCAAGGCAATAGGCCCTCTGGACACGGAGTCCGCAACAGTATGGGTGCAGGCTGGCGTCACGTGGCCTGAGTTGACAGCATGGCTCCGGGCCGAGCAGCAGGCAAGGAGCGGCGAGCTAACGATAATTCAGAAGCAGACTGGGGCCGACGACCTGACTCTCGGAGGGGCGCTTTCCTCCAATGTCCACGGGCGGGTCCTGGGCAGGAAGCCTATAGTAGACGACATCGAATCATTCTATCTAACAGGCCCCGCCGGAGACCGCGTCCTGTGCAGTCGCAGCAACAACTCAGAGCTCTTCACCGCTGCAATCGGCGGATACGGGATGTTCGGAGTAGTGGACTCAGTGTTGCTAAAGTTGGAACCGAGGGTCCAATTGGAGCGGCGGGTGGGGGAATTCACTACCGCTGAAGTGATGGACGCCCTCATAGACCGTATGAACCAGGGCGCCACCTACGGCGATTTCCAGTACATGACCGACGAGACCTCACCGGACTTCATGTCCAAGGGTATATTGTCTACGTACACTCCCACCGGTTCAGTGACTGCAATCCCGGACGACCAGCTTGGACTGTCCACCGAGGACTGGATGCGGTTATACGTGCTGGCGCATACTGAGAAGGCCCGCGCCTATGCCGAGTACGCGGGCCATTACCTTCAGACCGACGGTCAGCTCTACTGGTCCGACGAGCACCAGTTCAGTCCTTATTTGCCTGATGCGGGCGATCGCATGGCCCAGCACCTAGGCTGGACGACCTTCGCCTCGCTGATGATTTCGGAGCTTTACGTTCCCCAGGACCGGTTCGAGCAGTTCATGTCCTCGGCCCGTGGTGCAATTCTCGACACGGGAGCCAACGTCGTCTACGGAACTGTACGGCTCATTAAGGCGGAAGATGAAACAGTATTACGGTGGGCCAAGCAAGACTACGCTTGCATTATATTCAACCTTCTGGTCCAGCATTCCCCGGAAGGCATCGACCGGGCCAGAGACCAGTTCCGGGCGCTAATCGACTGCGCTCTGGATGAGGGCGGCTGCTACTACCTGACCTATCACCGGTGGGCTAGAAAGGACCAGGCGCTGAAGGCCTATCCTGAACTCCCTCGGTTCCTGGAGCTGAAAGACAAATACGACCCCAACGGCTTGTTCGACAGCGACTGGTTCCAGTCTCTCAGGGAGGTTGCGGGCAGCTAGTGGCCTTCCCGATTCATTTGTGAACCTGGGGGAACGCGGCCACGGAAGAGAGGCGCGTTGACACGCGCCTGGCCCCATAGGAGAATAGGGGCGGCGCGGCTCTAAGAGCGCCAACGCCCGGAAGCGCCCATTCAGTTAGAACGTCAATATTCAGGGGGGAATGATGGCAGACGACGTGAAAGTAACAGTACGACTAAACGGCCCCTACAGGATCGAGGGACCCATCACACTGTTGGACCAGGAGGGCGGTCAGTTTGCCCTGCCCGAGGGACAATTCGTCACACTGTGCCGCTGTGGGTGGTCGGACAACAAGCCTTTCTGCGACGGCACCCACCGCGGCAACGAGCCGTCGTTCGACGCACCCACCACGGCCAGCTAGGTTTCTAGGCTCCCGCGTAGACCTTGGTCCTCATATGGCTCATGCGGACTTCGTTTAACCGTTCCTCGGCAAGCCGGTTCGTGGCCACGTAGGTGGGTATGTCCTCTTCCATCGACAGGGCGAGAACTTCGCTCATCCTGTCGTAGATGCGCTTGGTGCGCTCTTTAGCCCGTTCCACGGTGTATGGGCCGTCTATCTCCGTGGCCACGTTGATAATGCCTCCGGCGTTGATGAGGTAGTCGGGGGCGTATATCACGCCCTTCTTGTGCAGCGTGAGGCCGTCCGCCGGAGTCATTAGCTGGTTGTTGGCCCCGCCCGCGATTATCTTCGCCTTAATGCGTGGGATGGTAGCCTCATTGATGGTTCCTCCCAGGGCATTGGGGGAGAAGATGTCGCAGGGAGCGTCGTAGACAGTTTCGGGATCCAAGGTCTCCACTCCCATCTCCGCCGCCCTGGCCCTTCCACCCTCTCCAATGTCGGCGGCAGCCACTATAGCCCCTTCGTCCAGCAGGCGTAGGGCAGTGTGGGAAGCCACCTTCCCAAAGCCCTGCACGACCACCCTGACTCCGGTAAGCGAATCGCTGCCCCACGCCTTGTTGGCGCAGGCCTTCATCCCCAGGTATACGCCTAGCCCGGTCATGATGGAGGTGTCGCCGCTGCCCCCTTTCTCTATCGGCAGCCCGGCGACGTAAGGAGTCTCCCTGCCGATGCATTCGAGGTCGTGGCTCACTGAACCGATGTCGGTAGTAGTGATGTAGAGTCCCCCCAGGCTGTGCACGAACCGCCCAAAGGCCTCCAGCATCTCGTCAGTTTTGCCCTTTTCAGGGTCCAGAATTATGACGGCCTTTCCGCCGCCCAGGGAAAGTCCGGCGGCTGCCGACTTGTAAGTCATGGCCCTGGACAGCCGTAGCACGTCCGTCAAGGCATCCTCTTCAGTCTTGTAGGGCCATATACGGACGCCTCCCACCGCGGGGCCAAGAGTTGTGTCGTGCACCGCGATGAACCCCTTAAGTCCCACTGCGGGGTCCGAAAAGGCCAAGACCTGTTCATGCCCGTATTCCTCCATGTGTTTCAGCATGCCCATCGGTACGCTCCTTCCCGCCTTTAGGCCGCGAGATGCAAAGCCCCGCAATCCTACAATTGCGGGGCTCGTAATATTGATTTCCGTCTCAGCGCTCCTTCTTATCTATATTATACCTCATCTCGCGATAAATTACGATAATCGCAATAATACTTCGATATTAACATAATTATCTACGACTTACCGAATATGTCTCTCAAGTCATCGTCCAAATCCCTTGCGGGACGGGGTGACTCGGTATCCGAAACGTCGCCGCCAAACCCAGAATAGGATTCAGCCGTTCCGTATTCTCTCGTGTGCACCACTACGGGCATGGGCACCGCATGGCCGAATACCAGGGCCTGCTGACGGGACTCCAACCTGGATAGCACAGACCGCAGCTCGCGGCCGCCCGGTGCGCCTCCCAACACGGCGTCTATATCCCGCTCGTTGTCCAGAAGGCAGGTAATCTTGGTGCCTATCTGGCTCATCACTTCCGAGTCTATCGCCCCCGGCCTCTGGTCTATGACCATTAGGGTCACGTTGTACTTGCGCAGTTCCCTGGCGATGGTTCCGAAAATGGTCTGGGGAGCCACCGACGGGCTGAGGAACTTGTGGGCTTCTTCAATGGTGATGACCAGGGGAGTCGGCTCCTTGCCCTGTCCACCCTCGGCTTCCTCTTTCAGACGGACGTAGCGGTCGTGTATGCGTCTGGTGAGCAGGTTGGAAACCAGGATGTAGGCATTCAGGTCATTGCCGTACCTTCCGAACTCAAGCACCACGTGGAGTCCCCTGTCCAACTGTTCCAGAATGCGTCCCACCGAGTCGTGGCGTCCTCCGGAGCCGGGCGTGAGGAACCCGTACCGTTTCATGCGGGAAAGCCGGTTGTACAGCGAGTTGAGCGCCTGGACGTTGACTCCTATGGAGTTGGCCAGGTCGGAGATATCTTCCCGCCCCTCCAGGTCGGTGAACTCCTTGAGCCATCCCCGCCCGTACCTGAGGCGCAGATTGTGGGCGGCTTGGGTGGCGACCTCGGAAAGATTGAGGTTCTCCTGGAGGGCCTCAATGTCCTCCGGCTGCACCTCGTCGTAGCCGATGTTGACCACCTCGTCGGGAGACAAACCACGGCGGCGCGAACTTTCTTCGTCCAGGCTGAACACGGCGACTTTGGAGGGGAACAGCTGCTTCAGGCCTTTGACGAACCCGGCCCCCTCACTGCGGCCCTGCCATCCGTATTCGTTGTGCATGTCGAATATGAGGCTTGACGCGAGGCCGCTCTGCACCATGCCTATGAGGAGCATCCTGGTCAGGAACGTCTTGCCTGTTCCGCTCTTGCCGAATATTCCCATAGAACGCTCGGAGAGGGCTTTCAGGTCGAGGCAGACCTTGGTCTCCATATCCAGTGGGCTGCCAATCCAGAAGTGCTCCTTGTCGTCCTGCCCGAAGACGGTTTCCACGTCGCTCTTATCGGCGGTATACACTCCAGAGAAGTGGGCGGGCACGGTCTTAGCCGGCATTAGATCTGCGCTGTCTCCCAAAGCTGGAGGCAAGATAAGCGTTGGCAATACCGAAATGGTCCCGTAGGCCGTCGTACCGGCTATCACCTGGGCTATGAAGGGGTTGGAGACGTCAGGCGGCGAATATTTGAGGCTGGGGCTGGCCGAACCCAACGCAATGTCGGTCACGACGCCAAAGAAGCGTTGACGCTCGCCCTGGATGGTGACGAAAGCCCCCACCTTCACATCCTCCACCGATGCGGAGGGAGCCAAGCGGACCTCCACGCCCCGCGTCAGGGAGCCGTCCACCACCATGCCCAGGGGTTCGCGTTCCGGGGCTGGCCCCGTCATGGAGAGAGCCTCTTCAGCAGGGAGTCGAGTCTGGGAACGTCGCCGGGCAGCTGGCTCGCCAGAGCCTTCCCGGCCCGTATGCGAAACCCGTCAGGATCCGGCAGGCGGGCACTGAGGCCCCGAATGCAGGCGGCGACGACTTCGTCAGTCTGACCTCCGCCATAATTGGATGTGTTCACCAGCAGGGGCAGAAAGTCCACAGACGCCGCAAACCTTACCGCGTCTTCATCAGACGCAAGAAACACGAACGCATGGACACGGGGAGGTTGGTCGGGCAGATAGTGGCGGACGGCGGGGCCCGAGTCGTGGCCCACGATGACGGCCTCGAACCGAGTGGACATGAGCCGCGCAAGCTGGGGATGGGACCTGTACAGGTCCTCTTCGGACTCTTCCGCCTCGCCCCTAGGCAGGATGGTGCGCCCAGGTTCCAGGGGCGCCGTGGTGACGCCGGACACGACGGCGTAAAGCCCGGAGTCCTCGCTTTCTTCGGGGGTCCTCGATTCAATCCTGACCAGACCGCCCAACGGCGGAGCGTCGTAGAGCCTGTAGGTTTGGGCGGTAAACTGGTGGGAGCTGGACTCCACCACTTCGCCTATACGTCTCCTCACCGCCGCCACCACTTAACGTCCATGGGCCTTACAGGGAGCGGACTCGCTTGGACAAGGCTTTTTCGGATGTGTACACGGGAAGGTCGGCGCCCTCCAGAGCGCTTTCCACCAGACGCCGGAAGGCATGTCGATCCGCGCCGGTGACCACAGCCTGCTCGTGGGCTTCGGCAATGGCCACGGGGTATCCGAACCCCCTCCTGCACTGGTCCATCAGAAGCCCGTGGGCAAGGTCAACAAGGGCCGGGTCATCGGCCACCCACGCCGGGACCTCTATCCGGGCTATCTCGTCCCCGGTGTTTAGATAGAAGAAGTTGACTTCATGGTCGCCATAGTAGTCCCTGGACACCGACGAGCAGGTGTAGAAAACGCTGGACCTCTCGCCGGGCCTTAACAGGGTCTGAAACAGGTCCCTGTCCAGGAAGCCTTGCACGAGATTGCAGGGGGAAGTCCCCGAGCGGTGAGTACTGCAGGTGTTCATACAGCTGCCTAGTTCAAAGGGGCATATAGATAGGCGCAATGCGTTGACAACCTCGGTGGTCTGGGGAAGGCTGATGTAGGCGGCGACGGCCAGGGGACGGGACGCCAGGCGCCTCATCCGTTCCAGAGCGGGCAGCAGACCTTCAACGATGATGCGGTCTCTGACGAATGGTTGATGGCCTCTTCCGGCCAGGCCCCACATGATGAGCGAGCCGTCCACTAAAGCCAAGGTCGGCAGACTCGCAGTTGATTCCTCCACTACGTCGGCCAGGCCTGAGACTTCGTCCACAGTGCGTTTGAGGCCCAACAATTGGCCCTCCACGGCGACCGTGTCCCTGACGCTGGGGTCGGGGCTGGTCATGTACAGGTCCTCATCGCCAAAGTGGAGCCTGGGCTTGCTGAACAGCACAGCATCCGGTTCGGACCCGTAGGTGAGCAGGCAACCGCCGATGTTTATGAGGCAGCACCGCACGGGCAGGTGGCGATCGACATCCATGTGGGAACCGTCCACCGACGCCACTGCGTGATCCACTGGCATTGGCGGCGTTGGCACACGCTCCGCGAAGCCGCCCTTAACTCCCGCGCAGAGGAAGGGGCGTGTCCTGTTCGCTTCGACCTTGCGGGTAAGCTCGTCCGGGTTGACCTCCACCATTCTTCCAAGAGCGTCGGTCAGCCGCTGTTTTCGATCGTCGCCGGACATGAACTGGTGATGGGCCAGCCGGTCTATCTGGTCTACTGTCTGAGTAAGGTCAAGCGCCATGTCTTTGTGGGGTCTAGGAGCGTCTTCAATGGTCGCGAAACGTGGTGGGCCGGATTATAGCACACGGGTTGCTAACTGAACGGGCTCGGTCGATTCGTTCCCTTGACCGCCTGAGGCGCTTGCTCCTATTATACCTGCGATTGGTCAGGCCAAGGGACCGTTGGAGGAGCAGCATGACAGACCTGAGACGCGCCGCCGCTATAGTGGGCGTCTACGAACATCCCACAAGGTACGCTCCAGACAAGAGCGAGCTGCAGATACAGGGCGAGAGCGTCATCAAGGCCCTGGAGGACGCCGGGCTGGGGAAGAAGGATGTCGACGGCCTTTTCGCCGCGTCCATGGGGGTGCGTCTCAGCAGCCTCTCGCTGGCCGACTACCTCGACATGGACCCGGTTTACATGGACAACACCACGGTGGGCGGATCGTCCTTCGAGTTCCACGTCGCCCACGCCCTGTCGGCCATCGCTACGGGCCGAATCAACTGCGCCGTGATAACTTACGGCAGCGTGTCCCGCTCTGGGGGCGTGGCCGTGGGCACGGGAGGACTCTCCCGTCAGGGACATTCCATCCTCCAACCCTCTCCTGACTCTTTCGAGGAGTTGTACGGGCTGACCACCGTCGGGCTGTACGCTCTGGTGGCCCAGAGGCACATGCACGTATACGGCACCAGGCCAGAACAACTGGCCGAGGTGTCGGTGGCCATGCGAAAGCACGCCTCCATGAACCCCTACGCCCTCTACCGCAACCCCATCACGGTGGACGACGTGGTGGAGTCCCGGCACGTGTCCCACCCACTCCATTTGCTCGACTGCTGCGTCATATCCGACGGTGGTGGGGCCGTCGTGATCGCTTCGCCGGAAGTGGCGCGGAACTGTAAGAAGCCGCCGGTGTGGGCGCTGGGAGTGGGCGAAGCCGCCGGGCACCAGGGTGCCGGCAAGAAGGACCTGACCTACATCGCCGCCAAGCAGAGCTCCGGCCCTGCCTTCGAGATGGCCGGAGTCACCCACGACGACATCGACATGGCGATGGTCTACGACTCCTTCACCATCACGGTGGTGACCACCCTGGAAGACCTGGGGTTCTGCGAGAAGGGCGAGGGCGGAGATTTCGTGTCTGGCGGCAGGATTCAAATCGGCGGAGAGTTGCCCCTGAACACCGATGGCGGCGGGCTGTCGTCCAACCACCCTGGGATGCGGGGCATCTTCCTGCTCATTGAGGCGACCCGCCAACTGCGCCATGAGTTCGAAGGTACACCGAGACAAACGCCGGACTGCAAGCTGGCCCTGTGCCACGGAACGGGAGGGGCCATTGGCTCCAGACACAGCGGCGGCACCGTAATCCTGGGGAGGGACTAACTCATGCCAGACTGGAAGAAACCGTTGCCCAGCATCACCGGAGAAACGAGACCTTTCTGGGACGCGTGCAACAAAGGCGATCTGCTGATACAGCGGTGCAACATCTGCGGAGAGCACCAGCACTACCCTCGGGGAATATGCTCCAACTGCTGGACCCAGGACATTGCATGGGTCAAGTCCAGCGGCAAGGGGACAGTCTGGAGCTATACGATAACCTACCAGAACAGGACACCCGGATTCGCTGAAGAGGTGCCCTACGTGCTTGCCCTGGTAGAATTGGAAGAGGGCGTCAAGATGTTCACCAACATCCACGACTGCGACCCCAGGGACGTGACCATCGGTATGGCCGTGGAGGTGGTTTTCGACCAAGCCACCGATCGCATCAGCGTCCCCTTCTTCCGTCCCGTCGCCAGCTCATAGCCTGAGCCGGCTGTTGAAACGCTTGGCCCCATCCTAACCTTCCCCCAAAAGGGGAAGGAACTTTCAGCTTGACGTTGAATCTAGCTTAGTCATATACTTAGCTAATATCCCATCCTAGGACATAGACATGCTGACCGTGAACGTCCATGAAGCCAAGACCAACCTGTCACGCCTGCTGGCCCAAGTTGAGGCGGGGGAGGAAGTCGTCATCGCCCGAAACGGCAAGCCCGTTGCCCGTCTAGTAAGCGTCAAAACCCGCGGCAAGCGAGAATTCGGTTCCATGAAGGGCCTGATAAAGCTTGACGATAGTTTCTTCGACCCGCTGCCGGAGGAGGAACTAGCCGCCTGGGAAGGGAACGCATAGCGGGTGCGGCTCCTGCTGGATACCCACTCATTCATTTGGTGGTTTGAAGGGAACAGTCGACTGCCGCACGAAGCCCTTCGGGCCATACGAGACGAGGGCAACGACGTACTGGTCAGCGCGGCGTCTGCCTGGGAGATAGCAACCAAGCATCGTCTCGGCAGGCTCCGTGATGTGGAAGCGCTGGCCTTGGACATCGCAGGAGCGATAGCACGCCAGGACTTTGAGGAGTTGCCGATAACCGTGGCAGACGCCGTTCTCGCCGGGTCCTTGCCAGGTCCTCACCGTGACCCTTTCGACCGAATGTTGATCGCACAGGTACAAGCACACGATCTGGTACTCATATCCGGTGAAACGCTGTTCGACCAGTACGGCATTCGCCGCCTCTGGTGAAACGCCCTATAGCTTGAGAGGATGCGGAAACGTTTGCCGCTCCTGTAGGGGCCTGCGTCGATGGTTCTACGGAAGGTTCGGGGAATTTCTTCGACAAGTCAGCGGATCACTCCGCGACACTGTAGAACCGATTCGTCAAATCGCCATCTAGCACATCCACGACCTGTGGCAGGAGCAATTGCTATTCCTGAATTCGAGTTCGTCGGGCTAGCAGTACAACCACTGGCAAAGGCAGATGGTCGGGATTCTGCTGGTATTAGATCCCTCTGTCCGCAGTGATGAATGCATCGAAGTCATGGGCAGCCGCCAATTCTAGGAGTTCCCCGTTCTTGCTGCCGGCCCAGCCCATACGTTGGACCGTACTCACTTCAAACCCATCGGGAAAGTTCGTGCCAAGATGTCTAGGTATGGACTCGTCAAGCAGCAGCTTCATTGGACTGCCCAGTAAGGGCCAACTTGGCGTGTTGAAGGACTGCCACGGCTTGTTCCCGAGATACCGTTGGGTGGTTTTCGAGGAAATCGTCGAGCCTATCACCCGCTTCCAGGTACTCCATCAGTACCCTTACGGGCACTCTCGTTCCTGAGAACACCGGTGTCCCTCCTAGTATCTCAGGGTCTTTGTCGATGGCTATATCGGTCATTTTGCTGTTCTCGGATCAATTACCGGCGCCCTATAGCTTCAGCAGGTTGCGGAAGCGCTTGCTGCTCCGGTAGGGGCCGACCAGAGCCAGGGAAAGTTGGTCTTCCTGTATCAGGTCCTCCGCCACCCTCTCTAAATCGTCGGTGGTGATGGAGTCCAGCAGGCCGACCACTTCGTCCACAGTCCTGACTCTGCCCAAGAGTTTCTCCTGGGCGCCTATCCACATAGCCGTGGCTCGGCTGTCTTCCATGCGCAGCAACATACGTCCCTTGGTCAGTTCCCGGGCCTTGTTAAGCTCCGTTTCGGGAATCCCTTCTCGGAGACCGGACAACTGTTCCATAATGGCGCTTATCGCGGATTCGCTCTTCTGAGGCTCCACTCCGCAGTATACGGTGAAGGAGCCGCAGTCCCGGAACAGGTTCAGGGAACTGTGCACGTCGTAAGCGAGTCCCCGTTTTTCCCGCACCTCTACGAAAAGCCGTGAACTCATGCCCTCGCCCAAGATCACGTTCAAAAGGCCCAGGGCAAAGCGATCCGGGTGCCCGAGCGGCAGGCTGTGAACCCCAACACACAGGTGGGCCTGATCAGTCTTCTTGTACTCGTGACTGATTCGAGGCTCAGACTGCCCGTTAACTACGGGAAACCAGTCGATTGCATCACCGCTGGTCCAGCCGCCGAGGGTCTCATCAACCAGGGCAGCGACTTCGTCGTGAGATACGTTTCCGGCGACCGCCACGACTGTGTTGGCAGGGTTGTATTGGGAGTGCATGTATTCCATTATCCGGTCCCGCGATATTCCCCGGACTGAATCCAGGCTGCCCCCTACGTCTCTGCCCATCGGCTGTTCCGGCCACATGGTCTGGTCCATCAACAGGTCCAACTTGGCGGCGGGGTGGTCGTAGGTCATACGAAGCTCTTCCAGCACTACATCCCGCTCCTTTTCCAGTTCCTCGGAGTCCATCAAGGGATTGCGCATCATGTCGGCGAGAACGTTCCAGGACGACTCCATGTAAGGGCGGGCCACCTTGCACCAGTACACTGTCATTTCGCGGTCAGTGCTGGCGTTCAACACGCCGCCGACGCCCTCGATGGTCTCGCTTAGCTCGCGGGCGGTCGGCCAGCGTTTGGTCCCCTTGAACAGCATGTGCTCTAGAAAGTGGGAGGCGCCAGCCATTTCGTCAGTTTCATACCGTGACCCTGCTCCCACGAATATAGCCATCGACACGGACCGGGTATGGGACATGGAACTGCTTAACACCGTCAGTCCGTTGCCTAGGACAGACCGTTCGTACATACTCACCTCAGTTTGTTACAAAAGAGCGCAGTCAGTCTCTGAGCCACTGAACGTCGCCGCACAGGTCGGGGTCGTGGCTCCTGGAATCGAAGTCTCGCATCTCGTTTCGAGCGGACCCTATCGTGGTGTCGTCGCCGTGCCCGGGGTACACAGCCACCGAGTCGTTAAGGTGCATCAGTTTTTGCTCGATGGAGTTTTTTACCTGGCGGAAGTTGTCGTGAGAGGCCGTACGTCCCGGCCCTCCCGGAAACAGGGTGTCCCCGGTGAACAGACGGTCTCCGGCCAGGATGCAGATGGCTCCCTGCGTATGGCCGGGGGTGTGGATGATCTGCAGCTTCAAGTTGCCCACATCAAGCACATCGCCGTCTCGGAGGACCATGTCAGGAGCGATGGGAATGGCCTCAGCATCGTCAGCGTGGGACGCTATGGGCGCCTGTGTAGCCGACTTGATTTCTTCCAGCCCCGCGGTGTGGTCGCCGTGGCGATGGGTGATAATGACTGCCTTTATGTTGGCGTCACCAATTTCAGCCAGCAGTTTTTCCGGTTCGGCGGGGGCGTCAATGATAACTGCGTCGCCTGTCTCCCTGCATCTGATCAGATACCCGTTGTTGCCAATGGGTCCCATTTCCGGCGCTTTACGGACTTCAATAGCGGAGTCTACATAATGTTGCGGCAAAAGCTCACTCCGTAAATTATTGCAATCAATATTATCAATCAAGGACGCCATATTGACAAGGAAGCCGACGCTGGCCACCTCCGTATTCTTGAACAACGGCGGTCGAGTTGGTATGATGTCATACAGGCGGGACAGTCCAAGCAAGCTCGGCAGTACGATCCTCGGGCATACTTGGAGCCGATCGACGCCTTCTAATGCTGTAAGCAAGAATCATAGGGCCGGACTGAACGCCCCCGGCGGGGGTAGACGGTTCGGCCCTTTGTTTATTGTCGGAGACACGACCATAAAGATGAATCGGAGCCGCTGATGTCCGGTATAGAGCTTGCGTTAATCCTGATTTTCCTGCTGCTGTCGGCCTTCTTTTCCAGCGCGGAGTCGGCTTACCTGTCGCTGCAAAAGACCCGCATAGCCCACCTGGTGAGCACGGGCAGGCCAGGGGCCGCTGCGGTGTCGCGGATGATCAATAGGCCAGAGCGTATGCTGTCCACTGTGCTGCTGGGAAACAATCTAGTGAATGTGGCATTCACGTCACTGGTGACAGTGGTCGTGGTGTCCTGGCTGGGTCAGGGCACTGGAGTGATAGTGGCCACAGCAGTGGGAACCTTGGCGTTGCTTCTATTGGGAGAGGTGATACCCAAGACGATGGCGGTGCGGAACTCGGAAAGGCTGGCATTCATCTACGCCACTCCCCTGACATGGGTGGGGTACCTGTTCCTGCCTTTCGTAGAAGTCTTGTACCGGCTCACCGAGACCATAAACGCGATCACAGGCGGCAGGGGCGCCAGGGGCGGCTATTTGATTACGGAGGCGGAGGTCAGGACCCTCATAGACATCGGGGAGGAACAAGGAACATTCGAACCCGCCGAGGCTGAGTTGCTTGAGAAGGTCTTCCACTTCGGAGACAGCCAGGTGCAGGAAATTATGACTCCCCGCCCGGAGATAGTCTGGGTCGCGCAGGGCGCGACCTTGCAGGACTTCCTGAAGACCTATTCGGCGCAAACTCACACCCGATTTCCGGTGTATCACGGCAATTTCGAGAACATCGTGGGCATCGTGTCGGTGAAGGACCTGCTCAAGACAATGGCCGATACGGGACTCGGCCCCCAGGCCAGCGTAACTGAGGTGATGCGCTCCGCCATCTTCGTCCCAGAGACTAAACCTGTGGCGGAACTGTTCTCGGAACTCCGGGACACCGGCCAGCAAATGGCCATCGTAGTGGACCAGTTCGGGGGAGTCGCAGGCTTGGTCACCCTGAAACAGTTGATAGAGGTGATAGTGGGCCGCGTTGGCGAAGAGGGCAAGCCGGCCACCGAAGAGTTCGCCGCAGTGGGTGACGACCTGTACGAAGTGGACGCGGGCATGGCCATACAGGAAGCCAACGAGGGCCTGGGGTTGGGGCTGCCGGAGGGGAGCTACCTAACCGTCGCCGGATTCGCCTTAGACCGCTTGGGGCACATACCCGAACAGGGCGAGGAATTCTACTTCAACGATCTGCGTGTGGAAATCACCGAGATGCGCAACCTGAAGATTGAGACAGTTAGGATACACCGGGTTAAGGAGACTGCGGCGGAGCCAACTAATAAGCGCTGACCGGAGCCCACGTGATAACTTTGCTCCGCTCGCTCAGGGATTCCCGGCAAGTCATGTTGACACTGCCATAGACCCCTCACATAATGGACTCGACGTGAGATGGTTGCACCCTCGGCGAATCCGGTTCGCCGTACACGGGCACACACGGGGGGAGCTTGCCTGACAGGTCCAATGAAGGCGGCCTCCTGGCCGACCTCTACCAGTTCACCGTAGCCCAGGCCTATTTCGACCTGGGAATGTTCGTTCCTGCCACCTTCAGCCTGTTCATCCGAGCCTATCCCCACAATCGCGGGTATCTCGTGTCGGCGGGTTTGGAAGACGTGTTGGAGTTCCTTGCCGGCTGGAGCGTCTCCGATGGGGCGATAGACTATCTCGACTCAACCGGCAGGTTCAGCCCGCCCTTCCTGGAGCATCTCTCGCAACTGGGTTTCACGGGGGAGGTCTGGGCAATCCCGGAAGGCCGGATCTTCTTTTGCGACGAACCGGTCATGGAAGTCACGGGGCCAATCATCCCCGCCCAGATTGTCGAGACCTACGTGATCAACCGGGTGAACTACCAGACCGCCGTCGCCACCAAAGCTGCCCGGTGCGTCACTGCGGCTGGCGAGCGGTCGTTGTCGGACTTCTCGATGCGTCGTGCCCAAGGGCTGGACGCAAGCATGAACGCAGCTCGGTCTAGCTATATGGTGGGCTTCTCTAGCACGAGCAACCTGGTGGCGGGCCGCGAGTACGGCATACCTGTCAGCGGAACCATGTCCCACGCATTTGTAACCAGCCAGACAGACGAGTTGGAAGCGTTCCGCGCGTACGCCCGGAGCCACCCCGACAACACAACGCTGCTTATAGACACCTACGACACCATAGCCGGAGCTCGGAAGGCCGCACAGGTGGGCAAGGAACTGGAAGAACATGGCTACACGCTGCGGGCGGTGCGGCTGGACAGCGGAGACTACGTCGAGTTGAGCAGGCAGGTGCGAGGCATCTTGGACGCAAACAGTCTCGACTACGTGGAGATATTCGCCAGCGGGGGTCTGGACGAATATTCCATCGCCGACATCCTGTCGGAGGGAGCCCCAATTGACGCTTTTGGCGTCGGCACGAGGCTTGGAGTGTCCGAGGATGCCCCTTCCACCGACCTGGTGTACAAGCTGGTGGAATGCGACGGCCGGCCCATCAAGAAACTAAGCCCAGGCAAGTCCTACCTGCCGGGTCCGAAGCAGGTCTTCCGGGTCAGGAACGCCGACGGAAGCTTTCAGGGGGACGTCCTGACCGGAAGGAATGAAGCATCTGCGGGCGAGCCTCTGCTGTCCAAAGTCATGGAAGACGGGAAGCCAATTGCCCCTCCCGACTCTCTGGAACGGATAAGGGACAGGTTTAGAGAAGACATCGGAAACCTGCCAGCGAAATACAAGGCTTTGAAAGACCCTCCCCACTATCCCGTAAGCGTCGGGGCCCGGCTCAAGAAACTCTCAGACCAGATGGACCAAGACTTGTTCGCCAGGGAAGTCGAAGGCAAAATCAGCGCCAGCCTGGAGCGTAGATGAAGATAGCCGTTTGCATAAAGCATGTACCGGTGGTGTCGCGGATACAATTCGACTACGAGACCAAGACAATCGTCAGGGAAGGTGTGCCCTCGGAGGTCAACTCCTACGACCTGCTGGGCGTGGACAAGGCCGTCGAACTGGTGCAGGAACATGGCGGGGAGGCGGTGGCAGTCACCATGGGCCCGCCAGCCGCCAGGGACTCCTTGATACAGTGCCGAGCCATGGGAGCGAACAGGAGCGTCCACATTTCGGACAGGGCGCTGGCCGGGTCAGACACGTTGGCTACGGCACGGTGCCTGTCGCTGGCGTTGCACCGAGAGGCCTTCGACCTTGTTATATGCGGACGCCACAGCACAGACGCCGAGACCGGCCAGGTGGGTCCTGAGACGGCGGAGCTTATGGGGATTCCCCACGTGTCCAACGTACGCAAGCTGGACTATTCGCCTGCCGAGAACACAATCACGGTGGAACGGGAGACGGATGAAGGTCACCAGGTCATCAGCTGTCCCCTTCCGGCGCTTGTCACGGTGACCGAGGGCATCATGCCCGAACGTTTCCCTCGGCGGGAAGCTATGCAGGCCGCTCAAGACGACCCGGCCATCGAAGAGGTGACGGCAGGCCAACTTTCCGACGACCTGGACATTTTCGGCTCCAACGGCTCCCCTACCTGGGTGTCGGAAATCAGGCTCATGGAGCCTCAACGCTTGGGCATTGTGTTCGATGAGGAACCCGCAGCCGCAGCATCTAAGATAGCCGAGTCCCTCAAGGGCCGCGGAACTCCCGCCAGGTCTCCTGAGGAGCGTGGGCGCCATACTCGGTACGCCGGGTCGGGCGACAAGCCAATATGGGTTGTGGTCGAACGTTCGGGGCAGGGAATCCGTCGGGCCTCCTTGGAAGTCTTGGGGAAGGCGCGAGACGTGGCCGAGCAGACGCAATCTGAGGTGGTTGCCGTCATGCTGGACGCTGTATCCGAGGAGGAAGTAAGGCACCTGGCAGCGTACGGGGCGGACCGTGTCCTGTCCAGCGGTCCTATCGCCGGTCATCCAGCCGGGCTGACGGCCACGAACACCCTGGCCTCGGCTATCGCTGAACGAACACCCTACGCCGTGCTGTTCAACTCCACACCCGACGGTCGTGACCTGTCCTCACGGGTGGCAGCTAGGCTGGGCCTAGGGCTAACAGGAGATGCGGTGGACCTGGAGGTGGACTCCGAAGGGCGGCTGGTGCAGCTGAAACCGGCCCTGGGCGGCAACGTCATAGCTCCTATTCTCTCCAAGACATTGCCCTACATGGCCACAATGCGTCCCGGGCTGATGACTCCCATCGAACCGGAAGAGGACGCAGCCATACAGACCGAAACTCTGGCTGTACGTCAACACGACGGACCGGACATAACGCTGCTGCATGACCACGTGGAAGAAGACGCCCAGGGTCTGGAGTTGGAATCGGCCCGCATTGTGCTAGGCGTTGGTATGGGAGTCGGCGACGCGGAAAATGTGCCGACCGTCCGCGCGCTTGCTGAGTCGATAGGCGCCTCTTTGGCCGCAACGCGGTCCGTAGCCGACGAAGGCTGGCTTCCCAGGCAACTCCAGGTGGGGCTGACGGGCAGGGCCATAGCTCCGGACTTGTATATAGCCGTGGGCGTGCGTGGGGACTTCAACCACACCGTGGGCATACAAAGGGCCGGGACTATTCTGGCCATCAACAACAATCCCAATCCGCGGCGGACTCCCATGTTCAACGCCGCCGACTATTCGATAGTGGGGGACTGGGAAGAGGCTCTGCCCGCACTGATGGAAGCTATAAAGCCTGTCCTGGGCGACTTTCTGAAATAGTCGATTCATTCCGGCTCGGCAACGGGCCCGGTTCGAGGTGGACCGATGAACACGCGAGTAGGTTTCATAGGATTGGGGAAGATGGGGCTGCCCATGTGCCGCCGTTTGCTGGCCAACGGGTTTCCGCTGACCGTCCACAACCGCAGCCGGGGCAAGGTTGACATGCTGGCACAGGAAGGGGCTAATCCCGCCTCCTCGGTCAAGGAAGTCGTGGAGGCGTCGGACATAGTCCTTGCTTGTCTGCCTGACGGCCCGACCGTCGAAGCGGTGTTCCTGGGAGAGGACGGCGTGGTAGAGTCGGCCCGCCGGGGACAGGTGCTCGTTGACCACAGCACCGTATCGTCCCAGATTTCCAAGAGAATCGGCGAGGCGGCAGGGCAGAAGGGCGCCGCGTTCATGGACGCTCCAATTAGTGGCGGAGTGGAGCGGGCCGCCGAAGGGACCCTAACGATAATGGCCGGAGGAGACAACGAGGCGTTTGAAACAGCACTGCCCGTATTCCAAGCGATGGGCGGCAATGTCCGACGAGTCGGACCCATCGGGGCCGGAAGCACGGTGAAGTTGGTAAACCAGCACCTTGTGGCAGTGCATTCACTGGCCGCCGCCGAGGCCCTTTTGGCCGGGGTCGCCCAGGGAGCGGACCCAGACCTGCTGATCGACATACTTTCCACCAGCTGGGGAGCCAGTTTCATGCTGGAACGCAACGGGCCCTCCATGCTGGACCGGGACTTCGAAAACGCCAGGGCGCCGCTGCGACTGATATACAAAGACCTGGCCTTTGCCTTGGAGGGCGCCAAACAGTCAGGCTCCGCCATGCCCCTGGCTGAACGGACGATGGAGATAATCCTTGAAGCGGAAGAGCGAGGGTTGCTGGACTTGGACGTGTCCTGCCTGGCGTTGCCGCTGGAGAAGCGTTCTAGGACAGAACTCCGACGCTCTTCCTCCTGATGCTGGCCCTCCGCTCTGTCCTGAATTTCCCGCTGGCTTATTGACACAGCCGTATGAAAACTCCGTCTGGCTTCTGTTATACTAGCCGCTAATCAGTCGAGAAAAGTCTTCGCACACTTGTCAACATGGCCTCGTACCACGTAGTTGTGTTCACCAACCAGACCTCCGAGTCTGCCTCGTTGTTGAGCGCTCTTGGCGACGAAGACGTCAGCTATGAGCTGCAAGACCCCGTTGTAGACGGCCCGGTCCTCAACGGCACTCTGTCCAACAAACCCGACGCTGTCCTCATGGACATGGAAACCGTCGAGGCCGGACTGGTGAAGACTGCAACAGACTCCTGTCGCGAAATGAGTCTTCCGGTGATTACTGTGCTGACCGCGACGCGGTTGGGTCAATACGACCCCTCAATAAATCCGGATGACCTGATTGTCCACCCTTTCCCCAGCGGGGAGCTGAAGGCAAGGCTCGGGCAGGTCATCTTCAAGAACCGCGGCCCCCAGGGCAGAGAAGTCTTGAAAGTCGGCGACCTTCACATCGACTTCGAGCGGTACGAGGTGAGCCTTGAGGGGAAAAAGGTGCTCCTCACCTACAAAGAGTACCAGATGCTCGTCTTGCTGGCGTCCAATCCGGGCAAGGTATACTCCCGTGAGAACCTTCTCAGCCAAGTGTGGGGATACGACTATTTCGGAGGCACCCGCACGGTCGACGTCCACGTACGGAGGCTCAGGTCTAAAATAGAGAACGCCAACCACTCCTTTATCGAAACCATCTGGAATGTAGGATACCGGTTCAACTTGAAGGAATCAGGCGCGGCATAAGCTTTTATGCGTCCTCCGTTCTAGTTGACACTCAAGGTAGGACGACCTAAAATGGGTGTGTTGTAGCCAAGGTTCAGGAGGACGGTTTGTCCGAGGTCAGGGCCATAGACGGGGAGACGTTCGACAGTCTTCTCAGGCGGTTTAACAAGAGGGTCCAGCAGGACGGAATCCTCTCAGAGATAAGGCGCAGGCAGCACTTCGAGCCGCCCAGTGTACGGCGGAAGAAGAAGGAAGCCGCCAAGCGGCGTAAAAGCCGCCGCAACAGCTAGCCCATAGCCGGCCCGGGGGGCCGGCTCTTAGTTTAGAGGGGTGGGGGTTCTCCAAGAGGAGAATGCGCTTCGGCATCGTCGTCTTCCCAGGCACTTGGAGCGACTCCGACTGTCACTACGCCGTTGTCGACGTTCTCGGCCATTCCGCCGACTACCTTTGGCATCGAGACACTCCTACACTGAAAGGTGTCTACGACTGTCTCATTCTTCCGGGCGGGTTCTCCTACGGGGATTACCTGCGCCCAGGGGCAATGGCCAAGCTCTCCCCTATAATGAACGAAGTTGCCGCCTACGCGGCCAATGGCGGGCCGGTGATTGGAATATGCAACGGCTTCCAAATTCTCTGTGAATCGGGGCTGCTGCCAGGAGCGTTGGTCCGCAACCATCACCTCCAGTACCGGTGCCAGTGGACCAACCTCCGCGTAGAAAACACGGAGACCCCGTTCTCGCAAGCTCTGACATCAGGCCAGATCGTGCGTATTCCCATATCCCACGGAGAAGGGGCCTATTACGCCGACCCGGACGACCTAAGACAGCTTGAGAGTGACGGGAGGGTGGTGTTCCGCTACTGCACTCCTGAAGGAGACCCCTCTCCCGACGCCAACCCCAACGGCTCCGCCAACAACATAGCGGGAATCGTCAACGCCGGAGGCAACGTGCTGGGGATGATGCCCCACCCGGAGAGGTGCTGCGAAGAAATCATGGGGGGCACCGACGGCCGGGCCATATTCGAGGCGCTGGCCTCTCCAAAGCCGGTTGCGGCGGGCTGACGGGGCGTTCCACTCAGAAATCATGCCTGTATCGAAAGAAACGCTGGACGAGATAGCCCTTACCGAGGCTGAGTACCAGCTTATCGTCGACAAGCTGGACCGAGAACCCAACTCGCTGGAATTGGGGATGTTCGGCGCCCTTTGGAGCGAGCATTGCGGCTACAAGCACTCCCGGCCGTTACTGAGACTGCTCCCGTCCACTGGCCCCAGGACTCTGACCAAGCAGGGCGAGCAGAACGCGGGAGCCGTAGACATAGGGAACGGTCTGGCCGTCGTCTTCAAAATCGAGTCCCATAACCATCCCTCGGCCGTTGAGCCTCTTCAAGGAGCTGCGACTGGGGTGGGCGGGATAGTCCGGGACATACTCGCTATGGGCGCCAGGCCCATTGCCCTGATGAACACGCTGCGATTCGGCCCCCTTGACGACCCGCGCAACCGTTACCTGTTCGAGGGAGTCGTCGAGGGAATCTCCTGGTACGGGAACTGCATAGGTGTGCCTGACGTGGGGGGCGAAATCTACTTTTCTTCCGTATACTCGGGCAACCCGCTGGTCAACGCCCTCTGTGTAGGTCTGGTGGAGAAGGACAAGCTCATATCCGCCACCACCGGCGAGTCGGGAAACGTGCTCCTATTGGTCGGGGCCGACACCGGTCGGGACGGCATTCACGGCGCCTCTGGCCTGGCCTCTCGCGCGTTCGAGGACGAGCGGGAGATGCGGCCCACCGTGCAAGTCGGAAACCCGTTCCTTGAGAAGGTTCTCATCGAGGCCTGCCTTGAGGCTGCCGCATCGGGGATGCTCGAGGGGATGCAGGACCTGGGGGCCGCAGGATTGACCAGCGCGTCCATCGAGTCAGCCTCCAAGAGCAAGGGCGGCTTAGAGTTGGACCTCTCACAGGTCCATAGGCGTGAAGAGGGGATGAACCCTTATGAGGTGATGCTGTCCGAGTCCCAGGAACGTATGCTGCTCGCAGTCCGCCCGGAGCACGTGGACCACATCAAGCAGATTTTCGACAAATGGGACATCGCCTGCGTTGATATAGGACGGGCGGCCCCCTCTCGACGTGCACTGATCACCGACGACGGAGAAATTTCGGCCCAACTTCCCATAGACGTTCTCACGGAAGCTCCCAAGTACAGGCTCAAAGGCATCAGGTCCGACGAGTCTTTGCGGCTGCTGCGCTATCCCCTGGGGTCCGTTCCCCTTCCCGAATATACGCCGGAGGAGGTCCTGGTCGGTCTCCTAAGCGCCCACAACGTGTGCAGTCGTGAGAACGTCTACCGCCGATACGACAATCAGGTTCAGACGAACACAGTGCTGGCCCCCGGCGGAGACGCCGCGCTCCTGAGGGTGAAGGGAACTTCCATCGGACTGGCCTTGTCCACTGACGGAAACGGGCGGTATTGCTTCTTGGACCCGTACAAGGGAGGGGCCATTGCCGTCGCCGAGGCTTGTCGGAACGTCTCATGTACAGGAGCGACCCCCATCGCCTTAACCGACTGCCTCAATTTTGGCTCCCCGGACAACCCGGAGGTTTACTATCAGCTGGAATGGGCGGTAAGAGGGATAGCTGCGGCGTGCAGGATGCTGGATACGCCAGTCGTGAGCGGCAACGTCAGCCTGTACAACGACACCCGCGGCCAACCCATATACCCTACGCCTATAGTCGGCGCCCTCGGCCTACTTGAAGACATCTTCAAGCGCTGCGTCTCTTCTTTCCAGGAACCAGAGGACGTAGTGGCTCTGCTGGGCGCATCAAACTTCCGAGGCAGGGCCTCCCACCTGGCCGGAAGCGAATACCTTGAGTCGGTGCACGGACTGGTGGCAGGAAGGCCGAACATCAACCTGGGGCTTGAAAGCAGGGTGCAACGGCTATGCAGGGAAGCGATAGCGCTTGAACTCGTCAGGTCAGCCCATGACTGTTCCGACGGGGGACTGGCGGTGGCTTTGGCAGAGTGCTGCATCCCGGGCGGCCTCGGATTCACAGGAACTGCCAAAGCCCGTGGCCGATGGGACGCCGCGCTTTTCGGCGAGACCCAGTCGCGCATCGTGGTATCGCTGAAACCCGCAGACCTTCCTGCCCTGGAGAAGCTGGCAAGCGAATCGAACGTTCCCATGACCGTGCTGGGCCGTACGTCCTCAGGCGGCGCCTTTATATTCCCCGGCCTGATAGACTCCCACGTTGATAGGCTGCGGGAAGCCTGGACGAACAGACTGTGACCGCACCAGTTTATCCTGACGCTAGCTCTTTCCCCTACAGACCATAATTCGGTATAATTTGTCCGACGCCCCTCAAGGCTGACAGCACATCGTAGTCATCGCACCAGGAGCATAATCGTGAGAGTTATCTTCTTAGAAGACGTTCCCAACGTCGCACACGCCGGGGAGATCAAGAGCGTGAAAGCCGGGTACGCCCGCAATTATTTGATACCTAAGAAAATCGCCACCGTGGCGACAGCGGAACACATGAAGCGCATCGACCGTATCAAGAAATCGGGAGATGAGCGGCGCGCCCGGGAAACCAAACAGTGGGAGGAATTGGCCTCTCTTCTGGAAGGCACAAGCGTGTCCGTTTCCGCCAGGGCGACTCCCGCCGGGGAGTTCTACGGGTCCATCACGCAGACCCAAATCGCCAGCGAGCTTTCAGAAAGCATCGGGCGGGAAATCGACCGAAAGATTGTCGAAACCGTCTCACCCATCAAAGAGCCCGGAGAATACGACGTAGTCCTCAACCTGGCCCCCGGAATCCAGGCCAACATCCAGGTGGTGGCACAACCTCTCTAATAGGCTGACGAACGGAATAAATGTACGCCGAAAGGCTGCTCCCCCACGATATTGAGGCGGAAGAGGCGGTGGTGGGGTCCCTGCTAATAGACGGGGAGTCTATCCTGAAGGTTGCCTCTTTCTTAAAGCCGTCCGACTTCTACCGCGAGAA
This sequence comes from Dehalococcoidia bacterium, assembly GCA_965197415.1. Classification (GTDB taxonomy): domain Bacteria; phylum Chloroflexota; class Dehalococcoidia; order Lucifugimonadales; family JAGWBF01; genus DAOUJI01. The sequence continues at coordinate 494,195 of OZ240207.1, read as the reverse complement.
GAACCGCTACTGCTATGAGGCGTCCCTCAACCTCTTCCGGAGGGGGGAGGCCGTCAACCAGGTCACCGTAGCTCACCAACTGTCGCTGGACGAACGGCTGGAAGAAATCGGCGGCGGCGCATACCTGAGCCACCTCGTCTCCACCGTCCCCACGTCGGTCCACATCGAGTATTACGGCCAGATCGTCAGCCGCACCTCTGCCATGCGGGACCTGATAGACGCCGCGGCCCAGATATCGGCCATTGGATACGGCGGGACCGAGGATGTTGGCGACACACTCGGCAAGGCTGAACAGGTCTTGTTCAGGGTCCGCTCAGGCCAACCAGCCCGGGACTTCGTGCCCATCCGGGAAGTCCTGGACCAGTATATGGAAGAGCGGGCCGCCATTGCCGAGCCGTTGTCCACAGCGGGGACCCCCATAATGACAGGGTTCGATTCGCTGGACGAGCTCCTGGGGGGACTCCACCGCTCCGACATGGTAGTGCTTGCCGCGAGGCCCAGCCTGGGCAAGAGCGCCCTGGCCGTAAACATGGCCGTCAACGCCGCCAAGACCGGCGCATCGGTGGGGATTTACAGCCTGGAGATGAGCCGTGAGCAGTTGGCCCTCCGCATGTTGGCCAGTGAGGCAGGCGTAAGCGCCCAACTGCTTAGACTCGGCCTGTACACCGAGGCTGAAGAGCGGGCGATCATCGACTCCATAGGGTCCCTGTCGGAGCTTCCTATATACGTTGACGACTCGCCACTACAGGGAATCGTCGAGATGCGAAGCAAGGCCCGTCGCCTGTTTCTGGAACGGGGGCTTGACCTGCTGGTGGTGGACTACCTGCAGCTCATCCAAGGCGGCGGCTCCGGCCGAGAGAACCGGGTGCAAGAGCTCAGCGAGATTACCCGCTCCCTCAAGGGGATTGCCAGGGATCTCCATATTCCGCTGCTGGCCATATCCCAGCTCAGCCGGGCGGTCGAAATCAGGCACTCCCACAGGCCCCAGCTGGCAGACCTGAGGGAGAGCGGTTCCATCGAACAGGACGCGGATGTGGTCATGTTCATCTACAGGGAGGATGTCTACCAGACCGAGGAGGAGTGGCTGTCCAAGACTCCCGACCGCCCCTATCCGAAGAACATCGCCGAAATCATCGTATTGAAACACCGCCACGGCCCTGTTGGGAACGTGAAACTCCTATTCCGCGACCGCGTGGTGCGGTTCGAATCCGCGGAACTCGACCAGGAATACCTGTACGCATAGTGACGCCGTAGGTATCACTATCGCCTTGAGTAGGTCATATAAGGGGCGATGAAAATGGAGAGCTCCTCCGTATCGTCACTCCGGCGAAAGCCGGAGTCCAGGAAACCTTGCAAGAAAGAAAGCGCCTTCTGGATTCCGGCCTGCGCCGGAATGACGGGCTTGGAAGACCCTCAGTCTCATCCCACCTTCTCCCGCGATGGGAGACGGGGTAGGCGTAGTCTATTGGCTTATCAATCCCATCTCTCCGATTCGTACCCGGAATAGGCCCTGATTCAGATGAACTTCTCCGGTTTCCCCAAAGGAACGCAGTACACTCCGGCGCCCAGCCCTCTGTTTGGGCCGCTGCTGGAGGAAATCGAGGACCTGGCGGAGCTGAAATGCACTCTCCGAGCTATGTGGCGGATTCGGGAGAGCATTCGCGTCCACAAGGGCCGACGGTACGTGTCGGAGGACGAACTGACCTCGGACATGGTCCTGATTAAGGGCGTGGCGCCTTCCGACGGCGACGCCTCCCCAGCCGCTGCCATACGAGCCGCCATGCATCAGGCGGCCCAGAGAGGGACCTTCATAGCCAGGACGCTGGACTCGGACGAACAGACACGGAAGGTCTACTTCCTGAACGATGAAGCCGGGCGTAAGGCGGCGTTGACGCTGGCGCCGGTCCCCGACGACTTAGAACCATCGGCGGCGGAAGAAGACAAAACGCCAACGCTTAAACCCAACATATTCAAGCTGTACGAGGAGAACATCGGCCTGTTGACGCCCCTGATAGGCGACCAACTGAAGGACGCCGAGGAGACTTACCCGTGGTCGTGGATAGAGCAGGCCTTCACCATAGCCGTCAACGGCAACAAACGGAACTGGAGATACATCGAAGCGACTCTGAGACGCTGGGAGTCCGAAGGAAAAGACGATGGAAAGCCTGGGAGACATACTGAAAAGACTTCCGGTCAGGAGGAGCTCGTTGAGTACCTCCGGGAACGGGGTAGGCTCCCTCCACACTGACAACGGCTTCGACGGATGCCCCCTATGCAAGGGTCGTGGATGGGTGGGCCGCCGAGTTCCGGTTGGGCACCCCGAGTTTGGTGAGGTGTTTCCCTGCCGTTGCCAGCAGGCCGACGGGGAAAAGAACCGTAAGTCAGCCCTTCTGGAGTACAGCAACTTGGGAGCCCTCGCCCGAATCAGCTTTGAGGAGACCACTCCGACGGGTGTGCTCACCGACCCCGAAAGCCAAAGGCGGTTCACCAAGGCTCTGGCCAGGGCAGAAGATTACGCGGAAAACCCTGAAGGATGGCTGGCGCTTACCGGGCCCAGCGGCTGCGGCAAGACCCATCTGGCGGCTGCAGTAGCCAACAGTCTTATCGAGCGAGGACAGACGGTCTTATTCGTTTTTGTGCCAGACCTGTTGGACCACCTGCGTGGCGCCTACTCGCCGGACAGTCCGATTAGCTACGACGACCTGTTCCAGCAGGTAAAGGACGCTTCGTTGCTTGTCCTCGACGACCTGGGAGCACAAAGCGGTACGCCCTGGGCCAGAGAAAAGCTGCTACAAATATTCAACCACAGGTTCAACGAACGTAAGCCTACGGTCGTTACTGTCCGCGGGCCGCAGGAGAGACTGGAGGAGGGCATCAGAAGCCGCCTGCAGAACCCAAGTCTATCGGACGTAGTGTCCGTTGGCCTGCACGACGCGCTGCTTCTGCGTGAAGTGGGGGGACTGCAAGGCCCGATGCTGGAGGAGATGACCCTGGACTCCTTCAGGCTGGGACGGGACGTGCGCGGCACGTCCCAGGAGAAGGAGACGCTGAAGTTCGCCTTCGAAAAGGCGCGGGCCTATGCAGAGTCGCCCAAGGGGTGGCTGCTTCTCACTGGCCAGCCCGGGTGCGGCAAGACCCACCTAACTGTCGGAATCATCAACGAGAGGCTCAAGCGGGGTGAGCCGTCCTTCTTCGCCTTCGTTCCGGCCTTGCTGGACTATCTACGGGCCACCTTTCGCCCAGACAGCATGACAGGCTACGACGAGACGTTCGAGCAGGTGAAGACGGCGCCCTTCCTGGCCCTCGACGACCTAGGGGCAGAGAACTCCACTCCCTGGGCCGAGGAGAAGCTGTACCAAATCATAGTCCACCGCCACAACGCCCGCCTGCCCACGGTAATCACGGCTAACTATCTGTCGCTGAAAGCGCTCGAAGAGGCCAAGCCCCGCATCAGGTCGCGCCTGGGAGACTCTCTGGTGGAATGGGCGCCAATATTGGTCCCCGACTATCGAGACCAGCGGCCCATCAACAAGTCCAGAGACGAGAGACCTGACAACGCAAAGTCGCAAAGACGCAACCGGCGCAGGGCCGGCGCAGAGGATGAAAACATTTGAGAAGAGGGGTTGATGCCTGAAATTATTCGCCGAGAAGGCTGTGTATTCTGCAAGATTGTGGCCAAGGAGGAACCGGCCACAATTCGCTACGAGGACGACGAGGTCATCGTGTTCGACAACAAGCTGACGTGGGCGCCCATCATGCTCCTGGCCGTGCCCAAAAGCCACACCCTACAGGAGGACCTGTGGAGCAGCGAGCTTATCGGCAAGGTCGGCAAAGTGGCCTGCGACGTCGGGGACGAAATGTGCCCCAACGGGTACAGACTCATCTCCAACGTGGGCCGGGACGCCATGCAGAGCCAGTCCCACGGCCACGTCCATATCCTCGGCGGGACGCACCTTGGCCCCTATGCGTAGACCTGCCTACCTCGACTTAAATAGATTGAAATCTGCCTATATTGGATTGGACGCCATAAAGCGCAAGGTGTACGATGGCTAGCATGGAAGCGATACGATGTGAAGGCCTGACCAAGCATTTCGGTAGATTCGCGGCCCTCAGCGACCTGGACATCACCGTCGAACAGGGAACGACCTATGGTTTCCTGGGACCCAACGGAGCGGGAAAGACCACGACCCTTCGGCTTCTCACCGGCATCACGACGCCGTCCAACGGACGGATGTGGGTGGCCAACGAGGAGGTCTCCGGTGACTCTCTTCACTTGAAGTCCCTGGTCGGCTACCTGCCGGAATCTCCCTCCTTTTACGGCTGGATGACGGGCCGGGAGTTCCTGATGTTCGTAGGTGACCTGTACGAGATGGAACCCTCCGAAGCCCGCCAAAGAGCAGATGAAATGCTGGGGCGAGTCAACCTGGACGACGCCGCGGACCGGAAGGTCAAAGGGTACTCGCGGGGGATGCAGCAGAGGCTGGGATTGGCCCAGTCATTGATGCACGACCCGGAGGTGCTGTTCCTCGACGAGCCCGCATCCGCCCTGGACCCCATGGGCAGGCGCGACATGCTGGAAACCATAAGGTCTCTCAAGGGCCACACAACAATATTCCTGTCCACCCATATCCTGGCCGACGTCGAGAGAATTTGTGACAGGGTCGCCATCATCAATCGGGGGAAGCTGGTGACCACCGGCGCAATATCGGACTTGCAGGCCCAAAAGAGCGGGACCAGCTTTGAGCTAGAGTTCGAGGAAGACCCGGCTCCAATGGCACAGACGCTGGCGGGAGTTCCCTGGGTAAGCGGTATGCGCAGCGAAGAGCACGGAGCTCACTACGTCTTCATCGTCGAGGTCAACGACGTCGAGCTGGCCAAAAAGGAGCTGCCCAAGCTGACGTACGAGAGCGGCCTCACCTTGATTAGGTATGAGTTGGCTGTGCCGAGCCTGGAGGACGTGTTCATGGATCTGGTGGAGTCCAGGGAGCGCACAAGTTGAACGGTTTTTGGGCTCTCGTCAAGAAGGAATCCCTGGAGCAGAGGCGCACCTGGAAACTGGCAGGCATGGCAGGTGTATATACGTTCCTGGGACTTGCCATCGTCATCGTAGCTTTCATAGTAGCGGAAATACGTGATGAGCCTCGCGACACAGGCTTGGCCGAGGGCCTCTTGTACGGGTTCGGCCTTACTGTCAGCGGAGTAGGCACGTTCCTCGCGATCATCATCTCCATGGGGGCCATAGCCAGTGAGAGGGCCAGTGGCACGGCGGCCATGACCTTGAGCAAACCCGTTACGAGATTGGCGTTTGTAGCCGTAAAGTTCCTCGGGATAGTCTTCTCCATCTACCTAGCGCTTGCCGTTGCTTCCGGGATAATGTTCGTGGCAACCGCCATCCTGATTGACACGTGGTCGGCATGGCGGTTCTTCCTATTCATGGCGGTCATCGGAGTCTATCTTGTCTTCAATGCGTCGGTGGCCTTCTTCTGGAGCGGCATGTTCAGCCGTCAACTTCTGGCCGGTGGACTCGCTATCCTTATCTTCTTCGTGCTTTCAGCATTGTCAGGGATCCCCAAGACTGGGGACTATTGGCCGATTCAGTTGATAGAATTCGCTACGAGCGTGGCTGATGAGGAGTCCACAGTAGAAGGAACCTGGAAGTCGTTGGCAGTTTCCTTGGGAGCCATAGCAGCGCTTGCCAGCGGCTCGTGGGTGGTTTTTCGCCGCAAGGAGCTATAGGCCCGTCCAACAGACTAGTATCGGACAGATTACATAACGGAGGCTATCATGCCAGAAGGCGCCAACCTCGAGATAGAGATACTCTACTGCCACGATTGAGGGCACGCTCTAAGAGCCGCCTGGATGGCGGGTGAAGCCCTGTCCCGAAAGGGCGATTACATCAAGACCTTCAATCTGTTGCCCGGGCCCCACGGCAAGTTCGACATACGCATCAACGGGGACCTGGTGGCCGAGCACCTGCACAAACCCGACGCCCACATATTCCCAGACCTCCCCGACCTGCTCAAGGCCATCGACGAGCGCGTCGGGTGACACGTCCGCCTCCCGTCTCCGAATGTCCAGAGTAATATGTAATTCGGAGAAGGTGAAATGAACGAAAATTATTCCTACCGTATAATTTGGTCACCTGACGATGGTGAGTTCGTCGGATTGTGCCCGGAGTTCCCCTCGCTCAGTTGGTTGGCGCCTACATCGGATGAAGCTCTTTCCGGCATTCGAGAGCTTGTGGCCGACGTTGTCCTCGACCTGCCGTAAGCCCAGCCAAAAGGACTAGGGCGTGTTGTCATTTATGCCTAACCTGGGCACCGAACCCCCAAACCTGCCATTCCGAACGCAGTGAGGAATCTAAAATGTTGTTCGGAGTCTTGCGGCGATTCAACTGACAGCCTCTTCCCGTAGGCCGTCGCATTTCTGAGCGCCCAGGTTTGAAGACAAGGACTTGAGATTCCTCACTGCGTTGCGCTCCGTTTCGGAATGACAGTCTAGGGGGACGGAAAGGCTTAGGTTCTAGGGTGAACAGGCCCTAGATTACGCCCCTTTAAACCGGCCATCAATCGGAGAGCATCTCCAACAGCCGCCTGGAGCCGTCCTTGTCTAGAGGATAGTTGTTGTTGCCGCACTTGGGCGACTGAATGCAGCTGGGGCACCCGTCGTCGCAGGGGCATTGAGTGACGACACCCAATGTGGCATTCCATAGCTGTCCAACCATCTGATAGCCCATCTCGGCGATTCCTATGCCGCCGGGGTGGCCGTCGTATATGAATATCTGGGGCTGCTTCGTGTCAGGGTGCAGGGGTGTGGACACGCCCCCGATGTCGTTCCGGTCGCACAGCGCGAACAGAGGGAGCACGCCTATCATCGCGTGTTCGGCGGCGTGCAGGCTTCCCGCCAGGTCCAGCTTCTTGCCGTCAACTTCCTCCAGGAATTGGTCAGGAATGTCGAACCATAGGGCGACGGTATTGAATATTCGCGGCGGCAGGTCGAGCCACTCTTCGCCCAACACTTCTTCGGTCAAGGGCCTGCGCTTCTGGTAGCCCGTAACCTTGGTGGTCACTTCCACGTCCCCCAAATACACCTGGACTCCTCCGGCAAACTTGTCAGCTCGTACCCGGTTGATGGTGATGTCCGTGGTGTCTTTGCTCTGGGTATAGTAGGTCGAGTCGGTGCGGGAGACGTAAGCCGCGCCGTTTTCCAGGTCCAGGTCGGCGACTCTGAACGCCTCTCCCTGGTGGAGGTACACGGCTCCGGGATGGAGCTGGAAATAGGCGGACGTCTCGTCCACCGTCTCCAGAATCACACCCGACTCCTCCTCCACTACAGGGTACGCATGTTGGGAGTCCGAGCGTATGTTCACTAACTCGGCGGGATAGGGCATGTCTGGAGTCACGTGCCATTTACCACGAGACTCCCTGAGAAACCCCTGGGCAACAAGGTTGTCAACGTGGGCCTTGAAGCTTGCCCCGAACATACGAGAGTCCGCCTCCTCCAGAGGCGCCTCATAGGCGGCGCAGAGCAGATGGGGACCTATGATGTAGGGGTTCTCCGGAGAGATCAGGGCGTTCTCCACCGGCTTGCCAAAGAAGAATTCCGGGTGGTTCATAAGGTACTGGTCAAGGGGGTTGGCGCGGCCCACCAGCACTGACAGGGCCTCGTCACCCCGGCGTCCGCTTCGGCCCGCCTGCTGCCACGTTGAGGCAATGCTTCCGGGGTAGCCGGTTATCACCGTGGCGTCCAGGCTTCCCACGTCGATTCCCAACTCCAAGGCGTTGGTCGAAGCCAGGCCCAGAAGGTTCCCCTGGAGCAGGTCGGCCTCGATTCTGCGTCTGTCTTCGGGCAGATAGGTAGCCCGGTAGGGGCTTATAGTTTTGCCCAGACCCTTCTCCACCGACTCAAGCTGTTCTCTTGCGTACAGGTACACAAGTTCCGCCTGACGCCGGGTGCGCACAAAGGTAAGGGTACGCACCTTCTTGGCTATCAATCGCGAAAACAGCGTGGCCGCCTCCGTGTTGGCGCTCCGCCTGGAGGAGGTGGTGTTCTCGATGAACGGCGGATTCCAGAAGGCGAACCTGCGGCCTCCGCTAGGCGCGCCGTCTTCTTCCACAATTTGGAAGTCAAGGCCTGTAAGGTCCGACGCTAGCTCGTCCGGGTTTGCGATGGTGGCTGAGCAGAGGATGAACTGGGGCGACGAGCCGTACAATTTGCAGACCCTTCTCAGTCTCCGAAGCAGGTTTGCCAGGTGAGAGCCAAAGACCCCTCTGTACACGTGGGCTTCATCCAGAACGACGTACTTGAGGCCCCTGAAGAAACGTGACCAGTTCCGGTGGTTGGGAAGGATGCCGAGATGAAGCATGTCAGGGTTGGTCAGAATGACGTGGGCAGACCTGCGGACAGCGGCGCGCTCGTCGTATGGGGTATCCCCATCGAACACCGCAGCCTTCACCGGCAGCCCGTCGGTGAGGTTCCTCATGCTCTTGAGTTGGTCCTGTGTTAGAGCCTTGGTGGGATGGAGAAACAGGGCCCGGCTGGGCGAGTCCGCAAGAATGGACTCAATCACAGGTATCTGGTAGCAGAGGCTTTTGCCGCTGGCCGCCGGAGTGGACACCATGACATGGCTCCCGGCGTAGAGATGATTGACCGCTTCGGCCTGGTGGCTGTAGAGAGGCCATAGCCCGGCTTTCTCAAGGGCATCCACTACACGGCCGTCCAGCGGATGTGCCAAGGCGCCTTCTCGAGCCTCTTTGGGAGGGACAACCTCGATATGGACTATCTGACCCTCGTACGAGGGAGAGCCCGTCAGTTGCCCCAGAAACCCTGACACGTCCATGCGGCTTACACCCCCGACACCAACTCCACCTCGTAGTCTATCAACTCCAAGTCGGGCCGTGTCTCGGTTATGAAGTTCACCACGCTGGAAATCACACTGTTGGCGTGGCGGCCGTCGTTGCTGACACAGGAGATGCCCAGGACGAGGGTCTGCCAGCTGTCGTTCTGCTCGACCTCGGCGGCCGACACGTTGAACTTCGTGCGTAAGCGGCTAAGGACAGACTGAGCAACCTGACGCTTGCCTTTGAGGCTCGAGTTGCCGGGAATGCGCAAGACTACTCGGCATACGCCGACGTGCAACAGAGGCTCCTTCTAGGTTCTACTCATTGGGGATGTCCAGCTCTATCATCGCTGCTCGTTGAGGCAGTCCCTTAACATTTTGGAGAACGCCGGAAGTATAGCAGACCCACAAATTTTGCATCAATGTGTCCGTGGCGCTGAGCCATACCTCCCTATTGTCCTCAAAGGCTAACGCAGTAGTGAGGAACACCGGCCCCATGTAGCAGGGTCTTTCGATTGTCACCCCGATCGCAGCGAGGGGTCTAAAGTCTTCGTTATTCATACCGTTCCTCTGACGATGGATTTTAGATTTCTCACTCCGTTCGAAATGACAGTCGAGACGGGTCCCTCCGAGAATCGAAAGACCCTGCCTATGTAGTCTGTGCGTTGACTCTGCTCGCCCTTGGAGAATACAATGAGTTACAAATTTCACAAACGGCAGGACCAATGGCCCATCTTTTCGACATGCACATCCACACCACCAAGGGGAGCAGCGACTCCAACCTATCCCCGGAAGAAATGGTCCTACAGGCGGAACAACTGGGGCTGTTTGGGCTTTGCATCACCGAACACAGCGGCCCGTGGGACCGGCATGCTTTTCAGCGCTTCGCCTCCCAGCACGACGTAATCCTGATTCGGGCTATGGAGGTCGAGACCGACATGGGCCACATCCTGGCCTTCGGCATGGACCAATATTTGTCAGGCATAAACAAGGCCTCCAACCTGAGGCACGAGTTGGACAAGGTAAATGGGTTCATGGTCAGCGCCCACCCCTTCAGAGACATGTTCCCGGTGCGCCCCAAAGGTAGGCCGCTCATATACCAGAACATGGACCTCGTGCCCTCTACGGTCGCCGGGGCAGCTGAACACCCAATCTTCTCCATGGTTGACGCTGTGGAGGCGGCCAACGGGGCTACGTCGAACATTGAGAACGAATTTGCCTTCAAAGTTGCAAAGCACCTGGGCTTAAAGGTGACAGGGGGAAGCGACGCGCACTCCCGCCACGGATTGGGCAGATGCGTGACTGAGTTCAAAGGGGAGATTCACACTGCCGAGGAGTTCATGAACGCTCTCCACCACGGGAGCTTCGCGCCTGCGATACTGTCTCCAGACAGGTCCAGCCCGACGGCATCGTGGACACCTGTGCCCGAGCCTTTGTCAGAAGAGGCGATTCGGCGCTCTTAACGACGCTGACCCCGCGAGGCGGGTGATCCCGCAGCGGTTGTATAGTGACAGGAGTGGGAGGGGCTCGCGGCGGCATGGCACAGGACAACACACCTTCGGTTTTCGTATCGCTGGACCTTGAGACAACCGGTCTGGACGCCGAGCGAGACACAATAATCGAAATCGGCGCCGTGAAGTTCCGGGGTCGTCAGGTCCTGGCCACCTACCAGACACTGGTCAACCCCTTCCGGCAACTGCCCGATTTCATCAAACGTCTGACCGGAATCACCCAACGGAGCCTGGACAGGGCCGTGCCTTTTGCAGCCGTGGCGGGAGAGCTGGAGGAGTTCATCGGGGAACTCCCCATAGTCGGCCATAACATCGAATTTGACATAAAGTTCCTGGCCAGCCACGGGTTGACCCTGCCCAATGACTCCTACGACACCTGGGACCTGGCCTCCGTCCTGCTGCCCTACTCCATGGAATACTCTCTCTCCAGCCTCGCCCCAGCTATGGGCGCGGACCATACCAGCCCCCACAGGGCGCTGTCCGACGCACAGGCGACCCACGGCGTCTTTGTTCAACTACTGGATGAAGCCGAAAAGCTGGACCCGTCCGTGGCGGAGACTATAGGCAGACTCGCCGCACGGTCCCAATGGAAAGCCGGACGCCTTATGGGCAGGCGGTCAGGCTCCGAGTCCAGCACAGCCCCTATCGGGTCTGACATAGAGACGTTAAGCCTGTCGCAGCGGCTGACCCGCTCAAGCAAGAGGCCCAGACGGCTGTCCGAGTTCCCCGAGGCCTCTATTGAGAGCATCTCCTCAGTGCTGGAGCCCGGCGGCCTGGTGGCCCAGGCCTTTCCAGGTTTCGAGCGGCGCCCCCAACAAACCGCCATGACCGACGCGGTGGCCTCGGCAATATCCGGAAACCGGCATCTGATGGTCGAGGCGGGCACCGGCGTGGGCAAATCGTTGGCTTACCTGATTCCCGCTATCGTCTACTCCGTCCAATCCGGAGACCGTGTTGTCGTGTCAACCAACACCATCAACCTGCAGGAGCAGCTGCTGAACAAGGACATACCCGACTTGGTGCGCCTCCTGGAGGACGGCGGAATGATTCCCCGGGGGGAGTTCAAGGTCGCCTCGCTGAAGGGGCGGGCCAACTACATGTGCCTCAGACGCTGGGAGCAGATGGCCCGTTTAGAATCCCTGAACTCCAACGAGGCCAGGCTTCTATGCAAGACCCTGCTCTGGTTGCAAGAGACGGAGACGGGAGACCGGGCCGAAATTAACCTCTCAGGACGTGACGCCTTCACCTGGAACCGGGTCTCCTCGGCGGAGGCGGGCCAGTGCCCTGGGACCAAGGGCGAAGGTCCGTGCTTCCTACGCTCGGCCAGGGACAAAGCGGAAGGCTCCCACGTTCTGGTCATCAACCATGCCCTGCTCCTCTCCGACCTGGCGATGGACGGAGGCGTCTTACCGGAGTACCAACGCCTAATTGTCGACGAGGCTCACAACCTGGAAGAAGGCGCCACCAGGCAGCTGGGGTTTCAAGTGGCAGAGACCCTGATGGACGAGACGCTGGAGGCTTTGGCCCGTATCCTTACGGAGGCCAGCGTTCTTCTAAACGCGCCCACCGTTTCGCGGGAACAGAAGCAGCTTGGCGTCGAAATGGCAGCGGCATTTCAGCCCAGGTGGACCGGCCGCATGAGGGAGCGGTGGAGCAGGCTTTGGAACCAGATAGATTCCTTCCTTGCGAGCCATGCCCAGAGCGGCGAATCCGACCAGTTGAGGATTACTCATGGGACCCGTTCACAGCCCGCATGGTCCGAGGTGGAGCTTGGCTGGGAGAACGTGGACGCTGTCTTAGGCGAGTCCAGCCGCTTGTGCGACAACCTGGCCAATCTACTGGAGAACATCGACGTTGAGGGGCCCATCACACCCGAGAGCGTCATCCTCGACCTGGGCGGTTGGGAAGAGAAACTTTCGGCGCTGCGGGAAAGACTCAAAACCCTGCTCGGCGTGGCGCCCCAGGAAGAGCGAATCGACTGGATTTCCAGGGACCGGGTCAGGGGGGCTGACGCTTCCAAGTCCAGCATAGTCATGAACTCGGCTCCCCTGAACGTAGGTCACGAATTGGACTCCCGGCTCTTCTCCCAGAAAAGCTCTGTGGTGTTGACCAGCGCCACACTGACCGTCGGCGGCGAGTTCAACTACACCCGAGAGCGGACTGGCCTGCAAGGGTCCGACGAGTTGATGGTCGGGTCTCCCTTCGATTATGAGAAAGCGGCTCTGCTGATGGTCCCTGAGGACATGCCCAACCCGGACTCTTTCGGATACCAGGAAGCTCTCGAAAACCTGCTGGTGTCTCTGGCCCACGCGCTGGCGGGCCGCACGTTGGCCCTGTTCACCTCCCACGCGTCTCTCCGACGGACGGCCCAGGCAATACGGGGGGCCGTGGAGGCGGAGGGGTTGCGAGTCCTCGCCCAGGGGGTGGACGGCTCTCCCGCCCAGATAATGCGGAGCTTCGGCTCCAGTACCGACGGCGTAATCCTTGGCACCAGCAGCTTCTGGGAGGGAGTGGACCTCTCCGACGGCGCCTTGAAGGCGCTGGTCATCGCCAGGCTTCCCTTCAATGTGCCCACCGATCCCATCTTCTCAGCCCGCTCCGAGGGCTACGAGGAACCCTTCACCCAGTACGCCATTCCCCAGGCGGCGCTTCGATTTAGGCAAGGGTTCGGACGGCTTATCCGCAGCAGCGAAGACAGGGGAAGCATTGTGGTGGCGGATAAGCGCATCATTTCCAGGTCCTACGGCAAGATATTCCTCAGGTCACTGCCTCCGGTGACCTTCAAGAGACCGCCGCTAAGCGCCGTAGCCGACGAGGCTGCATTGTGGGCGGCGGGAGTCATGGAGCCCAAGCCGTGACCGACGCTCCGGTAACGTTCCACATAGACCAGCCCTTCGACCTGACGTCGTCTTTAAACAGCGGCCAGTCCCACCGCTGGGTGAGGACAGACAGCCCCTACGGACCTTCCAGCGAGTGGCGCCTGGGTATTATGCTTGGCCACCTGGTACAGGTCCGCCAGGTTTCCGGCAACGGCATGGGAGGAACTTCCCTGGAGCTGCGCTCAGACCCGCCAAGAGACCCCGACAGCCTGATGTCCCTGGTACGCCGCTACTTCCGTCTTGACGACGACATAGAGGGGATTTACGACCGGATCTCGTCCGACTCACGGGTTGCCGAGATGGTGCAACAGTACAGGGGACTGCGCCTGTTGCGTCTCGACCCCTGGGAGTGCTTCGTCGCCTTTATATGCTCCGCTAACTCCAATATCCCCAGAATTCACCAGAACATGGAGTCGATGGCGGCCTCTTTCGGCGAACCGTTGTCAATCGACGGCCAAGTGCGCCATTCCTTCCCGTCGCCGCAGAAGTTGGCCGAAGTGGGAGAACAGCCTCTCAGGGACTTGGGCCTGGGGTTCCGGGCAAAATACGTGGCTGCAGGCTCCCGAATGGTAGCGGACGGTGAACTCGACTTGGACGCGCTGGTTACGACCTCCTACGGTGAGGCGAAAGAACTCCTGATGACCGTTCCCGGCATCGGCCCGAAGGTGGCGGACTGCATACTGCTCCATTCCCTCGATAAGCTGGAAGCCTTCCCCATCGATGTATGGGTGCGCAGGGCCTTGAGCGAGTGGTACTTCCCAGGCACGAAGCCCCCAACCGACCGAGTCATGCTGGAGTGGGCCCAGGACTACTTCGGCGACCTGGGAGGCTACTCCCAGCTCTACCTCTTCCACGGTCGCCGCTTGCAGAAGTAGGCGGGCGGTTTGTTCAGGGATGGCTTTGGTATAGTGAAAGTCATTGCAGCATTGACCACAGAAGGACAGGCGGGTATCTTTGATTCATGGGCAGGTAACGCCCCCACGACGACTAAGAGGAGGTCACCATGGCTGGACGCGCTTACGCTCCCGGGGAGATCACAGCCTTGGGAGAAGCCATCTACCGTGAACAAGTCCAGCCTCAAGTTGGCCCTGTGGAGACAGGTACGTTCGTAGTCATAGATATCGAGACCGGCGACTATGAAATCGACCCAAGAGACGCCACGGCCACAAGGCGCCTGCTGGAACGGAGGCCGGACGCCGTGACGTACGGACTGCGCGTCGGCTATCGCGCCGCATACAGCCACGTCGGCGGGTTCCGGATACCTAGCCACGATGATTAAAGGGAAGGTAAGCGGCAATCAACGCCCGTTGATTGCTGTAGAAATCTTGGACAGCGAAGATCGTCTTCAGTCCGTGGAGGCGATCCTGGACACAGGGTTCACTGGATATCTGACATTGCCACAGGAATCCATTCGCCAACTGGGACTGCGATCGGTAGGTCAACGGACCTTTGAACTGGCAAACGGAGACCTCTTTGACTTTCAGGTCTACCTGGGATCAGTGTCTTGGCATGACCGTCCAAATGATGTGCTGGTACTGGAATCGGACAGCGTTCCATTGCTGGGCATGACCTTGCTTTGGGGCAGCCGCGTCACGCTGGATGCTTCGACTGGCGGCGAAGTTACGATTGAGGAACTGGCCCCTACATAGTGAACAGACGATTAACGCGCCGCCTCCAGCCCCATTAGCCCAAGGAGAAGGCCAGCCTGTTCGCGGACCATGCTCGATGTCATGGTTTGTTCGCCCCGGAAGCCAAGGTCGCCCACCAGGCGTCGGTTGCTCATCATCTGCAGAGAGTCGTTCATCGAACTCGAAGCCCGGTTCAGGTGTAAACTTACATACCTCGGTCTACAATTCTGGTGAGCTATAGAGCAGTAAGGAGAAAGACGATGACGACTCGGACTCTCACCATTGATTCCCAAGTACATGCCTACGAGCGGGACCGTCCGGAACGCCCTTGGGTCGGACACCTGGTGGGTCCAGACGAGGTGACCGGCGACGATATGGTGGCAGCGATGGACGCCGTTGGTGTCGACGGGGCTTTGCTGGTTTCGCCATACACCATGTACCGCTTCGACCCCAGCTATGCGCTTGAGATATACGAGAAACACCCGGGCCGATTCGGGTTGATCAAGCCATTTGACCCGGAGTCGGAGACGGTCGCTGACGAGATGGCTGAGTGGGCGAGCACGCCCGGTGTGGTCGGAGCTCGCCTTATGTTTTGGGGGAATCCGTACGAACCGGACCATCCCGGCCTCAACCGCATACTCGCCGCCGGAGCCAAAGCCGGCTTTCCCGTGAATGTCATGTGCTCTGGTCAGCTGCCTCTGTTACGTGAACTTGCTCGCCACCATCCGGACACTCAGATAGTGATCGATCACCTGGGTCTGGTGCAAGCCTTCTACCCGCCGCCGCCCCCTGAGCCGTTCGCAGATTTGCCCAATGTTGTT
The DNA here is from genome assembly GCA_965197415.1 of Dehalococcoidia bacterium. Lineage (GTDB taxonomy): Bacteria > Chloroflexota > Dehalococcoidia > Lucifugimonadales > JAGWBF01 > DAOUJI01. The sequence goes on along the minus strand of OZ240207.1, from coordinate 478,517 downwards.
TCGCTGGCAGAATGCGACAACGTAGCCATCAAGATTTCCGGGACCTGCACCCTTTCCCATGAGCCATTTCCCTACCCGGACATCTGGGAACCTTTGGAGAGAGTGTTCGACGCCTTCGGCTTCGACCGGTGCCTGTGGGGCACCGACTGGACGCGGGCGGTAAATCTGTTGACCTATGAGCAGGGAGTTGAAGCCTTCAGGGTCACTGACCGGCTCTCCGATTCAGAGCGTTCGGCGCTTATGGGCGGATCGTTGGCGAAGATTTACAACTGGTCGCCAGTCATTAGCGAGTAGGTTGGCAACGGGCCGCTGGCCGGTATCGCCTGCTACCACGCCTTCAGGACCGGCAGCACCTCGTCGGCAAAGAGCTTCAAGCCTCGCTCCGCTACATGGGGCGGCGTGCCACCGAAGCGGAAGGCGACGTTCCACTCGAAGTCGCCGAGCAAGGCCCGGCGTTCCTCAAGCCCCCGTAGAATCTTGTCCGGCGTCCCCCAGCTGGCCGCCTTCATAAAACCTTCCACCGCCCCTTCGAGGCCAGCCGAACGCGCGATTTCAGCCTTCTGTTGATAGGCGTTATAACCCTTCACCCCCTTGAAGTGGTCGCTGAGGAACTCGTAGTGGTAGAAATTGCTTTCGACAAATTTACCCTGGTATTGACGCGCTTCTTCTTCACACTGCTCCAGGTCAGGGCCGCATATGACGAACTCGGTGAGCATCAAGGGCGGGGGCTCCGTTCCGTGAAATTCACGGTGCAAGGCTCGGCCCCGTTCGATCCCCGGCATCCGCATCTCCCAGGGACGGTCAGCGAACATAACAATGTGCGCGCCAAGTTTGGCCGCTGAGAGAACAGATTCGTCGCTGGCGGCGACGGCATAGATGCGTCCGTCGAAGGAATGCTGAGGTCGGGGCCGGATTTCCGTCCGGGGTTGTTTGTAGTAAATCCCGTTGCCCTCGATGAAGCCTGTCTTGAGGGCCTCGACAATCATCGGGGCCGCTTCGTCGAAACGGTCCCGTGATTCGTCCATGCTGATGCCGAACATCTCGAATTCTCGCCGCGCCAGCCCACGCCCGAACCCCAGCCGGAGCCGTCCGTTGCTCAACATGTCGAGAACGGCTGCGTTCTCCGCCACCCGCAGCGGGTTATGCCAAGGGAGTATCACGGCGGCTGTCCCCACGTCTATGTTGGGGTGCTTGGCCGCCAGGTGGGTCATCAAATGGAGATTGTCAGGCACGAAGGAATAGTCGTTGAAATGGTGCTCTGCTGACCAAAGGCAATCGAAACCCGCGTCTGCGGCGATTTCAGCCAAGCGCAGCTCCTCTTCCCACATCTGGCCGTCCGAGCCGTCTTCCCAGCCATAGCTGGAGAAGATCATCATCATTCCGACATCCATCCAAATACTCCTACCTGTTCATTCAAGTTATCCCTGGGGCAATAGACTTCAGAAGCTCGGCTTGGTGGAATAAGGGGTCAATTGGAGTTCGTGGGTCCAGCAGGACTTGTCCTGGGTGTGCAGATAGTAGAAAGCCTCGGCAATATTAACGGGATTCATCACCAATTCAGGATGCTGCTGGACACGGGGGAGGGCTCGCGTGCCTGGAGAGTCTATGGTGCCGTCGATTACCACATTTGCGACGTGCACGCCGTACTCGGAATACTCCTCAGTCAGCGTTTGCGCCAACGTGCGCATCAACACCCTCGGATAGTATAGCGACTGTCCGGTGTACCGCTTTTTCCCCCGCAGCGACGACGAGTTGTTGGATATCAGGATTGAGCCCTCGCCTCGCTCCCGCATTGCGGGCAGCACCTCCTGGGCGACCAGGAAAGGTCCGCTGCTTGAGATGTGCTGGGCGGTCTCGAATATCTCGTAGGGAATGTATTCCAGCAGTTCTTGTTCCGGCGGAAGGTCGCGCCCCTCCAGGTAGCCCGCGTTGTATACCAGCACGTTAGGGTCTCCAGCCTGCTCCCGGATTTGAGAGAAGGCGTTGGATATGGAATCCCGGAACGCCAAGTCCAGCTCGACGATCATGCACTCGCCGCCCTGTTCCAGGATCGCTGCCTCCAACGGAGCCGCGTTGGAGGTGCTGCGCGTGGTCAACACGGTGAAGAAGCCCTCTTTGGCAAACTTGAGGGAGATGGCTCCCCCAACGCCCCAGCGCACTCCGACGGGCAGTTCACTGTCGTCAATGGCCCTGCCGTGGGCCAAATGAGTGTTGCGGCCGTCTGCCTGCCACTTGGACGTCGCCCCAATCACGACGGCGACCGGTTTTCGGGATGAGTTCATGTCGGATTCCTTTCGTAGAGATGTCGACTGCCCATGCTCACTGAAAGCTGAGCCTGCCGGCAGCGATCATTCCATCCACGAGGCATGATACCACGGGTGAGTCCCCGGCGGATTTCGAGACCAATACTGCCCGGTCAACTAGGCAGGACAAGGGATGGTGGGGCTATTTTGACAGTGGGCAGTACCATTTTCGAGATGTCGTTGGGGACTCCGTGAGCCTTGCGAAGGCCCGTGGCTCAAACACTCCATCGGCCAAGACCTAAACGCAGCGTCATCAGGTAGCTCACCAACCTCGTCCGAACTCCCGATTGACCAGGTCTCGAACTATCCCATGTCTTGGTGGCTTCTAACAGCCGCAAGAATGGTTAGGATTCATTCCTCTTGAACCAGTCCCAGGCCTGTTCTGGCAGCCACCCTTGTGTATCAGATGGATCTATCTGGGCCACGAAAACGTAGTCCTCTTCCTTGTCTATCAGCGATTCGAGTTCTGCAAAGATCTCGTCAGCCGTGGAATACTTTTGGGTTGAGACTATCCATGTGCCTTCAATGTAATGCATCCACCCACCGAGAGTCTTTATCTTCTCAAAGAACTCAGTGTGGTCTTTTTTTGAATCAGATACGTCGTATGCAATTGCGTATAACATCGTTACTACTCTGGCCTGGCAGTGCCGCTAGGCAAATCCTTTTCTGCTACTTCTCCTGTATCAGTGCCGTAGGTAATTCTGCCCATGCTCACCAAAGCCTCGTATCCAGTGAATGTTAGATTTGTAGGCTTGAACCAAACAAGCGCACTTACTACTACCAGCACTAGAACGAATAACCCGATGATGGCCCACATACCCCACGTTTTGTCACCTTTGTCAAGGTCAGAGAATATCAATAGAATCGTTAGGAATCCCTCCACAATTAGAAGGGCAAGCGCGTAGAAGCCTAATGGTTTATCGATGGCGTCAACAATTCGTGAGTAGCCAGAATATGAGTGGCGCATAACGCTCCTAGTCGATGATTCTATCACATCTGCAAATGCAGACTACGGGCGCACGCACGATCGTGTGCTGGGGCAGCAACCAGGGTGGAAAATCGTTGCCGCCGCTGGGCGAACGGTTCAAAACCACCAGCAGTGAAACCGGCCACACGTGCGCCCTGCGCAGGGACGGCACACGGGTATACTGGGGGGATGTAGTTGGAAGGGCATCTGCACCACAACGTGAACGTTTCGTCGCGACCAGCACCGAGGAACACCATACGTGCGGAATGAGATACGGCGGTGCTATCACGTGCTGGGGTGACGGACCCGACAGCACCTGGCGGGGCGCCAGCTACCACAGCGGCTCCGGGAGCCGGTCCCTGGCATCCAGGTATCGGGTGAAGCCGGAAGACTTTGACATGGACGGCATCAGTGTGAGTGCCGCAGCCGTCGGCGGCCATCTTATCCGCGAGGCATCATACCACAGGGTAGTCGCGAACGGACTTCGAGACCAACACTGGCTGGTCAACTGGGGAGAGCTAGAGATGGTGGGAAAATGTAGGCTTAAACGGAAGCGAACGCCACTAACGTGAACAGGGGAAGCCTGCCCCTGATCTCCCTACCCCACAGGCGGCAGCCCGGCCTGTTCGCGGACCATGCTGAGGTATTCGACCATGCCTGACTCCATGGTGTACTTGGCGCGGAAGCCCAAGTCTTCCACCAGGCGGCGGTTGCTCATCAGCTGCAGAGGGTCCTTCATTGGCTCTTTGGACACCGTGATTTGGGCGTCGGGCAGCAGGTCGCGGACGTGGGCCGTCAACTCGCCCATCAGCCTGCGTTCCGACCGCATGTTGAAGACCCTGTGCGCTGGGTCGGGAAACGTCAGGGCCAGGTACCACACCTCGGCGGCGTCAGCCGCATAAATCCAGTCGGTGGGGGTGTCGTCGGCGGGCATCTCTATGGGCTCGCCTAAGGCGGCAAGCTCGGGCTGCACCAGAAAATGGGGGACTTCGGGTATGGGAGTCAGATGGCTGGCGTATGACCCTCGCCATCCTCGGCCAAGGCCGAACACCGTGGTGGGCCGGATGGCGACGTAGTCCAAGCCGTGGGCGACCCGGTACTCCTCGGCAATCTTCTCGCCCCAATGCTTGCAGGCCGAGTAGAGACCCTTGGGCTGGGGCGGCACGTCCTCGTCCACCTCTTCCAACGGGTTGGGGTTGCCCCTGTAGACAGCGGCGGAACTCGCGTAGACCACCCGCTTCACGCCATGAATACGGCAGGCCTCGAATACGTTGGCCGTGCCCATGCACTGCACCCTGAGGTAGGGCACCATCTTCTCTTCTACGGCGCCCCCGAGGATGGCGGCCAGGTGGACCACCCGGTCGATGTCGTAGCGGTCCATAGCAAGCAGAAGTTCGTGGGGTTCCAGGATGTCTCCCTGGACGACGGTGACCTCGTCCCTTATATCCGAGATGTTGGACATCCTTGGGTACATATCGAACAGGACAAGTCCCTTCTCCCCCTTTTCCCGCACCATGTGGTGCGCCAGGTAGGAGCCCAGGAATCCCGTTCCGCCGGTAATCATCACAGCCATAGGTCCACCTATTCAACACCGTAATATTGGGCACAGTTGTCCCAGAGAATCATCCGCTTGTCCTCGTCGCTGATGGGCAGAGTCAGGAAGCTTTTCACGGCTTCCGGGAACTTGGAGTCGGGGTGGGGGTAGTCGGTGGAAAAGACCAGCCCCTTGTTGCCCATGTAGTCGATGGTGTACTTCACCGGCTCCTCGTCGGGTTCCACCGAAACGAAGCACTGCCGCTTGAAGTATTCGCTGGGGGCCATCTTTAGCTCAGGAGCGTGGACGTCTCCCAGCCGCTCCCAGTGCTCGTCCAGCCTCCAGAAGAGGAAGGGCACCCACGAGCAGTTGCCCTCCAGGAAGGCCACTTTCATGTTGGGGTGCCGCTCCAGGATGCCTCCGCCGGTGAAGCTGGCCACGGCCAGCATCTGCTCCGCCGGGTGGCTGAAGGTGTGCCGAAGCATCCCGTTTTCGCCGAACTGCTTCCCTACGAAAGGCAGAGCCGCCCCCGCGCCCTCGTGGAATCCCAGCGGGACCCGCAGCTCCTCGATGGCGTCCCACAGGGGTTCGTAGTAGGGGTCGTACCAGTTCCGGTCGTTTACGAGGTTGGGACGCAGAAACACGGCCTTGAATCCCAACTCATTGACGCAGCGCTGGGTTTCCGAAACCGCGTCGTTGACGTCGAAGGGAGAGATCATGCCGGCGCCCAACAGGCGGCCTGGGTCCTTCTGACAGAAGTCGTAGAGCCAGTTGTTGTAGGCCCGGGCGATGGCCGCGGCCAGCCTCGGCTCCAGGTCGGGCACGGTGAGGGCGAACAGCCCCCGGGAGGGGTAGAGCACGGCTACATCAATGCCCTCCTGGTTCATGCCGTCCAACTGCACTTCCGGCGTCCAGCCCCTCTCCTCGAAGGGCCTGTACCTGTTCTCGTTCTTTTCGAAGTCGGTGGAGCCTCGCCGCTGGTAGGTGTCCCGGTAGACCTCCTGGGTCCTTCCCCAGACCTTGCCGTCAGGGCCGACCATCTGGAGGTCGGCGATCTTGTCGGTCTTGCCCACGGGGGCCTGGCTCTTGAACTCCGGGTCTATGTACCGCTGCCACAAATCGGGCGGCTCCAGCACGTGCATGTCGCTGTCCAGGACTTTGAAGCCGTCTCTTACCATTTTTCACTCCAGCCTTAGGGTTGCTGCATTATACCCAAGGGTGTACCCACAATCCACACGGGCGGCCGTAGCGCAAGGCCTTACGTAGTCTCCGACGTGAAATCTTCATTGTCATTAAGAGGGCCCATCTCCCATCGTCGCTCCGGCGTAGGCCGGAGTCCAGGGAACCTAGTAGGGGGAGATGCCTCCTTCTGGTTTCCGGCCTTCGCCGGAAAGACGGGGCTGGGGCCGTGGTTGCCCCTCATCCTAACCTTCTCCCGCCAGGGGAGAAGGGACAATGCCCCCTCGCCCTTGACGGGTGAGGGTGAATCTCCGCGTCCCGTTGGGCGTTTACTCTACGTCCGGGTGGGTAGAGATGAACCGGGCCGACTTCTGGGGGTCCACCTGAGGAGCCCTGACCTCGACGCCGGAGGCCTCTTCCTGGAGCTTGAAGATAATCGTGCTGTCCCGATCGCCCCAGCCCCGGTTCATGGCCTCCATGGCTCGTTGGAGACCCAGATTGGCGATGGGCATGGGAACGTTGAACTCGCGTCCAAGCTCTGTAGCCAACGTAATGTCCTTGAAGGACAGTTCCAGAGCAAAGGTGGGGTCGTACTGGTCCCTGAACACCTTGGAGGGTAGGTTCTCGTGAAGGTAGCTCATGCGGCCCAAGGCGCCCCTTCTGACACATTCCCACAGGGCCTCGGCATCCACCCCGGCTTTCACGCCCAGGGTCAGACCTTCCGCAATGGCCATTCGGATCCCATGGCTGGTCATGTTGTGCACCAGCTTGGCTATGGCCCCCGCGCCAATCTCTCCAGCGTAGAACACCTTGTCTCCCATGGCGTCGTACATCGGCTTGATCTTGTCGAATATCTCCTTGGGTCCTCCAACCATGATGGCCAGGTTCCCCGAGGCGGCTCCCGATTTGCCGCCGCTGACCGGCGCATCCATCACGTAGGCGCCCTTCTCCCGGAACTTGGGTTCGATTTCGCGGATGAGGGTGGGCCTGCTGGTGGACATGTCCACGTAGACGCAGCCCGGCTTGATGCCTTCCAGAACTCCGTTGGAGCCCAGGGAGACGGCCTCCACCTCTTTGGGGCCGGGCAACGACGTGAAGACCACGTCGCAACGCTCCGCCACGTCCGCTGGTGAGTTACCCAGACGGGCTCCTCGCTCCAAATAAGGTCTGGTGGCGCCTTCCCGGAGGTCGTGTACAACCATGTTGTAGCCAGCTTGTTGCAGGTTTGCCGCCATGCCGGAACCCATGTTGCCAAGTCCTATGTAGCCTACGTTTTCCATCTCGTCCTCCTTATTCCGATGATGAATCGTACGGGGTCGTAATCCCGACGCCAGGACTAGGGATTCAGGACCAACTTGCCGAAGAAGTTGAGGCCTTCCATCGCTTCGTGGGCCTCCGACGCCTTCTCCAACGGAAAGACCTGGTGAATTGCAGGCTTGATCTTCCCCTTGTTCAGCATGTGGGTTATCTCCCGCATGTCCTTGTGGGAACCCATGAAGAGGCCGAATACGGTGATTGCCTTGGTGAACATCATCCCCAGATGGAGGTCGGCCTTGTATCCGGTGGTAACGCCGCAGTTGCCGTACCTTCCGCCCCTCTTGAGGGATGCAAACGCCGCCGGGAAGAATTCGGCGCCCACGTGGTCCACAACCACGTCGACTCCCTCTCCGTTGGTCAGCTCCTTGATTCGCTCGGCGATGTCCTCTTCCTTGTAGTTGATCACTGCATCGGCCCCAAGCTCCCGGGCCTTGGCCGCCTTTTCCTCGGAACTGGTCGTAGCTATCACCCTGGCGCCTATGACATCCTTGGCCACCTGGATGGCAGCGGCTCCTACACCGGCTGAAGCCGACAGCGCCAGGACCGTTTCCCAAGGCTGCAGCTGGGCGTGCCGCACTACCATGTTCCAGACAGGAAGATAGGTGGTGGGAACGGCGGCGGCATCATCGTATGTTACGGTGTCTGCGATGGGGACTGCGTTCTCCTGAGGGACCGTCACGTACTCGGCATAGCTCCCATCAGCCTGAGAGCCGAGCATGGTCGAGCGGCTGCACAGGTCATCTTTGCCGGTCAGGCAGTAGGAGCAATGGCCGCAGCTGATTCGCGGGTTGATGATCACCCTGTCTCCTGGTTTCAACCCGGTCACACCTGGGCCGACTTCCGCCACTTCCCCTGCGGAATCTCCTCCCAGCACCAGAGGCGGGGGGAACTCCTTCCGCATCCCGCGAACTCCAGCCCTGGTGTACACGTCCAGCCGGTTCAGGGACGCCGCCTTTACTCTTACCGTCACGAAGTTGGGTTGAATAGCCGGGTCCGGCCGTTCGCCGTATATGAGGGCTTCTGGGCCGCCGTGGGACTCGATGTAGACTGCTTTCATCCCAGCCTCCTTGGGGCAACGTTTCTAGGCGTTCCCCGGCCGCAGTAGGCTACCTATTCCCCTTCCTGGAGAGTCCTGTGGCAGTTGGTGCACAGGAAGACCAGAGCCAGGGCTTCTTCATGACTTGCCATCTGGCCGCAATGGGGCATGTCCGGGTCGGACTTCCAGGGTTGGTGGAACCTGCCGCCGCACATCTGGCAGCCCGCTTGATGATATTCATCCAGGACTCCTTGGCAAACGACGCATATTTCTCCCGAGTCAGCCAAAGGCTAGCCTCCCTTTGCCATGATGCTCTTCCTGGCCAGCTCCGTCTCTTCCTTCCGTGACCGGACCGTGCCCGCGATGCGCGCCTCTTTAAGTTTCTTGATGAGGTCTCCCACCAAGGGGCCTTCTGCTGCTCCCAGAGCGGCCAAGTCCTTGCCGGTGAGGGCCGGTTTGACATTTCGCCAAGACTTCAGATACCGGCGCAGCGTAAAGGCAACATCAGGGTTAGGCGTCAACATGCACACCGCCTCTATGCTATAGGGTGAGCGGGCGTCCAACCATACGGCCAAGTCTTGAGGAGGCACGGCCGTCAAATCCTGCGCCGAATGCGTCGCCACGTCTACGGTGTCCATAACCGTCTTGGCCCATCGGCTGGGCATCCTCAGACGCTGCATTATAGCCGTTCCATCGTTGTATGACACGCCATAAGCCATCACGGCAAGCCAAAACAGCGGGCCGGGCATACCCAAGCCCCGACTGATATCCTCGCGTGGCCCCCTCTCCCCTTGGGAGAGGGTTGGGGTGAGGGCTGCCCCGAGCGACGGGTGGATTGCACTCAGGAGGCCCAACTCACGGAAGCGGCTAAGCGTTTTCAACGGGTCCGGCTCGTGGAAGGCCAGGCCGAGTTCGTTACGTACCCTGTCGCCGCTGACAGAGTCCAGCGCCCCTCCTTTGACTGCCTCTCCAAGCCAAGTCTCTGTATCCTTCTCCAACGACAACCCCAACCTGACCTCGTAACGGCCGGCCCTGAAAAGCCTCGTAGGGTCATCTACGAAGCTGTTGAGATGGAGCGCTCGCATCAGCCCCGCCTCCAGGTCATTCTCACCACCCAACGGGTCCAGCAGAGTTCCTGCGTTTTCGCCGGTCAGGGCCAAGGCCATAGCGTTTACGGTGAAGTCCCGCCGACTGAGATCGTCGACAATGCTTCCTGGCGACACCTTGGGCAAAGCCCCCGGCCTGGAGTAGACCTCGGTGCGAGCGGTGGCAAGGTCGATGCGGCCTCCATCCAACTCCAATACGGCGACCCCAAATCTACGATGGGTCTTAAGTCTTGCGCCGGTCCTGGATGCTGCTTCTGAAGCCAAACGAATGGCGTCGCCTTCAACCGCTGCGTCCAGCTCCGTTACCGGCTCGTCGCGGAGAAGGTCGCGAATGCCGCCGCCCACCAGGAAGAGGGGAGTCCCGAAATCCTGAGCGGTTCGAACGACGGCCTGGAAAAGGGCCAAGCCGGACGGAGGCAGTGAAGATTCCAGGCGGGAGAGCAAGTGTGAATCAGATGGGAGCATCCTCATGGGGAAACCGGGACATTATAGCACAATGGTCGAAAGCCGCCCGGAAAATGCTGTGATGGTCGGTGTTGTTGTATTTAATTTCACAAATCAATTGACCTAGGCATGAGGTTAATCTTAGAATTTGATTAAATGTATTCTGATTTCCAGTTTGAAGCGTCCGGCCTTGAAGGTCTGACGGCCCAGGCATCAATCCTGAAAACGGCTCCGGTATCTGGGGCGCAAAGGCTGTTTCCGTGACGATGTCATACCGGCCCCTAAGCATAGACGCTCCCGGTGATGTGCCGGAAGTTGTCATAATGCGGCTCCCACAGTACATCCGCGTCCTGGAGTTGCTGGAGGCTGACGGGGCTGAGATGGTCAGTTCTCAACAGCTTGGGGATATGCTGCAAGTCACTCCAGCACAAATCAGGAAGGACCTCAGCTATTTCGGCCGTTTTGGAAAGCAAGGCAGGGGTTACAGCGTAAGCCGTCTCCAGGCCGAGCTCAAGGACATCATGGGTCTGAACCGTCACTGGAATGTGCTTCTGGTGGGAGTCGGAAGGCTTGGACGGGCCATCCTAGGCTACCCAGGGTTCGCACCCGAGGGCTTCAAAATCGTCGCCGCTTTCGACGCCAACCGACGTATGGTCGGCAAGCTTGTGGGTGACCTGCAAGTCCGCTCTATGGACGACCTGACCGAGGTCGTGGAAGAGTTGGACATCCGAATCGGCGTCGTGGCCGTTCCGGGTAGATACGCTCAGAAGGTCATCGACCGGCTGGTGGACTGTGGAGTTACGGCAATCATGAACTATGCCCCCATAACGCCTCAAGCGAGGGACGGGGTGAAGATCAGGAACATCGACCCGGTCCTGTCGCTCCAGACCATGACTTACTATCTGCTGGCCGAGAGGCAGAAAGCTATAAGCTAAGACTGACCCGGGGGAGGGGCCGCTCGAGGGCGCCTTCTCCGTGCGATGCGAACACGGACTTCGGCTCTGCGCACCGCAGCCACGGCACGCTCCAAGTCAAGGTCGGTGGTGCGGTTGGCGAGCCGTTCCTGAGCCCGCTGGACCGCGACCTGGGCCCTCTGCTCATCGATCTCGTCGTCTCTCTCACAGGCATCGGCCAGAATCATCACCCGGTTGGCAATGACCTCCATGAACCCGCCCGTCACGGCAAGATACGTCTCTTCGCCGTCCTTACGCAGCATAATCTCGCCGGGCTGCAAGGCCGTCATTAGCGGAGCGTGGTTTGGGAGAATGCCCAGTTCACCCTCGGCGCCGGGAGCAGTGAGCACATCTACGTCGTCGGAGTAGACCTCCCGCTCGGCTGTGATTATCTCGACTCGCATGGGCATGGTCGGCTACTCTGCCTGCATTCGCTGGGCGGTTTCGATAACCTCATCCATTGTGCCGGTCATGTAGAAGGCCTGCTCAGGCAGGTCGTCATGTTGGCCTTCCAGTATTTCCGCGAAACCTCTCACCGTTTCACGCACCGGAACGTATTTGCCGCCCATCCCCGTGAAGGTCTCGGCAACGAAGAACGGCTGGGTCAGGAAGCGTTGGATTCGCCTGGCCCTGGCAACCGTAGTCTTGTCCTCTTCTGAAAGCTCTTCGATTCCCAGAATGGCGATGATGTCCTGAAGGTCCCTGTAGCGCTGGAGCACTTGCTGGACTCCCCGCGCCACCCTGTAGTGCTCCTCTCCAACGATCCTGGGTTCGAGCATCCTGGAGAAGGAGGCCAGGGGGTCCACTGCGGGATACAGCCCTTGGGAGGCCAGCGCCCGCTCCAGCGACACCACAGCGTCCAGGTGTCCGAAGGTGGTGACGATTCCGGGGTCAGTGTAGTCGTCGGCGGGAACGTAAATCGCCTGGAACGAGGTGATGGAGCCTTTGGTCGTGGACGTGATTCGCTCCTCCAGGGCTCCCATCTCGGTGCCCAGGGTGGGCTGGTAACCCACAGCCGATGGCATCCTGCCGAGAAGCGCCGAAACTTCCATGCCCGCCAGGATGTAACGGTAGATGTTGTCGATGAACAGAAGTACGTCCTGGCTTTGTTCGTCCCGGAAATACTCGGCCATGGTCAGGCCAGTGAGGCCAATGCGGGCGCGCACCCCAGGCGGCTCGTTCATCTGCCCGAACACCAGCACGGTGTTGCCCATGACCCCTGAGTCCTGCATTTCGTGCCAGAGGTCGTTGCCTTCGCGGGAACGTTCCCCCACGCCGGAGAACACCGAAACTCCCTTGTGGACCTGGGCGATGTTGCGGATGAGCTCCATGATGATGACCGTCTTGCCCACTCCGGCGCCGCCGTAAGCCCCAATCTTTCCGCCCTTCAGGAAGGGAGTGACCAGGTCGAACACCTTGATTCCCGTTTCGAGAATCTCGGTGCCGGTTCCCTGCTCTTCAAAGGGCGGCGGCGCCCGGTGGATGGGCCAGGTCTGGCCGGCCTCCACGGGACCCAGGTTGTCCAGGGGCGTCCCAGTCACGTCGAACAGCCTGCCGAGGGTCTCCGGCCCTACGGGCACGGACACTGGGTTGCCGGTGTCGTCAGCCTCGACGCCTCGGGCCAGACCTTCCGTCGGACCCAGGGCCAGGCAGCGGACCCAGTTGTTGCCTATGTGCTGCTCCACCTCCAGCACCAACTTTTCGCCCTGGTTGTCAATTTCCAAGGCGTTGAAGAGGGTGGGCAGCCCGTCCGGCGGGAACTCGACATCCACCACCGTTCCGATTACTTGTACGACCTTGCCTTTTGCCATGGCTCCTCCCGAATGGGACTCTAACTTTAGAAACGAGGCGCGTTGTCAGTCGCTGAGCGGGTACTATCCTTCCAGGGCGGCGGCGCCGCCGATGATGTCGAGCAGCTCGTTGGTTATGCTTTCCTGCCGAACTTTGTTGGCCACGAGTGTCAAATCGGACGCCATCTCGTTGGCGCTGTCCGTCGCGCTTCGCATCGCCACCATTCTGGCTGACTGCTCCGACGCGTTAAGCTCCAGCAGCGCATGGTATATCTGCATCTCCACAAACCGGGGAAGCAGCGAACCCAATACCGTCAGGCTGTCCGGTTCGTATATGTAACCCACGCGGCTCTCCGACGTGAGTTCAGCAGGTTCGATGGGCAGAAGCTTTTGTACGATCGGCCTCTGGAGGGTAGTGTTCACGAACTCAGCGTATCCCAGGTAGACCTCGTCGGCATCTCCGGAGCTAAACTGGTCAATGACCATGCCGGATATGGGCGTGATGTCCGCCACCGTAGGCCGGTCACCCATGTTTATGAACACGGCCCTTACGTCCTGCCCGTACCTGACCATGAAGTCCCGTCCCTTGCGCCCGACGGTGATGAGGCTTACCGGTGTCTCTTGCTGAGCGATAAACTGGGCGGCTCTTCTGTTCAGATTGGAATGGAGTCCACCGCAGAGACCTCTGTCAGGCGACATAATGACCAACTGGATCTTTCTTACAGGCCTAACTTCCAGCAGCGGATGAGGAGGACCCGACTCTTCGCTCGGCTGTGCCGCCAGGTCCGCGATTACGGTGTGTATCTTTTCGGAATAGGGGCGCCCGGCGAGGACCGAGCTCTGGGCGCGCCGCATCTTGGAGGCGGCAATCATCTCCATCGCCTTGGTCACCTTGCCGGTGTTTTCGATGCTGCGGATTCGCCGTTTTATCTGTCTTAAGCTTGGCATGGCGTTCGCTTGCTATTGGGCCGCTTGCTCGGCCAGGAAGGCGGCTTTAAACTCGGCAATCGCCGCTTTCAGGGATTCTTCCGTGGACTCGCTCAGGTCCTTGGACTCGGCTATTGCCTTGCCTATATCGGGGTTGGCCGTGTCCAGGTGTTGTAGCAGCTTCACTTCGAACTCCTGGCACTGTTCCAGGGGTATGTCGTCTAGGTCGCCGTTGTTAACTGCGAAGAGAATGGCGACCTCTTTTTCCAAGGGCATGGGTACGTACTGAGCCTGTTTCAGTATCTCCGTGCTGCGCTGCCCCCGCTCCAACTGCTGACGGGTGGCCCTGTCCAGGTCGGCTGTACCGAACTGAGCGAAAGTGGCCAGCTCCCGGTACTGGGCTAGGTCTAAGCGCAAGCGTCCTGCGACCCGCCGGATAGCCCTGGTCTGGGCCGCGCCGCCCACACGGGACACGGACAGTCCCACGTTCACGGCGGGGCGTATGCCGGAGTTGAAAAGCTCCGGCTCGAGGTATATCTGGCCGTCGGTGATGGAAATCACGTTGGTGGGCACGTATGCGGATACGTCGCCCGCCTGAGTTTCGATTATCGGCAGGGCAGTCATGGAGCCGCCGCCGTACTCGTCGTTGAGACGTGCGGCCCTCTCCAGAAGCCTGCTGTGGAGGTAGAAAACGTCACCGGGGTAGGCTTCACGCCCTGCGGGGCGCCTTAGCAGAAGGGACATCTGACGGTAAGCCCAGGCGTGCTTAGTCAGGTCGTCATAGACTATGAGGACGTCCCTGCCCTGCTCCATGAAATACTCGCCTATGGCGGCCCCGGCGTAAGGGGCGATGTATTGGAGGGGCGCCGGGTCGGAGGCGTTGGCCGCCACTATTATCGTGTGGTCCAAGGCCCCGTTTTCCTCAAGGCTTCCCAGCACCTGGGCCACTTTGCCCTGCTTCTGGCCAATGGCTACGTAGATGCATACCAGGTCCTCGCCCTTTTGGTTGATAATTGCGTCGATGGCTATGGCCGTCTTCCCGGTGGAGCGGTCGCCAATAATCAACTCCCGCTGTCCCCTGCCTATGGGGATCATGGCGTCGATGGCCTTAACGCCCGTCTGCACGGGAGTGTCCACGGATTTTCTGGTCACCACGTTGGGGGCGATTTTCTCCACGGGCCGGGCGCCATCGGACTGGACCGGACCTTTGCCGTCAATGGGTCTGCCGAGGGCGTCTATGACCCGTCCCATCAGGCCAGGTCCCACCGGCACTTCGATGATGCGCCCCGTGGCCCTGACGGTGTCTCCCTCCTTGACGGCGTTGGGGTCGCCCATGATGGCGGCTCCCACGGTGTCCTCTTCCAAGTTAAGGGCCAGCCCCAGCACCTCGTTGGGAAACTCCAGTATCTCGTTGTAGCGGGCGCCTTGGAGCCCCTGCACCCGGGCGATGCCGTCTCCCACTTCAACGACCGTGCCCACGTCCACCAGACTAAGCTCAGCGCCGAACTCCTCTATTTGACGCTTGAGCACCGATACGATGTCTTGACCACGAGTGGTCATGCTCTACCTCCCGGCGTGTCGACCGGACTCATGCCCCGGTCTCCATAGTCTCTCTTTGCAGCTGTCTGCCCATTCTCTCCAGGCGGGTCCTGGCGCTTCCATCGATGAGCTTGTCGCCTACCCGCATAACCAGGCCACCCAGTATTTCCGAGTCCACCTGGATATGAAGCTCCACTTCTTTCTCAAGCAACTGTTCCAGGAAATTCTTGACCCGGTCTTTTTCCACGTCGTCCATGTCCACCGCAGACCAGACCTCCACGTCTTCCCTGCCCCGCCTCTGGTTCAGCAGCCTCAAGTACCACTCCTCCACCTGCCCTACCTGGTCGGTGAGACCCCTGGATATTAGAAGGGACACGAGGTTCTGGACTATAGGGTCGGCTGATGAAAAGGCCTCGCTGATGACCTGCAACTTATTGGCCAGAGGGACTTTAGCGTGCTGTAGGAAGGCCCTCAGCTCGTTGTCCTTGACGGCCTCGGATATGGCCGCCAGGTCCCCGGCCCATTCATCAACCCGGTCCCTATCCACGGCCAAATCGAATACGGCTTGTGCGTATCTCTTTGCTGACGTGCTCTTGGGCATGGTCGGGCGCTACTCCCTGGGCATCCGTTCGCCCTCTTCCAAGACCTGGGCTATCAGTTCGCCGTGGGCCGTGCGGTCCAGGGAGCGTTGAATCACCCGCTCGGCGGCGGTCATGGCCAGGTCCGCAAAATGGCCCCTGACCTCGGCCACTGCGGCGTCCCGTTCCCGCTGAATCTCTTCACGGGCCCTGGCCACCAGGGCATCGGCGTCCTGGCGGGCACGAGCTTCCTCTTGTTCCCTGAACTGCTCAGCGGCGGTGCGGGCCTGGTCCAGCAGTCTCTGCCCTTGCAGTCTCGCCTCGTTCAACTGTTGCTGTGTGTCGGCCTGAGACGCGGCAGCTTCCTCACGGGCTCTGTCTGCGGCCTCAAGGCTCTCCTTAATCCGTTCCGACCTCTGATCTATCATCCTCAAGATGGGCTTGTAGGCGACCAGGTAGAGCAACACCAGAAGTATGGCGAAGTTCACCAAATAGATAATTAGTGTAGGAACGTGAAGTCCTAAGCTCTCCACGGCTCACCCCTACTTTGACGTTGGTCTGCCTAAAATACGAAACCGATCATAATCGCCGCGACCAGTGCGTAGATGCCCAGCGCCTCGGCGAAGGCGATGGCCAAAATCATGTTCGTCTGGATGGCGCCTCTGGCCTCCGGATTGCGCCCGATGGCGTTCATGGCCGCTGCGCCCAGTATGCCTATGCCAATGCCCGGCCCAATCAGGCCGAGACCTATGGCCAAGCCTGCGCCCAACATCTTGGCGGCGTCTTGACCTATTTCCTGGGCGGCCACGCTGGCGGCTATCAAGTGCAGGATCTCCATATTTCCTCCCTTACCGAATTGTGGTTTCCGGTCTTGCCAAGCTTTCGGTTAGTCCTGCCTGGACGAATAGATTGCGTAGATGCCGCCCAACGCGGCGGCGGCTATTCCCACGGTTGCGGCTGATATCAAGAGCACTATTACATCCACGACTTTCCTCCTAAAGCGACGCTACGGGCTAATGCCCCTCTTCCTCGTGATGGGGGGTCATTGCCACTGCTGCAAACACCAAGGTCAGTCCAGCGAATATCAGGGCTTGTATGAACCCGACCAACAACTCCAGTCCGTACACGAACAGAGTTGCGGCGAAAGGCACCAGGAACGCCGATATTAGCACCAGTATTTCTCCGGCGGTCATGTTGCCGAAAAGCCTGAAAGTGAAGCTGATGACTCTGACGAATTCGCTGAAGGCTTCAAGAGGGCCTATAAACGCGAAGTCCAGGAACCCCTGGAACGCTTCCAGTGGCTTGAACCGGAACAGGCCAACGAAGCCCCGTTTAAGGCTCCCCACACGGATGAATTTGCCAAAGTAGGGGAACTTTATCAGCCATAGGCCAAGGAACTCTACAAATACGAAGGACACCAGCGCCAGGGCCAGCGGCATATTCAGGTCGGTGCCAGCGGGTCGCAGCAGGTGTATCGTTATGGTATCGTCACCAAATTTCCAGAAACCGCCCTCTCCGTAGCCCAAGGCCTGGTACAAGGGAATCAGCCCGATCCAGGCGTTGAACATGACAAACAGGAATATGGTGGCAATGACAGGGAACACCAGACGCCCCTTGTCTTTGCCAACCACGCTCTCGACGAAGTTCAGCAGCCCCTCGATGATGCCCTCAAGCACGTTCTGGAACCGCCCGGGTACGAGCTTCATCCGACGTGTGCCGATGACAAAAACGATAATCAGTAAAGCCGACACAACCCAAGCTGAGAGGATAGTGTTGCTTATGACGAATCCGCCAGGGAAGGGGCCGTCATCGACCAGGGTTTCTCCGTCCTGCCCCGTGCGCTCGCCGTGGAAGTCATGGAGGTCGTCTGGGTGAAGCTTTTCCTCGTGCTCGGCGTCGAGGAAGTCCAGGTAGCGTTGACGCTCGCTGAAGGGAAAGACGGTCTGGGCCGGCAGGTGGATGGCGGGTTCGGGGATGATGCCTTCGGCGGTCTTGCCCGCCGCCTTGTCTTCGCTGGACTGTGTAAAGGCTGCGCCGATGGAGCCGGTGATGATTCCTGCAAGAAAGAGAGCCACTAGGGCCAAAAGCCCCAGAATGACTAATCTCTTGGTCCCTGTGGACACTTAGGGGTTACCCCCCTTTTCGCCGGCGTCCTTATCGTTTTCCTGCAACATTGGCTGGACCAGCTTATATACTCCGTAGAAGGCGGCGGCCGTTCCCACCAAGACGCCCAGGAGTGTAAACAGGGGGCGGGTCCCTATTAGGTGATCCAGCCCAAGGCCTCCGAGGACTCCTACGACTATGCAGGAGGCAACGTACCAGCCTACGCCCACAAAGCGCAGGGCTGTTCCCAAAGGGCACCCCCTAAAAACCTAGGGAATCCTATCACTTACCCTTGGGCAAGTCAACAGGATTCCTGTTAACGGCGGGCGGCCCAAACAACGCCGGGCCAAGTCGATTTACGAGCTGCTCTGGGGCTTGTCGAAGTCTTCCAAGTCCAGGCTGTTGATGAAGTCCGTGAAGGCGGACATGCGGCGGAGGTCTTCTTCCTTTACCTCGGGGGCAACTCCCTCGCCGCCTTCCACGGGTTCTCCGGGCAGGATGGGTTTCCCCGTTTCCTTGTCCATCAAGATTCCGGCCTTTTCCAGCACCTGGTCCTCGGCATAGATGGGCACGTCCACCCTAACGGCAAGCGCTATGGCGTCGCTGGGGCGGGAATCGATTTCCAGGTTGGCGCCGTTCATGCTGATGGTGATTTTCGCGTAGAAGGTGTCGCTCTCCAGGCCGCTGACCAGTATGTGGCTGACAGAGGCGCCCACCGTTTCCAGCACCGACCTCAGAAGGTCATGGGTAAGGGGCCGCGGCACAGCTATGTCCTGGAGCTTGACGGCTATGGCGTCCGCCTCGGCGGGGCCTATCCAGATAGGCAAGTACCTGTCGGAGTCCTTCTCCTTCAGGATGACCACCCTCTGGTAGTTCATCATGCTTACTCTTATGCTGTCGATCACCATCTCAGGCATTAGCGGGGACCCTCCAATCGGGTTCGGTGAGTGTTGACCGTGGGAATAATTGTAGTCGTGGGGTCGTTTGAGTGTCAACCCAAACCAAGTCGAAACAGGCGTGGTTGGGGGCCTAGGAAGGGTCGTTCTCGTGGATATAGGCGTAGAACTCGGAGCTCCACCATTCTTTGTCCAGCCGACGGTCCAGGAAGTAGCCCAGGGCGTCGTCCCACGCCTCCAGGTCCGTCGCTACGTCCTTGAAATAAGAGAAGTCCTCCTTCAGTTCATGCCCGATGCTCTCCTCTTTCCTGGCCTCGTTGGACCGTCGATAGCTGTCCTCCGGGAACCAAAGCAGGTTCTTCAAACGCTCCGAACGTTGGAAGTCCAGCAAGTGTTTCCCGTCTCGGCCTGAATGGTTGTCGTTAAGGAGGATGGCTTGGGAGGACGGCGGGCCGTCCAGAGCGTTGCAGTAGCTCTGGTACCCGTCTTCCGACTCGGTCTTATAACATTTGAAGACCGCGCTCCCGTTCTTCTGCTCCCACCGCACGTACCAGTTCATGGGATACCAGACTTCGTAGTCGATTTCCACCGCTTCGCGGGGAGCCTGAGCCGTTAGGACGTCCTCGTTCAACGAATCAACAGCGGACACTATGTCGGCGCTCCCCTGAGCATACGAGAGCATCTCGATCGGGTCGTCATCGTAGCTGTAGCTGGCCCTGAAGGACACAAAGACGCTGAACCCCAGCAATAGGGCCGCCAAGCCCAGTCCGGCGGCGGCGGCGCTCAGATTAAGGGGAGTCCGAGCCAGGACATAGAACAGCCCCACCGTCATGCCGCAAACGACGCCCAGAAGCCCCCATTGCTGCCACGCCGTAAGGTCTCCGGCGCCGGTGTACTTCTGAAGAAGATATATGCCCGACAATAAAATAAGAGGGGTCAGGAAAATAGGATATAGCGCAGCGCCAGCCAGCGCCCGCCTCCACCGGATGTTGTCGATGAGGCGGCCCAGGAACATGCCTGCCAGGAAGATGAAGGGAACGGCCATGTTCACCAGGAGCCAGGGCATCTTCTCCGAGGCCAAGGTGTACGCCAGCAGGGTGGCTAGCGCCCAGAAACCCAGGACTGCTCCGAAAAGGTTGCCCTTCCGAATGAAATAGATTACGGCAATCCCGCCGAAGATCAGCGGAAGGAACTCATATATAGACCCAATCATGAAGTGGTAGAACCAGGGTTGGCCGCCTCTGGCCACGTCCTGCTGCTCCACCCAATAGCCCAGTCCTTGCCACGAACCCGTATACAGCCCGCCGAACCTGTTGCACAGACTTTGGAAGGCGTTCCCCACTTCGGTGGGACAGAAGCCGTGGCTCTGGGTGAAGAAGCCGAACACGCTGGTGTAGAAAAACGTCCATATGGCGTAGAAGATTGCGGCGCTGATAAGCCATATCCGCCACGACCATGCAAGCCCTATGATTACGGACACCAGCAGAGCCGTGAACAGGACAATGAAGGTGACTAAGTAGTCACGCCCGAGCACGCCGGTGGGGAAAGCGAGAAACATGTACACAAGGGTGACTGCGACGGTCAGCGGGACCACAAGCTGTGCCAACTGCCTGCCCGTTCGAGTAAAGAAGACCAGCCCCATAGGAACTAGAAAGACAACGGCCGCAATCAAGGCATTCGCTGCCGTTGGAATGTCCACTATCGGGAAGCCAATGAAGGGAGCCTGCCAGACCGGAAGCCCAACTTCAGTCACACCGTCACTCACTAGGTTAACGCTGCTAACGGCATTCAGCGGGATGGCAGAGAGGGCAGACCACTGGGGCAGGGTCAGCGTAATCATGAAAAGGAGGAATATCGGGGCGCGGCTGAGGTCTCGCGACCGTATCTTTCCCAACGCCCAGGGAATCAGCTCCGGCAGAGAGAGCAGGAACAGCGCCGCACCGAATATCCCGACGACTATGTAGCTGGTCTCCTTGGTGGCGAATATCAGGGCCAGCAAGCCTGAGGCTATGTACAGATACCGGTTCTTCCCCTCCTTCAGATATTTCCACATCACTAGGAGCAAGGCGGAGGCGAAGAACGCTATGAGTATGTCATTGCGACCGAACCTGCTGAAGTACATCAGGCTGGGGGACAGCGCCAAAATCAGCGAGGTGACCAGGGCCCCTGTCCTGCCCATGTAGTTGCGGAAGAAGTAGGGCAGCATTGCCAACGCGGCGCCGAAAAGCACGTAGCCCAGTCTGGAGGTGAAGTCGGAGTCGCCGAATATCTTGAAGATGAAGGCGACCATGTGCACCTGGAAGGGACCGTGCATCCAGGGGCTGTGGGAATATCCTTCGCCCTGCGCCATTCGCCAGGAGTAGTGGACGTGGAGGCTCTCGTCATAGTGCATGGTGCGGCCGTCCAGGTCCCACAGCCTGAGCCCAAGAGCCACTGCCGCAATTAAAAGAAAGAGCGCAAGCTCCCATCCCAAACGGGGCTTTAACCCTTCCCAAACACGATGCGCAAGGGAGGGCCTGGACTCCGAATCTGTCGGTGTAATGCTAACCTGCTCGGCCATTTTCCCTGTGAATAACCTCTGCCTCAAAGGGCGTTCTCTCGTATATCACTACGCCGCGCCACTGCATGACGGGTTTCAAGAATGAGCCGAATTCGTCCAATCGCAGCGGGCCGTATTTTGACCGCTCCCTTGGCCCAGCGTACACGTAGCGTACATTGTAGGCTTCCAGCAGCTGGCGGATCCGCACAGGGTCCTCGCCGGTGTAAATCTCTTCAACCAGCGCCTCCCGCTCTCCAAAAACGTCTAGATGGCCCCGCCATTGACGCTGGTGTCCTGGCCAGTTGACCAGCGTGGCCAGTCCGGTGGCTGAGGCAACCCGTCCGAACTCCGTATAGCTGCCCCCAACGGCCTCTACGATGCGCCCTGGCGGAGCTTCATCCCGCAGCCAGAGGACCGCCTCGTATTCGTCGGGACTAGAACGCTTCAGATAGTCCAGTCCGTCCAAAGAGTCCCCGCCCCCGCGGATGTATACATCCCTGGCCGAGGCCACGGGGAAGTATAACGCTCCAAGAATCAAGACTGCCACTATGCCCAACCACCCGACCTTCGAAATGTTTCCCATATGTGCGGGCACCATGGGCTTGGAGCCAACGTCGGTCTGCTCTACAGTTGTGTCGTCCGATTCATCCTCGGCGTCTGCCGGGCGGCGCCAGACATAATACAGTCCGACGGCTGAAACAACGCCCAGCAATATCCACGCCTGGTAGTACAGTTTGAAGATGGTGTTCATGCGGGTGCCGAACAGGTCCGAAAGGTAGAAGAGTTCGGACCCCATGAGCAAGTAGAAAGCCAGCGCCGCCAGAACGAGCAAATAGGACACCGCCGGGTTGGCGCCAGTGCGTTCCCTCAGGATGAGAGTGTAGAGAGCCGCTCCTACGATGACCATTGCCGGAATCAGGCGGGCGAACCTGACGACTATGTCTCCCAAAGCCGCCCCAACGCCGCCGTCGAATGGACTCACCGCCAACTTGGCCGCCACCCACAAGACAAAAGGGAGGATGGATATTGCAATCGCCGTACCCAGCAGCCCTGGATTCCGAGCCGTAACTCCGGGCGTCCGCAGACCCTGCTTTATCATGAACCCGCCAACTATGGCCAGTGGAAGCCCCCAAATCATCAGGAAATGAATGGGTCTGGTGCTCATAGCGTCCTTGACCGGAAGAATTCCCGACGCCTGGCTGCTCAAATCGGCATAGAAGGGCAAGTAGGCAATAACAGCGACTGCCAGCACGGGAACCAGCCACCCAAGCATGGGCGCCAGCGCCTGCACACTGATTCCACGGTTCCCAACAGCCTTAGCGGCCGCCGCAATCGCCAATAACGCCGCCATGACCGGGAAGTCCCAGATGTTTATGAAAGCCAGCCCTCCCAGGAGCAGTCCGATGGCAACTCCCTCCCATGGACGGGTTAGCAGACGCCTGAAATCTAATTGCTCTGGAGACAGGAACAAGTTGAGAATCAGGGCAAGGTTGAGGACTAGGAAAGGCAGGGAGTTGACATGGGCATGCAAGTCGCCCAGCAAGAAACTGAAGAAGGGGACTTCGGTGATGGTGTAGTCCAGGCTTACGCCCTCCACCACGGTGTCGATTATCCTGGACGAACGCCACCACCAGAAGTAGCTGTCTGGAAAGAATCCCGGGCTCGCGGTGGTGTTTTCGTCCAGGCCCTTTATTCCCAGCCAGTCCCAAAACCCAGCCCCTCCCAAGCCTGCGGCGTTGATTAGCTCGGCTACGCCTTCCAGGTTTCCCAGGACTAATATGAACACGGGAGCGGCCAGGGCGAATGGTATGGCCGACTTAATCCCGGCTCCCATGATGCGGACCAAGTTCAATGCCAGGCAGAAAGTGCCCCCCGCCGCCATCGCCGCGATAAGGGCTATGGACAGGTTGTAAGAGACGCTGGACGGTATGGCCGTCAGCTTCGTGAGGAAGGCCATCATGAAGTGGCCGAAATAGTAGTAGCTGATGGAGTGGCCGGACAACCAGTGGTCTTCAGGAGGAAAACTCTCGCTCTTGAGTATAGAGTTGAGAAAGCCGAAGTCCATGGGCTGCTCGGTGTGGTTGATAGCCGGGGCGAACGACACCAACGCAACCCATATTAAGAAGAAGGCCAGGAAGACCAGCTCCGCCGCGATGATGGCCGCCCGTTCCCGTTTCAGAAAAGCCAGAATCTCCGGCCCGTTTGTCCTGAGAACAATAGCCGACGGGACGGCCAGCGCCGCCACGACCACAACGGCAGCCCACTGTACGTTGGGGAGGATCCCAGCCAGTCCCAGCGCCCAGAATAGGTAGGCGGCAAAAAGCAGGCCAATGGCCTTGGAAAATATGATTCCCCGGTCAGGCAGAGAACCAAGCAGCCGGTATGTCATCGGCAGGGTGATGACACCGACAACCTCGATAGCTATAAGCCAGATTAACGCTTGGTGCAATTCAATCCGGTTTGGCTATTCGTTGATATGATGATGGGCCTCGGTTGAAAGAACGGCTTCTCATCGTCGCACCGGTGTCAGTCAGAAGCCGGTTCCAATATTGCATTTACAAACTCTTCGGGGTCGAACACGGCCATGTCTTCCAGCTTCTCACCCGTTCCTATGAACAATATCGGCAACCCAAGGCTCTCTCTGATTGCGAGCACGATGCCGCCCTTGGCGGTGCCGTCCAGCTTGGCCAGAAACACTCCGGTGCAGCCCACGGCCTCGCTGAAGGACTTGGCCTGAGCAAGCCCGTTATGGCCGGTGGTGGCATCGAGAATAAGCAGCACCTGGTGGGGAGCTGCGGAGTCCAGCCGCCCGATCACCCTTACAATCTTCTTGAGCTCTTCCATAAGGTTGGACTTGGTGTGGAGGCGCCCCGCCGTGTCGATAATGAGCACGTCGGCTTTCCGCGCCCTGGCCGCCTGGAAAGCGTCGAATGCCACGGCCCCAGGGTCGGCCCCCTGGCGATGGCTGATAACGTCAACGCCCGCTCTTTCTCCCAGAGCCTGAAGCTGCTCTATAGCTGCGGCGCGGAAGGTGTCCCCAGCCCCGAGCAGCACGCGCTTTCCTGCTTGCTCGAAGTGGTGGGCCAGCTTGGCTATGCTGGTGGTCTTGCCGGCGCCGTTGACCCCTACCACCAGGACCACCAGGGGCGTTTCCGAAAGCTCGGTCTCGGCGTCCAAGTCCGACGGCGAATCGCTCTTCAGCCCAGTCAGCAGTTCCAGCTTCAATGCGTCAAACACCTGCTGCGGGTCGTTGTATTTCCGGTCGGAGGTGATGGTCCGGAGACGGCCCACCAGGTTCAAGGAAGTTTCGACGCCCACGTCCGCCGAAATCAGGACCTCTTCCAGTTCCTCCCACACGCTGTCGTCGAGTTGGGACGACCGGAGGACTCCCATGATTTTCCCGAACCACGTGTCCCTGGACTTACGTACACCCTGCTGGGTGCGCTCTTTCGTCTCGTTGGGGTCTCTTCTCAGAAAACGGAGCATAACGTCTCGATGCGCCTAAGTCGGCAATGACTGGAAGTGTTGGAAGCCGTCCTCCGCCGCCAGCTTCTCAGCCTCGGACTTGCGCCTGCCGTGTCCCTTGCCCACAACCTCGCCGTCGACCATGACCTCCACGTTGAAGAGCTTTTCATGGTCGGGGCCTTGGACGTCGACTAACCTGTATCTGGGTGAACTCATCCCCTGCCGTTGCACCAATTCCTGGAGTCTGGACTTGGGGTCCTCGGGGACTGCTCCTTCAGCCAGAAGGGACTCCACCTCATCTCCTATGGCGGCAAGGACGAACCGTTTGGCTGCGTCATGACCACCGTCCAGGAACAAGGCCCCTACAACGGCCTCGAAAGCCGCAGCCAAGTTCGACTCCCGTTCCCGGCCCCCGGTGGACTCTTCTCCCTTGCCCACCTTCAACGACTGGCCCAAGTCCATCTTTCGGGCAACCTTTGCCAGGGAGGTCCCGCGGACCAGCAAGGAACGCAGCTTGGTCAACTCACCCTCTAGGAGATCGGGCCTACGATTGTAAAGCTCTGCGGTGACTATCAGACTCAACTCAGCGTCCCCAAGAAACTCCAGCCGTTCATACGAGTCCAGGGAGCTTCTCGAGGCACGGGACTCGTTTACGTAGGAAGGATGCACCAAAGCTTGCTCCAGCAGCGCAGGGTCTTTGAAACGCAAGCCTAACTGCTTCTCCAACGAAGTACGCTGCTTGAAAGACCAACCTTTGGGCAAGTGTTCCCTCCGGGGCAGAGGTCTCAACGGCCAATGGTCGCGAGACCAAGCCGTAGGGCTTGGGTTGCGCCTGAAACCGCTCGTGGTGGATTCTATCACCCGATTCTTGAATATCAAAGAAGCGGCCCCGCCATGTCCGCTCCGGTTGGAGTTACTTCACGAACCCGTCGCCGCCAGCATCTCCTCAGTGATTTCGGCCAGCTTTTCCTCATTCAGGGGACCTTGCCAAAATCGGAATATCTCGCCGTCGGCGGTGATGAATGCTGTGGCGGGTATGCCCAGGACTCGATACTTTTTTATAATTTCTTCGTCGTCGGTGTACCCCGCCGGGAAGGTGATGCCCAGTTCTTCCAGCAGGGCCTTGCCGTCGTCCCTGGCGCCCAACCCGAACAAAGCCCCAACGTCAAGGCCGAACATATTGATCTGGTCCTTGTGAGTGTCGTAGAAAGCCTGGAAGTCAGGGAGTTCCGCTCTGCAGGGAGGACACAGGCCGCCCCAGAAGTTGATCGCCAGGGGTTTGCCTCGGAGGTCATTCAGTTGCAGCATTTCCCCGCCCAGGGCATCCGAACCCTGGTAGGCGTACATGGTGAAGTCAGGGGCCGGTTTCAAGTCGAGAGCTTTATCCTCAACCTCCCTGGTAAAGGTTGGGGTAGGATCGGCGCCTTCGGAGCCTCCGCATGCCCCGGCGACAGCCAACAGGCCTACAGCCGCTGCCGCAAGCAATAGCACCCCGACAAGTCTCGTGAAACGGACGCGGAGGGTGGACTT
The DNA here is from genome assembly GCA_965197415.1 of Dehalococcoidia bacterium. Lineage (GTDB taxonomy): Bacteria > Chloroflexota > Dehalococcoidia > Lucifugimonadales > JAGWBF01 > DAOUJI01. The sequence goes on along the minus strand of OZ240207.1, from coordinate 452,311 downwards.
CAACATGTGTACGAAAACTTCCTTCCTGAAGGACTTTACATTCTTGTCTGGCTTGTGTGGCCTGGGCCTCAGCCAGAAAGTACGGACACTTTACTTCTTTCTACGCCTCACGCCTTCCCCCGGTTCCATCTTTGGGAATCTGTGAGACTATTTCGAAGTATCTAACCAACGCCATGATGCCCCCTGAAGCCTGGCCCCAGTCGAAATGCTCGTTGGGGCCGTGATAGCTGTGCTCCGGAAGGCTCAGGCCTATGAAGGTTATGGGTGCGCCCAGCAGTTCCTGCATGGTGACAACGGCGCCTATGGAGCCCCCCTCCCGTATGAAGGCGGGACTCTTGCCGAATCCGTGCCTGATGGCCTCGCGCGCGGCGTCCGAATACGGACCTTGGAACTGCCCAAGATAGGGCTTCAAGGAGCCGCCGTCCTCCACCGTCACGTCGGGGTTCAGGTCCCTCACCCGACGCCGAAGCAGATCCATTACGTCGTCGGGGTCCTGGTTAGGCACGAGCCTCATACTGACCTTGGCCTCGGCCCTTGGCGGCACCACCGTCTTTATTCCCGGTCCGGTGTAGCCGCCGGAGATGCCGTGGACCTCGAACGTCGGTTCGCACCAAATCCTCTTGACTACCTCGGCCACATCCCGGGTACGCATCGTGGTCAGCCCGTGGGCGCCGGTGAACTTGTCCAAGTCGAAACCGGACGCCAGGAAATTTTCAAGCTCATCGTCGGCGACGGGCTCCACTGCTCCGTAGAACCCCGGAATAGACACGGCGCCCGTCTTGGCGTCGTAGAGCTCTGCTATTAGTTTACATAATTCACCGATGGGGTTCCTGGCCGCTCCGCCCGTCAGGCCCGAGTGGGCGTCCTTCTCCGCCGTTTCCAGCAGCAGCCGCGCTCCCTGCATGCCACGCAGCCCGTATGGGATGGCCGGAACGTCTCTGGACAGCCACACTGTATCGGACACCAAGACCGAGTCGGTGTTGAGGCCTTCCCGGTGGGACTGGATGAAATCGGCGAAATTGGGGCTGCCGACTTCCTCTTCAAGCTCCCACACAAACTGTATGTTCAGGGGCATACCCTGCTGTTGGGCATACCGGGCCGCAAACAACGCCGTCAGCGCAGGCCCTTTGTCGTCAGTGCATCCGCGCCCCAGATACCGGTCTCCTTCTATGGCAAACGTGAAAGGGTCTCGCACCCATTCAGGCTCTTGGGCGGGCTGGACGTCCATGTGGTTGTAGATGATGAGTGTAGGGTGGGAAGGGGAAGAGCCCATTTCCCCCCAGACGACAGGGTGACCGGCGGTTTCCACCACTTGGGCGTCGGCGCCAAAGCCTCGAAGGACTTGGGCCGCAGCCTCGGCGCCTCGTCTTACGTCCTTGGCCCGCTCTGGGTCGGAAGAGACCGTGGGTATTTGAACGAGGTCAGCCAGAACGCTCTCGAATTCCCCTCTCACGCCAGAGATATAGTTATCCAAGTCTCTCGCGGGACTTACCGAGTCCGTCATGTCATCCCTCCTCCGGAAAGGTGGAAATCGTAGACTATCAGAGGGCCGCTCAGGTGTCCAGAAACCAGGCTCGCTCCGATTGACTCAAAAATGAAGCCGTTGGTACACTTCCGCCACATTCTGCGCATCCGGACAGGAGGACCATGAGGCCACGATTGCTGAGGGCCGTAAAAATCGGGCTTCCTATAGTCGTAGTCTTACTGGTTGTCATCTACGGTCTGGTGTCCTACATGATCGTCTCGGGAATCGCAAACGTCGACAGAACCGAACAGGAAGACCACCCCAGCAACTACGACCTGCCCTACGACGATATAGAGTTCGCACCCCGCGACGGAGAGTTGGCGCTAAGCGGCTGGCATATCTATGACCCCTCAATCGAGGACGAAAAGCGGCGCACGGTCATTATCGTCCACGGAATCAACAGCAACAGAGCCGGGGGCAATCGGGTGGCGCTGGCGGCTCTGATGTTCTCCAGAGGCTATGACAGTCTTCTCTTTGACTTGAGGGCCCATGGACTCTCGGAGGGAGACAACTCCACCTACGGACACGAAGAGCAATGGGACGTGTTGGGAGCGTTCGACTATCTGATGCACAGGGGAGTGGCCGAGCATCGCATCGCAGTGCTGGGGGTGTCGATGGGCGCCGGAGCTTCCCTGATAGCATTGACCGAGGAACCCCGCATCAGGGCCCTGATAGTGGACGGCCCCTACGCCAATGCCTCGGAGCTTGTGAACAGGGAGGCCGCCCGACGAACTCCTCTACCTCAATGGATTATGCCAGCGTTCAACCCCACTATAAAGATAATGGGAGGCGGCATATACGGCGTGGACATAGGCGCCCTGAAACCTGAGGAGTCCGCGCGTAACATACTGAACCCGATACTGGTTATACATGGAGACGGAGACGAGCGGGTGCCCGTCGAACACGGAATCAGAGTGCACCGAAACGCTCACCCCGACAGCCAGATTTGGATCGTTCCCGGAGTCGAACATGCGGCGGCCTTCGAGAACCACCCAGCCGAGTACGTGGACCGGGTGACAGAATATCTCGAGTCCCGCTTGGGCGCACAATAAAAGGGCACGCCTCCAAAGAGACGCACCCTTTCAACCACGGCTTAAGGTATTGCGGGCGGAGTTATCTGGTGTTCTTCAGCGTAGACGGGTCCCGCTCTTTGAAGTAGTCGTAGTTCTTTCCGATGTATTCGGCCCATTCGGTGGGGACTGAGTCTTCGGCGAATATCGCCGTTACGGGGCACACCGGCTCGCAAGCCGCACAGTCGATGCACTCGTCGGGGTGGATGTAGTACATGTCGTCTTCGTCAGTGGTGTATATGCAGTCCACCGGGCAGACATCCACACACGCTGCATCCTTTACGGCCACACACGGTTCTGCAATGATGTAAGTCATCTCTTAACGGTCCTCCGCTAGTATCAGTGTCCCCCAGTCGTGCGTTGAACCCTCCACGTTAACCAAGGGCCAATATTATAACATGGGTTTACCGTCTGTGCAGGGGAACAGTGGGCCGGAGTGGACAAAATCAAGAACCGGGGCCGATTCTCGGGTCACTCCATCGCTCGGCATGGAGACCGTGTACGTCAACGCCGTCTCTCGTCTCCAAGCACTTCGATGCCCTCCACGAAGTTGCGGATGAGCGCCTTGTGCTCAGGGAACGCCCCCTCTTGCGAGGCGGCGAGACGATAGATGTCGGCGACCGCGTCCATCCGTCGGATCAGCAACGCGAGCCACTCTCGCGACACATGATAGGCGCGCACGAAGTCCGAAGGAGCCGCAAATCCGAGGACACCCGGCAGCCTCTCCGATGCCATTGGCCGTCAGGTAGTATCTCAGGCTCGAAGGCAGATGGGCAGCGCCGTGACTCACGCGCCCGGCGATGCCATCGGCCAGCAGGCCGGTCAGCTCACGGTAGACGGTCGCCGAAGCCTCGCCGAGAAGATTCAGGGAAGTTCCGTCAAGTCGATGAACAGCATCCGGCTGAGGGAGTCGAGTAACACTCGCTCTAAAAGGCCGATGGGTCGAGTGTCACAGAGTTGGAAACTTTGCCGACGGTATCTTGACGCTCGATAGCGGCTTGGATATTGTTGTGTTAAACAATCTCCGACTAGGTCGGCAATGCAACGACATTTGAAGACTATCTTGCCGCCATCGAAGTCGAGCACCGACGTCACGTGCGTCCAGAAACCGTTAAGCGTCTCTATCGGCAGGGCACTTGCATGCTCAGAAGTTCCACAACACCTGACTCATTCGCCCGGGAGTCTTGGATATGGTCTCAATCACCTATGACCGTCATTTTGGCGCGAAGTGTAGATTGCTATGGACCTCCCATCTGGGATGGTTGACTGGATGGCAAGAGTTACTAGCTCGCGCACCCACGGCGACTCCTCATCGGATGGCGTACATGGAATAATCGGCTACGACCAACCCCATAGTGGAGCCGATTTGTTCATAGGGAAGTCAAGAGTTCAAGGCGAAGATGGTTTTTGACACTGAGAAACGCGAGAGGTGTAGAAATGGTATCTCTTCCAGAGCCCACTTGTCCGTACCAGCAAAAATCGTGCGCCTCGGTGCATTCAGGCGACGTGAAGCCCGTGGACATGTTCTTCGCCTATGCATCTGAACCACGACGAAGGGTCGATGCTATTCGCGGAGCGATTAAGAGAATCCAAGACGACTCGGAGGTTGGCTGCAAGATCGCGGATTGGACAGACCTCCCTATAGAAGGGAAGGTGATCTTTTGTACGATCTGCGAAGCGATTCGGAATGCAAAGTGCGTTGCTACAGATATAACTGACCTAAACTTCAATGTCCTATTCGAGCTTGGATTTGCGATTGGAGCCGGGAGGGCAATCTGGCCGTTGGTTGAAAGCTCCGAGGAGAACCGTCTATATAAAGCTTTCGATACTCTGACGACCATAGGCCATTCTCGTTATACAAACAGCAAATCTATTGCTAACAAGCTATCCAAAAAGAGGCCGTGGATAAGAGGAGCACATCTACCCACGCCCAGTTTGATGGCATCGAAGCCGACCAGGACTGCACGTCAAATCCTTTACCTTCGAGGTCCTTCGGAGGACGAGGCCAGTCTTCGCGTCGAAGAAATGCTGGAAAATTCTGGACTGAACGTCATCAGAGACGACCCCTCGGAAGTGGCGTTTCAACCCATATCGTGGTACCTCACCAGGCTTGAAACTTCCTTCGCGGTGTTGATCGAACTGGGGGAACAAACTGGCCACCAGGGATCGTTACACGTCGCCAAGTGCGCCCTCGTCGCTGGCGTTTCAGTTGCTTGCGGACGGCGTCTGCTCATACTCGGAGAAGATATCGACGGAGGCCCTATCGACTACCGAGATCTACTACGAAGCTATAAGAACGCGGCCGACGCCGCCGCGATCACTAAACAGTGGCTGGCACCCTTGCCAGGGGAACTTCAGGAACTAGAGCAGATCGCCCGATCGGATATAACTTCCGCACCTAGCCAAGGCGTCCCGTTGCTCAAAAAGATTCATGTCGGCGACTACGTTGCAGAAAACGAGCTTTCTGACCTCGCGGCCTATTTCGTGGAGACCGCCGAGTTCGAGGACGCCTTAGCTGGCACGTTCAAGGTCTTCGTGGGTCGGAAAGGGACCGGGAAATCCGCGGTCACCCATATGGTTGCTGACCGAATACGTGAGAACAAGCGTAATCTGGTAAGGGTCATTGTGCCAAAAGGTTACGAGCTTACACAAATCCTCAAGCTCGTTAGCGAGTTCGACCTGTCTACTCGTAACAGATTCGTGGAGAGCTTATGGAAGTATCTGCTTTCCACTGAGGCACTCATGGCGATCTGGGAGGACTTGAAGGACAAGCCTCTAGATGCGTCATGGTCCGCGGCTGAGATAAAAGTCAGAGACCGTGTGAGCGCGTTTCCGGACACAATGAGTCTGTCGTTCGCTGGTCGCATCATTCAAGCACTTCAAACTCAAAGACAGTCGACCGACGCGAATGGTCTAGTTTCAGAGTCTACAATTCTTGGCCGCCTGCAAAGCGGAGAGATCCGGAATTTGCGGGATGTCATCTGCGGATACCTGAGCTCAGAACAACGCGAGTTGACTCTCTTACTTGACGACATGGTACCCGGTTGGGAGAGTGCAGAGCAGCGCGGAAAGCTCTCTGCACTCTTACTCTCCATGGTAACCGCGTCTCGCGACTTGTGGAGAGACTGGGAATACCGGATGGCTGGGGCAGGGTACCGGGCACCATCACTGTTACTGTTTCTTCGGTCAGATATCTTTGCTTCAATGCTTCAAGAGTCGGACGAGCCTGACAAAGTCGACCATCAACCGGTTTATTGGGAGGACGCGGACGCTCTCCTCGAGCTCTTGAATAGGCGGATCGAAGCCAGTCTAAGCGAAGACCTTGATGGGGTTCTCAACTGGAATGACCTCCTCGAGCCAGAGTTTAGTTACGATGCGATGAAACAGCTAATTGCAGGTTCGATACTTGGTAGACCACGTGACATCATTTACTATTTTGGTCGGGTCTTCTTCAACGCGAATCGACGAGGAGCGACGAGCCTAGCGAAAAGAGATTTCGACGCGGCATTGAGAGACTACTCGGAGTACGCATTACAGGCACTGTCGGCTGAGTGGAGTCCCCATATCCCAGTTCTTGGGGACTCTCTCCTGGAGTTCTGGGGAGGGACACAGGACATCACGAATGATGAACTCCGAACGAGGCTGATTTCAAGTGGCGTAGAAGTTAACGATGTAGAAGGGGCGGTTCGCTTTCTTGTCGATGCCCAATTCTTGGGCCTTGCCATAGACGACTACAACTACAAGTTCGCCTCTACGCCGACAGAGTCCACAATAATGATGAGGCAGGCTGGCAGATTCATTCACGACAGGGGTGGGCAGCGTAAGTTCCGTATCCACCGAGCATTTCAGCAGAGTCTCGGGCTTTCCCCTCGGCAGAGGCCGAGGGCCTCCTATTGAATCAACTGATCGAAAAGAGACTTACGGCAGCTCTGAAGGCCCCGTGAGTCTCACCTAATTGGCTCATGCGTTAGAGATAAAGAACGAACCGCAATCTGAAGATGTCATTCTGAGCCGAAGGCGAAGAATCTAAAGCCTATCGCTCTAGACAAGCCCACTCTTTAGATTCTTCGTCGCAAGCTCCTCAGAATGGCATCGTCAAGGCCAATTGCGCCGTTTCAGGGTGATAATCGAAAGACCCAAGGATGGGAGACGGCGACTCTGAAAGTTTGGCGAGACCAGGCGGCAAGGAGCCTGCCAGCAACACTCACCCTCTAGGCAGTGCGGGAATTGTCCAGGTATTCCTGGAGGATGACTGCGGCGGAGGCAGCGTCCAAATCGCCCTTGGACCTGGACGGGCTTCGGCCTGCCTCGACCATCAGTCGTTGGGCCTCGGCGGTGGAGAAACGCTCGTCCTGGGTCTTTACGGGGAGCTCGGTTCCTGAAGACAACTCCTGGATGAACCTGGACACTTTCCGGGCCTGGGGTCCGAGAGTGCCGTTCAATGAGATGGGAATGCCCACCAGTATCACTTCAGCGTCCACAGATTTGGCTTCATCCGAGACTCTCACAGCGTCGACCCGTAGGTTCTTCCGCACCAGATGACCGATGGGCCGGGCAAGGGTCCCGGTGGGGTCGCTGAGGGCCATACCGATCCGGCTATCGCCGACATCCAGGCACAGCACCCTCACTTTGCCAGCCCTTTCCGTACCAATTCATGAGTCGCCCGGAGCGCATCGTCCAGCTTGTCCGGGTCCCTGCCTCCGGCCTGGGCCATGTCGGGCCTGCCGCCCCCGCTGCCGCCCATCACCTGCGCCGCCTCCTTGACGATGTTTCCGGCGTGAAGTCCCGCCTCAACCAGGTCTTTGGTCACCATCGCCATGAGGGTCGGACGTCCATTGGAGACGGAACCCAGCACGACCACTCCGCTGGACAGCTTGTCCCTGAGCCAGTCGCCCATCTCGCGGATGGCGTCGGAGCTTGTAGCCGATGTGCGGACGGCGAGCACTTTAACCCCGTCCACGTCCTGCACCTTTGGAAGCGCCTCTTCCGCCTCGGCTTTCAGGTTCATGCGTTCCAGGGACTCCAGCCTCTTTCGTAGGTTGTCCCAGTCTTGGAGGAAGCTCTCCAGCCTGGTTTCCAGGTCCGCTGAGGGCGTTTGGAACTTCTGCGCCAGCGAGTAGATGAGAGCCGAACGTTCGACGAACAGGTCATGGGCTACCCGGCCCGTAACCGCCTCTATCCTGCGCATGCCTCCGCCGATTCCGGAGTCGCCAATAACGAACAGGGGCCCCACTTCCCCGGTGTGGTGAACATGGGTGCCGCCGCACACCTCCACGCTGAAGGGGTCACCTCCGCTGGACATTTCCACCACCCTCACCACGTCCCCATACCGGTCCCCAAAGAACGCCAGGGCTCCGTCTTGTACAGCCTGGGTGAGGCTGGACTCGCGTACGCTCACCTGCAGGTTACCCATGATTTTGTCGTTGACCAGGGACTGAATGTCCAGTTGTTCTTCCTTGGACAGGGGACCGACGTGGCTGTAGTCGAAACGTAATCGGTCCGGGGCCACGTAAGAGCCAGCCTGACGCACGTGGGGTCCAAGCGTCTGGCGCAGGGCTGCGTGCAGAAGGTGGGTGCCGCTGTGGTTGCGAGCGGCGTCGGCCCTGGACCTTTCCTCTACTACCGCTTCAACCTGATCACCCAGGGAAACGCCTCCCCACTCGACGACGCCCTCGTGGACGATAAGGCCGGCCACCGGCGCATGGGTGTGTTCGACTCGAACTGCCCCGTTAGGGCTGGTGATGACGCCTGAGTCCCCTACCTGGCCTCCGCCTTCAGGATAGAATGGGGAGTCCTGGAGAACCACCTCTACTTTCTTTCCCTCAGAGGCATGGCCCACAGGCGAGTCGTCTTCCAGCAGCGCCATTACGACTGAAGTCTGGGATAATTCCTCGTAGCCGACAAACCGGACTGCATCGATGCCCAGGTCTTCGTATGCGGTCAGCTTCTCCATGCCTCCGACGAACGCGTGGGCCGAGCGCGCCCGTTCCCGCTGGGCTTCCATCTCCTTCTCAAACCCATCCATGTCCACGGAAAAGCCATTCTCGGAGGCAATCTCCGAGGTCAGCTCGGGAGGGAACCCATAGGTGTCAGACAGGGTGAACACGTCGGACCCGGAAAGTACTCCGACGCCTTTGTGAGCCGCCAACAGTCCTTCCAGGATGCCCATGCCCCGTTCGTAGGTCTGAGCGAACCGTTCCTCTTCCAGGCTTACGACTCGCTGTATGAAGGAGCGGTTGCCGGACAACTCAGGGTAGGCTTCGTTGAAGCGGTCAACCGCTGCGTCGGCAACCTTGGCAAAGAAGGCCTGGTCCAGGCCTAGCCGCCTCCCGTACCGAATGGCCCGGCGAATTACCCGACGCAGCACGTAGCCACGGCCTCCGTTTCCGGGGACCACGCCGTCGTTGATCAGAAAGGCCACCGCCCGTGCATGTTCAGCCACGACACGCAGGGCATAGTCCGTTTCCGAGTCCTGGGAGTAGGGCTTCCCGCTCAACTCTACGGCTCGGTCTAGAATGGGCCGCAAGAGATCCGTCTCGTATACGCTGTTCTTTTGCTGGAGGATGGCCGCCGCCCGTTCCAGACCCATGCCCGTGTCGATGCTGGGAGCAGGCAGCGGAGTGCGGGCACCGTCCGGGCTCTGGTAGTACTGCATGAAGACCAGGTTCCAAAGCTCGACGAACCGTTCGCATTCATGGTTGGGATGGCAGTCGGGCAGCCCGCAGCCCCGCTCGATGCCGCCATCGTAGTGTATCTCGCTGCAGGGACCGCACGGTCCTTCGGTTCCGGCAGGGCCCCACCAGTTGTCTTTGTCCCCGTACCTGAATATCCGTTCCGAGGGAACGCCAACTCCCTCATTCCACAGCTTGAAAGCCTCTTCGTCGTCCAGGTATATCGTCACGAAGAGCCTCTCCGGTTTCAGCTTGAAATGCTGTGTGACAAATTCCCAGGACCAGTCCACCGCTTCCGGTTTGAAGTAGTCGCCGACAGAGAAATTGCCCAGCATCTCAAAGAAGGTCAGGTGCTTGTGGTCTCCGACCTCTTCCACGTCGGAGGTCCGGAAGCTCTTCTGCACCGAGGTGAGGCGCTTGGCTGGCGGCGTGGTCTCGCCCATGAAGTAGGGCTTGAAGGGAACCATTCCAGCGCTGGTGAAAAGCAACGTAGGGTCTCCCGCCGGTATCAAAGAAGCGCTGGGCACCACGGTGTGCGCCCTGTTCTGAAAGAACTCCAGGAAAAGGGCGCGAATGAGGTCTCCGTCCATTGTCTCCCCTATTAGGCTCGTAGGCAGGTTTGTAGGCAGGCGCCAGGGCCGTCGAATCAGTGTAACTATATCGAATGGGCGCCGCCTAGTCCATCAACCCGATGCCGCATAAGGAGTCGAACCGATTGACCGCCCTGTCCGGTTTCTCTACAATCAAAAGACAGGCAAAAGACCAGGGGACATCATCCAAGGAGCGGGAATGCACTCAAGTTTAGTCAGTAAGATCGAAAAAGCGCGGATTTACGCCGAGGAGCGGGACAGAATCAGCATCCAGTCTTTCAGCGCTTCATTTCGAGGGAACCACAACAGTTATGACGTAAGCTACGTGGACGGCCGTTGGAGTTGTCCATGCTACTTCTTCGCGAACCACCAGACCTGCAGCCATACCATGGCCTTGGAACGCATTTTGCAGGGCATGGTCCCACAGACGGCGGCGGAGCAGGTATAGTTAGGCTACTAGCGGGCGTAACTCAGTGGTAGAGTGTCTGCTTCCCAAGCAGAAAGTCGAGGGTTCGAATCCCTTCGCCCGCTCCATGAATACACACTGACCGCACCCTCAGTGCGCCGTTGCCCGACACGCCTGACTTATCCCATCAGTTTGGGATCAATCTGGATTAAGGACACGTACGCCCCCTGCGGGTCCCTTATCAGGCAAATCCGCCCCACGTCCTCTATTTTCATAGGGGGCATCACCTCACTGGCTCCCATTTTCCTGGCGCTATTCAAAGCGGCGTCCAGTTCGGCGACAGCGAAATAGATGGACCAGTTGGGGGGAACTTCTCCCCATTCCTTTTTGATCTCCAACATGCCGCAGGCTGGCCGGTCGTCCAGCCTGTATTCGAAGTATTCGCCTCCATCCGGAATAGGCCCCTTTTGAGCCGACCAACCAAAGAGCCCCCCATAGAATGTGGCGGCGACATCCGTGTTGGTCGTATACAACTCGTTCCAGGCAAGAGCGCCAGGCTCTCCAAACAAATCGGCGCCTATATGGGCCTTGGGCTGCCATACGCTGAAAACGGCGCCCGTAGGGTCTTGCAACACAGACATCCGTCCTGAGTCGAAGACATCGAAGGGCCCCATGATCACATTCCCGCCCAAATCCTTTGCTTTGGCCGTGGAGGCGTCGGCATCATCGACGGTGAAGTAGCTTTGCCAGAAGGGGTGGCCTCCAGTCTGCGCCTTCATTGAGTCGTCCATCTGGAACATGGCACAGACGTTCTTGCCGCCCTTGTTCAACATAACGTAGGCGCCCATTTCTCCCATCGGCATTTCCACGAAGTCCAAGTCCAGCAGTTGCGTGTAGAACTTCTTGGACGCCTCTACGTCCGGCGTGGCCAGATCCGCCCAGCTAAACATTCCAGGTTGATGCTTCGTTACTTCCATTGGTCCTCTCTGAAATCGCGTCCGACCGAGCCGCCGGACTTGGCGGGGTCGGCAGTCGTTCGGCGCTAAAGGGCCTCTTCGCCTTCTTCACCGGTGCGCACGCGGATGGCGTTGTCCACGTTGGTTATGAAGATTTTCCCGTCACCGATTTCTCCAGTGCGAGCGTGCTCGATAATGGTGTCCACGGCCTTGCGGGTGTCCTCACTTTTTACCACCAATTCGAGCTTCACCTTGGGCAGCATGTCCACCACGTAGCGGCCCGTACCTCTTGGCCCGCCGCTCATGATTCCCCTTTGAACGCCTCGACCCGTGACGTGGACCACGTTCAGGCCGACGAGACCCACCTCAGCAAGGGCGTTGGTTACAGCGTTGAGCCGGTCGGGTCTGATGATTGCCTCAATCTTATTCATGCCCTTCCCCCTTAATAGACTCTGCCTGGTAAGCCGTGTCCAATTTGTCTAATCGCATTGTCAACCTGCCTTTAGAATACGCCGTCAGCTTGGAATCCTCAAGTACCCTGCTGGACTACCTTGCTAAACTACCCTGTAGTGCTGCCATTCGGATGGGGAGTTATAATAGCGTCCGCTCATGAGCGACCTTGCCATAGCCCTGCTCATCTTCTTTGCCAGCGCTGCGGTGGTAGTTGCCAGCGGGTCTGTGCTGGCCAAGTACGGCGACGAAATAGCTGACCGGAAAGGGTGGGGCCAACTGTGGGTGGGCACCATGCTTCTGGCCGCTGCCACGTCCATGCCCGAGCTGATTGCCAACATAACGGCTGCGTGGCGGGACCAGCCCGGACTGGCAGTCGGCAACATATTCGGCGCAAACATGGTCAACATGTTTTTCATGGCCGCGATAGCACTAGCCTTTGGGATTGGACGTTTCTTCGGCACCCTCGCTCCACAGCACAAACTTCTGGCGGGCGTGGCTTTGTCGACCACCGCTTTGACAGTGGTCCTCGGCGCATCCGGTCTGGACCTTTCGGTCTTCAAGGTGGGACTGGCCTCCGTAATCATACTAGCGGCCTACTTGGCTGGTGTTCGGCTTCTCTACGTAAACAGACCGTTGGAGACCGCCGATTCCGACAACCAGGAATACGACAGGCCCATAGCATGGGCATGGGCCTTCCTTGGAGCGGCGGCGCTGTGCATCCTGGTTTCCGCTCCGGCGTTGACCTACAGCGTCGAGCAGATAGCGGAAGAGACTGGGCTGGCAACCAGCTTCCTTGGAGTTCTAGCGGTCGCAGTGGTTACCGCTCTGCCGGAGACGGCGACTACGGTGGCTGCAACCCGCATGGGGGCACCCGACCTGGCGGTGGGGAACGTCTTTGGCAGCTGCGCCTTCAACGTGGCGGCTCTGGCCGTGGCCGACCCCTTCTACAGGGGAGGGGTGCTCGTTGCGAGTGGAGGGCAGGAACACGTCGCTGCGGGAGTCGCCGCCGTCGGTCTAATGGCGGCGGGCGCAGTCTTGATTTACACGCGGGGAACCCACCGCATCCTCAGGGCGAAACCGATCGCCGCTGTGATGATACTCGGCTACATCGGAGCCATAGTATTGGTCTTCCGCCTGAGCTAGACCGTGGGAGAGCCCAAGCCCCCATAGGACGCAGGCTGGGCCTCGTCCTCACCGGGCCACGGCGGTGACGTGAAGCAGAGAAACCTCAAGCCATCCGGCCCGGCGGCGAACTGGAACCTCCACTGAGGCGGAATCGTCAGGGCGTCTCCGGGATCGACCTCCACAGGCGGCGCCTGAGCAGGCTCTTGGTCCGGCGGGCAGCGCCATACGCTGCCGGAACCTTCCAACACGTACCATAGCTCTTCTACGCTGCGGTGCCACACGGGCCGGGAGACCTGTTCGGGTCCTAACGTTACTTCACATAATGAGGCTCTTGTGGCCGATTCCTGAGCCCCCAGAAGCAACCTTATTTCGGAGCCGTCAGGAGCAAACGTGTCCGGGGATTCAGCCCTCCGGGCGATTGGCGGCAGCCTGTAGTCTCCGGCCATTTCACAACCTACAGGAACGGCTTGAGCTGGATTTCCTTCAGGGCCGGAATCACCTCAGTGCCCAACAGTTCAATCGACCTCAGCACATCTTCCTGGGGCATGGGGCCGTCATTGCCGTATATGTGTATGTAGCCGGGATTCAGCCGTTCTATGACCATCCTCAGCTTGCGTATCACGGTGTCTGGACTGCCGACGATGATGTTGTCCAGTTCAAGCAAGTCCTCGTAGCCAACCTGGTCGTTGAAGCCGCCTCCCATCGCTTGGCGGTCGGCTTTCAGGGCCATAGCCTCCCTGGTCTGGTAACCGGGAGGGTCGTTGTGCTCCCGGGGCCCACGGCCCTTGTGGGCGCTGGTCCACATGAAATTGCGGCCCACTTCTTTCGCCTTCTCATCAGTGTCTGCACAGAAAACCCGAATCAAGTATCCGAAATGCTCCGGCCCGGCGCGGAAACCGTACTCCTTGGCTACTTCCACGTAGGTGTCACGCAGCCACTCGGTGATGTGGAGAAGGGCCCCCAAGTTCATGTAGGGATACCCGTTCCTGGCGGCCCAGTACACGCTTTCGGGGCTGCCGGTCCCGGGAAACCATATTGGCGGATGGGGTTTCTGGACAGGGACCACCCACGGATTGACCACGCGGTGGTGGTAATACTTCCCTTCGTACCTGAACGGGCCTGGCTTGGTCCAGCATTCGATGATCAGATCATGGGCTTCCTGGAACCGGTCCCAGTTCTCGGTAGGGTCGATTCCCCCGTGGAGGCTCTCCACAGCCAGTCCCCGGACGAAACCTGAAATCAAGCGTCCTCCCGAATATAGGTCAAGGATGGCAAGCTCTTCAGCCATGCGCACCGGGTCGTGAATGGCTATGACATTGCCCAGAATGGCTATCTTGGCGTTTTTGGTCACCTTGCTGATTACGGCAGCGTCCAGGTTAACCGCGGCCTTCATGCACCAGTAGGACGAATGGTGTTCGTTGGTCATGATTCCGTCGAACCCTGCCTGGTCAGCCGACGCGTACTGCTCGTGGTACTGGTTGTACAGCTTGATCCCCTGCTCGGGGTCGAAATGGGTGTTGGGGAAGTCCAGCCTGCCTGACGGATACTGGTTGAGATCCTCTTCCGTAACCACGGAATAGGGTTGCTCAGTGAAATAGAAGAAATCTACGGTTTCTTTCATTAGTTCTCGTCCTACGGCTAGAAAATCCTGATTGTCCTTCCGGTCCGCGTGGGTACTGCGACTTGTACTCTTCTCCAAATACGGCGGCTCGAATTTACCAGCTTACGCCCACAGACACAAGCCGAAAGCATGTAGACAAGACCGTTTTGTTACCCTTATATAAAGGGGCGCTGAGATTGCGACGCTTTCTGTTCAAATTTCCTCGTCGCCCCCAGAGGACAATGTCGAGCGGTCCCGGTAGATAGCCAACCGGCCTCCCGCTGTAGACTTGGCTCGCAGATAGCGAATATTCGATATTGGTTAGGAGGGAACCATGCTGAACGCCGTGAAACTGGTGGCTGGAATCTACATGATAGCTCTGGCCGTGGTGGTGGCCGGGCACCTGCTTGCCACGCAGGTCTACGACGCCGGTCTAACCGGCACAGCGTTGACGGTTTGGAGGGTGCTGGACCCGCTTATGGTGGTGGGCGTTGTCATGGCCCTGATAGTTGCGGCCTGTAGGAAGCGTTGCGTCTGCAACGATATGACTGACAAGTCAGTCAACCGGGAGTGGCTGGAGGCGAACTTCACCTTCTACTTCTCCGGGGCGTTGCTGCTGGCGCTTCTTTGGAACTGGTTCGGAGTGGAGTGGTCGAACCCCGTCACCGCAGATGCTCTACTTTGGGTGATAATCGACTCGACGCTTCCCTTCCTGTTGGGTTCCACGTCTCTCCGGCTTATCCGGGAGGCCACTGCCAAGCCGGAGTAGGAGGAGTCATCATGCCTAATACAACCAATATGCAGAACCCTCCCCATCCGGGCGAGATTGTGCGGTGCGAATGTCTTGAGCCGTTGGGATTGACGGTAACCAAGGCGGCTAAAGGGCTAGGCGTCACGCGTCAGGCGCTGTCGGACCTGGTGAACGAGAAGGCCGGGATTTCTGTGGAGATGTCCATCCGACTGTCCAAGGCGTTCGGGTCCTCGCCCGAGACCTGGCTGGGAATGCAGACCGCCTACGACCTCTGGCAGGCGCGACACAAGGCCGAGCAAATCGAGGTCGAGAGGTTCGCTACGCCAAACTTGGTGTAAACGCATCTGCCTTGACGCCCCGCTTTCCCAAGATACAATTGCCTGGACGAGCTAACCCTCCGGTCAAGAAGGAGAAACTGCAATGCCGTTTTACACCAAAGGCGACGTCCGCATCCACTATGAGGAGGTTGGTTCCGGTTTCCCGCTTCTCGCGACCCCTGGCGGAGGCTTGAACTCCGTGATGAGCAATTGGCCTGGGCAGGCGTTCAATGCGATGGAGGAGTTCAAGAACGACTTCCGTTGCATCACCATGGACCAGCGCAACGCGAACGGCGGGGAGTCCAGCGGGCCGGTCCAGGTCAACGACCCCTGGGGAGCTTTCGCCGACGACCAACTGGGGTTGATGGACCATCTTGGCATTCAGGAGTTCCTCTTCATAGGCTACTGCATCGGAGGTCCTTTTGCCCTCAAGCTCATTGAACGTGCGCCTGAACGCGTTAAAGCCGCCGTGCTCTGCCAGCCGGTTGGACATGTACGAGCAACGCCGGACGCCATGTATGACGGCGGCCGCGACGCCTGGGGCCCCGAACTGTGCTCTCGTCGGCCTGACGTGACGATGGAGACCATTGAACAGTACTTGCACAACCTTTACCGAGTCCAGCCGGACTTCGTGTACAGTGTGTCGCGGGACTTCGCACGCTCGTGCCAAACTCCGATGCTGGTCATGCCCGACGACACGCCAGCGCACTCGTACGAGGCCGCCATGGACCTGGTGGCATTGGCTCCCAATGCCGAGGTGACGGAGTATCCCTGGAAGGAGTCAGAGGACATAAAGGCCAGGACGATAAGCCAGGTGCGTGAGTTCCTCAAGGCGCATCAACCCTAGGAAGTGACCGCACTGCCATGAACTACGGGGTTTGTCGGCGCCTGCTGTCAGACATGGGAATTTGGTCGCCTCTCCGCCCAGGACCGCGCAACCCAAGACTACACTGGGGGGACCGCCAGGGGCATCCTTTTCGCGGGACTTACCTCAACGAGACCGCCGCCGATCTAGCCTATTTCACCCTCAACAGCAGATGCGTATTGAAACAGGATGAAGAACTCTGGTTGGATCTGCCCCTCGGGTTGGTGGCCGAAAGCGAGAAGGCCCACCGGAACATCTACCCACGGCTCGGCAAGGAACGGGATGCTCTGCACCAATTGTTGTCAGGCAGTCGTGGAAGCTAAAACAATCGCTGCCTTGTAAACCTGAGGCTAGACTAAAGTTCCCAGTCGATTCGCGAGGTCGCGCCCAGCGGTAGCTGGCGGCAAAGGTCTGTCGTCGGCCCGATAAAGCTCGACTACTTCTTCAACTATGCGGCAGAGTTCCTGGAACACTTGCTCCTCGTCGGCTCCGTGACATCCACCGTATAGTAGACCCGGCGCACTGCCCACATAGCACTGGTCATCCTCGGACCAGTCAACTATTTTCACGTACCGTGCGCTCTCCTTCATCTCTCGACTCCTCGATGGCGGCTCTCTTATGGGGTCGAGTGAACGTATGTCGACAAATCAGGCGCTACACAAGCCATAAGAGTCATGAAAAATGGCTGCCCGGCCAGGATTCGAACCTGGGTCAGAGGATCCAAAGTCCCCTGTGATACCACTACACCACCGGGCATTCCAGTAACATCCCATTATCGCATAGGCAGGGCGCAGGTTCCATGCGCCTCTGCCGCGAGCCAGCCCGCGGCCGCATGTTGGGAAAAACGGCGTCACTGCAAGTATAATGCGTCCCAGCATGCTCAGGTCGACGGCAGGTCTTATTTCGGGATACGCATGGGTCATACTATTGGTGGCCGTGTGCATCAACTTGGTGACCCAGATGGGCCGCAACGCCTATGCTGTTACAGGTCCCGATCTCACTGACAGCCTGAGTCTCTCCTACGCCCAGCTTGGCATCCTGCTAACCTCGTACTCCATACTGTTGATGGCTGGCGCATTTGTTTTCGGCGCCCTGGCCTCCAGGTACGGCGCACGGTTTATCGTCGCGGGCGGGGCGTTCATGGGGGCGCTTGCCATGGTCGGCATCGGGTTTGCGGAAAACTTTGCGGTAGCGGTCATCGCCAGCGGCGTCCTAGGCTTAGCCTCCTCGGCGGCCACGACGCCGGTCATGGGTATGCTGGCGTCCTGGTTCTCTACAGAACGCAGGGGGGCAGCCGCAGGTCTGGCGGCTGCAGGGGGTGGAGTCAGTTTCATCGTCATAGGAGCGTTGACACCTGAGTTGGTGGACCGTGATCCGGTGGACGGATGGAGACACAGCTGGTGGGCCCTGGCCGCCATCTCCGGTCTTATTGGGCTGTTTGCCTTGGCCTTCTTGAGAGAACTGCCGGGCGGGAGGAGCGTTCCAAAGAGGGGCCTGGGGAATTGGCCTATAGAGGTGTACAAGAACCGGCTCGTTTGGACCGTTGCGGCAGTGGCTTTTTGCGCAGGATGGAGCATCGGGCTATACACCACCTTCTTTGGCGTGTTCCTAGAAGAGCGCGGAATCAGTCTCGACACGACCGGGAGGCTCTTCCAGCTCATAGGCGTGCTTTCCATCATCAGCGGAATCGTCTGGGGTTATGCATCGGACCTCATCGGTCGACGAATGGGATTTTTCTTGTCATTCGTGGCGTTCGGAGTGGGCGCTGTGATTTTTTGGCAAGTCACCGAGCTGGGCGGCTTCATAGTTTCAGCTATACTGGTGGGGTTCACTATCCGTGCCGCGTACACCATATGCGCAGCTTGCGCCGGCGACTACGTGCCTCATCAGTTCTCCCCGGCTGCATTTGGTCTGATGGGAGTAGGGGCGGGTTTTGGGCAAGCCATAGGCCCGTACATCGGAGGAGAGATCGCCGACATCACGGGCGACATTGGTTGGGCCTACGTTCTGGCCATCGCCGCCGCAGGCGTGGGCGCCGTCATATCCGTGATGCTGCGCCGCCCTGAAACCACGCCTTTGGAGACGCCTATCCAGGAAGTCCCCGCACAGGAGAAAACAGCCTTGGCAGAACATGGAGGCACAGATGGTTAAAGGAGCGTTGGACGGAGTTCGAGTGCTTGATTTCGGACACTACATACCCGGACCTCTTCTGGGAATGTTCCTGTCGGACCAGGGCGCCAGTGTAACCAAGGTGGAACCTCCCGACGGGGACCCTGCCAGAAAACACCCGGCCTTTGCTACGTGGAACCGGGGTAAGCAGTCGGTGGTGTTGGACTTGAAGTCGGAAGCGGGCCAGGCCCACGCCCGGGCTCTGACCGCCAACTCCGACGTGGTCATAGAGAATTTCCGGCCAGGCGTGGCCGACCGTCTGGGAATCGGGTACGAAGCGTTGTCCGAAGTGAACCCCAGGCTGGTCTACTGCTCGCTTCCCGGGTTTGGTGAGGGCAGCCCGCATCGGCACAGCCGGGGATGGGAACCCATCGTAGGCGCCGCGACCGGCCTCTACGAACCCGCCAGGGATTCCGACGGCCCGGTCTACACGCCTGTACCCGCGGCCAGCACATTCAGCGCAATCATCGGGGCGGTCTCGGTAACCATGGCCCTCATAGCGCGCCACCGCAACGGTAAGGGCCAACGCATCGAGGTCCCTCTCCACAGCGCAATATTCGCCGCTATGGGAAGGCGGTTGTCGGCAATCCCAGGACCCGAGCAGCTCGACCAGTTCCAGATAGCCCGCTGGATCATGAACCACCAGTACCAGTGCAAGGATGGAAGATGGGTGCAGCACCACGGCATGTTCGCCCGTTTCTTCCATCGCTTCCTGAACGAGGCGGGCCATCCTGAGTGGATTGAGGACACAACGGGCCTGCTGGGCAAGGAAGTGGACGACGCCACGGGGAGAATGTGGCTTGAGAGATTCGAAGACGTATTCCGGCAACGGACTGCAGAACAGTGGGAGGATGACATAGGCAGGGCAGGCGGGGCTTGCGTCATGTGCAGGACCGTGGACGAGTGGTTGGAACACGACCACGCCAAGGCAACCGGCATGGTGGTGGAAGTGGATGATGCGGTGCTGGGCCGGATGAAACAGCCCGGCCTTCAAGTGCGGCTCCACGGCACGCCGGGCGCAGTCCAGGGACGGGCTCCTTTGCTCGGCGAACACACCAGCCAGGCGCTTGAGAGCGCCGCCACCCCGTCTGACGATTCAGCCGACGGAAGCTCCGTGGAAGAAATCATGAGCGCCCTCCAGGGCGTCAAGGTCCTGGACTTGTGCCTTATCCTTGCGGGTCCCACCTGCGGGCGCACCCTGGCAGAGTTCGGGGCAGAGGTTATAAAGATAGACGACCCGGAGCGTCCATATGACATAACGCAGACAGTGGACGTGAACCGCGCCAAGAAGAGCCTGATGCTGGACCTCAAGACAGAGAAGGGCAAGGAAGTCTTCTGGAAATTGCTGGAAGACGCCGACGTGGTGGTTGAGAACAACCGCGCCGGGGCTATGGAGCGCATGGGCCTGGGATACGAGGATATCAAGAAGCGAAGACCGGACATCATCTACGCTTCCATGAACACCTACGGCTATGGAGGCCCGTGGACCGATAGGGCCGGATGGGAGCAGCTGGCGCAAGCCACCACTGGCATACAGGTGCGCCAAGGAGGACGTGATGGGACTCCCACCGTCATTCACTACACGATAAACGACTACGGAACAGGAATATCGGGAGCCTTCGCCGTCGCGTTGGCCCTATACCACCGCAACAGGACCGGCGAGGGCCAATCGGTGAGCGGCGCATTGTCCTACACGGCGTGCACCATGCAGTCACCCTTCTTCCTCGACTACGAAGGCCACCAGCGAAATGAGACGGAAGGGCTGCAATCCAGGGGAAGCTCCGCCCTCTCGAGCCTATACAAAGCTGCGGACGGGTGGCTTTACCTCCACGCTTCCGACGCGGAGTCCTGGGATCGGCTGACCAGCCTTGGCGGCTTGTCCCATCTGGCTGGAGACGAAAGGTTTTCTACGGATGAACTACGGTCCAACAACGACGAGGCCCTTGGCGCCGAGTTGGCAACTGTATTCGCCCAAAAGGACCGGGCCGAGTGGCTGCAGGCTCTGCAAGCTGCAGGTGTAAGCGCAATCGAAAACCTGAGCATTCCCGAATTCAGGCACGACGCTTATGTTCGCCAAGCGGGCCTCATAGTGAACCGTGAGCTTCCTGCATTGGGCCTAGTAGACCACCTGGGGGTCGCGGCCAGACTTTCCGGAACACCCGCACTGCTGGGGAGTCCATCCCCGGTGCTGGGTGAACACACCGACGAGATACTCCACAAGGCTGGATATTCCGAGGACGAGATAGCCGCCATGAAGGCCCAGGGTGTCGCCGTCCAGACTATGGACTATCCTGGGAAGCGCGTGTAGCGAA
Source organism: Dehalococcoidia bacterium (assembly GCA_965197415.1). Lineage (GTDB taxonomy): Bacteria > Chloroflexota > Dehalococcoidia > Lucifugimonadales > JAGWBF01 > DAOUJI01. Next base: position 431,501 of record OZ240207.1, on the reverse strand, counting down.
GGTTCTCACTTGAGTTCCACACGGCATAGGGTGTTCACCGTTGGACACTCCAATCACTCCCTTGAAACATTCCTTGAGCTGCTGGAGAAACATGGCGTCGATGAAGTGACCGACGTTCGCTCGGCGCCCTATAGCCGGTGGGTCCCCCATTTCAACAAGAACGCTTTGGATGCTGCTTTGAAAAAGGCTGGAGTAGCGTACGAATACGTGGGCGAGGAGCTTGGGGGAAGGCCGGTTGACCCTTCCTGCTACGACGAAAACGGTCAGGTGATGTATGACAGAGTGGCCGTAACCGACCTATTAAAGAACGCCCTCGACCGTGTAGTGCACGCAGCGGATGATCGGCGCGTCGCTCTCATGTGTGCAGAGAAGGAGCCTCTGGAATGTCACCGGACCTTGCTGGTGGCCAAAGCGTTGGCAGCCGGTGGCGTAGCCGTCGAGCACATTCTCGCCGATGGCGGCCTGGAAAGCTACGACGCCGCTATGGACCGACTGTTGGACGCCTTCAAGCTGCCCCTCAACGGAGATATGTTCCGCACCCGTGACGATGTGGTAGCCGAGGCGTTGACTCTCCAAGCGAAAAAATTCGCTTACGTCCGGCAATAGCGTCGCGTTCGCGGAAAATCAATAGGTCGAATTCTTTGTCCTCGAGATGCCGCCCGACAAACCAGCCTTGACATGCCAAGAAATCACGGTGTTAGAGTAGCATCAGACAAGAGGGGAAGGGGAAAGGACCATGCAGGTCAACAAGGAAGAATTCGACGAACTAAAGACCCGAGTTGATCAGCACGACGAGGGATTGACTTCCTTGCATGTGCTCGCTTCTACAGCCATCGATGTGATGAAGCAAGGCATCACAGTGATGGAGAACGGTTTCAAGGACGTTGGGAAGCAGATTGCCGACATGCGGGGCGATATTGGGGACATGCGAGGGGACGTTTCGAGCATGCAAAGGGAAATGACGACCATGCGTGGAGACATAGGGGACATGCGGGCAGACATAAGGGACTTGAAGGATGCTATAACCAAAAACGGGGGGGCCAAACTCAGGCAACAATGGAGACTCGTCGGAGTAGGACCCCGCCTTCTAATCAATGCGCCTTGGCACACTGAGCAAAGGTTATTTTAGTTTACAACTGGTCGGGCGAGCCAACGGGGACCTTGTGCAGTTCGGGCAGGACCTCTTTGGCGAATAGCGAGACGCTCTTCTTGGCGGTCTCCAGGGACATGCCCCCGAACTTCATCATGCCGAACATCTCTTTGGGGTTGGTCATCCGGCGGATGTAGTTCAGCTTTTCCAAGCACATTTCCGGGGTGCCCCAGACCTGTGTCTGGGTGTACTCTCCAGACCTTCCGGAAGACCACTGGTCGGGCGTACCCGTGTTCCTCTGGTTGACTTGTTGACCCCGCTTCCCCGCCTGGATTGCCTCAGCCCGTTCCGCATAGTGCTCGTAGCCCTCCACCGCCCTGAAGTGGTCGGGGTCGTCGGACTCGTAGTGCTTCAGGGACGTGTAAGACATGTTGGGCATGTAGACCTCGGCGCCCTCCCGCGCTTCCTTCTCAGTTGCAGCGCAGTAGGCGAACACTCCGGTTATTGGCTGCCTTGGAGCCATTCCGATTTCGGCTCGCATGGCATTAAAGTTCAGCATGTCCTCTCGGTAGTCCTCCCATTCCTTTTGCGGGATTATCATCATGCCCAGCCCGGCCTTGGCCGCGGCCAGCACTGAGGCCGTGCTGTTGGCCGCGCTGTACATATGCTCTACCAGGTCCTTGGATTGCGGTTGAGGTCGTATGCTCATCTCGGGTATTTTGAAGTATTGGCCATCGTAGGAGAATCTCTCCTGGGTCAGGGCGAGCTTGACCACATCGTGGGCTTCTCTGAACCGGTCTCTGGACTCTCCCATGGGTATACGGAAGCTGTCGAACTCGACCCTGCCTGCGCCCCTGCCGAACCCTATCTGAAGAGGCCGTCCCTCCAGCATGATGTCCAGCATGGCGATTTGCTCCGCCACGCGGATGGGGTCGTGCCAGGGCAGGACCACCACCATGCTGGCCAAGCCTATTCGCTTAGTCCGACCGGCAAAATAGGTGAGCAACTTCAATGCGTCAGGGATAAGCTCGTAGGGCGTGAAATGGTGCTCGACGGAGTAGAGCATGTCGTACCCCAGGTCCTCCACCATATCACCCAACTCCAGGTCATCCAGGACCGCCGAGTGGTCGGGGACTTCCTGGGGCTTGTCAAAGTCCTTGTCCAGATACCTGGGCCAGTCTGCGAAGTTTTGTGCGAAAAGCGAGACTCCGAATTTCATGCGATTGCCCTCTTGAATAGATTGACCGGGGAACGTTACGAGATTGTGCCAAGTATGTGATTGCCGACGCTCGATGTCAAGACAGCGGTGACCAGACTGACATTTGCTCTTTGACTGACGCCCCAGGGGCTTACTAGCATGAATGCAGCAATCTAATAGGGAGTTTCCATGCTGGGTAAGGTGAAGACTTGCGCCGTCCAGGGTCTGGACGGCTACATTGTGGATGTGGAAGTGGACATCTCTCCGGGCCTGCCTTGTTTTAACATAGTCGGCTTGCCGGACACCGCAGTCCAGGAAGCCAAGGAAAGGGTTAGGGCCGCGATTAGAAACTCGGGGTGCGAGTTTCCCATGAGGCGCATTGCGGTTAATCTGGCGCCAGCGGACACCCGCAAGGCCGGGCCTTCATACGACCTGCCAATAGCCCTGGGAATTCTCATGAGCTCCGGCCAGCTGCCCGAAACCGCCGACTCATCTCTGTTTCTAGGTGAATTGTCGTTGGACGGAAGCCTGAAGCACACCAGCGGCATACTGTCCATGACCTCGGCGGCCAGGGAGCAGGGATTCAGTAACATTTACGTGCCGTCGCCGGACGCGAACGAAGCTGCCCTGCTTAACAATATATCGGTGCTTCCGACAAACAACTTGGGGCAGCTTCTCTCCCATTTGAAGGACGGCGAGTCCATCCTTCCTCACACGGCATCCAAGCCCATCATGGACCAAGGCGACGCACCTTCATTCGCGACCGACCTCTCCCACATCAAGGGACAGGAGCACGCGAAACGGGCGTTGGAAGTGGCTGCCTCCGGTGGACACAACCTCATGCTCACTGGGCCTCCGGGCAGCGGCAAGACCCTCCTGGCCCGCTCGATGGCCACAATACTCCCCAAAATGACCCTGGAAGAGTCACTGGAAGTGACCAAAATATATAGCATCGCGGGACTGTTGCCTCCTGATCGGCCCCTTGTGCAGCACCGGCCTTTCAGGGCGCCTCACTACACCATATCCAACGCGGGCTTGGTCGGCGGAGGCCGTCTGCCCAGGCCCGGTGAGATAACTTTGAGCCACCGAGGCATTCTCTTCCTAGACGAACTGCCCGAATTCGGACATCCGTCGTTGGAGTCCCTACGCCAGCCATTGGAAGACAAGGCGGTCACCATCAGCCGGGTCGGTGGCACGACCACTTATCCGACCAATTTTTCCCTGGTGAGCGCCATGAATCCCTGCCCGTGCGGGTTCCTGAGCCACCCGGTCCGCCCATGCGTATGCTCTTCCCACATGGTGTCCCGCTACCAGAAGAGGATAAGCGGCCCCCTCATGGACCGAATCGACATTTTCATCGAGGCTCCGCCGGTGGAGTACGAGAAGCTGGTGGACTCCGGTGAGGGAGAGACTTCGGAGCAGGTGCAACTCAGAGTGGAGGCGGCCAGGACTCTACAACAGCAACGGTTCCTCAACACCACCTACCTGTCCAATTCCGACATCGGGCCAGCCGATATTTGGAGGTTCTGCCCCACGGAAGAAAAAGCCAAGGCTCTCTTGCAGAAAGCCATGAACCAACTGAACCTCTCAGCGCGGGCTTTCCATAAGATGCTCAAGCTGTCCCGGACCGTCGCGGACTTGGCAGACGTCGAGGTCATTACAGTCGAGCACGTAGCGGAGGCCCTCCAGTACAGGCATCGGGGCACGGTGTAGTTCGAGTGGCCACCTCCGACCGCCGCTCGCATTGACTCCAGAGCCGTCGGTTTGAGGGCCGTTGCTACGCTTGACACTTGAAGTCGGGGATAAATAGAATGCAAAAACCATCGGCCTGCAAAGGACTGCACAATGGCGATTGCCATCCACGACGACATTTTCGCCCCTGACGTAACGGCCGATCCATACTCCTACTTCGGTCGCCTCCGGGAAGAAGACCCCATCCACTGGAACGAAAAGTACGAGATATGGATCGTCACCAGCTACAAGGACCTCACTTGGGTGGCCAGGCGTCCAGAGCTCTTCTCGTCCGAAGTCCGGCAGCGAGACCACCGGCCCCCGTTCCCTCCAATTGCAGAAGAGGACCGGGAGCTCTACGAATACGTAAAACACCAGCAGGCGATTCGGATGATCCAGCAGGACCCGCCTAAGCACACGGCCATGAGGCGGGCGGTACACGGATACTTCACTCCCTCGTCCATGGAACAGTGGCGCCCGATGATCAGGGACGCCATTAAGGACCTGCTGGACGACGTGGAGGCCAAGGGCAGGATGGAAGTGATGACCGAGTTCGCCACACCCCTGCCGCTTCTAGTGATAGCACAACTGATGGGAATGCCCCAGCAGGACCGTCTGTTCATCCGCGAAATGGCCAAGAAGCTCATTGACCTGGCACGGCCCAACAAAAACCGCGCCAGAACCGCCGCCGAGTCCCACAAAGAGCTCATACAGTACCTTAACCCCATCGTGGAAGAGCGCGTGAAGAACCCTGGAGACGACCTTCTCTCGGTGGTTTGCCAGGGGGAGAGGACCGGAGCCTTCAACAGGGAAGAGACCATCTCCAACGCCCTGCTTTTGCTGCTTGCCGGCCACGAGACAACCATCAACCTGATATGCAACGGTACGCTGGCTTTCACCCGCAACCCGGACCAGTGGGACCTGCTGAGGGAGAGCCCCGCCGAACGGACGGTGCGGGCGACGGAGGAGTGTCTCCGCTACGAGCCTCCGGTGAAGGGAATCGAGCGCATCGCGGCCCAGGACTTGGAACTGGGCGGCAAGACCGTCAAGTACAACGACCGGCTGATATGGATGATCGCCTCGGCCAACAGGGACCCAAGAATGTTCCCCGACCCCGACACGTTCAACATAGGCCGATACCCCAATCCCCACGTGGCCTTTGGATCAGGGATACACCACTGCCTGGGCGCCTACTTGGCCCGTCTTGAAGGACAGGAAGCCTTCGCCGCCCTCGCCGAGAGGTTCCCACGTCTGGAGTCGCTAACCGACGACGTGGAGTACCACGCACATCTGCACGGGCGTTCGCTTAAGGAGCTGCACATCGGCTGGAACTGACCGCCTATCTTGACGCAGTTTGGATAGGGAAATTCCCAATAACTGCTTTATCGGAAAGGGACTGAATATATGGTTACTGCAATCGACGAAGACCTATTCGGTGCAGAGGTCACAGCCGATCCGTACTCCTATTACAGAAGGCTCAGGGAAGAGGAACCCGTATACTGGAACACGAAGCATGAAGTATGGGTCATGACCAATTACAAGGACCTCACCTGGATAGCGAGGCACCCGGAGTTCTTCTCCTCAGAGGTCCGGGGCCGAGACCGCCGCGAGCCGTACCCTCCCATCCCCGAGGACCAAAAGGAAATGTATGCGGCTATCCGGCGAAGCCAGACAACCCAGGTAATCCAAAAAGACCCGCCGAGGCACACCGAGGTGCGCCGTGTGATACACGGGTACTTCACGCCTAAGTCCATGGAAAAGTGGCGGCCTATGATAAAGGACGCCATCAAGTTCCTTCTGGACCAAGCCGAAGAAAACGGCCAGATGGAGGTGATGAAGGACTTCGCCACTCCGCTTCCGCTGCTTGTCATTTCGGAGCTCATGGGGATGCCCGAGGAGGACCGTCCCTTCCTCCGTGAGATGGCCAAGCGGCTCCTGGACGTGGCCACTCCCTCGGAAAACCGCGCCAAGTCCACGTTCAACGCACGTAAGGAATTGAGCAGTTACTTAAACCCCTTTGCAGACGAGCGGTTGAAGAACCCCGGGGACGATCTTCTCTCGCTGCTATGCCAGGGTGAGAAAGCGGGCATAATCAACAGGGAAGAGGTCCTCACCAACTCCATGCTTCTGCTGCTGGCAGGGCACGAGACGACCATCAACCTGATATGCAACGGCGCCCTGGCGTTCATCCACCACCCTGAACAGTGGGACCTGTTCAGGGACAACCCCTCGGAGAAGGCTGTTCGGGCGACGGAAGAATGCCTCCGCTATGACTCGCCGATAAAGGGAATTGAGCGAATCGCTGCCCAGGACGTGGAGTTGGGCGGGAAGGAAATCAAAGAATACGACCGGTTGATATGGATGATTGCCTCGGCCAACCGGGACCCGAAGATGTTCCCTGATCCCGACACGTTTGACATTGACCGCTACCCGAATCCCCACGTCGCCTTTGGCTCAGGGGTGCACCACTGCCTGGGCGCCTACCTGGCCCGTCTAGAAGGTCAGGAGGCCTTCTTGGCTTTGGCCGAACGGTTCCCGCGTATGGAGCTATTGGACGAGAACGTGGAGTACCACCCGCACATCAACAACCGCACGGCAAAGGGCCTCCACGTTACCTGGAACTAAAGCTCGAGCGACAAACCCAAAGAGAAGCTAGGACCGGCTGCCTATTGATGCGGGCAGCCGGTCTTATATTTGGCGGCCGACGACGTAACCCAGTCCCACCGCAGCCAGTCCCGCCGCTAAGCTCACCCCTAAGTTCATAACAGCCGTATGAATCGAGCCTTCTCTGCCCAGATCGAACGTAGCCCACATCAAGGTGGAGAAGGTCGTGAAGCTGCCAAGGAACCCAACTGACAGGAGGAGCAGCACGTCGAGGTTGAAATTGCTCCTGTTCAACGCCATGGCAAAGAGAATCCCCAGAGCAAAGCTGCCGACAATGTTGGCAGTCATGGTGGCTCCGATGGGAGACCACTTGAGTTCCGTGAAGAGAACGTTGACGCCGTAGCGGGCGAGGGCCCCGGCGGCGCCGCCGCCCATCACCAGCAGGACTTCTTTCAACGCTCCCACCCGTCTTGGTCAGGACCATCAGACTGCGGTTCCCTCGGAATGTTCCTGACGTTCGACTCCGGGTTTGGAGCGGGGGGCCTCCTTGCCATCAGGAATAGGAATCCCCCGAATAGCGTGATGCCGATCATAACCTCTATGGGGAGAATAAACCCGCCTTCACCCACGTGGTCCCTATACCGGGCCGTTAGCAGAGGGGCCGCGATTAACGTCACGCTCATAAACATCATCGAGAGACCTAGAATCACCGGGAACGACTTTCGACCAAAATAGTCGCCGCGTATAGCTGTGACCAAGGGACCTCTCAGTCCATTGCCAAGGCCGAACAGCACCGCAAAAACGAAGGCCATTTCCGCCGTGTGAGTCCTGGTTATGGCGAGAGCCGAGCAGCCCATGATAATCGTAGCCACGAATATGATCACGTTCTTGGGAAGCCGGTCCCCCAGGTACCCGCCGACGATTTGAAAAATGGTCCAGACCACCAGATAGGTGATTATCACCCTCGCCGCCAACTGAGTTGTAAGTCCATCACTGGCTTCGTAGTCCTTAAATATGAGGGTAAGGTTAGCGACGATGGTCACGACAAGCGCCGTGGTCAGGGCGTGGCCCGACGCAAGGTACCAGAACGAGCTCGTCCTCAATGCCTGGCGGACCGTGAAGGACGGTTCCCCAGGCATCAACTCAAAACCCGACGACGCTGGAGCAGCCGCGAGGTTTTGACTTGCAACGTCGTAACGGACGTCGGGCTGCTCGCCGGAGTCCTCAGGACGGTTCTTGATGAAGAAATACATAGGAGCTGTTATCAGCAACAACACGACGCCGATCACCCTGGCAGTTTCCCTCCAGGAATTGGCTTCGTCCGGATCTATCGCCCAAGCAAGGGCGAAAAGAATCGGAATCGCCATCATCCTCGTGATGACGCTGGAAATTCCCATGGCCATGGATCGTTTTCGCACGAACCAGTGGTTGATGGTTGTCATGATGGCGAGCCATGCGCCAACCCCTATTCCCGTGGATATCAGGATGTAAGATAAATAGAAGAACCAGAGGTTATCAGTAAAGCTGAAGAGTATCCACCCTGTTCCCATGATGGACATCCCTATCAGCACCATTCGCCGGGCGCCCCATTTGGAGGTCAACCACCCCTCCACCGGCCCCATCAAGCCGCCTTCCATGCGAGCGAATATCCAAGCCAGGTTGAGTTGCGTTACGGTCCATCCGAATTCGTTCTGTAACGCTACGTTCCAAAGGCTCAGCGCTTCGAAGTAAGGAGCGATGACTATAGCCAGGAAGACACCCGATACGCCGACCAGCCACCAGCCGTAGAAAACACTGCCCGAACGGCGGAACCCCAGTATTTGCTGAACCAGCTGAGCCATCAGGCCCCTATTCTATACCTTTGTCGGATAGTGCGTCGTAGCGGCGGCTTGAGACGTTTTCCGGGGCACAGGTTAGTTGTCATAACTATACTGTGATGCGTTCCAGACTCTGCTCAGTCCGGAATCAAGGAAAAGCGCCTGCTTTGCAGCAGGCGCCTTCTCATTCCGCAGTCAGTTCACCCTCTAGGTCTTGGGAACGCCAGTTATGGGGTCCAGCACCGGGTCCTCATGTAGGGCTGGCAGCACCTCTTTGGCGAAAAGCTCAAGGCTCTTTCTGGCTTTCTCGGCGGGCATGCCTCCGAACCGGGACATGCCGAACATCTCGATGGGTTTGACGTACTCCTGGATTCTGCGCAGCTTCGCCAAGCACTGCTCAGGGGTGCCGATGACCTGGGTGTCGTCCTGATGGGCCCTGGGGTCGCCCCTGTTGATCCGTTCTGCCGCGTCGGCGTACGCCTCGTATCCCTTGGTGGCGCGGAAGTGGGTCGCCTCGTCGAACTCATAGTGCCTGGTGGCCGTCCAGTTCATGTTGGGCATGAACTCTTTGACGCCCTGCTCGACTTCGGCCTCGGTCTCCGCGCAGTACATGAAACAACCTACCGCGGGATTTCGGGGGACCAGTCCCTTTTCGATACGCGTGGAGTTGTAGAAGTCCAAGTCCTTGATATGGTCTTCCCATGCCTTTTGGGGAATGATCATGAGCCCTGCGCCCGATTCGGCGGCGGCCTCGATGCTCGCGTTGGTGATGGACGAAATGTATATCCGTTCAGGCAGGTCTTTGGACAACGGCTGAGGCCGTATGCTCATCTCCGGAACCTTGAAGATGTTGCCGTCATAGGAGAATCGCTCCTGGCTCAGGGCAAGCGTGATAATCTCCTGGGCTTCCTTGAAGCGCTCCCTGGACTCGGACATGGGGATGTTGAAGGTCTCGAACTCCACTCTGGCGGCGCCTCTGCCGAACCCCAACGTAATGGGACGCCCTTTCAGCATCACGTCAAGCATGGCAATCTGCTCGGCCACTCGTATGGGGTCATGCCACGGCAGCACCACCACCATGGTGGCCATACCCACCTTCTCGGTCCTTCCAGCAAAGTAGGTCAGAAACTGGAGGGCGTCAGGCATCAACTCGTAAGGGGTGAAATGGTGCTCAGTGGCCCAGATAGCGTCATACCCCAAGCTCTCCGACAAGTCGGCCAGATCCAGGTCTTCCTGGAAAATTTCATGGTCCTGTTGAATGGGAGGCTTGGAGAAGTCCCCCGCCAAATACCGGTCCCAGTCCGTGTAGTTTTGCGCAAAAACGGATACTCCGAATTTCATTGCCGCTGCCTCCTTAACGATTGAGTAGCTTGGCTAAATTCATCGAACGACCCAGGAAGACTGCGCTCACCACTTGTCGAAGTGAGTCACCTCTTCCACGGACCGCCGGTTGTTGGGACCGTACTTTACGCCGTCGGGATAACCCAACGGGAGAAGGCATATCGTCTCCCAGTCGTCGGGCATCCCCAGGTCCCTTTTCAACTCCTCTTCAAAGGACTTCTGGCGTGTCACGAGCGCGCTGGCCAGACCAAGACCGCGGGCCGCCAGAAGTATGTTCTGCACCGTCGGGTATATAGATGAACCAGCAGGACCCGCGCCGGCTTTGGTCTGCTGGCACACGAGAATGTAGGCCGGAACGTCTTCCATGTGCTCAGCCAAGTGTAAGGCGCCCCGGTACATGATTGTCTCAGATTTGTTGAGGTTCGGCGGCGGAGTGATGGGGTGCTGACGTGAATATTCCCCAATCTTCCTCCGCTGTTCAGGGTCTCTGATGACCACGAATCCCCAACCTTGGGAGTTGCTGCCGCTTGGAGCTCTGATTCCGGCGTCCAAGATCTTCCAAATCAGGTTGTCATCCACTGGGTCGGGCTTGAAGTACCGCAGAGCCCTTTGGGAGTAGATAGCTTCAAACAGGCCGATGTCCTCTGCCATGCCAGTCCTCCTTTCGGTCCATTCGGCAACATATTACTCCCAAGCCAACATCGTGTCCAATTTATGCCTCTTCCTGCCCGTAGCTCCCCTATTCCTGTGAGCGTTTCCACAGGCTTTTCGGCTTCAAAGACGTGATAAGAGCCTATGTCGGCGTCTTGGGGCATAGAAACAGCGTCGATTATAATCGCTGGGTATTTTTATTTTTCTTTTTTTTCAACTAAGGAGGTTCAAGGTGACCGATTCAGGAAGGATTCTTCAAGCATCCAAAGTCTTCGGCCAGTTCGAAGAAATCAGGGACGGCAATCTCATGCTGTCCAACGGCTCAGAGGAAGGTCCCGAGGCTGTCTCGCCCCACTTTGAGATGACCATAGACTTCGTCGACGAGTGGTTGGGGCGGAACGTCGAGGCCCTTATCATCAACAACGTTTGCATCCGGTTGACCGACAACGAAAACGGCCTAGCTTACCCCGAAGCGCCCACGTTCCCGGCGATGGAAGCCACTGAGGAAGCCGACGAAACCCCGATTATCGACGCCCACGAGCACGACGACGACTGTGAGCACGCAGAAGTTTCTGCCGAGGCCCCGGTCATGGAGGTCGCTGAGGACAACGAGGAAGAGGAAGCGGCCACCGAAGTTCCGGCGATTGCCGCCTTCGAACTTTCCAGACAAGCGCCGGTGATTGAGGCCATCGAGGCCGAAGAGGAAGAGGAACAGGCAGAGGAGCAGGCGGAACTCCCCAGCTTTGCTGCCCAAGTTGAAAGCGACGACACAAAACGCATCGTGTGGCCTCCATTCGAAGATGAGGAAGAGGAGGAGGCGCCGCCTGCGGAGACGCCTTCCCACTCCTATGCGCTGTCTCAGTCCAGTTCCGAGCCCAAGACAGACGATTATCGGAACCGCGAGACAGAGCACTTCCGCTTCTAAGGAACCTGAATTCGAGTCTCCCCTTCCTGGGGCGGCCTCTACCCGTTCGTCCAACAGGCTCTTGATGCGCGTCGCTTGGCCGTGTTCATGTCTGACGTGGTATAGTGTCCGAGAGCTTTTGGCATAAGCTGCCGTTTGACATAAAGCTGATTCGGAGGCGTTTGAGACATGACAATGCGACTTGGCCAGGGAAGCCACGTTTTCGAGCCCGTGCCGGACTGGGAGAAGCTGCCCCAGGGTTGGAATTTCCAGGAATGTCCAGGAGTCGCTGTGGACTCCCAGGATAACGTCTATGTGTTGACCAGGGGTGAGCACCCCATCATCGTTTTCGACCGGGACGGCAACTTCATCAGGTCTTTCGGCGAAGGACTTTTCAGCGACAGGACTCACGGACTCTATATTTCAGACGACGACCGGGTGGTCGCCGCTGACGACGGCATTCACACTGTGCAAATATTCACCCTGGAGGGTGAGAAGCTGATGGAGATCGGAGAGAGGGAAAACCCGGCGCCCAAGTGGTCCGGCCAACCCTTCAACCGCCCCACCTCCGGCGCCATAAGGTCAGCCAACGGAGACTTCTACATATCCGACGGGTACGGAAACTCTCGCATCCACGTCTACTCCCCGCAGGGTGAGTACAAGTTTTCCTGGGGGGAGCCTGGCATCGACGCTGGTCAGTTCATACGCCCCCACAACATAGCCGTCGATGAGAATGACCGCATATACGTGGTGGACCGGGAAGCCCACCGCATCCAATTATTCGACCCTGAGGGGAACTTCCTGACCATGTGGAACAACATCCACCGTCCCGACGCAATGGTGCTGCGCCACGGCCACATCTATGTGGGTGAACTCAACGGCATGGGCGGAGTGGACGACGCTCCCGGCCTGGGACACAGGGTTAGCATCTACGACTTGGAAGGGAACATGGTCTCCCGTTTCGGTGACCCTGAAGAGGGGGAAGAGCCCCACCAGTTCATAGCTCCTCACGGCATCGCAGTGGACTCACGGGGTGACTTGTACGTCAGTGAGGTCTCCTACACCATCCGCGGCCAGCACAGGAACCCGCCCCAGGAACTGAAGAGCCTCCGCAAGTTCCGACTAGTTGGGTAAGCTGAACTTGCAGGGGGAACGGGAACCCTTACCGACCGTCATACCGGCGAAGGTCGATATCTGGGGTCTTAAGCTAAGACCCCCTCACCCAACCCTCTCCCAAGGGGAGAGGGCGGTACGCGAGTCCTTATAGAATCGTCTTAGGGAGCGGGACCCAACAATACCCGAATGTTAGTTAGAAGATGGCCAAGGGGTTGACGGGGGAGCCGGTAGCCTTGTCCCACCTTAGTGGGGCCACGAGGAACATGAAGTCCCAACGGCCCAGCTTCTGGCACATCTCTGTGAGTTGCTCGCAGTTGGCCGCGTCTATGAGCCACAGGCCCATAAACACGATCCCCACCACATGGATGGGGCCTCCGGGATTCGTGTACCCGCTGGGGCTCACGTCCTGGGATGCGTCGGCAACCAGCAGCGACACGCCCCGCTCCTTTAGCCACGGCAGACATGCGGCATGCAGACCGGGCCTGTCCGGGGTGTCCAGAGGCCCAGCTTCCTGACGCCGCTTGTACCATCCCAACCGTACAATCAGTGCGTCTCCTTCGGTCACCTTGACGCCCTGGGCGGCTTCCGCTGCGTCCAAGTCCTCGGGGAAGACGGGTTCGCCGGCCTCCAGCCAGTCCTTACCCTTAAGCTTGGCAATGTCCAACAACACGCCTCGCGTGACCACCCCGTCCTTCACCAGCTCGATGCCGCCCTCGGCAGCCTTCTTCTGGACGCCTACTGAGTCCGCAGGCCGCCCGTTATACATCTGGCCGTCCCAGAACTGGTGGCAGATGGAGTCCAGATGGGTGATGGTGACACCGTGGTAGTAGAGGGCTATAAAGTCGGAAGCGCCTCCAGAACCCTTCGCCGGGGCCGCCTCTCCGCTGCCTATCATGTAGTGGACGGGAGGAATGCGGAAGGCGCCCAAGTCCGGCGCAATCTCAGGCACAATCAACCGCGAACAGCTGACCGCTACACCTTCTTTGACCAGGGCGCCCGCCTCCGCCTTCTTGGCTTCAGTAATCAGGTTCATGGTGCCGATTTCGTCATCGTTTCCCCACCTGCCCCAGTTGCTGAGGGACTGCATGTAGCCCTGCACTTCCTGTTCGGTGGGGAGTTTTCTGGTTGTCATAACATGGCCTCCGAATGTTCGCTGACGGTCCTAGAATATGGCCACGGGGTTTATTGGGGAGCCGGTGGCGTTCTTGAACACCAGCGGAGCCACCGTGAACATGAACTCCCATCTGCCCAGCCGCTCGCACACCTGGACCAACTCTTCGCAGTTTCCGGCGTCGATGAGCCAGAGGCCCATGTAGACGATTCCCACTTTGTGGATGGGAGGCGATACGTTGGGGTATTCAGGCGCGGGATGAACGTCCTGGGAAGCGTCGGCGAATAGTATGGAGACCCCACGTTCACGCAGCCAGGGCAGCGTCTGGGCGTGAAGCCCCGGCCTCACGCCGCCGGCTAGAGGTCCTTCCTCCAGCCTACGCTTGTACCAACCGAAGCGCAGGCACAATGCGTCACCCTCTTCCACACGGACTCCCTGGGCTTCCTCGGCGGCTTCCAGGTCGTCGGTGAAAACCGCCTCGCCGGGGTCAAGATAGTCCTTGCCCTTGAGCTTGGCGATGTCCAACAGGACGCCCCGAGTGACTACGCCGTCCTTCACCTTGTCAACGCTGAGGGAGCTGGCCCGCTCACGGACGTTGACCTCACGGGCCGGGCGGTCGTTGTACATACGACCGTCCCAAATCTGGTGGCACAGGCTGTCCAGGTGGGTCACTGTCAGCCCGTGGAAAGAGATGCCCAGGAAGTCGGAAGCGTACCCGTTGCCCTTTTCCGGGGTGACTTCACCTGTGTTGATCATATAGTGGAGGGGCGGGATGGACGTGACGTCGGGCACTGCCGCTTCCGGAATGATGGGCCGGGCACAGCTGACGCTCACGCCGTCCCGTATCAACCTGCCCGCCTGGGCACGCTTCTCGGGCGTAATGAGGTTCAGAGTCCCCAACTGGTCGTCGGCGCCCCAGCGCCCCCAGTTGGACAACGAAGTCATATAGCCGATGAGTTCCTCTTCAGTGGGTGTCTTGCGGTCAGCCATACAGGTCCTCCTTAGAAGATGGCCAGGGGATTGACGGGGCACCCGGTGGCCTTGTCCCACCTGAGAGGCGCCACTGTGAACATGAATTCCCATCGATTGAGCCGCTCACACACGGGGGCCACTTCCTCCAGGTTTGCGGCGTCGATGAGCCACAGGCCCATGCCCACCATGCCGATGGTGTGGATGGGTATACGCAAACTGTACCCGCTGGGCTGCACGTCCTGGGACGCGTCGGCCACTATCAAGGACACGCCCCGTTCTCGCAGCCAGGGCAGACAGGCGGCATGCAGACCGGGCCTGCCGGAGTCGGGCGGCGGTCCTACCTCTTCCCGCTTCTTGTACCAGCCCATTCGCACGATCAGGGCGTCTCCCTCTTCCACGCGTATCCCCTGGGCCTGTTCCGCTGCCTCCAGGTGCTCGGGGAAGACCGCCTCACCCGCTTCCAGCCAGGGCTTTCCCAAGACCTTGGTGACGTCCAGCAGCACGCCCCTCGTGACTATGCCGTCCTTGGTCAGCTGGATGCCGCCGACAGTGGCCTTGCCCGCAGTGCTTACGTCCTTGGCACTCTTGCCGTTGAACATCTTGCCGTCCCAGAACTGGTGGCAGATGGAGTCCAGGTGGGTGATTGTCCAGCCGTGGAAGTAGAGGCCTATGAAGTCGGAGACCCCGCCCGGGCCTACGGCTGGGGCGGCTTCCCCGGAGTTGATCATATAGTGCATGGGCGGGACCCTGTCGACGCCCGTGTCGGAGGCAATCTGCGGGATAATCGGCCGGGCGCAGCTGACTCCGATCCCCTCAGTAACGAGAGCGGCAGCCGCTGCTTTCTTCTGGGGGGTAATTAGATTGAGAGTGCCCAGCTCGTCGTCAGGCCCCCACCGGCCCCAGTTGGACAAGGACTCCATGTAGGCCAGAACTTCAGCTTCGGAGGGAGCCTTGCGTTCGGTCATATCTTTGCCTCCGGAGACGGGCATGGAGCTAACATAACGCTAGAAAACCGCCAGCGGATTGATGGGCGACCCGGTGGCCCCGTTGAACCTTAGCGGAGCCATTATGAACATGAACTCATATCGGTTCAAACGCTGGGCGACCTCGGCCACCTCCTCACAGTTGCCGCAGTCAATGAGCCAGAGGCCCATGTGGGGTATGCCCACGCGGTGTATAGGCAGGCCCGTGATGGGATATTCGGGCGCCGGGCCGACGTCTTGGGCGGCGTCGGCGAAGATGATGGACACGCCGCGCTCGTACAGGTATGGAATGCAAGCTGCGTGCAGACCTGGACGGTCGGTGTTGTGGTGGGGGCCTTCCACCATCCGCTTCTTGAACCAGCCCGTGCGGACCATCAGGCAGTCGCCTTCCTCGACTTTGACACCGGCGGCCTCTTCGGCAGCCTCAAGTTCGTCGGGAAAGACCGGTTCGCCTGCGTCGAGCCAGTCCTTGCCCTTGAGTCCGGCGATGTCTAGAAGGACGCCTCGGGTGATTACTCCGTCCTTCGCATTCTCGACGCCTCCGGCGGTGGCCTTCTTCTGAACGCCCACCATTGACGCGGGCTTGCCGTTGTACATCTTGCCGTCCCAGAACATGTGGCACAGGCTGTCCAGGTGAGTGATGGTGTAGCCGTGGAACGCCAGACCGAGAAAGTCGGAAGCGCCGCCCGGTCCCTTTTCAGGGGCGGTGTCGCCGGAGTTCGACATGTAGTGGATGGGAGGAATGCCCATGAGGTCTGAACTGAGTTCAGGGATGATGGGCCGGGAAGCGCTGACCGATATCCCTTCACGCACCAACGCCGCCGCCTGGGCCCGTTTCGCCGGGGTAATAAAATTCAGGGTCCCCATTTCGTCGTCGGGACCCCACCGGCCCCAGTTGGAGTATTTCTGCATCCAGCTCAAGACTTCATCTTCGGTCGGAATGTGTCTGTCAGCCATAGAAAGCGCCTCCGTTCAGGGGAGATTTCTCAAGACCCGGGTGGACGCCCAGTCAGCGCCCTGCCTCGGCGTATCATATTCGATAGGCTTCGTATGGACAAGGGGCGGCCTTTGGAGCCTGCTCCTATCCGATCGAGGGGCTGCTCAATGGGCTTTTGAATGACTGGCTATGGGGTAGGGGCGACCGGCCGGTCGCCCCTACAAACGTCGATGGTTCCATATGCACTGGATTACATAACCAACTTAACGCAACGCTCGGAAGAAGTTCCTGACGTCGTCGGCCAGCATCTGGGGCTTTTCTATGGCCGCGAAGTGGCCTCCACTGGGCATTTCAGTCCACTGCTGCACGTTCAGGTGGCGCTCGGCGAACTCCCTGGGCGGCTGGGATATCTCCTTAGGGAAGATGGCCAGGGCGCAGGGCACGGTGACTCCGGTCCCAGGCTCGTAGGACCAGGGATTGTAGTTGTTCTCATAGTAGAGACGCACTGACGAGTTGATGGTCTGAGTCACCCAGTAAATCGTGACGTTGGTGAGGAGCTCGTCCTTGGTGTATACGCTCTCCACGTCGCCGTTGCAGTCGCTCCACGTGCGCCACTTCTCCACTATCCACGCCGCCAGCCCCGCCGGGGAGTCGTTCAGGCCGTAGCTTAACGTCTGGGGCTTGGTGCCCTGGATGTGGGCGTACCCGCCTTCGTTCCTCTGCCAATCCTCCCGACGGGCCAGAAGGGCCTTCTCCGCGTCGGACAAGGGCCTGGAACCGGGTCCCAAGTCCGGTTGGGCGGTGCCCACTGACGTGGCGTGAACCCCGATAAGGCGGTCGGGGAAGCCATAGCCAAGGCGCACCGTGACATTGGCGCCCCAGTCGCCGCCCTGGGCGCCGTAACACGAATAGCCCAGGTTCTCGGTCATTAGCTTGTTCCAAAGCTCCGCGATGCGGGCAACGTTCATCCCTCGCTCCCGGGTCTGGTCGGAGAAGCCGTAGCCCGGCATGGAGGGAACGATAACGTCGAAGGCGTCCGCCGGATTGCCGCCGTGGGCGCCGGGATCGGACAACAGCGGTATGAGCTTCAGTATTTCGAAAATGGAACTGGGCCAACCGTGAGTCACGATGATGGGAATCGGGTTGGGGCCATTTCCTTTAACGTGATAAAAGTGGATGCCCATTCCATCGACCTGGGTCCTGAACTGGGGGAAGGAGTTGAGGTAAGCCTCCTGGGCCCGCCAGTCAAATCCGGTCCGCCAGTACTCCACCAACTCTTTGATGTAGTCCAGGTTGGACCCGTAGTCCCAACCCGACCCTGGGATCTCATCGGGCCACCGCGTCCGGCTCAGCCGGTCTCTCAGGTCTGCCAGAACGTCGTCGGGAACCTGGACTTCGAAAGGGGTCACGGCCATCTTTCACCTTCCATTTTTAGGGAAATTCTACCACGCTGGCGTGAAGGACGTTTTTCTGGATGGAGGTTCGCACAACATACGTTATGTAGACATGATGCCCAAGCGCTGGATGACATAACGGTTTTTGAGCCGAATTACATAATGGGAATCGACGGAGAAAGCCGTTTCTCGCCGCCGCCATGGAAGGAGTCGGAGCACCGCTACAAAGCGCCGGAGATTTCGACTTTCCTGGTTACAGGGTCAGCCGGAGGGCTGTGTCGATGGGGTGGACTGCCATTCCGACGGAGGCAGCGCTCCCTGGGCCAAAAGCTGGCGTTCTATCTCTTCCAGCAAGCCGTCGAGGTTCCACGCCTTGAGGGCCGACACCAACACGACCGGCCCGGTCGATGCGACTCCAGGGATTTCCGGGGGCCGGGCGCCGTTGGGAGAGTCCGTCAGCAGATCCATCTTGTTTACTACAAGGATGCGGGGCTTGTGGTCCAGGTCCAACTCCTTGAGGGTCTGCTCCACCACCTCCGCCTGCTCCGGGGCCTTTGGCTGAGCAACGTCGATGATGTGGAGCAGCAGGTCGGCTTCCCTTAGTTCTTCCAAGGTGGCCCTGAAGGCGTCGACCACAGTCGGCGGGAGCTTGTGGATGAAACCCACCGTATCGGTGAGCAGCGCCTGCCGCCCACCAGGCAGATAGATGCGGCGGGTCACCGGGTCCAGTGTGGAGAAGAGCCGGTCCTGCACTCGCACCCCGCCGCCGCTGACGGCGTTGAAGAGGGAACTCTTTCCCGCGTTGGTGTATCCCACCATCGAAACTACGGGAAGGCGGGCCTGCTTCCGGCGGCCCATGTAGGACTCCCGCCGCTTGCTGACGTTTTGCAGCTCAAGCTCCAGCCGCTGAATCCGCCGCCTGATAAGACGACGGTCCGTCTCTAGCTGGGTCTCTCCGGGGCCGCGAGTGCCTATGCCGCCTCCCAGCCTTTCCAGGTGGGACCATTGGCCAACGAGGCGCGGCAGCAGGTATTGGTGTTGGGCAAGCTCCACCTGTAGCTGGCCTTCTCTGGTGGACGCCTGGCGGGAAAAGATGTCCAGAATCAGAGCGGTGCGGTCGATTACTTTCGCTCTGAGAGAGTTCTCCAGGTTGCGCTGCTGGGTGGGGGTCAGTTCGTCGTCGAAGACCACCGCGTCGGACTCGGAAGTGATGACCAGGTCTTTGAGTTCTTCCAGCTTGCCGGAGCCTAGGTAATGGTGGGTCGGCCTGTCCAGCCTCTGGCTGACCTTTCCCACCACTTCAACGCCAGCCGTATCGGCCAGAAATTCAAGCTCCCGCAAAGAGTCTTGCAGGTCCCACAGCGCAGGACCCTTCTTGAGTTCGATCCCTACGAGGACGACTCGTTCGACGGGCGGTCCGGTGGATTCGGGTGACCTGGGTATAGGCTTGGGCTCCTATGACCCCGACGGCGGGGGTATTTTCCAGGTTGCCAGGCGTTCTACTCCGGCGTCGACGCGTTCGTCCGGTGTAGTCAATGAGAATCTTATGTAACCTTCTCCGTAGGCGCCATAGCTGGAACCGGGGGTGACTACGATGGTCTTCTCGTCCAGCAGACGGGCGGCGAACTCCGCCGACGTGTACCCCTCAGGGACTCTGGCCCACACGTAGAGGCAAGCCTTGGGCGGAATCACCTTGAGTCCGATGCGGTTCAGGACGTCGCAGAGCTTGTCCCTGCGTCGCTGGTAAATGGCGTTGTTTGCGGCTATGGCGTCCTGGGGGCCGGTAAGGGCCTCCATCGCCATCTCCTGTATGGCCTGGGGTATGCCGGAGTCCAGGTTGGCCTTGATTTGGAACAGGGCTTTGATCATGTCGGCGTTACCCACGGCCATGCCGAAACGCCATCCGGTCATGTTGAAGCACTTGGAGAGGGAATGGAACTCCATCCCAACCTCTTTGGCGCCGTCCACTTCCAGGAAGCTGGCCGCCCTGTATCCGTCGTAGACCACCTCGCTGTAGGCGGCGTCGTGGAGAATGGCCACGTCATATTGCCGGGCGAAGTCGACGACCTTCTTATAGTAGTCGATGTCTGCCACGCCCGAGGTGGGGTTGTTGGGGTAGTTCAGCCACATGATCTTGGCGTCCCTGGCCACCTCCGAGGGAATCTCGTCCAGTTCAGGGAGCCATCCATTCTCCTCTTTGAGAGGCATGACGTAGCTCCGGGCGCCGGAGAACATGGTGCCCACACCGTAGACGGGGTATGCCGGATCGGGAATCAATGCCACGTCGCCGGGGTCCAAGAAGGCGAAGGCCACGTGCCCAATGCCTTCCTTGGCGCCTATCAGAGGCAGCGTCTCTGTGGCGCCGTCCACCTCCACACCGAAGGTGTTCCGGTACCAGGTCGCTATGGCGTCCCGGCATTCTGGAAGCCCGTCGGACTCGGGATAGCGGTGATTGGCCGGGGTGTGGGAGGCACTTATAAGGCGGTCTATGACATTGTCGGGCGTGGGAATGTCTGGGTCTCCTATACCAAAGGTGACCACGTCCTCGCCGGCGGCCCGTTTTTCGGCCAGAATTCGGGATATTTCGACAAAGGGGTAGGGCGCCAGCTTGCCCAGACGTTCGGAGAACTTTGCGGTCATTAGTCTATTGCTCCATTCAGATATGCAAGGCTATTCAGGCTCCGCCCATTCCCCCTCGAAGACCTCAACGGCGGGGCCTTCCATGTATACGTCACCCATGCCCGCCCAGCTGATGTTCAGCATCCCTCCAGGGAGCGTTATGTCAACGAACTCTTCGGTGTGACCCAGGAGGTATGACGCCACTCCGATTGCGCTGGCCCCAGAGCCGCAAGCCAGTGTCTCTCCGGAGCCGCGCTCCCAGACGCGGGCGACGAGGGAGTGCTTGTTGCGTATGTTCACTATCTCGAAGTTCACCCTGTTGGGGAACATGACGTGATGTTCCACCTGAGGCCCGACGGAGTGAAGGGGGAACTCATCCACAGGCTGGTCTATGAACGCCACGGCGTGGGGGTTGCCCATTGAAATGAAACTCAAGTTCAGAGCGGCGCCGCCTATCTCGACGGGGAACTCCAACACGGGTGAATCCGACGACCCTCCGGCCGATTCCGGGAGCTTTACCGGTACGTCCGCAGGCGCAAATATGGGTTCGCCCATTGCCACCCGCGCTCCGACGATTTGGCCCCTGTCCTTGATGACCTGCACCGTCCTTACGCCCGCCAGGGTTTCGATGGAGATGCCTTCCGTGGAAGGCTGGGCTATCTTCCTGTCGATGACGTACTTGGCCACGCAGCGTATCCCGTTGCCGCACATCTCTCCTTCAGAGCCATCCGTGTTGAAGATGCGCATCCTGAGCTGGGCTACGTCGGAGTTTTGTATGACGATTACGCCGTCGCCGCCCACTCCGAAATGGCGGTCGCTCATAGCCACCGACAACGACGCCCAGTCCCGCTCCATGTCGCGGGCGTCAACGTAAACGTAGTCGTTGCCCGCTCCCTGCATCTTGGTGAATTTCACAACATTTTCCTTTGCGACGGCGGCTCTCGGTGGGTCGCCGCTATTGTACCACCCGTGTACGACTTAAGAAATTGCTCACCAAGAGCATCGCTTTGCCGACAGCTTCACCGTGGCCGGCACCCCCATCTGTCCTCTCCGACGCTGGATCTAAAGACGACCCCACGTCCAACCAATGTATGCGCGAGTCCTCCAGGTTGAACCAGTTGTACTGTTGGCGTGCAAACCTGTGTGTCCTGGTCTTGATGCGGGCGATGGACTCTTCCAAGGACCGCTGACCGGCCAGATAGACGCCCATCTCCTTGTAGCCCACGCCTGACATAGAAGGAAGGTCCCACGAATAGCCTCTACGTAAGAGATTCGCCGCCTCGGCCGCCAACCCGTCCTCCACCATGCGGTCTACTCTGTCGTCTATCGTGCGGAATAGCTGTTTGCGTTCCGTTGTCAGTCCAATCACCAGCGCGTTGTCTGAAACGGCCTCTTTACGTTCCGTCTCAGCGTCAGTCCCGCCGACGGCACGATGGATTTCCAATGCCCTGATTACCCGGCGGGTGTTGCGCGTGTCGATGCGTCCGGCGGATGCGGGATCCGCCTGTTGGAGCAATTTATGTAAAGCGTCTGCCCCGCGTGTCGCCGCGAACTCTTCCAACTCGCGGCGTAGCTCCGGGTTCGGCGGGACCCGGGGGACCTTCCAGTTTTCGAGCAAAGCCCAGATATACTGGCCGGTCCCGCCGACAACAATGGGGAGCCTACCCTTTGACCTGACGGATTCAATGCGCTGTCGGGCACTCCGCAGGAACTCCGCAAGGCCAAACTCCTGATCTGGGTACAGGATGTCTATGAGGTGGTGCGGCGCCCTGGCCCGCTGCTCGGCGGTGGGTTTGGCTGTGCCCACGTCCATGAACCGGTATACCTGCCGCGAGTCGGCGCCGACTATCTCGCCGTCGAACTCTTCAGCCAGGCGGATGCCCAGTTCTGTCTTGCCCGTTGCAGTGGGCCCCAGGACGACTATGAGCCTTTCGTCCATCGGACCGGTCAGGCGGACTTGGCGGCGGCAGTGGCTTTCACTATGGCTGCGAACTGGTCGGCCCTGAGGCTTGCGCCGCCCACCAGGCCGCCGTGTATCACGTCCTGACTTACGAAACCTCCGATGTTGTTGGGGTTCGCGCTTCCGCCGTAGAGAAGCGGAGTCTGGGAGGCCGTCTGGGCGCCGTAGAGGTCTTCCAGGGTCTTGAGAATGGCCCCTCCCATGATCTCGGAGGCCGTCTCAGGCGTGGCCGACACTCCCGTACCTATGGCCCATACGGGTTCGTAGGCCACGACCAGCCCTCCCGACGGAGACACGCCGTCGAGGCCTGCCTTCACCTGATTTCCGACCACCTCGCCAGCCTTTCCACCTTCTCTCTGCTCCAATGTCTCCCCAACGCACAGGATGGGAATCAATCCAGCGTCGACCGCTGCTTTGACCTTCAGGTTTATCAACCCGTCGTCCTCGCCGAAAAGCTGGCGCCGCTCAGAGTGGCCGAGGATTACGTACCGGCACATTCCGGCAATCATGCCGGGGGCCACCTCACCGGTGAAGGCGCCGCTGGCTTGGTGGTGCATGTTCTGGGCGCCCACCATCACCCGGCTGCCCTCCAGCGCTTCTGCCACCGGCGCCAGAGACACGAAGGGGGGGCACACCAGTACGTCCACGCCGGTTATTCCATCCACCGCCTCTTTCACGGCCTCGGCAAGGGCCACGGCCTCGGCAATGGTGGTGTTCATTTTCCAGTTTCCGGCTACCAAGGGAACAGGCATGGTCAAACTCCAGAATCAGAAACTAGGGTCCGAATTTAGCCAGCTTGCCCGCATGGGCCAGCCCCAAAAGCATGACGTTGACGGCGGGCATTCGGCCAAGGGAACCGTTGGTGAAAGCCCGCTCGGAGAAGGCGTCAACCCCCTCTCCCAGTGTGTAGGCCGACCGCAGCGAGAATGGCACCGGGTGCCAGCTGTGGGCCGCCATGATAGCTGGAGTGGAGTGGTCGCCCGCAACCATGAGCACGTCGGGCTTCATCTCTCTCAGGCGTGGAATATACGTGTCCAGGTCCTCCAGGGCTTTTACCTTACCCTCGAAGTTGCCGTCCTCGCCGGCGGCGTCCGCCGGTTTATAGTGGATGTAGAAGAAGTCGTGGCTGTCATAGTTCGCTTCCAGGGTGTCCAACTCGTCGCCAAACGTCCTGCCGGTAGGAATCACTTTCATGCCGACGATTTGGGCGAGACCCCTGTACATTGGGTAGGCGGCAATGGCCGCCGGGTTCAGGCCGAAAGCGTCTCCCATAGAGGGCAAGTGGGGAAGGCTGGAGAACCCCCGCAGAAGGACCATGTTTGCGCGCTCCTCATTGTTGAGGATGCTGCGCGCCTGAGACACGAAACTGCGTACGATTGCGGCTGTCTTCTCCGCGTTCTCTTCAAGGGCGTATGCCTCCACGTCGGGCACGCCTATGCGCTGTGGGTCAGTCTCGGAGACAGACTCGTTCAGTCCCTCTCCCCTGAGATGCAGCACGAACCGGTATCCTTCCACCGGATAAACCCGCAGGTCGACGCCGTCCATCTCGATTTTGTCCAGCTCGGCGCAGAGGGGTATGGTCACCTCGGACGGGACCCTCCCTGCACGCCTGTCCACCAGGTTTCCCTGGGCGTCCACGGTGCAGAAGTTGCCCCTTGCGCACACGTCGCCTTCCCGTAGGTCCACCTCGATTCCCAGACCCTCAAGGGCGCCGCGTCCTATGAGATATTCCGTAGGCTCGTACCCGAACAAAGCGAGATGCCCCGGGCCGGAGCCGGGAGCCACTCCAGGCATGACCGGGACAGTCAGTCCGCAAGCGCTCTCCGACGCAAGGGCGTCCAAGTTGGGAGTCCGAGCCGTCTCCAACTCCGACAGCTTAGTGTCGGGATGGGGAAGGCCTCCAAGCCCATCGGCCACCAGCATCACGATCTTGGAATCGGTTGTCTGGAAAGAGTCCTTCAAGACCTCCAGGTTGACCATCCGCCCTCCTTCGTACGATTACGCCGTCGGACCCAACCGGTCCAGTTTAAGAGTCTTTGTCGAGAATGGCCGCGATGCCGGGCAGCTCCTTGCCCTCCAGAAACTCCAGGGACGCTCCGCCGCCGGTGGACACGTGGGTCATACTGTCCTGTATGCCCATCTCCTCGACGGCTTCTGCGGTGGAACCTCCGCCCACGATGGTTGCGGTTTTAGCCTCGGCAAGCGCCTCGCCAACTATACGGGTGCCTTGGGAGAAGGGTTCGAACTCGAACACTCCCATAGGGCCGTTCCAGATGACTGTCCCGCACCCTTTGAGTCCCTGGGAGAACTCGGCGGCGCTGGCCTGTCCGATATCCAAGGCGTAGCTGTTCTCTGGGATTTCGTCTACGCCCACGTTGTTCACTCCTCCGGCGTCGGCGGAGACTTCATCGGCCACCACCACGTCCGAGGGCAGATGGACATCCACTCCCAACTGTCCCGCCCGTTCCAGGATTTGGGAGGCGAACTCCAACCTGTCCTCTTCCACTCTCGAGGCCCCTACCGAACGTCCCTGGGCCTTGAGGAACGTCACGGCCATTCCTCCGCCGATGAACAGCCGGTCTATCTTGTCGATCAGGTTTTCCAGCACCATGATTTTATCGCTTACCTTGGCGCCTCCCATCAGAGCCGCCAGGGGGCGTTGGGGAGCTTCCAACGCTCGACCCATGTTCTCCAACTCGGCCTTCACCAATTCACCCGCGACCGTGGGCAGATATTGCGGGACTCCCACTACGGACGCATGGGCCCTGTGGGCTACCGCAAAGGCGTCCATGACGAAAATGTCTGCCAACTCCGCCAGCGACTTGGCGAAATCCTTGTCGGCGCTCTCCTCGCCTGTATGGAAGCGCAGGTTCTCCAGCATGATGATCTCGCCCGGAGACATGGCTGAAACGGCGTCTTCGACCTCGGCCCCGACGCAGTCGTCAAGAGACTCAACTGAGAGCCCCATTAACGCGGAAAGTCTCTCTGCCACCGGCCCCATTCTCAGGCCTTCCACGACCTGACCCTTCGGTCTGCCAAGGTGGGAACAGAGGACCAGCTTGCAGCCGCTCCCGTGGAGACGCTGAAGCGTGGGGAGAGTAGCCCTCAGCCTGTGGTCGTATTGCGGGAGAAACTCAATGCCCTGCTCTATTGGCACGTTGAAGTCCACCCGTACCAACACCGTCTTCCCGTCTACGTTTATGTCATCCAGGGTCTTCTTCGCCATCGGTCACCCGCAAAGGTCTCGGATATGCTGGGCGATGAGGCCCACCTGTTCCCGGCCCGACTCCGTGAGTTCCGAGACATCCAATGCCGCTAGAGCTTCGCGGCAAAGTTCCTCCACCTTCTCCTGGCAGCGGTCCTTGGCGGACAGGCCGTTGAGTATCTCACCTATTTTCTGGACGTCGTCCGACTCAAGCACTCGCTTGAAGTAGAGGGTCCCCAACTCCCGCTTGACGGAAAGCTCCGCCGTCTCCAACACTAGCACCACTGGAAACAACTTCTTCTTATTCAAGGTGTGGCTGGGAACGCTCCCGGTCCCGCCGGACCACAACTCCGCTGCGTCTTGCTGGATTTGCCAGGCAGTCCCCAAACGGGCGCCGCACGTCGCGAACGCCTCCATGTCCTCCTCCGACCCGCCTCCGCACAACGCTCCCAGGGACATGGCCGAACCCGTCAGGGCGCCTGCCTTCAACTCCGCCATCTTTAGATAAGCCCCGACGCCCACATCCAGCCGTTCCTGAAACACCAAGTCTTGGTGCTGCCCCTCAAACATGTCAAGACACGACTTGTCCAGCGAGCGCAGCGCTGCAAGGGCCTTATCCGCAGGGGCGCCGTTGTCCGCCATGCGCATGAGGGCCAACCGAGCAATAGCGTGCATTCCGTCGCCGGCGTTTATCGCCTGCCCCGGCCCCCATATCCACCACAACGACTCGCGAGAGCCTCTGTTGGGATTGCCCGACTGAATGTCCTCGTGTATCAGGGAGAAGTTGTATACCAACTCCACGGCAGCCGCTGCGGGAAGGGCGGGCTTAAAGTCCCCCGATAGGGACTCGCAGGCTGCCAAGCACATCATCGGATGCAGGCAGTGGCGGATTGAAGCCGTGGTGGGGTCCCCGTGCTGGTCCATCCAGCCCATCTGGTAGTGGAACATGTTGTAGAGGAGCCCGTCCTGCCCGGAGAAAACCGCCTTTATCTCCTCGTCCAGAAGCTCCCGGCGACCGGGCGTCAAGAGGTCCACGAGACTGGTCATGCCTCGCTATGAACCGCTCTTCTTGGAGGACTCAATGGCGCCGATCTTGTCTACCCGACGGGAGTGGCGCCCACCCTCGAATTCGGCTTCAAGATAGGCCTTGACCGTCTCCTGGGCTGACAATTCTCCCACAAGTCCGCTTCCGATGCACACCACGTTGGAGTCGTTGTGCTCCCTGGCCATCCGGGCGCTGAGTGCATCAACGCACACTGCCGCACGCACTCCAGGCACCTTGTTGGCGGCGATGCTCATGCCGTTTCCGGTTCCGCATATCAGCACGCCGCGGGCGGCTTTCCCCTTACTCACTGCTCTGGCGACCTTTTCCGCATAGTCGGGGTAGTCGACCGCTTCGTCGTCATAGCAACCCACGTCGTCGGGTTCGTGGCCCAACTCGCGTATCATGTCTATCAGGGACTGCTTCAGTGCAAATCCCCTGTGGTCGCTTCCGATGGCTATCCGCACGCCGCTCCCTCCCTGCTCTTCACTGATCGAGTCCTATGCCGCGTCGACGGACTCTGAAATCGCTTCCTCTATCGCCTCCACGGTCAATGCGCCCGCACGGATTAAGCGCGGCCGTTCTCCGGTCAGGTCGATGACTGTTGAAGGCTGGCCTATCGGGGCCGGTCCTCCGTCGATTACGTAATCAACCAGGTCTCCCAGGGTCTTTCTGACGTCTTCCGCTGTGGCCGGGTCTGGGCCGCCCGTCGGGTTGGCACTGGTGCCTGTGATCGGGCATCCTAGGAGTCGGACCAACTCCTGAGGGACTGGATGGTCGGGCATCCTCACTGCCACAGTTCCTCGGCCTCCAGTCACCAAGTCAGGCGTCGCCTGGGTGCTTGGGACCACGAGCGTAAGTGGGCCGGGCCAGAAGGCTTCCATGAGAATTTCAGCCCTCGGGTCCAGCCCTAAGGCCACCTGTTTCACGTCAGCCGAGGAAGCCACCAGAAGAGGCAGGGCGGCATTGCGAGGGCGTCCTTTTATGTCAAACACTCTATCCACTGCTTCCAGGTCGTTGAAGGCGGCGCCAAGGCCGTAGAGGGTATCCGTAGGATAGGCTACGACGCCGTGGTTCTTCAGGACTTCCACGCCTGTTTCCACAGCTTCCGACAGACCGGAGCAGGCGTCATGGATGGGGGTTATTGACGCTCTGGACTTGACCCGTGACATGTGTGAGAATCAACCGCGCACCGAGTTTAACCCTGTCTTGACTGAGTATAGCACAGGCGCTATCTTGGGTCGAATTGTCCGGAGGCGGAAGGGAAGTATGGCGGCGAGGGACAACGCTTCAAGCCACCGTGTAGCCACCAGCGACCACCTGGAAGTGTCCACCTATCTGGAAATCGCCCGCAAGGAGAGCGGCGCTTCCGACCCGGAGTCAGCCCACGTAGGAGTCGGCGAAGGCGTCGTCATCGTCGATTTCGGTTCCCAGTACAGCCGCCTGATTGCCCGGCGGGTCCGAGAACTCAAAGTCTACTGCGAGATAGTCAGCCCGGACTCCGAATGGGAACAGGTCGCCGGCATCAACCCGAAGGGCGTGATCCTTTCGGGTGGACCGTCCAGCGTCTACGACGAAGGCGCTCCGCTGGCCCCCGCCTGGGTGTATGACAGGTCGCTGCCCGTCCTGGGGATATGCTACGGAATGCAGGTGTTGGTGCACCAGCTGGGAGGCAAAGTCGCCCCAGGTCTCAAACAGGAGTTCGGCCACTCGGTGCTTCACCAGAACGTAGCCGACTCCCCCTTGTTCTCCGATCTGCCCAACTCCATGCCGGTATGGATGAGCCACGGCGACAGGATAGAAGAGCCTCCTCCCGGTTTCTCCCCCCTGGGATACACCGACAACTCACCCATCGCAGTGATGGGAAGCGGTTCGCGCATATTCGGCCTGCAGTTTCACCCTGAGGTGGTCCACACCCCCAACGGCAAGACCATCCTGGGGAACTTCCTATATAGAGTGTGCGGCTGCCAAGGGTCCTGGACTCCCCTGAATTTCGTTAAGGAGTCGGTGGAGACCATCAAAAGTCAGGTGGGCGACGGTAAGGTGATATGCGCCTTGTCCGGCGGTGTGGACTCCGCGGTCACAGCTACGTTGGTCCACCACGCTGTGGGAAGCCAGCTGACCTGCATATTCGTCAACAACGGACTGCTCAGGTTGGAAGAACCTGAGCGGGTAGTTAACACGTTCAAGCGGAACATGGACTTGAACCTACTGCACATCGACGCCTCTGAGCGGTTCGTAAATAAGCTGGCCGGAATCATCGACCCGGAGGAAAAGCGGCGCACGGTGGGCGAGGAGTTCATCCACGTCTTCGAGGAAGCGGCTAACGAGATAGAGAACACCGAGTTTCTCGCTCAGGGCACCCTCTACCCCGACGTGATTGAGAGCAGGACCCCCGAGAACACCGCCGCAGCGCGCATAAAGACGCATCACAACGTCGGCGGACTGCCCGAAAACATGCGTCTGAAGCTGGTTGAACCCCTTCGTTACCTCTTCAAGGACGAGGTGAGAGACGTGGGGCTGGCCCTCGGGCTGCCCGAGGAGATGGTCAACCGCCAGCCGTTCCCTGGGCCTGGCCTGGCCATCCGCATCATCGGTGAGGTGACCCCTGAGAAGCTGGATACCCTCCGCGCCTGCGACTGGGTTGTCATCGACGAGGTTAAGAACGCAAACCTGTACCACCAGCTTTGGCAGAGCTTTGCGGTGCTTACGGACAGCAAGAGCGTGGGAGTGATGGGTGACTACCGCACCTACAACCACGTGGTGGCGATAAGGGCGGTGAGCAGCGAGGACGCCATGACGGCCGACTGGGTGCGCCTTCCCTACGATGTGCTGGCCAAAATCTCCAACCGAATTGTCAACGAGGTGCCCGGAGTCAACCGGGTGGTCTACGACATCACCAGCAAGCCGCCGGGTACCATAGAATGGGAGTAGGACGACCTCTCCCTGCCAATGTATTCCTTTCCCTCTGGCTGCATGAACGGCCGTTGAGGGCCGGTTAGTGAAAATCTTGGTCGTCGGTGCGGGGGCCCGGGAGCACGCTCTAGCCTGGGTTTTGTCCAAAAGCCCAAAAGTGGACCAGGTGTACTCCGCTCCAGGGACAGTCTCCCATTCCACTGGTTTGGGCGGGGTTCCCGACGATCCTGTCGAGATGGCCAACGTAGCAGCGGCCTATGCCATCGATCTCACGGTAGTTGGCCCGGAGACTCCCCTCGCGGCGGGAATCGTTGACCACTTCCGCCAGAGGAACCTGCCAATATTCGGCCCCACTCAGGCCGCGGCCCGCCTGGAGTCCAGCAAGTCCTTTGCCCGGCATCTTATGTTGACCCATTCCATCCCAAGCCCCGATTTCGTGGTCTTCAACGAATACAACGCCGCACGGAACTTCTTGATGAAGTACCGGCGTCCCGTCGTCGTCAAGGCCGACGGGCTGGCCGCAGGGAAAGGCGTGTTCGTATGTTCAAACCGGGACCAGGCCCTGGGCGCCTTGGACGAGTGCATGGTCAACCGCACCTTCGACTCAGCCGGTGACGTGGTTGTATTCGAGGAATGGCTTGAGGGACAGGAGGTCAGTGTATTCGCCTTCACCGACGGCGAGCACATATCCTCCCTGACGGCTGCATGCGACTATAAGCGGGTTGGAGACAGCGACCAAGGCCCAAACACGGGAGGAATGGGAGCATACAGTCCGCCGAAGTTCTGGAACGCCGATATGGAGGACACAGTCCGGCGGCAAATAATGGAACCCGTGGTGAGGGCCATGGCTCTTGAAGGGATTCCATATCAGGGAGCTCTCTACGCCGGGCTCATGCTGACGAAGGACGGCCCCAAGGTGTTGGAGTTCAACTGCCGACTGGGCGACCCGGAGGCTCAGGTCATATTGCCCCGGCTGGTGACCGACCCGGTGGACGTTATGTTGGCCTGCATCGAAGGCACGGTGGACCGGTTGTCACTGGAATGGGCCGAATCCGCCACAGTTGGCGTGGTCAAGGCTTCCGGAGGCTATCCCGGCTTCTACAAGACAGGCTACCCCGTGTGGGGTCTGGACGCAGTGGACGATGACGCTCTGGTGTTCCAGGGCGGCGCCAAGACCGTGGACGGCCCCCACGGCCCCGTCACTTTGACCACGGGAGGCCGCGTAATGACGGTCGTCGGCGCCGGGGAGACCGTCGATGATGCAAGGCGCCACGCTTACGACAACACACGGAGAATCGCGTTTCGCGGCGAACACAGCAGGTCTGATATAGGCTTGTAAAAGTCTGGGACGCAACAATTTTAGACTCGAATAATAGGAGGTCTTGAAAGATGCCGCTAGTGAGCATCATCATGGGAAGCCCGACGGACGAACCCTTTGCGCAGGAGACCGCCAAGGTCTTGGAGGACCTCTCCATAGACCACGAACTGAGGGTGATGTCAGCGCACCGCAACCCGGACCGCCTCAGAGAATACGTCACCGAGGCCCCAAGCCGCGGGACAGAAGTGTTCATCGCCGCAGCGGGGGGAGCGGCGGCCCTGCCCGGCGTCGTCTCTGCCCACACCACCAAGCCGGTCATAGGCGTGCCCCTGGCCACCAGCGAGCTCAAGGGAATAGACGCCTTGATGGCCATAGCCCAGATGCCGCCTGGAGTGCCCGTGGGTTGCGTCGCAGTGGGTTCATGGGGAGCCCGCAACGCAGCCTTCCTCGCCGCCTCAATTCTGGGCCTGAAATATGATAAAATCAGGGAAGCTTATGAGGACTACCGGAAACGACAGCGGGAGAGATAACACGGGCGCCTCATCATACCTGACAACCAACGGACACCGCCCCGCTGTCATTTGCGATTTCGACGAGACGACCGCAGTCGAAAACGTCGCTCATCTGATTCTAAAACAGTCCCCAGGGGCGACGTCCTGGCAGCACCTGCGTTCCCAGTCCCAGTCCAACGACATCAGCTTCAGGGAATACCAGGAAGAGTCCTTTCGCAAGGCAGGCATGGGTCTGAAGCAGATGCAGGACCTGGTGAGGGAAAACGCCACCCTCCGGTCCTACTTCAAGGAATTGTCTCAACTTTGCCGGTCCCACAACATACCGCTGGCCATAGTGACCGTGGGACTGGACTTCTATGTAGACGCGCTGCTGGACAGGGAGGAGCTCGGCCACATACCCCGCTATTCTGCCTTGACTTCCTTCTCCGTTGACGGCATCGATTTCGACTACCCCCACTCCTGGGACGGGACCGGAGGCTCCAGTCAGGAGACATGCAGCCGTTGGGGAACGTGCAAGTGCTCAGTGGTCAACGCATACAAACGGATGGGGCATAGCGTGATTTACGTCGGAGACGGCGTGTCCGACTATTGTCCCGCGTCGATAGCCGACTTCGTGTTCGCAAGAAGCCTCCTAGCCGAGGTTTGCGAAGACAAGGGGCTCCGATACACCGAATTCGAGGACTTCAAGGATGTCGCCGACGCCATTCAGGCCGCAGTGGATGCCGGGATGACTCGGCAAGGCCATTGTGAGGAGGGAGAGGAGCGATGATAGAAAGATACTCCCGTCCAGGCATGAAGGCCGTATGGTCCGACGAGAACAAGTACGGCAAGTGGATGCAGGTGGAGCTTGCCGTCTGCGAGGCATGGACGGAGGCCGGTGTTATACCGCCCGAGGACATGGAAGCTCTCCGCCGTGCCCGCTACAACCACAGCCGCATGGAAGAGATATTCGAACGGACGCGCCACGACGTGACCGCTTTCCTACAGTCGGTGACCGAGGGCCTTGGAGACGAGGGCCGTTGGCTCCACCTGGGCATGACCTCCAGCGACATGCTGGACACGGCCCTGAGCATGCAGATGGTGGAGGCCGGTCAGATACTTAAGGAGGACCTGGAGTCCCTCTCGGAAGCCATTAGGACACAGGCGCTGGCCCACAAAGACACTCCGATGATGGGACGCACCCACGGAGTCCACGCCGAGCCCATCACGTTCGGTCTCAAGCTCGCCCTCTGGTGGGACGAGGTCAGGCGCCACAGCGAACGGCTCGATCAGGCCATCGAATCAGTTAGAGTGGGCAAGATATCGGGCGCAGTTGGGACCCACGCGACCATACCGCCGGACGTGGAAGAAAAGGTCTGCGCACGCCTGGGCCTTAACACGGCCCCTGTATCCAGCCAGATCATCCAACGGGACCGTCATGCCCACTTCGTCACCACCCTCGCCCTAATAGCGGCGTCCCTGGAGAAGTTCGCAACCGAAGTCCGCTCTCTCCAGCGCACCGAGGTGCGGGAGGCCGAGGAGCCGTTCGGGGAGGGCCAGACGGGATCATCGTCCATGCCCCACAAGCGCAACCCGGAGCTTTCCGAGCGAGTGTGCGGGCTGGCCCGCCTCATTCGGGGACACAGCGTGACAGCCCTGGAAAATGTCGCCCTCTGGCACGAGAGGGACATCAGCCACTCGTCCGCCGAACGTCTGATAATCCCGGACTCCTGCCTGGCTCTGGACTACATACTCGACCTCTTCACAGGAGTGGTCAAAGGACTCAGAGTCCACCCGGAGCGGATGAGGGAGAATATGGAGAGCGCCCGCGGGCTGCTCTTCAGCCAGCGGACCATGCTGGCCCTGATTGAAAAGGGGCTTCCCAGGGAAAAAGCCTATTCGATAGTGCAGAGGCACGCCATGCCAAGCTGGGACGAGGGGCTGGACTTCCGAGAACTGGTCAAAGCCGATCCGGAGGTGAACTCCCGTCTTTCGCCTGAAGAACTGGCTGACATTTTCGACTATGGATACTACCTGAGATACGTTGACGAGACCTTTGAGCGCGTGGGATTGGCGCCCCAAAAAGTCGGGGCTGGCCAGGCGGTGGAGGAGCAGCGATGATCATAGAGGCGGAGCTTCCCAACAGGCTCTATCGGGGAAAAGTGCGAGACACCTTCGATCTGGGCGACGGACTGATGCTTATGGTGGCCACCGACAGGATTTCGGCCTTCGACGTGGTGCTGCCCAACGGTATACCAAACAAGGGCCTGGTGCTGTCCCGCATTTCGGACTTCTGGTTTCATCGCACTAAGTCCATAGTGGACAACCACCTTGTCGGGATGGCGGACGACCCTGCAGCCGTCGCAAGTGTTGGCTCAGACACCGGAATCCTTGTGGACCTGGACCCGGTAATCGCTGGGCAGGCCATGATCGTCAAGCGGGCCGAACGAATCGACGTCGAGTGCATCGTCAGGGGATACCTGGCCGGATCGGCCTGGTCCGAGTACCGCAGGCAGGGCACGGTCTGGGGCGATAAGCTGCCAGAAGGAATGGTGGAAGGCGCCGTCCTTCCGGAAGCCATATTCACCCCCACCACCAAGGCAGAAGAGGGCCACGACGAGAATATGAGCCGCCAGGAAGTGGCCGACATGGTGGGAAAGGAGACGGCGGACCGGCTGGAAGCCCTGAGCCTGGCCGTCTACAATCACGCCCACGACTACGCCAGGGAGAGGGGAATAATCCTGGTGGACACCAAGATGGAGTTCGGCATCCTCGACGGTGAGCTCATCCTAATCGACGAGCTGCTGACGCCTGACTCCTCCAGGTTTTGGGACGCCCAGGGCTACGTGCCCGGGAAGTCGCTGCCCAACTTCGACAAGCAGTTCGTCAGGGACTGGTTGGACGCCCAAGGCTGGGACCATGAGCCGCCGGCCCCCAACTTGCCCGACGATGTAGTAGAACACACCAGCCGCCGGTACCTGGAGGCCTATCGCAGGCTGACAGGCCAGGACTTGGCTGCCAATTAAATTAGGAGACACCCAGATTGCCGGAATCGAGAAGACGCCGCCGCCCTAGGGGAGGTCCGGCGAGGAGCCAGAGGAGCAGGGCCCAGGAACAGGCGCCGCCAGGTTTCGGGACTAGAACCGTCCAGAAGCTGGGGATAAGGCCCAGGGTTTGGCGTCGAATGCGACGGTGGGTGTATCTGGCGACGGCGGGCCTCATCGCCGCTCTGGTGATACTCAGCTTCGGCCTGACCTCTTTCCCCACCGGCGGGAGGGCGGGGTCGTCCGCCGGAGGCCCCACTAAGCCAGAGGAAGGCATTGGCACAATCTACGCGGACGAGGGCGCCGTTCACGTTAACGAGCCCACGTCAGTGGTGTACACCACGATGCCGCCCCACTCTGGCAACCATTGGCCCCAGTGGGCTGAATGCGGGGTCTACGACTTTGAAGTGCCCGATGAGCGCATAGTCCACAACCTGGAACACGGCCAGATTGTCATCAGCTACAATCTCCAGAACGCTGACGACGTCGCCCAGCTTGTAGCTCTAACCAAGGAGTTGGACGACTTCGACTTTTGGGGAATCCTCCGTCCC
The DNA here is from genome assembly GCA_965197415.1 of Dehalococcoidia bacterium. Taxonomy (GTDB): domain Bacteria; phylum Chloroflexota; class Dehalococcoidia; order Lucifugimonadales; family JAGWBF01; genus DAOUJI01. Next base: position 396,506 of record OZ240207.1, on the reverse strand, counting down.
TATTCCAAGTTGGCGGAAGGACAGGTCGGGCTGTCTGCTTGGACCGTGATTGACGTGATGGACGGCGTGGACAAGGAGCGCATCACACGGTTCTATGACGAGTACTACCGCAACAGGTTCAGCAACGAGACCCAGAGCATCGGCAGGGGAATACCTTGCGGCTCCACCATGAGCAGTTAGCCGGATGTTCATAGCCCGCATATACGTCTCCTTGAAACCCACTGTTAACGACCCTCAGGGGCTGACCGTACAAAGCAGTCTGAAGACCCTGGGATTCGACGGCGTCGAAAGCGTAAAGGTGGGGAAATACCTCGAGGTGAGGCTGGCCGGAGACGACCGGGACACAGCCGAACGCGCGGTAGACGAGATGTGCAGCAAGCTGTTGGCCAACCCGGTCATAGAGCAATACTCCTTCGAGCTTGAGGACCTAGGGACCGAAGTTCCCTAGCGGACCAGACGGTGAACCCGACGGCTCAACCGGCCCGTACCGCCATGAAGACCCAAGCATCTCTTACCCTCGCCCCGTTCCGGCTTCTAGGAGTAGCCGTATGCTTGGCCCTCTTGACGTTGGTTATTGGAGCGGCGTGCGGAGGCGAAGAACCCGCTCCGACCTTTACGTACACCCCGCCTCCTCAGCCTGACGAGACTCGAGAACCCACGCCGTCGCCCACTCCCACTGCCCTCGCAACACGCATGGGACGGACGTCCTACATTCCTGGAATAGGAGTCGAGGCCAAGGATGAAGGAGACGGACACGTTTCAGAAGGGGTCCTCGTCGAATATGGCTCAACACCGCCAAGCTCCGGTAAGCACTGGCCCCGATGGGCGGCGTGCGGCGTATACGAAAACGAGCTGCCTGACGAATACGTCGTCCACAACCTGGAACATGGGCAGGTGGTAATCAGCTACAACTTGGCGAACGAGGCGGACGTGGAACGCCTTGAGTCTCTGGCGGAAGACCTGGACGATTTCGATAAATGGGGCCTGCTCAGGCCATACTCCAAGATTGACCAGGGCATGGTGGGCCTCTCCGCGTGGACGATGGTCGACCTCTTCAGCGGTGTGGACGAAAGGCGCATAGAGGACTTCTATTACGCCTACCGGGGAAATCGCCTAAGCCCTGAAACGCTGGCCGTGGGCAGGGGAATCCCCTGCAGCTCCAGCGTCAGCCGCTGATAGTGCCCTTGGTGCTGGGAACAGCCCCCGGAGCGCGGGGATCAGGCTCAGCCGCCGCTCTTAACGCCTTTGCCAGGGCCTTGAAAGTGGCTTCCGCTTTGTGGTGGCCGTTGACTCCCGCAAGGACCTTGGCGTGAAGGTTGATTCGCGCCTCCGTGGCAAAGCTCTCCAGCAGGTGCTCCACCAAATCCCCCGGCAGCGTCTCGGCCATCTGCTTGTCCAGGTCCAAGTCAACGACTGAATAAGGGCGTCCGCTCAGGTCCACTGCCACGAATGCCAGTGTTTCGTCGAGGGGAACGTAGGCGTTCCCCATGCGGCGTATGCCCGTGCCGTCCCCAAGGGCCTCACGGAACGCTCTGCCCAGCGTCAGCCCAGTGTCTTCCACCAGGTGGTGCCATCCCGTCTCCAGGTCGCCTTGGGCGTGAAGCGTTATGTCAATAAGGCCGTGGCGGGAAAGTTGGGCTATCAGGTGGTCCAACATGCCGTTGCCCGTTTGCACGTCGTATTCTCCCTGGCCGTCGATGTTCAACGACAGGGAAATGGTTGTCTCTTTGGTGCTCCGTTCGAGCTTTGCTTGACGCCCCCCCAATGTCTACTCCTTGCCTCCACCAAATATGTCCTTTAGGCCCTGAATCACCGCGTCGTTTTCGTGGGGCAGCCCTACACTAGTCCGAACATAGTTCTTGAGTCTATCCGTTGAGAAGTAGCGAAGGAAAATCCCCTTGCTGGACAGTCTCTCGAACACTTCCCTTCCCCTGCCTTCCGGCGTTCGGAAGAGGATGAAGTTCGCCTTGGAAGGACAGGGCTCGATGCCTGGTATGGCTTCCAACGCGGCCATCAATCGCTCGCGCTCGGCGACAATGCTCCTGACGCGGCCCTGTAGGGTGTCAAGGTCATCCAACGAGGCCAGCAGAGCGACCTCGGCGGCAAGGTTCACATTGTAGGGGGGCTTGACGCCCATCATGAGGCTCGCCACTTCGGGATCCATGATGCCGAAACCTATTCGCAGACCGGCGAGGCCTGCCCATTTGCTGAACGTGCGCAGGACAATGAGATTCGGATACTCGTCCAGCAGCGGCAAAGCGGTCTCCCCGCAGAACTCATAGTAGGTCTCGTCCACCACTACCAGTATTCCAGCGTCCAGCAGCTCCTTGACCTGCCATACAGGCGCGACGTTCCCAGTGGGATTGTTGGGAGAGGCGGTGAAGATGGCCTTGGTGCGCCCGTCAATAGCCACCTTGGTCTGCTCGATGTCTATCTCGAAAGATTCGTCCCTGGCGACCGTGACCACTTCTCCGCCGCATATCTTGGCGCAGACCGAGTACATGCCGAAAGTTGGGTTGGGGTCGATGATTTTGTCGCCCTGGCCTACGTACATCCGCATAATCAAGTCGATGATCTCGTCGCTTCCGTTTCCCGCGACGATACGGTCCGGGTCCACGTCCAAATACCCGGAAAGAGCCTCCCGCAGCCGCTTCTGGCTGGGGTCAGGGTACAGGTTGTAATGAGGGTACGCGGCAATCGCCTCGGCGACTCTTTTGGAGGAGCCGTAGGGGTTCTCGTTGCCGTTAAGCTTGATGATTTTGTCGGGAGCCACTCCGGCTTTTTCGGCCAGAGCCTCCATAGGGTCCACCCCCTGGTACGCCTGGAAGGAACGCAGGTGAGGCAGCACGAGGTCGAGGTTGTCTGGCACGGTCACTTGGCCTCCCGGCCCAGCTTTTCCAGGTAGCCCAGCCTGGCCTGGACGGCCCTGGCGTGCCCCGTCAGGCCCTCGGCATTGGCTATGGTCGTGGCCGCCGCCGCAAGTTCAGGATAGGTCTCGGGCTTGAGGCCCACTACGGGCACAGTCCGCAGGAAGTGGTGCACGCTCAGAGCCGAAGAGAATCGTGCGCTCCCTCCCGTTGGCATGACGTGGCTCGGACCGGCAATGTAGTCTCCCATCACCTCGGGGGAGAAGGCCCCCAAGAAGAGGCCGCCCGCGTGCTTAACCTTGCCCGCCCAGTCCCAGGGCCGGTCTATCATCAGGCAGAGATGCTCAGGAGCAATGTGGTTGGCCAGGTCTATTGCTTCGTCCAGAGTGTCCACCAGGATGACCTTGCCCCGCTGTTCCATCGACACTCCCGCCATCTCGCTGCGGTCCAACAGCGCCAGCTGACGCTCCAGTTCACCCTCCACTTCACCAATCAAAGCCAGGGAAGTGGTCACCAGTATGGGAGCGGCGAGGGAATCGTGCTCTGCCTGGGCCAGGAGGTCGGCTGCGCACAATTCCGGGCTGGCCGTCTCGTCAGCAATGACCACCGTTTCTGTAGGGCCAAACAGGCCGTCGATGTCTACGCTGCCGAATACCATCCTCTTTGCCAGGGTTACGAAGATGTTGCCTGGGCCGCATATCTTGTCCACCTTCGGCACGGATTCAGTACCGTATGCAAGAGCGCCGATGGCCTGCACACCCCCAATCCTGAACACCCGATCCACCCCGGAGATGGAGGCCGCCGCCAGCACCGCCGGATTGAGGTCTCCGCCTTTCTGGGGCGGCGAAGCCAGGACTATCTCATTCACCCCAGCCACGCGGGCGGGAACGGCTGTCATAAGCACGGTGGAAGGGTACGCTGCGGTGCCGCCCGGCGAGTATACGCCGACCCGTTCTATGGGCGTCACAAGCTCACCCAAACCTGTGCCAAGGTCAACCCAACTCTTACGCATTGTCGCCTGGTGAAACTGTTCCACTCGGCTGGCGGCCAGCTCCAGGGCTTGGAGAAGATCGGGGGACAGCTGCGCCCTGGCCCGGTCTATCTCGGCGGCTGTGACCTCCAACGATTCCGGCTCCAAGCCGTCGAGCAGCTTCCCGTATCTTCTGACCGCGCTGTCTCCCTGGGATTCCACGTCCTGCAGAATGCGTCTGACCGACTGTTCGGGCGTCAGACGTTCGCCGAATACGGACTCGGTCCTGTCGGTGACCTCCTCGGGAAGGGAGTCCAAGTCAGCCGGGTCCACCCGATAGCGTTCGGTTTTCGCTTGTTCCAAACCTCTGATGACTCTAAGTTCCAAGAATATTCTCCCTGATAAACCGTGAGGCGGTCCGCACCGCCTTGTCTTGGAAGAAGTGTATCTGTTCACGGGGCGCCACACTGTAGACCTCTTCCAGTCCGGTTTCCACGTCTTTCAGGAATTCTTCTACTATCTGAGTCGCGTGCTCTCCGTCCTGGTAGAGGCGCTTGGCCGCGAACCGGAGGCGTTCCCACGTGAACTCCCATTCGGTGAAGTTGCTGACCCACTCGCTCCACTCACGCAGCGTCTCCTCGCTGATGAAGCCTATGGCTACGTCAACCTCCGAGCCGAGCAGCATGGCCCTGGCGTCGTGGAAGTCGTCCATATCCAACCGGGCAACCCTGTCCATTTCCAACTGGGCGGCGCGGTCCCACAGGTTGGCCCGCACTTCGTCTCCAAAGGAAGCCCCGTTGTGGAAGTAATTGCGGTAAATCTCCACGATCCATGTCTCGTCGGCGACGAGGTGGGTGAAGTATCCCGCCAAAAAGGCTTTGGTAGGCCCGGACAGGTTCTCGGAACGCCCCAAACCGGGATGGGCGTCGAACAGACCTCTAATGCCCGAACCCACGTCCTCAAAGTCCAGAGGCGCAAAGTGGGTGTCGTCCCTCTTGGACTTGGTCATTATCCGGATGTCGGGAGAGGTGGAACCAAGCAGGAAACTGCCCATGTGGGCCATGATTTCCGGGTCTGCCAGATTGTCTGCTGTCCTGCTGGCCAGGGAAAGATGAGTCGGCAGGTTAGGCATCAGACCCCCGGGCCCCGTTGGAAATAGACCCGAGAGAGTCCAGCAGGTTCTGATACGCCGCGCTGCGCTCTTTGAAGAGGTAGTTGACCTGCGACGTCGATATGTCCCTGCCTCCTGAACTTCTCAAATGGTCCACCGTTTCAAGCAGCCTATCTTTGGAAACCACCAGAGTGACCGCATACCAGTCTTCGGCGTCCACATTATAAACCCTGGACACGGTGGGGCCTAGGAGTCCGGCCAAATCAGGCTTAGACAGCACCGACGCGCCGACGGCCTCGGCGGACGCCCCTCTTACGTTGGCGGTGATGCGGTACAGGGAGCCGGCCCTCCGGCGGCCTTCCGCCATCTCCAGGACGGACCTCGCCAGGGACAGGGCCTCTGCGGAGCTCGCCAGAGACTTCCTGTTTCCTATCAAACAAGCTTCGGAGTTCAACACAACCCCTCCGTACAACGCCTTCAGCCTGTTTTCCCTCAAGGTGGCCCCGCTGGCACTCAAGTCGGCTATGAGATCGGCGTATCCGGCCGCGGGCGCCGCCTCCAGCGTGCCGCTGGCCTGCACCAGGGTGAAGTAGCTGACGGCCCTGGAGGTGAGAAACCTGCCGACCATGCGTGGGTATTTGGTTGCTATGCGGAGTTGCCTGCCCAAATTGCGGAACTCCACGGACAGGTCGGCAAGGTCTTCCAACGACTCCACGTCCAGCCAGGACTCAGGCGCGGCCACTACCAAGTCACACTCGCCGTAACCCAGACCCTCTATCAGGGGAATCACGTCGGAATCGTCCCGTTGATACTCTTTGAACCGATCAAGTCCCGTGATGCCCAGGTCTACGCTGCCCTCCTCAACCTTCTGGGAGATGTCAGCGGTGCGCTGGAAGATGACCGAAACGCCCGGCAGAGTGGGGATAGCTCCCGTGTAGCGTCGCGAGTTGGGCCTGTCCACGGCAAGGCCGCAGTCTTCCAAGTAGGCCAAAGTGGGTTGGTACAGGTCCCCGTCGCTGGGGAGACCCAGCCTGAGGACGCCCTCGGCCGGCGCCGATGGCCCCAAATTGTCCAGACTCTTCAAACTGTCTGTCATCGTCTTATTTGTGCCTCAATTGCTCTTCGATCCCGCATCTGCCCCGCGGAGGCTGCGTCACGGCCTGTGGGACTCCGAATTCCCCTCGGAGTCCACGGCTATGACCCTGTCCAACCTGGAGGCTCTCGCGTAGGCCAGGCAATGTTCCAAGGCAGACTCCGACAGGTCCAACTCCACCTCGATTCCCCGCTCCCTCAAGGACCTGGCCTGGTCCAGCGCATGCCGGTATCCGTCTGGGCCTGCTGTGGTGACCAGCACACTTTCCGAGCGCGAAGCACACGGCCCGTCTTCCGTCCCCAAAGATTCCAACAGGGACTCCAAAGTGTACGCAAACCCCATAGCCGGGATGTCTCTGCCGCTTCCCAACGCCCGCGCCAGCCCGTCATAGCGGCCTCCTCCGCCCAGAAGGGCTTCTCCGGAGGCCGACCTGATTTCGAAAACCACGTCCGTGTAGTATGCCAGCTCCCGCACCAGACCGAAGTCCAGCGTCACGGCGTTCGGCTCAATCTGCACTGACAACCAGTTCACCGCCTCTTCCAACTTATCCAACGCAACGGCGCCGGCCTGATTGGAGCCGATGGTTCGTCTGGCCTCGGACAGCGCCTCATCGGGCGGCCCCTTGACCCGCGACAGACTCTCCACTAGCTCTGCGGCCCTGCTCACCGCTCCTCGTTCGTCTGAACCCCGGAACTTCTGCAGTAGGCGGTCCACGACCTCGTGGGGCTGCCTCTGGCCCAAGGAGCCTGCGCCTGTCCATTCCAGAAGGCCGCCCAGCATCTCCCGCGCTTCTTCGTCGTTCATCCCTGCCAGAGAGGCGGCCATGCGCCCGTCACCTGGCTGGTCCGAAAGACTTCTGATGAAGTCGTCAATGGAACCTCCCGACGACAGTCCCCTCAGGACAGCGGACGACGCCCTCTCTGACAGGTCCAACGATCCAAGTATCCCAGTCAGCAGTCCCAGGTCTCCTATGACCAGCCGGTGTCCCGATATTCCCAGTTCTCGCAACGCGTTCCAACTCAGGGCCATTATCTCCGCCTCGGCTTTGGGTCCTGGGGCGTCCAACAACTCTACCCCCACCTGGGTAAACTGGCGGAGCGGCTGTCCCGACTGGGAGTCATCAGAATTGTGGGATGCCGGCGAATATCTGAACACCGGACCCGCGTACTGCACCCTGGCGGGATGGACGTCGGAGCAGTCGTTCTGCGCCCCGTCGTTTTGAACGTGGCACCTGATGATGGAAGCGGTAAACTCGGGACGAAGGCTAACCTGCACCCCGCCCGGGTCGGAGAAGCTGTAAAGCTGGGACGCCACCTCACCTCCCGATTTTCGGAGGAACAGGCCTGTCGGTTCCAACAGGGGCGTATCCAGCGTCCGGTAGCCGTGGAGGGAAAAGAAGTCCCTCAACCGCTCTTCCGCCTTGGCCAACTCCAGCCAGGAACGGTGGTCCTGGTCACGCATTCCTCTAAGCCGCCGCAACGGTTCCATGCCCAGTATTGTACACCAACGCCGGACGCCGACTTCAAGGAGCCACAGACCGTGCTCACGCATCCTTTTGCCCCCAAGGAACCGCCGCGACGTACGAAACCGCGTAGAAGACGCAGGCCCTTCCTAAAACGTTGGGCCGCCGTTATAGTATGAGAAAGCTCCGCTGACATACGATCAGGGCCGGAGCTACCAGCCAAAAAGACCCGGAGGAGAGATATGTTGGCCTTCATAGGCGGCACCGGACCTGAAGGAAAGGGACTGGCGCTAAGGCTCGCCCTGGCCGGTGAGGCGGTGGTTATAGGCTCCAGGAACCAAGAGAGGGCACAGGACGCGGCCCAGTCTCTTCTGGAGCAGGCCCCCGACGCATCCATCACCGGAGACGTCAACGCCGCCGCCGCCCAGCAGGCTGACATAGTTTTCGTGACGACTCCATACGAAGGCCAGCGTCCCACGCTGGAAGCGTTGTCCGACGAAATAGGAGAGAAAATCGTCGTCAACACGGTGGCCCCGATGGAGTTCAGCGACGGCAGGGCCAGGGCGCTCGACGTGGAGGACGGCTCGGCAGCGTTGGAGGCCCAACAAATCCTGCCCGGGGCTAAGGTCGTAGCCGCCTTCCAGAACGCCAGCGCCGTAGACCTAATGGATGCTCCCAAGGCTATTGAAGGCGACGTAATAGTGTGCTCCGACGACAGGGGCGCCAAAGAGCAGGTCATGGAGCTGGTGACCAAAATTCCAGGGCTGCGCCCCGTTGACGGAGGCGCGCTGGCGAACTCCAAGTACGTCGAGAACCTTACGCCCCTGTTGGTGAACATCAACCGCAGGTACAAGGCCCACTCCACCATCAAAATCGTGGGCATCTAACCAAACGACCGGAAATTCGGGGCATTCCGCCTGCTCAATCTACACAACACAAGCCGCAGCTTGAGATAATGTTTCGCGGACATTCATTCATTTCAGGACCGCTCTAGCGGACGGCAAACGACGTAGGGGTTTGCCTGCAGCGACGGAGAGTTGAGAATGGACCGCAACGCCAGGACTAAGAAATACGAGCTCTCCCCGGACAACCTGTGTTGGCAGTGCGACACTGCCCACATGGATTTCGAGTTCACCGACGAGCTCTCGCCACTCCAGAACATCATAGGGCAGGACAGGGCTTTGGGCGCCATCAAGTTCGGCCTTGACCTGGACAAGCCGGGATACAACATATTCGTCACCGGGCTTACGGGCACCGGCAGAACGTCGGCCATTCAAGCCCACTTGGAATCCATGACCCAGCAAAGACGGGAGCAAGGGGTCATCCCCTCGCTGTTTGACTGGTGTTATGTAAACAACTTCGAAGAACCCGACTGCCCTAAAATACTGCACCTTACCCCCGGAGCCGGAAAGAGGTTGTCCCAGGCCATGGAAGCCCTGTTGAAGGCGCTCAAAGAAGAGATTCCAAAGGCGTTCAACAGCGAGGAGTACACAGAGCAGCGAAAGCAACTAGAGGAACAAGGCAGAGCCAGGAATCAAAAAGAGATGAGGGAACTGGAAGAGGAGGCCAGGAACGCCAGCTTCGGACTTCGAATCACCCAGATGGGAGCGAACCTGTTTCCAATCTCATCCGACGGCCAGCCCATTTCCCCGGAGCAGTTCCGAAGTCTGGACGAGGCCGTCAGGACGTCGATAGAAGAAAACCGAGGCCGCCTGATGCAGGAAGTCCAGGACAGGATGGAAAACGTCCGTGCCATCGAGAAGGACACCCAGGAGAAGGTCGCCTCCCTCGATCAGGAAGTGGGCGAGTCCTGCTTGGGAGAGCTGTTCAGACCTTTGGACCGAGAGTTCGAAGCCTCGGAGGACGTGGCGGGCTTCCTCGCCGGATTAAAGGCATACAGCCTGGGGAACCTCAGGTTGTTTTCTGACAACGACTCACCGAACCGAGGCGAGGCGAACCAGACGTTTTCGCAGCCGCCGGCGAACCAAGGCGACCCATACATCGCTTTCAGGGTCAACGTGATGGTGGACAACTCAACGATGGGCCAGGCTCCCATCGTCATAGAGTCCAACCCCAACTGGGTGAACCTCTTCGGCTCCATCGACAGGCGGGCCTTCATGGGCGCCTATTTCAGCGACCACACCATGCTCAAACCTGGAGCGGTCCACAGGGCCAACGGAGGATACCTGGTCCTGAACGCCAGGGACCTGATGTTGAACCCCGGCGTCTGGGAGGGACTGAAACGGGTCATTCGGAACAGAGAGGCGCGTCTGGAAGACCCGGCCGTCCAGTCCGGCATGATGACGCCCCAGGGTCTCAGGCCAGATTCCATGCCCTGGAACGGCAAGGTGGTGGTGACGGGCGACGACACCGTCTACAGGACCCTTTCCACCTATGACCGGGACGACTTCTGGGAGATGTTCAAGGTCAAGGCCGAGTTCGACTCACAAATTGACCTATCCGATGAAAGCGTGGCCGACTACTGCTCCTTCATTCACAGCGCCTGTCATGATGAGGGGTTGCTCCACTGCGACCGCACCGGAGCCGCCCGAATCGTAGAGTTCGGCGCACGTCTGGCGGCTGACCAATCAAAGCTCTCGACGAGGTTCGGTTTAATCAAAGACCTGCTGATAGAGTCGGACTATTGGGCCCGGCAGGACGGGGCGGATAGGGTATCCGGCGACCACGTGAAGACGGCCATAGACCGCAAAGTGCACAGACTGAACCTGGTGGAAGAGCGGCTGAGGGAGCTGATCTCCGATGGGACTATCATGGTGGACCTGTCGGGTGAAGTCGTAGGACAAGTCAACGGGCTCGCCGTCTATGACCTGGGAGACTTCAGCTTCGGACGCCCTTCTCGAATCACGGCCCGCACCTATGCTGGAAGAAGCGGCGTCATCAACATTGAGCGGGAGGCCCAACTCAGCGGACGCATACACGACAAGGGAGTCCTCATTCTGAGCGGCTACCTGGGCTACAAGTTCGCACAAGGCATGCCACTCGCCCTTTCTGCCAGCCTGTCTTTCGAGCAGTCCTACGAAGGGGTGGACGGGGACAGCGCCTCGTCCACGGAACTATACGCCATATTGTCCAGCCTGGCCGACGCTCCAATAGCCCAAGGCATTGCGGTCACCGGCTCCGTCAACCAGCGAGGCGAGATACAGCCCATAGGCGGCGTGAACGAGAAGGTCGAGGGGTTCTTCGACCTGTGCCGCATGAAGGGGCTCACCAGCGAGCAAGGTGTGGTAGTTCCTCACCAGAACGTGAAGAACCTGATGCTTCGAGAGGACGTGGTCGACGCCATCCAGAGAGGCGATTTCCACATTTATGCCGTGAAGACCATAGACGAGGGCATCGAAGCGCTTACCGGCATCGAAGCTGGAGAGCGAATTCCCGAGTCAGGTTATCCCGAGGGGACGGTCAACTGGCGGGTCCAGAAGCGTCTGACCGAACTGGCGGGAGTGTTCAAGAGCTTCTACTCCGGCATGGCCCCCGACACGTCCAACGAATAGCCCACAATCCGTCCCCAATCTCGTTGGGCCTCCGACTACCCAGGCGTTAATATGTCTTTGCTATGCCAATTTCCTATATGGATTTGCTCAAGACCCGGTTCGACAACATCTCGTCCTCCGAGGCGGCCGCCATCCTAGGCATCACCCCGTCAGCCGTCTCCCGCTTGGTCCGCGAGGGCAAGATACCTGGAGTCAAAGTTGGCCGCGTATACCTAATACCACGCATTGGCGTCCATGAATACGCCAAGGGTCACGAGCCCAGGCGGGGCCGCCCCAGGAAAAAACGCCGCTACACGAGACGCTCGATTTCCACCTCCGGTCTGCCAGATGGAAACGGGACGCCTCCGCAATCGTTGCGCCCACCCACCGTGCTTTCGGACTAAGTGAAGGGCGGGTGCAGAACGCCCCGGAACAAATGCTCCCCACAGCCGTCCCCGTCGCCCGGCAATGAGAGCACGTCTACGGCAAACCCGGCTTTCTGCATTAATGCAGTCCACGTGGCGATGGAAAACAGCCCGCTGCGGTGTAGGTCGCACTCCACCCTCTGAACGCCTCCCTCGGTGATGGTATAGACGAAAAGGCTTTCGACTATGGTATCCGATGGATCGGAGTCGTTTAAGCGCTCCTCTATGCTCACCACTGGGTCGCCGGGGCGTCGAGGAGGGCGAGCGGGCCATCGCAGCACCTTCCCGTCCTTGAAGGTGTCTCGCACCAGGTCCGGCGCCGTCAACAGCAGTCCACCTGGCCTCAGATGAACCCTTGCGGTGGTGAATACGGCCCGCAGGTCGTCCTCCATTAACATATAGGCAATAGCGTCATGGACCAGAACGGCGTCGAACTTCCGGCCGAGCCGCACAGACCTCATGTCTCCCAGGTGATGCTCCACACCCGGGTTCAAGCGGCGGGAGTGGTCCAGCATACGCGGTGAAATGTCCACTGCCGTCGCTTGGAAATCGTCAGTCAAATGGGAAAGGTTATGCCCGCCGCCAACGCCTAATTCCAGAACACTATGCCGCCCGTCGCCCAGTTTTTCCCGGATGGCGCGACGCCAATGCAGGGCTTCCTCGGCATAGTCCTCCGGCGGGCTTATGATGGGCCAGAGGTAGGCCAACTCGTCGTATAACCGGACCCCGTCCAGGACGCCGGAACTCAGAGCCCCTATTTCGGCGGAGCTGGCGCTCTCAGGCCCTGACGCCATTCTTAGCTGACCAGGCCCAACGCCCGGGCCAAGTCCAGCATGGCGCGGGCCGTCTGTTCGTGGGCGATGTCCACCATGTTGCCTTTGTAGGTGACGGCGGCGAAACCTTGGGCCCGCTGCTCCTCCATAGCCTGCACCAGACCCTGCCATTCGGCTATCTCATCGGCGCTGGGAGTGAACACGTCGTTGACTACCGGGACATGGTAGGGGTGGATCAGGTGCATCCCCACGTAGCCGATCTCTTTGGCACGCTGGGCATGAGTGCGCAAGCCATCCAGGTCTTGTATGTCGAACCAACCGCCGGTAATGGGATACGCCACTCCTGCGGCCCGCGAGTCCAGGAGGACCTTGGAGCGTATAAAAAGCGTCTCCATGCCTCCGGGCGTCCACTGGTACCCCAGAGCGCGGGATGTATCGCCGCCTCTGCCGCCGCTGGCGCCCATGTGGGCGACTCTGGGAGAAGCCTTAGCCACGTCGTAGGCTTGCCTTAGTCCATCGGCCGTCTCAAGCGAGGGGTCTATGAAGGTCTTGCCGACTTGAGACCCGGCCCGGTTTTCGAAGAGCTTCAACAGAACGTCGGCCTCCACAACGTCGGCTGGCCCAGTCACCTTGGGCAGGATGATTCCGTACAACTCGTTGCATGCGATGGCCTCGATGTCGTCGGCGGTCATTCCCGTGCTGAGTTCGTTTACTCGAACGAAGAGAGTCTGTCCAACGGCTCCCAACTCCTTCAGCATCTTCCCGACCAAGGCCCTGGCCTCGGCCTTCTCCTGGAGGGGCACCGAATCCTCCAAGTCCAGTATCAACGCGTCGGCGCTGTATTTCGGGGCTTTGCGCATCCAGTCTTCCTTGTTGCCTGGCACGAACAGCACGGAACGCAGGGGCTTGGCTTTGAAGCTCATAATGTGTCTCCGTCGATAAGTTGACAGGGCATTCCCGTAGACCCGCATTATAGCAGCAGTCTCTGCTCCCAGCGGAGTACGGTTGACCGCCGAATCTCAGCAACGGATAATGGGGGCCGAAACCCTAATTCATAGGAGGCTCACATGGGCAGACTTGACGGAAGGGTGGCCATAGTGACCGGCGGCGCGGCTGGAATGGGCGCCGCCACCTGCCGCCTGTTCGCTAAAGAGGGTTGCAAAGTTGGAATAGGAGACCGCAACGGAGACCTCGGGCAACAAGTGGAGGCGGAAATCACCGAAGCCGGCGGCGAAGCCGTCTACCTATCCCTGGACGTGACCAGTGAAGACTCGTGGCAGAACGCCGTGGACAACATGGTCTCCAAGTACGGCAAGTTGGACATCCTGGTCAACTTTGCCGGCATAAGCTCCACCATTTACAAGGACGACTTCGACGGCGACGCCTGGGACCAGTACATGTTGATAAACGCCAAGGGCCCCTTCCTGGGCACGAAGTACTGTGTCCCCAAGCTCAGGGAGCAGGGCGGGGGATCTATAGTGAATGTATCCTCCATCAACGGCCTCGTAGGAACCGCCCACGGCCACCCTGGGTACAACGCTTCCAAGGCGGCCCTCCGCCTCTACACCAAGGCCATGGCCGCTCGGTTGGGCGTGGACAACATACGAGTGAACTCTATACACCCGGGGCGGATGCCTCCCATGAGCACTGGAGACCCTGGTCCCTACTGGGAGCGCAACGAAGAAGCGATGAAGACCATACCCCTCAGGCGGGCGGGCACCAGAGAGGAAGCGGCCAACGTCGCTCTCTTCCTGGCCTCCGACGACTCCTCCTACATCACCGGCGCCGAGCTGGTCGTGGACGGAGGCTGGACGGCGGTCTAACCGGCGACGTAGCAGATCAAATTCAGAGGCCCGCTTGGATCAAGCGGGCCTCTTTTTTATGTCATCACGCCCTATGGACTAGCGTATCGCCTTGCTATACTCACCAAACGCCGAAGCGGCGAGCCTAAAGAACACTACAGGAGACATAGATGACCCTCAACATATATCTAAACTTCAAAGGGAATTGCCGGGAGGCATTCGAATTCTACAAATCCGTCTTCGGAGGAGAGTTCCAGATATTTGAAACCTTCAGGAACGGCCCCCCTGACATGGGCATCCCAGAAGAAGAGTTGGACGACGTGATGCACGTGTCTTACCCAATCGGGTCCAGCATTCTTATGGGGAGCGACACCCCGGACCGATTCGGCCCAACTCAGTTTGGCAACAACTTCTCGATTTCGTACTCATCCACGACCAAGGACGAGACGGAGGAGCTATTCGCCAAGATGTCCGAAGGCGGCGTAGTGACTATGCCCCTCGAGGACATGTTCTGGGGAGCCTATTTCGGTTCTTGCACCGACAAATTCGGGATCAACTGGCAGTTCAGCTGTGAGCATCAACCCGCGTAGGCCTGTAGACCCTGCGCGGCTTTGACGGCTCCTGCCCCTTCCCCCCTGAGGGGGAAGGTTGGGATGGGGGTCGGGACGGGGCTATGCGGCGGAGCGACCGCCCCTACCACTGGACGAACATGGGCATGACCACGTGGACGTAGTCGTCCGAGTCCACCGGCTTGAACACCCCAGGACTTGACGGCGATGTAGTCTCCAGGGCCATCTTGCCCCGTTCCAGCACTTGCAACACGTCCAGAAGGTACTTGCTGTTGAAGGCAATCTTCGACTCGCCTCCAGAAATAAGCATGTCCACTTCGTCTTCATTGTCGCCCAGTTCCTCGGCCCTGGCGGAAATGACCACCTTGCCGGGCGCCCCCTCTTCACCGGAGGGCTCGGTTTCGCCGTCCAACGGCGTCATCTGCAGCTTGATGATTCCGCTGCCGTCTCTGGCGAAAATAGAGGTGGTGCGGGCGGCACGGAGGAAGGTCTGCAAGTCGAACACCGCCCGGGTGTTGTAGTTCTGGGGTATAAGCTGGGAATAGTTTGGGAAAGTGCCCTGAATCAACTGGGACACTAGCTCGGCTCCGTCCAGCTTGAAGAGGACCTGGCCCCTTGCCGGAGTCATAACCATCTCGATGGGATCCGTCTGGTCGCCCAGCAGCCTGTTGACCTCGTTGAGGGTCCGCGCAGGAAGAATCAGGTTGATCGGGTCTTCTATGGGCTCCAACAGGTCTCCGTGGTGCACCGCCAATCTGAAACCGTCCGCCGCCGCCATCGTGAACCTGGAACCTTCCAATTCCAGCTTCACTCCTGTCAGGACCGGCCTGGACTCTTCGGTGGCCGCTGCGAAGACCACGTGGTTGACGGCTGTCCTAAGGGACTGGGGATCAAGCTTGGCTCCAACGCCTTCCTCAACGGTGGGTATAGGAGGGAAATCGCCGACGTCAGTCCCGTTTATGTGGGCCTGGGACCTCATGCAGCTGAGGTGCAGGCTCTTGGGCGCCGTCGTAGCATTCAGGTCTATGCGGTCCGACGGTAAGGAGCTTACAAGCTCAGTGAGAAGTCTGGCCGGAACGGTGATGGACCCCTCGTCCTCGACCATGGCCCCAATCCAGGTTGTTATGGCTATTTCCAGGTTGGTCGCCGACAGCTTCAGCATCGACTGGTCTGTGGCGATAAGGACGTTCTGCGTGATGGGTAGGGTTGTGCGAGTAGCCACCGCCCTGCCCACCGTCGCAAGACCCCTGTTAAGGTTCTCCTGCAAACACGATACTCTCATTCCCATCCCGCTCCTCGTAGAGTGGCAGTAGTATAATGGCCGCCCCATACAGCGTCAACGCCAATTCGCTGATAGACTCCCCGACAAAAAACTAAGCCCGGAACGGGGTTCCGGGCCTTTTTCATACGCCTAAATCGTGCCGGACTACTGGACGACGAAGTCTCCGAACATGGTGGGGTTGTGTCCGGGGAAGGTGCAAACGAACTGGTACGATCCCGAAGCGGGCGCTTCGAAGGTGATTGACTCGGAAACGCCCGGGTCCAGTAGATTCGTGTTGGCTAGGAGCCGTGGGTCGTCGGGCAGCCATCCTTTGTCAGGGCCCGCTGCAGCCCCTAAGTTCGTTATGTCGTCCTTGGAGCCCGCCTCTACCAGCGCCCAATTGTGCTGCTGGGTGGTGGAAACGTTGTCCAGGGTCAGGGTCACCTGGGAGCCGGCGGCGACTGTGAAAGACCCCTCTGTGTATTTCAACTCGTCTCCCTGTACGCTTATGGACAGGCTGACCGGGCCTCCGGTCGGGGCCTGAGTTGTTTCTTGGTCAGGCGGAGTGGCCTGACCTCCCGAAACGGGGGTTGGGGTCTGGGTGGGCGCCCTGGTGGCGGTGGGTTCAGGATCGCCGCCGCCGCACGCCGCCGCGATCAGCGCCGCCGCGCTGAACAGGGCTATGATGATGATCATCCTTTTCTTCACAGGCGTTCCCTCGCATACAAAACAATTGGCCCCGGAGGGCCGCATGTTAATTTGATCCCAATTGATTCTAAGGTGTCGTATTTTAAGGTGTCAAACCATTGAATCCGAGAGCCGGGCTACGTCAACTGACGCGCTTCACCTCCAGGGTCTCGCCCGGGGCCAACGCAACTCGCCTTACATTTATCCCCAGCTTGAGCAGCCAGTACCCGAGAGTCGCCTTGCTTACGCCCAGGTCTTGAGCTGTAAGTGAAAGCCCTTTTTCATTCACCATCTCAGGAAGCAGCTTTTCCAGAGGTCTCTGGTGGTCCCCCTCAACCCTTAACATCAACTTGGTCTTCCGGGCCATTTCAACCTCCTTGTTATTTGGGGGCAGTTTGGGCGCCTGATGTAGAGAGTAGCGCCGTGTGTAACAGGGCGTCAATAGTTACATAAATATTTTTAAACTAATTTAAGACTTTTATAGAACACCCTGATTTCAAGCGGATTATAGCAGGTCGGACACCGCAATTCCAACGCTTGTAAGGCCAGTTACGACAATTCCTGCGACGATTGCGCCCAACGCTATAGGGGGGAAAGCGCGTCTGAAAGGCATGTCGAAAGCCCAGGCCGCAAGGCACCCGGTCCACACGCCAGTAAGCGGCAACGGCACCGCTACAAGAGCCGTAAGAGCCAGTGGACCGTAACGCTCGAACCTCTCGGAATGGCTCTCCCGGAGCTTTCGGCTCCGCCACATCAGCAGAGAACCTATGGGGTTGCGGAAACTGGTCAGGACCCGTCCTATCCTCGGCAGCGCCAGCAACCAGAATATTCCTGGGACAATGTTCCCCATCAC
Organism: Dehalococcoidia bacterium; assembly: GCA_965197415.1. Lineage (GTDB taxonomy): Bacteria > Chloroflexota > Dehalococcoidia > Lucifugimonadales > JAGWBF01 > DAOUJI01. The sequence goes on along the minus strand of OZ240207.1, from coordinate 379,142 downwards.
AGCGATAGGCAGTACCGCGAACCAGGGGAGGTCGTATCCCTGCACCCCTAGAAGGGGAATAGTGTAAGACTCCATGGCCAGCGGTATCGCACAGCGAAGCTCGCAAACAGGAGCCATGCTCCATAGGAATGTAAAAATGTAATCCATTATGTAATCCGTTTAGCTCGACCTTGGAGGCCCTACTGCTTGTCTTATGTTTACCTGACTGCATCCAATATAAATGTAATTATGTAATGCACTCAGGGCCTATTTTTCACCCTCCCGTCTCCTGGGGGGTAATATAATGGAACCCAAGAATACGACGCTCCGACCGTTTAGTAAACGCGAGTCGGGGAAATATGGGCAGGGTTTTTACTATGCCGGCTGGCAGCGCCTACCCCTTACCGTCTGGTACGGGAAAGTTGATATGAAGCGGAGGCAAGGAGGGCCCGTCCCCGTCACTCCAGCGCAGGCTGGAATCCAGGGTTGCCGGGTGTCTAGCGAGGGAGTTCCCGATGGCTTTCAACTGGTTGTTTGTCGTTGGGTAGGAGCGACCAGCCGGTCGCCCCTACGGCAGGCCAGGGCCATGTCCCCTGGATTCCGGCGGAGGCCGGAATCCAGGGACGCACTACCTGCGTTCAGCCTGAGCTCGTCCAAGGGCGGTTCGACTGGCTCACCACGAAAGGGGCTAACAAGCCATCTAACAATCCAACGACACTCGGATGAAAGCTGCGCCTGATGAGTTCACTTAACGCCCCTAACGAGATGCGCCTGGGAGTTCTGTCCTCCCACGGAGGATCCAACTTGCAGGCCATTATCGACACCGTTAAATCCGGCGCCCTGGACGCCCAGGTAGCCGTCGTGATCTCCAACAACTCCGACTCCCGTACCCTGGAGCGCGCCACTAAGGAGGGGATTCCCGCTTTCCACCTCAGCCGCAGCGCCCACCCGGGCCCCGAAGAGCTGGACCTGGCCATTCTCCATGTTCTGAGAGAGCACGGTGTGACCCTGGTGGCGCTGGCCGGATACATGCGAAAACTCGGCCCGGCCGTTCTCGGCGCCTATCGCAGGAGGATTCTGAACATACACCCAGCCCTGCTTCCAAGACATGGAGGCCGGGGAATGTACGGCATGAGGGTCCACGAGTCCGTTATAAAGTCCGGCGACTCCATAACGGGCGTCACAGTCCACCTTGTTGACGACGAATACGATCAGGGGCCAATAGTCGCCCAGGTACAGGCTCCTGTGTTCAAGGACGACACCGCAGACACCCTTGCCCACCGGGTCTTGCAAACAGAGCACAGGTTCTACTCAGAGGTTTTGGGCAGGATACGGTCAGGCGACATCGACCTCGACTGTCTGACAGGCGTTTACTCCGGTTGACACCGCCGACACCGCTGGATATTCTGGGCCTAGATTTCGGTCCCTTGAGGAGCGATCATGTCATACGAAGCGGCGGCAACGTTGGTGGACCTGCTGGACAGGGGCAGGACCAGTTCTCCGGCGATTACAGTCCCCGAGGGTCCAACCCTCACGTATGCAGACCTCAGGAAACAAGTGTATGGCCTGACGGGGCAGCTGGACTCCATCGGACTGGGAAAGGGTGACCGCGTAGCAATTGCCTTGCCCAACCGGCTGGAAACGATCGTGTCCTTCCTCGCGGTCTCATCAATCGCCACCGCAGCTCCATTGAACCCGGCCTACAAAGAAGACGAGTTCCGCTTCTACATGGAGGACACCGGAGCCCGCGTTCTGATAACCCCGGCTGACGGCGGCGAGGAAGCAAGGCGGGCCGCCCCTGAGTCCACAGTCCATCTGACCATAGAGACGGACGAAGCGGGCAAGGTCAGTCTGAGAGAGCTTGAACCAGGGCGCTCCTCCCGCATACGTCCGAAACCTGACGACGTAGCCTTGGTGCTCCACACCTCCGGGACTACAAGCCGTCCCAAACGTGTCCCCCTGTCCCACAGGAACCTGACCGTCTCCGTGAGCAACGTAGCCGAGACCTACCAGCTTGGAGCCGGAGACGTATCACTGTGCGTCATGCCCCTGTTTCACGTCCATGGTCTGGTGGCGTCTACTCTCGCCACCCTCTTCACGGGCGGGACTATAGTGATTCCCCCCAGGTTCAACGCCCTGGGATTCTGGAAGCTGGTCGAAGACTACGGGGTCACGTGGTATTCGGCAGTGCCCTCCATGCACCAGACCCTGCTGAACCGGGCCAAGTCCCGGTCTCGGTCGGAGATTCCGGCTGGCGGGAGCGGCCTCCGGTTCATCCGTTCCTGCAGCTCGGCCCTGTCCCCGTCAACCATGCTGGAGATGGAGGACCATTTCGGGACTCCAGTCCTCGAGGCTTATGGGATGACCGAGGCCGCCCATCAGATGGCCTCCAACCCGCTGCCTGACGAAAAGCGCGTTCCAGGCTCTGTAGGCCGAGGAACGGGCGTTTCCGTGTCCATCATGGATGAGGAGGGCAGCCTGCTTACCGAAGGGTCTCAGGGCGAGGTGGTCATCCAGGGTCCCAACGTCATTGGAGGCTACGAGGACAATCCCGAGGCCAACGCCTCCTCCTTCACCAACGGTTGGTTCAGGACCGGAGATGAGGGCGTGATAGACCCCGACGGATATCTAAGGTTGGTGGGACGCATTAAGGAACTGATTAACCGCAGCGGTGAGAAGATCGCTCCCATCGAAATCGACGAGGTCCTGCTCACTCACCCGGCGGTGGCCGAGGCCGTGGCATTCGGCATTCCCCACGACGTGCACGGCGAGGAACCCTCGGCGGCTGTGGTCCTCAGCACAGAGGCCACCCAGGCAGAGCTGGTTTCCCACTGCAGAGCGCATCTAGCGGCCTTCAAGTGCCCCAGGACCATACACATCGTCCAGGAGATTCCCCGAACCGCTACGGGCAAAGTCCAGAGAAGGTTGGTGGCTGAGGCCGTAGCCGCCGGCGCCTAGCCAATGACGCCGGAACTCCTCACAGGGCCTTTGCCATGAAGTTCGCCATAGTAGGGGCCGGGGCCATCGGGGCTTACATAGGGGCCAAGCTCCACCGAGCTGGCCAGGAAGTCCACCTCATAGCCCGGGGACCCCACCTTGCCGCAATGCAGGCCAACGGCGTCAGGGTGACCGGCGCCGACGAAGACTTCACCGTCCATCCCATCGCCACGGGCGACCCCACAGAAATCGGTTGCGTCGATTATGTAATCTTGACGGTGAAAGCCCACGGCCTGAAGGAAGCGGCCCGTATCCTGGAACCATTGCTGGGCGCCGATACGGCGATCGTATCGACCCAGAACGGCATCCCCTGGTGGTATTTTTACGGCATGGGGCCTGAGTGGGATGGGACGCGGCTGGAAAGCATCGACCCCGGCGGAGCCGTTTCGGCGTCCATAGACCCAAGCCGCGTTATTGGATGCATAGTCTACCCGGCCACGGTCGTATCCGAACCAGGCGTGGTCAGTCACATCGAGGGAGACAGGCTCACGTTGGGGGAGCCTGACGGCGCCGAGACCGCCCGTGTCCAGGATCTGGCGGCCGCATTCAGCGGGGCTGGGTTCAAATGCCGAGTCCGCAAGGACATCCGAAACGAGCTATGGGTAAAGCTGCTGGGGAACCTAGTCTTCAATCCCGTCAGCGCCTTGACCGGAGCAACGCTGGAGGAGATGGCCACTCACCCGGAGGCGTCCCAATTGGCCCGGTGCGTCATGCAGGAGGCCGACGCAGTGGCGGAGGCCCTTGGGGTCAAGATGCCGGTGTCCATCGACCGGAGGATGGCCGGAGCCGAGAAAGTGGGTGCCCACAAGACTTCCATGCTCCAAGACTTGGAAGTGGGCCGCCCCATGGAGATCGGCGCCTTAGTAGGAGCCGTGGTGGAGTTGGGCGGGATGCTGGACCTGCCCATGCCCTATACCAAGTCGGTCTACGCGTGCGCCAAGCTGCTGTCCCAAGTCCGGGAATCCAGGGCCGCTGCATCCTGAATAGTAGATATTTCAAAGCTGTCAGAGGTTTCTTATGCCCACACCTACTCCTGAAAACATAGACCTGGGCGGCAAAGCGGGTCAGGGTATACGCATCGATTGGAGCGACGGCCACAGGAGCGTCTATCCCAACCGGCTGCTCCGCCTCGCATGTCCCTGCGCCCATTGCGTCGAGGAAATGACCGGACGCCCCCTGCTGGACCCGGACTCCGTGTCCAAAAACGTTATGGCCGTAGACCACATGATGATCGGCGCCTACGCCGTGGAGTTCCTGTGGAGCGACACCCACTACACCGGACTCTACACCTACGAGCTGCTAAGAAGCCTCTGCTCTTGCATGGCTTGCCTGGCGGCCGCCGGGAACCAGCCCAAGGACGGCTAGGGCCGTTAGGTGCGGCTAAGGCGCGTCGGGTTTGTCGGAGCCGGGTTGGACCGTGGGTTTGCCGGCCTTAAAGAAACCGCCGTAGCGGCCGTCCTTGAACGCAAACGCTGACAGCTGGCGTTCGCCAGTGCCCCCGCACGTCGGGCAAGGAGCAGGCTCATCCATCCGGGATACGGGCCGCATGGACTCGAACTTGGCGCCGCAGTCAGCGCAAGCGTATTCGTAGATGGGCATGATTTCCCCGCCTAGTCGTGATACTCGGTGTGGCGCTCTTTGGCGCTGCCCATGTAGTAGTGACCCTCGTACTTGAACCCGAACATCTCCACCTGGCGTTCTCCCGTCGAAGTCCCGCAGTCGGGGCACTCGATGAGTTCGTTCCTCTGGGACATGGGCCGCATCTTGTCGAACTTCACGTCGCAAGGCTCACAGTAATACTCGTAGACAGGCATGGCACCTCCGCTGCTGTGTATGGGCGCGTTTCAGGCTATATCACGCCATCCGTCTCTAGTTGGGTTACGTCGTCTTCAGAGTAGCCCAGAAGCCCCGTCAGCGCTTCCCGGTTGTGCTGTCCGAGGGTTGGGGCGGGCCGGAACTCTTCCGCGCCGTCATTGCGTCCGACGAACTTGATGGGGTTCCCTGGCATCCTGTAGGTCCCAACCACCGGGTGCTCGGCCTCCACCAGCATGTTCCTGTGGACGACCTGGGCGTCGGCAAAGGCGTCGGCGATGTCATTCACCGGAGCGATGGGCGCCACGTCGCCCAGCAGGTCTATCCATTCCTGCTGAGTCCTGGTCACAAAAGCTTTCTCTAAAGCCGACTTAAGCTCCGGCCAGTTCTTTTGCCTGCCAGCCAGAGTGATGAATCTATCGTCGTCAACGAGATGTTGGCACCCGTCTACCAGAACGGCCAGCTGCCTGGCAAGCTCCTCGTAGAACTTCTGAGTGGCGCAGTGAATCTGCACGTACTTCCCGTCGCTGGTCTTGAAGGCGCCGTTGGGCAGGTTGGCTGACTGGACCGACCCGCCCGCCGTGGGCACCCTCCCTCCGCCCAGGTACGTCTCCGACAAGTGCCCTTGGAAGGTCAATAGAATATCCAGCAGGCTGAGGTCCAGGCGTTGGCCCTCTCCGGTGCGTTCACGGGCCAGCAGGGCCGACAGTACGCCCACCGCCGCTCCGTAGCCGCCTCCGATGTCCGTTACGGCGAAACCCATCACTGCCGGGTCTCCGCCGGGCTCTCCCGTCACGCTCATGGCGCCCGACAGGGCCTGCACCACCGAATCGAAAGCTGGCCGGTCTCGATAAGGGCCGTCTCTTCCGAACCCGGACACGGAGCAGCAGACGATAGTCGGGTTGATCTTGCGGACTGTCTCGTAATCGACTCCCAGACGCTCTGTGACGCCCGGACGGAAGTTGTCCAGCACCACGTCGGAGATGCGCACCAGATCGTAGAAGACAGCCCGTCCGCGCTCGGAGCGCAGGTCCAGGGTGAGGCCGTCCTTGTTCCGGTTGAAGGTCATGTAGTAGTGGCTCTCACCATTGGTGAAGGTGGTGCCCATACCCCTGGAGGCCTCTCCAGTCCTGGGCGGCTCCACTTTTATCACCTGAGCGCCCAGGTCAGCCAGAAGCCTGGTTGACATAGGCCCAGCCAGGGCCTGGGACAGGTCCAGGACCCGAATTCCGTCTAGGGGACCGCCCGCTTTCGACACAGAGGCCTACACTGAGGTCAGATTGGACAAGACGCGGATGTCTTCCACGCTTTCCAGGGACTCGACGACCTTGATGATTTCCTCTTGTCGCTCGGAAGAAATGACCGTCTGGGTCAATGTGCGGAACTTGTCCTTCAACTCGTCCCAACTAAGAGGGTTCTGCGGGTCTCCCTTAGGGTATTCCACGTCCGAACGCACCGTGCGCCCGTCCTTGGTGTCTATCTCGACCCAGGAGGGCCACTTGCTGGGGTAGTCCACCTCAAGCGCCGGGTCTTCCACACACTCGGTGCGGGACATCAAGTCCTTTATTCCCGGATCGTCCAGCATCTCCTGGGTGTATTCGTTCAGGGAAACCTTACCGTGGGTTAAGGCCACTGCGGCGCTGAAGGGCATGGAGAACTGGGCGTCCACCAGGGTCTTGGGGTTTTTCTTGTAGTCCACCGGGTTGGCCACGATGTCCATTCCGGCTTCCAACATTCCCACCCTTATCTTGTCCACGTCCGAGGTCGTCAGGCCATGGTCAGCGACCAGCTCCAGTATGCAGTCGATGGGCCCCTGGTTGTAGCGGCAGCAGGAATGGGGCTTGATACTGGTCTTGTCTATGTAATACCAGTCCCCCAGGCCGTCTGAAACATCGTTGTGGTCCACGTCGTCGGAGTAGGCGTGGAGGAACCCGCTCTTGCCCTCGATAATCTCCATGGGGCCTGTGTAGCCCTCTTTGGCCAATGTAGCCGCCACCACGCCGTTGTGGGCCGCCCAGCCGGGGTGCATCCGCTTGGTCCAAGCGCCGTCAGCCAAGTACTGATGGGAACCCGCCGCCTGGCTGCCCGCTATTCCCATGGACCACGCTGTGTGAAGGGCGTCCAGCTTGTAGAGATGGGCGCCTATGAGCGCTGCTCCAAACGTGCCGCAGGTGCCCGTGGGGTGGAAGCCTCGGCCGTAGTGCTTGCGAGGGTCCAAAGCGTGGCCGAGCCGCACCATCAGGTCGTACCCAGCCGTAACGGCGGTGATGAGGTCCCGGCCACTCACCGGCGTCATGTCGCCGCATGCGAACGCGGCGGGATATGCCACGGCTCCGGGGTGCATGGAGGCGTCGTTGGCAGTGTCGTCCATCTCCAGGCTGTGGGCGGCGCACCCGTTGGCCAGGGCGGCGTATTGGGGCAACACCTTCTTGGACGTTCCTGCGACCACGCCGTTTCCTGGGCCGCTCAGGATGTCCACGCCCCGTTGCATCACCTCGGAGGAATCGCTGACGGCGCCCCGCAGAGCCATTGCGAGATAGTCCAGGCAGAAGTACTTCGCCGAGTCCACCGTTTCGGGCGACAGGTCTTCGTAGCTGAGTTCCGAGTAGAATTTAGACAGGTCTCTGGTGAGGTCGGGTCCGACGGTCTGGGCCATGAATTCCCCCTTACAATTGTCTTTATACCGCCATTTTCACGCCTAATTGAAAGTCGGTCAGAGTCATGAAGCCAAGGCGGCCCAATGTGCTAATATCTTATACGACCCCTAGGGCAGTGGCAAGGATTCCCGTGTCTGAGCATAGGATTTCCGTATCCGTCGTAACGGCCACATACAACGAGCGGCCCAATATAGGACCCTTGTACCGGGCCGTTCGCGAGGCCCTGGAACCCGCGTGGGACTTTGAGATGATTGTCGTGGACGACAACTCGCCCGACGGCACGTCCGAGGAGGTGGCCGATCTGGCTGAGAAGGACCACCGGGTGCGGCTTATCAGCAGGCCGGGGAAGCTGGGGCTGGCCACCGCCTTGGCCGACGGGTTCCGGGCGGCTAAGGGAGACTGCTGGGTGATGATGGACGCAGACCTTTCTCACCACCCGCGAGACATCCCTCGGCTGCTGGAAGCCCTGGAGCGGGCACCAGTCGCCATAGGCTCCCGTTATGTAAAATACGGAGGCACGGAGAATTGGCCCATACACCGACGCTGGGGCAGCAGGCTGGCATCGGCGTTGGGCAGGACATTGGTTGGGCTGCCCGTCAGAGACCTCACTTCTGGATACGCAGCCTTCCAGCGGGACTTGATGACAGAGACAATGCCCCACCTTGACCCGCGAGGGTTCAAGTTTCTGCTGGACGTGTTGACCCGGAACCGCGACGCAAGGGTTGAAGAAGTCCCGATCATATTCGTGGACCGCACCCAAGGAAAGTCCAAGTTCGGCGCTGGCGAGATAGTCGCCTTCTTCAAGCAATGCTGGAGCTTGAGGAGGGAGAGAAGCCAGTCTGTAGAGAAGGAGCAGCCATGAAAATCGCCTTTTCACCTCCATACGTAGTTAACGCGCCCGTCGACGTGACGCCGCTGGCAAAGCTGGGGGAGTCTCTTGGATTCGAGTCGATATGGTTCGGGGAGCATCCTGTGATGCCCACCGCCGTCGCCGACCCCGAATACGTGAAGGGTCCCACACCTTGGACAGGCTCGGTTGGAATGACTGACGAAGTGCGAAAAAAGTACAACCTGGAGCCGGAAGAGGCAGCGGAACGCCGTCCCTGGCCGGGATGGGAGGGATCTCCCGACGGCACGGTCCCCCAGTGGATAGGGCACATGATGGACCCCTTCGTGGCGTTGGCCCAGGCTGGCGCCGTGACCACCACTTTGGGGCTGGGCACGGCCATCTGTCTGGTTCCCGAGAGACACCCTGTGCATACTGCCAAGGAAGTCGCCACCCTGGACCAGTTGTCCAAAGGAAGATTCCTGTTCGGCATAGGCTCAGGCATCTTTCGGGAAGAGGTGGAAATCATGGGCGGCAACTTTGACACGCGGTGGGGCCAGACCAAAGAGGCAATCATGGCGATGAAGAACATCTGGACCACCGATGTCTCGGAGTTTCACGGCAGGCACTATGACTTCCCGCCCTTCTGGTGCTATCCGAAACCCTACCAGAAGCCCCACCCTCCCATCATTCTGGGAGGCCGGTCGGAACGAATATTCCAACGCATCGTAGACTACGGAGACGGATGGCACGCCAGCCGGTGCAGGCCGGAGACGGTCCGCGCCGGGCGGGCAAAGTTGGACGAGCGTGCCCTGAAAGCCGGGCGAGACCCCAAGACCATTGAAATAATGATTTCCCTGGGAGGCCACCGTTTCGACTATCCGCCCCCCGACAGGGAGACCCTCAAGACCTACGAGGAGGCTGGAACAGACCGGGTGGTGGTGCTCTTCCCCGGGTCGGACGTGCCCGGCACTCCTACGGAAGTCGTAGCCGAGGAAATGGAGAAGTTCGCCAGGCAAACGCTCTTGTAATTCCCCGGCAACCCTTCCAATTTGACATCCACTAAGGGGAATACCATAATCGCGAAAACAGCCCCGGACCATCTCAGGACAGGGAGGTTGGCATGACTTCAAGCAAACCTAAAGTAGCCTTTCTGGCAGGCCCGATGTATGGGCGCATGGCCGGACCCAGGTTCATACAAGGCGCGCCGGACGACATCGAGGCCTTCATCATCGACTACGCCCTATCCGACCAGGAGAAGATCGACCTTTGCAAGGACGTTGAGGCCCTGATGTTGTTGTCCGAACCCTACGACTTCGAGTTTCTCCGGTCATGCCCGTCCATCAAACTCATCCAGTCCTTCAGCGCAGGCAACGATTTGCTGGACCTGCGGAAACTGGGCGAAATCGGCATTCCGGTGGCCAGCAACGGCGGCTCCAACGCCATCACAGTGGCCGAGCACACTATCGGCCTAATGGTGGCGATAGTCCGCAACATGATGAGCATGTGGAACAGCACGACAGTGGAGCGCAAGTGGCGGTCAGCGGTGACTCCCCGCACCAATATGGAAATCACTGGCAAGACAGTTGGTCTGGTGGGTCTGGGACCCATCGGCGGCAACGTGGCCAGACTGCTCCGGGGCTTTGACGTGGACACTATATTCTACGACGTAGCAGAGGTGTCCGCCGAGCGTCAGGCGCAGTTGCAGGCCCGTCCGGTGGCGTTCGACGAAGTGTTCCGACTGGCCGACATCGTCTCTCTCCACGTCCCCCTGAGCTCCAGGACCCGCAAGCTGGTGGGCGCAAGAGAACTGGGAATGATGAAGCCCTCGGCCTACCTCATCAACACATGCCGGGGCGGAGTGGTGGACGAGCAAGCCCTCTATGAGACCCTGAAGGACGGGAGGATAGCGGGCGCCGGTCTAGACGTGTTGGAAGAGGAGCCGACTCCGCCCGACAACCCTCTGTTCGACCTGCCCAACGTCATCATCACTCCCCACTCGGCGGCGGGCAGCCGGGAGAGTTCAGCGCGAAGCGTTGAGTTCTGCTACGGCAACGTCAAGCGCGCCCTGGCCGGGGAACAGCCGGAGTCCCTGATAACCTCGGTGGACTGACAGAGGCGAATAGGCGGCAGCGAATCATCTGCCCAAGCCGGGTGCATTAGGGTCCAAATACCGCCCGTCGCAACGTGTCGTTGAGCCGTGTCTGCCATCCCTTCCCACTCTGGCGGAAATGGTCTGCCAGGTCCGAATCGAGTCGGATGGAGAGAAGTTTCTTAGTTGGAGCTTTCTGCCTGCCCCTCGTTCGATGAAAGCTCTCAACAACGTTTGGGACGACTTCACTGGCCGGTCGAGCCTGTTTGAACCACTCTTCGTCTAACTCGAGCGTATCCGGGTCGGCGGCGATGCCGGCTTGGATTGCGGCTTCTTCGCCGTATTTTGCGGCAATCTCGTCAAACGTCATACCGGTTATGTCAGGTCGTTTGGGCATGAACTTCCTCTTCTCGCTGATTGGCCCTGCGCAGACTGATGATTCGTATAACGTCGCCACGCTCCGTAAACACAAGGACGTGGAGCCGTCCATTGATTCGGCCATATGCTATGGTACGAAGTTCACCGTGCCTTTCATTCTGTCGGAGGAGCGCAGTGTCCCAATCAAAATGATAAACGGCCTCGAAAGCAACTCCGTGCTTTGCCTGATTAGAGCTACCTTTGGCTTCGTCCCACTCGTACTCAATGCCTTTATTATATCGACAATTTAGTGTCTGGTAAATGGGTCCACGGTACTCCACTGGGATGAACCTTTCGAGTGGTGGAGGGGGATGGATATGCTTGGTATTTGACAAAGTGTTGTGAACGTCCTAAAAAGACGCTACATTTAACTAACTAGCCGCCGACGTAGCTCAGTGGTAGAGCAGCGGTTTCGTAAACCGCAGGCCGTGGGTTCGAATCCCACCGTCGGCTCCATTCCCTGGCTAAAGACACTTCCCGAGTTAGACGCTATAATAGGCGACGGAGTCGGCGGTTAAGCCGCCGAAAATATGGCGCAAGAAACGAAAAAGCCTTTGCTGGAGGTCAACAACCTCCACACCTATTTCTTCAACCGCCGGGGCATAGCCAAGGCCGTTGACGGAATTACCTTTTCGGTCTCCGAAGGGGAGACTCTGGGCATAGTCGGCGAGTCCGGATGCGGCAAGTCTATGACAGCCTTGTCGATCCTGAGACTTATTCCCAGACCGGCGGCGCGAATCGTTGACGGCGAGGTGCTCCTCGAAGGCGAAAACCTCCTGGAAAAGACGGAGAAGGAGATGAGGGAGGTCCGCGGGCGGCGCATCTCCATGATTCTCCAGGACCCGCAGACATCCCTGAACCCGGTGTTCACCATCGGCAATCAACTGGTGGAGGCGCTAAGGACACACAACCGCCAGGGCGGCTCCCACAAGAGCATGGTGAACCAGGCGGTGGAGGCGCTCAGGGGCGTGAAGATCGCCGCTCCGGAACGCCGTATGGACGACTACCCCCACCAGATGAGCGGCGGCATGAAGCAGCGTGTGGTGGGCGCCATCGGCCTGTCCGCCTACCCCAAGGTGATCATCGCCGACGAGCCCACCACCGCCCTCGACGTGACCATTCAGCTCCAGTACTTGCGTCTCCTCAAAGACATACAGGCGGAAACCGGTCTCGCCATCATCTTCATCACCCACGACTTTGGAATCGTGGCCCGGATGTGCGACCGCGTGGCGGTGATGTATGCGGGCCGCATCGTGGAAAGCGCCGATGTCAGGGACCTGTTCAACAAGCCAAGCCACCCCTACACCCAGGCCCTCATAGCCTCGGTGCCCCAGATGGAACGGACCGACCGGCTCTTCTCAATTGAAGGACAACCTCCTGCGTTGTACGACCTGCCGCCGGGGTGCAGATTCGCCCCCCGCTGCATATACGCCCAGCAACGCTGTCATGACGAATACCCGCAGTCACACCCCGTCTCCGATGACCACACTGCCAACTGTTGGAGACTTGATCCTTCCTGGGAAGAACCAACCGGCGAATAGACATGCAACAAGAAGACCTTATTCGAGTCGAGGACCTCAAGAAGCACTTCCCGGTGACCCGCGGCTTGGTGTTCATGAAGACCATCGGCCACGTCCAGGCGGTGGACGGCATCAGCTTTTCCATCGGACACGGGGAGACGTTGGGACTGGTGGGAGAGTCCGGCTGTGGCAAGACCACGACTGCCAAGCTAATGCTGAAGCTGGAGACGCCGACTGAAGGGCGCATTTTGCTGGAGGGACAAGACATCCAGGGCTTCAAAGGCCAGGAGCTCAAGGAGTTCCGCACTGAGGTGCAGGCCGTGTTCCAGGACCCCTGGTCGTCACTCAGCCCCAGGATGAAGGTCAAGGACATCGTAGCGGAAGCTCTGGTAGTGAACCGCAAGGTGTCGTCGGAAGAAAGGGACCGGCGAATCGCCGAAGTCTTGGACCAAGTCGGCCTCCACAGGGAGCAGGCCAACCTGTACCCCCACGAATTCAGCGGAGGGCAGCGTCAGCGGGTGGCGGTCGCCTCAGCCCTGGCTTCTTATCCCAAACTGATAATCCTGGACGAGCCGGTGTCGGCGCTGGACGTGTCCATCAGGGCCCAGGTGATGAACCTGCTGGTGGACCTGCAGAAGGAGACGGGGGTGGCCTACCTCCTGGTGGCCCACAACCTGGCCACCGTGAGGTACATGGCCCACGTCACCGCTGTGATGTACCTGGGGAAAATCGTGGAGCACGGTCCCACCGAGGAGCTCTACCAGGAACCGTTGCACCCCTACACCAAGGCCTTATTCTCGGCAGCTCTGCCGTCCCACCCCGACACCGTCCGGGAAGAGATAGTCCTGGAGGGCGAGGTGCCCTCTCCCATCAATCCCCCCTCAGGCTGCCGCTTCAACCCCAGGTGCCCAATGGCCTTCGATAGATGCTCAGTAGAGGTCCCTGTTCTGAAGGACATGGGCAACGGCCACAACGTAGCCTGCCACCTCTACGACTAAGCCGCCAGCGCCCTTCTACACATTGTCGCAGTTCCGAATCCAGCCGGACTTAGTGCATCTCTACGCTCCGTCTACAGGGCCGTACAACCGTGCATAATCGCATTTAGTCAATAGAAGCGTATTCAAGCAATGCGGCGTGTGCAACGGACCCCGTAGGGGCGACCGGCCGGTCGCCCCTACTCATCTACGAACAGTTGCTTGAAAGGCCCCTGGCCAGCAACCCAAGCGGAGCAAAGTTACGAGGGCGGGCATTCGGCCTTTGCGACCCGATGCCCGCCCTCGTAATGGAGCGCCGTCTGAGTTCCGGGTTACTTCTTGACTGCGACCGTGTACTCCAGGTCTCTGATTCCCCACACGCCGGAAGATATGTGGTCTTTCACCACGCTGGGGTCCACCGTGAACAGGGTGGGCAGGTGGAACAGGGGCATGAACGCGTACTCCTCGAACACCACGTCGCCGATGTCTTGCAGAATCTCGTGCCTCCTGTACAGGTCCGTCACCGTTAGCAACTCCTCATAGAGGGTGTCAATGGTGTCATTCTCGAAGAACTGGCAGCAGAAGTTGACCGCTGTCCGCCCGCTATAGAGGTATATCTGGATGTTGCTGGGCTCTTCCCATCGGCCCGCGTTGTCCATCCAAGCGACCCCTCCCCATGATGAAGTCCTGAACGCCGCGTTGTAGCTGGCGTGCTCTCTGACTTCCGTTCTGTCGTCGACCGGTATCCCAATTTCCTTCCAGTAGTTGAAGATGGCTTGGGTGAGTTCAGGGCCCTGGGGGAAGTTGGGTTGTTTGCCTATCAGGAACAACACCTTAGACCAGTCCAGGGGCTGTCCGATCTCCGCCTCGGCTTCCTTCAGAAGCTCCTTGGCCCGCTCCGGGTCGTACCCGTACTTCTCCTCGAAGCGCTCTTCCCACTCCGGGTTCCAGCCGCGGATGGTGCGATGGTACGGGTGCACGTGGGCCAGCTCACCTTTGCCTCCAAGGATGGTGTTCAGGATGGCCTTCCGGTCCACTGCACGGTTCAGAGCCTCCCTGACTTTCTTATTGATCCACGGCACCTCAGTCGCCGGGTGGAATGTGTCAGAGAAGGGCAGGTCTGGAAAAGATCCTGTCCTCTTGCCCACAAACTTATCGGGATAGAAGGTCCCGCCGTAGAGCAGGTAGGGGTTCGAGTGCGGAATCTTGGAAGGAATGGAAATCATCCCTCCGGCGACGGCGGTGCGCTCCAAGTCCGGCGGCAACAGGGTCATGTGAACCTGACCGGATAGGAGCTCGGCCATCCGGGTGGCGGGCTCTTTGACGTTGAAAATTTGCACCTCGTCGAAGTCCGGGTTCACCCTCCAGTGTTCGTAGGGCGTTCGTTCGTGGAGGACATAGGCGCCGGACTCCCGCACCACGTACTGATAGGGGCCGGTGCCTACGGGACTGGTCGCCACAGCGGCGTCTCCCCCTGCGTCCAGGTGATCCTTGCTAAATACGTAGGTGCTGTTCCGGTTGCTCAGTATCCAATCAAAGTTGATGGTTGGCTCCGCCAGGTGGAATACCACTGTGTGGTCGTCCACTATTTCCAGATTCGGGATTACCTGGTTGTTCCACAACGCCTTGCGGGTGGATTGCGACTCCTCACGGGCCTCATGCACCAACGTCTCCATCAGGTCTGCGCTGCTGAACTCACCAAAGTCCTTGTGGAATTTGACTCCCTGGCGCAGATTGAAAGTCCAGGTCATCTTGTCGGCGCTGGCCTCCCAGGACTCGGCCAGCATGGGCTCCATTTGTCCCAACTCATCGTAACGCACCAGGGCCTCGTACATGTGAACGTATTGGGGCTGATTGAACGACGACGAGCGAGTCGGGTCGTTGGACTCTACGTTTATGTCGGTGGCGACCAACAGCCTTTCTACGACGGGACTCATCATCATCATGGATTCGTCTGGCGTTGGCTCGGGAGTGGCCGTGGGAGGTATCTGGGCCACGGCCTCGGACACGGCCCTCTGCACACCGGCATCGACGGCGTTCTTGATTGCCGCTTCCATCTGTTCAGCCGTCAGACCCTCGGGAATCTCAGATATTGCCTGGGTAACTATAGCCTGTACATCCTCGGGGGTTAGGCCCTCGGGGATATTGGAGATTGCCGCGGCCACAATGGCCTGTACGTCCTCTGCAGTCAACCCTTCTGGGAATTCGATGCCTGCAATCTGGCTTGCAATCTCTCTCTGTACTTGACTGCCGAACTGTTGAGCCAGCGCTGCGAAGTCTAGGGTGGGCTGAGGCGTCGGAGTGGGCTGAGGCGTGGAGGTCGGAGACGGGGTGTTCGTGGCCTGTGGTGGCGGTGGTGTCGCTCCGTCGCCGCCACAGGCGCCCGCCACCAGGAACACCAACGCCAGAATCAGGGTCATGGTCCCCAGGGGATTCCGGAAAATAGACCGTATCGTCATTGTTCCCTCCTATAAGTACGATGCGTTTAAGGCGCTGCCATCGTGGAGCGTCAGTGGGGAGAGAGGGTTTACTCTGCAGGTGGGGCCGCTCCCCGCTAACTCTCAGTGGCTATCTATGTAACGAATAGCGATTGCGCTATAAATTACGCCTACTTGATTGCCTTGTCAACCTGACAACGCGATTCGGTAATTCTCGAACTTTCTCAAGCGTGCGGACGGATTGCGGGAGTCGCATAGGCGCCGAACCTGTCAATCAATCTCGGTTGGGGTCCGGTCCAATTGTGGACTAGGCGTTGGGCAAGCTGACGCCGGGGACATTGACCTGTATTCGGAAAAGGGCCCGTGGCGTCGTAATGAAGAGGGTCTTCCAGTCATCACCGCCCCAGCCGCAGTTGGTGGTCTGGCCTCCCGTTACAATGGTGCCCAGATGCTTGCCGGACGAATCGAGAACCCAGACGCCGCCAGGTCCGACGCAGTATAGATTGCCCTCCACGTCCACCTTTACACCGTCAGGGACTCCAGGCAGGTCGCTCTCGAACGTCTGAAGGACCCGTTCAGTCTCCAGGTCCAGCAACCCCAAGTTGTTCACGTTGAAAGCTCGGAGACGTCTGCCCCAGGTCTCGACAACGTAGAGGACTTTCTCATCAGGCGAAAAGGCCAGTCCGTTAGGGTAAATGAAGTCACCTACGAGCAAAGTAATGTTCCCCAGGTCCGCCGACACTCGATATACACCAGAGCAGTCCATTTCGAGTTCTTCCGGCGGCACGCCCCTGTTCGGATCGGTGAAGTAGATGCTCCCGTCGGACTTGACTGCCACGTCGTTGGGCCGGTTCAGCCGGGCGCCCTTGTATCTGTTGGCCACAACGGTAATGTCACCAGCGGGCTCTAGTCGGGTGACTCTCCGGCTCGCATGTTCACATGCTATCAGGCGGCCGTGTGTGTCACGAGTGAGGCCATTAGCCTCATTGGTCGGTTTGTGGAATTCAGTGACGCCCCCTTCGGGCATCCACTTCATGCGGCGATCGCCTCGTACATCGCTAAACAGGAGGCAGCTTTCCTCTTGAAGCCAAAGGGGACCCTCGGCCAGCTGGTATCCTGAGCTCAACTCCTCAACCTCTTGTTCGGGGTCCAGAAGACGGTCTAGCTCGGGAGAAACACGTTGGATGGACATTTTCGCCTCCTTTGTCGAGGCATCCCTGGAATCACGCACGGCGGCCCGGTGCGGGCGCGGCGCGCGGGGGTGTGAGGGACGATAGCATACTCCAAGACGTTGCATCAACTTCCGGTCCGCCGTCCGCATTTCACCTCGCCGGCCCCAGTGCGCCGCAAGGTTGAACGTCAAAGTGCGGCGGACCGGATCATTCGATTGTGCGGCCCGATTGCATTGCTCTATAATGGCGTCGATTTCAAACTGTTGGCCACGCGAGGGTGTACCGGTCCATTAGAGAGGAGAATATCGTTATGGCGCTTCCTGAAAGAATGAAGTTCGGAATCTTCCTTGGACCCTACCATCCTATGAACGACAATCCCACCGTGGCCTTCCAGAGGGACCTGGAGTTGGTCCAATGGCTGGACGACCTGGCTTTCGATGAGGCGTATATCGGTGAACACCACAGCGGAGGCTGGGAAACCATCTCCTCCCCGGAGGTCTTCATTGCCGCTCTGGCCGATCGTACCAAGTCAATCAAACTGGGCACTGGCGTGCTGAGCCTTCCCTACCATCACCCCCTGATGGCGGCGAACCGGCTGGTGCTTCTCGACCACATCACCCGGGGCCGCTTGATGATCGGCGTAGGCCCGGGAGGCCTCAACGCCGACGCATACATGATGGGCATTGACACCACCGTTCAGAGAGCAAGGATGGAAGAGGCCCTGGATGTTCTCATCCGGCTGTTCACCGAAACGGAGCCCATCAGCCATGAAAGCGATTGGTTCAAGCTACAGGACGCCCATCTGCAGGTCCGCCCCTACCAGCGTCCTCATCCCCCCATCGCAGTGTCGTCGATACATTCTCCCGCCGGGGTTGCGCTGGCAGGCAAGCATGGGACGTCGGTCCTGTCCATGAGCATAGACCAGGACACCGATCTCTCCTACCAATGGGGCATAGCGGAGGAGTCCGCTGCCCGGCACGGCCAAACGGTCCGGCGCGAGAACTGGCGGATGGTGATGCCGGTGCACGTGGCGGAAACCCGACAGCAGGCTTTTGATGACATCCGTTCCACCGCCGGAATCTACCAGAGAGAATACCTGGAGCATACACTCACCCTCCAGATAGGCGACACGCCCATCGACAGGATCGTAGAGGAAATGTCCGAATCGGGTTCGTGGATTGTGGGCAGTCCCGACGATTGCATTCAGGCTATCCATAATCTGGACAAGAGGAGCGGAGGGTTTGGCGGCCTGCTTGCCCAGGGCATCGATTGGGCTCCCAGGCAGAGGATACTTAACAGCTACGAACTGATAGCCAGGTACGTTGCGCCCCAGTTTCAGAATGGCCTCGTAGGGCTCGAGACTTCGAACCGTTGGTCCCAGGAACGCGCCCCGGAGTTCATCTCCATGCGGGATAAAGCCAATGAGAGAGCCCAGGAAGACTACCGTAAGAGGGCCCAGGCCACGGCCTAGCCTGGCCGACCTCTGGACGGTGACGCGAGATGCAGGGCTACATACTGAAACGGGTCCTCCTCTTTATTCCCACAGCGTTCCTTGTGGTCACGCTGGTCTTTATTATCCTGCGGCTGGTCCCCGGAGACCCTGCAATCAACAAGCTAGCGGGATTCGGGGGGCTTCAGGAGTACACAAATGATGACCTGGCGAGGATGCGGTCCAAGCTGGGCACCGACGTTCCCCTGATCACCCAGTACGGGAAGTGGCTTTGGGGTGTGGTGCAACTCGACTTCGGGGACTCGTTCACCTTCGAGACTCCAGTGTGGACCGACGTGAAGCAGAAGTTCCCTATCACCCTCGAGTTGACAGTGGTCGCCCTGTTGATTTCGGGCATAGTGGCCGTCCCGCTGGGGGTGCTGTCGGCCGTCAATCAGGACACGTGGCCGGACTATGCTGGGCGTATGTTAACCATCGGCGGCATCGCTTTGCCGAATTTCTGGATTGGGGTCTTAGTAGTCTATATCCTCTCGAACTATTTCGATTGGCTGCCTCCCTTAGACTACACCGACTTGTGGAAAGACCCTCTTAAAAATCTTCAACAGATTATCTTTCCAGCCTTAGTCCTGGCCATGAGCAACATGGCCTACATAGCTCGGTTAACCCGCTCAGCCACCCTGGAGGTGTTCCGGGAAGACTACATCCGCACTGCCCGGGCCAAAGGGCTTACGGACCGAGCCGTCATCTGGCGCCACACTTTGAAGAACGCTATGCTGCCCGTCATTACCGTCTCCGGCATTCAGTTCGGAACCCTCATGGGCGGAACCGTGATTATTGAGAAAATCTTCAACATACCGGGAATGGGAAGTCTCCTGATAAACGCCATTCAAACGCGGGACTATCCTCAAGTCCAGGCCATCGTAATAATCATCACTGTGTTGATCCTGGCGCTGAACCTAATAGTGGACGTACTCTACGCGTGGCTTAACCCGCGAATCAGGTACGCCTGATGGCGGAGAGTACGAGGCGTTGATATGCGATGAATGAGCGAATTGAAGCCCAAGAGGCGTTGCGAGGGCGGAGCCTGGACGGCCTCCGTCCAAAACTTCAGGTCTGGCGCTACATCTTTCATTTTGCCAGAACGAAACCCCTCGGTGCGGTTGGAGCTGCGATTGCCATTCTCCTGATAATCGTTGCGATATTCGCCCCTCAGATACGCACCCAAGACCCCTATATAATCGACTACACGGCCCCCTACGCCTCTCCCAGCAGCGAAATGCTGTTCGGAGGCGATGAACTTGGCAGAGACGTGTTCAGCAGGCTCGTCACGGGATCCAGGATATCCCTGCGAGTCGGGCTGATTAGCGCCTTTGCCGGGTGCACGATAGGTATGCTGATCGGGTTGGCCAGCGCCTATTATGGAGGAGTAACCGACTTGCTGGTGCAGAGGCTGGTCGACGCCATGATAGCCTTCCCGTATCTGGTCCTGGCCATAGCGCTGATGGCGGCGTTAGCCACAACCGAATTGCCTCTTCTGGAGGACCCCATAAACAAGGTGATCCTTGCGCTGACCATATTATTCATTCCCATCACTATAAGGATCGTGCGCTCTCAAGGACTGGCCATCAAGGAGATGGACTACGTCCTCGCCGCCAGGGCCGTCGGGGCCGGGACCGCACGCATCATACTGCGCCACATGGTCCCCAACGTGGTGGCCATCTGGATCGTAGCCGTCACCTTCAACATGGCCATAGCCATCATTGCGGAGGCGTCCCTCAGCTTCCTGGGAGTGGGCGCCGGACCTGAAGTCCCATCGTGGGGCAGCATGCTCAATGGGGCCACCAAGAAGTACGTCGGCGTTGGCCCCTGGCTGGCGGTCTTTCCCGGGCTGGCGATAGCCATCGTAGTGTATTCCTGGAACCTGCTGGGTGACGCACTGCGGGACGTATTGGACCCGCGGCTCCGAGGCAGCAGCTAGACACTCAGTCCGACTCCCACCCTTAAGGTCACCCTTAACGGGGTGTTCTCACCACATCCTGAGACAACGCCATCCGTTCATTCCGCTGCCACAAAGAAACCCCCTAGACCCCTCATCGAACGGGGCCCAGGGGGTGTTTCCTTGGTTCTAGGTGAGCTTTAGGCAGCCGCCTGTAAAAACGGGAACTGCCTTACCCAGCGCTACGGTCCAGGACCTAGTTGCACGCGGGATCGCACCAGAGATGGTCCCACTTGGTGTATGTGCTCAGAACACCTGGGACCTGGAGGCCCTGTATCACGTTGTCGACGATAAAGGCCTGCTGGACATACCACAGGTTGGGATGAGAGTTGTCCTCAATGAGCAGGTTGTTGGCCATCAAGGCCAGTTCGCGCTGCCTGGCGATGTCAGACGTCGATGCAAGCTCGGCCCACAGTTTATCGGCCTCCTCGTTATAGACTCCGGTTCGAGTGGTGTGGTCTCTGTTTCCAGCTGAGTAGTTCCCGACTGATACGTCGGGGATGGGCGGGCTGGCGCTTTGGGCTATCATGAAGATCTCGTAGTCGCGTTGGTCCATCTGGGTGTTGCCGACGTTGAACTCGACTGCGTTGACGGTCACCTCCCAACCAAGGTGTTCCCTCAACTGCTGCTGTATCATCAGAGCTTCCTCACAGTAGTCGACAACCTTCTGACAGCCTATGCTCATTTCGCTGCCTGGGCCAAGGCCAAGCCCCAGGAAAATCCTCTGGGCTTCAGCGATGTCGTCGGGATGTTTTTCGCCGTTCAACTCTCGGTATCCTGGCATATCCGCAACCAGCTCGCAGTCGAAGCTCCATGTGTAGCCGCAGGGGAGGGGAGTGCCTAACTTGTACGCCCCGCCGCTTAAAATTTGTATCATGGGCTGCCGGTGGACGAGCAGGTGCATAGCTCGGCGGGCTTCGGGGCTGTTCCATGGTTCCTTGTCGGCATTCATGATAAAGCCAGTCACCCAGGAAGGGCCAGCGTAGTGGACGGTCGCCTGGTCTCCCAACTCCTCTTCTAATTGCTTGGCCTCGGTGATGGAAAGGCCTGCGTTGATAGTGGTGGTCATAAGGACCTGGCGCGTCTTGTAAGCCGCTGCTATGGTGCCTTTGTCAATAATGATGAACTGGGAAACGCCGTCAAGCCACGGCGTGTTTTCCCTCCAGTAGTCGTCGTTCCTTTCCCAATGGGTCGCTACGTCCCTCTCGAACCTGTCCAACTTGTAGGGCCCCGTGCCATTGAGAGTTTCGGGGAAGGCGAACTTGTGCAACTGCCCTTCCTCGGCGTACTTCTTTTGCATGATGGGGAACACGTTCCTACCGAATAGGTTGAGGAAGAACGGCCCGGGCCTGCTGAGGTTGAATTGCAGGGTGTTTTCGTCCAGGGCCACAATGTCCTCGTTGAAATTCTCGATGTAGGGCAGCAGTTTCTGGCCGTCGCCGGACGCAACCCCTCCAGTCTCTTCCCTAACCAGGGCTATGTCACTGAGATCCGGGGCAATCTTGGCCGTCAGACTGAACAAAATGTCGTCCATGATTAGAGGGTCGCCGTTATGGAACGTGACGCCCTCGCGAATGTTGAAGGTGTAGATGCGGCCGTCTTCCGAAATTTCCCAGCTTTCAGCGAGGTCCTCTCTTAAGTCAAGCGGGTCTTCGGTGAGGGGGTCGTACTCCACAACCTGACTCACGAGACCGGCGAGGTGGAGTTGTACACCGTAAGTGGTGCCCGGGCCCAGAACGAATACGGTCTCCGGCCCGACGTTCATGTGCATGGGTATGACGCCGCCCGTCTTGCCCATCATGGCAGGAGCCTCCGTCGGGGCAGGGGCGGATGTCGGCGTGGCAGCCGCAGTGGCCGCAGGAGCCGTAGTTGCAGCAGGGGCTTCTGTGGCTTCTGGAGCCTCCGTGGCGGCGGGAGCTGTCGTAGCTGTGGGAACCGTGGTGGCGACCGGAGCCGTAGTGGCGGTCGGAGCCGGCTCATCCCCGCCCCCGCAGGCGCCTGCTATCAGAAACACCAGCGCCAGAGACAGGACCATTATCCCCATGGGGGCCCGGAACATAGACCGAATCGTCATTACTCCCTCCAATAAATACGACGCGTTTAACGCACTACCATCACGGAGCATCGGTGGGGGGAGAGGATTTACTCCGCAGTTGGGCTCCGCTCTTCGTCAACTCTCAACTGACGCGCAGCTACGCAAAATCAATCGAAGTATAAAGTACGCCTAGCTCATTGCTTTGTCAATCTATCCATACCATTCGGTGATTCTCGAACATTATCAAACGTAATAGAGTTTCCGGTAGGGTCTTGAGAATTAAGAAAGGGCCGGCTCGTCAATGAGCCGGCCCCGTCGCCTAGCCGATTCAGACCCCCAGGAGGGCCTAGCTGTTAAGTGATTCCATCTTGCGCTTCACCTTGTCCACGTATTCTAGGGCTCCTCGGGCCACCCACGACTGCCAGCCCATCTGGAAGTACCTGGCTCCCTTTTCTATGTAGTCCTCAACGTCTTCGTCGTTGACCAGACATCCGGCAACCTTGCCTGCAGCCACGCACTTGGCTATGCAGTCGTCGACAATCTTCTGCACGTCTGGATGATACCGCTGTCCGGCCATGCCCATGTCCTGGGACAGGTCGCCCGCCCCTAGGAAGAAGGCGTCCACGTGCTCCACCGTCAGGATTTCGTCGAAGTTCTTTATCCCCTCAACCTCTTCGATGAACAATATGACCGTGGTCTGTTCGTTGGACTTGCGGCGACCGTCGGCGACGCCTACGCTTTGACGCCCTAGGTAGTCGCCACGCCTTCCGATGGGGCCGTATTTAACCGACCTGACCACCGCCTCGGCCGCTTCCTTGGTCCTAACGTGGGGCACAGCCACGCCGTCACAGCCCGCATCCAGCACCCGCTGGATTATCCACGGGTCATTGGGGACGCGAACAACGGAGCTAATCCCCCAAAGATCGCAGGCCCTGGACATGTTCCCCAGGTCCTTCAGGGACAACACCGGCGGCGTGTGCTCCCACTCCATCCATATCCCCTCGAAACCGAATTGTCCCATGTAGTCCACCATCTCAGGCGTGCCTAATCCGTACAGAGTGGTGCCGCACTGGCCTTCTTGCAAAGCCTTTTTGAGCCTGTTGACTCGCCATTCCCGTACGGACGGGGGGCTCCATACGTTGTGGACTTCGGGGTCCGATGCGTCTCGCGTGGTCATGCTTCTCCCTCCTTCATCTATTGGGGGTCTATCGGGCGTCTATTGGGGTCTGGAAACCCGCTCGTCTATAGCTGCCGCAACCTGGGGTCCAGCTTATCCCGGAGCCAATCCCCCAGCAGGTTCATAGACAAAACGGTCAACACTATAGCCAACCCTGGAAATAGGGAAACCCACCAAGCGGTCCGAATGATGAGGTCCCGCCCGTCGGAGACTATGTTCCCCCACGTCGGGTCCGGCTCCGGGATTCCCAATCCCAGGAAGCTGAGTGAAGACTCGATGATGATGACGTATCCGACCTGCAACGTGGCCAACACCACCAGGCTGTTGAAGATGTTGGGCAGGATATACCTGGCCATGATTCGTGCGTTGGAGCACCCGGCGACCCTCGCCTTGGCTACGAAGTCCTGATGGGTGAGGCTCAAAGCCTCTCCCCGCACCAGCCGCGCGTACTGGGACCACAGAGAACCCACTATCACGGAAATCAGAATGGTCATTCCCGGCTGGAAGACCACCACCAACACCAGGGCCACCAGGATTGCGGGCAGAGCGATGACCATGTCTATAAGCCTGGATATGATGTAGTCTATCCAGCCGCCCAAGAATCCAGCCATAAGCCCAAGGGTGACTCCGATGGCCCCGGAACAGGCAATAACTATCAGGGATATGATCAGCGATATCCGAGCGCCGTAAATCATGCGGCTAAGCAAATCCCTGCCAAGGCCGTCCGTGCCAAACGGATAGGCCCAATGGCCGCTCACTCTATCCACTATCTGTATTTGGTCGCCTATGGCGAGGTCGGGCTTGAAGTCGAGGACCTGTCCCACAGCCGTGCCCTCGGTCAACTGACTGGCGCTGGCAAGGGGAATCTGCGTCTGGCGGTCTTCGCGGTTTTCCACCCGCTCCACGACAGTCTTGGTTAGCACCTTTTGGCCCATCCATGCAGGCGGCGCCAGGCGATTGAACAGGTTCTGCTCCAGGGGATCGTGGGGCGCAATCAGACCGGTGAAGGCGGCGGGAATGACTAGGACCAACGCCAGAACGATCACTGGGAATACAGGGAATCGTCGGAAGACTCCAAAACCGAGCCTAACCCCTGGTACCGTAAATTGACGGTGGACCGGTGTGTTTGCCATTCCGGAGAGGACTCCTACCCTACCCGCTCCCGTAACGGATTCGGGGATCGACAACGGCGTATACAATATCGACTATTAGATTGAGCAGGATGATTATTACGGCAAAGACCAGGGTGGTGGCCTGCACTACCTGTATGTCCCGTGCTTGGATGGAATTGATCATCAAGAGCCCGACGCCCGGCCAGGCGAATACGGTTTCAACTATCACAGAGCCTGTCATCAGCACCCCGGCCGTGAGGCCGAAGTAGGTGAGGGGCGTGATGGCGGCGTTTCGGAGACAATGCTTCCACAGCACCTTCCATTCCGGAATTCCCTTGATTCGCGCCAACTTCACGTACTCGCTGTCCAGAGTGTCCAGCATAGAGGAGCGGACCAGCCGCATCATGGCCGCCACTTGAAAGGCGCTCAGGGTGGCCACCGGCAGGACCATATGCTTTAACTCATCTTCAACTCTAGCCAGCCCTTCCCCCTGGCCTCGCCCCGCGACGGGAAGCCATCCCAATTCTACTCCGAAGACCCAGATAAGCATAATAGCCGTCCAGAAACTGGGCGCCGACTGGCCCAAAAGGGCGAAGAACTTGCCGCCGTAGTCCCACGGAGTGTCTCTCTTGACCGCAGTCAGTACTCCCAGGACCATGGCAACGAGCGAGGCCAAGAGGAGGGCAGTCAAAGTCACTTGAAGAGAGGCGACCAGCCGGGAACTGATCAGGTCCATGACGTCTTCTTCGCCGGGCCACTTAAACGACTTTCCGAAGTCCCCCTGGGCAGCGTTGGACATGAAGTTCCAGTATTGAATATGCCAGGGCTCGTCCAGACCCCAATACTCTCTGATGGACTGGATGACCTCGTCGGGGGTTTCCAGGGGCACCATCAACTCTATGGGGTCTCCCGACAGGCGTGTCAGGATAAAGACGATGGTGGTTATGACGACTACTAGGAAAACCCCTTGGAGCAGCCGGATCAAAATATAGCGTTGCATCAGCTATACGACAACCGGGGTTCCGGGTCTATAAATCACGGCGGGCCTTTCGGCGGGGACTTCAGGGCGCATCGGGGTCCGAAATTTGTCTAGTCCCCATCTCGTTCCTCATCCATCCAATTTTAGTCGTCGGGAACTTTTAGCTCCGTGCTTGCCTGAATCGGAAAGGACCGTCGGCAGGCTAGGTCCCTACCTTGACGACGAAGGCTGGGGCATAGGCCTACTGATGATGAGGTGGTATACATCTTACAACTGGCGTAGCTTGGGGTCCAACGTGTCCCGCAGCCAGTCCCCGAGCAGGTTCATGGACAGCACTGTGAGCACGATGGCGAGGCCGGGGAAGAGGGAAACCCACCAGGCCGTCTGGATGATGATGTCCCTTCCTTCGGCAACTGTGTTGCCCCAGGTTGGCTCGGGGGGTGGAATGCCAAGGCCAAGGAAGCTGAGTGAGGACTCGATGATGATGACATAGCCAACCTGCAAGGTGCCCAGCACGACCAGGCTATTGAATAAATTGGGCAGAACGTAGTTGGCCATAATTCGCGCATTGGAGCATCCTGCCACCCTGGCTCTGGCCACAAAGTCTTGCTGTGTGAGACTCAAAGCTTCTCCCCGCACCATGCGCGCATAGTCAGCCCAGAGGGAGCCCACTATCACCCCTATCAGAACGGGCAGGCCCGGCTGGAAGACGCTCACTAGTACGAGGGCTACCAGGATTGCGGGCATAGCGATAACCAGATCTATAAGCCGGGATATCACGTAGTCGACTCGGCCACCGAAAAATCCGGCCATGAGTCCTAGGGTGGTCCCTATCACCCCGGAAAGGGCTATTACTGACAGGGACACAATTAGAGAAACCCTGGCGCCGTGAATTATGCGGCTGAGAAGGTCTCTGCCCAGCTTGTCAGTGCCCAGGGGATTTGTCCACTTGCCTCCTACGGTACTTACAATCTGTATCTCATCGCCTATTTCGATATCCTGCTTCAAGTTGGGCACCTGATTGATGCCCGTGCCCTCCCTTAGCTGTCTGGCGCTGACAAGAGGGATCTGGGTCGTGGTGTCTCCCCCCCTCTCAACCCTCTCGACCACCGTCTTGGTGACCAGGCTGCCGCCCATCCAGGCCGGTGGCGCCAAGCGATTGCGCAGGTCCTGCTCAAATGGGTCATGGGGCGCGATCAGGCCGGCAAAGGCGGCGGGGATTATGAGAACTATTATCAGAACAATGACGGGAATAATGGGATACCGGCGCACCACACGCACACCGGCGCCCACCGTCGAGAGGGTGGACCAACGGCGTCTTACAGCTATGTCAGCCATACCAGGGCCAAGTCCTCAGGATAATCTCCTCCGGATTTATCCATAACGAATGCGGGGGTCGACGAAGGCATAAATGATATCCACAATAAGGGTCAGCAGGATGAAGCCTACAGAGAAGACCAGCGTTACAGCTTGCACCACCTGGAAGTCTCTTCCATTGATTGAGCTGATTATCAGCGCCCCTATGCCGGGCCAAGCGAAAATGGTTTCCACTATCACCGAGCCGGTGAGGAGCACTCCAGCCGTGAGACCGAAGTAAGTGAGGGGAGCGATGGCGGCATTGCGGAGACAATGTTTCCACAGCACCTTCCACTCTGGCAACCCTTTGATGCGGGCCAACTTCACGTATTCACTGTCCAGGGTATCCAGCATGGAGGAGCGCACCAGCCGCATCATCGCCGCCACCTGGAACGCGCTCAAGGTGGCAACTGGCAGGACCATGTGTTCGATCCCGCCTTTCCCTGCCGTGGGAAGCCATTTCAACTCCACTCCGAAGAGCCACATTAGCATTATGGCCGTCCAGAAGCTGGGCGCCGACTGGCCCAGAAAGGCGAAACTCTTCCCTAGGTAGTCCCATGGTGTGTCCTTTTTGATCGCTGTCAACACCCCTAGCGCCACCGCCACTACCGAGGCCAGAACCAGGGCTGTCAAAGTCAACTGCAGAGAGGATACCAGCCTGGCCTTTATCAGGTCCATGATGTCTTCCGCGGGCCATTTAAAGGACTTGCCGAACTTCCCTTGTGCGGCATTGCTCACGAAGTTCCAGTACTGGTGGAGGAGCGAATCGTTCAGCCCCCAGTGCTCCTGTATAGCCTCGACCACCTCGGGAGCTGTCTCTAGGGGCACCATCAGCTCTATCGGGTCTCCCGAGAGACGGCTCAGAACAAAGACGAAGGTGACGACGGCCCAGACAACAAATGCGCCCTGGATCAGCCGGATCAAGATGTAACGTTGCATGTCCTATTTGGCGGCGGGTCAACGCCCCTTCTGTAGGTTGATGCTCATCATGGTGAGGGCTGGAGATAACCATGACGGGCCAGACGGACCTCCTCGCTGCCAAGAGGACCGGCTAGCCCCATCATATGGCTTATCCTAGACCCTAGTTTGCTTAAGGCCTTGGTGGGGACCCGTGGCGTCCTAAGTTATTCCTTGGTACTTCCCCGGGCCGCCTGCTCCGACTTAATTCTTCACTGCCTTGACGTATTCCAAGTCTCTGATCCCCAGAATACCCGACGTTTGATAATCGGCCACAACGTTGGGGTTCACCGTGAAGACGATGGGGAGGGAGACCAGGCCCATGATCCCATACTCGTTGTAGACGACGTCACCTATATCCTGCAATATCTCGTGTCGCTTGTTCAGGTCAAATTCAGTTGATAGTTGCTCATAAAGGGTATCAACTTGCTCGTTCTCGAAGAACTGGCAGCAGACGTTTCTTAACGTTCGTCCGCTGTTGAGATATATCAGGAGGAAAGTGGGTTCCGGGCGAAAGCCACCGTCGATCATTATTGTTACGCCGCCCCATGACGCTGCCCTATGGTGCGGACCGCGACTGGCGTCATCCATGGCCTCCGACTCCACCGGTACGCCAATGGCCTTCCAGTAGTTGTATATGGCCAGGGTCAAGTCTGTTGCCTGGGGCATTTCAGCCTGTATTGCGATCCGGAATTGCACTTTGGACCAGTCCAAGGGTTGGCCTATCTCCGCCTCGGCTTCCTTCAACAGCTCCTTGGCCCGTTCGGGATCGTACCCGTACTTCTCCTCGAACCTCTCTTCCCACTCCGGGTTCCAGCCGCGGCCATTATTCAGGGCCGGATGGAAGGGAAAGTTATAGTTTAAGACAGCCTTCCCGTCGAAGATGGTCTCAATGATGGTCTTGCGGTCCACCGCCTTGTTCAACGCCTCGCGCACCTTCTTGTTCACCCACGGGACTTCCGTTGCCGGGTGGTACACGTCAGAGAAGGGCAGGTCTGGGAAAGCCCCCGTCCTCTTGCCCACAAGCTTGTCGGGATAGTATTGGCCTCCGAAAATCACGTAGGGGTTCTGTTGGGGGATATTGGAGGCGATGGTAACCATGCCGTTGGCGATGGCAGCTCGCTCCAAGTCTGGAGTTAGCTGGGTGAGGTGAATCTGCCCGGCTAGGAGCATGGCCTGCCTGGTGGAAACTTCCTTGACGCTGAAAATCTGGACTTGGGGGAAGTCGGGTGTCACCCGCCAGTGCTTGTACGGTACTCGTACGTGGAGGATATAGGAGCCTGAAGCCCGCTCCACGAACTGGTAGGGGCCCGTACCAACGGGACTGGCCTCCACACCTTCCTGGCCCTCAGCGTCCAAGTGGGCCTTGCTCAGCATCAACAGTTCGTTGCGCTGACTCAGGAGCCAGTCAAAGTCTATCTGGGGCTCATCCAGCACAAACGTCACCTCGTAGTCGTTCACTATCCTCATGTTATCGTGTACTACCTGCCACAAGTCTGCCCGGGACGACAGCAATTCAGGCTGAGTCCCATGCAACAGCGTCGCTTTCACGTCTTCGGCGCTGAACTCGCCGTCATCCTCGTCGGTTGCTTTCCTGTGGAACGGTACACCTTTGCGGAGTTTGAAGTTCCACTCCGTCGCCGTCGAGTCGACTTCCCATGACTCGGCCAGCATGGGCAGCAGTTCCCCTTCGAAGCCGAAACCCACCAGGGCTTCATACATGTGAACGACCTGGGGTGAGTTTTGAGAGTTTGATATGATCGGATCGTTGGACTCCACATCCATCTCTGTGGCAGCCGCCAGCCGGGTCTCCACGAGAGTCATAGCACCGGCCGGTTCTGTAGGCGCTGGAGTGGCCGTGGGAGGTATCTGAGCTACGGCCTCGGACACGGCCCTCTGCACACCGGCATCGACGGCGTTCTTGATTGCCGCTTCCATCTGTGCAGCCGTCAGACCCTCGGGAATCTCAGATATTGCCTGGGTCACTATGGCCTGTACATCCTCAGGGGTTAGGCCCTCGGGGATATTGGAGATTGCCGCGGCCACAATGGCCTGTACGTCCTCTGCAGTCAACCCTTCCGGGAATTCGATGCCTGCAATCTGGCTTGCAATATCTCGCTGTACTTGACTGCCGAACTGTTGAGCCAGCGCTGCGAAGTCTAGGGTGGGCTGAGGCGTAGGCGTAGGCTGGGGCGTGGAGGTCGGAGCCGCCGTCGCCGCCGGCGGCGGAGTCGCTGCGTCTCCCCCACATGCCACACCTAAGAGCAGCACTAGAATAAGGGGGAAGACAGCCAGAAATTTGGGACTGCATACCATAGACCGAACCTTCATTGCTCCCTCCAATAGCGTACCTGGTCAGGTAACTCATATTGTGAAGCGCCCACGGGGAACAGAAATTCCGCCCCGTCCCGTCGGCTCTCATTTTCGGCGTATGCTCTACGTTAAACGCAATACGCAATCGGGGTATAAAGTAATCCAATGTGATTCAACTTGTCAACCGATTGACCTACGGCCTCGACTTTTCATGTGGCCGTTGGAGGAAGAGCCCGCCCCAGAGCCCAGGACGTTCCTATTAGACCTGCCGCAGCTTGGGGTCCAGCTTATCGCGAAGCCAGTCGCCCAACAGGTTCACCGAAAGCACGGTGAGAGCTATGGCCAAGCCAGGGAAGAGGGAAACCCACCAGCCTGTCTTGATTATCAGGTCTTTGCCGTCGGCCACTATGGACCCCCACGACGGCGTAGGCGGAGGAATGCCCAGACCCAAGAAGCTTAAGGACGACTCGATGATAATCACGTACCCGATCTGAAGTGTAGCGATGATGATGAGGCTGTTGAATACGTTGGGGAGCACGTGGCGGGCCATGATTCGCCAGCCCGGAGCCCCGGCCACCCTAGCCCTCGCTACATAGTCTTGCTGGACGATGCTCAACGTCTCACCGCGGACCAGCCTCGCATACTGAGACCACAGGAAGCCGACGATGATTGCAATCAGGACTCCCATGCCCTGGCCGACCACTATCACCAGCACCAGAGCGACCAGGATAGGAGGCAGAGCCATCGCTATGTCTATAAGCCGGGAAATCACGTAGTCCACCGCCCCGCCGTAGTACCCGGCGATGACTCCCAGCAATGTGCCGATTACTCCGGCTATCGAGATGACCGCCAGGGAGATAAGCAGAGACACCCTGGCCCCGTGAATCATCCGGGTCAGCAGACCCCTGCCCAGCTGGTCCCGCCCGAATGGGTAAGCCCAATCACCCTTTACGGAATAGACTATCTGTATCTGGTCGCCTACCAGGAACCCACCTTCGTATACGTTGGCTGCACCTTCTTGAATTCTGACTGTGTGCCGGGTCTGTTGGGACTCGTCGTACAAGACCCACCTTCTGCCTTTTGACTCAAGAATGACCTCAGTGTCCCCGGACAGGGTCACGCCATTGGATGCGAACTCCTGGGCAAGAGTCGGAGGTACGACTTCCAAGTCCAGCTGTTCCTGCACTTCTGTGCCGGTTGAAAACAGGAGGTCAGTTTTCAGGCCCGGGACCTGTCCTATTCCTCCCCCGGAGGTCAACCTCTGGGCCTTGTCGATGGCTATTTGCGTCGTATGGTCCTTTTCCTGCCCTCGTTCGACCACGGTTTTTGTGGTGAATCTGCCGCCTCCCGTCCATGCCGGAGGCTGTTCCCTGAATTTCAGGTCGTTCTTTATGGGGTCGTGGGGAGCGACTATGTCGGCCAAAGCCGCGGGAAGAACAAGCACCGTCAAAAGGAAGAATATGGGAATCACCGGATATCTCCGGAGTACGCGATACCCATCGCCAATCTTGACTATGGGACCCCATACCACTCTTGCTGCAATAGTCGTCATACGGAGAGCCCTTGACCCTAACTGTACCTGATTCGCGGATCGACGTAGGCGTAAAGGATGTCAACGATAAGATTGAGAAGAATGAAGCCGACCGAAATAATCAACACGGAGCCCTGCACGAGTTTGAAGTCTCTTCCTACGGCCCCGGAAACCACCAGCTGCCCCACTCCCGGCCACGCAAATATATTCTCCACTATGACAGACCCGGTCAGCAGAATGCCGGCGGTTATTCCGAAGTAGGTCAGAGGAGCTATGGCAGCGTTCCGCAGACAGTGCTTCCAGAGCACCCTCCACTCCGGCAACCCTTTCAGCCTTGCCATCTTGACGTATTCGCTGTCCAGGGTGTCCAACATGGAGGACCGCACCAGCCGCATGATCGCCGCCACCTGGAAAGCGCCCAGCGTGATGACCGGAAGGACCATGTGCTTGATCCCGCCCTTGCCCGACGTTGGGAACCAGTCAAGCTCGACGGCGAATATCCATATAAGCATTATCCCGGTCCAGAAGGTGGGGGCCGACTGGCCCAGAAAGGCAAAAATCTTGCCGCCGTAGTCCCACGGAGTGTCCTTCCTGACCGCTGTCAGCACCCCCAACCCCACGGCGATTACGGTCGCTATAAACAACGCCGTCCCCACCAGTTGGAACGAAGCGAGCAGCCGGTCCGCCACGAGACGCATGATGTTCTGGCCTGGGAACTTGGTGGAGTCTCCAAAATCACCTTGAAGGGCGTTGGTCAGATAGGTCCAATACTGGATGATTACCGGGTCGTTGAGGCCCCACTGCTCTCTCAGAGCTTCTCTTTCTCTGGGGTCGGCTTCAATGGGGATGATGAGATTGGTCGGGTCTCCGGAAGCCCTGGTCAGGATAAAGACGATGATGGATATGATGAACAGTACGAAGACGCCCTGGACCAACCGTATAAAGATGTAGCGTTGCATGGCTTTGTCAGGTCACCGGCCTAAAGGCGTCTTAGGGCGGATTCATGAGGCTGATGCGCCTCGATTATGATTAGCGTCCCCAGCCAGGGGTCATGGTTCCGGCGTAGGCCCCTGGCTGGGGACGTCTCTGCTCCAAACTTCCGGGGCTAAAGTCCCCGGTCCGGGATAAGGCTTCCCGGTGTCAGCCTATTTTTTCACCGCCACGGCGTATTCCAGGTCCCTGATGCCCCAAATGCCGGAGGAGATATGGTTCTCGATGACGTTGGGGTTGATGGTGAAGTCCATCGGCAGGGAGAACAGGGGAACGGTGGCGTAGTTGTCGAAGAGGTAATTGCCCGCCTCTCGCAGCAGCCTGTCCCTCTCATCAAGGTCCAATTCGGGGATGAGCTGCTCGTACAGATCGTCAACCCGCTCGCTCTCGAAGAAGTGGCAGCACCTGCTCAGCAGCGTTCGTCCGCTGTAGTAGAAGATGCCTATCATGGACGGCTCTTCCCAACGCTTGGTTCCGTCCGTCCAGGCGACTCCGCCCACGCTTCCGTCAATGATGTGCGCGACGAAGTTGGCGAACTCATCCGTTCTCGACGGTATGTCCACTCCGATTTCCTGCCAGTAGCCCAGGACCGCCTGGCCCACGTTGATTACGTGAGGAGCCTCAGGCAGTATGGTGAGCAGGAACTCCATGTTGGACCAGTCTATAGGCCCGCCCAGCTCCGCTTCGACCTCGGCTATGAGCTCCTTGGCCCGCTCCGGGTCGTAACCGTACATCTCGTCGAACCTCTCCTCCCACTCGTCATTCCAACCGGGAAGAGTGCGGTGGTAGGGGTTCACCATCATGCGCTCGCCCTTGCCGCCCAGGATGGTGGCTTGAAGCTCGTCGCGGTCTACCGCTCGGTTGAGCGCTTCCCGGATTCTGACGTCAACCCAGGGCACCTTTGTGGAGTCGTAGTACATGTCCGAGTAGGGAAGATCGGGCTGAGTTCCCTTCCGCCCCGCGTTGGGCTCAGGGTGGAAGTTGCCTCCGAAGAACGTGTAGTGGTTGATCATGGGAATCTCGGAGGAGATGACCCGGTATCCCTGGTCGACGGCTGTCTTCTCCAAGTCGGGGGGAAGTTGGACCATGTGGACCTCTTCCGCCAACAGCATGGCCAGCTTGGTTGCGGGCTCAGCAACGATGTTCATCTGGAGTTCCGGGAAGTCGGGCGTCTGCCTCCAATGGTCATAGGGGACCCGCTCGAAAAGAATATGGGAGCCCAACTCACGGCTAACGTACTGGTAGGGCGCCGTTCCGATGGGGTTGTTTTCGATCCCTTCCTGGCCCTCGGACTCCAGGTGGGCGCTGCTCATCATGTAGTCTTGGTTCCGGTTGTTTTCAATCCAGTCCAGGTCTGTCCTGGGCTCGCTCAGGTGGTAGACCACCGTGTAGTCATCAACGACCTCGAAGTCGGGAACCACGTCGTCAGCATAGAAGCCCTTCAATGACGTTATGGACTCTTCCCGTGCGAAATGCTTGTGGCTCTCCACGACGTCGGCTGCTGTAAACTCGCCGAAGCCCTTGTGGAACTCAACGCCCTTTCTCAACTTGAACGTCCAGGTAAGAAGGTCGTCGCTGAACTCCCATTCGGTAGCCAGCATGGGCTCGCTCAGGCCGTCCTTGTCGTAACGGACCAACGCTTCATACATGTGAATATACTGTGCCGAGTTGACTGTGCTAGCCAGCGTGGGGTCATTGGATTCCCGCTCGATGGTTATGGCAACAACCAACCTGTTTTCCACAGGTTCCATCATTGCGGGCGCCTCCGTTGGAGTCGGTACGGCCGTCGCTGGAACGGCCGTCGGGGCCGGTGTATTGGTCGGCGCACGTGTGGGGGTAGCTTCATCTCCACAGGCCACCGCCAGCAAGAACACCAGCGCCAGGGATAGGGCCAACATGCCCCTAGGGTTTAGCAACATCGATAGCGCCATTAGTTTTTCTCTCCCAAAAACTATGCCTACAGGATACCATTGCATCATCGAGAGTCGACGAGGAAGGCGGGTCGGACGCCCAGTCCGAAGGTGCGGTCCCCGTTCAACTCTCAAGGTCCCGGCTCACCAGCCTGAATAATCGTCGTATAAAGTAATCCAATGTGATTAAGCTTGTCAACCAATGCCTCGACAACTGATTACCGTCAACCAACCACCCTTGAAAGGGGCCGCAAAATCCGCCTTCTCTCCGAAGGGCCCGCCCTGTCATCCATATAGACTCTTTAAGACTCGGCTGGCCCCTATACATGCCGGTGACCTTGCCTCTGGGGTATACTAGGCGTCGCTCCCATGGCAGACCGCTACTCCACACAAACTCCGACCGGGCGCCCCCGGATACGCACTTTCCAAGCCCTGTACCACCCGTCGTTCCGACGTCTATACCCTGCTGCGTGGCTGTTCTATCTCTATCGTATGATGGAAATCACGACAGCGTCGTGGTTTGTCCTGGAAAAGACGGAGTCGCCCCTGATGGTGACCCTCGTAGGGGTGAGCCGGTTGGCCCCCATGCTTTTGCTGGGGATGGTGGCCGGCAGCCTGGCTGACCGCTTCTCCAAAATTCTCCTCATGCGGGGCTTCCAGCTGGTCAACCTGGCGATCGCAGCAGTCTTGACCTTTCTAGTGTTCATCGACGCAATCGAGGCATGGCACATCTTCCCGGCCATGTTCATCACGGGAGTGGCTTCGACGGTGGACTTTTCTTCCAGGAGGTCCTTCTACTCGGACCTATTCACCGACTCGCGGGTGGTCAACGCCATAGCGTTGGACTCGGCCGCAGCCACCGGATGCAACATGCTGGGGCCAATCCTTGCCGGGGCTATGATTGACGTCACCGGATATCAAGGAGCGTTTCTCTTCATGTGCGCCGCATCGACGGTCGGATTTCTGTTTCTCTCGACCGTCAAGGCCCCATATTCCCGCACGACAGAGAGGAGGTCGGCGGGAGTAGCCGAGCAGGTCGTGGAGAGCTTGAGGGCCGTACGGACCAGCCCAACGCTCTGGGCCGTGGTGATAGTGACCATCTGCCTCAACTTCTTCGGGTTCCCCTTCATGCAGATGGTGCCTGTTATAGCCAAGGAGACCCTCAACGTTGGGGAGCTGGGGTTCGGCATATTATTGGCCGCCGTTGGAATCGGCTCCCTTTCGGGCACTTTGTTCATCGCCACCCGGGGAGTCAGAAGACCGGGGCCCGTTTTCGCCCTGGGGGCCATGATAATGCTGATCGGTGTATCGGTTTTCGCCACTTCAACCGTCTATATATTGTCCTTCTTCTTGCTGCTGATAGTGGGAATAGGAATGGCGGGGTTCGCCAACATGCAATCGTCCATTACTCTACAGGCCGCTGAGCCTGAGATGCGGGGAAGGGCGATGGGAGCCGTTGCCCTGGGCATCGGAACCGCCATACCGGGACTGCTCATAGCGGGAATTCTTGCCGAAACATTCGGGCCTCAGACAGCCCTTTTTAGCATATCGCTGGCCGGGGTGGCCGCGCTGGGCCTGTGCTTCTGGAGGCTTCCCATCCTCCGCCAACGGTAAGAGGGCGTTCCCGCTCAAGCGGTGGAAATCCTATCCGTATGGTTCTAGTTGAGCGTCACGGGCAGCTGCTTGAGCGAGCGGAAGGTTATACTGGGCTGGTACTCGTACTCCACCGGGTCCAGGGTCATGTTGGGGAACCGTTCCGCCAACGCTTTGAACGCCTCCTGCCCTTCCAGCCTTGCCAGAGTGGCTCCCAGGCAGTGGTGAATGCCCGATCCGAAAGCGACGTGCCTGTTGGGATGGCGTGTTATGTCGAATCGGTCCGGCTCTTCGAACATGTTGGGGTCCCGGTTGGCCGAGGATATGAACCAGCGTATCCTCTCGTTGGTCTTGAGGACCTTGTCCCGCATTTCTACGTCTTCCGAGGCGATTCGGGTTATGGACTTAACGGGAGGGTCGTACCGCAGGCACTCCTCGGTGGCCCTTATTGTCATTCCCGCCGGGTCTTGCTGAAACAATTCCCACTGGTCCCTGTTTTCGAGGAAGGCCTTGGTCCCGTTACAGAGGAGGTTAATGGTGGTCTCGTGACCCGCCAACAGCAACAGCGAGCAGTTGACCAGCACCTGATGCCTGGTGAAGGCGCCCGCTTTCTCGCCGCTGGCCAGAACGGATATGAAGTCGTCGCCCGGATTCTCTATGCGCTCTTCCACCAGCGGGGACACATACTCGACCATGGACTTCATGCCGTCTACCACGTATCTCATACGGTCCGGCTCACCGCGGAACAGGTTGAGCAGATTTTCGGCGATGGCCCGAATCGCAGGTCTGTCCTCATAGGGGACTTCCATCATCTGGGCGATGACCAGCACGGGGAGAGGAGTCGCAAAGTCCTTCATCACCTCCATGCTCCCCTTGCTTTCGACCTCGTCCAGAAGCTCTTTTATGGCGCTCTGCACCAGAGGGCGCCAAAGCTCCATCGCCTTGGGAGTGAAGTAGCCGTGGACGATTTTGCGCATGTCGAAGTGGGCCGGCCTGTCATGCTGGATGAACTGGTCGCCCTGGTATTCCTTGGCGAAGTCATACAGCGAGTTATCCGATTCGTATATCTCCGGGTACGGGGGCTTGGGATCATTCTTGAACACCGCTGACGAGAAAAGCTCGTGGTGGCGAGTCACCCACACGAGGTCGTCGTGGCGGGTAATGTCCCACACATCGTACTTCTCGTTCCAATGGACCGGGTCTTCCTCGCGCATCATGCCGTAGTACCAGTACGGGTCGGCCATAACGTCCTGTGCAAACTCGTTGTCGTGGATGGTCTTTATCATGTTCCCCTCCCCGGCGGGATGTGCATCAAAAATAATCGGGATATATGGGTTCTGTCAATGCGATGTCTGGACCGGAATCAGTCGGCGCGGGGTATGGTGAAGCTGAAGGTGGAGCCTGACCTCTCTTCACTTTTTACGTCCACGTCCCCCCCGTGAAGCTGCACGATGTGCTTGACAATGGCAAGACCCAATCCCGTGCCCTCATCTCTCCGAGAGCGGTCAACCTTATAGAACCGCTCGAAAACGTGGGGGAGGTGGTCAGGGGATATGCCGACGCCGGTGTCGCGCACTTCCACCTTTACGTTCTCGCCGTCGGGCGCCGCCCACAAGCTGACGCTCCCGCCGCTGGGCGTGAACTTCAACGCATTGTGGACCAGGTTCACCAGGACCTGCCTGATCTTCTCCCCGTCGCCGGTAGCGGGAGGCAGCGATTCCGTGGTCTCCACAGTTATGGCGACACCCCGGAGCAGAGCGGCCTCCTTCATGTTGTCCTGGACTTCTCTTAGGAGAGGAGGCATTTGAATCGGATAAAGGTGAAGGGGCGCCTGGCCGCTTTCCAGCCTGGACAACTCAAGCAGCTCGTCGGCCATGTTGATCATTCTCTCCAAATCTCCCTCGATACGCTGGAGGAAGTTGCGGGCCGTGTCGGGTTCGGAGACGGCCCCATTCTGCAAAGTTTCCACGGCGGCCTTGATGGACGCCAGGGGGTTGCGGAGCTCGTGGGACACGTTGCTGACGAACTCCCGCCGGGTTGTGTCGAGCCTCCGGACACGGGTAAGGTCGTGGAGGGTAAGAATGGCCCCGGACCTGCCGGTGTCGTCACCAAGAGGTATGGCTATCGCGCTGACGAATCGCCGGGGCCGGTGCTCCACCTCTCCGAATTGCAATGCGTTGGTCTCCAAAGATCTGGACACCAACCTGTGCAATTCATGATCGCGGGCCAACTCCATGAAGCTTCGTCCCAGCACATCTTTGCGATCGACCTCCAAAATCTCGCGCGCCACCTGGTTGACCAGTTCGACGCCTCCCTCGGGTCCCACCATCACTACTCCGTCGGCCATGGTCTCAAGGATCGCTGACAGCTTGTTTCTTTCCGAAGAGAGGTTTTGGATTGTGCTCCGCAGGGTGGCGGCCATGTTGTTGAAGGCGTCAGCCAAGTCCAGAGTTTCATCCTGCGTCAGGGACTCGACTCTGTGCCCCAAGTCACCCCCCGAAAGTCGCCTTGCGCCTTCCGTGACTGACCTGACGGAACGGGACGTGCGCCTGGATAGGAGATATCCGATGGCGAGAGCAATGACCGTCGCCGCGACTATGGCCACGACTGCGGTGATGATTACCGGCCCCAGGTCGGCGTCAGGTTCGGACCTTCTCACCAGCAAGACCACAGCGACGCTTGCGGCAACCGTCACCGAAAGAGCCAGCGCCGCGTTGGCCAACGCCAGCCGCCATTGAAGAGACCTGGGCAACATTATCCTTGGAAACGGTACCCGACACCCCTGACGGTGACAATTCTTTTGGGGCTGCCTGGGTCGTCCTCGATCTTCTCCCGCAGCCAGCGGACGTGAACGTCCACCGTGCGCATGTCTCCCACGAAATCGTACCCCCACACCTGGTCCAGTATCTGGTTCCTGGTGTATATGCGGCTGCGGTTCTGCATTAGAAGGGCCAGCAGGTCAAACTCCCGCGGCTTTAGTTCCAGGGGTGCGTCTCTGAGAGTGACTTCATGGCTGGTCAGATTCAACTCCAGGTCGCCGTCAACCAACACCTGGGCGCTTTCGGAGTGCCGGGCAGGAGTCCTTCTCAGCATCGCCTTCGCTCTGGCCACCAGTTCCCTCATACTAAAGGGCTTGACCACGTAGTCGTCGGCGCCCAGTTCCAGCCCCACGACCCGGTCTATCTCCTCAGCCTTGGCCGTGAGCATGAGAATGGGTACGTCGCTGCGTCGGCGGAGAGTCCTGCATACCTCCAACCCGTCTACGCTGGGCAGCATGATATCCAATATGATCAAATCAGGGTCGAACTCCCGGGCCATTGCAAGTCCCCGCTCGCCATCAGCGGCGGTCGACACCTGGAAACCTTCCTGCTCCAGGTTGTACTTAATCGCCTCGGTGAGATTCTCTTCGTCGTCTACTATCAGGACAGTCCGAGAAGTCAAGCCAACGTCTCCTTCCCCCTCTCCCCTCTTCGCTTATTATAATGCCATTTGGGAATAATGCCATTTGGGCGCCGTAGAGGACTGTCCAGACTTTTTGCAGGTCGGGCTGCTCCCTACGCCGGGCATGGACTAAAGCCGTCCGGCTCGTGGTATATTGTGTCCATCAAACTGAAGACCTTTGAATAACCTGCGTCATACCAGCGAAGGCCGGCGCCCAAGGTTCCCTCCAAGATGGGGAGACGCCCTCACCCCAACCCTCTCCCGGTGGGAGAGGGGGTTAAACAAAGGTTTCCCTCTGAGGAACATTGTATGAGCAAACTCAAGTTCGGACTATGGGACGGTTTCGAAGCGCAAGAGATCTCCAAGTGGCCCACTCCCGGAGACGTGTATCGGAGCCGCATACGCGAGGTGGAGCTGGCTGAGGTCCTTGGGTACGAGTACTACCACGTCATCGAGCACCAGAACACCACCATCGGCCACGTGACGGCGCCCTGTGTATACCTGGCGGCGGTGGCGCAGCAGACCAGCAAGATACGCCTCGGCACCATGGTCAACCTCCTCCCCTACCACAATCCTATACGCCTGGCGCAGGACGCCGCCCTATTGGACCAGCTTTCCGAGGGCCGACTGGAATTCGGTACGGGGCGGGGCAGCTCTGAGCATGAGTTCTCCCGGTGGGGACTTCCATACCAAGACCGGACCGAAATGGCCTACGAGGCCTTGGAAATAATAATCAAGGCTTGGACCGAAGATTCGGTGACATACGAGGGCCGCCACTGGCAGCTGGACGAGGCCCTGCCGGTCCCCAAGCCCTACCAGAAGCCTCACCCGCCTGTCTGGGTGGGCTGCCACAGCCCGGAGACCATAGAATACGCCGCCAAGAATAACTACAACGCCGCTCAGAACCTGGACGTAGACTCGGTCATCGCCGACAAGTTCGACTATTATCGGAAGGTGTGGAGAGAATCAAACCACGAAGGCCCCATGCCCAAGACCTTCCTGATGCGTGCCGTACACGTCGCCGAAACCGACGCCATCGCACGCGAGGAAGCCAGGGAGGCGTTGGCATACCCTCATTTCCTACAGACACAGGCCGTGGCCGCGACCCGAAAGGGATATAACCGGAGAAATGACACCGAAACTTTTCAGGAGCTAGGGCGGGTATTCAGGGAGATGACGGCGTCCCTCGACTTCTGGCTGGACCACGGCCTTGCCATAGTCGGCAGCCCCGACACGGTGGTCAGAAAGCTGGAAGAGCAGCAGAAGCACATAGGCTACGACATCTTCAGCGCCAACCACCGAATCGGACCCATGCCCAACGAGGTCGCATACAAGTCGGTCAAAATGTTCGGAGAGTACGTAATCCCCGCATTCGCGTAGCCTACCGCCCTGTTCAGTTCTCTCAGAACCACCTCATTTTCGCGCGCCTTGAGGTTCCCGAGGGGCGGGCCTAACGACCTTAGAGGCGACGGGTTGTGGACAGGTGAGGGCGACCGGCCGGTCGCCCCTACGGGACCTGCGACAAGACCCTGAACCTATCGTTCCCTTGACTGCCGCTATGTGTTTACGCTCCTGTCGAACTCCGGGTCCTTCTTCTCCAAGAACGCTTTGGGGCCTTCCGTGGCGTCTATGTACACTCCGGGCTTGGCCGGGAACCAGTAGAAGAGGTCCTTGCTGAGAGAGTCCATCTCGTAGCTGGCAATGTCCCGACCCCTGTATATCAGCTCCTTATGCGCCCTTACGGAGGGCTGCCCCAGTGTGCACATGTACTCGGCCCACTCCATGCACTCGTCCATCAGCTGGTCGCTCGGCACCACCTTGTTGACGAAACCGATTTCGTAGGCCCGCTTTGCGTCGATGTTCCGTCCCCACATCAGCATCTCGCAGACCACTCCGATGGAAATCTGGTATTCCAGGCGGGCGCCGAATCCCGCCGACAGGTTCCATTTGACTTCCGGAAGGCCGAAAGTGGCGTGTTCGGCGGCGATTCGTATGTCGCAGTTCTGGGCCAACGACCAGCCTCCCGCGAGGCAGTAGCCGTTGATGGCGGCTATGGTGGGCTTCCAGGTGGGTATGGTGGGGTGGGGTTTGCGGGGAGAATAGCGCTTGTGGCTGCGGAAGGCGCCTCCCCGAACGTCGCCCTCCACGTCCTCTTTCATATCGTGCCCCGACGAGAAGGATATGTCGCCGCGGCCCGTCAATATGGCCACCCACAGGTCCTCGTCCTCGTTGAACCGCTCCCATTCCTGGGCGAGGCGGTCCATGAACTCCTGGCTCATGGCGTTCCGCCTCTCCTCCCGGTTGATGGTCATTGTGAATATGTGGTCCTTTGCTTCCGTCAGAAGAATGTCCTTGCCTGTAATCATGTCCGCCTCCTAAGCCGGTCGCACGGCGTGTTGTATACGTTCCCGTCAGATTCCTAAATGGGGTCGTCGTCTCTGATAGGGATGGACACCATCGCCCGGGGTCCGTTGACGATTTTGGCGGTGTGGCCCCGGCCCGTCCTGTCCTCGGCCAGCATTATGTCGCCTTTCTTCAGGGTGACGATGGAGCCGTCGGCAAAGCCGATTTCCACTTCACCAAACAGGGTGATGACGAACTGGCGCCTAGACGCCGTGTGGAAGTCCATCCACCGGCCTTCCGGAACGACGTGGAAGACCATCTCTCCGTCCGGCTGGAGCTTGACGCTCTGGGGGCCGAACTCAGTGGCCGGGACAGCGATCTCTTCGTAGTGGGACTCACCGTCGTCTCCCGAATACACACGGATAATCACTATTCGCCTCCTTTGGGGAAATGCCGGACAGGGGAACCTCCGGCGGGCCGATTGTATGAAGGGGGCGGCGGGGAGTCAAGCAAAGAAGTCCGGCCCGGCGGCCTAAACCGCCGGGCCGGCTCTTCAGGTGGTCCTTTCTTGAAAAGCTAAGGAGCTGATGCCCTAGACGGAGACCAGTTCAGGCGTCGAGGCCGACATTTTCTGGATTTCCGGGAGCACTTCCTTGGCGAAGAGGCGCATGCTCTTCTCAGCCTTGTCTATCGGTATGCCGCCAAACCGGAAGACGCCGAACATCTCGGACGGGCTGGTGTTGTCGATGACGTTCCTGATTTTTTCAAGGCACTGCTCCGGGGTGCCCCAGATTTGGGTGCGAGTGTAGTTCTCCTGCCCGCCTGATTCGGCATGTTGCTCGCGGGTCTTTTCCAGCAACAATTCGGCCCGCTCGCGGTAGTGGTCGTATCCGGTGATGGTCTTGAAGTGCTCAGGGTCGTCGGCCTCGTAGTGGACGGTGGACGTGTAGGACATGTTGGGCATGTACACGCGCGCCCCTTCTCGGGCCTCTTCCTCCGTCTCGGCGCAGTAGATGAAACATCCGGATATGGGAGGCATGTAGCCCAGGCCCAACTCTCGACGCCTGCTGTTGAAGTAGGCGACGTCGTTTGCATACTCTTCCCAGGTCTTCTGGGGGATGATGAGCATTCCCATGTCCATTTCGGCGGCCCTGCGCACCGACGCCTCGCTCTGGGCCGCAACGTACGTCAGCCTGCCGAAGTCCTTGGACCTGGGCCGGGGCCTTATGCTCATCTCGGGGTACTGGTAATACTTTCCGTCGTATGAGAAACGCTCCTGAGTCAGAGCTTTCCTGACCACCTCGTGGGCTTCTATGAACCTATCGGTCGCCTCGCTCATGGAGACGCCGAATGGATCGTACTCCCTGCGGGCGGCGCCTCGACCAAAACCTAGAATCATCCGCCGCCCCTGAGTCATGCAGTCCAGCATGGAGAACTGCTCGGCGACTCGCACCGGCTGGTGCCAGGGGAGCACCACGACCATAGTCCCCAGCGCCACCTTCTCGGTACGGGCGGCGAACCAGGTCAGCAATTGGAGGGCATTGGGCACCATCGTGTAGGGGGTGAAGTGGTGCTCGACGGTCCAGAGCGAATCGTACCCCAGGGGTTCCACTAGGTCGGCAAGGGCCAAATCTTCGAAGTACATCTGGCCGTCGGGCTCGTTGGGACTCCTGTCGAATCCCCCCTCCAGAAACCTGCCCCAATCGTTGAAGTTCTGACAAAATATAGATACGCCGAATTCCATTTTGGTATACCTCCAGACTACCTTTCTAACAATTCCAGCAACAGGCCCTCACCGTCTTGGCGGGCGGGCGCCATTGCATTTCCATCCCGAAAATCAGGTCAAGGAACGTCCTCGACCGCCCTTTAGCTGGCCTTTGCCTGGTTCTTGAAGTGGGGCATGACGTCTTTTCCGAACCATTCCAGTTGCTCGAGGGACAGGGACAGGGGCGATCCCATGCTGGTCACGCCTATGTTCAGCTCCTCCAGCCCCGGGAACCTCTTCTGTATATTCTCTATCTCTTCAATGATCTGGTCCGGCGGGCCGATAATCCACTGCCCCTGTTCCACGGCATCCTCTATGGTGGGCAGTCCCGCCGTCGGCGCCCTGCGCCGGTCTCCCATGGCGGCTATCTGCTCCGGGGTCAACCCCGCCACGAATCCCAAGGGCCCGAACATCTTCATGTTTTCCTGGAATATCTTCCGTCCCTGGTCCATGGCTTGCTCTCTGGAGTTGGCCATGAAGATGGAGAAGCTGATGATCAGGCGGCCTCCCCGCTCGGTCTCCACACCGGCATTCGCCAGAGTGGTCCGCCACCGGTCGACCACGTCATCCGACGCTCCTCCGATAGCGGCCCCGCCACCGACAATCCCTTTGATGCCGTGTTTCACCATGAAGTCCATGGCCCTTTGGCTGGCGCTTACTACGGGCTGGTAGCACTCCACAGGCAGGTGTTTTGGCCTGGGCACCAGGGTAATCTCCTTGAGGTCGTAGCCCCTGTAGGGCACCTCGGGCGGAAGGTCGTAGTGCTTCCCGTGGTGGGAAAAGGACTTCTCGTTGAAGGCCTTGAAAAGCACCTCGACCTGCTCCTCGAAAAGCTCACGGTTGGCCTGCTGGTCCAGTATGGGCGAACCGAATGTCTCAACCTCGCGGCTGTGATATCCGCGGCCCACGCCAAAGATGATCCGACCGTCGGTCAGGTGGTCTGCGGTGGC
This sequence comes from Dehalococcoidia bacterium, assembly GCA_965197415.1. Lineage (GTDB taxonomy): Bacteria > Chloroflexota > Dehalococcoidia > Lucifugimonadales > JAGWBF01 > DAOUJI01. The sequence continues at coordinate 334,360 of OZ240207.1, read as the reverse complement.
GTAGTCCTCGGCCAGCCTCAACGGGTGCCACATCGGGTTTATGTTGAATCCACACCCGAACTTGATTTGCTTGGTGACCTGGGCCATGTGGACGTAGAGCATCAGCAGGTTGGGGATGCACTCATAGCCTTCCCTCTGAAAATGGTGCTCGGCGGCCCAAAAGGTGTCGTACCCCAAGTCGTCCATGAGTCTGATCATCTTTTCAGACTTTTCGAAGACTCCAGCCAACCTCGAATCGGAATACCACCGGTCATTCGCCGGCGTGCCGTCGAGGCCTATGTCCTCCATGTCTATGTTGCCGGCATAAAGACTGCCGAACCTGGTTATCATCTCCGCTCCTTCAAATCAACATTAAGACTTCCAAGCGGCAGCGTTGCCCGCTTTGAAGCGCCCGACAGGTTCAGGGAGTGAAATTATTATACCTGTATGGTCAAGGCGTCGGGGCGATTAAGGCAACCGTTGCACGTATGGGACACCCGGCTAATCGGAACTCTTCACCGCGTGCCCTCCAAACTGTCGGCGCATGGCCGCCAGCAGCTTGCCTGCAAAGGGTTGGTCCTGACGGGACCGGAACCTGGCCTGCAAAGAAGCGGTGATGACGGGCAAGGGGACGCCCAAGTCCACCGATTCCTGCACTGTCCAGCGCCCTTCTCCCGAGTCCTCTACGTAGGACTGGATTCCCTCCATCCCAGGGTTCTCTCGCAAGGCACGGGACGTCAGCTCCAACAGCCAGGAGCGCACCACGCTTCCGTGGCTCCATATGCGGGATATCTGGGCGATGTCCAACCCGAAGCTGCCCTTGGCCTCAAGAAGTTCGAACCCTTCCGCGTAGGCCTGCATCAAACCATACTCAACGCCGTTGTGCACCATTTTGACGAAATGCCCCGCCCCGCTGGGTCCTACACGGCCGTAGCCCCTGTCGGGTCCGGGAGCCAATGTCTGGAAGATGGGTTCAAGCGTCCTGAAAGTCTCTTCATCGCAGCCGACCATGAGGCTGTAGCCTTCCGTGAGGCCCCATATGCCCCCGCTTGTGCCCACATCCACGAAACGTATTGACTTCTCCGCCAGCTTTTCAGCCCTGCGAAGGGTGTCCTTGTAGTTGGCGTTGCCTCCGTCGATGATGATGTCGCCGGGAGACATCAGCTCCGACAACTGGTTGATGGTGGACTCGGTCGCGTCCCCCGCCGGAGCCATTATCCATACGGCCCGCGGAGCGGTGAGTTCTCCCAACAGCCCCGACAGGGACGAGGTTGCGACCGCCCCATGCCCTCGGCTGGCTTCCACCGCGTCAGCGCTTATGTCGTATACCGCCACCCTGTGACCTCCGGCAAGGAGACGCTGGGCCATATTCGCCCCCATTCGCCCCAGCCCAATCATGCCAAGCTCCATTGCTCCTCCGTAAAACGCTCAACGAATCCCCGGGAAGGCATGTAACTACCCGCCGCTAGCGGCTCGTTCCATGATTTTCTGGGCCGTGATTCTTACTTGAGACGGCTCCAGCGCCACCCAGTCGGTGCGTAGACCGGCAACGTCGCTCAGACCCGGACGAGTCCACTCCGTCGGAGTCACCAATACCCACATTCCGGCGGCAAGGGCCGAGGTTGAGCCGACGGCTGAGTCTTCTATTGCCATGCACTCACGAGGCGCCAGTCCCAATCCTTTAGCAGCCTTCAAATATATCTCCGGGTCGGGTTTGGGCCGTGTGACGTTCTCCACACCCAGGACTATATCCATCCTCCCATAGAGGTCTAGAGCCTCTAATATCTGCGCCGCCTCATAGGAAAAAGAGGATGTGGCCAGCGCAAGCCTCTGTCCCTGTGCAGAAGCCCACCTGGCCAGGTCCACGTTGTGGTCTATGCTGTTGTCCACAACGAACTGTGGGTCCGAAATCATATCCTGGTACATGTTGACCCGCATTGCTTCCAACGCCTGCCAAGGCTCGTCCACGCTGAAACTCGGCATAAGCCTCTCACATGATTCTTCGAGGCCGAAACGCTCCACGAAACCCCTGCAGATGGCTTCCCTGGGCTTGCCGATGTACTTGACGTACTCGTTCGTGATTCGCCTCCGGTCCACAGGCGCCGAGCTTAGCTGGGCTATCACGTCAGCATAGACCCCCTCGTAGAGCCTCTCGGAGTCGATGAGGGTGCCGTCCATGTCGAATATGAAGGCTTTAATCAACGAGCACACGCCTCACTGGAGATTAAGAAAAATCCGGCTATGCCCCGAACCGGCATCTGCCAAGTCAAGGGCCGTGGCTTCACACCGCCTCTTCCAGCCGCCGAGCGGTCTCCAACAGAGCGTCGACTCCGGCGCCTCCGGGAGCGGTGCGGCTCATTCTACGGTTGGCTCCTTCGAGCGCCTCCATGTCTCCCAGCGCCTGGGCCGACGCCAGCGTTCCGAAGGTGTATGGGGAGCCTGGGATGGGCAGGTCTGGAGTCGTCTCAGGAGGCGTAACAACGAAGACTCCTGAATTCGGGCCTCCCTTGTGCAACTGGCCCGTTGAGTGAAGGTATCGCGGCCCGTATCCGAAGGTTGTTGCGGCCTTGAATCTCTTCATCACAGCTTTTCTCAGTTCCGCAACGGCCCGGTCGATCTCAGGTGTTTGATCCGCATAGGCAAGAAGAGCGAGGTAATCCCCGTTACCCAGGCTCTCCAACGTTTCCCAGCAGAATTCTGAGTCCGTGTCAGGAAGGCTCCCGGTGGACTGCCATAGCTCGATTATGCGATCGGTCATGTCCTTTGCCGACTGAACGTCGGATTGCTCAAACGGGTTTACGTTCAGGATGGAACTGGCGATGGCTACGGCCATCTCCCATAGATAGAACAGGCCGCCCAGATCGTGGACGTTGTCTATCTCCAGCCTGAGAACCGGATGTCCGGCGGATTCAAGGGCCTTCAGCGCCATGTCCGTATCATGGTTGTCGTCGCCTACCAGGCGCAGGTGGACGAACAACCTGTCGCCGCTATAGGCTTCCGGCCCCAGCAGGGGCTCTCCCGCCACGGGTATGATTCCCTTCCCCTCTTTGCCTGTGCTTTCAGCTACCAGCTGATCTATCCACAGTCCCACGCTCTCTATACCGTCGGACGAAACCAGGGTGAGCTTGTCCCTTCCGCCGAGGACCAACGCTCCCATTGCCGCTCCCAGCCATGCGGCGGGATTGTCCTCCAACGGGATGTCGGGGCCGCACGTCTCCACCGTGGTGACAGCGGACTTCAACAGTTCCTCAACATTCATGCCCGCCAGGGCCGCCGGGACCATGCCGAAGTTGGACAACACGGAATAGCGACCTCCGATGTCCGGAGGGTTCAAAAACCCCTTCCGGAATCCCCGTTCATTGGCAAGCCGTTCCAGAGAAGTCCCTGGGTCTGTGATGGCCACAAAAGAGGCTCCCGCCTTGGCGTCCCCCAAGCGCTTTGCCACAAGTTCCCTGAAGTATGCGTAGAGGGACAGGGTCTCTATGGTGCCGCCGGACTTTGATGACACTACAAATAAGGTCCGCGCCGGGTCTATCGACTCCTCTGTCCGCCGAATGGAAGAGGGCACGGTCGAGTCAAGGACGATGAGCTTGGGATAACCTGCGGCGTGGCCCAGTGACCGGCTCAGAGCCTCAGGCCCGAGGCTGCTGCCCCCCATGCCCAACAAGACGACGTGGTCGAATGAGCCTGCGGCGTCTTCGGCGAAGGCCTTCAGATCGGTCAGCTTATGGGTCATCTCCTTGGGAACTGTGAGCCACCCGAGACGGTTGGAAATCTCCGTAGGGTCGGGTTTCCAGACTGTATGGTCGCCGTCCCACATCCGACGAACCGTGCGGGCCTGCTCCAGCGTAGTGAGGCCTTGACGCACCTGCTCCATATAGCTGCCAAGCCCGCTCGTGAGGGTCTCGATGGACAGGAATCTCTGAGTTGTTCCGCGGCCGGAGTGAGTCATCAACGGGACTCCAGCTTGTTGAAGACGTCCAGAGCCGCTATCCGATAGCACTCGGCCAAGGTCGGGTAGTTGAACGTGTTGTTGATGAGAAAGTCCAGGGTGCCGCCGAGACCCACTATCGACTGACCTATATGCACCAGCTCGGACGCGCTATCTCCTATGATGTGGACTCCCAGTATCTTGCGAGTATCACTGTGGACCAGGAGCTTCAACGTTCCCACCGGGTCGTTGATGATTTGGCCCCTGGCCGTCTCCCGATAGCGGGCCAGACCAACCTCGTAGGGCACGTTCTGACGGGTCAACTGCTCCTCAGTCCCTCCAACCATAGATATCTCAGGAATGGTGAAAAGAGCGTAGGGGATGGTGTCAGCCATCTGGCAAAGCTCAATCCCCAAAGCGTGGCACGCAGCGATGCGGCCCTGTTCCATCGACGTGGACGAAAGGGCCGGAAATCCCACCACGTCTCCAACGGCGTAGATGTGGGGCACGCCCGTCTGGTAGAAGTCGTTCACAGGGATGCGTCCCCTGGCGTCAGCCTCGAGGCCCACAGCCTCCAGTCCCAACCCTCCGGTGGCGCCGTTCCGCCCCACAGTGTAAAGAAGGACCTCCGAAGTGATGCGCTTGTTGCTCTCAGTGTAAGCAGTCACCACCGAGGAATCTGTCTCAACATGGGTGACCTCTTCCCCAAGCCGGAACATTACACCGCGCTGGCGCAGGTGGTACAGAAGAGCTTCAAGTATTTCCCGGTCAAGGAATTCAAGAATGTCTCGTCTCTTGTCTACGACGGTAGCCTCGACTCCCAGGGTGGAGAAAATGGCCGCGTATTCCATTCCTATGGCGCCAGCGCCAACTATGGTGACTGTCCGTGGGATAGACTCTAGGTTGTACACCTGGTCGGAATCTATTACTGAACGCCCATCCACAGGAATCCTCGCCGACCTGGCAGGAGCGCTCCCTACCGCGATGATTATCTTGTCAGCGGAGACCGTCGTGCGGTCTATCTGGCCTTCTACCGGACCGTCAATCTCCACTTCATTGGGCGAAGTGAGCCTGGCCGCTCCCTCATACATGACGACCCGGTTGCGATTGAACTGGCTCCGCAGCACCTGTATCTCGTTCTCGACGACGTGGTCGCAACGGAAGGTCAGGTCCTTGATGGATATGTCTTCCTTGACTTTGTAGCTTACTCCGTAGACTCCCCGCTGCCTGAATCCGGTCAGGTGCAGCACCGCCTCTCTCAAGGCCTTGCTGGGAATGGCTCCCGTGTTTACCGACGCGCCTCCCAACTCCTGGGTCTTCTCCACTACGGCGACCCGCATGTTAAGTTTTGCAGCCTGAATCGCCGCGCCGTGACCGGCCGGTCCTGAACCTATGACCAGTACGTCGTAGTGTTCCATATCTCGCCGGTGACCCGTTCAAAAGGGAGCGGAGTCCGTGGCTGTTTTGATACTACAACCCGTAGTTTAACGTGTCCACCAGCCTGCGGCCCATTTATGTCAACTTCAACCGAGCCTGAATCAGCCGGGCGTCCATAAAGCCGAGCATCGCAATAAGTCGTATTAATTAGTGACAGCGCCGAAGATGTTGGGCAAGGGACTCGTCCATATCGGTTGGCGCTGGGGACGGGTGGGAATACAATAGATCAGCTTATTCCATGGGGCAAAGGACAAGTGTGAGGTGCTGTCGATGCTAGGAAACGCCCGCTTGCCGCAGGGCTTGTTCAAAGACAAGCCGTTCAAAAGCTACGCAGTCCCGCTCCTGATCGGAGGGACCGCCCTTGCCGTAGCCGTCGTGGGAGGAATGATAGTGGGTGGGGAGAGCGGTGTCGGCGGCATCAACGGGTTCGTCGAAAAGCTATCCGGAAACTCTACCACCAAGCTGGGAGATATCGCCCCAGCGAGATTCGGATTCGCTTTTGCGGCCGGAATGGTGGCGGCGGTGAACCCGTGCGGTTTCGCAATGCTTCCTGCGTACTTGAGTCTTTACCTCGGCGCTAACGAGGCCGGCCGGACCCAGCACTTTGCGTTGCAGATCGCGAAAGCGCTGCTGGTGGGGTTGACAGTCTCCGCGGGATTCCTGCTGTTGTTCGGAGCGATCGGGCTCATAATAGGCGGCGGGGGTGAACTCGTCAGGGACGCTCTGCCGTGGATAGGACTCATTGTTGGAGGCCTGCTGGTGTGTCTCGGGGCCTGGATGTTGTCGGGAGGCAAGTTCTACTCCAATTTCGCCACCCAGGCGGCGTCCAAGATAGGCAACCCGAACCAGGTCAGCATAAAGGGCTACTTCCTCTTCGGCCTCAGCTACGGCATCGCATCCCTAAGCTGCACGCTGCCCATATTCCTGGCGGTGGTGGGCACGAGCCTAACTGTATCGGACGTGCCCTCAGCGCTGGGCCAGATGGCCTTGTATGGAGTAGGCATGGGAGTGGTCATCATCGTGTGCACCATCGGCATTGCCATATTCAAAGGCGCGATGGTGGGCGCTCTCAGAAAAGTCCTCCCCTGGGTGCAGCCCATAAGCGCGGTGTTGATGGTCGTGGCGGGCATGTACATCGTATTCTATTGGCTGACACTTGGCCGCTCACTTCTGGGAGTCTAAGCACCGCACTCGGCGCTCCCAGGCCGCATGCCCGGCGCCGGAGCCGTCTTGCTGGAAACGCCCCCCGGCGTCGTGGAAGGCCTTGATCACTGCGAGCGTTCTGTTTGCGTTGGCCCTTCTCGCTGCGGCTTGCGGCACCGCCACCGACACTCCATCGCCTGAGCCAACGACGGACTCGACGCCCACTCGGGACCTTATAGCCCAGGACCCGGATTTTCTGGAGGAACTGGATTCGGCCAGTTTCTCTACGACGGGGTGGGCCACAGACTTCAGCAGGCACAGCGTTCCCTACGATGAAATCATCGTGGCATCCAAGGCAGGGACCGCATCCCTCCCATCGACAGTCCGGTCTTCACCCACTTTCTGAACGCCGACACGTGGATCGACCCTCAAGAGCCGGTCATTGCCCTGGAAATCGGCGGAGCTGCCAGGGCGTATCCCCTTCAGGTGCTGATATGGCACGAGATAGTCAACGACTCTCTCGGTGGAACACCGGTGTCCGTGACCTTCTGCCCACTGTGCAACTCCGCCGTGGCGTTCGACCGGCGACTGGACGGCGTGGTGTACGACTTCGGAACGTCGGGGAACCTCCGCAACAGCGACTTGATAATGTGGGACAGGCAGACGGAGTCGTGGTGGCAGCAGTTCACCGGCGAAGCCATCGTGGGGGAACTCACGGGTGAAACCTTGGCCATGCTTCCAGCTTCCATCATCTCCTACGATAGCTTCAAATCGGCCTATCCTGACGGCGATGTGCTGTCCAGAAACACCGGTCACACCAGGGACTACGGCTCCAATCCCTACGGCGGTTATGACAAGATTGACCGCCCGCCTTTCTTGTACGACGGTGAGCTTGACGGGAGGCTCCAGCCCAAGGAGAGGGTGGTTGCCGTAACCCTGAACGGCGTCGACGTAGCCTTTCCATTCTCCCTCTTAGAACAGGAACGCGCAGTCAACTACTCCCAAGCTGACGGCGCTTTGGTCGTCCTCTTCCAGCCTGGGACCAAGTCCGCCGTTGACAGCGAGGTTATAGCCTTCTCAAAAGACGTGGGAGCAACCGGGGTGTTCGACCCCAGCGTCGACGGAGAGGTCCTCACTTTCAAGGCGATGGGCGACGACATCGTGGATGAAGGGACAGGCAGCGTCTGGAACATTGTAGGGGAAGCGATCAAGGGCCCACTGGCCGGCACGAGCCTGGCCCCGATAGTCCACGCCAACCACTTCTGGTTTGCCTGGGCGGCCTTCAAACCCCAAACCCTCATCTACCAAGGACAGCCCTAGGTCTTACCGATATAATGACTGCCGAGCCGCCAGCCGCACTGGCCGGACTAAACCTGGAGGCAGCGACATGAGCCAAGACCCGGGGCACGCCGTGACCGGCGAGACATTGCTTGAGGCCCAGTTCGACACCAAAGTCTCCCCTTACTTTCGTTGGGTCGGAGTCTTTTGGCTCGTTATATCGGTTGCGGGCATACTGCTAATCCCCTTCTGGCTTTTGATGAGCGGGTGGTATGGCTACGAATTCCACCGGCGCATGTCCGGACGGTTGACCGCCCAGGCTCTGGAAATACGCAAGGGCGTATTCTTCCGCTCCGAGTCCACCATCCCACTCAACCGGATCACCGACCTGCGCCTGCACGACGATCCCTTGATGCGCCACTACGGGATACGAAGCTTGAAAGTGGAAACCGCGGGCCAAGGAAGGACCACCGGAAGTGAAGGTGACCTAGTCGGCGTAATCGATGCAGTGGAGTTCCGCAACGCAGTCCTGCTCCAGAGGCAGAAGGTAGTCGCGGCGGAAACCACCGAGGAGTCCCCCGCCGCCGCTCCAGGTGGAGCCTCCAGCCTCCTGACCGAGATACGGGACATCCTCGCCCGCATGGAAACAAAGCAGTAGGCATCCGGTCTCGACGCAGCGGCCCTCTATTGGATTCCCGGCTGGGTTTAGGCAATCGTTGACTTTGAGTTAACCCGTCCCGGGGTCCTAACCTACTGTGAAACTCACTATTATCGTTCCAGCTTTCAATGAACAGGCCTACATCGGGCCAACCCTGGATTCGATTCAGGTTGCCGTGAGAAGGTTGCAAGCCCGCTCCGGCGTCGACGTCGAAACCATCGTCGTCGACAACAACAGCACAGACGGCACCGCCGTCGCCGCCCGCGCCAAGGGCGCAACGGTGGTCCACGAGCCGGTGCAAGGCATTGCGCGAGCCCGAAACACTGGGGCGCGCCATGCACATAGGGACGTGCTCGTCTTTGTCGACGCCGACGTGAACATGCCGGACACACTTCTAGACGCTATTCACGAGGCGATGAGCGATCCGGGGTGTGTCGGAGGCGGCGTGGACGTGGACTATCGGCCCAAACGCCTTTCCATGAGGTTTTACCTGCGCGCCTGGCGGCTGCTAGGCCGCCTTTCGGGCATGGCCCAAGGCGCAACACAGTTCTGCCGCAAGAGCGTCTTCGAACAAGTCGGAGGCTACGACGAAAAGGTGTGGATCGGTGAAGACGTTGACTTCTACTGGAGCCTGAAAAGGCATTCAAAGAGGACCGATGGCGTTGTCCGGTTTATACGGAACCCCCGTGTGCAGCCGTCCAGCCGTCGCTTCGACAAATGGCCGGTGTGGAAGATTCTGGTCTGGACCAATCCCCTTTTCATATCGTTGTTCCGCCGCTGGAAGGCGCCCTGGAGCGGTTGGCATTCTCACGCAGTGCGGTAGGATTTCCAGAACTCCGGCCTCCACCACCGATTGTAGTACTCAATCCTGCTACCCAAGAGTAGCGCAGTCACTAATATCTATTTGATATTAAGCAAGTTCGATTGTGCGGTTACGTTGCAAGTGTGGAGGATACTTCCCTACGTTAGATCATTCTTTCAATCTATACAGCTTCGGCGACGGTTCTATAGTGGCGGAATCGGCTACGTGATTGCAGAGCGGTCTCTTAGTCTTCTTAAAGACGCTTGCCCATGCTTACAACGTCATCTATCGAATATCCAATAGCCCTATAAAACTCAACTACATCGGCGTTCGAGTTCCTGACCTGTAGGTTAATCTTAGGACACCCCATCTCTCTCAGGCGTGCTTCCGCCTCGCCCATCAAACGGCGTCCGAATCCTCTTTTTTGACTATCGATAGCGACCGCCAGATAGTTGATCCAACCACGATGTCCATCGTACCCGGCCATCACAGTCGCTACCAACTTAGAGCCGATTGATCCGACCAGAAACATCTCCCGTTGGGTGCTTAGCTTACGGTAGATATCCTTTTTAGGATCGTTCCAGTGCGTCGTCAGTCCACACTCTCGCCATAGTTGTACTACGGCGTCCTGATCAGATTCCCGGTAAGCCCGAATCACTAGCTCAGTCATGTTCTTTTCTCCCAGACACTATCTGGCCGTGACACCATCTTCTAGCAAGCGAGGTAGTAAAGGCAATATCTCGCACTGCCAGAGTTCTTACTAGGGACGCGATACGAAACAGTATTCTTGCCATTTGAGGACCCTTTAAGCAAGAGTGCTGGAACAGACCGACGTTAGTCCAACCTTGACCCAGACTGCACCCCTCCAGGCGTCGTCCTGTGAGATACGGTCTCCGGCCAGTTTGGGGTAACGTTCGGCCCCACGGTTGGCCAGCCCTGAAGACCCGACTAGCCGAACCGCCGTTAAGTTATAATTCCACGGAATCCTAAAGCGGAGCCTGGAATTGGTCCGTGTTTACATACCTGACAACGACTCGTTAAAACGGGAGCTCCGCGCTCCTTGTTGATTTCCGACTGGCGCATCCGTCTCGCCAAGTCCTTGCCTTTTTACTATGGCTGGGTGGTGTTTGGAGTCATGGGCTTGGTCAGCTACTCATCCCGGCCCATGATGGCCGTGGCCACCCTTGCCGTATTCATGGTGCCCATGACCGAGGAGCTGGGCTGGTCCCGCGGCCAATTCGCCGGAGCGGTGAGCCTGGGCGGAGTGATGGCTGTGGGAATATCGCCCCTGGTGGGATGGTGGGTGGACCGGTACGGCTCCGCGATAGTGGTGGCGGCGGGCGGAGTCATCACAGGTGGCTGCGCCATCGGACTGTCGATGATATCCCACCCGGCGGCGTTCTACGCCCTCTACATACCCGGACGCATGGCCTTTGCCAGCCCGCTGGAACTGGGGCCGTCCACCTCCCTCAGCAACTGGTTCGTGCGGCGCCGGGCGACCATCCTGGGGTGGTTGGGAGTGACCCATGGCACCGGCCTGACCATCATGCCTTTCGTGGCCCAGCTTCTCATACAGGGATACGACTGGAAGACGGCGTGGTGGGTGTTGGGAGCGTACACGTTGTCCATCGCCGTGGCTCCGGCGCTGCTGCTGGTTGCCAGACGTCCAGAGGACATGGGCATCGAGCCGGACCTGGAACCTGATACCCCTGGTCAGGGCCAGACCACCTCCGCCGCTGGGACGAGTTCTACGCGGGTCGGAGCGGAACCTGAATACACCCTGAGGCAGGCCCTATACACCAGGGCTTTCTGGTCCCTGGCGGCCTTTTCGGCTGCGGGGTTCATGGTACAGGCTGGAGTGAGCCTGCACCAAGCTGGACACTACCTGCAAAGAGGCATAAGCGCGGAGGGAGCGGCGGGCACGGTCAGCGCATTTGCTTTCTCCCAGGTGCCCGGCGGCCTCTTCTGGGCCTATTCGTCCAAGCGCATACCGGTCCGGTTTCTGCTGTCCGCGACGGGGCTGGTTGTGGGACTGGGCGCGTTGGGCACGGCCTATAGCAGCACACTGGCGGCGGGAGTCGCCTCAGCCAGCCTGTTGGGCGCTGGCGTGGGAGGCCTCCATACTCTGCTGCGCATCGCCTGGGCCGACTATTATGGGAGGCGCCACCTGGGAAGCATCCGGGGAGTGACTCTGCCGGTCCAGATCGCCGGTCAGGCCTGCGGCCCTGTGATCGCCGGGTTCATGTGGGACTACCAGAACAGCTATTACACACCGTTCCTGATTTTCGCCATATCCGTGTCCGTAGCGGCAGCGCTGGTGCTGTACTCGACACCGCCCGGTAGACGAAGTTAGGAACCACGGCGGGACTGGGGTATGTAATGAAGCAGTGCGGCTGACAGACACCCCCGTCTCAATCTTCTCCCTCAAATGGGGAAGAGGAAATGACAATAAGGAATTTCGGAGACGGAACCTATTGTGTGAGGGTGTTAAACGTGTCCTGCCACCAGTCTGCGCCCTGACGTCCGTAGATAGAGCGGACCTGGACGACCCCGTTCTTGTCCACGCCGACTTTGGAGGACTGGGCAGTTATTTTATAGGTGCGGACAATGTCTGTACGGGCTAAGGCAATGCGGTAGCTGAGCCCCTCGCGGTCCCGGTAGGAGCGGACGTCGCCCTCCGATTCATTGGGGTCTGTCCCGATGGCTATGACTTTCACCTCGTCGGATTGGCTTGTTAGTCCCTGCAGCGTCCGTAACTCGGCGCGGCAGTGGGGTCACCAGGTGGCATAGAAGTAGAGAAGGACGGGACTGCTCCCGCGGAAGTCCGACAGGGACAGCGTCTCTCCGTCGATGGTTGTCAACTCGAAGTCGGGCGCCATCTCTCCCACGTTATATCCAACCTTCAGGCTCGGCGCCTCGGTGGGTGGGGGCGGCGGGACAGGCGTTGCAGTGGGAACAGGCGTGGCGGTAGGGGGCGGTGTAGGAGTGGGGTCTGGCGGCGGAGAAGTGTTGGTGGGAGGCGGCGGCGACGGAGTGTTCACAACGGGAACGGGTGTGTCTGTTGCTTGTGGCACGACAGTCGCCGTAGGGTCCCTGATGGGCGCGAGTGAAGTCGCCGTAGCCTCCGACTCGGTTACGCGCACCAGTGGCGCGGTCGACGGACTGGTGGGTGACGACGCCTTCACTGCCGGCCCGGGTTCCGACTTCGGTCCCTGCGGCCCACTCGGCGCCGTAGAGGCTGCCGGCTGACCAGAGAGCGTTTCGAAAGCGTCCGACCACCAGCCTCCGTCACGAGTCCCAGGCCCTGACCTGACCTGGACCACTCCGTTCTTGTCCACCCCTACCTTGGATGACTGGGTCGTGATGTTATAGGCCCGAACGATGTCGGTGCGGGCTGCGGCCATGCGGTACGTGATGCCCTGGTTGTCCCGGTATGAGCGGACCTTATCCGCAGCCTCGGAAGGGTCGGTGCCGATGGCTATGACCTTGACCTCATCGGAGTCGTCGGTTAGTTCCTGCAGCGTCCGTAACTCGGCGCGGCAGTGGGGTCACCAGGTTGCAAAGAAATAGAGCAGGACAGGGCTGTCCCCTTGAAAGTCCGACAGGGAAAATTTCTCGCCGTCGATTGTGGTCAACTCGAAGTCGGGGGCCATTTCCCCGACTTCGAAGCCCACCATCAGACTCGGCGCCTCAGTTGGTTCGACTGCCGTGGTCGCCGTAGGAGCATCCGGTTCCCCACTGGAAGGCGCCGATGTGGCAGTCGGAGGCTTAGGCGGCTGTGTAGCCGTCGGAGCAGGCTCATCCGCCCCTCCGCCGCAAGCCGCCAAGGCTGTCAGCAGAAGGACGCTCGCCAGTAGAATTAACGCCCGTATTGCCATAGCTTTTTTTAGTATCCTTCGCCCCGCCATTCAAGGGCCAGAGTGGCGTAGCGCACGAAAATCGCTCCGCCAGGCCTTGCAAGAGGTCCGTTGATTGCCAGCATGGCTATAGTATATTCAGCGCCCGGTTCCGTCTCAACCGAAAGCGGAACCCGCTGCGGGATGTTGAAACCTTGCACCGAACCCCTCACCAGGTCTATCTCTCCGTTCACCCAGACCTCGCCGTAGTCGTCGATGCAGGTCTCGAAGTACGTGCGGGCGCCCTTGGTGTCCCTGCCGTTGACCTGTTCAGGTATGACCAGCTTGGTCCTGTACCAACCAAAGGTCAGGCGGCTTGACCTCCACTGACCTATATCGTCTATAACTTCCCACGCTGAGTCGTCGTAGTCAGGGAGCCGGGCAGGGCTGCTTTCCAGCATAGCGACCAGGCCCTCGTTCGGCTCACCCGGCACCAGGCCGGGTCCGAATCGCCACTGGCCTCCCACCAGAGCCAGGTGTTCGGGGTTGGTCAGGTCCAATGCTGTTCGTGGCATGTCGCCCCCCTAATCTAAGTTATTTTACGATGCTGGACGCTTATCGGATTCCATAGATTCATTATGACAGATTGTCCAGGAAGTCGGTGATCAGGTCCCTTACTCTGTCAGCAGTCTGCTCTTCCAAGGATAGGTCATGGTACATGGCGTCGGGGATGCACTCCTCCAGGTATCGCGCCGCCGACGTGGCATGATTAGCGTCGTGACCGGGTATTATCATCGTGGGGACTTTCAGGCTGAGCAACTCCTCCGGCTCGGCGCCCGGGGCCGTGTCGCGGTCGAAGAGGCCCCTCCCTATGACTCCCACCAGCGCGGTGTAGCGCTCCATGTCCAGCTCCGCGAACGATCCTGCGAATTCAGGGTAGTTGGCGATAACCGGAGCCCATGGCCCGCCCGACGGCTCCGCCCAGAAACTAGGAGTCTCACGGGCCGCCTTCATCACAGCTTCAAGGCCGTTCTGCAATACGAACTCCTGGTGGTCCGCGAAACGTTTGAGCCCGGATTTCCGCAGCAGAACGCCTCCCATGGGCCAGTGCAGGATCAAGCCTCTCGTCCGTTGAGGATACGCCACGGCAAAAGCGAAAGCCGCCGACGCCCCCATGCATCCGCCTATCACGAAGGCGGAATCAATGCCCAGGTGGTCCAGCAGTCCGGCGGACTCGGCGGCGTAGGTGGGCCAGGAGATGTGCTCTATACGGCCTTCCGACAGTCCCGCTTCCCTCCGGTCGTAGGCTATGCACGTGTACTTCTGAGCGATAGTCTCCAGAGGCCGTACCTGACTCCACACCAGGGTAGTGGACCACTTGTCGATGGTGGCGTCGAAAGCTCCCGGCGCCATCATTATCATAGGCGGACCGGAGCCGTGGACCTCGTAGTGGACCTGTAGTCCGTTGACGGCGGCGTACGCCATCGCCCTCCTTATATACGGAACGGAGCGCCTGCACACCCTGTCCTCGATGCCTCTATGAAAACGATGGGATTGTACTTAGGGCCTTTGGCCCCGTCAAGAACAGCCCGGAGTCATCCGGAGGTGCGGACCTGGGCTGCCTCACCCGTTTCAGACACAACGGACGACGCCTCCCGGATGCGCCGTCCGATCATAAGGAGGCCAACAGCCAAAGTGCACGACAGTATTATCGCCCCGCTCAGGCCAAAGGCAACGGCAACTCCTTGCCTTTCTCCTATTTCGCCCATCAGGTACGCCCCCAGGGCCGTCGAACCCCAGGTGATCATATGGACGCTCATTACCCTGCCGCGGTATTCGTCGTCGGCCAGGCTTTGCAGCATGGTCGTGCTCATAATTTGGAACGCCACGTGAAACGCCCCTATTGCGCCCACGGTGACCACCGCCCACGTGAAACCGGTGACTTGGGACAGGACAAGCAGACAGGCGCCATAGCCCATGCCGCCAATGAAGAGTTGCCTGGCGGGACGAACGCGGGCGCCCATTGCCGCCACTAGTCCGGTCATGCTGAGCCCTCCGACTCCCGCGGCAAGCAGCAGGCGGCTATACGTGTCAATTCCTCCTGTTATCACCTTGTCCGCCAACTCAGGCATAAGGTTCTGGAACGCGGCGCCGAACATGCTCACCACCAGGCCCAGGCCGATTACCCCCGCAATCACGCGTCTGCGACTAATGTACTGGATCCCTCGCAAGAGGCTCTGGAGCGGGGACTCCTCCCGGGCCTTAGGTTTATGGCCTTCCGGGTTCATTAGGCAGAGTGTGGCCACGGTGAAAACGTACGAGCTTCCGATTAGGTAGAAGACGCTCTCTATGCCCCACAAATTGGTCAGGGGACCCAGCAGTATGGGACCGACAATTGCGGCCCCTCCGAACACCATAGAATACAGAGCGACGGCCCCAGCCAACTGCTCCCTGGGCACAAGGGAAGGCACCATCGCCGAGCGGGAGGGGATGTCTATTGACAACAGGATGCCGGTGGCCACAGATATGGCGATTAGGTGCCAGGGCTCGATGATGTCGGCGCTTATCAGGCCCCCCGTTACGAACGCCAACGCCGCGAACATTCCCCTCGTCGTCCGCAGCAACTTGAGCCGGTTCACCCTGTCGGCCAGCACGCCGCCCCACACCGAAAACAACAACACCGGCCCCAGACCCGCTGTGGTGACAAGGCCGACCTTGGCCGCAGACTCGGTCATGTCATGCATGAGCCATAGGCGGCCTGCAATGAGGGACCACATCCCTATGTTGGAAAAGGCGGCGCCCACCCAGAAGAGGCTGTACTCCCGGTAGCGGAAGCAGGAGAAGGCCGATCTTTCATAGACGGCCCTGAGGTTCATGGACCATCCCGCTGTTCTTCTGCGTCGAGCCGGTCCAGCATCGCCTCCGCCCACGCCCTCATATGGTCCTCCTGATCAAGACCGCAATGGGGGCACTCGAAGTCTCCATACCTCAGCCGGGTGGCGCATGAATAGCACCCAAAGACCTGGGATATGGCGGAAAGTATCAGGTTTATACGAATGTTTCGGCTCACGATGCGCCGCCGTCGTCAAAGTCAATTTCCCCCAAGTTTAGCACAGGATAAATGCTATACTGGGCCGAAAACCGGCCTGGCTGCGGAGGACTCTATGACCAGAGCGCTTGTGATTCACGGGGCGGGAATGAACATGCGAGGCAAGGTCCAGGTAGAAATATTCGGACCGGACACGCTGGAGCAAATTAACGACAAAATCCGGGCCTACGCGGGGGAGCTTGGAGTGGAAGTGGAGTTGTTCCACTCCAACATCGCCGGAGAGGTCATCAACGCCCTCTACGAAGCCCACGACAACGGCGTGGATGCGGCTCTCATCAACCCCGCCGGTTACACGACAGCGGGCGGCGCCATCACCAGCGCCGTTACCCAGGTGGGCTACCCGGTAATAGAGGTGCACGCCTCCAACCCGGCCTCCAGGGGAGTTTCGTCCAGCTTTCTTCCCGTCTCAAAGGCGTGCGTCTACGGAGTGGGCGTATATGGGTACTACCTGGCCCTGCAGGCCGCGAAACATCTAACCGGCGGGGGCTAGTTCCTCAGAA
This sequence comes from Dehalococcoidia bacterium, assembly GCA_965197415.1. GTDB lineage: Bacteria > Chloroflexota > Dehalococcoidia > Lucifugimonadales > JAGWBF01 > DAOUJI01. The sequence continues at coordinate 317,687 of OZ240207.1, read as the reverse complement.
TCGAGTTCTTCACCCTGGTCCAACGTGACCGGAGCCGTTCGCTGGCGTTCAAGAGTCCTTGGAGGCTCTTGTACCGGGAAGAGCTGAGTTTGGAGACGCCCAGCGCCTTGGCGGCCTCCGACGCAGCCTTGGACCCGGCGATGGTCTCGCCGGGGACCTGAGACCAAGCCTCGTCTATCTTTTCCTCCTGGTCTCGTCCGATGCCATTGCCTGAAGCATCCTGCTGCGAGGCCCCGGAGGACGCCGTAGTCGTGAGCTCGACAAACACGTCGCCGCCTCTTCCCCGTGATCGCTGCACTTTAACCTGAGACGAACCGTTAAGAAACCCGCTGAAGCTCCGGTGGCCCATGGCTTTGTAGTCGAAGCTGGGATCCATGCGCAGCATGGTGTTGTGTAGCTTGGCAGCAACCACCTGGCCGTGATCGTCCAGAGACGCCTCCATCGCCCGCACCAGCAACGAGTCGGTTTCTTGTTTCAGGGCAGACGTGTCCATGTCGGCCTTCTTCCCGTCGGACAAGGACATGTACCTATCGCAGGAATTCACCAACGCCCTTGAAACTACGCCGATGTGTCCGGCGCCTATCACCGTCTTGCCTGCCCCCCTTAGAGTGGACACCAGTGGAACGAAGTCAGTGTCGGAAGAGACGATGACATAGGTGTCCAGTCCAGGGTTCCGGTGCATCATGTCGATAGCGTCGATGGCCAGCGAAATGTCCGCCGCATTCTTGCCTGAGCCCGCGCTGCGGAAGACTTGGCGCGCTTCGATCCCCAACGACAGCAGCTGGTCACTCACGTTCTGGGCCTTAGACCAGTCACCGTAGGCCCGTTTCACTATTATCCTTCCCACATCGGACAATTGGTCGAACAGGGACTGTATCGAATTCAGTCCGACGTTTTCAAAGTCAATCAGTACGCCTATCTGGCTTTCCGCCACCCTATACCTCCGCCGTCAGTCTGCACACAACTGCCATTGAATCATATCACGAGGACCGATTGCGGACCTCTTGTGCGTTAGGCCGCATTGGAACCCCGACAGCCGGAATGTTATCATATATGACGCGGCTCACCGAAAGGCCGCCGGAAACCAGAATTGCCTCTACTTGTTAGGAAGGAATAAAGGAATAGATGAGCAAGCTCCTGGACAGGCTTGACAGAATCAGCAAAGGGCCCGTGACCCAAATGGGTTTCGGGGCGGCCGTGCGGGCCGAGAAGACCCCGCCGATGGTCCTTGTAGGCAGAATCGGCAAGACCAAGGGGGCGTCGACCGCCACCGCTCTATCGGAGGCGGGGTTCGACGGCGCCGTTCTGGACGGCGTCCCGGCGGACGACTCAGGGAAAGTCGCCGATTCCCTGAAGGGCCTTCCCTGGGGTTTGAAGCTGGAGGAGGTCACGACCGAGCAGGTGGCGGCCTCCAGGGAGAAGGGATGCGATTTTCTCGCCTTCAGTTCCGATAAAGCCTTCCTGGAGGCGCTCTCGGACGACGACAACGACAAGGTCGACGATGAAGAGGGACGCATCCTGTGCATCAGCGCCGACATGGATGAGAGGGCCCTTCAAGTCATAGACGACCTGCCCGTCGGAGCCGTGCTGCTGTCGCTGGACTCGGTCAAACCACCCCTGACCATGGACCACCTGCTGACCATAGGCGCCGTCAGGGGCTGCTTCAGCAAATACCTCCTTGTCGAGCTGTCCGGAGACCTCTCACCAGCCGAGCTCGAGGGGCTGCGGGACATCGGAGTGGACGGAATCGTGGTGGACGCAGGATCCATGTCCAAGACAGCGCTCAAGCAATGCAAGGAGCGTCTGCAAGGCCTTTCGCGAAGGCAGCGCAAGCCCCAGGGCAGGGCGGGGGCTTTGCTTCCCATGGGCGGCTCCCATGCCGAAGACCACGACGATAATGACGATGACGACGACGAGCTACGGACAGGCCGCACGGCGGGCCGACACGGAGGGGGCTAATGTCAAGACTGGCTATCATAGGGACCGGAATGGTCGGCGCCTCCCTGGGTCTGGCCATAAAGCAGGCCAAGGTGAAGGACCTGGAGATCGTCGGCAGTGACCTGGAACGCCGGCACGCAAACAAGGCAAAAGACATGGGAGCGGTGGACAGGGTCTCAGGCTCCCTGGTGGGCGCCGTTCAAGGCGCCCAGGTTGTGATCATAGCCACTCCTGTCATGGCCATAAAAGAGGTCATGGAAATCGTCGGGCCGTCGTTGGAGCCGGGATGCCTTGTGACGGACACGGGCAGTTCCAAGGGGATCGTGCTCGAATGGGCGGAGGAAATCCTCCCCTCAACCGTCAACTTTGTAGGAGGAGACCCCATTATCGGCGCAGACGGCTCCGGGCCGGAAGCGGCCAGGGGCGATGTCTTCAACAACCGCCCATATTGCATCATCCCCAGCCGGAAGGCCTCCCGAAGCCACGTTCAGACCCTCACCGATCTGATCCGCACCATCGGGGGAAAACCGTACTACATCGATATAGCGGAACACGACTCGTTTGTCGGCGCGGTGGACCAGCTGCCCACCTTGCTTGGAGTGGCCCTGGTCAGCTGCACGTCACAGAGCCCGTCCTGGGACGACATAGCCCAGGTGGCCTCCCATCAGTACAGAGAGATGACCAAGCCTGCAGCTTTGGACCCCCAGGCCACTAGCGACTCAGTCCTCAGCAACCGTGAGGGAGTCGTGTCGTGGATTGACTCTTTCATCGGGCATCTCTATGAAGTCCGCCAAATCCTGATGGACCATGAAGACAAAGACGCCGCCCTCAAGGACCTGTTCTATAAGGCGGCCCACGAGAGGGCCCGGTGGATGGCCGGAGCCGTCAGCCCGGAGATGCGGTTCCACGCGAACAGAGAACGCGCCCCCTCAGCTATGGAATCTATGGGAAGAATGTTCACGGGAGACCCCTCGGCCCAGAAAAAGATGTTTGGCCGGAGCATCACCGGAGAGCGCGCTTCCGACGACGACAAGCGGAGGAGGTAGAGGTCATTGGCCAGACAGGCGCTGCGTCGGCCACGGACCCTGCGCGGCGCAGTCGACATACCCGGCGACAAGTCCGTCTCCCACAGGGCGTTAATGTTCAACGCTCTTGCGAGCGGGTCCGCCACAGTCGCGGGCCTTTCTTTTGGGCAGGACGTGGTCTCGACTATGGGTTGCATGAGCAGCCTCGGAGTCGAGTTCGAGTCGTCCAAGGGACAGGTCACCGTCCACGGCTCCGGAGGATTGCTTCAGGAGTCCACCGACATCTTGGACGCCGGCAACAGCGGCACTTCCATGAGGTTGCTTTCAGGGCTCCTCGCAGGCCAGCCTATCTTCTCCATACTGACAGGGGACGGCTCCCTCAGAACGCGCCCTATGGGACGGGTCATCACGCCTTTGTCCCAAATGGGGGCGGCCATTTCGGGCAGGAACGGAAACACACTGGCCCCCCTGGCCATACGAGGGGGTTCCCTCAAGGGCATCGAATATTCAATGCCTGTGGCCAGCGGCCAGGTCAAGTCGGCGATAATCCTTGCAGGCATCTACGCCGACGGAGAGACACTGATACACCAGCCCGCCCGGTCAAGGGACCACACCGAGCGCATGCTCAGCGCCATGGGCGCTTCCATAGAAGAAGACGGTCTCTCCATACGTGTGACGCCGGCGTCGCTTACGGCCGTGGACGTTTCCGTGCCTGGAGACATTAGCTCCGCAGCTTTCTGGCTGGCGGCAGGGGCCTGCCACCCGGACGCCAGAGTTTCCGTTCGGGGAGTGGGGATCAATCCCACCCGAAACGGCATTCTGGACGTGCTGGAGGAAATGGGCACTGACATCTCTTATGTAAACCCCCGGACGGAAGGCGGAGAGCCTGTGGCCGACCTGGTGGTGCAATCCAGTCAACTGAAGGGCATCCACATCGGCGGAGACACCGTCCCTCGGATGATAGACGAGATGCCGGTCCTGGCGGTGGCGGCGTGTTTCGCTGACGGCGTTACGCGCATCACCGACGCCGAGGAACTAAGGCACAAGGAATCGGACAGGATCGCCACGATGGTCCGGGAGTTGTCGCGTCTTGGAGCGCGAATAGAGGAGCTTCCCGACGGCATGGTGATTCACGGCACGGGAAAGCTGGCCGGAGCGCCCTGCGAAAGCTACGACGACCACAGGATTGCCATGTCTCTGGCGGTTGCAGGGATGTTGGCCGACGGCGAGACGATCATAGACGGTTCCGAGTCTGTAGACGTGTCGTACCCGCAGTTTTGGGACCACCTCTCCTCCCTGGGAGATATTCCGGCGGAGGCGGGATGACCCACAAGGTCGACTCCGGCTACCGATCTTCCGCCCCACCCCTGTTGATAGTGCTGTCCGGCCCTTCCGGCGTGGGAAAAGACGCCGCCCTTAACGAGCTCCGCCGCTTGGACCGTACGTGGCATTTCGCGGAAACCGCCACCACAAGGTCCATGCGCGCCGGCGAGACTCAGGGCAAACCGTACATATTCATGGACTCCGACGCCTTCACCGAGCAAGTCAAATCCGGGGAGCTCTTGGAATACGCTCAGGTCTACGGCAATTGGTACGGGGTGCCCAAGGGTCCGGTGAGGGACGCCCTGGCCAACGGCCTCGATGTCATAGTCAAAGTGGACGTGCAGGGCGCCGCCACCATTCGGAAGTTGGCCCCGGAGGCCGTGTCCATCTTCCTGGCCCCCGCTTCACTGGACGAACTGAAGTCCCGGCTCAGAAAACGGGCCACCGAAACCGAGGCCGACATGGAACTGAGGACGGCCATCGCCGAAGAAGAGATGGAGCAAATGGCCTCCTTTGATTACAAGGTCGTAAACAAGGACGGGGGGTTGGCTGAAGCCGTGGCTGTCATCGACGCCATCATAACCGCCGAAAAACGCCGAATCCCGCCCCGCCGGGTGTCGATATAGTGGCTGGAAGGACGCCCGACAGTGAATGACCTGGCCGTGGTCGTTCGAGGGCTGTACAAGTCCTACGGCTCCGTCGAGGCCGTGAGAGGCATCGACCTGGAAGTGTCCCGGGGCCAGGTCTTTGCGTTCCTGGGGCCCAACGGCGCGGGCAAGACCACCACCGTCGAGATATTGGAAGGGCATAGACGCAGAGACTCCGGGGAAGTCACGGTTCTGGGGTACGACCCCGCCGACAGCGATAAGGACTTCTTGAGTCGTATCGGAATAGTCCTGCAGACAACCAGCGTGGAACCCTATTTGACCGTAAAGGAAACGCTGGAGGTTTTTGGCGGCTACTATCCCCATCCCCTCCCAGTGGACGAAACCCTGGATCTGGTGGGCTTGGTTGAACACAAGAACACCAGGGCCAGAAAGCTATCCGGCGGATTGCAGAGGAGGCTGGACGTAGCCATCGGGCTGATTGGGGATCCGGAACTGCTCTTTCTCGACGAGCCCACTACGGGTTTCGATCCCGTGGCGCGTCGGGAAGCCTGGGCGATGATCAGGAACCTGCGCTCGCTGGACAAGACGGTTTTCTTGACGACCCACTACCTGGACGAGGCGGAGAACCTGGCGGACAAAGTTGCGATCATAGTCCAAGGCCAGATAGCCGCCCAGGGGTCTCCCCAAGACTTGACCAGCATCGGAAACGCCACCGCCATATCCTTCAGACCGCCGCCCGAATCGCCGCCGCTTCCCGATGAATTCGACGCTGAGCCTGCGGCAACGGACGGGCTGGTAAGTATACGCACGTCCACTCCCACTGCGACGATGCACCGCCTGACCGGATGGGCCGTTGCCCAGAACGTGGAACTGGAAGACCTGACCGTCTCCCGACCGTCGCTGGAGGACGTCTACCTGGAGCTTGTTCCGCGAATGAACACAGAGAAGGACGCGGAATGAACTCCTTCGTGCTCGCGCTAAGGGAGGTGCGATATCAGAACCGTGCCTTCTGGCGCAACCCTCCCGCCGCCTTCTTCACGGTGGCCTTCCCTCTGATGTTCCTGGTGATTTTCAACCTCATATTCGGGAGCCGAGAGTTCACTGTTCCTGGCGGAACAACCACCACGTCAACTTTCTATGTCCCCAGCATCGCGGCGCTGTCGGTCATCAGCGCGTGCTACACCTACATCGCCATAGGCATATCTTTCTCAAGAGACCTGGGACTTCTGAAACGCACTCGAGGCACCCCGCTTCCAAGTTGGGCATTCATGTTCGGCCGGTTCGCCCACGCTTGTCTCATCGCATTGCTGCTTGTGGCTCTGGTGACAGGATTCGGAGTTCTCTTCTACGGAGTGGACGTGCCCACCAACACCATGCCCGCCTTCATCGTCACTGTGGCGGTTGGGGCAGCCGTATTCTCCATCCTTGGCTTGGCCATCACCGGGGCTGTCCCCAACGCCGACGCGTCTCCGGCTGTGGTCAACGGCACGATTCTGCCGTTGATGTTCATATCCGACATATTCATTCCCATGGACAACGCCCCGGAGTGGTTGGGCATGTTCGCCAACATATTTCCCGTAAGGCACTTCTCCCTGGCGCTCCAGACGGCCTTCAACCCCTTTGAAACCGGGGCCGGATTCGAGTGGGTCCACCTGGGCATAATGGGCGCATGGGGTGTCGTAGGGCTTATACTGGCCATACGATTCTTTAGCTGGGAGCCTCGCAGATGACGGTCACACCCCATTCGCACGACCTGCCTCTCCACACGTCGGACTCCGGGCAGGATAACCCGCCCCGGCGTCTGCCGCCGTGGATGAAGGTCCGAATGCCAGGCGGGCCGGAATACATACGGCTCAAGAACCTGCTTCGGGAGTCGGAACTGCACACGGTCTGCGAGGAGGCCCGCTGCCCCAACATTGGCGAATGCTGGGAAAGGCGTTCCGCCACCTTCATGATTCTCGGCGATATTTGCACACGCCGGTGCCACTATTGCGCCGTGACCACCGGAAGACCCACTGGGCTGGACATGGCAGAACCAGACCGCCTCTCCAGGACCGTCCAGAAAATGGGGCTGCGGTATTGCGTCATAACCTCTGTCAACCGGGACGATTTGCCTGACGGCGGCTCACTGATATTCTCCATGTGCATCCGCAAGATACGTAAGCTTGCGCCGGAATGCAGGGTGGAAGTCCTCATCCCCGACTACGACGGATCGCTGCCCGCCCTCAAGACCACGGTGGAGGCGCGTCCGGCGGTCCTGAACCACAACATCGAGTCGGCTCGCCGCATTTTCCCTAAAATCCGCCCCAAGGGCGACTACCGACGCTCCATAGACCTGCTGGCCCGGGTGAAAGACCTGGACCCGAACATGCCCACCAAGTCGGGCATCATAGTCGGCATGGGTGAAGAGTGGGACGAAGTCATCGAGACCATGGAGGACCTTAGAGGCGTCGGATGCGACTTGCTTACCATCGGCCAATACCTCCGACCTTCGAAAAACCACGTTGCAATCCATCGCTTTTACACACCTGAAGAGTTCGACAAACTTCGAGTATTGGGCGAGTCAATGGGGTTCAAGCACATCGCTTCAGGCCCCCTGGTCCGAAGTTCCTACCACGCCGACGACCAACACGATGCGGCGTCCGCTCTACTGGGCATGAGCAACTCCGCCGCTGGATAAAACCGTCAGCCGGCGCCATTCCTTGGTTTCCCTGCAGATTCAGACCCACAGGGGTCTGTTACTTAAAAAGATCGACCAGGTCGGAGATGCATTCAAAAGTATAGTCAGGGTTCTCTGCCAACAACTTTTCAGCAGCCAAGCTCCCCCATAACGCGGCGCCGCTGGCGGCTCCAAGGCTCTCGGCGCATCTCACGTCCACCCAACTGTCCCCAACGTATAACGTCTGGTGCGGCAAAATGCTTAGCCCGGAGCACACCATTCCCAGTCCTTGGGGATCAGGTTTGTTTGGCCTGTCCTCTTCCATAAACAAGACTGTATCGAACAAGCCTCCAACTTCCGATCTGTTCAACTCCGGAGCGCCGTACTCCTTCCGTTTGTCCGACAATAGACCAAGTGACAAATCGGATTCCTTAAGGGCCTGCAACGCCGCCGCCGCTCCGTCAAATAACTTGGTCATCGTCGCGACGTTCCGATCGTAAAACTCGATGTAAACCCTGACAGCCTCGGGCGTGCCTATTGGCAACAAACTCTCCACATGTTCGAAGAAGGGCATCGAGTAGTAACGGTCGACGATTAGGTCTTCGGGAGGAACGGGCTGTTTGGTAGACCGGGCCGCATGGGCGACCGCCTTCAGGTGCAACGCCCAGCCGTTCAGCAAGGTCTGGTCCCAGTCAAATACGATTAGCCTGATGTTGGCCGGTGAAACAGTCCTGCGCTGAGCCATACGGCGCTATTATATAGGCAGTCCCGCTAAGAGGTGACTCTTGACCCCTTCATCCTTTGAAATCACCCGCACCGACTCCCGCACCGAATGGGCCCAGATTCTCGACGGACGGCTTACAGTCCACAGGTCTACCGCCCAAGGGGACGAGGCGTTGGTCCAGTGGGAATGGAACACGGTTTGCAACCTCGTGTCATGGATGACTGACTGCGACGGGCCTGTATTCTCTGCGCTCACCGGGCCTATGGCAGCCCAAATACGGGACTCCGCACGAGAACTCGGAATGACCCCCGAAATGTTCGTCTGGCACGCCGTCAAGGTGTTCATAGAAGTGGGCCAGAACTCCTGAGTCAGCATGGCTTCCCACGAGCCTCCGGACCTTCTTCTGACCAACGCCCGAGTCCTCCGGTTTCGCGGCTCCGGCGGCTCTTCTGACACTGGCTTCTTAGGAGTCCGCAACGGCCGCATCAGCGTCATCGGTCCTCAATCCGATGCTTCACGCTGGACCGGCTTGTCCACAAGAATCATCGACTGCCAGGGCATTACCCTGGCTCCAGGCTTCATAGACGCCCATTGCCACCTCTTAGCCCTCGGCCATAGTCTAGGGAACGTTGACTGCCGCCCTTCAGCCGTGAGGTCGGTCCTAGACATACAGGACGCCATACGAGCGAGGGCCGCATCCACGCCCGGCGACCAGTGGATTCGAGGCCGCGGCTACCAGGAATTCCACCTTGCTGAAAAACGGCATCCGAACCGATGGGACCTGGACGCCGCCGTACCCGACCGCCCTGTGCGTCTGGACCACCAGTCAGGTCATGCAATGGTCCTGAACAGCCGGGCCCTTGAGCTGGCCGGAATAGGTGCCGACACTCCCGACCCTCCCGACGGCGTCATCGAGAGGAACGAAGCGGGCATCCCTACCGGGCTGCTGCTGGAGATGGCCAGTCATGTACGGCCCTATATGCCCAAGCCTTCGCCCCAGGAGGCCATGAAAGCGCTGTATGGCGCCAGCGCTTTGTTGTTGTCAAAAGGGGTCACGTCAGTCCATGACGCAGGCCCCAGCAACGGCCCTGGGCGATGGAGATTCTTCAGGCAGGCTGTCCATTCCGGCAGGCCCATACCGAGATTGACCATGATGTCAGGAGTGTCCGATCGAGAGGCGATTGAAGCGAAGATTGAGGAGGACTCCACGTCCGTCGGCTTGGACCGTCGGCTCTCCTGGGGAGCGTGCAAGGTTATGGTAACTCTGACCACCGGCGCCCTCCAACCGCCTATAGATGAGCTACGGCAACTTATCCTTCAGGCACACGACGAAGGGAGTCAGACGGCTTTCCACGCCATCGAGCACGAGGTCATTGAGGCCGTCGCAAAGACTCTTATTGAAGCACGGGAAAAGTTCCCTCACCGCCGCCTCCGCAACCGAATCGAGCATTGCGCCGAAGTGCCGCCCCACATTATCGATCTGGTGCGGCACAGCGGCGCCTTAGTCGTGACCAACCCAGGCTTCATATACGAAAACGGCGGGCGTTACCTCCGCACGACAGCCCCAGATATGACGCCTCACCTTTACCCTGCAGGTACGCTGAGGTCGTCGGGGGTCCGCGTGGCGGCGGGTTCCGACGCACCCGTGACAGACCCGAATCCGCTCATTTCCCTATACAGCGCCGTCACCCGCAAGACACGGGAGGGAGAAGTCCTAGGAGGAGACCAGCGCGTAGGGGCATGGGAAGCCCTGAAAATGCATACGCTTGCCGGAGCTTACGCGTCTTTCGCCGAAAACGACGCCGGTTCCATCGCGGCGGGCAAGCTGGCGGACCTGGTGTTGTTGGACAAAGACCCCACAGAAATAGACGCGGAGGGCATCAAGGACGTCCGTGTATTGAAAACTATTGTGGGAGGCGAACCGGTCTGGGAGAGCTAGCGGTTGCGTTCCATGACGTATCGCGTCAGCTCTTCCAGAGAGTCCTTCGCCGGGTTGCGGGGCAAACCGGCCAAAGCCTCGCGGGCCGTGCTGCAATAGCCCCGGACCACTCCGTAGCAGTCGTCTATGATGTCAGAGTTCTGAATCATCTCCACAGCTTCCCGTAGACGCTCGCCGTTGCCGTTGTTTTCGGACCTGAACAGTTCCTCGATGGGGTTGGAGTCAGGGAAACGCTCCAAGAGCATGATGCCTGGAAGCGTCAATACTCCTTGGAGAAGGTCGTTCCCCACGGGCTTGCCTATCTGGTTGGCGTCCCCCTCCACGTCCAAAATGTCGTCCACCACCTGGAAGGCCATGCCCAGGTTATAGCCATAGGTGTCCAGGGCCTGGGCGGTCTCCTCAGGCGCTCCGGAGAGCAGCGCTCCCGTCTCCGCCGAGGTCCGGAACAGTGAGGAGGTCTTCCGGTAGATGCGGTCGCTGTAGTCCTCCGTCTTCTGTTTCCAATTCTTTGTGTTGAAATACTCCAGCAGCTCTCCGCTGGACAACTCCATGATTGTCTCTGAAAAACGCCGGATCACCCGTATGTTGTTGGTGTCGCACACGAAAGTGGCGGACGTGGCGAATACGTAGTCGCCTATCAACACCGCCACGTCCTTGCCCCAACGGTCGCTCACGGTTGCTTTTCCGCGGCGCAGCGACGAATTGTCCACCGTGTCGTCGTGTATCAGCGTCGCGATGTGGAGAAGCTCCACCGCCGCCGCCATAGTGATGGGGTTGTCGTGGTCATGAGGATGGAACATGGACGCCAGCAGCGTGATCGCGGGCCGCACCCTCTTGCCCCCAGCCTGGAGCACGTAGTCTAACAGGCTGCCCAAGTAAGGGCTCTCCGCCTGCCCAAGGTTACGTAAACGGGATTCCACGTCCAGAAGCTTGCCGATGACAGGTTCGTATATCTCCTGTGTGCGGGCGTCCAGACCTTTAAGCATCTCACCCATTTATGAGGTTTTTTCTCCCAACAGAGATGTCTCCTGCTCGATCACCGAATCGTCCAGCTTTGTGAACAGCGGCTGCGGCTCCTTCAGAAGCTGTCCGGGAGGGGTGAAGGTCGTGGTGTCCTCCCACACCCACCCCTGAGCCTCCACACTGCCTTCCATTCCCAGCATCTCGTGCAGCTTCTGCGACGTGAACGGCAGGAAGGGATTGAACAAGACTTTGAGGCAGTTTATCACACTGACAGCCGTCCACAAGGAAAGGGCGGCGTCTTGCAGGTCAGTCCTGACCGCGGCCCAGGGGGCTTTGCCGTCCAGGTACCTGTTGGCCTCGTGCGCCAGTCCCATGGCCTGAGTGATGGCCTGTCGGAAGCGGCAAACGCTGAGACTCTGGTCCACCGCGTTCATTGCCTCTTTGGCCGCGTCCAGCATGTTCCGGCTGGCCGGGTCTAATTCTGAAGGCTGAGGTATGGCGCCGTCGAAGTTTCTCTGGACCAGCCGAAGCACTCGGTTCACCAGGTTGCCGTAGGTGGCCACCAACTCCTCATTGTTCCGGCGCACGTATTCCGACCATGAGAAATCGGAGTCTCCCGTTTCCGGCATGTTGATGGACAGGTAGTAGCGCAGCGGGTCGGGCGGGTGCCGTTCCAGATAGTCGGGAAGCCATACGGCCCAGTTACGGCTGGTGGAGAACTGCCGGTTCTCCAAGCTCAGGAACTCGTTGGCCGGTATGTCGTAGGGCAGGTTCAGTCCGCCGTAGCCCATGAGCATGGCGGGCCAGATTATGGAGTGAAACGGGATATTGTCCTTGCCAATGAAATAGTAGGACTTGGCCTCCGGGTCTGTCCAGAAGTCCTGCCATTTTTTGGACTGACCGCTGCGCTCGCTCCATTCTTTGGAAGCTGACAGATAGCCAATCACCGCCTCAAACCAGACGTAGATCCGTTTCTCGTCGTAGCCGTCGACGGGAATGGGGACCCCCCATTCCAGGTCTCTGGATATGGCCCTGTCCCGGAGCCCGTCCTCCAGGTAGGCACGGGTGAAGTTCAGTACGTTCGGCCGCCAGTGGTCCTGCTTCCGGACCCATTCCAAGAGAGGTTCCTGGAAGTCACTGAGCCTCAAGAAGAAGTGCTTGGAATAAGTGAATTCCGGAGTAGAGCGGCAGATGCGGCAGCCCGGCTCCACCAGGTCCTGGGGGTCCAGGGTGCGCCCGCAGTTGTCGCACTGGTCTCCCCTGGCGTTGGCGGCGCTGCAGTGGGGACACGTTCCCTCTACGTACCGGTCCGGCAGAAATCTGGAGCAGGTGGGACAGTACGGCAGCTGCATCACGTCGGTGTAGATGTAGCCCTTGTTCTGCAGGGTTAAGAAGATGTCGTGGACGACCTGACGGTGGTTCTCGGTCCCTGTGCTGGTGAAGAGGTCGAAGGTGATGCCCATCTTCTCCCATGAGTCCAGGAACTCCGCCTGGTAACGGTCTACGATTTCCCGGGGGCTCTTTCCTTCTTCATCGGCCCGGAGAGTGATTGGCGTGCCGTGCTGGTCCCCGCCGGAGACCATGAGGACGTCGTTCCCCTTCATGCGGTGATAGCGAGCGAAAATGTCGGCGGGCAAGTAGCACCCGGCGAGATGCCCAAGATGAAGCGGACCGTTGGCGTAAGGCCATGCAACCGCTACGAGAATTCTTTGGGACACGAGGGAGAGTCCTTTTCTCTATCGAATATGGGCACGAACCGGAGCGGCTCGGTCATCGAAGTTCCACAATAATACGGCGCCAGTGCCGTCCGGCGCCGTTAATACCAACTACCGTATCTGTGCCGCCCGAAATCCGATTCCATCTAGTGCACTCTACTAGTGCACTCTAATTGTAGACCCGCCGACTCAAGGGTTCAAGAGCGCAGAACGTTCGATCCCGAACGGTCTGTTTCACCCGCTGAGTTCCAGCCAGACACGATACACCTGGTTCTTGGACGCTCCCAGCCCGGCCGCCACTTGTGCCACCGCCTCACGCGCCCGGAGTCCTTCGGACTTCAGGACGGACAACCTCTCCTTGATCTCGCCGTCATCGATTTCGTTCTCTGCCTCAGGGGGAGGCGCGATGACCAGAGTCATTTCTCCTCTAGGTTCGCTGAAATGGGCCACCGCCTGTGAAACCGTCCCACGGAATATTTCCTCGTAGAATTTGGTCATCTCACGACAGACCGCCATCTCACGGTCTCCGAGACAGTCCAACATGTCCTCCAGAGACGCTTTCAAGCGGTGGGGCGCCTCGAACATCACCAAGGCATGTTCTTCCCCCGAGACGGCTTCCAGGGCGCGTCTCCGTTCAGCTCTTCGACGGGGCAGGAAACCCAGGAACAGGAAGGACCTGCTGGGGATCCCGGAGGCGGCTACAGCGGCGGTGACCGCGGACGGTCCGGGAATCGGCACAACGTCCGCTCCCTGGCCCCGCGCCGCCTCGACAAGATAAAGCCCGGATCGCTGATGCCGGGCATTCCGGCGTCGGTCACGAGAGCCACGTCTTCCGTCGCCAGCCTGGCCAGGATTTCAGGAGTGCGGGACTTCTGGTTGTGCTCGTTGAAGCTCACCAGAGGGGTTTCGATCCCGTAATGCCGCAGAAGCCTTGCCGTAGTCCTCGTGTCCTCGGCGGCTATCAGACCCGATTCTTCCAATGCTCGGAGGGCCCGTAACGTTATGTCTTCCAGGTTCCCGATGGGCGTGGCGGCCACGTACAGGCGGGGCATGGCTCAGAACCCCAGTCCCCTATTTTTCATGCTCACGTAAGAGGCTCCTGCCAGAACGATGTGGTCCAGAAGCTCGACTCCGAGCGTGTCTCCGGCCTCCCTGAGCTGGGCGGTAATGGAGGCGTCTTCCGGGCTGGGCGTAGGGTCGCCCGACGGGTGGTTATGTACGGCAACAATCGAGACTGCATTCGCTCGCACGGCTGGCTTGAACACGTCCGCCGGACGCACCACAGCCGAATTGACCGTACCGATGTAGACGTGGCTTATTCCCAGGACCCGGTTCTTGGAATCCAGGAGCAGTACCCTCAAGTGTTCCTGTTCCAACCTAGCCATGTCGGCCAGCAGCAGATTGGCTACGTCCTCCGGCCCAGAAATCACGGCTCTGTCCTCCGGATGCAATGAAACTAGACGGCGGCCCAGTTCCAGGGCGGCTAGAAGCTGGCAGACTTTTGCGTCGCTGAGTCCCTTTACAGAGCACAGTTCCCGGTAGTCTCCCCGGGCCAGCCCCGCAAGGCCGTCGTATTCGGCGAGAAGTCGCACGGACAGGTTCAGGACATTCTCTCCGGTGACTCCCGTACGAAGCAGAATGGCGATAAGCTCGGCATTGCTAAGATGGCTAGGTCCGTGGTCCCTCAGCCGCTCCCTCGGGCGTTCGCCCGTGGGCAGGTCTCTTATCAGAGCGCCGTAGTGGCCTACGCCGTTGGCTGTCATTTACTCTCCTCGCTCCAAAGAGCGACCGGCACCAGGTTCCGGCCTTGGGAATTATACATCCGAATAGGTCACGCCAATTCCGTCGTAGTCAGCCATCCCGGGACCCTTCACACAATTGAACCTTTTTATAGAGACTTTGTCACGGACTTGATGACACTATGAAACAGTGGATTGCAATCGGGTTTTGGAATAAAATAAGGCGAATCAATTCTCCATAGAGGTGCGCTTGGCGATACAGACTCAACCTATAGACAAGACGGTGCGAGCCAACGGAATCAATTTCCACTATCTGGAATGGGGGTCGCCCGACGATCCGCCTGTCATTCTGCTGCACGGCTTCCGGGGCCACGCCCACTCCTGGGACGACGTGTCCGCCGTGCTGTGCAACCGGCGGCGTGTTCTGGTCCTGGACCAGCGCGGCAGGGGAGACAGTGACTGGGCCCCCGACGGGGACTATTCCATGGGCGCCTACGCCGAGGACGCCAAAACTTTCGCCGACGCTCTGGGCATTGAGAAGTTCGATCTCATCGGCCACTCCATGGGCGGCAGAAACAGCATGGAGTTCACTTCCCGTTATCCGAGCATGGTGGAAAAGCTGGTTCTGGTGGACGTGGGGCCCGTCTCAGACCCCAGAGGGTTGGCTCGCATAAACAAGGAAGTGGAGACGGCGCCGGAGGAGTTTGAGTCTTTCGAGGCCGTCATGGAATATGCCCGGCCCCAGAAAAAGTACGCTTCGGAAGAAACTCTGCAAAGGCGCATGCGATACGCCACAAAGCAGCTCCCCGCCGGACCAGGCGGCGCTCCCGGAAAGACCGTGTGGCGCTACGACGTGGCCATCAGGGACAACAGGCGCAAGGGCGGAGGCGCCCCGGACGTGGACCTGTGGCCCAAGCTGGCCGCGATGTCATGCCCCACCCTCATCGTACGCGGAGAGGAGAGCGACATACTCTCCCCGGAGGTCGCCGCCCGCATGGTTAAAGACATGCCCAACGCCAGGTGCACAGAGGTCCCCAAAGCCGGCCACATGGTGTTCGAAGACAACCCTGACGCCTTCAACGCCATTCTGGCCGAATTCCTAACGTGAGGTGTTTCGATGGCTGGTGCGATTGTACTCATGGGAGGAGACGAGTTCCGAAGCGGTTGCGAGGAAATGGACCGTAACATCCTAGCCTCGACAGGCAAGGACAGTCCACGGGTGATAGTTGTGCCCACGGCCGCAGTGGGGGGCGTACAGAAAGCGGCCGACAACGGCGTCGAGTATTTCTCGTCCCTTGGGGCGCAGGCTGAAGCCTTGATGATTCGGGACGGGCGTCAGGCCAGCGACCCGCAATACGTAAACCGGCTGCGGGGCGCATCCGTGCTCTACTTTGCGGGCGGCAGCCCCGACATCCTGCTGGCGGCGCTGCGCGGCTCCACTCTGCTCCACCGCATCATAACCGGCGTACGGGAAGACCTCACGGTGGTCGGTTCCAGCGCCGGGGCGATGGTCCTGGGGTCCCAGCTAAGGTCTCCACGCACTGGAAATTGGGCCGGGGGCCTGGGCCTGGTCCCCAACGTCGCGATATTCCCCCACCACGAAAGGGCCGACAAGGGCGAAACTGCCGGCACGGAGACCCCTGACGGCCTGACCATTGTTGGAGTGGACTCCATGACCGGGTGCTCTATATCTGCGGGAGAGTGGACGGTCATCGGAGGCGGCCAGGTAACCGTATATTCCGGCGGCTCCCCGTCCTCCTACACCGCAGGACAGAGCGTTCCAGCGATAGCCTAGCCCGCGTCAGCGCCGCTCAAAAAGGCCTCAGCCTCCCGGAGGTCTTTGTGCGAGTCCACGCTCCGCCAGAAAGCGGTCGATCTGAACGCACCCAGCAGGCCCGCCCGGGCCAATTCGGGGAAGGTGGAGTCCTCGTGTGCGCCCACGTCGGGCAAGCCCTGTTGAACTGCCCTTGAGAAAACGTAGATTCCGGCGTTAATCCAGTGGGGCAGTTGGGCCTTCTCCCGGAAGCCCCCGATGAGGTCCTCGGTGTTCACCTCCACAATCCCGTACGGACTGACGAAGGGAGTCACCATTACAGTGGCTGCGTGGTCCGGGTTCAACTGCAGGCGTTTACGATGCCTGTCCATAACCGCCGAGAGCTGTTCAGCTGTGACTATGTCGCCGTTGGTGACGACTACAGACTCCTCGGTTTCAGGCACAAGGGACATGCCCTTCTTGACAGCGCCGCCCGTGCCCAGAGGGCTGTCCTCGATGCTGTAGTGGGCGTTGAATCCGTGGTCTGAGCCGTCGCCAAAATAGTCCATGACGGCTTCATGCCTGTATCCCGCCAGGAACACCACGTCGGTCACTCCCGCGTCCTTCATCCATTGGACTTGATGCCAGAGCAAGGGCTTCCCGTTCAACGGGACCATGGGCTTAGGAAGAGAGTCAGTCAGTGGACGGAGGCGTTCGCCCCGGCCACCGGCAAGGATTAGTGCGTAAGTCAATTGCCTTTATTCCAGACCCACCATTCTTCACGACCCTGGTCGGGGCCGGTGTCTTGCTCTGGATGGAGATTGTCTTCGTTCATATCGGCCAGCATCTCATCCAAGTCATACCCCTGGTTACACAATGGGGCCCGTTCACTCCGTTTTGAGACGCGCAACTTTCCATCCATAACAAGAGCCTCCCGCCGATATGGTCGTATTATATATCATTCCGTAATTGCTGCCTGGCGCTCTGCGCAGCTGACCTCAGGGTTTTCTCCTTGACATCAAGCGAGAGCCGTTAGTATCTTTGAGCACGCTGTGCGCCTTCAGTAGTCCGCAACCATCGGCTCCTTAGAGCTTAGCTTTCAACGGCAACCCATAGTCGGCGTACAGTTCAGGAGAAGAGAATCCATGCACACAGGGGCGCCTCAAACCAAACGGCTCCAGACCTCCCAGATAAGCATGAAATACCTGGACTGGGGCCGCCCCAACGCCCATCCGACGGAGTACGACGACACCGTAGTGCTTTGTCTTCATGGCCTGGCCTCTTCCGGCAAGTGGTATGACATAGTCCTGCCTTACCTGGCGGATTCGTACCACTGCGTCGCCCCGGACCAGAGGGGCCACGGTGAGACGGACCAGCCGGAAACCGGATACGACTGGAGGAGCGTCGCCGGAGACGCGGTGGAACTGCTGGACCATCTCGGCTACGAAAAGGCCATAGTCCTGGGCCATTCATGGGGCGCGTTCGTGGCCTTGTCGATGGCTGCCCTCCACCCGGAACGAACGGCCAAGCTGTGCATGATAGATGGAGGATATTCCGACTGGCGGAAAATGCCAGGGATGACCTACGACGCCTTCCGTCAGCGGCTCCGCCCCCGCAACGTTGGAGGGACCCGCGAGGAGTATCTAGCCAAGGTGCAATACCACCTGAGGGAGTGTTGGAACGAAAAGATGGAGGAAATCATCCTGTCGATGATAAGGGTGGGGGAAGACGGGCAAGTAACGGACATCCTGAAGCCTTCCACCCATTCCCAGATATTGGACGCCATGTGGGAAGAACCCTCATCGACCTGGTTCGACCGGGTGAAGTGCCCTGCCCTGGTCGTTGCTGCCGGCCCCAGGGCCAACACCAACCCGGAGTTTACCGCCTTCCGCATGGCCATGGCCGACGCCGCCCAGTCCGCCATTGCGGACTGCCGTTTCGAATGGATTCCGGACACCATCCACGACATCGGCTACCACAAACCCGCGGAGCTGGCCAAGGCCATCCACGCCTTCATAGCGCCTAGCTAAGAACTAGGGCGACCGGCCGGTCGCCCCTACCTGGTTCAGCGCCGGGCCTCTTTTCGGCTGCGCGACTGGGTTCTCCGTCAGCTCAACCCAGAAGGCTGTCCCGGCCCGCCTCTCTAACGGCGAATCCGATTGACTTCAGCGACTCGCCTGTGTTATACCCTGATTTGGATTTAACCGTTCAAAAATGCCTTATTCCCAACCTACACATTTCTCTTCCGCCAGAACGCACAGGTTGTTCCCGCTAGTAGAGGAGGCGCCTTGGACTTCCTTGTAGTGGGCCTTAACCACCGCACCGCCCCCATTGAAGTGCGGGAGAAGTTGGCTGTCCCCAAGACCCAACTCCCCGACGCCCTCAAAGCAATGAACGACGCCTTCGGCGGCGGCGTGCTTCTTTGCACGTGCAACCGTTCCGAGATATACGCCCAGGGAACGGAACCCGACATTGACGAGTCCGTGGAGGAATTTCTCACAGACCACTTTGGCGTCTCCATCACCGAGATAGAACGATACCTGTACAGCTACCGCGCCGTGGACTGCGTTCACCATCTCTTCCGGGTCGCTTCCGGGCTTGACTCGATGATCCTGGGCGAGGGCGAAATCCTGGGCCAAGTGAGGGACGCCTTCGGTGCATCGGTGCAATCAGACGCGGTCCCGCAACCGTTGTCCCGGCTCTTCCACCAGGCACTCCGGGTGGGGAAGAAGGTCAGGACCCAGACCGGCATCAGCAGAAACGCTCTCAGCATCAGCCGGGTGTGCGTGGACCTGGCCAGGAACCTCCGCAGCGACTTGAGCCAACTGAAGGTTATGGTAGTCGGAGCCGGAGAAGCCGGAGAGCTTGCGGCCCGAGCCCTGAAGAACTCCGGTGTCGAAGAGGTGTCTGTCGCCAATCGCACCTTCCAGCGCGGCGTGGAGTTGGCCGAAGCCTTGTCCGGCCACGCCATAGCGTTCGAGATGATTCCCGAAGCGCTGAAAGACGTGGACATTATCATCACGTCCACCGACGCCCCCGGCTACGTCATCGACGCACAGATGGTCTATGAGGCCATGGCGGACCGCCCCGACCGACCCCTTTACTTGATTGACATAGCCGTGCCCAGGGACGTAGACCCGGAATGCGCCCTCTTCAACAACGTTCTTGTCTACGACGTGGACGACCTCCAAAACATCTCAGACGCCAACAGGTTGGAAAAGGAACAGGAAGCCGCCAAGGCCGAGGAAATCGTGTCCGATGAAGTGCGTCGGTTCGACGAGGCCCTGAACACCCTTCAGACCGTGCCCACCATCACGGCCATACGCCGGATGGCGGAAGACATCCGCGCTGGGGAGCTTGAGAAGCTGATCCGTCGCATGGACCCCTCTCTCAGCCCCTCTGACGTCAGGGACATGGAAGCCATGACCAGAGCGATAGTCAACAAGCTGCTCCATGCCCCCACCCGATACCTCAGATACACAGCCGACCCGGAGCGGGTGCGCACTGTCAGGGACGTGTTCGGAGTAGATTTCCTCTCTGAAGAGAATCTCCCAGAGGACGCCTAGGAGGCTCCTTTGGGTCCATCCCGCTCTGAAGACCTCTTCAACCGCTCCCAGGGGCTAATCCCCGGCGGAGTCAACAGCCCAGTCAGAGCGTTCAGATCAGTGGGGGGAACCCCCAGGTTTATGGTGCGCGGCTCTGGCAGCCGGGTCTGGGATGAAGACGGAAACGAATACATAGACTACCTCGGCTCATGGGGGCCTCTGGCGCTCGGCCACGCTCACCCCACGGTCGTGGAGGCCGTCAAGGCGGCGGCAGAAAAAGGGACAAGCTTCGGCGCTCCCACGGCGGGGGAGGTCGAGCTAGCCCAGTTGGTTTGTGACGCTTTCGAGTCCATCGAGCGGGTGCGTCTGGTTAACTCCGGCACCGAGGCCTGCATGAGCGCCCTGAGGCTCGCCCGCGCTTTCACTGGGAGGGACAAGATAATCAAGTTCGCCGGGTGCTATCACGGCCATGCCGACGGCCTTCTAGTAAAGGCGGGTTCGGGAGCGTTGGACTTGGGCATTCCCACCAGCGCCGGAGTTCCCGAGTCATACGCCCAGCAGACCCTGGTGGCCGAGTACAACGATCTTGCGTCGGTCGAGAGGTTCTTTGAGGGATATCCCGGCCAGATAGCGGCCGTTATCGTCGAACCGGTAGCCGGAAACATGGGAGTGGTCCTTCCGATGGAGGGGTTCTTGGAAGGTCTCCAACGCGCCTGCTCCGACAACGACGCCCTCCTGATATTCGACGAGGTCATCACGGGTTTCCGAATAGCCTACGGCGGCGCCCAGGAACGATACGGAACACATGCGGACATCACATGCCTGGGCAAGATAATCGGCGGAGGGCTGCCCGTAGGAGCCTACGGAGGCCGGGCGGACGTGATGGACATGGCGGCGCCCTTGGGACCGATGTACCAAGCCGGCACCCTGTCCGGGAACCCTATCGCCGTGGCCGCGGGAATGGCCACGCTGACCGCTCTAAAACAGCCTGGTGTGTACGACCAGCTCGAATCCAAGGCGGCGCGATTGGCGGACGGGTTGGCTGAGGGCGCACGGGAATCGGGAAGGGCCGTGTCCGTCAACCGCATCGGCTCCATGATGACCTCTTTCTTCAATCCCGGCCCAGTCAACGGCCTGGCCGACGCGGAAGCGTCTGACACCAAAACATACGCCGCGTTCTTCCACGGAATGTTGGAGAAGGGCGTCTACCTGGCCCCGTCACAATTCGAGGCGGGGTTCGTATCAACTGCCCACACCGGCGAAGACATCGACAGCACTATAGAGGCGGCGACAGCAACATTGCGGGAGATCTCCTTATGACCGACGACAATCCGAACCTGCCCAAGCTCATCAGCTTCGACATAGACGGCACCCTTGAGGTGGGCGACCCTCCGGGAGTCGTGACCCTTGACATGGTGCGCATGGTGAAGGCCCTGGGCCACATCATCGGAAGCTGCTCGGACCGGACCCTGGCCAACCAGAAGTACCTGTGGGAACAGGCCGAGATAGAAGTGGACTTCATTGCCTTGAAGCACACGCTCCCTGATGTAATGGAGCGGTTCCCGGCTGAAGAGTATTATCATATAGGCGACACGGACATGGACCTGCACTACGCCAACAAAGCCGGGTTCCACTTCGTCTACGTGGACGACGCCCTAGGCCACCTGTGGGACCTGAACGGCGAATAACCCCGACTGACTTCAGTTAATGTATGAGGGAGCGCCTCTAGAGGCGCTCCCTTCGCATTTGCCGATGTGGAAGAGGCGGGCGCTGACCTAACGGTGGACAGAACCGTCTTTGAATTGTGGATAGTCCTGCGAGCCTCTCAGACTCAGCAACATAGTCCTATCGGACAAATCGGAGTTGGCAGCCGCAGCCTCCGGACCTGAGATTAGGGTTCTCGTGGACGGTGGACCTGGACAGATCGGCAGTGTCAGCCAAGAAGCAGTCTTCTGTTGGCCACCGGTTTTCCTGGGCGCTTACTCCCGGAGGTGTGTTTCATAGCCGCGGGTCGACCGGCTCGCTTTCGAGAGCCAGTACAGCGAAGGCACACACATGCACTCGGTAGAGAGGTTCTCGGTCGACAAAACGCTGTAATCCCTCTATGCCCAATGCAAACTCCCGGAGCGCAAGCGACCTCTTCGCGGAGAGACCTCTATCCCGCAGGCGTTCTATGTTCTCCGGCAAGGTGTACTCCGGACCATAGATGATGCGCAGGTACTCGGCGCCACGGCACTTCATAGCGGGCTGAACCAGGCCTCGTCTGCCGGTTGCAATAAAGTTCATCGGTTTGACTACCATGCCTTCGCCGCCCTTTTTTGTCAGATCGTCCCACCAGCTTGTGGCCTCAATCTCTTCCGAGGCGCCCAGGTGCACAACCTTATGCTCGGTGGCTTGGAATAACCCCGGGTTAGCTTGGGACAAGCGACCAGCCACATTCATATGCCACACATGGTCCTTATCGGTGTGCACGTTGCCCTCGCTAGCCAGCAGGTGGAAAGGCGCCAGGCGAATATCAGCAAGGGAATTCACTGGCCAACAGTACCGAGCATATGAGTCACTGTAAAGCTGCGCGAGGCGCAGCCGCTCATCGACTCGCTGCAGCATCTCACCAGTGTCGATGCCACGGGCCGTCGTCTGCTGGAGGAGCGTTTTCGCGGAGGAGAGGTCCCTCCGCGCTGCTGCTCCCACCGCCGCGTACTGCTCCCGGAGCAGCTCCTGGGCCTTTAGAGACCAGGGCATGAGTTCACAGTCCAGCGCAATCCAGTCGGTTCCCAACTCCTCCCAAAGGCTGACTGTCGTAACCACCGCACAGACACGCTCCAGAAACTGCGTCTCAAGAGAGCGGTCTTCAAAGAACCTTCTTCCCGTCCTCGTATAGCAGGCGCCAATGCCTTCACCCGTGATGCCGAAGCGTCGCTCAATGGCTGCGGCGTCTCGTCCCACCACTACGACAGCACGCGAACCCATGTGCTTTTCCTCACAGACCACGCTGGACACACCGTTGTCACGGTAGTAGGCGAACACCTCTGTTGGATGTTCAAGGATGTCGGGGAGTTTGGACGTGTCACAGGGGGATATAGTGGGCGGAAGATACACCAACCAGCGGGGATCAAGGGCAAAACGGCTCATAACCTCTAGGGCTGCCGCCGCGTTCTCCTCTCGCACCGTGATATTGCCCCTTAACCGCGTCTCGACGATACGTTTTCCGAGCACGTCATCGATGTCAAGCAGGTGTGCCGCGCGGGCCTCCGGTTCTTCAAGCTGGACGGGCTCGGCCAGCGGCTTCACCGGTTCATAGTAGACCCGTTCTGCTGAAACCGACACAAGCTCTCTCTCCGGGTACCGCAGCGCGGTCAGCTTGCCGCCGAACACACAGCCCGTGTCGATATTTATTGTACGGTTGAGCCAGGCGGGCTCCACAACTGGGGTGTGGCCGTAGACCACCATTGCCCGACCACGATAGCTGCTTGCCCAGTTGGCGCGCACCGGGAGACCGAACTCGTCCGTCTCTCCAGTGGTCTCGCCGTATTGACAGAAGTCCCGAACTCGCGCGGAGGCTCGGCCTTGGTATTCTGCCTTCAGCCCTGCGTGAGCCACTACCAGGTCCCCGCCGTCAAGCACGTAGTGACTGATCAGCCCGTCTAGAAACGCTGCAACTTGCTGTCGAAACTCTGGGGACTCTATATCCAATTGCGCGAGCGATTCCGCCAGTCCATGTGACACCTGCACGTTCCTGCCCTGGAGCTTGCGGACGAGCTTGGATTCGTGATTGCCCGAGACGCAAAGGGCTGTGCCGTCCGCTGCCATGGACATAACCAGTCTGAGTACCTTGACGACACCCGGGCCACGATCCACAAGGTCGCCAACGAATACGGCCTTGCGTCCTTGCGGATGCGTTACGGAAAAGTCGGTTCCGCCGGCGGCGTCAGCGCGGGCCTCAAACCTGTACCCAAGGCGTTTCAAGAGAGTGACGAGTTCATCGAAACACCCGTGCACGTCGCCGATGATGTCAAACGGCCCATGCTCGTTCCGTAAGTTGACCCACAGGGGCACCCGCTCAATGGTGACTGCTTCAACCTCTTCGGGGGAGTTGAGCACGAACACATACCGGAAGCCCTCGCGTTTCAACCCGCGCAGCGATCGCCTGAGCTGTTCTGCCTGACGACGCACAACGTGCGGGCCAAATGACCGCTCGGGACGTTCTTTGTTGCGGGCCAGGCATAACTCCTCTGGCATGTTCAGCGCTATAGCAACAGGCAGACAGTCATGTTCCCTGGCGAGTCCGACCAAAGTCTTGCGCGCTTCCGGCTGTACGCTAGTCGCATCAATGACGGTGAGGCGTCCAGTCCGCAGCCGTGCAGCCGTAATGAAATTAAGCACTGCAAAGGCGTCGGACGTTGCACCCTGGTCATTCGCGTCGTCTGCCACCATCGCTCGACAGTCGTCCGAGGACACCACCTCTGTAGGTTTGAAGCGCCTGGCAGCGAAGGTGGACTTCCCCGACCCCGAGGCGCCAATGAGGACCACAAGACACAGCTCGGGAATGGTGATATTCATCGGGTGAAGACACCCATCTGAGTCGGCGCTCCGCAAGTCGCGTGCTCAGGGCCGATGTCGTGGAAACGAACATTGTACTTGCGGCGGTTCGCGACCTGGCGCGACCAGTCCTGGAATTGTTCCCGCGTCCACTCGAATCGATGGTCGTTATGCCTGAACGTTCCGGTGGGGAGCCCGTCGAAAAGCGTGTTGTACTCTGCGTTGGGGGTCGTGATGAGCATCGCGCTGGGCTTAGCGGCTCCGAACACGACTTCCTCAAATGCGTCAAGGCGTGGGATGTCTATATGCTCGATTACCTCCATAGCTATCACCGCATCATAGCCGGACAGTCGTTTGTCCAAGTAGGTGAGCGATCCGTGCAGCAGGGAGATACGCTCCTGCTGGTTGGCGGGCATGGTGTCGAGGCGCAAACGCCTGTGCGCCGATTCCAACGCTCGGTGTGAAGCGTCGAGGCCGGTTACTGAACGAATATCAGGCTCTTTGAGCAGCTCGCCGATTAGTCTTCCTTCACCACAACCGAGGTCGAGCACCCTGGTTGCGCCAAGCGTTCGAAGCGCGGCCAGCACCGCCTCTATTCGCTGCTCACCCAATCGCAACGGCGCTTCGAGTTGTTCCTCTTGTTGCTCGTGCCCTGCTGGATCGGCGCCGGGATCAGCCACACCAGAGTCAAGCAGTTGGGCCAGCGCCTGCCGCGCAAGGCTGCGCTGATGCTTCAGGTAACGATTCGAAATCAGGTCTCGCTGTGGATGGCTGCTCAACCAACCCTCTCCGAAACGCAACAGCTTGGCCACCTCGTCGTCGCCGACCCAGTAGTGCTTTTCGTCGTCCAACACGGGCAGAAGCACATACAGGTGCGTAAGCAGATCCCGGAGCCGGGATTTCGACGCGAGACGGAGGCTGAAGTAGGGGCTAGCGCCCCACTCGGGAAATCGCCCGTCCAGTGGGATTTCCTGGACTTCGACGGTATAGCCAAGGGGCTCGAACAGTTTGTGGACCAGGTCCGCTCCTTCCCTAGAGGGCGCTACTTGGATTTGCGCCTCGAGGGGAATCGCCTGTTCCGCCAGGTCTGGACGCTCCCTGCTTCTGCCCCTTAGCGCATCACCGAATACGGATGCGATCGCCACGCTCAAGTGTGATGACGCGACGTAGGGGCGGTCGTTGACATACTGCTCCAGCCGACCGCCGGAGCCAGGCGAACCGGGCTTGGGGCGCACAAGGCCTATCGGATCGATATCCAAGAGCAGAGCTACGGTGCAACGGTCACTCTCAGCTTCAGGGTAGAAGACAACGGCCTTCCCAAAGGAGAGCGTATACGACTGTACTCGATCCGGGTTCTTATGGACCAGGAAGCCCAGGTCGGTGGCTGGGTTGTGCGTAGTGGAGATAGTGAGAAGCATGGTTCAATAATACGGCAAGCGACGCTTGGCGCTCAAGAACAGCGCCAACCTGAGCAGAGATCTCAGAGCAACAAGGCGTTCGTAGCCGGGCGTCAGTCCCAGGCCAACGCGCTTGGCATCAATGGGTATAGCGGGCCGGTTTAGACCACCCCGGCCTCGGCTAGGGCCGAGAGCTCGGCCTTGCTCAGGCCCAACTCCCCGCACAGAATCTCCACGTTGTGCTCACCGATGAGGGGCGCCCTTCTCGATATGTCCCACGGGGAACCGTTATAGATGGCGGCGCCGCCGGGATAGACGAAGGACTTGCCCAATTCGGGGTGTTTCACGTCCACGTAGAACCCTCTGTCCTCTAAGTGAGGGTCCTCCATCAGCTCGTCCATGGTCCTGATGGCCCCCCAGGGGAAGTCCCGCTCCTGGCCTCCGCGCCAGGCGTCGTCCAGAGGCAGCACGGCAAAGAAGCTCTCAATCATCCGGGTGATGTGTTCCCGGCCTTCCTCGATGGCCTGCTGTGTCTGGAACTTCTCGTCCAAGAGGTCGCCTGCCATGTCGTGCTCGTTCATCCACTCCGCCAGACTATTGAGCCTCCTGGGGTTCAGGTTGGTCCCTGAGCGGGTGGTGTTCACATATCCGCCGTCCTGGGTCTGAATCTGAATGTTTTCAGACGGGCCGACAGCGGCGTGGCGTCCGGTGTGGCGTTCCACAACGAGTCCCGTGTAGAGATAGGTGGGCACTGCGGACTCGGTTGTAAGGCAGCAGGCCTCGTGCACCGACGAATCGATGTATTGTCCTTCTCCGGTTACGTCACGGAGGGACAGAGCAGCCATAATCCCGATATAAGCAAAGTGCCCGCCCATGTGATAGGCGTTGCCGCCGTCGGGCGCCATCGGCGATGCGTCGGGCACGTCCTCGGCGTCATAGCCGCAAGAGGCCATCTGGCCCCCCGCCGCCAGGTGCAGCAGGTCGGACATCTTGTAGCCGACCCACGGACCTTTCTGGCCGAAGTCGGTCAGCGAGCACATGATTAAGCCGGGGTTGGTCTTGGACAGCTCGTCGTAGCCCAGTCCTCTATCCGCCATGTAGCCCGGCTCGAAAGTCTCCAATATTATGTCCGCCTTGGCCGCCATTCCCTTGAACAGCTCCCGGCCATCGGCCGTGTCGAGGCTGAGGGTGACTCCCCTCTTGGACGTGTTGTAGTGCCAGAAGGAAAGGCTTCTTTCCCTGTCGGGCAGGTCTTCGTAGTAGGGTCCCAGGGTCCGTGTAGCCTCGCCGCCGGGCGGCTCTATCTTCACGACGTCGGCGCCCAGGTCCGCCATGAGCTTTCCGCACCACTGCCCCTTTACGTCCGCAAGCTCCAACACTCGGAGTCCGTGCAGAGGCCCATGCTGCTCGGGTTCACCGGACGCCCTGGGGTCCGCGGGTTTGGGCGGTTCGGCATTGGGAGCGCCCAGCGGGGTCTTAATTATTTCCTCGATGTAGTCGTACTTCTCCATAGTCGGCGGCCAGAAGGTGCCGTCCTCGTAACCCGCCGCAAGCTCGTCGTGGCTCAGCCCCAACATCCCGGAGAAGACCTCCCGATTGTGCTGGCCTATGAGGGGCGACGGCCTGTAAACCTTGCCCGGGCTCTTGGACAGCCTGAAGGGAGGCATCTGGAACTTTCTGACGCCCATCAACGGGTGCTCAAGCTCCATGAAGTAGTCTCTTGACTGTATCTGGGGGTCATTCTCCACCCGGTCCTGGGAGCTCTGCACCGGCATGGCCCTGACGCCAGCCGCCTGGCACTTCTCCATCAGCTCATACTTGCCCATCGTCCGGGTCCACTTTGCTATCTCGGCGTCCATCTCTTCCTGGGCGTCAATACGGCCCTTTATGGTCTGGTACTTGTCAGCCTGGGCCCATTCGGGGTTGCCCATGAGGTCCACCAGTGACTTCCACTCCTCATCGGAGAAACAGACAATGACGGCCCAACCGTTGTATTCGCCTCCCTTGGTGGGGTAGGAGTTGTGGGGCGCCACGGTGGGGCCGCGATAGCTGCTGACAAGCTCTGTCCCCGGCCAGACTGCACGGTTGCCGGGCGGGTAGCCTTCTCGGCGAGCCGTACGGCTGTTGACTGATTTGTCTAGGAAAGCGGATCCCGTCAGAGTGATTCCTGTGATCATCTGGGACAGGTCCACGTGCTGGCCCTTGCCGGTGTTTCTCCGGTGGTGGAGAGCCGTCAGTACGGTCATCGCGCCGTACATGCCGCCGGTGTCGTCCAGGTACGACCACCCCCATCCGGCTGGCTGCTCTCCGGGCAGGCCGGACTGGAAGGTAAGCCCCGACAGGGCTTGGGCGGCGGGACCCATAGTGCCGTAGTAGTGGTCGCGCCCTGTATGCCCGAACCCGGCCATGGAGACGTAGATGATGTCTTCCTTTAACTCCTTCAGCTGCTCATAACCCAGGTTCCAGCGCTGCATTATCCGGGAGCTGAAGTTTTCGATGACCACATCTGATGTGGAGATGAGCCTCCTTATGAGATCCAACCCCTTGTCGGTGCGGGTGTTGACCGTGATGCCCAGCTTGTTGGCGTTGGTGTCGTTGAACTGGCCAATAGTGTTGGGGCCGGGAACCATTCCTGGAGCCGCCGTAAACCGGTTGCTACGCAGGATGTCCATGTTCAAGGGCCATTCGACCTTGATGACCTCGGCGCCAAGGGTGCCCAGCCACCGGGTGGCTATCGGTCCGGCGCGGACCCAGGTGAAGTCAACGATTCGTATGCCTTCCAGGGACCTGGGTGTGGTCGTTTCAACAGACTCGGATGTGGTCATTTCAGCGCCTCCGTGTTAGGTGTTCAGACTATTCCTGACTCCGCCAGCATGGCCAAGCGGTTCTTGGTCAATCCAAGCTCGCCGCAGTAGACCTCGACGTTATGCTCGCCGATCAGCGGAGCCCTTCTAGAGATTTGCCAGGGGGACCCATTGTATAAGGCAGCGGGACCGGGGTAAGTGAAGCTTCTGCCAAGTTCTGGATGCTCCACCTCGATGTAGAACCCGCGGTCTTCCAGGTGGCCGTCCTCGGCGATTTCATCCATCGTCCGTATCGAACCCCAGGGCAGCCCCATCTTCTGGCTGCCGTGATAGGCTTCATCGGAGGGCAGGCTGCTGATGAACCGCTCGATGAGGTCGTTGACGTGGGTCTCATTTGCGGTTATCCCCTGCTGGGCGCTGTACTGTTCGTCCAGCAGGTCATCGGCCATCCCGCGCTCTTCCATCCACTCGGCCAGGTTACGGAGTCTGGCGGGATTCAGCCTGGAGCGGGTGGTGTTGATCCAGCCGCCGTCGCTGTTGGGGAGCATAAACTTGGGCGTCACCACCGGCTGGGCGTGTCTGCCCGTCTGCCGGATGGCGCCACGTCCAGTGTACAGGTACACGTCGACCGCCGCCTCCGTGGTGAGGGCGCAGGCGTCGTGTATGGAGGCGTCTATATATTGGCCTTCGCCTGTGGCATGGCGTTGGAACAGGGCCAGCATTATACCCATGTAGGCGTAATGACAGCCGATGTGGTAGGAGTTGCCGCCCCCCGGCGCTATTGGCGGCGCGTCGGGCACGTCGTCTTCGTCGTAGCCGCAGGAAGCCATCTGACCCCCCGCCGCCAGGTGGGTCAAGTCCGTTGACGAGTAGTCCTTCCAGGGGCCGGTCTGCCCGAACGAGGTGATGGAACACACTATGAGCCTGGGATTTGCGGCGGCCAGGTTCTCGTAAGCGAGGCCCCACGAGGCCATGCGCCCCGGACGGAAGGTCTCCAGGACCACGTCCGCCGTGGACGCCAACCGCGTGAACAACTCCCGCCCGTCAGCCGTTTCCAGGTTCAACGTCACTCCCCTCTTGGAAGTGTTGTAGTGCCAGAAGTAGAGGCTTCTTTCTGGATGGGCCACGTCGTCCAGGAACGGGCCTACACGCCTGGTGTTCTGCCCACCGGGCGGCTCGACCTTGACGACGTCGGCCCCCAGGTCGGCCATCATCTTGCCGCACCATTGGCCCTTCTCGTCGGAAAGTTCGAGGACTCGAAGCCCCGCCAAGGGCCCTGACTGCTCGGAATCGGTCATGTCAGAGACGCCTCGATGTAAGGTTGCTTTTCCATCTCCAGAGGCCAGAAAGTGCCGTCTTCAAACCCCTCACGCACCTCGTCGGCGGTCATGCCCAGAATCTCCTCTGCAACCTGCCTGGTGTGTTCTCCAATAAGCGGCCCCGTGGTGTGGACCGACACATCGGACTTGGACATCTTGAAGGGCGCGTTCTGGTATTTTCCCGTCCCCATCACAGCATGGGGAATCTCGTTGATGTAACCGTGAGACCTCAATTGGGGGTCGTTGTCCACCCGATCCCCGTTGCTCTGCACCGGCATGGCCGTCACTCCGCTGGCCTGACACTTGTCGGCCAACTCGTACTTCTCGAGGGTCAGCGTCCACTGCTCGACGTGGACGTCCAACTCCTCCTGGCGGTCCAAACGCCCCTGGAGTGTGGAGAACTTGCCGTTTGCGGCCCAATCAGGGCTGCCCATCAACCCCACCAGCCGCTCCCACTCGTCGTCAGAGCCGCACACGATTGTGCACCAGTCATTATAGCCGCCTCCCTTGGTGCGGTACGCGTTGTGGGGGACAGCCACCGGCCCCCGATAGTTGTTCAGAAGCGGGGCTCCAGGCCACACTGCCCTGTTTCCGGGGGGATACCCTTCCCTCTTGGAGGGCCTGCCGTTGACTGTCTTGTCCAGGAAAGCGGCCCCTGTAAGGGTGATTCCCGTAATCATCTGGGACAGGTCCACGTGCTGACCTTTCCCTGTCTTATTTCGATGCTCCAAAGCCGTCAGCACGCAAATGGCCCCGTACATGCCGCCGGTGTCGTCCATATAGGACCAACCCCATCCCGCCGGAGGCGCGTCGGGAAGCCCGGACAGAAAGGTTAGCCCGGAGAGAGCCTGGGCCGACGGACCCATAGTCCCATAGCTATGGTTGCGGCCCGTATGCCCCAACCCGGCCATGGAGACGTAGATGATGTCTTCTTTGATTTCCTTCAGCCCTTCGTAGTGCAGGCCCCACCTGTGCATGACCGTGGAGCTGAAGTTCTCCACCACAACGTCGGACTTGGAAACCAGCTTCCTGATAAGCTCTTTGCCCTTGTCGGAACGAGTGTTCAGGGTGACAGACAGCTTGTTGGCGTTTGTGTCAGCAAAGAATCCAGCGGAATTGGGGCCCGGCTCGACGCCGGCCGGAATGGAGTGACGGTTGCCCCTGAGGGAGTCCATGTTAAGGGGCCATTCGATTTTCAGCACCTGTGCACCAAAGGCTCCGAGCCACCTGTTGGCCCAAGGCCCGGCGCGCACCCAGGTGAAGTCAACTATTCTGATTCCTTCAAGGGGACGAGGCAGCGTCAAAGTGTGCTTCCGTATGGATGAAAACTTCGGGCTAACGTCACTGATTGGACTCTCGTTCGACCGCCAAGATTATAGATTAGGCCCCATAGCCAGTCAACTCTAGACGCTTACCGCAGACAGGTGTAGCTGAATTTAGCTTCCTACCGTTGCGCCGACAATTGGAAGGTGATACTATACGTTGTTGATG
Organism: Dehalococcoidia bacterium; assembly: GCA_965197415.1. Classification (GTDB taxonomy): domain Bacteria; phylum Chloroflexota; class Dehalococcoidia; order Lucifugimonadales; family JAGWBF01; genus DAOUJI01. Next base: position 286,206 of record OZ240207.1, on the reverse strand, counting down.
CAAACGTTTGCATTTGACATCTATGGCCCATACGCTTCTTAGAGAAAATTCTATCAGCCTCTCAGCCGCAATTCAGTTAACAGCCGCCGGGGTGTTGACGCTCGTCCTGGTTGTCGCTTGCGGCGGCGGCTCCTCGTCAACGGGTTCCGCTACGGACGCTCCGACGGAAACCGGCGTCCTGATGGTGGCGGCCACGGTGTCTCCCATCACCAGCCTGGTGGAAAACATCGGCGGCCCGCGCATAAAACTGGAGGGGATCGTTCCCGAAGGGAGCAACTCCCACACCTACCATCCGGCTCCATCAACGGCTAAGCTCCTGGCGGATGCGGACCTGATTGTCGCCAACGGCCTGTTCCTGGAAGAACCCACCATAGAGATGGCCCGCGCCAACAAGAAAGCCGGCGCCGTAATTTTGACATTGGGAGACAAGGCCATTGCCACCGACGAGTGGGTCTATGACTTTTCCTTCCCGGAGTCCGAAGGCCATCCCAACCCCCATCTCTGGACGGCTCCCCATCTGGCGCTGCGATACGCCGAGTTAATCAAAGATGAGCTGGCGTCGCTTGACCCGGCCAACGCCGATTACTACACCGCTAATTATGGTAAGCTCAAGAAGCGCATCGAGGACCTGGACCGGAGAATTATGGAAGCCGTGGAGACCATCCCGCCTCGGAACCGAAGACTTCTGACCTACCACGATTCCTTTCCTTTCTTTGGCCCCAGGTACGGCCTGGAAATCATCGGCGCCGTCCAGCCCTCCGACTTCACCGAGCCGTCCGCCAGGGAGGTGGCCAGGTTGATCGACCAAGTCAGGGCCGCCGGAGTCCCGGCCATATTCGGTTCCGCGGTTTTCCCCAGCCCCGTGATGGAGCAGATAGCCAAAGAGGGCGGCGCCCAGTTCATTGACCGGCTCCGGGACGACGACCTTCCCGGAGAACCCGGAGATTCCATGCACACGTACATGGGACTAATCGCGGAGGACGTGCGCATCATGGCAACGGCTCTCGGAGGAAACGCGGAGGCGTTGGACGATTTCGACGCGGGACCAGTTTTCGAAGGAGAGAGCGGGGCCGTATACCCGCAATAGCATCATACAATGCTTCACCCTGTAACTCAGGCCCATAGGCACGGTACGCCCATAGTCGAGGTGACGGACTTGACCTGCGGCTATGACGGCCAGCCCGTCCTCAGCGACGTGAACATCAGCGTCATGGCCGGAGACTTCGTAGGACTGCTGGGTCCCAGCGGCTCCGGTAAAACGACCCTGCTGCGGGCCATCCTTGGAGCCGTCGACGTATACGGAGGTGAAGTCACAGTCGAGGGCGCGCCCACTTCACGGAAACGGCCCAAAGTGGGCTACGTGCCCCAGTTGGAAACCATCGACTGGAACTTCCCTGTCACGGTCCGGGAAGCGGTCATGATGGGCCGTACCATGGAGAACGCGCCGTTTCCCTGGTTCAACAAGAGAGAGAAGAACCTGGCCATGGAGATGCTGGAGCGGCTGGGCATAGCCGACCTGGCAGACCGCCACATTAGAGACCTGTCCGGTGGCCAGCAGCAGCGAGTCTTCCTGGCCCGCGCGCTGGTAAGCAGCCCCAGGCTTCTTCTGATGGACGAGCCGACTGCCGGGGTGGACATCAAGACCAGGGACGACGTGATGCACCTGCTCCACGAGCTGAACCACCACGGAGTCACAATAGTCATGACCACCCACGAGATTAACGCCGTGGCCGCCCATCTGCCTTGGGTCGTGTGCATTAACGGCAGACTGGTCGCCGAGGGACCGCCATCCCAGGTGTTCACCCCAGCAACCTTTAAAATGACATACGGCGCCGCAATGCCCGTCATACACTACGAGGGAATGACCCTGGTTGGAGAAAGCCCCCATTTTGGAGACATGGATGGCGGACCGGATGACTTTGATATAGAGGGCCACGTGCCCCACGAGCACCGCGAGACCGGCCTCGACGGGGAGGAGCACAGTCATTCTAGAGACCCGGTGCACCCCGACCACAGGCCCGACAGCCATAATGCTTGAACCCTTCCAATACGACTTCTTCGTTCGCGGTCTGATTTCCGCGACCCTCGTCGGAGGGCTGTGTGGCCTGATAGGCGTCTACATAGTGCTGCGTAGAATGTCCTACATCGGCCACGGCCTTTCCCACGCAGTGTTCGGCGGCGCCGTAGTCAGCTACGTTTTGTCATTCAGCTTCCTGGCGGGTGCAATAATTTGGGGCTTCTTGTCAGCCCTGCTCATCACCCTCGCAACACGCAAGAAGCAGATAGGCGCCGACGCGGCCATAGGCATCATCACGACCGCCAGCTTCGCTTTAGGCATAGCCCTAATCAGCCGGTACAAGACCTTTACCCGGGATTTCGAAGCGGCCTTGTTCGGAGACATTGTCGGAGTGTCCCAGGGAGACCTGCTGGCAATCGTCGTCGTCACAGCCGCCACGCTGGTCATTGTGTTCTTAGGATACAAGCTCTTTCTGTTCTCGACCTTCGACCAGGACGTGGCGTCCTACTACGGCGTGCCCACAGCCTGGGTGGACACCATGTTCTCCCTTGTGCTTGCGGCCACCATAGTCGTCTCCATGCAGGTGCTGGGCGTAACGCTCATAGCCGCCGCAATAGTCATACCGCCGGTGGTGTCTCGCCTGTTGACGAACAGCTTCAGGAGCATGATCTTGCTTTCGACAGGAATAGGAGCGGCGTGCGGACTGGCGGGAATCTACATCAGCTGGTTCATAGACGTGTCGTCCGGGGCCAGCATCGTGCTGCTGTCGGCGCTCTTGTTCGTCGTCGTGCTGACGGTCACCAGCTTGAAAGAGCGCCTGGCTGGATATCGCGGCAAGGTCAAGCGCCCAGCCGCCCCAGCGCCGTCAATCTCCGCGGACTGACCCAGCCCCCGGCTGTTGGCCGCCTCCATTTGACCCACACGCCCGCTGTCCGTAGAATTGGCCCAACCCCGGTTTGGAGGCGTGCAGTGGTCAGGCAAAGCGCTTACAGAGGCAGCCCCGTCGACGTAATGGAGGCCGACCACGCGGGCCGTACACCGGTCCAGTCCAGCCGCCCCGTGGTGTTGGGATCTCAGGGAATCGTCTCTTCCGGACATTGCCTTACGTCCATGTCCGCCGCCCGAATGCTCCTGAGCGGCGGCAACGCATTCGACGCCGCTGCAGCGGCCGGGTTTGCCGCTTCCGTCGTGGAGCCTGCGGCGTCGTATACGCTGTGCTCCGAGGGGACTTTCATGGTCTACCATGCCGGTACAGGCCGAGTGCAGGCGTTAAGCGGACAGGGCACGGCGCCCGGAAAGGCTACGATAGACCTCTTTGAAAGCAAGGGGCTGGACAAGATTCCCACGGGCCCCGGCCCCAACGCAGAACTGTCTTTCACCATCCCCGGAATCGTGGACGCTCTGCTTCTTATGCTTGAAACCTACGGCACCAAAACCCTGTCGGAGACTCTGGAGCCTGCCCTCGAGTACGCCCAGCGGGGCATGCCAATGTACGAACGACTCCGCGAAAGTCTCATGTCAACCCCGACCCGAGACCAGTTCCGCCTCTATCCGCCGGGCGGGCTGGACGTTTTCTACCAGGACGGAGAGTCTCCCGCTGTGGGGCAACCATTACGTCAGCCTCAGCTTGCAGGCACTCTCCAGGCGCTTATAGACGCGGAGAGAGCATGTCCAGGCTCCAGGACCGACGGAATCGCAGCAGCCAGGGAAGCCTTCTACAGGGGCCCCATAGCCGAGGAGATAGTCCGGTGCGCCCGGCGCGTCGGGGGACTCTTCAGCGCCGACGACTTGGCGTCATACCAAGCCGGCTTTGACGAACCCGTCAAGACGGACTTCATGGGATTCGAGGTGTTTGGGCAACCCACGTGGACACAGGGGGCCGTGCTGCTCCAGGCCCTGAACATCCTGGAGGGCTTCGACCTGAAGTCCATGGGCCACAACTCCGCCGACTACATCCACACCGTCACAGAGGCTCTGAAGCTTGCCTTCGCCGACCGGGAACATTTCTACGGCGACCCGAAGTTCTCAACCGTCCCTATAGACGGGCTGCTGTCCAAGGAGTACGCCAAGGCCCGCGCCGCCCTAATAGACAGCTCCCGGGCCATTCCGGAGATGCCCCAACCCGGAGACCCGTGGAAGTTCTCCGCCTTCACCGGAAACGGAGCGGGCCGCCCCGTCGCCATTCCTGCCGGTGGAACGGCGTCCAAAGACGACGAGCAAGGAACAACCCACTTTGCCGTCATCGACAGGGACGGCAGCATGGTGGCGGCGACCCCTAGTGGGGGAGTGTGGGGCAAGTCGGTGTACTTCCCTGAAATCGGCTGCGCCCTCAGCACCAGAAGCGAGATGTTTGTCCTGGAACGGGGCCACCCCAACAGCCTGGAAGGCGGCAAACGCCCGCGCACAACCCTGGTCAACTACCTGGTGGCCAAGAATGGAATCCCTTTTCTAACCGCAGGATGCCCCGGAGGCGACGCCCAGGCCCAAGCCAACCTCCAACTTATTCTGAACTCCGTGTTGTTCGGCATGGACCCACAGGAGGCTGTGGAAGCGCCGCGTTTTGCAACTCAGACGTTGATTAACTCGTTCTACCCAAGAGTCTACTTGCCCGGCCAGCTCAACGTGGAAAAGGGAACACCTGCCGACGTGCAAGCCGAGCTAGAGAGGCGGGGCCATAAAGTTACGGAGGTTAATGCATCGGGCACGGGGGCCGTCGTGACCCGACGGGACCCCGAATCCGGTGCGATGGCCGCCGGCGCCGACCCCCGACGGGACACCTACGCCATCGGATGGTAGGCCGGGCAGCCTAGATGTTAAGGTTCTTTAGGAAGAATTCCGCCGCCAGCCGGGACGCTTCCTTCTCCCACCCGGCCCAGAAGTGGTCTACACCGGGGACTATTTCGCAGCTGACGTCAGGCCCCAAATCGCTGACTTTGCCCCTTAGCTCCTCTTCGGGAGCGGCGTGGTCTTGGGAGCCGGATATAAATATTTTGGGGCGTTGGTCCGACGCAACGGTGGGAGAGTCCAGATGTCTTATGCCAGGCGACACCAACGCAAAGGCTTTCGCTCCCTCATATAGACTGAAGTTCCCCAGCAGCACACCCGACCCAAAGGAGTATCCGGCCATTCCCAGCCGGTCCGGGTCGACCTTGTCGGCGCTTCCAAGTTCGTTCAGAGCGGCTAGGGCGTCCTGCGGTTCCATCTCTCCCGCAGTATGGCTTCCTCCGCTTCTGCCCACACCGCGAAAGTTGAACCGCAAAGCGGCTACGCCCCTTCCCATGAGGCCGTAGTAGACGGCCCGCACAACGTTGTTGTTCATGTCGCCGCCATGAAGTGGGTGAGGGTGACACACCACGACCCCCGGAAACGGGCCGACTCCGTGGTCCGGCAGCCCCAACACTCCCTCCAGAACGGTCCCGTCGGTGCCTGACAGCATTTCTAGCGGGATTTCCACGATGTCCTTCCTTTCTGTTAGGACTCAGCCTCAATTGACAGCCTGAGCCCTTCCCTCCGGCTGTAGGGAGATTCCCCTTCGCGCGAAAAGTCTGCAAAACTCGTTAAGACTGTTATTGAATGGGGATTGTAACATTGTTAGCTTTGAAAAATGGGGCATATACCGTCCCTTTGAACAGTGGTGAGGCTGGGCGGAAGTGAGGAACGGGACGATCGGATATGGGGCGCGTGATGGGGCTGTGATGGACCCGATCCTAGTCAGGGTGAACGGGAGAGGCTGGAACATCGACTTCACCTTGGACGACAAGGTCGATTGTGATGTTCTGATAGATTCCCTGCGCCAGCATCTGTCCGGCAACTCCGGATGGTTCAAAGGCTTCCCTGTCGCAGTGAACGTGGGTGCGCGGGCGACCAACCTCGAAGACCTAAGAATGATACGGGACGTCATCGAGGGCGAGCACCACATTCCCATATCCAGATTCGAGTTAGGCGACGCAGCGTCGCTTGAGTCCTCCCTTACGGAAGGAGTGGGCGTTCCCGTAAACCTGGGACTGAACGGCCACAGCCAGGACTCGCGTGACGCTTCCCTGTTCGCTCCCCAAGAACCCAGCTCGAAAGTCCATTCCGACTTAGAAGACTCGAAACCCGCCAAACCGGAACCTCTAGTCATCAAGTCGACGTGCCGATCCGGTTTGGCCGTGAGCCACGACGGAGACCTAATCATACTTGGAGACGTGAACCCGGGTGCCGAGCTTGCAGCGGCCGGGGACATCGTGGTGGCGGGCGCCCTGCGAGGCGCTGCCCACGCCGGATGCAACGATGTCGGCTCGTCCTCCTCTGTAATAGTCGCAGCGACGCTGGAACCGCTGCTGCTCAGGATAGGAAATCACGTCAGGACGGAAGAACCCAAAAAGAAAAAGACCAAATCTCGGGCGAAGACCGCCGAGGTTGCTTATGTCAAACGAGGGAGTTCCATTGCTGTGGAACCATTTACTAGCTGGCGTCGAAAGAACTCAGGGTAGGGAGGCGAGATGAGCGGGACAACAATTGTGGTGACCTCAGGAAAGGGAGGAGTGGGCAAGACCACGGCCACTGCCAACCTTGGCGCCGCGCTGGCCCTCAGAGGCCGAAGCGTTGCAGTGGTGGACACGGACATCGGCCTGAGAAACCTGGACGTAGTGCTGGGGCTGGAGAACCGCATCGTATATGACCTGGTTGACGTGGTGGAAGGCCGATGCAGGCTGAACCAGGCGTTGGTCCGGGACAAGCACACCAACGACCTCTTTTTGATTCCCGCCGCCCAGACCAGGGACAAGTCCGCCCTGAAGCCTGAACAGATGAAGGAATTGGTGGAAGACCTGAAGGAGAGGTTCGAGTACGTACTCATCGACTGTCCGGCGGGCATCGAGCAGGGGTTCCAGAACGCCATTATAGCGGCGGACCGCGCCATCGTGGTCACAACTCCGGAAGTGTCGGCCATAAGAGACGCCGACCGGGTCATCGGCTTGCTGGAGGCGGCCGAACTCCCCACGCCCGACCTTGTGATCAACCGGATTCGTCCAGGCATGGTCAAGGAAGGGGACATGATGGACCACCAGGACATTCTTGACCTTCTGTCCGTGAAGCTCATCGGAATGGTCCCCGATGACGATGGAATCATCGTGTCGACCAACAAAGGGCTGCCCGTGGTCCACAACAAGAAGTCCCTCTCGGGTGAGGCCTACCGGCGCGTCGCCGCCCGGATTGAGGGGGAGGAGCCTCCCTTCCTGGAGCTTGAAGCCGCCCCCGGGCTCTTCGGAAAGGTCATGAAGATATTCTCCAAAAACGGCAACGGCAGCAACGGACGAAACGGATACCACGGAGACCTGTCATGATCGAGCTTCTCCGTTGGGCGTTGCAGCGCCACGAGAAGTCGAAGGACTCGGCCAGACAGCGGCTGCGCATGATTCTGGTCCTGGATCGAGTGGGAATATCATCCGGCTACCTGGAGTCCATGAAACGAGACTTCCTGGAGGTCGTCTCCCGCTATCTGGAAGTGGACGAGGAGTCCGTAAGCATGGACATGCGTAGAGAGGGCGAGTCTATGGTCCTCGTCTCCAACATCAACGTGAGCGGAGTCAACTCTGCTCCGCCGCGTCTGGAGAACGGAGCCCGTTCGGAAGTCCCTGCCGTATAAGGCCCCGGCGCCCGGCAAGAACAGGCCCGCATGTAGCCGATGACAAGGCTCATGGTGCCGAGGGAGGGACTCGAACCCACACGCCCTCACGGGCAGCGGATTTTAAGTCCGCCGCGTCTGCCGTTCCGCCACCTCGGCATCAGAGGTTAAAGAAAAAGCAAGCGCAGGGATGAGCTTCCTGCGCTTTTGTGTGCAAACAATTGGAGGCGACGGGCGGATTCGAACCGCCGAATAGAGGTTTTGCAGACCTCCGCCTTAACCACTTGGCTACGTCGCCCTCGTCCTTAACCGAAATGGTGCCGAGGGCGGGATTTGAACCCACACAGGCTTACGCCTACCACCCCCTCAAGATGGCGTGTCTACCAATTCCACCACCTCGGCAGGAACACCCATTTTACCACATTCTCTTGGAGTTTCCAGTATTCGAGCATCGAGAGCGAAGAACGGACGCCGCTTTACTGAGCCCGCCCCACGCCCGGGAAAGCAGGCATCACTTCTTTCGAGATGCGGGCCGCCTGCTCGTGGAACTGTTCCATCGTGGTCCCCATCGGGCAGGCTATCATTATCTGGTCCAACCCCGGGTACTTGTCCTCCACTTCCTTGAGGTAGGCGATAGTGTCCTCGGGGCTGCCGCAGAACCAGGCCCGGGTCTTCAGAACATCTTCAAAGTCGCTGCTTGCGGCAATATGGCGGGCGGCCCCGGACGGCCCCACCGCTTCCATCTGCTCGTCGCTGTACCGGAGCATTCCCAGGGGCGCCGCGAACTTCACGTGCTCCTCGAACAGCGGCCTCAGCCGGTCCTTGGCCCTCTCGTAACTGTCGTCCACCTGGCACCATATTCCCAGCGCCAGGCCCTCGCCCAGCTCGGTCTCTCGTCCATACTTGGCATTCGCCTTCTGGTACTCGTGAATCCATCCGTCCACGTGATCTATCGCAGTGCCGGCGATTATGCCTTTGATGCCGTGCTTCGCCATGAAGTCCAAACCCCTGGGGGAGCCGCTGACCATTGGCTGCCACATCTCCACAGGAGTGTGGACCGGCCTAGGCACCAAGGTCAGTTCCTTGAGCTGGTAGCCCCGGTAGGGCACTTCCGGAGGCAGCGTGTAGTTCTTGCCCTGGTGAGAAAAGGAGTCATTGTTGAAGGCCGTGAGTATGACTTCCATCTGCTCTTCGAACAGGTCCCGGTTGGCGTCGGCGTCCAGCATTGGAGCTCCGAAGGTCTCCACTTCCCGGGTGTGGTAGCCGCGGCCCACGCCGAATATGACCCTGCCGTCCGTCAGCACGTCAGCCATGGCGAAGTCCTCGGCCAGGCGGATGGGGTGCCACATGGGAAGGATGTTGAACGCGCAGCCCAGCTTTATCTTCTGGGTGTGCTGTGCCAGCCAGACGTTGAGCATCAGCAGGTTGGGTATGCACTCATACCCCTCTCGTTGGAAGTGGTGCTCGGCCATCCACAGAATATCGTAGCCCAACTCCTCAGTGACCTGAGCTGTCCTTTTCGCCATGTCGAAGACCTGAATAAGACGGTCGTTGGAGTAGCGGCGTTCATTGGCCGGAGTGCCGTCGAAGCCAACGTTGTCTCCTTCCAGCACGTGTCCTGCATATAGGGTAGAGAATGACTTGATCATGTTTGCCTCCCTTAGCGGCGGCTCTCGCGCCTATTGGTCTTTATGCGCCGTAACTCTGAGACGGCGGTAGTCGGCGGTCCAAAGGCCGTCATGGAACATCACCGGCCTGAGCCGAGACTCGACCTCTGAAACCACCCGCTCCCGCAATTCGTCGGGTAGATGCACCAGAAGCTCGGCCCCGAACATGGACATCCAGTGGCGCATCCCATTGGGCCCGTCTTCCAAGGGGGTGGGCCGGTCGAAAAGGGCCGCATATCCCGTGACTATGCCTCTCTCCTCCAGCCGCGACGTGAAGTCGGCAACGCTGGGGAAGTACCAGGGCAGCCCGTGGCCGGGGCGGGGATGCCCGGCCGATTCCAGGGCCTGGTCCACGGCCTTGATGATGCCCGCGATGTTCCCTTTGCCGCCCAACTCGACCACCAGGCGCCCTCCCGGCTTGAGGACTTCGCCCAAGGTGGCCATGACTCCATGGGTGTCCTTCACCCAGTGTATGGCTGCGTTGGAGAAGACAGCGTCGAACGGCTCGTCGCTAGTGTACCGGGCGGCGTCGGCCACCACGAACTCCACGTCGGGATAAGCGGCCCGTGCCCGCTCTATCATAGACGGGTCAATGTCCACGCCGACCGCCTGGGCTCCCGCTTCGGAGATTTCTGCGGCCAACCGCCCGGTGCCGCACCCCAGGTCCAGGATACGTTCGCCGGGCTGCGGGTCCAGCATTTCCACAAGCTCCAGCCCGTACTCCGATACGAAGGCGTGCTTGGAGTCGTAGAGGTCGGCGTCCCATGCGCCAACGGTGGTCTGAGTTGGGTTGGGCTGGTCGTTCATGGTTCGACAGGCTCACCACGAGCGTGAGCGGGCTATATGAGCTCTTCCGGGGTGGATATGCCCTCGAAGTCCGACGCAGACGCGGGCTTTTCGGGCTTAACCTTCAGGTCCGTCTCCATGATGTGGTAGGCCTGCTTGAGGTGGTGGGTGGAGTGGCGAAGGATTATGTGAAGCAGTTCCAGCACCGTCACTTCGCCTCCGTAGTGGGCGGGGACCACACGCTCGAACCCAGCCGTGTTTCCGCTCTTAAGGAACGCCGTCACGCTTTCCCGCACCTCGTGGCCGTACTCGGCGATTTGCTTCGGGGACTTGATTTGCGAGGTCTTTTCGTGGGAAGCCTCCATGTCTTCTTTGCTCATGCTTCCGTGCTCGTGGGCCCGCCACGCCAGCTCCGGGAAGGAGATGATGTGCAACAGCAGCTCCCGGAGTGTCCTGGGCCGCCACGCGGGAGCTTCGTCCAACTCGACGGGCATAAGTTGCCCAGCAGCCCTGGAGGCGGCGCTCAGAATGGCGTCGTACTTCACGGCCAGCCACTGGGCGGACGAAGACAGGTCCACAGCGGTTTCAAGCTCCAGCACCTCGACGAGCTTCCTGGGGTAGTAGCCGATGACCACCTTTTCGTCGTCGACGATGGTGACGGGAAGGGCCTTTATGCCCCGGCCCTTGAGGAATTCCCTGGACGCCTCGTCGTTGAGCACGTCATGGTTCTGGAACTCCACGCCGTTGGAAGTGAGGAACGCTTCCAGCGTCCGGCAGCTGAATCAGCCAGGTTGGGTGAACACTTGAACGTTCATAGCGACCCCCTTGAGGCCATATGTTTTGGATTATGTACGCACGGAATCGGGGTGTCAACGGGCCGGGTGCGAGGGACATGTCATGGCCACAACCTCACCGTGACCATAGCCCGCCGCGAACTCCGCAAGTGGCTCCGCGCCTCCCCCGAAGGCCAAGCGGTGGAGAAGGCCGTGGGGCGGTTGCTGGGGGGCGCGTAGGGCGTTAAATCATTCTGGGTTCTCGGACGTTAGGTTCGATGACTTTAAAGCCGACAAGTGGTTCGTATCTCTGGAGGGTCTTATCGTACGTGTGAAACTCCTCCACTTTCAAATCTACGCTTGAGAGCCACCGCGCGGTCGCCAAGTGGATTGCATCGAAGGGTTTGAGATTCCATCCTCTGATAATGGCATTGCGGATCAGGGTTCGAGCCTCTTGGCTGATTTTTCCATGGTGCTCGACAAGGGTTACGGGTCCTGGATTTCGCCAAAGGTTATCGATAATCTGTTCCACTTGCGGGTCCAACACCTGACGCTTTTGCTCTGACGCGCCAAACGCGACCTCCACCCGGGAAAGCTCTGCTGTGTATAGTGTTACTGCCCGGTCCGTGGAGGCGCTGTCTTCCAGTAAAGCATCCAGAACGGGCATACGGCTTGAAATCTCGTTGACATACGACAGGAAGACGTTGGCGTCCCAGTAGACAACCCGACGACCATCAGGCATCTCTCAGAGGCCTTATAGCATCTTCAGGCAGCAAGTCTCCTTCTTGCCAAGGGACGGCTCCTCTGGCCTTTTCGTATGACCCCGGCTCAGCATCCTCGAGTATTTCCACACCCATGATTTGCCGGACAGCTACCGGACGACCCGTAGACACTTCCCTTGAAACCTGGCCGCTCACGGTCACCCGCCGACCCCAGGCTTCTCTCATGGTTTCTTCCTTACCTGGAGCCAAGTAGCAAGCAACCAGTTTATCCAAGAGCGCGTCGTACAAGTTGAACCGCAGCCCACCTCGGCTACTCAGTGTCTGCACTCTACCCGTAACCGCCCCAAGAACGGCCGCTGTGGCTGGTTGATTTGGAATCGTTCCGTTGCCGTAAATCGTGTGATCAGCTTCGGGCGTTTGAAATCGCAAGTACTCCATCGAGTCAGCCAATTTTCTTATTGCATTCACCGCAGCCATCGTAGCGCGGTGTTCGTCGCTGATGTCTTTGTGAAGCTCGAGGTCCCTACCGATTTCCCCAAACCGCTCAACGATTCGTTCGACCGTGGCCGGATCATCGGCCTCTCCTTGAAGAGTGACGACAGCACTGCCTGGCCGCAAGTCTTCAACGAGCCAGGATACATCTTCTTTACCTGTCAACGAGGCTATAAGGTCGTAGAAGGCGGTAACTCCGTCTTTCAGGCCCTTATAGTCGACTCTACCGCCCAATTCAAAGGTGACTGTATTCTTGGCCATTTCCCGCCTCCGAGGGCATGATGGGATGCCCTTGGAAATCCCCATAGGAACATAGACAACACGGTTACCCGTTGTTATACCAGAACGCCCGCTATCCTGTCACCGCGAACGCATGAGGTGGCACCACTCCTCCTCCGTTCAGGGCTACCAGGCCACGGCACCGCCGTCGACTACCAGGTCGGCTCCGGTGACGTAGGCGGACTCTTCGGAGGCCAGGAAGACTACGCAGGCAGCTATCTCCTCCATGCCGCCCAACCGCTCCATCGGGATTTTCCCGAGCCTGAACCTCAAGGCTTCTTCGTCCCCAGCCACCGACGCAAGCCACCTCTCGTTGTGCAGGGAGCCTGCGTGGATAATGTTGCTGCGGATGGACTCCTTGGCGTGGTTGACAGCAATCTGCTTACTGAAACTGGCGAGGCCGGCGTTGGCGGCGCTATAGGCCGCCGAGGCGTAGGGGCGTGCGATTAGCCCGGTTATCGAGCCGATGTTTATGACCGAGCCGCGCCCCGCTCTTCTCATGGCGGGCAGGCAGTTTTTGAGGCCCAGGAAGGCGCCCTTCACCTTGGTGTTCATGATGGTGTCCCACAGCTCTTCCGGCATGTTGTCTATCTCGGACCTGCCGCCCACGCCCGCGTTGTTCACCAGCACGTCCACCCGCCCAAACGCCGATTCAGCCGCTTCCACGGCAGCTTTCCAGTCGTCCGCCTGAGCTACGTCGAGCCGGACGTTGAGCGCGCGGCTGCCCTGCTCTTTAAGCTCCGCTTCCAGCCCCTGGGAGACTTCATCGAGCCGGCGTCCTCCGAAGGCCACCGCCGCGCCTTCCCGCGCCAAGACGCGGGTGATTATCTCGCCTAGTCCCCTGGCGCCACCGGAGACTATGGCCGCTTTCCCGTCTAATCTGCCCATACTGCCCATCCACGTCCTTAAATAAGGTTCGGAGCAGATTATACGACAAGGCGGTGCGGGTCAACGGAAGTTATGTCCATTCCGGCGCTGATATTTCCCGTTCCTTTTGTTATACTTCCACCAAAATGCCGGTCTCAGGACTCACGGCAGCAAAATACTGAACCAGGGGGGAATCCGATGGTAGACCAACTAAAGCGCCCCACCGACCAGGTGGAGGTCTTCTTCTTCACAGAGCAGCCAAACGGGTATGTCAAAAACGAGGACCTGGAGAAATTCACGGCCACCCGCATGGAGTTTCCCAACACCTATTTCGACCCCGAGAAGGCCCACCAACTCTACAACCAATACCACGAGGTCTACGCCCTGGTGGACGAGGTTGGGTTCGACGGAATCATGACCAACGAGCACCACATGGCCTACTGGTGCATGAAGCCGTCCATCAACCTGGACGGGGCCGTCATCGCCAAGGTCACCAAGAACGTGAAAATAGCCCTGCTGGGCAACGTCATCGGGCTGAACGACCCGGTGAGGTTGGCCGAGGAAATTGCGATGCTGGACTGCTACTCCGGCGGCCGCATCATATCCGGTTTCGTCCGTGGAAGCGCCACCGAAACCCTCCAGTCCGGTCTCTCCCCGGCCGAGAACCGGGACAGGTTCGAAGAGGCCCACGACCTGATTCTGAAGTGTTGGACCGAGCCCGGCCCCTTCCGCTTCGAAGGCAAGCACTATGACCGTAGGATGATAAACCCCTGGGTGCTCCCAATGCAGAAGCCCCACCCGGACATCTGGTTCCCCGGCACTGCGAGCCCTGAGAGCGTCGTATGGGCGGCGGAGCACGGATATCCCTATATGAACCTCCAGATCATCCGGGGACAGACCGAATGGCTGAAGGAGCTCTACATCCAAACAGCCAAGGAAGCCGGCTACACACCCGGCCCCGGCAACTTCGGCGGCAACGTGAAGGTCTTCTGCGCCGACACCGACGAGAAGGCCCACGAGATAGGCCGGGCGTACATGTGGAACGACGTGCACATGTTCAAGGGACCCCAGGAGCACAACGATCCGCCGGGATACCGGTCACGGGCGGGCATAGAGGTGCTGAGGGCGCAACCCGGCGGTGCAGGCTTGAGGTACGGCGGGCAGCGCAAGACCTATGAAAGCCTGCAGGAATGGGGCAGCATCGTCGTCGGCAACCCCGACACCTGTATCGCCAAGCTGGCCGATCTGATAGACGGCGTGAACCCCGGGTACGTTTCCATCTATGGACTGGAAGGAGACATGCCCCACGAGGACGTCATGCACTCCGTCCAGCTTATAGGCACGGAAGTCATCCCAGCCCTCAAGGAGATCAAGCTCCAACCCTACGAATAGCGGGGGCCCGCATCCGAACCGCCGCCTCGTCTCCAAGCCCTCCAGAGGCGAGCGGCTATGGGGCATTTGGCGCCTTACATAGAGGAGAATGCAACGATGACCGCCAAGAGATCGGAAGTCATCTTCGAGGTCATCGAAGACGAAATCGACGGCGGATACTCGGCCAGTGCGCTTGGGTACGGCATCCACACTGACGGCGAAACAATCGAGGAACTTCGTCAAAACGTCAGAGAAGCCATCGATTGCTACTTCGACGCGACGATGGAACGCCCCGCATTGATTCGCCTTCACTTCGTACGAGACGAAGTCTTTGCCCTGTGAAGCTTCCGCGCAGTCTGCACGGTGCTAAAGTCATCCCCGTCTTTACGGAAATCAAGCTCCAACCCTACGAATAGCGGGCGCCGGAGCGCATCTCGAAATTGACGCTGGCGAGTGACACCTGCCTTTTGGCAGGGCGGGTGGCGTGGGATATAATCCCCCCATGCCCCGCCACACCGAACCAAGCGCCAACAACGACCTAGCCGACCTGCTGCGGCCTATGCTCCCCGGCTGGGAAGTGCGTTCCGAGAACACGCAGGTCATATCCGGGCGACCCGGCCTGCAACCCGACATCCTGATTACGGCACAAGGCCGCTCACCGGTGGTTATAGAGGCGGAGTACATGCCCGCCCACACGGTGGAGGAGGAAGCCAGATCCCGCCTGGGCCTGTCCGTCACGGTCCATCCCCGTTCCATAGAGGGAACCATCGCCCTACGCTACCCAGAGGAAGTCAGCGACGCCGACGACCTCCAGGGCGCCCTCGACAGCGCCCGCCTCTCCTACTGCATTTTTACGGTAGACAAGTACCGTCGGACCCCGACACCGGAAATCCAAAGCATTGCACGGTTTCCCGAGTCGGGGTGGCTAGAAGGTACTGCAGTTGACCTGGTCGACATCATCCGCCTGGTGTCTGTGCCTCAACTGGCTGTGGACAGGGCGGCTGACGCCTTGGAGGGCGGCATTGAACGGGCGGCAGTGGAGCTGGACGAGTTGGCCAAGTCGCGGCCCGGCATCACCGCCGCGATCGCTCGACTGTTGGGTATGGGCAACGTGCCCCAGACCCGCCGCATGGCCGGCGCCATCATTGCCAACGCCCTTGTGTTTCACGAGCGCATCGCTGGAATGCACGAGGGGATAAAACCGCCGCGGATGGTGTGTGGGCCTGACGTCGCCGATCCCCAGAACGAGACACTGGTCGCATGGACCGAGATCCTGGAAGTCAACTACTGGCCCATTTTCGCCATCGGCAAGGACATTCTCCAACAGCTTCCGGCGGCCAGCGCCGCCAATATCCTCAGGACGGTGCAGTACACGGTTGGCGAAGTGAACGCAGCAGGCATCAACAACGCCCACGACCTCACTGGACGCATCTTCCAGCGGCTCATCGCAGACCGCAAGTATTTGGCCACCTTCTATACTCTGCCCGCCTCGGCTGCGCTGCTGGCCCGACTGGCGGTGTCAAAAATCAAGGATATGGACTGGAGCGACGCAGAAGCCATAAGCAAGCTGCGGATTGCCGACTTCGCGTGCGGCACAGGCGCCCTTCTTGCCGCAGTCTACGAGCAGATCGCCGCCCTCTATGAACGCGCCGGAGGCGACCCGGCGAAACTGCATCAGGTTATGATGGAAGAGGCCCTCTTCGGCTGCGATGTGATGCCCTCGGCAATCCACATCACAGGCTCAACCCTGTCGGGGGTACAGCCTGCAGTACAATTCTTTCGATCCCGGCTCTACACCCTTCCCTACGGACGACAGCGGGACCGCAGCGTCTCCGTCGGCTCTTTGGAGCTGTTGCAATCCTCGGCGACGGGGGTCTTGTTCAACACCAGCGACCCTGCCTTACGCACCAGCAGCATCGGTGAGGAGACCTCCGCCTACGTTATTGCAGACGTTCCCGACGAGGGCTTTGACCTAGTGATAATGAACCCTCCGTTCACCAGCAACACCAAACACAGGGATGCCGACGAGGGGATTCTAAATGCCGCTTTTGCCGCCTTTGATACTACTGAAGAAGACCAGTCCAGAATGGCGAATCGGTTGGAACAACTAGCTAAGGGCACTTGCTATCACGGTCACGCTGGGTTGGCTTCAGGCTTTGCGGCGCTTGCGAACCGAAAAGTCCGTCCTGAGGGTGTCATCGCGTTGGTTTTACCTTTTACTGCAATCAATGGGCCGTCTTGGGCCAAGTTCAGAGAATTGATGGCCACACAGTATACTGATATCACAGTTGTAAGTATTGCGGGAGCAGACGCGGAATTGTCATTTTCGTCGGATACCGCTATAGGTGAATGTTTGGTAATCGGTCGAAAGATAGCCAGGCATGAGCAGCCTAGAAGTAGAGGCCAATTTGTTTCCTTGACGCGTAAGCCTTCTAGTTTTGTACACTCGCTGGAACTGTCCAAGTCCACCTTCACAGACATAGAAACTCGGCACTTGGAAGACGGGCCTTATGGTGGTGTGCCTATCCACTGTGGGGATGCCTCAGAGGGCGAATTGCTAGACGCTCCCGTTGACAGCCACGAACATGGATGGGCAGCTGCCAGACTTCTTGATGCCTCCGTGGCCCAGGTTGCACACTCGCTTTCTGGCAGAAAGCTTTGGCTTCCCGCAGAATCGAATTCCTATGAATTACCCACGGTGCCCTTACGCCAAGTTGGAGAGCGCGGTCTGGATTCTCAATTATTCATCAGCGAGGCTCACAAAGGTCCCTTTATCAAGGATACAATACGCCCAACAGCCACTTACCCTTCATTGTGGAACCATAATGCTGCAAAAGAAACGCGCATGATATGTATCCCTGACTCACAGATGCGAGTGCGGCCAGGAATGGAAGCTAAAGCGTCCGAGCTTTGGGCCACCGCCAGCCGAGTCCATCTAAATCGTGACTTTAGGTTCACTTCTCAGCCGTTGACGGCAGCATTCACTGAACAGAAGAGCATAGGAGGAGTTGCATGGCCTAATGTAGTATTTTCTGACCCTCGATTCGATTACGTATTTACTCTGTGGTGCAATACCACTCTTGGACTATTACTGTTTTGGTGGCACTCTAATAGGCAACAGAGTGGCCGAGGCCGGAAGACCATACGCTCGTCAGAAACGCTCCCAGTAATGGACTTTCGGGCCCTGAGCGACGAGCAGCTAACAACCGCCCAGGAGATATTCGAAGAGTTCCGGGACAAGGAATTCCAGCCTGCTTACCTTGCCGACGCCGACCCCAACCGTGCGCTGCTCGACCGCCGGGTGGTCTGCGACCTGCTGGGGTTTGATGAAAGCGTGTATGAAGGCGTGCGGCGGGTGGCATCAAAGTGGTGCGCCGAGCCCTCGGTACACGGCGGCAAGGCTCGGCCCAGCGACGCTAAACTGATTGTTTAATCTCGGCAAAATTTCCCATAGGGATAGGGAGAAGCTACTGTGGACACCTCGGACATCGAGTGTGACTCTGGGCGTGTAAAGTCGCTTCGCATCCAGCGAAGATATCCCTGACCGTCGGGGATTCCCCACCTATTGTTCATTCTGGTATACTGTGCCCGACTCGTTCCCCCAATCGAGGTTTAACAAGGAGAAAAGCATGGTTGATCAGCTACAACGGCCTGTCGACAAGGTTGAAGTCTACTTCTTCACCGAGCAGCCCAACGGGTATGTAAAAGAAGAGGACCTGGACAAATACCCCGGAACGCGGATGATGTTCCCCAACACCTACTTCGACCCGGAGAAGGCCCACGTCCTCTACAACCAGTACCACGAACAGTACGCCCTCGTGGACGAGGTGGGATTCGACGGCATCATGTCCAACGAGCACCACACCGCCTACTGGTGCATGAAGCCGGCCATAAACCTGGACGGCGCCGTCCTCACCAAGGTGACCAAGAACGTAAAGATTGCCCTGCTGGGCAACGTGATAGGGCTGAACGACCCTGTGAAGCTGGCGGAAGAGATTGCCATGTTGGACTGCTACTCCGGCGGCCGCATCATTTCCGGCTTCGTCCGGGGCAGCGCCATAGAGACAATCCAGTCGGGCAACTCTCCCACCGAGAACCGCGGGCGGTTCGAAGAGGCCCACGACCTGATTCTCAAGTGCTGGACTCAGCCCGGGCCCTTCCGCTTCGAAGGCGAATACTACCACCGCCGCATGGTGAACCCATGGGTGCTTCCCATGCAGAAGCCCCACCCGGACATCTGGTTCCCCGGCACCGGCAGCCCGTCCAGCGTTATCTGGGCCGCCGAGCACGGCTACCCCTACCTGAACCTTCAGGTCATCAAGGGCCAGACGGAGTGGTTGAAGGAGATATACATCGACACGGCCAAGGAAGCCGGCTACGTTCCCGGCCCCGGGAACTTTGGCGGCAACGTCATGGTCGTCTGCGCCGACACGGACGAAGAAGCCTACGAAATCGGAAAGACCTTCATGTGGAACGCTGACCACCGCTTCAAGGGTCCCCAGGAGCACAACGACCCTCCAGGATACCGCTCCAGGGCGGACACCGCAGTGGTCCGGCAGATTCCCGCAGGAGTCGGCACCCGATTCGGCCAGCAGTACCGCACCTACGACGACCTCCAGGAAGCCAACAGCATAGTGGTCGGAAACCCGGACACAGTGACTAAGAAGCTGACGGATATCCTGGAAGGGCTGGCTCCAGGCTACCTGATCTGCTACGGCAACGAAGGCGACATGCCGCACGACAAGGTGATGCGGTCGCTCCAGCTTATCGGGACCGAGGTCATACCCGCCCTCAAAGAAATCAAGTTGAAGCCTTACGAATAGCCCAGGGCAGCTTAGGTTGACGCTTGGAAGGGGCCGCTATATAATGCCATTTCGCAGAGCGGCCCCTTACCTTTTTCATTTATCGCCAAGGTTGTGCCATGCCGAAAACCCCGGAGGAGTTCCTGGAAGAAGCCCAAGAACTCATAGGCGTTGAAACGGAACTCTCGCATTACCCCTACCCTGTGGAATACGACTCTATCCGGCGCTACTGCCACATGACGGAAGACCCCAACCCCCTATTCATGGACCCCGACTACGCCCGCTCCGCAGGATACCGGGACGCCGTATGCCCTCCCACAATGGTGGAGTATTTCGTAAAGGACACCCTGTGGCCGCCCTCCTCTAAACCGGCGTCGGCCCTCCCCAGGGTGGCCACCCCAGGAGAACGGAACATCAACCTAACCCGCGAGTTGGAGTTCTACAAGCCCATCGTGGCGGGGGATAGAATATCCTACAAGAGGCGCGTCGCCGAAATCTACATCAAGTCCATCCGGCTGGACGCCAAGGCTTTCTGGACCAAGATAGAGACCCTAATATACAACCAGGACGGAGACCTCGTGGCAAAGATGACCAACCTGGGTCTCCGGCACCGGACGCCAGAGCAGATAGCCGAGGCGGGAGAATAGACATGACCAACGAACAAGTCTACTGGGACGACGTGAACGAGGGAGACGAAATCCCAGGCTACGCCCTGGAGATAGACCCCAACCGCATCGTCAAGCAGGTCAGCGGCTCCCAGGACTTCTACGAGGTCCACTACGACGTGCCCTTTGCCCAAAACGGAGGCCACCCCGACGTTTTCGTCAACACGGGTTTCATGCAGGGCTGCTTCAACCGGCTGATTTGCACCTGGATCGGAGATCAGGGGATGCTGCGCAAGTTCCGGATGGAAATGCGCAGGATGAACCGTCCGGGCGACGTCATGGCCCTAAAGGGAAAGGTGACCAGGAAGTACGAAGAGAACGGCGAGCATTTCTTGGAATGCGAACTCTGGGCCGAGAACCAGCGGGAAGGGATCACCACTCCCACTTACGCGCTGGTGACCCTGCCAGTAAAATCCTAGAAGCCATCGGTCTTATTTCAGGAGGTCAAGCTATATGGCGGAGAACACCATCAACGGCAAGGTCGCCATCGTCGGGATCGGCGAAAGTGATTACTACAAGAGGGGACAAAGCCCCTACGGCGAGTTCCACCTGTGTCTTCAGGCCGTCATGGCCGCCGCAGAGGACGCCGGAATCGATCCTCGGGAGATAGACGGCTTCGCCTCTTACGCGAACGACCGCAACGACCCAATCCGCATATCCACCGCGCTGGGGTCGCCCAAGGTGGGCTTCAACACCATGTTCTGGGGCGGCGGCGGCGGCGGCGGTTCGGGAGCCGTAGGCAATGCAGCGGCTGCTCTCGTCGCAGGGTACGCCAAGTACGTAGTGGCCTACAGGGGGCTAGCCCAGGGACAGTTCGGGCGTTTCGGTCAGGCCCTTGCGGCCCGCCAGTCCAGGGTTATGGACCAACCCGCCTACCAAGCTCCTTTTGGGTGCATGTCCGCCGGGCAAACGCTGGCGGCCATGCAGGCCCAACGCCACATGCACGACTATGGAACGACTCAGGACCAACTCGGCGCTATCGCCATGGCGTCCTACAAGCACGCACAGACGAACCCCCGCGCTGTCATGTACGGCAGGCCATTGACGATGGAGGCGTACCACGCCTCCCGCTGGATCGCCCAACCTCTCCACCTGTTCGACTGCTGCCAGGAGACTGACGGCGCCGCCGCCGTGATTCTGACAACGGCCGAGCGGGCCACGGACACGAAACAGACGCCAGCTTACCTCATGGCCGCCGCCCAGGGCAGCGGCTTCCGTTACGGCGCCGGCGCTATGAACCGCAGCATGGTCCACTCCAACCACGACGCTCTCTCTGACGCCCTCTGGGGAATGGCCGGAGTTGGGCCAAAAGACGTGGACGTGGCGCAGTTTTACGAGAACTTCACGCCCTTGGTGATGATGTCCATCGAGGACTACGGGTTCTGCGAAAAGGGCGAAGGCGGGCCTTTCGTCGAGGGAGGCCGCATTGAATGGCCCGACGGAGAGCTCCCCATAAACACCAGCGGCGGTAATCTTGCCGAGGCCTACACCCATGGATTCGAAATCATCACTGAAGCGGTGAGACAGGTGCGCGGAACTTCCACGGCCCAGGTGGAAGGCGCGGAGATATCCTTCGTCGCCAGCGGCCCGGGTGTCTCACCCCTCAGCTCTTTGATAGTGCGGAGGTAAATGATGGCCGACTACTACCTTCCGGAAGGAATGCCTCTTCCCGGTTGGATTCCCGACAGCGCCGACGCCGGCTTCTGGGAAGCCTGCAGGCGCCACGAGCTAGTGGTCCAGCAATGCTCGGACTGCAAGACCTTCCGGCACACTCCGGAGATAATTTGCTACTCTTGCCATTCCTTCAACTACGATTGGGTGAAAACCAGCGGCAAGGGAGTGGTGTACAGTTACATGAACAGCGAGTACCCGGTGCACCCAGCCCTCCGGGAGCGAGTGCCCTACAACGTGGCTCTGGTGGAAATCCCCGAGGCGGGGAACATCCGTATGGTGGGCAACATCGTGGACGCCGACTATGACGACATATACATCGGGATGCCCGTGGAGGTCCACTTCGAAGACCACACTGAGGAAGAGGTCACCCTTCCCCTCTGGAAGCGGGCCGACAAATAGACGATACTATACTTACCGTGAGGAGACCCGGACCGTCAGAGCAAGCTGGCCTGAGGTAGGGGGAAAGGGATAAGGAGGCTGCCGAATGGAGTTGCAATTCACCAAGGAACAGAACGACTTCCGCCAGGAAATCCTTGATTTCCTGAAGCAGGAGTTGCCCGCCGACTGGGAACCTATGGAGCAGGGCGAACACCACCACAAGGACAGGTTTGAGTTCAGTCGGAGCATGGCCACCAAGCTGGCCAACAAGGGTTGGCTGACCATGCACTGGCCAGTAGAGTACGGCGGTCAGGGACGCTCCCACGTTGAGCAAATGATTTACCGGGAAGAAATCGCGTACAACGGCGTGCCCGGCACCGACCTGGGAGCCGGAGCCGTGGCGTGGGTGGGACCCACCCTTATTCTCTACGGCACTGACGAACAGAAGGAGGAGCACCTGCCCCCCATAACCAGGGCCGAGCGGTACTGGTGCACCTTCTACAGCGAGCCTGAGACGGGTTCGGACCTGGCGGGCTTGCAGACCAGCGCCGTGGAGGACGGCGACGATTTCGTGGTCAACGGTTCCAAGATATGGACCTCCGGCGCCCACATCGCCGACTGGGGCTGGCTGGCCGCCCGCACCGACCCCGACGCCCCCAAGCACAGGGGCATCAGCCTGATGCTGGTGGACATGAAGAGTCCAGGCATCACCGTCCGCCCGGTCATAAAAATGACCGGAGACCATGAGTTCAACCAAGTCTACTTCGACAACGTCCGGATCCCCAAGAAGAACCTGGTGGGCGAGCTTAACCGGGGCTGGTACACCCTGGCCGTGGCGCTGGACTTCGAGCGTTCGGGGATTTCCTACTCCGCAGTGGGAAAGAGGAACCTGGAGAACCTGGTGCAGTACACGCGGGAGACCACCCATAAGGGCGAACCGCTGGCCAAAGACCCCATCGTGCGCAACAAGCTGGTAGACACCGCCATCGAGATTCAGGTGTCCCGGTGGCTGTCCTACAGGGTGGGCTGGATGCAAGGCCAGGGCCTTGTCCCCAACTACGAGGCCTCCATGTCCAAGGTGTACGGCTCGGAGCTCCAGCAGCGCCTCGCCAACCGCGGCCTCGAGATACTAGGCCAATACGGCCCCCTGTGGAAGGACTCAAAGTGGGCGCGGCTCAACGGAACCTTCTCCAGAGCCGCGTTGGACCAGTACTCAGCCACCATCGGCGCCGGCACGTCGGAAATCCAGCGCAACATCATCGCCCGCCGGGGCCTGGGCCTGCCCAGAGACTAACTCCAACCCTAATACCGGCATACAGAGAGGGGCGCGGACAGTCCGCTCCCCTCTTCAATATTCCCCTCATTGACCTACTTGGTGCCTCAGCATAGACTTACATCAGGTCGAGTTAGCACACAGGGCCTGCTCGTACACTGACGAAACAGATGGTCCAAGTTGAAACCGCTAGTCGAACTGTCAACTCTCGGTCTCATTTGGGGACTATTGGTTCTCTCGGTAGCGGCCGCTGCTGGATGCGATGTCTTTGAGCCTGAGACATCCGAAGAGCTTGTGGCCCCTTATACAGATTCAACGCTGCCACCCATACCAACCGATATCCCCGCTGTTTCGCCAACATCAGCATACCCGACTCTACACCCGACTAAATCCCAGAGTCCTACACCTACGTCGACTCCGGATTTCACCCCACCTCCACCACCAATCAGCGTTACTCCTACCCCACGTTCTACCCCTACACCCATGCCGGGTCCTTCGCCAGCACCACCCCCTATTACTCCCGCCCCTACTCCGCAGCGTACGCCCGCGCCCAATCCTACAGTCGAAGACGCAGCCGTTACGGAACTCTCAAAGATTGTCCCATGGTTCCAAAATACGCTGGACCCCGCACACATCGAAGCTGCCAACGCACTCACCGACATATGGGTGCGAAACGCAGGTTTTGGGAAAACGGTCGCCCAAATTCCCTGGTTAGCAGACTCACCCACATCCGTTGAAGCCATGGCTCTCTCAGCGTTGAGGGACATAGCATCACAAGACCTGGACACAGCGAGGACCGTTACTCGCAGGATGCTATCCGACAACATCGTCACAGAACCGCAGGCGCTGTTACTCGCGCAGTTCTTTCACGGTGTAGTGAAGAATGATTGGCAGTTAGGGAAATATATTGCGGATAGTGGATGGCTAGCAGACGGTTTAACAGATGAGGAATGGTCTGTAATCGACACCATACTCGGGGCCGCCGACGCACACTACTATGACGCTTGGGTTAATCCAAAGACGTTCACGTTCCTCCATGGCGTCAACTATCTCCTTCGACAAAGACCAGATTTCTTCCGACACCTTCTCCATCAGCCATGGTTTTCAGACGGGCTAGATGAAGAGGATAAGGCCTTCGTGATGACCTTGGTCAATGTCGTCCCGCAGTCGCCCTCTCTCTTTATCGAACTGGTACAGTCTCGCTTCACACGGTCACAGACCATCACCCTTCCGTTGGCCGGCGACGTCAACCTTTGGGTGTTCCAAAGTCGACCCTTTGCACCAGACGACAGCACGATAGAGGCTTTGGAAGATGCTGTTAGCAACCTGGAAAAATTGATGCAGACTCCGTTCCCTCAGAAGAATATAACTTTGTTGATGGTATATCGAGACTCTGAGACGGATTATGATCTCCATCAAAACTTGGCTGGGTGGCTATCGGGACGTGGCCATAAAACCATATGGCTTCCAAGGTCAGAATCCGGGGGATTTGACGAATCTACTCTCTATCACGAGACAGCCCACTACTACCTCGTATTGTTTCCAGTATGGTTTATGGAGGGAGGGTCCGATTTCATGGCTTGGTATATCGAGAACCAACCCGGCAATGCCGATGTTCCCGAAACCGGTATGCAGGGTTTGGAGAGGTTGATCCAGTTAAATTGCCACGACAAAGGAGTCAAGAACCTAACTCAAATGAACGACCACCAAGGCTTCTATTACAACTTGAACCGTTGTAATTACTGGATGGGCGCACACTTCCTGATCAACGTCTATACACTGCTGGGAGAAGAAGTCTTGTCGTTGGTATTCAGGGACATCTACTCATTAGAACATTCAGATGACAAGGTCGGACAACTTACTGGAAAGGATATTTATCTATCATTCCTGAATCATACTCCTCCTGATCGACAAGAGGAATTTCGACACCTGTTCAAGAAATTACACGGAGGACCCTGGACCGACGCCAACCTGGAAGCACTAGATGACCACGGCAACGACGCACAACATGCCTCTCAACTCTCGTTCGGACACGCTGCACCAGGTTCGATGGACCACGCGTTTGACTCGGACTACTTTCAATTTCAGGCCGAGGAAGGCAAAAAATATGACATGGTCCTGAACCGCTTAACGTTGGCGGACTCTCGCATCAAGCTCTATGCACCTGACGGCACAACCGTGCTGGATGGTTCTGTACAATTTCCTAACGCCGACCCTCCGATTATAGGTTGGACGGCGCCCAGCTCAAACCTATATTTTCTCGCCGTGGACAGCCCCTACGGACACAAAGGAACGTATCACCTGTCCGTTGATCAAATCGAGCCCAATGTGGCTCCTGTCGACCAGCACGGCGATGATGCAGAGTCAGCCGCCGTGTTAGTTGTCGGAGAAACTGTCCAAGGCGTCTTGGAAACGGAATCAGACAAAGACTACTTCCGATTTCAAGCCGAGCACGGTGGTGTGTATCGTATAGTCGCCACTGGCGAGACAGCGATCCATTTACGGATATCGTTGTATGCTTCTGACGGTGTTGCACCATTGATGATTGGATCGGGGCCTAATAGGTCACATATCCTATGGGAAGCTCCTGAATCGCGGGAATATTACCTTTCTGTGGATAGCCCATTGGCGAAGACCGGCCCTTACCATATCGTGATCACGCACGCCAACTCACAAGCGAGCGAGAAAGCCGACTAGCTGCCAATCGCTTGCATATCTTTTGCAGTACCGTCTCCAAGGAGCGTATCCCATGCGCCTGAAGTTTACATCGGAGCAGGAAGCCTTCCGCCAGGAAATACTTGACTTCTTCAATGAGGTGTTGCCCAGCGACTGGGAGCCTATGGAGCTGGGCGGCATGTACCATCCCGACCACCGGGAGTTCACCGCCCTCATGGCGAAGAAGCTCGCGGAAAAAGGCTGGCTCACCATGCACTGGCCTGTGGAGTACGGCGGGCAGAGCAGGTCCCACGTAGAGCAGGCCATATATAGCGACGAAGTTTCCTACATGGGCGTTCCAGGCACGGACCTGGGAGCGGGGGCCGTGGGCTGGATCGGACCAACTCTCATACGCTACGGCACTGAAGAGCAGAAGAAGGAGCACCTGCCGCCCATAACCAGGGCCGAGAGGTACTGGTGCACCTTGTACAGCGAACCCGAGGCTGGCTCCGACCTAGCCAGCCTTCAGACCAGCGCGGTCCAGGACGGGGACGACTTCGTGGTGAACGGCTCCAAGATTTGGAACTCCGGCGCTCACATAGCCGACTGGGGCTGGCTTGCCGCCCGGACTAACCCCGACGCCCCCAAGCACCGGGGTATCAGCTTGATGATGGTGGACATGCGGTCTCCGGGGATAACTGTGCGGCCCGTAATCAAGATGACCGGCGACCACGAATTCAACCAGGTCTTCTTTGACAACGTCCGTGTCCCCAAGAGCAACCTGGTGGGCGAGCTGGACCAGGGATGGTACACGATGGCAGTGGCGCTGGACTTCGAGCGGTCGGGCGTCTATTTCCCCGCGGTGGCCAGGCGAAACCTGGAGACGCTGGTGCAGTACGCCAAAGAGACCGTCCACGGTGGCAAGCTTCTGTCCCAGAACAAGGTCGTGCGGAATAAGCTGGTGGACTCAGCGATTGACGTGGAGGTATCCCGCTGGCTGTCCTACAGGGTGGCCTGGATGCAGGGTGAGGGCATGGTCCCCAACTACGAAGCGTCGATGGCCAAGGTCTACGGCTCGGAGCTCCAGATCAGGCTGGCCAATACCGGCATGGAGATTCTGGGCCAGTATGGGCAGCTGTGGAAGGGGTCCAAATGGGCGCGCCTCCACGGTTCCTTCGCCCACACCTACCTGAACGCCTTCTCCTTCAACATAGCCGGAGGCACCGGAGAAATCCAGCGCAATATCATGGCCACCAGGGGCCTGGGCCTGCCGCGGCGTTAGACGGCGTCCCCTCACCCCAACCCTCTCCCGCCTGGGGAGAGGGAGCATTGTCCCAGGAAGTTGACCGCCTGCGTTCCAGGCCATAGACTTGTCGCTAGCCTATTAGCCAAGCGGCCCGCCGGAGGAGCCTATGCACATGGAGTTCACCCCGGAGCAAAAAGCCTTTCGCCAGGAGATAAAGGACTTCTTCAAAGAGACGCTGCCATCCGGCTTCGAGCCTATGGATTCCGGTGCCATGTACCACGCTGACACTCGGGAGTTTGCCCACAACATGGCCAAGAAGCTGTCCGCAAAGGGATGGCTCACCATGCACTGGCCGGTCGAATACGGCGGCCAGAGTCGGTCATACATAGAGCAGGCCATATACAGCGACGAGGTGGCCTATCACGGTTCGCCGGGCACCGACGTAGGCGGAGGGGCCGTGGCCTGGATTGGGCCCACGATCATCCGTTTCGGCACCGAGGAGCAGAAGAAGGAACACCTGCCCCCGATCACCAGAGCAGAGAAATATTGGACCACACTGTACAGTGAGCCGGAGACCGGCTCCGACCTAGCCGGACTGATAACCTCGGCCACCGAGGACGGCGACGAATACGTTATCAACGGGTCTAAGATATGGAATTCAGGCGCCCACATCGCCGACTGGGGCTGGATAGCCGTCAGGACCAACCCCGACGCCCCCAAGCACCGGGGAATAAGCCTGATGATGGTGGACATGACGACTCCGGGCATCACCGTTCGGCCCGTCATAAAGATGACTGGCGAGCATGAGTTCAACCAGGTCTACTTCGACAACGTCCGAGTGCCGAAGAAGAACCTCATCGGCGAGCAAGACCGGGGCTGGTACACCATGGCGGTGGCTCTGGACTTCGAACGAGCCGGAGTCCACTACTCTTCAAACGGGAGAAGAAACCTTGAACGGTTGGTGCAGTACGCGAAGGAGACCAACCACAACGGCAAGCCCCTTTCCCAACACAAAGTCGTCCGACACAAGCTCGTGAACCTGGCCGTCGAGATACAGGCCTCCCGATGGATTGCCTACAGAGTCGCCTGGATGCAGGGACAGGGCCTGGTGCCGAACTACGAGGCGTCGATGTCCAAGGTCTTCGGCTCCGAGTTGCAGCAAAAAGTGGCAAACACAGGCATAGAAATCCTGGGCCAATACGGGCAGCTATGGAAGAACTCCAAGTGGGTGAAGCTTCGGGGCAGCCTATCCAGGGCGTATCTCAACCAATTCGGCGCCAACATCGCCGGCGGAACGGGCGAGATACAGCGGAACATCATAGCCACCAGGGGCTTGGGACTGCCCCGCCAGTAAGGTCAACACCGCACAAGAATTATAGGGGGCGGCAATGTCATACAAGGAACTTAGGGGCAAAGTAGCCATCGTCGGCGCCGATGAAGCCGACGAAAACGGCGTCCAGCCCAACAAGTCGGTCTTGCAACTCCACGCCGAGGGCGCGGTGAACGCCATGCACGACGCCGGCCTGGAAAAGGGCGACATCGACGGCCTCTTCACGGCGGGAACCAACGCCGCCGTCCTGGCCGAATACCTGGGTATGAGGCCCCGGTATGTCGACGGCACGACGGTGGGAGGCTGCTCCTTCGTGATTATGATGGAGCACGCCATGTTGGCCCTTGAACACGGCATGTGCGACTACGCCCTCATCAGCCACGGCCAGAGCGGACGCAGCCGCATCGGAGAACCCCGCGCCCCCGTGGACCCATCCACGCCCGCAGGCCAGTTCGAGCAGCCTTTCGGAGCCCTTGGCCCTCCTACTCTGTTCTCGATGCCCATCCTCAGGTACATGAAGGAGACGGGAACCACCCTGGAGAACCTGGCCGAGGTCGCAGTAGCCACCCGAAAATGGGCCAGCCTCAATCCCAGGGCCATAATGCGGGAACCCCAGACCGTCGACGACGTGCTCAGCGCCAGGATGATATGCTACCCCCTCACCTTGCCCATGTGCTGCCTCGTCACCGACGCCGCCGGATCAGTCATACTCACCACCGCCGACCGTGCCAAGGACTTGAAGCAGAAGCCCGTCTACCTGCTGGGGACGGGAGAGGCCCTAAGCCACTGGAGCATAGGACAGATGCCCGACTTCACTTGGTCCCACGCCTTCGAGACATCGGGCCAACGGGCTTTCGACATGGCAGGCGTAAAGCACGAGGATATAGACGTCGTGGAGTTTTACGACGCCTTCGTCCACACCCCCATCTTTGCCATCGAGGCGCTGGGGTTCTGCCCCAGAGGTGAGGGCGGTAGATTCGTTTCAGACCAGAGGACGGCTCCCGGCGGAGAGTTCCCGATGAACACCAACGGCGGCGGCCTCTCCTACACACACCCAGGGATGTACGGCATGTTCATCATCCTGGAGGCTGTGCGCCAGCTCCGGAACCAGGGTGGAGACCGCCAGGTGGAGAACGCCAAGACAGCCGTAGTCCATGGGCCGGGCGGGATGTTCGCCGCTTCAGGCACTGCCATTCTCGGCGTTGAAGTCCCGTAACTTGCGCCGGCGTCCTTTAGTCACCAACTTCCCATGCCGTCAACCTCGATAGGAGAAACCCAATGACGACACCGCAAAAGCCGCTTCCCAAAGCCACACCTGAAACAGAAGCCTTCTGGCAAGGCTGCAAAGAGGGAAAGCTGACGCTGCCGCGTTGCGGCGACTGCAACCAGTTCCACTATTACCCCCGGGCCGTATGCCCCCACTGCTGGGGCCGCAGCTTGACGTGGGAGGAGTTGAGCGGCAAGGGCAAGCTCTACAGCTACGTCATCAGTCACCGCCCGGCGCCCGGATTCCAGGAAGAGACGCCCTACGCGATCGCTGTCGTGGAACTGGACGAGGGGCCTCGCATGATGACCAACCTCACCGGCGTCGACCAGACCCCGGAAGCCCTGGTGCTGGACATGCCCCTGGAAATCACCTTCGAGGAAGTCACCGACGAGGTGACCATGTTCAAGTTCAAGCCCTCGGGGTAGTGTGTAAGGGGCTTTCAATCAGGCCTCGGTCTGCTAGATCCATAGGCTGTCCGTTGGTACCGGAAGAATGCAGTGTGGCCTAGACATCCACCAGGATGGTTTGGGATTGGGGTTCAGGGATAGGGTCGCCACTTTCCCGAAGCATCTCAAGGTGATAGATGACGGCTTGCCGAATCAACTCTTCCGTTTCTTCACGGGTCTCCGCCACTGCTACGCACCCTGGAAGGTCTGGGACATACGCGCCATAACTCGTCGGACCCTTTTCTATTATTACTGTGTACTTCATGGATCCTCCTTACCGGAGTCCCGCTTGCTTCATAATGCTGTTCCAAATTTGAGGCGGTACGTCCACGCTAGGTTTACCGGCAATTGTTACTAGCCCAGGCTTTTCAGGATGCTTGAATTGGCGATGGCTACCCCTGATACGCTCTAACTTCCAGCCGTCCCGTTCCACGATGCGAATTGCATCTCTCACTTTAGTCATGTACAAGCATAATGTCTAGCTGCGGCGGCGGAGAGGGGCGCTGGCCTCGTGGAGGAACCCCAATATCTCCCGGTAGGAGCGGACCACGCCCGTCTCGTAGAACTCAACTGAGCGGCTGTCGCAGAAGTCCCGAATCACTCCCTGGGCTTCCTTGAACTTGTTGCGGGGCATGTTGGGGAAGAGGTGGTGCTCAATCTGGTAGTTGAGGCCGCCGTACACAAAGTCGTTGACCACGCTGCCGGTCACGTTACGGGTGGTGAGCACCTGGCTGCGGAAGAAGTCCAGTTTGGTGTTCTTGTCCACCATCAACATGCCCTTGTGGTTGGTGGCGAAAATGGACCCCAGATACACGCCAAGAAGCCCCTGGTGCAGCAGGAAGAAGTACAGGCCGTCCATTCCACCGATGTGCCAGAAGACCAGGTAGCAGTACACGGGCAGGTGGCCGAAGACCAGCAGGGCTTCCAGAAACAGGTACTTGACGTTCTTGCCTCGCAATATGTACTGGCCGCTGTCGGCCCGTATGCTGTATGCCTCGACCAGAAGCAGCGGGAAGAACAGGAAAGCCTGGTACCGCACTATCCACCTGGCGATCCCCGTCTTGCTCAGGGACTGCTCCTCGGTGAAGGCTATGATGGGCAGGTTCACGTCGAAATCGGTGTCTACGTTGTTGGGACTGGCGTGGTGGCGGTTGTGCTTGTCCATCCACCAGCTGCGGTCCAGCCCGATGAGAATCCCGACCATCAGCGAGACAGCGTCGTTTTTTACTGGAGACTTGAACATCTGACGATGGCCGGAGTCGTGGGCCAGCAACCCCAGCTGGCCGAAGGCAAAGGCCATGAAAACGGCGTTGAGGAGATGAATCCAGAGAGCGTCGGCAATGATGAGGATGGCCACGCTTGCGCCGAGGATGGCCAGGGTTAGGGGAATCTTGAAGGCATAGTACCCGTACTGCCGGTCCAGCAGCCCTCGTTCCGTTACGATACGCTTGAGGGCAATGTAGTCGTCTTCGCCCGTATAGCGGCCCTTTGCGCCATTGGCTTCAATTGACGGGGTGGACATGGGCGGCGCCTGGCCGTTTGAAGGTACGTCCCGCCCAACATCCGGCGCTATGCCTATACGTACGGTGTCTGTGGAATCTGTCATGCGTGGTCCCAAGGGCTTGTGAGGAACAATTGTATCCGAGGGTAAAGCCAAGTGTCCAGAGCATAGGGCCCTCTAACCGAAACGGTCGTGGGGGTTTTTAAGGAAATCTTGGGGTGGACACGCCCGCTTATTGGATTGAACCTGCTCCGGTCTTGGCATAGACTAACCTCATAGCATGGAGTGTTTTCAATTGAGGTCTGCTGGAAAACAACAAATAGAGAATCCCCAGTGGCGCTTCCGCTTGGTAAACCGGTCCGCTGCCCAATGAGAACATGATGCGGGGTGCGAATCGTAAGGGAGTGTAAATATGCCCACAGAAGACCAGGCTTTTAAGTTCTCGACAAGGTGTGACCAGCCGCTAACAGCGGACTACTTGGAGCAGTTGGCTAAACACATCAGGAGCGGCCATCTACAGCTTTCAGCGGGGTCGGAAAGCATAGGACTGACTGTCGTAGGGGAAATCAAGCTGGAGATTGCCGCTGAATCGAGGCTTGGGGAGGGAAAAAACAGCCTCCGCCTCGAGCTCTCGTGGGAAGTCCCAATACCTCCCAAGGAAGAGCCACAGATCCGCATTGAGGGCAGCTCACCGGCCGCTGGCTGAACCGACAAAGACCGCTCCAGAGAGAGCGATTCCACAGATTAGCCGCCTCTGACTCGGAAGCCCGGAACCAACCTCCCGCGCCAAGACGTCATCCGAAATGAGTGCGGTGTGGAGCTCGACAGATGGAACACGCCCGTGGCGCCTATGGCAAGCGCCATCAAGAACCAGGGCGACTTGATCGACAACCCAGATTCAGTATCGATGTCGGCGCCCTCGATGCCGACCCGAATCATGGCGGGAGTGGGAGGGAGTCGAACCCACCTACCCCGTGCTAACGAGGCACAACGGATTTGAAGTCCGCAAGAGCCACCGGGCCCCATCCACTCCCATTGCCGAGAGCGAGGCAGACGTTGGGACAGCCTATCCCAGCGCCGAATCTATCTTCTTCTGCAGGGTCCCCTTGGGCACGGCGCCTACGATTTGGTCCACCGGCTGTCCGTCTTTGAACAACAGCAAAGTCGGTATGCTGCGTATCCCGTAAGCCATAGCGGTCCGAGGGTTGGAGTCCACGTCCACTTTGGCGAATTCCACTTTGCCGTCGTATTCGTTGGACAACTCGTCGACTATGGGCGCGACCATCTTGCAGGGCATGCACCAATCAGCCCAGAAGTCCACGAGAACGGGCAACTCGGACTTCACGACCTTTTCATCAAAGTCCGCATCGGTCACTGCAACAGGTCCAGCCATCTATGTCTCCTTCGTAGGTCGACGTTCTCTTGGAACGCCGGCGCCGAGCTCACCTCAAAGTGGATTGTATTCAAGCTCAAGTGTATACGCACCCCCTGTCTGGGTCAACCTATTGGGCGGCTGGCTGCCTTGGCGCTTACGCACGGTTAGGTTTATAGTGAGCGACGGAGCAAGCCGATGACCAAGACCAACCGCATAGGCCAACGGCTCACCGTAGACCTGATACGCTGGGGCGATTCGGGAGATACGATAGCCCACTTAGACGGCGAGGATCTCCACGTCCTAGGAGGAATCCCAGGAGAGGAAGCTGTCGTTGAGATTATCCGAGACCGGAAAGGGAGGATTGCGGCCCAGGTGATGCAGACCCTGACTGAGTCCCCGGACCGGAGAGTCCCGCCCTGCCCATACTTTGGACCTTGCACCGGGTGCCAGTGGCAGCACGTGGAGTACCGGCGTCAGCTTGAGATGAAGCGCGATACAGTGACGGCGGCCCTCGCCCAGGCCGGTCTGCCGGAAGCTCCGGTGGCCCCGACTTTGGCCTCGCCAGAGGAGTTCGGCTACCGGAACCACGCCCGTTTCACCGTCGGGCGAAAGTGGGGAGAGCTTGGTTTTGTCAACCGTGAGAGCAGGCGATTTATTCCGGTAGCAAGCTGCATGTTGATGCAGCCTTGGATCAACCAGACTCTGGCCCACCTGCAGCGCAAGGCTGCCGAGACCTCTCAGCTGTCCATCAGGTACGGGATCGATTCGGGCGACTACCTGATACAGCCCAGGCTTAAGAACTCGGATATCGAGGTTGAATCGGGCCAGCCGCACTACACCGACACCATAGAGGGCCGCAGATTCCGGGTCGCAGCCTCTTCATTCTTCCAGGTGAACCCCAAGCAGGCGGAAGCTCTTGCCCGTCTGGTGAGAGACGGCCTGCGGCTAACCGGGCTGGAGACAGTGGTGGACGCATACGCTGGCGTAGCCGCCTTTGCCGTCCTTGTGGCTAACCGCTGCAGCAGAGTCATCGCCATCGAGGAATCTGCGTCGGCCATCAAAGACGCCGAGAGCAATATCGTAGGAGCGGACAACATAGAGTTGGTCCAAGCCAAGACGGAGGACGCCCTCACCGGCCTTTCGGAGCCGCCGGACGGCGTGATCCTGGACCCGCCAAGAGCCGGCTGCCATCCCAGAGTGTTGGAGGCCCTCATTGACCTCAAACCCCTCCGTATTGTCTACGTCTCCTGCGAACCCGCCACGTTGAGCAGAGACCTGGCGTCGCTGTGTCAAGGGCCTTTCCAGCTGGAGTCAGTCCAGCCCGTGGACATGTTCCCCCAGACCCACCACGTGGAATGTGTGGCCGTCCTGGCCCTCCGGGACTCGGCGACACAGCCCAACGAGCCGGCCGTAAACCTTGTCCCCGTCCTGGCATCCACGTCCCCACGCCGCAGGGAGCTCATGAGGCGAATGGGGATAGCTTTTGACCTTGCGTCTCCTTCTGTGAACGAGGACGCTCTGCCAGGGGAGTCGCCGTCCCATCTCGTGGAGAGGCTGGCCCTGGCGAAGGCCCGAAGTGTTTACGGCGACCAGGGCGACAGAGTAGTAATCGGGGCCGACAGCGTGGTTGTCCTGGACGACCGTATTCTCGGCAAACCCGGAAGGTCCGACGACGCCCGCTCCATGCTGACGGCGTTGAGGGGCCGAGAGCACGACGTCTACACCGGAGTGGCCGTCGTAGGGCCAAATGGTGAAGCGGTTTCCAGCAAACGCAGCCGAGTCGTGATGCGGGAATACTCCGATGCGGAGCTGGAGGACTACGTCCTTTCAGGAGAGCCGATGGACAAGGCGGGCGGCTATGCCATACAGGACCAACACTTCCGCCCAGCTTCTCTTTTGGAAGGCTGTTACAATAACGTCATGGGACTGCCCACCTGTCTGCTGGCGGACATGCTGGTCAAAGCGGGGCTGCCGCCTCACACAGTGGAGCGTCCGCCGGAATGCGCAAATTGTCCGGTAGAGTGATGCATTGAACTTTTTCGGAATGGGGCCCTTCGAGCTTCTGGTGGTCTTGGCCGTTGCCCTGGTAGTGCTGGGGCCAGGGAAGACCATCGGAATGGCCCGAACCGTAGGCAAAGTGTTCGGGGAGGTGCGTCGCGCATTCACCGACCTTTCCAGAATGGCCGAGGAAGAGGAACGGAACATAAACCAAGAGCTGCCTTCTAACCGTCAGACCGGCGCCGAAGACCGCGCCGCCGCCAGACGAACCGCCAAGGACTCGGAGGCCGAGGAGGAGCGTTGAGGGACCAAGAACAGTCCCTGACTGCGCACTTTCGAGACCTCCGCAAAAGGGTCCTCATATCCGGTGCAACGGTGGTGATTACTACCATCGCAGCGTTCAGTTTTCACCAGCAGATTATCGAAGCGCTGCTGGAGCCGGTGGGGTTGGAAGCTGCCACGGGAGGCGAGGCCGGCCTAATCTCCACGGAATTGACCGAGACGCTGGGCGTCACCCTCAAGGTGTCCTTCGTAGCGGGCCTGGTAGGCGCCTTCCCGATGGTGCTGTACCAGATAATCCTGTTCATCGCTCCGGGCCTGACGCCAAGGGAACGCCGCTACCTGTTCTCCTTCATTCCTGGGGCCGCGCTTGCCTTTGCAGGAGGCGCGGTCTTCGCGTACTACGTGCTGATTCCCCGGGCTATCGATTTTCTCATAGGCTGGGGAACGGACCTGGCCACGCCGCAGATCCGCATATCCAACTCGGTAAGCATCGTAGTGAGGCTGCTGTTCTGGATGGGCGTGGTGTTCGAGACGCCCTTCGTGATGTTCCTGCTGGCAAAGCTTGGGATAGTCTCCGCCAAGGGTTTCGCTAGATGGCGGCGCCATTGGATTGTAGTGGCGTTCATCATCGGCGCCTTCATCACGCCCACCATCGACCCCATCAGCCAGTCCCTGGTGGCGGCTCCCCTAATTCTCCTATACGAGGGCGGCATCCTTCTGGCCAAGTTTGCGGCCAGAGGTCGCGAGCCTGCCCCGGAGCCTGCGGGATCCTAATAGCCTAGGAGTTCCGCCGTTCCAACGGCGTTCATCACCAACGATTTAGAATGTAGCCTGCGATAGGTATAACCCTGGGGGCGCCCGCCCGAGTATTTCCAGTGTTTCCAGCGTACATCGCCCGCCGAACGACATTTGGGACACGGAATTTACTAAACTCCAACCGGCATTTGGCGCCATCGCTCGCCGTCTATTACGGCGGCATCACCGCCACGTTTTTTTCTCACCCCGCCAAGCTGCTTAAGAAAGAACGGCACACCAGCCTCAGTCGATTGGTCACGCAGAGCACGCGCCCAGTCCAGGTCCATGCCCCTTGCACGAGGCCCGCTTTCTCCTCCGGCTATCACCCACTGCAATGTTCCTTCTGCAAGCCACGAACTCAGGTCAATTCGCTCCAGCAACGGCTCAGCGGACACGAACCGTATCGACGCGGGAAGACGGGCCAACACAGTCAGTCTGGGAGCGTATTTCTGGCTTTCAACTGAAGTCCCTATCCACACGTTGGGCGGCCAGCCATTTGGATAACTCTGCCCCCGCCTCTGCCACCAAGCCACCGCGCGGCCAGGTCTCTTGGTCAAGACTTGGAACACATGCCCATGCTTGGATGCCGCCTCATCCATCACTGAGAACATGTCATCTATGAAGCTGAAAGGGACGGCCGGGTGGAACACATCGGCCATGCTATTCACGAAGACATGACGCGGTTTCTTCCAAGACAACGGCGCCATCAGGCGTTCAGGCAAAAGTCGGACATCATCAGGAGCCGTTTCATAACCATGGACTCCCATTGCCCTCAGACGAGGGTATAGAGCGAACATGTAGCAGTGGTCGCAACCAGGAGACACTCTGCTGCACCCGGTCACCGGGTTCCAGGTTTCATCTGTCCACTCAATCGTGGATGGCATAGGACCCTCACTTTACGGAAGCTACACCGACAGGCATCCGACAGTTGGTCATTATACCTAAATCGTCTCGATTCGCTCATTAAGCGTTTGTCACCGGCTCTGAACAAAAGAGAACCGCCCGCGCCTGTGGAGGCCGGGCGGCTGTGTCTCTGGGTTGTTTTGGGTTAGGGCCTGTTAACACTATTAGTCGAATTATGATACAATTCTGGCATGGAAATAACCGAAGTCCAGTTTCAACGCATCGCGCCCCATCTCCCGGTGCAGCGGGGCAATGTCAGCCTTTCGAACCTGCGAGTGCTCAACGCAATCTTGTACGTCGCCGAGCATGGCTGCAAATGGCGGGGGTTGCCGGCCCGGTTTGGCAACTGGCATACCATCTACACCCGCATGAACCGCTGGTCCAAGAGCGGCGTACTGGACCGGATATTCGAACACCTCCAGAAGGAACAGATAGTGCGCATCAAGCTGGAGGCGGTTTCGATGGACAGCACTACCGTCAAGGTCCATCCCGACGGCACGGGTGCGTTAAAAAAAACGGACCCCAGTCCATCGGCAAATCCCGCGGAGGTTGGACTACCAAGATTCATATGGTTGCCGCGGATGCTCGGACAGCTATAACCGTTTCCCTCTCTCCCGGACAGGCCCACGACGCACCGGAGGGGCGCAAGCTGCTGCACCATCTGGGGCCTCAGCATGGGAGCCCGTCTCTGCTGATGGACAGGGCATACGAGGGAAACGAGACCCGCCAGTTGGCGTTGGCGCTGGGGTTCACGCCCGTCGTTCCGCCGCTGAAGAGCCGGATTGACCCTTGGGAATACGACCGGGAGATATACAAGAAGCGCAACGAAATCGAGCGGCTGTTCCGTCGGCTGAAGGGATTTCGCCGCATCTTCTCTCGCTTTGACAAGCTCGACGTACTCTTCCTGGGGTTCATCCTATTCGGGTTCATCATCGATGCACTACGTTAGTGTTAACAGACCCTAGTCGGGGTCGTTGGAGGCCGACTTGACCTTGGTTTTTGCTTCGTCGGGGTCGGGCTCCGGCTGGTCACGGCCCGTGATGGCGTCCTTGAAGGCTCTCATGCTGTGGCCTAGAGAAGAGCCTATCTTGGGCAGTCGAGTCGCCCCGAATATCAGGAGCAGCACGACCACGATGATGGCAATCTCAGGCAACCCGAGCCCGCCGATCCTCATGACTTCCTCCTTTGACACAGCTTCAGGGCGGCCAGCGCCCCAAGCCTGCATCAATAATAGCAGGATTTAGACACGACGGGCAACAAGAAGCGGTTCCGATAGCTATGAGAAACGCCCGCCGACAGCCGGAGCTCAGGGAAATCACATGACAACAAATATAGCCGCCTTGTGGGGCGCATAGCCGCTTCTGTATAATCTTGAGCCAAGCGGCGGCTATGGTCAGCCGCAGGTTATACAGCGGGCAAAGGGCGCCGATGGATGAAGAATATTATGACGTAGTCGTAATCGGGGCGGGTCCCGGAGGCTACGTCGCCGCAATCAGGGCTGCCCAACTGGGTCTGAAGACCGCAGTGGTCGAGAGAGATGAGTTGGGCGGCGTATGCCTCAACTGGGGCTGCATTCCCAGCAAATCCCTCCTGAAGAACGCTGAAGTCCTCTCCCTTCTACACAAGGCAGAGGACTTTGGATTTTATTTCGACAACCTGAAGGTGGACTACTCGAAAGCCTTCGACAGAAGCCGCCACGTCGTCCAGCGAATGACCCGCGGCATAGGCTTCCTCCTGCGCAAGAACAAAGTCGAGCACGTAAAGGGAGAGGCCGTCCTCCGCGACGCCAACACCGTCGACGTGTCCCCGGACGGGCAAACTCTAAAGACCAGGAACGTCATCATAGCCTCAGGCGCCCGCCCGCGCACCATCCCATCGCTTCCCGTGGACGGAGAATTGGTGCTGGACAGCCGCCACGCCTTGGAAGCTCGCCAGCTTCCCGAATCGGTCGCCATTGTGGGAGCCGGAGCCGTGGGAATGGAGTTCGCCTATCTCTACAATGCCTACGGAGTAAAAGTCACCGTCGTGGAGGCGCTTCCGAGGGCGTTGCCCAACGAGGACGCCGAAATCAGTGCGGCGCTGGAAGACGCCTTGGGAAACTCCGGGGTGAGTTTCCTGTTGGGATCATTGGTTTCCGGCATCACCCCGGTGGACGGAGGAGCCAAGCTGTCCGTGGACACCCCCGACGGGGCCAAAGAAATGGCGATCGAAAAGGTCCTCGTCGCCATCGGAATCCAGGCCAACGTCGAGGGGCTGGGTCTGGACTCACTGGGCGTCGCTGTGGACAATGGCTTCATTCAGGTGGATGGAAACATGGCCACCAACGTGCCCGGCTTGTACGCCATTGGTGACGTGACGGGAAAACTGGCCCTGGCCCACGTCGCCTCGGCCCAGGGCGCCCTTGCCGCCGAGACCATCGCCGGAGAAGAGTCTTCTCCCTTGGACTACACCTACATGCCCAGGGCGACCTACTGCAATCCCCAAGTCGCCAGCTTCGGACTGACGGAGGAGCAAGCCACAGCCGAAGGATTCGACGTCAAAGTCGGCAAGTTCCCCTTCCAAGCCAGCGGCAAGGCCGTGTCGGCTGGAGACTACACGGGGTTCGTCAAGCTGGTTGTGGACAGGAAGTACGGCGAGCTGTTAGGCGGGCACATGATAGGCCCTGAGGTTACGGAGCTTCTAGCCGAGTTGTCGATGACCAAGATGCTCGAGGGGACAACCCAGGAAATGGGCTGGATGGTCCACTCTCACCCAACCCTGTCGGAGACGCTGAAAGAGGCCGCCCTGGCCGCCGATGGAAAAGCCATACACATCTAGGCGCCGATCCAGAAAAGAGGTCGCAGATGCAGGTAGAGGAGAAACTTAGCAAGGCCCAGCTGACGGACCTTTACCGCCAGATGGGGCTTATACGCATCTTCGAGGAAGAGTGCCAACGACAGTACATGCAGGGCAACATTGCGGGTTTCCTTCACCTCTACATAGGCGAAGAGGCCATAGCCGTGGGAGCTTTGTCCGCCCTGAGACCCCAGGACTGGGTCCTGACCCACTACAGGGACCACGGCCACGCCCTTGCCAGGGGCATGGACGCAGGAGTCGCTATGGCGGAGCTTTTCGGAAAGGCCACCGGGTGCAGCAAGGGCAAGGGCG
Organism: Dehalococcoidia bacterium; assembly: GCA_965197415.1. Lineage (GTDB taxonomy): Bacteria > Chloroflexota > Dehalococcoidia > Lucifugimonadales > JAGWBF01 > DAOUJI01. The sequence goes on along the minus strand of OZ240207.1, from coordinate 245,887 downwards.
GCTCCATGCACCTCTTTGACGTCTCCAAGAACTTCATGGGCGGCTACGCCATTGTGGGGGGCCAGATGCCCATAGCCGCCGGGCTTGGACTGGCCGCTAAGCTCAAAGGAGAAGACAGGCTGGCTTTGTGCTTTCTGGGAGACGGCGCCTTGAACGAAGGGGAGTTCCACGAGTCCATGAACCTCGTCGCCATCAGGAAGCTCCCCGTCATATACTTCTGCGAGAACAACCAGTACGGCATGGGCGCTTCGGTCTGGGAGACATTCGCTCTTGCCGCCGACATCTACAAGCTGGCCGACGCCTACAAGATGCCCGGACGACGGATCAACGGAATGGACGTTCTAGAGGTCAGGGAATCCATGAAGGACGCCGTGGAGTACGTGTCAGGCGGCGGCGGACCCATATTCATCGAGGCCCAGACCTACAGGTTCCGAGGTCACTCCATCGCCGACCCCGCCGCCTACCGCCTCAGCTCCGAGGTGGAGGAATGGCTGGCTCGCGACCCTCTCTATTCCTATAGGCAGAAGCTGATGGACCAGGGGATTGCAGACGATGCGGAGCTGGCGGAGATTGACGCCGCCAACCTGAAAGCCATCGAGGACGCCGTGGACTTCGCCGCGGCCAGCCCCTTCCCCGACCCCTCGGAATTGTTCACGGACATATACGGAGGCTAGACCCTCTGAGGAGACAGGCATGCCTGAAATCACCTACAGAGAAGCCGTAAGCACAGCCCTGAGGGAAGCCCTCAACGAGGACCCCCTCGCCTTCATTGCCGGCGAGGACATCGGCCCCTACGGCGGGGCCTACGCCGTCACCAAGGGGTTCACGGAAGAGTTCGGCTCCGAACGCGTCCGCGACGCTCCCCTGTCGGAATCGGTGATAGTGGGAGCGGGAGTCGGCGCCGCCATGGGGGGCATGAAGCCCATCATGGAAATCATGACCATCAACTTCACCCTGCTGGCCATGGACCAGATAGTCAACCACGCGGCCAAGATGAGATACATGTCCGGGGGCCAGCTTTCGGTGCCCCTCATCGTGCGCACGGTCACCGGAGGAGGCGCCCAGGTCGCTGCCACCCACTCCCAATGCTTCGAGGGGTGGTATGCGGCGGTCCCAGGTCTGAAAGTGGTCGTGCCCTCCACTCCCCACGACATTCTAGGGCTGTTCCGTTCGTGCCGGGATGAGGTGGACCCGGTGCTCTTCGTGGAGCACATCCTCCTGTACAGCACGAGGGGCCCCGTCCCGGGCGAACATTACAAGATACCCCTGGGCAAGGCCGATGTGAAAAGGCCAGGCAGCGACGTGACTATCGTATCCTACTCGCGCATGGTGCACATGGCGTTGGAGGCTGCGGGTAAGCTGGCTCAAGAGGGCATTGAAGCTGAGGTCATAGACCTGAGGTGCCTGAGGCCGCTGGATATGGAAACGGTCGTCGAGTCGGTGAAGAAGACACATAGAGCTGTGGTTGTGGAAGAAACGTGGAAGACCGGCGGATTTGCGGCGGAGGTGGCGGCTTCCATACAAGAGCAAGCCTTCGATTACCTGGACGCTCCCATCGGCAGGGTGGCCGGTGAAGAGGCGCCCATGCCATACTCACGGCCTTTGGAGCAGGCCGCCATTCCCAACGGGGACAAAGTGGCAGCCGCCGTCAGATCGATAGTGGCAGCCTAGCGTTTTGTCCGTCAGCGGCTGTAATTCCAAAGAGCGCGGCCAAGGAGGTTAATTTGGCCACCGTAGTTGCCATGCCGTCCATGGGCTACGACATGAAAGAGGGCATCGTCGTCCGTTGGCGCAAGAAAGAGGGCGAACAGGTAGCCCGAGGCGAGGTCATCGCCGAAATCGAGACCGACAAGGCCACCGTTGAAATGGAGGCCTACGCTTCCGGCGTGCTCGGCAAGATCATAGCCGAAGAAGGCGCCTCCATACCCGTTGGCGACCTCATAGCAGTCATTACCGCTCCAGGAGAAGAAATACCTTCCCTGGAGAGCCTGGCCATGGAGGCTCCCCAGGAAGCCTCGGTGGAAGCGGCTGAACCGGGTCCTCCCGTCGCTCGGACCACCGTAGCCACCCCCGATCCCCAGATGCCTGCTGCCCAGACCGGAAGAGTCACGGCCACTCCCATTGCGCGCCGCCTCGCGATGGAACTGGGCATAGACCTCGCCCAAGTCACGGGTACAGGGCCGAATGGCCGCATCCAAGAGGACGACGTGCGCGACTTCACGCCCGCAGCGCCCGCAGCGCCCGCAGCGCCCGCGGCTGCGCCGTCCCAGCCCAGACCGGGTGAACGGGTGGAACTTTCCCGCATGAGGAGAGCCATTGCCGGGGTGACGGTGCAAAGCATGACCCAGGCGCCCCATTTTTATGTAACCTCGGAAATAGATATGACTCTGGCCATGTCTATTCGTCGGCAATTGAACGAAGCCTTGGGCGAAGGCGTTCGCGTCAGCGTCAACGACCTGATAGTGAAGGCATCGACGCTGGCCCTGGCAAAACACCCAAAGTTCAACTCGTCCTTCGAAGGAGACGCCCTCCAAATACATGGGGACATAAACGTAGGAATCGCAATCGCTTTGGAGCAGGGCCTGATCGTGCCTGCGGTCAGCCAATGCCAGGACAAGTCGCTCGCAGAAATAGCCGCGGCCAGCCGCGACTTGATTGACAGGGCCCACGGAGGAACTCTGAGGGCCGAGGAGTACACGGGAGGCACCTTCGCGGTGAGCAACCTGGGAATGTTTGACGTGGACAGTTTCACGGCCATCATCTTCCCTCCTAACTCCGCAGTGTTGGCCGTGGGCGCCGTGAAGGAACAGCCCGTGGTGAGAGAAGGGGAGATAAAGGCGGCGCAAATCATGAAAGCTACCCTCTCCACCGACCACCGCGTGGCCGACGGAGCCGAGGCCGCCCAGTTCCTGATGGAAGTCAAGCGCTGCCTTGAGAACCCGGTGTCGCTTCTCCTCTAAACTTCAGCTAGGCCGATAGACGGCCGGACATTGCACTCGCCCGGAGGTTTGCTATGGCCAAAATGACCGGAGGAAAAGCCGTTCTGGAGTCCCTCAAGGCCCACGGCGTAGACACCCTGTTCGGCATCATATCGGTGCACAACCTGGACCTGTACGACGCCCTGTTCGACCAACAGGACTCCTTCCGCTACATCGGAGGCCGCATGGAGCTGGGATGCGGTTTCATGGCCGACGGCTACTCCCGGGTCAGCGGCAAACCAGGCGTGCTGATAACCAGCACGGGGCCAGGGGCCGCCGACTCCATCGGCGCCATGGGCGAGGCCTACCACTCGGCCTGCCCCATTCTCCAAATCACTACCAACGTCGAGAGGGAGTTCATAAACTCCCGCCGGGGCGCAACCCACGAACCCAAGGACCAGGTTGAGATGTTCCAGTCAGTCACCGACTGGACCTCTCTGATAACGGAAGTGGACGCCATACCCGACTCGGTCCACGAGGCTTTCCGGCGCTTCCGTGAACGACGGCCCCGGCCCATAGAGTTGGAGCTGGCAACGGACGTGCTGGGAATGAAGTCCGATGTGGAAATAGTGCCTCCCCTGGCCGCAAGACCTCCCCACGGATATGAAGCGGAGATAGCCCAGGCTGCGGACATGCTCAAGGGAGCGAAACGGCCCGTCATTGTCGTGGGAGAGGAGGTCCAATCCCAAGGCGGCACTCAGGAAATCATACGCCTGGCCGAGGCTATGGGAGCTCCGGTTGTAACCGCCGACGGGGGCAAGGGCGCGTTTCCGGAAGACCATCCTCTATCCCTGGGGCCGGCCCTGGGAGGACGCATCTGGGGCGTCAATCCGGTACAGGAGTTCATCGCTGGATGTGATGCGGCGCTGGTAGTGGGGTCTGTTCTTCCTTACAGGTCCACGGTTGGGGTAGGTCTCAAGATGCCCGCCAATCTCGTCCACGTACTGATGGACGACGAGGCTATAGGACGAAACTATCCGGCCTCCGTAGCCATCACCGCCAACCCTCAACAAACCGTAGTCCAGATATTGGAGGCCGTCGGCTCTGGCGGATTCCAGGCCGACGACGGCTATCGGCAAGAATGTCAGGAACTCAAGGGCAGGATCGACTCCGGACTTGCAGAGCAGTGGCCCAACGAGGTGCGGGCGTTGGAAGCCATACGAGAGGCGTTGCCCAAAGACGCCATAACCGTCTGGGACCCCACTGTGCCCACCAGCCGGGCAACCAGGGCTTTCGCCGCCTACCAGCCCAGGACTTTCATATACCCACACGGATGGGTGGGTCTGGGCTATGCCTTCCCCGCCGCCATGGGCGCCAAGGTCGCTAAACCCGACGCGCCGGTGATATGCGTTACGGGGGACGGCGGCTTTCAATACAACCTCCAGGAGCTGGCCACCGCGTCCCAATATGGAATAAACCCTATTGTGCTGATGTTCAACGACAACGCCTGGGGCGTGTTGAAGCAGTACCAGCAGAACAACTTCCGTGGAAGGTACATCGGCACCGAGCTGGTCAACCCTGACTTCGTGAAGCTGTTCGAGTCCTACGGGTTCGAAGGCGTGAAGGTGGACTCCCTGGGCCAACTTACAACGGAGTTGGACTCGGCTGTCAAGGCCGGCAAGCTAAAGCTGATAGAGGTCCAAATCCCCGACGGGTTCGCCGCTTTCCGATAAGGTCCGGTGAAGCCCCGCTGAACCACTGCTCTTCAGGCCGGTTTCGGTGAAGGCACAGGGACGCCGGGTATGTTGACCCTGATGCTTCCCAACACGTCGAAGGTGGTATAGAAGAGCGTACGCCAGTCGTCGCCTCCGAAGGCGCAGTTGGTGGTTTGCGCCTCTTCGGTCAGGACCGTGCCCAGATGCTTCCCTGACGGGTCGATAATCCAGACTCCGCCTGACCCCGTGCAGTAGACGTTGCCCTCCACGTCCACCTTCAGGCCGTCGGGCATCCCCGGCCTTTCGCCTCTCATGTCGCAAAAGACCCTATCAGAGTGCAGGTTCAACATGCCGTTGGCCTGGACGTCGAAAGCTCTAATGTGGTGTCGCAAAGTGTCGTCCACGTAGAGAATCTTCTCATCCGGCGAAAAGGTCAGCCCGTTGGGGGTGACGAAATCCTTGACCAGCAAAGTCACTTCCCCCAGGTCCGGCGAGACCCGGTAGACGCCGGCAAAGTCAAGGTCGCATCCGGGACGGGGAGCTCCGGGATCGGTGAAGTATATGCTTCCGTCGGACTTGACCACCACGTCGTTGGGCCGGTTGAAGCGGACGCCGCGGTACCGGCTGGCGATGACTGTCTTGGGGCCTTCCGGCTCAAGCCGGGCCACTCTCCTGAGATACTGTTCACAGGCCACGATGCGCCCCTGCTGGTCCCGGGTCAGCCCGTTGGCGTATTCGCTTGGCTCGTCGTGGAGGGTCACTCCCTCTCCCGATGACCACTTCATACGCCGGTTGTTGGTGATGTCGGTGAACACAAGGCAACCCTGCTCGTGCATCCAAACGGGGCCTTCCGCACATGGGTGGATGTCGAACTTTCGTGAGTCCACAGTGGGGTCGTGGGGCCCGTATCCCCGGCCCAACACCTCGATGTCCTCGCCTGAGGATATGATGCGGTCAAGCTCCGGTGACAGCTTCTCAATGGGCACGATAGCCTCCCTACATCGGTCGTCAGGAGCCAGGACTGCTGCACATGTCCGCCCGGCTCGGTCACCCTAAATGCTCATGACCACCTTGATTATGTTGTCCGCCCTCTGTTCGTACATATCGTAGGCCTGCTGCACGTCGTCAAAGCCCATCCTGTGGGTCACGAACTGACCAGGGTCAATCCATCCCCTCTCCTTGAGCCGGACCATTTCTTTGATGTGAGTAAGGGGGTCTCCACTGGCTCCCCCAACGGTGGGGATGATGGTGGGCTGCTTGGTAAGCAGCTGCATATGGTCTTCCAGCAGCACGTGGTTGTCGTCCTGCGAAGCAAAGATAATGACTTTGCCGAACTTCTTCACCAACCGGAAGCAGTCGTTGAAGGCCTCGTGGGTGCCAGCCGCATCCACGACTATATCGGCTCCTTCCCCCTCGGTGAGTTCCTGAACTGCCTCGACGATGTTCTCCCTGTCCGGGTTGACGGTATAGGCGCCGGACAGCTTTTGCGACATTTCCAGGCGGAAGTCTACGGGGTCCGCCGCTATCACGTCCTTGGCGCCTTGCCTTGCCGTTATCATGGCAAAGCTCAGCCCGATGCCTCCCTGTCCCAGAACCACAACCCTCTTGCCCAGAACGTTGCCCATCTGCTGCACGGAGTAGAGGACTGTGCCGGAATGTTGGCACATCACCCATTCGTCCAGGTTTCCGTGGTCGGGCACAGGTATTATCCTGCCGGGCTTGGATGTCATGTACTCCACCAGACCACCCCGCCCTGACGGGAGCACGATAACGCGCTGCCCTTCTTTGATTTCGTCGGTCCGGCTTTCCACCACAACCCCCGCACACTCGTGGTTGGGCGCGCCGATGGTCTGGGGGTACTCCTCTTCCGGGCGTTCGCGGACGTAGACATTGTGGATGTCGCTGCCGCAAATGGAGACCTTTTCCATCTTGATGAGACATTCGCCGTCTTCAGGCGTCGGCGCGGGCGTCTCAACGAATTCGAACTTCTTGTATCCGGCCAGTCTGGCTGCTTTCATCGGCGCACCTCGTTTAAGTCAGGATGAGGAGTTCTTGGGTGGGGAAGCGTTAAAACTATAGAGCAGCTTAGGGAGCTTGTCCAGAAACTAGCCCAGGTGGGCGAACCGCGTTATACCGGTTGCGTCAGACCCGCAAACGGATTGATCACCCGCAGGCCGTCGTAGTCCTGCTCTGGGTTCAGGTCCTCCGTGTACACGGCGTCGCAGCCGGTGGAGCGCGCAGCGGAAAGAATAGCGCCGTCCCAATAGGACAACCCGAAGCGTTGGCTGATTGACACAGCGTCTCGGAACAACTCTTCGGTAACGGGCTGAACCTGAAATCCCTCCAGCGACTCTATAAACCTCCAAGCTTCGTCGTGGGTTATAGACCCCAGACGGCGGGAGTGAGTGGACTGGTAGTAGAACTCTTGAAGAACCTGCGTTGATATCGCGAGGTCGTCCTCTTGCAACAAACTCCTGGCGACCCGACGTTTTTCCGTGTCCTCAGGAATCGGGCTAACGGCATAGATGAGGACGTTAGTGTCAACGAAGCGCATTGGGTCCGTTTATTGCTTCGTCATACAGCTCGTCGCGGGTCAAGAGTTCCGAGGTGTCAACTCCAACACCTCTATCATCGAAATCCGCAAATACCTCGTTCATCAACCTAATGCGGCGTTCGAGAGCCGTCTCCAACTGCTCGGATTCACCCTGGGGTCCGTCGGCCTCTTGGGGTTCCAGGCTCCTCAGGTAGTCCCGCACAAGCGCTGAGACCGATGTGCGAAGCTCCGCCGCCCTGATGCGAGCGCGGCGGTGAGTTTCCTCATCAACGGATACGGTGATGTTCTTCATGCCATTGTCCTCACAGTTTCTGTGATTCACAGTATATGTGGAGCACAGTAAGGATGCAATTTTTCGTTGTGACTTTTGGGAGTTGTACGCAATTCACGGACCGACCAGACGGAACCTATACTGTGATTGCCCGGAGTATGGCTATGGCGTATATTTACGCCACCCAACCGCAGAAGAAGAGGTGACCAATGGCCAGGTGGATCAACATCGTGGAGAGCAACTGCAAGGACCCGGACAGAGAGGCCGAATACAACGACTGGTACGACAACATACACATGCCCAACGTGTTGGCCACTCCAGGATTCGTATCGGCAAGGAGATACGAGATTTCCAGCCCCAAGGAGGGACGGGGCAAGTACATCGCCGTTTACGAAATCGAGTCCGACGACCTGGCTGAGACTATGAAGGTCAGGGGACAAAAACGAGCCGAAGAGGGGGAGCGGGGCGAGATGTCGGACCTGATAGACTCGGTGTCCCAGGTGCAGTTCCGGTTGATTGGCTCCTTCGAAGCCAAAAGCTAGGCGCCGGACGCTACATAGCGGTGCGCCCGCCGTCAACGACAAGCTCAGCCCCAGTCACAAACGAGGAATCGTCGGAAGCCAGGTAAAGCACTGCGTAGGCCACGTCCTCAGGGGTGCACAGGCGGCCCATTGGAATAGGCCTGACCGTCCTGTCTCGGACAGCTTGGTCCTGCAAAGCGTCTCCGAAAAACGCCGTGTCAACCGGCCCCGGATGAACCGAGTTGCATCGAATGTTGTCTTTGGCGTAGTGGATGGCAGTGACCTTGGAGAAGGTGCGAACGGCGCCCTTAGTGGCCGAGTAGGCAGCGGATCCCCTGCCTCGAATGGCGGCCACCGAGGATATGTTGACAATGGAACCGCCGCCGCTCTCCCTCATGGCCGGCACTGAGTGTTTCGTCCCCAGAAAGACGCCCTTCTGGTTTACGTCCACCACCCGGTCCCAATCTTCCAGCGACAAGTCCTCTATACCGAACGGTCCTCGAATCCCCGCGTTGTTCACCAGAATGTCCAACCGGCCGTAGGCCTCCACCGCCATCCCAACAGCTCGTCGCCAGTCGTCTTCCGACGCCACATCCAGACGCACAAACAACGCGTCTCCACCCTGCTCGCCAATGTCCAAGGCCACGGCTTTTCCCTGCTCCTCGACGACGTCCCCGATCACTACGCTGGCGCCTTCAAGGGCAAACAGGCGCGCTTCCGCCTCGCCTTGACCCATGGCGCCTCCGGTGATTATGGCGACTTTGCCGTCTAATCGTCCCATTTCTCTTACTCCAACCGTAGAAGAAGCCTAACCGTCGCGTTCCGTGGTCCGCTCTTCTATGCGGTACAGCTCCGGCAGCCCTATTATCCCTTCAATCCACTCCCGGGCTTGAATGGCCGTCTCATGGTCGAACTGAGGTCTGCCAGTCTCGATATAGGCGGCAAAGACATCTCTGACCGCCTGGGCGGCGGCAATGGCAGCCGTGGTGGCGTCCAGGACCATTTTGTAGCCCATGTCCTCGAGCTCCCGCCAGGACAGAATGGGCCGCCCCAGTCTATTGCCGGGGCTGTTAACGTAGATGGCCGGGGCGCTTACCTCCCTGGGGACCAGCCTGGCTTCCTCCAAGTTGTTCGGGAAGACCTCCACCATGTCGCATCCGGCTTCCGCATACAGGTTGCCCCTGGATATTCCTTCTTGCACGTTGTCCGTGCGCATGGCGTCGGTGCGGCCCACGATGACGAAATCAGGGTCGGAGCGCGCCTCCACCGCGGCCTTGATTTTGTCCACCATCTCTTCGGCTGGGATGACGTGCTCTATGCCTCTGTGATAGTGGGCCCTCTTGGGGTAAAACTGGTCCTCGATGTGGATGCACGCAATTCCAGCCGCCTCCGCCTCGCGCACCGTGCGGTGGACGTGGACGGGTTCACCGAACCCGGCCCCACAGTCCACTTTGAGGGGGACGTTTACCGCCTGACATATATACCGGGCCGAGTCCATCACCTCGGTCATGGTGAGCAAGGGCTCGGTAGTGCACAGGTGCGCGCCCAACTGGAAGCCGCCTAAAGCCAGGGCTTGGAACCCAACGCTCTCGGCTATGCGGGCAGTCAATGGGTCATACACGTTTACGGCCCTGATAAGGCCCGGCGCATCCAGCATTTCCCGCAGGCGTCGTGTAGTCTTCACAAGCCGAATATTAGCACAGCCTTACAGCCAGGGGCCACCGGTGAGATTGACAGGGGACAGCGGCCCATCTACACTCCAAGCTAGCCTGAAAGCGGCCATCCAGCCTGTCTTAGGATTGCAGGAGGAGAATTGACCAGCCAAAAAGCCGCCTATCTGGAGGCCATCGACTCTTACCAGAAGGAATTGGAACGCCTTCTGGAGGGCATCGACTACTGCTTCGATTGGCGCGCGGAAGAAGGGGAATGGTCGGCACGGGAAGTCATCTACCACATGCTCCACAGTCCGGTCGGCGGCGTCCATAAAGCTGTCCAGGGAATGCTCTCGGGACAACCGGAGACGGTCAATTTAATCGCCGATGAAACTCACCTTACACCTGAACGTCAGGAGAGGGACTTGGACGGAGTCCGTCAGGACATTGCGGAGCTCTTGTCCGGGTTGCGGGAGGCAGTTGCGTCGGCCAGCGAAGAGGACTTGGACAACGCGCAGGCGGATGTGTATTTGAGCCGCACAGGCGCCACCGAACCCCGCACGGCCCGCACCATGGTGGAGCGGATATTCGTCGGCCACTGGAAATCGCATCTGGAACAGATTGCCGCCCTGAGAGAGAGCCTGGGTCTGGACTAGACCCGATCCGACAAGCACGAGGCCAAGGGGGACAACGTGAGCGCCACCGTCGACGCCGAAGAGCGTTTTGGCTACTACTATGAAGACTTGGAGCCGGGCACGCTGATAAAGCACTGGCCCGGCAAGACCATCACCGACTCAGACAACAACCTGTTCTGCCTGCTGACTCGGAATGAGCAGCCCCTCCATTCGGACCTCCACTACATGGAGACCTCCCACCAGTATGGCAAGATTCTTGTGGTGGGAACCTTGGTCTTCAGCCTGGTGGTGGGCATGACTGTGCGGGACACCAGCGGCAAGGCCGTGGCCAACCTCGAATACGAGAAAATCACCCACGACGGCCCCACGTTCATAGGGGACACGGTCTACGCCCAGACTGAAATTCTGGAAAAGCGCGAGACCAGCAAGGGAGACCGGGGAGTCATCTACGTGGAGACCCGAGCCCACAACCAGCGGGACGAGAAGATACTTACCTTCCGCCGTCGGTTCCTGGTCCCCAAGAAAAACGCGTAGCCCAGAATCCTTGCCCCAATCAGGTAAGTCCAGCACGTGTTCCATATCTATCTTGCGCCACGGAGAAACCACTGCCTACCTGGTGACGGCCACCACATCAAGAAGGGCGGACTACTGCCGTGGGCTGGAATATGACTATTGCCAGCAAAGCAAAGGAGGCGGCATGACTAGTTCCAAGAGAATCTATCAATACATGGGATTGCCGATCGAAGTAACCCGCACGTCGCAAGACTCGGCGACAGTCAATCTTAGATGCGGGATGCACGAGCATCAGGACTTTATCGTTGGCCTGATGGGAAGTGACACGGCAGGTTGGATAGTTGGCCGAAAGGAATCCGGGTATCCACTTGAGGGCAATTTCGTAGAAGCCGTGGAACACACAGCACGGCTGCTTACCGAAGAATGCCTAGCAATCGCACAACTCGACAATTTCTTCGAAGAAGCCTAGCAAGCTACGGAAAGTGCTGGTGTTGGTAGACTCCCTGTGAGATAAAGCACACGGCTAGGCTTTGCTCCAAAAATCGCGTTATGACGAATGACCTGATTTGATGACGCCCGACGGCACTCGTGTTTGGCTTGAACTGCGTGTGCCGTACCCTCGATTAGGAGAGCAATCGTTGGGATGCAGCCCGAAGGAAGGAAAGCAATTCCGCATAACGTAAATCCCCTGAGAACCATACCATGACTTTCAAGCAGGCATACAAGGAGCTCGAAGAGGAGTTCAGACAAAGAGTTAAAGAGGACAAAAACTCAGGTATAGAGAGCATATTCCTGCCTAATATGGAACCAAACGGGCGCGTCGACTATGTCCTAGTTGGGATGGAACCCTCCTTGGGAAGTTGGGGAAAAGACTTGGATAAGGCACGTAAGAAGATAGACGAAGGCTTCAGGAATTTCTGCGGCGTCTGGATTCTGCATAGCACGGTTAGAAACTACCTGTGTCGGAACGGGGAAACCTATTACCTAACCGATCTGGCAAAAGGAGCAATGCTAACTACCTCGTCCGCCGCCGGAAACGTTAAAAAGTACGAAGACTGGTATCCTCTTTTCGAAAAGGAGATGGAGCTAGTCGCAAAGCCAGGTACGAAGATTATTTCCATTGGAACCAAGGTAGGCCTGTTCCTCTTGGGAAAGGGGTTATACCGCCACGCTGGCATGATCCCTCACTATTCAACCAGAGCTGTACACGACCGGGAAAAGGTGATTCGAGGCCGGGAGGATGGGTTCAAGAAGTTTTCTGAGGGGTTAAATAACTTCCCAATTCACCCTTGCATACCGGGTCGAGAATGCCAGCCAGCCCACGATCCGCGTAAGATAACTCTGTCTGAGGCTCGGAAGACGTTGATGTTTGACTATAAACTCCGCTTCGAGCAGATTCGGAATCAGAATTGGACTGGATAGCTGTGCTCTCAAATAAGCAATTGTGTATAGTCCCGCTTCGTTGCTGAAACTAGCCTTTGTTTCGATGCCAGTTAGTTTGATTCAAAAGCAACGGTTAATGACCATTTTAGGAGCCAAGCCACACGGCTACCCACTCTCCGCCCGGCTCGGGTCCTGATGCCATATCTCATACACCGACTCCAGGAATCCAGTGGCGTAGTTGCGGTGGTTGAAGACCATGCCCGAGTCGTGGGCGTCGCGCTTGGCCTTCTCGTAACGGCTCACCGCCGCTTCAATGTCATAGGGAAAGGGTATGGCGCCCATGTAGTGGAGAAAAGCGGGCAGGTCCGACCACTCTGCCAGTTCGTAGTAGCTGGCCTCAGTCACGCCCCACCGCTTCCCGTCCTCACGTCCGCGGTAAAGGCACCAAAATCCCGTGTCGTCTCCCTGGCTCATAGAGCCCCTCTTCTGACGACTCCCCTCGCCGGACCCAAGAGCTTAGGGCGCCTTAACTCAGGTTGGCGAACCCGTCGGGGGTCTGCACCTCTATGACCGTCAGCACGTCGGACTTGAGGGCTTCCTCCAACGCGGAGGTCATTTCCGCCACGGTGCCCACCTGAACTCCGTTGGCTCCGTAGGACTCGGCCAATCGGGCAAAGTTCGGGTTCTGGAGGTCCGAACCTATAAACCGTCCGCCAAAGTCGGTGGTCTGGCGCTGTTTCAGGACTCCCCAGGCGTTGTCATTGAACACCATCACCACCTGGTTCAGCCCATACTGGACACAGGTGCCCAGTTCCTGCATGTTGAACTGGAACCCGCCGTCTCCCGTCAGGCACACGACCTGCCGTTCCGGGAAAGCGGCTTTTGCTCCGGCTCCTGCCGGCAGAGCGAATCCGAGCCCTCCCCAGTGGGAGAGAAGATAGCTTCTGGGTTCGTAGACGGGCAGCAGGTAGTTGGCGGCCGAGTGGGTGGCCACGTTTACGTCGCCGGTGAAGATGGCGTCCCTGGCGGTCACGCTCCTGATGGCCTCCATGACTTTCAGTTGGTTGGACATGGTCTCCTGCTTGTGGGCTTGGATGGTCTGCTTGAGGTCGGCCACTTCCCGGTCAAAGCCGGCTTCGATCTGAACGGGCTTTCCCTGTACGGCGTTCTTGACGGCGTCCAGCACAGCCTTGGCGTCGCCCTCAACGCTCAGGCTGGCGTCGTACACTTTCCCGATGGCCGTCTTGTCGGCGTCCACGTGGATGATGTTCTCCGGCAGCCTCCATCCACGCCCTTTGGTCCGGGACACGGCTAGGCTGGAGCCGACCACCAGGAGCGTGTCCAGCCCGTCCAGGAACTGCTGGAGCGGGTCAGAGTCCATGTCGCCGCCCCGCGGTATACCCTTGTGGGAACCCAAGGCCAACGCGTGATCGTCGGGAATGGCGCCCTTACCCTCGGCGGTTGTCAACACCGGCACTCCCAGGGTCTCGGCTAGGGCCGCAAGCTCCCCGGAAGCCCCAGACCTGTGGAGCCCTGCTCCCGCCAGGATGGCCACCCGCTTGCCCGACAGCAGCCGCTGCGCCGCCTGTTCTATCTCGTCCGGGTCAGGGGCAGGAAGACTCTTCTGCTGGTATTGGGGAATTTCCAGATCGGCCTTGTCGAACTGGACATCGACTGCGATTTCCACCTCGATGGGACGGGGACGCCGTGTCTGGAACCGTTCGAACGCCTCGTATATGCGGTCGGGGATGGCGTCGATCCGGCCAACGTGGGAGTTCCACTGGGTCACGGACGTGAACATTCCCAGCTGGTCCTTCACCTCATGGGTGGCGCCGACGCCAAGACGGTACACGTCCTCTTCAGCGGTGGAGGTGAGGTTCAACACAGGGGAAGAGGCCAAATACGCCTCTCCCATCCCACCCATGGAGTTTGCGGCTCCCGGACCGGTGCTGGTCAGACATATCCCCGGCTTGCCGCTGACCCTGGCATAGCCATCAGCCATTAGGGACGCACCGTGCTCGTGACGCGCCGATATGAACCTGATGGCGTCCCGATGGTCGTAGAGAGCGTCGTATATGTCCATCATGTGGGTCGATATGATGCCGAATATGGTGTCTACACCCTGGGCCTTAAGGGTTTCGACGACTGCCTGACCGCCTGTAAGTTGTGCCATGTTCACCTCGCATAGATAGTGGGGATTTGCTTGTGAAAGGGATTATACAACAAAGTCGGCTTTTCTCCGTCATGCCCCACCCTTCTCCCTCCAGTGGAGAAGGGCACTGCTGATGGGTATATAATTGGGCCACCCTGTTTCTGGAGCGACGCCTCTATGACCGACGCCCGGCCCGACGAACACCCTCGCCGCGTCTACGCACTGAGTCCCCAGGACCTCACCGAGGAGCAGCTGGCCGTGGTGTGCGCCATGACGTCCCGCCGCCCGGAGCCTTTTGATGAGATAGCCCAGCAGGTGACACAGGAAAGGGCAGCGGACTTCCACGAGCGTTGGGTGCTGGGATACGGGCACGCCTCCGTGGCTGAGCACGCAGTCATACACATGGCGGTGGAGAACATCTCACGGTTGGCCTGCGACGCTCTCGAGGACAACAGGCTCGCGTCCTACACGGAGAAATCCTCCCGATACCAGGTGATTGACCAGGGGAGCTACCATGTCCCACAGGAGTTGCATGACCACCCGGAGCTTCTAGATCTGTACAACAGGACTTGCGACGGGCTGTTCCAGGCGTATCAGGAAATGACGGACGCCGTGGCTGAACGGCTGCAACGGGAGTCGTCCATGCCCTTGCAGAGACCGCAAAGGGCGGCTATAGACAGCTGCCGCTTTCTGCTTCCCACCGCAACGCTGACCAACGTGGGCGTTACCATGAACGCCAGGGTCATGGAACACGCCGTATCCAAGCTGCTGTCGTCGGAGCTATTTGAGGAACGCGAGCTTGGCGAACTCCTGAAGGAGAAAGGGCGGGAAATCACGCCGACCCTAATCAAGTACGCAGACGAGAACTCCCATCTCAAAGCCTCCTCCAAAGCCCTGCGGTCCCATCGGGACCTCATCGAATCTAGCGCGGAGGCGCCCGATACGTCCGTGAGGCTTCTGCACTACGACCCCGACGCCGAAAGGAAGCTGACAGCGGCTCTTCTGTACAGGTCCGCGAGATCACCCTACGCCGACGTTTGGGCGGCGGTGGAGCGCATGGGAGATGCCGAGATGGAGCAGGTCCTGGATAGCTGCTTTGCTGAATTCGGTCCCCACGACGCTCCGGTCAGGGAGCTTGAGACGGTGGACTACACCTTCGAGCTGGTCCTGGACTACGGCGCCTACAGGGAATTCAAACGTCACCGAATGCAGACATATCTGCCCCAACCCTTAATCGTCGACAACGGCTTCCTGACGCCCCGCCGAATCAGAGAAGCCGGCCTGGAGGGCAGATTCACGGAGGTTATGGGGATGACATCCGAGTCCTTCCATAGAGTCTACGAACAGCTTCCCCACGTGGCGCCGTATCTGGTGACCCATGCCCACTACCGCAGGGTGTTGACCAAGATGAACCTGCGGGAGTGCTACCATCTCTTCAAGCTGAGGACTCAGCCAACAGCCCACTTCTCCATAAGGAGACCGATCGAGCAAGCTATGAAGCTGGCCGTAGAAGTCCATCCACGGCTGTTCAAGCATCTCAAATTGAGACGGTTCCCCGACTGGTGGGGAAGCTTCTACCCAGAGTCCTCTGGATTCCGGCCTGCGCCGGAATGACGATGCAAGAATCTCAACACCGTAGGGCAATGGCTTGGAAAGCTCCAAATTCTCTTCCGCAACCGTTCGTTTGGAGCCGGTGCGTTCAATTGACTGCTACAACCGGGTTGTGCTACGCTTTCAGACGACCATTGAGCGATTGTTTAAGCTGGGCAAGCAAGATGGGAATCCCCGGAGAAGGAGCGGTAAAAATGATTCAGGTCACGTCCCCGGCGCTTGAAAAGATCAAGGAAGTCATCAGTGAGCAGGGAGAAGACGCGGCTTCTCTCCGGGTCATCGCCATACCGGCTCCCCAGGGAGGCGTCCAGTACATGATGACTATGGAAGAAGAGTCCCAGGACGACGACACCATAGTGGACCTGGACGGCGTCCAGTTCCTCATGGACTCCGACTCCATTCCTTTCCTGGAAGAGGCCACGATAGACTACATTGAAGACCTTACCAGGGTCGGCTTCGTCATCAACAATCCGAACTTCCAGGTCGCAGGCGGCTGCGGCAGCGGTTCATGCGGCTGCGGTTCCCAAGAGGGCGGTGGCGGTGGCGGAGGCTGTGGCTGCGGCAGCGGAGGCTGTGGAAGCCACTAGCCCGCGCTGAGCCCGTTCCAACGCATCACATCCGTTAAACAACAAAAGAGGCCCGCGCTAGGGCCTCTTTTATTGTGCCTTACACGGCGGCTATAGGTGAGCGCCTTGACCCGTCGGCTGTGAGACGCGTACTATTCCTAGAAATCGGGCATCGCGCATTTCCGGTAATTCCAGGCGCAGTCTCGATGCCGACCACGGAGAACGAGATGGAATTCGGCCTTTTCATGATGCCTCTTCACCCGCCCAACAGGTCTTACGCCGACTCCTATGACAGGGACTTGGAACTGCTCGTGCTGGCTGACGATCTTGGATACCATGAGGCCTGGATAGGCGAGCACGTGACCGAGACGTGGGAGAACGCTCCGGCGCCGGAACTCATCATCGCCCAGGCTTTGGCCCGGACCAAGAACATCATACTGGGCACGGGCGTCACGCTGCTTCCCCTTCATCATCCGGTGGACACCGCTCACCGCATAGCCATGCTGGACCATCTGGCCCGGGGGCGTCTCTATTGGGGCGTGGGCATGAGGTCAATCCCCACGGACTTGCAGATGTACGGTCTGGACCCCGAGGACATGGACTCGGTGAGGGAACGCAGCAGGGAAGCCCTCGAGATAGTCCTGGGCCTGTGGGCCTCAGAGGACGGCCAGTACCACTACGAGGGAAAGCACTTTAGTGTGCACTCCCCTGACGCACCGGAGGAACTGAACCGGCGCCTGTACTACAAACCCTATCAGAAGCCCCATCCGCCCATAGGTATGGCGGCCACCTCCCCAAGCCCCGGCACGCCTTACATGGCAGGGTCGAGGGGATGGATACCCATGAGCAGCCCAACGCTGAACGCGGAAAAGCTGCGGGTGCATTGGGACGCCTATGAGGACGGAGCCAACTCGTCGGGCCGTACGCCCAGGAGGTCGGACTGGCGCATCGCTAGGGACGTCTACGTAAGCGACACCCCCGAGCGGGCCAGGGAAGAGGCCCGGATAGTGTTGGGCAGGCCCTGGAACGAGCACCAGTGGAAGAACCGCAGGCACGGCGGCCAGTTGGAAGCCCACAAGGACGACCCAGACATGCCCGACGAAAGCGTGGACGTGGACTTCATGATGGAGCACAACTGGATTGTCGGGGACCCGGCGGAGTGCGCCGACAAAATCACACGTCTCTACGAAGCGGTCGGAGGGTTCGGCCAGATTCTGGTAATAACCCATGACCCAGACGACCACTCGCTGGTACAGCGGTCTCTCAAGCTGCTCAAGGAGGAAGTCGCTCCCAGGTTGGAAGCCCTGGGCTGAATCCCGACGCTGTTCCGTTCTATAGGTCCAGGGCGTCGGCCAGCTTCTTCTTGTGGTACTTGGGGTCTCCCAGGTAGTGGTAGAGGGTCCTTGAGAGCTTGGTGTAGAGGGTAAGCCCGTACTCGATCATCGAGCCCAGCCCAGCATGGACTTCATGGGCGTAGTTGCAGGCCTGGAAGAAGCCCTCGCTGGACACCGCCTTGGCCAGATGTACGCTGCTTGTGGCGTCCCGTCCCTCGTCCAGTTTCCAAAGCGCCTCATATGTCGTCCACCGCGCCGCGTCCAAGTGGTTCACCAGATGGATGATGTGGTCCTGGACTCTCTGGAATCGGCCGATGGGAGTCCCGAACTGGTGCCGGGTCCGGCTGTACTCCACCGACATGTCGAACACAGCCTCGCAGCCGCCCACCTTGTAGGCGCACAGCACCGGTATGGAGCGTTGGACCGCCCGCGACAAGGCGGCCCAACCTTGGCCTGGCGTGTCGCCCAGCAGGTTGGATTCCGGGACCTCCACCGAGTCGAAGTCTACCACCGCCGACGTTGTGATGAAGCCGTCCACGTACCTGGCGGATATTCCGGGTGAATGTCTGTCCACTACCAGAAGCGAGATGCCCTGGGACGGATTAGTCGAGCTTTCGGTGCGCACGGGGCATATCAGGTGGCTGGCGTCGGAACCGTCCTGCACGAACAACTTAGAGCCGTTCAAGACGTAGGAGCCGTTCTTCCTCTCGGCGGTCATGTGAACGTTTTCAGGCCCCCAGCCGTAATGCTCTTCAGTGATGGCAGGGACCACAATCTGGCGTCCCTTGGCTATGGCTGGGAGCATCTCCGACTTCTGGTCGTCCCTGCCGGCTTCCATGACTATGGAGGCTCCCAGGATTCCCGACGTGAAGAATGGGCCAGGTATGGGCCCGCGGCCCAATTCTTGGTAGAGGACTCCGGCGTCGGTGAGGTCCCGGCCCTCGCCACCGTACCGATCGGGGATGATGATCCCCAGCCAACCCAGGCCGCTGGCTTTCTGCCAGACCTCGTCGGAAAACGCCCTGTTTTCCTTGCCCATCTCCACCAGAGTTTCCTTGGTGAACTCGTTCTCGATGAACTCCCTGACAGAGTTCCTGAGCATCTCCTGGTTTTCAGTAAGGGAAAGATCCATAACTGCCTCTTGATGTTCGTTGGTCGCCCAGGCGTGGGTTATCTGATGGCGCCGGCCTGCTCTCGCTGGGCCCGTCCAACTCCGATGCGCCTCGCCATAATCACCTTCTGTATGTCCGCCGTGCCGCCGGGGTGCACCGCCACGATGCTGGACCGCTGGTGAGCCTCCATGTGCCCTCCGCACGGTCCCCATTCTTCGTCGTTCGTGAGAGCGTAGGGACCAAGCAGCTCCAGGATGGCTTTGCCTATCCTGAGGCCGGACATCTTGCGGAAATAGGAAGCCTGGGAGCCGTGGTAGGTTACCTGCTGTCGCGCATGCCGCATCCAGTAGTTCCTCAGGTTGAACAGCCGCAATATCTCCCAGTCGACGTAGGCGTCCACCATCAGGGAGCGCACCTCGGGGTCCTGGTCAGGGTGTGGCCGTTGCGTTGGGTGTTCTTGCAGTAATCGAACAGCAGGTCCCTGACCTGGTTGCCGCCTATGCGGCCTCCGACACCGTGCTCGATTTCCAGGTGGGTGTTGGCCACTTTCCAGCCATTGTTCTCGCCGCCGACCAGGTTGTTGCCGGGCACCCTGACGTTATCGAAGAACACCGTCTGCTTGTGACCGCCTCCGGCTCCGCTTTCGCCTCCCGCAATCAGCAAGTCCATCTTCTGTGTGGTGATGCCCGGGCTGTCCGCAGGAACCATGAACCATCCCAGGTTCTCGTGGCGCGGTTGGTCGGGTCCCGTGACCGCTATCGTCCAATGTTGGTCGGGGAGGAACGCGCTTCCGACGAATATTTTCTGTCCGTTCAGCACGTAGTCGTCGCCGTCTCTAATGGCGGTGGTCTTGACACCCGCAAGGTCCGATCCAGCGTCGGGTTCGGTAAGCAGCTGCCAGCTTGTGACCTGCCCAGTGAAGATAGGAGGCAGAAGACGCTGTTTTTGCTCATCCGTGCCCCAGATCAGGATAGTGGGGCCTCCCATCTTTCCGCCAGAGTCGTAGTAAGGGGGAATGCTTAGCCCATGCTTGTCCAGCTCTTCTTCCAGGATGACGGCGTGGTCCACGTCAAGGCCGCCGCCGCCGTACTCCGGTGGCATGGTGGGCCAGAGCCAACCCCTGGAGCCCAGCCTCATGCCGATGTCTCTTCGCTTCAACCATTGCTCGCGACTCAGGTCTGCCGAATCAGGAGGAAATTCCAAGTCATTCGGTACGTTGCCGACCAGCCAGTCCGCAACTTCTTTCCTGAAGCCTTCCTGTTCCTGGGTGTAACGGGGCTCGAAGTCCATATAGCCTCCTCTGTCGCCGTAGCGCAATGACCGACGGCTTTGGCGCACCTGATTTTACTGTACACGCCCGTTAGAGGCAACAGACGGAGCAATTTTTGAAATTCGTCCTAACCCGCTGATTAAGGTTTCGGGCTATTTCCCGCCGATTGGGAGGGTTGGAATCGGTTTTCACCACGAGGGAGGGAAATGCGGTTTCCACTCGTTTTGAAGCGTGACGGACGGCGGTTTCCATAGGTTGCCACTTCCTTGACTGAGCATGGGGCCGATGTTAGATTCGGGATGTCTAAGCCCCCGTCCCTGAGAAAACTCTTCTATGGATGATATTGTCGGACGATTATTCCAAGGGGACGACCGGGCGCTTTCAAGGCTAATCACCCAACTGGAGAGGGGAAGCCCTGGAATAGCCGAGACAATGTCCCAGGTACATCCCCGCACCGGCAGGGCCTACTCGATAGGAATCACAGGGCCGCCGGGCGTGGGAAAGAGCACCATCGTGGACAGATTGTCCCAGGCGGTCCGCGCCGAGGGCCTTTCCGTCGGCGTGCTGGCCGTTGACCCGACCAGCCCCTACAGTGGGGGAGCGTTCCTGGGAGACCGGGTCAGGATGCAGCGCCACTATCTCGACTCTGGCGTGTTCATTAGGAGCATTGCCAGCCGCGAGAGTTCCGGGGGCCTCCCCAGGGTCGTGAAGGGCGCCATGCGCCTCCTCGACGCTGCGGGCAAAGACATCATCCTTGTCGAAACCGTCGGTGTGGGGCAGACAGAGTTAGGGATCATGGGGACGGTGGACACGGTGGTTGTGGTTCTTATGCCCGAAGTCGGCGACGTTATTCAGACCCTGAAGGCAGGGCTGATGGAGATAGCAGACATTTTCGTAATCAACAAGGCGGACAAGGAGGGGGCTGAGCGAATGGCGGCGGCTATCAATTCCATGCTCAGGATGACGCCAGCCATGGAGGACTGGACTCCGCCTGTGATTTCTACTGAAGCCCACAACAACAAGGGCATCGATAGCCTCTACCACGAGATAAAGACACACCGCACTCACCTGGAAGAGAGCTCAGCGCTGAACAAGAGACGGGAAGACCGGACCGTCCAGGAATTCCTCTCCACAGTTGAGGAGGAGTTCAGCCGCCGCATGAAACGGCTTATGAGCGCCGACCCTGGACTAATCGAGCTGTTGGATAGGGTGAAGAAGGGAGAAGTGGAACCCTATTCCGCGGCGGAGAAACTGATTAACGGCGGTATTGCCGGACTGACATCTGACCGCTAGGGGACCGTTCCAGCGGGCTCTTCCAGGAAACGGGAGAGTCTAGGCGAGAACGGTCGTTTTATGTAAAGCGGCAGGCGGTCAGACGATAAAACACAATCGAATCGGAGAAGGTGTGAGATGCCGTTGCACGGCTATTCTTTAGGTATAGACCTGACGTCTTCGTCCAAAAGGCCCAGCGCATATGCGCTTATAAACAGCGGGGCCGAACTGGCTGAGTTGGGCCGTTTCAAGACAACTGAAGAAATCGTTGATTTCGTTAAACGCGTAGAGCCCGAGCTCATCGCCATCGACTCTCCGTTGACTCTTCCCTTGGGGCTGGACTGCCTGGAGGAGGACCACGACTGCATTCAGAAGCTGGACCTGAAGGGCAGGACGGCCGAACAGGAGCTGGCCGCCATGCACATAGGTTGCTTCTTTACGACCAAACGCTCCATCATCAAGACCATGATATACAGGGCGGTGGAGCTGTACAAAGACCTATCCGCCCAGGGGTTCAACGTGGTGGAGGTGTACCCATATGCCACCAAGGTGCTCCTGCTCGGGGCCAACATTCCACCCAAGAACAGCGTCAGGGGCCTCCAGTTCCTCAAAGAACACACCGTCAAGCTAATATCCGGCCTGGAGCAGTACGAAGCAGGCTTGGACCACAACGCATGCGACGCTTTGCTGGCTGCCTATACCGGTTCGTTGCATCTGGACGACCGCACCGACCTGCTTGGGCTGCCCGAGGAAGGACACATAGTAGTGCCCACGCTAGTGAAGTCTGGAAGCTCGAACGGGGCACGTCCCTCAGTGTAGCCAGCCTCTGTCCCCAACCCTTGGAATAATTTAGAGAAGTGTGACGATGGATTTCAAAATCACCGGACGCAACTTGACCATTGAACAAAGTATAAGGGAACACGTAGAGAGGAAACTGGAACGTCTTGTCCGTCATCTGCCGGCCATCACGGGCGTCGAGGTAGAGCTGACCAGAAACAACAGCCGCGACCCTGCAGCCAGGATTGTCGCTCAGGTGACTCTCGACGTGAACGGCACCGTGCTAAGGGGCGAAGAGAAGGGTGCAACCGCCACGGCGGCGGTCGACGAAGCGCTAGACGTGATGGACCGGCGGATGGAGCGGCTCAAGGGACGCTTATACAGAAGCCAGCAGACCAAACGGTCGTCAGTGGGTAGGATGCAGGCCGAGGCGCCGCCGGACCTGGACCCCGAAACTCCGGGCGACGAAGCTGATGAATCGGGCGGAGTGGTGGTCAAGACCAAGCGGTTCCCGATGAAGCCTATGACCGTGGAAGACGCCGCCTTCCAAATGGACATGCTGGGCCACGAATTCTTCCTGTTCCTGAATGCTGAAACGGGAGAGCACAACGTGGTCTACCGACGGGCCGACGGCGACTACGGACTTATACAACCCGAGCCCTTGTAGCCGGCTCCAACCGCTGTAGAAAAGGGGCGGAGACTCAATCGTCTTCCGCCCCTTTTTCATGTGCTGGGCTAATCGTCTTGGCTCCGGCTCCCGCCCAGCCCCAGGAAGGGCTGGAGCATCGACGTGAACTCCATGGGGAAGATGAACTTGGTGGACGGGCTGGACCCAAGGGACTTGAGTGTTTCGAAATATTGCAGGCTCATGGTCTTGGGGTCCACGGTGTTGGCCACCTGGTAGATGCGGTCCAGCGCCGTGCTGAACCCCTCGGCCCTCAACACGGCCGCCTGTTGGTCTCCTTCAGCCTGAAGTATTTCTGCTTGGCGGTGGCCCTCAGCTTCCAGAATGGCTGACTGTTTCTCACCCTCGGCCCGGTTGATCGCAGCCTGACGCGCTCCCTCTGATTCGGTGATGTCCGCCGTTTTGATCGCTTCAGCCGACTTCTCCCGTTCCATGGCGGCCTTCACGCCGGGGGGCGGGTCTATTTCGTTCACCTCAACTCCGTTCACCTTGACGCCCCAGCGCCCAGTGGTCTCGTCCAAGCGCACCTGCAACGATGACCCTATCCGTTCCCGTTCGGCCAACGCCTCGGCCAACGAAGTCGCGCCGATGACCGCCCTGAGGGTTGCCACCGCGAGGTTTTCCACGGCAAACTCCACGTTTTCAATGTTGAGCACCGACTTCTCAGCCTGTTCCTTAAGCACCTCGAAGTAGATGACGAAGTCCATGTCAACCACCACGTTATCGCTGGTGATGTATTTCTGGGTCATCACTCTACGCACCCTCTCACGGGTGTCCACTACACGGCCGCTGTACATCGGAGGAATGACCACCTGAAATCCGGGCCCCGCCACCTTGTGCAGCTTGCCCCATTGGAGAACAACCAGCCTCTCGAACTGTTTTACTACCACGATTCCTATTGCCATGGCTTCCTCCTTAACGTTTGACCCAAGTCCATCGAGACCTATGGTCCTTCTTGACGCGGCTCTCCGTTGATGCGGATCACGGTTAGAATGACCCCTTCCGCTCTCACCACCACGATCCGTTCACCCGCTTTGATTAAAGTACCACCACGACTGATTGCTGTCCATAGACGCTCCTCTATACGCACGGAACCCCTGGGGTCCAGGTCCGCCGTGACCGTGCCGACGGACCCGATCAGATGGGTCATTTCGTCCTCCGCCTGCTTGGACTCCTTTCGTGACTGGACCACAGTCCTCAGGAACCAGAACACCAGCAGGGTGAGGACCCCGGCAAAGGACCCCAGTAGGTAATAGTTGACCCGAATATTCGGAGTGGTCGGCGACGGGGCGCCGAAAGTGTCGAAGAGGAACAGACCTCCGAATATGAAAGCCACTATGGACCCGATGCCCAAGATTCCGAACCCCGCCACGAAAACCTCAGCTATGAACAGCCCAACCGCCAGTCCGAGAAACCCCACAGCGGCCCAGTTGACCGGCAGGTTCCCCAGGCTGACGAAGGCCAGCAGGAGGAGGATTGCTCCAACCACCGCGGGGACAATCATCCCCGGATTGAACAGTTCTATGACGAGACCCAGGCCGCCCAGCGACAGCAGCATGAAGGATATGTTCGGGTCAGCCAGGAAGTAGAGGAATCGCTCCACAAAGTTCATGTTGAACTCTTCGAGGACGGCGTCCTGAACGTCCAGCCTCTCTTCGATAGGCCCAGTGTCCGTCTGGACGGTGACCGTTTCGCCGTCGATCCGGGCCAACAGCTCCCGGATGTCCCCTGCCACGAAGTCCACGACCCCCAGTTCCGCCGCTTCCTCGCTGGTATAGGACCTTGGCGGGTCCTTTACGACGGTGTCAACCAGGGCCTCTGAGTTCCGACCCCTATGAGCGGCTATGGCTCTCATCAGCGACGCCGTGTGTTCGACCACCTTGCCCTTGAGGGTGTCAGGCAGGTCTTCGCCTCCCACGCCCACCGGGGCCGCCGCTCCTATGTTTGAGGCAGGCGCCATAACCGCAAAGGTACCCGCCGCCGTGATGAAGGTCCCCGCAGAGGCTGCGCTGGCGCCCCTGGGAGAGACATATACAGCGGTGGCAACCCTATCGCTGAGCAGTTCCTCCACTATCCCCTCGGTGGAGTCCAGCAAGCCGCCCGGAGTGTTCAGCTTGATGACCAGCGCTTCGGAGTTCCGGTCGACGGCCCGGTCCACGGCCCTGGAAATGTAACGCTCCACCACGTTGTTGATTACGCCGTCCACGTCAATCACTAGGACCTCGGGCCCACTGGACTGCGCTGAAACGGCGCCTGTCAGTCCCAGGGACAAAAGGACAATCGAAGCAATGAGGACCAGAACGTGAAAGGGTCTTGAGATGCGCATAACCTTACGCCGTTGGGGATATATTTATCATCGCCCCAACCCCGCACGGTGTCAAACGTGCATCTACCAAGGGCAATCAGTGGATGTTCCCGTCGTTGACACTTCTTGAAAGGCATGGATAGACTGAAATAGAGGATAGAATACGCCTGCGTTTCGAAGGCGCATATTCTCTAAACATGGATCTGAGCATCTGAGCGTTCAGGCCGTCGGAGGAGCTTGATGACATCCATAGCCCGCACTGACCCGGAGATTGCGGAGGCGATAAAAAGCGAGGAGATGCGGCAGCGGCAGAGCATCGTCCTCATCGCTTCGGAAAATTACGCCAGCAAGGCTGTCCTCGACGCCCAGTCGAACGTAATGAACAACAAGTACGCCGAAGGTTACCCCGGGCGCAGGTACTATGGCGGATGCGAGTTTGTGGACCAAGCGGAACAGCTGGCGATAGATCGGGTGAAAGCCCTGTTCGGGGCGGAGCACGCCAACGTCCAACCCCACAGCGGAGCCCAGGCCAACCTGGCCGCCTATTTCGCCCTTCTGGAGCCGGGTGACACAGTCATGGGGATGCAGCTGGACCAAGGCGGGCACCTTACTCACGGCAGCCCTGTAAACTTCTCCGGTAAGCTGTACAACTTCGTCGCCTACGGCGTGACAAGAGACACCGAGACCATCGACTACGACCAGGTGGCAAGCCTGGCCGAAGAGCACAGGCCCAAGCTCATAGTGGCGGGTTACACGGCCTACCCTCGCACCATCGACTTCAAGAGGTTCAGGGAGATTGCCGACTCCGTTGACGCTCTCCTGATGGTCGACATGGCCCACATAGCAGGGCTTATAGCCGGAGGAGTCCACCCGTCGCCCCTTCCCCACGCCCAGGTGGTCACCTCCACAACCCAGAAAACCCTACGCGGCCCCCGGGGCGGCCTCATACTATGCACAGACGAACTTCGGCAAAAGATAGACCGAGCGGTCTTTCCCTTCTCCCAGGGGGGCCCCTTCATGCACGTAATTGCAGCCAAGGCCATCTGCTTCCTGGAGGCGTCCCGACCGGAGTTCGCCGAGTATCAGGCTCGAATCGTGGAGAACGCACAGGCCATTGCCCAGGGACTCGCCGAACAAGGACTTCGCATAGTGTCCGGAGGCACCGACAACCACCTGCTCCTGGTGGACCTGAACCCCATCGGTCTCACGGGACGGCAGGCTGAGGAGGCCCTGGAGTCCGTGGGAATAGTTGCCAACAAAAACACCATACCGTATGACACCAGGCCGCCCAGGGTGACCAGCGGCCTGCGCATAGGGTCTCCGGCCATTACGAGCCGGGGATTTGGCGTGGAGGACGCGAAAAGCGTTGCCTCACTCATAGTCCAGCTGCTGACCAACCTGGAAGACGAAGGGGTCCGTTCTCAGGTCAAAGAAGCAGTCTTGGAGCTCACTTCCCGCTTTCCTGTGCCAGGTCTCGACTCCTAGTGTTTGAGGGCGGACTCCTGGGATGCTATAATCATTCCAGAAATTCAACCGGAGATACGATTTGCGCCAATACGAACTGGTGGTGGTCTTCAGCCCCATACTTTCTGATGAAGACAAAACGAGCGCTCGGGACAGAATAAAGCAGCTCATAACCAACGGAGACGGAGAGATAACCCAGGAGGAAGACTGGGGCATGAGGCGTCTGGCCTACCCGATCCGAAAGGGCAGCCAGACTTTTCTGGAGGGCTCCTATTTCCTGACCCGCTTTTCCACCGACACTGTCGCCCCCAGAGAGCTGGAGCCGCAGCTTAATCTGGGCGAGAACATTCTCAGATATCTGCTGGTCAACGCCGATTCCGTTAATATAACCGCCCCAACCACTGCGGACTTCACTCCAAGAGAACCTGGGCCACGCAGGTTCGACAACCGCAGAGGACCAGGCGGCCCCTTCCGTGGGCCTCCCCCTCCGCCGGGCGGACCTCCCGGCGCTCCCCCGGCGGCCCGAGCGGCCACTCCGGGTGAAACGCCAACGGCAGCTCCCTCTGCCGAACCCGCAACCGCCGAGGCTCCCACGTCCCCGCCAGAGGCTTCCGCGGCGCAATCGGCGACCGCCGAGTCCCCCGCGGCCCCGGCTGAGGACCCAACAGCTCAACCCGTAACCGCCGAGACTCCCACAGCCCCGGCTGAGGAGCCAACGGCGCAGTCAGCGACCGACGAGTCTCCGGTGGCCCCGGCTGAGGCTTCCGAAGCAATTCCCGAAGCCGCAGCAGCAGAGGCTCCCGCAGCTCCGGAAGCGGCCGCTCCCGCTTCCGATGAACCCGGCCCCGATGAAAACGCGGAGGAGTAGGCAGGTCCCCAATGACTCTTAACAAGATGATGGTCATCGGAAACCTGGGCCGCGACCCTGAGATGCGCTACACGCCCAGCGGGCAGGCGGTGACCAACTTTTCCCTGGCCACCAATTACAGATACACCACGTCCGACGGCGAAACAAGAGAGGATACGGAGTGGTTCAGAATCTCCGTATTCGGCCGCCAGGCGGAGTCATGCAACCAATATCTTTCCAAGGGAAGTAAGGTCTACGTGGAAGGCAGGCTGAAAAGCAGCACCTATCAGACCCGGGACGGCGAGACGCGGTTCTCAAACGAGATCAATGCGTCCGACGTCAGATTTCTCGGTGGGTCCGGAGGACGTTCTGACGACTCACCCCGGGAAGGCTCCTCGGGCGGCGACTCGATGATGGAGCCTGACGACCTTCCCTTCTAAATATTGCGCCAAGAGACAAGCGACTCTAATGACACCGGAGGTTAGACACCGATAATGCCGCCACCGCCGCGAAGAGACAACAGACAGGGCCGAGGACGAGGCAGAGGACGCTTTGTTCCGCGCCGCAAGGTATGCGCCTTCTGCGTTGAGAAGGTGCAAATCATCGACTACAAGGACATAGCCCGAATGCGGCGGTACATATCCGACCGCTACAGGATGGAACCTCGACGGAAGACGGGGGTCTGCGCCCGCCACCAGAGAAGCCTGTCCACGGCCATCAAGAGGGCGCGGCACATAGCTCTCGTGCCCTTCACCCCCGCCCACGTCAAGGGTAATGTCGCCTCAGCCTTTAGGGCTATGCCGGCGCCGCCGCAACCCGCCCCTGCCGGGTCCACTCCCCAACCTACGCCGGTTGCAGAGCCGGCGACAGACGGAGAAGCCCCTCCTGTCGCTGAACCGGCAGAGGCCGCGGAGACTCCGGCGGCTTCCTGAGTCACCTCCTCTTGGACCAGCTGATTCCATCCGTAAGGCCCTCCAAAGCGTACAGGTATACACCGGGCCTGCACTATGCACTCTGAAAGAACAAACCGAACGCCGCCCTCCGACCGGCGGATGAGGAATCGACGCCCTCCCCGGCAGGACGCCCGTATTACGCGCACCCAACTGGACCCGGCGACCCGTAAGCGGCGCCGGATTGCAATCGCAGTGGGAGGCGTTATCCTGATTGCCGTCATCGGCGTCATCGCTTTTGCCTGGTACTGGGAGTTCGTGCGCCCCAACCAGGTGCTGGCCGCCCGGGTGGGGGACAAGGTCTACACCCAGGCGGACATAGTGACCCGGATTCGGCTGGAAAGGTCCATCGCGGCGGGATTGGGCCAGACCTATCCTGTGGGCAAAGCTCCCTTCGAGGTGCTGAGCGAGCTCACCCAGGCTGGCATAGTCAGGCGCGCCGCCCCCGGCTTCAACCTCTTCATCACCGACGCCGACGTGGACCAGCGGCTGCGGGAGAACTTCGCTCCCCGGATTGGCAGTCCCGACGAGGCGGCTCCAGGCCAGTTGGACAGTGAATTCAGAGAACGGTACCAGACATTCCTCACCTCCGCCCACATATCTGACTCCGACTACCGGGAAATAGTGGAAGAGAGCATCCTGCGGGAGAGGACCAGGGAAAAGCTGGGCGAACGCATACCCTCCGTGGCCGAGAGCGTGGAACTCCGATGGATAGTCTTGCCTTCCAGCTTGCAGGAGACTCAGGCAGGCGTCCCCCAAGCGGACCCCGATGAAGTGAGGAACCGTGTTGACGAAGAGGACTTCACCGCTGTTGCAGCGGTGGTCAACACCGAGCGGCGGTTTGCGGACGGCCAGGGTTACGTGGGTTGGGTGCCAAAAGACGCTTTTACGCGACTGGACAAGGCGATATTCGGCGACCCTGAAAACGACATCGAGCCCATGCAGGTCGACGAAATTCGCGGCCCGATTTTCCAAGAGGCTGGCACTTACATCATCCAGATGATCGACGGTCCTGCCCAGCGTGAAATCAGCGACCTGATGCGGGATCGTATGAAGGACCAAGCCCTGTCCAACTGGCTCATCGACCAACAATTAGAGGGCGGACGCGACGGTTGGTTGGAGGTGAAGAACAACTCCGCCATCTACGCCTGGGTGCTGGACCAAGTGGCCAAGCTGAATATTCCCGACCCCGCTCAACCCACTCAGGCTGCGCCGCCGGGATGAGAATGACCGCCCAAGACGAGATTGAAGGATAGACGGTGGGCCCTGACCATGAAATAGGCGTAGGTCTTATGGGTTTGGGTAACGTCGGAGGCGGAGTCGCTTCCGCCTTGACGGGGGACCCCAGTCCAGTCCCCAAATTGGCTGAGTGCGGAGTGGTCCTGAAAAGAGTCCTGGTGCGTGACGCGTCCAGGCCACGCAGTCCCGAAGCCGTCGGTCCTCTCCTGACAAGCGAACCCGAAGTTCTGCTCGACGACCCCGGAGTCCATCTCGTCGTTGAGCTTATAGGTGGTGAAAACCCCGCCTACGACTACATCCGTCGGGCGTTGGACTCCGGCAGGCACGTGATCACAGCCAACAAGGAGGTTATGGCCAAGCACGGGTCCGAGCTTACGACCCTGGCATCGGAGAAGGGAGTGCATCTACTCTTCGAGGCTAGCGTGGGAGGCGGAATCCCGATAATCGGGCCCCTAACCAAAGACCTGCTGGCCAATCGCATTGGCTCTATAACGGCCATCATTAACGGCACTACCAACTACATCCTCAGCAACATGGCCAACGGCGGCGCCAGTTTCCACGACGCCCTCAAAGAGGCCCAACGCCTTGGATACGCGGAAGCGGACCCGTCCAGCGACATAGAGGGCGACGACGCCGCATACAAGCTGGCCGTATTGTCCAGCCTGGCTTTCCACACCAGCGTACATTCCGACGACGTATATCGGGAGGGCATCTCCCGTCTGGAAGCGAGGGACTTCCGTTACGCACAGGAGTTGGGATACGCAATCAAGCTTCTGGCGATAGCCCAGGACGACGGCGATGCTGTCCAGGTGCGGACTCATCCCGCTCTCGTTCCCCTGACCCACATGCTGGCCAAGGTGGACGGAGTGTTTAACGCGATCGAAGTGAAAGGCGATTTGGTGGGGCGTGTGTTGTTCCACGGGCGAGGCGCCGGCAGGGAGCCCACCACCAGCGCCGTAGTAGGGGACATCGTCGAGGCGGCGCGACGCATAAGGTCGGGAAGCCCTCCGCAGCCACGACCTGTCACCGGAGCCAAGCCCATCACTCCCATGTCGTCGTTGGTCAGCAAGTATTACGTGAGAATCAACGTCGCGGACCAAGCCGGTGTGCTGGCCCACATCGCCCGTATACTCGGCGACCACGACATCAGCATCGCCAACGTGCTCCAAAAGGACGCTGACCCTGCGACCCAAACGGCTGAACTGGTGGTGACGACCCATCCGTCGGCTGAACGTTCCATGCAGAAGTCGTTGACTCTGATTAGAGGCGTCAACACCGTCAGGGAGATAAACAACCTGATAAGAATCCTGGATTGGGACGACGAGTAGAACACCGGTCCCCCATACCTCAGGAAGATTGCCGGATGGGATTGGTTGTATAATGGCCCCAGAGCGCCAGAGGATGTCGTCTAGAGAGATGCCCAATGATTGACCGCGCAAAGCTGCACTCCGCCGTAGCCATAATGATAGAGGCTATCGGTGAAGACCCGTCCAGGGAGGGCCTCAAGGATACCCCCAGGCGAGTCGCGGACATGTACGAAGAGCTCTTCCAAGGGCTGGGGGTCGAGCCGGAATCCGAGCTGAACACGGTGTTCGAAGAAGGCGCGTCCCACGGCGAATTGGCTGTCCTCAGAGACATCTCCTTCCATTCCATCTGTGAGCACCACTTTCTGCCCTTTTTTGGCAGGGCTCACATCGCCTATGCCCCAGACCGTAAGATCGCCGGGGCCAGTAAGCTTGCGAGGGCGTTGGACGCCGTAGCTAGACGGCCGCAGCTCCAGGAGCGAATAACCGCCCGCCTGGCAGACGCCATTCACAACGTACTGCAACCCCACAGAACAGGAGTCGTCATAGAAGCGGAGCATCTGTGCATGACGATGCGGGGAGTCAAGAAAGAAGGCAGTCTGATAGCGACCTCGGCCTTCAGGGGGTCCTTTGACGCCAACGGCTCCGATAAGGCCGAGCTTATGGCCGCCCTTTACGGGAGAAGGCCTTGACCGGGCTTACCCGACTAGACTCCTACGGCGCCGCCGAAGAGGCGTGGAGGAGCGTTCTCAACGGCCCAGTAAGCCACAC
The DNA here is from genome assembly GCA_965197415.1 of Dehalococcoidia bacterium. Classification (GTDB taxonomy): domain Bacteria; phylum Chloroflexota; class Dehalococcoidia; order Lucifugimonadales; family JAGWBF01; genus DAOUJI01. The sequence goes on along the minus strand of OZ240207.1, from coordinate 214,066 downwards.
CATTTTCACTACCCACCAGTGGCAGAAGACTTGGTGGAAACTCTTTGGCGACGGCGCCGAGATGATGATGCTGTGTATGAACAGCGGAGATAAGGTGGATGCAATAGCGCCGCTGGCCCGCAGGAACGGCACAATCTCATTCATCGGCAGCCAGGACCTGAATGACTACGGAGATTTTCTTGTGGCGCCGGGAAGCGAACTCCGCTTCTACGATAGCCTGCTGGAATTCCTGGAGGGAGAGTCCTGGGACTCCATCCTCCTGTCGTCCCTGGGCACCGACTCCCCCACTCTGGCCCATCTGCCTGAGCTGGCCCGGTCCAGAGGCCATTCGGTAAACATAGAAGAGGAGGACGTGGCACCTAGAGTTAAGCTTCCCTATAGCTGGGACGCCTACCTGAGCAAACTCTCTAAGAAGGACCGCCACGAACTCAGGCGCAAGCTCCGCAGGCTGGAATCGGCCCACGAGGACTTGGTCTTCCGGGTCTATTCCACCCCTGAGGACGTGGAAGCCAACCTGGAAGACTTCTTCCCCCTGATGCGGAAGAGCAAACAGGAAAAGCGGAGATTCCTTACCCCGGAGCGGGAACGCTTCTTCAGGAGCATCGCCCGGGAGACCGCCGAAATGGGCGCCTTCCGGCTCTTCTTCCTGGAGTTGGACGGCAACCGCACAGCCACCGCCATATGCTTCGACTACCGCAACGCCCGCCACCTCTACAACAGCGGCTACGACCCCGACTATTCCTACTATTCCGTAGGACTGGCGCTCAAGGCCATGTGTGTGCGGGACGCCATAGAGTCCGGCCTGGAATGTTTCGATTTCCTCAGGGGACCCGAACCGTACAAGTATGACCTTGGAGCGAAGGACACAGTGATATATCAACTGACGGTCAGGCGGAATTGAAAGTAGACAGGCTGGCTCTCATAAGCCTGCACACCTGTCCCCTTGCCGCTCCGGGGCAGGGCAAGGCCGGGGGCATGAACGTATACCTGAAAGAACTCTCTCAGCGCATAGGCAGCATGGGAGTGAAGGTGGACATGTTCACCCGCAGGCACCCGGGACACCATGATGACGTCGTCGACCTGGACGACAACGTCCGGTTGGTCCATCTGGACGGCGGCCCGCCCGACTTGCCCATGAGCGCCTTTTTCGGCCACCTTCCGGGTTTCCTGGAGGACATGGAACGGTTTCGGCGGACCGACGGCGGAAGCTATGACCTGGTACACTCCCACTATTGGCTGTCGGGATGGGTCGGCGGCAGGGCGGCCCGGCGTTGGAGCGTCCCCCACGTCGTTACGTTCCATACTCTGATGGAAATCAAGGCACGGGCGCGGGTCGGTGAAGATGATTCTCCCCACAGGTCGGAGGTCGAACGGGAGCTCATGTCCGAGGCTGACCTGATAACCGCTTCCAGCACCCATGAGAAGTCTGCGATGGTCCGCTTGTACCAGGCCCCGGAGGAGAGAATCCGGGTGCTTTCCTGCGGTGTGGACCTCTCCTTGTTCAAGCCTCTGGACATGGAGGAATCACGCAAGCGGTTAGGTCTCAACGGAGAGAAGGTCATCCTGTTTGTAGGCAGAATCGAGCCGATAAAAGGCCTGGACCTTCTCCTGCAAAGTGTAGCCGCAATGGAAGAGACCCATATAAAGGCTCTGATAGTCGGCGGAAACATGGAACAGGAAGCCGAGGTGGTGCGTCTAAAGGAGATGGCCCAATCGCTGGGCATCGAGGAATCGCTGGAGTTCGTGGGGCTGGTGGACCAGCGAGAGCTGCCCGTCTACTACAACGCCGCGGACGTTTGCCTGGTGCCTTCATACTACGAGAGTTTCGGTTTGGTGGCGCTGGAAGCGCTGGCCTGCGGCACTCCGGTGGTGGCCTCCAGAGTGGGCGGTTTGAGCGGGGTGGTGCATCACGGGCGCACAGGATATCTGGTTTCAGGACGCTGCCCAGAGCCTTACGCCGACTCGGTGGAAATGATATTCTCCAATAAAGCCCTGCAGAAAAGCATGGGGAAGGCAGCCCGGGAGCGGGCTGAAGGCATGGGATGGGAACGGGTGGCCCAGGACACCCTCCGACTATACCGAGAGCTTTAGACTCCGTCGAGACCCGCCCCAGACCGTATGCCCGGCGCCAGGGCTACAGAGTTCGGTTGACACGCCATTGTTCATAATTTCGTTTTTTAGAGCCGTTGGCAGCCACGTGCGGAGCAGCTTAGGCGCCGGCATTCTGGTGATTCTGCCCCTTGTGGTCACTTTCGTCATACTCAAGTTCCTGTTCGATACGTTCGACCCTATAATCAAAGACCTGATAGAAGAGTTCGCGCCAAGATACGCGTTCCCCGGCATGGGCATCGCCGGTCTGGCGCTGATCATATACCTGGTGGGACTGATAACAACTCACTTCCTGGGGCGGAGGCTAATCCAGTTCGGCCACGGGGTGGTGGACCTGGTCCCCGTAGTGCGAGGAATATACCGCACCGCCCGCCAGGCGACTGACGTGCTCAGCACTGTCGCTGACGGGTCAGGCGGCAAGTACAGCGCCGTGGTGTTCATCGAGTTCCCAGGATACGGACTCAGGTCCATTGGTCTGGTCACCGCCAAGATGAAGGATGAGAACGGCGGCACGCTGCTGGCCGTGTACTGCCCGACCTCTCCATTCCCAACCTCAGGGTTCCTGTGCATCATACCCGAGGACCGGGTGACCTATACGGACTTGCCTGTGGATGAAGCAATGAAGCTGATATTGTCAGCTGGAATAGCGTCGCCAGACAGCATAAAAACAGGGCCCCTAACCTTTGGCGGGATTCCCTGGACGGCAGACAACGGTCCTACGCCGGAGAGAGCGAACCCTGTTCAACCTACCGCTGACGAAACGGAACCCGACCCAGAGAGGTCCTAAAACCTCAGCACACGTCAATAGGTGCGGTCATTTTGCCCTTTGGTTAATCTTCTTAAGGCCGCCCTCGCCCCGTAGACATTCAGGAATTCTGCCCTCAGCTCGTCCCAGGGTTGGTGCACCAGTTTGGCCCGGCTGAACCTGTTTATCACCCTGAACGTGAAGAAGTAAGCCAAGGGGTGCATCGGGTTGGCAATCTGGTCGGTGACCAGGTGACCCAGAAAGGCGGCGCTGACCCCAATCACCACCGGGTCTCCCCCGGACAGCACACCAGCCAGTATGCAGGGGACCAGCAGCTCATAGCTATGAAGAAGGTAGAAGACCCGTGAGTTGTCTCCTTTGACAAACCAGAGGTAGTATTCCAGCAGATGGTCGATATCTATAGCGACGCCGGTTGCCGTGGCCGCCAGCATGGAGTAGGGGGACTTGGTGACGGCCCACACGATTCCGCCAATGCCTATGGATATGGCTGCATGTCCGGGAGGCTTCACACTGCTACTATGCCATAAGATGCGGTTGTGTGGGGAGACGCAGGACTGGCGGCATACCGCGGATTCCTTAGCGGAGCATGAAGACGCGGTCCAGTCCGGCTAGGTCTTTAAGGATAGAAATCTCCGCTCCCGGAAACAGGGATTCTCCCATACTGCGCAAAGGCTCGGCCTGTTTGGGGTCCATTTCCAACAGAATCACGCCGTCACCGGATATGGCGTGCTGGGCCTGCTGCATCATTCTCCTGACCACGTCCAGCCCGTCTTGGCCTCCATCGAGCGCCCCCGTGGGCTCCTGCTGAACCTCCGGCGCCAAACTCGAAAGCTCACCGGTCCGCACGTAGGGGAGGTTTGCTGCAATAAGGTCTACACCACCACTAAAAGGCGACAGCAAATCTCCTTCCAAAAACGTGATTCTGTCCATCACTCCATGCAATTCGGCGTTAGCCTGAGCCAACTCCAAAGCCGCTCCGGAAGAGTCAATCGCGAATATTCTCGCCGAGGGAAGATGCAGGGCCAGCGACACTGCGATCGCCCCGGACCCCGTTCCCACGTCAACCACGGACAGTTCCGGGCCCTCGGGGAATTCATTGGCAATCTTGAGAGCGGTCTCCACCAGTACCTCGGTCTCCGGCCGTGGAATCAGGACCGACGGATTGACCATCAGGTCTACGCCGAAGAACTCCCGGCGTCCCGTGATGTAGGCCAAGGGTTCGCGGTTCAACCTACGGCGGAGCGCCTCAGAAACAGCCGCTTCTTCTTCGGGCGACAGAGGTCGCTCCGGATGGGCTAAAACCTGGGTTCGGGATATTTCGAGGGCGTGGGCCAGCAGCGCTTCCGCTTCCAGCCTGGCGTCCGGGATGGAAACTTCCTCCAGCGACCCGGTCATTCGGAGCAGCGTCTCACCGAGGGTTGGCATGGACTGACCTGCAGTCATTCGACGACGGTTCCCCCACCTTTTGGTGAATGCCCAAGCTTTCGATTGACTTAACTCTCCCTGAGCTAAGCCGTTTCGAATTCCAGTGCGGAAAGATTCAGCTTAGAGGAGCGTTTCGAAAGATACAGCATCTCTACGCCCACCACTTCATTCGATTCGTTGTAGTCGAGGACCACTCCCGGGGAGACCTCCTGGGACTCGACAATTATGGAGTCGTCGAGGCGCAGGTACAGTGCGTCGGATTCTTTGTCCACGTGCAATTTCATAGTGCTCCTCTCATGTCGCGATCAAAGAATACGCTGACTACCCGCCAAGGCGCAACACGGGTGTTCACAACTACACGCAGGACACGGCCACCCTGTTCCGGGATGCGGCTAAAAAACCGCTCAACCTCGGGGTCGTTCGGATCGGGAGTGCGCAACTGCGGCCCAGAGGCCACACGTTCGACCCATTCCATCGGAATCATTCGCTCCGCCATTACGCGAACCGCGTGGCTAGTGAAATCCAGCTTTATTGATTCTGACGACACGGCGTTCCTGCCCACCGGGGCTTAGGCGACAGCGAGGTCCGCGGGTGTCACCGGATCAGGTCAGGGCCTGCTCCAGCAGGGCGGTGCGTTCGTTCGCGCCCAACGCTTCTATGATTTCGTCAACGCCCCCGTCCAGCACCTGCTGGATGCCGTGGAAGCTGGAACTGATTCGGTGATCGGTGATTCGGTCTTGGGGGAAGTTGTAGGTACGAATCTTTTCGGCCCTCTCTCCTGTCCCCACCTGGGCGCGTCGGGCCGCGGTAATCTCGCTGTCCTTCCTACGCTGTTCCGCCTCGTAAATCCTGGCACGCAGGACCGCCATAGCCTTTTGGCGGTTCTTGAACTGGGAGCGTTCGTCCTGACAGATGGACACTGTGTTGGTGGGAATGTGAACAATGCGAACCGCTGAGGCCACTTTGTTGACGTTTTGCCCACCGTGGCCGCTGGCGTGGAATATATCCACACGCAGATCGTCCGGGTTGATGTCCACTTCCACCTCGTCGGCTTCAGGAAGAACGGCGACGGTGGCAGTGGAAGTGTGGATTCTGCCGGACGCCTCGGTGAGGGGCACTCTTTGCACTCTGTGGGCGCCCCGCTCAAACTTGAGCCTGCTGAACGCCCCAGACCCTTTGATCTCGAATACCACCTCTTTGAATCCGCCCTTTTCGGCGGGATTGGAGTTCAGCACGTCAACCTGCCAGCCCTGCAGTTGGGCGTAGCGGGTGTACATGCGATACAGGTCTCCGGCGAAGAGGGCCGCTTCAAGCCCTCCCACTCCCTCGCGTATCTCAACAATGACGTCCTTGTCGTCGTTGGGGTCCTTGGGCAGAAGAGCCAGCTTCAATTCCCGGTCCAGATGAGCGATGCGGAGGTCGGCCGACTCCAACTCGTCCCGGGCCAGCAAAACCATTTCCGCGTCGGGTGCGTCTTCCAGGATGGCGTGAGCGTCCCGCTTGCGGGCCAAGAGGTTGCGATACTCGCGGAGCATGGCGACCCGCCCTTCGAGTGAAGACCGTTCCTTGGCCAGGGTTTGGACTCTGGAATAGTTGGTTGCCACTTCCGGATCGGAGAGGAGGTCCTCGATCTCGGTGTATCTTTCCTCTACGAGGGCTAGCTTTTTCAGCAATTGGTCGGTGGAAGCGTCTGGCATTGGCAATTACTTGATGTTGTAGTGATGGTTATATAGTTTATCCTATGCGCAAGTATGCAACAAGAAGTCTGCGTGCGAAAATTTCACATCCGGGCTGCAGTGGTATACACTTCCGTTGTCGGCGGGACTCGGCGACGGTCCGGGCAAGCCGACGCACAAGTCGAGCAGGCCGCCCGTTTACTTCCTCTGTTTGACTCCATAATGAAGATCCCGAAATTGCCGGGCTATCTTATGTAAGGAGGAGAGAATGGCCACCATAGGCATGTCCCACAATGCCCTGTACGTGCGAGACCTGGACAAGTCCCTTCATTTCTACAGCGATCTGCTGGGGATGCGAATGTACCATCAGGCGACGGAAGACGGCGGCAGTTACAGACGCCGGGCCGCATACCTGGACTGGGAAGGAAACAACGACTCCTTCAAGTTGGTTATCGCCCAATACCTGGACGTGGAATACCAGAATGGCGGCACAGACGCCACTCCCATCGACCACTTCTCTTTCTGGGTGGACGACATCCACGAAATGTACGAGCGGCTGACCGCAGACGGCGTGCAATGCTTCTCAGAACCCAGAGAGGTGGACAACACGCTGTTTCAACCCGTCTACGGGTGCAGGTACTACTCCCTCTTCTGCTATGATCCGGACGGCCTTCCAATACAGTTCGAACAATGCATCAACGAATAACCCGGCACCCGCTAGGAGGATATTGTGAAGACTAGAGCCTTTTCTCACCTCGCCATCGGAGTCAAGGACATGGACGCAGCCCTCGGTTTCTACCGGGACCTGCTGGGGCTTAAGGTGGACTTGGACAGAATCGAACGTGGAGGCACTCCCGATGAGAGAAGGGCCGTGTACCTCCGTTGGGAGGACGGCCCGGACTCGACCTTCATCGTGTTGGGGGAAACCAAGAACCTGATCCCCGGCGAGCCGTTGCAGATGAACCAGCTGGGATACCACCATTTCGCCTTCTGGGTGGAAGACCTGGAGGAAACGTTGGAGAAACTGAAGGCTGCGGGTGTAGCGATCCGTTCCGGGCCGAACACCGTGGACTCCGGCTGGTATGGGGAGGACGGAAGCGGCCAAGTGATGACCACTATTTTCGAGGACCCGGACGGGAACTTCGTTCAGCTGGACCAACGGGTAAGCTAGGACCTGCGTTTTGGAAGAGGCTATTCCGGCTCAGGTAGGGATTCGGCAGAACCGGGGCTTTGTCCTTGGGAGCCTGTCCTTTGGCCACGGCATATCCCATCTCTATGACCTGGGCTTCCCTCTGATATTGCGAGAGATAGCCGCTGTCTTTGGCTACAGCAACTTTACTGTAGCCATCCTCTTCTCTGTTCGGCAGGCAGGTTCCAGCGTAGTCAACCTGGGCGGCGGTCCTTTGGTGGACATGCTGAAGGACAAGTGGGGCCTGATTCTGACCGCCTGCATGGCCTGGTCGGCCCTCACGTTCATAATAATGGGGGCGTCCCCCAACTTGCCCGTCCTGGCCCTGGCGGTGCTGCTGATTTCCGTGCCGGGTTCGTTGTGGCACCTGCCAGCGGCCGCCGCCCTTTCTCAGCGGTTCCCCGATAGGCGGGGATTCGCCATCACCATCCACGGCACAGTGGCCAATATCTGCAACTACTTGGGGCCGCTGCTGGCAGCCGTCCTCTTGACCGTGCTCCTATGGCGTTACGTTCTGTTCATCTATGCCATCCCGGCGGCGCTGATGGCCGTATTCGTCTGGTGGTCGCTCAGGGATGTCGGCAGTTCCGATGAGGACGGCGAAGAACCCAAGAAACTGTTGCCTCAGCTGCGCCATTCTTTGACGGCGGTCAAGAACCCTGTTGTGATGGCCTTGGTGCTCGCCGCAACGCTCAGGGGCATTGGGTTGAGCGCCGTCGCCCACTGGACACCCTTCTACCTGATAGGCGTCGAAGACGACATGGGGGTCATCGACGCTGCCAGCAGCTTGGGAATGGGCAAAATCGAGGCGGGCTTACATCTAGGACTGCTGGCTGGCATGGGCGTGATATCCGGGCCAATTCTAGGTCCCTTGTCCGACAAAGTCGGGCGAAAGGCCATCATGGTTCCCGGTTTCATTGTCGCGGGGGCGTTGTCGCTGCTGGTGGTCAAGACCGGAGACAGCCGGCTTCTGCTTCTGGTGTTCGCGGGCATGGGACTTTTCAGTTTTGCGCTGCACCACATCCTACAGGCCTCAGTGCTGGATATCGTGGGCAGAGGCACCGAGGCCACGGCCATAGGGTTGGTCTTCGGACTCGGCGGGCTGGTCGGGATTGCGACTCCGTTCCTGGCCTCGGAGCTAATAATCAAGCACTGGGGCGGCTACGGGTCGATATACTACTACTCTGGAATCCTGACGCTGATTCCCGCCGTCATCGTGCTGTTTACGCCCCTCCGCCCCAAGGCGCCTGAGTCGCCCGAACCCGCACCTGCCTGACGCTTAGAAACTCCTACTGCTCCACGTGTCCCTGACGGCAAATGCGGCTATCCCCTCAGCTGCGGTAAAACGGAATCTCGAAAGGCTTCCAGCGTGCTTTCCGGGAAGGAGTATGTCTCCGTAGTCTGGACGAAGAACCTGGATATGCCTTGATCCCGCAGTTGGCCCAGCCGCCCGGCGACGTACTCGGCGGTCCCGAAAAGCCCTATGGCGTCGCAAAGCTCGGCCACCATGTCGTCAGACAAAAATGAAGTGAGCCTGCGCGCCTCGTCCCAGTCCTCAGCGTGGGGGATGTCTGGATAGAGAGCCAGCAGTTCCGGGGGAATCTCAAAGTCTGGGACCTCGATCCCTGCTTTCTTGAGCCATGAGGCTCTGTACGGCTCCATCACCCACTGAGCGCATACCGGCCGCGCCATCGCGTGGGCCGTCTCCATGTCCTGGGATATATGGACGCGTCCGGCGTGCATGACTTCGACACTGCCGAGGTTTCGCCCCGCACGTTTGGCTCCAGCCTCCACTCGTTCCATCGCCGCATCCAGCATGGCGGGATGCAAGCCAGCGGATATGAGGACTCCGTCGGCCACTTCTCCAGCCAATTCCAGGGTCTTGGGGCCGCTGGCTGCGATGATTAGAGGGATGCGCCGTCCGGCGGCGAAAGGCAGCCTTGCATGGAAACCGTCGAAGTCGACCTGTTCGCCGGCAAGCAAGCTCCTCACCGTGAGCACGCATCTCCGCATCATGTCCAGTGTGGACCTGCGTTGTCCGATGGTGCGTACGGCACTGTAGCCGCTGCCTATTATTATGCCTATCCGACCCGGAGCCAGCTCCTCCACCGTCTGGACAAGGGACGCCAGCACAGAGAAGTGGCGCGTAACCGGGTTGGTCACAGCGGTGTAGAGTTTCAGGTTATAGGTGTTCTGGGCTGCCAGGGCCAGCGTTACGTACACGTCCCGCATAATCAGCTGGGTGTCCGGTATGCCCATGCCGTCGAACCCGGCGTCTTCCACTCTGCGGGCAAACGCGGCGGACTCATTGGCGGGCGCACAGCCCGGAACCCTCAGCGCAATCTCCATAAACGACTCCTTTCCTGGCTTCTGATTCTATCTGAGGACGCCCAACAACTAAGCCGGGCGTTATGGGGTGTCTCCACCTGCGGCGGTCCCCGTTGCCAGCCGGGCGTAGACTTTTTGGGCCGTCATGCCTTCGACTTGAATCCACTTGTCCCGGGATGAATGGCCCCGCACTATGACGACCGCCGACTTGGGCACACCCAGAGCGTCGGCCAGCAATTCGGTGACGGCTTTGTTGGCCTTCCCCTTCTCCGGCGTGGCCTTCACAGACACTTGCACCGTTCCGTCTTTAACGCCGCCAACGGTGTCTCTCGATGCTTTCGGCTGGACCCTGAGCCTCACCCTGCCGTCCTGTTCAGGAGCGTCTTGTTTCGCGGTTCTCATGGTCGGGAGGGCGTCCAGAATGCCGGGAGGCGGCCATGCACGGCGGCTGACGCGTCAGTCGTGGGGGTCCGGGCCGTTGTCCGTCCGGCAAGTGGAACACACTCCATCGACAGTGAAATGGTCCAGGTCCGGCTCAAAGTCGAACTCAGCCACGAGGCGCGTTCTGAACTCGTCCAGATAAGAGGGGCTGAGGTTATCCGCCTTACCGCATACGCGACAGACCATGTGGTTGTGGCGGGCGTCGGGGTCGGTAAGCTCGTAGTGCAGCCTGTCGCCTATGCCCACCTCGGTGACGAGGCCCAGCTTCTTGTAGAGATGGAGAGTGCGGTAGACGGTGGCGATGTCCATATAGGGATAGGTGTCTTTGGCCCGGCGGTAGACCTCGTCTACGTTCATGTGGCCGTGGCCGTCAGCTATGGCCGACAGGATGATCAGCCGCTGGGGCGTGAGCCTGAGGCCTTGGGCCTTTACCGTCTCCAGGATTTTCTCGTGTTTCAACGCTTCACTCGCAATTGCAACTGCAAGAACCATAGCCCAGCCCGTCTCCGGGTGTCAAGGACTCCGCCAGCGCGGGCGGGGCCAACTGACAGCCCCGAAACCCTATAGTATCATTGGAACTCCCGACCGGAACGGTACACTGCACTTAGGGAGCCGCCGATGGACTACAGAAACATTCGCCTCGAGGTAGACCCGCCCTTCGCCACACTAACCCTTGACCGACCTAAAGCGCTGAATTCGCTGAGCCCCCACATGCTGCGGGAGATAGTCGACGCCCTCCAACAGTTGGAGATGACGCCGGGCCTGAAAGCCCTGACAATCCGAGGCAATGGACGGGCTTTCTGCACCGGAGCCGACCTGGACCTGATAGCCGGTTCCCTGGACGCCCCCGACCGCATCAGAGACTACTTGACTGTCCTCAACGGGATCATCTTCAAGCTGGAGGAACTGCCCTTTCCTGTTATCGGAGCAGTCCACGGTTTCGTGCTGGCAGGAGGGCTGGAACTGATGCTGGGATGCGACATGGTAATCGCTGCCGAGGACGCTCGCATCGGTGACCAGCACGCCAACTTCGGGCTGATGCCGGGCGGAGGCTCAACCCAACGGTTGCCCGGGCGCGTCGGGCGCCAACGGGCTATGGAACTGCTCTTCACCGGACGTTGGCTCTCCGGCAAGGAAGCCCAGGAGTGGGGCTTGGCGCTGCGGGCTGTCCCCCCGGAACAGTTGGACCAGGAACTGAAGGGCCTGTTGGACCAACTCAGGGACAAGAGCGACCAGGGGATGGCGCGCACCAAGGACATGGTGCGGAGGGGACGCCAACTGCCCCTGAGAGAGGGCGTGGCCCAGGAGGTCGAGGCCTTCGTGGAATACACCACGACATCTCCCCATCCCAGGGAGGGCATCACTGCCTTCAAGGACAAGCGGCAACCCGTGTTCTAACCCACCGCTGCGGCGAGCTATAGGAGGAAACCGTCATGGAACTGGGGCTGAGTAACAAGACCGTAATCGTCACCGGAGGCGGCTCCAACATCGGGCGCGCCATCGTCCACGCATTCGCAGAGGAAGGAGCCAACCTGGTCATCGCCGAGATAGACGAGGCCCAGGGCGGGAAGGTCGCCGAAGAAGTCTCGGCTCTTGGAACGGGCTCAAGGGCCATAGTCATAAAGACCGACGTGACCGAATACTCCCAGGTCGAAGCTATGGTGTCGCGCACCGTAGACGAGTTCGGCAGCGTCGATGTGCTCGTCAACAACGTAGGTTGGTCCGTGGACAGGTTATTCATGGAAAAGCCGAGGGACGTGCTGGTCAAAGAAGTTGATCTGAACTTGTGGAGTCCAATCAACTGCGTCCGAGCCGTCCTTCCTCACATGATCGAACGCCAGTCAGGCGCCGTTGTGAGCATCAGCTCCGACGCCGGCAGGATGGGAGAGTACCGGGAAGCCGTCTACTCGGCTTGCAAGGCGGGCGTGATTGCTCTCAACAAAGCCATCGCACGGGAAACGGGCCGTTACGGCATCCGGCTCAACACGGTGTGCCCCGGCTTGACAGTGCCCGAACCGGAGGAGATGAGCAGCGAGAGCATGTGGCACGAAATGAGAGAGATTTTCACCGACGATACGCTGGAGCGGGTGAAACGAGGCTATCCGTTGAGACGCTTAGGCACAGCCGAGGAAGTGGCAAACGCGGTGGTGTTTCTGGCTTCCGACGCCGCCAGCTTCATCACGGGGCAGACCCTGAGCGTGAGCGGCGGATACACGATGATGTAGGCCGGGGGGCCGCCCCGTCTTTCCGGAGCAGGCCGGAATACGAGCCGCCGAGAAGCAGACGGAACTTCTACCCCCACCCTAACCCTCCCCCTAAAATGGGGAGGGCATAGTTGCCGTCTATGTACGTTGGGAACTCCCTAGACTGGGGAGTCCAACCTCTCAAAAAGACTGTCGATGGAAACCGTTTCCTGGCCGGCGCCGCTCATGTCCCTGAGACCCACCTCGTTGCGGGCCAGCTCTTCCTCGCCCACAATCACCACGTACTTGAATCCGAGGGCGTTGGCCTGGCGCATCTGGCCTCTCAGGCTCCTTGATGCGCTGCCCAGCACGGCTCCAGCGCCCCTCTTTCTGATTTGCGTCGTGATATTCAGGGCCGCCTCCCGCGTGGACTCGCCGATGGACGCCACCAGGTATTGCGGAGCCGTCTCCTCCGGCACTTCAATTTCCTGACGTTTCAGGTTAAGGGCCAGCCGTTCCATGCCTGTGCCGAATCCGACGCCCGGCGTGGGCCTGCCGCCCAACTGTTCGATCAGCCCGTCGTACCGGCCTCCGCCACAGATTGTGCTTTGGCCGCCCTCTTCCTTGGGTTGAATCTCGAACACGGTGCGGGTGTAGTAGTCCAACCCCCTGACTAGGCGATGGTCCACACGGAATGGTATAGACGCGGCGGCCAAGTACTTCTTGAGCAAGTCCCAATGCCGCTGGCACTCGTCGCAGAGGAAGTCCACCGACATAGGGGCCTCGGCGCCCAGGGGAATGCACGTCTCCTGCTTGCAGTCCAGGAGGCGTAGAGGATTGCGGTTCAGTCGGTTGCGGCAGTCTTGGCATACCCGGTCCGCGTGTTGCGAATAGTAGTCTCGCAGCTCCTTTATGTATTCCGGCCTGCAGGTCGAGTCTCCTATGGAGTTGACCGTCAGGTTGACGTCTCCCAACCCCAGGGCGCCCATGAAGCTCCAGGCGAAGTCGATAACCTCGGCGTCCACCGACGGGTCGGCGTCTCCCAGGACCTCCAGCCCGAACTGATGGTGCTCTCTGAAGCGGCCCGACTGGGGCCGTTCGTACCTGAAGACGGGACAGAAATAGTAAAGTCGAACGGGCTGGGGAAGATTGTGCATTCCGTGTTCCAAATATGCGCGGCAGACAGGAGCCGTGCCCTCGGGCCGGAGGGTGATGCTGTCGCCCCCTCGGTCTAGAAAGGTATACATCTCTTTTTCGACGATGTCGGTGCCCTCGCCGACGGAGCGGACGAACAAGCCCGAGTCCTCGTACACCGGAGTATCAAGCCGGGAAAAGCCGTATTGGCCGCACAGACGGACAGCCTGCCGCTCGATGTAGCGCCAGTATTTTTGGTCCTGCGGCAGATTGTCGGCGGTGCCCCGCGGGGCCTTGAAATGCATGGTCGTCCTCCGTGGGCTAGAATACCCCAGCCCCAATTTAGTGTAAAGGCGAACAGCCCCTCTGCGAACCCTAGACTTCGACCGACACCCTTGGTCGGTGCTATGATTGCTCGCGTGCAACTCGAAGTATGTACAAGGGATAGAACATTGCGGCTACTGCAATGGTTGGCCACGATCCTTGTCGCCGGATCGTTGTCCGTTTCCGTGGCATGCGCACCTACGTCTACGAGCGAACCCGCCCCTGATTCACCGCAGGGGCCGTCCTCTCCGTCTATGGTTGGAACCCCTGTGCCTCGCTCTGATGTTGAGACGGTTTTTGACAAGCCACTGTCGTCCGGCCTGTCCGTTGCTGATGTGGCGGAGAACGCGTTGCCCAGCGTGGTCCAAATCATAGCGGGTTCCGGCACCGGGACGGGTTTCATCATAAACGAAGACGGTCTCGTGGTCACCAACAAGCACGTCGTAGATGGGAACAAGCAAGTTGCGGTTCGGCTTGTGACTGGGAACGAATACCGGGGGAATGTGACCCAAAGACATCCTGACCTCGACTTGGCTTACATCAAAATAGATGCCACCCTGTCATTCATCCCTATTGCCATTGGCGACTCCGACGAAATCCGTGTTGGCGAGGAGGTTATCGCCATAGGTTTTCCATTGGGGCGGTCGTTGGGCTTGGAGCCTACGGTCAGCGTAGGAATCATCTCCGCCAAGCGGGAAGGCCGCTTACAAACCGACGCATCGCTGAATCCGGGAAACAGCGGGGGGCCGTTGCTGGATATGTTTGGACAGGTTGCTGGAGTGGTTGTATCCAGGGTGGAAACCGACGATTCGGGACGTCCCGTCTCTGGCATCGGCTTCGCTATACCGATCAACTCAGTGAAGTCGGGGCTTGGCGGTCAGGTTTCCCCATCCGGCCAAGTGCTGCCAACACCGACGCCATTCCCTACTATTGGGCCAATTCCCGACCTCGAAGCGACCAAAGCTGCAATAGACGCTGTAGACCAGCACCGGCGAGAAGTGGAACTGGCCACCCGCTCTGCTATTGAGGCCAGTCAGGAAGCCGAACGCTACGCAGCATCGTTGGAAGCCACGCGCATCGCCGGGTTGCCCACTCCGACGCCGGAACCCACACCAACTCCACCACCACCGACACCCACGCCCACACCGCATCCGGCAACATTCTGCTCCGAATGGGAAGCCTTGGTGCTGGAGTGGATAAAGAAGGGCAATTCTTTCTGGGGAGGCCAGTGGTGGGTCAGCGGTCTGCGCTCAACCTCCGATGTGCCTGACCATCCTCAGTTGCCGGCTGTTCTGGCACTTGACCATTGTGCTTCTGACTTCCCGACAGGCATCCTAGGGAAGGGAAGCGGCGCGGTTGTTGGAGATGGGGAAGACGAGCTTTTGCCAGGCACCTACGAATACCGACACCGGGGATACGAGGGCGATAATCGCGTGAAGGGCCACGATTGCTTGCTCCGTATCAACAGAGGGGAAGATGATGAACAATTTGTGGAGATGCCCTATGGCGAACCCTTCACATTCCAGTTCTTGGCCTATCATGGACGAGTCTACTACGGTGGAAGATACTATCTTACCGATTGCGGGGGATCGGATGACGATAGCGGACTCTACCGCGTTGGGGACTAGGGTCTGACTTGATGGACACACGTAGACCCAGACCGACCCTCAAGTCAGATAAGAGTGGTACGACGTCTAGGAGCGGAGACAGACGGGCAACCCCCGCCGATGCGAGATAGTCATTTGCAGCGCAGAGAGATTTGGGGGACAAGATGGATGACGACGAATTGGACCGAAAACTTAGATCGATAGGGAAAGAATGTTTTGTGACATTCTTCGGAGAACTTTGCGACTTCGAACTATCAAACGAGGCCGTTGCCAGATATATTGCGGAAGATTGGGGTCGCGACGAAAGCGCCGCTTTGACTTGGCGTGTAAATCCCTCCCGCAACATCATCAATGCGGGGAGGGCTGAAGATGCCCTAATAATTTGCTCCAAAAGTCGATTGCCAACCCCAATCAAGGAGAAGGCCGCCGCGTTAGCTGCCCGGTTGCGGAAATCGGGCCGTCCATGTACCGAACAACAAATATGACTCGGTAGTAGCAACCTTGCTGCTGATGTTCCCCTCGATATTCATTAACTGCGGAGCGGATTCATTGACTACGGGGTAGCGAGAGTAATTTTCGCATCGAACGAAATAGTTTAGGCACCAGTCTCGGCAGAATCGCCATTTACATCGCCCAAGGCCGTCCGCACCGAAGAAGGCCTTCCAAGACCCTGGGACAAAGCCGAAAACTGCCCCCCCAGGCGCTTTCCGGCTAGACTTGGTCACGGCGTCAAGGTATCATGGACTAGACAGGATCAGGGCAAATAATCAGGAGTCGACCAACACAGTGACCAGCGGGATTAAAGACCTCATAACCAGGGTTGAGGACTACCTGCCCCAGGAAAGCGTCGAGTCCATAGAAGGCGCCTACGAGTTCGCGGCCGAATGCCACGAGGGCCAGACCCGTGCATCGGGCGGGCCGTACATAGAACATCCCCTCCAGGCCGCCCTCGTCCTTGCCGACATGCGCTTGGACCAGACCACCATCTCCGCCGCGCTGCTCCACGACGTCGTTGAGGACTGCGGCGTCACACACAAGCAAATACAGGAAAAATTCGGGACCGACGTGGCGAGCCTCGTTGACGGCGTAACCAAGCTGACCCGCATGGACGTCAGCATGATGGACGAAGGAGAAGGCAAGGCCAACGGCGCCGTCCGGGACGACCGCATTCAGGCCGAGAGTCTCCGCAAAATGCTGGTGGCCATGGCGGAGGACATCCGTGTGGTCCTCATAAAGCTGGCCGACCGTCTTCACAACATGAAGACTCTGGGAGCCCTCAACCCCAGGAAGCGGAAGATGATCGCCCAGGAGACCCTGGACATCTACACCCCTCTGGCCCACCGCCTGGGGATATGGGAAATCAAGTGGCAGCTTGAAGACCTGGCCTTCAGGCACATGGAACCCTCCAAGTACAAGTCCATATCCCGGATGCTGAACCTCAAACGGGACGAGCGGGAGGACTACATCAAACGAGTGGCGGCCACTCTCTCAGAAACCCTGGAAGAGGCCGGAGTCAGCGCCCAGGTCATGGGGCGGCCCAAGCACATCTACAGCATCTTCAAAAAGATGGAGAAATACCAGGCCCAGGGCATGGAACTGAGCGAGATATACGACCTTTACGCCCTGAGGGTGCTGGTGAAAGGCAAGGACGACTGCTATGCCTCTCTGGGAGTGGTCCACAACCTCTGGCATCCGATGCCGGGCCAGTTCGACGACTATATAGCGGCCCCCAAAGAGAACTTCTATCAGTCCCTCCACACCACCGTCATGTGTGAAGGCGGCGCGCCTCTAGAGGTCCAAATCAGGACCCAAGACATGCACCAGACGGCTGAGTATGGAGTGGCGGCCCACTGGCGCTACAAAGAAGGCGGAGCCTCCGATTCCAAGTTCGAAAACAAGATGGCCTGGCTCAGGCAGCTGCTGGAGTGGCAGCGGGGAGTCAGCGGCACGGAAGAGTTCCTTGAGGGAGTCAAGACAGACCTCTTCCGTGACCAGGTGTTCGTCTACACGCCCAAGGGCGACATCATCGAGCTTCCGTCCGGGTCCACTCCCATAGATTTCGCCTACAAGATACATACCGAGCTTGGACACCGCTGCATAGGTTCCAAGGTCAACGGGCGTCTCGTGGCCCTGGACTACCAGCTCAACAACGGGGACACAGTGGAGATTCACACCACGAAAGCCGCTCGAGGTCCGAGCCTGGACTGGCTCAATCCCAGCCTTGGGTACGTACGTACAGCCGGCGCCCGCCAGAGCATCCGTATCTGGTTCAGACGCCAGGCCCGAGGGGCAAGCGTGCAACGGGGAAGGGACTATCTCCGTAAGGAACTGAAACGCCTTAGCATGTCTGTGAGCGAGGCCGACGTCGCCAAATTGTTCAAGTACGACAGCCCCGAGGAGTTCCTGGCGGCCGTCGGCTCCGGCTCCATCACCGATTCCCAGATAGCAGCCAGGCTCATGGCCGGACAGGAGAAGCGGGCCGTGGACCAATGGGCCCCGGACCTGCCCCTCTCCAGCCCTTCCAGCGGCATCAAGGTGCTTGGGGTGGGAGACCTGCTCACCCGCATGGCCCGCTGTTGCAACCCGATTCCCGGAGAGGAGATCGTAGGGTATATCACCCGGGCCAAAGGAATCACGGTCCACAAGAAGACATGCCCCAACCTCCGCAACGAGGATGAGAAGGAGAGGCTGGTCAGAGTGGACTGGGGCGAGGTGCAGCAGTTCTACCCCGTAAGAGTGACCATCGTGGCCTGGGACCGGGTGGGCTTGCTCAGGGACGTCACAACCCAGGTGTCGGAGCAGGGCGTCAACATCGCGATGGTGGTGACCAGCGAGAACCCCGACGGCACGGCCACCATATCTCTGACCCTCTCTACCACGGGCGTGGCTCAACTTAGCCGCCTCTTCTCCAAGTTGGAGGGAATCAAGGGAGTGTCGAGCGTAACCCGATATACCGAGTCCCCTGCGTCTTCACCAAGCTAGACACAGGGTATATACTGGTTAGCTGAATAGAAGCCTATACGGAGGACCCTTTGCCTGCTGAAAAGACAGCCCGGAAAATGGAAAAGAAGCGGTTAAGAAACCGCCAAGTGCGAAGCGCCACCAGGACTATGGTCGGCAAAGCCGGAGATGCCCTCAGATCGGGCGCCGACGCCGAAACCGAAGTGGGAGCCGCCATTAAAGCTCTGGACTCCGCCGTGACCAAGGGAATCCTCCACAAGAACAATGCAGCGAGGAAAAAGTCTCGCCTCATGGCAAAGCTGAACGCTTCCCAAGCCTCATAGCCAAGACTTCATCAAGCCCCAAGACGCAAAGCGGCCCCGCCTCAAAGGGCCGCTTTTCATTCCCCCCTTCCAGGACAACCGCAAGGTGTATAATGGACACAGGGTGTTCCATTTACCGCCGTATATGGAGGTCGTTCCATCACTGAGTTCAACTTTCACCAGCTGCGCATCTTCTACACAGTGGCGCGCCAGGGGGGATTCTCCCGGGCAGCCAAGGCGTTGGAAATCAGCCAGCCGGCCGTGTCCATCCAGGTACAGGACTTGGAGAAGAATCTCGGAGTCCCTCTCTTCCACCGGAGATCCAAGGGGCTACAGCTGACCGAAATAGGGGAAACAGTCTACGACTACGTCCACAGGATATTCAGCCTCTCCTCCGAGCTCCGGGAAGCAGTGCAAGCCATTCGGGGCCTCAAGGCCGGCCACCTCACCATAGGCGCCTCCACCACACCGGGGGAATACATCCTGCCCGTCGCGGTGGGACGCTTCCGCCGCCGCTATCCCGACATCGAAGTGGAGCTCCGAATATCCAACACTCGGTCCATAGTCAGCCAGATACACCAGAGGGAGCTGGACATAGGGATGATCGGGTCAGCCCTGGAGGGCGACGACGCTCTGGAGACCTCCACCTACGTCATGGACGAGATCGTGCTGGTGGCCGCTCTGGACCACCCTTTGGTCACGGGAAGCCTGGTTGATTTGCAAGCGGTCATGGACGCCGGGCTGGTGATTCGTGAGCAAGGGTCGGCCACCCGTCAGGCGGCGGAAGAGTGTTTTGCCCACATGGGAGTCAGCCCCAAAGTCGCCATGGAGCTTGGCTCGAATCAGGCCGTCAAACTGGCGGCTGAGTCGGGCGTAGGCGTGGGAGTGGTGTCCAGGTTCGGAATAGGGGCCGAGGTGAAGGCGGGGTTGCTCAAAACGATCCAAGTCAAGGACTGGGAATGCATTCGTCCCCTGACCCTTGTCTACCTGAAGGAAAAGCGGCTTTCCCCGGCGCAAAACGCCTTCCTGGAAATCCTGGAGACAGAGCATCCACTGCCCTCTATGGGTTAGAGCAGCGCCTTACGTGTGATCCCTTCTACGGGAACGAATTGGCCACTCTGATCGATGCTGGTCATGACCCGCATCCATGAGGCTCCTCCCGGCAGGTTGATGGTCTATGTTCACGGGCAGCCCGTGTTTGGACTACGCGGCAATCTCGGTTTTCAGGGTCACATATGCAACCATCTCACCGGGTTCCAGGTCGATATCCTCAAGGGCGCTGGGTGAAGGGATGGCATCTCCGTATTCTTCGGATAGGCTAATGACATCCGCCAGCACATCCTCTGCGTTCCGCAACGCCTCATCAACCGTGGCTCCCATTGACACCACCCCCAGCATATCAGGGAAAACCACCCCGTATGAGCCTACCTCGCCGGCAATTACCACTGGGTATCGGATCATGATCCTCCTATTATGCCCAGCCAGCTTTCTTGGCTATGGAGCGAGCCGTCTCGATGCGAAGGGTACGGTGACGGGGAAGCGTTATATGCCCTTCAACTCCATCGTGTCGGTAAATGTCGTGGTTTGAGCCTCGGCGCACCAACCACCAGCCTTCCCGTCTGAGTCTCCGCTCTATCTCGTCTCTGTTCGTTTCCATGCTGCAACGATAACATTGAGCGGCCTCTGATCGTCTTGTGTAAATCCCTTTGACCTAAAAAACTTAAACAGCGACGATGGTTCCTGAGCCAAGGATACTGCGGCTGGCTCGACAGTAGCCCAGTCGGAGAATAGTTGTCAAGGTACTCGGTATGGGAATTGTCCACCAGCGAATTCAAACTTGACATTGTCGGATGCTCTATATGCCCCTGCCCGCGAGGTCAAACATGAACTTGAAAGGCCCCCAAACGCCGCGAATGTCGTAGTACGCGGCGTCGCCCCTGAGGACCCTGCAGCCCAAACGCCAGGCCCTGTCTGACCGCTTCATCATCGTGAAGCCCAGCTTGGGCAGCGCCAGTCCGATGCGGGTCATGGTCCGCGCAATGCGGAGGTCTGGCGTTATCTCTTCATCCACAGCCTTCTCGTAGGCAGTCAGGTCTGAGGTTCTTCCCTCCAGATAGTCCACCGCTGCGGGAGCGGCGATTTGACCGCTCCTTATTGCGTAGAAGATGCCCTCTCCGGTCCAATAGTCCAGCATCCCGGCTGCGTCCCCTACCAGCAGGACCGGCCCTTTGGTGAGGGGAGCGCCCTTCTTCCGTCGCGGAAGGCGGTGTCCTCGCGTGAGCCTTTGCTGGTAGTCTCCGAGGTCCAGGTATTTCAGGTATCCAGCCAACAGATCGCGTAGCCGATGGGCGTGTTTGGGAAAGCTGGCCACTCCTATAGACAGATGGTCCTCCTTGGGGAAGAGCCACATATACCCGCCCCGCACCGTCCCAAAGTCGATGGCCACTGAACGCTTCCACCGTTCCAATTGTTCCTGGCCTGTGTAGACTTCAGCCTCCAGCCCTACCCCAAGCTCGCGTCCTGCTTCCAGGCCCGTGTGTAAGGCTGTAACGCCGTTCACACCATCGGCTCCAGCCAGCACCCTGCTTGAGAATGCGTCCTGGCCTCCACGAACGGTCACCAGACCGTCAGCATCAATCTCGATACGTTCAACCTTGAAGCCGTCTTTGAGTTCCGCCCCCGCCTCGACGGCCTTCTCGGCCAGCATCGCATCGAATGCTGAACGCATGGTCATGTGGGTGAACGGCTGTGAAAAGCTGCGGCTGAAGCCTTCCTTCATGCGATAGGAGAGCCATGCAGTGTCAACTATCCGTTCTGCTACAGACGCTATGGGGAAGTCCAGAAGGCGCACGGCCCGCTCATTAACCCCGCCCCCTCAGGTCTTGTATCGGGGCAGGTTCTGGCGTTCCAAGACCAGCGTGCGGATCCCATTTAGAGCCAACTGACGAGCGAGGGTGGCGCCGGCAGGTCCCGCGCCGATAACTATAGCGTCATATCTATTCGAGGCGTTTTGAGCCACCGGTGGAAAAGCCTCCGTAAGTTTTGCTCGGCCTGCGAACTCGGCTTGAGCAGCGTTGGTTTTGATGTTAACATTGACTCCGCAATCCCGCATCAACCCAGGAGTAAACGAGCCATGCTTCCGTCCAGTTGCAACGTCGCTCTTAAGGAATGGGCCGTCGCCGTCAGAGCGTTGGACCAGGGGAACCAGATAGTCCTTCTCAGAAAGGGCGGAATCAGGGAAGACGGCAAGGACTTCCGCGTCATCCACCCAGAGTTCCTTCTGTATCCCACCTATGAACACCAGAAAGAGGCCCTTCTGAAGTCGCCCTACCAGGAAGCGTTGGCCCGCATACTCAGCGAACCCTATGACCCGTCCACCATCATTTTCTCCCATTGGGCCAAGGTGGAGGAAATCATAGAGGTTTTCGAACAGGAAACCCTGGACTCTCTGTCCCCTTACCACATATGGACTAACGACTACGCTCAAAGCAGGCTTCACTGGAAGCCCAAGTTCCCTCTGTCGGTGATGCTTCTGAGGGTCTATAGGTTGGCGGAGCCGATTGTCGTGGCTAATGACCCCGGCTACAGCGGCTGCAAGTCCTGGGTGGACCTGACCGGTGGGCTTTCCCTGACGGATATGACGCCTGTCCTGTCCGACGAGGACTTCCTCTCCAAGGCCGAGGAAGTCAGGTCGGCGATGAACCTCGAGCCGGTTCAGGCCTAGGAATACCCCATGAAATACCGCCGATTGCCGAGAACCGACCTCAACCTGTCGGAAGTTGGTTTCGGAGTCTGGACAGTGGCCACGAACTGGTGGGGACGCATAGAAGAGTCGGACCGCATACGGCTGCTCCAGGAATCCATCGACAGGGGCGTCAACTTCTTCGACACTGCCGACACCTACGGCGAAGGGTACGGGGAAGAAATCCTCGCCAAGGCCCTCGGTAAGGAACGAAACAACATCGTCATAGCAACCAAGTTCGGCTATGACTTCTACACCAACGTCGAGCGCGAGGGCCACACAGAACGGCCTCAGAAGTTCGAGCCGGAGTTCATCAGATACGCCTGTGAGCAAAGTCTAAAGCGCCTGAAAACCGATTACATAGACCTGTACCAGCTCCACAATCCTAGGCTGGCCGCTATTGAGGACGATGAAGTCTTCGATACCCTGGATGAGCTGGTGAAGGAAGGCAAGATACGCTACTACGGCTCCGCCATCGGCCCGGATATCGGATGGTTCGAAGAGGGCGAAGCGTCCATGCGGGAGCGGAACGTAAGCTCCGTTCAGATAATCTACAGCATACTGGAGCAGGACCCGGCAAACCGGTTTTTCCCTATCGCGGATGAGGAAGAGGTGGGGCTGTTGTCGCGAGTCCCTCACGCGTCTGAGACTCTAACCGACAAGTTCCGTGAGCCTCCGGAATGGGACCCCTCAGACCATCGTTCCCACCGGAGACACCTATGGATGGTGGAAGCCATCAAGAAAGCCGACCAGGTGCGATTCCTGGCTGAAGAGACGGGCCGCACGATGGCGCAGGCGGCCATCAAGTTCTGCCTGGCGCAGCCCACAATCGTCACAATCCTGCCCAACATCACCAACTCCAGGAGTTGGCTGAATACTGTGCGGCGCCGGAAGTCCCGGACCTGGAGCAGGACGAGTGCGATTACATATACGACCTCTGGGACAACTCCTTCTACATGGAGGAACCCGCTACTTCCTCTCCAGAGGCGTCCTAAGCAGCTGCCCGGCCTGGCTGGCCGGTCCATCGGGCGTTGCTCTTCAACGGCGGAACGCGGCCTGTTTCACCCAGGGCCAGTCAATGGCTGTGCTGTTGGCTGCCCACGATTAAAGGAGAGGTTGGTCCATGGTCCAAACAACGAAACTGGTCTACAGCTTTGAGGAAGGCAATGCCGCCATGAAGGACCTCTTGGGCGGCAAGGGCGCCAATCTGTCCGAAATGGCCGGAATGGGCCTGCCGGTGCCGCCGGGGTTCACGGTGACCACCGAGGCTTGCCTAAGCTATTTCGACCAGGACCGGATCATGCCCGACGGCCTTTGGGAGCAGGTTAGGGAATACATGGAACGCCTCGAAGCCGCTTCCGGGAAGGGTTTCGGTTCGCCGGTAAATCCGCTGCTGGTCTCCGTGCGTTCGGGCGCCCGAGTCTCCATGCCCGGAATGATGGACACCATACTGAACCTGGGAGTGAACGATCATATAGTCCAGGGGCTGTCGAAGCTCATGGGCGACGAGCGGTCGGCTTACGACGCCTACCGCAGGTTCCTTCAACTATACGCTCAGGTGGTTATGCACGTACCCTCGGAAACCTTCGAGGAGATCTTGTCGTCTCACAAGGCCGCCGCCGGAGTCTCCCAGGACCACCAACTGACCGCTGCTCGACTGGCGGACGTGGTGGACGGCTTCAAAACCGCCATCCAACAAGCGACCGGAGAGCAGCCGCCCACAGATCCCTGGATACAACTGCACGGGGCCGTGGGGGCGGTGTTCGAAAGCTGGAACAGCCCGAGGGCCATCAGCTACCGCAACCACTACGGCCTAGATCACGACTGGGGCACTGCAGTCAACGTAGTCTCCATGGTTTTTGGAAACCTAGGCGACGAAAGCGGGACGGGAGTCCTTTTCACCCGCAACCCCTCCGATGGGAGGCGTCAAATATACGGCGAGTATCTTTCCAATGGCCAGGGAGAAGACGTGGTGGCCGGTACACGGACCCCTGAGCCTATCAGCGCCCTGGCGGAGCAGATGCCGAAAGTCTACACCCAGCTTGAAGAGACGGCCAGGCGGCTTGAAACCCACTACCGCGACGTTCAGGACATCGAATTCACCATCGAGGCAGGCAGCCTTTACATACTGCAGACCAGAAACGCCCAGCGAACCGTCCAAGCGGCTGTGAAATCAGCCGTCGATATGGTGCGTGAAGGCCTCATATCCAAGAAGGAAGCCCTGAAGATGGTCAATGCCGAGGAATTCTCCCAACTCTTTCTTCCCAGATATGAACCTGAGGCCCGGGCCAAAGCCATAGCGTCGGGCTCCCGCATCGCCAAGGGAGCGGCGGCGTCTCCAGGAGCGGCGACGGGCAGGGTCTATTTCGACGCAACTCGTGCGGAAGAGGCCGCCGCCCGGGGAATCCCCGTAATCCTGGTGCGTCCTGAGACCAAGCCAGAGGATATACACGGAGTGCTTGGCGCCAAGGGTGTCCTCACCAGCCGGGGCGGCGTCACCAGCCACGCAGCCGTAGTCACCCGGGGGCTGGGCGTCCCTTGCGTCGTGGGGTGCGAGGCGTTGGACATTGACATCCAGGCGGGAAACTTCACCGCAGGGGGAGCAACCGTCTGGGAAGGCTACGAGCTAAGCATAGACGGCACCACGGGCGACGTATTCCTGGGGCTGGTGGAAACCATCCGGCCCGACATCGAGGAGCAGGAAGAAGCCGGGATTCTCCTGGAATGGGCCGACGAGACAAAACGTTTGGGAGTGTGGGCCAACGCCGACACTCCTGCCGACGCCGAACGGTCAGTAAGTATGGGAGCGGAAGGCATCGGACTTTGCCGCACCGAGCACATGTTCCTGGGACCGGAAAGGGTTCCCATCGTCCAGGAGATGCTGTTCAGCGCCCAGGACATGGACCCGTCCGACGACGAGAATCAGGCCACCAAAAGGTTCCGCAAGTCTCTGGAAGACCTGAAGAAGTTCCAAATCGATGATTTTGCCGGCATCCTGGAGGCTATGGGCGAGAGGCCCGTCATAATCCGGTTGCTGGATGCGCCTCTGCATGAGTTCCTGCCCCGCCATGACCAATTGGTGCGGGAGCTGGCGGAACTTAGGGCGACCGGAGCCTCGGGATCTGAATTGGAGCCCCTGGAGCAGCGCTTGGGTCTGGTGGAAGGACTTATGGAAGCCAATCCCATGTTGGGGCACCGGGGCTGCAGGCTCGGAGTCACCTTTCCCGACGTGTACTGTATGCAGGTGGAGGCCATCTTCACCGCCAGCGCCAGGCTGCTGCGAAAGGGAATCGCCGTACGCCCGGAGATAATGATTCCCATGACTTCACACGCCAACGAGTTGAAACTCTTGAAGGAACGGCTGGCCGCCGTCGCCGTCGCCTCTCAAGAGCGGCTTGAAGTCAACGTTCCCTACATATACGGCACTATGATAGAAGTCCCCCGTGCAGCCCTCACCGCCGATCAACTGGCTGAGTCGGCGGACTTCTTCAGCTTCGGCACCAACGACCTGACGCAGACCACCTTCGCCTTCAGCCGCGACGACGCCGAGGCCAAGTTCCTGAACCAATACGTGGACGATGCGGTGCTGCCCTTCAACCCCTTCACCACGCTCGACCTGGACGGGGTCGGCGCCCTTATCAGCATGGCCGTTGAGAAAGGCCGCAAGGTGAAGCCGGAGCTTGAAGTGGGGATCTGTGGAGAGCACGGCGGAGACCCTGCCAGCATCGCCTTCTGCCACAAAGAGGGGATCAGCTACGTAAGCTGCTCACCCTACCGGGTGCCGCTGGCCCGCCTGGCAGCCGCTCAGGCTGCGCTTGACGACGACGCCTAGTTCCGGGCAACTGGTTTCCACGAATGCCATGCCTCAGTCTTCGCAGCTATCGAACATCGACTGGCAGCAGGCCACGATTGTAGTCCGCAAGGGAGAACCAGGATGACACGGGCAGTGGAGCTATGTCGCCGGCTGGTCGAGGCCCGGGCCTTCGAATACGGAATTATAGCAGTCATCGTCGCCAACAGCGTACTGCTCGGACTGGAAACCGTCTCCTCACTGGAACGGGAATACGGGGACTGGATGCGCCTGGGCAACCTGGCGGCGCTCATCGTGTTCATCGTCGAGGCGGCCCTCAAGATGATTGCCTTGGCTCCGCGTCCAGACAGGTACTTCCGCGACGGTTGGAACGTCTTCGACTTCTCCATCATAGTTCTGGCGCTCATTCCGGCCACGGGGCAGTTCGCCATGATAGCCCGGCTGGCACGGCTGCTCCGGGCGCTGCGGCTCGTCTCCAGGATACCGGAACTGCGTCTGATCATTTCGGCGTTGGTGCGTTCCATACCCAGCGCCGGTCACGTGATGCTGCTTATGAGCATCATCGTCTACATCTACGCCGTAATGGGCTACCACCTCTTTCACGAACACGACCCGGCCAACTGGGGAAGCCTGGGCATCTCACTGCTAACCCTCTTCAACATCATCACGCTGGAAGGTTGGACCGAGGTGATGCGCACGGCTATGGAGATGAACTCCTACGCCTGGATATACTTCGTCAGCTTCGTGATAGTCGGCACGTTCGTGGTCATAAACCTGTTCATCGCCATTATCATCAACAACCTGGACGAGGCGAAGCTCGAACGTCTCCGGGACTTGCAGGAACCAGTGTCCCGGGAAGAACTCCTCCGCGAGTTGCGTTCGGCCCGCGACGCTCTCCACCGCCTGGAACAACGCCTCGAAAAAGAGGACAACCCATAGAGAGCGTCTGGACCGTGATTTATTGGATTATGGGATTTCCTTGATTCCGTTGTTTGAGCTTCCCGTTATACCTTAATCACAGCCATCAAAAAATCACAAGAATCCCAGTCACACGAGTGGGTTGCCTTGATTCTTTTGTTTGAACTTCTTGTTGGTCACCCGCTAGAATTCAAGGCTTCTGGCCCCAAAATTGATGAGCAGCCCCACCTCCAGGTCGTAAGCCTCCAGGTAGTTCATTGCCTGCGCCAGGTGAGTGTCTTCCAAGCGGGTGACGGCCTTCAATTCCACTGAGACAACATCGTCGACAAGAAAATCAACCCGCCTCGACCCAATCTGCTGTCCTTTGTAGTAGACCGGCATTACATGCTCGCGGTTGAAAGACAACCCCTGGTCGCCCATCTCGATTGCCAATGCCCGTTGATATATCACTTCCTGAAACCCATTGCCCAAGCCAGTGTGGACAGTCATCGCACACCCTATAACCTTCCCCGTCAACTCTGAGTGCTTGTGCTCTTCCCTAATCACAACAATTTTGAAATCACACAAATCACAGTACTGACTCCGCTTCCAGCTTTGTGATGTCCGCTTCGTCGAGGGGGAAGTATTTGGCGTCGGGGTGGTGGATGACCAGGGCGGAGACCGAGGACTCCGGGTCCATCATGTAGCCTTCCGTAAGCTCCACACCTATGTTGGTGGTGACTTCCAGCAGCCGGAACAGCTGCTCCTGGTCCTCTAGCCTGGGACAGGCCGGGTAGCCGAATGAGTAGCGCTTGCCCCGGTACTGGGCTCTGAAAAGGTCGGTGTAGGAGACGTCGGGAGAGTCGCCGAAACCCCACATCTGGCGCATTTGCTGATGGAGCAGCTCGGCGAACGCCTCCGCACCTTCTATGGCCACTGCCTGGAGAATGTGGGAGTTCAGGTACTGGCCTTTCTCTTTCCACTTGTTTGACAACTCCAGCACTCCTGGGCCCACGTTAGTTGTGAACATAGCAACGTAGTCCATGCGCCCAGAGCCTACAGGCAGCACGTAATCAGCCAGGCACAGACCCTCCCGCTGCGATTGGCGCCCAAACCGGAAACGCTCCAAGACTGTCTTGCCATCGGGGCTGTAAATGAGAAGTTGCTGGCCGTCGGACTGGGCCGGGAAAAACTTGAACACAGCGCTGGCCCTGATTTCCGGGTGGGCCAGCATCAGGTCTTCAACCTGCCTCACCCTGTCCCTAAGCTCTACAGCGGAGGGTTCGCCCTGCTCCAAGTCGTCGGCGAACCGGCCCTTGTATCCCAGATGCCTCACGTAGAGCATCTGGGGGTTGATGTAGGGGAAGATGCGGTCCAGGTCGTAGTCCTTCAACACGTGCAGCCGCAAGTCAGGCGGGTTGGGGACATCGTAGTCCTGGCGCACCCGGGCAGGATCGACGCCGGCAACTGGCGCTGCCGAGGCAGCCTGCTGTCGGGCTTCCTCGGCAGCCAGGATGTCCTCAGTTTCAGAGGTCAGGGCGGCGGCCAGGGTCTCCCGTTCGTCGGCCTCCATGATGGTGTTGGCGAGAGCGAGGCCCGTCATTGCATCGGAGGCGTACGCCACAAGCCCGTCGTACTGGGGCGCGATGCGCATACGAGTGAACCTGTTGGACAGGGCAGCGCCGCCCACCAGGACGGGCGCGTTGACGCCCGCCTGACGGAAGTCCTGGACGGTTTCCACCATCATCTGGGCCGACTTCACCAGGAGGCCCGACAGTCCAATGATGTCGGGGCTGTGCTCTCTGGACGCCTCGATAAGCCGCTCCGGGGGGACCTTGATCCCCAGGTTGATGACCTGGTAGCCGTTGTTCCCAACTATTATGTCAACCAGGTTTTTGCCGATGTCGTGGACGTCTCCTTTGACCGTAGCCAGAACCACCGTGCCCTTGGTGGCCGTCTCCAGCTTGTCCATGTGAGGCTCAAGCTGGGCGACCGCGAACTTCATTGACTCCGCCGACTGAAGCACCTCGGCGACTATCAGCTTGTTGTCATTGAACTGGCGTCCAACCTCGTCCATTCCGGCCATGAGGGGGCCGTTGATGATCTCCAGCGGTTTCCGACCTTCAAGGGCCTCTGCCAAGTCCTCGGCCAGTCCTTCCTTAGTCCCCTCGATGATGGCCAGGGCCAACCGTTCGTCCAGCGGCAGCAACTTACGCTCCTCTGCGGAGGCAACAGGCGCCTTGTCTCGGAAGTGGGCGGCGAAAGCAGCCACCGGGTCTTCTCCGCGATACCATATCAGGTCCTCGGCCAGCTTCCGTTCCTCCTCGGGGATGGAAGTATAACGCTGCATAAGCTCCGAATTGACGATGGCCATGTCTAGACCAGCCTGGACGCAGTGGTAGAGAAACACCGAGTTCAACACTTCCCGGCCTGCCGCCGGCAAACCAAAGGACACGTTGGATATCCCCAGCACCGTCTTGGCCCTGGGCAAGGCTTCCTTTATCAGCCTGACACCCTCTATAGTCTCCGCGGCTGAGCCTATGTAGTTCTCGTCCCCGGTGCCGGCCGGGAAGACCAAGGGGTCGAACATGATGTCTTCCGGCTCCACTCCGTACTTATTTGTCAGGAGGTCGTAGGAGCGTAGGGCCACTTCCAGCTTGCGTTGGCGAGTGATGGCCTGGGCTTGCTCTTTGTCGTCGTCGATGCAGCCCGTTACCAGGGCGGCTCCGTACCGTTTCGCCAGCGGCACCACGGCCTGGAAACGTTCCTCTCCGTCCTCCAGGTTTATCGAGTTGATGATGGACTTCCCCTGGAGTTTCTTGAGGGCTTCCTCGATAACCTTAGCATCGGTGGAGTCAATCATAATGGGAGCCTTCACCTTCTTGGTCAGAATGTCCAGGAAGGCATTCACGTCGGAGATTTCGTCCCTGTCGGGGTCTTGGAGACACACGTCCAGCACGTGGGCGCCATTGCGAATCTGGCGGCGGCCCACCTCGGCGGCCTCCTCAAACTCTCCGCTGTTAATGAGCCTGCGGAAGCGACGGCTTCCGAGAACGTTGGTCCGTTCTCCCACCACGGCAGGGCGCAGGTCGTCGTCTATCAGCAGCGCCTCGATTCCAGAGACTCGTGTTCCTTCCGCGACAGCCAAGTCCCGTGAAGCCTTACCCTCTGCGGTTTCGGACAGAAGTTTGATATGGGCAGGGCCTGTTCCGCAGCAGCCGCCTATTAGATTCACCCATCCTGAGCCGATAAAGCGGCCTATGGTCTCGGCCATCATCTCAGGAGTCTCGTTGTAGGCGCCGTATTCGTCAGGCAGACCGGCGTTGGGCACACATGCCACGGGAAACCGGGACAAGGAAGCAAGAGTGCGGATGTGGTCGGTCATGAACTCGGGGCCGGTGGCGCAGTTGAAACCCATCCAGAGCAGGTCGCGATGGGCCAGCGACGTATAGAAGGCTTCAGCGTCCTGTCCGGCGAGAAGAGTCCCCATGGGTTCGACGGTGCCCTGGACGGCGACGGGCAGTTCCCGTCCCAGCTTGGCAAACGCGCGGTCGATGCCCTCAAGACCGGCCTTGACATTCAAAGTGTCCTGGCTTGTCTCCAATAGGAGGATATCCGCTCCTCCTTCCATCAGCCCCTCGGCCTGCTCCTGAAAAGCATCCGCCAACTGCTCGAAAGTCACTCCTCCGGTTACCGAGATAGTCTTGGTGGTGGGCCCCATGGCCCCGGCAACGAAACGTTGCCGGTCCGGGGTGGACGAGTCATCGGCCATCTTGCGCGCGAGGGCCGCCGCCTCACGGTTGATTCGCCGTGCCTCGTAGCTCAGGTTGTACTCGTCCAACACGATGGAGGTCGCGCCGAACGTGTTGGTCTCGATGATGTCAGCCCCGGCATCGAGATAACCTTGGTGAATCTCCCCTATCACGTCAGGGCGAGTTATTATCAAGTACTCGTTGCACCCTTCGTATTCCGGGCCTCCGAAGTCGTCGGGTCCAAGGTCGTAGCCCTGTATAGACGTCCCCATAGCGCCGTCCATCACCAGGACTTTCTCGCGCAACAGGGACTTGAGGGTGTCGGTTTTCTGGGACTGGTCCATGGGGGCCTCCGAATGCGGTGTGGAGTGTGTGGTTAGGGTTAGTTCCTAGTCGATTATAGCATGGGGACGGAAACCGGACGGCGACTGCCGCTTGACACCCCACTCGCATCGAACCTAATCTGGCTTCAACCACCACGCAGTTTGTGGAGTGGGAGGAGCAGCAGCCTAGCCTCATGTCATTGAATGCCGACAAAGAATCGTCCCCTTCCGAGTGGCACATGGGAAGGCGCCAGCTTCTCGCCCTTCTGGCCGAGATGGAGCGCGACCTCCCCTCGCCTGAGGCGACCCTCTACGCTCGCTCCGGAGGTTTCAGCGCCCAGCTAAAGACTGTCGGACAAAAGATAGCCCCACAGTGGGTAACCAATTTATCCGACAGGTTCGACAGGTCCCCCACCGGAGTCGCCGCCTTCTTGTCGGAAGATTTCGCCTCAGTGGTCCTTCCCCCATTTCCTCTCCGGGAAGAACGCCTGTCCCAGGGACGGGAGTTTGGGCCATTGCGGGAACTCGTGGGACAGGATTACGTGATAGGAGCCGCGCTGCTGAGGCTGGGCAAGTACGCGGTTGGGGTCTACCACGGGGAGAAGCTGGTCTCCTCAAAAGTGGGCAGTAGATACGTCAAGGGCAGGCACAGCGCCGGGGGCACGTCCCAACTGCGCTATTCCCGCATCAGGGACAAGCAGATTCAGGAGATATTCGGCAAGGCCTGCGAAGTCGCCAAGGCGCAGTTGGGCCCCTACGAGGCCGCGCTGGACTTCCTGTTCCTGGGCGGAGAGAGCCACACGCTGGACGGTTTCCTCAAACGCTGCCCCTACCTGGAAGGGATGTCATCCCGCATCGTGGGCAGGACTCTCAACGTCCGCGAACCCAACAAAGCCGCCCTGGACAAGCTCGCCCCCCAGATATGGGAAAGCCGCGTGTTCCGGGGCTAATAGGCCTCTACACGTCAGCGTCGTCCCCCAGCAGCGACGTTCCTTCGACTTTGGAGAGGATCCGATCGAAGGTGTACAGGGGGCTGTGGCCGGCACGCCGTCCTGCCGAAAGAATCATCATGTCCGAGAAGCCTACGCCGCCCTGTCGGTAGCGAAAGGCCGCACTGGCCACGTCGTCCGCTGCCTCCACAACCAAGCTGTCGGTGGAAACCAATTCTATCAGGACGTCAGCAATCTGGATGCGTGGGAACCTATAAGCCCGCTCCAACACCCAGACGGTCTCCACAATAACCTCGCGGCAGATGAAGCCCGAGGTTTCGGGCGTCAGCCCTTCCAACATCTTCCTGGCTACTTCTGCCTGTTTGGGATCATCACCCACCAGATAACGAACAAGCACGTTGGTGTCTATGGCGACCAAGACTCACTCGCTCCATCCGAGATGGCGCGTTCCATCTCCTCCAACGTGACAGCCGGACCGTCGTGATTCAGCATTCTAAACAGCCGACCAATGGGGCGCACTGGCATGATGCGTACTTCACCGTCTTGAATGATGTACCGCACCCGGTCCCCCTCTTGAACGGAAAGAGCTTCCCTCACAGCCTTCGGCAACGTAGTCTGTCCCTTGGATGTTATTCCAGATTCAATCACGAAAACAACCTCGTTCCTTACTATACAAACTATCGCCTTACTATCACTATAATATCAATGACACGGGCAATCTTACAAGCCGTACGCGTCATCTCCAGCATCCTCCCGTGTATAGTCGGGCTGACATGCGTCCTGGCATTCCACAGCACTCCGGCAGGCTTGTGATACACTTTTAGCATCGGATTACCGACCTGGAGGCTGAGCGTGGCTTTGACGCCGAGCGTGAAGAAACAACTCATCGAAGACACCTGCGCCATGATCGAAGAGATGGGCGGGGTTGCCGTATTACATGAAGACTTGGCGGAGTTCCATGAACTGTGGATGCGCATGCTACAGGAGTACGACAGTCTCCTGGAGACGTATCCGAGCAAGTGGGCGGCGATGGGAAAAGGTGGGGCGTTGACCATAGGGGATTCCAGGGACGATGCGCTCGACGCAATCGAAGGTGAGGGCATTCCCAGGAAAAAGGCCATTGTTGAATTCCTGGACCCCGACCCGCCGCTTCTGATTCTATGATAGTCGGATACTTCGACAACATCGGGCGGCCTTACGTAGACGCTATCTTGATAGTCCGGCGCTTCAACGTACACCAGCGTATACGATTTTTGGTGGACACTGGGTCAGACAGCGCCTGTTTGCATCCTGAGGATGCCCGAGACTGCGCTATCCCTTTTGATTTGCTCTCTAACAGACACTTCTCTCGAGGCATAGGGGGCACCGCCGCCTACTTCCGTGAACTTGCGGCCCTTTCGTTCGCCGACGGAGATGTAACGAGGCTCTTTTTTGTCGATTTACTTATTGCAGAGCCCAATGACCACAATGAAGCGATGCCCTCTTTACTGGGTCGGGATGTCATCAACCACTGGTATATGGAGTATGACCCCTCATTGTCCAGGCTAGAATTCACCGTCCGACACGCCGACTACACGTTAGGGGCCCCTTGAACGCCAACGTCAACCTACAGGCCACCCAAGGCCCCGGCGCCGACGACCCTGCGCTGGAGCTTCTGGAGTTTCCTCTTATACTCCGGCGGCTGGCCGACTCCACCACGTTTGAACCGGCCCGAGTCCTCGCCTTGTCGCTGACGCCCTCGTCGGATCCGACGGTTGTTTCCATAGCCCAGGAGGAAACATCTGAGGCCCGTCTGCTTCTGGAACGAGGCTCGGAACCCGACCTATCCGGCGCCGTCGACGTGGGACAGGCCCTGGAGCGGGCTGCCCTTGGCGGAGTACTGTCCGGGGCGGAGCTAAGGGACCTGGGCGCGACTCTCCGGGCGGGCCGCCAGGCGCAGTATAGCCTCCACAGGCAACATGATGCGCCCCGCCTCCGCGCAATGACCCAGGAGATGCCCGTTATGGAGGACCTGGAGCGGGACATCGCCAAAACGGTCGGCTCATTGGGAGAAGTGTTGGACGGCGCCAGCCCCTTGCTGGGGGAGTTGCGGCAACAGACCAGGGCCGCTCACCAGCGGCTGATGGACTCCATGGAGAGGGCCAAACGGCGTCTGGAACGCCAGGGAATCCTCCAGGAGCCCATTATCACCCAACGCAACAACCGCATGGTCCTGCTTATAAAGACCGAGATGAAACACCGCTTGAACGGCATCGTCCACGATGTGTCCGACAGCGGCGCCACCCTGTTCATGGAGCCAATGGTGTCAGTGCCCCTGGGCAACCAGTGGCGTGAATTCCAACTGGCCCAGGAGCGGGAGGAGGAGCGGATTCTAAGGACGCTGTCAGTCCAGGTGGAGTACCTAGCCGACGACATTCAGTTCGCGTCGGACCTGCTGGCACGGCTGGACCTGGCATTGGCCAAGGGCCGCTACGCCATCCGGCTGAACGGGGCGCCGGTGACTCTGGCCGCCTCCGGCCATGGCACGCCTCATCTACTAAAACTGGTGGACGCCCGTCACCCTCTACTGGAGGGCGAGGTAGTGCCACTGACCGTCCAACTGGGGGACCCCTGGTCTCTGCTGCTCATTACCGGCCCCAATACCGGAGGCAAAACGGTGGCCCTGAAGACCATGGGGCTGCTCCTGCTCATGGCCCAGGTCGGACTCCAAGTCCCGGCAAGAGAGGCACAGGCGAGCATGTTCGACCGGGTGTTCGTGGACATAGGCGACCAGCAGAGCATACAGCGTTCGCTGTCTACTTTCAGCTCCCACATAACCAATCTCAAGTCCATCATGGAGCAGGCGACTCCAAGCTCCCTTGTGCTTATCGACGAACTGGGTTCGAGCACCGACCCTGAGGAGGGCGCGGCTCTAGCAAAAGCCATTCTGCTCAGCTTCTTCGACAAAGGGGCCAGAGTTGTGGCCACGACACACCAGAGGGACGTGGCCGCCTTCGTCCAGGAGCACGACGGGATGGCCAACGCATCCGTGGAACTGGACCCGCAGACCCTAGCCCCAACCTACCAGCTGACCGTGGGCCTGCCGGGAAGCAGCTACGCTCTGGCGATAGCGTCGAGACTGGGACTGGAGGATGCGACGGTGGAGCAGGCCAGGAGCTTCCTGGGGCCCGTCCATCGTGAGACGGAAGGAATACTCAAGGAGTTGCACGAGGAACGTGGGCTTGCGGCCCAGTTGTCCAAGGATGCCGAAAAAGCCCTCCACGAGGCCACTGAGAAACAGGCCCAACTGGACGAGAAGCTGGCCACCCTTCAGAACAGCGAGGCCACCATGCTGGAGGAAGCCCGCTTCCGGCTAAGGCGACAAGTAGATGAGGTGGCTTCCAGGCTGCGCGGAGTGGAGAAGGCGTTGGAGAGGCGGCTGGTGAATCCTCCTCCCGTTCCCGCAGCAATCGAACCAGTTGAGCCGGAACCGGATGACCAAGTCCCAGAGTTTGATGAGGCCTCCAAGATCATCCAAGAGGTGCGGGCTGAGCTTGACGCTCCCGCGTGGGAGCCTCCGGTCACTCCCAGAGGCAATTGGATAGGCTCTCTCAAATCCGGCGACCGGGTGTACGTCAAGGGCGTGCCCCAGCCGGTGGAAGCGCTCAACTCTCCCGAAGGCGACACGATCGAAGTGCTGCTGGGCTCTATGCGAGCGAGGCTTCCCGTGCATCAGCTGGACAGGCCGGCGCAACCAAAGACTGGCCCGGCGGTCAGTGTCCGCTATTCCAGACCACAGCGCACAACGGTCGAGCGAGAGCTCGTCCTTCGAGGCATGCGAGTAGAGGAAGCCTCGGCCCGCGTCGACGGGTTCCTGGACGACGCCACGCTTGCGGGCTTGTCCACGGTACGAATACTGCACGGGGCCGGCTCCGGGGCCCTCCGGTCGGCCATAAGGGAGCTCCTGGTCGGCCACCCTCTGGTCAAGTCCTTTGGGCCGGATCCGGAGATCCGCACAGACTCGATCACCGTGATCGAGCTTAACTAGCCGTTGACGAAGGCAAAGGACCGCTGACGTGTTGTATGAACTCCAGCCAGTTTCCGTCGGGGTCCCGGGCATAGGCGGCCTTTATGACCATGTCGCCCCGCTCCAGAGTCACAGGATCCGTTAGGAAGTTTAGTCCTTTCGAAGACATCGACGACGCGAAATCATCTATGTCGTCCACGAAGAAGCAGAGATGGGTGGCGCCTAGAACGTGTCGGTCCAGATGCCTGTCGTCACCTTCGGGGTATAGGTACTGAATCAGTTCAATCTGGTGGCCGGGATGGTCTGGGCTGATGGAGAAGAACGCCGCCAGCAAATGCGCCCCCTGGATGCCCGACGAACTGAGACCTTCGGCCGGGCCGTTGTCCACGCGCCGCACAAGGTTGAGCCCCATGCTGTCCCTGTAGAACTTCACCGACTCCTCTATGTCCTTTACCACGAAACCGGTGTGGAAGAATGCGGCCAGCGGTCCGCCTTCTGGAGGCGGGTCCGTTTCCCACTGGATAACGGGTTCGATGAACTCCAGCCAGTTGCCGTCGGGGTCCTGAGAATAGACTATCTTGCGGACCACCTTGCCGTTGTCATCGGTCCGGTGGTTGACCGTCCCTGGGAAGGTGAGTCCCTTCTGGGACATGTCAGTCACGTACCCGTCCACGTCCTTGGTGAAGAATGCCACGTGGGTTGCTCCCTGGTCGTTGGGCCTGAATCCGCCGTCTTCCGGGCTTTCGGGGTCAATGTACTGGATAAGCTCCAGGTTATGTCCGTTGCCCAGGCTTAG
The DNA here is from genome assembly GCA_965197415.1 of Dehalococcoidia bacterium. GTDB lineage: Bacteria > Chloroflexota > Dehalococcoidia > Lucifugimonadales > JAGWBF01 > DAOUJI01. Next base: position 177,344 of record OZ240207.1, on the reverse strand, counting down.
AAAGGCCACTTTCAGGTGAGTGTGGTCGAATCCCAGCGGGCTGGGCCTGCCGGGGCCCGACTCGCTCTCTCCGTGACGGAGAAGTTGAAGCCCCATGGTGTCCCTGTAATAGGCCATCGACTTTTCCAAGTCCGCCACTACGAAACCGGTGTGATAGAAGTCCTTTACCATTTTTCCTCCTTATTCATTTTATTTACGCGCCCAAGCTGGATCATTCCCCCTCGCCCTTTACGGGAGAGGGTTGGGGTGAGAGTGAGATTAGGGAACCACATCATTTCCCCCGATATTCCGGCGCCCGTTTTTCGATGAACGCCCGCACGCCTTCCTGGAAGTCATGGGTCAGGCCGCTGGCGCCCAACATCTCAGCCTCGTCTTTCAGTTGGACGTGCAAGTCTTGCGTCCAGGAGCGGTCCATCAAGGCCTTGACCCGGCCGTAGGCGGCCGTCGGGCCGGAAGCGAGCTGATGGGCGATTTCCATCGTGTGCTCTCCCAGCTTGTCCGGGGCACACACCCGGTTGAACAGGCCCGCTTCCAAGCAGGCTTGGGCGCTCATGGGCTGCTTCATCAGATAGATTTCCATGGCCTTTGCCTGGCCCACCAGCCGAGGCAGGTAGTAGGTGGAGCCGCTGTCCGCAGTGGCGCCAATGTTGGCGAAGGCCAGGAAAAATCGGGCCTCCTCGGAAGCGATCCGAAAGTCGCACGCCAACGCAATGGCGGCTCCGGCCCCGGCGGCAACGCCATTCACCGAGGCTACAACAGGCTTGGGCAGTCTTCGGATGCTTTCGATGACCTTGGTGTGAATCCGGTCAGCGATGGCGTGCACCCTTGCCGAGAACTCTTCTTCGCCCAGCTCCAGCCAGGAGTAGAACTCCCGGAGGTCTGCCCCAGAGCAGAAAGCGTTTCCTGAGCCGGTCAACACCACCGCGCGGACTGCGCCCGAGCGGCATTCCGCCAGGGCGTCCGAAAGCTCATCGATGGTCTCACTGGTCAGCGCGTTGCGTGCCTCCGGCGCGTTAAGCGTGATCACCGCCACGCCTCCATCAGTTGTCAACGAGACCGTCTCCGACAATGCCGCCTCCCCTAAAACCACGGGTATAGTAGCATCAATGTCTAGGGAAGCATATACAAGACAACACTGTAGAAGGGTTCACGGGAGGGCCTGTCTGTAAAGGGTCTAGAGACTGAATACTGTCAGGTTGGGGAAATGATTAAGTCTCGGAGAGTTCGACTTCCTTTTCGAGGGCGCCCTTAATCCAACTGTTGATGCTGACGCCGTTTCTAGCGGCGGAAACGGCCACTCGCTGATGAAGGTCCGCTCCCAAACGCAAATTCAGATGGCCTGAGAACGGGCGGTGAGGCTCCACCCCATCCTCTTTACACCAGGCCAGATAATCTTCTATGGATATTCCGAACTCGCGCTTTAGACCCTCTACGCCGGCTGCCTCGAATGTCGCTATCGGGTAGGGGCCGGCGTTGACAACCTCACCATGAAGCAACTCCACGGAGCTGTCGTAAGTAATTTTGGCAACGTAGCCCTTATATTCCATCATGGGGTTACTCCTATGCTGCCGAGGAACTTGGCGATTGCACGGACTGTAGCCTGGCCTACATTAGGACTAGGATGGGGCCTATGGACACTCATCCGTTCCCCTTCCTTCTTCAAACCAACTCGGGAGCCTTCCCTCTCCGAGATTTCAACGCCAACTGCTGTCAGCAAAGCCACTACTTCCACCCATCTGATATCTGCGGGAGTGGGTCGTGAAAAGACACGCCTTAGGGTCCGTTGATGTCTCGTTCTGATAGATATATGGTACTAGAATACAGTACTGTAATCAAGAAATTTAAGTGCATTCGTAGCTCGCCCTGTCTGGTACAATTAGGCGCTGGATTAGCGATTCTGTCGGGAGGGCCGCTATGACCTCGGAGCACCCCGAGGCGCAGGCTGTGCTGGAAGCCAACCAACGCTTCTATCAAGCGTTCGGAAGCCTGGACATCGACGAGATGGATAAGGTATGGGAACATTCGGACCGGGTGCTTTGCACCCACCCAGGCTGGCCCGTGCTCCTAGGTTGGGAGCGGGTGCGCCAAAGCTGGGCCAACATCTTCAACAACACGTCCCTGATGCACTTCAACGTCACCAACCCCACTGTGGTTATCGAAGGCGGCGCCGCATGGGTGAACTGCATCGAGAACATTAGCAGCGTGGTGGACGCCCGTGCGTCCAACTTCGGCGTTCAGGCGACCAACATATTCGCCCGCGGGCCAGACGGCTGGCGGATGGTCCACCACCACACGTCCGGCTAGGGACGCCGCCCCCATCTCAATCTTCCCCCAGAGGGGGAAGAGGTATTCAATCTACGCCGAGAGGTGAGGGGGCTTTTGGGCGATTCCCGCCTCTATAAGGGCCGCCACATCATCATCCGAATAGCCCGCTTGCGCCAAGACCTCCACAGTGTGCTCACCGAGCTTTGGGGCACGGCTGCGGATTCGTCCGGGGGTCTCGGACAGCTTTACCGGAATGCCGATGTTCTTCACTACGCCCAACTCAGGGTCGGAAAGCTCCACCAGCATCTCTCTGTCCAGCACGTGGGGATCGGAGTAGACCTGCGCAATGTCCATGATGGGCCCCGCCGGGACTCCGGCCGCCTCCAGGACCTCAAGCCAATGCTCCGTGGGCTTGGCAGTGAACGTCTCCTCCAAAATGGACGCCAGATCCGTTTCCCTCACCTTCCGGTCGGCGTTGGTTGCGAACCTCGGGTCTTCCAGCAGGTCAGGCCTGCCGATGGCCTTGCACATGGCTTCCCAGGTGGACTGGTTGGCCCCGCCCAGGTTGAGATGCCCGTCAGCGGTCCTTAATGCTTGGTAGGGCGCAGACAGTCGGTGGGCTGAACCCAGGGGCCCGGGTATCTCCTCCGTCGCGAAGTACACGGACGACTCCCAGAACGTATAAGCCACCCCGGCTTCCATCAATGACGTGTCCACCAGCTGTCCTTCGCCCGTCTTGAGCCGGTATATGTAGGCCGTGAGCACACCGTAAGCCGCGTACATTCCCGCCGTCAGGTCCGTGATGGGCACTCCCACCTTCACCGGAGGGCCGCAAGGGGTTCCGGTGACGCTCATGATGCCGCTCATGCCCTGGGCCACCAGGTCGAAGCCTCCCCGGCGGCTGTACGTCCCTGTCTGTCCGAAACCCGACACCGAACAGTAGACCAGGGCCGGGTTCAACCCCTTCAGGTCTTTATATCCCAGGCCCAGCCGGCCCATGACGCCCGGACGGAAGTTTTCGGCCACCACGTCGGCCTCTTCCACCAACCTCAGGAAGACCTTTTTGCCCTCCTCAGTCCGTAGATCGAGCGCAATGCTCCTCTTGTTGCGGTTCACGGCCAGGAAAGCGGCCGACCAGTCCTGGATGAAGGGAGGGCCCAGCCGTCGGGCGTCGTCTCCGCCGTTGGGCTTCTCCACCTTTATCACGTCGGCGCCCATGTCCGCCAGGAGCAGCGTACAGAAAGGTCCAGCCATGATTTGGGTGCAGTCAACCACCTTGACACCGCTCAAAGCTCCATTGACGGGCGGCATGTTGTCCGGCATTGGGTCTTCTCCATGCTGAGTTTATGGCAGGTCATTATATCAAGGGGCGACGGGCAGGACAGGACGCAATGACGCAGTGACGCAAAGACAAAGGAACGGCGTCCTGATTTCACGACAATGGCGCAGGCCGGACACCGGGTGGGGAATATCCATGTGCGTATATAATGCGTTGGGTTGTGCGGTGCACACCTGCGGAAGCGACGGCGCAGACGGGAGCAATCGATGCCAGGCGTCAAAGAGGTAAAAGAGCTGATAGCAAGCGCCTCACAGCTTAAAGAGTTGATTGACATGCCCCAGCCCGTCTTGGGCGACTCTCCCGGGCGCAAAGCTGTCTGCTCCACCCTCTATGAGTCCCCGATTGTGCGGCTGCTGCTGGGCGAGGCTCTTCACCCAGGTGGACTTAAGCTCACCAGACGTTTGGTCGATCTCATGGAAGTCCAGCACCGGAGCGCTGTGCTAGACGTGGGCTGCGCGAGAGGGGCCAGCGCCTCGGCTATGGCCCGCACCTTCCAGTGCCGCATGGTGGGCATAGACATGAGCCTAGGGTCAGTTGCGGCGGCTACACGCAGAGTCAGGGACAGGAAAACCTCCCACCTGGCCGGTTTTGTCCGCGCCGACGCCGAACGCATCCCTATCGCACCGGAAAGTTTCGACAACGCTATCTGCGAGTGCGCCATGAGCTTGCTGCCTGATAAGGCCCAGTGCGTCGCCGAGATTGCCAAAGCTCTCAAGCCCGGAGGCCGTCTGGGAGTCAGCGACGTTGCCGTGCAGAACGGGCGTCTGCCAGAGATTCTTCAGGGGACCCTTGGACAACTGCTGTGCGTGTCATACGCGCCGTCGGTAGAAGAATACCGAGACCTCCTGAACAGCAACGGCCTGCGGCTGGTCCAGGAAGAGGAGACATCCGACTCGATCATCGCACTGCTCAACGACCTTCAAAGGAAGCTGTCTCCCCTGAAGCTGGTCCAGCGGTTCAGCCCAGTGGCCAAGGGCCTGGGAGTAATGCTGCTGGACACCATCGCCGCCGTGGCCGAACTGAAGGCCATGGTAAACGAAGGTGCGGTCAGCTACCGCCTGTTCATCGCCGAGAAGGGGTGAGGATACAACCGTCGCCGTTGGCTCCCGTCGAAAACCGGCCCCGCTTATTAGCAGACCCGTTAAGGACACCACGAAGCGTTTTCTAGAGCGTTATCCTATTCCACCACACGCAACTGAAACGAATATATATTATATAGGCAAATGCCTAATGCGGTCGGGACCTTCTAGTCAACCTGAGTCCAGTTTAGGAGGAAAGTGATGATTCTTGATGTAGCATTTGAGTGCCTCTTCTGCGAGAGCATTGCCGAGCCTGTTGAAGTCTATGAGAACATTCTCAGCATAGCTTGCCCCCAGGGCTGTAGCCGTGTTCTGTTGTCTGTCGTCGACGACCCCAATCATGCAAGGCTGAATATGTTTAAGTATCTGATTATGGAGATGCTACCCAACGGAATCCTGGGTGATGCACCTCGAAACGAAGTCTGGACGCATTACCAGTCCTTGAACGATGCTCTCAGTCACTTCAATCAGTGGAGTCATTTGTTCCGCATTAAACATGACTAGTACCTTGTTAGACAGAGGACTTATCGTCAGATGAACTCCCGCCACCAAAGCCGGTAAGTACCGATGTCTGCTGCAAAGGAGTAGTGGTGACAGACCCAGAGAACTGACCTGACCCCCGAGAATCGATCCAGAATCGATGTTAGGATTCTGGACAAAAGGGGGTATAATTCATGCCGAAGAGGGAATACACGGCCGAGGAGGTCATCAACAAGCTCGGGGAGGGGGAGGTGGTCATTTCCACCGGCAGCACGGTCGTTGACGCCGTCCGGCGCATCGGTGTCTCGGAGCAGACCTTCTACCGCTGGCGTGCCGAATACGGAGGTTTCCGCAGGATCAGGCGCGTCGCCTTGCCTAGAGAGAGGGAGACCAAGATGCCCGGCAATTATCACATCATTCACTTCGATGCCACCTATTCCCAAGTTCGCGTTAGGTGTTACGAGTCTGGCCGATATCATCGGCATCAAACTCACATTGAGGAACGATACGCTTCTGTATGCGGCTTGACACTGGAACGACATGCTGACCGGTCGTGCAATATCGGCATTGCAAACCCTGATTGGGATTACGACTGGTGTCATGAATGTGTCAAAGCGTTCATCTGGACTGATGAAGCCCGAAAGAAGTGGGCGGCAAAACGTATCGAAACATTGAGCCCGGAAGAATGGTCGGAATGGATACAAACGTCAGAAGGAGAGTACGCTCGTCCGGCCATCAGGTATCACCAAATGGTGGCCGCTCACCGTGCACAAGAGCAGGCCGACACACCCTGAACCCCACAGCTAAACCCCGTCGTCGAATGATATATGCCTACGCATAGCATCACTCGAAGCAAAGCCAGACGAGCGTGGCGGGATAACTCTTCTGCCCTCTACTGGCTAGGTGTGGGTGTAGCTACAGGATTGCTCTTGCCCACTCTATGGGTACCCGGGCCGCTGACGCAAGTCACAGTCGGCTACAGCCTACTTGTTGTATCCGTCTTTGGTCTGTCCTGGGTTCCCATCGGGGATTGGCTACGGCGACGTGTCAACTGGCTACCTGACCCACCTATGAGGCCCAAAGTGTGGCGAGGCTTCTCCACCCCTAGGGGTACTGAACGACCGCCGTTAGAAGAAGGGGATACATGGGCCATCTACGACGATACGAAACCCATCAAAGATAGTGACCTACCCTAGTTGGAGCGGTAAGCCTTGCGCGGGTCCATAGCTCCGCTGTAGACGCCCATTGTGAGCCACTGCGGGGGATGTGTGGTGCGGCGCGAGTCGCTTATGTCTCAATTCTTATTGGGTACTGCTATTCTCGCTTCATAGGTCCGCACCGCCCTGGCAGCCGCCCAATGGACAGCGGTGGACCGTGTGGAGGAACGACACTACTAGTCTGGCCGTGCCCGGCACATCAATGCCCTGCTCCTGCGGCCTCCACTTTGTTTCTACCTTGACAGCGCCGAAGAGTTTTCGAGATCGTGGCAGGTTCCTTTCTTCCTTCGGGCCGTCGCATATCGGGCACGAGTCGGGAATCTACGACAGGCCGGTCTGTAAGCGGCCATAGATCCAATTCGACCTCCCAAGAGTACCGAAGGACTTCGTCTCGCGGCTTTGCACCCGCCAAGAAGGTGGCGGCCTGACGGAAACTCCAATTAGGGGTACGAGATAAACCCCCGTCATGGTCGCCTGACGGGAGTCGATTGGCGTTTGGGAGATTGGGAAGCGTCTATACTGTTCGGACAGACGGCACAGGGAAGACAGAACTCGTCAGTGAGCAAAGTAGAATCTGGGACGGCCTTGATTTGGGGACGGTTATGCGGCCCGTGTGGTCTCCGGACGGAACAGAAATCGCCTTCGCCACAGGGAATTATGCAGGCGGTGAATTAACGATTTACATCGTCAAGTCCGACGGGACTGGGCTGCGAGAGATTTGGAGCGGAGGAGACGAATACATCTTTCTAGTCCACCACCTGTCATGGTCTCCCGACGGATCGGAGCTTCTGTTCGGCTTCCGTATCCGCGGCTTGTACGCCGTAAAACCAGACGGGAGCGGGCTGCGTCAATTTCACACTGCCGAATGGCCAGACCCCAACCTTTCCGACGACTGGCCTGAGTATGCCGCCTGGTCGCCGGACGGGTCGAGGATAGCGGTGGTCTACAACCGAGGCAACGCCCTGTTTACGATGGCCCGGGACGGCTCCGACATCCACTATCTGTTGACAAAGCCCGAACGGTGTAGGGTCGACCCCGACCATGGCAAACTCTGTCACTGGGTCGCACCGCCGCCGCCGCCGAACATCTATGACCAAGACCACTATACGGACGATCGGTAGCCACATTGAAGGAGCGCTGGGTTGAGCAGGGAACGGACGCCCTCACCCCAACCCTCTCCCAGGGGGAGAGGGGGCAGGCACTGTGCCTTCCCCCTGTGGAGGAAGGTTAGCATGGGGACAGACCCGCCCCGGCTAGAACTTGGCGTTGCCGGGGGTGCGGGGGAAGGGGATTACGTCGCGGATGTTCTGGAGGCCGGTGATGAACTGCACGGTGCGCTCGAATCCCAGGCCGAACCCGGAGTGGGGAACGGAGCCGTAGCGGCGCAGGTCCAGGTACCACCAGTAGTCTTCCTGGTTGAGACCCAGCTCCGCCATCCGCTCCAGTAGAGCTTCCTGGCTGTCCTCGCGCTGGCTGCCACCGATGATTTCCCCAAGGCGGGGCACCAGCACGTCCATAGCCCGAACCGTTCTGCCGTCGGCGTTCTGTTTCATGTAGAAGGCCTTGATCTCCCTGGGGTAGTCGGTGAGGACCACGGGCCTGCCGACGTGCTTTTCCGTCAAATACCGCTCATGCTCCGACTGGAGGTCCAGGCCCCACTGCACGGGGAACTCGAAAGATTCGCCGGACCTCGTCAGAATGTCGACGGCCTCGGTGTAGCTCATGCGCTCGAAGCTGGACTTGACTATGCCCTCCAGCGTGGAGATTGCCGTTTCGTCTACCCATTTGTTGAAGAACTCCATGTCCTCCGGACAGTTTTCCAAAACGTGGGAAAAGACGTATTTGAGAAACTCCTCCGCCAGGTCGGCCAGGCAGTCCAGTTCGCAAAAGGCAACCTCCGGCTCGACCATCCAGAACTCGGCCAGGTGCCGGGATGTGTTGGAGTTCTCCGAGCGGAAGGTGGGGCCAAAGGTGTAGACGTTGGACAGCGCCAGAGCGAATATCTCCGCCTCCAGTTGGCCGCTCACCGTCAAGTAGGCCGGTCCTCCGAAGAAGTCGAGGCTTTCGTCGACGGCGCCCTCCACCCGCGGCGGGTCGTTTATGTCAAGTGTGGTCACGCGGAACATGGCGCCGGCGCCTTCGGCGTCGCTTCCGGTGATGATGGGAGTCTGGACGTAGAGAAACCCCTTGCTCTGGAAGAAACTATGAATGGCGAAAGCGGCGGCGCTCCTGACCCTGGCCGTGGCCCCCAGCGTGTTGGTACGGGGACGCAGGTGGGCGATCTCCCGCAGGAACTCGAGGGTGTGCCGCTTCTTCTGCAACGGGTAGGTGTCCGGGTCCGCCGTTCCCAGAAGCTCCACCGAATCGGCCTTCAGCTCGAACTTCTGCCCCTTGCCCAGGGACTCAACCAGCGTCCCCTCGACACTTACGCTGCATCCGGTGGTGAGGGGTTCCACCAAGTCGTAGCCCTGAGTGGACTCGTCAGCCACCACCTGCAAGTCGGATAGCGTGGAGCCGTCGTTGACCTGGATGAAAGCGACGGTCTTGGAGACGCGCCGGGTCTTCACCCAACCCTGTACGAGGAACCGGCCTCCCGCGGAGTCTTGTCTTGTGATTTCAGCTATCGCGGTGCGCTTCATGGGTCAATTCTAGCGCTGTCAGCAGGAGCCGCCAAGGACGCCCCGCTTCACCCAGAGACAACCCGTAGGGGCGCTCCTCGGAGCCTGTTTCATAAGTCATGGGCAGTATGGAGTAAGGTATCCTAGGCAAGGTCCACACGTTGATATGGAGGTGAGTGGCGATGCCACATCGCCCAATGAACCGGGAGCAGATATGGATGTTGCCGCCGAGCCTGGACGAGATGCTCGAGGCCGGTCATCCCGCTCGATTTGTTGCTGAGTTCGTGGATGCTCTGGACGGGGAGGGCTGGGGCGAGATCGGAGTTGATAAAGACGGGGAGCCGATGGGAGCGCCAGCCTACCATCCTCGGGCGCTGTTGGGGGTGTGGCTGTACGGCTTCATGACCGGTGTGCGGTCGAGCCGCAAGCTGGAGGCGGCGTGCTGCGACCAGATACCGTATCTTTGGCTGACGGGCTGCCAGCGACCGGACCATGTCACGTTGTGGCGATTTTACAGTTCCCATCGGGATGGTATGAGGAAGCTGCTGAAGCACACGGTGCAGACGGCGGTCAAGATGGACCTGGTGGATATGGCGGTGCAAGCGGTTGACGGAACGAAGGTAGGCGCCAACGCGGCAAAGGGACGCACCTACGACGCCGCTGGGTTGCGCCGTCTGTTGAACCGGTTGGAAGGGGCGATAGACGAGTTGGAAGGGCAGAACGAGGCGGGGGAGGAGCCGGCTATCGGCCATCTGCCGGAGACGTTGCACGACCGCAAGGTCTTGCGTGAGCAGGTGCGTGAGACGGTGCGCAGACTTGCCGATCGGGATGGACAAAAACACATCAACCTGACCGATCAGGACGCCCGTATGATGAAGACTCGCCAGGGGATATCGCCCTGCTACAACGCGCAGGCGATGGTCTCTCCGACGCAGACCGAGGCAGGGGCGAGGGGTATGTTGATCACTGCGGTCGAGGTGGTCAATGACCCCGACGACCACTCCCAACTGGCCCCAATGCTTCAGAAGGCAGAGGAGACGACGGGCATCAGGTCTGAGATGACGTTGGCCGATGCAGGATATCACTCAGGGAGCAATCTGCAGGAGTGCGCGCTCAGAGACCAGCAGGTTGTGATGCCTGAGTCGCAGAGTCGGACGCTAGGACACCCGTATCACAAGGACGGATTCACCTACGACGAGGAGACCGACAGCTATATATGTCCGCAAGGACAGCGTCTGCGCTTCACCCGCATCAAGCGCACTCGCAACACAGCAATGCGGCTCTACCGGGCATCAGGGGCCGTGTGCCGGGCCTGTCCTGCCTTCGGGGTGTGCACCAAGGACAAGCGTCATGGGCGCGCGCTGGAGATCGGTCCCCACGACGCTGCGTTGCGCCGTCACCGGGCCCGGATGTCCACCGAAGAAGCCAAAGGCGCCTATAGACAGAGAATGCAACTGGTCGAACCGGTCTTCGGGATGATCAAAGAGCAACAGCAAGCCCACAGGTTCCTGTTGCGCGGCTTGCCCAACGTGGCGGCTGAGTGGAGCCTGCTGGCCACAGCCTTCAACCTGCGCACTCTGTGGAGGCTATGGCGCACCACAGCTGCCAGTACCAGCCGTTGGGTAGCCGAGGGTGCATGCTCAACCTTTAGGGCGGCGCACCCGGCTGTCATGGGCCCTGCCAGCGCCCTGCTACAACTCTTGGGGCTCCGACCTCAGCCGGTGCAACCAAGCGGACTTCCCTCCCGTTAAACACAAACAACGCTACATCTGAAACAGGCTCGGCCGGTCGCCCCTACGCGGATGGCCCCGGCTTCCGCTGAAGCGATGACTTGGCTGTCCTCGCAAAAGGCTACCATCGACGGAGGAACTGCCATTTCGTTGACACGGATATGGCGGGACTTTAAACTTCCAACAAGCCTTGGACTATCCTTGTTAATACAGGAGTCATCTATGAAAGCCGCCGTCTTCCATGGACCCAACCAGCCGCTGGCTATTGAAAACGTGGACGTCGACAATCCCAAACCAGATGAGGTATTGCTCCGTACCGGGGCCAGCGGGGTCTGCCACAGCGACCTCCATTACGTAGACGGCCTGTATCCCAAAGACCCTCCGGCCATCTTGGGTCATGAGGGCGCCGGAGTGGTGGAAGCGGTGGGAGAGGCAGTCACCTACGTGCAACCAGGCGACCACGTAATCACGTGCCCGTCGGTATATTGCGGCAACTGCAGGAAGTGTCTACGAGGTCAGTTTCATCTCTGCCTGGACAAGCCCGCCCGTTCACCTCAGGACGCTCCCAGATATAAGCTTGCTTCATCGGGCGACAGTCCAGAACAGATGGCAGGGCTGGGCACCTTTGCTGAGCAGATGCTGGTCCACCAGAACTCGGTGGCCAAGATACCCGACGACGTACCAATGGACAGGGCGGCCCTCATTGGCTGCGGCGTAACCACCGGTGTGGGCGCCGTGCTCAACACGGCAAAGCTTCCCCCAGGAGCAACGGTGGCCGTCTACGGTTGCGGCGGCGTTGGGCTTTCGGCTATCCAGGGCGCCAGAATAGCCGGCGCATCCCAGATAATCGCCGTGGACCCCATGGGCGGCAAGCTGGAACGGGCAGCCCAGATGGGCGCAACCCACACAGTCGATTCCTCCAAGGAAGACCCGGTGGCGGCCATCAAAGAACTCACCGGGGGCGGCGTAGAATACTCCTTCGAGGCGGTCGGCAACAAGCAAGCCGCCGAGCAGTGCTACGAATGTCTCCAAAAGGGAGGCACTGCCACTATCATAGGCATGATTCCATTCGGCCAGAAAGTCACCATAAACGGGGCGTCCTTCCTGACTGAAAAGAGAATGCAAGGCAGCACGATGGGCTCCAATCGGTTCAGGATCGACATGCTCGACTATATCGACTACTACCGTCAGGGCAAGCTTATGCTGGACGAAATGATCACCCGCCGAGGGCGTCTCGACGACGTCAACGAGGCTTTCCGGGCCATGAAGGCTGGCGAGGTGGCCAGGACAGTCCTGATGTTCGACTAGATTTAGACCAGGCGGTCCAATGGTTTGGAAAAGGGTTTTCAACAGCTCCGACGAGCCACGGCTCCCGTCGAATTCCACCGTTCCCCCAGCGAATGGAGGAGGTCAGGACCTGCTGACGGCGTGGGCCTTTGCGCCCTTCATGCTGATGAAGTTCCTGCTGGCCACCATTAAAGCGGCCATGAGCGGCGGCAAGGACCGCGGACCGTCAAGCCGGGCACAATGAGAGTCGCCACGACATGACTGGCCGTCCTGAGTGGTATTACGACCATCCTCCCGCCTGCACGTGCCAGGCCTGCCTGGAGCGTCGGCTCGGGAGAAGTCGGGGGCGCGGCAAGCAGGGGTTGCTTTCCAAGCTCAAGAAGGCGCTCTGGCCCTTCGGGAACCGCCGCTAGAAGTCCTCCAGGCCTGTCGCCCATCTACGCTGATAAGGAGGGAGAGCCATGCCCAAAGGCGTCCTTTTAGTATTCAGCAACTGCAACGATCCGGCCCGCCACGACGAGTACAACAGCTGGTATTGCCACACCCACTTCCCCGATCTCAGCGCCGCCTCAGGGTTCGTCCGAGCCAGACGCTATGCCAATGCCTACCCTGACGATGGAGCCAGCCAGTACCTGGCCGTATACGAAGTGGAGGGCCCCGATGTCATGGACTGCATCAGAGACATCTCCCGAATCGGGTTCGGAGCCTACGGTCTGGGTAGACACATCGACTGCCTTGAGTCGGCAGGCGGTTATCGCTTCGAGGAGATAGACCCGTCCCAATACGCCCCCTTGGAGGTGGTGGACTATCCTCCAACGGGTGAAGGGTCGGACCTGCTGTCCATACCCGACTTCAAGCCCATCGCCAAGACGCTTCCCCGCGCTCTCCGGCTGGTGTTTTCCGACACCTCAGACCCGGACAGGGACGAGGAGTTCAACCGGTGGTACAGCCACACCCACCTGCCGGACCTGCTCCAGGCGGATGGCATGACCGACTCGGCCCGCTACCGGAACCTTGCTCTAGAGAGAGGGCCATCTAAGTACCTGGCCCTCTACTGGTACGACCATCCGGACCTGAAGCAGGCCCTGATCAACATGGGCCGGCTGGCCGTAGAGGCCCGTGAAAAGCACATGATAGACTGCCTGGACGTCAAGGGCCTCCACACATACCTGGAGATAGACGCCGACTCATACCCGCCGTTGGAGGTCCTGGACTACCCACGGGAGGCCCCTAGGCGGTAGGTCCCCCCAAAACCGCGACGATGGGTAGACCAAACTGGGGTTATGATCACCCTCCCGCCTGCACCTGCGAAGCCTGCTAGGGCCCGTCAAGCTATCGGCCGCCGCCTCCCAAACATGAAGGGGGCTGTCTAGGAGGATGCATCAAGTGGATCGCCATCGGGATAGGTTTGCTGATTGTGATAAATGTGTGCAGTGTTTTAGTGGAACAATCCTCGGAAGACGATTACACGGCCAGCCGTCCGAGCCTGACAGCGACCCTTACGCCCATCCCAGGTCTCAGCCGGGGAAGCGGCGGCTGGGTCGTCGAGTGGAGCTGAGGATTCACCGATTAGTGAATGAGGAGAGGTCGACCCCGTTAGGTTGGGACCCGAACCTGGCTGCTATTGCCCGTTCCCACAGTGCAGATATGGCAGGGCAAAATTTCTTTTCGCACACAAATTTGCGCGGTCAATCACCTACAGATAGAGGCTCCTCAGTAGGGTATGATTGTCGTAAGGATTATGGGTCGTATTACACCTACGGCTTAGCAGAGAACATCTTCTATTCCTCGTTGTACGGCCAGTATTGGACTATAGCTGGCAAGATTGTCCGTAAGGACTATTACGAGATTCAGGAATTGGCGGAACTGGTTGTGGATGGGTGGATGGATAGTCCAGGTCACCGTGAGAACATTCTGAAAGAGAGCTACGACGTGGAAGGAATTGTTGTGGCTATCGACTCCAATGAGCAGGCGTTCATAACCCAGAATTTCTGTTGACGTCTCTGTTCGTATTAGCAAATATACAACTCAAGCACAGAGTGTGAAACAATGCGAAGCGAGGTGAAGCATGGGACGATTGGATGGCAAGGTGGCAATAATCACGGGCGGGTCCAGGGGGCAGGGGGCCTCTGAGGGAATTTTGTTTGCTCAGGAAGGCGCCAAGGTGGTGCTGGGGGACATTCTGGACGAGGAAGGCGCCCGCGTCGAAGCCCAAATCCAGGAGGCTGGCGGCGATGCCAAGTACGTCCGCTTGGACGTGACCCAGGAGGCGGACTGGGTACGGGCCGTGGAGCTCGCCGAGAGTTCCTACGGCAAGCTGGACGTGCTGGTTAACAACGCGGCCATTTTTATGCCTAACGGCATCGAGGATACAACCGAGGAGCAATGGGACCGGCTGATGGGCATTAACGCCAAGGGTGTGTTCCTGGGCACCAAGCACTCGATACCGGCCATGCGCAGGGCCGGAGGCGGCTCGATAATAAACATATCCTCCATCGCCGGAATGGTCGGCAATCCTAGGTCTGGAGTGGCCTACTCGGCGTCCAAGGGTGCGGTGCGCCTGTTCACCAAGGCGACAGCCATACAGCACGCAAAGGACAACATCCGCTGCAACTCGGTGCATCCCGGCCCCGTCGACACTCCCATGACCGAGGAGTCTCGTCGGGACCCGACTCAGCAGGCCCAGAGGTTGGCCAGAGTTCCCATGGGACGCAGCGCAGCTCCTGAAGAAGTGGCCTACGGAGTGCTCTTCCTGGCCTCCGACGAGTCGTCCTACATGACCGGCTCAGAGATGGTCATCGATGGGGGAGTGACCGCCCAGTAAGGAACTGGGCGGTGAAGGCTCAGTCGGGGAATAACACAACGCGTCGCCCCCATCCTAACCTTCCCCCGCAAACGGGGGAAGGAATATTGCTCCCTCTCCCTCTGGGAGAGGGTTGGGGTGAGGGCCTCCGACAACGTCCGTAGTCTGTAGTTAAACCTCCGCCCGTTCCATGAATACGGTGACGCCCAGGCTCTGGTAGTGCTCCCGGTTGGAGCGGGCGCCGCTTCTCATGCAAATCTTGGTGTCGGAGTCTTTCAGCGAGTCGATCATGTGCTCCAGGCATTCCTGGTCGGTCTTCAGAGGGAACTCCGGGTGACCCTCGCGGCTGAAGGCCAGGTCGTTGGATGTGGGATGGGCCCCCCAGGACAGGCAGTCTATTCCGGGTTTGGCCAGGTTGCGGGCGTTTATCACCGCTTCCACTGACTCCACCTGAAGCATGAGGACGCCGGTATGGCTCCACCACTCGGCGTACTCCGTGCGGGTGGGAATCGAGTGAGGTTCTCCGTCGCCTCCGGTCCAATCAGTGTCGTACGCCACCCCGCCCCAGCCCCGCTTCCCCTTCTGGGGGTAGTAGAAGTTTTCCACTGCCTCCTGGGCGGTGGCCTCGTCGTCGCATTGAGGCACCTCGACTCCTCCGAGGCACAGGTCGAGTATGCCGCCTATCATGTAGGTCCACTTGGGACTCTTGATGCGGAGCTGCACCGGCACTTCAAACTCTTTGGCTATGTCGCAAAGCCGGAAAAGCGCCTCTTCGTTGTAGGGCATGTGCTGGCTGTCCACGGTGAAGAAGTCGTAGGGGTACGAGTTCACCAGCTGTTCGATTCTGCCGCGGTCCGCTGGAGTCCGCCCAAAGTTTCCTGGTGTCGCTATCAGCGAACAGCCTACAACGATGTCCCCCCGTCGGATCTTCTCTTTAAGGTTGCCCGGCATGGTTGCCTCCTCACGTATTTGGATTTGGTTGGTACCTGGTCACTCCAGTCTCCACTGGGGTCCATCCCCCTCTCCCATCGAGGGAGAGGGCTGGAGCCTGCCCTAAGCCTGCCGAAGGGGTGAGGGTAATTCGGGTCTTTCTTCTGAAGCCCGCCTTTGGATACGAGCTTGATCCCCCTCATCCCGACCTTCTCCCGCCAGGGGAGAAGGGGCAAGTTGTTGCCGATTTTCCCTGGGGTTTAGACCTTTTCCGAGGCGTCCTGGTTATCGTCCCATCCCAGGGCGTTGCCTTCGGAAAGCTGCATGGGGACGCCCCCTATCTCGTTTTCGTCGATGTCGAACCTGATATATCCCTTCGGACTCTTCAGGAGGGAGTCCCTCTTTATTTTAACCCCATTGGACCTGAGTTCGTTGAAGAGGTCCTCGATGGACACGCCGTCGGTGGCCCAGGCCACGTGACCGAGCTGAGGTCCCTCCTCTTTCAGCTTTTCGGCCAGGGACGAATCGCCCACCGGGGAGATGAAGTCCATGACTACGTCGCCTACTTTGTACATGATGTAGTCATAGATGACTCCGGTGTTGGACCTGCCCTCCTCAGCCGGAGCCATGCTGAAATGCTTTTCGAAAAACGCCCTTACCGGCTGTACGTCCAGGACTTGGTAGCTGACATGGTGAACTCTGGTGAACATGGCCCCTCCTCAAACTGTTGGTTTCCCGAATGAGAGCGCGTTATGCGCCGGTGGCGTCAGAGCTTCCTCGGCGGCACGGGCAGTCCGGGGATTTTCATCTGAATTCGCCCCATGCTGCAAAGCCCCGTGTAGAAGAGTGTCTCGTTGTCCTCCATCCCCCAGCCGCAATTGGAAATCTGGTCTTTCCAGGGCAGTATAACGCGGAACGGGGGTTCTTCTATCCAGATGTTGCCCAAGTGTTTGCCTTCTGAGTTCGTGATGGCGATGCCGCCTCCCATGGTAATGTAGAGGTTCCCCTCGATGTCAACTTTCATCCCGTCGAACACCCCATCCGGGTAGCTTTCGGGAAGCTCGAACAGGAGCCTTTCCGACGCGCGGTTGATGGAGCCGTTAGGCATCAGGTTGTAGGCCCAAATCCGGCGGTTCCGGCTCTGGGTCAGGTAGAGGGTGCTTTCGTCGGGGGATATCGCCAGACCGTTGGGGGCCTTCAGGTCCACCAGCATCACTATTTCGCCCAGGTCCGGCGTGACCAGGTAGTACCCGGAAAAGTCCAGGTCGCAGTGGGGGCTTGGGGCGCCGGGGTCTGAGAAGTATATGCTTCCGTCGGAGCGGCACACTACGTCGTTGGGCCGATTGAGACGAATTCCCTTGTACCTGTTGGCTATGACTGTGGTGGAGCCGTCGTGCTCTATGCGGGTGACTCGTCTAAGGCCCTGCTCACAGGCCACCAACCTGCCCTGGGGGTCGCGAGTGAGGCCGTTGGCGTAGTTGGTCGGCTCGTGGCCGACGCTGACGCCATCGGTGGGTGACCACCTCATGCGGCCGTTGTGTCCGATGTCGCTGAAATAGAGGCAGCCTTCCTCAGCCCACCATACCGGCCCCTCTGGGTTGGGGTATATCCCCAGGCGGCGGGAGTCGTTCTCAGGCAATTCCTCGGGGCCGTGGCCGTCGCTGAGCACCTCGTGCTGGGCGTCCAGGTCTACAATCCGCTCCAGCTCAGGGGAGATCATCTCAATGGGCATTCATTCCTCCTAGGGCGGTGTGAGGGGATATAAGCAAACGGGTTAGCTTAACCGAACATCTCCCTGGCGACCTTCTCCATGACTGCCAGGCACTTGCTCGCGGTGTCGGCGTCGCCCATGCCGAACACCACCCGGTCAGCGCCGGCTTCCAGAAAACTGTTCAGGTGGTCAGGGTCGGCGGGTCGTCCAAAGATCGTGAATTCGATCGCCGAGGGGTCACGCCCCGCTGCTATGGCCCACTCGTCCACTTTCGCCCTGCTCTCCTTCATGACGTCTATGCTTATCCAGTGGGGAAGCCAGCCGTCTCCCCAGCGGGCTACTCTTCTCAGCACCCGGTCTGGGGAGGTTCCCTGGCCGTCTCCGCCTCCTCCCAGGATTATGGGAGGGTGGGGTTCCTGGGCTGGCTTGGGGAACACGCGAACAGGCGGGAAGTCGTAGTACTTGCCGTGGTACTCCGACTCGTCCTTGGTCCAGAGTTCCTTGAGGGCTTCGACATTCTCCCTGACCTGACTCCACCGGTGGTCATAGTCCGCGCCGAGGAGCTCCAGTTCCTCCCGGAATATCCCGCTGCCTATCCCGAACAGGAACCTCCCCTGGGATAAGCGGTCCAGGGTCGCTATTTCTTTGGCGAGGATGAGAGGATGCCGCTGGGGCACTATGACGATGCCAGTGCCGAGCTTCAGCGTTGAGGTTACGGCCGAGGCCCTTGACAGGGCAACGAATGGGTCGAGCATGCTCCATATATTGGCGCCGTAGGCGCCGGCTTCGTTGGACGGATGGGGTGTGCTGGTGGAGACGGGAACAAAGGGGTGCTCGCAAATCCATATCGAGTCGAACCCCATCTCCTCCCCTTGTTTGGCCAGAGCGGCGGGGTCAACCGGGCTTCCGACGGCAGATGGCACGGAGAAGCCGACCTTCATGATTCCCTCCTCAAGCTGCTTGTTCGATGGGGAGGCCAGTCAAGCGGATGGGACCGGAGACGGTTCTAGAGGACGCCGGAGGACACGAATCCGCCGGCGTCCATCAAGGTCTAGTGGATGTTGTATACCCTGGAGGCGTTGTCCCAGAGTATTTTCTGCTTCTCTTCCGGAGTGCAGTCGGCAAGGAGCTTTGCGGCGATATCGCGGGACTTGGGGAACGTGCCCTCGTCGTGCGGGTAGTCGGCTCCGAACTGGATGTTGTCTACGCCGACTAAGTCCCTCACCCTCATGGAGTAAGGGTCCTCCTGGGTGCCTACGAAGCAGTTGTTGTACCAGAAGTCGCTGGGCAGCGTTCCAGGTTGGAACTTGTACCGGTCAAGCCTGGTGGATGCGCTGACCCTCTCGGTGTAGGTGTAGTTCATACGCTCCAGGAAGCTGGGAATCCAGCTTACCTCGAACTCAATGACTCCCACCTGAAGCTTGGGGTGGCGCTCGAAGACTCCCGAGAAGACCATGTCTCCGATGGCCATGCGCGGGTAGATGTCGATGTTGGCCAGGAAGGAGGCGCTGAGCGATTGGGGGTCCATGAACTCGTTGTCGGGAGAAGGCCGGTTGCAGCCGATGTGTAAGGCCACCGGCATCTCCAGGTCCTCGCAGGCTGACCAGAAGGGCTCGTACATCGCATGGCTGTATCTCATGCCGGGGGTGGTTCCCACCGGGACCATGGCCCCCACCAAGCCCATTTTCTTGCACCGCTCCAACTCTATGATAGCGGCTTCGCCGATTTCGGGGTTCAGCAATGCGTTGCCGTAGAGCCTGTCGGGATGGGCGTGGCAAAACTCGGCCATCCAGTCGTTCCAAGTCTGCTGAATCACGTGCAGGAGCTCGGTGTCGGCAACTTTATATAGATGGAGCCCCAACGTGGAGAAATGTATCGCCTTGTCGATGCCGTCTATGTCCAGGTCTTTGACGCGCTCGTCAGGGTCGTTGGCTCCGGGCCGGATGTGCTCTTCCCGCACCCTGGTCTTGCCTATTTCAGCCTTGACGGCAGGGTCCGATTCGTATCTCCGTCCGGGGTGAGCGCCCGGCGAGAGTCCCACGAGGCGCAAGTCGCCGCTGAACCACATATCCACGTCATCAAGACTTCTCAGAACGGGAGCCTGATCCCGGTATTCTTTGGGCATTCGTGTCGTCCACAGGTCCGACGCCTCGAACGTGTGGTCGTCTGCCGAGAGTATCTTGTACCCTTCCAGTGCTTGAGCCATTGCCGACCTCCTCATCCAGGCTCTTGCCCATTGGCGCCCTTGGGCTATATACGGCGGGGAGTTCCGGTAAACACCCATCGTTGCCGTTACTGTAATGCCCAAACGTACGGGAAAACCGGGGAGCCGTTTCGGGCGTCGGATGGAATAATTCTACTCCGGCACGCCTATATGTCAAGCTGACGGCTGCCATGTTTCCGGTCTAACTTGACTGGCATGGGGGACTGCCCGGCGCTCCACGAGGGGCTATAATGGCTCTGACGCCAGCTTGAATCATCCTGGACTGCGAAAGGAATGACCTTGGCCCTGAGCAGAGATGAGGTCCAACACATAGCGGCCCTTTGCCGTATCGGTGTGACGGACGAGGAACTGGAGTTGATGGCGGAGCAGCTTTCCCATGTCCTGGAATTGTTCCAGACCCTCCAGGGCCTTGATACCGACGGAGTCGAGCCTACAGCCCACTCCATATCTCTAGACACGGTGCTACGGGAAGACCAGGCGGGGGAGTCGGAACCTGTGGAGAACATCCTCTCAAATGCCCCGGTCAGCGAAAATGACTTGATTCGCGTCAAGGCGGTGTTGGAAGACTAACCATGTCAGAGAACGCTCGCCCTGACGAGCTTTACCATTTGACCATCCATGATGCTCAGGTGCTGGTTGCGCGAGGCGATATACAAGCATTCGATGTAGTCAAGGCGTGTTTGAGCCGCATCGAGGCCATCGAAGACAAGGTGCAGACGTTTGTCACTGTGACGGCCGACCGCGCCCGGGAGCAGGCCCAGCGGTTGGACAACGTCAAGGGGAACAGCGGCCAGTTGACGGGCATTCCCGTCCAAATTAAAGACTTGATAAGCACTCGTGGAGTGGCCACCACCTGCGCCTCTAGGATGCTGGAGACTTACGTGCCCACCTACGACGCCGGGATAGTAGAGAGGCTGTCTGCTGCCGGAGCAGTGATGGTGGGCAAAGGGAACATGGACGAGTTCGGCATGGGTTCATCCACTGAGAACTCGGCGTTCCACCCCACCCACAACCCTTGGGACCTGGGCCGGGTGCCTGGGGGCAGCAGCGGAGGTGGAGCAGCGGCGGTGGCCGCAGGCGAGGCCCTTTACGCCCTTGGCTCCGACACTGGCGGCAGCATCCGGCAGCCCGCTTCTCTCTGCGGTGTGGTGGGGATTAAACCCACCTACGGGCTGGTAAGCAGGTACGGGCTTATAGCCTACGCCTCCTCCTTCGACCAAATCGGTCCCATCACCAAGGACGTGACCGATTGTGCCCTCGTCCTGAAGGCCATCGCAGGCCACGATCCCAGAGACTCCACGTCCCTTTCCGTCCAGGTCCCTGACTATCCGGCTGGGCTTGAGGGGGGCATATCCGGGCTCAGGGTGGGGATGCCCCGTGAATACTTTGCTGAGGGAATGGAAGAAGGAGTCCGACAGGCCGTGGAGGCCGCGGTCTCCCATTTGGAAGGTCTGGGGGCGCACATCGTGGAAACGTCCCTTCCCAGCGCGTCCTATGCTCTGGCCTGCTACTACATACTGGCCCCGTCGGAGTGCTCCGCCAACCTGGCGAGGTACGACGGCGTCAAATACGGCTACTCCTACCGTGACACCGACAACATGTGGGAGGCCATGGAGAAGACCCGCGAATACGGATTCGGCCCGGAGGTCAAGCGGCGCATCATGCTAGGAGCCTACGCGCTGTCCGCTGGATACTACGACGCCTACTATCTAAAGGCCCAGAAAGTGCGCACGCTGATAATCCAGGAGTTCCAAAAAGCTTTCGAAAGCTGCGACGTTCTGGCGACTCCCACGTCACCCACCGTGGCCTTCAAGCTCGGAGAGAAGCTGGACGACCCGCTCCAGATGTACCTAAGCGACGTGTACACGGTGCCGGTGAACGTGGCGGGGCTGCCGGCCATCTCCGTGCCCTGCGGGTTCAGCCAAGGCTTGCCGGTGGGGCTTCAACTCATAGGGCCGCCGCTGTCGGAGCAGACTTTGCTTCGTGCGGCGTACGCTTACGAACAGTCCACGACCTGGCATCAGGCCCGCCCTCCGCTGTAGGGGCAGGCCTCGTGCCTGCCCTGGGCCTGCCCAACCCGCGTCCTCTGATTGTGATTAAGGGCGCCCACGAGGAGCCTGTTTCAGATGTAGCGTTGTTTGTGTTTAACGGGAGGGAAGTCCGCTTGGTTGCACCGGCTGAGGTCGGAGCCCCAAGAGTTGTAGCAGGGCGCTGGCAGGGCCCATGACAGCCGGGTGCGCCGCCCTAAAGGTTGAGCATGCACCCTCGGCTACCCAACGGCTGGTACTGGCAGCTGTGGTGCGCCATAGCCTCCACAGAGTGCGCAGGTTGAAGGCTGTGGCCAGCAGGCTCCACTCAGCCGCCACGTTGGGCAAGCCGCGCAACAGGAACCTGTGGGCTTGCTGTTGCTCTTTGATCATCCCGAAGACCGGTTCGACCAGTTGCATTCTCTGTCTATAGGCGCCTTTGGCTTCTTCGGTGGACATCCGGGCCCGGTGACGGCGCAACGCAGCGTCGTGGGGACCGATCTCCAGCGCGCGCCCATGACGCTTGTCCTTGGTGCACACCCCGAAGGCAGGACAGGCCCGGCACACGGCCCCTGATGCCCGGTAGAGCCGCATTGCTGTGTTGCGAGTGCGCTTGATGCGGGTGAAGCGCAGACGCTGTCCTTGCGGACATATATAGCTGTCGGTCTCCTCGTCGTAGGTGAATCCGTCCTTGTGATACGGGTGTCCTAGCGTCCGACTCTGCGACTCAGGCATCACAACCTGCTGGTCTCTGAGCGCGCACTCCTGCAGATTGCTCCCTGAGTGATATCCTGCATCGGCCAACGTCATCTCAGACCTGATGCCCGTCGTCTCCTCTGCCTTCTGAAGCATTGGGGCCAGTTGGGAGTGGTCGTCGGGGTCATTGACCACCTCGACCGCAGTGATCAACATACCCCTCGCCCCTGCCTCGGTCTGCGTCGGAGAGACCATCGCCTGCGCGTTGTAGCAGGGCGATATCTCCTGGCGAGTCTTCATCATACGGGCGTCCTGATCGGTCAGGTTGATGTGTTTTTGTCCATCCCGATCGGCAAGTCTGCGCACCGTCTCACGCACCTGCTCACGCAAGACCTTGCGGTCGTGCAACGTCTCCGGCAGATGGCCGATAGCCGGCTCCTCCCCCGCCTCGTTCTGCCCTTCCAACTCGTCTATCGCCCCTTCCAACCGGTTCAACAGACGGCGCAACCCAGCGGCGTCGTAGGTGCGTCCCTTTGCCGCGTTGGCGCCTACCTTCGTTCCGTCAACCGCTTGCACCGCCATATCCACCAGGTCCATCTTGACCGCCGTCTGCACCGTGCGCTTCAGCAGCTTCCTCATACCATCCCGATGGGAACTGTAAAATCGCCACAACGTGACATGGTCCGGTCGCTGGCAGCCCGTCAGCCAAAGATACGGTATCTGGTCGCAGCACGCCGCCTCCAGCTTGCGGCTCGACCGCACACCGGTCATGAAGCCGTACAGCCACACCCCCAACAGCGCCCGAGGATGGTAGGCTGGCGCTCCCATCGGCTCCCCGTCTCTATCAACCCCGATCTCGCCCCAGCCCTCCCCGTCCAGAGCATCCACGAACTCAGCAACAAATCGAGCAGGATGACCGGCCTCGAGCATCTCGTCCAGGCTCGGCGGCAACATCCATATCTGCTCCCGGTTCATTGGGCGATGTGGCATCGCCACTCACCTCCATATCAACGTGTGGACCTTGCCTAGGATACCTTACTCCATACTGCCCATGACTTATGAAACAGGCTCCGAGGAGCGCCCTGCCCCGGGGTGTGTCAGCGCCATTCCCCTATACCGGCGCCTATCCCGTAGTGGGCGCCTCCTGGATTCCGGCCTGCGCCGGAAAGACGGGTCAGGAGCGAAGCGATTAGGAATAACGGTTTGGCGTACGTCCCTTCTCCCTCTGGCGGGAGAAGGTTAGGATGAGGGGGAATCCCAGTGCTGTTCCCTTGGCTAGCGGCTACCACGGAGGCGCGGGTCCAAAACGTCGCGCATGCCGTCGCCGAAAAGGTTCGCTCCGTAAACGGCCAGCGCTATGGCCACGCCTGGAGCTATGACGGCCCACTGGGCCTTCAGCAAAAAGTCGTTGCTGGCTGAGTTGAGCATGCCGCCCCAGGTCGGCGTGGTCGGCGGCACCCCCAGCCCAAGGAACCCCAGAGAAGCTTCAGCCGTAATGGCCGTGCCCAGGGTCAGGGACGCTAGAATAATGTATATGGCGAAGCAATTGGGCAACAGATGCCGGAAAATAATGCGTATCGGGGACGAGCCCACAGCCCTGGCCGCCAACACATAGTCCATCTCCTTTATGCTCAGCGCTTGGGAGCGGACGGTGCGTGCGGTGCCCGGAGCCAGGAAGAAGGACAAGGCGAAAATCACGTTCCACACCGAGGGGCCCAACACGGACACTATGGCCAGGGCCAGAATAATCCCCGGAAAGGCCATGAAGCCGTCTATGACCCTCTGGAAGAAGAGGTCGAAGGCGCCTCCAAGATAGGCGCTGGTGATGCCCAACAAGGCCCCCGCAGTGATGCCAAGAGCGACGCTGAGGACTCCGACCAGCATGGAAATCCTGGCGCCAAATATGAGACGGCTCAGGTTGTCCCTGCCCGCCTCGTCAGTGCCCAGCAAATAAGTCCTCTCGCCGTCAATGGATTCAGTCCCAGGTACTGACCAAGTCTCCCTGGCATGGGTCTTTGTCGCGTCCTGGGGCACTATCACCGGCGCGAATATAGCCACAACGGTAATGCCGATAAGAATGAAGGCTCCTACCGCTCCGAGAGGCTTTCTTCTGGCGAATCTCCAGATTTCGCTAAAGACCGATAGGAACCCTAGCCATTCTCGTTTCTTCGACGGCGCACTGGCCGTACTATCTCTGAGATTATCCAACATCGCTAGTTTGTCCTACAGAACTACCCTACGCGTAGCGCACTCTTGGGTCTAACCATCCATATAGAAGGTCTATCACCAGGTTGACGGTCATCACTGCCAGGGCAGGCACCAGAATCAGAGCCTGAATCGAGGGGAAATCCCTGGAGTTAAGACTTGTGATGAGCAGGTTTCCTATGCCGGGCAGGTTGAATATAGTCTCTATGATTACGATGCCGCCAAGAAGGTTGGAGAACCTCCAACCTGATACGGTAAGGATCGGCAGGAAAGCATTCTTCAAGCCGTGGCGCCCTATCACCACCCAGTCGTTCAGTCCCTTGGCCCGAGCAGTCCGCACATAGTCCTCCCGGAGGACCTCCAACATGGATGACCTGGTAAGCCTCGCTATAAAGGCCATATCGTGGAGCCCAAGGACCATGGCTGGGAATATCATGATTTCCAGGTTCTCCAGAGGTTTATCCCACAGCTCCACGTATAATAAAGAAGGCAGCCAACCCGCCCACCTAGTCAGCGCAGTCTGCAGCAGCAACGCTATCCAGAAGGTCGGGGCCGCCACGAACAGAATCGTGAACACCTTGGTCCCATAATCGACGGACGAGTCCTGCTTTACTGCGGACCACACTCCCAGGGGCACGGCAACGACCATCGACAGAATGACCGACATCACCGCCAACTGGATAGTGATGGGAAAGCGGCGTTTCAGTGCATCAATCACCGGGGTTTTGGTTTTAAATGACGTACCAAAATCCCCGATCAGCACTCCGCCGAACCAGTCGCCGAACTGCACCATCAGGGGCCGGTCCGTGCCCAACTGCTTGCGAAGATTGGCGAGCGCTTCCGGGTCGATGTCCGCCCCTTCGCCTTCCCCTGCCATCATCAAGAACGCAGCATCCCCTGGTAGGATGTTGATGATGAAGAAGGCGACGAAGCTTACTATGATAACCGTCGGGATAAACAGGAGGAGCCTTTTTATCACGTATGCGGTCATCGGCTAATCTCCCACGCCTCCCATTGGGTCGCCGGATACTTGCTCCCTCTCCCCGTGGGAGAGGTTGGGGTGAGGGCAAAGCGCCGTCAGTGACGCTTAATCACTTTGACCTCTGCCGCTGGCGTCTCGGCAGAGGTCAAAGTGTCTTGTTGCTGGTCGGCCTTACGGCGCCGGGTAGGGCGGGTTGTTCGGGTCGTAGAGCGGAGCGTCAGGGTCGAACCAGATGTGCTCCAACTCCGCGAGCATGTCGTTCGGCCTGAGGTATTCTCCCCACTGGTTAGGCCATAGACCCTGGTTCTGCAGCTTAACGCTGGTCACTCCAAAGCTGGGTCCATAACCCACCTGGAACCACTGGCTTTCACCCTGTCTGAGAATGTTGTCCGCCTCCCTCAGCAGTTCCTTCCTCTTTACCGGATCCAACTCCTTCTTCTGTCTCTCGAAGAGGTCCACTATTCTGGGGTCTTCGTACTTTAGAGGGTTCTCAGAGCCGCCCGGCAGGTATATGGGCGAGAAGACTCCGTCCGGGTCGTCAGTCAGCGTGGCGATGATCCTGTAGCTCAACTGGAACTCGCCAGTGGCTTGCCGCCTTATGCCGGCCACACTCTCGACTTCCTCGATGCCCACGTTCACCCAGTCGGCAATGGCCTCGAATTGCTCCTTGAGGAACACAGCCGCAGTCGGGTACACACTGACGGTCCTGACCATGATGTCGAATTCCAGAGGCTTGTCGGGGCCGTAGCCTGACGATTCCAACAGAGCCTTGGCCGCGTCCAAGTCCTCCTGGACTTTCGATCCGTCGGCGTTCACCCTGTAGCCTTCCCACTCCGCCACCTCGGCTGCGCTATGAGCGACACCTGGTCCAAAGTAGGAGCCTGGCCACATTACTCCGTCGTAGACTCCGTCTTTGAACTCTTGGCGGTTGATGGCCAGGTTAACCGCCTTCCTCACGTTGACATCGTCAAAGGGAGGATTGATGTGGTTTACGAAGGCCGCTATGGGGCCGGTCAAGGCCTCGCTGGGCCTGAGCCTGCCTCCGGACTGCTCTACGGCGGCTGCACGGGTGGCGGGACTCACACCGCCGGGTGCACCGGCCGAGCTAAGAGTCTGACCGGTAAGCATGGAGGCCAACTGGTTGCTCCGCCCTCTCACTACCAAGATGTCGATTTTGTTCAAGAAGGGAAGTCCGGACTTCCAGTAGTTGTCGTTCTTCTCGAAGGTCCAGCTTTCACCGACAACGGCTTCAGTCAGCCTGAAGGCTCCGGAACCCATCACATTCTCAGGCAGGTCGACGTCGAGACCCGACGTGGTGTGGGCCTCACTGACCATAGTCATGTAGTCCAGAGCCAGGAACTTCAGGAAGGCTCCGGCAGGGAAGGACATGGTCACGTCGATTGTGGTCGGGTCAATGACCTGGGAGCTGGCGTAATAAGCCTTTATTGCGCCTGCCCTTGGGCGCGGTTCACCAGGCTCCACCATCCGGTCAAGGCTGTATTTTATGTCAGAGGCCGAAACCGGAGAACCATTCTGCCATGTTGCCGCCGGATTGATGTTGAAAGTGTAGGTCAACCCATCGTCGGACAACTTCCAGACGGTGCACAAGTCACAGAGGACTTCCAGCGGGTTCTTGAAGTTGTAGTGGACCAATCCGTTGAAGGCGGCCCTGGCGCCACGGGTCGAGTCCAGCGCCGGGGCCACGTGCAAGTCAAAGTGGGACGCGTAGGCGTAGTTGTAGAGCGGAATGCTGCCGCCGTACTCACCCATGATCATCATCATAGCGTCGGGGTCCGGGGTTGCCGTGGGCGGTATCTGAGCAACTGCCTCGGAAACGGCTCGCTGTACGCCTGCGTCAACGGCGGTCCTGATCGCCGCTTCCATCTGCTCGACGGTCAGGCCTTCCGGTATCTCGGAGATAGCCTGGGCGACGATGGCTTGCACGTCTGCCGCGGACAGCCCCTCGGGGATGCCGGCAATGGCCGAGCCAACTATGCGCTGCACATCCTCAGAGGACAGTCCCTCAGGGATGTCGATGCCCATAATCCCTTGGTCCACGATGCCCCGTATCTCTTGAGTCAGAGCGCCGAAGTCGACCGGCGTGGGGGTTGGCTGCGCCGTTGGAGTGGCTTCGGCGCCGCCGCATGCGACTGCCGCCGCCAGGACCAACAGCAAGGGCACAGCTAGCATCCACCTTGATTTGAGAAGCCTTAGGACGGTCATACAAGGAACCTCCGACCGTAGATTTCGCCGAATTTAACAGACATCATTCAAGGATGTCAATAGGAACGCATTCGGTTAGGTTTCGGCATTCACCACAGATGTACGGTTTCCACCTGCGATTTGGCTAAGAACTAGTCGTATCGGCGTTGACCAAGCTACAAACGATGTTGACCTCTGCCGGAATCGTCGCGGCAGAGGCCAACATACTCAATAGCGATTCGAGTCTACGGCGCGGGGTACGGCGGGTTATTGGGGTCGTAAAGGGGAGCGTCAGGGTCCAACCAGACGTGCTCCAACTCAGCAAGCATGTCTATGGGCCTGAGGTATTCCCCGTACTGGTTGGGCCATAGACCCACGTTCTTCAGCTTGACGCTGGCAACACCAAAGCTGGGGCCCCAACCCACCTGGAACCATTGGCTTTCGCCCTGTCTAAGGATGTCGTCGGCTTCCCTCAGAAGCTCCAGCCGCGTCGCGGGGTCTAGCTCCTTCTTCTGCAGCTCGAAGATGTCCACCACCCTTGGGTCCTCGTAACCCAGAGGGTTCTCAGAGCCGCCGGGCAAGTATATGGGCAAGAAGACCCCGTCTGGGTCGTCGGTCAGGGTGGCGATGATCCTGTAGCTCATCTGGAATTCACCGGACGCCTGACGCGTGATCCCTGCGACGCTTTCAACTTCTTCGATGTCCACTTCTACCCAGGGCGCTATCGCCTCGAACTGCTCTTTCAGGAAGACCGCAGCGGTTGGGTATATGCTGACGGTTCTCACCATGATGTCGAACTGGAGGGGATTGTCAGGCCCGTAGCCCGATGACTCCAACAATGCTCTGGCCGTGTCCAGGTCTTCCTGGACCTTCGAGCCGTCGGCGTTCACTCTGTACCCTTCCCATTGGGAAATTTCGGCTTCCCCGTTGGCGACTCCAGGTCCGAAATAGGAGCCGGGCCACATGACGCCTTGGTAGACGCCGTCTTTGAACTCCTGCCTGTTGATTGCCAGGTTGACGGCCTTTCTGACGTTGACGTCATCGAAAGGAGGGTTCAAATGGTTTACGAAGGCCGCTATCGGGCCAGTCAGCGCCTCGCTGGGTCTCAACTTCCCGCCGGACTGCTCTATCGCGGAGGGTCGGGTGGACGAATCTACCGAGCTGGGAGCGCCGATGGCGCTAAGGGTCTGGCCAGTAAGCAAGGAAGCCAACTGGTTGCTCCTGCCCTGGATCACAAGAACGTCTGCTCTATCCAGGAACGGCAGTCCTGGCTTCCAATAGTTTTCGTTCTTCTCAAACGCCCAACTCTCACCGTTGACCGCGTCTACAAGACGGAACGCTCCGGAACCCATCACATTTTCAGGGAGGTCCACGTCGACTCCCGATGTGGTGTGGGCCTCGCTGACAATCACCATGTAGTCCAAGGCCAGGAACTTCAAAAACGCGGCGGCGGGGAACGAGGTAGTCACTTCCAAGGTCCCGTCGTCTACGACCCGTGAACTCTCGTAATACGCTCTAATGGCGCCCGCCCTCGGTCTGACTTCGCCTGCTTCCACCATCCGGTCCAGGCTGTACTTCACGTCGCCAGCAGTAACCTGGTCCCCGTTCTGCCAAGTGGCGGCAGGGTTCATGTTGAACGTATAAGTCAGCCCGTCATCGGAAAGTGCCCAGTCAGCGCAGAGGTCGCAAAGGACCTCCCGCGCGTCCTCGAAGTTGTAGTGCACCAACCCGTTGAAGGCGGCCCTTCCCCCGCGGGTTGAATGGAGCGACGGTCCCAAGTGGAGATCGAAGTGGGCGGCATAGGCCGAGTTGTAGAGCGGGACAGAGCCTCCGTACTCACCGTCTATCATAACCGCCATAACCGCTGGAGTCGTTGGTTCGGGCGTGGACGTAGCGGCCGGTGAAGTCGCCGTGGGTTGCGGCGTGGATGTTGGCGCTGACGTTGGGGTCGCTTCGTCTCCGCAGGCGACCGCCGCGGCCAGGACCAACAGAAGAGGCAAAGTAAGCATCCACCTTGACTTGAGAAGCCTCAGAATGGTCATGCGAACGCCTCCCGACCGCAAATTTTGGGTAATTTAACGACTAAACCGAACATATGTCAATAGGAACGCGCTCGGTCAGGTTTCGCCAACCGGAGCGCCTTTACGGTTTCCATCTATAACCTGAGCGTTATTGTTTCGGCTGCGAACATCCCCAACTGCTACTCGTAGGGTTGGAGCTTGATTTCGTGCAAAGCCGGAATCACTTCCTTGCCCAGCAGCTCGATGGAGCGCATCACGTCCTCGTGGGGCATGTCGCCCTCGTTTCCGTATATGTGCAGGTAGCCGGGATTGAGGCGTGAAATGACCTCCGTCAGCTTCGAAACCACCGTATCGGGGCTGCCGACAATAATGTTGTTGAGTCCCCTCAATTGGTCGTAGTTGAGTTTCTGACCGACGAAACCTCCAGCCGTGGGACGCTGTGCCTTAACCTTCAACGCACT
Organism: Dehalococcoidia bacterium; assembly: GCA_965197415.1. Classification (GTDB taxonomy): domain Bacteria; phylum Chloroflexota; class Dehalococcoidia; order Lucifugimonadales; family JAGWBF01; genus DAOUJI01. The sequence goes on along the minus strand of OZ240207.1, from coordinate 147,067 downwards.
CCTGGACTGGTAGCCGGGCGGGTCTACGTGTTCTCTGGGCCCGCGCTGACGATGGTTTTCGGTCCAAAGGAACCGCCGGCCCATCTCGATGGCCTTTTCGTCGGTGTCCGCGCAGAATACCTTGAGGAGGTAGCCGAAGTGCTCAGGCCCCGGCTTGTACCCGGCTTCGCGCGCCGTCTCGATGTATATGTCCTTGAGCCATTGAGTGATTTCCAGCAGAGCGCCCAGGTTCATGTAGGGATGGCCGTGGCTCGCAGCCCAGACTACGCTCTCAGGGCTGCCCGTGCCGGGGAACCAGATGTCCGGGCGCGGTTCCTGCATCGGCAGGACCCACGGGTTGACCACCCTGTACTGATAGTGCTTCCCCTCGAACCGGAAGGGTCCGGGCTCCGTCCAGCACTTGATGATGAGGTCGTGGGCTTCCTCGAACCGCTCTCTGTTCTCTGAAGGGTCTATGCCCCCCTGAAGGCTCTCCACCGCGCCGCCTCGGACGAACCCGGAGATGATCCTGCCGCCGGAGTAGCAGTCCAGCATGGCAATCTCTTCCGCCATCCTTACGGGGTCGTTGATGGCAATGACGTTGCCCAGGATGGCGATTTTCACCTTCCTGGTCAGCTTGGATATGACTGCCGCATCCAGGTTCACGGCGGGTTTCATGCACCAGTAGGCCGAATGGTGCTCGTTGCTCATGATGCCGTCGAAGTCCACCTCGTCGGCGTATGCGTACTGGTCGTGGTACTGGGAATAGAGGACGTGGGCCTTCTCCCGGTCGAAGTGGCTGTTGGGAAATCCCAGTCGTCCTGACGGGTACTTCTCCAGGTCGTTGTCGGTGATGTAGCCGTTGGGCTGTTCCGAGAACCAGTAGACTTCCACCTTGTCTTTGGGCCGTGCAAGCTGCTCTACCATAGCCAACCTCCCGCCAGTCTATTGTCCGCTGTCCGCAGTTATTGGACTATCTGTCTTCCTTTTAACAGAGTCTTGGAAGCGTCTGAATCGAACTGGAGGGGTACAGTGGGGTCAATTCGGTAGGCACGGGTCCAATCGGAGTGGAGCACCCTGTGCTTCACGCGCCATACTTCGCCCTCCCGGACCATGGTGTCCCGGTATCTGAGGCCGTGGGTGGACTGGTGGGGGACGCCGTCAATGGTATAGGTCAAATAGTCCACTGCATAGGTCTCCACCTCGGCCGTGTCACCGTCGAGCTTGACTTCCTGGTCGCCCCTCAAATGGGTGGAGGCGCCGAAGCAACGAACGATCGTCCCGAGGACTTCTTTGATACGAGCACGTCCAATCGCCTCGAAGGTGCCGTATCTGGCGTAAGCGTCCTCAGTAAAGCAGTCGCCTATCAACTCCACGTCTTTTCTGTCTATGCCCCGATAATACCGGGCCATCAGGTCTCGTATCCCCTGCCGGTCCAACATCTCTGAAATCGCCTTGTCCATCGTCATAGCCGCCTCCTAGTTGAGATAGTCTTTCGTCCACGAGGAGTATTCAGGCTGCTTCATGGATATGTCCAGCAGCTCTCCGGCGGCCAGGTTGCCCTGTATATCGGCCGGCGCGCCTCCTTCAGCCAGGTGCTTAAGGGTGTCGTAGACTGCCTTGGCCGCTGCGTAGAACGGCAAGTGGCCTTGCAGGGCTATCCTGACCCGCTTCTTACCCAGTTCTTCCTTTCCACCAAGCGACGCGGGGGCTGACCCCAGGAGCAGAGGAAGCTTGGTGGCGCTTAGGATTGCGTCCATCTCCTCGCCGCTGCTGAGACCGGCGACGAATATCCCGTCGATCCCGGTGGCTTCATAAGCCTTAGCCCTCTCGGCCAATTCATCCGGCCCAGAGCAAGCCCGTGAGTTGGTCCGCCCGACTATAACCAGTGTCGGGTCCTGCCTGGCGGACAACCCAGCCTTCAGCTTCCCCACCATCTCGTCCTGGGAAATCAGTTCCTCGCGGCTACGGAAGCCCCTGGGAAGCACCGTGTCCTCTATGGTGAGACAGGAGACGCCGGAGGCTTCCATCTCTTCCACCGTCCGCATGACGTTCAGCGCATTGCCGTAGCCGTGGTCGGCGTCGACCATAAGACTGATGTCGCAAGAGCGCGTCACCCGGCGGGCCTGCTGCGCGAATTCCGTCAGGGTCAGGACAATAAGGTCAGGAGCGCCAAGCACCGTGCCGGAGGCTATAGACCCCGACAACATCCCCACCTGAAACCCCAGGGATTCGGCCATCCGGGCTGACATTGCGTCAAATACCGACGCGGGATGAACGCATTGGTCACCTTCCAGGATGTTACGGTAGCGTTGGCGGCGTTCTGAGAGCAGCATCGAGCTCCTTTCAATTGTAGGGCTTAATATTGGGAAGTGATTTGAATTTTAACACAGACATGCGGCTTCACTGGGCCGTGAAGCCGCCGTCTATGACAAGCTCGGCTCCTGTGACATAGGACGATTCGTCGGAGGCCAGGTAGAGCACGCCCTTTGCTATATCCTCCGGGACCCCAACCCTTCCCATGGGAGTGGAAGCTATTATACGTCCCCTGTGTTCCTCGTCGGATAAAGAAACTTCAGTCATAGGCGTATGTATGAAACCCGGGTGCACCGAGTTGCACCGGATGTTCTCGGAGGCGTGCTGTATAGCGGTGGCCTTCGTGAGCAGCCGAACGGCGCCCTTGGAGGCGTGATAAGCCGCCGACGTACGGCTTCCGATGAGTCCGTAAATGGACGAAATATTGATGATTGACCCTCCGCCGGAATCCCTCATGGCCGGAAGGGCGCGTCGCGTACCCAGGAAAACGCCCTTTGCATTGATGTCCAACATGCGGTCCCACGCCTCGTCGGAAGTGTCCTCCAGTGTGGCCCGGTTGGAAATGCCGGCGTTGTTAACGAGGATGTCCAACCTGCCGAATCTCCCAACAGCAAGGTCTATGGCCGCTTCCCAGTCCGCCGCTGCCGTAACGTCGAGTCTAATGAAGACGCACTCGCCGCCGGACTCGTTGATTTCGGCCTCGACACCCTTGCCCTTGGCTTCCAGCACGTCGCCTATGACGACTTTGGCGCCTTCCGTTGCGAACAGCTTCGCCTCAACGGCGCCCATTCCCCTGGCTCCTCCGCTTATCAGGGCAACCTTACCCTCCAACCGCATGGCTGCCTCCTTGCATCGAGTTAACGGGCTAAGGAATATCAGGGCCAACGAGCCAATCGGAGTATAGCACGGGGCAGACCCGCCAGGGTTGAGACGCTGCCGGACAGCCGATATAATCCCCACAGGCCACGGCGCCCGCCTTCCAAGCTTACGGCGGCGCCATGCGCCGGGTTATTGATTCGATCTGCGGAAAAGGCATTGCTCCATGACCATAGACCCTTCGACAAGCTCAGGGCAGGCTCTTCCTCCTAACATGCAGGACTACGAAGCGGCCCGCCGGGAATTCCGGCTGGACGTGCCCGAACTGTACAACTTCGGGTTCGACGTGATGGACAGTTGGGCGGACGACCACACCAAGCTGGCCCTAGTGTCGGTGCACCCGGCCGGCGACACCGCCGACAAGCACACCTTCTATGACCTCAAAGTCCTTTCCAACAAGTTCGCCAACATGCTGCTCGGGCTGGGCGTGGAAAAAGGCGAGCGGGCTTTCATAATGGCGCCTCGGATTCCTGAATGGTACGTGGCCAACCTGGGCATGATGAAGCTGGGCATCGTCCCCATGCCTGCCACCGTCCTTTGCACTCCCCACGACATCGAGTACCGCGTAAACCGGGCCGAGGCAAGCGTGGCGATAGTCGATGCGGAAAACGCCTACAAGGTGGACGAAATCATCGCCTCATGCCCCACGCTGAAGCACGTTATCCTGATCGACGGCGAACGCCGGGGATGGACAAGCTGGACAGCAGAGAGAGAAAATCAACCCTCGTCGCTCGGGACCGTCGAACCCACCCGCAGCGACGACCCTCTGGTCATATACTTCACATCGGGCACGGTGGGGCCTCCCAAGATGGTGCTCCATACCCAGGCGTCATACGCCATCGCTCACGTCGGCACGGCTAGATTTTGGCATGACCTGAAACCCACCGACCTCCACTGGGCCATATCTGACACGGGCTGGGCTAAGACCGCCTACGGCAAGCTGTTCGGTCAGTGGATTCAGGGCGCCGCCATCATGCAGCACAACGCCGTGGGGCGTTTCGACGCCGATCTGACGCTCAGGATTCTGGGACAGTACGGCGTAACCAGCTTCTGCGCCCCTCCAACCGCTTACCGCATGTTGGTACTGGAAGACCTGAAAAAATACGACCTCGGCAGCTTGCGCCACTGCACCGGCGCCGGAGAGCCGTTGAACCCCGAGGTAATGAAGCTCTGGGAGGAAGGCACGGGCCTGAACATATACGACGGGTACGGCCAGACTGAGACAACGTTGCTGGTGGGCAACTACCGGTGCATGGACATAAAGCCCGGCTCCATGGGCAAGCCGACTCCCGGATTCGAGGTCTCCATCGTGGACGAAGACGGCGACGAGCTTCCCCCGGGGGAGGAAGGCCAAATTGCCGTAAAGGTGAAGCCGGAGCGGCCTGTGGGGTTGATGAAGGAGTATTGGAAGGACGAGGACGCGATGGAGTCCTGCTTCCAGGGAGACTGGTACCTGACCGGGGACAAGGGATACAAGGACGAGGACGGGTACTTCTGGTTCGTGGGCAGGGCCGACGACGTAATCATCTCGGCGGGCTACCGAATAGGGCCCTTCGAGGTGGAAAGCGCCCTGATAGAGCATCCCGCCGTCGCCGAGTCGGCGGTGGTGGCCAGCCCGAACGAGATTCGGGGCCACATCGTAAAGGCGTTCGTGGTGCTGGCCCCCGGCTATCAGCCCTCCGACGAGCTTACTCAGAGCCTCCAGACCCACGTGCGGACCGTAACCGCTCCCTTCAAGTACCCTAGGGCCGTGGAGTATGTCACGGAACTTCCCAAGACCATCAGCGGAAAGATACGGCGCGTCGAGCTAAGACAGATGGAAGAGGAGAGGGCGGCAGGTTGAGCGACATCATCACGGCAAGCGACCCTTCCCGTCTGCCCTGGGAGATGACCCTGGCCGAGATCATCGACTCAGCCGCCGAGCGACACCCCGACAAGGTCTTTCTCCGTTATGACAAGTACGCCGTAACCTACGGTGAGTTCCAGGAAGCGACGCGGAGGGCCGCCCAGACATTCTCACGGCTGGGAGTGGGCCGCGGCGACCGGGTTTGCCTGTTCCTGCCCAACGGGCGAGAGGTATTGTTCATCTGGATGGGGCTGGCCCGCCTAGGCGCCATATGCGTCACCGTGAACACAGCCTACAAGCAGGACGAGACCGCCTACATCATCAACAACTCCGAGTCCAAGGTCCTGGTCACCCACGAAAGCTTGCTGGACGTCGCACGGTCTGCGGCGGCTCAATGTCCGTCCCTTGAGGCATCCATCCTGGTTTCCGGCGGAGGTTCGCCCTCACCCCAACCCTCTCCCGGGGGGAGAGGGAGAAAGTGGTTGGACTTCTGGGGCCTGATGGACTCGGCTCCTGCGGAGGACCCGCCCGGGCATACGGAAGTGGACCCCGACGACGTAGCCATGCTGGTGTACACCTCCGGCACCACGGGGAACCCGAAGGGTGTCATGCTGACCCACAGCATGTTCGCTGCGTCAGGTCAGGGTTTCGCAACGTGGACAGAGTCCACGCCCGACGAGCGGTTCTTCACCTGCATGCCCTACTTCCACGCCAATGCCCAGTATTACTCGACAATGGGGACGCTGTGCCTGGGCGCAACCCTAACCGTGGTGGACAGGTTCAGCGCCAGCCGCTTCTGGGACCAGGTGAGAGAGTCCGAGTCTACGGTCGTCAACTTCATCGGCATGATGATGCCCGTGCTCCTCAAGCAGGACCCGTCGCCGTCGGACCGGGACAACAACGTGCGCCTCTTCTACGGCTCTCCCGCCATGGCCCCGGAGATGCTTGAGGAGTTCGAGCGCAGATTCGGGGCTGCAGTCCTTATTGGCTTCGGGATGACTGAGACCTGCTACGGCACTATAGAGCGGCTGGGAGAATCCCATCGCCAGGGGTCGTCCGGCAAACCCCGCTGGCACCCTGACCCCAGGTTCCAGAATGAATTGAGAATCGTGGACGACTCCGGAGTCGTCCAACCGCCGGGCGCTCCCGGAGAAATAACTCTGCGCAATCCAGCAGTGATGCCAGGGTACTGGCGCAACCCGGAACGGACCGCCGAGTCCCTTCGGAACGGATGGCTCCACACCGGAGACCTTGGCTGGGTTGACGAAGACGGGCACCTGTATTTCGTAGACCGGAAGAAGGACGTGGTGCGCCGAAGAGGTGAGAACATATCGTCCCAGCAAGTCGAGGACATCATCAAGCGGCATCCTGGCGTGATGGACTGCGCCGTCATCGCCGTGCCGTCGGAGTTGGGAGAGGAAGAGGTCAAGGCCTACGTGGTCCATCGCAAATACCACCCCCTCCAGACTACGCAGCAGGAAACGGATGACGAAACTACGGTCTTTCCCGACGACGAGATGGTGGACCTCACCCCGGAAGACGTGGTCTACTGGGCCGCTGAGAGGCTGGCCTACTTCAAAGTGCCCCGCTACATCGAGATGCGGGAAGACCTGCCCCGGACACCCTCGCTAAGGGTCCGCAAGGACGTGCTGAGGGGAGAACGAGAGGACCTCACTGCTGGATGCTTCGACCGTGATGCGGCCGGGATACGCCTGGGCCGATAGCGGCGCACGTAGCAGTTATACCCAGCCGTGCTGGCCGGGCAGCGAGACCAGGTTAGGACCGATTTCATCCACTCGGGTTACTCCGCAATAGCCCATCGCGCGGTCGAACTCTGCACGTAGGATTTCGAGCGTCCGCGATACACCAGCCTCGCCCTCCACGGCCAGGCCCCAGAACAGCGGCCTTCCGATGAAGACGGCTCTGGCCCCCAACGACAGCGCCTTCAATACGTCCGTCCCTCTGCGTATGCCGGAGTCCAAGTAGACCTCCGCCCTGCCGTTCACCGCGTGCACTATATCCGGCAGAGTCTCTATGGACGAATGGGAGCCGTCAAGCTGGCGTGCTCCGTGGTTGGACACGACGATGCCGTCCACGCCCCTCTGAACGCATCCAAGGGCATCCGCCGGAGTGCGGATTCCCTTGATTATCAGAGGCAGCGACGTGACGGACTTGACCCAGGCCACGTCCTCCCAGCGAAAGGGCAGCCTCCGCATTTCCCACGCCTGGGCTTCCGGCGTTCCTTTCACAAGCCCCAGTCCGGCTTCTTCCCCGACGAAATTGGCCAGCTCCAGACCCTCGGGCCGCCTGTACCGGTTTCGGATGTCCCTCTCCTTGGTGCCCGGAATCGGGTTGTCTACGGTGACCATGATTGCCGAATAACCCGCGTCCACGGCCCGACGCAACAGCATCTCGCTGATGTCCCGCCTCCGGTGGTAGAGCTGAAACCAGACCGGCCCGCTGGCCTGCGACGCGATCTCCTCGATGGTGTAGTTGGAGTCGGATCCTACTCCCATAATCGTCCCCGCAGCCCCGGCCGCACGGACGACGGCGCACTCGGCATCGCGGTGGGCGATGCCGTGGTGGCCCGCTGGAGCAATCATTACCGGGAAGTCGATTTTGTGGCCCATGACCGTTGTTGAAGCGTCCCGCTCTCTTACGTCAATCATGAACCGGGGCCTGAGGCACACGGCGTCCAGGGCCGTGCGGTTCCGCTTCAGCGTGTACTCTTCGTAGGTCCCGGCCTCGATAAAACCCCAGACCTTCGTGGACAGAATCCGGCGGGCCTCCGCCTCGAAGTCGTAGAGGTTTAGGAACCGGTCTAGCTCGGTGGACATATTAGATGCCATAGAGCTTGGAGCAGTTGTCCCAGAGAATCTTCTTCTTGGCCGACGACGACAGCCCATCGATGGACAGCAACTCCTCCGTTGCGCGGGGAAAAGCCGAGTCTGGATGCGGGTAGTCGGTGGAGAACACAATGTTGTCGTCGCCCAGCCTGCTCACCACGTCTTCGCTTAGGGCTTCGTCGGCGTCGACGGAAATCCAGCACTGGCGCAGGAAATAGTCGGTGGGTCTGAGGGACAGTTCCACCTCCTCGCCTGGACCGAACTTCTCCCACTGGTCGTCCAGTCGGTACAACCACCAGGGAAGCCAGGAGCAGTTGCCCTCCAGGAAAGCCACCTTCAGCTTGGGGAACCGCTCCATCACTCCGCCCATAATCATGCTGGACATGGTAATCATAAGCTCGATTGGAAAGACCGTTGAGTGGAGAATGGACCTGTATGCCGGGTGGCCTGCGAACCTTCCCCCGACGTAGTCCTGAGAGACTGCCCCTGACGTTCCGTGAAAGCATATAGGGACTCCGAGCCTCTCCGCTTCCGCCCACAGCACGTCGAACTCCGGGTCATGGGGATGCCGCCCAGCCACGGGCATGGGGAGCATAACCACTCCCACCGATCCCAGGTCCTCTACACTTCTCCGGGCTTCCTGGGCCGCCATCTCAGGGTCGTGCTGCGGGACTATGGACGTGGCTTTCATCCTTGCGGGATCGCGCTTGCAATACTCAGACACCCAGTCGTTGAATGCCTTGCATATCTCAAGAGACAGCCTGGCGTCCAGGGAGTCCTTGGACACGAACATGCTGGCCGTGGTGCGGAACATGACGGCTATGTCGATGCCCTCCTTGTCCATTGCGCGCAACGAAGTGGAGGCGTCGAACCCGGTGGCCCAACCCTCCGACATAACCTCTTTGGCCCGCCTGTCCATCGGCTCATTGACCTTCCATACGTGGTCGTCATGCGCCCAGGGAGGGATAGGGCTGCCTTCCAGGGTCCATCGGGCATAGTGCCCTGCGCCCGATGCCGTAGGTTTGGGGGCCCAGTCCAGGAACGATGGGTCCATGTATCTCTCGAACAGGTCGGGAGGCTCCATCAAGTGAAGGTCGCTGTCGATAACCCTATAGCCGTTCTTGGACATCTTCTCCTCCGGCGTTCTTGCGGGAAAGATTATAGCAAATAGCCAGGCAGGACATCTTCGATTGATTATTGACACTGGTTAATGTGTGATATTAACATTCCTTATACCTTAGTGAGGGGGCCCTATCGGGGGATGCCACAAGCAATGGCGGATGAACAACAACTGGCCCAGGCCATAGCCGTAGCCGACGAATGGGACGCGGGAGACATGGGCTGTGGTGAAGTCATCATCCTGTTGAGGCAACGAATGCAGAAGCTCAAGCCCTACGAGGTCCTCAGGCTTAGGGCCCGTGACCTGGGGGCGCCCCAGGACCTCCCCGCCTGGTGTCGCATGACAGGCCGCCGCTTGCTGAGGGCCGAACACCCCGATTATTGGATCGAGCAAAAAGAGACGCCATAACGACACACCGGAAGGAGACTGCATGGCCGGAAAATTCTGTGTAAGCCTCACCAACGCGAAGAACGACCCCGACAGAGCGACGGTGGGATTTGTAGTCGCCAACGCGGCGCTTGGTTCGGAGAAGGAGACCGTCGTCTTCCTGAGCGCCGAGGGCGTCCGACTTGCCGAGAAGGGCTACGCCGACGACATCCACGAAGAGGGCTTCATGGGCCTGAAGGACCTGATGCACAACTTTGCCGGCGGCGGCGGAACGATATACGTATGTGCTCCCTGCTTCAAAAAACGAGGCCTGGACGAGAACAACCTGGTGGACGGCTCCATGATTGTCGGCGGCGCCAAACTGGTGGAGTTCCTCTCCGACGGCAGCCCCTGCGTCACCTACTAACGGACAGCGCCTTTTCGTCAACCCCTCAAAGGCCTTGCTGATGGACCAGGTCGAAAAACACGCCCACCAATCCGACGTTATGTTCGACGGCGGCGACCTCGACTGCGGCGGCGGACTGTTGCTGTTGATTCGGCGCCACATCGACCCCCTGGAGCGCGGCGGGCTGTTGGAAATACTGTCCACGGACTCCACCGTGGAAGTGGAGCTGCCCGCCTGGTGCCGCATGACCGACAACGAGCTTGTCTCGTGGACCAAGACCGGAACCCGGCGCAGCTACCTCGTCTGCAAAGGCCCCTTTTCAGGCCGCAACGGGACCCAGGCGGCAGTGCCCAAGACAGCCTCGTTGAGCCTACACTCCCTCGTAGAAGTTACTATACCCGAATCGCTTCCACAGCCGGTCGCCGCCCCGAAAATACAGCCGTTGTCCGTTTTCGGAATCGGCAGCTGGCCACGGCCCCGTTGGATGCTGCAAGCAATTCACGACCGTCTGGAAGGCAGGTTGGACGAGGCGGAGTTCCACGTCACCGCCGACGACGCCGTGCGGCTTTCCATAGACGCGCAGCTACGGGCCGGGGTCGATGTCCTTACCGACGGCGAGCAACGGCGAGACAGCTATGCCAGCTTCGTGGGGGGCCTCCTGGACAATTGCCAGCTTATACCCCTCAGCGACCTGACCGCGATGGTGGACGACTCGGAGAAGTTCGAACGCGAGCTCAGGGCACTGGACGTTCCCGCCGCCGAAGTCCGCCATCCAGTGGTCTTTGGCACGCTGGGACGGAGCCGCCCGCTGGCTGTCCACGAGTTGGAGTTTGCCAAAACATGTTCGGACAAGCCGGTGAAGGTGGCGCTGCCGGGGCCGTATCTGCTTACCCGCACCATGTGGCTGGACTGCCTTACCGAGAGTCCCTACGACGCCCGTGAGGAGCTTGCACAAGACGTGGTGCGCGTGCTGCGGGAAGAGCTGCACTTCCTCCTGGCCAGGGGCGCCGCGCTCGTGCAATTCGACGAGCCCGTGCTGTCGGAGGTGGTGTTTGGGACTCCCGCCGGAGGAAGGTCTTTCATGTGCGGGGCGCTGGCGGAGAAGATGGACACCGAGGAGGAGTTGGCCTTCGCAAGTGGCCTGATAAACAAGGTCGTGGAAGGGCTGCCCATGGATCGGCTGGCCTTGCACGTCTGCAGGGGCAACTGGTCCAAAGACGAAACTGTCGCCCTCGCGGGCAGCTACGGGCCGCTGGTTGAAACCCTCTCCTCATTGAACGTGGGAAACTATTTCCTTGAGTTCTGCACTCCACGGGCCGGAGACTTGGAGGCCGTGTCCAGCCTCCCCTCCGACCGGCGAATCGGGGTAGGGGTCGTCAACCCCAAGCTGGATACGGTCGAGTCCGCCGCTGAAATCGTGGAGAGTGCGGAACGGGCCATTTCCATTTTCGGCCCTGAACGGGTCCTGCTGAACCCTGACTGCGGTTTCGCGACCTTTGCGGACAATCCCGTGGCCTCCGCCAAGGCTGCCGCGTCCAAGTTGGCGGCCATCGCAGAAGCCTCCGCCGAACTCCGCCGCCGGCATCTGGGCTGACAGCTACAATGACCACCGCCAAGTTCGGTTCGTTCGACGACCTGCTCCAAATTACCGCCGAGGACCTCCAGCCCATTGTCAGGGCGTTGCGGGAGGCCATTTTTGACGTTCACCCGGAGGCATGTGAGGTTGTGCGCCTGGGCGACAGAGCAGCCACATACGGCGTAGGGCCTAGAAAGATGATCGACGGCTACGCATACATTCTCCCCCACCGCGCCTGGGTCAACCTGGGCTTCTACCAGGGTGCCTCACTGCCGGACCCAGAGCGACTGCTTGAAGGAACCGGCGCAAAGATGCGGCACGTGAAGATACGCACCCTCGAAGACGCAAGCCGATCGGATGTTCGCACTCTCGTGGAGGCTGCGCTTGCCGAGCGCCCGGCCGCTCTCGCTCACCGCGACTGAAATAATGCCCGGCGGCCTATTCCGCCTTCACCGAAACCCTTTGGGTACAATCGTATCTGATTCCCATATAAAAAGGCCCCGCATTCGAACCGCGGGGCCTTTTCAATTTTTCCTGTTGGGCGGTTATTCGTAGGGCTTTAGCTGTATCTCGTGGAGGGCGGGGACGACCTCTTTACCGAACAACTCCACCGACCGCATCACGTCATCATGGGGCATCAAGCCCTCGTTGCCGTAGATGTGGATGTAGCCCGGGTCCAGATGTTCGATGATTTGAGTCAGCTTCTCGATGACCGTGTCCGGGTTCCCCACGATGATGTTGTTGACCTCGCGCAGCTCGTCGTACCCCATCCTGCGTCCAAAAGTACCCGTACCGATTGTGGGTCTCTGGCTCTTGACGTTCAGCGCCTCACGGCTCTGGTATCCGGGAGGGTCGTTGTGCTCTCTCGGTCCTCGCTGCCTGTGGTCCTCGGTCCACATGAACCACTTGCCCATTTCGATGGCCTTTTCGTCGGTGTCGGCGACGAAGCACCTCAGCAAGTATCCGAAGTGCTCCGGCCCCGGTTGGAAGCCAACGTCGTGGGCCGTTTCGATGTAGACGCTCTTCAAATACTCGGTCATTCCAATAAGGGCGCCCAAGTTCATGTAGGGGTGCTGGTGTCGTGCGGCCCAGACCACGCTTTCAGGGCTGCCCGTGCCGGGAAACCATATCTCAGGGCGGGGTTTCTGCACCGGCAGCACCCAGGGGTTCACCACCCTATACTGGAAATGCTTGCCTTCGAAACGGAAGGGGCCGGGTTCCGTCCAGCACTTGATGATAAGGTCATGGGCTTCCTGGAACCGCTCAAAGTTCTCCGTGGGGTCGATGCCTCCTTGGAGGGACTCAACCGCCGTTCCACGCACGAACCCGGAGACGATTCGGCCGTTGGAGAAGCAGTCCAGCATGGCTATCTCTTCAGCCATCTTGACGGGGTCGTTGATCGCTATGACGTTGCCGAGTATAGCAATCCGCACATTCTTGGTCAGCTTGGAGATGACCGCGGCGTCCATGTTGACCGATGGCTTCATGCACCAGTAGGAGGCGTGGTGCTCGTTGGACATGATGCCGTCGAAACCCACCTCGTCAGCCAGGGCGTACTGCTCATGGTACTGGTTGTAGAGCACGTGGGCCTTGTTGGGGTCGAAGTGGGTGTTGGGGAACCCCAGGCGCCCGGAGGGGTATTTCTCCAGGTCTTCGTTGGTTACGTGACCATAGGGCTGTTCCGAGAACCAGAATACTTCTACTTTATCCTTCATCGCACCGCCTCCTGGTGGACTTCAACCCTTGGGGCCCGTCGCAAGCCTGTCGCTTCAGCCTCCTAGAGGCTCGCCAGGAAGTCCAGCGTAGCCTTGGCGCAGGCGTCCGGCTGCTCGTCCTGAGGGCTGTGCCCGGCCTGGTCGATGGTCTGGAGCTTGGAGCCGGGAATCACTTCCTGGTAAATCTCTCCTGAGTTCACTGGTATGATGCCGTCCTGGGCGCCGAAGAGTATCAGCGTCGGTACGGTGGCCATTTCCAGGTACATGGGCAGCACGGGATTGTGCATGTAGGGCTTCCACAGAAGCCGAGAGTCCATCTCCCGGTTGGTCCACAGGACGTTTTTCTCCTCGTCGCTCAGGTCGTCGGTCTTGGGGGCGTTGTCCACGTTGGCCCACCACTGGTCAATGTACTCGTTTTGGCCAGCCATGAGAATCTCGGTGATGTCACCCTCCCTGGGCCTGATTCCGGCTGGCGCCAAGAGCGCCTGGCCCTTGATTCGGGGGTTCTCCGTGGAGGAGAGTTCAGCGGCGATCCATCCACCCATGGAGTGCCCGACGAGGGCGACGTCTTCCAAGCCCAGCTTTCTCATCAAGCCTGTGTAGAAGTGGACTACGTCGGCTATCGAGTTCACCCAGGGAAGCCTGTCGGACTCATCGTATCCCGGGTGGGACGGGACGTACACGGTGTGGTTCTGAGCCAAGGCGTCGATGTATGCGTTCCACTGTTGGTTGCCGGTCTCTCCGTGCAAGTACAGTATCGGCGAGCCGCTGCCGCCCTTCTTGATGTGGGTGCGGCCCCCGCCGATGTCAACATACTCGTCGGTGTAGTTCTTGGTCGTGGTCATGGAGCAATCCTCCTGGAGATGTTGGGCGCCCTTGACTCCTGTATCAGGAACCCAGCCGAATATACCCCGTGTCCTGGGCGGGCAGGGTGAAGTTTGCCTTAGCCCATTGCCTTTGTCAATAGTGGCTTGAGACGCTAAACTGTGCGGCGGCCCAATAGATTGACGGGTGGACGCACCCACTAGGAAACAGATTCCCTTATGTCTATTTCCAACCCGATAACAGCAGTCCGTGGAGTGTTCTATGGATGGTGGCTAGCCCTGCTGAGTTCATTCATCCACGCCATCGTCATCGTTCCGGTGTTCCAGGGTGCAACCATCTGGAACGTTCTGATGAAGAACACCTTCGGCTGGAGTCCCGCCCAATTGGGCCTCGCCTGGTCGTTGCAGAGGGCCGAGGGTTCCATCTCCACACCCCTTTCCGGATACCTGACCGACAAATACGGTCCCCGTTTTGTAGTGATGGTGGGGATGTTCATACTTGGCGGCGGTTTCGTCGCGTTCAGCCGCGTCGACGAGCTGTGGCACTTCTACGTGGCGCTGCTGTTGATGGCGGCGGGAACCGGCTTGGCAGGTTGGCTTCCCCTCATGACCTCGTTGAACAACTGGTTCCATAGGCGGCGGAACATGGCCATGAGCATATCCTTGGAAGGACTGTACGCGGGCGCTTTCGTGATAGTGCCGGCGCTTAGCTGGGCCGTCGACCCCGACCGGTTTTCGCCCGACGCCTGGAGGACCGTAACCCTGGGCATCGGAGTGACCATGCTGGCCCTGGCGTGGCCCATGACACGGTACATCAGGAACAGGCCCGAGGACTACGGACAATACCCCGACGGGATTCCCCCGTCAGAGCTTCCGGCACAGGAGGCCAGAGCCACGGCTCCGCTGGAGCAGCACCAGGGCTACACCTGGCGGGAAGCCATCCGCACCTTCAACTTCTGGTGGATATCCATAGGCCATGCCGTCACCACCGGCGTATACACCACTGTCTTGTTCCACCTGGGAATAATGCTGGACGACCGGGGCTACTCACTGGCCACGGTCGGCTTGATTGTCGCGGTAAGCCAAGGCGTCGCGGGCGCCTTCAACCTCATAGGCGGATACGTCAGCGACAAGGTGCCAGTCAGGTACACCCTCTTCTGGTTTTCCCTCTTCCCTTCGGCGGCGGTGGCGGTGCTGTTGATGTCCGAGAACCTGGCTATGGCCTACTTGTTCGCTGTGCTGCTGGGCGTGGGTATGGGCGGAAGGACAGCCCCGATATCGTCCATGCGCGGCACCTATTTCGGACGCCGTGAGTTCTCCAAGATAACAGGGCTGTCCATGATTTCGGTGAATGTGGTGTCCGTAGCCGCGCCGCCGATGGCCGGGCTGAGCTACAAGTGGCAGGACGAGAGCTACACGGCGGTGTTCGCTATCCTGGCAGTGTTGGGGCTATTGGGGTCCTTCTTCTTCCTGCTGCTGGGGGAGCCGCGCCCAGACCCCCGCCCTGCGCCCGCATCGGCCTAGACTTCGCCATCAATCATCCTCCGCGCCGTAGCGAATATCCCCTCGAACATCTCCGTCGTGAGACGCCCGGTCAGGGTATTTTGCTGGCTGGGATGGTACGACGACAGCAGGACTGCTCCGTCGGGGAATGTGTAAGTCTCTCCGTGCCCGAACCTGGGTTTAGGCTTGGGCTCCGGCTCGGCGTCTCCCATGACCTCATGTCTCGCCCGCAGGTAGGAGTCGAAGGCGATTTTCCCGAGGGGCACAACCACCTTTACCCTCGAAAGCATCCCCAGCTCAGTCTCCAGGTACGGCCTGCACGTGAGCATCTCGTCTCGGCTGGGCTTGTTGTCGGGAGGGGCACAACGGACCGCAGCCGTTACGTAGGCGTCGATGAGCCTGAGGCCGTCGTCCCTGTGCTGGGACGTGGGTTGGTTGGCGAACCCGAACTTATGGAGCGTGCCATACAGCCAGTCGCCGCTCCGGTCGCCGGTGAACATGCGCCCAGTCCTGTTTCCACCGTGAGCAGCCGGGGCCAACCCCACCAGAAGCAGCCGCGCGTCAACCTCGCCGTAGCCGGTCAGCGGACGGCCCCAATAGTCCTCGTTCAGGTACATCCGCCGCTTGACACGCGCCGTCTCTTCCCGGTGATGGACCAACCTCGGGCACTTCACGCAATTGACGATGGTTTCATTGAGCAGACCAAGTTCGGCGCTAGTCATCATTCCCTCCAAACGTCTGCTATCATACCTGGAAACGACAGAGGCGCACGATATGAACGAAGAGACAATAGCCGACGTCTTAAAGCTGGTGGACCAGGACCGCATGGAAAGCCGGGTTCGGGAGTTGGCCCAGGCCCCGCGAAACGCCGTCTCGAATCCACACCACTTGCAATGGGCCAGGAGCCACGTAGGCGACGCCCTCAGAGCCTCAGGGTGCGGCGTCACAATGCAACAGTTTCCCTGCGGCAACCGCACAGGCGTCAACATAATAGGCTCCAGACCCGGCTCCAACATCCAACTCAGGCCACTGCTGGTGAGCGCCCACTACGACACCACGCAGGACTCGCCGGGGGCGGACGACAACGCTTCAGGCTTGGCGGCGATGCTGGAGTGTGCCGCGGTCCTCCAAGGGGCGCCTTTGAACCGGCCCATCGAGTTTGTCGCTTTCGATATGGAGGAGGCCCAGCCGGAGCGCGAAGGGCTGGTTGGAAGCTCGGCGTTCGTGAGCTATCTGGAAGGAATCGAGGGGCCGCCCGTGTTCGAGGGGTTGTACAACCTGGAGATGGTTGGCTACACATCCGGGCCGGGCGGCCAGGGACATCCCCCGGGGTTCGAGTTGGTCCTTCCCGATGCCTTCGCCAAGGTCCGGGAACGGGACTTCCGGGGCGACTTCATAGCGGCAGTGGCCCTGGGAGAGAGCGCCACACTGAGCCGGGATTTCACTGCCTCCGCCCAAACTTGGACGCCTGAACTTTCCGTCCTGCCCATAGAAATCGCAATTCCCATACCCCAACTGACCGATATATTCCGCAGCGACCACTCCCCCTTCTGGGCCGCGGGGATGCGGGCGATCATGATCACTGACACGGCAGACTTCCGCAATCCCAACTACCACCAGGCCACGGATACGCCCGACACCCTGGACTACGGCTTCCTGGCCTTGGCAGCAAAGGCGTTGACGGCCGCTGTGCTAGACGCCTGCCTCTAGAGGTTCCGCACGGGTCCAAACCGCCGAAGAGGCCAATATCTGAACCAGACCTTGCCCAGTATCGCTTCCCGCTTAACGGGACCGTAGGTCCTGCTGTCGTCGCTGTCGGCCCGGCTGTCCCCCAGCACGAAATATTCGTCCGGGTCCAGGAACCATTCCGTAAAGGCAGACTTTGGCTCCGTTCGGACGTCGGCATTCAGGTACGGTTCCGCAATCGCATCGTCGTTCACGTACACTCGTCCGCTGTCCAAGCGCACAGTCTCGTTAGGAATTCCAACGATCCGCTTGACGTAGGTAGACCGTCCTTCCCTAGGGCTCCTGAGCACGACGATGTCGCCTCTGAGAAAAGACCGCCGCGCCGACATGCGGTTCGCCAGCACGTAGTCACCATGCACCAGGATTGGCCCCATGCTTGGACCGTTGACGCGATAGGGAGTGGACGCAAGAAACGCCGCCAATGAGGTTATAGGCCTCAAAAGAAAGAGCGTCCAAGCGCCCGCCCTCTTGAACATGGACTGTTCATCGGGACCGGGAGTCTGGACGCTCCCCACGTTCACTGTCTGAGGTTGGCGGCTAGGCGCCGTAGCGGACGTCGGACTCCTCGTCCTTGTATTCTACGTTCTTGGTGGCCCAGAAAATTGTAGCAACGGCATCGACGGCGGCAATAAGTTCCCTGGCAGCGCCTTCATCGACGTTCTGCTTGTTGCGTCCGGCCAGCTTGTTGGCGTTCCAGATGGTGGTGTGGAGGTCCGGGTACGTCTCCAGGTGGTCGGGCCTGAAGTAATCGTGCCAGAGGATGTCCAACTCCTTCTTGCACAGGTCGGCGTGGTCTTCCTTCACGGTGATATAGCGGCTCAGGGTGTTGGCGTGGCCCGCCGCAGCGGCTGCGTCGCCCTCGGCGGGGGCGGCCAGCGCGTTAATGCGCGCCACCATCTTGAGAACGGTCTGGGCCGCGATCTTGGCGGAGATAGGGTCGTAGATGCCGCAGGGGATGTCGCAATGGGCATGGGCTTCACTGACTTGGAACACCCGGTGAATTCGTGAGAACAGGTTCTTCAACATGGGGAGCCTACCTCCTAGAGATTAGTCCGAATTGGAGCTTGCGGATTCTTTTTAGCCTCGCACATTCTAGCCATTTGCGGCCCGGCCCGCAACACGAACCGGTGTGGTGGGGTTTCAGCCCGACTTGAGAATCCGGGCGGCCTCTTTGGAGTGGTAGCTAAGGATTATGTCGGCGCCAGCCCTCTTTATCGACCCCAGAACTTCTATAAGGGCCCTGTCACCATCCAGCCATCCATTGGCGGCGGCGGCCTTGAGCATGGCGAACTCTCCGCTGACGTTGTAGGCGGCCAGGGGGTGGTCGAATCGTTCCTTGGCCCTGGCAATCACGTCCAGATAAGACAGCGCTGGTTTGACCATTACAATGTCGGCGCCCTCTTCTATGTCCGTCTGAATCTCCCTCATGGCCATGCGCCAGTTGAACGGGTCCATCTGATAGGTCGCCCGGTCCCCGAACTGGGGAGTAGAGTCAGCCGCAACTCGGAAGGGGCCGTAGAAGGCCGACGCATACTTGGCTGAGTATGCCATGATGGGGGTCTGGGTGAGGCCGTTGTCATCCAGGGCACTGCGTATGGCCGCGACCTGCCCATCCATCATGGCCGAGGGCGCCACCACGTCGGCGCCGGCAAGAACGTGGGAAACGGCTGTCCTGGCAAGCAGGTCCAGGGAGCGGTCGTTGTCTATGCGTCCGTTTTCTACGACTCCGCAATGGCCGTGGTCCGTATACTCGCAGAGGCACACGTCCGTAATTACCAGCACGTCGGGGACAGCAGCTTTGATGACCCTGATGGCCTCTTGGACGATTCCCTGCTCGTCGTAGGCTTCCAGGCCCATTGGGTCCTTGTTTTGAGGAAGCCCGAAGAGCATGACGCTGGGAACGCCCAAGTCGTGGGCGTCCGCCACCTCCGGAAGAAGCTCATCCAACGACAGGTGAAAGGTGCCCGGCATTGGCTCTATGGGTTCCCTTACATTTCGCCCGTGGGTCACGAACAAAGGATAGACGAAATCGGTGACCGAGAGGCTTACTTCTCGGGTCGCTTCCCGGAGAGGGGCCAATTCTCTCAGTCTTCTGAGACGGGTCTGCGGAAAAGCCATCCGTCCCACCTCCTGGTTTGGCGCCTGGGCGCCCGTGTTCCGTGTTCTGGCATGTTCCTACGTTAGAAAAGCGCCCTTGATGGCCTCCACCAGTCCCGGTATGGTGTGCTCGGAAGCCACCACGTCCACCTTAAGCCCGGCGGCATCGGCTGAAGCGGCAGTGATGGGGCCGATGCAGGCCACCACAGCGCCATTCAGTTTCGACGCGTCCCCTTCCAGGATACCCATCAAGTTCTCAACTGTCGATGAGCTGGTGAAAGTCACTACGTCCACGGAGCCTCCGGACAGGAGCTCCGTAGCCAGTTGCTTAGACTCCGGCGGCGTGACGGTCCTGTAGGCGACGACCCGTTGCACTTCCGCCTCCATCGCTACCAGCCCCTTCTCCAGGACGTCCCGGCCAATGTCAGCCCTGGGCAGCAGTATCCTGTCGCCGGGCTTTACACGCTCCAACAGTGACTCCAGCAGCGATTCGGCCACGTACTGCTGGGGCACGAGGTCAGTGATTACGCCCTGCTTGGCCAGGGCCGCCGACGTGGCGGGACCGATGGAGGCCACGTTGGCGCCGCCGAACTGTCTGGCGTCCCGCCCAAGTTCTTTCATCCGGTCGAAAAACGCTTCCACTCCATTGGCGCTGGTAAAGACCACCCATTGAAATTCACCCAACGATTCGATGGCCAGGTCCATCTCGGTGAACGGCTCGGCCCGCTCGAATCGTAAGGTGGGCAGTTCTATGGCCCTTGCTCCCTCGTCTTCCAGCAACGACGACAAGGCTGAGGCTTGCGCTCGCGACCGGGTGACCAGCACGGTCTTTCCGAAGAGAGGTTTCTTGTCAAACCACCGGATGCGTTCCCGCAGGTCTGCAACCTCACCTATGACCGCCGTCACCGGAGAGGTCAGCCCGGCTTCCGCTCCCTTGGAGCGGATGTTGCAGAGAGTTCCAACAACCGTCTTTTGGTGCGGCTCGGTGCCCCAGTGGACCAGCGCAGCAGGGGTTTCGGGAGACATTCCTTCGGCGATCAGGGTTTCCGCCACTTTATCCAAGGCGTTCCACCCCATCAGCGCGACGATGGTGCCTCCGGTCTTTGCCAGCGCGTCCCAGCGGATCGACGAGCCTTCCTTGGTCGGGTCTTCACTGGCGCTGACTATAGTGACGCTGGACGCAACGCCTCGGTGGGTGACAGGGACTCCCGCATAAGCAGGCGCCGCCACCGCCGACGTAACCCCGGGCACCACCTCGAAATCCAGCCCTGCCTCGGCCAGGGCCAGGGCTTCCTCTCCTCCCCTGCCAAAGACGAAGGGGTCTCCACCCTTGAGCCTGACCACGAATTGGCCTTGGGACGCGCGGTCAACCAGGAGGCGGTTGATCTCCTGTTGGCTCATAGCGTGCTGGTCCGGCCCCTTGCCCACGTAGACGCGCTCGGCGTCCTTTCGAGCGTGGTTAAGCAGCCGGGCGTCCACCAAGCGGTCGTAGACCACCACGTCGGCCTTCTGGAGCCTTCTCAGCCCGTTGACGGTAATCAAGCCAGGGTCTCCAGGGCCTCCGCCTACCAGATAAACTTTGCCTTGTTTGGAGTCCATGTTGGACTACGAGCCTCCGTCGTCGTTCACCAAGTCGGCGGCGCCCTGGTCCATGAGTTTCCGGTGAGCTTGGCGGGCCACGTCCTGGAGTTGGTCAGCCGGGCCGGAAACAGTGGCACGGAATACCCGGCTGGCGTCGGGCGTAGCCAAGAACACCGATAGGTTCACCAGACCCTCTTCCGTCCACGCATAAGCTCCGGCCGGAGTCCGGCAGCCCCCTCCCAGCTCCTCGAGAAACCTGCGTTCAGTTTCGACTGCGATGCGGCTGTCGGTGTCGTTTAGGGCGGCCATCAGGTCGTCCATACCAGTGTCTCCGTCCCGCACTTCCACCGCCAGCGCTCCCTGGCCCGGGGCAGGAACAAACTCTTCCGGTGACAGATATTCGCTTATCTCGGTCTCGAGCCCCATCCTCATCAGCCCGGACACTGCGAGAATCGCTCCGTCGTATCCGTCCCCCTTGGCCTTTCGGAGGCGGGTGTCCACATTGCCGCGTATGTCCTGTACGTCCAGGTCCGGCCTGACGGACTTTATCTGGGCAGCGCGCCGGGGGCTGCTGGTGCCTATCTTGGCTCCCGATGGAAGCTCTCTAAGGCCCACTCCCCACCTGTCCACCAGGGCGTCCCTGGGGTCCGCCCTCTTGAGGGCGGCGCCTATAACCAGACCTGCCGGAAGTTCGGTGGGGACGTCTTTCATGCTGTGCACCGCCATATCGATGTCGCCGTCCAGAAGGGCACGGTCTAACTCCCTGACGAACATCCCTTTACCGAGGCGGGCCAGCGGCTCGTCGGAGCGAACGTCGGCGGTGGTCTTGATGGTCACTATTTCGCAGCGCCGCTCTGGGAAGGCTTCGATCAGAATTTGGAGCGCCTGCCGCGCCTGTATCAAGGCCAGAACGCTCCCCCGTGTGCCAATCCTGATGACTTCTTCTCGGAGGGCCATAGACATTCGTTAATCAGGTGCAAGGCTTCTCGGATAGGTTCGCGTGGGAGCTGCCCGGCGGGGTGGAAACACAGAGATGCGGGTCAGCCGGTGGATTGAGTCAGTCCGGCAAGCACCTTCTCCACCGCCGCGTCATCACGGCCCGCCCTCACCATGTCAATGAGGTCTCCCGTGATGCACTCCTGCCACCGGTCCGGGTCCACCGCTATTCCCCGCCGCCTGAGCTCTTTCCTGGCCGTCGAGAGGACGCCCGCCAACTCTGCGTATTCCAGGGCTTCGCTGTTTTCCAGCCCTTCCCGGAGCTTCCGGGCTAAAGCTGGGCTGGCGCCTCCTGTGGACAGCGCCACCGTTACGGCGCCCTTCTTGACGATAGCCGGCGCAATGAAGGTGCATAGCTCGGCGTCGTCCACTACATTCAAGACGACCCGCTCCAGTTCGGCTTCTGCGGCTATCACTTTGTTCACTGAACGCACGTTGGTTGCCGCTATGGCCAGCGTGGCGCCCTTCAGGTCGCCATCTTCATACTTTCGGAGGGCCAGAGTGACGTCGCCTCTATCTACAGCTTCCTGGATGCCGTCCGTGACCTCGGGGCTGATTACGGTGATTCTGGCCCCGCAGTCTAGCAGAGGCCGAATCTTGTGCTCCCCAATCTTGCCGCCCCCAATAATGACGCAATTCTTGTTCTTCAGGTCGAGGAACACTGGGTAGTACGCGGCCATTGATTTCGCCAATCTGCCCGGCTACACGAAATACCGCACACGGGTCTTCTTGTACTCCCGTGTGCTGTAGAGCATCAGGTAGTCGGTGATTCCCGTGGAAGCGGATATTTCCCCGGCAATCTCCTCACAGCCTTCCTTGGACGTGGCGTGAATCATTGAAAAGTGGGTGTAGGGCCAGTCGGGGAAGGTGGGCCGTTCGTAGCAGTGGGTGACGGCGGGGTTGGAGGCCATTATCAAGCCCACTTCCTCTGCACGCTCCGAGGGAACGTTCCACACACCCATGCCATTGGCCTGGAACCCGGCCTTCCTGTGATAGAGCACGGCGCTGTAGCGGCGCATAATACCCCGCTCCACGAATTCGTCCGTTATCTTGAACAGGTCCGGGACGGACACCCCAAGCCGCTCAGCCATGCCGTCGAAGGGCCTTGAAACCATCGGCAGGTCTTCCTGGAACTCTCGAATGCACTCTATGTCGTAGTCGTTCACGGGGACCGGCTTGTTCCAGTCGGCTCGAACCTGCCCGGCATTGGAATCGGACTGTCCGGCTTTGTATCCGTCGGGACTGAAATACTGGTAGGCGGCGCCCTTCTCTTTCACCATGTCGAAATTGACGCCTATCTTGAAGAAACGGATGGTGGGCATGTTTCTCATGGACAGAGCGCCCGTTTCGCGAGCCATTACCCGGGCTGTGTCATCCACCACTTCTCCGGGAGGCACTGCCAGAGTGAACCAGAGGTTGTAGTAAGAACCTTCCCGCGCGTAGTTGTGGCTGACTCCGGGATGCTCGTTGATTTTAAGGGCGCCTGCTGTCAGCTTGTCAGGCTCGAAGGCCATGGCTATGAGGCTGGTCTTGTAGCCCAGCCGCCGGGTGTCGAATATGGCGCTGACTTGGCGCACTACGTTCTGCTGCCTGAGCGCCTCCAGGCGTTCCAAGACCTCTTTTTCGCTTATCCCTAGACGGTCCGCGATTTCCTGGTACGGCTCCTCGAACAGGGGGAAGCCCGACTGGATTATGTTAAGCAGCTTCCGGTCGGTCAAGTCCATTTCCGGCATCCTCTAGTCTCCCGTTCTCCCGTGGGCTGATAGACGCGGATTCACCCGGTAAAAGCTATGCTTTTCGCATTCCTCCGCTAGGGCTAGGTTAGCACAGGGCGCTTTTGAGGGTCAACGACAAGCCCATTCGTCTCAGGGTCTTTCGACAGCCGTACGCCTCGTCTTTCCGTTCGCCCCGAGCTTGTCGAGGGGTGGTTTGACAGGCTCACCACGAACGGGGAAGTCCGGGAATTGTAGCGCTGCGTATGCGGGCGCTATCATGGGCTTGGGGAGGCGGCGGATGGACCTGGAAAGCGACAAGAAAAGATTGCTGGAAAAGCTCCGCCGGGAGCTGCGCGACGACAACGTGGTCGAGGCCATGT
Source organism: Dehalococcoidia bacterium (assembly GCA_965197415.1). Classification (GTDB taxonomy): domain Bacteria; phylum Chloroflexota; class Dehalococcoidia; order Lucifugimonadales; family JAGWBF01; genus DAOUJI01. Next base: position 123,179 of record OZ240207.1, on the reverse strand, counting down.
ACAAAGTCCCCCGTGAGGACTTTGTGCCTGCCGGACTCCGCAATCTGACCTACTCTGACATTCCTCTCCCTATAGGCTACGGGCAGACTGTTTCCCAGCCCTACATGATAGCCACGATGCTGAGCGTCTTGGATTTGAGGGGGAACGAGTCGATTCTGGAGTTGGGTACGGGAAGCGGGTACCAAGCCGCCATTCTGGCCGAGATGGCGGCGGGCGGGAAGGTCCTGTCAGTGGAAATCGTGCCGGAACTGGAGCGACAAGCGAGAGATCGGCTGGCCTCCCTGGGATATGCCAACCTGGAGGTGGCTCTATCCTCCGGGGAACTGGGCTGCCCCGAAAAAGCCCCCTTCGACGCCATCGTTGTGTCCGCCGGAGCGCCAAAACTGCCGCAATCCCTGATTGCCCAGCTCACCGTGGGAGGCCGCATGGCCATACCCATCGGGAACCTGGATGGGCAGAACCTGATGAAGGTGGACAGGACGGGAGAGGGATACAACGTACGGGTGCTTGGGGCATGCCGTTTTGTGCCGCTGGTGGGCAATGAAGCCTGGGACCCCAACCGCCTAGACGCCCGCCGACGGGACAATGAATGAACCTTTGCACAATTCGCCGTCGGCGGGGAATTGTAGCCCCCATGCCCAGTTGCTATACTGGCTCTGATTCATGACTGCTTCTACATCCGTTAAATACGAGACCGTCATCGGTCTGGAAGTCCACGTGCAGCTTCTCACGCAGAGCAAGATGTTCTGCTCGTGCAGAGCCGACTATCAGGCTGCGCCGCCCAATACCCTGGTGTGCCCAGTGTGCCTTGGGGCGCCGGGGACGCTGCCCGTCATCAACAAGCGCGCGCTGGAACTTACGATGATGACAGGACTGGCCCTCAACTGCGCCATCTCTCCCTACACCAAGTTCGACCGGAAGAACTATCCCTACCCCGACCTGATGAAGGGCTACCAGATATCCCAGTACGACCTGCCGGTAGCCGTCGGAGGCTTCCTCGACCTGGAAGCCGACGGCAAGACGGTCAGGGTCGGCATTACGAGAGTTCACCTGGAAGAGGACGTGGCCAAGCTTGTCCACCTGCGAGACGGTTCAGGCGAGGCATACAGCCTTGTGGACGTGAACCGCTCCGGCGTTCCCCTGATGGAGATAGTAAGCGAACCGGACATGCGCACGCCCGAGCAAGCGCGCAGTTATCTGACCAGCGTTCACTCTATTCTTCAATATCTGGGCGTAACCACGGGAAACATGCAGGACGGCAACTTCAGGTGCGACGCCAACATCAGCCTCCGCCCCGCCGGAGAGTCCGAACTGGGCAATAAGGTGGAAGTCAAGAACATGAACAGCTTCCGGGCCGTTTACAACGCTCTGAAGTACGAGACGGAGAGGCAGGTCAACGTCCTCCAAAGCGGCGACAGGGTCGTGCAGGAGACCCGCGGCTGGGTCGAGGGTCGGGACATTACGGTATCCCAGCGGAGCAAAGAGCAGGCCCACGACTACCGCTACTTCCCCGAACCGGACCTTCCACCGCTTTCCCTCGACGCATTCTGGATTAAAGCGTTGGAGTCCTCTCTGCCCGAGCTGCCCACCCACAGGTGCAGCCGATTCATGGACGAGTTCGGCCTGTCGGAATACGACGCCGGACTCCTGACCGCCTCCAAGGCAACCGCAGACTATTTCGAGGAAGCCCTGGACGCCGCCGCTCGATTCATGGGAGATGGACTCAAGTCCAGGGCCAAAGGCCTGTCCAACTGGATTCTAGTGGAGTTGGCAAGACTGCTGAATCTGGAGGGAGCGGAAATTTCCGAATCCAGGTTCCCCCCGGAACGGATGCGCGAACTCATGGACCTCATCGACGACGGTACATTGAGCTCCAGCCTGGCCAAGACCGTGCTGGAAGAGGCTTTCAGCACTGGCGCAAGCCCAAGCGCCGTCGTCAAGGACCGGGGTTACGTCCAGATCAGCGATGCGTCGGCCCTGGAAGCGGCGGTGGATGAGGCAATAGGGAACAGCCCCCAAGCCGTGAACGACTATCTGAAGGGCAAAGAGAACGCCGCAAAATACCTGGTCGGCCAGGTGATGAAGGCTACGCGAGGACAGAGCAAGCCGGACCTGGCGGCGTCTCTGGTCGACGCCAAGCTGAAGGCAATAAAATTGGAACGGGTGTGATTCAAAGTGGCTCTGCAACTGGCTCAGGTCCTCGTGTCCATAATTCTGGTGGCGGTCATCCTTATGCAGGTCCGTGAAGCCGGATCGGGGTTCTTTGGAAGCGCCCAGTCAACCTTTCGCACCAGGCGCGGACTGGAAAAGACGCTGTTCCAGTTCACCATAGTCCTGGCGGTCGTATTCCTGATAATGTCCATCGTCAGCGTCCGTTTCGCCTAGGTTTCCGGAGGCCATCGTGGGGTCTTCCGGCCTCATCACTCTTACCACCGATTTCGGGGCCTCCGACAACTACGTCGGAGTGATGAAGGGAGTGATTCTTGGAATCAACCCCGCCGCGTCCATCGTCGACATTTCCCATCAAGTCTCGCCCCAGGATGTACTGCAAGGCGCCTTCGTGCTGGGAACCGGCGTCAAATACTTTCCCAGGGGAACCATACACATCGGCGTGGTGGACCCGGGAGTAGGCTCCTCGCGGGACGCCTTGGTCCTGTCCGGGCCTGACGGCCATTTCGTCGGACCGGACAACGGCATTTTCAGTCTGGCAGTGGGTCGGAACTCCGAGGGGATGCACTCAGGCAGGCGCCCCTTGCCGGATGGATGGACGGCCCGCCGCATCACAAACCCCAAGCACATGCTGGAGCACGTCAGCGCAACCTTCCACGGACGGGACGTATTCGCTCCAGTGGCGGCTCACCTATCACTGGGAGTCCCTCCAGAGGACCTAGGGCCGGAGGTCTACGAAATCATGCGACTTTCGTTCCCTGCCCCCGTTGAGCACGACGGCGGCCTGCTGGGCCAGGTGGTCTACGTAGACAGGTTCGGCAACCTAGTGACCAACATAGCCGACAAAGAACTGGCCGATTGGGGGCAAGTCCGTGTCGAGATATGCGGCAGAGTCATAGACAGGCTCTCTTTGTACTACGCTGAGGGTGCCCGTCTCGCGGCCCTGATAGGAAGCGCCAGTTATTTGGAAGTCGCCGTCAAGAACGGCAGCGCCGCTGAGGAGTTGAAAGCGGGAGTTGGAACACCCGTGGTCGTGTCGGCTCCGACATAATCGAAGACGGCCCACCCGTCGAACACGCGCGGAGGAAAACGGGAAATGACGGGCGCCTGGCGGCTTTCTCGCCATTTCCACGCTGTGGTATTCTTACCCCAACGTCAGGCCCCAGCGGCCAGGGTGGCGTTGCGGTAGTTCCTTAGATTCCACTGGGAGCGCGAACCAACCCTTCACCCATGTTGAAACCGGTGTCCAATTCGGTGCACGGCCTAGTCCACATACGCACTGCCACTCTCGTTTCCGGCTCCTTGGGGCTGGTGGCCGGGCTTGTCGTTGCCGTCCTTATCTCGATACCATTGTTCAACCTGGAAGGCTGGATGTCCTGGGGAGTGCCACTGGCAGTTAGCGCATCGCTAGGGCTTCTGGGGCTGCTGATAGGGGTGGCCCGGTCAAACGACATACCCGGAGTGTTCCAGCCCGGCGCCGACGGTGAGCAGGCTGGCGGGTCGAGCCAAATCCTGGTGGACACCAGCGCCATAATCGACGGCAGAATCGCCGACCTGGGTCTCACCGGGTTCATTCAAGGAAAGCTGGTTATCCCGTCATTTGTACTGGACGAGCTCCGCCACATCGCCGACTCTGCAGACTCCATGCGCCGAACCAGAGGCCGGCGCGGTCTGGAAGTATTGGGCAAGCTGCGGAAGGAGACCTCCATACCCATCCAGGTGCTGGACGTAACCCTCTCACCCGGCACAGACGTGGACGGGGAATTGGTCAAGATGGCCAAGAGCATGGACTCTCCAATAATGACGACCGACTTCAACCTGAACCGCGTCGCCGAAGTGCAGGGAATCCAGGTGCTCAACGTGAACGAGCTGGCCAACGCCCTGAGACCCGCCGTCCTCCCCGGGGAAGACCTGAGCGTGAACATCGTGCAGGAAGGCAAGGAGATGGGCCAGGGGGTCGCTTTCATGGACGACGGCACGATGGTGGTCGTGGAGGGCGGACGGAGATACATCAACAGCCTCCAGGACGTCACGGTGACTAGAGTCCTCCAGACGGCGGCTGGACGCATCATATTCGCCAGCCCCAAGGCCGGGTAGGTTTGGCTTCCCAAGGGAGCGGACCCACCGACGGTTCCGTAGCCGTGATACTGGCGGCCGCGGGTGAGAGCCGTCGAATGTCGGGCATCAACAAGATTTTCACTCCCATAATGGGCATGCCCCTCATTGCCCATACCGTTAGCGCGTTCGAGGGAATGGCCTGCGTTGGCTCCATCACCCTGGTCTTGTCCGAAAGCTCTCTGGACGCTGGCAGGTCTCTAACCAGGGACATGGGGTGGTCGAAGCTCACCCCCGACCGGGTATGCAAGGGCGGCGCCCGGCGTCAGGACTCGGTGCGCAAGGGACTTGAGAACGCCGAAGCTGTGGGATGCCAGTGGGCGGCGGTCCACGACGGCGCCCGGCCCTGTATCTCTTACGACGTGATGGAGCGGGCGTTGGAGGCAGTTCAGGAGACTGGGGCAGCCATCGCTGCAGTCCCCGCCAAGGACACCATAAAGACGGTGTCGCCGGACCACTTCGTCGAGAATACCCCTCCCCGCGAGAGCCTGTGGATGGTCCAGACGCCCCAGGTTTTCGACTTCGGCCTGCTGATTGAAGCCCATGACTCTTGCCCGCCTGACGTCACCGTCACTGACGACGCCGCCTTGGTGGAGAGAATCGGCGGAGCCGTGAAGGTTTTCATGGGCGCCTATGAGAATCTTAAAGTCACCACTCCGGAAGATATGGCCGTGGCGGAAACATTCTTACGGGCGAACCACGCCCGGCGCGTCGCCGATGGCCCGGTCTAGGGTAGGATTCGGATTCGACGCCCATCCCCTCGTAGAGGGGCGGGCTTTAATCATTGGCGGGGTTGAAGTCCCTTTCGACAAGGGACTCTCCGGCCACAGCGACGGAGACGTCCTGGCCCACGCCATAATGGATGCCCTTTTCGGAGCTGCCGCCCTTGGAGACAAGGGGACTCACTTTCCCTCCAGCGACGAATCGTTGAGGGGAGTCTCGTCCCTGAAGCTCCTTTCCCAGACGGCCGAGCTTGTCCGGCTGGCCGGTTGGCGCATCGTCAACGTGGATGCTACAATACTCGCTCAGAGGCCCAGGCTGGGGCCTCTTGTTTTCGAAATGAGCGCCAGAATCAGCGGTTCCCTGTCTATTCCCGAGGCCGACGTGAGCATCAAGCCCACCACCACGGACCATCTTGGTTTCGTGGGACGGGAAGAGGGAATGGCGGCTTACGCCGTGGCCCTGCTGGAAGAGGCTGCCTCCCCGGAGGACGCACCGTGAAGCTCTTCAACACCCAGAGCGGCATTGAAGAAGAGTTTTCTCCGGCGGGCGACACCGTCAAGATGTACGTCTGCGGCATCACGCCCTACGCTCCGGCCCACATGGGCCACGCCATGAGCTACGTCATATTCGACACGCTGCGGCGGTACCTTGAGTACAAGGGTTACAAGGTGGAGCACGTCCAGAACTTCACGGACATCGACGACAAGATAATACAGAAGTCGGAACAAGAGGGAATCGACTTCGAGTCCCTGGTGGAAACCCACATCCAGGACTTCATGGACAGCATGGAGTCTCTCAACGTTCAGAAGGCCCACGTATACCCCCGCGCCACCCGAGAGATACCCCGTATGATCGACATCATCGGCTCCCTGATTGACAAGGGCTACGCCTACGCCGCCGCTGGGGACGTCTATTTCAGAGTGGCCAAGGCCGAAGGGTACGGCTCCCTCAGTCACCGCAGCCTGGACGGAATGTTGTCGGGCGCCAGGGTCGAGCCTGGCGAGGGTAAAGAAGACCCCATGGACTTTGCACTCTGGAAGGGGGCCAAGCCGGGCGAACCTTCCTGGGACAGCCCTTGGGGCCCGGGACGGCCGGGCTGGCACATCGAATGCACCGCCATGTCGATAGAGTACCTGGGAGAGACTTTGGACATTCATGGAGGGGGACAGGACCTGGTCTTTCCCCACCACGAAAATGAGGCCGCCCAGAGCGAGTCATACACCGGCGTCAGGCCCTTCGCAAGATTCTGGGTGCACAACGGGCTGCTGCAAATGGGCGACGACAAGATGAGCAAGTCCCTTGGGAACCTTGTGTCGCTGGACGACGGACTCAAGGCCCACTCCCCCGACGCGATCCGCATCACCTTCCTAAGTTCCTCCTACCGACGCCCGGTCAACTACACTGAAGAGACAGTGGCCTCCAACGAACGGGCTGCTGAACGTCTCAGGGCAGCCCTGGAACCTGCAATGGACGGCAGTGATATCCTGGACTCCTCGCCGTTCAAGGACCGCTTCATCGAAGCGATGGAAGCGGACCTGAACACCCCACAAGCCTTGGCCGTTCTGTTCGACATGGCACGGGAAATAAACAGGGGCAAGGAGTCGGACTCCAACGTCTCGGAGGCTCAGGGATGCTTAAGAGAGTTGGGGGAAACGCTTGGGCTCACCTTCCGCAAGGCTGAATCGGCCGGCGAAAACGATATCGCACCCTTCGTCGACCTGCTGCTGCAGGTGCGCACAGAGCTGCGAGCGGAGAAGCAGTACGGCATGGCCGACTCCATACGGGACCGTCTGACTCAACTGGGGGTTGTGTTGGAAGACACCGCGCAGGGAACCCGCTGGAAGTACGGCTGATGCCCTCGGCGACGGGCCTGCCTGGTCAGCCGGCGGTCGCCCCTGCGATAGGGTGTGCTCTCCGTCATTCCGGCGAAGGCCGGAATCCAGAGATGCCGCCTAACAAGTCCTCAGTTAGACTCTTACGGTTACTCACCGTTGTCCCTGCCTGCACCGTCAGTGATGATTGACCCTGCATTTCTGGAGCGGCTAATCGATGTCTGCGGCCAGGACAACGTCTCGGTGGACCCAGCTGACCTGGACCGCTACTCCTGCGACGCCCTGACGCCCCATCGTGTCTTTGACGACGCCGACATTCTCAACGCCCTTGCCTGGGCCGTGGTGAAACCAGACTCCGCCGATGAGGTGTCCCAAGTCATGCGGCTGGCCTGCGACTACAAAGCCCCCGTGGTCCCTCATGGGGGAGGGACCGGAGTAATGGGAGCAGCCATACCCGTCCAGGGAGGCATAATCCTGGACTTGAAGGGCCTCAACCGAATCATCTCCGTTAATCCCGATGATCTGACGGTCGTTGTGGAGGCAGGTGCCATACTTGCGGACGTAAACGCCGCCCTGGAACCCTATGGCCTAATGCTGGGACACGACCCGTGGAGCGTCCCCATAGCTACCGTGGGCGGCGCCATATCCACCAACGGAGTGGGCTACCTAGCCGCCGCACATGGCCCCATGGGACGGCAGGTGGCGGCTCTGGAGGTCGTGCGTCCCACGGGCGAGATGCTGACCACAAGATCGGTTCCCAAGTCCTCGTCCGGCCCCAACCTGAACCACCTGTTCATCGGATCGGAAGGGAATTTCGGCGTAATCACCAAGGCTACGCTGCACGTCTACAGGGTGCCGGAAGACCGCTCTTTCTCCGCTTTGGAGTTTCCGTCTTTCGACTCTGGGTTCAACGCCGTCGTGGAATGTTTGGCCCTAGGCATAAGACCCTCTTTGGTGGACTTGTCGGAGGAGTCGGACCACCGGGTACACCTCTACCTGATGCACGAAGGGTTCAAGGAAGGGGTAGAGGCCCAGTCCAGCCGGTGTATGGAGGTATGCAAAAGCTTCGGCGGCATCGACATTGGCCCGGACCGCACCCTGGACTATTGGAGCCAACGCCATTCGTCGGGGCTATCGTACAAACAGGAGATGCTGGGCCAATCCAGGAAGGTCCGGTGGGAACGCAGATGGCGAGCCTTCGACTATCTCCACGTGGCGCTTCCCATATCCAAGGTTCTGGAGTACCGGCGGATATGTGAGGGAATCCTGGAGGAGAACGGGCTAAAGGCTGTCGAGTACGCTATATGGGGGCAACCAGAGCTCTTCTCGATGCTTATCGTCCCCGCTGACGACGCAGACATGCGAGAAACCCGAACGACCCCGACTCCCGGCATGGGAGAGACCGTGGACCGGATACTCAGCCTGGCCCAGGACATGGGTGGCTCTATGGAGTACTGCCACGGAGTGGGCGTAAAGCTGGCCCACCTGCTTCCCAGGGAGATGGAAGGCGGATACGAGGCGGCGGCGGCCATAAAGAAGGCGCTGGATCCCCATTCCATCATGAACCCCGGCAAGCTGTTTTAGCCCTGCCTATATTGACGCCGGAATGCGGCATCTTTTTTGCAAGGTTTCCTGGACTCCGGCCTCCGCCGGAGTGACGGGGACCCAGTAGCCGTTTCCGTCGAACCCTAACCTTCAATCTCTTCAATGAAGGACGCCGCCAACCTGTTGAACTCGTCAGGCTTTTCCAGCATGGGCCAATGCCCAGCGTTGGGGATCACGTGGATAGGGCCGAGCGAACGACCCTTGACGGCGCGTTGGGCGTGGGACACCAGCAATATACGGTCTTCTCGGCCCCAGATGAACAAGACGGGCTTGGCCAGGCCCGACAAGGCTGTCAGCGCCACCAATTCCCGTTTCAACCCCCGGATGGTTATGCCCGACCTGATGGACTCCAGCATAGCCCGCTTGACTTCGGGTTTGTGACGCACGTCCATAAGATCATCCAGCAAACGCACGTACTCGGGCCTCGTCTGGTGGAAGATGCTCTTGACCATGCTGCGCCCGCTCAACATCGGCGGCGAATGGAGCAACTCTCCCAACCCGGGAAGGGTGGACAGGCGCAGGAACCAGGGCATGTTCCGGTCCAGGCCAGCGGTGTCGACCAACATCAGACCGCTGACGCGGTCCGGGTAGTTTACGGCGCACCAGGAAGCCACCAAGCCTCCGGCGGAGTTGCCCACCAGAACGGCCCGGCTTAGCCCCAAGGTGTCCATCAATGACACCAGGAAGTGGCCGCCGGCCATCGAGTCATATAGGAGCCCGAAAGGCTTATCGGACTTGCCGTGTCCGGGCAAGTCTACGGCGTACACCGAGCCGACTTCTGACAGCGGTCCTATGTTCTCAGCCCAAACAGACAGAGAGGCGCCCAAACCGTGCAGCAAAATCACGGCTGGACCCTTCCCGGCAGATAAGTACCTTACGCGTACGCTGTCCGGCGCCCACGCCCTAGAGGGATCTTTGGACCAAAGCTGGCCTGCCGGTACGTCTATGTATCGGTCTGCGTACTCCACCTTCAGCTAAACGCTTGGACTCGCTTGCATTCTTATCCTAGAACCCCGGAGTGACCGAAGGTCCGCCTCTTGGCCACCCGCTTACGCCAGCGGAAGAGGCTCTTCGACTCTGGCTTCCTTCTTAGCGAAGACCAGGCTCGAATCTCCGGCGTCCACCCGAATATGGTCGCCCTCCACGAAGCCGCCGCTGAGTATCTCCCTGGACAACGGCGTCTCCAGGTGACGTTGTATAGCTCTCCGCAAAGGCCTGGCTCCAAAGGCAGGATCGAATCCCTCCCGGGACAGCCACTCCTTGGCGGCCTGGGTCAGTTCAAAAGTGATTCCACGGTCCCTCAAACGGTGGCTCACATCTGCCGACATAAGGTCCACGATGCGCTCGATTTCCTCCTGAGCGAGGGTATGGAACACTATGATTTCGTCGATTCGGTTCAGGAACTCCGGCCTGAAGGCGTGCTTCAGAGCGTTCTGGACGGTTTCCTTCAAACGCTCGGCGTCGATCGCGTCCCTCCCGTCGGAGCGGAAGCCGAAGGGCCGATTCTCAATCTGGCCCGTGCCCAGGTTGCTGGTCATTATGACAACTGTGTTCTTGAAGTCCACGGTACGCCCGTGGCCGTCGGTCAGACGTCCGTCTTCCAGAATCTGGAGCATGACGTTGAACACGTCGGGGTGCGCCTTTTCCACCTCATCGAACAGCAGCACCCGGAAGGGATGCCTGCGCACGGCCTCAGTAAGCTGCCCTCCGTCGTCGAACCCCACGTAGCCGGGAGGAGCGCCGATGAGCCGGGACACCGTGTGCTTCTCCATGTATTCGGACATGTCGATGCGAATCATGTTGGCTTCGTCGTCGAACAGAAACTCGGCCAAGGCTCTCGCAAGTTCCGTCTTTCCCACGCCGGTGGGACCCAGGAATATGAAGCTGCCTATGGGGCGTTTGGGGTCGGCCAAGCCGGACCGGGCACGCCTGATGGCCTCAGACACGGCGGCCACTCCCTCGTGCTGCCCGATGACCCGCTCGTGCAGCCGTTCCTCCATGTGGAGGAGCTTCTCGGCTTCACCTTCCAGGAGCCTGGACACCGGCACACCCGTCCACTGAGAGATTAGCTCGGCAATGTCCTCTGCCTCCACCACCATGTCGGTGTCCGTTTCTTTGAGCCAGCTGTCCTTGTCAACCTCGAACTCCGGCTCAATCCGCAGGCGCTCGGTTTTGAGTTCGGCCGCCCGCTCATAGTCGGACCGCTGGGCCGCGGCCTCTTCCTCGTTGGACAACTCCTGAATCCTGCGCTCCCGCCCTTTCAGGTCCAGGGGCATGCTTTCGGCGTCAATGTGTATCTTGCTGGCCGCTTCGTCGATGAGGTCTACGGCCTTGTCGGGCAGGCGCCTGTCCGCCAGGTAACGCTGACTTAGACCGGCGGCAGCGATAAGCGCAGAGTCATCGACCTTCACCTTGTGGTGGACCTCATACCGGGGCCGTAGGGCCTTCAGAATTTCCACCGTTTCTTCCACGGTGGGTTCTTCCAGGTATATGGGTTGGAACCTCCGTTCCAGGGCAGCGTCTTTCTCGATGTGCTTCCGATACTCCTCGGTGGTAGTGGCCCCGATGCACTGGAGCTCGCCCCTGGACAGAGCTGGTTTCAGCAAGTTGCCGGCGTCAATGGAACCCTCGGCGCTTCCCGCTCCGACCACGGTGTGAATTTCATCTATGAACAGTACGACTTCCCCCTGGGACCCCTTCACCTCGTCCATGACCGCCTTCAGACGGTCCTCAAACTCTCCCCTGAACTTGCTTCCTGCGACCAGGGCGCCCATGTCCAGGGCCAGCACCCGCCTATCCCTGAGCACAGTGGGCACGTCCCCGGCCACGATGCGCTGAGCGAGCCCCTCGGCTATGGCCGTCTTGCCCACTCCGGCCTCGCCTATGATTACAGGGTTGTTCTTCTTCCGCCGGGTTAGGGTCTGCATGACCCTGCGGACCTCGGCATCCCGTCCCACCACGGGGTCCAGCCTGCCCTGACTGGCCAGGTCCGTCAGGTCAATGCTGTACTTTTCCAGTGCGCGGTATCTGCTCTCCGCTCTGGGATCGGTGACTCTGTGGGGTCCACGCACTTGTTTGAGGGACTGGTACACCTTCTCCTTGCTCAGTCCATGCTTGTCCAGGACTCGGGCCACTTGTCCCTCCCGCTCCATCGTGGCGGCTAGAAGCAGATGCTCGACGCCTATGAACTCGTCCTTCATCATGGCCGATTCGTTCTTGGCGTTGTCCAGGAGTCTGCTTGCCCTGGGCGTAGCGTAAATCTGAGGCGACTGGAGTGACACCTTGGGCGAGTTCTCCAACGCCCTGTCCAGATCGGCCTTGACCGCCTCGGCGGATATGCCGAGATGCCGCAGTATCTCCGCCGGAAGTCCGTTGTCCAGTTCTAGAAGGGCCAGCAGGACGTGCTCCACGTCCCATTGGCTGTGCTGGCGGCGGCGGACTATTTCCTGGGAGTCGGCCAGGACTTCCCGGGCTTGCTCCGTGTAGTCATCGGGTCTCATCATCGCTGTGAACGTCTCCTATTGGCGTGGTTGTCTGTTGTTTCTGGCGCCGCGGAGCTGGGAGACCTCCGCGGAAAGCCGCCCAAGTTCCGACTCCATCTGGAGCATTCTGTCCATAAGCCTAAGCACCACCTCTACGCCGGCCAGGTTTATGCCCATGTCGTCGGTTAGGGACTTGATGCGCCGCAGCTTATCAATGTCATTGTTGGAGTAGAGTCTCTGCTTGCCCTCTGATCGGGAAGGTTCGATAAGTCCGACTCTCTCGTAGTAGCGCAATGTTTGGGCATGCAACCCGACGAGCCGGGCCGCAATACTGATAACGTAGCAGGGTTCACTTTCGAAACGCTGTGTCATGGTTAAATTGTCTGCCTCCTGGAGTCCAGGGACTCCTTGATTTCCTCGAACAGCCGCCGTTCCTCGTCGGTAAGGCCCTTGGGGAGCGCAACCTTCACGGTTACGTGCAAGTCTCCCCTGGAATCGGGCCGGTTGAGCCTGGGCATCCCTTGACCGGCAAGCCGGAAGGTCTGGCCGTTCTGGGTCTCGGGCGGAACTGTCAACGCCACCCGCTTGGCCAGGGTCGGCACGGCCGCTTCTCCTCCCAGCACTGCATCCAAGGCCGGGACTTCCACTTCGGTGTAGAGGTCGGCGCCCGAACGCCTGAACTTCGAATGTTCCCGCAACCGGATGTTGAAGCGGACCTCGGTCTCCTTTCCATCACCGACCGGGACGCGCACCGTGGAGCCGTCGTCAACTCCAGGGGGGATCTTCACTTCTATTCGCTTGGAACCCTCCCCGGACAGGATGGGCACGTCCACAATCCGAGTCGTCCCCCTGAACGCCTCTTCCAGCGTGACGTCTACATCGTACCGGAGGCGCTGCGGTCCGGGCCTCCCGCGACGGAAGCCGGAGAATATATCGTCAAACGCTCCGCTAGAAAACCCACTCCCCTGGCCGTCGTAGTCCGGGTTCCCGGGGAACCAGTAGGCAAAGTCGCGTCCCCGCTGAGAAGCATGGGCTTTGTCCAACTCGTCGGCGTGCTTCCAGTCGTCTCCGTACTTGTCGTACTTAACCCGCTTTTCAGGGTCCGACAACACCTCATAGGCTTCGTTGATTCGCTTGAACTCGGCCTCGGCATCACTGTCTCCGGGGTTTACGTCAGGATGCCATTGCCTGGCAAGCTTGCGGTAGGCCTGGCGTATGCCCTTTTCGTCGGCGTCTCGGGAGACGCCCAGAGTGTCATAATAGGTTGCCATTGCAGCGGTTTCCGTTAAATATGCTCTATAGACAGTATAGCAATGCTGCTATGCGCAATCAATGATATATATCGGATAGTATAATGATAGTTAATGTTAGACAGCATTATAGTTGACAGTTATCACTCAACTTAGTATACTCCTACTTATCAGGCAGGAAGAAAGCACATCAGTCCCGCCCGCCTGAACAAATCAGGGCCCGGCCCTGCTTAAGAAGGAGGAAAACAATGCCAATAGTACACTACAGACCCTTTGTATTGTCTCGACGGTTTCCCAGGGGAATCGACCGGTTTCGGAGAGAGATGTTCGGACCGCGGCACTGGGCGAGGCAGTTCTGGACTGCAACCCCACCCATGGAGCTGGACGTCTACGAGGACGGGGAAGGCCTAAAGGTGGAGGCGTCGGTCCCTGGCGTCAAGCCGGAGGGCCTGGATGTCACCATAAAGGACAACACCCTGACCATCAAGGCAGAGCATAAGTCGGAAGAAGAGATGACTAAGGAGAACTACCTCCACCGGGAGCGAAGTTTTGGCACGTACAAGCGGGCAGTGCGTCTTCCTGAGTCTCTCAACCTAGACGAAGCCTCAGCCGACTACAGCAATGGCGTCTTGACCGTGACGTTTCCCAAGTTCCAGGAGCCACAGCCCGACGTCATCAAGCTGGAGGTCAAGCCCCCCGCCGGGAACGGCGCGGAGACTCCAGACGAGGCCAACGGCAGCTAAGCTCAGCAGGCGATGGCGCCGTCAAGCCGGAACCGTCACGTCCACGGCGAATTAGGGGCCTCGACAGTCGTCGAGTCCCCGTTTTTTGCCTTAGCCAGTCACGATATCCTTCATGATACAGGCGTGTTCTTCTTGACAACGTAAGGGGCCTCTGATAGCATCCCAACGTCATTAACCCGTATGTTGCAGTCCCAATTTTTGGTATAGGTCCTTTCTAAATTGGCTTTCGTCACCGCTCTCCGTTGCAAGGAATGCGGCAGAGAGAACCCAGTAGAACCCACCCACGTCTGTGAATTCTGCTTCGGACCTCTTGGCCCGGTCTACGACTACGACTCTATCGCCAGGGTCATCAGCAGGGAGCGAATTGAAAAGGGTCCCCTGAGCCTCTGGCGCTACCAGGACCTGCTTCCCGTCGACGGCCCCCAGAGCAACGAGTTGGCCGTCGACCTCAACGCCGGGTTCACTCCGCTTATTAAGGCCAAGAACCTGGGAGAACTGCTGGGCTTGGACAACCTCTACATCAAGAACGACACCGTCAACCCCTCCTTCTCTTTCAAAGACCGGGTTGTCACCGTGGCGGCCACCAAGGCCAAGGAGTTCGGGTTCGAGACCCTGGCCTGCGCCTCCACCGGCAACCTGGCGTGCGCCGTAGCCGCCCACGCCGCCAGGGGAGGGATGAAGTCCGTCGTATTCATCCCAGCGGACCTGGAGTACGGCAAGATAATCGGAGCGGCCATCTACGGTCCCATAGTCGTGGCTGTGGACGGCAACTACGACGACGTCAACAGGCTGTGCAGTGAGGCCGCCGACACCTATCCCTGGGCTTTCGTGAACATCAACATGCGCCCCTACTACGCAGAAGGAAGCAAGACTCTGGCCTACGAGGTGGCCGAGCAGCTGGGCTGGCGGACTCCCCAACACGTCGTCGTTCCATCGGCTTCCGGCTCTCTGTTCACCAAGATATGGCTGGGCTTCAACGAGATGGCGGACCTGGGGCTTATAGATATGCCGTCGCCTCCCAACATGCACCTCACCCAGGCTTTCGGCTGCTCGCCCATAGTGGAGGCGTACAACAGCGAGGCGGACATCGTTAGGCCGGTGCGGCCCAACACCGTGGCCAAGTCCCTGGCCATTGGCAACCCGGCCGACGGAATATACGCCCTCCGCATCCTGCGGCAGAACGGCGGCACGGCTTATCCCGTGCCCGAGGAAGACGTGGCCGCCGGAATGAAGCTGCTGGCCGAGACTGAAGGTGTCTTCACCGAGACCGCCGGCGGGGTTGTAATATCGGCCCTGAAGCACATGGCACAGACCGGCGTTATCAAGAGGGATGAGCTTACCGTAGCCTACGTGACTGGCAACGGCCTGAAGACCCAGGAGGCCGTAGACCACGTGGTCCGGCCCGTGCGGGTGAAACCCACGATGGGCTCCTTCGAAGACGCCTACAACGCCCTTCAAGGACCGGTCGGAGCTGTCCAGTAAGGCATCGAGAAAGCGGCTAAACCATTCAGCAGAGGCGAAGCACATGAGCGGCATTCTGGTCAGGATTCCCACACCCCTCCGGAAAATCACCGACGGTCTGGACAAGGTCGAAGTCAGCGTCCCGAACCTGGGCCAGCTTATTGACGACCTGGACGGCAAGTTCCCAGGCTTCCGGGAGCGGCTGGTCGATGAGAACGGGGAACTGCGTTACTTCGTGAACATCTACCTTAACGGCGAAGACGTGCGCTTTCTCCAAGGGCTGGATACCACCACCGGAGACGGCGACGAGGTCAGCATCGTTCCCGCCGTGGCCGGAGGCTAGCCGCTTTCCACTGGTGGGCCTAGCCTCGTTATGTGACTTACAGGCGGTCTCCCCTCCCTACGGAGATCCCCGTCGTGCACGGCCAAGCCGCACCAAGCCATAGCTTCTCTGTATCCTCTCCTCCATTCGCCCCGAAACCTCCTGCTGACGGCATCCGGTTTCCCAACGAGTGAGCCCATGCTAATATAGACGCGGCCCACTTCCATGTTCGATGACCCCATACGGGAGTTTCTAAAGGAGCTCAGCACCGGCAGCGCCGCCGTCTGGGCTGTCTTTGTGGTTGGGACTGTAGGAGTCTTGACTTTCGCCCTCCACCACCTGTTGGAAGGGCTGCTTCACTTGACCAAGCGGCTGAGGCGCGTCCAGAAGTGACCGGCGCCGGCTTAGCCCATCTCCTTGGCCCCAGACGCGTCAGGCCCCAAAAGGCGTCCACCTCATCTCAGGCGTCCTTGGAAGAACCTGCCCTATGATTTTCCCCAATGCCGGAGTCCAAGTAGAGCCGTCCTTGCTGATCCTTCTCGGGCTCATGACGGGAGTGTTGGGAGGGTTCTTTGGAGTGGGAGGCGGTTTTCTAATCACCGGCGGCCTGCTGGTGTTGGGAGTGCCGCCGGTGTACGCCGTCGGCACGGGACTGACCCTGGTCATGGGGTCAAGCCTTCTCAACGCTCTGAAATACGGCGGCGCCGGAAACGTGGACTTCAAACTGGCCTTGCTAATGGCTATCGGGGCCGCGCCGGCTCTTTATCTTGCCCAGCGGTTAAACGTCAGTCTGGAAGCTTGGGGTGTGGAAGGTCCGGTGATACGGTACATCTACACCGTTTTCATGGCGTCGGTGGGGGCTTTCATCATATACGACTACTACAAGATGAGACGGGTGGGGCTTTTGGGCGAGGCGCCCACGACGCGCCAACTATCCGAGAAGGTGCGTTCGCTGAGAATTCCCCCCCACTCCATCCGCCTTCCGTTGAACAAATCTATCAGCTTTTACGTGTCGTTGCCCGCCTCGGGAATCAGCGGCATCTCCGTCTGGATTCCATTGGCGGCGGGATTCACCGTCAGCTTCTTCGCAGGATTGCTGGGAGCGGGCGGCGGATTCATCATCATACCGTTCCTGGTGTTCGTTCTAGGGATCCCCGCCAGGGTGACGGCAGGCACGAGTCTGCTGCAAATCATGATCACTTCGGCGGTGGGCTCATTCATCTATGCGCTGTCCGACAGGGTGGACTTGCTCATGACGGTGATAATGCTGGCCGCCGCATCCATCGGTTCGGTGTTGGGCGTCGCCACAGCCCACCACGTTGACGGAGCAAGGATACGATTTCTTTTCGGCGTCACCATCCTCATGACAAGCCTGTCGGTGGCGTTGAGGCAACTGTCCGATTCGCCCGGCCCGGGAGCATTGTCCTACGCAGCCGCCGCTGTGCTGTTAGGGTTTTCAGGACTGATGTGTCTTATAATCGCTTTGGAGTTCATCGGAGGCATGTTCGCGTCCGAATCTCACCACGGGTCCTCGCATCGAGAAATGCATCATCCGGCGCAGGACGACGTGGAAAAGGAGTCTTAGAATGCCCAGCTATGTCTTGTTGCTGAACTACACCGACAAAGGAATACAAAACGCCAAGTACATGCCCCAACACATAAGCGCATTCAGACAAGTGATAGAGGCCGCGGGCGGAAAGATGCCCCAGGCCTTTCTGACTATGGGAGCATTCGACATGGTTGCGCTCATAGAGGCGCCCAGCGATGAAGCCTGCCTGTCCATCGTCCTGACCCTGGCCAGTGTAGGCAACGTCAGGAGCACTACTCTTAGAGCGTTCCCCGAAAACGACATCCCGGAGGCTGTGCGGGGCATACCCTCTCTGGAGGATGACTTCAGCCGGATACTGGACTACATCAACCCCGGGGGACAGACTACGTAGAACACAGGGCACGGACGGTTTCCTGCGCCAATTCCTGTGGGACATCCCGGCTCACCACGGCCTTGCCCAGGCTTTCGAGAAGCACCCACTTCACGGAGCCTGCTTCCGTCTTCTTGTCCATAGTCATGGCCGCCAAGACCTTCTCCGGGTCAACGCCGGGAGCTTCCACCGGCAGTCCGAACCTCTGGAGAATCCGACGCTGACGCTCCACCAGAGCCGGGTCTGTAAATCCCAGCTGTTGGCCTATCCGGGCGGCGCCCATCATCCCCACTGACACCGCCTCGCCGTGCATGTACTCACCGTATCCGGCGGCGGCCTCGATTCCGTGGCCTATGGTGTGGCCATAGTTGAGCAGCGTCCGGATTCCCAGGGTCTCTCGTTCGTCCTGGCTTACGATTTCGGCCTTGATGGCCATGCTCCGCTTGATAACCTGGACGGCCAGCTCGCGCACATCATCGCCCGTGGACTCATCGTTCAGACCAGCCAGGGACTCCGCGTGCTCCTCAAACAGGTCGAACAACTCGGAGTCGAGGATAAGCCCGTGCTTGATGGCCTCCGCCCATCCCTCGGCCAACTCCCTTGTACCCAGGCTGGACAGAGCGGACGCGTCGGCCAGTACGGCCTTGGGCTGATAGAAAGCGCCCACGAGGTTCTTCCCTTGGGGAAGATTGACGGCCACCTTGCCGCCTATGGAGGCGTCCACCATCGCCGCCATGCTGGTGGGAGCCTGAACAAAGGGCATTCCCCTGAGGAAGGTGGATGCGACGAATCCGGCTAGGTCTCCCACGACCCCGCCGCCTACGGCTATGATAGTGTGTCCCCGCTCGGCTCGCCGCTCCACAAGCCACTCGTAAACCTTCTCCGCCACATCCAAACTTTTACTTTGTTCGCCTGCGGGCAGAATGAAGCAATGGGCTTCTATTCCGCTCTTCTGGAGAGACCGCTGGGCGGTGCGCCCGTGGCTGGGGAAGACGTTGCTGTCGCTGATGACGTAGACCGGTCCGCGTATCCCTATTTCCAACAGATGGTCGCCCAGATCATCCAACAGGCCCCAGTCCACCAGAATGGGATAACTGCCACCTGCGTGATTGACCACCGCGGCGGTCTTGGGTTTATCCATGTTTTCTCCTTGCTTCCGGGCCGCTATGCAGCCGTTCCTTCCGTTTGCTGGGAACGAAGACGCCACAGTTCGATCACTTTAGCCGCCGCTTCTTGGACAGACAAGCCGTCTGTGTCCACCGTCTCATGGGCAAGCGAGTAGGACTCACGTCTACTCTCCTTGAGCTCCCTGATGCGATTTAGTGGGTCCGCTCCCGAGAGCATCGGCCTCTGCTCCAACGGTCCAGCATGGCTGTCTTCCAGGCGCCGGTATATGGACTCGGGCGAAGCGTCGAGGCATACGACCAGACCCGAACTCAGCAGTGTGTTGCGGTTGTCGGTGTCCGCCATGGCCCCGCCGCCAGTGGATATGACCTGTCTGGAGCCTTGTGAGACACGGCTTAGCTCCAGCCTTTCCATGCGGCGGAAGACGTCTTCCCCGTCCTCCGCAAAGATACGTTGAATGGACTTGCCCTCCCGGGCCTCGATCTCCAAATCCACGTCCACAAATGTCCAGCCCAGCTCGTTGGAGACAACTCGTCCTACCTGGCTCTTGCCCGTGCCGGAGAACCCCACGAGGATTATGTTCCCCATCGGAAGGCGCCTATTGAGAGTCCCGCCCAGGCATCGAGTTCCTTGGACGCACCGTATTCAAATAGGAGCTGTAGTTGCGCTTGGTCTCGGGTATGCTGTCCCCACCCATCTTCTCCATGAAGGCGTCGGCCAGCGTCAGGGCCACCATTGACTCGCCTATAACTCCCGCCGGAGGGACCTGGCACACGTCTGAGCGTTCGTAGTGGGCCTGCACCAGCTCGCCGGTGTCCAAGTCCACCGACGGCAAGGGATTGACCAGCGTTGAAATGGGCTTTACGGCAAAGCGGGCCAACAGAGGCATGCCGTCAGTCATGCCGCCTTCGGTGCCGCCGGAGCGGTTGGTGCGGCGGGTCCACGGGCGGTCCGGGTCCGACACCGGGTCTATAACGTCGTGCACCAGAGACCCCCTGAGGTTCGCCGACTCCCATCCCTCTCCTATGGAAGCGGCTTTGACGGCGGGTATGGACATGAGGGCTTGGGCAATCCGCCCATCTATCTTTCGGTCCCAGTGGACGTGGGAACCCAGGCCTATGGGCACGCCCGTGGCGACTACCTCGACCACTCCGCCCACGGTGTCCCCGGCCTCCTTGGCCTCGTCGATTATGGCCATCATCTTCTTGGCGGCGACGCCGTCGGCACATCGCACCTCGGACTCTTCAACCTGCCGCCAGTCGATGGGCCACTCGACGTTGGCCCACTCGCCCCCGATGGACAGAACGTGGCTGTACAGACTTACACCGAACTCGTCGAGCAGCCGCATGGCCACGGACCCGGCTGCGACCCTTGCGGCGGTCTCACGGGCGCTGGCCCTTTCGAGCACGTTCCGTACGTCCTCGAAACCATATTTCATAGTGCCGGGCAGGTCGGCGTGGCCTGGGCGCAACCGCGTAACCCTGTCCACCTCGGACTCGATGGGCGACACGCTCATCTTCTCTTGCCAGTTTACCCAGTCTTTGTTCTCGATGGTCATGCCGATGGGGCTTCCCAGCGTCGTCCCGTGGCGGACGCCCGACACGATGTGGACTCTGTCTTGTTCGATGAGCATTCGTCCGCCCCGCCCGTAGCCTCGCTGGCGGCGGGCGAGGTGGCGGTTAATGTCGTCTTCCGTCAGGTCAAGTCCGGCCGGAATTCCTTCCACGATTATGGCCAGACCTTGGCCGTGGGACTCACCCGCCGTGAGAAACCGAATCATCGTTCATGTCCTCCGAGCGTTGGCGCCTCCCCTCACCCCAACCCTCTCCCAGAGGGAGAGGAAGTCACGCCGACTTCAGTTAGGCTCCCCTCTCCCTTGAGGAGAGGGGCCGGGGGTGAGGGTCCCTGACATAGCCTCGACAGCGGCGCTCATCATCACCTGCACGGGCGCTTCCTTGCCGGTCCAAAGCTCAAAGGCCCTGGCTCCCTGGTGCACCAGCATCGAAAGCCCCCCTATAGCGACGGCGCCCGCCTTTGCCGCCTCCCGCAGGAAGGGCGTCTCGGATGGATTATACACCAGGTCATAGGCGACGGCCCCTCTGGGGATGTGGCGGGCTTGGATGGGACTGCCGGACTCGTCAGGCCCGTGGAGCATACCCATGCTGGTGCTGTTGACCAGCAAGCTGCTCTCCGCAGCCGCCCGTGTGATCCGGTCCTCGTCGTCCAGAGGAACGGCGTCCACGGTGAGGCCGTCCGGCCCTCCGTTTGCTATTAGTTCCGCCAGTCTCTCAGCACGCTCCAAAGTCCGGTTCACGATGGTAATGGACGAGACACCCTCTCCGGCCAGGGCTAGGGCCACCGCTTTGGCGGAGCCCCCAGCACCGAATATCACCACCTTTGCGGCTGCCGCCGTGAATCCGCTGCTCTTAGTGAGTCCTCTCAGAAAACCCGCGCCGTCGGTGTTATGGCCTACCAGCCTTCCGTCCTGGTTGACCACCGTGTTAACGGCCCCGGCTTGCCGCGCCCAGTCTTCCACCTCGTCCAGATGCTCCATCACGGCTTCTTTATGGGGCACGGTGACGTTGTTTCCTATGGCATCCGGAGCCCTGATGGATTCCATAAATGCGCCCAGATCCTTGGGATCAACTTCCCAGGGTTGGTAGCGGGCGTCGATGCCGTAGTGGTCCAACGCCGCCTGCTGGAAGACCGGGGAGATGGAGTGGCGGATAGGGAATCCGATGATTCCGATCTTGAGGGGCATGGCAAACTATTCCGATCGAATCAGGCGGGCCAGTGTTCCCACGTCATCCAGGGATTCCAGCGACGCGACCGCATCCACGATGCGCCGGGACTGGGCGTCGGAAATCACGGGCGCGGCGTACCGACGGAACTTGTCGGCCATCTCATCGTAGCTGTAAGGGTTGCCAGGGGCGCCCTTCCAGTCTATTGCCTGGAAGGTATGAGCAACGCCGGCCACGCTGGCCGTTACCTCACCCACCGGGCCGCCTGGCTGCCCGAAGCGGCCGTCGTCGATCAGCTCCACGTTCTTGGCCAGGCCCCGGACTGCTGAGTCCCAGAGGGTGTCGTCGTTGTACACCGACGGGTCCGCTATGTCGCGGCAGACGGCCACAGCCGCGGAGAAGGGGAGGCTGTACTGGGCGCCCAGCACCGTCTCCGGCTCCCTCTGCCCGTGCCGGTCCACCATCCTCTTTGTCCCCGCAATGCTGAGACTTTGTACTCCCGACCCGTGTTCCGCCACAAACTTGTGTATGCCGTCGATGATTGGATGAAACGAAGCGTGGCAGGCGTAGGCTTTCACTGTCATGTCCATCAGGATGTATCTCGACCCCAAGCCCTCCACCAGCAGGGCAGGCTGCGGTTCGGGAGAGTAGACCTTGAGGAAACCCTTCTCACCCTCCAACACTGTGGACGGTCCCGTGAACCCGCTGGCCGCAAGAATTCCAGCCTCCAACCCCATCTGGCAACCGCGGCCCACGTGCAACCGCTTGGTCATAGCGCCCTCTTTCGAGAACTCCAACAGCCCTCCTGCGTGGGAACCCGCGATGCCCAGGGCATTGGACACTCCTTGCGCGTCCAAGCCTAGCAGCTTGGCGGCAGCCGCAGCCCCACCGAAGGACGCGTTGGTGCCCGGGCCGTGAAACCCGGCCTGGTCCTCGACCGCCCGTGTGGCCGCCATACCCACACGGCACGTGACCTCGTAACCCATAGCCACGGCAGTTATGAACCCTTTGCCGTCAACACCGTCCCGCTCGGCCAGGGCCAGGGCCGCTGGAAACACGGCGGCGCTGGGGTGACATGAGCCGGCAAAGTAGGCGTGGTCGGTCTCAAAGCCGCCAATCATAACTCCGTTGACCAGGGAAGCGTAGGACGGAGATGTCGTCCAGTCGGCGCCGAATACGGAGCAGGCCCCGTTGGGAGCGCTCTCCCTCGCCAGCGCCCCGGCCATGCCGGCCCAGGGCGTCGATGCGCCTACGAAGCCGCTGGCCAGATCGTCGAGGATATAGACCCGCACCGCCTCCACGACATCGGGAGGCAGGTCGGAGTAGGCCGTTCCGGCGGTGAATTCAGCCAGGGTTCTGGTTTCGTTCATTGGTTCGCCATTAGCCCAGGGCCTCTCTGGCGGCGTTGTCTCCTCCGATACGGCCAAAGACGGCTCCTCGCACCAGACCCGTGCCTCCGGGGTAGTTGTGGTAGAAGAAGTCGCCCGTTATCTCACCGGTGGCGTAAAGGCCGGGGATGGGCTCACCTTCCGTACTGATCACCCGCGCGCCGGTGTCTATCTTGACGCCGCCGAAAGTGAAGGTGATGCCGCAGGACGCCGGGTACACCAAGTAGGGCGGCTGGTCTATGGGCAACGCCCAATTGGACTTGGGAAGCTCCAGGCCATGAGTCCTCACGCCGTCCTTGACTCCGGGATCGAACTCGCCTGGACGGCAGGCCGCATTGAAGTCCCTCACCGTCTCCACCAGGGACTCGGAGGGCAGCCCCAGCTTGGACTCCAGTTCCGGTATGGTGTCGGCGGTGACCGGCACGCCCGTCTCGTACCGCTCCTCCAGCAGGTGGAGGGTCTTCTGGTCGAATATCTGGTAGGCCACTCCGCCGGGCTCATTCATTATCATGCGGCCCATCTTGGCGTAGGTGTAGCCGCCGGTGTCCTCTCCCTCGTCGGCGAAGCGCCGTCCCGTCTTGTTGACCATGATGGAGAAGGGGTAGGAGAGGCGGTTGGTCAGGTCGGTCATGCTCAGCTCACCCACGGCGGCGGCGTTGGCGTCGATGGGCGTGGCGTGACAGCCCTGCCAGTGGCCCGCGGGCATGGCGCCGATGTCCAGGGCCATGCGCAGCGTCTCGCCGGTGTTGAACCTGGTGCCCCGCACCTTGACCCGGTCCCAGCCCTGGCCAAGATACCTGGCCCGCATCTCGGTGTTGGCCTCAAACCCGCCGGAGGCCAGCACCACGGCGCCCGCGGCGACGTCCTCCACGCCGGAAGGAGTCCTGATGCGCACTCCCAGCACCCGGCCAATGTCGTCCTGCATGAACCCCACCATCTTGGCCTGGTAGGCTATTTCGATGCCCGCCTGTTCGGTGGCGGCATACAGATGCTCCATCAGCCCCACGCCCTTGTTGCGGGCTCCGAGTACGGAGCCAGGGGTGAACCTGATGCGCTCTCCGCCCGTCTGGGACCAGAGAAAGGTCCATTCCCAGCGCACTCCCAGGTCTGTCATCCACATCACCGTGGAGAGGGACTCCTTGGTGAGCACGTCGCAAAGCTCCTTGTTGGCCTCGCCCTCGGTGACACGCATGATGTCGGCCATGTACGCGCTGGGGTCGTAGGCGCCCGCCTCAACCCTGTCCCATTCGTTCTGGGGAACGTCGGGCCGGAGGGGCTTCAAGTCTTCGATGCCCTCGTAGGCGAACCGAAACAGTCCGCCGCTGAACCTGCTGTTACCGCCCTTTTCGGCCTCCGGGGCCTTTTCCAGCACCAGTACTTTGGCCCCCCTCTGATGGGCTGACAGGGCGGCGGTCAACGCGGCGTTGCCTGCGCCCACCACGATGACGTCATATTTCCTACCGGTAGTCATGCTCGGTCACCTTCCCCCATATCAAATGTCCAGCCAAAAGCCAAGCCTGAGTGTACCGTTGCGGCTAGTTTTCGGCAAGTGGTGGGAGGAGTGGGGAACGCAATGACGCAGAGACGCTATGGCGCAATGGTTTCACATGAGATTTAGCTTTGCGTCCTTGCGCCTTTGCGTTTTAGGGATTGCTGGGTTTGTTGTTCGTGTTCAGGCTGTCACAAAGCGATGCAATTGAGGTTGACCCTTACCCCAACCCTCTCCCGTCACGGGCGAGGGGGTAGCTGCGGGGCAAAAAGAGATCCGTGGGCATAAGGGAAAGGCGCCCTTACGGACGCCAATACGAGGGGCGGCGGCTGGAGTTTCCCAGCAATACTCTATTCGCCAACTAAGCGAGCCAACGCTATTGCGAGGGTGGCGGCCGTGGCCATGCCGCCCAAGGTTACGCCGACCATCCACTTGATTAGCCGAGCCTCAAGACTGCCAATCTCGCCCTTCAAGTCGGCCTTCGTTGCATAGTGTTGCAACTCCGCACGGAGGTCAGCCTTCGTTGCATAGTGTTGCAACTCCGCACGGAGGTCAGACCTGGTAATTGGTTGCTCACCTGTAGCCATGATTCAATCATGCCCCGCTTCGCTGACACTGTCAACACTTAGGCGTCATCAAGCTAACCGAACTCAGCCATTAGCTCTTCCAGGCTGCCGTACTCGGTCAACCCGTCCCGCTCACGCACCTGCCGCATCGCTTCCAGGGTTACAGAGTTGGGGAGCCTTTGAGAGTTATCTTGAGGGTCTTGCCTGTAGTCGTTCATGCTCGGGCTCGAGTGTCCAGCCAAAAGCCAAGCCTGAGTGTACCGTTGCGGGTACTTTTCGGCAAGTGGTGGGGGGGGAAGGGCGAACGGTTAGTCAAACGAAACCATGAGCTCTTCCGGGTTGGACTGCGGTGTCAGTCCCTAGCAGTTGCGCTCCTGAAACCGTCGTTATGGCCTGAAATCGTTCCGACCGTAATTCCCCGATGATGGAAGTGTTCCGCAGGTTCAAGCTACTGGTAAGGTCTGTTCTAGATTTTGCTTGTTTAGGAAAGACTTAAAGCTGCTCTCGATTGCCCGGTAGTTGGCGGGAGTCCGGAAAAACTCTCTGTGACCTGGGTATTGTCCATGTCCTTGAGCAAATTCCCTGACGAATTTAATCGCTGCAACGGCGTCCCTGTAAATCGATTCGAACCATGTGTCGATATTACCGGCAGCTATAGCTGCCTTATCGGTCGGCAATAGATGGACGTTCCCTTGTCCATAGTTGTCACGGAGTGCGGTTCCTATAAGCCATACTATGTGAAATCGCGCGTACTCCAGCCAGTCTTCCTGTTGACTACTCTTGTCCCTACTTACCTGCTTTCGAACATACCTTTGTATCAAAGCAGGTAGTAACAATTGCCTCGCGGTAACGGACGGAGTGTATATCTGGTCGTAACTTAATGAGGCCTCAGAGGCGATTGCTGACAGTGGGTCTTTGTTCAAAAAATCGCCAATCTTGTCCTTGGCCTCTCCCGGAAACCCCGCGAAAGCTACAACGGCCTGAGCTACTTCTTTGCTCGCGAACTTTCTGTACCCCGCTTGAGGTTCCCTATAAATTTCTCTATCTTGCTGCTCCAGGATCCTGCTCCACTCGCCCCGCTTGATCTCATAAAACCAAGGTGGAATCATGATGTCGAACTCTTTGCTCAGCCTGATTTGAACCATCTCATTCGAGATGAAGTCCTCCATCCTCAACGCCGATTGGCGATTTGTAGTCTCGGCGATAGTCTTGGCGAAGGCGTCGGGACATTCGATGAGTTTAACCATCACAAACACGGTGGGGTCATATTGCACCACGGACCTAGTGTCCCATAAAGTGTAGGTCGTCTGGCAGCCGTTGATGATCTGAAAGTTTTTTGCTAAAACTCTACAACTTTCGCTGGTAACATCTAGTGCCCAAGAAGAACAACTGGCGGTTATCCCATTGTTCAAAAGATGAAACCTTCTCTTATCTGTTTCATCTTCGAGTGTAGCCTGTATCGATTTGTTAACTTTGTTGCCTAACGGGCCACGTGGGTTGAGTTGGAATATCTTGAACTTGTATAGCGCGAACGCATCTATTATTTGTTTAACCGGGACCGTCATCGACAAAGTTGGAAATTCTGAGCCTGGTCCGGTCTGATGATAAGCATCGGGTGTTAGTTGGAATTCAATGTCACAAGCTTCCGTACCACTCCCACCCACTTGCTGACTCTGGTGCTCTGTATAGAGTTGATCTAAGTCCCAACACTTGAGAGTGACCTCAATGGAAACAGGCTGACCCTCAACCTCCACTGTGATTGTTCTAGACCGCGACTCGTCAGCATGGGTTCGTGCTTGTTTACTTAAGGTACCGCTGGTAGCGAATACCAAATTGATAGTACAACTCCTGCCAGGGGACCTCATGATTCTCATTAGTTGATCATGCAAGTCTTTGGTGTGTTCATTTCTACAATGCATTATTTCGTTCGGATTTAAGATGCGAGCAGGAGCATTTAAAAAGGGGGCCAACACTTTAGATCCTATAGTCGTTCCTGGGTCCCTTTGCTTGCTCTGGAACAGATGGAGAACGTAGTCACTGTCTGTTTCTTCTACGAACCATCCGTCAATCTCGAAATCATCTGGTCCGTCAATGGCTGTATAGTCAACGATGTCGTTGTCTTGAATGTTATAGCCTACTCTGAATATCGTTGCGAAGGCCCAGTGGCAAAATCCTTTTGCGACGCTGCTATCGTAATGTTGTGAAGCTTCCTCGATAAACGGCAATATTCGGTCGTACCGTTCTTGAGCCAATTGTTTTTTGGTCGGCATCGTTAGGCCCCCAGATGAAGCATTATTATGTCGTCGGTCCAAGGCAGTTTCGCGAGCCAACTCTCCACAGCGTCTTTTGCTTCTGTGCCGATGTCCTGGCTGTTAACCCACTGATTAGCTTTCCAATCCAGATACGGTCGACTAAACTCGACGAAGGTGTTTCCTCCCCAGCCGCCTCCCCACGTGTAGTGCTCGTCGTCATGGGTCTCTTCTTCGTATTCCTCGTCGTTGAACCCTAACGACACGTCGCTGGCCAAATGAAATAGGAAATCACGGACGGGAGTTCCGGGCCTCTCCAGATATTTTATCGTTACCACTCCTACGTCCAACCCCATGATGCACCGCCTGCACAGAATATTGTGTTAAGTTTATCAGAATCGCCAATATGCTGTTGGCAGCTTCACAACCTACACGCCATTCCTGCGGACAGCGGGTTGTGAGGCCCTGTTTGTTGACGCCCGAGAACGGGATTTCCTATACTGTCAGGCAGTAGGCGCCCGCTGGCGAGGGGCGCCGATAGCGAACGCACCCTGTGGATGAAACACCCACCCCCAATCCGGAGCCAGACCTCCACACCCCGCCGGGCGTTCCCGGCCCTTCCGACGACTCCGCGGACCCCACTGCCCCGTGGACGCTCCCGTACGTCGCCGCGGGCATCGCCGCCGTCATCCTGGCCACCATAGCTCTGCTGGTCCTCCATTCCATATACGAAAACGCGATAGGGGACATCAGCCCGGCCATCTCCCTGCTTGTCCTGGGAGGAGTGCTGGGAGCCGCGCAACTCGCCTCGTGCTACGTCTTGGGCCCACTGAGCTTTCAGGTCCCTCTAAGGTCCCTTGGACTGCGGCTGCCCACTCCCAGGACTTCAGCGCACTTGATGTACACCGCCCTGGCCTTCGGTGGAAGCATAGGGTTCATCGTCGCATACGGGGCGATTCTGAATGCGGCCGGGTTGGAGAACCTGCAGCCCGATCAAGGGATTACCGAGGAGGCAATCCTCGGCGGGGCTGGTGTCGCGGCGTCTGTCCTGATGATTGTGGTCATCGGGCCGTTCACGGAAGAGGTGTTCTTCCGCGGCTTTATATTTCCGGCTCTGCGCACCCGTTTGGGA
Organism: Dehalococcoidia bacterium; assembly: GCA_965197415.1. Lineage (GTDB taxonomy): Bacteria > Chloroflexota > Dehalococcoidia > Lucifugimonadales > JAGWBF01 > DAOUJI01. Next base: position 94,868 of record OZ240207.1, on the reverse strand, counting down.
TTGGGTTGGGCGCTGGCGGTCAGCGGGGCGATTTTCGCCGTCTTTCACGTAGACCCAAAGGTGATGCTGCCTATATTCGTAACCGGCGTGATGCTGGCCTGGCTCTATCACCAGACCGGTTCCATCTGGCCGCCCCTGGTCGCCCACGCTCTCCAAAACGCCCTGGCCCTCGCCGTTTCGCTGTAGCCTAGAGACACACCTTGTCCGGCGATCCCGCCACCAAAGGGTTTCAGCACCGCTATGCCGTGACTCTAACCCATGCGATCCCGTCTACATACTCGAAATGCCCGTCGGCAGAAACAAGGTCTGCGCCCATCTCCATAGCGTGCGCCGCAATCCATACATCGTTCGTCGGAATTGGGCGTCCTTTGGCTTTTAGTGAAACCATTATCCGAGAGTAGCGGTCTGCAGTCACGAGGCTTACGGGAACAAACGATACGTACGGACGGTTGAGGAAAGAGCGAAGTTCTCCCAGGTTCTTCTCGAAATGTTGACCTTGTCGGAAGCCAAACAACTGTTCTCCTACCACGACAGCCGAGAACAACACTTCTTCAGCGCCCTGCACAAGGTCTCTCACGTACCGATTACCCCTCATAAATTCGGAGTAGGCGTTTGAATCGAGCAGGATTCTCATTTCCAAGCCGACTCATCAACCACCTCGAATATGTCAAGGGCGACATTGAACGATTCCGCTTCTTCGCGGCTCCAGGAGCCAAACAAGTCGTCTAATGAAGAGCCTATCGCTTTCGGGTTATCCCTGCCGTCCGCCAGGCCGGCTCCCTTGCGGAGCAGCTTGAGAGCGGCCTGATTCAGAGAGATTCCGTCACGCTTGGCGAGCTGCCGTATGCTTTCCGCCAACTCATCGTTAAAGCCTCTGATCGTAAGCTGGTTCACGTCGTGTCTCCGTCCGACTCATTATGTGAGTCACTACTAGTCACCATACCTGTCTCCCAATCCCCGGTCAAGGAGCCCTTTTCAGCCTCCTGACGAGTCGCCGTCAGAAGCGGTCTCGCGCCGTTTCGCTGTAGCCGCAGAGCGGGGCGGCGTCATGTGATATACTGTCCGATGATAATCCGAACCGTGTGTCATACACTCATAGACCGCTACTGACCCAGTGTACGCCAGCAGGATCACGAGCAAATTCCAGCAATTGGACCGGGAAGGCCGCACAGGCATAATCCTCTATGCCACCGTCGGTTACCCGGACATGGACGCCACCGAAGAACTGGTCCCCGCTCTGGCGGAGTCGGGAGCCGACATCATCGAGCTGGGAGTCCCGTTCAGCGACCCGTTGGCCGACGGCGCCACCATCCAGGAGACGAGCCATCAGGCCTTGCTGAACAACGTGACGCTCGAAGACTGCATAAAGCTGACGGCCAGGCTGCGCCCCAGAATGCCCGACACGCCCTTGCTGTTCATGGGCTACTACAACCCGTTTCTCAGCTACGGATTGCATGAGTTTGCCAGGGACGCCAACCAGGCGGGACTCGACGGCGTCATCGTTCCCGACCTGCCCACCGACGAAGCCGGCCCCCTGATCGACGAATGCAGGGCGGCTTCTCTGGACGTGGTGCCCCTGCTGGCGCCCACCAGCGTAGACAGCCGGATTCAGCTGGCCTGTGAGAGCGCGTCAGGCTTCATCTACTGCGTCAGCCTGACGGGAGTGACAGGAGTAGTCAGGGACCGGTTGCCGGAAGGGGTGTTCGACCTGCTCAAGAGAGTACGCCAGCATACGTCCCTTCCCCTTGCCGTAGGGTTCGGCATATCCCGGAGAGACCACGTCGAAGCATTGAAGGGCCACGCCGACGCAGCCGTGGTCGGCGCCGGCCTGATGCGGGTGGTCATGGAACCTCCTCGGAGCGAGATGGTGCAGCGGGCCAAGGAGTACGTCCGAAGCCTGGCGGGCAGCGGCAATGTCACGGCCAGCGAGGGAGCGACCCTATGATGGCGTGCAGGGGCATCAGAGGAGCCACCACGGCCTCCGAGAACACCCGCGAGGCGATTTTCGAGGCCACGCGGGAGCTTTTCAATGAGACCGTACGGATCAACAATGTAGAGAAAGAACAGGTGGCGGCAGTTTTCTTCACCACAACGTTGGACCTGAACGCCGCCTACCCGGCCACCGCTGTCAGAGAGATGGGCTGGGACACCACGGCCCTGATGTGCAGCCATGAAATCGACGTACCCGGAAGCCTACCCCTTTGCATTCGCATTCTGTTAATGGTGAACACCGAGAAACAACCGGAGGAATTGGAGACGGTCTATTTGAACGGGGCCGTGAACCTACGTGCTCAGACGCTGGACGCGTCCTAACCTCCCAAACAAAAGTCAACAACAGCAGGCAGGAAGGATAACCAACATGATTGTCGTAATGAGGAGAGACAGCACCGAGTCGGACCTTGACCAGGTCCGCCGAAGAATCACCGGTCACGGTCTGAGCGCGCAGGTCTCTGAAGGCGCCGAGCGCACCGTTGTGGGCGTCCTGGGTTCCATATTCCCGGAGCTGCGGGATGAACTGGGGCGAATGGACGGGGTGCTTGAGGTGGTCCCCATATCCAAACCCTACAAGCTGTGCAGCCGGGAATTCAAACCGGACGACACCATCATCAAAGTGGGAGGCGTGCCCATAGGGGGAGATGACTTCGTAGTCATGGCTGGGCCTTGCGCCGTGGAAGACGAAGAGCAGGTCATCTCCACCGCCCAACTGGTCAAAGCCCAGGGCGCAACCATCCTCAGGGGAGGAGCATTCAAGCCCAGGTCATCACCCTACAGTTTCCGGGGAATGGGCGTGCAGGGCCTTCAACTGCTGGCCAAGGCCCGTGAAGAAACGGGCCTGCCCATAGTCACCGAGGTCATGGCGCCGGAGGACGTGGGCATGGTGGCCCAATACGCCGACATGCTTCAGGTCGGGACGCGAAACGCTCAGAACTTCAACCTCCTAGACGAAGTGGGCAAGATCAGGAAGCCTGTGCTCCTGAAGCGCGGCTTCTCCATGTCCTACGAGGAGTGGCTGCTGTCGGCTGAGTACATCCTTGCTGGGGGCAACCACGAGGTAGTCCTGTGTGAACGCGGCATACGCACCTTTGAGACGGGCACCAGGTTTACCCTCGACCTCTCGGCCATGCCGGTGATAAAGGACCTGTGCCACCTTCCCGTAGTGGCTGACCCCAGCCACAGCACGGGCAAGGCCAGCCTCGTAAGCCCCATGACGGTTGCATCGGTGGCCGCCGGGGCCCACGGCGTAATCGTGGACGTGCACCCCAACCCCAGCGTGGCAAAGTGCGACGGCGCTCAGGCTCTCACCTTCGACGCCTTCACCGACCTTATGCCGCAGGTCAAGGCCGTGGCTAAAGCCATCGGGAAGGCATCCGCCGCTGCTCCCGCCTGATTTCTGCGCCTTCTGGCACGCGGTTCAAGTTGACGCTCCATATAGGCTATGCTACCATCCGAATCGTCAACAAAGAGCCGTGCTCACCTGAAATCGACGCGATAAAGAGGCTCCCTTTTTGAGGAGCCTCTATAGCTATTAGATGACAATCAAAGACCAACTTCAACAACTGTCTCTCTCGCGAGACACCGCTGTCACCATAGGGACCTTTGACGGAGTGCACCTGGGCCATCAACACCTGATTAACGCCACAAAGGAAACGGCCCGGGCCCGGGGCCTAGAGCCCGCCGTCCTGTCCTTCAGGAACACTCCCAGGTCCGTGCTGCTGCCCGACGCCCAGGTGCGTTACATCACTCCTCTGGACGAACGGCTCAAGCACATACGCGACCAGGGCGTGTCGGCGGTGGTCGACGTGGACTTCACAATGGAAGTGTCCCGGATAAGGGCCGAAGAGTTCGTGTCGCTGCTACAAACGAACCTGGGCATGAAGGCTCTAGTCGTAGGGCCGGACTTCGCCATCGGCTACAGAAGAGAGGGCAACCTCTCCACCCTGAAGAAGCTGGGGGAATCGATGGGCTTCGACGTGGAACAGGTTGACCCCGTGGACCTGGACGGTGAGGCCATTCACACAGGAGCCATACGGGAGCTCATCGCCGAGGGCAACGTGGAGAAGGCGTCCAGGATGCTGGGGCGTTCCTTTTCCCTGAGCGGGACCATCGTGGAAGGAGACCGCCGGGGTCGGACCATCGGGTTCCCCACGGCCAATCTTTCCGTGGCTGACGACATCGCCATCCCAATGAAGGGCATCTACGCCACTTGGGCTGTCGTGGAAGGGCGGCGAATAATGGCCGCCACCTGCATAGGATACAGGCCGACCTTCGGCATCCACGGCATGACCATAGAAGCCTTCATCCTCAACTTCGACGAAGACATATACGGCAAGCCCATGAGGCTTGAGTTCGTGCGCCGAATACGGGACGAACTCACCTTTTCCAGCGTAGAAACCCTAGTAGAACAGATGAAGCTGGACGTGGAGCAGACCCAGGACATTCTCTCTACAGCGCCTACCCTTGGTGCGGGGCCATGAGCATGAGGTCCCATGCCGCTTGACGAACAAACCCTAGACCTGATCGCCAAGAGGGGCGTCAGCGAAATCATCGTCCGGGAAGAGTTCATCGAGCGGCTCCAGGGCGGCAAACCAATGCGTCTGAAGATGGGGTTCGACCCCAGCCGGCCAGACATCCACCTGGGCCACGTGGTGGGGCTGAGAAAGCTCCGGAAACTGCAAGACCTGGGACACCACGTTATCCTCATCGTAGGGGACTGGACGGCCCAGATAGGAGACCCCAGCGGCGAATCGGCCACCCGCCCCATGCTCACCCACGAAGAGGTGGTGGCCAACGCCGAGTCCTACATGCGACAGTTCTTCAAGGTGATAGACAAGGACAAGACCGAAGCCGTGTGGCAGAGCGAGTGGTTCGGCAAGTTCACCCTGGCTGACGTGCTTGGTCTCACCAGCCGCTTTACAGTCGCTCAATTCCTGGACAGAGCCGACTTTGCCAACAGGTTCCAGGCCCACCGGCCCATCGCCGTGACCGAGCTGCTCTACCCCCTTCTCCAGGCCTACGACTCGGTGGTCATCGAATCCGACGTGGAGTTCGGCGGCACGGACCAGAAATTCAACCTGTTGGTGGGCCGCGAGCTCCAGGAGATGATGGGGCAGACACCGCAGCAATGCTTTATGGTGCCAATCCTGGTGGGCACTGACGGCGTCCAGAAGATGAGCAAGAGCCTCGGCAATTACATCGCAGTGGAAGACCCTCCCAACGAGATGTACGGCAAGGTCATGTCCCTCCCTGACCAGGTGGTCATCGAATACTTTACCTTGCTGACCGACGTTCCCATGCTGGAGATCAAGGATATGGACCAGGCGATGGGCGGCGGGTCGTTGAACCCCATGGAACCCAAGAAACGGTTGGCGGAGGAGATAACTGCCCAGTTCCACAGCCCCTCTGAAGCCACCGAAGCCAGGACCCATTTCGAGAGAGTCATACAACAACGCCAAGCTCCCGAAGAGATGGACAGGTACGCTCTGAAAGGCTTAGCCCAGGACGGTGGGTCCTTCTCCATCGCCGACGTGCTGGTGGAAGCCTCCGTAGCAGCCAGCAAGGGCGAGGTTAGACGTCTCATCTCACAGGGAGCCGTGCAGGTGGACGGCGAGAAGGTGACCTCCGACAGCGTCCGGCTCCGTCCAGGAAGCGTCCTAAAGATAGGCAGACGCAGATACCTCAAGATAGAATCTCAGGAATAGACGCAGGTCTGAGACCAACCCCAGGAGGAGAAGTGAAAATCCCCAAGCAAAACCTCAGGACTCCAGGGCCGACTCCCCTTCCCCAGGAAGTCATCGACGTCATGGCCCAGCCCATGATCAATCACCGCGGCCCGGAGTTCAAGGAGATGATCGAGCGGTGCACCGAGAACCTCAAGCACGTGTTCATGACCCAGAACCGGATGTACATCCTCTCCTCATCCGGTACGGGAACTTTGGAAGCGGCAGTGGTGAACACCCTGTCCCCCGGAGACAAGGTCCTCGCCGTGAGCATCGGGTATTTTGGCGACCGCTTCAGTGAAGTTGCTCAGATTTACGGCGCTGACGTAGTCCGCATGGACGTGGAGATGGGCCTCGCAGCCGACCCCGACGCCATACGAAAGGCTCTCAACGACGACCCCGACATATCAACGGTGCTCATAACTCACAACGAGACCTCCACCGGCGTCACCAATGACATAGAGACCATCTCCAAGGTGGTGAAGGGAGAGTTCGGAAAGCTCTTCATCGTTGACGCCATCAGCAGCATGGGTTGCGTGCCGCTCCCCACTGACCTGTGGAACGTGGACGTGGTATGCACGGCGTCACAGAAGGGGCTGATGGTCCCTCCGGGGCTGGCGTTCATCAGCATGAGCGACGAGGCATGGTCCGCTCGAGAGCGGGCCTCAATGCCCCGTTACTACTTTGACTTAGAGCGGGCCCAAAGCTACCTGGAACGGGGCCAAACGCCCTGGACTCCCAGCGTGTCCATATTCTACGGTTTGGATGAAGCGCTGCGGATGCTGCTGGACGAAGGCATGGGGAACGTGTTCGAGCGTCACCGTCACATAGCGGAATATACCCGCAGCGGCCTGAAAGCGTTGGGACTTGAGATGCTGGCGGCGCCTTCCCACGCTTCCGACACCGTGACCTCGGTGAAAGCTCCTGAAGGAGTCGACGTGGGGCAGCTGTCCTCGATAATGCTCCAAGAACATTCGGTGGTTCTGGCCGGAGGTCAAGGGACCCTCACCGGGAAGATATTCCGGGTCGGCCACCTGGGACACGTGCCTGAAAGCGACATCGATGAAGTCCTCAGCACGTTGAAGATTACCCTCGAACAGTTGGGCTTCCAACCGGCGGCCGCCGCGTGAGCCTTGTCCTGAGCGGGGCGAAGGGCGGGCAGTGACAATGGCCAAGGTCCTCATAGCCGAATCCCTGGACGAGGAGGGGGTCGAGTTGCTGAAGCGGCAGCCCGACCTGCGGGTGGACGTGAAGACCGGCCTGTCCCACGACGAGTTGGTCCAGAAGATAGCGGACTACGACGCCCTCATAGTCAGAAGCGGCGCCCAGGTGACGGAAGAGGTCATCCGGGCGGGCAAGAACCTCCAGGTCATTGCCAGGGCCGGCGTAGGCGTGGACAACATAGACCTGGACGCCGCGACCGCCAACGGCATCGCTGTAGTCAACGCCCCCACGGGCAACACCATCGCAGCGGTGGAGCACACCCTGGCATTGATGCTGGCCCTGTCCAGAAACGTTCCCCAGGCCCACGAATCTCTCAGGGGAGGATCGTGGAGCCGCGGCGCCTTCATAGGCGTCGAAATCAGAAACAAGGCCCTGGGCATCGTGGGCCTTGGCAGAGTCGGGTCCGAGGTCGCCCGCAGGGCCCAGAGCTTCGGCATGAGGGTGCTGGGATACGACCCCTTCATCAATCCCGAAACGGCTCGTCTGCTGGGGATAGAGCTTACGTCCCTCGACAACCTGTTTGAGGAGTCGGACTTCATCACTCTGCACACACCGCTGACACCGGGGACCCAGAACCTGATAAACGACGAGAGCCTGGCCAAAATGAAACCCGGCGCCCGCCTAATAAACGTGGCCCGTGGAGAGCTTGTCGACTCCGAGGCTGTCCGCAAAGCTCTGGATGAGGGCAGGCTGGCCGGCGCTGCGGTAGACGTATTCCCCACCGAACCTCCGGGCGACGACGAACCCCTCATAAACCACCCGAAGGTCATAGCGACCCCCCACCTGGGGGCGTCCACACGGGAAGCCCAGAGGGAAGTCGCCGTAGAGGTGGCGGAACAGGTCATCGCCGTATTGTCAGGCGTTTCGGCCCGCAACACCGTCAACGCGCCCTTCATGCCCCCGGAAGTCCACGCGGTCGTGGCGCCCTTCATCCCGGTGGCCGACATTCTGGGCCGTTTGATCACGTCCCTCGCGGAAGGCCAGTTCCTCGGAGTCACCATCGGCTACCAGGGGGAAATCGCTAACCACGACACCACCCTGCTGACATCGACAGCCCTCACCGGGCTTCTGAAACAGGTCACGGACGCCAGGGTGAACCAAATCAACGCGCCCCTCATTGCGCAACGCCATGGGTGGAAGGTGAGCGAGAACAAAGACTCGGACCACCGCCACCACGGCAGCTTGCTCTCCATCACGCTGAACACCGCCGTAGGCGGTCTGACCCTCGCCGGGACTTCACTGCGCGACGAGGTCCATCTGGTCAGCGTGGACGAATACTGGCTGGACATCACCCTCACGGGGGTGCATTACCTGCTGTTCGTGGAGCAGCAGGACAAGCCCGGCTCCATCGGCGCAGTGGGCGCCATAGCCGGACAGAACGACATCAACATCAGTTTCATGCAGGTCGGGAGGCTGAGTCCCCGAGGGCGGGCGATGATGATAATCGGAGTGGACGACCCGGTCCCTCCGCACGTTCTCGACCAGATCAGAGACTTGGAGCAAATCGACACAGCCAGGCTTGTGCACCTCTAAGCAAGGAGGCTCATTATGGGACGTTTGGACGGCAAAGTGGGGTTCGTTTCCGGGGGAGCCAACGGCATGGGCGCCACCGAGGTTAGACTCATGGCCGCCGAAGGGGCCAAGGTGGCTTTCGGTGACAGGGCCGAGGACCAAGGCAGAAAAGTCGAGGCTGAGGTCAAGGCTCAAGGCGGCGACGTCCTGTACATCCCAATGGACGTAACCGCAGAAGCTGACTGGGAGCGGGCCATAGAGGAGACCGTAGCCAAGTTCGGCAGGTTGGACATCCTCGTGAACAACGCCGGCATCAGCCGGAGCTCCTTCTCCGACCACGACAGCACGGAAGGCTGGGACATGCTGTGGAGCATCAACGCCACCGGAGTGTTCCTTGGAACCAAGTACGCAGTTCCAAGGATGGAAGCCGTTGGCGGAGGCTCCATCGTCAACATCTCATCAACGGCGGGCCTACGAGGTTCGGCGGGAGGACATCCCGGGTACAACGCCTCCAAAGGCGCCGTCAGGATGTTCACCAAGGCTATGGCAGCCCGCCTTGGCCCCTCCAACATCAGGGTGAACTCAGTGCATCCGGGCAGGATGCCTCCCATGAGCTCCTCGACTCGTTCAGAAGCGGAATTGGAAGCGCAAGCCGCCGGGTGGGCTGCCAAGACACCACTGCGTAGGTCGGGCAGGTCCGAAGAGGTGGGCACGGTTGTGGTGTGGCTTGCGTCTGACGAGTCGTCCTACGTTACTGGGGCTGAAATCCCGGTTGACGGGGGCAACACATCCATTTAGACGGCGGTTAGCCTCGACGTGGTTGGTCTTCTATGGTCCAGATAAGGCAAGCGACAGCACGGCTCCGTCTGTTCCTGGCTGAGATTTCAGCCAAGGAGGACGACCTGAACGCCTTGATACGCCAGTTCAGGACCCAGAAAGAGCGTCTTCCCAGGCAGGCCATCTACGGCAGGACGACTCTCGACATGGTCCTGTCCGCAATGGCGGAAATCGAGGAGCGGTTGGAACACGCGCGGACGGTCCATAAACACCTGACCGCCATCAAACGCAAAGCCGCCGACGAACTGGCGGCGCTGGAACTGACCCACCAGGTGGAAGAGGCTAAAGACAACCTCAAACAACTAAAGAACTCCGGGCCAAACGGACTTTCTGGAGACGAACTCAGCTCGGAGATAAAGCGGTTGGAAGAGTTCATCGCCGAGAATTCCAAGAAGGCCGAACGCGCGATAACCGACGCGCTCAGGGACAACGAGAGTTCCTAGAGGGCGTCGTCCAAGGGGTTCATCACCAGGCCGGTGGCCAGCTTGGGAAAGAAGAACGTGGACTTGGGAGGAAGCCTCAGCCCTCTGTCCATGACAGTCTCGAACAGGTCCAGCGGAAAGGGTTTCAGCAGGAACCCCATCTGGCATTCGCTGCTCTCCGCTCTCCGCTCCATTTCTTCCAAGTCGTGGACGTAGTCCACGTGCAGGCCCAGCGCCTCTCCCAGCACCGGATTCAACACGTGCCGCTCCAGTATCCATGCCTCGGATTGGGCCAGCGGCCCCCGTGCTACGGGGTGGACGGTGTTCTTGAACGTAAGCAGGTTCAGCCCCGTCTCGGCGGGGTCGTACAATCCAACCGACAAACGGCGCTTGCCAGACTCGCCAACTTTCGCTTCCAGTCCCGCCAATCCCACGGCGCCGTCCACCGGCTGCCACTCGAAGACGACCTTTAGCTGTTCGCGCATTCGCTCCAGGCCACCCTGGTCCAGGCCCGCCAGTGTCCTGTGGTACGGCAGAACGCGCAGCCCGGGGTCGTCGAAATCCACCAGTCCCATCATCACAAAGTCCCAGGGCGCAGGACGGGAAGCGGCGGACTCCTCAGACATAGCCCGACGGTAGTTCAGCGCAGTCTCGTACCTGTGATGGCCGTCTGCTATGTAGAGGGGGCGGTCGGACAGGGCGGACCGGATTCTCTCCACGTAGGCTGGGTCATCCAATCGCCACATGGCGTATTCCTGGCCCCCTACGTCGATGAACTCCGCCAGGGGCTCTTTACTCGAAACGTCGGCCAGAACCCCCGGGACATCGCCCGACGGGTCACGGTACAGGCACATGATGGGACTGATGTTGGTCCGTGCGGCAGAAATCAAGGCCAGCCTGTCCTCTTTATCGGCGTCGCGTGTGTTTTCGTGGGGCAGCACAACCCGCTCGTCGTATTCGGACAGCAGCACCGCAGCCATCAGTTCCAGCCGCGACGTTGGCTGACCCCCTATGGTGAAGGCATGCCGCACAAGGTAGAAGCAGGGTGAGCCTTCCCTCTGCAATACATTGCCGCTAACCCACTCGTTCAGCAGGCTTGCGGTGCGCGTGTAGCGGTTGTCGAACGGGGTGTCGTCAGGAAGCCTCTTCCCCGCCTCCAACCGCACGACGTTGTGGGGACTCCGGCTGTACAGGGACTCTTGAAGCTCTGGAGAAATTGTGTCGAAAGGCGGCGCGATTATGTCCGACAGGCTGCCGACAATGTCCGAGTTGTATCTCAAGCCCCGAAAGGGGCGCACTTCCGCCATGACGTTCCGTGAAGCCGTTCCTAGAGTATGACCTCGCTGATTTGGAAAGCGGGCCTTACGTCGGTGTAGTTCTTGGTGTCCCCAAGAATCTCGCGGGCCGCCGTGATGAATGCGTTGTGCACGTCCTCCACGGTGTTGAAGCCCATTCCGGCGATGACGTGGAACCGCGGCGGGGCGTTGGGGTCCGTGTCGGAGATGCCTTTCTCTACGTTAAACGCCACCAGGCCCAGCGGCTCCAGCAGCCCCTTGGCCATGGGAACATGGCTGTTCATGTAATAGTCGTGGTCAAAACTCGATCCCTCATCATTGGGGTAAAGGATAGTAACACGGATCATCCCGTTCTCCTCATGCGGTTTCCGGCGGTTGGCCCGGCAAATTATAGCACAGGCCTGGAGCCTGGCTATTCCAGTACGCCGCCCTCCAAGAGTTCCTGCCGCTTTTCTTCCGAGTACCCAAGAAGGTCCCCCAGAACGTGATCGTTATGTTCACCCAGAAAGGGCGCCCGGTGACGCACTTCCCCGGGGGTGTCGCTCAGCTTCCAGGGGATGCCGGGTATCCACTCCGCCCCCACCATCGGGTGGTCCATTTCCACGAACACGCCCCGCTCGTGGCTTTGAGGATCGGAGAACTGGTCTTCGATGTTCATCACCGTCATGGCCGCTAGGCCGTGTGACTGGAGTAACTCGGTGACCTCTTCAGGCGTCCTGCCAGCCGTCCACTCGCTCACCATTCTGTCAAGGTCGCGGACGTGCTCCAACCTCGAGTAGTGGTCGGCAAATTTCGGGTCTCTGGTCCAGTCCGGGTCGCCCAACGCTTCGCAGAACCGCAGCCATTCCTCCTGGTCCTTTACGGCAATGGACACCCATCGGTCTTCACCGGCGCACGGGTAGTTCCCGTGGGGAGCCATCACGGCATGTCCAGCGCTCAGGTTGGTGCGGCTGCGGCCGTTCATGTTGAAGTCCATAAAGGCCTCTCCCAGCAGGCTCACCGCCCCCTCAAGCTGGGCCAGTTCAATGCGCTGTCCCTGGCCCGTATTCCTGCGGTGATGCACGGCCGCCAAAAGGCCGATGGCCGCGCTCAAGGACGCAATCACGTCTCCCCACGCGCCCTGAATCTGCCCCGCGAGCAGTCCGTCGGGGCCTACTCCGTCGCTGTCCGGGGCGTATCCGATCAGTCCCATCAGACCAGACAGGGCTGAGGTGATGGACGCATAGGCCAACACGTGCCTCAGCGGGCCTTCCTCGCCGACCCCTGGCATCGACACAGTGATGATGCCCGGGTTGACGGCAGACAGGGCCTCGTGTCCCACTCCCAGCCTGTCCATGACGCCCGGTGCATTGTTGTTCAAGACCACGTCGCTGATGCGGGCCAGGTCATGGACCACGGTTACGCCTTCGGGCTTCCTCAAGTCCACGGTGATGCCCATCTTGTTGCGGTTAATGCAGTGAAACAGAGGCTGAAGCTCCGGCCACTGGCCTCTGTCACCTCCGGCGATGTCCTCGCCCACTATGGGGCGGCCTCTCCTGGTGCCGTCGAGCCGGGTCCTGGTCTCCACCTTGATGACCTCGGCGCCCATGTCGGCCAGGAACTGGGTGACCAGAGGTCCGGCAAGGACGTTCCCCACGTCAATGACTCGGTATCCAGCCAGAGCTTGACCTGAGCTTGCTGAAGGGGCCTGCATGACGCTAGACCACCCCCGCCATGCGTAACCTGCCCAGGCGGGACTTATCGACTCCGAGACGGCCACAGAGTATTTCCTCGTTGTGCTGTCCCAGAGTCGGGGCGGGGCCGCCTATCCGTCCCGGCGTCTCCGACAACCGGAAAGGCGATCCCGGATGCTTGAGTGTCCCTGCCTCCGGATGGTCCACGTCCACGAAATATCCCCGGTCGTTCAGGTGCTCGTCCTGGGCAACGTCTTCAATGGTGCGCACCGGTGCGCAGGGCACTTTGGCCTCCATGCAAAGCTCGAATATCTCCTGCTTGGTCCTCTCTTTGAACCAGGGGACTATCAATGCTTCGGACTCGTCGGGATATTCCTCGGCCATGGCCCTGCGGTTTCTGTATCTCTCTTCCTGCTGCCATTCGGGGTCTCCGATGAGCTTCAGGAAGTTGAAGTACTGCTCGATTCGGAGGGGGTACAGGCAAACAAACCCGTCCTTGCACTCCATGATGGTGTTGGGGAAATAGGCTTCCCCGCCGCGCCGTCCTTTGCGCGTTCCCGCGACGCCTCGATAAATGAAATTGGGCAGGAAGTATACGAAAGAGATAAGTGAGCCGAGGGCCTGCACGGAACCCACGTCCACCCACTGCCCTTTGCCTGAGACATCTCGGGAGGACAACGCTATGAGCGTGGCCAGCACAGCCGCAAGCCCGCCCATATAGTCGGACTGGGAGTAGGGTATGGCGAGGGGATGACGGTCAGGCCACCCGATTCCTATGCTGATTCCCCCTGCGGCCTGTATGTTTATGTCCTGCCCGGCGTACTCCTTCATGGGGCCGGTGCGCCCGTAGGGAGTGACGGAGGTGTAAATCAGACTGGGGAAACGCTCATGGACGCTGGCGTAGTCCAGTGCCAGCGACTCCATCTTGCCTGGCGCCGTGCTCTCGATCAGAATGTCAGCGTCTTCCAGCAGACCGAGCAACAATTCCTTTCCAGTGGATGTCTCCACGTCCAGGGTTACGCCCAGCTTCCCGGTGTTCAGGAAAAGATACAAGCCGCTGGACTCGGGATTGGGAACGTCCATCGGGAAAGGTCCCTGGCGCCTGGAAGAGTCTCCCTTTGGACTTTCAATCTTGATAACCTCGGCGCCCAGGTCTCCCAACGCCCGCGCCGCAAAGGGAGCGGAGATATAGTCTCCCAGCTCCACGACCTTCAGACCGGACAGGCTTCTGGGGGATGGTTCGACTGGCTCACCACGAACGGAATCGGGCGTGGACATCAGGACCGCGCCTGTGCTCCCGGCAGCGTGAACTGGTCGAACCGCACGAAGTCCGGGGCCAGGTCCACCTCGCGGGACACCAGGGACACCTTTGCGGAGCCGGTGGCTGTTGTTTCGCCCCACTGGTTCTCGCACCACACCTCCAAGTCAACCAGGGGCGAGCCGTCCACCATGGCCTTGCCCGTCACCTTGCCTTTGCACCAGGTGGTGTCGTAGATGAAGTTGGGTCGGGTGAGGCGAACATTAAGGGCCTTGAGAAAGCCCAGGTTGCCGATCCAGTTGGTGACCATGTTCTCAATCCAGCAGACCCTCTGGATTCCGGCGTCGTGGGCAAAGGGGAATCCGAACTCCTGCGCCACGTTGTCCTTTATGAGAGACGCATCCCAGGAGTCTGGCATGCCGGTCACCGGGTCCCAGTACACGTCGGCGGGATGGCGACGCCAATGGTCCAGGAAGTACCCAAAGCTTATCGTGCCGCGCACCATGTCCACGAAGTTGAGCATGTCGTCGCTGGATAGCGGCCCCTTGACCACGGTGGAGACCGGGTCGCCCGACTGGACTTCCTCCCAGTACCGGGGTATGTCTCCCCTTATCTCTTCTTCCTCATAAGCCTTGTCGATGGCTTCCAGATCATCGGGAGTATAGCGGTAGCGGCCTATGCTCATGTACCTGCCACGCTCCCTGGCGGGATTCCTCGGCACTCGCAGCATGTAAGTAGTTGCCTTGGCCACTGTCTCGGCATCCTGGTTCGTGTAGACCACCTCTCCAGTCTGGAGCGCCATAGGGCCGCAGAACTCTCCGGTCTTCTTCTGCACGTCCAGCAGCCGTGCCGTGGCTTTTATCCGGTCGTGGACGATGATGGGCCTGTAGAACTCCCAGTCCGCCCCGCCGTAGATGGACTGAATCCCCGGCAGCTTGGGCGCCACGAAGGTGTCGTCGAAGCAGTGGAGGCTGGAAGGGTGGGACTGGAGGCTGCCGAAGAGGTTGGTGGAGACCAGCTCTTCCGACATGTACAGCGGGTTGCGGCTGCCGATCGCAAGGCCGTACCGGATGATCATTTCCTTGCCGGCTTCCGTCCACCGGGGTTTCCGGCGAAGATCCACGCCTATTAGCTTCCTAGCCTCTTCTATGGCGTCGTCGGTGAGGTCGGGGTAAACGTTTTCAGGCATTGAGAGTGTTCCTTCAGTTCAAGGCTTGTTCTCTTATTGGATTCCCCTGGAGGGCAGCACAACTTCCATGCGGCAGTTGCCCGTCGGTTCTCCTCGCTGGTTCTGACATGAGCTCCGGGTCTCGATCAGGTGCAAGTCGCCCTCTATCCACTTGCGCACGACTTCCCCATCAACCCAGGTCGTGTCTCCCTCAATGTTGAAGCGCCGAAGGTCGTGGTAATACTTGCGGACATAGGCGTGGTCGCTCATCCAGTTGGTGACCACCTGCCCCAGCCAGGAACCCCTCTGCGGACCCAGGTCATATATGCCTGGCAGGGCAATGATTTTGGCCATAGTGTCTTCCCAATGGCCCCGGTGGGGATGGTCAGGCACACCCGTCTCAGGGTCCGGCTCGGCGAATGAGCTATGCTTACGAAAGGCGCTCCAGCGATAGTAGTGGTTGCCCCCAGGGCTGGCGCCTACGCCCGTGTTGAATGCGTCGAATCGGCCCGCTCCGAAGATTATCTCCACCACACGCAGCGGCCCGCGCACGATCCCTGGAAACTTCTCTCCCTCTTGCACGTCCTCCCAGTAGCGAGGCTCGGCGCCTCGTATTTCCTCGTTTTGGTAGGCGTCCCAGATAGTCTGAAGCTCTTCTTCCGTGTACTTGGGCTTCTCCACTCCCTTGAAACGGTCCCGCTCCCGGGCGGCTTGCCGCTCGGTGCGTATGCTCCAAGCCTTGGCATTGGCTACAGCCTGGCCGTGCTGGTTCACGTAGAGGGTCTGGGCGTATTGGATGGCCATGTGGCCGGCGTACTGGCTGGACTTCTCCACGACATCATGAGGACGGTAGGAAGCGCTGATGATGTCGCCAGGCCTGACGGGCTGGCAATATTCCCACTCCGAACCGCCGTAGAAGCTGTGCACTCCCGGAAGCCCTCCCAGGTTTGTAGCGGTGGGGGCGCGTACGGTCCACAAGAAAAGCGGGGTTCCAATCACCGAGCCGTAGTCGGTGGTCTTGCCATAATTTTCGTCCCAATAGAGGGGATTGCGCTCACCCATGCCCGTGGCATAGGTTCGGATGGCATCGGCGGTTATCTCTCCCACGTGCCTAATGCCGTGGTAGTAGACGCCCAGCCGGGCCTTTATCCGATCGATGCCCTCTTGAGTGATATGCCCGTATGAACCCTGGTCTGAAGTCGCCATGTTGTTCGGCCTCCGGTTCTAGCTGACCGCGCCCACCTCTATTAGGTTATCTACCTCGTCGGGTGCAATGCCCAACAACCCCTCCAGTATGGGCCGGTTGTCCTCGCCCGGAAAAGGCGCGTGGCGGGAGGCCTCCGGCCTCTTCCCGTCCAGCATGTAGGGCGTCCTTATCACAGTGTATTCGTCCCCGTCGTTGTCGGCTATCCGTTGGGAAAAGTCCCGTTCTTTCAGGTGCGGGTCGTCAAACAGGTCTTTGGAGCTGTACGAGGGGACTGCCGCCACTCCTTCCCTCTGGAGCAACGCCATGAGGTCGAAGGCGTTTTGTCCACCTGTCCACTCTCCTAGAAGAGCGTCCAAAGTGTCCTGGTTCTCCCATCGGAGGCTCTGGTCGGCGAATCTGGCGTCGGCCAGCCACTCCTCTTTGCCCGCGGCCCTGCACAACCCTTCCCATTCCTCCTGAGTCGCCACGGCTATGGTAATCCAGGCGTCCTCTCCCGCGCAACGATACGCCCCGTGGGGGGCCATGATGCTGTCCCTGTTTCCAGTGCGTGGGTTGGCGTTCATTTCCGAGTCGGCGCCATTCAGATCGGCGTCCAGCACGTGCTCACCGACCATTGCCGTCGCAACGTCACGGGAAGCCATGTCGATGTACTGGCCCTTCCCGGTGGCGCGGGCGTGGTACACAGCGGCCAGGGCAGAATACGCCGCGGCCTGTCCTGCCGTGTAATCAACCACCAGACGCAGCTCGGAGGGTATCCCATCGGAATATCCCGTCACTTGAGACCAGCCGCCCATCGTCCCGAATATGGGCGCGAATCCTACGTACCTGGAGTAAGGGCCCTCGGAACCCAATGACGACGATGACACCATCACGAGGTCAGGCTTCATGCGGGACATCTCGGCGTAGCTGAGTCCGAAACGCTCCATTGTGCCGGGCCGGAAGTTTTCCATCACCACGTCGCACACCGAGATCAACCTCCGGGCGACGTCAGCTCCGTCGGGGGACTGGAGATTCAAGGTCAGCCCCAGCTTCCCATAGTTCAGGTAGCGGTCCACTTCGGCGGCGCGCCGCTGAGGGAAGCCCCCCCTGGCCCTGGCAGAGGCTATCTTTATCACCTCGGCCCCCAAAGAGGCCAGCAACAGCGTACTGTAGGGACCGGCTGCGGCCCATGTGAAGTCGGCCACGCGCACGTTTCTCAGGGGAAGGCTGTTTATCAAGGCTCAGATAACCCCTGTCTGTTTGAGACGTACGATTTGCGTAGGTTCGTAACCCAGCAGCCCTCCGTAAACGTCCATGTTGTGCTGCCCCAGTTGGGGAGCAGGGTTCCGGTTGACAGAGGGAGTCTCCGAGAACAGGCCTGGAGAGCCGGGCGCTCGATAGTTCCCTATTACCGGATGCGCCATATCAGTGTAGAACCCTCGGTGCTCCATCTGTGGGTCGACGAGCATCTCCTCCATCGTGTAGGCCGGACCGGCCGCGCAACCCTCAGCTTGCAGCCAATGATATATCTCGTCCCTGGTATGGTCCATGGCCCACTCTTCCACCAGGTCGTCAATCTCGAAGCGTCGTGCGATGCGAGAGTCATGGTCGGCGTACTTCTCGTCTTTGGCCCACTCCGGGTCTCCCATAACCCGGAGCAAACCCTCCCATTGACGCTGTGCAGGGAGAAGCATCTCCCAATAGCCGTCTTTGCACTTGTATAGGCCCCCGATGTACTGGTACAGATGCCGGTGTCGGCGGTCTTCCATGTATCCCCGGTCCGGCCATTGGCAGAAGTCGGCGGCGTTGAGATTGATGAGAATCTCCTGGGCCGATACGTCCACGTGGCGTCCTTCGCCGTCCATCGTTCGGCTCAGAATCGCCGCCACGGAGGCCAAGGCGGCGCCAAGTCCGACCTGGTACTCCCCGATATAGCCGCCTATCTTTATCGGTTCGCGGTCTGGGTACAGGCGGTCAGCCAGCCTTCCGCCGGGAAGCATCCAGCCGTCGCCACCGGAGTGGTAATTGTTGAGATAGTAAGCCTTGTAGTCTTTGTATGGACCGGACCGGCCAAAGGGCGTTATGGAAGTGCAGACCAGCGAGGGGAATTCTGCCTGCAGGCTGGCCGGGTCGATGCCGGCCGCCTCCGCCTGGGCCAGGGGCAGGTCTTCTATCACCAGGTCCATCTGATCCAACAGCCGGTGCAATACTTCCCGGCCCTTGGCAGAGGACACATCCAGAGTGATTCCCCGCTTGTTGTTGTTCAGATAGATGAACAGGAGGCTGTTGTCCTGGCCGGGGGTCTCGTTAAAGAATGGAGTGCGGGAACGGGCCACGTCCCCTCCGTTGGGCGGCTCCACTTTGATGACGTCGGCGCCCATGTCGGCAAGCAGTTTGCCACAGTAGGGTCCGGCGACGAAGGAGCATATCTCCAGCGCTTTGATTCCGTCGAGAGCGCCTGGGTGCATGGTTTTTCCGGTTTCCTCACATACGCTGACGTTTTAGAGCAGGCCGGTGAACGAGATCACGGCCTGCTCTTTCATGTCGATTCTAAACAGAATTTAACCGCCGTTCAGGCGTTGGCGCAGAAACTCTCCTATGCTGTCCACCGCCTGCTGCGCCTCTGGCAAAACGGGTGCCCAGTTGTGCCAGACGTGGGGCATGTCGTCCCACACCTCCAGCGTCGCGTCAACCCCCGACGCCTTGGCCTTTTCCACAAGCCGGGTCGAATCGTCCAGCAAAGTCTCGATGGAACCCACCTGCACCAACAGCGGCGGCAGCCCAGTCAGGTCGGCGAACAGGGGTGACGCCAACGGCGCCTCCGGATTGGCGGAACCGTAGTAGAGGCCCGCCATGTCATCCAACCGCTCTTTGCCCACCGTCGGGTCCGACTCCGCATTGGTCTTCATCGAGTCTCCCGACTGGGTCAAGTCCGTCCACGGAGAGATGCAAACTCCTGCCGCAGGCATGGGAAGCCCGTAATACCGCAGAGCTATCAATGTGGAAAGGGTCAGACCGCCGCCAGCCGAATCGCCGGCAATGGCCATTTTAGATGGCAGATGACCTGTGGACAGCAGCCAACTGTAAGCCGCCACCGAGTCTTCCACCGCCGCAGGAAACTGGCTCTCAGGGGCCAGGCGGTATTCGAGGCCCAGCGCACAGATTCCTGCCGCTTTACCTATCCAGGATATGGTGGAGCGGTGGCTCCGCATGGAACCCTGCACGTATCCGCCGCCGTGAAGGTACAGCAGGGCGGCATTGGGTGGGTTCCCTTCATAGGCAATCCACTCCGCGGGGACTCCTCCCGCCGAAACCCTGTTGACCTTTACGTCAGGGCTAAGGGGGAACAGGTCCTTACGGGCGTCGGACAGGGCACGTGAGTCGTCGATGTTCGTGCTGGTAGTGGTGGGCCGGTTGCGGAGTTGCTGGAGAATTTCTTCCAGTTGAGGGCTGGCCATGACGTTCCCTCCTAAGGTTGATTCCCGTTGATTGCCGGAGAGTGGCCCATTGTGAGGCGAAGCGGGCCGCAGATCGGGCTAATTATACCACAGGGCGCGGTAGACCTTGACCCCAGGATTCTCGTACCAGACCTCTGTCAGGCCTTCCTCTTCGAAACGGGTAAACTTCTCCAGGCCCGCCTCCGGATAGTAGACCTCTTCAAGTTGCCCGACGATGATGTACTCGACCTCGTACTGCTCCATGAGTTCCAAGGCCCGGCGACTACTGGTGGTGGTGTAGATTTCGTCGACGTGGGACACCCGCTGCAATACGGTCGCCCGGTACTCCATCCTCTGCTGTTCCTGGTGCCATCCCCATCCCACCACCGCCGGAAGTCCGGTGTATATGGAGAAGCGCGCGCCCCAACGGTACTGGGGAGTCCACGCCTCCAAAATCACCGGCGAGCCTTTAATTCTATCCTGGAGTTCCCGGATGGCCTGATAGTCCCAGTCCAAGACAAGCAGCTGGTCTTGGTCCCAGTGCATGGCCTTTTCCATGTAGGCCGCCCCGTCCAGAGTCCGGTCTTCCGTAGAGAATCGGTCCCCAATGCGGTTCCACGTGCCCAGGACCGGATATATCAGGCTGCAGGCAATCAAGAACAGGACAGCGCCGGCCCAGATCGTCCTCCAACGCAACAGCGATTTCAGGCTGCGGAGGCTAAACCCGGCGTTGGACGCCAAATGCCACAGCAGGAAGGCCGAGGCCATCGCCAGCAGCGTCCACACGGCCAAGTAGTGCTTGAACAGGGTGTTCATGCGGCCGATGTCGTCCTGCACCCTGATAAACTCAACTCCAAAGGCCACCAGCAGCGCCAGCACAGCCATCCCCAGGGGAAAGACGACGTAGGGAGCGGTCTGGCGGTCCCCACAGAGAATTTTCCCTAAGCTCCACACCACTGCTGCCAAGAACAGCACGATGACCGCCGCCACCCAGAATCCGGTTACGGCCGTATAGACGAAAAGGATCAACGTAACGCCGCACCCCACGACCAGCCAGGGCCCTGTGCCGGACCTCTCCCCGCCACTCTCAGACGGCCCGCCGGCTGCTGCTCCTACTGAGGTGTGGGACCGCCTACTGAGTAAGCCCCTTACATACATCGTTGCAGGGGTCCAGGCGGCGGACACCAAAGAGCTGCCCAATATAAACAGGAAAAGCCCATGTATTCCCAGGAAATTGAGCAGGGGTGTCTGCCACTTGGCCGCCACTATCCCTGTTGGGAAGGGATGGTAGTTGTTGTGGAATGGCAGGAAAACCAGGACGCTCAGCAGTCCCACCACCGCTGCGCCTCCGATAAACAAGGCGACCCGCTCCGAGGGCTGGCTCCGCCGGAGGAATGCGCCAACCGCAATCGACCCTACTGAAAGAAGGAGGAAGGTCGGGTAGTCCCATGTGTTGATGGCCCACAAGGCTCCAACCGAGACGGCCAGAACTACGGCGGCGGGCAACAGACGCCGCACAGCTCCGTCCCTGATGCCCAGCAGAAGGTTGAACGCCAAAGCGACGGCCAACAAAGTAAAGGGTATGGCTATCATGTGGGCGTGCAAGTCGGCGAACAGGAAGCTAAAGAAGGGAAACTCGGTGATGTGTGGGCTTATGTCAACCCAATTGCCGAACTTTTCAGGTATCCAGAAGGTCAGTGCCGACGGACTCACGTCGTCCAGCACGGGTATCATCCGGCTGCTGTACCAGAAGTCCGCCAGGAAAGTCAGCGACGGATAGGGAACGCCGTGGAATATGGTGTTCCAACCTCCCTTGACAACTTGGCCTATGACGCCCAGGTTGCCTATGACGGCAACGAAAGCCGCCCCAAAAACCCCGGCTCCCACCCCGTGCCACGGCACACGTCTGCGCCAACCACCCAGCCAGGACTCTGCGGTTGCGGAGGGAAGCTCACCGACAGGCGGTGGGGAGGTTGGGCCTGCGGAGGACATTGCTGCGCGTTTGAAACCGGTGGCCAGGTTGAAAACTATGGAGTACGCTCCGGTGATGGTCAGCGCGAACAGCAGGGGCGTGGCGAGGTTGTAGGCCACCGATGGGACAATCCCCGTAGCCTTCACCAGCGTCGCGACGATGAACTGCCCCCAGTAGTAGTAGTTCAAGTATCCGCCCGCGAACCAGGGGTCATATGGGGGCATGACACTGGACCTTAGGACTGCGTTAAGGTACGCAAAGTCCATAGGCTTCTCACCGCCCCTGTACAAGTGCCACAGGTCAGGGTTGGCCCACCTGATCGCTACGAAGGAGAGGAACGCTACGATAAACAGCGCCTCTCCTATCGCCAGCAGACGCCAGTGGCTGACTATGAAGTCCTTGAAGTCCCGCCAGCGAAACGCCAACGTAAGCCCTGACAGCGCCCCCACTGCAAGCAGTCCCACCAGGACCGAGTAGCGGGAGAAGTGCACCCACTCCAGGCTGGCCAGCAACCACGCCACGTAGGCCACTCCCAGGATTCCCACAGCCCGCGCCAGGACTATGCCCCGGTCAGGCAGCCATCTGAAAACGAACACGGACAGAGGCAGAGCCGCTAGGTATATGACTTCGACCAGCAGCAGCCACGCCAGGACAGGGACCGCGTTGGTCCAGCTGTCCCGCTTGATGATGTCGGACCAAGTTCCGCCTTCTCGTTGAGTGGCTTTATCTCCCTCGTCGAGATGAAGAGGCGGTGTCCCCACTTCCGGCAAGAGAATGCTTTGGTCCAAACCGCCCAGCAGCAAGTCGAAAACCCGGTCGCTGGAATATTCTCCGACGTTCCTGAACATCAGCACTCTAGGATGATCGTAGTTGATTACGTTTTCGTCAGCGTATCCCAGATTAAACGTAATCGGGGCAGGGTCCGACTCCTTGATTAGCTCAGGCTCGGGCAAGCCAGCCCGCCCAAAGGGATCGTCCACGAAAGCTAATCCGAAAAGGTTGGGATGAGAGCTGAACTCCCTGGCAAGCTCATATCCTAGCTCACCGGAAAACAGCAGCCGATAATAGTGGGAGCTCAGCGGATATCGCTGGGGCAGACGCGCTACGCTGCCATAGGTCCGGTTGCTGTAGAAGACCAGCCAGTCTCCCTTTGAGAGCATTTCGGACATCGATTCCATCTTGGAGGTCGAGTCAGGCTCATAGATGGGTATCTGATTGCCGTGCACCCTGTAGCTGTACAGGTTGGGAATGCCTTCATCCCAGTGGTTGTCAGTGACTATGTTGGTGTCGCGGGAAAGGTTCTCGTGAATCCACTCCGACGCCTGGACAGCGGGATGAGGAGAGGCATAGACCCGGGTGAAGGAAAGGGCAAAAACCGCGGTCGCAACCACGATGAACACCGTCCCAGCCAGCACAGCTTGCGGCGCATACCTGACGGCCGGCGCCAACGATCTCCGGAGCCGGTTCCCTACAGACCAGCCAGCCTCGCGCAGCCTGCGCGCCTGGTCCGCCAGGTCGACCAGCATCCCCGCTCCCAGCAAGGCCATAAAGGGCATAATAGGAAAGATGTACCTGAGGAACTTGGTCTCGAAGAAACCCAGCAGGATAAAGTTGGGCAGCGCCCAGGCCAGCAGCATCGCGGCGCCTATGTTCATACGCCCATCGCGTATCGCCCCAACAATCTCCCTGACGAGCCAATATGCCACCCCGCCCCAAGCGGCTATTCCCAGCGGAAGCCCGAACCCCCATATAGTCGTCTGCCGCAGCTCATAGAGGAAGGCCGGAGCTCCCACATACTGCACCGTGAACGGGACTATCCCCGCCGTCCTCGCCACATTCTCGGCCTGGTACTTGATGTCGGCCACGAACGTGACCATGTCCAGCAAGGCGTAGGGAGTCGTAATGAAGAACACGACCACCGACACGGCGGCGGCTGACACGATATGGACGACCACCTGGGTCTGCTTCGCCGGGGAAGGAGTCTCCCACGTCCCGTCCTTGTTGGTGGCCAGGATAAACCCGTAGCCCATCAGCAACGGCAGGGCCAGGGGAAGGGACGAGACCTTCATGGCGAAGGTCAGGCCGACGAACACTCCCAGCAGCAACGAGTCCCTCAGCCTCCTATGCTCCACCGCCTTCAGCATGGCCCAGAACGAAGCCGCGACAAAGAAGACCAGGAACGGTTCCGGCCTGTAGAAGTGGCTGTGTTGTATGCTGACCACGGTCAGAGCCGCCAGCGCCGCTCCCAGCAGTCCGGCCCTGCGGTCGAAGATTCGCTTGCCCAGCAGGTAGACCATGAACACTGTGCCCACGTCCGCTACAACTGCCAGGGAGCGCCCGATGTATGCCATGCTTAGCAGCGAACCCAGATCGGTGAAGGGCTCGAATATCCCCCGGATGAGCACGATGGCGTATATAAGCAGGGAGCCCAGTGGGAACCAGTGGGGGTTCAGGGGGCTTTCAGCGGGGTCCAAGGCCGTGGGCAGGCTGGGGAGCCCCGGCTGGGTCTCAGGGAACGGCCGGTTGCATTCCACGTAGCTTGGGGAGTCAGTGAGTGTCCGGAACATGCAGTCAGCGCGCATGTAGAGGGAGCGCTCGTCGGGGTGGAAGCCGTACCCGTCATCCCAGCCTATTCCGTAGAGGCGCAACCCCAAGGCCACAGCCAGTATCAGGGGAAGCAACAGAGCCGGCGCAAACCGGCTGTATGTTTGGGCCGGCCCCGGTAGGGGCGGCAATTTCAGTTGAGGCAATTTAAGCCATATTCAAGCTAAGCCGATTTCAGCGTTTCGGAAGGGACTGCGAACGCCGCTATTCTAGCAATCTACTCTTACGACGGTAAACCTGTGCGGGATTCCCACCCAAAAGAATCGCTAACACAAGAGGAGAGGCATGAAAGGATGTCCGAAAAGTCCCCTCTCCCCATCGCGGGAGAGGGTTAGGGTGAGGGGGCAACGATTCCAGTCAACGAGAACGTCACCCTCACCTCAATCCTCTCCCGTCAAGGAGAGGAGGTCCCCGTGAACAACAAGAAAGGGGAGGCATGTAGCCTCCCCTTTTTCCATTCACATGACGGACCTCTAGAGGCCCTTGTCTGTCATAAACGAGCAGAGGTCGGCTGTCCGGCAGGAATATCCCCACTCGTTGTCATACCAGCCGAGAATCTTCACCATGCGCTTTTCCATGACCATCGTGGAAAGCGAATCGAGAATGCAGCTGTGTGGGTTGCCCTTGAAGTCGGTCGACACCAGCGGCTCCTCGCTGAATTCCAGAATCCCGTTCAGCTTACCCTCTGCCGCGCTCTTGAACGCCGCGTTGACCTCTTCAACGCTGACGTCCTTTGCAACCGTAGCGGTGAAGTCGGTGAGGGAGACGGTGGCTGTAGGGACACGAAGGGCCATTCCGTGGAGCTTTCCGTTCAGTTCCGGTATGACGCTGCCCACGGCTCTGGCGGCGCCGGTGCTTGTGGGAATGATGTTCATGGCCGCCGCCCTGGCGCGCCTGAGGTCCTCGTGGACCTGGTCCAGAATCTTCTGGTCGTTGGTGTAGGCGTGGACCGTGGACATCAACCCGTGCTCGACCCCAAAGTTCTCGTTAAGCACAGCAACCATCGGCGCAAAGCAGTTTGTGGTGCAGGACGCGTTGGACACAATCTTGTGCGCCGCCGGGTCGTACTTGCCGTCGTTCACTCCCAGCACGAGGGTGATGTCCTCGCCCCGGGCCGGAGCGGAGATGACCACCTTCTTGGCGCCCCCCTCCAGGTGGCCCACGGCCTGGTCGGCGTTGGTGAAGAACCCGGTGGACTCCACTACAAGCTCGGCCCCCACCTCGGACCAGGGAATCTTCGCAGGATCCCTCTCTTGGAAGACCGTGATGGGCTTGCCGTCCACAGCAAGGCTGCCGTCTACCGGCTCCACTGTACCTGGGTAGACACCGTAGCTTGTGTCATACTTGAACAGGTGGGCGTTGGTCTTGGCATCCGCCAGATCATTGACCGCCGCCACTTCCAGCTTGTCCGGGTATCGTTCCATGATCGCCCGCGTCACCTGGCGCCCTATTCGTCCGAATCCGTTGATGCCTATCCGGGTGGCCATCACAACACCTCCAGAGGGTTATTGGTCCGTCGTTCCTGACATTCTACCTGAGAACCATGCTAACGTGTTTGAAAGCGTCGGCCCCGGCGTACCTGGCCGAGCTTCCAAGCTCCTGCTCTATTCTCAACAGCCGGTTGTACTTCGCCAGCCGCTCGGAGCGGCAGGGGGCCCCGGACTTTATCTGACCTGCGTCCCACGCCACCGCCAAGTCGGCTATTGTGCTGTCCTCAGTCTCTCCCGAACGGTGGCTTATGACGTTGGCCCATCCGGCTTCCTTGGTGAGTTCCACGGCCTCCAACGTCTCGGTGAGGCTTCCTATCTGGTTGACCTTTATGAGCACAGCGTTGCTGGCGCGGGTCTCCACGCCTCTACGGATGCGTTGCGAGTTGGTGGTGTAGAGGTCGTCGCCCACAAGCTGCACTCTGCCTCCGATGTTTGCGGACAGCGACTTCCAGCCGTCCCAATCGTCCTCGGAAAGGCCATCTTCGATGCTGAGTATAGGATATTTGTCGATCCAATCTGAAAAGTAGTCGACAAATTCGACGGCGGTTAGCGTGGCCCCTTCTCGTTCAAGAGTGTAGACGCCGTCGGAATACAGTTCGGTCGCCGCGACGTCCAGCATTATCCAGCAGTCCTGGCCTGGCTTGTACCCAGCCTTGGAAATGGCCTCCAACACCAGGTCCACCGCCTCCCCGTTGGATGACAAGGACGGGGCGAAACCTCCTTCGTCTCCCACGGTGGTGCTCAGTTCAAGACCGGCTAGAATCCTGCCCAACGCCTGGTAAATCTCGGCGCCGGCCCTCATGGCTTCTCGGAACGTATCGACTCCCACCGGCGCCGCCATGAACTCCTGGATGTCGGTGGAGTTGCGAGCGTGTCTTCCGCCGTTGAGTATGTTGAACATGGGAACGGGCAGAGAATAGCTGTCCCTATCGGCCAGGCAGCGGTAAAGGGGAGCACGTCTGGAGGATGAGACGGCGTGGGCGACAGCCATAGACACCGCCAGGATGGCGTTGGCCCCCAGGTTGGACTTGTCGGGCGTCCCGTCCAACTCGAGAAGCCGCCGGTCCACATCGCTCTGGTCGAAAGGCAGGCATCCCTTCAGGGCAGGGGCAATGACGCTCTCAATGTTGTTTACGGCCTTAAGGACGCCCTTGCCGTTGTACCTTGCCGGGTCTCCGTCACGTAGCTCCAGGGCTTCGTAAGCGCCGGTGGAGGCCCCTGAAGGCACCATGGCCAATCCAACGGCTCCGTCGGACAGGAGGACTTCAGCCTCGACGGTGGGATTTCCGCGCGAGTCGAGGACCTCGCGCGCCTTCACTTCACTTATGGCAGCCGCCACTCTTCACCATGCTTCCCTGGCAGGTCAGCTCAAACTGCGGGCTTTCGCCGCCTGAACGGCCTTTTCAACCGCGTCCGCGGGGGTGTCAGCAACTATGATTTGGTCGTCGACAGCGCCGTTTCTGGAGATGGTCCAGGTGCCAAGGCCAACCACGGGAACTCCGTTGCCCAGGGCGTGGCCAATCTCCGACAGAGTGCCGTAGGCCCCTTCCATTGCAATAACGGCCCTACCCGTGTTCACAACCACCGAGTTCCTGGCGTATCCCATGCCCGTGCATATGGGGATGTCCACCCACTGGTTGGCCGCATCGGGATCAATGCCCGGTAGGATGCCTATGGTGGTCCCTCCAGCCGCCTTGGCCCCTCTGCAAACAGCTTCCATGACGCCGGACAACCCACCGCAGGCCACGGAAACGCCCCGCAGCGCAAGCTGCCGCCCGACCTCGTAGGAGAGTTCCTTGGTGGCGTCGGTGGCCTGACTTCCGCCTATCACAGAAATTATCAACAGCGCCCTCGTGTGTAACCGCCCAGCGCACAGGCGCTGGCTTACGTAAACCTGCGCCCGTTACAGGGCGCACCGCATTATAGCAAAATTATAGCCGGCGAAATAACAACAAAGGGGCCTAGAGGTGGTACGGTCAGGGAAGGATGGCAGCGGTGGCGGCGTCCAGAGCTTCCACTATGGGGAAGGGATAGACCCCCACAAATATGGAGCCTATGACCATCACCGCCAGCACTGCGATTATCAGCCTCGACGGCGAGCCAGTTCCCTGGTCCTCAAGCTCCACGCCCTCCTCGGGCGCGTCGAGGGAGGCTCCTGCGGGAGACGGGATGCCGTGGTCGTCCGCAGCCTCAGAATCGGCGGAAGGCTGTATGTACATCTGGCGTATGACCATCAGGTAGTAATACAGCGATACGACGCTGTACACCACTGCTATAGACGCCAGCCAGAGCAAACCCTCGTTGGCGGCGGCGATGAATAGGTAGAACTTGGTAACAAAGCCCGCGAAGATGGGAAGCCCGGCGAGGGAGAACATGCCTATCGCTATGGACGCCGCTATGAACGGATGCCGGTCCGCCAAGCCGGCAAAGTCGGCTATCTCTTCCTTGCCCGTCATGTTGAAGACGGCTATAACACCCACGAACACAGCCATGTTGGTGAAGGCGTAGCCGATCAGATGGAGCATGATGGCGTTGGAGGCCAGAGGCGACAACGCCGCCAGGCCCACGAGCAGGAACCCCACCTGCCCGATGCTGGAATAGGCCAGCAGCCGCTTGATGTTCGTCTGTGGTATGGCCATCAGGTTTCCGACCGTCATCGTGACGACTGCAAGCACGGCAACAATGATTCTCCAGTCGTCTATGGCCGGTGCGAAGGCTTCCGCAAACAGACGCAGGGCCAGGGCAAAAGCCGCCGCCTTGGACCCCAGCGCCAGGTAGGCCGTGACGGGCAGAGGCGCCCCCTCGTAAACGTCCGGCGCCCACATGTGGAAGGGAGCCGCAGCCACCTTGAATCCCAGCCCCACAAGCATCAGAGCGAGCCCTACCCACAGTGCCGGGCTGACCGAAGTTATTCCGGCTATGGACGCCGTAAGCTCGGCGGCTATGTCGTCGTAGCGAGTGGCCGTAATGGAGCTGTACACCATGCTTAGCCCGAACAGCAGAATCGCCGACGAGAAGGCGCCGATGATGATGTACTTCATCCCGGCCTCGTTGGACTTGGCGTTGTCCCTCGCGTAGGAGACCAGGATGTAGAAGCTGAAGCTCATCAACTCCAGGGCGATGTAGGCTGTGAGAAGCTCCCGGGAAGCCGCCATGACGTTCATGGCCAGCACCGCGAAAAGTATGATCCCGTAAAACTCGCCGGGGTGCCTCAGACGTTTCCCGACGTAGTCCACCGAGGCCAGTATCACGAAGATGCCCATGACCATGAACAGCACTTTGAAGAACAGAGCATAGGCGTCCACGGCAATAAGACCGCCGTACAAGGCCGCGTCCTCGCCCCACAGCAGCGGTACGGAGAGTCCCACAAGCCCAGTCAGGCCGGCCACGCTCACCCAGGCCAGCAGCTTCTTGTGCCGGTCCGGTAGGAACAGGTCGATTGCGAATACCAGCAAGGCCAGACCAGCCAGCAGGAACTCCGGCAACAGCAGATGTAGATTCTCGGTTAGCGACATTGGTCCGGCCTAACTCACTCCTGGAATCATGTTCACACCTGAGTTAATCACGTTCATTAGCGGCGCAGGCCACACGCCCACGAATACCAGGACGAAGGCCAGCATCACCCCCGCGCCCCACTCCATGCGGGTCGCGTCTCCCAGATGCTCCCAGCGGGGGTCCAGCGGCCCAAAGAAAGCCTTAGCCAGCAACCGCAATATGTACACGGCGGTTATGCCCGCCCCG
This sequence comes from Dehalococcoidia bacterium, assembly GCA_965197415.1. Taxonomy (GTDB): domain Bacteria; phylum Chloroflexota; class Dehalococcoidia; order Lucifugimonadales; family JAGWBF01; genus DAOUJI01. The sequence goes on along the minus strand of OZ240207.1, from coordinate 65,332 downwards.
ACAACCGCCAGAACCGCCAGTGGGAGGTATTCTTGGAACACTCCAACAAAGACCAGGAATTCAGCCACGAATCCGCTAAGACCGGGCAGGCCAAGGGAGGCCAGACCCGCGACTGCGAAAAGGACCGCCGTTTTCCCCATTCTCTTAGACAGCCCCCCCAACACGTTTATGTCCCTGATGTGGGCCCGGTCGTAGATTACTCCGACCATGGCGAAGAAGAGAGCCGTCATTATTCCGTGGGAGAACATCTGCAGGACAGCGCCGCCGACACCCAACGGGTGAAGGGTTGCTATGCCCATGAGCACGTATCCCATGTGGCTGACACTGGAGTACCCCACGACGTACTTCAAGTCCTGCTGGGCCATAGCCGAGATGGCGCCGTAAATTACGTTCACTGTGCCCAAGCCGATCAGCAGCGGCATCCACTGCTCGGCCCCGTCCGGGAATAGGAACATTCCCACGCGGATGATGCCATAGGCTCCCAGCTTCATCAGCACTCCGGCGTGGAGCATGCTCACGGCGGTGGGCGCCGCCACGTGGCCGTCGGGCGACCAAGTGTGGAAGGGCCACAGACCAGCCAACACCCCGAATCCGATCATGAACAGCGGGAAGAAGAGGGTCTCGAAATGCTTGAAGCCGTCGTTAAAGTCGACATCCTGGAGAGTCCGGACTCCGGAGTCCGGGTCACCAAGGGAGAAGGTGGGCATGCCAGCATCGTAGGCAATCCAGTAGACAGCCAGGATGGACACCCACACCAGCACGCTTCCCGCTACAAGATACAGCACCAGCTTCATGGCGCTGTATTCCTTGGTCCTCAGGAACGTGCCGAAGTCGGAACTGCTGCCCCAGACGCCGATGAGCAGGTACATGGGCAGCACGGCCAATTCGTAGAAGAAGAAGAGGAAGAACAAATCCCTGGTGACGAAGGTGCCGAACACTCCGGCCACGAGGGCCATGTACAGAATGAAGAAGTCCTTGGGCCTGTGGTCGATGTTCCAGGAGACAAGCACACCGGCGAACATGACGATTCCCGTCAAGAGGACCATCGGCGCCGATATGCCGTCCAAGCCGAGGCTCAGGGAGATGTTCAGGGGCGCGTCCAACCACTTGAAGGACTCGCTAAACTGATAGCCCCCGTCCTTGTAGTCGTACATGGCGAATAGGACCACGCTGAGGACCAATGCCGCCGCAGAGACCAGAAGAGATAAGACCTTTATCTCCCTCCCTCTGTCCCGGGGGATGAAGGCTATCACCCCGGCTGCGGCCAGGGGCAGAACTATGGTTGCCAACAATGCCATGCTAAGAGTTGGACTCCTTCATCAGCCAGTCATGAGCCACCAGAATAAGGCCACTCCAACGGCGCCCACAGCTATGCCGAGGGCGTAGGTATACAGCCTGCCGGTCACGTGGTAGCGGAGGCCCATTGCCGCCCGTCTTATCGACAACCCTGTCCCGTTTACGGCGGTGTCGTTGACGACCAGGCGGTCGAACAGGGCCGTGGCCCGCGAGAAGGCCAGCGCCACTCTGTCTATGACCCATTGGTACAGATCGTCCAGGTAGTATTTCGCGTCCACTACAGCCAGCACTCCGGCGGCCGTTTCTTTCAAGGGTTCGATAGACAGTTTCTTAGATATGTAGACCTGCCATGAAACTACAAAGGCCGCCACGGCCAGCAGGATAGACCCGATCATGAGTCCGATGTTCGGATCGAACCCGTGTGGCTTGTCGAAGAACAAGAACGTCCCGAATCCGCCCGAGTCGGCAATCTTGATCGCGGTGAAGCCGAACACCACCGTAAGCGCTCCCAGAAGGCACATCGGCCCAAGCATCACCCAGGGAGATTCGTGAACGTGGGCGTTCTCCTGTTTCAAATCGCCCAGAAACACCATGAACCAAACCCTAGCCATGTACAGGGCGCTCATAAAGGCAACTATGAGGGCAAAGGCCAACAGGTAGACCCGGTGGTCCAGCACAGCCAGCAGCGCCTCATCCTTGCTCCAGAAGCCGGACAACACCGGTATACCGCCCAGGGAAAGCGCTCCAATGGCAAACGTCAGGGCGGTGACCGGCATCACTTTCCGCAGTCCGCCCATCTTTCGGATGTCCGTCTCTTCGTCCATGCTGTGCATCACGCTTCCGGCGCCTAGGAAGAGCATCGCCTTGGAAAAGCCGTGGGCCACCAGATGGAATATGGCGGCGGCATAGCCGAATGACCCCAGGGTCAACATCATCAGCCCCAGGTGGCTTATGGTGGAATATGCCAGCACTCGTTTCAGGTCAGTCACCACCATAGCCAGGCTGGCGCCAACTAGGGCCGTAACCAGTCCGATGACCGCCACTACAGTCAGGGCGTCGGGCGCGGCCTCGAAAAGCGGGAACGCCCTGGCCACAAGATACACGCCCGCCGCAACCATCGTGGCGGCGTGTATGAGGGCGCTGACGGGCGTGGGGCCTTCCATGGCGTCGGGAAGCCATACGTGAAAGGGGAACTGGGCCGACTTGCCCATCGCTCCTATGAAGAGCAGCAGGGCCGCGGCGGTTGCCGTCCCGTTTCCTAGAAGGCTGGGCTCGCCGTTCACCAACGCCTGGGCCTCGCCGAATATGGTGGACATGTCGAAGGTGCCCACCTCTTTGAACAGCAGCAGGATGCCAATCAGCAGGGCGACGTCCCCTATGCGCGTGGTGACGAAAGCCTTCTTGGCCGCCTCGGCCGCGGAGCGTCTCTCGTACCAGAACCCTATCAGCAGGTAGGAACCCAATCCCACCAGCTCCCAAGCCACGTAGAGCAACAGGAAGTTGTCCGCCAGCACCAGGGTAAGCATGGCCGCCGCAAACAGGGAGTGGACTGCGAAGTACCAGCCGAAACGGGGGTCTCCCTTCATGTAACCCAGCGAGTAGACCTGTATGACCAGGGCCACCAGGGTTACCAGCCCCAGCATGACAATCGCCAGCGGATCCACTATCAGGCCCCAGGCCAGCTCTATGCCGCCCGCCGTGAACCACTCCCGCTGGAACAGGCACGTGGGGACTCCGAAGGCTTCGGAGCAGTCGGCGGCCAGATAGCCCGCCAGAACGAACCAGAAGGTGACGAATCCCGCGGCGATGGCCAGCAGGGATAGAGGAGAACCCTGACCCGGCAGCCATCTGCCCAAGGCTATGATCAGAAAAAAGGATGCGAAGCTATACGCCGGTATGAGCCACGCGCTCTCAGCTAACCCCATACGGAGGTCACCACTTCATCAAGTCAACCTCGTCCACGTTTACGGTGGACCGGTTGCGGAATATTCGTAGGACTATGGCCAGGGCGAGGCCGACCTCGGCGGCGGCCACGGTGATAACAAAGACAGCTATGATTTGGCCCGTGAAGCCGTCGTGATCGAGGAAAGCGGCGGCCGCGATGAGGTTGATGTTGACGGCGTTCAACATCAACTCGATGGACATGAGTATCAGCACGGCGCTGCGGCGGGCCAGAACTCCGTAAAGGCCGATACTGAAGAGGGCCGCGCTGACAACCTGGTACGCTTCCAGGGGCATCAGGACCTCCGGCCCGGATTGCCCGCGATGATAATCGCCCCGATAAGGGCAACCAACAGCAACAGCGACGCCACTTCAAAGGGCACGGCCCAGTCGGTGAAGAGCTTATTGCCTATTCCAGTGATGCCGGGGCCCTCGGGTGACGAGTCGGGCCTGTCTATCCACAGGAAGGAAGCGGTGAGGACTCCGAAGACCGCAGCGGCTGCAATGATCGCCAGCGGCCACTGCTTGTTGTCGGAGATTCGGGGGTATTCGCCGCTTCGGGTGAGCATAATGGCGAACAGCAGCACGATAATGATGGCCCCGCCGTATATCAGGACCTGTACAAGGGCCAGGAACTCGGCGAAGACCAGCAGGTAGATGCCGGCTACGGCCCCCAACGACACTAGGAGGAACAGGGCGGCGTGAACGACGTTGCGGGTCGCCACCATTCCAAGTCCGCCCCCCAAGGTCAGGAAGGCCGCCAGGCCAAAGAGAAACTCGGACATCCTAGCTGGCTGCTTCCTCTGTTTTCGCCTTTGCCTGAGCTTCCTTGGCCTTCTTGGACGGCGGTTCCCAGTTGGTCTCCCGCTGGAATTTCACACCCATGTCCAACAGAGGCTCCAAATCCAGTCTGTCCCCGTTCCGTTGGAAGGTGCTCATCTCGTGTTCGTGACTCATAACAATTGCGTCGAAGTTGCACACCTCGACGCAAATCCCGCAGAGTATACACCTGTTCAGGTTTATCTCAAAAGCGTCAACGATTTTACGCCGCGAGCTCTTCCCTTCCTGCTGGAGGGGGTTGTCTTTCATGGAGGCGGTCATGCAGTGGGTGGGGCAGTTCCGTATGCACACCATGCAGGCCGTGCAGTAGGGCTCTCCCACCTCCGAGTCCCATGTCAGTGCCGGGAACCCCATGTACCGTGGCTGGATCGGGAGATGCTCCCCCGGGTACTGGGCGGTGACGGGCTTTCTCAGTCCTCTCACCGTCGAGGCAAGGGTTACCAGCATTCCTTTTATTCCACCTATCATCGGCTGCCCTCTTCCTGTTGTGTGAATCCGTCTTAGTCGGCGGCGTTCGGAGCCGGCTGTGGTCCCGTTCGCCGCGCATACAGTGCGGCCACCTTCCTGGCCGGTTCCGTCAGTTTCTTTTGTATGAAATACCCTATCACCACGGTGAGCGCAAGGGACATGAGAGTCAGGCTCCACCAGGGCCAGCCGTAGAAGAGATAGATTCCGGTGATGACTATGTTCGCAAAGGACAAGGGGACGGCCACCTGCCACGCAAAGGCCATAAGCTGGTCTATTCGAAGCCGCGGGAAGGTGCCTCGTATCCAGAATATAACCAGGATGACCAGATAGGTCTTCAGCAGGAACCAGAGCCAGGCGGGAAGCCCAGGACCTTCCCAACCTCCTAGGAACAGGAGAGTGGTCAACGCCGCGATGGCAAAGGTGTTCATGTACTCGGCCAGGAAGAACACCGACCAGTGGGCGCCGCTGTACTCTACGAAGGGGCCTCCCACGATTTCCGATTCGGCAAAGTAGATGTCGAAGGGTATGCGTCCCAACTCCGCCAGGCCAGCCACCAGGAATATAACCAGTCCCAGCGGTTGGAGGACCGCAAAGGGTATATCAATGGGATTGTGCTCTACGATGTTGGGGTGGGCGGCCGGCGTCTGGCTCATCGTGATGACCTGCAGGTCCAGAGACTGGGCCAGCATGGCCACGGCTATGACGACCATTATCACTGGTATTTCGTAGCTGACCAGTTGCGCCGCCGAGCGCAGTCCACCCAGCGTTCCATACTTGTTGGCGGAACCCCATCCCGCCAGCACAAGCCCCAGAATGGTCAGCACCGAGAAGGCGATGATATAGAACAGGCCCATGTCCAGGTTCCTGAGGACCAGGTTCTCCGCCGCGGGAATCGTCACCCATATCATGAAAGACGGGATCAGCACCACCAGCGGCGCAACCCAGAAGACGGACTTGTCCGCCCAGGAGGGGATCAGGTCCTCCTTCAAGACCAGCTTCACTGCGTCGGCGATGGGCTGCATCAGCCCCATCGGCCCGGTGCGGGTCGGCCCCAGCCTGCGCTGGAGACGTCCAAGGGTTTTTCTTTCCAGCCAGGTGAGCGAAAGGACAACCACCGAAAGGGCCGTGAAGAGAATCAACAGCCCGACGATAATGAGGATGAAGTCCAACCAGTCCATTGCGGCGGCCTACCTATCCACCTCTCCCAGAACTATGTCCAGGGAACCCAGTATTACAACGGAGTCGGCAACCCAGGCGCCATCCAGCATGTGCTCCAACGCGCTCAGGTTGCAGAATGAAGGGGGACGGACCTTCAAGCGGTAGGGCTTGTCGGTGCCGTCGCTGACCAGATACACGCCTATCTCCCCACGGGGATTTTCCGAGCGCACGTATACGTCGCCCTTGGGGGGCCGTATCAGCCTGCGGCCCATCGTAGAGATGGGACCCGGTTCCATCTGCTCCATGGCCTGCTGGACAATGCTGTAGGACTGGTACATCTCCTGGAGCCTCACGTAGTAGCGCTCCCAGGAGTCCCCGTCTATGCCGGTGGGAATCCGGAAGTCTAGACGGTCGTACAGGGAGTAAGGTTCGGCCTTCCGCACGTCGTAAGGCACTCCGCAGGCTCTGAGGCACGGGCCGGTCATACCGTAGTCGATGGCGTCGGCGGCGCTGATGCTCCCCACGTTCTTGCACCGTGCAACGAACACTTCGTTGTAGGTCAGAAGCTGGTCACACTCCTCGATGTCGGCCTTCAGGTCCACCATCAACCCGTCCATCAACTCCTGGAAGTTGTCCGGCAAGTCCTCTTTCACGCCTCCTACGCGGAAGTGGTTGTGCATCATGCGGGCGCCGCTGACCGCCTCGAACACAGCCTGGAGGCGCTCCCTGCCACGGAATGAGAACATGATCGGCGTCATGGCTCCGGCGTCCAGGCCGATGGTGCCTACGAACAGCAGATGGGAGGCTATCCGGTTGAGCTCGCAGAGAATGATGCGTATGTATTCGGCCCGGTCCGGGACTTCGAGTCCCATCAGCTTCTCCACAGCCCTCACGTACACTAGCTCGTTGTTGAAGTTGGATATGTAGTCCAGGCGGTCGAACAGGGTGACCACCTGATGGTACTGCTCTCCCTCGCACAGCTTCTCCGAACCGCGGTGGAGATAGCCTATGTAGGGTTCCACCTTGACTATCTTCTCGCCGTCCACCCACAGGACCATCCTGAACACCCCGTGGGTCGAGGGGTGCTGCGGCCCCATGTTGACCACCATCTCCAGGGGCTCGGCATCTATCTCCAGACTGCGTTGTGCGTCAACCATGAATTACGGCTCTATCCTTCCGTGAACTCCAGGTGCACTTCCGTATCCTCGTCCACTCCCTTGTACCCGGCCTCTGATAGCGCCTGCTCCAACTCACCGCGACCATCGTTTTCCTGAATCCATGCGGACAACTTCTGCACCAAGTCCTCTTGCGCCTCGGACAAGGTCGTCCCCGCCCCTTCCAGAGACAGGGGTTCCAGCAACGCCACAGCGGTTTCCTCCGATATGTGGATGCGGGCGGTGAGAACCACCTTCTTAGGTCTAATATTCGGCGTACTCATGGAACGGAAAAGATTTCCTTCCCGGGTGTCCTTCAAATCCCTCGTAGAGCACCAGGGGGGAAAGGTCCGGGTTGCCTTCGAAGACTATTCCAAACAGGTCGTGGGCCTCCCGTTCGTACCATCCGGCGGCCCGCCAGACGGGCGTGACGGTGAGAACTCGCGGGTCGTCGTAGGGCAATTCAACCTTGATGACCAGCGTGTTTTCATGCTCCAGCGATAGGAGCACGTAGACCACCTCGAACCGTTCCTCGTAGTCGACTCCAGCCAGGCAAAGCAGCATTTTGAATGACAGACCAGGAGCGTCTTTCAGGATGCGGCAGGCCTCCACTATTTCGGAAGGCTTCAGGGTAATCTGTGGGCGGCTGTCGACGGCGTCAGGGACCGGAGAGAGTTCCTGAAGAGCTTCCAGGGCAAGGTCGAGCAATGCCTGGGCCATGCCGCTTAGAGCGGCTTCGCCCCCGGAGTCAGGGGACTCGCCCGTTTGGGAATGGGCGCCCCCCTCACCCCGGCCCTCTCCCGGGTGGAGAGGGAGAGAAGAAGAGGCGGTTTGATTGAAGGAACTAGGCCTTTCCGCCACTGGTTTTGGAATCCCTCATAATTTTTTCTTGCAGCTTCAGGATGCCCTGCATGAGAGCTTCAGGCCTTGGCGGGCACCCAGGCACGTACACGTCGACGGGAATGATGTGGTCCACTCCCATTACCACCGAGTAGGAGCGGTAGTAAGGGCCCCCGTTGGTGGCGCAGCTGCCCATAGCGATAACCCACTTGGGCTCGGGCATCTGCTCGTACAGGAGCTTTATAGGCTCGCCCATCTTCTTTACCACCGTCCCGGCGACTATCATCACGTCGGATTGGCGGGGAGAAGGCCAGGTGACGACACCGAAACGGTCCAGGTCATGGTGGGCCATGTAGGTGGACATCATCTCTATGGCGCAACATGCCAGTCCGAACGTCAGAGTCCAAAGAGACGACTTCCGGGCCATCGCGAAAAGCTGTTCGGCATTGGCCGTGACCACGCCCGGCATCGCCCGGTCGAACAGACTAGGCCCAGGTGTGTTGCCTTTCCCCTCGCCTGTGGCGCCACTGTAGATGGGGTTTATCTCGACCACTCAAGGACTCCTTTTCGCCAACCGTAGAGTATGGCGAATCCCAACACGCCGAGAAATATCAGCATTGCGTAGAAGGCCACGTCGCTGACGTCCAGGAAGACGACCGCCCAGGGAAACAGGAACACGGCCTCGACGTCGAATATCAAGAAAAGTATTGCAAATACGTAGTACCTGAGGTTGATTTGCGACCATCGGAAGGGAGCAGCCGGAATTCCGCATTCGTAGGGAGTGAGTTTAACCGCCGACTTGCGCCTGGACGATATGAAAGCCGACGCGGCGAACATGCCGCCGATGGCCAGGAGTCCTATAATGAGCGACAGGATTACCGCCGCCCAGCGGAAGTCAAAATCTTCAGGCATTCGCCGCGTCTCGCAAACTTAAACGGCCATGAATTTCAATGAAGAGGGCTGCAGGTCAAAAGGGCGCCCCACACCCCCGGTTCTTATCCCTCGAGACGGCACTCTACCCGCCCCGATTCGGGCCTCATGTTAACATCGGGCGGAATTTAGTGTCAATGAAACCCGTTGGGCCGGGTTTCCAGCCTGAACCAGGACAACAGCCTTCAGGTCGGCTCACGCTCGAGTCTAGCCAGTCGATTTGGGCTTGCAAGAGGCCATAGGATATAATGGCCTCGCAATAAACGGAGGAGGGGCCGCCGAATGGAAGTTATTCTGGCCTTGCCCAGGGGGTTCTGCGCCGGAGTGGTGCGCGCAGTGGACATAGTGGAACTGTGCCTCAAGAAGTTCGGCGCTCCCGTCTACGTGAAGCACGAGATCGTCCACAACCCTTACGTCGTGGCTAGCCTGGAAAACAAGGGCGCCGTTACGGTGGAGGACGTGGAAGAGATACCGGAAGAGTCCGTCGTCGTCTTCTCCGCCCACGGCTCTCCTCCCGGAGACTTCGAGAAGGCGTCCTCACGAAATCTCAAGGTCATAGACGCCACCTGCCCCCTGGTCACAAGAGTCCACAACGAAGCCAAAAAGTACCATAAGGAGGGCCGCAAAGTGGTCCTCGTGGGCCACCGAGGACACCAGGAAGTCCGAGGCACCATGGGCCAGGTCCCCATGGCTCTGATGGACGAGCGGGACAACATGGAGTTTCCCTCCTGGAACAGGGACACACCTGTAGTCGTGCTGACCCAGACCACTCTTTCCGTGGACGACACCAAGGAAACGGTGGACCAAATCAGCACGGCCTTTCCCGACGCAATAACCCGGGCCGATATTTGCTACGCAACAACAAACCGCCAGGAGGCGGCCAAAGCTCTGGCCCGTCAGGTGGACGCGGTACTGGTGATTGGCGCCCAGAACAGCTCTAACTGCAACCGGCTCCGGGAAGTGGTGGAGGCGCGGGGCACTCCGGCCTATCTTATCAACGGGCCCGAGGAAATTGACGAGTCGTGGTTCGAAAACGTAGCAAGGGTGGGCGTAACGTCTGGAGCGTCAACTCCCGAGAACCTCGTCGACGCGGTGATCACCGCCCTGCATCCAATATCGGTGACCACTATCGACGGTGTAGAGGAGAACGTCTCCTTTGTTTTGCCGAAGGAGCTGAGGGGCGTAAGTTAGGAGTTCTCCTCTTCGCCCAGGTCTCCCACTTCCCTGAGAAACCGTTCCACCTCGGAAGACAGCGGGGGCAACTCTTCATCCTCAGCCTCCCGCTGGGAGCGAGAATCGTACTGCCGCTCCAGTTGGGACAGGATGTCCTGAAGCTCCGGGTTTCTCTGAACAGCGGACGTTAGCTCGCGATACTGCCGCTCACCTCTCTCCTTGTCCGCCAGATGCTCCGGAAGGCCATACAGGGAGCAGACCATCTCCATTAGCCGGGCCACTCCCGCGTAGTCCTCTTCCAGTTGAACGTACTGGGGTAGGTGGACCACGAAGCTCATGTTTTCCATGCCCCGCTTGGCGGCTTCCTGGCCTATGAGGGACATGATGCTGGTAGGGCCCTGGTAGCTGCTGGGTTGCAGCTTCATCCTCTCGGCGTCGGCTGAGGCCTGGCTTCCCGTGCTCGCACCGGACACCAGCAGCGGGCGAGTGTGGGGCACCACATCGTACATTCCGCCAATCATGCAGTAGCGTTTGGCGCCCAACGTCCCCAGCATCTCCAGCACCGAGTCCACGTAGTCCTCGCCCATCAGGTGAGGTTCCCGCAGGTTCATGAAGAGCAAGTCAGGGCCGTTGTCCCGCTGTGAATAGCTCACGGTGCTGTTGGGTATGGTCATCTCGCGCCGGTCCCCGACAAGTCGGGACCGGGGCCGATAGCGCGTGAAGTCATAGACCATCCCCGGCCTGAAAAGCTTGCCCAGACTCTTGGCCGAGAAGTGCCGCTCCAGACGGGTAAGCGACAGAGTTCCGACCCTGCCCACGTTCACCCAGGGACGCAAGATCGAAATGGCATGTGGCTCGTTTAGCTCCGGGAGGGGTTCGTTGAACTCGAAGAGGCCTATTCGCATGACCCTTATCTTGGCAGGCCCAAGCGTGTTTTTCAAGGGTTGGGCGGCATTACGTTATGTCAGACGCCCAATCCTCCTGTGCTATACTTCTGCGGGCAATCAGCCATGCATCCCAGGCGCCATTCCCAAGCCGCCCCATCCCAAGGCGAACTATGGAGGAGAGAAGTTGAAACGCGCCGTGACATTCTACAGTGAAGGCATCATGCTGGTCGGAGACGTCTACACCCCCGACGACATGGAGCCCGGAGAGAGAAGGGGAGCGGTCCTTCTCTGCCACGGATACACCGGGGTCAAGGACCTGTATTTGCCCGACAACGCCGCCTATCTGAACAAAGCCGGATATGTTGCCATGACCTTCGACTACAAGGGATGGGGCGACAGTGAAGGCCAGCGGAGCCGCCTTGCCCCCTACAGCAGGGTTGCGGACGTCCAGGCCGCCATGACCTTCCTGGGTCTTCAACCGGAGGTGGACCCGGAGAGGATAGGACTCTACGGAACGAGCTACGGCGGCGCCACGGTGTCGTGGGTGGGGGCCGTAGACTCAAGGGCCAAATGCATCGTGAGCGTGGTGGGTGTAGGCGACGGCATACGCTGGATGAGCCGCGTGAGGCGGGTGGACGAGTGGTTCGACCTGCTGGAACACTCCAAACGGGACCGGGAGCAGCGGGCCCTGACCGGCGAATCTGAGATGGCCGACCGGAACTACATCCTGCTGCCGGACCGCCAGTCCCTGGAACTCTCTATGGCGGCGCGCAGGAACAACCCTTCCGCCATAAACTCCCTGCCAATGGAGTACGTAGACGAGACCCTTGGCTTCCACCCAGAGTGGATTGTGGACAAGATTTCTCCCAGGCCCATCCTCTTCATCACCACCGACGACGACCGCATCGTACTCCCGGAGGAGTCTCAGGAGCTGTTCAACCGCGCCGGCGAACCCAAGAAGCTGGTGACGCTCAAGGGCTATGGCCACTACGAGGTCTACCAGGAGCCGGCCCTGGGCGAGGTCATGGCGGAGAGCCTGGACTGGTTCTCCGACTACATCCCTGCCCGGTAGACCCGGCGAAACCAAGAACCTTCACGCTCCGGTTTAGGTTGTCCCCCGTGCTTCAGCTTGGAGCCCGTCCAGCACCCTGACGAGGGCTTCCGTGTCCCTCTTGCAGTACGCCAGCAGCGCGTCCCTGATCTGGGCCTTGTCCAATTCTGGGGTGTCCTCGGCAATCATGCGGGCGTATTCGACAGAGGCGACCTCTCCGCTCTGGACATCCAGGTCAGTGTAGGCCATGTCCGGCGCCAACGCTGGCAGGGTCGACTTCAGTGAGTAGCTGCCGTGAAACCCAGGATGGTAGTAGTGGCTTCTGACAACCTCCAACAAGTCGAACAGCCGGGCGCATAAGGCCTCCAGGCGGCTTTCGTACTGAGGGAACAGGCGCGCCATGTCCGTCAGAATGGTCTTTTCGTAACTGGAGTACACAACTACGCTGCCCTTTGGAGGCACGGCGTCCAGCAGACTCACCACGAAACGTTCCCGGGGGTCGTCGGCGTCACCGTTGAGAAACTCCCGATGGGTCATGAGCCCGTCCGCATCCCGTATATGCAGCGACCATTGGAAGGGGACCGTCTGGTAGGGCCTCGTACCGACATAGAGCGGGAGGGCCGGCCCGATAGTCTCAAAGTCCATGAAGCTAACCGGACAAGCAATCTCGTTAAGGGCTGCACCGAGATCCGGGCCGACAAAGGGCTGCTCTGTGACCACGCTTTCACGCACTCGCCGATGGGTATCATTGAGGCCGGGAAAGTCCGCCGGGACGTCTCTTATCGCCCCGATGCCCGCCTCCCTCAGACGGACCCACAACTTCTCTCCTAGTCGGGGCAGTTGCCTGACCGGATGCTCCGGTTCATCCCGATGGCAGTGTCCGAAGAACGAGCACGTGTACGGCTTGTTGCAGTGGCCGCCCGTCTCTATGTCTGGTTCCGAGTCTTGCTGTAAGGCCTCCAACATCTGAGCGAGGTTGCCCTCGACATTGTCGGCGGCAAAGGCACGAGCCCGCTCGGTGACGTCCTCCAGGGAGAACAGCTGCTCCAGATCGTAGGGGCCTCCCTGGTAGACGTAGCCGTTGTTGACGTGCATAAGCCAGGCCCTGTCCACGGGAATGCCCACCCCTTCCAACACGTGCATCTGAATCGCTACGTCGGGGATGTGCACTGGACTGACCTTGGTGGAGGACTTCACCTCCACCATGTCGAACCCCGGCCCGCCGGTTTTGTGGAGCACGTCTACCCTGGTCCTGATTCCCTCGAAGCTGAAAGCGGCCTCGTATAGAGGCGGGACGGGGGCGAAGCGCAGCAACCTCCTGGTTGTTCTCACCGCCTGCTCGTGTCGGTAATATTCCTCCGCAACCAGTCGGCCTCCTGGGAACCGCTGTCTGGCCAGCTCACCCACGGCTGTCCCTGTGTCGAATCTCGCCTGCTGGGCCTGGCCCACCGGGTCGGCGAGCTCCCGGCGGTAGGTTTCCAGGTAGAGCCGCTTCAGACACTGGAGGCCCGCCATGTACCTGGACTTGGAAAGCTGAGGTTCCGTTCGAGGAGCCATCGTCATCAACTCCGTGCGTTAGCCCGTCACCTACTATATGTAGGCCCCATTTCGGATAATCTAGCATATAATCAGGGCAATACAAACGTAAGGTGAGGAGCAGTCTATGACAACGTCAGAGGGAGTCTTGCAAGGCAAAGTCGCCATCGTGACGGGAGCAGCCAGTCCCATCGGGATGGGGCGGGCCATCACAGAAGGGCTGGTGCGGGCTGGGGCACGCGTCGCAATGCTGGACATCAACCAGGACTGGCTGGACCAGTCGTCCAACGACATGCGGGAGTTGGGAGGCGACGACTCGGTCCTGCCCATGATCGCCGACGTGACGGACCCAGAATCGGCCAGCCAGGCCGTCGAGCGGACCATCCGGGAGATGGGCGGACTTCACATCCTGGTCAACAACGCGGGAATCACGCTGCGTTCCGGCGGGTTCGCCTCTCCTGACCCTTCCGGCACACGGGCCGATTTCTGGGACATCGAGCCTTCGGGCTGGCTGCGGGTTGTGGCCGTGAACCTGAACGGGCCGTTCATCATGTGCCACGCCGTCGCCGACCACATGATCCGACAAGGATCCGGGCGCATAATCGGCGTCACCACCAGCATGGACACCATGTGGCGCAAGGGAGGCGCGCCGTACGGGCCATCCAAAGCCGGGCACGAAGCCCTGGTCGCCATCATGGCCCAGGACCTGGAGGGGACGGGAGTCACCGCCAACGTCCTTACGCCGGGCGGCGCTACGGCCACCAACATGGTGGCGGTGCCGGAGGGAGGCAACCGAGACCTTCTTATCCAACCCGAAGTGATGCAGGCGCCCGTGGTTTGGATTGCTTCCGACGAGGCCAGCCATTGGACCGGCAGGCGCATCATCGCCTACAACTGGGACGACTCGCTGCCGTTAGAGGAGAGGCTGGAGAAATGCAGCGCCCCTGCCGCCTGGCCTCAGCTTGGGCTACAGGCAATCCACCCTAACTGGCAGGCCCAGGGCTGAGAGAGGGCTGCCGTGAGGGGCCCGATACGCCAGGGCGCAAGGACGCAAAGACTCCGTTTGTCCTGATCGGAGCGCTGGCGGCGTTGAAGGGTCGCCCCTACCCAAACCGTTCCATGTGGACAAACTCTGAGAGGGGCTTGCGACGCTTGCTGGAAGGGGTGGAGTCGGCGGGGTAGCCGTAGGGCATGGCCGTGATGAACTCCATGTCTTCAGGTATTCCGAGAAGCTCCTTCACCGCGTCCTGGTCCCATCCGCCCACCATGCACGTCCCTATCCCCTGGCTCCACGCCACCAGCAGCATGTTCTCGATCAGACGGCCCGCATCAAACTGGGCCATCCGCTTGTCGTCCATGACGACCGCAATCGCCATAGGTGCCCCAGCGATGTAAGCGCCGCCGGAGGTCATCCCAGCCAGCTTGGTCAGGGTGTCCTTTCTCTTGATGACAATGAGGCGCCACGGCTGCCGGTTACGGCGGCTTGGGGCCCAGCGGGCGGCGCGCAATATCTTGTCCAGAACTGCGTCGGGGACCGGGTCCGGCTTGAAGCTGCGGACAGCCACCCGCGAGCGTATGGCCTCGTAGACATCCATTTCGGCTCCTCTTGCCCTTCACCCCAACCCTCTCCCGCGGGGAGAGGGAGTTTTGGTGGCAGCCTGGCGGGGAGAGAGGGGGTTCTATATGTTCACAACCCTTGCCAGTAGCGGCGTCCTTCCAGCCTGACCACCCGCCCGAATCCAGGGGCCGGGAAGTGGCCCGACGCCGCCACGGTCCCGTCCCGCTCCAGCTGCTCGAATATTCGGGTACGGGTCTCAACTGCCAGGTCAGGGATTATATCGGCGGCCGGGAACCAGTCAGTCTCATGCACCTGAGCCACGCTGTGGGCGATGTCGCCCGTTATCAGCGCCTTCTCTCCCCCCGACTCGACGGTGATGCTCATGTGCCCCGGTGTGTGGCCCGGTGAGGGGAGGCTGGTCAGATGGCTGGTAAAGGAGTGCTCTCCGTCGAACAGTTCCAGCACCCCCAGCTCTTCCAACGGCCAGACCTGGGCTGGCGCATTGGGGAACCGGTCCTTCTGTATTTCCTCGTTGTGGCAGGCTTCCCAGTCAACGGAACTGACCCAGTACCGTGCCTTGGGGAAGACCGGCTCGACCTTGTCCCCGTCCCGCTTGAGATTCGTGCCCACGTGGTCGACGTGGGCGTGGGTCATGATCACCATAGTGATGTCCTCGGGGGAGATTCCCTTGGAACGAAGGTTGTCCAGGAGCAAGCCGGACTCTCCCCTTACCCTGGTGGACTTGCTGTCCCCCATACCGGTGTCCACTATGACCGTCTGGCCGTCAGACCGCACAATGAACGAACCAATATTGAGGGCGATGTTGTGGTCATCGGTCATGTCCGCAGCATAGGGGTCCCACTTGGACGCTTCCACCGACGGGAAGAATGCGCACGGGTCGGCGTAAAGCTGCCCATCGGACACTGATAGTATCTCCACATCCCCCACGCTTATCTTTTCTACGGCCATCTCGCTCCTTCTACAGCAGTCCAGGCCAGTCGGCCTCTGCCTATTTTGATTAGGATATGCGGCTAAGTCCCGTTCATCTTCGATTCCAGCTTATCCAGACGGTCCTTTAGCTTTCGGTTCTCGTCCTGGAGAGACTCCATCTCCTCTCGGAGTTTTCTGACGTCGTCTCCCCGGTCCTTGCCCTCGCTGATCGCGGAAATGGCTTCACGGCACAAGCGGACCACCCGCCCGTCCAGCTCCCTAGGGATTCTACGAGAGATCGCGGGGATGGCCTTGTCGTCTTTCAACTCCCTCAGGGCCCCAACAGCGTTGGCCCTCGCGCGGAGCCACGGATCGTCGACGAAGTCCGACAAGAACTCCACGACTTCACTCTTCCCCTCACCCAACTTGCCTAGGGACGACAGGGCGGCTTCCCGTGCGCGGGAGGGTTTCCCGTATTTGGCCCATTCCTTGGCCAGCTCTATGCCCCGATCGTCTTTCAGGTCAGCTAGACCCAGCAATGCCTGGGCAGTGGCCACTTCCTGGAACGACGGTTTCCCCAACGCCGCCGAAACCAGGTCGAAGGAGCGAGGCTGCTTTGTCTTGGCTACCGCGCGGACGGCTTCAGCCTCCACCAGATAGCTCTCGTCGCTTTCCATCAATGGTTCCAGAGCCTTGAGGGCGGCCTCCTCTTTGAAGGCGCCAAGGGCCCCCGCCACGGCCCTTCTAGCCTTGGCGTGTCCGACGCCCGTGCATGAGACAAGGGCGTTCAGAGCGGCGTCGGACTTTATCGTGCCCAGAGCTTTGGCCGCTTCTACCTGAACACCCCAGAAGGAATCTTCCAGCACGGCCTTCTTCAAGGCCTCCACACAGTCGGGGGCGCCCAGCTTAGCCAGGGCCTGGGCAGAGTCTATCCTGCCCAGCACGTCCGGGTCATTCTCAAGCTGGTGGAGCAGCATCTCCTTAGGACGGGTGAAGTCCAGGCTTTTAAGGCACAGGTAGCCAGGGTCGAAGGAGACCATCTTGGGCTTGTCCTGCATGGGAAAGCGGAAGGTCTGCTCCTTGCTGCTGATGTCCAGTTTGTGGGAGACGGCTCCAGATTCCGTGTAGAAGATTGCCTGAACGGAGGTCCTGAAAAGACTCGTCAACTCGTCCACAGCCTGGCTCTGGGACACAGTGAGTTCGGCCGAGTTGGACTCCTCGTCCCACTTATAGGCGACTTTGAGCTCCGGGTGGCCTCCCTTGAATACCCATTGGTGGAAAAACCAGTCCAGGTTCCTGCCGGTGGACTCTTCGATGGCCTTCTGAAGGTCCTCGGTCACAACGTTGCGCCCCTGGTTCGTTACGCAATAGTGGTTGAGCGCCTTCCAGAAGCCGTCGTCGCCAAGGACTCCTCGGAGCATGTGGAGCACCAGTGCGCCCTTCTCGTAGAGGTGCCGATCGAACAGGTCAACGGGTTGGTTGTAGACGTTGTTGACGATGGGCCGCCGGTAGTGGCCGGAGTCCTCTCCAAAATATATCCCGGCGTCCTGGTACACGCCGTACCGAAACTCGTCCACTCCCAGGTCGAACTCCCTGAACAGCAGCTCGGAGTAGGTGGCGAACCCCTCGTTCAACCAGCCGTGGGACCAGTCCCTGCAGGTAAGCAGGTCTCCCCACCACTGGTGGGCCAACTCGTGGGCCACGATGCCGTCGGCGGAGTAGTCGATGTGGGCCCGTTCGTCATGCATCAGTTGGTCAGTCATGGTGGTGGCCGACGTGTTCTCCATGCCTCCGAATATGAAGTCGGCCACGGTCACTTGGGAATACTTGTCCCAGGCGTAAGGGACGCCGATTTTCTCGGTGAAGAACTCCATCATTTTGGGCGTTTTGCCGAAAGCACGGCGGGTGTCTTCCTCCCTGCCCGGAGGTGAATAGTAGAGAATTGGCACACCCCCGGCGTCGCCGTCCTTGATTTCGGTGTATTCCCCTGCCACCAAGGACATGAGATAGGCGGGCAGGGGTTTGTCCTGGACCCAGTGGTCGGTCCGCCTGGAGCCGTCCGAACCTGAAGGCTCGGATGACGTGAGGGTCCCGTTGGAAATGGTGGTCCATTCCGAGGGCACGGTTACTACGATTTCGCTGGTGAACCTCTCATTGGGATAGTCGAAGCAGGGGAACCAGAACCTGGAGTCTTCGTCCTGCCCTTGGGTCCACAATTGCCGGGGCCGGTCCGGGTATCCGTCGTCGGGCATATTGAAATAGAGGCCCTTACGCGGAGTCGTGCCGTATTCAATTCTGACCGTAATCTCCTCGCCAGCCTTCCGGGGACCGCCAAGGTTGATGGACAGTTTCCAGTCCTCACGGGCGTAGGCCAGGGAAGTCCCGTCGGACAACGCGATGCCCGAAATGTCTAATTCGGCTGCGTCCAACTCCAGGGTGGAGACGCCGTCGTTGATGGGGGATACAGTGTGTGTGGCTGCGCCGCTGATGGAACGGGAGTCCACGTCCACGTCCAGTTCCAGCTTTATGTGCTTTATGTCAACCGTCCGGTCCCGCGGCCACTTGGGTTCATCCCCGGGCAGAGCAAAGGGCTTCCTGCCGTTGGACTGCTGTAGGCCGGCTCGCCTTCCGCAATGGAGTCCCAATGACTTCTCATAGACTTCTTCGGCGCTCACTGCTCGTCATCCTCCGATTCGTTGTCTCCGCCCTCGATGGGCTGGAAGGCCGCCCGCAGGAACTCCAGCTCCAGCTTCAGGCGATCGGCCATCTTGTCCGATTCTAGGCGTGTCAGGAACTTCAGGTGACCCAGCAGCTTGCTGCTAAGCTCCCACTTGGCCGCCTTAACGTCTCGGGAGAAGCCGTGGAGCTTATTGATGACCCGCTCGAATACGTACACGGCGTCGTAGGTGTCCACGACTATCATCGGAATCTCGAACCTCAGCTTAGCCTCGAATCGGGGCGGAAGGTCCGAGTTCCCTAGACGTTCTACGGCCACGGGCGTGACTTCGCTTTGGGTAAGAAAGTCCTCGGCGCCCCTCGGTCGGCTTGCGCGATGGAGCCTAAATCCCCATTCCTCAGGCGCCCCTGGAGAAGTCAGGTGGAAGCCTTCTCCCCTTGGCTCAAGGGACTGACCTGAATCTTCGCTCACAGGTCCTGCTCCGTGATGCTCCAGGCGTCGAGGACTTGCCGCGGAAGGCTTATGGGGCCAACGGCATTCTCGTACTCCCTGACATGTTTCCGGGCCAGTAAAGCGATGGCCTTGAGCAACTGGGGGCTGACCTTGATTTTGGCCCTGAGAGTGGGTTCCCTATCCTCCTGAAGCTCTCCCAAGAAGAGGATGGAGCTGTACAACCCGCTGCTGATGTGCAGCGAGTCGCAGTAGAAACTCACGGCGCCTTCCGTTGAATAGTATTCGTCTACGGTGTATTCCTCCGGTGGGATAAGGGGCTGTTCCTCCGTGGCCATGACCACCTCAAATCGCCTCAACAGGCGTTGTCCGCAATAGAGTTGCGTCAACGGCTAATACTATCACTTGAAGGCCCAATTCTCCATTGCCGCCCCATCGCGCTTGACGGGAGAGGGTTGGGGTGAGGGTGAATAATCTAAAGATCCTGGCCCGTTGCTATAATATGGGCGACCATCTCACAACGAGCGTTGGAGCCATGAGCCATACCGGACCGGAAAGGGTCACCTGGGAAAAACTCCTCACCGGGTTGCTTCCCCAGGTTTCCCGGAGCTTCTACCTGACCATCAGGGTCCTTCCAGCCGACCTCAGAAGGCCGGTGGGGCTGGCATATCTGTTGGCTAGGGCAGCGGACACCATCGCCGATACGCGGGCGCTGCCTCCAGCCCAGCGTCTTGAACACCTGCTCAGCTTTCGCGCCGTTCTGGAAGAATCGGCGCCCCCCGAATCAGTAGGTGAAATGGCCCGCGACCTGACGAGCTTCCAGAAATCAGAGGCCGAGGGAGAGTTGATAAGCAGCCTAGGCGACGCTCTAAGCTGCCTGGAGTCCGCTCCTCAAGAAGACCAAAGCCTGATCAGGTCGGTGGTTGTGAACCTCACCCGTGGCATGGAGATGGACCTGACCGTCTTTCCGCCGGAGGAGGCGGGGGCCGTCGGGTCCCTGGAGACGGACAATGACCTGGACCAATACACGTATCACGTTGCAGGGTGCGTGGGCGAGTTCTGGACGGCAATCACCATGGCCCGTACGCCAGCGTTGAGGAAGTGGGACCTGGAGAAGATGTCCAAGGCCGGCGTCAGGTTCGGCAAGGCCCTGCAGCTAACCAACGTCCTGCGAGACATACCCAGGGACCTGCGCATTGGGCGGTGCTACCTGCCCGAAACCAGGCTTTCGCAGCTAGGACTTAGGCCGGACGACCTGCTGGACCCATCGGCTGCGCTGGCGGCAAGGCCAGCCCTGGCATGGGGCATCCAACGGGCCTTGGAGCATTACCAGGAGGCCGTGGACTATATCCTGGCCATACCCAGAGGCTCACTGCGCCTGCGTCTGGCGGCGCTGTGGCCTGTGATAATCGGCATAGCCACCCTCGGAAAGCTGGCCCAAAACCGCGACTGGCTCAACCCTGAGGTGACAACCAAGGTCAGCCGCCGATGGGTCTATTCGGTCATGGCCTCATCTCTTCCCGCCGCCAGGTCCAACACCCTGGTGAAGATGTGGACGGCAAGGCTGGCCGCTCGGGTTCGCTCTGCTCTTTAGCCTTGGTCTGCGTCTGCAACGTCTGCTATCATCAACTCCCTCTCCCTCTCCGAAGTGGAAGTCAATACGGGCTATAGAGACCTGAGCATGACAATACAACATTTCAGCGCTGTGACCCTGGCCGTCAGCGACATGGCCAGGGCAGTCGAGTTCTACGACAAGCTGGGCCTTGAAATGATATACGGCGGCAGCGACGCCAGTTTCACCTCCTACTATGTAGGGGCTGTTGAGTACCTCAACCTGATTCTATCGCCGTCTCACACGCCCCGGTGGTGGGGCAGGTTCATTATCAGGGTGGATGGCGTCGATGAGATACACACTATGTTGGAGGAACGGGGATTACAGCCCGATAGTCCCCGAGACGCTCCTTGGGGCGAACGCTACTTTCATGTCACAGACCCGGACGGCCATGAAATCAGTTTTGCGGAACCGCTAACCTAGACACCTTGAAGCCGGTTGGAGGTTAACTTGGGCCTGTACATCGTGCTGGGGGCCATGAAAGGCCGATTCCTCTCGGAGAACGGCAATCCCTATGACAATTTTCAGATGCTGGGGTACGTGGACGCCGACACCCCATCGGACGCGGTGGTCAGGTTCTTCGAGGAACCTCACTTCCCCATCCAGTGGCGGGACGTTCAATACATGTGGGCCGAGCAACTGACCGGAGACGCTGAGAACGGCCACTACGGAGACTACCACCGGGTCTACATAGACGATATAAGGAAGCGGTACGAGGTCCCAAGCTCAGAACCGGAACCATGACGACTTGAGACGATCCCCGCCTACAGAGACTCTCGCGCAACCCTTAGGCAACGGCCGCACAGCCCTGCTCACCCCCATCTCAATCTTCCCCCTGAATGGGGAAGAGGTTTTGTAAAGCGGTTCCTACAGGGAGGGTTAGCCCAGGCTCTCGGCCACCGGAAGGCATGTTTCCGCCAGGTGCTCCATCACCCTGATGTTGTCTTCTATGCTGGACACCCGGAAGTCGTAGGTCAGTTGGTGGATTCCCAACTCATGGCAATAGCGGATGTCGTCAAGGACCTGCGCGGTCTCGGCTATCATCGCCCCGCCACTCCTGACAGTACCCTGCTCACCCAGTCCTATGTCGGTGAAGTGGAGGCTTCGCTTCAACGATATGGTTATCTCGGCGGGGTCTCGACCGGCCAGCTCTGTTTGCTCATACAGGTAAGGGAGGTTTTTGGCCACGAAGTCGGGCGTCTGCCTGGTGGGATGCCAGCAATGGCCATACTTGGCTGTGCGTCTAAGGGCCCGCCTGGTGTGCCCCCCGACCCAAATCGGCAGAGGCGACTGCACTGGCTTGGGTGTGAACTTGACGCCGTCTATTTTGACAAATCTGCCGTTGTAGACGGGGTCCTCCTGGGTCCACAGAGTCTGAAAGACCTCTATGTACTCATCGGTCATTGGGCCACGTTCAGCATAGGGGACGTTCAGGGTCTCGAACTCCTTTTCCAGCCAGCCCACTCCCACGCCGCAGATGATTCTGCCACCGCTGAGCACGTCCAGGGAGGAGAACATCTTGGCCTGCACAACCGGGTCCCTGTAGGGCACGATGATTACGGTGGTTCCCAGGCGTATGGTGTCGCTGCAAGCCGTCATGAAACCGAGCAGGGGCATTACGTCAAGGAACGGCTCGTCGGCAGGTCGGATGAACGAGCCGTCGGCTGTATACGGGTACTGGGTGGTGCCAGCCGTGGGAAGGACCACGTGGTCGCCTATCAAGATGCTCTCGAACCCCAAATCCTCAGCGCGCTTGACGAATTCCTTGATCCCCTGGCCATCGGGCGCCCTGGACATCGCCAATCCTATCTTCATAGCAGCTTCTCCTGAGACACCGGGACTGTCAGCCAGCCATCTCAAAGCGTTCCGACTCGGGGTGCTTGGACCAAAGCTCGTCAGCGCCGGTCATGGACTCTTTCCGCTCGGGGCTGGCCCGCCACTCGTCGTAGATTTCGTTACTGTCCCAGGTCACCAGCGTAGATATCTTGGAAGGGTCGCTCAGGGACACCATCGTCTGCCTGGCGCCGAATCCCCGGAACTTGCTCTGGGCTTCGCCGTTGCCGTCCAAGAGCTTTCTTGCTTCCTCTATCTTGTCGTCCTTAGCCCAGTGGTGAGTCAGAACTCCGATCATCCGCCATGCCTCCGGAAAGAGATGGCGCCGCATGAAACACACGGCAGCGTAGCGAGTATATCACGAGGCCTGAAGCCTTAGGCGTTACGACCGGTCAGGCCACAGCAATGCGCGGCATTCATGAATAAAGCAGGGAATTCAAGACTACTGTTCGCAGCGATGGGCGCCGGGCAAGAAGGGAATGATTTCTAGAAAAGAAAAAGGGACCGGTCTGACGCCGGTCCCTTTAGTTAACCAAGGTCCAGTTGAAACTAGGCCTTACCAATGCGGAACATCTTAGTGCCGCACGTAGGGCAGGTGCCCTGGGTGGCCGGGCGGCCGTTTTTCATGGTAATCGACTTGGGATCACTCATGTCCCGCCGCGCCCTGCACTTCACACAGTAGGCCTGCATCCACCACCTCCCAAATTTGGTAAAGACATTTTAGATACAACCATGCCTAGATTGCAAGCCGGATATGCCGTGAATTCCCTGCCAAAACCGGGGAATTCCACGCCTGTAGGACATATCTGATCTATAGCTAGTCTACGGCGGCTTTTTCTAGATGGACAACGTAAGCTGCCTGGGTCTGGCGGCGGAGTCCTCCGTCTTCATGTCATCCAGCCCGTACTTGTCCTTCAGTTCCTTCATCATCCAACGGTGGCGGTCTTTCACTCCCCTGGGCGCGAACGCTCCACTGTAGACCGTGCGGTAGGAAGGAATGAGGTTGGGAAACTCCGAGTTGAGGAAGTTCAAGAAGTGGCCCTTGGTTCCGTCCATCAGATAGAGAGTGTTCCCCTCCAGGAACCGGGCGCCGTGGTCCACAGCGGCGGCCGCCAAGGGTTCCAGGTTGGACTTCTTGTCGGTGACGCCCGGGATGATGGGAGCTATCAGCGCTCCCGCATTGACGCCGGCCGCCGCCAACTTTTCCATGGCCTTGAGCCGCTTGATGGTCGGAGGAGTCCCCGGCTCCAGCTTGGAGCGGAGCGTGTCGTCCAAGACAGTCATTGAGAAGCAAACGGTGCATCCCGCAACCCGGGCCAACTCGCTCAACACATCCAGGTCCCGCACTATCATGGTCCCCTTAGTGATTATTCGGATCGGGTTGCGCTTGGCGCAGAATACCTCCATGCAGCGGCGGGTGATTCGCTGCTTGCCTTCGATGGGCTGGTACGGGTCGGTGGCCGTGCCCACAGCCACCGGCTCGAACTTCCACGACGAGCGCGACAACTCGCGCCGCAATTTTTCGGGCAGGTTGGTCTTGACGAATATCACGCCGCTGAAGTCGTCGCCGGGATTCAGGTCCTTGAACCAGTGGTATCGCCTGGCAAAGCAGTAGTGGCAGCCGTGAACGCATCCCTGGTAGGGGTTCAACGACCAGTTGAAGGACATGTTGCGGACTCTGTTCAAAGCGCCCGACACCTCTATCTCTTCATAGTGGGCTTTCATAGATTGTTCCTCTACCTCATTGTGTGCAGTGGATGCATAGCTGGGACATGAAGCTCCGGCTACCCCCAGTTCCTGGACTTGGGAAGGGAATATGGAGCTTTGATGCCCTCCACGTGGCTCACCACGACGTTCATACTCCCGTTCAGGCGAGAGACTTTTCCTCTGACTGTTAGGACCGGCGCCCGTATGACCAGTCGATAGCGTTGGAAGACATCCGGCCATACCACGAGGGGTATGTGGCCAAACTCATCCTCCAATGTGATGAAGATAGTCTTGGAGCTGGCGGGATGCTGTCGCCTGACTACCAACCCCGCTACGGCGACTTCTTCTCCGTCGCCGAGGGCTTCCACCCGGTCGCTGGGGAGCGTTTCAGGGTCTAGGCTGGGGCGGATGTGGGCCATGATGTGCCCCCTGGGATGCACCTCCATAACCCCGTACTCCTCCAGCATCTCCTCCCAGTCGGTCATAAGAGTCAGGTCTGCCATGTCTTGGTCCACGGGCAGCGCCAGCGGCCACTGGTGTCCGTGGGAAGGGCGCCTCAGCCCGATTTCCCAGAGCGCGCTCCGTCTGTCAGCCCTCTCGTGGCCACGGATTAACCCGTCGAAAGCCCCCGCCAAGACCAGGCTCTCCAATGCTCTGCGCTGGAGTCCGGTGCGCTCTATTGCATCTCCCAAGCTGGCGAAGGAACCTCCGCCGCTGTCGCGGGCTTTCAGGATGGCCTCAGTCCCGGCCTCTCCCACCCCCTTGACGTTCAGGAAACCCATCAGCACGGACTCATCCTTGATGGTGCACTTGGCGCCGCTCTCGTTTATGTCGGGGTTGAGGACGCCGACACCGTGGCGCTTGGCGTCCTCCTTGAGAGTCTCCAGGTTATAGAAGCCCATGGGCTGCTGGTTGAATATGGCCACGAAGAACTCAAGGGGGTAGTAATGCTTCATCCAGGCCATTTGGTAAGCGGTTATTCCGAAGGCGTAGGCATGGGACTCAGGGAACATATACTGGCCGGAGAACCTCTTGAATATGGTGAGGGCCGTTCCCTCCGGCACGCCCCTGGCGGCGGCCCCCGTCTGGAACTTCTCCCAGTAGTCTTGGAGGAGAGATTTGTTGTTCTTGCGTCCGAACGCACGGCGCAGGTTGTCCGCCTCTTTCGGGCTGAAACCCGCTACGTCCATAGCCAGCTGGTTCACCTGGTCTTGGAACAGAATCACGCCCATTGTCCGAGCGAGCGCCCGCTCCTCCAAGGGATGGTCGAACTCCCAAGGCGCATTGTTGGCGTATCTCTCGATGAACCGGCTGACCCCGTCGTTGACGCCCACGCCCGGCCTGACCGCCGCCACCTCGAAGGCCATCTCAGTCAGGTTGGTGGGCTTGATGCGGGTGATGGTCTGCATCTGGGCCGCCGACTCCACCTGGAATATGCCAATGGTGTCGGCCTGGTGGAGGTTTTTGTAGACAGCCTCGTCCTCGAAGTCGATGCGGGATAGGTCTTCATATCTGCCCGTCCGCTCTTCGATGATTTCGAGGGCTTCCTGCATCTGGGAGAGGGCCCCCAAGGACAGGAAATCGATTTTCACAAAGCCCGCATCCTGTACGCTGTCCTTGTCCCACTGGCACACGTACCGTCCGTCTATCGCTCCCGGCTGCACCGGCGTCAGGTCAATCAGGGGCGTGGACGATATGATCATGCCCCCCGGGTGCTGCCCAATGTACTTGGGGAAGCCGTCCAGCTGCCCCGCCAAGTCTATGAGGTCCCTCCATACGGGAGTGTCAACCTTGCGGCGGAAATCCGGCAGTTGAAGCATCTCGGACCGGAGGCCCGAGGCATGGCGCGTATCCACCCTCTTGGACAGCTTGTCCACGTCCTCAGGCGGGAGACCCAGGGCCTTGCCCAGGTCTCGTATGGCCCCCTTCATGCGGTAGGTGGCTATCGTGCCGGTCAAGGCCGCCGAGGGCCATCCCCAACGCCGGTGCACCCGCAGTATCAGTTCCTCCCGGATGTTCCGTGGAAAGTCCAAATCGATGTCGGGAACGGCTCCCATCTCGTCGTTCATGAAACGGTCCAGAGACAGGTCGTATTGCAACGGGTCTATGTGAGAAAGGCCTATCAGGTAGCCGACCAGCATCGACACCGAGGACCCCCTGCCACGACCCGGAGGCCTCTCTTCCAGAGGCGTCTCACGGTCCACCAAGCCCAGGTCTATCATCACCTCCCTGGCCATGTTTATGATGTCGTAATAGATGAGGAAGAAGCCCGCCAGCTCGTGCTTCTCTATCAGCCGCAGCTCCTCATTCAAACGCTCCCGCACCTTGGACGAAATTAAGCCATACCGCCGCATCGCCGCCTCATAGCAGAGCTCTCTCAAGTAGCTGAGAGGGGTGTGGCCCTTGGGCACAGGGTGGTCGGGGAACCGGTAGCCCAGGTTGTTCTCCAGATTGAAGCCGGAGCACTTCTCTGCGATCGTCAGCGTATTCTCCAGAGCCTCGGGCTTCTCCCTGAAGAGACTGGCCATCTCTCGGTGAGACTTCAGGTGGAAGTTGGCATTGGGACGCCGTTCCCGGTGAGTCTCTTCCAGAGTTCGGTTGTGCCTGATGGCCACCAGAGCATCCTGGAGCCGGCTCCGTTCGGGCGCGTGGTAGTGGACGTTGTTGGTGGCGGCCACGCCCACGCCCAGCTTACGTGCCATCTCGTACAGTCTCCCGCAGCGCAGCGTGTCGCCCTGGACCAGGTTCTGCTGCAACTCCATGAAGACGTTGCCGGCACCGAACCAGTCCAGATAGTTTCGCGCCTCTTTCTCAGCTTCCCTACGTTTCCCCTCGTCCAAGAGAGAGGGAACTCTTCCCTTAGGACAACCTGTGAGCAGAATGACTCCCTCGGCATGTTGGGGAAGAAGCTCGGGATCCAATTGGGGCTCACGTCGGTCTTTGATTCTCGAGAACGTGAGAAGGCGGCAGATGTTCCGGTATCCCGCCTTGTCACGAGCCAACAGGGTCAGGTGCGAACCGTCGGTGAGAGTTACCTCTGCGCCTGTTATGGGCTGTATGCCCAGGCTGTTGGCAAGCCTGGCAAACTCCATGGCGCCACTCAGGTTGTCATGGTCCGTCAAGGCCAGGGCGCCGTAACTCAGCTCTTTGGCCCGCACGAGAAGTTCCTCCAGAGAGGATGCCCCCTCGTGGAAGGAGTAGTTGCTGTGGCAGTGGAGTTCTGCGTACTTCACGGTCGTACGACAACTCTCCGCCATGATGTTATCCTTGACATATTGGGTACTGTAGTATACGTTTTAGGCATGATCGAAATAATCGAAAGCGGCGCTTTCAGGCGGTGGGTTGACAACTTACAAGACCCTCGACGAGAGGTAAACTATGCCTGAAACATTTACCAAGTGGGATGTGACGGACCGCCTGCGCACCAGGGAGGACGCCCGTTTCTATCTTGAAGCGGCTGCCGAAGAGGACCCAGGCGACGGCAGTCTGATTCGTGCAGCCTTGAACGACATTGCACGTGCCCACAACATGAGCCGCCTGGCCCTTGACGTTGGCATTACTCGGAAGGGTCTGTACAAAGCTCTGTCCGAAGACGGCAACCCTTCCTTTACCACGGTGATGCGAATCACTCGCGCATTGGGGATGAAACTTCGGATTACCGTCTAGCACAGTCACGGCGGCTCACTCCCGCCCCCCACAGAGGGGTCAAGAAATAGAGCGTAAAGTATAGAACCCGCTGTGAATCGCCGGACAAGGGGCTGATGTCACGGTGCCCGCCCAGCACCGGTATGGGCTGCGACGACAGTCAGCAAATCCTAGTCCGTTGGCTTAGCTGACGGAAGTGTGCATTGCCTCACCGCAAGGGTGTATACTAATATTATCTAGTCAAAACAACTAGTTGGAAGTGTATCATGCGCGAAATTCAAGCCACTGAAGCCAAGACCCGCCTGGCTGAACTCCTTCGGGACGTAGAACACGGCGAGACAGTCGCCATCACGCGGCACGGCAAGACCGTCGCCCATTTAGTTCCAGCTCACGCTCAAGACAGGGCCGACCGTGAGGCGGCAGTGGACCATTTCCTACAACTCAGGGATGGCTGGGAACGCACTGGAATGTCCCTTGATGAGATACTGGCCACACGTCACGAAGGGCACCGCGTATGAGTCGCCTCGTTCTGGACGCGTCGATCGTCTCCGACTGGCTCCTGGATGACGAGTTCGACCCAAGAGCATCCACCGCACTGACTAGGTTTAGACAGGATGGGGCGGTCGTGCCGCAACTCTGGCATTATGAGGTGCGCAACGCTCTGCTGTCGGCGGAACGGCGGGGCCGCATTTCCAAGAGTGGGACTGCAGAACGACTGGACTCCCTGAGAAGACTGCCCATCCTCACTGACCAAGAGGCTGACCTTAAGGCAGCCTTCGATTTAGCAAGAGAACATGGCCTGTCCTTCTACGACGCCCTATACCTGGAACTGGCCAAAAGGCGCAAGGCGCCCCTGGCCACGCTGGATATACAACTAGCACGAGCTGCCACTGCTGAAAGGGTGGAGCTTCCTCCCACCTAGCCAAACACGACACACCCCGGATTGTGGACGCCGACGGAATGCGCAAAGTCGTTCCGTTGTCGCCCACGGCCCGGGGTGATCGAGGGTCCTTTGGAGAGTTAGAGGCGAGGGATTAGGTCGTGCCGGGCCAGCCCCTCTCGGAGATGTCGATGGTCACGCTGTCGGGTCCGGCGAACTTGAACTCGTGCCTGTCCCTGGCACCCGCTTCCGCTCCCATGGAGAGGGCCGCGTTGATGTCGTCCCTGGGGCTAATGCCCACGGAGGCCATCTTGTCGGACATTTCGCCCGCGTCCTCCACGTGGACTCCTATGTGATGGAGGCCGCTGTACTCCTTGCCTTTTTCCGCGCCCGCCGCCTCGTCGTTGTTGAACTTGAGCAGCGCTATGTTGACCGTGCCGTCGCTGACGAAGAAGCCGGTGGCGTTGGCGCTGTTCACCTCTCCCACCACCTGCAGCCCCAGCGTCTCGGTGTAAAACTTGCACGATGCGTCCGGGTCCTGAGTCGATATTGCGATGTGCTTAATCTTGGCCATTCCGTCCCTCCTGCTCTTTCTCTTCAATAAGATACCACAAACCGGCGCCGGGGCATTATTCTCCTGCGAAAAACCGGCGGGGATTGTCGACCATGATGCGCTGGATGTCATCGTCGCTGGCCCCGAGCTCTTTGA
The DNA here is from genome assembly GCA_965197415.1 of Dehalococcoidia bacterium. GTDB lineage: Bacteria > Chloroflexota > Dehalococcoidia > Lucifugimonadales > JAGWBF01 > DAOUJI01. The sequence goes on along the minus strand of OZ240207.1, from coordinate 36,057 downwards.
GCCGGGGCAGGACTTTTCGGGATATGAAGCTGTAGGCGTCAGGGTTGAAGCTGTGCCGGTCTTCCCTGATTTCCTCGCTCAGCCAGTTGGCTGGGGGAACGTAGTCATGGGCAAGCATGATCCTGTGAGTGTATCCGGCCTCCATAAGCTGGAACGCCAACTGGGTGCGTCCCTCCCAGTCGGGAGTCCCAGGAGTGCGCCCTCCCGGGTAGCGGTCCAGCCCAATCCAGACTCCCTTTTGCAGCAGGCCCAGCAGGTAGTCCATGTCCGTGTCGTCGTTGCTGTGTCCTATGTAGACGGCGTCCAGGTCCACCCCTTCCTCTTCAAGGATACGCACCTGCTGCTCCCCCACCCGGTCTGGCGACCAGGTGTGGGTGGATATGCGTGTCCCGGTGGCTTTGCACGTTCGGCCGGCCGCCCTCAACACCATCTCCTGGAGCTCAGTCACCCCTCCTCGGTCGCTGGCCACCTTGATTATGCCCGCTTTGATGCCCGTGCCTTCGATGCCCTCTTTCACCTCCCGTATGTACACGGAAGCAAGCAGGTCTGGAGTCGCCGTACCAAAGGACACGGGGATGCCCATGTGGTTTCCAGTGGCCGGAATGATGTTGACCCCGCTGCGTTGGGACACCTCGCGCATCAGCTCCACGTCTCGACCAAGGTCGATGGTGGTCACGTCTATGATGCTCCTGAGCCCCTCGTCGTAAGCCTCTTTGAGGGCCCGGGGCACCTGGTCCAGAACGGCCTCGCGGTCGATCAGCTCGGGGTACGTATGTCTGAGGCCCCCGCCGCTGATGCACACGTGTTCATGGCTGAGGGTGAACCCCAAGTCCGATACGTCTATCGGGCCTGTTACGGTGTTGACTGTAGTTGGCACGAATTCCTCCTGTTGGGCGGCGGCTATTCCGGTTTGGACCTACTCCGGTTTGGGAATTAGGCCCAGAATCTCTCTTGCCTGAGCGGGAGTCGTGGGCTCCCGGCCATGCAACCGGGCCAGGGTCACGGCCCACTCAACATGGTCAGCGCTGGACTTGGGTTCGGAGTTGTTGGGGAGCCAGGGGCTGTCTTCAAACCCGACCCTTACGTGGGCGCCCGTGGCGATGGCGATGGCGACTATCTCGAAGGTCAGCAGCCCGCTGCTGTGGGTTATCCAGATGGCGTCGGGATAATGCTCCCTTATCCGGTCGGTCATGAAGTAGTAGTTGTGTGGAGTGGAGGGCATGCCCTGCCTGGCCCCACCCCAATTCCCCGACGGCTCCACCAGGAAGTAGTGAGTCTTCTTTATGGAGCCTTCCTGCATCAGGGTGAACGCATTGTTCAGGTGACCCGCGTCCTGCACAGCCGGCTCGGGCATGGTGCCGCGGGCGTAACATGCGTCCAGCGTGGCCACTATGTCCTCGTAGCTGTTGGGCGAGATGCGGGTCTCCCGTTTCTCCGTGGAGGCGTTCATGGGCCAGGACACGTTGTAGCCCAGGTTCAGCGACACCATTTCCACTGGCTGGGGAGCGTCCGATAAGTAGCGCACCACCGACTCCACCGGCTCTTCCCAGGCCCTGGCCGTGGTGTGGTTCAACGCCAGGTCGCACCGCTCCCTGATGAGCCGGTCGGCCTCGGCGTACCATTCGGTGTCGTAGCTGACTCTGCCGTCGGGATGGCGAGCGTGCATGTGCACTATAGAGGCGCCGGCGTTGTAACACCGCACAGCCTCATCGGCCACCTCCTGGGGAGTCCAGGGGACGTTGGGGTTATCCTCCCTGCCCCGGTTGCCGTTCAGGCAGGCCTTGATGATTATGGCGTCCATGGGAGGCCTCCTCTCTCGGGCCTTGACGACAGGTTAGTTCTGTTCAAAGACGTCTAGTGCGATCCTCGACGCCTGGGCTGCGGTGGGCCAACCGGCATAAAAAGCCATGTGGGTGATGACTTCTCCGATTTCCTCTTTGGTCAGGCCATTGTCCAGCGCCCGCTGAAAGTGGCCGGGAAGCTGGCCGATGCGGTACTGCGAGATAAGGGACGCTATGGTGATGAGGCTCCTGTCCCTTTTGGAAAGCTCGGAACGCTCCCATACGTCCCCAAAGAGCACTTCTTCATTGAGTTGGGCCAGCTTGGGGGCCACCTGCCGGATAACTTCACGCGCGGTAGTCATAGCTCCTCCTACATATCGGTCGAATTGGACGCCCTATTATACCCCGTCCACATAACCTCCGCTCCTCCTCTGGTCCTCTTACGAGCAACGGTAGTGGCGGTCCAGTTCCGAGGCGTAACGGCGCCCCAGCGCGGCGTCCTCGGCTTCCAGCCATTGAGTGAACCGGGTGGAGGCGGTGGGCGGGTCAGCCGACGCCAGATGGCCCGCCAACAGGCCGTCGATTTCATCCCTGGTCAACACCACATCCCGCACCAGCCAACCTGCCATTCGAGCCGCCAGCACCACCAAGGAAGGCCGTACGTGAATCAGTCGAGCTCGGCTGCCTACTCGTCGGGCTATGAGCCGCACTAATTCCTCAAACGTGAATGTTTCAGGACCCACCGCGTCGAACACGACATTTTCGCTCCCCGACCCGGCATTCACGGCGAGTTGCGCAAGGTCGTCCACGAACACGGGTTGGATCGGATAGTCTCCGGACCCTGCGATTGGGAACACTGGAAACCGCCGCAAGAACCAGGCGATGTTGTTTATCAACACATCCTCTGGGCTGAACAACACTGTGGGCCGGATGATCGCGTAGGACAATCCAGACTCGTGAATCGCCTTCTCCACCAGAGCCTTGCCCCGGAAGTAAGGGAGTGGTGAGTCTTCCGAAGGGTTGGTGATGCTGATGTGGACGATGCGTCTAACGCCGGCTTCGACCGCCGCCCGTATCAGGATGTGGGAGTTCCGAACGGCGACGTCATGAGTAACTGCACCGCGTGAGAAGCGAATCCAGTAAGTGTTGTGCAGGGTGTCTGCTCCCCGAAGATGCTCCACCAAACTGCCAAAGTCGCTGAAGTCCAGAGGCAGAGCCTCCACTCGACTGCCGAAGGGGCTGCGGGAGGCGGGAGTACGGGTTAGCGTCTTTACAATGCCGCCGCGCTCCAGCAACCGCTGGGCGATGTACCGGCCGGTGTGTCCAAAGGCCCCGGTGACGACACTGACATCAGATCGGGTCATTGCTGGACCTTTGTTCATTCGGACGAGGGAGCAGGAAAGATCGTGGAGAACGACACGAGCTGACTCATTCCGAGGTTTTTTGCCTCCTCCTCAACGTAGCTCTAGACAGTGTACCTCATTGCGAGGCTCGCCAGGGAACGTTCTTGCAGCGGCAGAAACGCACTGCTCACGGCCTACCCACTCACTGCCAACGGATCGAAAATGGTGGGGTTGTCCCGAATCCCGGAGCAGACCGAGTCAACGAAGGGACTCGGAACTTGACGCGGCGCCGAAACAGAGGCGCCGCCTACCGAAGCCGCCAACGGCCAAAGGGCGACCTTCTAGGACTCGGAGAATACCTCTTTGGTCACCGTGGCGGCGTGGGCGCCGGTGGGGAAGCCCGCGTAGAACGCCACCTGGGTTATCAGCTCGCTGAGTTCTTCCTTGGTCACACCCAACCCGACGGCTCGCCGTATGTGGGCCCGCAGTGGCTCAGTGCGGTAGAGAGCCATCAGGGCAGCTACGGAAATCAGCGCTCTGTCTCGCGAATCCAAGACAGGCCGCTCCCAGATGTCTCCGAACAGCACTTCCTGTGCGACGGACCACAGCTTCGGGGCGAATTCCTCCATTGCCGACTTTGCAGTTGTCATCGAATGCCTCCTTAATAAATATTCGGATTCCGGGATTGCCTTGAAAACAGATGTCACTTCACCTTCTCCGGGAGCGGAAGAAGGTTAGTATGAGGGATACCCAGGCCGACGGAACGGCTAGTCGGCCACCCTCAAGACAGCCTTAATCACCCCGTCCTCGTAGTCCTCGTACATCTTGTAGGCCCGGTTCACGTCTTCTGGGGTGAACTCCATGCGGTGGGTGATCATCTGCGCCGGGTCTATCCATCCCTGGCCACGGAGAGCGACTATGTCCGCTATGTTCGGGGGAGATTTCCCGCCACGCGCGGCTGTTGTGGGCATTAACGTGGGCTGGTTCTGGGTCAGGAGCGAAGTGTCCACCGGAACTATGGGCTCCGACTGTATGCCGAACATGATTACGAGGCCGTACTGGGTCACGTAACGCAAAGACGAGTCAAGAGTGTCGGCAAACCCCGCGGCCTCCACTGTTATATCAGCCCCGTTGCCGTCGGTAAGCTCGGCGATGGCGGCTGCCAGGTCTTCCCTGTCGGGGTTGACGGTGTGGGTCGCTCCAAAGCGGCCTGAATACTCTAGGCGGTAGTCCAGAGGGTCCACCCCGATGACTTTCTGAGCCCCTAGCTTGGACGTAAGCATGGTGAAAGACAACCCAATGGCGCCCTGACCGAATATGGCGACGGTCTTGCCCATGATGGAGCCCATCTGCTTGCAAGCGTAGAGGACGGTGCCCGAGGGTTGGCACATGACCCATTCCGAGAGGTCTCCGTAGTCCGGCAAGGCCACCATTTCATCAGGCTGGGACGTGAGATATTCCACCAGACCGCCGCTGACCTCGCGCTCGGGCAGCACGATGACGCGCTGGCCTTCACGGAACCGATCGCTGCGGCTCTCCGCAACGATGCCCGCCACCTCGTGGCAAGGTTCGCCGATGCCGAACGGATATCTCTCTTCCGGATGTATTGGGCCGTAGGCCCTACGTATGTCGCTTCCGCATATAGAGACGCGCTGAACCTTTATCAGACACTCACCGTCTTGAGCAGCCGGCGTCTCCACATCCTTGAACTCGAACCGCTTGGGTCCCACAAGCTGGGCAGCCTTCATCCTGACGCTATCCTTTTAACAAGTATGGGCCGGAGCAGGGTAGAGACTAACACAGGCGTTGGGGGCAGACAAGAAGCCGGACCAGACGCTCCGATTGACGCCTACTATGGTGTGGAATACACTCCCCTCGTCCTATGCTATATGCTTCCGACCACAAGGGCTTTCGCCGCAATGAGGAGGGTTGAAAATGACCGCCCAATGGAACCACAAGACCGCTAGGGTCAACGGAATAAACATACACTACGTCCATCACGGATCCGGCAAACCTGTGATGCTCATACACGGGTGGCCCGAGTTCTGGTACAGCTGGCGGCGTCAGATTCCCGCGCTAGCAGAGAAGTTCGAGGTGATCGTCCCAGACATGCGGGGCTTCGGCTACTCCGACAAACCGCTGACCGGCTATTCGACCCGCCAGTCGGCCTCGGACATGTACGAACTGTCCAGACACCTGGGCCACGACAGCATCCAGCTCGTGGGCCACGACATCGGGGTACGGGTGTCTTTCAGGTTCGTGTTGGACCACGAGGACTACATAGAGAAGTTGGTGCTTCTCGACGGGGCTCCGCCCCTGGAACGCATGGCCCCCCAGCCTCCCGAACAAATCAGGTCCGTATGGCACTCCTATTTCCACCAACAGCCCGACTTACCGGAAGCTCTGGTGGGGAATAACGTGGAGACTTACCTGCGTCACTTCTACCGGGACTGGTCGGTGAACAAGCACGCCTTTGCCGACGAGGACATAGCCCACTACGTAACGGCGTACTCCCAGCCAGGGGCGCTGCGGGGTGGATTCAATTACTACCGTGCCTCCGCCGACGAGGACCCGCCCGACTGGCAGGCCGACGCAGACAGGACTGTCCAGACCCCGCTGCTGTACTTGTGGGGGTCGCGCCGGGAGCTGTCGGCCCAACGCGTCGGGGCCGTGCCGCTGGACGCTTGGACTAAGCATTTCCCCAACTCAACTGGGAAATACATAGGGGACCACGGCCACTTCCTCCAGACAGAGGCTCCCGACGAAGTCAATAGGGAACTTCTGGAGTACCTGAACGCGGGTTAGACGCCAGTCCCTAAGATGAGACGGCCACTACCTCGACGGTGGTGTTCGGGGTCGCCACGGCGACCGAACCGTAGAGCGGTCAACGGTTCTGGTAGGCGGCCACCAGCTCGTGGGCCTGGTCATCGTCCACGCCGGTGAGCTCGATGCGCATTCGTATCGCGTTGTAGACCGTTACGTCCGGGTGAATGGCGGCGGCGGCGTTGTCCCGGTCGGCTTCTATGACCGCATCCACCCAAGACAACGGTGCGCCCGTCTCTCTGGCCACCCGGCTTATCAGGTTCACCGCGCAGCCTGAAATGCCCGATAGGAAGGCCTCGGCGGCTCCTATCTCCTCTCCCGGCACGCCGTCGTCGATAACCCAGTGGTGGTTCCTGGAATTGGCGATTGCCCTTCCCTGGGTCCCTGTGCTGTAGGAACGGACCGTGATGGTGTGCACATTGTCAGCCATGACAGCCTCCTCACTGCTATCTCGCGCATCGCTTGGTTCTCGCCTTTAGACCGTGCCTGAATCCAATCCAGCCTCCAGGACTGGCGTGTTCTTGATTATATCGTCGAAATTGACCGTGCCTGTCCACTCCCACCTGCCGGAGCCGTCGTCCAGACAGACCAAGTCGCCTGCCTCCTCCAGGAGTTCCAGGTGGGCCAGAGCTTCCGTGAAGGCGATGTAGAAGTGGCGGCTGTTGCGCTTGATGTGGGGGAAGTATTTCCGGGTCAACGCGACGGGTTCCATGGGAGACACTTTGAGGAGCTCCAGGATTTCATAGCACCGTTCGACGTGGTGGTCCAGTATTTCTATGGCCCTGCCGGTTTGGATGGGGTTGAACTTGTAGCGGTAGAACGCCCGGTGCGCCGGAAGGATGACCAGGTCCTCTCCCAGGGTTGGCACCCTCTTGAGTGACTGGAGATAGACTTTCAGCCCAAAGTAACGGTTCCCGGCGTGGTAATGCCCGGGCATGTGCTCACGGAAGCCCCCATAGTCCATGGTCATGCTGGGGTGGGGAGTAATCAGGGGCAGGACATGGTCCCCTGAAAAGAGCACGTTTTCATAGCGCACCACCAGCTCGTCGGGAGAATGGCCGGGCATGTAGTAGAAGGTCATCCCGTCGTGGTTCAATCCGTCAACGACTGGGTGCGTCACCTCCAGATGGAAGGAATCCTCCTCGTATCTCTGGACCCTCTGGGCCCAATGCTCGTCCGCGTGGGGCCGCACCTTCTCGTACCGCCGGTTGACCTCGCGGGCGGCGCCGTGCCTATGGACTCCCACCAAGCTCTTGTAGACCTCGTGGGCCCAGACCTGGGCGCCGCTGTGGCTGGCCAACGCATAGCAGTTGCCGTCGTGGTCCATGTGCCCGTGGGATATGACGATGCGGCCAATGTCCTGGGGTCGGCGCCCCAACTCTTTTAGCCCCTCTTCCAAGTACTGATAGGTGTCATGGGCGCCCGTATCCACCAGAGTCAGCTTGTCGCCTTCCACCACATAGCACCAAGTGGGGCCTAATGGGCTGTTCCACGCCTGTGGCACGCCGATTGCGTCGATGACTATCCCGTTGGACAAAGTATAACGGGCGATCATCCTGTTGCCGGCATGATCGCCCTCTTTGATGATGCTGGACTCGATAGGTGAGTGCACGTTTCTTGAAGGAACCCTTTCTCGTGGTTAGGGAGACAATCGGGATTGTGCGCCGAGTTGTCACGTTGGTATAAGTGGCCGTATTCGTATTGGACGGTAACAGGGCGGCCTTTGTCAAGGACATACAGAGTCTACGCCTGCACCATAAGCTGGCGCCCCATTCGATCGGGTCGGCATGGGTCAGAGGATTGGGCGCCGATTCAATGGGCCGCCCGACCTTTGACCCGATAAATTCGCACGCCTATTTTACGTTGACAAGCCCAAGGCCGTTGTGCTAGCTTACGGCGGAATTTCGACTGGTTCTGCCGTGGGCGATGCGGCATACGACGAATCTTACAAGAATCGTAAGGCAAGCAGCTAAGGAGGAGACTCTATGGCGCCCATAAGGTTGAGAAACCCATTTTTGTGGCTGGCAATTCCGTTGGCGCTGGTCCTGATTGCGGCCATAGCCTGCGGAGGAGAAGACCCGACGGCTGTGCCGACGAACACTCCAGCGCCTGCTGCCCCAACCGACACCCCGGTTCCCGCTCCGCCCGCCGACACACCCGTGCCGCCGCCGCCGACTGCGACGTTGGCTCCGGGTGAAACGCCGCGCCCCACCGCTACTCCAACGCCGCCGCCGCCACAGCCCACCTTCACTCCGACGCCGACGGCAGTGCCCACTCCCACACTGGAGCCGGGGATTGAGCCCAAGTACGGCGGCCAAGTGCCCATGCACGCCTACTCCGCGCCGTTGCTTTACCACGCACCCGGCAGCAGCTACCAGTCCGTAGTGTCAGCAAGCCCCATGTGGAGCGCCCTCCTGCAGTTCAACCCGGAGACCCCAGCGCTGGACGACATCAGCGGCGACCTCGCCGAAACCTGGGAAGTGTCCGAGGATGGAAGGACCTACACCTTCCACCTCCACGACAACATCGTATGGCATGACGGGACTCCCTTCACGTCCGACGACATGGTCTACAACTGGGACTACTACCTCTGCCCCACATGCCTGCCCGCTTTCTTCGCCGACGAGACGCTGCAACCCAGTGACCTGGGAGAGCACAACCGGACCATTGGCCAGTTCCGGGGACTTCACGAGAGCCATGACGCCCCCGACCGCAACACCTTCAGGGTGACGTCCCAGTTCGCCTCTCCGGGCATGCTGCCCCTTTTCGCTCTGGACGACACGCCCATCTTCCCCAAGCACCTGGCCAGCCAGGGCAAGTTCCAGAACTTCAGGACCCCCGACTACCTGATAGGCACAGGGCCCTTCAAGTTGGTCGAGTACGTGGAAGATATTAAGATCGAGCAGGAGAAGAACGAGGACTACTACGTAGAAGGTCGACCCTACTTCGACGGGATAACCCACTTCATACTGACCGACAAGAACGCCATCATCGCCGCCTACAAAACGGGTCAGGTGCTCATGGGCAACGCTGCGGTCAACAACCTCAGCATCGCCGAGTCGCAGCAAATCATCGAAGAGTTGGGCGACCAGATCACAGCCGTATGGATTGGCCCATCGTTCAACATCACCACCATGATGAACACCCGGGTCGAGCCTGCCAGTGATCCCAACGTCCGAAAGGCCATCAACCTAGTCATGCACCGGCAAGAAGCCATCAACTTGCTGACGGGCGGACGAGGAGTTATTGGGACCCCGGTTCCTCCCGGCTTCGCGTTCAGCTTCCCGTACGAGACGGCTGTGTCCTTCCCCGGCTTCCGAGAGGACTCCCCCGGAGTCAAGAGCGCCGAGGACATAGCCATGGCTCAGTCCCTGGTGCAGGACGCCGGATTCGGCCCTGGCTACGACCTTACCATCACTTGCCGGAAGGTCATTGAGTACTGCGACGTGGCCCTGATACTCAAAGACCAGCTCGAAAAGTGGCTGGAATGGGACGTAACAGTGAGGCAGATGGAGAGCGCCGCGGGCTCCCAGGCCTACAACGACGCCGACTTCCAGATCGCCATCCAGGCCAACAGCTTCACCCTGCCAAACCCTGACAACGCAGTGGTGGCCTACGTGAGGGGCCAGATGCCGCTGCGGACCGGATGGGAAGTCCCCGACAGGGTCAAGACTCTGGTGGAGGAGATATCGAGGGAGCTTGACCCTGAGGAAGCCGCCAATAAGGTCAGGGAAGCAAACTCCCTCCTGCTGGACAGTCCCCTGGCTTGGCCGGTCTGGTACTACACCGTAAGGGCTCAGCTGATCGACAAGCGCATCCGGAACTTCCACCCCTACACGGTGCAGGCTTCCAGCAAGAGGCACTCGCACATCTGGTGCGACCCTGCTTGCTAGTCCGCCTCGACTGAATTGAATATAACGACGGGCCTAGGTTTTGCCTGGGCCTGTCGTTTATAATTCGCCTCTAAGGCCACAATCGGCGCCTTTATCCCTATATCAGGGAGCTTCCAGACTTGGGTCAAGCGTAAGAAGATGCAGTCCTATATCCTGAAACGCGCCCTTCTGTTCATCCCGACGCTCTTCCTCGTCTCCGTCATTATTTTCGTTATTCTCCGGTTGGTCCCAGGAGACCCCGCCATCCAGATTGCGGGGGGCGCCGGACTTGACGAGCAGTTCTCAGAAGAGGACCTACAGAAGATCCGCAAACTGCTTGGCACCGACCGTCCCTTGATCATCCAATACGGGGACTGGGCCGGCAGCATGTTCAAACTGGACTTCGGAGAGTCCTTCACCTACCGGGCTCCCGTTTGGGACAAGATATGGAAGAGGTTCCCAACCACCCTGGAGTTGACCATCCTGGCGCTGCTGATGTCCGGGGTTGTTGCGATCCCCCTGGGAATCCTGTCCGCAATAAAGCAGGACTCTATAGGCGACTATGCCAGCAGGATCATAACCATAGCCGGAATCGCCGTGCCCAACTTCTGGGTGGCCATCCTAATGCTTTTCGTGCTGTCCAACGTCTTCGCTTGGGCGCCTCCCATCGAACTTGAGAGCTTTACGGAAGACCCCTTGGCCAACTTGAGGAAGATGATCTTCCCAGCCATAGCCCTCTCCTTCACGCATATGGCGTTCATGGCCAGGGTGACCCGCTCCTCGACGCTGGAGGTGTTCCGAGAGGACTACATCCGTACAGCACGGGCAAAAGGACTGAGCGAGATGACCGTCATTGGACGCCACGCGCTCAAAAACGCCCTGCTTCCTGTTATAACCGTCGCCGGTTACGAGTTTGGGCGCCTCATAGGCGGCACGGTAATCATCGAGCAGGTGTTCGTCGTGCAGGGAATGGGCAAGCTCCTGATAGACTCCCTGTTCGACAGAGACTACCCGATGATACAAGGCATAGTGATGGTCATCACAGTCATCGTTCTGGTGCTGAACCTGGCCATCGACATCATGTACGCTTGGTTGAACCCCAGGATAAGGTACGCTTAAGCGGAGGCTCACCGGCAAAGTTCGAAACGACTGCCATCGACCAAAATGAATCAAGAACGGACAGCATATCCATTCCCCGAAAGCGTGGCCATGGGACTGCGGACCAAACGGACCGTTTGGCAGCACGTGATAGTCTTCTTCCGCACCAAACCCCTGGGAGCGGCAGGGGCCGGCATAGCCCTGTTCCTGATTCTGGTCGCCATTTTCACGCCCCTGATAACCACCCACAGAATCTCTGCCATAAGCGTTGAGGCAAAGTTCAGCGGTCCCTCGTCCGAACATTTCCTGGGAGCGGACCACTTAGGACGGGACACCTTCAGCAGACTGGTGGAAGGCTCCAGAATCTCCCTGAGGGTGGGGTTGATAAGCTCCTTTGCCGGATGTTTCGTTGGCCTGCTATTGGGGCTGACCAGCGCCTATTTCGGGAGACTCTGGGACCTGCTGGTCCAGCGAGTGATAGACGCCATGATAGCCTTTCCCGCCCTGGTACTGGCCATCGCCATTATGGCGGCGCTGGAGCCGTCGGTAAACAACGTCACCCTGGCGCTGGCAATCCTGTTCGTTCCCAGCACGGCCCGGATTATCCGGGCGCAGGCTCTCGCCATCAGGGAGATGGACTACGTGCTGGCGGCCAGAGCCGTTGGAGCGTCCGACTGGCGAGTCATCGTGCACCACATGGTCCCCAACGTCGGCGCCGTGCTCATCGTTATACTCACCTTCCAGCTTGGGGTGGCCGTCATTGCTGAGGCCAGCCTGAGCTTCCTGGGCCTAGGCGCGGGCCTTGACGAGCCCTCCTGGGGCGCCATGCTCAGGGATGCGGCGGACAACTATATTTCTGTCGGCCCCTGGCTGCCTGTGTTCCCAGGTCTTGCCATCTTCATTCTGGTGTTCGCATGGAACCTGCTGGGCGACGCCCTGAGGGACGTTCTCGACCCCCGGCTGCGGGGGACCACCTAGGGCGTAGAGACACAGGAAGGTAAGAGCATTGGTAAAGTACGTAGTCAACTGGCCCGCCAGACTCAGGGAGCTAGCCAACTTTGTGGGCCTGTCGGATGAAGACCGACAGCTGATACAGGACAGCGGCCCCATCATCATCGACAACTCTGAAGAACTGACCGGAATCATCTACGACAACTTCATCAAGTTTCCCCAGTCCAGAAAGTTTTTCCTGGACGAGCACGGAGAGGTGGACGAGGTGCGCTTGGAGCGCCGCAAGCACACGCTGGCCCGCTGGTTCCGGGGCACCATCAGCTTCACAATGGACGAGAGCTTCGCAGTGGCCGCCCTGGCCGCCGGCATCTCCCACAGCCATCCACCGAGCCACCGGGCACACCTGGGACCCATTCCCGCCCGCCAGATGGTAGGCACCATGTCCTACATCCAAACGGCCGTGGCGGAACTGCTGTTTAGAGAGATGGACGACCACCAGACCGCCGTGAAAACCAGCGCGGCGTGGAACAAACTTCTTTTGTTGCAATTGGACATACTTCTGGCTGGCTACATGAAAGAGCTTATGTAGCAGCTTCCGGCAGGGAAGAATCGGGCGCATCAGATTGACACCTGCCCCTGGCCTGTCTAGGATGGTGCCGTAGCCTACCCCGCAACGATAGAAGTAAATCGAGGGCTCCCTGCCTCCAGGAGCGGCATGCAGCGACAGGTCCGGCAGTTCGGGAGACTGGCATTCAGGGGACAGCGCTGTCATAAGCCCTTAGCGGGCTGAGGAAGGCCTGGACGATGGCCTCCACCCGACTCATCGCTCGGGCCCTGAGCGACCGATTTCTCCCCGCCCTGGAATACAGCGACTACCGCAAACTGTGGTTGGCGACTCTCTGTTCCCAATCTGCTGCCTGGGCGCTCATCGTAGCCCGGGGGGCCCTTGTCAAGGACCTGACCGGTTCCGACGGTTGGGTGGCTGCGGTCACATTCGCCGCGATGATTCCGGCCGTGGCGATGGCCCCCATCGGAGGCTACCTGGCCGACCGTTTCGACCGTCAGACTGTCCTCAGGTCCGCCTACGCCGTCAACCTGGGCCAGAACCTGCTGCTGGCCGTATTGGTGGTCACGGGACTCCTGGAAGTGTGGAGGCCCGAAATACTCCTCGTAGCCTTGTCCCTCATCAACGGCTGCGCCAGGGCCACTCAGATGCCCGCCGCCCAGGCCTTGCTGCCCAACACCGTGCCCCCGGAAAGAATGTTCAACGCGGTAGCCCTCAACTCGGCCACGCAGCAGGGGTCCCGATTCATGGGACCGCTGTTGATATTGCTGATGCTGTGGATAACCGGTCCCTTCCTGGACTCCGGGCGAGACTGGGTATTCTTCCTGTGCGTCGGCCTCTACGTACTTGGCCTTGGCTTTGTGCTGAGCATCCGCACCGTTTCCACCGGCGTCGTGCGGGCGGGCGCCGGGTTCAGAGTAATAGGAGCCAACATATGGACCGGGGTCTCATACCTTTACCGGAACCCGGTAATCATGTGGCTGGTCCTGCTGGTCGTGGGCCATTGCGCTTTCACCATGTCATTCGAGTCCCTTTTTCCCGCCATATCCGTGGACAAACTGGGAAGGGAGCCGGGGGACGATCTTCTGGAAGGCTTCTCGCTCCTGATGGTGGCATATGGAGCTCCCGCCCTGGCTATGGCAGTCACGTTGGGCGGGATAAAGAGCGAGCGAATCAGGGGCCGCATGTTCCTGGTGCTGGGGACTCTAAGCGGCCTCGGGCCTATAGCGTTGGGGCTGTCGCCCAACTTCGCGCTGGCCATGTGCTCGGTGTCTCTCATGGGCGCCGCCCAGGGAGGCTTCATGACCCTGAGCCACGGGATGCTTCAGGCCATGGCTCCGGACGCCATTAGGGGCCGCCTGCTGAGCGTGTATACATGGCACATTCAAGGCATGATGGCCATCGCCAACTTGACCAATGGCATCATCGCAGACTTCAACATCACCGCCTCGGTCGTCCTCGGCGGCGGCGGCGTCATATTCCTGTGGGTAATGGTGGCTGGCTTTGGCCGTGTTTCGCTGAGGGACATATTCGTCAGGGGCCATTTGCATACCCCTACTCCAGCATAGTTGGCTTAGGCGGACTAGCGCCGGCGAGGCGTTTAGAACAGCTCACCCGTAGTTTCAGGAGCTTCGTCCGGCTCGGTGGAGTCGTCTCTTTGCGGCGGTGGCGACTCCCCAGTCGTCCGGGAAGACGCGTCCCTAATCCACTGCTTTAGGCGGTCCAGGGCAGGCGGAGACACGTAGAACACCTGAACATCCGAAGGGAACTGAACCCTGTGCTGCTCTCCTATGACTAGGATGGCCGACTCGTCCTCCCCGATGCTCTCGTTGATTTTCTCGCTGATGTGTTGATACCGCCGGGTCACTGCGTCGTCGTAGGACTCGACCACAGTGGTGAAAACCTTCTCGCTGGTCAGGCCCGCCACAAGGCACCGCTGCCAGTCGGTGGTCTCCTGCAACAGATCCATGTCCTCCGTGGCCTCCAGCACGGCTCCTGAATAGTACCGGGCCCTTAGGGCGCGGTACGCCAGTGGGTTTATCTGCTCCAACATGGCCGCGCCTTCCTCGCCCTCCAGGAAAACGGTCTCATGAAATATGTGGGACACCGGACCTAACGACGCCTCCAACCTGGCGACGTGCTCACCGGCCTCCTCCCAGTATTCCTCCAGAAGCGCCTTCAGGTCGTCCGGGCCATCGGGCGGGCTGAGAAAGAGGGACACCAGAAATATCTTCCTACCCTCCTTGTACTGATCGGCTTCCGGCTTGTCTATCTTTCCGAGAGGACTGCTCATGTGTCCCGTTCACCTGCCATGCGGAAGAATCGAGGTTGGGGCCAGCGCCCGGGCTTATGCCTCAACTTTTACCCACGCTCCCTTGTCCGAGGACTCCTGAAAGGCATCAAGCAACCGGTGGCGTTTCACCGCCAGGTTGAAGTCGTTGTCCACTCCTTCTCCCGCCTGCTTCGCTTGGGAGTATCTCCGGTAAAGCTGGGCCACGTTGTACGCCTCTCCGGCAGGCGTGTCACTGGGCGCCCATCGGTGCTTGTCCGGCGGAGTCATTGCCTCCATAGACCCATCGTGTCTGCCGACGTGTATCTTGATGTCGGTGTATTGGACCATCTGTCCCCCGGAAGCCGTCAGCGTGCCCTCGTTGCCGAACACTTCCAGGCGCCAACCCGTGCCGTGCCAGGGTACCGTGGACACGTGAACGGAGGCGACGGCGCAGTTGTCCAATCGCCCGTTCACAAGCACGTTGTCGGGGGCGTCACAGTCCACCTTATCCCCCTCGGTAGTGGTCCAAACGGGCACTTGCACGGCCACCTGGGCTGACAGCTCTATGAACTCGCCCACGCAGTAACCCAGCATGTCCAGAGAGTGGCCCGTGGCGATGGTGAGGGTGTTGGCCCCGGCCTTCCGGTCGGCGGACCAAGCCCGGTCTCGTCCCCGTTGAAGGAGCCCTGGCAGGAACATGGTCATGTTGCACAACAACGGCTGACCCACACAGCCATCGGCCAGCAGCTCCTTGATGTGGATCACCGACGGGTCGCCTCTGGATTGGAGACCTATCATGGTACCCACCCCCTTCTCCTGGGCCAGTGAGGTCAACTCTTCAGCCTCCGCCAAATTCGCGCCCAATGGCCACTCGCAGAACACGTCCTTGCCAGCTTCTATCGCAGCCTTGACCATTTCATAGTGGAACGGCACTTTCACCGAGACCACCACCAGGTCCACGCTGGGGTGTTGGACCATCTCCCGGTAGTCGTGGAAGGCAGCACCCGCTCCGTAGAAATCCTTGGATTCCTGGGCCGTCTCTGGACGTGAGGTGCAGACGGCGGCCAACTCGTACTCTGGGAGAGCTTTCAGGGCTGGCAGATGCGCCCTTTTGCTCCACCCGTAGTTGGCGTTTGCTCCGATGATTCCGATGCCTATCTTGTCGCCGGCCATGCTCGTCCTCCTATCATGGTTTTCGCCGTGTCCAACGGTCTAAGTTTCCCAATCGTCCTCGTCGCTGCCCTGCTCTGTGAATCCCAAGTCTGTGAGGTCCGACCTGAGGGTCTCCAACCAGACGGTTATGGGCGTGGAGAGGGGCACTACGATTTCCACGTCACCCGACGGCGCGCACGTGACCTGTCCGGGGTCTTCCTTGCCCAATGGCACGCTCACCTGCTCACGGTCGATGCCCAGCGCGTCCGTGACGCTGAAGATGGCCTCCATGTCCTTCATACCGATTATGTCATCCATCGACCAAAAACTCCCCGCGATGGGTTTGTTTGCGAACAGTCGTCAATATGGTATGTTACCCACCAAAACGGCCTCTCGCAACCGAGAGGACGCCTTAAGACTGGGAGGCATGATGAGTTTCGGGTGCAACACTCCAGTGGTAGGACCGGCGGCTTCACCGGAGAATATTCTGGCCATCGCAACCCAAGTCGATGAGCTCGGGTTCGACCATATATGGGTAAACGACCACATTATTCTCCCGCACTCGATAGCCCCCAGATACCCCTACTCGGAGACCGGAGACCCGCCCTTCGCCCGAGAAGCGCCGTGGTGCGAGCCGCTGGCGGCAATGGGTTTCCTGGCCGGTTGCACCAAAAACGTGAAAATCGGCGCCCTCGTGCTGGTTATCCCTTACCGTGAACCCATTCTGACTGCCAAGATACTGTCCACGCTGGACTTCATGTCCAACGGGCGGATCATTCTGGGTGCAGGCGTCGGTTGGATGGAAGAGGAGTTCAAAACCCTAGGGCTGGACACCTTCCGCCAGCGAGGCAGGGTCACCGACGAGTACCTCGAAATATTCAAGGAGCTGTGGACCAGCGACAATCCCTCATTCCAGGGCCGCTATGCCAGCTTCTCCGACATACATTTCTACCCCAAACCCATCCAGAAGCCCCACATACCCATCTGGGTCGGCGGAAACGAGCCGCCAGCTATCCGGCGGGCGGCCCGAGTTGGAGACGCCTGGCTCCCGACGACGCAGCTGATGAGCATGGAAGAGATTGCCGAGAAGATAGCTCTCCTTCATCAGGAAGTGGAGAAGGCCGGAAGGCCAGCGGGTTCTGTAAGCGTCAGCCGGAGCATCCGCCGAGGCGCCTCAGCCCAGGACACCAGGGACGAAATCGCCCGTTCCAGGGAAATAGGCATAGAGCATTTCATCCTTGGCCTCTTCACGCAGGACATTTCCGCCTACCACGATGGTGTAGAGTGGTTCGCCAACGAAGTCATGCCCTACGTAGACTGACCCCAAACGGTCGTTGAGTCCACGGCATCAGCCGGATGTGCATACCCGCCCGCCCGGCATACCATCGTAGGGAGACCGACCGCTCCTGAGACCGGCTGCATAAACAACTGCGGCGGCATCTGGATTGTTAGCGGAGAGGGGTTGCCATGTCATCGACGCTTTTCCTTGAGGCTTTCGGACAGTTTTCCCGGGACACGAACCTTGAAGGCATTGTTTCCGAGGAGGAGGACCTCTACAGCGTTTTCTTAGCGCGCGCGAAATTGATGAGTTGGTCCACCACGTCGAACCACCGCAAGCCGCTGCTATGGGGGATGGAGGAGGCAGAGTTGACCTCCAAAACCGACGACTCGCGGATCGGATGGGTGCAGGTCGGACTGGAACATGTCACCGGCGGTGTCCTCGAACCAGGCGACGACCTGTCGGAGCCTAGGTTGAGCTTCGCTGCCGGGGGAGGCAGGCCGGGTTTTGGTAGGTTCCCAGGGTTGCGAAGCACCGGGGCCGTCGAGCCGTCTATTGTGCTGCCAGCGTTAATCCAGTGCTTCGATGACGCGCTCCGCCGCTTTGGGGTCGTCGAGTTGTCTGGGCTCCAGGTGACGGCATCTTACTTAGAGCCCAGCAAACGGTCCGCCATCGGCGGTATCTTCTCCGCCCTCAATTGGTTCAACATAGCTCTGAAGGCGAGAGCAGATGCCCTCGTGGCATTTGACAACGAGTTCCTCTGGGGCCATACCGAGGAGAAGCTGGCCGCCCGCTTCCAGTGGGGGAACACCGGATCTTTCAAGTTCGGACCAGTGGTAGCGGTGCCTAAGCAAAATCAGATCAAGGCGCCGGTCGAGGCGCCGCTCCACTATTACTCCATCTCTCCAGCGAGTTCAGGTCTCGGCTTGTCGGTCACAATGCCCGAGTGGACGGCAAGCGCCGTCGGGTGGGTACTGGCAACCGTCATTGACGCTGCCCGCGCCATCGCGCCGGATGTCCGCGAATTCACAATTCGAATTACACGGGTCCGGTGACGGCAAGCGCGATCTGATATCGGAACTGAGGGCGGTTGAAGGAGGGTTCCCTGCTCGTGGCCGCTTCTGATCCGTGAACCGGCCCAACGGCATGAACCATTGGACGCCAGGGCAATCGTCTCCTGCTTCTGCCAATCCTACGGCACAGTCACCCACGTGTATCTGAGGATTGTCATTTTCGGCCAGGTCTAAACGCTTGTCGGAGTTACATAGCAGGTGATACAACTACCGGAAGAGGTAAAGAAATCGAGTGACAGCCAGTAATGATTTGAAGGTAAAGTTCTCGAAGCTGACCTCCGACGATTTACGCCACGTCGACGAATTGATGAGGTCTAACAGCCAAACCCTCGGCTTCCTACCCGCTGCAGCACTCAGCGAATACCTTCAAAAGGGCCGGGTCTTAGGTGCCAAGATTGACGGTGATAGGCTCATTGGGTACCTGCTCTACTCGTCTAGTCAGAGTCGCTTCCGAATCGTTCAACTTTGCGTCTCGAAAGAATTCAGAGGGCGCGGCGTCGCGAGCCAGCTCCTTGAAGAACTCAAGGGTGTTGCTACGACTCAGTCCTTTATAACTCTGAGTTGCCGCAGGGACTTCCCTGCACATTCCATGTGGCCGAGACTAGGTTTTGTTCCAATTGAGGAAAAGCGGGGCCGCTCCGTAGTTGGGCACCTCTTAACACTGTGGCGCCTTACGCTGAACTCAGCCAATCAAATGGACTTGGGATTGTTCAAGGCACAGACATCAGATGACACCGTTGATGTCGTCATTGACGCCCAAGTGTTCTTTGACCTGTCTAAACCAGATAGTGATAAGTCGGAACATTCAAAAGCCCTGCTAGCGGACTTCTTAGTTGACTCTCTCAATCTTTGGACTACCGATGAATTGCTTACCGAAATCGATCGGAACGATGACCCGGAGAACCGACTGGCCGAGCGACTCCGGATGCAGCAATTCCCGCAGGTGACACATTCCCCAAGCCTGGCTGATGACTTCTATAACCGATTAAGGACCATCCTACCCGACCGTACACCCAGCCAAGTTTCCGACATTCGACATCTGGCAAAGGCTGCCTCTTCCGACGTGAATGTATTCGTCACCAGAGACCATTCTCTTTTGAGCAAGGCACAAGACATCGCAGACTTAACAAATCTCAGAGTGCTATCCCCGACAGAGTTGATCATTGAGCTCCACGAACTCCTCGAAGAGCAGTCCTATGGACCTGACCGGGTTTCTGGGCTTCATCTCGGATGGCATCGTTTCACCGTCCGCGACCATGCATCTCTTCCGATCGATCTATTCCTTAACAAGGAAGAAGGGCTGAGGCAGTTGAGAGAGGTATTGGAACGGTACCTTTCGAGACCCGACGACTACCAGTGTGAACTACTCAAAGCGGAGAACAACGACGTCGCAATCCGAATAATCTCCACCATGCCAACAGGGGCAGTCTACGTACCCTTAGCGAGAGTAGCCCTCACCGCTGACCGATCACTCTTCGGGCGTTTCTTAGTGGCTGACACTATTGCAAAAGCGGTAGATAAGAACCAAGACACGGTAGAGTTCTACCAATCCGGGCTGACTCCGTCATTGATACCAGACCTCTTGGAGATGGGATTCACAAGAAGGGGAGACACCTATGTGAAGTTCTGTTTCTCAGGCTGTCTCAATCGGGAAGATGCTCTCCAGAAGATTGCGACCCTTTCACCTGGATTGGACGATACATACGACGATGTATCAGATCTCGGGCTCGAACGCCTATGCGCTCCTGTGAGCTTGACTACCGACCAGAATTATTTTCTGGTCCCGATTCGACCAGGCTATGCCATCAGCTTGATCGACAGACAGATGTCGTCTGGTGACATGTTCGGTGGAGACCCGTCTGTGTTGTTGAGGTGGGAGAACGTCTATTACCGGAAGTCTAATACGTCGCAGAAGATTCTCAAGGCCCCTGGGCGGATTCTATGGTACGTTAGTCGAAGTCAGAAACAGATCGTAGCAGTATCCCATCTAGATGAAGTAGTGGTCGATACCGCCAAAGAGCTTCTCAGGAAATTCAGAAAATTCGGTGCACTCGGCTGGGAGGAGCTCTACCAAATGTGCCGCGGTGATACGTCTATGAAACTGATGGCACTGCGGTTTTCCCATACGTTTGTCTTTAGGAAGAGGATTCCATTGAATGCCGTGAGGACGGTATATGAAGAGGACGGCAGTGGGTTGAATGTCCAATCCCCGACAAGTATGCCAGCAATCAGATTTCAGAAGCTGTTTAAACTAGGATTCCCAGATTGCTCATGACTACAGCGTTGAGACCATTAATTATCTCGTTGAAACCATATTATGCCGACTTGGTATTTGAGGGCTTGAAGAAGGTTGAACTGCGCCGACGGATCGGGGCCCACCTTAGTGACCGGGACGTATTCATTTACGTTTCTAGCCCCGCTAGAGAATTACGGGGAGGCTTCCGTGTCGGTCAGGTGTGGGAAGGATCCCCCGACGACGTGTGGGACCATGTGGCTGACCTTGCCACTGTCGATAGACGGGAATTTGACAACTACTTCCAAGGTCAGGACGTCGCATATGCATTAGAAGTCACAAATGTGTGGGAATACCAAAGTCCAGTCGGACTAAATTGGTTGAGGGACCGGTTCGACGATTTCGTTGTTCCACAGTCGTGGCGGTATGTCAAAACTGAAGAATGCGAAGCCTTCCAAAGGATGAAAAGGCAACCAAGTGAAGAAGGCAAAAATGGGGCTATGGCGATTGAAACAGGCTAGTTGCGGATTAGACGACTAAGGAATTCGAACAAGCTCTGTTCGCCGCCGGAGACACCGCTATCTGTGGCCTCGACCACCCCGCTCCCCTCAAAAGGGGAAACAACAGCGTCGCGGGTTCTTACGTTAGCAGACCTGGAACGGGGGTTAGCCTTTGCTCGATGGGGTCAACGGCCAGGCTGAATATTTCCAGAGTGGTCGCTCCTAAGAGAGCTCCCGCGCCGTCAGCGTCAAAGACTATGGGAACCGTCTTCCGGCGTCCACCCAACTCCACCTCTGTCTCCCCGGTCTCCATCTCCACAACAGCCCCGATTGCTGTGCGAAACAAGCCGTTTTCTTGAGGACTGACTCCAAGACGCCGCAACAAGCCAACTGGTAGAGACGTTCGGGTCGCTCCCGTGTCAACAAGCGCCTCGACATCCTCAACGATGCCGTTGACGCCGACAACACGGATGTTTACGCTGAAAGTTCCCATGTCCGTTCAAGAATCTTACGCTCGGTTGCAGCGACTGTAAAGGATACACATGCTGACCGCATTGAGCTATTGAAAAGGCGGGGTTCATCTGCCAAGATAGGAACATGCGTATCGGAGCTTTCGAAATCACAGAGCCAGTGCCTGAACTGGTCAATCCTCACGCCTTCACAATGGTGCGTCCCTGGGTGGATGTGGGAAGCGTAGTCAGCATAGCCATGGCCCGCTTCGAGAGGCACCTCGGAGTAAAGGAATTAGGTAGGCTGGCCAGGCCAGGCAACTACTTCGACTTCACACGGTACCGCCCCACCAGCAGGTTCTCCAAGGGCGTCCGAGAAGTCACCATACCCAACAGCGTAATCAACTACAGCCAGTCCGATAACGGCCCGGACATGATCTTCTTACACCTGTTGGAACCTCACGCCTTCAGCGAAGACTACACGGACTCGGTGGTGGAGATATTCAAACACTTCGGGGTGAAGCGTTACGGCCGCTTGGGGGCCATGTACGACTTTGCCCCACACACTCGCCCCGTCATTGTCACCGGAGACCTGGGCGGCGTCTCGGCTAAAGAAGGGGCCGGAGGGCTGCGTCAGAGGAGCAGCAAATACCAGGGGCCCACCAGCATCATGAACCTGGTGAACGACGGCATCGCTAAGCTGGACCAGGATATAGAGTCCATGAATTTCATGGTCCACGTTCCCCAATACCTCCAACTGGACGAGGACTACACCGGCGCCGCAAGGCTGCTGGAAGTACTCGGGTCGATATACGACATTCCCGAGGACCTTCCACCCTTCAGAAGAGGCAGACGACAGTATCGAGAGTTGGACAAGGCCATGGCCAGCAACCCGGAGCTTAAGGACCTGGTCACCCGAATGGAGGAGCACTACGACTCTGAGGAGACTCAGTCCACGGACGCTCCGGAAGACCCTGCCCTCTCACCGGAAGTGGAGACCTTTCTGGCGGAGATGAACCAGCTGTTCACCGACCCTGACAAGGAACGGCCCGCTTAGGCAGAGGCCACATACCCATGGATCTGGTCTACGAACGGGGCCGCCCTGATAAGCCTAAGGGCCATGCCATAGTCTACTTCCGCTCAGGCGGCGTTCCCGAAAAGCTTTACGCCACCTACGTTATCGTGCTCCCCATATCCGTGGACTTCGCCAAGTACGTGCCGCCCTTCCTGGCTTCGTCCCTGGGCAGCGCCGCCATAGGCGACCTGTCCGCTTTTTCCTTGCCCCCGATGCCGGAAGAAGCAGCGTCATGGGCGGAGTTGGACAGGCTGGCCGCCATACGGGACGACGACCTCATTTTCGCCGGAGACATCCTGAGCTACGACACGCCAAGGATGATGGAATCGGTGACCGAGGTGGTCCAGGCATACTCCAGCAGTTGGTCGGACACGTCCGCCGCTCAACTTCAGCCGGAATTCCCAGAGAGCATGGAGCCAGCTTCCCAAGATGCGGTAGGAGTCAACGAGGTGCTCTTCGGCCTTCTGAGCGAGCAAGACAAGCTGGCCGAATTGTCCAAGCTGGTGAGCAAACTGCGGTTCGCCGTGGAGTCCACCGACCCCCAAATTCAGGAAGACGCCAAGGGCGAAATCGAGTTGCTGACGAAGTTCCTGCCGGAAAATTATTACATCCCCGCTTTAATACAAGCGGTCTTGGACTCGTCCCTAAAAGGGGCCCAGCTTGCCAAGCTGTATTTGGACCGTTGCTATAAGCTCTCCAGTGGAGAGGTGGCCGGCGCCCAGGACCTGGAACGTCTGATAGAATCCCTCCGAGACACCCAGTAGAACTGGACCTTTAGCTGTCCCGGTCGCACAGCAGGTTCAAGTCCCACAACGGAGCGCCGGGATGCACCTTTCCCGCCTCAGGCTGACCAACTTCAGAAACTTCTCCCACCTGGACCTGGAATTGCCGTTGGGCCTCACAGTCCTATACGGCGGCAACGCCCAGGGCAAGACCGGAATCCTCGAAGCCATCTACCTCATGTGCATAGGACGGTCGTTCCGCGCCCTTAGCGACCATGAACTCATGCGATGGGATGCCCAGGACGAGGGAACAATCCTATCCGGCGCCTTTCAAAGGGGCGATTCCAGGCTCCAGGTCATAATCGGCTACAAGAGGTCTCCGACACCCGGCGGGGCGTCTCAACGCCGGTCAATCCGGCGGGACATCCGAGTGAACGGATCGAGACGCACCACCCCTCAGCTGGTGGGCCTGGTCAACTCAGTGCTCTTCTCAGCAAACGATATAGACCTGGTATACGGCCCGCCTTCCGGCAGGCGTCGTTTCATGGACATCATGATTTCCCAAGCCGATCCGCTGTACTTCAGGTCACTCCAGAGATATACCAGGGTGGTCCAGCAACGAAACCGGCTCCTCAAAGCGTTGCAGGACCACAGGGCCAACGAAGACGAGCTCGAATTCTGGGACCAGGAACTGGTCCAGTACGGGTCGCTGATTGTTCAACGGCGGGACGACGCAATGGCCGACTTATCCGTCCTGGCCAGGGAGCGGCACTTCGATTTGACGGAATCCGCAGAAGACCTGTTCTTGAAATATAAGCCGAGCGTACCCCCGCCGGAGTCAAACGACCCGGAGGACATGGCCAGGCAGTTCACAGCCGCATTGGCAAAGTCCAACGCAAAGGACAGGTCCACGGGCGCCACCGGAGTGGGGCCCCACAGAGACGACGTGGCAATCACGGCCAACGGAGTGGATATGATCACATACGCTTCCCGTGGCCAAGCACGGACGGCGGCCCTGAGCATGAAGCTGGCCGAAGCCGAATTCCTAACGGCAGCCAAGGGAGAAAAGCCTCTGGCTCTTCTGGACGACGTGCTGTCGGAGCTGGACTGGGACCGACGGAGAAAGACACTTGAAAAGGCAGCCGACTACCAGCAAGTTGTCATGACTACCGCAGACAGGGGAGTCCTGAGTGACTTCAGCCGTGTGCACGCAACCTTCTACGAAGTCCAAGCCGGGACCGTCAGGCCAGAATCACAGCCGGACAGGGCTTCCGGCGGAGCGTCTATTCGTACAGATGAGGTTTCAGGATGAGCCAAAACCTTGATTTGTCGCAAGCTGTGGACAGGGCATCAGAAGCCGTCGCCAAGGCCCGCCACGTCGTTGCGCTGGTGGGGGCGGGCATGTCCGTGGAGAGCGGCATCCCTCCCTTCAGAGGACCGGGGGGCCTGTGTACCAAGTACGGCGAGCCTACGTCCCTGGGCTACAGGGAATTCATGGACGATCCGGCTTTATGGTGGGCCAAGCGGCTGGAAGAGGAGGAGACGCCAGGGAACGCGGCCTATGACATGAAGGCCGCCCTGGACGGGGCAAAACCCAATCCAGGCCACTTCGCCCTGGCCGAGATGGAGCGAATGGGGCAGCTTCAATACGTCATAACCCAGAACGTGGACGGCCTCCATTTCAGGGCGGGCAGCGTCAACGTGGCCGAGATTCATGGGAACCGCACCAAGCTCAGGTGCATCGAATGCACCCTGCGCGTCGGTAGGGACGATTTCCCTGTGGTAGACTTCCCTCCCCTGTGCCCCGAATGCGCCGGTACAATGAAAATCGACACGGTAATGTTCGGCGAACCCATACCGGCTGACGTGCTCAAGTTGTGCCTGGACCAGGTGGACCTGTGCGACTGCATGTTGATGATAGGCACGTCGGGCACGGTCCATCCCGCGGCCGGAATGCCCCGCGCCGCCAAGGAGCGGGGCGCCACAGTCGTGGAAATCAACCCATCCCCGACCTCCCTCTCTCACCTTGCCGACATGACACTTAAAGGACCTTCCGGGGAGGTCCTGCCTCTGCTGGCGGCCAAAGTCAGGGACGGCCTCGGAACCCGCTAGCTGACAAAGGGCATTGAGCCCGAAACTAGGGAGTGGTCGGCAGCGCCACCTCAGGTATGTCGACGGCGACCGGATTATCGAAACCGGAGAACCTGTACGTCACAGTATGGGATTTCACGTCACCGTAGCTCTCAGCATCAAAGACGAATTTTCTGATCAGATAATCATCCTTGCCAATGTAATACTCCACACAGACTTCTGGGGGCGAGTCATGGAATGCCATGTAAACTCCTGGGGGAGCCGTTGCGACTAGTTTGAACGATTCATGCCCCTCGACTGCCTCCGGTTCGGCAAATTCCAGCTTGCTGAAGGCATCAGGAGAGATGTCGATCATTTTGTTGACGGTCTGGGCATACTTGTCTGGAAAGGTAATCGTCCTCCATCGTCCGGTTGCCGGACTTCTGAGATATTGGACATTGCCCACCCAAAGTTCATCGATCTCATTCACCATGGTCCTGTCAACCACCGAACTGGTGGTCGTTCCAGTTAGGCGTATCCGATCAGGCGCTTGGAAATCAGCAATAACGACGCCATCAATTGTGATGTCAGCGCCCTCATCCGGGAGCCCTTCTCTAACTATATCGTAGTCGTATTCTACGTGGTATCCGTCCTGGTCCCTCATGACTTTGCGGGCCTTATTGAGGACCTCTTCCGGGGTTGCGGGTTCGTCTAAACCACAGGCCGCGGCTGCGACGACCACAATCGCCGCGGCACAGATCGCCAGTTGCGAGGCCCTTGACCCCGAATTGACAACCATATCGTCCTACTTAGACCTGTCCCCGTCCGACGCCGGTGTTCGGTCTGCCTCTTCCGCATCCATTGAGCCGCTGCTATACAGTTCTGGATGCTTCTCCATGTACGCTTCCACAGTCGCTCGTTCCGCTATTCGAAACCTTCGGCCTTCTGCAGATAGGGTTCCCTCTTCCATGAGTTTCAGGCAATTTCCCTCATCGACTGCAAGCGTTCGGACGATTTTAGAACCTTGGATTGAGTTGGAGGGGTAGCGACACTCGCTGTCCACCTTTTGGCCCTCGACTATCCGACGCGCACTGTTTCGAAGAGGAGGTTCATGTTGCCAGCCTATCTGAATCACGTCGGGCCCGGTCAGAGTTAGTTCCTGTTCTGCCTCCTCATTGGGGCTGGTCGGGGTTGGTTCCTCCTCTGCCTCCTCAGTCATGGAACATCCAAGGACCGCCAGGGAAACCAACGCTCCTAAAACAACAACTGCAAGTCCGAATCTGGCTTTGCCCACGTCACCAGCCTCGTTATGACGAGTCAAGCTGGACTACTTAAAATAATAATACTAATTATCCGATAATACAAGGTTGTTTTTATTTTAGCCAAGTCCTGGGCCACGGATAGGTCTACAGCCACAAACGGCGCAGAAAAGACGGGGGTTGGGGGTGACCTGGGAGGGCGTTTTTAGAAGTCGGGGCCGGGGGAGAAACTAGGGCGGGGTCGGCGGGGCTACTTCAGGTATGTCGATGGTGGCCGGACTATCGAAACGGGAATACGTGTACGCAGCGTTGACGGACTTTGCTTTGTCGTCGCTTACCGTCTCATAGAAGAACTTCCTGATTAGATAGTCATCCTTACCGATATAGTACTCCACACGGAACTCTCGAATGCTGTCGTCCCATTTCAGGTACTCTGCGTACACTCCAGATAGCTCCATCACTCTTCCGCTGAGTTTGTACGATTCATGCCCGTCTACTATCTCAGGTTCGGCGAATTCGAGGGCGCTGAAGGTATCGGGGACGATGTCAATCGCGTCGTAAAAGGTTCGGGGGTACTTGTCAGGATAGGTGCCGGTTCGCCCCCGCCCCATGGTAGGATTCCTGACGTATACTACATTGCCCACCCAGAGTTCATCGAAGCCCACCCGGAGTTCATCGAACTCATTGTCCACGTTCCCTCCAGGTCCCATACTCATTACCCCGCCTCCCCTTAGCCACATCCGGTCAGGAGCCTGGAAATCGGCGACTATGGAGATGTCCATCGTCAAAACTGCACGGTCGTCTGCACTTCCCTCTCCGAGCATGTCGACTAAATGGTAGTCGTATTCGATATGGTATCCCTCCTGGTCCCCCATGGCTACAAGGGCCTTCTCAAGGACCTCTTCCGGTGTTGCAGGCGCCTCCGGGGTTGCAGGCACGTCCGGGCCGCAGGCTACTGCCACAACTGCCATGAGCGTCACGGCGCAGATCGCCAGCTGAGAGGCCTTTGACCCCGAATTGACAACCATATCGTCCTACTTAGACCTCTCCACGTCCGGCCACGGTGTTTGGTTTGCGTCTTCCGCATCCACTGAGCCGCTTCCATAATATTCCGGGTGCTTTTCAATAAATGCCTCTTCAGTAGCTTGCTGCGCGGCGTGAAACTTGTGGCCTTCTGCGGATAAGGTCCCCTCTTCTATAAGCTCCAGACAATTTTCCAGGTCCACTGCCAATACACGGACGATTTTAGGAGTTTGGAGTAAGCCGGAAGCCCAACGGCAATCGCCGTCCACCTCCTGACCCTCTATGATCCGGCGTGAGCTGTTTCTAAGGGGCGGTTCGTGTTCCCAGCCTATCTGGATAACATCGGGGCCGGTCAGCGTTAGTTCTTGCTCTGCGTCCTTATTTGAGCCGGTCGGGGTTTGTTTCTGCTCTGTCACCTCAGAAGCAGAACACCCGACAGCAGCCAGCGACGCCAACGCTCCAACCACAACGACTACGAGCCCTAAATATGACTTTGCCCACGTCGGCCGCCTTATTATCAAGTACAAGGCGTTTCTAGAAGTCGGGTCCTTCGGCGTCGCCGCCCTCCGGGCCTGAGGTCCCTTGGCGTCGTCCGGGCCTTCGGGGCGCGCGAGGTTCTCGCCGAGACGGCGGCTCTGGGCGGGTCTGGGCGGCCCTGCCCTCTTCAGGCGCCACGCCCTCGGGCGGCCCCCAACCCGGTGGCGGGCCCCAGCCTTCGGGGAACTGCAACGTGCGGACGGGATAGTTGATTACGATTCCCTCTTCGGTGAACCTGGCGTGGAGCCTCTTCATCAGTTCCGACTGGAGGCTGAAGCTGGCAATCCTGTTCTTTGCCTGGATGAAGAGCCAGAAGTCCACGTTGGAGTCGCCAAAGGCGTCGAAACCGAACCAGGCGCCGTACCCCTGTACGGCGTCGGGATTGTCCTCCAGAAGGTCGTCCATAACCTCTCTGGACGCCTGCTCGACCTGCTCCAAATCACTGTCGTAGCTGACGCCACAAGTAAGGTAGATGTTGACGGCTTCACTCGGCGCCGCTGTGTTGGTGATGATGGTCTCGGCAAAGCGTGAATTGGGCACCACCACCAGGTTGTTCCTCCAGGTGCGTATGCGGGTGCTGCGCCAGCTCACGTCCACCACGTAGCCGGATATCCCACCCTCTAACTCGATGTAGTCGCCAGGCGAGACCAGCCCTTCCGTAACCACGTAGGCCCCTGCAAAGAGGTTGGCCAGTGTCGGTTGAATGGCCAGCGCCACAGCCAGCCCGCCAAGGCCAAGTCCCGCAACCAGAGGGCTGATGTTGATGCCCAACTGGTCCATGATGAGGATGCCGCCCAGAGCGTATATCACCACCATGGAAACCCGCCGCACTAGGGGGACCAGACGACTGCCTGAGCCGCTCTCCAAATCCTTCGACAGGTTTTCGATGTACCAGTTCAGCGCCGTCGGGACTATCGAACCCAGGGCCACGGTGCCCAGAAGAATCCCCATTGACACAGCAGCCGCGTCCAGGATGTCCTGTTGCCTCGCGCTCAACTCCACGGGCACGCTTACACCGAGGTAGGCTCCGAGCATCAGAAGCAGCAACGTAAAGGGGAATTTGATGGACAGCAGCAGCCTGCCATCCAGGTCGGTGGGCGTCCAGTGGGCGAAACGGAGGACTAGGGGGAAGATGCCTTTGTTGAAGATTAACGCCAACAGCCCGGAAAAGCCGAATATGGAGGCTCCGATGATGAGGTCTATCCACATGGCTTACCTGCTTCCGGACCTGGGATGATCGAGCTCCGCTGGCCGCCGCTAGCTGTTGACTAGCTCGCGGACCGCCTCGGTGAACGAAGGAAGTATCTTCTCCCAATCGCCCACCACACCGTACCGGGCCTCCTTGAAGATATTGGCGTCGGCGTCCTTGTTGATGGCCACAATGACCTTGGCCCCGGAACAGCCCGCCATGTGCTGGCTGGCCCCGGATATGCCGACGGTAATGTAAAGCTCTGGAGTGATGGTCTTGCCGGTCAGACCCACCTGCCAGCTGTAAGGCACCCAGCCGGAGTCAACGGCGGCGCGGGAAGCACCCACTCCGGCGCCCAATATGCCGGCCACTTCCTCAAGCTTCTTGAAGGGCTCGGGCCCGCCAAGGCCCCTGCCGCCGGAAATGACTATACTGGCGTCTTCCAGCTTGACGCCCTCCGACTCCTCCCTGACCACCTGTACTACCTTTACCTTTGCCATAGACGGGTCCAGCTCCACGGCGACGTCCACAACCTCACCGGAGCGGGAAGGATCACCTTCCAAAGGCTCATAGACCTTGGGGCGTATGGCCGCGATTTGCGGGCTTCTCATGCAGGTGACTGACGCCATGCAGGAGCCCCCGTACACCGGCCTGTTGGCGACTAGCCGTCCGTTGTCGTCGATTCGGACTTCCAGGCAGTCTTGGGCAAGCCCAACACCAAGGCGGAAAGCCAGCCTCGGAGCTATTTCTCTCCCTATGAGAGTCCGGCCAACCAGAATGATGTTGGGAGACGCCTCGGTGCAAACTTTCTCTAGAGCGGCCAGTTGAAGGTCCGCCTGGTAGTCTTGAAGGAGGTCATGAGAGACCGCGTACACTTTATCGGCCCCGTGGCTGAACAGTGTCTGGGCCAGGTCTCCGGCGGCTCCCGCCAGGACTGCGGCGCTCAGCTCCTCGCCCAACTCGTCAGCCAGTTTCCTTCCGACAGCCAGCAACTCCCTCGTGGTGGAATTAACGCCGTCTTGGTCCAATTCACTTACGACTAGCACTCCGCTAGGCATGGGTTTGCTACCTCCGAGAATCTAACTGTATTCGTCACGTGCGTCCGCCCCATTGGACAGGCAACGTTATCAAATGAGCTTGGCCTCTCTGAGCTTCAGTGCCAGGTTTCGTCCGGCTTCTTCATCGGTATCGCCTTCTACAATCTCGCACTCCGCCTCGACCACAGGGATGAACAAGTCTACGAGATTGAGCTTCGATTCTATCTGGGAGGAGTCCACGTCCAGGTCGCCTAGGCTCCACTCGGTGGGCTTCTTGCGGGTGGCGGCCATTATGCCCCTCAGGGTGGGATACCGGGGCTGGCCAAGCTCGTTGCTCACGGTCACCAGCGACGGCAGGGGTCCCTCGATGATCTCGTATCCGTCTGGGACGACTCTCTCCACCGTGACCTTGCCGTCACCCACCTGGACGTTCTTTGCAATGGTGATGCAGGGGATGCGCAGAAGTTCGGCCACCCCTAATGGCACCTGGGCGTTGTCCCAGTCCGAGGCTTGACGCCCGCAGAGCACCAGGTCGAAGTCGCCCAGCTTCTTGATCGCGGCGCTGAGCAGGGACGCCGTAAAGAAACTGTCGGCCACGTTTTCGAACTCGTTTCCGTTGAGGAGAACAAGCTCGTCGGCTCCCATGGAGAGGGGCTTCTTCATCACGTCCAGGGAAAAACTCTGCCCCATAGAAATGACGGTAACGTTGGCTTCCTGGCCGTCTTTAATCCGCATGGCGGCTTCCACTGCGTTTTCGTCAAAGCCGTTCACCACCGGCGGTATGGAGGCGGGAGTGACTACCTTTTTGTTCTCACGGTCGACCTGAAACGCTGAGGCCGGCATCTCCGGGTCTATGACCTGCTTGGCTAGAACTATGATGTTCAGGGGCATGGGGCCTCCTAAGGAAACCGTAAGGGTGGAATGATGGACAAGATAGGCGACATTGGCAGCCAATCGAGAATATAGCGCCGCCCACAGGCACTGTCAAACGGCGTGGAGGCTCCAAATCCACCTTGTCAAAGGTGTTAATAGAGCGTTACAAGGCCCTAGCTAGCGAGTCTTCGCCCGCGCTGTCTCCGGCTATCTTGCCGAACACGGCCCCAGAGGTCAGGCCGGACCCTCCGGGGTAGTTGTGGTAGAACAAGCCTCCCACCATCTCCCCGGCGCAGTAGAGACCGGGTATGGGGACCTCTTCACAGTCCAGTACCTGGCCCCGCTCATTGATCTTGAGGCCGCCGAAGGTGAAGGTTATTCCACAGGTCACCGCGTAGCCGATGTACGGCGGCGTGTCCAGGGGCAGCGCCCAGTTGGACTTGGGAGGGTCTATGCCCGCTGTGCTTTTTCCGTCCAGGACAGCCGGGTTATAGTCTCCATCCTGGACCGCGTTGTTGTATTCCTCCACGGTCCGAACGAGGCCCTCCCGGTCGATGTCCAGCCTGTCGGCCAGTTCGCCAATGGTGTCGGCGGAGGCCATTGTCACCTGGGGAATCCGGTACTCGTCCCGCAGCTTGTCCCTAACCTTTTCATCGAATATCTGGAACGCCACGCCCTGGGGTTGGTGCAGAATCTCCTTGCCGTATATGGCGTATGTATAGTTGCGGAAGTCGGCGCCCTCGTCCACGAACCGCTTGCCTTCTACGTTAACTATAAGGCCAAGAGGGTAGGAGTGCTTCTGGTAAAGCTCGGTGACCACCCGGTCGCCGTAGGGCGGAGCGTTAAGGTCCCACGCCACGGCATGGCAGCCGCTCCAGTGCCCGTGGGCCTGGGCGCCTATATCCAGCGCCATGCGTATTCCGTCGCCGGTGTTGTACGGGATGCCCCGCACCTTGGCCAGTTCCCAGCCAGGCCCAAGATATCGGGTGCGCATCTCCGCGTTTGACTCGAACCCGCCACACGCCAACACCACCGCTCCGGCGGCGACGTCTTCAAACCCGTCCGGCCCCTTGACTCGAACTCCCGACACATCTCCCACCTGGTCCTGAATCAACGAGACGGCCCTGGTGGAATACCTGACGCTGGCCCCCATCCTGTCGGCCACATCGAATTGCTGGTCCGAGAGGCCCTTGCCGGCGCCGACAGCTTCGATAACCAGCCCTCCCCAGAAACGGTATACGTCTCCCACCTTGAAGGCTTGCCTGCCGAAAGACAGGACGTACCGGACACCCTTTTCCCTCAGCCAGAGAAGGGTGGGAAGGGACCTGGTCACCAGCAGCTGGGCCATGACTGGGTCCGAGAGGCCGTTGGTGACCCTCATAAGGTCTGCGTAGAAGTCGCTTTCGGTGTACTTGCCCACCTCGATAGAGCGTTCCTCTTCCTCAGACATGTCGGGAACGAGGGCTTTGATCTCCTCCAAGCCATTGTACGGGCAACGGATGACTCCGCCGGTGAAATAGGTGTTGCCGCCTCTGAAGTATTCTGGGGCCTTCTCAAGGACCAACGTGCTGGCTCCCTGTTCACGGGCCGCGATGGCGGCTGAGAGAGCGGCGTTTCCGGCTCCCACAACCACTACGTCGAAACGGTTTTCCAAGGAATCACCTCAAGGCGGATTTGCCGAGCGGCGCGGCCAGGCATGGATGACGCAAGCATCATAGCGATTTTCCCCAGGAGGCACAACACTCGACGATTTCCCCTTATCCGGCTATATTCAGCCCTTGCCAGTTGTAGACAAACCTCTTATACTATGTCACCAGCTTGTGAGCGAAAACCCGCTATCTAGGTCTATACTACAGGATAGGCCTATTTAACGTGGACGGCCCCGCTAAATTAAGGAGGCGCTATGTCACGGGCTAAAGCCCTCGGGATCTTTCTGATTGTCGGCCTTATTGGCATCCTGGCTTCCATGTCTGTGGCGTTGGCTCAAGACGCGGCAGTAACAGGGTCTGTCACTGTCGCGGACAGTGACGACTCGAATTATTCCGAGCTCCTGAGCGACACGCTGACCGTCAAGCTGTCCAACCTCCCGGCTCTGCCCGCCGACTCAGTGTACGAGGGCTGGATTGTCTCCGACGACGGCCCGCAGAGCATCGGAGTGTTCGAAGTGACGGACGGCGCCGTCGACCATAGCTTCGCTACGAGCAACGGTTCCAACATCCTGTCCATACACCACACGTTCGTGATTAGTGTTGAACCCGCCAATGACTCAGACCCGGCTCCGTCGGACGACAAACCTTACGTCTTGGCGCTCAACGGCGACGCCTATGCCCAAATACAAATGCTCGTCCACTCAGCCGAAGGGAACCCAACCTATGAGGGTGGCCTCTACGTTGGTGAGCCCATGGGTTCGGCGGTAGGACTGAGAGCACAGACAGCGATGGCTTTGGCCTACGCTGAAATGGCCTCGGACGCCGATTCGTTGGATGATGTCCGCAGCGGCTCCCAGATGGTCCTCGACGTGATAGCCGCCGGCCCCGGAATAGCGGGTTACGCAGACCAGGTAATGGCCCAAGCCTCTGCTGCAACAGCTGCTGACCCCAGCGACACCAACATAGCAGCCAAGGCCCAGGAAGCTGCCGACACTGCGGCCAACGTTAAAGCATGGGTCGAGCAGGCCCAGGCAAACGCAGAGTCAGCGGTCTCTAACGAGAATGGCACGGTGGCCCGCGGTAAGATAGCCAACGCAGTAGACAAGCTAGCGAAAGCATTGAACGGTGTCGACGCCAACTCCAACGGATCGGTCGAGGCGACAGCCGGAGAAGGCGGAGCAATACAGGCGTACCAGGCATCTCAGGGCGTGGGCAGCTTCGTGTTCGGCGTGACAGACCCGCCCCCGCCGCCCCCGCCGCCCCCGCCAGACCCGACGCCCGAACCGCCGGATGTGGGTGACGCCAGCCTGTCCGGAGCCATTGCTCCCATACTGCTTATCGGCTTAGCTTTGATAGCCGTCGGCGGAGGCGTCCTGTACGTATCCAACAGGAGAAGGAACAACACGGTTTAGCGCCCTATCAGACGGACGAACGTAAGAAGCCCCCGATAATCGGGGGCTTCTTCTATTTTGGACTCCTGAGCGTCACTGGCCACTACAAGGTACAATAGAGAAACGATGCTGAGCGGGGGAACGACATGCTGGCCATCACAAACGTGCGGCTAATCGACGGGACCGGCTCCGACCCGGTTGATAACACTACGGCTCTTATCAACAGCGACGGGACCATCGAAGCAGTTGGTCCAACGGCGTCTGTTGATGTCCCACCTGACGCCCAGGCCTTTAACGGACATGGACTCACCCTGCTGCCGGGCCTCATAGACTGCCACGACCACCTGGCGATGCAAGGCTACGATTTGGCGGGGCGATGGGGGCTTGACGAGCCTGCCAGCCTCCGCACACTTAGGGTTGCCCAGACCATAGAAGATACGTTGCAATCAGGATATACAACCGTACGTGACGCGGGATGGCTGGACGCCGGTTTCAAGTATGCGGTTGAAGAAGGCATTATCGACGGGCCACGGCTCCTGGTGGCTGCCAGTCCCATCTCTCCAACGGGAGGTCTCGCAGACCGGAGGAGCCCGTCTTGGCACCGTCCACCCATAGGGGACAACGCAGGGCTTCCTATGCTCGTGGCCGACGGGCCCGACGAAGTGCGCCGGTGTGTGCGTGAGGCTGTGAGAGTCGGCGCCGATGTAATCAAGTTCGCCACGACGGGAGGGGCAAGCTCTTGGCCAGGCCACGGACCCAAAGACGTTGAGTTCGGCCGGGACGAAATTCGCACCTTAGTCCAGGAAGCAAAAGCCCATGGCAAGCGGACTATGTGCCATGCCTTAGGAGGTCCAGGCCTTCGCATGACTGTCGAGGAAGGGGCGAATTCCATCGAGCACGGCAGCTATCTGGACCAGGACCCGGACCTGTTCAAGCTTATGGCTGACCAGGGGACCTTTTTCGTCCCGACCTTGACCGTATATGTATACCACAGGACACAAGGCACGCCCCATGGGCGAGAGCGGGCTGAACATCTGCAACCCCACCATATTGAGAGCATTCAACTTGCCCTGAAAGCGGGCGTGAAGGTCGTGGGCGGCACCGACGCCGGAGGTTGGTTGCATGGAAACAACGCCCAGGAACTGGAATTGTTGGCGGCGGCAGGCATGAGTCCTATGCAGGTCATCCAAGCCGCCACAGGGTGGGCCGCAGAGTGCCTGGGCATAGATAAAGAGAGCGGGACTGTTCAACCGGGGAAAGCCGCCGACCTATTGCTCATCGAGGGCGACCCCTTAAAGGACGTGACCATCCTGCAAGACAGGTCGAAAATCAAGATGGTTATGAAGGCGGGGAAGGTCTACGTCGACAACTTGTCTGTCTAGGACCTACATCTTTCCGGCCCCTCTAATGTCATTCCGAAACGGAGCGCAGCGCAGTGAGGAATCTCAAGCCCTTGTCCTCAAACCGGGGCGCTCAGAAACCCAGCGGCCCAAGGAAAGAGGCTGTCAGTCGAATCGCCGCATGACTCCGAACGACATTTTTAGATTCCTCACTGCGTTCGGAATGGCAGGCTTGGGGTTTTGGCGCCCGAGTTCGGCTTTAATGTGAACGCGCCCTAGGCCCGGGTCCGGTATATCTCCACCGCTGCCCCAGACATGATTGAGTCTTTTATGGGCGGGTTGGTCTTGATGACTTTGACGCGCACTGCCTGAATCGGGAACCGGGCCATTGACGACTCGGCTATCTCCTGGGCGAGCGCCTCAAGAAGATTACGAGGCGTACCGTCCATCACTTCCTTGACGGTCCTGTAGAGGTGGGCATAGTTGACGGTGTGGCTGAGG